>NZ_BMHP01000001.1 GCF_014641075.1 Paenibacillus nasutitermitis
AGGTGGAAGCGCAGAAATGCGTGCAGCTGACGAATACTAATCGGTCGAGGGCTTATCCTACTTTTATCCATTAACAGCTAAAGAAAGCACACTTGCTTGTTTCGTATCCAGTTTTCAGGGCGCGATTCGGTAAATTGAACTCACAATAGTGAGTTTTTTTGTTATTCTAACTTTATGATGGTTGAGGAGTGATGGAGATGAATCTTTTTGAAAAGTGCTCCGGAAGAATATTGCCGGATCGGATGGAGTGGATCAACGAACCTGAAGAATGGCATTTTAACGAAAGTAGTCATTTAAAGGTCTACGCATCATCAGGCGCTGATTTTTTCATTGATCCTGCCGGAGGCCATGCACAATTCTCCGCTCCGTTTTTATATACACGCATTAAAGGCGAATTTGTAATGTCCACAAGAATAAAGGTTGATATGAAGAAGCAATATGACTCCGGCTGTCTGATGCTGATGGCGGATGCTCAGAACTGGGCGAAATTATGTTTTGAATTTTTTGACGACCAACCATCCATCATAAGCGTAGTTACCAAGAATACCTCGGATGACTGTGTTTCGGCTCCGTTAACGGTTACTCAGCCTTACATAAGAATCGCAAGGGGAGGAAATTGCTTTGCTTTTCATTATTCTGTGGATGGCGTGCAGTGGCATTTGGTAAGGTATTTCGGAATGGAGGGCACGACAGAACTTAAAGTTGGGGTTGTGACTCAGTCTCCTGTGGGTGAAGGATGTTTGGCGGAGTTTGAATATTTGAATATAATCGAACAACCTGCAGAAGGCGATATACGCAAGGCTTAGTTTTCCATGACCCACGGCATTATCGGATAGGACTATTGCTCCTGCATATGTCTCCCTTAGTGGAATGGGCTGCTGTAGGATAAGTCTTGATGCCAGGTTATCAAATTAAAACAGCAAGGGTATAACAAAAATAAAAAAGACGACCAATACGACGATGCTGCTGATTCTGCTCATGAGTAAATAAGCATCGCTTGGCTCGGAATCACCTTTGACCATCCAGCCGTATCGCATATACCAGCCAAAAGCTGGATAAATAATGTTTATGACAGCAACCGCCATAAAAATAAATGCGAAGAAAATCATATTTATCAGCCCCCTGTTTTCATCATGTATACGCATCAAACAGGAAAATGTTTCTTTATAATTGGGAATATCTAGAAATGTAACAGCCTGGGAATAGGAATATATTTAACGGGGCAGACGGAGGATTTTATGCAGCTGATTAATCCGAAGAGCGTTCAACAAAGAATTGATAACCTGGACGACCAACCTCTTTATCTTCATCTGGAAATGACTTCAGGTGCTTATGCTGCCCACCTGGACAGCGCGAAACATCCGGCAGCGACCTTTGTCACGAACGCCATGATCCGCTTCTCCAAAGGGTCCATAAAGGGTGAGGGACCTTATTATCGGGTTGGATTAAAAACCGGCGAGGGCTGGGTTTATTCGGAGGGTCTTACGCACTGGGACGAAACCAACGGTGATCAGCTGATTCTGGCCGGTCACGATGCATTTGGCAAGCTTATTGTGGCATTGCAACTAAGCCCTACGCCTTTTTAGAAGCAAGGAGAGGAGAGTGAATCAATTTGAGCAGGCAAATCCTGATTATATTGCCCCATCCGGACGATGAGGCTTTCGGAGTCGCGGGAACGGCGGCCATGCAGCTGCATAACGGTGACAAGGTTACCTACGCTTGTTTGACCTTGGGTGAAATGGGCAGAAATATGGGCATTCCCCCGTTTGCCAACAGGGTAACGCTGCCGGCGATCCGCAGACAGGAGCTGGTGGCTTCTTGCCAGGCTATTGGCATATCAGATCTGCGGATGTTGGGCTTCCACGACAAAATGATCGAGTTCGAGGATCAGGAGGCTCTAGATCAAAGCATCGGTGCGCTTCTGAAAGAACTTCAACCGGCGCTTGTGCTGACCTTTTATCCGGGCTACAGCGTTCATCCTGACCATGATGCGTGCGGGGCAGCTGTCGTACGTACAATCAGGAGGCTGCCCGCTGACGAGCGTCCTGTTGTTCAGGCTATGGCCTTTTCCAAGAATTCGCTGGACGTATTGGGGGAGCCTGACATCATACAGAACGTAATCCCTTTTTTGAAGCAAAAAATGGCATCCATTGAAGCTCATCGCTCCCAGTTTCAGGCCGCTGAGCTTGTGGGCAGCGAACCGCTGACGGACAGCGAGATAGAAGTGCGATTTGGCACGGAACGTTTCTGGACGTACAAATTTGAGCAATAGGATTGACCGTTCCCATGAAGCTTTGCTGAAAGGCGTTTCGATAAAGAAGGACACTCAGGCTGCAGGGATTTCCCGCAGTCTTTTTTGTTGTAACAAGGACGGTCCAGATGATTGCCTGGCGATGAGGATTTGAGTCGACCGGTTATACGCTTGGCGTTAGGCATCCTCTTTTTGTATTTTAGCAGGATTGTTGATTTTATAGGGAACAGGATGCTTGGTGAGCTTCTTCGCAACAAGTTTACCTTCAAAAGCAATCTTGTCGCCAAGCTGCAAATCGCTTTTCTTCAGCGTAGCACTGTGACTCGACCAGGCTGTACCGATCTCGGTCCCGCTCTCGGCTAAAGTCACCGCACCATAAATAACAACCTCGTCATCATTATCGGAAAAATGATTGGGTACGGTCGTGAATTCCTGCACCGTCGCGGTCATTTTCACCTTTTCTTCCGGCAGCTGGAGCTTCGGTGCTTTTTCTTTTTTGGCTCTTACTTTCGGTGCTTCCTTCGCCTCAGACTCCACTTGGTTAACAGTCTCTGTTTGCCCGGTTTCATCGAGGGCTTCAGCCTTAGAAGGAACGGCATGATTCGCTGCGGCAGTCTCCGCCGCCGGGCTGTCAGGCTCCGAACCGGCAAGGTCCAGGGACGGATCCGCAGCGGCAAGCGATTTCTGACCGTAGCTTGAGGCTTGCATTTCCTTCAGGTAGGAAGGGTGGATGCAGTGCTGGTGGTTCTCGAGCTCAATGACGGCGGTCATATTATCGACCCAGCCGATAATACTGCAGGCTATGTTCAAGCCATTCCCCCGGTAGAAAAATGCTTTAGATTTGGTGGCTTTTTCGGATAACAGGCCCCATTCTTTACATTTCTCGATTTGTTCGGCTTCGTTCTCAAAAGCAGTATAGGAATCGGGCTTGATCGTAAATGCATGTCCCATTTTAGTTCTCCGCCTTTCTTCTTGTTCCTGTTCATTTTAGCATTTTTTACGGATTTGATAAAATCCATTTCAAAAAAAAGTATCAAACGGTTCGGGCGTAGAGAATTAATGGAATGATCAGAAAGATTAAATTTTAAAATTTCAACTCGCTCCCATCGGTGGAGAAAAAGATAAGGATTGCCATCGTGGACGGGGTTTTCAGCTTCCAAAGACGGATTGGAAGGAAGGAAATGGAGAGGCAGTTCGAACTTCCGGCTCATTGACATTACACAATATATTGATGTATCTTTGTTAATAACAACTATATATAGATATAAATTCGGGAAAATACAAATTATCAACCCGGAAAAGGAGCTGGAGCTTTTGTTGATTGCCTATGATTCACGAACGGGAAATGTCGGCAGATTCATTGACAAGTTGGCGATGCGGGCGGTTCGGATTGAAGACTGTTCTGCGATTGAGGAGCCTTTCGTGCTCGTTACATATACAACCGGATTTGGCCAGGTGCCGGACAAGGTAATGGATTTTCTGAAGACTAACTACAATTATTTGGTGGGAGTTTCCGCAAGCGGCAACCGCAATTGGGGAGAAGGTTTTGCCAAAAGCGCAGACCGGATCGCCGAGCGGTTTGCGGTCCCGGTGATCAGTAAATTTGAATTGTCGGGCACCTCGTCTGATATCGAATATTTTCGGAAAGCGGTGAGCGGAATTGCGTTACATTGAACTTAATAATCAGCTGATGCAGCGAAATGAAGAAGGTTTTTTCAAGCTTGAGAAGGATCATGAGGCCGTTGCCGTGTTTATGGAGGATGTGCTTGGCAAAAGCCTGATCTTCAACAGCACCAAAGAAAAAATGGATTATATGATTGCCAATGACTTCTATGAGAACGTATATGACCATTATTCATTGGGCGACATTGAATCGGTGTATGAAACAGCGCACGGATACAGTTTTGAATTTCAATCCTATATGGCGGCTTCGAAATTCTACACAGATTACGCGCTAAAGAGTAATGACCAATCGATCTACCTGGAGCATTATCCGGACCGTGTAAGCATTACAGCGCTTCATCTGGCGAGGGGAGATGCGGAAACTGCCCGTATGCTGGCCCGTTCCATGATGGAGCAGCGGCTGCAGCCGGCAACACCCACCTTTCTGAATGCGGGCAAGAGCCGCCGGGGCGAGTTGGTCTCCTGTTATCTGATGGAAGTCGATGACTCGCTCAACTCGATTAACTACGGTCTGGCTACTTGCATGCAGCTGTCAAAAATCGGTGGCGGCGTAGCTGTTAATCTGTCAAAGCTGCGGGGGCGCGGGGAATCGATAAAGGGTGTTGAAGGAGCAGCAAAAGGAATCATGCCGATCCTGAAGCTGATGGAGGATGCGTTCTCCTACGCAGATCAGATGGGCCAGCGCAAAGGCTCGGGAGCTGCCTATTACAACATCTTTGGTTGGGATGTGCTTGAGTTTCTGGACTGCAAGAAGATCAATGCCGATGAGAAGAACCGGATCAAGACGCTTTCCATTGGACTGATCGTACCGAACCGTTTCTATAGATTGGCGGAGCAGAATCAGCCGCTTCATGTGTTTGCGCCCCATACGGTTTATCAGGCTTACGGCGAGCATCTGGACGATATCGATCTCGATGAAATGTATGATCAGCTGCTTGCGGACGACCGCGTGAATAAGAAGATAGTGATGAATGCGCGCGACATGCTCGTTAAAATTGCTACAATCCAGCTGGAATCCGGTTATCCCTATATTATGAACAAATCCAATGCCAACAAGAACCATGCACTGAAGGATATCGGCACTGTCAAAATGTCCAATCTATGCACGGAAATCTTCCAGCTTCAGGAGGTCTCGGAGATAGGCGACTACGGCCAGCCCGATCTGATCCGCCGCGATATTACCTGCAATCTGGCTTCGCTTAATATCGTCAATGTCATGGAGCAGAAGAAAATCAAGGAGTCCGTCTATGAAGGCATGACCGCGCTGACGGCAGTCAGCGACATGACCACAGTTGCCAACGCGCCCGGTGTCGTCAAAGCCAATAAAGAGCTTCATTCTGTGGGGCTTGGCGCCATGAATCTGCACGGCTATCTGGCCAAGAACCGGATCGCATACGACAGCGGCGAAGCGAAGGATTTTGCCAGAACCTTCTTTATGATGATGAATTATTATTCCATTGAGAAAAGCATGCAGATCGCAAGGGACACGCAGCAGGCTTTTCAAGATTTTGAACGCTCCGAATACGCCAAAGGCACCTATTTCGTCAAATATGAGGATACCGATTACAGCCCGGCGACAGAGAAGGTCAAATCCCTGTTTGCGGGGATTGAAATTCCAACGTCTGCGGATTGGAGCCGGCTCAAGCAGCAGGTAATGAAGCATGGTTTGTACCATGCCTACCGGCTCGCCATTGCGCCTACGCAGAGCATTTCCTATATCCAAAACGCTACGTCGAGTGTGATGCCGATTGTGGAGCAAATTGAAACGCGCACCTATGCCAATTCAACGACTTATTATCCGATGCCTTATATGTCGGCAGACAACTTCTTTTATTACAAGTCCGCATATCAAATGGATCAGTTCAAGGTGATGGATCTTATCGCCGAAATCAGCGCACATGTGGATCAAGGCATCTCGACGATCCTCCACGTAAACAGCGATGTGAGCACCCGGGAGCTTGCTCGTTATTATTTGTACGCAGCCAGGAAAGGGTTGAAATCCCTCTATTACACGCGGACCAACCATCTGTCCGTAGAAGAGTGCATCAGCTGTGCGGTCTAGAAACCTGAATGAAGGATGAGAGGATCTGAAAGTATGAACGTTAAAATTGCCGAACAGCCCGTCAAGAAACCGGCTGTGGTGTTCAAGGCCGTGAACTGGAACCGGCCTGATGATGATTATACAAGCACATTCTGGAATCAGAATATTATGCAGTTCTGGACGGATGAAGAAATCCCTCTCTCCGATGACAAAATGTCCTGGATGAGATTAAGCGATTCAGAGCAAGATTTATATATGAAGGTTCTTGGCGGACTGACGCTGCTGGATACGATCCAGGGCGGGGTAGGAATGCCCAAGCTGCTGGAACATATAGACGGTTTGCAGCGCAAAGCGGTTCTTGGCTTCATGGGCATGATGGAGCAGATTCATGCCAAGTCGTACAGCAGCATCTTCACAACGCTTGCGACCACGGAGGAAATTGACAAGCTGTTCAAATGGGTGGAACGCAGCCCGCTGTTGCAGTCAAAAGCGCAATGGATCTCCGAGTGCTACGAGAATATCAGCTCCCCAAAAAGCCTGTATCTGGCGATGGCGGCCTCCGTTCTGCTGGAGAGCTACCTGTTTTACAGCGGTTTTTTCTACCCTCTATACTTGGCGGGACAAGGGAAAATGACCAGCAGCGGCGAAATCATCGACCTGATCCTGCGTGATGAGAGCATTCATGGTCTTTATGTCGGCGTGTTGGCACAGGAGGTATTCCGCGAACTGGAGGCCGGCGATCAGGCGGAAGTAACGGCTGAGTTATACAGCCTGTTGGATCGTCTGCACGCCAATGAGGAAGCATATACCGATGAATTGTACAGCGTGCTTGGCCTGCAGGAGGAGGTGAAGCGCTTCGTACGCTACAATGCGAACAAGGCGCTGATGAATCTGGCTCTGGAGCCGGCTTTTCCTGAAGAAGAGGTCAATCCGATCGTATTTAACGGGATCAGCACCCGCACCAAACAGCATGATTTCTTCTCGAAGAAGGGCAACGGATATGTGCGAACCGTTCACGTAGAGCCATTGAGAGATGAGGATTTTCTTTTCGATTGAGATGCCGCGCCGAATGATTGGATACCAAGCATTCGGCGCTTTTTCGTCTGCTGTAGCACGGTTTCATTTAGGCTTATCGGCAAGGATGGCCCGGTAGGCGCTGGGGCTGCAGCCTTCTTTGTTCTTGAACGCTCTGCTGAAGCCGTGGATGCTGGGATAGCCCAGCGAATCGGCGATCTGCTGCATCGTCATCTTCGAATGGCGGAGCAGGTTTTTGGCCCGATCCAGACGCATCTGCTGGTGATACTGCATCGGTGTAATCTGGAAAGCCTGCTTGAACAGGCTGATCAGATAACGCTTGTTCATGTGAAACTGCTCCGAAAGCTCATCCAGAATCAGCTCCCGTCCGGCATGGAGATTCAAATAATGCTGAATTTCCAGCAGAAGCGCCAGATGGCCAGGCTCCCGCAGGTTTTCTTCAAGCTGGGTTTCGCGAAGGAGGAAGGCCAGCAGCTCGAGCATCAAGCCTTTCAGGCGGATCCGGTGGAAAGGCATCTTCATTTCAAATTCGCGGATAATGGCGAATAGCAGCTCCTCGAAGGTCAGAAGGCCGGGCAAACGGATGCGGCTGGGAAGCTTCCAGTCCGGTCCGGACAAGAGGTCCGGTCGGAACCAGTTACTCTCTGCGGGACTCATCTGCTCCAGCGTTTTAAAGGATACCCAAATATCCGGGCTGTCGAAGGATTCGGTTAAATCAAAGTGGACATGCGGCTGCCTGGCCGGCTGCCCGCCCAGAACCCGGATGGTGTGGGGCTGCCGGGGTTTGAACAGAAACACATCCCCTGCCTCGCCTGCATAGACGTTATTTTCTACCGTCACTTCAAGCTTGCCTTCTTTGAGGAACAACAGCTCGTAGTCCCAAATCACGCGCTCAATAAACGTGTCGGTGCCAAGCCAGGAATCCATAGCCACTCGTATATAAGGCGATAATTGCTCAAGCACACAAAACCCTCTTTTTCCTATCAGGATTATTTTTCTGAATGATTGCTAAAAAAAACAAACGAATTGCTAAATCCATCGGATGACCACCCGGTTATAATAGCTTTGAACGGCTAATACATAGGGTTACAGGAGGCATGTCCATGACATCAGCATTTAACGGAATAGGTATGGGACTTGGCAATTTGTCGCGTCTTTCAAATGCAGTTACCCGGTCTGTCAGCCCGGAGAACTTTACCGGAGAAAAAGGCAAAGGCGCCATGGCGACGGAAGGCACCGGTGCAGCCTGCGCCCGTGATTTGGGACAGGGGTGGAAGATCTCTCCTTCCGTTATGGTACCTGCGAATTCATCGTTCACAATGGCTGACATTCAGGGACCGGGTGTGATTCAGAATTTCTGGCTCACCTGTCCGGTGGAATCATGGCGGCATATGATTCTGAATATTTATTGGGATGACGAGAAGGAACCTTCGGTACGTGTGCCGGTCGGCGATTTCTTCTGCAACGGCTGGTGTGAGCGCAGTCTGGTGAATTCGCTACCCATTTCCGTTAATCCGGCGAACGGTTTCAACAGCTACTGGGAGATGCCCTTCCGCGGCAAAGCACGATTCGTGATGGAAAACCTTAATGATCAGGATACCGTACTCTATTACCAGATTAATTATACGCTAACAGACGTGCCTGCCGATATGGCTTATTTTCATGCTCAATGGCGCCGCAGCAATCCGCTTGCCTATAAGGATGTGCATACAATCGTCGACGGCATCAAAGGCAAAGGACATTTTATTGGAACCTATTTGGCCTGGCAAGTAAACAGCAACAATTGGTGGGGCGAAGGCGAAGTGAAATTTTATATGGATGGCGACCGGGAGTATCCGACCATTTGCTCCACGGGTCTGGAGGATTACTTTGGCGGTGCCTGGAACTGGGATATGGAGGGCAAATACGTCCCTTATACAACCCCGTATCTGGGCATGCACCAAGCGATTAAATCGGACGGGCTGTATAAGGCCAATCAGCGTTTTGGCATGTACCGCTGGCATATTATGGACCCTATCCGCTTTGAAGAGGATCTCCATGTGACGGTGCAAGCATTAGGGTGGCGCTCAAAAGGAAGATACCTGCCGCTGCAGGACGATATCTCCTCTGTAGCGTTCTGGTACCAATCCGAGCCGCATGCGGCTTATCCACAGCTGCCGGACAAGGATAGCCTCGAGGTCATCTAGGTATAGAAGAAGACAGAAGCGCCCCGTCAATTGAAGACGGAGGCGCTTTTTTGTCGTGCATATTTGTGCCATTTGTGCCATGCCAGCGAGAAAGAAAAGTAGTGATAACAGGGATATGTAAGGATCGAATCTACGCGTGGTGACATAGAGAATAAGCCGCTTGGTGACCGATGCTCGGGCAGCATTCGTTCGTCGGTTATGGCGCATTAACAACGGGGAAATTGGCCGCCCGGAGCGGAAAGTCATAATTTTGCCAAAAACAAAAAGATTTATGAGCGGTTTTGAACAAACAGCAGCATTTAAAGATGCGTTTCTTTTATTTCCTGTTATAATAAGAAATAAAGGCTCAGGACGGACGGCAAAGGAGAATGGCGATGAACGAATCTCAGCTGGTTATGGCATCCAGACAAGGCGATCAGCTTGCTTTCAACAAGCTGGTGGAGTTGTATACGGATAAGATTTACAACATGGCTCATCGGATCCTACGCAGCAAAACGGAGTGCGAGGATGTGGTACAGGAGACCTTTCTCAAGGTGTATCTCAATTTGAACCGCTTTGATGAGAACAAACGGTTCTCCACCTGGATTTTTCATATTGGAAAGAACATTTGCCTGGATCTGCTTCGTCGTCGCAAAGCACCATCGCTTCCGCTGGATCAGCCGGTTATGGCCCATTCCGATCAGGCGCTTTCGCTCCATGACGTCATCGCAAACACAGAAATTTCGCCTGAAGGCGAAGTGATCGAGCGTGAGCTTTCGAACAAGATGGCGGAGTTGATCAACAAGCTGCCGGTCAAATACAAGACGGTCGTTTATCAGCGTTATGTCCTGGAAATGTCGCTTGAGGCAATCAGCCAGGCCAACAATATACCGGTCAATACTGTAAAGTCGCGGATTCACCGCGGCAAGGATTTTATGAAAAAAAGATGGGGCAAGACGCTCCTGATTTATTCTTTGCTCATGTTGATTCTCAGCCCTTAGTGTTTTGTTGAAAACCTGATTTTGTTTGCCAAGGCATTGAGGATTTGAACCTTAACTGGAATCTTCAGGTGCTTTTAGATACGGGAATCTGCGCTGCGCCACTCTCACTCCTGTAAGCGGAAATCGCCGGGGAGCGAAGGTGGTTTTTTTATTGGCATTTCCACTCGCTTCGGGCAGAATAACGTCAACATTTGAAAAAGCGGAGCCGGAGCTTTACAATAAAATAATCCATCACCGCAAAGGAGATTAACATGCTCACCATAAAAACAAAAGAACAAATCCATAAAATGAAACTGGCCGGCGAACTGCTGGCTGTCTGTCATAAAGAAATCAGAAAGCTGATCGCCCCCGGGATCACGACGATCGAGATCGACCGGTTTGCCGAGAAGTTTATGCGGGATCATGGCGCCACGCCGGAACAGAAGGGCTATAAAGGGTATCCCTATGCCACATGCGCTTCTGTTAATGATGTCATCTGTCATGGCTTCCCTGGCCAGAACCGCTTGAAGGATGGGGATATTGTGACCATCGATATGGTGGTCAATCTGGATGGCTGGCTCGCCGATTCCGCCTGGTCCTATGCGGTTGGAAATATTTCGGAAGAAGCGGCCCGGCTGCTGGATGTAACGGAGAAATCGCTTTACAAGGGGATAGAAATGGCCGTGCCCGGCAACCGGATCGGCGATGTTTCCCATGCGATTCAGGTGTTTGCGGAAGCGCAGCAATTCTCGGTAGTCCGTCAGTTTATCGGACATGGCATCGGGCAGATTATGCATGAGGAGCCGCAGGTTCCCCACTATGGTCCTCCTGGCCGGGGCACCCGCATTAAGGAAGGCATGGTGTTTACCATTGAGCCGATGCTGAATGTCGGTACCCCGCACTGCAAGATCGACGAAGACGGATGGACCGCCCGGACGCAGGACGGCAGCCTGTCCACCCAATATGAGCACACAATTGCGATTACGGAGAATGGTCCGATCATCTTGACCCAGCAATAAGTTCATCAAGCAGTCCGAGTCCTTCGCAGAAAGGATCGGGCTGTTTTTCCAAAACAGATGTCCCTCTTGTATTCCCCCCATGATTACAGCTAAGGAGATAACCAGCATGAATTCCGGTAAACAAATGCGGCAGATATGGTCGAAAGTAAGCGATATGCGGATGGAGCGAAAGCTGCTGCTGGTGTTTCTGCTGCTTGTCACCTTACCTTTGACGTTTATTGGCGCTGTATCCTACCGGAATTATTCGCATTCTATCGAACAGAATACGATTGATTATTCCACGAATATGCTCAGCAACATGATGGACCGCGTAGACGATTATATTGAAGACATGGTACGTATTTCCACGATCCCGGCTTACCAGGACGATATCCGGCAGAACCTCAACCGCTCCAATCGCTATTATGAGCAGCGTGCGCAGTCTTCCGCCGGAGGCGAAGGCAGCTCCATGCCTGCCGATCTCGATCTGCTTTTGTCGATACAAAGGGGCATTGGAGGGAATATTTCTTATATCAACACCATTAAGCGCGGAGCAAACTCCGTCTATATATTCGACCAGTATGGCAATGGCTATTATTCCGCCAAATCCGGCACGCGCGCCAATATCAAAGAAAGCTACGGGCTGTGGGAACAGAAATTGCGCAACACGACAGGCGAGGCGGTGCTGTTCAGCACGCAGAAATATACAAGCAATATGAAGAGCATCCAATACGCGTTTACCGTTGTAAGAAAAATCATCGATATCTCACTGAAGGATGTAGGACTGATAGCGGTTGATGCCAATATCAGCGTCATTGAGGATCAGGTGTTGAAGCTCGACAACGTCACGCATGGCAAATCGTTTATTGTCGATACCGAAGGCAATGTCGTCTACGATTCCGGGAAAAAGCTGCTGGCCACCAATATCGCGGATCAGCCGATGCTGCAGCATGCAAGCGGGGATAAAGGGAGCTTCTATTTAGATGAAGACGGAGAACGTCATCTGTATATATTTTCCACGTCTTCCCAAAACGGCTGGAAAATGATTATTTCCATTCCCGTCAAGGAGCTGACCCGGGACTCGGTCGTGATCCGCAACGTCACGTGGATTGCCACCTTTCTGACGATCGGAATTGCCCTTTTGATATCCGTCTTCTTCTCATTTGCCCTGACTAAGCCTCTGCGTACCATGATCCGGTTGATGCGGCGCGTGCAGGGAGGCGATTTTAACGTTAAATTCCAGGTCAGACGGCGCGATGAAATCGGACAGCTGGGCAGCCAGTTCAATCAGATGATTCTGCAGATCGACCAGCTGATCGCCGATATTTATGTGATGGAGACCAAGAAGAAGGAAGCGGAGCTGCATGCTCTCCAAAGCCAGATTAATCCGCATTTCATGTACAACACGCTGGAATCGATCCGCATGGCAGCAGAACTCAATGATGACCGGGATGCGGCCAATATGCTGGCTATTCTCGGACGGCTCCTGCGTTACAGCATCAGCGATCTGCATGAGGAAGTGACGCTTGCGAGCGAACTGAGTCATGTTCGCTATTATGTAGAGCTGCTGAATTACCGTTATCGCGGCCGTTTCGAGCTGGTCATAGATGTGGCGCAGCCGCTTATGGATTATTCAATCATCAAGCTCGTTCTCCAGCCTATTGTAGAAAACGCGATTTATCATGGCTTGGATGACAATAAGCCGCTGATGCATATCAATATTAAGGGCGAATATGCCGGGAGTCAGGTGATCGTGAGGATCAGCGACGATGGGGTGGGGATGTCCTTGGAGACGCTGGAGCGGCTGAACGCCGATTTGTCCGGACAGACCGGGGCTGAGATTATCCCTGCCAGAAAATCAACGGGCTCGAGCACAGGCGGAATAGGACTGGCTAATGTGAATGAACGAATCAGGCTGCATTACGGGAGCGGCTTCGGAATAAAAGTATTCAGCGAGCCCGGCGCAGGGACTGTTGTCGAGCTGCTGCTTCCGCGGGAGGAAGAAGATTAGCGGCTGGCGGATGAATCTTCACGAAATTTGGCCGGCGTTGTATTCATCAGGGCCCGGAAGGTGCGCGTGAAATAATGCACCGAACCGAATCCGGTGACCTCCGCGATCGCCTTGATCGACTGGTCGGAACGGATCAATAGGTCAGCCGCTTGCCGGACCCGCTGCAGGCGGACGTATTGCGAGTAGGATTCATAGATATTGGAAGAAAAAATACGCGACAGATGGCGCGAGGATACATTCAGATGCGCGGCAACCTTTCCAAGGGAAAGATCGTCGTCTGACAGATTGTCGCGGATATACAGCTTGGCCTGCTTCAACAGCAGCGCGGAGCTCCGGTGAAGCGGTGTTCGCTCCGATGCCGTGTTCACCCCAAACAGAGGTACAAAGGATAAAAGCAGCGCGCGGGCCAGATCGGGCAGCGACGATTCGGGGATGGCCGGCTGCTGGTCCGTGCGGGTCAGCAGCGAGCGCCATAACAGCGCGGAAGGCAGATTATCTCCATCATTCTTGCAAATGTCGGCACTTTCGCCCAGTGTCTGGAAGGCGGCGCGGATTTCTTCCGAGCATTCGCTCTCGTCAAGCTCAAAAGCGACATAAATCAGCTGCATGCCGGTGCTCGATTGAATCTGATGGTTGATTCCCGGCCTTGAACAGAACAGGCTCCCTTTGCTCAGCGGATAAAGCGTGCCATCATCCAGATAGGCGCCTTCGCCGCCGAGGACGTAGCAAATTTCAAAATAAGAATGTTTGTGCGGCGCGTTGCTGAAATGACGGGGATCCATCCCCCAGTAATGTACAGTAAAGGCGGCGTCTGCTGACTTGACCCGGGCTGCTTGGCGGTTCAATCTGGTTTCGCTCTCGATCCAGTGGTACATGGATGATCCTCCTAATCCAAGTTGGCGTGAAAAGACAAAAAGATGACCCATTCGGCTAAAGATGCCAAGCCGCTTGTAAGTCATAATAACATTAAGAATAACGAGTCATAACAAACAGGAGGTTCTAACATGATTAAAGCACAGGATGTCGATTTTTACAACGAACAGGGCTACTTGCTGGTTAAAGGCGTTTTCAATAAATCCGAAGTTGAAGAAATGCGTGAGGCCGTCGAAAAAATCATCGATCGCGCGGCCAAGATGCGCCGGGACGTGAACCATGCCTGGCAGGGGGATTATCTGCCGGCGGATGAACTGAAGAAGCTTGTGCTCAAAGGATTCCACGATGTTCAATACCACGATGCTTCGTTCATGCGTGCCATTGTCCATCCCAATATAACATCCGTCCTGTCGCAGATCATCGGACCTAATGTTCAGCTGCACCATTCCAAAATGCTGGTCAAGCCGCCGGAGAATGGCGCCGCATTCCCGATGCATCAGGACCATCCGTATTTCCCGCATGAGCATCATACAATGTTGGCTGCAAGCGTCCATCTGGATGATGCCAATGTCGAGAATGGCTGTTTGCATGTTATTCCGGGCTCTCATAAGACGGGCACGATTCCGCATGTAGGCAGGCATTATTTGAATGCGAAGGAATATCCGGTCTCCATGGGCACGCCATGCCCGGCAGAAGCCGGAGACGTATTGTTCTTCAACTATCTGACGATTCACGGCTCTCCTGCGAATCTCAGCAGCCGCACACGGCGGAACGTGCTCTTTCAATACCGCAGCGCGACGGACTTCCCGACGGAAAACACGCACATCAACTGGGGCCAGGGCCTGATGGTATGCGGCGAGAATCCGAACTTCGATCGGGTCAGCCCTAAATTCAAAATCGAGGAATAAAGCCAGTATCCCATTGAGGGAGTGCGGTAAAGATTATACCGGAGAAGTGAGCGGGGATGTCCCCTGCTCTCTTCTTTTTTTGTGCGGATTTTCCGGGAGGACAGAATGAACCCGCTTCATTTCAAATTCATTTAGACATGCTATTCTACCCGTGGATACTGGAGAGACAAGTTCCAGAAGAGACGGAGGCAGAGCTGTTATGGGAAATTGGAAAATCAAAATCGCTGTTGGAACGCTGCTGCTAACAATGGTGCTGACAGGGTGCGGAGCGAAAAACAATACGGCAGACGGAGGAAATCCGCCTGCCGGCAACGAGGGTGGCTTGCAGGCCACCGGAGAAGCGGCTCCGGGTGGGTGGCAAGGGGCTAACGGAATGCAACCCGCGGATCTGTTTGCCAAGGTGGTGAAGGCATCTGGTGATTCCCTTATTGTCCTGAAATCAACCATGCAGCCTTCCGAAATGCAGGGCCGCGGCGGTATGCGCGGGGGCACGGGACAAGGTCCGGTCGGTGATGCCGGAGCAGCGCCTTCGGGCGAAGCCCCCCCAGACGGACAGGCCCCGCCCGAAGGCAATCCGCCAGAAGGCGGCAAGGCTGCGGATGGCACGCAGACGGGAGACGGAGCAGACCAGGGAGATAACGGCGGCAAAGGCCGTGGCAGACCTGCCGGAGGAGGCGGGATGATGCAGATGGAATTTGCTGCGGAGCAAACGACCCTGGCGATCAATGCCGATACGACGGTCACAACGATGACCAGGGGACAGGATGGGGCGAGCGAAAGTCAACTGCAAGCCTCTGATTTAAAGGAAGGCGATATCGTTATGATCTGGCTTAACGAGGATGGGAAGACGGCGCTGACGATAATGAAGCAACAATTTGGTCAAGAGAGAGAGGCGGGTAACGGTCAATGAGGAAGTGGTGGTTGCTTGGTACCGGAGTGCTGTTGGTTGCAGCTGCGGTGATCGTTTATTTCAATTGGGATACGAAAAAGGAGGTGGCAGCTGCCGCAGCGGTGACCACACGGGTGATTAAGGGCACCATTGAAGTCAATGTTAGCGGGACGGGGAGTATCGCTCCTGCCGCGAAGGAAACCGTAAAGTCGGGGAAGCAGGGCACGATCGGCGAAGTGAAGGTGAAGCTGGGAGACAAGGTGAAGAAAGGCGACGTGCTGGCTTCACTTGAAGGGGAAGACAATACCGACAAGATTAAATCCGAAGAGGTCAGCCTGGAGAAGAAGCTGCTACAGCTGCAAAGCACGCAGGATCAATTCAAGACGGAAACGGATGATAAAAATATAAGCAGCCTAAAGCTCAGCATGAAGCAGCAGCAGCTGGACATTGAGCAGTCCAGGGACACGATAGCCGACCTGAAGGAAGCAACCGCAGAGGAAACGATTGTCGCACCGGTGGCAGGAACGGTCACCACCTTGTCGGTAGCGGATGGGGATATGCTTAATGGCTCTGCTGAGCTTGCGGTGATCGCCGATTATGATCATTTTAATATCGTTGTGGGCATCGACGAGCTTGATATCTCAAAGGTCAAGGCGGGACAAACCGCCAAGGTCACCATAGAAGCACTTGCCGGTCAAACGTTTACTGGCAAAGTCACGGATATCGCCGACGAAGGGACGGCCAGCAACGGCGTGGCTTCATTCGATGTAACCATAGCGCTGGATTCGGCGGAAGGGTTGAAATCCGGCATGTCTGCGGAAGCCAGTATCCAGGTGGATAAGAAGGAAAATACGCTGATGCTGCCGATCGATGCGGTTCAATCCATGGGCGGAAGGTATATGGTTATTCTTCCTGCAGCCGGTCAGTCCGGCGCGGCAGCCGGACCTGGCAGGGCGGACGGCCAGACAAGCGGAAGCACAGCAGGCAGCAAAGCTGCAGGTGGGTCAGGCGGTGCGTCAAGCGGGCAAACGGGCGCAGCGGATAACGGCGCAGACGGAAGTCCGGCAGCGGGTCAAGGCGGCGCTGCGGGAAGCGGATCTGCAAACGGACAAACAGGCGATGGCGCAGCAGGTGGAAGTGCAGGTGCAACCCGCGATGGCTCGACAGGCGGGCAAACGAGAGCTGCCACCGGAGGGCAGGGGCAGATCGGTGGTCAAACCGGCGGTGGCCAAACTGGTGGAAGAAGTGGACAAGGCGGAGCTGCCGCTCAAAGCCGTTTTGGTGGAACGCCTCAAATGATTGAAGTAGGCATTCATAATGAAGATTATATAGAGGTGCTGTCCGGCTTGACGGAAGGTCAACAGGTCGTTGTGCCAACGGTAATCAGCACCGCGACAGCCGGGGCCCAACAGCAGGCTGGAGCCGGCGGCTTTGGCGGGCTTGGCGGCATTGGCGGCGGCGGAGGTTTTGGCGGCGGCATCCCGGGAGGCGGCGGCTTTGGCGGGGGAGGCGGCGGACAGCGCTCCGGCGGTGCAGCTCCTACCGGCGGCGGAGGGGCGCGGTAATGGAAACAAAACGTGAACCGCTGATCCGCATAGATGCTTTATCCAAGCAGTACAAAATGGGTGGAGAAACTGTTCATGCGCTTAGCGATATTACACTCCGTATCGATCACGGTGATTTTATCGCGATTATCGGTCCTTCGGGATCCGGTAAATCGACGCTGATGAATGTCATCGGCTGCCTGGATGCCCCCACCTCAGGAACCTATTGGCTGGATGGGGAGGAAGTAAGCCGGCTGCGCGAAAGCCGGCTCGCGGAAATCCGCAATCAGAAAATCGGTTTTATCTTCCAAGGCTTCAATCTGCTGAATAAGCTGTCTGCTCTTGAAAATGTGGAGCTCCCTCTTATCTATAGAGGTGTTCCTGGCAAGCTGCGCAAGGAGCAGGCTGTCGATGCGCTGCGCAAGGTCGGGCTTGAAGACCGCATTGGCCACAGGCCCAGTGAACTGTCGGGCGGGCAGCAGCAGCGGGTAGCGATAGCCAGGGCCCTTGCAGGCAACCCTCCAATCCTGCTTGCCGATGAACCGACCGGCGCGCTTGATACGCGTACGGGGGTAGAGGTCATGGCGCTTATGAAGAAGCTTAACCAAGAGGGCCATACGATTGTTCTGATAACGCATGACTTGCAAATTTCCGAGCAGGCCAGACGGGTAGTCCGTATCCAGGATGGCCAAATCAGCGAGGAAGGCGGTGATTCGAGAAGTGAACGTCAGCCAAGCCTTCAAAATGGCCGTTAAAAGCATTTTAGCCAACAAAATGAGATCTCTGCTGACCATGCTCGGAATCATTATCGGTGTGGCTGCCGTTATCGCGCTTGTCGGAGTCGGCCAGGGCACCACCAAATCGGTCACCGATCAGGTAGAAAGCCTGGGGACCAATTTGCTGACAGTCAACATAACGGGACGCGGCTCGCAAACGACCATTGATTATAAAGAAGCGGAAGAGATGACCGACAAGCCTGATATCGAATTTGCCGCTCCTGTCAATCAATCCAACGGCAGCGGCAAGAATGGATCGGAGTCCGTTTCTGTCAGTGTGGTCGGAACGACGGCGGACTATCTCGATGTGAAGGAGTATGGATTGTCCGCAGGGCGGTTCGTCTCGCAAATCGATCTGGATTATTATCAGAAAATCGCGATTCTCGGCGCGACGACAGCGACTGACCTGTTCGGAACAGGAAATGCCGTCGGACAGTCTTTTCTGCTTAACGGGGTGCGTTACAAAGTAGTCGGCGTTCTGGCTGCCAAAGGAAGCTCGCTGAGCGGTTCCAATGACGAGGTCATTGTCATTCCTATCACAACCTCGGAACGCCTGTTCAAATCCAAGGGCGTAAAGACGATTAATGTCCAGGTCGCCTCGGCGGACAAGATGGACGCGGTGACAAAGGACCTTGAGGCGTCGCTGACTAAAAAATTCCGCGGGGATACCAACAGTTACCGCGTCTTTAACCAGCAGGACCTGCTCGATTCATTCAGCAGCATCTCGGATACGCTGTCGATTGCCCTTGGGGGGGTGGCAGCCATATCGCTGCTGGTCGGGGGGATCGGCATCATGAATATCATGCTCGTATCCGTTACCGAGCGGACGCGGGAAATTGGCATCCGCAAAGCGATAGGCGCCAAGAAGAAGGATATTCTGATCCAGTTTCTCATTGAAGCTGTCGCTCTCAGCGGGCTTGGCGGTCTGCTTGGCGTGGGAATCGGCCTTGGAACCGCCCAGATTTTATCCAAAACGATGAGCATGACCGTTGTGGTTTCGATTCCGGTAATTGGGCTGGCATTTGGCTTCTCGGTCTTTATCGGGGTTGTCTTCGGACTGTTTCCGGCAAATAAAGCCTCCGGTCTGCGTCCCATCGAAGCTCTGCGATTCGAATAGTTCACCTTTAGCAAAGGGCTTGCCAGAACGGGCAAGCCCTTTGTTGATGCCTTTTTTCGATATTCCCTGCCGTATTATTGGATTTACTTGTGTCTGGAATATTCGATAAAGTAGAATCAGACGATAATTATGGAAAGAAGAGGTGCAAGGGTGAAAAATAAATTTGTCTACAGTCCGCCGGCCAACGGTTATCCGGAGTGGAACAACAATCCTGAAATCTTTCAATTAAACCGGGTAGAGGCCCATTCGGCGCTCATCCCCTTTTCTTCGGTTGAAGAGGCACTTATAGGCGACAATAATTCCTCGCCGAATGTGAAGCTGCTAAGCGGAAGTTGGAAATTTGCCTGGTCGCCGGCGCCGGATCAGCGTATCGCCAGCTTCCATGAACAGGACTTCGACAGCAGCGACTGGGCGGAAATAAACGTTCCCGGCCACTGGCAGCTGCAGGGCTATGATTATCCGCAGTATACCAATATCCGTTACCCTTGGGAGCAGACGGAGGAGCTGATGCCCCCTTTTGCACCAACGAAATACAATCCGGTCGGCTCGTATATCCGAACCTTTACGGTTCCGGACAATTGGCGCGATCAGCCGGTATTTATCAGCTTCCAAGGGGTGGAATCAGCCTTTTATGTATGGGTGAACGGTGACCTTGTCGGTTACAGCGAGGATACCTTTACACCAGCGGAATTCGATTTGACGCCTTATCTTCGTGAAGGCGAGAACAAGCTTGCTGTAGAAGTATACCGCTGGTGCGATGCGAGCTGGCTGGAGGATCAGGATTTCTGGCGGATGAGCGGAATTTTCCGCGATGTCTATTTATATACAACGCCCAAAGCTCATCTCTACGACTGTTATGTCACGACAGAGCTGGACGACGATTACAACGATGCCAAGCTTCAAATCCGGGCAAAAATCCGGAATGCTTTTGAAATCGACCTGGGCAGGCTGACTGTGGAAGCCCAACTGTATGATTCCAACAAGCAGCCGGTTCTGGCCGAGCCGCTCAAGCTGACTGTGCTGTTGGATGGTGGGGCGGCATCCCTTACGGTTGAAGCGGAACAGGAGATTGCGTGTCCGCTCAAGTGGAGTGCGGAGCAGCCTAATCTGTATACGGTTGTGCTGAGCTTGAACGATGAAGCGGGGCAGCTTGCAGAGGCCGTGAGCTGCCGGACCGGTTTCCGCAAATTTGAGCTCAAGGACGGGCTGATGCTCATTAACGGCAAACGGATCGTATTCAAGGGCGTTAACCGCCATGAATTCTCCTGCTATACGGGCAGGGCGATCAGTTATGAAGAGATGGTAACGGATGTCATGCTGATGAAAGCGTACAACATTAATGCTGTCCGTACCTCCCATTATCCGAATCATCCGAAATGGTATGACTTATGTGATGAGTACGGCCTGTACGTCATTGACGAAACCAATCTTGAGACACATGGCAGCTGGTCCTACCACCAGGAGGAATTCAGCGCCACCACCGTTCCGGCGAGCCGTCCGGAATGGACTGCCAATGTGCTTGACCGTGCGAACTCCATGCTGCAGCGGGATAAAAATCACCCGTCCATTATGATCTGGTCTCTCGGAAATGAATCCTTTGGTGGCGATAATTTTATCAAAATGCATGATTTCTTTCGTGATGCTGACCCGACACGTCTGGTTCATTATGAGGGCGTCTTTCATTGGCGCGCGTCGGAAGCAGCTTCCGATATGGAAAGCCAGATGTATACAAGTCCGGCCAAAATTGAGGAATATGCGCTGAACAAGCCCAAGAAGCCGTTCATCCTCTGTGAATACAGCCATGCGATGGGCAATTCATGCGGCGGACTTCATCTCTATACAGAGCTGTTTGACCGTTATCCTGTGCTGCAGGGCGGATTTATCTGGGATTGGGTTGATCAAGCGATATGGACGAAGAACGAAGCTGGCGTCGAATATATGGCGTACGGCGGTGATTTTGGCGAAAATCCGCATGACGGCAACTTCTGCGGCAACGGGATTATATTTGCCGACCGGACGGTTTCGCCCAAGCTTTATGAAGTGAAAAAATGTTATGAGAATATACGCGTAACCGCTGTTGATGCGGGTAAGGGCAAGTTTAAAGTGGAGAATAAATTTCTCTTTACGAACCTGGAGGACTATACGCTGCGATGGACTGTAACGGTGAATGGTCATGGCAAGGCGGAAGGAAATAGCAGTGTGTCCCTTGCACCAGGTGAATCGCAAGAAATCTACATTCCTCTGACGTGGGATATCGATAGCAATGGAGAAGCCGTGTTGACGGTTAGCTTCGTTACGAAGCAGGATGCGCAATGGGCGGATGCCGGTCACGAAATTGCCTTCCAGCAGTTTGTGCTGCCTGTTTCGAGCAAGCCTGTCATTTCTGCCGCATCTACCAGCATCCCAGCGCTTTCGGTGAACGAGGATGAGACTTTTCTGACAATCACCGGTCAAGGCTTTATGGCAGGCTTCGATAAAGCATCCGGCAGTCTTGTTTCCTTCCAGGTGAAGGGTGCCGAGCTGCTCCATAGCGCACTGGCTCCGAATTTCTGGCGCGCTTATACGGACAACGACCGCGGCAATCTGCAGCACGAACGCTGTGCCACCTGGCGCTCCGCCGGAGAAGAACGGATATTGCGAGAGCTGACCTGGGAGACGCTGCAGGATCGTGTGATCGTACAGGCAAGCTATATCCTGCCAACCACAACCGTTTCGAAATGCGAGTTGATTTACACCGTCAAAGGGACAGGCGAAATCGAAGTATATGAGCAGCTGGCACCAGGCGAGAATCTGCCGGAAATTCCGGAGATCGGCATGATGCTGGTTATGGACGGCTCATTTGACAGTCTTGAATGGTATGGCAAAGGACCTCATGAATCGTATTGGGACCGTCAAACAGGCGCGAAGCTTGGCTTGTACACAAGCAAGGTGGCCGACCAGTTTGTTCCGTATATCCGTCCGCAGGAATGCGGGAACAAGATGGGGGTCAGGCGTGCGTCCGTCACGAATGCCCAAGGATCGGGTCTTGCCATATTGGGGGCGCCGGAAGTCGAGCTGAATGTTCTGCCTTATACGCCTGGGGAGCTTGAGAGTCATGACCATGTCTACAAGCTGCCAGACAGCAGCCGGACGGTTATCCGGATCAATCACCGGCAGATGGGAGTGGGCGGGGATGACAGCTGGGGCGCACGCACACATCCCGAATTCATGCTTCATGCCAACAAAACCTATGCCTTCTCTTTTACATTAAAAGGCTTATAATCGTAGGTGTTCCCGCAAAATTGCGATAACGAAAACGAGCAGCCCCCGTACAAAGTTTCATGTACAGGGGCTGCTCATTTGAGTAAAGAGTGTTATATAATAGCCTAGAAGTGTTTCCCACTACATAAGAGGAGGACAACAAACATGTATGAGCATTTGGTTTCATTTCAATTCAAGGATTCTATAACCCCGGAGCAGGAGAAGCAGCTGCTGGAAGCGCTTCTTGCCCTGAGAGAGCAAGTGCCCGGTATCGTTGAGCTTACGGCCGGCATGAATGTGACGGAAGAAACGGAGAATATCCATGGATATACGCTTGGCCTTCGTGTCACCTTTGACAGCCGGGAATCGCTGCAGCAATATGGCCCCCACCCCAAGCACCAGCAATTTGTAAGTATGCTGGACGGCATAGTGGAAAAAGTGGTTGTCATTGATTATCCGGTTCAGAGGTGACTACTCAGGTTTAGCACCGCTTGCATCAGCCCAGAATAACCTTCTGTCCTTCATCGAGTCCTTTTGTAATCTCCACTTCAGCCGATGTCATCAGCCCTGTTTCCACATCCAGCTCCTTCACCCGCTCGCCGTCGATCACCTGAACGGTAGAGCGTCCGAGAAAAGTGCGCAGGCTTGATCGCGGAACAATGAGAATGTTGTCTTTCTTCTCAATAAATAGCTTGATATCGACGTAATCGCCAATTTCAATCGTTGGCTTAGGCGAGTTGAAAGCAATGATTAAAGCTTTGGCATTTCGTTTCTGGAGGATGGGATCATCACTTTTTGGAGCGGTGGCTGGGGTCTGGGCGACTTTTCCCTGATAGGTTTTATCCTTGTACTTTATGGTCACGTCAGTGTCCTTCTTGACGCCATTTATATTTTTGACATCGGTAGATTCGTAAATAAGCTCAATGGCATCGGGATTAGCGATGGTGGCGATCGTCTGGAAAGCCGTTACGCCCTCACCCGGGTTGGGTACCGAAAGGTAAGTGATTTTACCGCTTACAGGCGCAAGGAGCAAGGATTTGTTGTACTCCTTCTCAAGTGAAGCAAGAATAAGCTGCTCCCGGTCAAGATCAATCTGAGCGAGGCGGGAATCCTTCGGGCTTGAACCGGTTTTGACAGCACCCGAGTAGATAATCTGCTTCTGCTCCACAGTCAGCTTCTGCAGCTTGATGCGGGTCTGAAGATCACCTGTATCAAGCTCCGCTATGGGGGAGCCTGCTGTTATCAGTTCGCCGGTCTGAACAAACAGCTTTTTAATTTGACCGCCGGACTCCGGGAATGAGACAGATGTATTGCTGCTGGAGAGCGCGCTTGCGGTTGTGGACAGATATTTTTCGATGCTTCCTTTCTTGACAAGAGCAGTTTCATGGTTGGTTTGTTTCTTCACCTGAACGGGAGGCTGAAGAGTCTCTTCCTCATCGGGAAGCAGGGAGCAGCCGCTCAATAAAGAAGCCGCCAGACAGACATATGAGGCTAAGCGCATCCAGGAGAGCGCCTTATATCGGGACATTTGAATTATCGGCAATGGAGATTCCTCCTATGATCTAAGCTAATTCTACTCAAAGTTTAACGACCTTACCGGTTTGTGTCAACGTTTTCATTTCCAGATATTAGCGGGAACTGTTTGGACCTTATTGAATGTATAGGTTTCACTTTTATAAGTTTCTATAATGTCAAAGGGAAGAAACTAATTTTGTCGTCAGAGGATGGCACAGCCGTTTCTTCTTGAATTGCCCGGGAAATATATCCAGTCTGAAAATGGATCTTTCTGCAGTAAGAGGGTGAAAGGCGGTTAATCAATTGTCAACGACTTCGCAAGTGCGCACAAACGCAGTTCAAACGGGCACCTTATATGCTATTTTGTTTGCCATCAGCTCCGTTCATATGTTAAACGATACGATGCAGGCTGTGGTATCGGCCTTATTTCCAATTTTGCAAAAATCGCTCGAGCTGTCTTATGGACAGATAGGCTGGATCGCTTTTACACTAAATATGACATCATCCGTGATGCAGCCGCTGGTCGGATTTATTTCGGATAAGAAGCCTGCGCCGTGGATGCTGCCGGCCGGCATGGGCATGAGCCTGATTGGAATGGCAGGCCTCGCATATGCGCCTAGTTTTTGGCTTGTGCTGCTGGCCGTTGTTTTTGTCGGGCTTGGCTCTGCAGTTTTTCATCCGGAGGGTTCGAGGGTGGTATTCTTCGCAGCTGGAGGACGGCGCGGGCTTGCTCAATCCATCTACCAGGTCGGGGGCAATACTGGCAGCTCGTTGGCTCCGCTCATGACAATTTTTATTTTCGTTCCGCTTGGACAACGAGGCGCGGTGTGGGGGACGCTGCTTGCAGGGGCGGCTATTATTATCCTGCTGAAAGTCGTGCCCTGGTATAAAAAGCAGCTGACGCTTTATGGCAAACCTGTCAAACGGGCTGTGAACAAGGTAATGAATGCGGAAGACAAACGGGAGCGTTCCGTTGTAGCAGCGGCGCTCTCCATCCTGGTCCTGCTCGTTTTTGCGAGATCCTGGTATGTCAGCGGTATTTCGACATTTTACCAGTTTTATGTGGAGAACAGTTACGGGCTTTCCATTCGGGCGGCGCAGGTTCCCATCTTTCTGTTTATGGCCGCAGGCGTTTTGGGTACCTTCTTCGGAGGTGTAATGGCGGACAGGATCGGACGCAGGAAAATGATTTTATTGTCCATCGGCGGTTCTGCGCCATTTGCATTGCTGCTCCCTCATTTAGCTCTTGGCTGGGTGTATCCGATTGCGTTCGTATTGGGTTTTATCCTCATGTCGGGCTTCTCGGTAACCGTTGTATATGCACAGGAGCTTCTGCCGGGCAAAGTCGGCATGGCTTCGGGGCTGATCACGGGCTTTGCCTTCGGGATGGGGGCACTTGGAGCGGTTGTGCTTGGGAAAGCGGCGGAAGTATGGGGACTGGCGAACGTCATGATGTACTCCAGCGTGCTGCCGCTGATCGGACTTCTTGCTATTCTGCTGCCCCCCGACCGGCGGGATGACATGCCGGCTAAAAGGTAGTGATTGTAATGGCGCATAGGAGAAAGCGGGATTTCACCGTCAATGTGTGATGGGCGGCTTTACGTTGCAAGACCGATAGAAAGGGGATAGGTTATGGAAGTTTCAGGACAAAATCGATCCTGCGGAACGTTCAAGGTTGTAATAGCTCCGGATTCATTTAAGGGGAGTTTGAGCAGCATTGAGGTTGCCAAAGCCATGGGCGAGGGGGTTAGGCGCGCTGCCCCCCATGCCGATGTTGTATTCTTCCCTGTCGCTGATGGCGGGGAAGGGACAATCGAGGCTCTGCTGGCTTCCGCTGCAGGGGAGCTTCACAGCTTGAAGGCTGCCGGCCCGCTTGGCCATCCCGTAGATGCTTCTTATGCGATGCTTGCCGATGGCATGGCTGTAATTGAGATGGCGGCAGCATCAGGACTGCCGCTGCTTGAAACATCCGAACGTGATGCGCTGGCGGCTACGACTTTCGGAACAGGGGAGCTCATTCGCCATGCTCTGGATCAGGGCAGCCGCCGGATCATGATAACGCTTGGTGGCAGTGCAACGACCGATGGCGGCATGGGCATGGCGCAAGCATTAGGTTTCCGCTTTCTGGACGATGCGGGAACCGAGCTAGGGTTTGGCGGAGGCGAGCTGGAGCGGCTGGCCGCCATTGACGCTTCTGCTGCGGATGCCCGGCTTGCGGAAACGGAGGTAACGGTATGCTGTGACGTTACCAATCCGCTGTATGGCGAGCAGGGCGCGGCGCATGTATTCGCGCCTCAAAAAGGCGCGGATGCGGCCGCGGTTGAACGGCTTGACCGCGGCTTGCGCCGTTTCGCTTCCGTGCTGCACAGCTCGATCGGCGCGCAGGTGGATCTCCTGCCAGGGGGCGGAGCGGCAGGTGGCATGGGCGCAGGCTGCGCGGCACTGCTTGGCGCCGCGCTGCGCCCGGGTTTCTCCCTCATTGCCGGGATTACCGGCCTTGAGGAGATTATTGCGGGCGCGGACCTCGTCCTGACCGGCGAGGGCCGTACCGACGGCCAGACCGCCGGCGGCAAAGCGCCAGCCGGTGTTGCCGGCCTTGCCCGCAAGCACGGAGTGCCCGCCATATGCATCTCCGGCGGGCTCGGCCCCGGTGTCGACGCCTTATATGCGCAAGGCGTCACCGCGCTGCTGAGCATCGTCGACGGCCCGATGGGCCTGGAAGATGCGCTTGCCGGCGCACGGCCGCTGCTGGCGCGCGCGGCCGAGAACGCTGCGCGGATCTACCTGGCAGGCGCGGCAGGCAGGCGCGGTTAATGCGCGCAGGCCGAGAATCGCTGCAGGCTAAATTAGCCGCAACAGCGAATATGATGGGAGCTGTAGCAAGGATTTTCCTTGCTACAGCAGTACCATCGGGCAAAATGCCGCTGCAGCAAGGTTTTTCCGTGCTGCAGGCCAAATGAGCTGCAACAGCGAATATGATGGGAGCTGAAGCAAGGATTTTCCTTGCTACAGCAGTACCATCGCGTAAAGTGCCGCTGCAGCAAGGTTTTTCCGTGCTGCAGGCACACCGCGTCTTTTCGGCATGTTGCAATCCTTAGGGGGGGGAGGCGTTTTCGGCCGGATTCATTATGTATTAGCTGCTGGTTGTGAATGTTTCATTCCTGACCCTTGAACAAACCCTCGGTTTGATCGTATACTACACATAGCTGGACCCAATCGAATTAAAGGAGCGTGGAGTTTCATGAGCAAGAGCGCTGCAAGGAAGAAAATGGAGAAGCGGATACAACAAGGTGTGTTGGACCCGAGAATAGAACGGGGAAGTTGGCATGGAGTCAAGCCGGTCACGAAGATCAAGCCGGATAAACGGAAATACGCATTTGCGAAAAATGACGATGATCGAGTCTTTAAGGCGGCTTAAAGAATGGATCATCGTCATTTTTTTCACATTAACCCCACTTCTTCTGGAAAGGATGAGACACCGTGAAGGTAAATACAAATGTAAGCGCTGCACCCTTAAGGAGGTACGAACCCGATTACATCCACCCCACGCCTGTGCTTGAGCACGGTGACAGAATGGATAGTAACGGAGCAAGGGAGATTTTTCTTTTTGAACATGAAGGGTTATTTTATATGCATTATGACGGGAATGGCGAGAAAAGCTGGAGCTGCTGTCAAGCGGTTTCGAAGGATCTGATTCACTGGGAGAAGCGTGGCGAGCAGCTGGAGCCAGGTCTTGCGGGGGAAGTGGACCATGGTGGGGCATGTTATGGCCCGACCTTCTGTTTCGAAGGCAAATGGTATCTCTATTATGTATCGGTTGAAAATACATCCGGAGCTCCCTTTTACATTCCGGCGCTTCCTTACCGGACAGGCCTTGCCGTAGCGGATCAGCCGGAAGGGCCATGGACGAAGGTGTCCACGGACTTATTCACCCTTGGCGGAGTAGGCAGCTGGAATGAAGGCTGCATCTGTGCGCCGTATATTATCCATCAGGACGGCAAATACCTGGCTTTCTACAGCGCAAGCACGACAGGGCCGGACTATTACCGGACGATAGGGCTAGCGGTATCGGATTCGCCAAGCGGTCCATGGGAACTGTCGCCGGAGCCGCTGCTTCCGCTGGAGGAGCAGCTTGAGAACGCAAGCTTATATTTTGAACCGGCATGCGCGCTTTGGTTTATGTTTGTCAATCATGTAGGGCGCGATGAGAAGGGTCAGGAATTTACCGAAGCGGTCTGGGTTTATTGGAGTCCCAGCCTTTCGGAGTGGAATGCGGAAGATAAAGCGGTTGTGCTGGATGCTTCCAATATCCCATGGGTAACGCAGGCAGTGGGGCTGCCTTCCTGTCTGATAGCGGATGGCAAGCTGTGGCTCGGCTTCGATGCCTGCAAAGAACCTGTCAATGCAATTAATCGGGGGAACGCTCATCGGGATCTGGGAATGGCCCGCTTTGATTTGCCGCTGCGTCCGCCGGAGTAAGCTTATTTCTTAACAAAAGCTTCGTTTATGGTTGATTTATGCTCAAAAAAAGAGCTATACTTTCAAATTTTCCTTCCTCCTCAGTTTTGACTCAAAGGCAAGAACTGCAGGATAGGCGATAATAGATGTATCCCGGACCGGCTTCTGGCGCGCTCAAGGTGGGAATGTAAAAAATTTCCCGGGACAAAATAGATATTCAACCCGACACCCGTATATTTCGAAAAAAGGGCACGGTCAAGTTCGCCAATCGCGCGAAATTGCCGTGCCTCCCTGTCATGGATAAACAACTCTGCTTGTCTTGAGGTTCTGCCTTCTGCTAGAAATAAAAAGGCTGGACACAAACAGGCTTGGACACCTCGATGCTGCATCCGGTATATTGCAATTTGCCTGATTCCCGGTCTACCCGGAAGGTGGCGATATTATTCGTATCGCGGTTAGCCGCAATCAGGTAACGGCCTCCAGGGGTAAGTGCAAAATGCCGCGGATGGGCCCCCTGAACATCGGTATGCTCCACCAGGGTCAGTCTGCCTGTTTCTTCATTAATTGCATAGACAACGATGCTGTCATGGCCGCGGTTGGACCCGTATAGAAAACGTCCATCCTCCGAAACGGCAATTTCGGCGCAGCTGTTCTCCCCTTGAAACCCGTCCGGTAAGGTCGAGACGGTTTCAACCATTGATAGCGGACCGCTCTTGGCCTCGTAGGTGAAAGCAGTAATGGTGGAATCAATTTCATTAATCACATAAGCGTATCTTCCATCGGGACGGAACGCCAGATGTCTCGGTCCAGCCCCGGGATGAAGGTTTATTTCCTGTCGGAGCTCAAGCGTCCGGGCCGCCGGATCAAGCGTGTAGCTGCTGATGCGGTCGAGTCCCAAATCCTGCACGAAGAGATAGTTGCCATCAGGACTGAAGAAAGATGAATGAGGGTGCGGTTGATCCTGGCGCTCCGGATGCGGTCCGCTTCCTTCGAACTGCTTCACATCGACAAGCTCTCCCACCTGGCCATCTGCCGTTAAGGCCACCAGGCCGATCATACCGCCGTGGTAGCTCGCTGCGATCAGATATTGATCGCGGGGATCCCGTTGAATATGGCAGGTCGGCGCATTGACGGTCGGCGCCTTATTTAACAGATTCAATGCCCCGGTAGAGGGGTCTATCGCAAAAGCGGCCGCTTCCCCCGTCTTGTTGCCCTGTGGATCAGCCGCTTCCGAGATCGCATATAGTCTGCGGTTAGCAGGATCGACATTCAAAAAGGTCGGATTTTTAAGTCCCGTGTATTCATGGGCAAGGGATAATTTCCCCGTCGTCTCATCAAAGCGGTACACATAGAGGCCGCTATTCTCCGATTCCGCATAGGAACCTGCAAATATATACAACGTCTGACCGTTCATCTTACCGACTCCTCCCGTCATGGATATTCTTCCAAGCTCTAATTATAAAGTGAGATGAAGCCGTAAACAAATATTAATCTTGCTTATTGAAAAAAACCAAACATAATGATATTATGTCTATTGTTATAACTAACTTTAAATGGAGTTGTTTGGAATGAATGTGTCGGAATATTTCTATAGCGCATCACTGCAGGACTTGAAGAACGGCTTTGTATTCGATGCTGCCACGGCAAGCTACTATTGCCTGATTTGCGGCGAGGCGTTTGAGGACGGCGACGTCTTTCCTGTTGACGACCGTTATATGGAAGCCCGTAAATATATTCGTCATCACATCTGTCAAGTCCATGGCTCCATGCTGGATTATTTGCTTGAACTGGATAAGAAAGCTACCGGTCTGACGGATTTGCAAAAACAGCTCATCGGCGCTTTTTCATCCGGATTGTCAGATGCGGAGACGGTTAAGCTTACAGGTGCGGGAAGCGCCTCGACGATCCGGAATCACCGTTTTGCTCTCAAGGAGAAAGCCAAACAGGCCAAATTATTTCTGGCTACTATAGAGCTGATGGAAGCCGCGCTCCCCGGCGAAGCGAAGTTCATGCCGATTCACCGGGCTGCCCCGCAGGTCGATGAACGGTACGCATTGACACAGGAGGAATATACCGAACTGCTGGCGCAATATTTGCCCTACGGATTGAAAGGGCCGCTCACCGGTCTCCCGCGCAAGGAAAAGCGCAGAGCCGCGCTGCTGCGCCATATTGCGACAAGCTTCAAGAAAGGCCGCAGGTACTCGGAAGCAGCGGTCAATGAGATCCTGAAGCGTTTTTTGAGCGAGGATTACGTGACGCTGCGGCGCCATTTGGTGGATTATCATTTTCTCAGTCGTGAGACCGATGGCAGCTCTTATTGGCTTACCGTATAATTTCATTCAGGAGGAATTTAGAACATGGACAGACGAAAGGAATTACAGAATGAATTCGCCTCCCGCAAGAGAGCAATGGGAGTTTTTCAGATAAGAAACCTCGCAAACGGCAAACGCTACATCGCCACGACCTCAACGCTGGACTCGGCATGGCAGCGTGAGCTGTTTATCCTGAATATGGGCTCGCACCGTAACTCCCAACTGCAGGCGGATTGGAAGCGCGACGGAGGAAAGCAGTTTGAATTTGAGGTGCTGGAATCTCTCAAGCTGGGCGATGAGGTCCGGAATGATTACAAGGATATTACGGTACCCGGAGGAGGCGTACAGCGGAATGTTGTGATGGGCTACAGGGATGCACTGAAGAAATTGGAACAGAAATGGCTTGACCGGTTGCAGCCCTATGACTCGCAGGGTTATCATAAGCAGCCCAAGAAAGATGATTAATTTAACAGCCGCATTCAAAAAAATTGTTAGGAGCTAACTGAAATGTCCACCTCTACCGCAGCCCACGCACCAGGCGGCAAGCTGCTCAGCAACCGTTTTTTTCAAACGGTATTATTATCAAATATTCTTCTGCAGATCGGAATTTGGGTCCGCAACTTCGCTGTTCTGCTCTACGTCACAGACAAAACAGGCGACGACCCCATTGCGGTATCGCTGATATCGGTTGCTGAATTCGCCCCGATCTTTATTTTCTCCTTCATCGGCGGAACGTTCGCTGACCGCTGGCGCCCCAAGCGGACGATGATCTGGTGCGATTTCATGTCGGCCGCTTCGGTCTTTATCGTCCTGTTGACGATTATGTTTGAAACGTGGGAGGCGGTTTATTTTGCCACCTTCGTCTCGGCCATTATGTCGCAGTTCTCCCAGCCTTCGGTCATGAAGCTGTTCAAACAGCATATCCATCCGCAGCAGCTGCAGAACGCCATGGCCATATTTCAGACATTAATTGCGATTTTCATGATCATCGGTCCGACGCTCGGCGTTATTGTTTACCAGAATTTTGACATCAATATTTCAATCGGCGTAATGGGCGTCGCTTTTGTGTTATCCGCGCTGGTCCTGTTCCGGCTTCCAGCCGATATCAAATCCAAAAGCGAGACCGCCGGGACCGGCAAGGTCATGCATGAGATGGCCGAAGGTTTCCGCTATGTATGGCGGAGTCCGGTGCTTCGAACATTATGCGCCGTGTTCGCCTTGGCCGGATTAAGCATCGGTGTTGCGCAGACGCTTGGCTTGTTTGTAGTCACGGAACGCCTCGGCCAGCCGAAGGAATTTCTGCAGTTCATCCTTATGGTGAACGGCTGCGCCATGCTGGTCGGCGGCGCGTCGGTGGTATGGATTGCCAAACGGGTATCCCCCCAGAAACTGCTGGCGTTGGGAATGATCGTGGGAGCACTCTGTACGGCAGCTATCGGCTTGTCAACGAATGTGACCCTGACCTTGGTCCTGCAGTTCGTGAACGGTCTGTTCTTTCCGATCATTCAGGTAGCCATCAGCACCATGATGCTGCAATGGTCGGCGGAATCCCATGTCGGACGGGTAAATGGGGTGCTCAGTCCCATGTTCGTCGGGATGATGGTCATTATGATGGCATCCGCCGGCCCGATCAAGACGGTTCTGCCGCTCGTCAGCATCTATGCCGGAGCAGGAGTCGTCATGTTTATCGGCGTGCTGGTGCTGATTCCCATCTTCAAGCATAAAGCGCCCGAGCATGCGTCCAATCAGCAGGCTGCCCCGGAGATGGGCTTACACTAAGAGCCGGAACGGTTATTTACGGCAACGGGGTTAATAGATTAGAAACTTATGAACCGGCAGTCCAATGGCTGCCGGTTTTTAAGTTTCGCTGCTTGCTCCCATAATCTGCTGCGACAGACACGTCCGCTTCCCATGTTCAACTGCTGCCAGCAGCAAGCTCTGCAATGATTTTATCACCCCCCGGTCTTCATTCATTGTATAATCGATTGAAACAGTCACGGAACTATTATTCTACTCATCCGTCTACTTTTGCGAGGTGAACACAGTTGCAGTTCGATTACTTGAAACATGTCAAGGGCGGCCTGGACCGTCATGCCGTGCTGGATGAACTCATGCAGGCATATGGCAAGGACGTCTGGAACTTCGCCTTCTTCATGACACATCGAAGAGAGCTGGCCGACGATATTTCCCAGGAGGTATTCATCAAGGTATTTGAGCATTTGTATAATTTCCGGGGACAATCGTCAGTGAAAACATGGCTGCTTGCCATTACCCGCAACACGGCGCGCGACGTGCTGCGGTCGGCCTGGATTCGCCGTGTTACGCTCATGCCCAGCCGTTATGAAGCCCAGCAGTCCCATCCTTCAGCTGAACGGGAGACCATCGACAAGCTTATGACCGAACAGGTCTGGGCGGTCGTCTTGAAGCTGCCTCCCAAGCTGCGCGAGGTGCTGCTGCTGAGCATCCATTACGGACTGTCGATGAATGAAATGGCGGACATGCTTGGAGTGTCGACCGGCACCGTGAAATCAAGGCTTCACCGGGCGAGAAATGCGGTTAACCGCAAGCTCGACGAGGATGCCGTGTTAACCGGGGGGGAAAAGTGGACATGAAAGATCCGGTAAATGACTGGGAGCGCCGGCTGGCGGAGAGGCCTCCAATTCGAAGCGGGTTCACCTCAGATCTTGAACGTAAAGTGAGGGAACGCATTCGCATGAGAGAAACCAAACGCAGATTTCCATTCCGGGCCGCCGCCGCTGTACTGAGCATCGTCCTTTTGTTCGGCGGAGGCTGGTGGTTCCGCGATGATTTGAAACAAATCCTGCAGCAAGACCATGCTGACGATGCTCTGTCTTCGCTGGCGAACGATCCTCTGAAGGATGAAGGGGATCTCATACTCAAAGTCCAGGACTACAAATACAGCAATTTCATGTCGGATATCGGCCGTCCCTTTGTGCTGCGTCATCCTTCAGTGGAATTCAGCTTATCGACACCGCCGGATACGGATCAGGATAAACTTCTGGAATGGATCGACAAAGAACAGCCGGATGTGCTCAGATTGACGCCGCATCAATTTCAGGAACTCGCCGGTCAAGGGAAATTGAAAGCGCTGGATGCTTTTGCTTCCAAGGATGGGGTCAAGCTTGATTCCATGTATGAGCCGGTAGTCAAGACTATCCGTCAGCTGGGAGGGGGGGAGCTGTACGGCTTTGCCCCGATCTTCAGCACGGAAGCCATCATTGTCAATAAGAAGCTGTTCGAGAAATATAATATTGAACTGCCCAAAGACGGCATAACGGTTGAAGAGCTGCTGCAGACCGCGATGCGTTTCAACGGTACGGGCGTAGCCGGCTTGACCACTTCAACGGGCAGAAACGGATTCGGTTTGTTCAACCAGCTTGGGGACATGTCGGGACTGCGTACTCTAAGCCCGGACGGCAGCCGCTTGACCCTGGACACCCCGGCCTGGAACAGCCTGTGGAACAAGGTGACGGAAGGACTTACAGCCGGGTGGATTATTGACAATGTGCTGGACTGGTCGAAGTACCCGAACGGACTGTCAATGGAAAAAATGAGCAAGCTTGACGCTTTCGCACAAGGCAAGGCGGCGATGTCCATCAATGCATACTCCTACGGGAATCAGTTGATGCAATATCAGGTGGATCCTTCCGATGTGGACTGGATGGCGGTTGTCCCGGGTTCCGTTGATACCTCGGTCGGCTTTTATCTCGATACGATCTATGCGATCAATGCCAAGACGACGCAGGAGAAGGCGGCGTGGGAACTGGTGAAATTCGCAGCAGGGCCGGAATATGCGAAGAAGCTGATCGGCAAAACGGGCAGCGAGCCTGTTTATATGGAACAAACACTACTAGCCTCTCTGCCTGCCGAGCAGTGGAAAGCTTTTTACCCGCCCAATCTTGACCCGGAGCAAATTGTAGCCTCCATTAAACGTGGGTTCGATAATAAAGAACTGCCAAAAATCCAGAGTGAGATCTATAAGAGCGGCTCATTGACCATGAAGGCAGTGCTAGAAGGCAAGCTTAAGACGGATAAAGCGCTGGGAAGCGTGGAAGAGAAGGTGCAGAGCGGGAATCCTGCTCTTCAAAAAGGTGCTTCCCAATGATAAGAAACTTCATAACTGGCATGAGCGTGACCTTTAAGGTGCCGTCCCCGATACACTGGAGGGGCATTTGGCTGTCTGTTTTCGCCGGGTTAACCGTTCTGCTGCTGCTGTCCGGCTGTACGGAAGATTCCACAAAGCAGAAGCCCGTCGGTGCTATTAAGGTAGCGGTGGGAGACGAAAGGATGTTTGAATGGTATTATCAGGACTATTTTGACTTGGTCTACCCTGACGTCCCCATCGAATTTGTGATAACCGGTGATATCTACAAGGATGGGGATCCTCTGGGAGCCTACGCAAAATTGATTGAGGAGAACAAGCCGGACATTATCATTTCAGCCCCTGCGTATTATGACCATATTGCCAATCTGGGTCTGCTGGAGGATTTGACCGATTGGATGAGCCGCTCGAAGATGGTGGAGACGGATTATCAGCCGGGTGTTGTCAAAATGCTGAAAAACAATCAGGAGCATAAAATATACGGTTTGTCCCCTGATTACGACTCGTCCTTGCTTTACTATAACGCGGATCTGTTCAAGCAATTCGGCATTGAGCCTCCGACCAGCGGGATGACCTGGAAGGAGCTGCTGCAGCTGTCTTCCCGGTTTGAACAAGCGGGTAAAAGCGAAGAGGACATTATCGGCTATCATGATCCATGGATGCAGGATCTGAATTCCTTTATCTTCAATACGCTCAACGGCACGGAAGGTCTGCAGCTTGTGGACTGGAAGCGGGGCAAACATCTGATCGATACGCCGGCCTGGCGCCAACTGATGGAGACGGGCGTGAATGCGATACGTGAAGGAGGCGTCAAGATTCAGGGCGTAGAGCTTCGCGAAGAGGACGGCGTCAAATACATTGATGAAGGAGCAATCGCGAAGCAGGATCTGTTCGCCAAGGGCAAGGCTGCCATGGCGATCGATATGTATGCCAACAGGACCCGATTCGATCAAGCCAAATTCAACTGGAGCGCGGTCCTGCCTCCCGTAAACAGCGCTAACCGGGAATCGGGCGGTTTTATGCGGATGGATGGGGTCTTCAGCATAGCAGCCAGCTCGCAGATCAAAGAAGAAGCCTGGAAAATGCTCCGTTTCATCGGGGGCGAACGCGTAGCTAAGGTGATATCCAAAACGGACGGCAAATTGTCCATCCACCAGTCAGGTCTCAAATACAATACGGATCCGCTTGCGGAGATCGCCTTTTCCCAGCAGCCGACGCTTACGCCGGTTGACTTCACCGACCGGGGCGATTTCTATAAAGAGGAGAACGCCATGATTGAGACAGAGCTGCAGGCTGTGCTCAAGGAAAAGCAGACTCTGGATGCCGCGATCCAAAACATGCAAAAAAAAGGACAAGCCTTCGTTGATCTGTATGGAGTGAAGAAATGAGGATTACGCGGCTGAGCTGGAGAACAAGTATGGCCTGCCTGGCCTCGCTGGTGATGGTTTTCTTGCTGCAGGGTTGCATGAAGGGACCTTCAGAGGAGAAAACCCCCAGCCAGTTGGTTATTGCCGTCAATTCCGCAATCAGCTATGAGTATGGGTACCGTGATTATTTGGAGGCTGCCTTCCCAGACTTAACGGTGAAGCTGGTTGAAATGAAGGTTGATGTTAATCAGGATATGGTGCAGCAGCTGAAGCAGTTTATACGGGAGGAACAGCCGGATTTGATAACAGGCGCGTTCGGTTATTATGTGGCCTTAGCCGATAACGGATTGCTGGAGAATTTAACGGCGCGGCTTTCGGGCAGCGGGATGTCGGAGGATGATTTTCAGCCGGGCGTGATGGAGCGGCTCAAGCAAACGGATAATGGGGAACTGTATGGCCTGGCACCGGCATTTAACTCCCAGGTGCTTGTATTTAATACGGATTTATTTGCCAAATATGCCGTTCAGCCGCCCAGTGACGGAATGACGCTTCCGGAGATATTTAAACTGGCTGACACCTTCTCCCGCGCAGGCGGAGCAAAGGATGGTGTAGTTGGTTACCATCAGTCACTCAGCAGCCTGCCGTCAGACCAGTTGTCCAACTTAGCGCAAAGCGAAGCCTTGCAGGCCTATAACCCGAATACCGGGGAGATGACCATCAATACTTCGTCATGGAAAACGATATTTCAATCGGTTGTCGATTTATATGGCAGCGGGGCACTTGCGATGCAGGATGTGAAGCCGGAGATCGTGGACGGGGTGGAGCTGTATGGGAAAGAAGCGATGGAGGAGTCCGATCTGTTTAAGCAGGGGAAAGCGGCCATGACCCTGGCCAATCACGGCCAGTATGCCGGGTCCGGATTCAACACCGGGGAAGTGACGCCGCCTGTCACCACTGCTGACCGAAACCGCACGGTTCATCTCTATGTACCAAGCGTTATGAGCATCCGCTCGGGATCGCCAAATGCGGACAAAGCCTGGGAAGTGATCCAATTCATGAACAGTGATCATATGGCGAAGGTACGTGCCAATCTGCAGGATGACGGGTTCTCCAGCCTTAATGCCTACCGGCAGTTTGATGCAAACCCTGTGGTGGATAAGCTTTACGCCCTTCATTCGGTTCCGCTGCCTACCAAGCTGCCAAAGATGGGATTTGAAGCAGAAGTCAAATTTACGAATCAGCTGATGGAGCTGGAAAATGGCGAGATCGCGGCGGTCGTCAAGAAGGACAAGACGCTCGATGCCGCTATTGCCGTCATTCAGAAGGAAGGACAGTTTCTGCTGAACGCAGCGATGCCTGCGGAGAAATAAAATTTATTATCTTTTACGATCAGGAGGCTGCCGCGGCGGCCTCCTTTTATTTGTCAACACATTGTGGGGTCCGGGAATATTGCTTATCATTCATCGGGCTTATCCATTTATACATTTGACCATGAACGAGAATGAGAATGATATATAAGAAGGACTATAAATTGATCTGCTAGATGCTGTGTCTCTTTCGAAAAATAAGTTGCTTTATTGCATCGCGCATAATATATTAATGAATATGATAATCATTATCAAGATGATGATTGTGAAATGGCCGACAGGGAGGATTAAAATAAGAATATAAGCGTTCATCCGCTGGCATGTACTAACCAATATGATCTATTCAATGGGGTGTCTTCAAACAGAGAGATAACAGTAATGATAATAACCATCCGATATTCGGACAGAAACAATAATCTTACTTAAATGAGCTTAGGGAGATGAACTTTTCATGCTTCGCCATTATAAAAATTTTTATTTTCCTGCAGTATTCCTGGTTGTATTGTCTGTCATCCTCGCAGGGTGTCAAACACAATCCAATTCAAGTCCCGAATCTTTACAACCTCAGAACCAAACATCGAGCGCTGCGGAGAAGACATTGTCCATTTCCTGGCCGAAAGATATTGGGCCGCTAAACCCGCATGAATATACACCGAATGAGTTTTTTGCCCAAGGGATGTACTATGAGCCTTTGATCGACTATGGTGAAGGCGGGAAGCTGGTGCCTAAACTGGCGGAGTCGTGGGATATTTCGGAAGACGGCAAGACATACACGTTCCATCTGCGTAAAAACGTAAAATTCTCGGATGGCTCGGATTTTGACGCCAACGTCGTACAGAAAAACTTTGACACGATTTTGGCGAATCGCGATATGCATAGCTGGCTCGGATTAATCAGTCAAATCGAAAAAACGGAAGTTGTCGATTCGAATACATACAAGATCACCTTAAAGAACCAGTATTATCCGGCACTTCAGGAGTTTGCAGTCGTGCGGCCGCTTCGTTTCCTGGGCACTGCCGGATTCCCGGATGACGGGAACACGGCCAAAGGCATCAAGCAACCTGTTACGACGGGGCCTTGGGTGCTGTCGGAGTATAAGAAGGACGAAATGGCCGTGTTTACCCGTAACGACAATTATTGGGGAACGAAGCCAAAAATCAATAAACTCGTCGTGAAGGTTATACCGGATGGCGAGGCGAGAGTACTTGCATTGGAGAAGGGCGATATTGATCTGATCTGGGGCGAAGGTGTCATTAGTCTGGATTCGTTCGTCAATTTGCGGGATTCCGGTAAATTCGAATCTTCGATTTCCGATCCGGTCGCAAGCCGTGCCCTGATTGTTAACACTTCGAAGGGTCCGTTCGCCGATTTAAATGTACGCCTGGCTTTGCAGCATGCAGTGAATAAAAAGGCACTGGTGGATGGGATCACAAACGGCGTCGAGAAATTAGCCGACACGATCATTGCAAACAACTTCCCCTATTCGAATATTGGGCTGAAGCCGTATGATTACGATGTGGAAACAGCCAAGTCCTTATTGGATCAAGCCGGCTGGAAGCTTCCTGCCGGAAAGACGATTCGTGAAAAAGACGGTAAACCTCTGGAGATCGAGTTGGTTTACATGGGGCCGGATCAGATTGAAAAGCCGATGTCGGCCGCCATTCAATCCGATCTGAAACAAGTCGGCATCTCCCTAAAAACAACAGGCGTGGAGAGGGAGCTGCGAAATAAAAGAATGGAAAGTGCGGACTTCGATCTGTTGTTCTGGGGGACATACGGCGCACCGTATGATCCGCACAACTTCGTATCAACCAATTACGAGCCGGGTTACGGTATTTTCGAATCCCAACAGGGGTTGTCCATGAAAGATAAGCTCCATCAAGAGATGAAGGAAGTGTTGCTGACAGTCGACGAGGAAGAGCGGCAAAACCTGTATACTTCTATTTTTACAACCCTGCATGAACAGGCTGTCTATTTGCCGATATCTTATTTGACCAATATCGCCGTGTACCCGAAATTTGTCAAGGATTTGAAATTCCCGGCACACCGCGACGAAACGCCATTTGATACGATTGATATTCAAAAATAAGATAAGGTGTTCCGATAATGAAAATATCTCTTTTTATTTTGAAAAGATTTGCAGCGATGGTCCCCGTTTTATTGGGGGCCACCTTTGTTTCTTTCTTGCTTTTGCATCTATCTCCCGTGGATCCGGCCAAAGCCTATTTGTCCGCTTCGGGCATTATCCCGACAGAGGACACATTAAACGCCGTACGAACCCAATTGGGGCTGGACCGGCCATTCTGGTCGCAGTATGGACACTGGCTGTGGCAGATAGGCAGCCTGGATTTTGGTACTTCCTTTTTCAGCAAAATACCGGTTTCCCATGAATTGGCTGCCCGTCTGCCCATTACGATAACATTGGCTTTGTCGAGTCTGGCCATAGCAATCCTCGTCAGTATTCCGCTTGGTATTGCATCCGCGCTTCACAAAAACCTCTTGCTTGACCATATATGCCGTTTGTTGGCTTTTCTCGGGGCATCGCTGCCGCAGTTTTGGCTTGCGTACCTGTTGATCTATTTTTTGTCGGTCAAGTTAGATTGGTTTCCGTTGCAGGGGGCAGATTCATGGCAGCATTACGTGCTTCCTTCTTTCACATTGGCATTTGCGCTGATCGCAACGTATTCCCGGCTGCTAAGAAACGGATTACTGGAGGCTCGGGAAGAACCTTTCGTGATGTATGCAAAAGCGAGAGGACTGGGATCATTCGTCCTGGTTGGGCGGCATATGCTGCGTCATGCCATTCGTCCTGTCGTGACCGCGGCGGGAATGAACTTGGGGAAATTGTTTGCGGGCACAGTCATTGTGGAACAAATTTTCGCCATGCCGGGAATGGGCAGTTTCTTTCTCGATTCGGTCTTTCACCGGGATTACCCAGTTATTCAAAGTTTTGTGTTTATGATGGCTGTCATGTTCGTAGTGGGAAATTTGGCAGCGGATATGATACAAGCTTATTTGGACCCGCGTTTAACGCAAGCGGCAAGGAAGGGGGAATAAAGGTTGGGCAGCGTTCGAAACCTATTATGGGCTGCAGGGCGGAAACGGCTGATGGCCGTTTGCGTGTTATTATTGTCGGCCATCGTACTGGCTGGGCTGTGTGCACCTTTCCTTGCACCACATGATCCGGAATTTGTGGATTTAACTAATAAGCTTGCGGATCCCTCGACGGAGTTCCCATTAGGTACGGATCAGCTGGGGCGCTGTGTACTTTCCCGATTGTTATACGGAACGCAAGTATCACTAAGCCTGGCGCTGCTGATCGTAGGCTCCTGCCTGCTGATTGGGTTGGTTATCGGCTGCCTGGCCGGATATGCCGGAGGGAAAACGGATAGTTTGGTTATGCGATGCTGCGATGCGATTCTAGCAATTCCTTCCCTAATCCTTGCGATCAGCTTAATTGCGATTTGGGGGGCTGGTTGGAAACAGATGGCGATTGCACTCGTTGTGGTTCAATCTGTTTACTATGCTCGGTTTATACGCGGCCTGGTATCCAATCTGAGGCAACAGACGTATATCATCGCCGCCCGGGTGAGCGGCACCTCGCCATTTCGATTGATCACCCGGCATATTATCCCGAATCTGCTTCCATCTCTTTTAACGGTAGTGACCCTGGAGATCGGATGGGTTATTATGGATATTTCTGCGTTGTCGTTTATCGGTCTTGGCGTACAATCACCAACCCCGGAATGGGGAGCGATGATTAATGAGGGCAAATCATTTATACGCAGCCATCCGAGATTGATACTTACCCCCGGATTTGTCATTTTTTGCGTGGTAGCGTTATTAAACCTGCTCGGGGAAATGCTTGGTGAAAAGAAAGGGATGGTTAAGTCCTTTCGTAAAGGAGGCGCACGATGAGCGGCAGGGATGCCATACTTGAAGTAAGTAGACTGAATGTGCAGATACAAACGGACCGTGGCGTGGTGCATGCCGTACAAGAGGCTTCATTTCAAATCGGGGCGGGAAAAATATTGGGCATCGTAGGGGAGAGCGGATGCGGCAAATCGATGACCTGCATGGCCGTCCTTGGAATGCTGCCCGCTGCAGCAGCGATAACGCAGGGCAGCATCAAACTGCGAGGGAAAGAACTCGCGGGCTTGGCGGACAGTCAGCTGAGACACATTCGTGGCAAGGAGCTCGCGCTGGTTATGCAGAATCCGATGACCGCCTTTAATCCCGCATTAACGATCGGAAAGCAATTTACGGAAACGCTCAGAACCCATCAGGGGCTTTCACGGAAACAAGCGGAACAAAAAGCAATCGATGGTATCGGCGAAATGGGGCTAAGCGATGCCGGGAAGATCCTTAAGCAATATCCGTTCGAATTAAGCGGAGGGATGCTGCAACGGATCATGATTGCATTGTCCTTATCGATGAAACCGTCTCTCCTGATAGCCGATGAACCGACGACAGCGCTTGATAGCGTCAATCGCCGCAAGGTGATGGATGCGTTCCGAGCGATAAAGGAAGAGGGACATACCGCAATACTGCTCGTGTCACATGATCTTAGCATCATTGGCGCGCTGGCCGATGAAGTAGTCGTGATGAAACAGGGCCAGATTCTGGAGAAAGCCGATGCGGTTCAGCTGATGTCCCGTCCTCAACACGAATACACGAAAATGTTGCTGAATGCCAGACTGACCGCTGACAGCAGGAAGGAATAGGGGTGAAACAAAGTGATACCTGCTATCAAAGAAAATCCATTTAGTCATCGGGCTATATGGCTGTATGCGGTTGCCTTTGTTTTTTATGCAACCAACCATATGCTCATTATCGCCTTGCCATTTTTATCGCAGAAGCTTGGCGCCGCACGCATGGAAATCGGGATCATTATGGGCTCGTATATGTTTGTTTCCATGTTTTTACGTCCGGTTGCCGGTAAGGTTGTCGATAGATTTGGTTCCAGGAACATTTTTATGATCGCGCTAGTACTGAATGCGATCGTGCTTATCAGTTATACAGTCGGAAACCTGTGGGCTTTTGCCGTCATGCGGGCTTTACAAGGAGCCATTCTGGCCTTTTTCTCGATGACCGTTCATCTACTCATTATGGATTTGCTGACCGATAAGGTGCGGGGACAGGGGCTTTCCTTATTGTCATTGGCATCGATGCTGCCGTATACATTTGTACCGGCGCTCGTATTGTTTATGAAAGATCAAGTGACGATAACGGGCATGCTGCTATTGTTCGCGGTGCTGGGTTTCTGCAACATCTTTCTTGGCGTTCGATTGTATACACTGCTTGGCCAGGGATCATTGAAACAGAATAAGCAAGAAATGGAGCCGGTTACTACCGAAGGAAAAAGGAAGGCGGGCAAAGCGATTGTCTTTCCAGCGTTAGTCATGCTACTGGCATCGATTGTTTTCTGTATAGCGCCTACCTATATGCCGCTTTATTTGGAGAGCCGGGGGCTGGATACGGCACCGCTTTATTTTCTGGTCGAAACGGGAGTATTAATTTTGATTCGTTTTTTTGGGCGTAAGTATATTCCATCCTCCGATTCGTTTCCGAAAGGCCTTCTCATCCTGCTTGTCATCTGTTTTACATTGTCACCAGCGCTTCTGGCACTAACATTGTCTACGCCTGTATTGCTGGCTGCTGCGATATGTAATGGACTGGCGCTGTCATTATTGTATCCCACTCTCATGACGTACATTTCGTTTGTTGTTCCAGAAAAGGTTCGGGGGTATTCCATCGGATGGTTTATTGCCGCCGCGGACTTCGGTACATCTTCGGGCGCGTTCTTGATGGGCCTGGTGGCCGACGCTTTCACCTATCGTGGAATGCTGGTTGCTGCTGTTTGCATCGGTGTGCTCACTTTGCTGCTCACTTTGTGTCACCGTGGACAGAAGGCGGTGGCTCCATGAGCTTGCTAATAGCAGATCAACTAACCAAGACCTATTCCGCTTCCGGCTGGTTTCGCTCCAAAGAGTCAGCAGGTTCCGGTGTGAACGACATTTCGTTCGTTATCGAGGAGGGGATGTGTCTAGGGATTCTCGGAGAAAGCGGGGCAGGTAAAAGTACAATCGCTAAAATGGTGCTTGGGCTGCTTCGACCCGAAAGCGGTAAAGTCCTGTTTCAAGGAGTGGACTTGTACCGTTCGGATCGCGCGGTGCGCAAACTGTGGCGTCGAGATTTGCAGGTTGTCTTTCAGGATTGTTATTCCGCTGTCAACCCGCGTATGACGATCCGGCAAATTATCGGAGAGCCTCTCCGTAACTATGAACAGATGTCTTCGAAAGAGGAACAGCGTATCATCGGCGAATTGCTGGAGACGGTCGGACTCGATCCGGGCGATATGCGCAAAACACCGAAGGAAATGAGCGGAGGACAACTGCAGCGTGTGAATATCGCCCGGGCGATTGCGCTGAAACCGAAGCTGATTGTGCTTGACGAGCCGGTGAGCAGCCTTGATATGATCGTGCAGAAGCAGATTCTGTTGCACTTGAGGGAGCTCAAGGAAAAATACGGTCTATCCTATTTGTTTATTTCGCATGATGTTCTGGCTGTCAACGTTCTTTCCGACCAAGTCGCAATCGTCGATAAAGGAATGATGGTGGAGACGATCGACACGGCTAGTCTATTTGACTGCGTACATCCGGTATCCAAGAGGATCGTATTGTCATAAGTCAGAGTAGTGAAATGATTTGTTGGACGGTGCAATAAGCGTGAATATCCAATTGTGCCAACTATGCTCATCGAAAGGAACTTAGCGTTATAAACGGGCCTGAAAATCGACATTTTTTCCGCTATATGTTCTTCATGATGAAAGGCATTAATATCAAACGATGGATGCGGATGATTGCAAGCCAAAGCAGGACACACAGCATCTTATGCTATAAATATCATCACCGACGGAAAAGGGGTTCTTGACGCAAATGGAGCGAACTTCCAACTGATTCGCGGCAAAAGTTATCTTGCAGCAGGGATATTAAGGAGTTGGCAGAACAGGCGGGATGACTGACTTTGTCAAGACAATTCTTTACTATGTGTATAGAAGACCATACTTACTTTTTCATAGAAGAAATGAATGTGGCTGCGAATGAACAACAAAGAACCGCGGGATAAAGAATCCAGTGCCGAGCGGACGAGCCGGAAGCTTCTGAAGCAGGAAGGGCCCATGGATGCTCTACAACTGGCAACGCATATCGGCATCACCAGAATGGCAGTCCGACAGCATTTATATAATTTACAAAGTCAGAAATTAGTTCAATTCAGTGAAGAAGCAAGAGCTATGGGGCGTCCTGCGAAGGTATGGAAATTAACAACGGAGGCGAACCGTCTCTTTCCTGACGGCCATGCCGAGCTGTCTGTGCGATTGATTGACTCGATGAGGGAAGCTTTCGGCGAAGAAGGATTAGACAAGCTGCTGGATATTCGAAACCGGAAAATGGTGCAGCAATACCTGAAGGAGGCACCGGGCAGTCTTTCGTTAAAAGAGCAGCTGGAGGCGCTTGCGGAGCTGCGTACTGCTGAAGGTTATATGGCGGAAATTGCCGTAAATCCGGACGGTTCGTTCTTGTTTGTGGAGAAGCATTGCCCCATCTGCGAGGCAGCGCAAATATGTTCCGGTATTTGCCGAAAGGAACAAGAAATGCTGCAGCAGGTGCTGGGTGAAGATGTTGAAGTGGAAAGAACCGGGCATATCCTGTCAGGCCAAGCCCGCTGCACGTATCGGATTCAACAAGCAGCATCGACAGAGCTGCACGGCATGGAAGGGTAAATTGTTGATTGCTGGCAGGAAATCAATCCCGCTTCATAGAAGCTATGATAAGAATCGAAGGGGGACATCCAAAAATGACGGTTATCAAGGTTCTCAATGAGGGGTATGTGCGTTTGGTGGACCATATGGGGTCTGACTTGACCGTTGTTAACTCAGCCCGTGTTTCTTATGCCAAGCAGTCGCTTGAATTGGATGAGCGGGATAAAAAACTGATCAAATTCCTTGCCCGTGAAGGGCATACCTCTCCATTTCGACATGCCATTGTACAATTTGAAGTATATGCGCCCCTAATGGTGGCCAGACAGTGGTGGAAGTATGTGGTGGGGTCAGCTCATTATGAAGGAACCGGCGACAGTCTAGATGCCTGGAACGAGTCAAGCCGACGTTACATAACGGAAGATCCTGTTTTCTATATTCCTCAAGCAGGAGAGTGGAGATCGAAGCCGGAAAACTCCAAGCAGGGCAGCGGTGAACGGCTAGCCTGGGAGCTCGGTGAAAAACATACCCGGGAACTAATGGACTTCATAGAATCGGGAATTGCAAAATATGAAGCCGCGCTTTCCGATGGCATTTGCGCAGAGCAAGCCCGATTGTTTCTTCCCGCCTACGGCATGTATGTGCGGTGGTACTGGACAGCCTCTGTTCAATCCGTTGCCCATTTTCTGGCACAGAGACTAGAGCATGACGCTCAACAGGAAATACAAGAATACGCAAAAGCCATTCTTGAACTGATCCGGCCGATATATCCGGTTTCACTTGAGCAATTGGTGCCAGATTTGAAAAAAGAGGGATGAATCATTATAAAAGCTAACCAGCTGCTGCAGGCTATCCAGAATGGAACAAGGTGGAATTTAGAATCTATATCCAGGTGGTAAAGTGATGAGGAAGTTGATGCTGGCAGTTATTATTATTTTGATCGTTGGTGTGCCTGTTGTTGTTTACATGATCAAAAGTCGGCACCGTCGAAACAATGTTGCGGTACTACAAGATTATAAACGGCGTAAAAAAAGACGACAGCCGGCTGAAGGTGCGGTGTCGTCACCGCACCACGGGACGGAAGGGAAAAAGTGCTCACACTGCCGAAAAGAAGCCAAACACTTAACGTTCTACGCTGACGACAACGGGACAGTTATTGGGCTATGCTCCGCCTGCAAGCCGATTGCCAAGAGACGTGATTTGATGCCGCTATAGGCTGCGGAATTACCAAGGCTTTTTACCAGGAGCTTCTAGTAAAACAAAACTATAAGACAGTTTTTGCCGGTAGGACGATGGAGCTTTCCCTGCTATAAGTATCTGCCGACCGGCAGACTACATGGCCTCATGGACCCTATGAATCCTGAATAACCAGCTTCCCCGTAGTCAAATCCTCGGAAACAAAAACAAAAAGAGTCGGCGCGGATCCGATATTCAGGCTGAAGGGTTTAAAATTAGCATGTAATTGCAACAGCAAATGCCATCTGCTGTCGTCGGGCCAGCCATCACCTTGAAAAAAATAAGGTACACCGCCTATTTTATCGCCGTCTACCACGTCGGAATATGCCCGTTGTTCATCTTCGGAGAGCTGGAGGTAAGATTCGGAATCGATGAAGTCAGGGTCCTGTTCTTGCTTTAGCTGCAGGCGGCCTTCGTATGCTTGACCGTTGTCATCCCACAATGTTGGCCCGTTTTCCAGCGGGACTGTCTTTACGAGGAGCTTGCCGCCAGGCTGGATAATAACCGCATTTTCCCCTCCGTCCGGATCGATAATATCCGGATCAAAGAAACCTTCCTCCCCGCTGACCGAATGAGTTACAAAAATATAGGCTATCCGCTGCTCCTGGTCCGCTCCGGACTCAGCCGTCTTACTTGCCTCAGACCCAGCGCTGTCTGAAGCGGAACCACTATTCGAAGGATCGTCAAACAGTTCCTTGTCCAGCTCAATCTGCCCGACAAACATCATCGGCCGATTGTCCCAGCCGCTGCTTAGGGGCCATTGTGGCTCCGTAATCCAGACCGGCTGCCCGCCGAACTTTGTTTTTAATGAATTAAGCGGCTCTGTGAAGCGTACAAATTTCTCAATGGTATATTTATTAATCAAAGATAGAGATCCCCTTTCTTATAATGGTAGCTGCAATCGATATTGTTGAAAAAGCTTCGTGTTATGTTTCTTTTATACACTCGTAAGTAAGATGAAGCCTATTTCTCTTCAGCTTATTTATTTATTTATTATTTAAATGGGTACGGTAATAGGCTCTGCGAAATTCGGTGGGGGTAAGATCCTCAAGCCGTTTGAACAGCTTCATAAAATACTTCTCATCCTGAAATCCAAGGGCGTAGGCGATTTCCTTGATGCTCAAGGAGGATTGGTACAGCATGTCCTTGGCTTTGGAAATTTTCAGGCTATGGATATATTCCTGCATGCTCATCCCCATATGTTTTTTGAAAAATCGGGTCAAATAATCCTTATTGTACGTAAATTGCTCCGCGACGTCCTGGACGGAGATGTCTTCCGTGGAATGAATGCGGATCCACTCCAGCATTTTCATCAGTTTTTTGTTGGCCGCATCCATCTCCCCGTCTGAGAAGGAAATGCTTTTGTAATAGGACAACATCTGCTCGGATAATTCGATCAACAGCAGGGTCAGCAAATAGTCCATGCCGTGTCTGGTGTAATAATTGGACTCCATCATATGCAGCAGTTGGTGAAACAGGATATTGACCCGTTCGATTTCCGGAGGCGAAGAGAAGATCGGAATATACACGTAACCGGCTAAACGATGGTAATACGGATTGTTGTCCAGCACATGCAGATCGGCAATCACGTCTTTCTCTTCCAATATCTCATAGTCGCTCTCGCAATGAAAATGAAACCAGTGAAAAGAGCAATTTTTGCTGGACCAGTCGTAACCATGATGGGAATGGTTGGGCAAAATGAGCAAAGTCTGTTTCGGGTTCAAGCTGTAACGCTGCTGGTTTTGTTCAATGGAAACGGTATCACGAACGCCGATAATGAGCTCGAAGCTGGTAATCGTCCTTTTCTGATGAATCCATGGCCCATCGGCGACGAAGCTGCCCGCAGACACAAACGATAGCGGACGATCGATGTTTATTTTCACGAATTCCATATCAGTTTTCACCACCTAATATACATATAGGATACCAAGCCGCACTCTCATAAGATCATTTATACTATGTTATCAGCCTTACTTCAGCATGGATTTATTCTATCAGAAAAAGATGCAATGCGATATATGGTCAGTTTTATCCACCTATCGTATTTTTCCGTATACCGACAGCAGCGGATGAGGATGATATTCTGAGCGTGGGATTAATCCGAAATCAAAAAAGCTGGAGGTCATGGGAATGCAAAAAGCGAAAAAAATTGGCGGGATGGCGATCATAACGTGTCTCATCCTGGTTCTGCTTGCAGGCTGCGGCGGGACGAAGAACGATGAAGGCACAAATACCGGTAAAGGTGATGAGAACGGAAACAAAGGGAATCAGGAAGCGGTTACGGTCAAATTTTCCTTCTGGGGAGGACCGGAGGAGAAGGATGCCATGCTTAAGCTGCTGGATCAATTCAACAGTACCCATCCGGGTATCCACGTTGAAGGCGTCCATATCGCCGATGATTATTTAACCAAGCTGAACACCATGGCGTCATCCAATACGCTGCCCGATCTTGGTTATTTCCCTTCCGGGTCGCTTGCTGTTTGGCAGAAAGGCAACAAATTTGCCGATCTGACGGAACTCTACAACAGCGACCGGATCGGCAAGAAGCTGGACTCCGTTATTTTCAAAAACAAAGATGGCTCGATTATCGGAGCCGGGGTAGCAAACGAGATTCTTCTTATGAACTATAATAAAGAGCTGTTCGATCAGGCGAATGTCCCTTACCCGCCCGCATCGGCGGATCAGGCCTGGACGTGGGAGCAATTTGTGGATGCCGCCAAGAAATTAACCACAGACCGCAGCGGCAAACATCCGGGAGAAGACGGGTTCGACGCCAATAATATTCAAACCTTTGGTGTGAATATTCAAAGTCTGGGGCAATATTACCCGGCAGCGCTGTTCAGTAGCGGAACGGGTGTCGTATCGGAGGATACCTCGACCATTACCATTGGAAGCAGCGCATCGGTGAAAGCGCTTCAATCGATTGCCGACCTGATGTACAAAGACCAGGTTATGCCCAAACCATCGCAAATGTCCACCATACCGGCGGAAGATACGGCGCTGTTAACCAAAAGAATCGCCATGTCCATCAGCGGACAGTGGTCGCTGCAAACCTTGGGCAAAGCCGTTAAGGAGAAAAAACTGCAGCTGGGTATCGGGGTTTTGCCCAAATTCGAAACGCCAGTCACGACCAATTTTGGCGAGCCGGTTATTATTTTCAACACGGACAGGACACAGAAATACAAAGAGCAGGTCGAAGAGGTCTATGCCTTTATTATGAATCCCGAGTACAGCATCAGTTTAATTGAGAACGGCTTATGGATGCCTAACGAGGAAGAATGGTATAAAGATGAGCAGTTGATCAAAAAGTGGATGGACAATCCCGTTCACCCTCCAGAGTATAAAACGGCGGTCATTGACTACGGTTTGAATCATACGGCACAAAACCCGTCTTATTATTGGGAGGACATGGAAGCTTTCACCATCATTAATCCCGCGCTCGATCAGCTGTGGCAGGGCAAAAAAACGGCGGAAGATGTCGTTAAAAACGATATTCTGCCGAAGCTGAAGAAAAAATACGGGGATAAATACAAGTATGAGTAAGCCCGTGATGAAAGCTCACGCCCTTAAGAAGAAGGAAGCGATTGCCGGGTATTTGTTTACTCTGCCCGCTATTCTCGGGCTGCTGATCTGGACGATCGGTCCGATGATCGCAAGCCTGGTTATCAGCTTAACGGACTGGCAGATCATTAGCGGCGCGAATTGGGTAGGTTTTGATAATTACAAGACGATATTTACCGACGACCTGTTTTTTAAAAAATCGCTGCTCGTCACGGTTTACTTTGCTTTGGGCAGTGTCGTGTTCACGATGCTCGCTTCCATCATTGTCGCCTTGTTCATGAATTACGAAGTAAAAGGCCAGGCACTGTTCAGGACGGTCTTCTATTTGCCGACGATCGTCCCAGCCGTCGCGTCCAGCATGCTTTGGGTATGGCTGTTCAACCCCGATTTCGGGTTGTTGAACGCTGTTCTGAAAGCGGTCGGCCTGCCGTCGCTCATGTGGATTTACGATGAAACGACCGTCATACCGTCTTTGATTCTGATGAGCATGTGGGGCTGCGGCAGTGCAGCCCTCATCATTCTCGCCGGCCTGCAGGATGTGCCGAAGCATCTGCTGGAGGCAGTGGAAATCGACGGCGGGAACAGCTGGCATAAATTCAGGTTCGTGACGGTTCCCATGATTACGCCGGTTATTTTTTTCAATCTGGTGATGGGGCTTATCGGATCGCTGCAGGCTTTCACGCAGGCCTATGTGATGACAGGCGGAGGCCCCAACAACGGTACCTTGTTTTATGTCTTCCTGATTTACCGGGAAGCGTTTCAACAAAACCATTTCGGCTACGCCAGCGCGCTTTCGTGGATATTATTCGCCCTTATTGCCGTGCTGACTGCAGTTGTGTTCAAAAGCTCCAAAGGCTGGGTTCATTACGGGGGTGGCAAATAGGATGCGTATACGTAAACTGGTCACATTTGTTGTACTGCTGCTGTTCGCTGTCCTTGCCGCTGTTCCGTTTGTGTGGCTGATCCGCAGCTCGCTGATGCGGACGGACGAACTGTTTGTTTTTCCGCCGAAAATCTGGCCCGAACAGCTGCTGTGGCACAATTATGTCGATGTTTTTTCTATGATTCCGTTCGCCTTGTATTTTAAAAATACGATGTTCATTATGGTGCCGGTTATGCTCGGGGTGGTGATTACAAGCAGTATGTGCGGATACGGCTTTGCCCGTCTGCGTTTTCCCTTCCAGCATGTCTGGTTTGCCTTGATCTTATCGACGATGATGCTGCCTTCGGCGGTGACGCTAATTCCCACATTCATCATGTGGTCCGAGCTGAAGGCGGTCAATACCTTTTGGCCTTTGACCTTGCCTGCCTGGTTTGGCGGCGGAGCCTTTAATATTTTTCTGATGCGGCAATTTTTTATGAATATCCCTAAGGAGCTGGATGAATCCGCCCTTATCGACGGAGCCGTTTTTTTTCAAATCTACACCCGAATTATGCTTCCGCTCGTCAAGCCTGCATTGATTGTTGTCGCATTCTTTACGTTCATGAATGTGTGGAATGACTTTTTTAGCCCGCTCATCTTTCTCAATGAGGATGCCAAATATACACTGGCCCTCGGTTTGCTGCAGTTAAAGGGAATGTATGCGACGGAATGGAATTTGTTGATGGCAGGCTCGGCGATTATGGTGCTTCCGGCCATTGCGATCTTTTTTATCGGACAAAAGTATTTTATTGAAGGAATCAGCCTGACCGGAATTAAGGGCTAGGGAAGTTTCCGACCAGCAGGCGGATAGATGCGGGATTTAATCCAAGGAGGACAAAACTTTTGTATACGATCAGCTATGACTTTGGAGACACATTTGTCAGGTTGGATGACCTGCAGTTTGCGGTCCGGTTATTTACAGTAAATAACGTCTATGCGCCAGATCCAGATCGTGTTGTCTTATCGCACGGAGACGGACGGGTGCAGTTGAAGGCAGACGGCTTGTCCTGGGCAGGCAATCAGCGCAAAGCGGAAGGGGCCATCGAACTTACGATCGAACGCGGTCATGACGGGCGTTATATCGTGAATGCTAAGGGCAGCCATGCGGATGAAATATGCAAGTCGATCATGCTGGAGGTAGTCGGGATCAACATCGCGGCCATCAACTATGATCAGGGCAAACGGGAGGAAATCGGTCTCAATCGCAGCATCGGCGCGAAACATTATCCTGGCTTCGGTATGAAGATGCCGCTTGTGTTTGTGGAGGATGCCGCTGGCGGATCCTGGTATGCCATGACCAAGGACAGCTCCGTTCGGGCCAAAAGATTCGCCGCCCACTACGACCCATATTTGGAGGCTTTCGTGCTTGATCTGGTCCACCAGGAGGATGCAAGGCACCGGACAAACGAAATTACAGCTCCGTCGTGGCATATTGGAGCTTGTACCGAGCGGTCCAGGATTGTCATGGAGCGATGCGGGGATCTGGAAACGAATTTCAATCTGGTGCCTTATGAGCAGCGCACGGACATTCCGGCCTGGCTGGATGGGATCAAGATGGTTGCGATCATGCATGGCGAGCATTGGACCGGTCATGCCTTCCATACGTTTGCCGGCATGGAGAAGGATCTGGCATGGATAGCGGAGCGGATTCCCGCTCATGAAGTGCTGGTTTTCCTGCCTGCCTGGGACGGCAGGTATTATTATAATTATCCGAAATATGAGCCAAGCGAGTATATGGGCGGCACGGAAGGATTCGCCAGCCTGATCCGGACTGCCCGGGATATGGGTTTCCGCGTTGTGCCCATGATGGGCGCGAATGCGCTCAATCTGCAATTTGCCGGGCAGCTGGGTTTGCAGGATGCTGCAGCGCATGATTCATGGGGGCAAGAGTGCCGGATTAACTGGGTGGATTGGGATTATGATCTCTCGGTCGAAAGCAACAGCGTTCTGGCGAATCTCGGTCATCCGGAGTTCAGAAGGCACATGCTCGACAGAGCGGGTTATCTGGTCGATACATTTGGGGTTGACGGTATTTTTCTGGATGTATCCAGCTACTGGGTTAACGATCCACGTTATTCCCCTTATGAGGGAACCTTGGCATGGGCGCAGGAAATGAAAGCCCGCTACCCAGAGCTGCTGCTCTTTGGCGAGAACAGCTACGATGCGTTATGGGGCGCATTCGGGCTGTTCCATGAAGGCGGAGCTCCGGGGGCTTATGAATATGCGCTGTACCGTTATTCCAGGCAAACCCATTATTTAGCGCATCCCGCTCCGGGCAAAGGTTCGAGCGGCGTACACGAGTGGTCGTGGGGAGTGGCTGGCGAGGAAGCGCCGGAGCTGATTCCAACGTTATCCATCCTTGCAGATACGATCTCCGTTCACGCCGGCGAGGCAGAGCGGCAGATCGAGAAAGCGAAAGTGTGGAAGATCAATCTGCCGGGGATAGCCGGTGCGGGGCAGACGCAGATGGAGGATTTGAAATGATTGCAAATACGACAGGCATTGGCATGGAGCTGCGTTTGAATTCCGAGAGCGGCGAGATTGTGTATATCGGATACGAAGGGGATGTTTTCCGGGAAAACTATATCGCCGGACCGGTGGAGCTTCCTTTAATTGGCACAGGAGCCGCCAATAAAGTGGAGGGGTATGGGGCGATTCTGCTGGGCTACCGTTTGGTTGGAGATGAAACCTATCGCCGGCAATGGCTCGCCTGCAGCAGGAAACCGGGAAACGAGCACGCATTCGTATTCGATAACGAGCATGTCCAGGTTGTGAAAACATACATCAAGGAGGCGCAGACGCTCACCGTCAACATCGCCATCACCGCAAAAGGTGATGCCATCGAGCTGGCTGAGCTTGCGTTGTCCGCGCCGGTGAATAATTATTATTGTCCCTGGCGTTATGACCAGCGATACTTGTATAACCACAAGGTATATGAGCATATCCATCCGGGCGGGGAGCATGGCTATCAACTGGTTGAACGCTTGAACGGAACAGAGCCGTTATTGTATTGTATTCCCCTCGCGAACACCCGTTTTGAGCATACAGCGCATTATCCGGGCACGATTGACGTCCAGCGGCCGTCAATCGCCAATCATTCCTGGCCTGGAAGCAGCCTGCTGTTCCTGCATGCCCAAGGTTATTTGGAGAATAGCGGCTATGAACCGCTGATCGCCGATTCGCTGGTCAGCTCGACTGCGCTTGAAGCCGGGGAGACCGCTTCTTATGGGCTGGAGCTCGGGTTTATCGATAAGCGTCAGCGTCTGGAGGAGGTGCTGGTCAGCCGCGACAAAATTAGCGTTATGGCTGTCCCGGCGATGACAGGCCCGATCGATGAAACCTTTGAAATTATAGCGAAGGGCCGCGGGCCGCTGTCTCTCCTTGACGACGGCAACATCGAGCTGATCTCCGGGCGGGAATGGGCGGGCGGCCACACTTGGAAGCTCAAATTCCGCGGGACAGGCAAACAGCTTGTACGTGTTGCCGGAGAAGGCGCCGAGCCGGCTGTGCTGCTGTTCCGAATTACGGATCCGCTGCGCGATTTATTGGAGCGCCGTACCGATTTCATTCTCGATAAACAGGTGTACCGCGAAGCGGGCAGCGTGCTGGATGGAGCCATTGTTCCTTATACGATTGGCGATTTTGATGAATTCAAGGGCGAAGGTCTATGCGCCAAGGCCGAGAGCTTATGGGGCAACGGCTCGTATGAGGGCGGGATCACCGATGCCATGTTTGCCGCGGAGAAGAATGCAATTCTTCCGGATTCACGGCAGATTGCGGAATTGGAGCGTTATATCGTCACTTACGTCCGCACTTTTCTGCAAAGCCCGGAAAATAACGAAGTCATTTGGTGGTTTGGTGATTACAGCGCAAGCCGTTCGTACGAGTATATGCATGTCGCCAATCTGTATTATTCGATGTACCGGATTGCCCGGCTGTATGGCTTGACAACGCGATTTACGGCCGAGCAGTATTTGACGTTCGCTTTCCATACGCTCATGAAAATGTACGATGTCTCCCGGCCGATGGATCTGATCACCGGCATGATGGGCGGGCAGCGAATCTTCGCCATATTGCAAGGCTTTCAGCAGGAAGAAATGGTCGAGTTCTATTACACGCTGCTCATGAAGGTCCGTCACCATGCCGGTCTGCTGTTTCAAGGCGATGTCCCTTACGGTTCGGAATGCGCTTATGACAACACGGGTTATGAATGCGTCGCCTATTATGCGCAGTATTTCAATGAAACCCGCTGTATGGAGGAGATTACTGCGGTTATGCTGGCTGTGCGCGGAGATCAGCCGGTCTGGTGGTGGCAGGGCAGCGACATCCGCTGGTGGGATGCAGGCACCGACTATGCGGAAACCTGCCATCATTATACAAGTCCGCTTAATTCAAGCGCGCTGCTGATGTTTGTCCGGCAGGGCAGGTTGAAGCCCGGTCCTCGAGTGCTTGCGCTTATTTATGGAGGCTTGCTTGGCTCGACGGCGAAAATCCATGAAGACGGGCGGGCGAGCATGAGTTATTGCCGGGAACAGGAATCGCCGAATTATGGCGACCATGTATGCACCGGCGACGGGGGATTAAGCTTGTACGGCACGCTGCTTGGGCTGCGTTCGTTCGCCTACGCTTCGCCGGTGCACGGTGAAATCGGATATTTGGGCGATTTTACGACAGACGGATCAGACACGCAGCTTTCTTTTGTGCCGCTTGACGTTGCGGGCCGACAGGTATCCTGGTATTTCGCAGAAGAAGAAGGCGACGCGGATGCGGGGGACGCGGACTGCTCCACGGGGATGATCAGGCAAATTGATTTCGACCGGCAGACTGGCGGGTTGAGGCTGATTGTAAGCCACTCTGCCGTTACCTCGCCTATCGGGGAAATCCGCCTTCGTTTGGAGGGGAAGCTGCTTGCGGGGCGCGTTAACGGCTCAGCGGCGCGGCTGCAGCCGGCCGCCGAGCGGGAATATACGCTCACGTATGATGTGGGCTCTGGACAGGACGAAGTGGTCATCGAGATCGAAAGAAGCCGGTAAAGTTTGCGATTGACTTGCTAAACAGGTGGAGGGCAGCCACGCTTCAGGCACGAAGCGGGCCTACCCTCCGCCTTTTATTTTGACGAAGAAACGGCTGATCGCGTAATACGCCGCTCCTCTTACTGCAGACTGTTCGCTTAATTCGGCAAACAGGATTTGCAGCCGCTCGCGGTGGTAAGAGAGCGTACGCCTGCTCACGGCATTCCGCACGGCATCGCCGATCCAGTCCTTCGCCCGGCTCATCCGGTTGCCGATGATCACAACCTCTGGATTAAACACATTGACAATATTGGCTATGCCGATTCCCAGACATTCCCCGATCCTTCCCAGCAGTTCGATAACCTTCCGGTCTCCGCCCTCGGCAGCGGCGAGCAAACTCTCCAAATCCCCATAGCCAAGCGGTTCAGCCTGTTCCAGCAGCGCATTCTCCGAGGCATACAGTTCCCAGCAGCCTTTGTTGCCGCAGCGGCAGGGCCTGCCGTTCATCTCAATGGACAGATGGCCGAGCTCGCCGGAGAAGCCGGATGCGCCCTTGTACAATTCTTTGCCCAGAATAATTCCGGTTCCGATTCCGATCCCCACACTGACATAGATCTGATTGCTGATTCCACGTCCCGCGCCGTATTTCTGCTCGCCCTGGGCTCCCGCATTCGCTTCATTATCGATCGTCACAGGAACGCCGAAACGTTCTTTCATCATTGTTTCCAAGGGAACATGGGACCAGGCCAGATTCGGGGCGAACAGAATATCGCCCTGGTCGTTGACAATGCCCGGCACACCGATTCCGATCCCAACAAGACCGTAGGGACTTTGCGGCATCGCCGCGATCAGCGCCTCGATGCAATCGTTAAGCTTGGGCAGCACATCTTCGAGCTCATGCGTCTTCAGCGTCTGTTCGCGTCCCGTAATGACCGTTCCTTCCAGATCGGTAAGAACGCCGCGGATATAATTAACCCCCAGATCAATACCGATGGCATAACCGGCGCTGCCCCTGAATATCAGCATCACGGGTTTTCGTCCGCCGCTTGATTGTCCCGGGCCGGTTTCGATGACCAGGTGATGATCGATCAGATCCTGGACAAGGCTGGATACGGTCGCTTTATTCAATCCGGACTGCTCGGATATTTGGGCTCTGGACAAGGGCGCATTTTTTAGAATGGCCTCCAGTACAATCGCAGTATTTATTTTTTTGACCAGTGCCAAGTCTCCGGTTGTTTTCATGTATGAGGCTTCCCTTCATCCGCTCTTCTTCATGGATATGGGTACGATTTTACCACGGGAGGGGCTGATGATGCATCTTTTGTTTACCACGTTTGGGTTCATAGATACTGTTTGGATGGAAGGGAAAGGAGAAGCAATTATTTTTGAAATATTAACTTAGTTTAATGGACAAACCAAGTTTGGTGATGCTACTATAGCTATAAGAACGTTTTCAATAATGAACATCCAAGCTTGCTATCATCTATTTTAGGAGGCCCAATTCATGAGTTATTTTAAATCAGTCGGCAAGATTGCTTTTGAAGGGAAAGGCTCGGACAATCCGCTTGCATTCAAGCAATACAACCCTAAAGAAATCGTACTTGGCAAACCAATGGAGGAGCATCTTCGTTTTGCCGTTGCGTACTGGCACACCTTTACCGCATCGGGAGCGGACCCATTCGGAGTAGGGACAGCTGTCCGCGGCTGGGATTATGCCGACGCTATGGACCAGGCGAAAGCGCGTGTGGACGCCAATTTCGAATTTCTGGAGAAGATCGGCATCCCTTATTACTGCTTCCATGACCGCGATATCGCGCCAGAAGGCAACACACTGCAGGAAACGAACAAGAACCTCGACACCATTGTGGACCTGCTGGAAGCCAACATGAAATCGACCGGAACGAAGCTGCTCTGGAATACGGCGAATATGTTCACGCATCCGCGTTTTGTACACGGTGCAGGCACGACCTCCAATGCGGATGTATATGCGTATGCCGGCGCGCAGCTGAAGAAAAGCCTTGAAGTAGGCAAACGTCTGGGCGCTGCGAACTATGTGTTCTGGGGCGGCCGCGAAGGCTACGACACGCTGCTCAACACCGATATGGCGCTGGAGCTCGACAATTTGGCGCGATTGTTTCACATGGCGGTCGCATATGCGAGTGAGATCGGATTCGACGCTCAATTCCTGATTGAGCCGAAGCCGAAGGAGCCGACAAAACATCAATACGATTTCGACGCGGCGACGACGATTGCATTCCTGCAAAAATACGATCTGCAAAGCAAGTTCAAGCTTAACCTTGAAGCGAACCACGCGACGCTGGCCGGCCATACCTTCGAGCACGAGATCCGCGTAGCCGCAATTAACGGCATGCTGGGTTCGCTCGATGCCAACCAGGGAGACCTGCTGATCGGCTGGGATACGGATGAATTCCCGACGGATCTGTATGCGACGACGCTGACCTTGTATGAAGTGCTCAAAGCCGGAGGACTTGGCAATGGCGGAATCAACTTCGATGCCAAGGTGCGCCGCGGCTCGTTCGAGGACGAGGATCTGTTCCTCGCTCATATTGCCGGTATGGACAGCTATGCCTGGGGATTGAAAGCGGCAGCCAAGCTGATTGAGAACAAGGTGCTCGACAATGTCATCGACAACCGCTACAGCAGCTTCCGCGAAGGCATTGGCGCAGAAATCGTGGCTGGCAAAGCAACGCTCCACACACTGGAGCAGTATGCCATGCAGAACAACCCGATTCAAAACTTGTCCGGCCGTCAGGAGCGGATCAAGCTGCTTCTGAATGAAGCGATTTTCAACGTATAAGATTTCCTTGCACCACGCGAGAGCTTCACGGCGTGCATTACGGCGCTGAATGACGGGGGCAGGCCGCATGGGAGCTACGGTTTCCGTAGAATGTGAATTCATTGCCTAATATATGAGTGAGTGCTTTATCCATTATATGAAGGAGGCTTGAAGCGCACATGCCTTATGTTATCGGGATCGACCTTGGCACAAGCGCGGTGAAGGCGCTGCTGCTTGACCGCAGCGGTGCCGTGGCCGGCGAAGCCACAAGGGAATACCCGCTCTTCCATGAACATTCCGGCTGGAGCGAGCAGCGGCCGGATGATTGGGTGGAAGGAACGCTCGGCGCAATCGCCGAGCTGATCCGCTCATCGGCGATTGCGCCGGAAACGATCGAAGGCATCAGCTTCTCCGGACAGATGCATGGACTTGTGCTGCTGGATGGAGAAGGCAATCCCGTGCGCAACGCCATTCTGTGGAATGATACGCGCACAACGGCCGAGTGCCGTGAGATCGAGCAGACGCTCGGGGCAGGTCTCCTTGCCATTACCCGCAATCCGGCGCTGGAAGGTTTCACGCTGCCGAAGATCTTATGGGTGCGGAAGCATGAGCCGGAGCGCTTCGCGCAGGCGGAACTGTTCCTGCTGCCCAAGGATTATGTGCGCTACCGTCTGACCGGCGCGCTGCATATGGATTACTCCGATGCGGCGGGAACGCTGCTGCTGGATGTTGCGGGCAAGAAGTGGAGCCCCGATGTGTTGGCTTCCTTCGGCCTGGACGAATCCTTCTGTCCGCCGCTGGTAGAATCGCATGCTCAGGTGGGGACGCTGCTTCCTCAGCAGGCCGAACGTGCTGGTCTCGGAGCGGGGACGAAAGTATTCGCTGGAGGTGCGGACAATGCGTGTGGCGCGATTGGATCCGGCATTCTGCAGGAAGGGCTGACCATGTGCAGCATCGGCACCTCAGGGGTTATTCTGTCCTATGAGGGCGGCAGCGGCCATGATTATGCCGGCAAGGTACATTTCTTCAATCACGGCAAGCAGGATGCTTTCTATGCAATGGGCGTTACGCTCGCGGCAGGCTACTCCTTAAGCTGGTTTAAAAATACGTTTGCCAAAGTCGAGTCTTTCGATGAGCTGCTGGCGGGGATTGAACTGGTCGCTCCGGGAGCGAATGGCCTGCTGTTTACCCCTTATCTGGTAGGCGAGCGGACGCCGCATGCGGATTCGGTTATTCGCGGCAGTTTTATCGGAATCGACGGCTCCCATGAGCGAAAGCATTTTGCCAGGGCGGTTATGGAGGGCATCACATTCTCGCTTAACGAATCGGTTGTCCTCTTCCGCCAGGCAGGCAAAACCGTCGACACGATTATCTCGATCGGCGGGGGCGCGCAGAATCCGGTTTGGCTGCAAATGCAGGCCGATATTTTCAATGCCGACGTTGTGGCGCTTGAGAACGAGCAGGGACCGGGGCTCGGCGCAGCCATGCTCGCCGCTTACGGCAGCGGCTGGTTCGAGAGCCTGGATGCCTGCGCGGAGCGTTTCGTCAAGCGCGCATCCGTCTATAAGCCGCAGCAGGCGGCAGTGGACGCATATGCCGGCTTGTTCCACATCTACCAGCAAGTATATGCCCGGACGCGGGATTTGAACGAGGCATTGAGGACATTCCGGAATTAAGGCAATCAGACAGGCTTTATGACTTGGCATTATAGCACTGGCATCTTGAGCCGCTTTCATCGGGGGAATCCGGGGGAAGCGGCTTTTTTTGGTGGAATCGGGATAAGTGGTAGACCGAAACTGCCAGTTGGCTGGCAAAGGATAAATCTCTATAGTCATGCGCGTTTCACATGAATCCCATCGGTTTAGAGGTCCAAGGGCATTCTGTCCAGCTTGAAGCGCAATATATGATCCTCCTGCTTTTCTTTGCGCAGGATTTCCATTTGCTTTGTGCCCATCAAATCATAGTGGGGGAATGGCGGGCGATTATGAATATAACGCGGGTTCAATCCATGCCTTAGACACCACATCTTGAGCTGGTCCAGATCAGCGTTGCCAACTTTGGTAACCGTGGTGATGCCAGGGAACCTTGGATCATGCCAATAGTGGGTTAAGTAAGACGTTTCGCCGTTTAAGACATTTTTCTTCCAAACATTCAATTCTGCTCTTGTTATACCAAAGGCCAATTATATTCATCCTTTGCTCAAATATCATATGAATTCGCTTCGCTTCTTCCAGAACGCGCCAGCGGGTCTTTCTGTTGCCCGCTCCTTTATGCACCCAGCTCACTGCTGCTTCTTTAATAAGAGTTTTCTTCATACCGAGTATAGCATGCCATAAGCTGCAGACGAAGGTGTGAATGGCGAGAAACGAGGACCGAAGTCCGCATATGATGCACAACCCCATCCATACTAAAGATGTTTATACGCAGCTATTGTAGTGCGTTATACTATAAGGTAGCAATAGAGCAATAGAATAGGCTATTATGAGAGAAGCAAACCCATGACCCTGATTGGTTGTGATCCATGAAACGACCGGCTATCGATAAAGGAGCGACCGCTAGTATGACAAATGTTTTATCCGTAGATATCCGAAGTGCCGGTTATGAGGAAAGCAGACCTATAATCCGCGACGTTTCGTTTACTGTAGAGTCTGGCGAGCTGGTAGGACTTATCGGTCCTAACGGAGCGGGAAAAAGCACCACGATCAAGTCGCTGCTGGGACTGCTGCGTCATGTGGACGGTACGATCGCCTTTTTGGGAGAGAATAAAAGATATGCATATGTACCGGAGCAGCCGGTGCTATATGAATATATGACTTTATGGGAGCATCTCCAGCTTGCGGCTGCCGCATACGGACTGGAGGAGCAGACCTTTCTGAAAAGAGCGGGCCTCATGCTGGACCGCTTCCGCATGACCGACGACCGCCACCGCCTTCCTACCGGTTTCTCCAAAGGGATGCAGCAGAAAATGATGCTCATCATTGGCTTTATGCTGCAGCCGGATGTCTATGTCGTGGACGAGCCGTTCGTGGGACTGGATCCTCGTGCGACTCGCGATTTCCTGGAGCTGCTGGAAGCGGAGCGTCGCCGCGGGGCAGGCGTTCTCATGTGTACGCATGTGCTGGATACAGCGGAGCGGATCTGCAGCCGCATTTTGCTGATTAACGGTGGTTCGGTTGTAGCACGTGGAACGCTTGACGAAGTCAGAGAGCAGGCGGGCTGCCCGCTGGATGCCCCTTTGACCGACTGTTTCTTTGCACTGACGTGAACATGCCGCTTGCAGGATACGGGAGAGAAAGCTTGAGGAGGATTATATTTGGATTCTATACCAGCATCAGTGGCTAATGTCAAAAAGGACAGATCTGGACGCTGGACAGCAGGCAAGCTGTTCCGCCGCAGGGTCGTACGGTTCATCGATGAGCAGTGGCGCGTTCTGAGAACGGCATTAGACTGGACCGTCTGGCTCTATATTGTAATCCCCGGCTTATGGATTGGCGGCGGGCTGTATTTGGAGCTGTGGCGAGATCCGTCGATATGGCTAGCGAATATGCCGCTTTGGGTAGGAGAAAGGCTGGCTGTGATTGTTGTATTGTCCGGAAATTTACGGACCTTCTCTGAAGAGGCTGATGTTCTTTTTCTGCTTCAGCGCAAAGAGTGGGGCCGCGGCCTGATTTTGCGGGGAATGGGCTACACCGCGGTAATACTGACCTTGTTTACCGTCCTCATCTATGCTTTTCTGCTTCCTTTTCTAATGACCATGCATGGTTTAACGATAGGATCTATCGTGGGTTTATGTCTGATAACTATTATATGGGCCGTCATAGGAGCGATTTGGCGCAATCTTATTGTAGGGCGTTACCGCGGCTGGCGAAAATGGGCATGGAAGCTGGTGGCTGCGATCGTTTTGGGAGCGACCTACATCCTGCCTGTCGTGCTGTTGGGCGAAAAATGGCAGCAGCTTCTCGCTCCCGCAGGAGCGGGGTTATTGGTCCTCGTTGTCCTTATCCGGCTGAAGCTGCGTGCACGCGATACGTTCGATTCGGATGTCCAGCAGGAGAATAAAGCCCGTTTGGCGATTACCGATCTGCTGCTGCGGAGAGTTATTGAACGCAAACCACGAATCCAATTGAACCGGCCGATGATTTTCCGCAATTCGAACCGGATATTTAAAACCTTTGACCCCGAGACTATATTGGTGGAGACCTTTGTGAAATCATTTCTCCGGCGGTTCTCCCTGCTGCGGTTCTGGTTTAGTTTTTCGGCGCTTTCGGTGTTGGCTGTCATGTTGTCCCCATGGGTACTGAAGCTATTGATTATTGCCGTATTCCCGATTCTGCTTTCCTATTGGATACAATCACAATGGCGCAATATGCTTGCAGAGGGTTTTATTTCACAGTTTCAATGGTCGGACCCTGTACTTTCGCAGTCCGCGGAGCGCATCCGATTCTGGATTGTTGCACCTGCAGCCGGTCTCATGGGGCTGACTGCGGGAATTGCAATGTATGGGCTGGCGGGGCTGCTGCTGATCGTCCCCGCTGTGGCGGTATGGATGGGGATTAACAAATTTCTCTCCACGTTCATGATGTTGAAAATCAAAGAAGAGAAATAACGGACACCGGTGCCGTTCAAGAATAGAAGCCTGTGCATGATGCTTCCCTTATAAGGACACACTAGAGAACAGTTGATTTACTATTCTCGTGTGAAGGGAAAGGGATACGATGCGAAATTATATGGATTTGCTGTTTGAATTTGCCGATGATAATGACGCCGCGATGGCATCCGATACACTGGATGAGCTGGGTTATGCGCCGGTTATTCTGGATGGAAGGCCGAATGTTCATATTCAGCTGGACGGAGGGGATTTGACCTCTGCAATCGAGATCGCTCAGGCGCATGGCGGAAAGCTGGCTGTGCATGAGATTCCGATACCTGCCCATATGGTCAATGAGGATTGGGTCGCTCAGGAAGAGCTGGAACGGCGGGCACAGGAAGAAGTGCTTCCTCTGGCAAACACAAATACGCCGGAACCGGAAGGGCTGCATAACCGAAATGATGATGACCGGAAAAATAACCTGGAAGATCCGGACAGCGGTACCTATGATCATTTCTCCGGTGATGTGCACACGTAAACATAAAAGCAAGGAATAGTGCGCCTGATTTGCCGCAACTTTCAGATGGAAAACGTCAAATGAAGCAAGGACGTTATGAAGATCGGAGCGGATCTGAAGGTGGCTGTTATGAACGGAATTAGTGAGGGGAAAAAGAAGCTTTCCAAAACGCGACAAGCTGCGGTCTCCCCTTTGTACAATGAAGCTGACACCCCGTCAAGGTGCTGTCGGCTTTGCTTGCGTTAGGGGCAGGGTGTGACACCGGGAGCGAGAATGCGGCATGTGGCCGATGCCGCCGTACTGAGTGACAACGACATTCTGGCGAAGCTTGAGAATGGCGGGGAAGAAATGAAAACCTGGCTGCGTAAATATAATCTCCGGACAGGAGCCACCGAGGACTTGTGGACTGCAGGCTGCGCGGCAGATCGCTTGCATCATTGATGGGGAAGCCCGATAGGGTTAGCCAGGCGGTAAACATATGGGCAACGAGAACGGAGGCAATAAGCCTATGCTCCCTGTATAAACGATCACGCTATCACGTAAACCTTGCCGTCTTCTTCTGTCACGTCGAATGTTTCTACCGTAACCTTGTATGTCTTTGTACGAACTTTGCCGTCTACGACCATGCAACCGGTTTTGATGTCGAATTCCCACTGATGCCAAGGGCAGCGCAGTATTTCGCCTTCCCGATCATACCCGAATTCCCCTGCAGCGGGGGCGTTGACCCATGGTCGGACAAGTCCCTGGCACAAGGGAGCTCCCTGATGCGGGCAGTAGTTCAGAACGGCATACAGCTCGCCTTTCAGTCGAAAAACACCTACGCTTTTTCCTTTTACTTCTATCAACCTGCGTTCGTTCTCGGGAAAATCCGATTGTAATCCAATATAATGAGGTTTCATAGCTCTCCACCTGATCTCTTGATTTAATATTGTTGTCGAACATGCTATACTTCTTTCATGGAAACGGTCAAACAACAACTTTACCAACCGGATTCGTTTGCCAGAAGTGGCGGACTCTGGCCGCTGAAAGCCGGTCAAACTTGGGGAGAGGCCCATTATCAGGTTGGGCCTCGAGTAATCGATTATTACAATCTGCATTTCGTCATGGACGGCCAAGTGGAGCTGCACTATTCCAATCAGCACATCGTGCTTGAAAAAGGCGATGTTTTTGCGATGTTTCCAGGCATAGTCTACCGCTATCTGAGGTCGAAGAACGCAACTAACCTGCAGATGGCCTGGGTCTCCTTCGACGGTCCGCAAGCCGGGGAGCTGATGCAGCAATGCGGCTTTACGGCCGGGACGTCGTATGGACGACAGGTCATGAATGCGGAGCTGGAGTATGTGCTGCGGCAGATTCAGACGCACCCGTCATACGATGCCAGAAGACAGGTAGAATTGATCTCTTTGCTCTATCGACTATTTAGTCTGATGATTCGTACGAATCCGTCCATCAAGCCTGTTGGTCAGGATGTATGGCTGTCCAGTAGTATCGCTTACATGCACACGCATTATATGGAGAGAATTTCCGTCCAGGACGTTGCCAACTATGCCTCTGTTCACCGAGGGTATTTCTCCAAGGTTTTTGCTGAGCGAACTGGCCTTTCTCCCGTGAAATATTTGCAGAAGCTGCGAATGGAGAAGGCGACCGAATTGCTGCGAGCCGGCGTACTGACCATCGAAGAAGTCGCTTTGACGCTGGGATATCTGGATTCGTACTCCTTCACGCATGCCTTTAGCAAATATTACGGCATGCCTCCTGGCCAATGGCGGACGGCAGTATCCTCCAATGCATCGGGTCAATCCCCGGATCCGACTAAGACTGAGTAATACGAGGTGGCAGCTTATACAGTTCCGCTGCGTTGTCATAGAAGATTCGCTGACGATAATCCGGATCCAGCTTAGGAAACGCCAGACGCGGCGAATCGAAGTCCCAGTGCGGATAATCGCTGGCGAACAGCAGTCTCTCATCAGCCCAGATCGCGTCGAGCATGGGCTTGAACATCGAAGGATCAGGCGTCAGCTCGATGGGCTGCGAAGATAAGTACATGTTGGAACGGAAATATTCGCTCGGTGGTTTCGTAACCCAGGGCGTCTGATAACGAAGTCCCTTCCAATCCTGATCCAGCTTCCATAGATAAGGTGCGATCCACATGACGCCGGCTTCCTGCATCACGACCTTCAATGTCGGGAATTTCTCGAACACGCCATTGAAGATCAGGCTCGCCATATGGGCCATCATGGTCTGCGTGCGGCTGGCTCGTGATTCGATATAGTAGGTTACATAGCCGGCGCCGGTAGGCGGAGGGTTGACGCCCTGGCCTTCGTTGCCGATATGAATCGTGAAGACGAGATCGTGTTCGACGCAAGCCTCGAAGATAGGGTCGTAGAATGTATTGCCGTAAGGTTTCTCTGCGCCGCCCGGCACGAGCACCTGCACGAACCGTTTGTCACCTCCCACTCTCCTGATTTCTTGCGCAGACAATTGTGCATGCTGCTTCGGAATATTGATTGAACCTCTCAGACGGTCGTCCCGGTCCAGCCAATGATCCCTCGTATAGTCGTTGTAGGCGGAGCATAGAGCGGCCGCATATTGCACATCGGCGATTGTGCCCGCTGAATAGAATTCGCCCGTCAGAATTCCGTAGTCCACGTTAAAGGGCTCCATGTGATGCCTCATCAAGTACTCGAGAGAAGAGCCTGCAGCCCCTCCCTCGGGCGGCTCGGCATCAACGCGCCTCCCCCCTTTGCCTCCATTCATGAACGGATAACTCGGTAACAATAGCCCCCATTCATTGATCTGATCGCGATACACCTGCGACAGGTAAGGAAAGATAGCCTGCACATTTGGCGTATTGTGATGAATATCGACATCGATAATGGCACGTCTGTCAGCCGACATGATGTTTCGCCTCCTTCGTTTGATTGCTTACATTATACGAAGATGCGGCATGGACGAACAATGTGAGGCTGTCAGATTCTTTGTCAATTTGTCAGAATCCGACCACATACCTAACCCGGTGCGCTTTGTTTTATCCGCCTGGCAGGAGATCCCGTCCCTTTGTCGAAATCTTATTTCCTTTGAGGGGGGGATCGACTTGCCGTTACTATTTTCTCGTTATTTCCGAATGATTGTATTGTATAGTCTCATACTGGGGACGCTGCCTGTCATCCTGCTCGGTTTTTTCTCCTATTATAAGGCCTCTTCGGTCGTATTGGACAAAGTCCATGCGGCCAATAAACATGCCCTGGAGCAGGCACATCTTCGTATTGAGCAGGAGTTAATGGCGCTGGACAATCTTGCGATGCAGTATTTGAGTACGGTGCTCGTCAAAGGGGCGATGACGCAAAGCCTGGGCATTCGCGACTTCGAGAGAGTGCGGAACATGATGAGCAGCCAATTCGGAATGAAGACCTATGGTCTCAATGTGACGAATGTCGAACTGGTTAATTTCACTAACAACTGGGTTATTGACGGCGACGGCCTGCACGAGATCGGACAAGGAGACAGCCACAACAAATACGAGTCTTATTTGAAAGTCGAAGGGAATTCTTTCTGGGTTTACGAAGAGTCCGAACAGAATAATTATGTCAGCCTGGTTAAGAAATTTCCGCTTGTCTCGACCGCTCCTACTGGATTGCTCATTATTCAAACCCCGAATTATTACATCAATAACTTTGATCTGCTTCCCGCCGATATGCTGGGGAGGATGATGATCGTAGATGAACGGGGTGTCGTATTGGCGGACCGGGAGTCGGAGCGAATCGGTACCAGCTTGGCGGAGTTGCCGTATATAGTTGAATTAAAGCATCAACAAAACATGGATGGTTATTTCCCGGGAAAGGACAGGGATGACAACAAAATCGATGTGTTGTACAGGAAGTCCGATTATAACGGATGGACCTATCTGTACCTGGTTTCGCCGGAAGAGGTTGTCAAGGACGCTCGCAGCATCGGTTGGCTTACGCTTGCCATCTGTCTCGGCTTATTCGCGATCATGTCAGTGATTGCCATACTGGGATCCAATCGGATTTATTCCCCCGTCCGCAAGCTGTACAGGTCCGCATTGGGAGAGGGCCCGCGCCCGAAATCCAACGCGATCGAGTTTCAACGCATTGCCGACAGAATCGATAGCTTGATCATGTCCAATTCGGAGATGGACGGCAAGATTAAACATCAGGTCGGCCAGTTAAAGCATCTTTTTATTTTCAAGCTGCTGCAAGGGGCCGTCAGCGAGACGGAGGCGGTCGAGCGGGCCCAGCAGTATCAACTGGTTCCCGATCATGAGCAACTGTTCTGTCTCATTGTCGTTCAGCTGGATTCACTCGATGAGACGCGATATCGCGGTCAAGACCTCGATCTGCTCATCTATGCCGTAAACAATATCATCGAAGAAATGATCTCTCCAGACAATCGGATGTTCGCTGTCCCTTACGGAGCCATTCAGGCGACAGCGATATGTTCCGTTGAAGAGAATGCCCCGGTTTTCCTTCGCCATGTATATGATGAAGCGAGAAATATTCAGGATACGGTTAAGCAAGTGCTGCAGCTCCCGGTAAGCATTGGGATCAGCAGGCCGTACCAAAGGATGGTCCTTACATCGCAAGCTTATGAAGAAGCAACGGAGGCATTGAAATTTCGGATTCGGCTCGGACGGGAATTAATCGTAAGCATCGAAGACGTCGCACCTGGGGCTGCTTCTCATCCGCTGTACCCCGTTGCATCGGCAAGCGAGCTTGGTGATGCAATCCGGACTTCCGACCCGGTGGAAGCCAGCCGCTTACTGGACCGATTTATAGAGGAAGTACGGCAGCAAGATCTTAATCCCCGCGAATATCAAATGTTGTTTGTACGATTGCTGATGGATATCGTACGGCTTGCCGAAGGAGTGGGAGAGCCGCTGGAGATGATGCGCGATGACGGCAGCGATGGTAACGTTTCGTTTGCTCGGTTGTATGAACTGTATTCCATGGAGGAGTTAAAGCAGTGGCTGCTGGTGTCTGTAATTATGCCATTGATTCAACGCATAGAGGGACAGAGAAATGCGCACTACAGGCAAATCTCCAGTGACATGGTTGACATGATTCACAAGCATTACGATACGGACCTGACGCTGGATGTATGCGCAGATGCGCTGAATTATCATCCAAACTACATCAAAAGGGTATTCAGCAAAGGAACAGGCACGAGCTTTAGTGATTATCTGCTAACGTACCGAATGAAGAAAGCCAAGCTCTGGCTCGCGGAGAGTGAGATGACGATTGCGGAAATTGCCGACAAGCTCCGTTACCGGAATTCGCAAAATTTCATCCGTCAATTCCGCAAAATGGAAGGCATAACGCCGGGACAGTTCCGCAAAGCCGCTGAATCGGTCAATCCCTCCAAGACGAACTGACATATGTTATCTTCATAGATTCAACTCTGATAAATTGCTGCTCCGGCCCTGTTATTTGGGACAAGAGCAGCTTTTATGATTATTGTGCCCTAATGATTATTTTGCGTTCCGTCAGTGGCTGGTTCCTCGATGATTATAGACGGTTATGGGTTCATGTTCTAGATTGGAACTTGTAAGCGCATTCCAGAAGCTGCGAAAGAAAGGAGAACCTAGCAAGATGGAACACAAACTTAAAGGCAACACGAGCAAGCTGTTAATACGGGATCGATATTTGTACTTCATGCTCTTGCCGGGAGTGATTTATTTCCTATTATTTAAGTACTTGCCCATGTGGGGAGTGTTGATCGCCTTCAAAAACTATCAACCCTTCCTTGGCTTTAACGGGAGTGAGTGGGTCGGACTTAAGCACTTTATTCGGTTTTTTAATGAGCCTACCTTTACGATGCTGTTCAAAAACACCATTATTCTTGCCGTGTACAATCTCATCTTTTTTTTCCCGATGCCGATCCTTATAGCGTTAATGCTGAATGAGATTGGGCGTCAATGGTACAAGCGATTCGTGCAGACAATCATTTACTTCCCGCACTTCTTCTCCTGGGTTGCCATTGTCGGTGTCGCCTACGTACTGTTTACGACCGAAGGAGGGGCGGTCAATGAACTGCTGGAATCGATGGGAATGGAGAAAATCAATATACTCGCCAGCGAACAATGGTTTCGGACGGTCGTAACTTCTGAGGTTATTTGGAAGGAAACCGGATGGGGCACGATTATCTTCCTGGCTGCGCTCTCAGGAGTCGATCCTCAATTGTATGAGGCAGCGCGAATGGACGGTGCTAACCGGTTTAGACAGCTATGGCATATTACGTTTCCTGCGCTTCGCTCGGTCATCATCATTCTGTTTATTTTACGACTCGGCAATTTTCTGGACACCGGGTTCGAACAGATTTATTTGATGTTGAACGCCACGAATCGCGAGGTTGGCGAAGTGTTTGACACTTATGTGTACAGCGTCGGCATCCTTAGCGGACAGTTCAGCTATAGTACGGCTATCGGATTGTTCAAATCGGCCATTGGCTTGATATTAGTGGTCACGGCGAATCATCTGGCGAGAAGATTTGGAGAAGAGGGCGTGTATTAGTTCATTCAGCGAGGAGTTGATTCATCATGGTTGATCGTTCATGGTCCAGTAGACTTCTGGACACGATGATCTATAGCGGACTATTTCTGTTCGCTGCGCTTACACTTATTCCATTCCTGTATATTGTTAGCGCATCCTTTACATCATCGGAAGAATTGCTGCAGAAAGGCTTCGTCTTATTTCCTACTAAGTTTTCTCTGGAAGCGTATGCCTATATCTTTTCGACTCAAACGTTGATGCGCAGTTTGTGGGTGACGGTCTTTATTACTGTAGCGGGAACGGCAATCAATCTTGTTTTTACTATATTTATGGCTTACCCCTTGGCGCGCCCAAGTCTGAAATGGCGTCGTCAAATTATGTTAATGGTTATATTCACAATGTTGTTCAGCGGAGGCATGATACCGACCTATCTGATTGTGAAGTCATTCGGTATGCTAGGCACTTACTGGTCGCTGCTCATCCCTGGAGCGATTAGTGCCTTTAATCTGATTATTCTGAAAAATTTCTTCCAGCAACTTCCGGATGGATTGGAGGAATCAGCCAAGATCGACGGGTGCAACGATTTTGTTACTTTGATTCGAATCGTATTACCGCTGTCCTTGCCTGCGGTTGCCACCTTCGCTCTATTCTACGCTGTGGGGCATTGGAACTCGTTCTTTCAAGCAATCCTTTATATTAACGATGCAGAAAAATGGCCCATTCAAGTATTGCTTCGCCAAATCGTTATTTTGGCATCGGGAGGCCAGGTCGGCGATTCCTCTTCGATGAGCGAAAGTTTTGTGCCGCCGGGAGAAACCGTTAAGATGGCGACGATCGTCGTGGCCACTGTGCCCATTCTGCTGGTATATCCTTTCCTGCAGAAACATTTCGCAAAAGGTGCATTGCTTGGTTCTGTGAAAGGTTAGCATGCTATGACAGCATTCGATCCATAGGATGTTCTCATATAATCAAAACAAGGAGGATGGCAGATGACAAGACAATGGGGAAAGCAATCGAAAATGAAGGTCGGGGGACTTATTCTTACAGCATTGGTACTCTTAAGTTCAGCCTGTTCCAACGGAGGATCAAACACGGGATCCAGTTCAACGTCAGGGGATAAGGGAGGGGAAGCAACCTCGGCTCCGACGCCTTTGAAACTGAAGTTAATGACGCCATACTTTAATGCAGAACCGCCGAAACAAGATTCGGATGCGATGAAGATCATTAAGGAATTTACGAATGCGGATCTGGAAGTGATGTGGGTTCCCGGTTCGGCTTATACCGACAAGCTGAACGCATCGATAGCGGGGCAGGATTTGCCGGAAGTCGTGATGGCTCGTACAGGATCGAACAGTAACTCGGCTTTCGTCAACGCCGTACGCAGCGGGATGTTCTGGGAAATCGGTCCTTATTTGAAGGATTACCCGAATTTAAATGCGATGTTGTCCGATCTGGAAGCGAACACCTTGATTGATGGCAAAATGTATGGTATCCGAAAGTATTTCCCGCAAGCCCGCGATGGTATTATTTATCGTAAAGACTGGCTGGATAAACTTGGGCTCGAGGAACCGAAAACCGTAGAGGAGGTCATCAAAGTAGCACGCGCGTTCACAACGCAGGATCCCGACGGCAACGGCAGGAATGATACGTTCGGATTCGGAGTAACGAGCGGCGTGGCTGGCTTCAGCTTGTTTAATTCCTGGTATGGCGGTGCAAATCGCTGGGAGTTTAAAGAAGGCCAAATGGTGCCGGATCATTATTCCGACGCCTACCTTCAGACGATGAAGCTATATAAGGAGTTTTATGATGAGAATATTATTAACCAAGATTTCCCGGTATTTACAAACGGTTTTGATTTATTGAACAAAGGCAAAGCGGGCATGTATCTGGGGCCATTGGATGATCTTACGGTGCGATTCGGGGATCTTGCCAAGTCCAACCCGGATGCAGTGCTCGATGTCATCGGACGTGTCGAAGGGCCGGGCGGAGCGCGGGTCGCAACGATGGGTACATTGCCTACGCTATTCGTATTCCCCAAGACAAGCGTGAAGACGGAAGAGAGATTAAAGCAGGTGCTGGGCTTTATGGATAAGATGGCCGATCCGCAGATGCAGGATTTGTTCGTATGGGGAATCGAAGGCGTTCATTATCAATTAAAAGACGGCAAGCCCGAACGTACCGATGCTTCAAAGTTCACCGCGGATTTCAGCGACCTGGATATGATCCGTTATGACGAAGGCAACAAGGCTCGGGAAGGCAACATGCCGGACAATTTCTTGAAGGCCAAGCAGGCGCAAATCGACAACCTGGCCATCGCGGTGCCGAACCCGGCGCAATCGCTGATATCGGACACGAATATCGAGAAGGGCTCGGAGATTGGCAAAATCATCAGCGACGCTCGTACGAAGTTTATCATCGGGGAGCTGGACGAAGCGGGATGGAAATCGGCTATCGAGAGTTGGAAGAAAAACGGCGGCGAACAGATCATCAAGGAATTTACGGAAGAGTATTTGAAATATTACAAGGAATAAACGTCATATTCGAACATCGATAAGATATGTCGAATTTGGAACTGGCAAGATTCTCGCGTCGCAACGGCGCGGGAGTCTTGTTGCCGTAATATTAGTTGAAAGCGAGGAGAAACCATGAATCCATTGCTGCACAATCATTCGGACGATCGCGCCCGAATGGAACGGCTGCAAGCTGATGTGCTGGTTGTCGGCGGCGGAACGGCCGGCATAACGGCGGCGATCGCGGCTGCGGAAGAAGGCGTGTCCGTCGTGCTAGTGGAGAGGGACAGCGGATTGGGCGGCGTAGGTATTCGCGGGGGAATTCATACGTATTACCTCGGTTCGAAGGGCGGCATACAAGATGAGCTGGATCAGGAGGTTCTGCCCTACAATACCTGGATGGGCAGCGCGTCCAAGGGGTTTCTCCCGGAATCCAAAGGTCTGGCGATTACAAAGCGAATGGTTGGGTTAGGCGTACGCGTCATCTATGATGCGGTCGTTGCCGAAGTATTGAAGGACGGAAACGCGGTAATCGGCGCTATCGTCGAGAGCGACAAGGAATCGCTGCAAATTGCAGCGAAAGTGACCATTGACGCGACGGGCGACGGCGATATCGCGTATTTGGCCGGCGCCGCTTATACGCTCGGCCGGGAGTGGGATGGTGCGCTTCATCATTATTCGCTCGTCCCGCGCTTAGTAGACGGCAACAATCAATTGCGGAGCAAAAATTTCGATGTCGGTTGGGTGGACGCTACCGATGTCGCCGATGTTTCGCGCGCTTATCGAGCAGGTCGGCGATACGCATGGCGCGGCGACGAAGATCCGTTGAACACCCATTACACTGCAATTGGTCCTCAGCTGGGCATACGGGAAGGCAGGCTTATTGTGGGGGAGCATTCATTGAATCAGCATGATATGCTGCTCGACAGAAGATTCGATGATGTGGTGATGCGTTGTTATGCCCATCATGAGAATCACGCATTCGACTATGCCAATGAGAGCGAATGGTCGCAAATCTGGGTCGCCATGCTTGGGATGTGGAGGTTCGGCTTTGGGGGCGACGTGCCTTACGGGAGCTTCGTCCCTGTTGGAATAGACGGCTTGCTTATTGGCAGCCGGGCCTTGTCGCAGGATCACGATAACGCGATGATGATGCGTATGCAGCGCGATCTGCATAAAGTCGGAGAGGTCGCAGGTACTGCAGCGGCTTTGAGCGTCAAGTCCGGAGTGGCGCCAAGGGCGATTGAGGTCAAGCGGCTTCAGCAGCGTATGGTGGAGCGAGGCGTATTGAGTGAGGATGACCTGTCGCGCGCCAGCGCTCCCTGGCTCATTTTCAAGAGAGAAACCGGCGCAGACCGCCAGCGGGTGTTGCAGGAAGGACCGCAATCGTCGGATTTGGACGATCTGATTCAGCGATTGGGCACCGGAGAAGATCCGGTAGCTTTGTGGTGGCTTTGGACGTATGGCGAGATCTCCGTTCCATCGCTGGTGGAAGCGCTGAAGCATACGTCTGGCAAACAGCGGCGAGGTGTTGCGTTTGCCCTTGGGCTGCTCAAGCATTCCGCAAGCGCCCCGGTACTAGCGGAGACGTTCCGCAGCAGAGATCGCGACCGTCCGAATGATTTGACTCGTACGGAGGAAAGCTGGGTTTCCGCACTGATTTTGCTGAAAAACATGCGGGATGCATCCGTTGTCAAAGAAGTTGTGGAGCTGTTACATACGGAACGTAGAAGCGCGACGCTGCTATTCCTGCTTCATTACTTGATCGCCGTATACGATCAGCTTGAGACCGAGATGCATGCCGGCGTCATCCATGCCATCCATACGTTGTTATCCGACAGAGAACTGGGAGAGGACTTCTTCCTGCATGGCTCGGGACCCATGATTGACGTAAACGAGGATACACGTTCGATGAGATGGGGGCTCGAGCTAACCGCGGGTTATTTGCTTGAATTAATGGAAGGCTTAGGTAGACTTATTCTGGACAGGCATCGCAACGATCGACGAGCCTATGTGAGGAATGCGGCAGACCGACTATCGGCTCGACTTGCGGAAGCGAAAGGAGTAACACGATCATGAATGGAACCACATACGATGCGATCGTCATCGGCGGCGGGATAACCGGAGCGTCTGCCGCAAGAACAATAGCCTCAGAAGGCTTGCGAGTCGCGCTGATCGAACCGACCGGTACGCTCGGGCGAGAAATAACGCGTGCTTACAACAACTTCGCGAGGCTCACGGAATATGTGGAGCAGTCGCCTTCGATCTATGAATTCATGAATGAGCTTAAAAGTCGCAAGGGGTGGTTCGAGGGCCAACTCGATCCAACGGTTGCCGCGCTTGCGTTGGATGAATGGCTGGCATCGTATCCGGTTGATGTGTACTTCCATGTCTGGCCGTCACGCTTGTTAACGGATAGAAGGAGAGTGACCGGGCTGGAAGCAGCCAGTAAATCCGGTCGAGCCAGTATATCCGCTTCTCGTGTGATCGATGCATCCAGGCATGGCAAGATAGCCAGGACAAAATTTGCTTCCGTTAAGCCTAACCATGAATTGTCCTTGATCCATCTTATTTATAACGGGATAAGCGGACCATGTCCGCAGGAGTTGTCGATTGACTTGCCTGGAGAGGGCAAGATCCAGGTGTCATGCCGTCCTACCTTCTGGAAGAACGAATGGCGCGTTACGCTAGTCGTACATCGGATGATGGAGAGAGAGGATTGGCTGCTGCTTCTGGATGGTTTGCTGCCGGTCTTGCATGTGCGTATTCCGGAGCTGCGAAGCGGGGTGCTGGCTTATCTCGCTGATGATGGCTGGAGCGTTCCGGACGCATGGCTGTCTCCGGCTCGAGCTTCTTCGGATAGCGCTTCAGGTACAGGCATAATCGCCGGATCTATTATCTCTCCTGACGTTGATGGTATTGTAGACGTTCCAGCAAGCATGCTCCGCAATGCGGAGGCTGCCGATGGACTATATTTAGCCGGCCCATGGCTCGAAGGTTATCCGTTCGATCCGCGCCAAGAAGAGCTGGCGATTGTGAATGCATTTCTACTGGGCGATATGGTAGGACGCATGGCTGCCGGAAGGTAGGACGTATCCAGCAAACAAAGCCGGCGACCAAGCGATAACTCTGTGAGCCGCTTGGTCGCCGACCCATGTAGGCCAATATCTACAAGTTCAAGTACATTTACAGGATAATCCCGATTTTTCCGTCGTCTACCTGAACCTTGTAGCTGCGAGTCCGGACTTTGTCGCTAAAGATCGACATCCCCGTCTTGATCTCGAACTCCCAACCGTGCCACGGACAGCGGACAATCTCTCCCTTACGGCCGAACTGATAGTCGTATACGCCGGAGGGAAGTGTGGTTCCGCAGATTGGACCTTTGCAGAGCGCGGCGCCTTCATGCGGGCATCGGTTATGGAGCGCATAATATTCGTTCCCAATCCGATAAAGGCCGATCGATCGGCCTTCCAGTTCGATAATTTTGCTTTCTCCATCCGGGATCTCGTTTGTTTCCGCTACGTAGTGTACAGCCATGGCGTTTCCTCCGTTCTTCGTTCCGCGGTGTTACAACCGGTATAGTTTTTTTGCGTTTTCGTAAAAAATCTTTTGCCGCGCTTCGGGGTTGAGCCGTCTTAATATTTCGGTCGGGTCGTCATTGTCCCAGTGCGGGTAGTCGCTGGAGAACATCAGGATGTTCTCGGCATCGACCATATCGAAGATGGCAAGCAGATCCTTCGGATTGTTCGGTTCCTCGATCGGTTGCGTCGAGAACATACAGTTGCTGCGGATATATTCGCTTGGCATACGTTTCAGCCACGGCACAGAGGAACGCAGGCCTTTATAATTTTTGTCCAATCGCCACATGAGATGCGGCAGCCAGGCAATGCCGCCTTCCAGGCATACGAACTTCAGATTCGGGAACTTCTCGAATACGCCTTCGCATACAAGGCTTGTCAGATGCGCCATGTAGTTCTGTGACAGAATCGTATGGTATTCCATATAGCGTGTCGGATATCCGGACGCCGTCGGCGGTGAAGTAATTCCGGAGCCTTCGCCGCCGGGGTGGATCGCGATCGGGAGTCCGTGCCGTTCCGCCGCTTCATAAATGGGATGGAACTGACGCTGGCCAAGCAATGCGCGCTGCGCGCTCCCGATTATAATGCTTACGATTTCCGGATGTTCGGCCATACGGTCGATCTCCCGAACGGCCAGAACGGGATCCTGCGTTGCGATCACCATGCAGCCACGGAAGGAAGAATGCTTGGGTAACCATTCGGCAACGAGATAGTCATTGTATGCGGATGCGACTGCCGCTGCATGATCCGGGTCATGCATGACGGAAACGCCGTCGAGATGCCCGGTCAGAATGGCGAATTCGATGTTGTAGGGCTCGATCAGATCCTGGACCAGGAAATTCGGATCCGATGCGGCCGGTCCTCCTCCCGGCGGTCTGCAATCTTTGCGGAGCACTCCGACAGGGGACGGATAACCGCGGTCCGGTATTCCGATGCCATTGCTGGCAATTAACGTTTTCCATGGTTCTGCTAAATAAGGCAGCAAGTCTCTGAAGCTTTTCAATTGATTGTGTACATCGACGTCAATAACCTTCGAGTTTGTAAGCATATCCGCTTCCTCTCCTTTTGATCATTAGTGGCAGTTGTCACTTTTAATTGTAGAGGCAGCCCGTCAATAGTGCGATTGGTAATCATACGATTTTTTGAGTGATTCTTTGATTTATTGAAATTAAAGCTTCATATTGCTGCTGTGCCCGGGAGACAGACGCGCATCCGGATCGAAGTAAACCTTTGCGTTGTTTATGGCTGTAGGCGCTTCGCCAAATCCGACGGCAATTAGCTTCACTTTGCCTGCATATGTGGTAATATCTCCTGCTGCAAAAATGCCGGGAACACTGGTCTCCATCCGGGAGTCGACAACGATGGAATTGTTCTCAATCGCTATGCCCCATTGAGAGATTGGACCAAGTGATGAGATAAACCCGAAGTTCACGATAACTTCATCGACTTCGAGTTCCTGCGTTTCATTTGTCTTAATAGAAGTCAGGTTTACCTTCGTGATACGATCTTCACCTTGAAGCCCGGATATTTCTGTTGGTGTAATCATGTTTACTTTAGAAGCGAGGAGCCTCTCGACGCTGTGCTCATGGGCGCGGAGTTTGTCTCGGCGATGAACGAGGATGACTTGCTCGGCAATCGGCTCCAGCATCAGGGCCCAATCTACCGCGGAATCGCCGCCCCCGCTAATAAGCACCCGTTTCCCTTGGAAACGGGCGAGGTCGCTGACGAAATAATGAAGGTTGCTATGTTCGAATTTGTCGGCGTTATCCACTTCCAATCGGCGGGGCTCGAAGGCGCCTACGCCAGCGGTAATAATAATTGCTTTGGCGCGATGTACATCTTTATCCGTTGTAACGACAAAGTGGCGTTCGTCGACCTTCTCCACCGATTGCACCTTTTCTTCCAGACGAATATCCGTATCAAACAACTTCATTTGCAGGGCAAGGTTGTTCACCAGATCCTGCGCTGTTACCTTGGGAAAACCGGCTACATCATAGATATATTTCTCCGGATACAGCGCAGCCAGTTGACCGCCAAGCTGAGGCATACTTTCGATTAGTTTCACAGTGGCTTGGCGCATCCCGCCATAGAAAGCGGCGAACATTCCTGCCGGACCGCCGCCGATAATGAGTAGATCCGTCATGTTGTTGTCTTGTTGCATGGTTGTCATATGGTGTAAACCTCCATAAAATTGGTGCTTGGCTCTCAAATAAAAACGTTTTCTGGTACATACATTTGATCAATGATACCGTTACCTGTTTTCTAAGGTAGATGCGTCGCCTCCGCTATTGTTTTTTACATTATACGAAGGGTAATACAAGGGGACAATGTGATCATGTCAACTTCTGTTTGTCAATTTGTCAGGTTTTACAGACATTTATGATTGTAATAGAATCGGATCTGCAATACGATTGATAATCATACGATTTTTTGAGTGATTCTTTGATTTTAAATCTGATCAATGGGGGGATAAGGGATGCGCATCGATTTTGTCTTGCTTCACCAAGCAGCTTATGGAGGATGGGAGGTGCCGCTTGGCCCTACCAATCAGCATATTTTGTTCCTCGTTACAAAAGGAGCGGTGATCTACGAAATTGAGGGGAAGACGCTTCAAATCGGCCAAGGCGAAGGACTGTTTATGCCGAAAGGAACGCTTCGTACTTCCACGGCGATTCCAGGTGATCCGCATGTCATGTATGCCGCATACTTCAGTGACGTACCTTGGGAAGAGCTTGCCCCCTTTCTTAATGAACCGTACAAATGGTTTCGACCCCATAGTTATGACTATCTCAAGCAGCGTTTCTCCATGCTGCACGAATGCTGGGTCGGCAAAATGCAAGGTTATGATTTGATAACTCGCGGCATCTTGATGGAGATGATGGGTATCGTGCAGCGAGATTTGTTCGCCGGCAGCCGCCCATCCTCGCGAAGGAGCCTTGTCCTGCAGATGCAGGAATACATCATTCGGCATTATTGCGAACAACTGCAAATTAGCGATCTGGCGAATTATGTGGACCGTTCGCCTACCTATGTGTCCACTGTATTCAAGCAGGTCACGAACCGATCTCCGATAACTTACATGCATGAAGTGCGCATTGCCGCGGCACGTGATCTGCTTATGACGACCAACATGACGATCGGAGAAATTGCCGAGACGCTTGGTTATTGCGATCAGACGTACTTCAACCACATGTACAAAAAAATCGTTGGTCATCCACCCTCCTATACGCTGAAGCTTCAGAATTAGATATGCTTTAAATAAGAGAGAACTTGAAATCGAAAATGGAGACGTTATCATGAACGGTTGGATCCAGGCAGGCGAGCCCGATCGATTTCGCGATGTCCGGCTGCTGAAAGACAAAGGTCCACCATTTCAGGCGACCAAACGGAGGGCAGCAGATTGGGTTAATTCCATTTGCCTGTAAAGGCCAGGATCGCCAAAAGGCAAGTGCGACAAATTTCAAGCTGTTCATGCTACACGAAAAAAGCAATTGTTGACTACATGGTAAAAAACTGATAATATCGCACCATGAGCAGACCAAGAGAATTCAATGTCGATCGTGCGCTTCATCAGTCCTTGGAGGTATTCTGGACGAAAGGCTTCAAATCAACTACTTTTGAGGATTTGACCCGCACGACAAAAGTGAAAAAACAAAGTTTATATTGCGTGTTCAAGAACAAGCGGGATTTGTTCCTGAAAGCATTGGTACTTTATCGCGAAGAACGCATATCAATTCTGGAAGAGATGGCCTCCCGGGAGATGTCACCTTTGGAGAAACTGGAGACCATCTTTGATTACTCGCAGTATCAGAATAAAGAAACGTGCCGTGGCTGCTTTATGGTCAATTCCGCACTGGAATTCGGGAACGATGACCAGGAAGTCTGCCGCGAAGTATCGTTGATGTTCGATCAGATCGAAAGTATTCTTGAGAAGATCATTCGTGAAGGCCAGGAGCAAGGTCTGGTTACGAAGTGTCAGAGCAGTAAAGAACTCGCCGCTTACCTAAATAACGCGCTTAGCGGGATGCGTTTTATGGAGAAGGCTGGCGCCTCCAATGAGCAGATCAATGCTATATTGCATACATCATTTGCACTGATCAAAGCGGAGAACGCTCGCTAGAGTCAGTTGATCAGTGCAAAGGTTGCCCCCAATTAGCAGGCGAAAAGCGATAAAATAAGCCGCCGCGATGGCGATTTCTCATGGAAATCTTTTCCATTATAAGCGGCAATATCGCCTTTCGGATTAGTAACCGAATAAGTTTCTTTTGCTCGTTAGAACGATCGACATAGGCAGTAGCTGAGTTGGTTCTGTTTCATTTTTTTTAGGCAATTCTTGACCTTGTAGTCAATAATAGAGTTGATAAAGGAGGTGCTAAACTTAGGTGTCATTCGAAAGCAAATCGGGGAATTTTCATTCATTGCTTTCTGATTATTTTTTTTATCATTTTCTTGACTTGATAGTCAATAATAATTCAACACAAAAAATACATGAATTCTAAAAAGGAGAGTAATCATGGGAAAACTTGATGGAAAAGTTGCAGTAATAACGGGTGGATCAAGCGGCATGGCGTTCGCCAGCGCCAAACTGTTTGTTGAAGAAGGCGCCTATGTTTACATTACGGGCCGCAGACAAGAAGCACTGGACCAGGCCGTCGAGCAGATTGGCCGGAACGTGACCGGCGTGCGGGGCGATGCATCTGACCTGGACGATCTGGATCGTTTGTTCGATACAGTCAAGCGGGAAAAAGGCAAGATCGACGTGCTGTTCGCAAGTGCCGGAACGGCGGAACCCGCCAAGCTTGGCGAGATTACGGAAAAGCAGTTCGATACGACCTTCGGTCTGAACGCACGGGGCACACTTTTCACGGTACAAAAGGCGTTGCCGCTGTTCAACGATGGCGGATCAATCCTCATGACCGGGTCAATCGCTTCGATTAAGGGCTGGTCTGATTACAGCGTATATTCAGCGAGCAAGGCTGCACTGCATTCATTCGCACGTACGTGGCTCAACGAGCTGAAGGACAGAAAAATCCGGGTGAACGTGCTGAGTCCGGGGCAGATCCAGACACCAATCCAGGAGCAGTTGTTCGACGCGGAGACGAAAAGGCAGTTTGAATCCTTGATTCCGCGTGGCGAGATTGGCCGACCAGAGGAGATTGCAACAGTGGCCTTGTTTCTTGCTTCGGACGACTCGAGCTATGTGAATGGGGTGGAGTTGTCTGTCGACGGTGGTACCTCGGCAATCTAAAATCGTACCGGGGCAAACTGCAAAATAACGGAATTTAGTCGAATCCTGTGTCCTTCTTTATTGATCGAGAACTTTTTACACATAGAGTGACGCAAGCATCCAAAAAAGAGAGGTCGACTGTGGAGCGAATTCAACGATCCGCTACAACTGGGGGTTAATTATTTTTAAAAAAAGAAAGAAGCCTGTAAGACGACAAGAACATACACGCATTATTAGCCGCGTAACTGCGGCTTTTTTTGTTTTAACGATATATGTTCTTGTCAAAACCCGACGACAAGAACATTTATGGTTAGCTGTAATTGATATAGATTATCAATTACGCATTAGTCGGCCCTCATGGCGGCGAAAATGGATGCTCCGGAAGAAATGTCGAGGAACAAACCTTCGTTCTTAGCGACTTGAAGAGCGATTTCTAACGCTTCTCCATTTTCGACTGGAGCAATCTTTTCATTAATAGTACGATTCAACTTTTCTAGAATGAGTTTAGTGTCTAAAATCAGTATTCCGCGGATGAGTAACTCGCTTTAATCGAAAAATTCAAATGTGGTTAGCTTGGCCTTATAGCGGCTGCACATAAATATGGGATCTCCAAAAAAACTTTAGTGAAGTATCGATGCCGTTTTGTATTTCCGCCGGTGCTAATAGAAATTGTAAGAAGCATAAAGATACTGATCCAGCCGGATTGTGAGCTGCTAGCAACAGAGTGATAGATTCGGGGCAGAGAGGAGGGATATTAGAGTTTTTCAATTTGTATAAAGTATAAAAAAGGAAGCAGCTCATTTTTTAAGCTGCTTCTTTTTAATTGGATTATGTCGATATCCAAAAGGGTATTCTTAGGGGAACGGAAGAGCTTTAAGAGCTTTATGAAGATTACCGTGAAAAGGTAGGAACCATGTCAAAGGTAGTGGGAGGTATATGTACCATTGACTCTGTATGCCCGACTAAAATGGCTTATGTCGGATGTGGGGCAAAAGTTCCGCGTCCGGAATTTAAAGACGAAATAGCCGCCTTTTATAATTGGGCGGACGAGATTGAAAAACGATTTGAGCAGTTGGGTCTACTCCTTGAAGCAAAGAAAATGAAGATCGCAAAAAATAGAGCTAAAAACGAACTTAAGGAGATCCAACTGATAGAGAAATCTCAAAGGGATGAGACATATGAGCTGGAATGGCTTCAAGCAATCCCGTTTTTTTGCAATAAGTTTAATACATTATGAAAGTGAATAACACTCAGTTGATCAACAATTTCTGTAATTTGCAACTCTTTGGAATGTGTAATCCACATACATATGGCACCAACTAAACCAGAAATCATATATTCTAACGCAACATCCATCTTGTATTCGGAAGTGTATTTTTCAAGTCCAGCAAGCATCAGACCTTTTAATGATTCTTTTAAGTGGTTGGCGAAATTAGGATAACCGTTTTCACTCAGCATTGCTTTATAAAATTCGATGTCAGCTTCAATAACTTTGAAGGTCTCCGTTAAGATAGATGTAAACAGCTCTTCACTCATTTCATCGATATCTATAATTTCTATATTAATGCAAACGTTTAACTGATCAAGGCTGTCTTTACATAAGCTTTCCATCAAATCAATTTTATCAATATAGTGTAGATAAAATGTGTTTCGGTTTATCATCGCTTCATCAGAAATATCTTGAATCGTAATACGATCATAGCCTTTTGTTCGAATTAAAGTGAGAAATGCATCTTTAATGGCTTTTCTTGTTTTCAACACTCGAAGATCCGTTTTCCCTTTTTTCATATTTTATAACTCCCTCAAAGATAATAGTCAATAATGTTCATAGTGACTATTATTTATCATCGCGTTAATTATTGACCATGGAACACATTAATTATACGTATTATGATTAATTAAGTCAAAACATACGAATAAAGGAGAATGAAGAATGAAAACATTAGCAATTTTTGGTGCCGGTAAAGGCTTAGGTTTATCACTTGCAAAATGCTTTGGTAAGGATGGGTTCCGTGTAGCATTAGTAGCTCGTAACGCAGTGAAGCTACAAGAAATGGTCGATGAATTAACAGCAATGGGTATCGAATCTGCTTACTTCACAGCAGATGTTTATTCAAAAGAGCAAATCGAAGCAGCCACATTAGCGATTAAAGAAAAGTTTGGTCAAATCGACGTATTAGAAGTAAGCCCAGTACCAGGTAACTTCCCACCAACTTCAGTATTGAACTTAACAATTGAAAATGCTCGTGATTCTTTCGAAGGTTACGCAGCAGCTTCAATAAATATCGTTAACTCATTGTTACCAGAAATGTTAGAGCGTAAAGACGGTGCATTATTATTCACAACAGGCTTCTCAGCATTACACCCAATGGCGATGATGGGCAACATTGGTGTGGGTATCGCTGGTTTACGTAACTATGTAGCCAACTTAAATACAGAATTACAAGACAAAGGCATTTGGGTTGGCCACCGTTCATTAGCATTATTCATTACAGAGCCAGGCGACGGTAAAGTAAGTGATCCAGAAATCATTGCAGATATGTGGTATAACGCTTATTCAACAAAAGACGTATGGGAGCAAGAATATCCAAAAGGGGTTACTGCGGAAGCATTACTTGCATTCCATGCAAGCAACAATTAAAAATGGAGGATTACACATGAAAACATTAGCAATTTTTGGCGCTGGTAAAGGCTTAGGTTTATCAATAGCAAAACGCTTTGGTAAGGAAGGTTTCCGTGTCGCATTAGTAGCGCGTAACGCAGTGAAGCTACAAGAAATGGTCGATGAGTTAACGGCAATGGGTATCGAATCTGCTTACTTTACAGCAGATATTTATTCAAAAGAACAAATTGAGCGCGCAGTTACAGAAATCAAAAATAAATATGGGCAAATTGATGTGATGGAACTGAGTCCTACTGCTGGAAACTATCCACCAATGTCAGTGTTAGACCTAACAATTGAAAATGCACGTGACGCATTTGAAGGTATTGCAGCAAGTGCAATTAATATTGTCAATGCAATTTTACCAGAAATGTTAGAGCGTAAAGATGGCGCGTTATTATTCACAACAGGCTTCTCAGCATTACAACCAATGACAATGATGGGGAATATGGGCATAGGTATGGCGGGGTTACGAAACTATATTGCCAACTTACACACGGAATTACAGGATAAAGGCATTTATGTTGGTCACCGTTCAATTGCTCTAGCCATTTCTGAACCAGGTACGGGAACAGTAAGTGATCCGAATGTGATTGCAGATATGTGGTATGAAACTTACTCAGAAAAAGCTATTTGGGAACAAGAGTATCCTAAAGGGGCTACTTTAGAGTCATTACTTGCATTCCATGCACAAAACTACGAACAATAAAATAATGTTGATGAAACGCAGTGACTCTTTCTAACGAGTAGATGTTTCAAAAATAGCGAATTACATCTAACCCCTTATTGGTCGATAGCAACGAATACAATCGTCACTTGTCAAATCCTCTAAGGGGAATGAATAAACGCCAATAATACTTATGAACTTTTCAAATCGAGGCAGTTCTTCTAACAAAAAAACATTGGTATATAAGGGGTTTCTGCGATTTACTAAATATGTACAAAATGTGAAATTCATGCAGTAGCTATGCAAGGCGTTAAAGCTTTAACGCGTTACACTTTTAATTATTCAAGAACCAGACTTTCTTCTATAGACAGCAGCGGTAGACGTTATTTGACAAAGGAGCTTATGCTCATTGAGAATCTGCAGTGGTCATCTTCGGGCATCTGCCTGATGGCCGTTATTCGCGACGAAAAGAGGCGGCTCCTTCCTGGCATTGAAGAAAGCCTGATGGTATCCGTAAAGGCCTGAACAGGAAAAACCTGCTTGGGCCTTTTATGTTCGGGCAGCGGCATTCAGTCCTGCCGTATAGCCTGTGGAGAAAGCCGCGGTAATATTATAACCTCCGGTATACCCGTGAATATCAAGAATTTCGCCGCAAAAATACAATCCCTTCATGAGCCTGGATTCCATTGTTTTGGGATCGATTTCCTTTAAGTTGATTCCGCCGCCTGTGACAAACGCCTCCTCAATGGACAACGTTCCATAAACTCTCATCGGAAAATGCTTGATCAGCGCCGACAGATTCAGCCAATCCTGTTTGGGGATATTGTCATAGGTAAGGCTGTCGGGCAATCCTGCTTTTTGGAGCAGCAGCGGGATCATCCTTTCAGGCAGATAACCTTTGAGCACGTTTTTAACCGACTTTTTCGACTCCAGCTCCGCAAGCTTCAGCGACTCCCGGTACACATCCTCCTTGCTTTTGTCCGGCAGCAGATCGATGGCTGCTTCAATGTTACCGGTACCGAACTGCTTCAATGCTTTCACGACAAACTGACTGCAGCGCAATGCAATAGGGCCGGAAATGCCGAAATGGGTGAACAGCAGATCGCCCTGATGCTCGATCAGTTTCTTTCCTTTGGGAGTCCATACGGAAAGCGCGACATTCCGCAGCGATAGCCCCTGCAGCTCTTTGCTCTGAATGAAGGGTTCATTGGAAGTAAGGGGCACCTCTGTAGGAAACAACTCGGTAATCGTATGTCCGGCCTGTTCCGCCCAGGCGTATCCATCCCCAGTCGAGCCCGTCTGAGGCACGGATTTGCCTCCCGAGGCGACAATGATGCTTTTGCCGTGCACCAGCGGGCCCGATTTCAGACGCACACCGGCCACTCTGCCGTCCTCATATATGATCCGGTCGATTGGAGAATGGAGCCGGATTTCCACACCCTGCCTGCGAATTTGATTAATCAGCGTGTCGACGACCGTTTTGGCCTTGTCGCCGACGGGGAACATGCGCCCGTTGTCTTCTTCTTTCAAAGAGATTCCAAGATCCTCAAAGAAAGCGATAATATCCTTATTGTTGAAGTTAGCGAAGGAACTATGAAGAAACCGTCCATTCCCCGGGATATGTTTAATCAGCTCGTCGGTTTCTTTATTATTGGTAACGTTGCATCTGCCGCCGCCGGATATGCCGAGCTTGCGCCCCAGCTTCTCCCCTTTGTCGAGCAATAGCACTTTCGCCCCATTCCTGCTTGCGGCTATGCTGGCCATGAGTCCCGCGGAACCGCCGCCAATTATGATCACATCGTATTTCATCAGCCAAAACTCCCGAATTGATATATTTCTTTCATTTTATCATTTATGCCTATAAGAATAAATCGATCTTGGTTTATCCAATATACAAAAGGCTCCGAAGTGTAGCCTGACTCCCAATTATTAACAATTAATGGAAGTTTCCCTGTCTGAGTCTTTAGATCGATGATTGTAAATTTGATGGACCTATGTTTTAATCGGATTGAATGGGAATAATTAGACGGAATTAATGGGATAAAGATGGGGGGGAGATAAGATATTTGGAAGCAAATGCTCATGCAGTTTATTGTCGCGTTGTTACCCGTATTAGCCTTCCAGACATGGAGTGAGCATCTCAAGCAAAAAAGAAGCTTCTCCATATTTATTGTGTTAACCTGCGGCGTATCGATCCTGCTGGAATCTGTGGCTATGGCAAGCTTCCAAGGATTCGAACTCAATATTCGGTCCGTTCCTTTATTAATAGGTTCCCTGTATGGGGGAAGCCTTACAGCGGGGGCTTTGACTGTTATGTTTGCGCTGTCATACATACCGGATAGCGGATGGGGGGCGGGAATTGGACTGGCCGGGCTCATCATTGTCCTTATCACCGTACTGGTGGCATCCATTAAACCCTTCCAACGCGCATCGATTAAAGGCAAACATATAATTGCATTTTTGCTGGTTACGGGTTTGTTTCTACTGGACTTCATGAGCAGCAAACTGGATTCTTTTAATCATCCCTATTTATACGGAAGTATTTGGACAAATGGGTGGTATTATGTATTTAATCTTGGCACGCTGCTGATCGGCATCCATCTGATGGAAAAAGTGAATAAACGCCAAAGCAATTTGCAGGAGCTTCAAAATGTATCAAAAGAGCTTCGAACGGAAGCTCATATGCTGCATCAGTTAACAGAAGAAACGAAATTCGGTGTCATTCTTGTCCTTGACAATGGGATCATCATGCACATCAACAAACAGGCCATGCTTTATCTGCAGCCTCAGGCTCCGGCCGATGGCCCAGTGGATTTGATCGGCCAACCTTATTCATGCTTGCCTGAACAGCAGGAGCATAATCAGTTGAGTCAGCTAATCGCCCAGGCCCTTCAGGGCCAAACGATGGCCCTTGAGAATATTCAGGAAAATGGGAAAATATATGTGATAAAAGGGATTTGCATGCTTGACCGGCAAACAGGCAGAGTTATCGGAGCGGCAGTTATGATTCACGATATAACGGAGATGAGCCGATTGCGTGATGAAGTGGGCCGACTGGAACGGCTCAGTCTGGTTGGTCAAATGGCTGCCAGTATTACACATGAGATTCGCAATCCGATGGCTGTCATTCGCGGCTTCGTCCAGCTGATGCGCGAGCGCAGTCCCGAGCATCAACAGGAGTATTACCGTATCGTGATGGATGAGCTTGACCGGGCCAACAGCATCATCAATGATTTTCTGTCGCTGGCGCAGAATCAGATCATCGAGAAGGAGAGCTGCTCGCTTCATGACCTGATTAGTGAAATGCTCCCCCTGCTGTGGGCGGATGCGAATTTGCGAGGTCAGTCCATCGAACTGGAGCTGGCCGAGCAAATGCCGGAGCTTATGCTCAATGTGAAGGAAATGAAACAGGTTATCCTGAATCTGGTCCGCAACGGCATGGAGGCGATGGATCAGAAGGGGATGCTTGTCATCCGTACGCTTGTGAGCGACGGAAAGGTGATGCTCTTTGTAATCGACAATGGCTGCGGTATTTCGCAGGAAAAGCAGGACCGGCTGTTTGAGCCTTTCTATACAACCAAGCCTCGCGGGACCGGACTTGGCTTGCCTCTTTGCCTGAGCATCGTGGAACGTCACGGAGGACAGATCATAGTCGAATCGGAAGAAGGCGAGGGTACGCGATTTGTCGTCATCTTCGAAATAGAGCAAAAAATAAACGAGGCTGCAGCGGCAGCGGAATAAGGAGCGTATGATGCCGGAACTGGTTTCAATCGGAGGAGCTCGGCTGGATGGCGTGCTGCTGACATATATCCTGTCGGCTGCTGCAGGCTTCGGAGCATTATGGATATGGCTGAAGAAAAGGCCGGATGTTCAAGACCGGTTTAGTCTGGATCTGTTAATCAATGCGGCTTTGATTGCCCTGCTGGTATGGAAGCTGGCCTTTATCGTCAGAGATCCCCAGGCTGTCTGGCATTCTCCGGCATCCCTAATACTTGTAAGGGGAAGCAGTACGGATGCCTTGTTTGGATTGTTTGCCGCTATAATCTATCTGCTGATTGCCTTACGTCTTCGCAAACTTCCCTGGCGGAGGCTGATGGATGTGGCCCCATTTGCAGTTCTGCCGGGCTGCGTGCTTTGGAACGGACTGTCGGATTTCCCTTACCGGCTGATCTATGCCATACTCCTGCTTGTTGTATATGGTTATATGCTGCGCGTAGCGGCTGTTTCGGGAAGCGGAGAATCCGCAAGAACGGCAATGCTGGGAGCAGGCATCGGCGGATTGGCAGTCAGCCTGTTCGCTCCTTACCCGCCGGGTACTTTCCCCGAATTGACAGGGGGATTAAGCGCCCTGCAATGGTGTTTTGTCCTGATGGGGGCGGCAGGCGCACTCCTGCGAAGTCATACTGGGATAGGTTCCCTGTCCGGGGAGCATACTAGCATCAACAAAGGAGGTGCTGGCGATGAGCGGTCAGGACAAGAAACAGGCGCAGGAGAGCATTGAGCAGCAAAAGCAGCGGAAGCAGCAAGCCGGTACTAAAGCGCCGGAATCGGCGGGTTATGATAAAAAACTGGACGGCCCGAACAGGCCTTCGACTTGAATCGTCTCTTCCCCTGCAGGGGGCGTCGCCATCAAGCAATCGGGCATAGCCGGTTGCTTTTTCTTTTGCTTTCAATTTCAGTCAGCGTTATAATAGTAGAAAATGATCTCATTAGGAGTGATTACAAATGTCAATGTCTTTTGAACGATATATGCTTGATATGGTTCAGCCGATGCGCGATGAGCTTACACGTCTTGGAATCGAGGAGCTTCGTACGCCAGAGGATGTAGAAGCCAAGCTTCCGGATGCCAAAGGCACATCGCTTGTTGTGATTAATTCCGTTTGCGGCTGCGCAGCCGGACAATGCCGTCCAGGCGTAGCCCAAGCGCTGCAAAATGAATTGATTCCGGATCATCTGTATACCGTATTTGCCGGGCAGGATAAAGAAGCAACGGCCAAAGCACGTGAGTATTTCGCTCCTTACCCGCCTTCGTCTCCTTCCATTGCCGTCATGAAAGACGGAGAGCTGGTTCATTTTATCGAACGACATCAAATCGAGAATCGTTCGGCAAACGACATTGCGGCGGAACTGACTTCCGCTTTCGAACGTTTTTGCAACTAAAGAGGTGATCAAATGAGCATGCAGCAGGAAATAATCAGGAAGCTCGGCGTGAAGCCGGAAATTGATGTCCAGGAAGAAATACGCAAGCGGGTTGATTTCCTGAAAGACTATGTGCTCAAGTCTGGCACGACAGGGCTGCTTATTGCAATCAGCGGCGGCATCGACAGCGCCGTTGCGGCAGGACTCTGCAAGCTGGCGACCGACGAGCTGTCCAAGGAAAGCGGCAAGGACTATATGACGCTTGGTGTTTTCCAGCCATACGGAGAACAGGTGGATATCGCCCACAGCTACGAAGTGGCGGACGCTTTCAATCTGAAGCATCGGATTGAAACCAATATAGAGGAAGCGGTCAACGAGATCGCTCTTGAAGTCGAGCATGGTTTGAAATCCATTGGCATGTCCCGCCATCTCAGCCGCGGCGGAAAAGGCAATGTTAAGGCACGTACCCGAATGGTTGCGCAATATGCATTGGCTTTTGAGCTTAATCTGCTGGTTGTCGGAACGGATCATGCATCGGAAGCGATTACCGGTTTTTATACCAAATGGGGAGACGGGGCCGTTGACATTACGCCTCTTTCCACACTAAACAAACGGCAGGTGCGCCAGTTGGCAGCAGCTCTGGGCGTTCCCGAAAGCGTACAGGGCAAAGCCCCTACCGCCGGACTATGGGAAGGCCAAACGGATGAGGGCGAGCTGGGCATCACCTACGATGAGAACAGCGCTTATCTCGAAGGCAAGACGGTAAGTGATGCGGCAAGCGGGAAATTGGAACGCCAGTACCTCAAAACCGCCCATAAACGCGAACCGATCCCAGGTATCTAAATAATCTGATGCTCACAAAAAGAGTCTCCAAAGCCACAGCAACGTGGTTTCGGAGACTCTTTTATTTCCATTGTTGCGTTAGAGTCAAGCCTGATAGAGTATCGTGCCGGTTCTTGATAAGTCATAGCCTCCGATGGAGCGAAGCTCTTCGCGAAAGGAATCTGATCCCAGCAGACGCATTAGCGGAACAATCCATTCCTGATTATCCGGCACATTCATAAGAACCAGATCGTAATCCTCCTGAATGAGCGGAATGAAATCGATCCCAACGATTGAAGCGGCCTTCTCGATGCCGATCCCCACATCCGCCAATCCCAGCGATATCCGCCCTGCGACTCCAAGATGACTGCTGACTTCATTACGGTACCCTTCCACTGCGGTGCTCCGCAAACCATGGATTCTGAGCTGTTCATCCAGCAGCACACGGGCTCCCGAGCCGCGTTCGCGATTGACCATCGTCACGCCGGACTGACCCAGATCCGTCCAGTTGAGAAGCTGCTTTGGATTGCCTTTGGCCACATAGAGCCCCGCCGGCCGGGACAGCAGATGGACAACGATGATAGGAAAGCCGACAAGGATTTTACGGATATAGGGAATATTGTAGGTGCCGGTATCCCCATCAAGCAGGTGGGTACTGACGATATGGGACTTGCCCTGATACATGGCAATCAGGCTGTCCAGACTGCCCGCATGGGAACGGAGCGTTCGGATACCGCCAATCAGGCTCTGCAGATGAGTAGCCAGAATATCAAGACAGGGGTCCTGCCCGGTTATGACCAGTGCCTGAGGTCCAGGAGCTTCATCCCTGACAGTCCCCGCCTCTGGACGGAAGCCGCCCCAGGCATCCGGGATTCCTCCGTTTGGACGGGCGGAAGACCGCTGGGAGCTGTCTTTGGCATGCTGTTTATAGGCTTCGAAATCAACGGCGTCGATCCGCATCTGTTTGCCGACGCGGTAGGCAGGCAGATCGCCTTTCTTTATTAGATCATAGACTGTGAGCTTGGAGATGCGGAGAAGCTTCGCGATTTCTTCTGTCGTATAGGAATGGGTGGGGTCCATAAATTACCGCCTTTGAAGGTCAGGTTAGAGAATATGGTTTCAAGTATAGCATAGCTGGATGGATGAATGGATAGGATGCGAGTATGTAATAAAGAATAAGTTTTCTTTCCCATTTTTCTATATTTAATTTATACTAAACATATCTAATTATAACTCATTATAATAATAGTGGGTTCATCACTGGGGGTTATCAAGATTAAAACATATCGGAAACGATCCGCCGGAGCACTGCTCATCCTGAGCATCGCCCTGATGTTGAGCGGCTGCGGCGGAGCTGCCGGAAGCTCCCCGTCAAAGCAAGAGCAGCAACCTGCTAATAGGGAATCGGGCAAGAGCGGTACTGACGCTGCGGGTAAAGCTGCCGGTACGGACAGCAAAACGGAGATCCTCATTTCGGCAGCTGCCAGCCTGAAGGATGCGCTCACCGACCTGGAAGGGAAATTCGAAGGGGATCATGAGCATATAGACTTGACCTTCAATTTTGCGGCATCCGGTACGCTGCAGAAGCAGATCGAGCAGGGTGCGCCTGCAGATCTGTTCTTCTCCGCTGGTGAGAAGCAGATGGAGACACTGAGCGATAAGAAGCTGGTTGGGGCAAGCGAGGTCATTTTAAAAAATGCGCTTGTTCTCATCGTTCCCAGGGAGGGAGTGGCAGTGCCCTCCGGGTTGAAGTCATTATCCGAGGATATCTATACGAAAATCGCTTTAGGCGAACCGGAAACGGTGCCGGCAGGCCAGTACGCCAAGCAGGCGTTGACGAAGGGCGGCATATGGGATATAGTGCAATCCAAGATCGTATTTGCCAAGGATGTGCGTCAGGTACTCACCTATGTGGAAACGGGAAATACCGATGCGGGGCTTGTTTATCAGACGGATGCCCAGGGTTCGGATAAAATTAAGATCGCGCTGACCGTTCCGGAGGACGCGCATGATCCGATTCTTTATCCTGCGGCTGTGGTGGCGGGTTCCAGGCATCTAAGCGAGGCGGAGGAAGTGTTGGCTTATTTAAAAGGTGAGGAAGCCAAGAAGGTTTTCCAAAATTACGGTTTTCTTATTCCTTAATTTGCTGCCTGTATGAATCATCATCAACGACGGATGTGCAAAGGAAACTCATAGCATGGATTGGAATGCTTTCATCTCTCCTGTTCTTCTGTCTGTTCAAATATCGTTTACAGCAAGCCTGGTCGTATTTGTGCTCGCGGCAGGAGCCGCGCATCGGATGGCAGGCGCGCGTTTTCGCGGCAGGAGCGCCGTAGAGACGCTCCTGCTGCTGCCGCTTGTTCTGCCTCCTACGGTAGTGGGCTTTATTTTGCTGGTATTGCTCGGGCGTCGCAGCTGGATCGGACAAGGCTTCGAGTGGCTGTTTCATCAGCCGATCGTCTTCACTTGGGGAGCCGGCGTTATTGCCGCTATTGTTGTTGCGTTCCCGCTTGCTTACCGCACGATGCTGGTCGGATTCGAATCGGTGGACCGCAGCCTGAAGGATGCCGCGCGGTCGGCGGGAGCGGGGGAATGGCAGGTTTTTCGTTATATCACGATGCCGCTCGCCTCCCGCTCGCTCAGCGCCGGCTATATCCTCGGTTTTGCCCGGGCGCTGGGTGAATTCGGGGCTACGCTGATGATTGCCGGCAATATTCCCGGCCGCACGCAGACGCTGCCTACCGCCATCTATATGGCGGTAGATTCCGGGAACCAGATATGGGTCTGGAGCTGGGCGATCGTGATGATTGCCCTGTCCTTCGGGATGCTGTTATGGGCAAACCGTTATTCAGGCGCCTAAAGCCAAAAAAAGGGGGACCCATCATGATTGTCGGTATCGGGCATGATTTGACACCGCTTGAACGGATGAAAGAACTGCTGGAAGGAAAGTCCGGGATTCGTTTTCAGGAACGGATTCTGACCCCTAATGAGCTTAAAGCCGCTGCGGAAATGGGCGGCCCGCGGCTCGTGGAATTCACAGCCGGGCGTTTCGCAGCCAAGGAAGCGGTATCCAAAGCTTTCGGCTGCGGGATTGGCCACATGCTCGCCTTTTCGGATATCGAAATCGGCCGCGATGAGCGGGGAAAGCCGCTTTGCCGGCTGTCAGAGAAAGGTTGGGAAAGGCTGGGATATTGTGCTCGCGAGATGGTCATACATGTGACTATCACGCATGACAAATCCCTGGCATCGGCTTTTGTCGTGGTAGAGCGTGTTCAGTGAGGCAAATGGACTTAATGAGTGACAGAACGAACTTGACTTCCTGCGCAATGGAGGTTAAATTTATTACTCATGCAAAATACAAACAACCCGCGCTCGTCCAAAAGATGAGCGCGGGCTGGCCGATATTTGATCATTAAAGTTTTATGGAATTAGAACAAATCGGGACAAACTGTGTGAAGAACCTGTGCAATTGAGCGGGTTCTTTTCTGTTTTTAGCGGCCATTGTCATTTTTTACCGCTGAGCCAAGCAGCAAGCCCTTCGATCTCTTCGGCGGACAGACGTGATTCGAACGCCGGCATGCTATCGCCGCCTGTTCTAATTTGTTCGGCGATTTGCTCTTTGGAAAGCCGTTTGCCGACAAGCTGCAGGTTCGTATCCGGACCCATCTTGCCTTGCAGCTCGGTACCATGGCAGGAAATGCAATTGTTGCGGGCAATTTTTACAACCTCGGTGGGGCCGTCTAGCTCGGAAGAAGAGCTGCCGCAGGCACTGATCACCACAATGAACAGTGTGGTCAGGAATAATGCCAGAAACATCCGTAATAGGCGAAGCCAGTAGGGTTGTGCGATCACATCGAATCCTCCGCATGCTCGGAATGAACATGTTCTTCAGGTGTTTCCTCCAGTATAGATGGTCCGGGACGGCCTTTGCAAACCTTACATAGGTTGTCGTATCCTTTTAATCTGTTAGTACGTATAATATGAGTTGGAGTGAATGAAAGTTTTCATTATATGATGATTGGAGCACAACATGAAACCTACCTACAAGACGATCATCCGAAACTATTTTCAACGCTTTCATGCGGAGGTCACGATGGCAGCTTTTTCGTATGCAAGGCCGGGAATGAAGGTAGAAAGACTTCCTGAATTTTACCGTTTGTGGTACATAAAAGAAGGTGAAGGACTACTCAGTACGGGAGATCAACAGTATGAGCTGCGTGCCGGTCAGATTTATTTGCTGCCCCCGGGCGCTGAGCTTTCATTGAATCCTGCCGCACAACCTGCGGTCGGCTTGTATTGGTGCCATTTTCATGCAACGAGAGGGGATACGCAGCTTTTCGAACTGCTTCGGCTTCCCTTTTGCGTGGAGTCCGTCCATAGAGAGAGAATTATAGCAAGCTTTGAAAGCCTGATTCATGCTTTTCATTCCTCATCCCTGTCGAGCGATCTGCGGGTACGGGCGGGGATGCTTGAGATTATCGCTTTTTATTTGGACTATTGCGAGCTGCAGGACGAGATTCTGAGGCGCGTTGATTCGCTCCAAATTATACATCGTGTGTTAGAATATATAGATGGACATCTGGCAGGCAATATAGGGGTGGAGGAACTGGCCAAGCTGGCTTATTTGCACCCGAATTACTTCATCAGTTTCTTCAAAAATGCCGTCGGCTTCTCTCCTATTCAATACGTCAACAAACGGCGCATGGAGGAAGCCAGGAAGCTCCTGGAACAAACGGACCGTGCAGTGAATGAGGTTGCCGGGCAGGTGGGGCTGCAAAATCACTATTTATCCCGCTTGTTCAAACAATACATGGGTCTTTCGCCTTCGCATTACAGGCGGATATACCGGTCATCGCATCATCTGCTGGAGGAAGGGGATCAATGATATGAATACGGAAGCAGCAGCCTATTTCAGCCGCGAGCTGCTGGGCTGGTACCGAGAAAACAAGCGCATTCTGCCATGGCGGATGAACCGCGATCCTTACCGGATCTGGGTATCGGAAGTGATGCTGCAGCAGACCCGGGTGGATACGGTAATCCCGTATTACGAACGATTCATGGAGAAATTCCCCACTGCGGCCGCTCTCGCCGAAGCCCCGGAGGAGGAAGTTCTCAAAGCTTGGGAAGGACTCGGTTATTATTCACGCGCCCGCAATCTTCAAGCGGGTGCAAGTGAAGTGCTCGAACGCCATGGGGGCGTGGTTCCGGATAACAAGGATGCGGTGTCGTCGCTTCGGGGTGTAGGGCCTTACACGGCAGGGGCCATTATGAGCATTGCGTTCAACAGGCCGGAACCGGCAGTGGACGGCAATGTAATGCGTGTGCTGTCGCGTTTTTTCTGTCTGGAGGACGATATTGCCAAACCCTCGACCCGGGTCAAAATCGAGAAGCTGGCGCAGTCTCTTATTCCCGAAGGCGCGGCAGGCGACTTTAATCAGGCGCTGATGGAGCTTGGAGCGCTTGTCTGTACACCGAAATCGCCGGGATGTCTGACCTGCCCGGTGATGGCGCACTGCGAAGGGCGGATGGCAGGCAAAGAGCATGTGCTGCCGATCAAGACCAAAGCCAAACCGCCGCGGCCGGAAACGAGACTTGCCGCATTGATTGTCGGCAGCGGAGAGCATGCCGGCAAGGTACTGGTGCGACAGCGCCAGAGCAGCGGGCTGCTTGCACGGATGTGGGAGCTGCCGCATGTGATGGGGCCAACGGAGCCATTCGGCAGCGCTGCAAGATCCAAAGGCCGCGGGCGGCGGAAATCCATCGCGGCCGCGGGTACGGAGGTCAGCGGTGAAAGTCTGTTGACGGCAGACAGTACTGCGGCCGCCGCAGAAGGCACAGAGCCGCCATTCCTGCAAACCACGCAGCAGCAGGGGATTGCCCCCGGCGGTGGCGGACTCGTGGCAGGCGGAGCGGGAACCATCGGCGCTGATGCCGATAGACAAACGGCTCATGCAGCTCACGTGGACATGCTTTGCCGGGAGTTGTTTGCGCAGGACGGATTGCTGGTCCGGCCAACCGGATGGTGGGGCGAGGCAGAGCATGTGTTCAGCCATATCGTCTGGGACGTCCAGGTGTACCGGGCGGAGTTCGGTTATTGGCTGGCTGAAGAATCAGCGCTTGAGAAGCCGGATTATGGCGGCAGCGCGGTAAATGGAGACAGCCAGCTTGCGGCCGAGTCAGGAGTTTCCTATGAGACCGGAAATGCTGAGGAAGGCGCCGCAACTCCGCCACAATACCGCTGGATCGGACTGGAGCAGATGCGCGAGCTTGCGTTTCCCAATGTTTTTCTGCGTTTGCTTCGGGATTACTGGGAAACCGCGGATGGATTCACGGATTAAGCAGCTGAATATAAGCAGGATTGGTGCAACGTAACCACAATGGAAATGGGGAGTGTACATGAGTCAGATGTTGGACACGCTGATGCAGGAGAAAATTGTAGCTATCTTTCGCAATATCGAGGACCGATACGCCGATCAGGCGGCTGAAGCCCTCCTTGCAGGCGGGATTACCCTTATGGAAATCACGATGAATACCAAAGGCGCACCGGCGATGATCAGCCGCTGGCGCGATAAATACGGGGATCAGGCCGGTATTGGCGCAGGGACGGTTTTGGACCTGCAGATGGCCAAAGAAGCCGTTGCTGCCGGCGCCCAGTTTCTGATATCTCCGAATCTGGATGAAGCGGTTATCGAATACGGAATCCGCAGCGGTGTATCCGTATGGCCGGGTGTAATGACGCCGACAGAGATCGTGAAAGCCTGGAAAGCCGGGGCGGAAGCGGTCAAGGTCTTCCCGATGGGGACATTGGGGTGGAAATACCTGGCGGAGATTAAAGCGCCGCTCGACAAAATACCGATGATGGCTACAGGAGGCGTCGACTTGGATAATATCGGCGACTATTTCAAAGCGGGCGCTTGTGCGGTAGGTATGGGAAGCAAGCTTGTTAATATGGAATGGGTACGGGAAGGACGCTTCGATCTATTGACGGAGCGGGCCCGCAAATTTGCGGATGCGGTTAAATCACTGTAGACGGTGAAAAGATGGAAATAGCTATCATTTAGCGCGGCGCTTGCCGCGCTTTTTTTTACATGCCCGAATGATAAGCTTTTCTGCTATATGCCTCAGCTCCGTGTCTCAGTTCCGAAACTGAATTCTGAAAAAATGGTCCCTTTTATAAAGGAAACCTTAACTGGACAAAAAGAAGCCTGCGGCAATATCCGCAGGCCCAAGAGAGAATATATAATAAAGGGGGGTCATGTCTTTATTATAGGCGGATAAGATGAAACGAACATGAAGGAAATATTACAATTATATTACAAACACATCCGGGTTCAGTCGCAACTAGAAAGCGACAGGTTCCGGATTACACATCCAGGTTCAGTCGCAACTAGAAAGCGACAGGTTCCGGATTAACACATCCGGGTTCTGTCGCAGAAAGGCAGCGGCGGCAGGTTTGTCCCATTCAGACCCGATATCGGCGTCTCCGGTTATAAAACGGGCGAACATCTGATTAGCATAGTCGCTTATCGACTTCTTCAGATCGGCCAATTGGTTGGCCTGCTCCTCCGTGAAGAACAGCTGCGGCACTACACTGGAAATATCGGGGGCATGCGGTTCATATTTCTGAGTCTCTGTGTACAGGATACCTTCAAAATCGTTGGCGGGATCTAGCACGGCCTGACCCAAGCGGAATTCCGATGTTTCGAGAATTGGGGCAGTCTGATCCCAAAATCTGTTCTGCACTGCGGCATGATAAGGGATTAAAGCCTGCCATACAGCGGGTTCTCCGTTAATTCCCTTCAAATTAGCTTCCGGTTTCTTCCAATCTACGCCTTCAATGCCATATTTCTGCCTCATGAACACTTCGTAATTATAGAAGGCATCCGCCCAGCGAAAAGCCACTTCCGGATTTTTACTATGGTTGGTGATGACAAGTTTTCCGCTCGTGGTAAAAAAGGGGCTCATAGCGGCGACCTGGGTTCCATCCGGTCCTTGTAACGGAGGCACGGCAAGATAGTCTTTCCATCGTCCGCTCTCCCCGCCAATTTGGGTGAACTGTCCCATATACAACCCCGGCGCCGCACCCAGAATCATTGTCGGATCTTCACCCATTCGTATTAATTGATCGTTATCCTGAGTAACAGCTCAATAGTTTTTTCAGAAAGATTGAAACGCTATGCTTAAAATAGAAGCCATGAAAAAGTTCATCGAGAGACTTGCTCAATTTTCGCTGAATGAATATCAGTGGAACCTCTGCGACGGTTTTGGATAAGCAATTGTTGTTGTGCCAGACTATACTGATCGCGTGATTGGATAATAAAAATGCAGCTCTTTCCTCACTAGAGGGAGGGCTGCATTTTGTCTATTAACCTTACCATTCAGTTTACATTTTCAACAAATGCGGAGAAAGGCCTAAGCACGAAAAGCGGTGAATGATAAAGTTCTTCTTCTTTTTTTATCCATTTGCCACATAAAAGGGAACATGATATAAGTACTATGCTTGAAGATGATTTTAACGAAGGATATATGAAAGCGTTCACGAGAGGGGATCTTATTGAGAGGCAGGAAAAAAAGAAAATGAAAAAAATACCTGGCATTCTTAAGTTCAACATTTTATCGAAGCTCGTGGTGTCCTTTCTTCTTGTCGTCATTCCGATCTATGGAATCAGCCTTTACATGAACCAGTCGGCTGAAGAGAGCTTGCGCAGCGAGTTGTCCCAATCGGTCGTATCGAGACTTCACTTCTATGTCAGTTCGATCGAAACGGAGATGCAGCGGCTTATGAAGCTGAATCAAGCATTAATCTTTGACGATGAATTCCAGAAAATCAGAACGATCGCGCATGCGATGGACGACTTTACCCGGGCACAGACGATTCTCAGCGTAAAGAACAAGCTGGATCTCCTGAAGACATCGAGTCCTTATGTGGAAGAAGTTAAGGTGTTTATTCCATCCTTGGGACGAGGCATCTTTGCGAATAGCTTCGACAATCATATCCCTGCTGACGAGCTTGAGATTCTGGAGCAGTCGCCAAGCAAGTACGGGACGCCCTTCACCTACTGGAAAGGCCGACTTCTCTTAAGCGAAGTGTATCCAGAACCGATCCACAAGGCCAGCTTGACGATTGCTCTGGGCGTGGAACTGTCGGGAGAACAACTGCAGCATTCGTTGGAGCAGTTGAGCAACATGAAAGGGGCCGGCGCATCGTTTGTCAATCTTCAGCAGGACTGGGTCGTCTCGGACGGGAAGAACGACATGGTTTTGCCGGAGCTTCGGGCATTCCTCGAAAAACCTGGATTCCAGGACAGCAAAACCGGGCAAGGCATCGTCGACGTTCAGGGCAGCAGGTATCTGCTAACCTTCGAGTATTCGCAATTGTTGGATACGTATTTGACGGTTTACGTACCGGAGAGCGAACTGTTGGGACCGCTGAGCAAGCACCGCATGCTGCTATGGATGCTGTCCATTATATCTTTGGCGGTCATCCTATTATTTTCGTTATGGATCTATCGTCTCATTCATCGTCCGCTCCGGCGGCTCGTCATCTCTTTCCGCAAGGTGGAGAGGGGCGACATGAATGTCGAGATTCATCATCAGAACAAGGACGAATTCAACTATCTGTATGCACAGTTCAATGCGATGGTGCACAAGCTTCATCTGCTGATTCAGGAAGTTTACGAAGAACGGATCAGGTCCCAGCAATCCGAGCTTAAGCAGCTGCAGTCGCAAATCAACCCTCATTTTCTGTACAATAGCCTGTATATTTTAAAAGGGTTGGTTCAGATGGATGACAATCGCTCGGCCGAGACTCTGATCGAGCATCTAGGGGAATATTTCATGTTCATTACGAGGACCGGAACGGAAGAGATTTCATTGGAACAGGAATTCGCGCATTCGAAAGCCTATACGGAAATTCAGGACATGCGGTTCTTCAACCGGATCGAAGTCGAATGGGCGGAAATTCCGGAGCAGTATCGGAGTACGCAAGTGCCTCGGCTGATTTTGCAGCCTATCATCGAGAATGCGTATGAGCATGGGTTGGAGGAGAAATTAAGCGGCGGCAAACTCAGCGTTTCGGTCCTTCCAGACAGCGACGCCCTGCGCATCATCGTGGAGGACAATGGCGACAAGCTCGACGAGGAGCGTTTGCTGCTAACCCGGGAACAGCTTCGTACAGGGAAGAAGAACAAAGAGAGCACGGGATTGTTCAATGTGCACCGGCGCCTGCAGATCAAATACGGCGAATCGTACGGCGTGTCGGTAGCCCGCGGGGCGTCCGGCGGAATGAGGGTGGAACTGAAGCTCGCCTGCAAGGAGGAAGAGAGACATGTACAGATTGCTGATCGTGGATGACGAACCGATCATCGTGGAAAGTCTGCTGGATCTGTTCGAGCGGAAAGCAGGACTGGAACTGGAAGTATACGGCGTATGCGCTTCGACCGATGCGCTGGACATGCTGGAGAGGACGAAGATCGACATCGTCTTGACCGACATCCGCATGCCGGGCTTGAGCGGCATCGAGCTGCACCGGGAAATTATCGGACGCTGGCCCTGGTGCAAAGTCATTTTTCTGTCCGGGTATAACGATTTCGAATTTATCCAGGAGGTCATGCGCAACGGCGGCGTCGATTATTTGCTGAAGAGCGAAGGAAGCGACGCGATTGTATGCGCTGTTCAGAAAGCGATGCAGGCATTGACAGACGCGATTGAGGTTGAAAACCTGATTGAACGGTCAATGAAGCAGACACAGAAGATTCAACCGTTCCTGCAAAAGGAACTGCTATGGAGACTCACCCAGTCCGACGCCCATTCGCTTCATTCAATCGGCGAGCAGTTCCGGGAACTGAACATTCCGCTGAAGGCCGAAGAACCTGTGCTTCTCGTCATCGGCCGGATCGATGAATGGCGGGAGGGGACGAGTGCCTTCGACAAAGCGCTCTATCTGTTTGCCGTTCAGAACATTGCGGATGAATATATGGGGGCCACTATCCGTCAAGTCTCCTTCGAGTTCGAGGAGAAGTCGAAGATTGCCTGGCTGATTCAGCTGAATCATGATCTCATTCACCCGGGTGGGGAGTTGGAGGCGAGACAGCGGACGCTGTCGTTTGTCAAAGGTGCGGCAGAGATGATCCAGCATGCGTGCGATAATCTGCTCACTATGAAACTGTCGTTCGCCGTCGGCACGACTTACCGGGAATGGCACGAGCTATCCGACCTGTTCGAGCATTTGCGCTTGCTGATGAGCCGGGGTCTGGGACTGGGTCACGAATTGCTGCTGCTGGAACAGAAGTCGTCGGAGGTCGCCGTCGATACCTACGACCGTGAGCTCCGCAATCAAATGAAAAAAATCGCTCTGATCCAGACGCTGCTGGAAAATGGCCAGAAGGAGCAATTTTTTGCCGAATACGTCGCGCTGATGAAGGTCGCGGCGGCCGGATCCGAGACAATGGATGGCATCCGGACGGAAATTTATTTTACGCTTGTTTCGATTTTTCTATCGTACGTAAACCGCTGGAAGGTCCGGGACGAAATCGGGGACGCCGTCAACTTGGGGAAGATGACGCTGCTGGACTGGAATCATTGGCCCGAAATTACCGATTACTTCTCGCAATTGGCCGAGGCTATCTTTGAATGGAAGTCGTCGGGACAGGATTTCCAGGAGATGGATGTCATCAGCCAGGTCCAGCATTATGTGCTGCATAATCTGGCAGGCGATTTGAGCCTGAACCGGATTGCCGAGATGGTGGGCCATAATCCGTCGTATCTGTCCCGGCTCTACAAGCGGATCACGGGCGAGGGGATATCCGAGTTCATTATGGCCGTCCGGATCAAGAAGACGCAGGAACTGCTGCGGGAAAACAAGCTCAAGATTAGCGAAATCTCGAAAGCTGTCGGATTTTTGTCGGAACAGTCATTTTACCGCTTCTTCCGTAAGGTGACGAATTTGACGCCTCAGGAATATCGGGATCAGGACAGTAAGTCAACAGATGCTAGTCGGATGTAAACAACGGTGAATAGAGAAGCCGCTTCGGGCTGCATTATAATCAAAATGTAGACAACGCAAGCGACAAGATTTAAGGGGGAATCGATATGGCAAAGAAGAAATGGCTGTCGGCCGCTTCGGCTTGTGTACTGGGCCTGACAATCGTTGTAAGCGCTTGTTCGAACGGCGGTAAGGCTGATGAGCCGAAGCCGGAGAAATCGGACAACAATACCGGTAGCAATGCAACAACCGACGGTCCACTTGTAAAATACGATCCGCCTATTGAAGTCCATGCCGTTCGGGGCAGCTTGCCGGATGACCGGTTCAAGAACGGCGATACCATGGACAATAACGTTTGGACGAAAGAATATGAAAGCGCGCTTGGCGTCAAACTGATCTATGATTGGACCGCCGATGGGAACGGTGGAGACGAGAGCGCGTTGAACAAGAAGCTGAACGTCGCGATCGCTTCCGACGAAATTCCGAACGTGTTCGGAGTCAGCATGAAGCAGTTGAGTCAGCTCATCGAAGCGGATCAGGTTCAGGATATGACGGAAGTGTTCGAGAAATACGCGACTCCTGAGCTGAAGGAATTGGCGCAGCAGGACGGCGGTCTCGCTCTGAAATCGGCGACGTTCGACGGCAAGCTAATGGCCATCCCGAAATTCGGCGGCAATATCGAAGGGGCGGATGTCGTCTGGATTCGGACTGACTGGCTGAAGAAGCTGAATCTGGAAGCGCCGAAGACGATGGACGACCTGATGAAAATTTCTGAAGCGTTCGTGAAGCAAGATCCGGACGGCAACGGCAAGGACGACACGTTCGGTCTGGCGCTGACGAAGGATCTGTACGGGGGCATGTCCAACCTGACCGGTTTCTTCAACGGCTTCCATGCTTACCCGAACATCTGGGTGAAGGATGCTTCCGGCAAGCTTGTTTACGGCAACGTCCAGCCTGAGATGAAGGCGGCGCTGGCCAAGCTGCAGGAGCTCTACAAGGCCGGTCATCTGGATCGCGAGTTCGCGGTGAAAGACGGCGGTAAAGTAACCGAGTCGATCTCCCAGAACAAAGTCGGCATCCAGTATGGCGCTAACTGGAATTCCTACTATCCGCTGAACGATGCAATGAAGCAAAATCCGGGCATGGACTGGAAACCGTTCCCGATCGTATCGGTCGACGACAAGCCCGCCAGCCCGGGACTCGGATTCGCCATCTTTGAGTACTATGTGGCGGCCAAAGATTTCAAGAATCCAGAGGTCATTGTAAAGATGCTGAATCTTCAGCATGAACGCTTCTATGGCAAGACGGCAGACTGGCAAAAATATTCGACGGCCAAGGACGGAACGGAAATTTTCCAGTATCCGTTGTTCCAGGTGTTCCCGCCAAACAAGAACATCCCGGACAACTTCGAGGCGATCAAGGAAGCATTCAAATCGAAGGATACATCCAAGCTCAATCAGGAACAAAAAGACAACTATGACAAAATCGCCGCTTACAAGGGCGGTGACATGGCGAACTGGGCGGTAGACCGTCAAACCGGACCGGAAGGCTCGGCCTTCGAAGCGCTAACCGACTACAAATCTCACGCCATCACTACCGGATTCCTGGGCGCCAACACACCTACGATGGTCACGAAGAAAGGTACGCTTGACAAGATGGAGCGCGAAGTATTCACGAAAATCATCATGGGCTCCGCTTCGATCGACGAGTTCGACAAGTTTGTTGCAGACTGGAAGAAGCTTGGCGGAGACGATATGACGAAAGAAGTCAACGAATTTGTTTCGGCTCAACAGCAATAGCAAAGCCTGGTGCAGAGGGAGGGGGTGGAATCTTCATCCACTGCCTCTGTCTTATTTTACGAAAGAAGGTGACGACCCATGCGAAGCAAATGGAAGCGAGAACTTCCCCTGCATTTGCTGGTTCTGCCGAGTCTTGCGCTCATCCTGATCTACAGCTATGTTCCGATGTTCGGTCTTGTCATGGCGTTCCAGAAATTTACGGCTGCCAAAGGGTTCTTCGGTTCCGCCTGGGTAGGCTTGGACAATTTCAAGTATGTGTTTGAGCTGCCGGGGACGATGCAGGTTATCTGGAACACGGTGCTGATCGCCGGCATGAAAATTGTCGCCGGTCTCATCGTACCGGTTACGATTGCCCTCTTGCTCAATGAAGTTCGCATTGCCTTCCTCAAGCGGGGCATTCAGACGCTCATCTACTTGCCGCACTTTCTGTCCTGGATTATTCTGGGCGGCATTCTGATCGACATACTGTCTCCCAGCTCAGGCATTATCAATCAGATTCTCGTAGGGCTGGGTATCGACCCGATCTTCTTCCTGGGAGACAACCGATGGTTCCGCTACGTGCTCGTCATCTCCGACGTCTGGAAGGAATTCGGTTTCAGCACGATTGTTTACTTGGCCGCCTTGACCAATGTCAGTCCGATGCTGTACGAGGCCGCTGTCATCGACGGCGCGACGCGCTGGAAGCAGACGCTGTACATTACGCTTCCGGGCATTCTGCCGATCGTCATTCTGATGACGACGCTGAGCCTGGGCAACGTACTGAACGCAGGCTTCGAGCAGGTTTTCACCTTGTATAATTCGACTGTCTATGAAACCGGCGATATTCTGGATACGCTCGTGTATCGGATCGGCGTCGTGGACGCCCAGTACAGCGTAGCTACTGCGGTAGGCCTGTTCAAATCGTTCGTATCGCTCATCTTCATTTCCGTTTCGTATTTGCTGGCGTATCGATTGGCCGGTTACCGGATATTTTAGGGAGGTTGTCGCCAATGTTTCTTAAGCCATCAATGAGTTACCGGGTTTTTGCCTGGTTCAATCACGCCTTCCTGATCCTGATCGCGTTGTTATGTCTCGCTCCGATGGTCCATGTACTGGCTATTTCGCTTAGCACGAGTAGCGCGGCTACAGCCGGGCTGGTCAAGCTGTGGCCTATCGATTTCACGCTCGGGTCTTATAAATTCATTCTGGAGAGCAAGCAGTTCATGTCTTCGTTCCTCATCTCGATCGAGCGGGTCGTCCTCGGCGTATCGCTCAGCATGCTGCTGTCCGTTACGCTCGCTTATCCGCTGTCCAAGGAGCAGAAGGATTTCCGCTTCCGCACCTTCTATGCCTGGATATTCGTTTTCACCATTCTGTTTAACGGCGGCTTGATTCCATGGTATATGACGATTAAAATGACGGGGCTGATCGATACGATCTGGGCGCTTGTGCTGCCGGGAGCCGTTCAAGTGTTCAACGCGATTCTGCTTTTGAACTTCTTCCGGGGCTTGCCCAAAGAATTGGAGGAATCCTGCTTCATCGACGGCGGATCGCACTGGACGACGCTGTGGCGGATTTACCTGCCGATCTCGCTGCCGGCGCTGGCCACCATTATGCTGTTCTCGTTCGTCGGCCAATGGAATGCCTGGTTCGATGGGCTGATGCTGATGAACAAGCCGTCCAACTATCCGTTGTCCACCTACTTGCAAACGATCATCATTCAGCCGGACATGTCCAAGATCAGCGTGCTGCAGGCCAAAAACTTAAGTGAAATATCGGATCGCACGACCAAAGCGGCACAAATTATCGTCGGCTCGCTTCCGATTCTCATTATTTACCCGTTTCTGCAGAAATATTTCGTTAAAGGACTTGTTATCGGCAGCGTAAAAGAATAGCGATAAATGGCTACTGACGATCGTAACGCTCAATATTCTGTCTTTAATATGCAAAAAGTTGACTTTACTTTTCAAAGACCGGATGGACCGGCATTCTGTATAATGTAAACAAGCCGTGGCATGAGGCATTATATATTCCGACTAGAAATATATGCAGGACTTGGAGGACGACGATGACGGATTACCCTTATCGCAGAGCGTCGCTGCCGACGGATGAACGGGTGAACGATCTGCTCGGCCGTATGACGATCGGCGAGAAAATCGGCCAGCTGGTCCAATTATTCGGCTGGCAGGCCTATACCCGAGCCGACGGTAAATTGCATATCGACACAGAATATGAAAAGTTGATCGTTGCGGGAGATGTCGGCTCCTTTTACGGATTTCTGCGCGCCGACCCGTGGACGGGGGTCACGCTCGAGACGGGGATGCAGCCGGGCGAGAGCGCCGAGGCCGTGAACTTCGTCCAGCGCCTGGCTGTCGAGCTATCGCGGCTCGGCATCCCGATTCTGTTCGGGGAAGAATGTGCACATGGCCATATGTCGATCGGGGGGACGGTCTTTCCCGTGCCGATCGCCGCGGCCAGCACATGGAATCCGGCCTTGTTCGAGCAGGCGAATGCAGCCGTGGCCGAGGAAACGAGGGCGAGAGGCGGCGCTGCGACATACTCGCCTATTCTCGACATCGTTCGCGACCCCAGATGGGGCCGGACCGAGGAGACGTTCGGCGAAGATCCGATGCTGTGCGCGGCAATGGGAACGGCGGCCGTTCGCGGTATGCAGGGAGCGATCCCCGGGCGCGGCATAGCGGCAACCGTCAAACATTTCGCCGGATACGGCGCCTCCGTAGGCGGGCGCAACGGCGCTCCTGCCTCTATAGGTCCGATTGAGCTGCGGGAGAAAGACCTGTACCCGTTCGAGAAAGCGGTGGAAGCAGGTGCAATGTCGGTCATGACGGCGTACAACGAAATCGACGGGATTCCCTGCACGTCAAATCGAGAACTGTTAACCGACATCTTGCGCGGGGAATGGGGCTTCGACGGGTTCGTCATTACCGATTGCGGCGCGCTCGGGATGTTGGCGGGTGGACACCGCGTCGCAGCGAATTATCGGGAAGCAGCCGCGTTGGCGCTTGATGCGGGCATTGATATGGAGATGTCGGGGGAAGTGTTCAAGAATCATTTGCTTGCCGCCATCGATGCGGGCCAAGTGTCCATGGTCGTATTGGACCGGGCCGTTGCCCGCATATTAAGCGTGAAATTCAGACTGGGACTTTTCGAAAATCCATATGCGAACCCGGAGCGGGCGGCGGAAGTCGTCGGTTCGGCGGCGCATCGCCGTCTTGCGCGGGAATTGGCCCAAGAAGGGATCGTTCTCCTTAGCAACCGCAATCAGTTGCTGCCGTTGGCCAAGTCGCTGAAGAATATCGCCGTAATTGGACCGAACGCGTCCAACCGGTACAATCAGCTTGGCGATTACACCTCGCCGCAGCCGCCGGAAGCGATCGTGACAATTCTACAAGGCATTCGCGACAAGGTCGGCGCCGAAATCAATGTCCGCTACGCCGAAGGCTGCCGTATTCTGGGGGATGACCGTTCCGGCTTCGCCGCGGCGGTAGAATCGGCACGCGGCGCCGATGTGGCCGTCGTCGTCGTGGGCGGATCGAGCGCCCGCCAATTCGGCGACAACACGATCGATTTCGTGACCGGGGCCAATCTGGTGGCGGAGGGCGACTCCGACATGGATTCCGGCGAAGGCGTCGACCGGATCGACCTGACACTGTCCGGCGTCCAGCTCGATCTGGTCAAGGCGGTCCATGATACGGGGGTACCCGTCGTAGTCGTCTATGTTAACGGCCGCCCGGTGAGCGAGCCGTGGATCCACGAGCATATCGATGCCGTGCTGGAAGCTTGGTATCCGGGGCAGGAAGGCGGACATGCGATTGCCGATGTGTTGTTCGGCGACTGCAACCCGTCGGGCAAAATGCCAATTTCCGTTCCCAGGAGCGTCGGGCAGCTGCCGGTATATTACCAGCAGCGGAGAACAAACGGCAAGCGTTACCTGGAGATGGACAATGAGCCTTTATACCGGTTCGGCTGCGGGCTCAGCTATACGACATTCGTCTATTCCGGGCTGACTGTTGTTCCCGAGCGGATACCCGTCGATGGAGAAGCAACGGTTTCCGTCGATGTGTCGAACACGGGCACGATGGCCGGCAAGGAGATTGTACAGGTCTACATTCGCGACGAGGTCGGCTCGGTGACCCGCCCGGTGATGGAGCTGAAGGCGTTCAGCAAAATCGCGCTGGAGCCGGGACAATCGGCCACTGTAAGTTTCACGATCGGCAAGGAGCAATTGCAGCTTGTCAACCGTGCAATGAAACGTGTCGTCGAACCGGGTGCTTTCAAGGTGCTGGTAGGCGGCAGTCCCGCCGATTTGTTGGAAGTGCCGTTCACTGTGATAAGTTAGAAGTATTCATCATTAATCATCGAAGGAGATGCGAGAGATGACTAAAGCTGCTAATTGGACGATTTACGCGATCCAGCATTCTCACACCGATGTCGGTTATACCGAACGTCAAGAGAAAATCCGTCAATACCATGTCGATTTCATTCGTCAAGCGCTCGGCATTATTCGAGAAATCCGTTCCGGCAACCGTCCGGACTGGAAAGGATACAAATGGGTCTGCGAAACGTTTTGGCCGATTGAATCGTTTCTGGCCAAAGCGACGGAGACGGAGCGCAAGGAACTGGCAGAGGCATTCCGCCGCGGCGATTTCGGTCTGTCCGGCACATACCTGAACATGAGCGAACTGGTTGGCAAGGAATTGTTGGACGCGATGCTCGGCCGAATTCGCGACTATGCGCAGTCGATTGACGTGAAGCTCGAATCGGCGATGACCGCCGACATTACCGGCTTCAGCTGGGGCTACGGGCAATCGCTTCACGATAATGGCATCCGCAACATGATCACTTGCATCCATACGCATCACTCCATGTTCCCGCTGCGGAAGAAGCAAACGCCGTTCTGGTGGGAGACGCCGAAGGGTGATCGCATCCTGATCTGGAATGGCGAGCACTACGTGTTCGGCAACGATCTGGGCATCCAGCCCGGTCTGGGCGGCAACTACACCATCCGCGACGAGATGGATACGAGCAAGGGCGGCGTGACGTTCGAGATGGCCGAAATCCGCATCAACCGCTACCTGGAACGGTTGAAGAAGGATGGCTTCCCTTATCCGTTCGTGCCGGTCATGCTGTCGGGCTTGCCGACGGACAACGGTTCGCCAAACCCCCAAATGATGGAATTCGTAAACAAGTGGAACGAGAAGCACGGCGATGATATTCGCATTCAACCTGCCACACTGGACGATTTCTTCGCCGAAGTGCGGAAGTATTCAGACGACATTCCGGTACACCGGGGCGACTGGCCGGACTGGTGGACGGACGGTACCGGCTCGACGCCGATGCATGTGCAAGTGTTCCGGGAGGCACAGCGCGTCTACGAGAAAGTAAGACGCTTGGATCCTGCCTGCGAAATCGTGCCACAAGCGACGATCAAACAGATGGAGTACGATCTGATGCTGTTCGCTGAGCATACATGGGGCTACCATTCCTCTGTCTCGGAGCCATGGAATCCGTTCGTGCAAGAGCTGGGCGTGCGCAAAGATGCGTTCGCCGCGAATGCGAGCACGCTGGCTCATACGGCGCTCTACGACATACTGGAAGCGAAGGGCGATTCGCTGCTGGCGCCGGATCGACCGATGCGTTTCAACATCAGCAACCCGTATTCCTTCGTGCAGGAGGATTATGCCCACTTCATTATGGAGTCCTGGCATTTGGATGAGATCCGAGGCGGGTTTGAGGTTTTCGACGAAGCAAGCGGCGACGTCTATCCTTCTCAGCTTCGGGTCGCCCATCGAGGCGTCATCGTCACTGTACCGGTTACGCTGCAGCCAGGCGAAGAGCGGACGCTGCGCATTCGCGCTGTCGCGATGCCTTCCGACCGGACGGCGTTCAACGTGGACTTGCTCGGATCGGACCGGATTACCGATATTGCGGACCCGAACGACAATTCGGCTTTGAAAGTGACGTACACGTCGCTGGAAACGCCGTTCGTACGCATGGAATGGCGTCTGGGCGACGGCATCGTCTCCTGGATGGATAAGAAGACAGGCAAGGAGATGCTGCGCCCCGACCGCAACCATCATGCGTTCACCCCGGTCTATGACGTGACGAAGGCGGCCAAAGTCGAGGAAATGAACGATATTCGCCGCAAAATGGGCCGCAACCGCAAAGGGCCGGACGCACACATCTCCGTCGGCAAATTGACGAAGGCCGAGGTGGTCGACAAAGGCGAGCTGTACGCGAGCGTACGACTGACCTATGAAGTGGACGGCTGCCAGCACTACTCGCTGCTCGTGACCGCCTACGCGGACAAGCCGCGCATGGATGTTGCGGTGCGGATGCACAAGAACAGCGTGTGGGACCCGGAAAATATCTATGTCTCGATTCCGTTCGGTGGACCGATCGAAGCCGGCAAGCAGGAGCTGTGGGTGGACAAGCTGCAGGTGCCGACGCGTCTGCGCATCGACCAGCTTCCGGGCAGCCTGATCGACTACTATTGTCTTGGCGAAGGCGCGGTCTATACCGAGGCGAACAGCGGTGTCGCAATCGCCATGCCGGATACGCCGCTCATTCAACTGGGCTCGCTGAAGCATGAGTTCCGTTTATTGCAAGACGACGAAGGCATGAAGGACGATCCGGCTCATCTGTACGCCTGGCCAATGAACAACTACTGGGAGACGAACTTCCGCGCCACGCTGGGCGGCTTCTACGAATTCCGCTATTTCGTTGCCTGGGGCGATGGGTTCCTACAGCCTGAAGCGGCGCTGGAAACATGCCGCAGCATGAATGCCGGCGTGTTGGCGTGGCGGATCAAGTAATTTTTGGTCCATGCTGGCCGGACGAGTGACGTGCAGGATGCGAAAGGAGAACAACCATGCAGCAATACAGACTGCCCCAAATTGATGTGCCCAAGCTGGATCTGCCCCCTGTCATCCGCCGTGTGATGGAGGAAACGGAGGTGCGGCTGAACCATCGCCCGAAATTGCAAAAGCTGTTCCACAACTGTTTTCCGAATACGCTGGAGACAACGACAAAGCTGCTGGACGATGGAACGACCTTCGTCCTAACGGGGGACATTCCGGCCATGTGGCTGCGCGATTCGGTGGAGCAGGTCGTGCAATACGTCCCGTTCGCCAAGGAAGACAAGGAGCTGCAGCGCATCATCGGCGGCCTGGTGAAACGCCTGATGATGTACATTGGCATCGATCCGTATGCCAATGCGTTCAACGAAACAGCCAATCACTGGCATTGGGACGCCAATGACGAGACCGACATGTCCCCGTGGGTGTGGGAGCGGAAGTTCGAGCTGGATTCGCTTTGTTTCCCGATTCGTCTCGCTTATCTCTACTGGAAAGAGACCGGGCGGAGCGATATTTTCGATAACGGCTTCAAAGTGGCGATGCGGAAAATCGTCGATCTGTGGAAGACGGAGCAGCGCCACTTCGAGCAGTCGCCTTACCGCTTCATACGGCACAACTGCCCGGACATTGACACGCTCAGCAACGGAGGCCTCGGTATGCCGGTCAACTACACCGGCATGATCTGGTCGGGCTTCCGCCCGAGCGACGACGCCTGCGACTTCCATTACAATATCCCGTCAAACATGTTCGCCGTCGTATCACTTCGCCAGATGGGCGAGATCGCCCGCTACGTTTTCCGCGACCTGGCTTTCGTTGAGGAGATGGCCGCGTTGGAGAAGGATATCCAGCATGGCATCGAGCTGTATGGCATCTACAATCATCCGAAATACGGCAAGATGTATGCCTTCGAGACGGATGGATACGGAAACCATTGCCTGATGGACGATGCGGGTACGCCGAACCTGATGTCCATTCCGTACATCGGCTATGCGGAGGTAAACGACGAAATATACCAAAACACGCGTCGATTTATATTGAGTAAGGATAATCCGTATTATTTCGAGGGCAAAGCGGCGAAGGGGATCGGCAGTCCCCATACGCCTCCGGATTATGTATGGCATATGGCGTTCGCGATGCAGGGTTTGACTGCGACCAGGGATGAAGAATTGATGGAGATGCTTGACGTGCTCGAAGCGACTGATGCAGACTCCGGCTATATGCACGAAGGCTTCCATGCCGATGATCCTTCCGTATTCACGCGTTCCTGGTTCGCATGGTCGAACAGTATCTTCTCCCAGTTGGTGCTGAGGGCGTTGGACAGAGGCCTATTGAACTGCTAACAGGAAATCCTCGTTTGAAAATGACATTCAGCAGAAAATGCTTGAATGTCATTTTCGTTTTTGCCGGTAAGGATCGACGCTCACCTAAAAAATAAATAAGCGATACTTTGCTTTCCGCTGTCGACCGTCGTGATTGAGATTCGCGCGTAGCAAGTTTTCTCACACTTATTATCTTTTCACAAAGAAAAAGGGCAGTCTTCCCGGTAGTGGGAGATTGCCCTTTACACGCGATCGGGGACAGTCCATAATTTAACGCACGTCCGCCCGCTTCATGATCCCGGCTGCCCCCTACAAAAATTCACGCTTAATTATGATATAATCTATGAGGTCGTTCAAAAAGTCTACTTTTGATGACGAAGGTATTCAGGAAGTATTGCACATCGAATCTTGAATTCAGCCGGGACTAGGTGTATGCTTTCGAAGCCGTTTTCTTACGAAAACGTGTACCCTTCAATAGCCGCTTTTCATCCGGAGTCTTCCGAATCAATGTTGCCGAAAGTGAAAAAATCAAGAATATTTTGCCCGACCGATAATCAAGCATAAGCTTGCCTAAGCGGCAACATTATGGTTGATTCCTCATGGTATGTAGTTACAATAATCTCTCACCTACACTACAAATTATTTAATCGGTGTTCATAAACTAGATTTGTTCATTAACTAGATTCTTAATGATCTCTGCCAGTAAACGCTTTGCTTCTTCCGGATCTTCCGGAAAAGTAATCAGCGGTTCCCGCTCAGGTTCAGGATTACCCATCCAGATTCTGTCGCAGAAAGAAAGAAGCGGCAGGTTTCCGGATTACAAGGAAAGACTCGCCGCTCCCCGGAACGTTTCTACTTTGTTTCGAAACGTATAAATTCCATATGGTTAAAAAAAAGACGACCCCTGTGGAACACATGGGTCATCTCCTGACAGCGTAACTCTGCTGTGATTGTTTAATCAGTCCATAATCTAGGTCAATATTCAGCTTTTCAGAGAGAAAAAATAAATTGAAAAAGAAATAGCGCTATGATATAATCGATAGCGTTATTGACAAAATAAATTTAAGAATGTATCCATTCTTATTCCCACTTTAATTGTACATCCGGATCTTTAATTTGTCAATACTCTTTTTTGGCCCCAATAAAAAGGAAAAAGGAGCGTGTTGAGGGAGAGATGAAAACGGATGAATGGCGGCAGGAACAGGAGCGGCTGGAACGGGTCAGGAACAAGCTGATGACAAGAATCGCGGAGTTGGAGCCGGAGGTTACCGGACTGCGCGATCAGGCGGCGGACATGCGTAAGCGATTTTGGGAAGAACTGACGATCAACACGAGCACGACCGAAGATTTTGAAGACAGTTTTTACTCGGTTCAGCAGCAATCCGCAATGTTGGCGGAACGGGAGCGCGGCCACAAACGATTGGTGGATCAATGGAACGGCATGAAACGGTTGCTTCCATCCCCTTATTTCGGGCGCGTTGATTTTCACGAAGATGGCTTGAATACAAGTGAGCAGGTCTACATCGGGGTATCCTCCTTCGTTGACGATGACGGACTGAATTTTCTGATCTATGACTGGCGTTCCCCCATCGCGAGCCTTTACTACGATTATCCTCCGGGTCGAGCTTCATATGTCACGCCGGGCGGAACTATCGAAGGGACAATGGAGCTCAAACGGCAGTTTCAAATTCAAGACGGACAAATCCGCAACATGTTCGACGCGAGCGAAACGATCGGAGACGAATTGCTGCAGCAAGTGCTCGGCAAGGACGCGGACTCGCAAATGAAGAGTATCGTGGCGACCATTCAGAAGGAGCAGAACGCCATTATCCGGAACGACAAAAGCCGGATGCTCATTGTTCAGGGAGCGGCTGGAAGCGGGAAAACTTCTGCGGCCTTGCAGCGTGTGGCTTATTTGCTTTACAAACACCGTCAGACGATTAAAGCCGATCAGATCGTGTTGTTCTCGCCCAATTCGATGTTTGGCAGTTATGTTTCCACTGTCCTTCCAGAACTCGGCGAAGAGAATATGCAGCAGACGACGTTTCAGGAATATCTTGACTATTGGCTGAGTTCCCTATTACGGTCCGAGGATCCCTTCGATCAGATCGAATACACACTGACAGCACAGGATAAACCGGGATATGAGGCTCGCATTCAGGGGATCGCGTACAAAACCTCCGAAGCTTTTCTGAAAGCCCTGCAGAACTACGGGAAGTGGCTGGGGAGGGAAGGGATGCGCTTCAAAGACATACGGTTTCGAAGTCGGGTGTTGATTACTGCGGAGCGTATGAGCGCGAAAATGTACGCTTTCGACAGTTCCCTGCCGTTGTTCAGCCGTGTCGTTCTTTTGCAGGAATGGCTGTTGAATGAACTGGCTTCGCTCGAACGCAAGGAACGGGACGCGTCCTGGGCACAGGAGGAACTAAATTATCTTGATAACGAACAGTATGCTGAATTTTTCGGCATGCTGCACAAAGAGAAGGAACTACTCGACCTTTCGGAGCACTATGCTATGGCTCGCGAGCTAATGAATAAAGAGCGTCGGGGAGATGAGGGTGACATTGACTTCGCTCAGCGTGAGGAGGAATTGATTCTTCGATCCATTGTGAAAAAAAGCTTTAAGCCATTAAGGAAAAGCGTGAGGAAATTTTCGTTTGTTGATATCAAAGGCTTATATGGCCAATTGTTCGGCGACGAAGCCTCATATCGGGAGAAAACAAATGAGGTTGTCATTCCCCCGCTGTGGTCGGAAATCTGCAAACAAACCAGAGATATGCTGAGCCGGGACGAATTGTTCCACGAGGACGCGACTCCTTATTTGTTTGTAAAAGAATTAGTCGAAGGTGTCCGGACGAACAAGGAGATCCGGCATGTTTTCGTCGATGAAGGTCAGGACTACTCGGCGTTTCAATATGAATATTTAAAAAAATTGTTCCCGCGTGCCCGGATGACGGTGCTCGGCGATTTTGGGCAAGCGATCTTCATGCAGGCCACAAATCTGGAAGCATCCGATTCTCCGCTGATGTGGCTTTTTGGCGAAGCCGATACAAGCCTGATCCGCCTTGTGCGCAGTTATCGATCGACCAGAGAGATTGTGGAATTTACGAAATCACTGCTTGCCGGCGGGGACGAGATCGTACCGTTTGAAAGAAGAGGCCATAAACCCCTTCTGTTCCGATTGAACGACATGAAGAAGCGGGATGCGCAAATACTGGAAGATATCGTCTCGCTCAGAGCTGAGGGCTTCGCTTCCATCGCCGTCATCACAAAAACAGCAGCGGAAAGCCGGGAGGCCTACGATTCGTTACAAAGTCAAGGGGTTGGAGAGCTGCAGCGTATTACGAAGGAAACTCTCGTTTTTGAAAAAGGCGTAATGGTTATTCCCGTGTATCTCGCCAAAGGCATTGAATTCGATGCCGTCTTCATCTATAATGCTTCGCCGGCAGCGTATAGCCGGGATAACGAACGCAAGCTTCTTTATACGGCGTGTACGCGGGCCATGCATCGTCTTCATCTTTACACGACGGGCGATTGGTCGCCATTCGTGCAGGCATTGCCTGCGAATTTGTATGAGAAAGCGCCAGATTGACAGAGGGGCGGTGACTTCGGCCGCGACATGCTGCGCCCCAGATTCAGCAATTCTTCAGCGTTATCCTGTAGCCGGCCATCAAGGACGGTTGTAAGTAAAAATCCCTCGACGACTCCTTTTTTCCGCGTGTCAGCGTCCATCGAAGAATAAATCCATTTGTTTCCCGACCATTATTTTTATCCATACAATGCTCGGTGTGCAGAAAGAAGGGATCTATGACAGCTCCTACGCAAACTAGACCGAAGTCAGCCGGAAGGGGGCAAACAGGACCCGGCGATGAAGGGGCACTAATCGCGAAGCGGCTCCGATTCGTTACGCATGCAAATAGCCTTGGCCGTTAGTCGGCCAAGGTTTTTTTGCTGATTATATCAAGTCTGCACAATATGTCAATCCACCTCGCGGGCTCGGCACTTTGTTTCTGTCGCAGGTTAATAAATGGCTGTCGTTCGGAAAGATTTGACCGTTAACAGCGATGTCTTTAATTTAATATTGAATTATGAAAGATAACTGGCAGGGGGAAACAAACAATGGATGAAGTAAAGCTCGCCATACATGGTGGAAGCAAGGTCAAAACGACTCCGTTTGGCACCGGCAAACGATTTGGACTTGAGGAAGCGAAGGAACTGCTCGAAGCGCTTGAGCAAAATACGCTATTTTATCATTTTGGCGGAAAAGTGAAGCGTTTTCTTGGCGATTTTAACGATATATACGGGGTCAAGCACAGTGTGGCGACTTCGTCGGGTACGGCTGCAATTCACGTGGCGCTTGGGGTGGCCGGCATTGCTGTAGGGGATGAAGTCATTACGAGTCCGATTACGGATCAGGGAACGCTGGTCGGTATTTTGTATCAGAATGCGATTCCGGTTTTCGCTGATTTGGATCCACATACGTATAACCTTGACCCTAAGTCGGTCGAAGCCCGGATAACGCCGCGGACGAAAGCGATTCTCGTCGTTCATCTTGCCGGGAACCCTTGCGATATGGATGCCATTATGGCGATTGCGGACAAATACGGCTTGAAAGTAATCGAAGATTGCGCGCAAAGCTATTTATCGCGGTATAAAGGGCGGCTGGTCGGTACGATCGGCGATTACGGCTGCTTCAGCACAAACGATTTCAAGCATATTTCTACCGGAGACGGCGGTATCGTAACAATCAATTCCGGGAGCGAAGAGGATTATTTCCGGACGCATGCATTCGCAGACAAAAACTATCAGCGTTTCGGCACGTCCGTCGTGCGCGATCTGTCCTTTCTGGCGCCGAATTACCGGATGACCGAGCTGCAAGGCGCAGTCGGAATCGCGCAGCTCAAGAAGCTTCAGTGGATATGCGACAAGCGCCGTGCATACGGCGACCGGCTGACAGCCGGCATCTGCGATCTGCCGGGCATCCATCCGCACCAGGTAACGGCCGGCTCTGAAAGCTCGTACTGGTTTTATATGCTGCGCGTCGATGAGACGCAGCTTTCGTGTACGCGGGACGAATTCGCTGAAGCGCTTTCGGCGGAAGGCATATCATGCGGGGCGGGCTACATCTCGCAGCCTGTGTATATGCAGCCGATGTTTCAGAAGAAACAAGCGTACAAAGGCTCGCATTTCCCGTTCGATCTGTCCGATTGCAGCTATGACGAGGGGCTGTGTCCCAATGCGGAGGAAATATTAAAGTCGGGAGTCAGGCTGCCGGTTAACGAGTTTTTCACGGAAGACGATGTAGAAGATATGATTCAAGGAATCCGCAAAGTAGCCCTGTATTACGGAGCTTCGCAGCGTGCTAATTAGGTGATCGAGACTGAAGGACCAAATCGCAAAAGGACAGGTGAACCCATGGAGACAAATAAACCAGTACCCCAGCAGCCGCTTAAGCTTGGATTGATTGGCTTGGATACGTCGCATGTCACCGCATTTGCTGGATTGCTTAACGACCGGGATCATCCTTACCATGTTCCTGGAGGGACAATCGTAGCTGCGTATCCGGGTATCGCCTCCAAGGATTTTAGGTTGAGTTATAACCGGATAGAACAATTTACGGAAGAGATTAGAACACAACATGGTATTGCGATAGAAGAGTCTGTGGAGGCTTTGGCGGAGCGCTGCGATGCAATGTTCATAGAATCTGTAGACGGGCGCGTTCATCTGGATATCTTCCGCAGGGTAGCACCTTATGGCAAGCCGGTATTTATAGACAAACCATTCACGTTAAACAGCAAGGATGCGGAGCAAATAGTAGCAATAGCGAACCAATACAGCGTACCTGTTATGAGCTGCTCGTCATTGCGTTATGCCGAGGGGCTATTGGAGCAGCTGACGCCGGAACGGCAGGCAGCTGCAGGTCCGATCATCGGAGCGGATTGTTATGGACCGATGATGATCGAACAGACGCAGCCTGGATTGTTCTGGTATGGCATTCATTCAGTAGAGATGTTGTATCGGATTATGGGACAGGGCTGCATTTCGATATCTGCAGTGTCGAACGAAGATCATGATTTGATCATCGGCAGGTGGAAGGATGGCAGAATCGGTACGATACGCGGCAACCGCAGCGGCAATAGCAAGTTTGGCGCGCTTATTCACCGTGAGCAAGAGACCGACTCTGTCGATGTGTATGCGAATCCCAAACCGTATTATGCTTCTATGCTGGAGCGGGTTATAGAGATGTTTCATACCCGTCAATCAGATATTCCATCCGAGGAGACGATAGAAATCATTCGTTTCATCGAGCGTGCGAATGAATGCCGATTAAGCGGAAACCCGGGTGAACGTGCGTTGTAAGCCGGGTTTAATCGCAAGGAAGCGAGATGCATTGGCTTAGTAACAAGTGAGGGCTGTCTCCTGGCGCATCATTTTGTCTGGGAGGCAGCCCTGCTGATGTCCGGAACAAATCTTATCTATAAAACGGGATCTGGCAGACAAACGCTCAGTGGGAGTTCCGCTGGGCAGTCCGGTATTCGGAAGGCGTCATTCCCGTATGTGCCTTGAAAACCCGGGTGAAGGTCCGAAAAGAATCGAACCCAACTTCTGGCGGAAGATCCGTCACAGCCAAATCTGTCGAAATGAGCAGGCTGATGGCGCTTCGGACGCGCAGTGCATGCAGGTAATGGAGAAAGCTTTGCCCGGTCCGTTTCTTGAAAGAACGGCTGAAATACGGCGGGCTGATTCCGTATCGGCTTGCCAGTTGTTCCAACTTCAAGCTGTCAATATAGTGAAGATGAACGTACTGGATGACGTCTCGCATCGTATCTATTGATCCCGAGCTTCCCTTATGTTGTTTCTCGGATTGCTGGATCGTGTCTTTTTGAACGAGGGTGTTGCCGGCAACCGCGTCTTCCGCCAATTTCGCATGTTCTTCTCCGTACGTTTGGAAATGCACACGCAGCAGCAGCAGAAGCACTTCTGTCAGTTTGGCCAAAATGAGGCTCGTTCGACCGATCTCCGTATGGTCATTCTCCCAAAGCATGTCGTCCATCAGCTGTTTCATTCTGGTCGTTTGCTCTGTATTCAACGTGACAGCAGGGGGAGCTTGATTGCCGAACTGAAGCAGAAAGTTATAGTGACCGGAAGTGAGCGGAGTACCGGAAAGAAGGGCAATATCGAAAATAATGCAATATTTGCGGATGCCCGTCGAGCCTGGGTCGCTATGAAAATGATGCAATTGATGCGGCGGGATGAACGTCACCGTTCCGGGGAGCAGCGGATACTTGATGCCGCCAACCGTTTGCGAGCCGCGGCCTTCAATCGCGAAGGAAAGCTCGGCGAAATTGTGATGATGCAGCTCAGACCTCTCGGTCAAATACGTCCAAATCATAAATGGGAACTTTCGCTGCTGTCCGTTCGTGTCAAGAATGATTTCCTGATATAGGGGATATTGCGCCATGTTGTCTGCTCAACGCCTTCCGGTTAATAATTGCAGTCATTCGGAAAGACTTGACCGTTATCCTCGATGGCATTATTCTATCATAAAATTATGAACAGGAGGATCACCATGATTATCGATGTGCATAATCACCCTGATTGGTATGGATACGATCTGGATAAGTTTCTGAATAACATGAGGCAGTACAACATCGACCGAACATGGATGCTCAGCTGGGAAGCCCCACAGGATGAATATGATCCGGCTTACAATGCCAAAGTCCCCGATCATGACGGGACCGGCCCGATTTCATATAAACGATGCGTAGAGTATGCAAGAAGGCATCCCGATAAATTTGTGATCGGCTATGCGCCCGACCCTCGTAGGCCGGATGCGATCGATAAACTGCAAGCTGCAGTCGAGCTATACGGTGTCCGTGTATATGGTGAGCTGAAGCTTCGGATGATGTACGACAATCCTGATGCGATCCGGCTCTACCGATATTGTGGAGGAATGGGGCTGCCAGTGCTCGTGCACATCGATTACGAATTCGATACCGGCGTGAAATACCCGCGTCCGAACTGGTGGTACGGCGGCGGAATCGGGGCGTTCGAGAGGGCGGTAGAGGCATGTCCGGAAACGATATTTATCGGCCACGCACCTGGCTTCTGGGCGCATTTGTCGGGGGATGACCAATATAATAAGGTGCCGTATCCAAGCGGCTCGATCAAGCCGGGCGGCAAGGTAGTGGATATGATGCGGCGCTACCCGAATTTGTATTGCGACATCTCCGCAGGCTCGGGGCATAGCGCATTAAACCGCGATCTGTCGTTCACCCGCGAGTTTCTGACCGAATTCCAGGACCGCGTTCTATACGGAAGGGATTATATGGATAACATCCATCAGACGCTGCTAAACGAGCTGGGGCTGGAGCGGCAGGTGCTTGATAAAATATACGCCGGCAACGCGCTGCGCCTGGTTCCGTAAGGACGGCAGGCGTCAAATGGGGCTAGCAGCAGCGCGATTGTATTTTCGGATCGCGCTGCAGCTGTCTTTTTATGTTTCGCTTTGACTATTTTAAAGTCACATTTGAAGTGAAAGCATTCCTATTAACATTCGCTTCCTTCAGCGACTGGATCTTCACGCCGTTTACATACAGCCCATTAATCTCGATATCATCCGTAAGATGCTCCCTGCTTGCGCCTGATAGTGAGATTTCCGGCAGCGGCAGGCCTTCCTCCAGGTAAACATGAATATCCCGCAGCTTAATATGCCGGATTGATCCGAGCAGATTATCATTCGACCAACGTCCGCAATACGACTCCGCCAGGAACAGCACTGGAATATGAGGAGGAAGTTCTGCCGGGTACGTCATATCTTCGGTGTATTGATAGATTGGAGGAAGCGCATGTCTGGAATATTCTACACGGATATTTTCAAAGAGGATGTCTGTCACATTCGCTCTATCCCCGTTCTGAATGTCCATTGCTATATGGATAGTATGGATGATGTCGCAGTCACGAAATACAATATTCCTGTATTCGTCTGCACAGGTTTCGGCACCGATCTCGAGCGCTCTCCCCCAATCACACCACACGACACAGCCTTGGACCAGGATATTCTCCACCAAACGGGTATCATATTCCTTTAATCCCTTCAAGACGATGGCGTCATCAAAATTTCGGAGGAAGCTGTTCTGGACTATGCCATTGGAGCTGTTGACAAAATCGATTCCGTCCGAGTTATAACGCCACATTCCGATCATTTTAATGTTGTCGATAAACGTATTGTCGCAATGAAACAGGGTCATTGCCCACGAACATGCATCGCGTATAATAATGCCGCTAATTTCAATATTGCGGCAATTGTGGAAAGTCAAAGATGTTGGACAGCCAAGACAACGGCTATCTTCACGTTGGAATGTGCTGTTATCCAGGATTCCGTATCCGGTGATCCGGATGTTTTTCTTGCCTCTGGCATAGATGGAAGTATGCACAACCGCTCCAGCATCCATATAGATGGTCTGATTGTCCTGCATTTCAATAATTCCGGGGTAGTGCGAGCCTGGGCCGAAATATAGAGTTCCACCGTCCTGGATAATCGGTTCTTCATTTGCTGGCGGGTTTACAAAAATATGCAAGGCATAATGAAAGCCGTCAAGTTCCAGTGTATACTGACCGGTCTTATCAATATTAAACGCAATCTTGGTGCCGTTTATTACAGGATGGATGTCGCGGGATAGAGGACGAACAACCATTTCTTCAAAGGGTCTGACCGGTTCTACAATGAGCTCAACCGATTCATCTGCTGCAAAAGACAGGAAAGACGCCATTTCGGTTTGATCAAGTGCCCTTTGATGTCCTGGCCATTCTGTATTGAAGGGTACAGCCGATACTCTAGCCTCATAAACCTCAACAGGTAAACCATTTAGAGTCACCTTATAATCATTCGATCGTTTTTCATTTTGCGGGAATGGGGGGATGAGCAGCAAAAAGATCACTCCTTAATATATATATATACATTTAGTATACTAAAAACGTTTAAAGTATACTATACGCATGGCGGAGTCGACCTGCAGGTTTTCAATCACCCGTACTAAAGCGATTTATTGAAGGGCTAAGCGACGTCTGTAAGGAGAATGCGGTTCGTCTGAAATTGTCTTCGCTACCAGCGATCTGAAGGCGCTGGGCATGCTGAGAGCAGCCAAAGAGCAAGGGCTGTCGATACCCAAAGACGTCAGCATCGTAGGTTACGTATCGTGGCTCACTCTTATAATCGATGGGAAAAAAACGGACCCAGGCAAAAAAAAGGAGCCTACGGCAAATCCGCAGGCACAAGAGAGAATATATAATAAAGGGGGGTCATGTCTTTATTATAGGCAGACAAGATGAAATGAACATGAAGGAAATATTACAATTATATTACAAACACATCCTAGTTGATCCTTAGGGTCCGATCAGCAAAATAATCACCGTGACAAGACTGTCGAGATGACAGTCTTGTTTTTGTTTTCACTATGAATTCGTCCGATATTGAAAGAAATCGCACGTCTCTCTCATTTAAGCGATGTTGGCCACCCACTATAATGACAGTACCGAGGTTGGTCAGACAATATGTGAAAAAGAGGTGCAGCCATGAAGTCTTATACGAGTTTAACGGGCTATTTATTTATATCTCCGTTTCTATTCGGATTTTTTTTGTTGACGCTATATCCGGCTCTTCAATCGTTATACTTTTCGTTTACCGATTATTCGTTGTTGGAGCCGGCAAGCTGGGTCGGAATGGACAACTACAAGAGAATGTTTACGGAGGATCCCAATTTCTCGAAGTCGCTTGGGATAACGTTTACTTACGTCATTTTTGCGGTGCCGTTAAAGCTATTGTTCGCGCTGCTCGTCGCTATCGTACTGAATAAGCAAATAAAAGGGATGTCCTATTATCGGACAATCATGTATTTGCCCTCGCTCATAGGCGGCAGCATCGCGGTTGCCGTTCTATGGAAAAACATATTCGGAGCGGAGGGCTTCATCAGCAAGCTGCTCGCCTTGTTTGGCATAGAAAACATGAGCATGGTGACGAATCCGGAAACGGCACTCAGCACACTCATTATACTGCAGGCGTGGCAGTTCGGTTCGGCGATGATTATTTTTCTGGCGGGCTTAAAGCAAATACCAAAAGAGTTGTATGAAGCATCGGCGGTAGACGGAGCGAGCAAGGTCCGGCAGTTTTTCAGCGTGACGCTCACGATGCTCTCGCCTGTTATCTTGTTTAATCTGATTCTTGGCCTGATTGGTTCATTCCAAATGTTCACGCAAGCCTTCGTTATCACAAAAGGAGGCCCGTTAAAATCGACGTATATGTACGCCCTTTATTTATACGAAAAAGCCTTTGGCGCTTTCCAGATGGGTTACGCTTCAGCTCTCGCTTGGGTGCTCTTGTTAATCATTGCTGCGGCTACAGCGATTAATTTTGCAATTTCGAAGTACTGGGTGTTCTATGAAAGCGAAGGAGGCAAATGATGATGGCGACCTTGAAGCGGATGAAGGCTTGGAATCTTCCGACGCATCTGATTCTCATCCTTGTGTGTACGGTAATGATTTATCCGATCGTCTGGTGGCTTGGCGCTTCGCTGAAGACGAATGCGGAAATGAGCCTGCCGGGTATCTTTCCGAGCGACCCGCAGTGGAGCAATTACGTGAAGGGTTGGACGGCCATTCCGGATTATACGTTTAGCCGTTTCTTCGCGAATTCATTTATTATCGAGCTGTTCAGCGTGACGGGCTCCGTCGTCTCGGCCAGCTTGGTCGCCTTTGGCTTCGCCCGCGTAAACTTCAGGTACAGCAAGTTGTGGTTTGCGCTTCTTATGCTGACGATGATGATTCCTTCACAGGTTATTGTGATCCCGCAGTATGTCATGTTTTCTGATTTAAATTGGATCAATACCTATTTGCCGATTATTGTGCCCCATTTCTTTGGAGGAGGCGGATTCTTCGTCTTCCTGCTCGTGCAGTTCATCCGCAGCATTCCGAGAGAGCTCGACGAATCGGCTAAAATTGACGGCTGCACGACCTTCGGCATTTATTTCCGCATCATCATGCCGCTCGTAAAGCCGGCGCTTGTCACCGTTGCGATTTATTCCTTTCTATGGACATGGGACGATTTTTTCCAGCAGCTGCTTTATATAAACAGCGTTGAGAAATTTACGGTAGGGCTTGCCCTTCGCTTGTTTATGGATTCCCAGTCGACCGTCGAATGGGGGCAAATGCTTTCGATGTCGCTGCTGTCGATCATTCCTTCGGTTATCGTATTCTTTTTGGCACAGAAGCAATTTATTGAAGGAATTGCAACGACGGGCCTGAAAGGGTAATGCTTAATAGAGTCTTGAAAAAGATGCAATGGACAGGGAGTCGCGCTTTCCGTAAACTTAATGATGCTTTTGCCATCATGAAGCATACGGGGAGAGCGATTTGTTTTGTCCATTTTGTCGTCTTACTCAATTAGAGGCTGTAAGCCGTATGAGTCGGCGTGGGAGGTTGTTATTGGATGTTGCGGAATCCGTTCAAAACGTATCGCATGGGCAGCTTGTACATGCTCACGTTCGGGGGGTTTTTGGTGCTGTTTCTCATTCTCCTCATGGCTGTATGCTATCAAGTAACCGCCGCTTACATGTCCAAGCAGGTGTCTGTCTACCAGCAGGAGCTGCTTGACGAGGTCGGCAAGCGAATAGATGCGAAAATGATTTCGGTTGAGCAGGTCGCTTTGTCGATTACGAGAAATGAAGCGCTGCTTAATTATTTGAGAAATAAGCAAGCGGACGTTTACAGCAGAAAACTTGCCCAGCAAGAGTTAGGCTATTATTTATCCAATATTGTGTACAGCTGGAATGATGTACTCAATTCCGTGCACGTGTATATGCACGATCCGCTGCCGATGATCGGCCTTCCGGCCGCATTCGGGGAAATAGACGATTTGCCGAAGGAGCCGTGGTATTCACTCGTGAGCCAAAGCGATTATGCATGGATCGGCGAACGGGAGGTTGTTGCCGCGGACTCGAATAAGCAGGCGATCCGCTTTGCTCAAAAAATATATTCCGATACGAATCAGTTTCTCGGCGTGCTGGTACTAGGCGTGAAGCCGGCGGCGGTCCGCGATACACTGCTAAATGAAAGCAACAAAAACAGCGGCATTAAGCGTGTACTACTGGGCAACGGGCGTCAGATGATGACGGACGCTGGTTTTGATCAGGAGGAGAACGTTGGGCTGCTGGACATGCTCCAAGCTGAATTTGATCATCCAAGTTATTTAAACGGCAGAAGGGTCGAACTCGGAGAGCCATATTTCGTGACCGAATCCAGAGACCGAAACGCGCAGTGGCAGGTTATCCAATTCACTCCCATGAAGGGCATAACGGAGGACAGCTCCAGAATCGCTTTAACGCTGGGAGCAATCGGCTTAGCGGCCATTCTGATTGCATTCTTATTCACGCTTATTTTTTCCCGCCAGTTCATGAAGCCAATCATGACACTGAAGCAGGGCATGGACCGATTCTCAGTCGACAGGCTTAAATCTGAAATGCCGCGCGATTATACAAATGAGTTTGGCATTTTATTCCGCGGCTACGATGCTCTGACAGAACGGGTTACAGAGCTGTATGCCCATCTGGAGAAGCAATATATCAAGCAGAAGGAATTGGATGTCAAAGCCCTTCAGGCGATGATAAATCCTCATTTCCTGTACAATACGCTGGATCAAATTAATTGGATGGCTATTGAAGCCAATCAACCCCAAATTAGCGAAGTGCTTGAGCTGGTGGGTAAAATGTTCCGAATCGGGTTGTCTAACGGTGACACGATCGTTACGGTACGGGAGGAGCTTGCTTATATAGGAAGCTACCTGCAGATTCAGCAAATTCGGATGGAGCCTTTCAAGCTCGACGTTTCAATGGAATTGCCTGAAGCGCTCGAATCCTATTATATGCCCAAGGTGCTGCTTCAGCCGATAGTCGAAAATGCCGTCATGCATGGCTTCCACGGACGGCAAAGCGGAGCTGTTCATATCCGGGTATCGGAGCATAAAGAAGGAGTAGCCTTTGTCGTTCAAGATAACGGAAACGGGTTCCGACCAAAGCAAGACGAAATACCGCAGCATCAGATGAAGATGGGCGGCTATGGCATCCGCAATGTAGAGGAGCGAATTGAAGCCTTGTTCGGGCCGCCTTACGGTATTCAAGTCGTCAGCATGCCAGGGGAAGGCGCTTCAGTTACCGTCCTCATACCCAAACGGGATAGAGCCAACTATTATCGCGGATAGTCAATATTCTAAGGAGGAACGGATATGTGGAGAGCGGTCATTATTGAAGACGAACGGAAAATCATACAAATCATGCGGGGCATTGCCATATGGGAAGAGCTTGGCATAGAGGTGGTTGGCGACGCCCAGGACGGCCAAACAGGCTTGGAACTCATTATGGCCGAGCAGCCGGATATCGTAATCACCGATATTTACATGCCGGTCATGAACGGGCTAGCCATGATCGAGCAGTTGCGCGAGCGGCAATTCGCAGGGAAAATTATCGTGCTGTCGGGCTATTCGGAGTTTGAATATGCCAGGCAGGCGCTGCGCCTTCAGGTTGATGATTATTTAAACAAGCCGATATCATTAACGACAATGAAGGAGGTATTGTCGAAATCAATCGCTGAGCTGGAGACGGTCATGAATGAACAGCAGCAGAATGAGCGATTGAAGGAGAAGCTGATGGTTTATGAGCCCTATGTGCAAAGAAAGTGGATGAATTACGTCGTTACCGGTGCCCGTGACACCGGATTTGGCGATATCGAAGAGGTGAATCGGAAATTCAGTGCTTGGGATTACAAGGGGCATCTCGTTATCGTCATTGAAATGGTGCGAACGGAGAGAATCAGCAAACTCTCGATCGTCGACCATAATTTGTTTTACTTTGCGCTGAGCAACATCATCGAGGAGATCGCAGCCGAAGGGTGGCCGGAATCGGAGCTTGTCGAGCTTTACAGCCACCACTGCGCGCTGCTTCTTCATGTTAGCGGGGAAGGGGATGGAACAGAAGCGGAAGCCAGGGTGATTAAGCTTACGGAACGCATCGCCCATGCGGTCTATTCCTTCTTGAAGATCGAAATCGTGGCGGGAATCGGCGGTATGAAGCGCCAGTGGCGCGAGATCGCCGCTTCGACGGAGGAAGGCTTCAATGCGATCTATTTCAAAAACAACCGATTGAGCAAGGAACATAAAATATTTGCGCTGCCGGACTCGCTCGATAAGGAGCAATACCAACTTTATCAGGAGTTAAAGCAGGGCTTTTATCCATTCAAAATGTACCAGGAGCTGTCGGAGGCGGTCGTGCATGCGCAAATCGATCAAGCAATCGCCATTATACAGCAGTTCATCATTCAGCAGGACGGCATAAACAAAATACCGATCGCGTATATCCGCCACTTTTGCTCGGAGCTATGGGGGCTTATCGCCAATGCTTTATCACAAGCAGGTATCGACCATAAGCAGCTTCAAACCAACGATGAGATTTATGCCGCTATCGAAGCCTTGACCACGGCCAAGGAGATGGAGATGTGGCTCATCGGCAAGCTGCAGCAGATAGGCGAGCAGTTCCATGCCAACGCCAATGTGAAGCATCTTCAGGCTGTCGAATTTATCATTCAATACGTGCATGAGCATTATCAAAAGGAGCTGACACTAACCGGAATTGCGGACGAGATCGGCATTTCGCGCAGCTATTTAAGTCATATTTTCAAAAAATCGACGGACGAAACCTTTAATACTTATTTAACGAAAGTTCGGATGGAGAAAGCGAAGGCGCTCATCATGGAAGGCAAACATCTGATCTATGAAGTCGCAGATATGGTTGGTTACAAAAACGTGCCTTATTTCAGCACATTATTTAAAAAATATACGGGAATGAACCCGACACAGCTTTTTGAAACATACAATTCTGCTTTATCGTCAAATATTGAAAATAATCGGACATCCCCCACATATCCAGCGAATTAACGCTATGTTACCATTCGAGAGTATCAACCTAAACATCCAAGGAGGGGCTTGAAAGATGAAGACCAAAAGGTGGCTGACTGTCATTTTGGCAGCAGCTTTGACGGTTTCGCTGGCGGCTTGCGGAAAAAATGAAAATGCAGCCGGGGAAGCAGGAGACGCGGGAAACAAGCAGGACATTAAGTTAAGAGTCATGTGGTGGGGATCGCAAACAAGGCATGACGCAACGCTGAAAGCGATCAAACTGTACGAGGAGCAAAACCCGAACGTGAAGATCGTATCGGAGTACTCGGGCTGGGATGGCTATTGGGACAAGCTCGCAACGCTGTCTGCAGCACGGAATATGCCGGATATTTTCCAAATGGACGCCTCCTATCTAGGAGACTACGCCACACGCAGTCAATTGCTCGATTGGAGCGGTGCGGATGTGTCGAAGCTCGACGCCAATCTATTGGAGACGGGAACCGTAGAGGGCAAGCAAGTAGCACTTCCAGCAGGGAGAAACAGTTATGGCATCGTATACAATAAGGCGCTCTTCGCGCAATATGGTATCGAGGAGCCAAAGGAAGGCTGGAGCTGGGATGATTTTTTTGAAATGGCCCGCAATGCGCGCGCTAAATTGCCAGACGGTATGTATCTCTCGAGAGACTTCTCAGCAGGCGAGTTAGAATACCGGGCTTATCAGCATGCAAAAGGGAAGGGCCCCTTCTACATCGACAACAAATTGAATTTGGATAAGGACACATGGTTGGAATGGTCCGCCATCTGGAGCGAGTTTCGCAAAGACGGCATCGTAGCTCCCGCAGAGCAAACAATTTCGGACGTCGAACTTGACACGCAGTTCGATTCCCTCGCGAAAGGCACGGTATTGATGAAAGGCACGCATTCCTCTCAGATCGCCGCCTATGACAGCTTATTGCCAGGCAAGCTCGGCGTGGCCGCATTTCCTTCAGACGCGGAAGCCGGAGGCTGGCTGAAGCCAACGTTCTACTGGTCAATAGCTGCAGGAACGAAGCAGGCCGAGGAAGCGAAAAAGTTTGTCCTATGGCTGCTGAACGACCCCGAAGCCGGCAAAATTTTGAAAACAGAGCGGGGCACGCCGGTATCCGATGAAGTGATGGCTGCGATCGAGGCGGACTTGACCGATGTCGATAAGCTGGGGCAGCAGATGCTGGAGAAGATCGCGAAGAACGCCCAGCCGTTTACGGCGCAGCCGCCGGGCTACAATGATTTTGGCCGGGACATGAACAATACGATTCAAAGCGTAATCTTCAACAAAACGACGCCGGAAAAGGCGTACGAGACGATTCAGAAGCTTGCGGCCGATACGGAAGCCAGCTTGAAGTAGAAAGGGAGTCTTTTGAAGTGAAGCTACCTCAATAACTGGCTTTCGAGGCCGAAGATTCCATCCTTACAGGGAGGGAGTGATTTTTGTTCAGGCAGCAGGGAGAGGGAGTAGAGCGCAATGACTAAATTAGAGGTACAAGACAGTATTTATGGGAAAACGGGACCGGATATCAATGCTGCGCTGCAGGGCTTGTCCAATCGTTACGTTGCAGAGCATCCGGCACAGCCTTACGTATACCGCGCTTTTAACCGCGAGGGCATTCAGCGTGCGAAGGATTTTAGATATAGGTTCAACCTGGATGAGCGGTTCCCCGAAGCGCTGCCTGGACAGCATAGCTACGCGTGGGGAAAGGTATGGAGCGACGTTTCGGATACGGAGCTGCAATGCTCGGTGACCGCCTATTGCCCTCTAGAGATTTTCGTAAACGGCAGAAGCGTCTATCGCTCCTTACCGCATGAAGAGAACGAGAGGCAAACAAAAGGATGCGGCGCCGTGCTTGGCAAAGGCTGGAACGATGTGGTGTTAAAATTCACAAAAACGCGCGCGGGTTTTGGCGGCGCGTTCGGTACGTCGAATACGAAGTGGGTTATATACCATTCGGTCATTGCTTCAAAAGAGCGTGAAGGCCAGGAAGGCTGGCTATTCAGCGAGCCGCTTCAACAGACCTTGCCAGTGGAGCAGCTGCCGAGGACCGGCCAATCCGAGCTTGGAACTACACTGAATTGGTATCCGCGGCTTGGTTGGCAGACAGAGGAGCTGGTCGCTTCTCCGTTATTTCGCTTGTTCGGCACAGGAGCGGGGCGGACGGGCTTCGCCTGGACGCGGCTGCATCACCCGGCAGTTGGCGGCGATTGCCGCATTAAGGGCATCGCCGCAAGCGCTATGACGGTGTTTATCGACGGCCAGCAGGTTTACCATGCCGATCAGCCTGGCGAATTTGATGTGCCTATTGAATTGTCTTTCGGAGAGCATAACCTCATCATCAGGCAAACGGCAGTGAACGAATGGGGAATCGATGCAGCGATTTGGAGCGGAGGCCGAATATTGCCGTTCTCATGCCCCATAGAGGTACAAGGTGGACGCGGCAATTGGTTGTATTTGGGGCCATTCGCGGATAACCACATTCCCGAGGTCAGGCTGCTTAATAAGCTATTTCGTGTTTTTGAAGATGGCGAGCAGGGAACCTATTGGAGAATGGACGCTCCCGGCACATGGATTCGACCTTATATGGAAGCGCCTCTGTTCGGAAAATGGAACTATCCTTTGGGTGTTACGCTGTATGGACTGTTGGAGGCTGGAAGAAAGCTTAAGCGGAATGAGCTGATTCGCTACGTTTCTGATCATGTTGGCCAAAGCACATCGTGGTACGCTTATATGAAATGGGATCAAAAGCAATACGGCGCGGCGGGCATATTGCACCCTATTGCCCACATCGACAGCCTTGACGATTGCGGCTCCTTTGGCTCCATCATGCTTGAGGCGCTTAAGGAAAATGAGGAGCTGTCGGGAGCGGAAAGGCTTGCCCATGAAATTGGACGCTATATGGCGCAAGTACAAGAGAGATTGCCTGACGGTGCCTTCTATCGCGAGCATCCTCATGGCGCGAATACGATGTGGGCGGATGACTTGTATATGGCCGTGCCTTTTCTATGCCGATATTATCAGCTCACGGGAGACGAGTCTTATGCAACCGAAGCGGCAAAACAGTTCTTATTGTACAAGAAATACTTGTTTATGCCGGAGAGCGGCATGATGTCCCATGTATTTGATTTTAAGCAGCGTATGGCAACCGGAGTGCCATGGGGACGCGGGAATGGCTGGGTGCTTTTCTCACTGTCGGAGTTGCTTACCGTTCTGCCGGAGGAACATTTTTTACGGGGTGAGCTGCTCGGCATGTTTCAATGTTTAAGTGCCAGCTACCTTGCCTATCAGAGCGAAGAGGGATTATGGCGCCAGGTCATTGATGAGACGGATGCTTACTTGGAGACATCCTGCACGGCTATGTTTATCTATGCCTATTGTAGGGGCGTACGCAACGGTTGGCTGCCGGAAGTTTCCGCCTTCGTGGAAAGCGCGCACCACGCTTGGGAAGGCTTGACGCGTCATAGCATAGACGCAAAAGGGAATTTATACGGCGTATGCCGAGGCTCGGGCTACTCGTTCTCCAGTCATTATTATAAGTACGACCTGCACACACAACTGAATGACACGCATGGCATCGGCATCGTGCTGCTCGCAGGAGTTGAGATGCTTCGACTGAGGGAGTGGCTGCAAGTAAAAGAAAATGATGATCTGATCCAAACGTCAGATTGATGATTTTTGCTTTGTACCTGAATCCGTGACGCTTTATCGGTTCTGCGTGGCCAGGACATAGTAACGGAAAGAAGAGATCGAAACCAAGAAACCACGGCTACCGGATGCGGAAGCCGTGGTTTCTTGTATGCAGTAACGTCTTCATCCCATCTGATTTGACGAGGCTGCAAGGGATTGCTCATAAACGGGCTTGAGCAGCTTTTCTTGGACGCGTCGGCATGTATCGGAGGCAGTGTCGAGCTTCATCCAAACGTACAGCATCTCCAGCCCGATTTCCGATAGCAGCCGGTAGCCTACGCCCAAGTCTTTGAGCGGCACCGCTAAGGGAAGCAAATCTATAAACGAATGATAATGCTTCGGATGGATGGACGGGTTTACGATGCTCCGGTTTTCGGCGACGCTCCGGTTGGCTGGTATGGAACAGGCGTTCATCTTCAGATAGCTTTGTGATGATTCCGAAGCCATATGCCTGGCGAATTCAAGCGCCGTCTTGCGATGCTCGCTTCGTTCAGGAACCGCGATTCCGCTTCCGATCAGCAGCGTGGACTTCTGTTTGTCGCTCGGCATGAAGGGAAGCACGTCCCACTTGAAGGGGAGCGAATGCAGCTCGTTCATGAAAAAATAGCTCGACAGCAGCAGCGCGACTTTGCTGTTCTCGAACAAGAACCGGTCGGCTCTGAAGTCTCCCTGCATGTAGGGGGAAATCAAATTGCTGTCGATGAGGGATTCGAAAAATTGGATCGCTTCCACCGTGGCGGGTTCGGCGAAGGCTGGCCGGCCGTTTTCCCCGAAAAAGCTCCCGCCGTTCTGATGCATAAACATAAGCCAACGGCGAGGAGACGCGGTAAAAGCGAGTCCGTACTGCTGCTTGATCCCGTCGGCATCGGATTTCGTCAATTTCTTGGAAAGCTGCAGCAGGTCGTCCCAGCTGTCCAGCTTCAAATTTTCCGAATCCGGAACGATTGACGAATTGCAGCAATAGACAATAGGCGAGAACACGATCGGAACTGCTTTTAGCTCTCCCTTGACGCTAAACATATGCTGCAGCTTCGGGTATATTTCATTAGCCGATGACGCTCGGCACAGAAGATCCGTCTTGCCCGTATCCTCCAAATAGTTGAAATGGTCATCCGATAATAGGACGAGATCGGCTTGTTCGCCCTCCTCGAGCTTATCCAGAATTTGTTCTATATAGCTAGCATTCGGCAGCGGGACCAGGTCGATCTCGACATCAGGATGGCTGTCTTGAAACGTTTGGATCATGTGGCGATACACGGGAAGCTCGTAGCATACATCATAACAATAAAACTTGAGGCTTCTCCGTTCGGCTGCGATTTCCCGCACGCGGTTTCCGATGCAGGGAATTTTTTCGATCAGGCCTTCGCGTTCCAAATCCGCGAGCACTTTTCGCAAAGTGGTTTTACTTAAATGATATTTCTTGGCCAAGTGCGCTTCGGAAACGAGATACTCACCCGGTCGAATGGAACCGCTGCGAATTTGTTCCCGAAGTTCCTGAAGAACGGTATCGAGTTTGTCTTTACTGGAAACTCGTTTATTTATAGCGAACACCCCCGGACCATAATGGAACTTTATACATCATATCACGGCGTTTACGCCATGAAAACAGAGCAGGGGCTATCGCACAGGAGGCATTGCCGGGGATCGCCTCTGAAATGGGATTGACGGCGTCAAACAGAGTTGGTATCATCTTAACGATACCAGTACAGTACCAGGATCATCAACAAGAGTATCGCTTTTCCTTACTTCTTCGTTCTACTACAAATGTAAGCACTTAATGGATTGAATCCAAGGAGGCGTTTCTCGTTGAATGTGAGTACAAGAAAAGGATTGTCTTTGCTGCTGTCGTTAGTAGTGTGTATGGCCGGAATGTATCTGATTACGCCGGTCCAAGCGGCAGACTTGTTGATCTCCAATCATAGCTTCGAGAACGATTTGACGGGTTGGACCCAAACGTTCGGGGCGGGTAATTCGAACGGCACGTTCAGCGCGGTAACGGAGCAGGCGGACGACGGAACCAAGAGCCTAAAGCTGACGGACAGCGATCCGGCGGGAGCCTTCGGCTTGGAGAGCGCCAAGCTGACGGCGGCAGCGGGAACAATGTATGTCGCCTATTCCAGAGTGTTTGTGACGAGCGGCTATGCGGATTTGTATATCCGGTTCTACAACAGCTCGAACGCGTATATCAGCGGCGCGTTTACTTCGATTTCCACCCCGTCCGGCGAATGGACGAATATTCAAGTCAAAATGACCGCTCCTGCCAACACGGCTAAAGTGGCTGTACTGCTCTACTCGAACAAGGAAAGCGTAGGGACGGCGTATTGGGATAATGTTCTTATCTCCAAAGAATTCACCAGCCTTGGCGTTCAAGTGTACGACGCTTCCCCAAACGGGACGACCTTCGGGATCGGACCGAATGCGCATAAAGCATACGGCGTCGTGACCGGCTCCGGTGCCCATTTACCGAAGATGGAAGTCATCGATACGAATACGGAATCGGTTACGTCGGTCATCACATTTCCCGCCGGGACAACCGACCCGACCGGTGTCTGGGCGGCTGCCACCTCGACGGACGAATCAATCTATTTCGGAGCTTATTCCAACGGCAGACTTTATAAACATACAGCCGGTACTACGACGATTTCCGACCTGGGGCAGGCATCCTCAGGAGAAACGATCATTTATGATCTGAAAGCGGGAACGAACGGCAAAATTTACGGCGGGACATACGACAGCGCGGTGTTTTTCAAATATACGCCGACAGCCGGATTTGCCCAAATCGGCTCGAAGCCGTTTGCCCCTGGCAAAAACTACATAAGAGCGCTGGCTTACGACGCGACTCATGATGTCACCTATTTGGGCATCGGAGCAAACGCCTCCGTACTCCGGTTCGATAATGTCACCGGCGAGACGACCGACATTTTGCCGTCCGCCTATGCCGGAATCTCCCTTCCGGGAACGATCGATTATACGGGCGAACGGGTATTTGTCGGTATCGGGGGAACGATGGTCGTGCTGAACGTTACGGAAAATGCCAACGGCTCCTTCCAATCCGTGGCGACAGATGCCGCCGTGGGCGCGACCTCCCATGCATCACCCGAGCATAACGGCAAAGTGTACTTCACCAATTTGGGCAAATTGTATGCGTACGACATCATTTCGAAAACGGCCTCGAATCTAGGTTTCGATGTCGGGGGAAGAGTCAAGCGCTTCGAGTGGGTTACGCTGACCGATCAAACGAGCTTTCCCGGCAAGACGCTCGTAGGAATATGCGCCATTAACAATCAAACCTATATCCTGAAATATAATCCGCAAAATGGTATGTTCCGGCTGGCTCAAGTCGGCGGCGCGGCCAAAATTCCGGGAGACTTGAACATGATCTCGACCGGACCGGAGGGGAGTATTTATACCAGCGCGTATTTGACCGGCGGAATCGGCATATACAAACCGATTCGAGGGGACGGGAACGATGCTTTGGAAGAAGTGATGCATTCTCCGATCACCCAAGTCGACAAAATGGGCGCATACGACGGGAAAATGTACTTTGCCGCTTATCCGGGCGGGAATTTGTACGAATACAATCCTTCCCTGCCGTGGGTGGAAAACGTGAATCCGAGACTGCTCGTAAGTACGTCGACCCAAGGTCAGGATCGACCCAAAGCGCTTGCGTTCGGAGAAGGCAAAGTGTTCATGGGGACGGCGGCAAAAACGGGGGCCATGGACGGAGCCTTGACCGTCTACAATTTGACGACCGGAGCGTCCACGGTTCATACGGGTATCGTGAACGACCAGAGTGTGATCGCATTAGCTTATTATAATGGGAAGGTATATGGAGGTACGACCGTACGAGGAGGCTACTCGACGACACCGACGACGACCTCCGCCGAGTTTTTCATCTACGATCCGGCTACCGGAACGAATACGAAGCTTCCTATGCCGGTTACCGGAATCAAGGCTATCACCGAATTGATTGTGGTCGATAATAAGATTTGGGGATTCGCGGACGGTTACCTGCTCGTATTCAACCCGGCCAACAATACATTCGAATACTTTCAGCAAAAATATACGGATGTATTCTATCCGAGCGGCACTTACCGGGATGCCGATCTGGTCACTGTGGCCAAGGACCCGAATTATGTGTACGGCACGATCAAGAACACTTATCTGTTCAAAATCAATAAGTCGACCAAAGTGGTTACCAACATCGTCACGACAGGCGCGGATATGTTGACGGGCGATTCTTTCGGCAATCTGTACTATAAGAAAAATGATTCGGAATTGTGGCGGTATTCTTATTGATAGGGCAGAAAAATCGGTTCAACTTGTATAATCAATTGAGCGCATCGCTAGCAGCGATGCGCTCTTCCAAATGGGTTATGGATTTTTTGATAAGCTGGCAGCAATCAAACGAGTATTCGACCGCTCCGACTCCGATACTCTACCAGGAATCGCCGGATTGCTTGATGACGACGTTGTCGAAATAGGCTTTGCCCCCGCTGGTCGTGTAGCTGTTATGTCCCAGGTAGACGCGGATTTCGTCCGTCGAACTGGCAGGGGAAGAGAAGGTGAACGTATGCGTCTGCCAGGCGGTGTTCGTGAAATTATAGGCGGCTATCGTCGAGCCTGTTGTCTCGTTGATTACCCATACTTTTCCTCCCGCCGCCGAGCCGTCGGTTTTCGCGTCGAAAGTGACGACATAGTCGGTCGATGCCTTGTACTGCTTCCATTCCTGGTAAGCCTTCTGCCAAGAGGTGCCGTTCGATACGATCGTCAGCCCGTAGCTGCCGGAAGCTTTGTTGGCGGCATCCAAATAAGCGGTGGCGGCCGTCGACTGGAAACGGGTCCACCTGGCCGGGAGCATGGCGTCTCCGCCCGACTTCAGCTCGAAGCCTTGGTTGACCAGCTTCACCGGATCCCATTTCATGATCAGGCTTAATACCTGCGCTTCAATAAACCGCGAGGGCGGACTCGATCCGTACTGCCCGGCGCCGATCATCCATGCTGTCGGATCGAACTGGGCAAGCTTCAGCCAGCCGCTCATATCCTTCGTATACAAATAGTCCGAGGCGAGGGTGCCTTGCGTTCCGTCGACGTAATTGTGCAGCTTGGGCGAAGAGAGCGAACCGTTCCAAACCTTCGTCGTCAGCGTGGCGGAAAATTTGCCGAGATCCGTGCCGTCGAATATTTGCTCTTTGTTGAACAATTCGATTACGGGGGTCAGGTCGACATTGGCATGGGACGTATCTTCCGTGCGGGTCGTATATCCGGCGTAACCCCAATCGTATGCGGTGCCAACCGTCGTCAGGCTGTTCTTGAAATATTGCCCCATTTTGTTCGCCTTGTCCAAATAGGCGGCGCTGCCGTTTACATCGTGCATAATGGCCAAAAGCTCGGCGAAGGCGAGAAACTGGTTGTACGGCAGCGGATCGAGCGCGGTCGCCGTTGCAAATGAATCGACGTTGGGCGGTTCCTTGTAATAGCCTGCCGAGGCGGAGCCGGCGACCCACGTATTGCCGATGTAGCTGCTGCCCTCCCAGCGCGGCACGATTTCATTCTCGATAAACTGGCGGTAGGCCGCCGCTTTCGTCGCATAAGCGGAAAGAGCGGTTGGATCGCGGTCCACGTGACGGATAAAATCGGCGATCGGCACGCCGATCATCCCGTCATGAACGATATATGGAAACCAGCCGTTAACCGCGACGTCATCGAAGTAGGCAATGCCGTCCGTGGCCGCGTAGTCCGCGTGGGCAAGCCACAGTTCGAGGTTGTGGCCGGATACCGCAGGAGCGTTGAAGTCCATCGTAATGTTTTGCCAGGACGTATTATCGAATATGACGCTGGCCAGTACTGTATTGGCCGTCCGGTCGTGGACGTACACGCGGCCTTTGGCGGCGGAGCCGTTCGTTTTGCCGTAAAACGATACCCGGTACTTCGTCTTCGGCTCGTAGGAAATCGGCTGGTACAGCTTCTGCCAGGAAGTGCCGTTCGTTTTGAGGACCATACCCCAAGTATCCGAAGCGACGGTATTGTACGCCCCCGGGCTGTTGGAACGGTAAGCGGTCGTAGAGGTCGACTGAAAGCGGGTCCATCCGCCCGGGAGCGTGGCATCCCCAGCCGCACCGGCGGCGAAGGTGCCGTTCGTCGTCAAGTTCGGCGAGTATCGGTAGGTGCTCCAGCCCGAATAACCGTCGCCGTCCGAATCGTCGGCATTGCCAAGTACGGTGTCCGCATGTAATGTGAATTTGTCGAGCCAATCGGTGTTTTTGGTCATGTCGTACAGGTTGATATAGCTGCGAAGCATGTAGCTTTCCTGCCAGCCGAGCAAGGCGGAATCGGACGAGGCGTAGTAGTTTCCGCCTTGCGAGCTTTCATAGGCGACGTAGTCGTCGTACCAATCGTTTCCGGATGCGAAGACGGCGGGGACAGTCCCGAACAGCAGAATGAGAGCGAGCAGAGCGCACATTCCCGTGCGTTGGACATGGTTCAGGTTTCGTTGATCAAACGGTCTCATCGAACAATCAGCTCCTTTGGACGATTCGAATTCCAATCCTACAGTATTGCCGATTCGTGTGATGAAGCAGAGCTTGGCGGCGCATTACTGTAAACGCCTTCAGTAAAGTCACCTCCGATTCGAATAAAGCGCGTGTATTTAAGTACAACTACCATACATGTACTTATTATGACATATTTGGGATGCTTCTTGGAAGAGGGGAAAAGGTAATTTTTGTTGCTACCGGATGTGCAGGCTTGATGTACCCTTCAAAGGCGCCCGAGATGAGTGGTCAGCGCCGTTTTTCGACTGAATACATGAATTTCCCGTCGAGCCTCCCGATCACGTGATAGACTGGGGGCTGAGGGGAGATTATCATCTGTCCACATGGCATACGGCGGCCAAATCGGATTTGTCGTTGGTTGAAGGGATGATTATCGATGTTCCTTTTGTAAAATTTTCCATACTACCTGGCAACCTTTTGCTTGCTAAAATTGTCTATATTATCACGATCTTCACCTCAAATGCGAATAGTGGCGATGCAGGGCTGAACAACCTTTGGTTTTATAATTACTCCGGATCGCTTAACAAAACAAATTTGCAAATCAATACTGCTCTTCATGAAATCGGACACTTTATTGGCCTGGGGCATTCCACGGTTTCGCCTACAGTGATGTGGGCAACGGGACTTTATACCGACACGACTCCGTTACAGGATGATAAAAACGGTGCAAATGCGATATATCCTTAATTTAGGGGGGAGCGACTATGACAACAAAAGTCAAAAGTTATGGCATTACAGTTTTGGCTGCTATATTCGCTGCTACACTGTTTTACTTTGTTTACCTGCAAGTCAATAGATCGTCGCAAGGTGAAGCGAGAAGGGCAACTGCCAATAATATTGATATGGCTCTCGATACTTCTCCGGTTGTCGTGATCGGCAGGGTCATTGATGACCAGGGGATAACGCGGAACCTAAGGAGAGATTCGACCGATCCGACGAAAGAAGATCAGACGGTTAGTGTTCCCGGCACCGATTATAAAGTAGAGGTAATTAAAGTGTTGAAAGGAGAAGTCCAGCCAAACAGTCAAATCAATGTGGCTGTTCCTGGAGGAACCTACAAAGGTGAAAGCGCAAAATTACAGGCGACTTTAGCTAAAAATGGCGAATATATCTTTGCATTAGCTCCTTCTCCTTCTGGTCCCGCAAGTTATTTCGGAATGATTGAACCGTATATTTTTCAATTGAAGAACAATAAGGTCATGGCTGTCACGAATGACAATCAAGTTAAGTCTGCTTTTCAGGAAACGAATTTAACCGAAGCAGATCTGGACCAAAAATTTACCAAACCCTGACACTAATCCAAGTTAGAAAAAAATTGAGTGTGGCTGTCGATTTATTGGATCGGCTCGCTAGGGAGTGACGAAAACATGTCCATTCGGTTCAGAAGCATTACGGTGACCGTTCTTGCCGCGGCTCTTCTGGCAACCGTTCTGTTTTTTGGTTTATCATATGAAAGGAAGGACAACCACACACACCGATGAGGCAATAGCGACCAATATCGATGTTGCCATTCAAAACGCGCCGATCGTCATTACAGGGAAAGTCTTGGACGGAGTAGGAGAACCTCGGAACTTGAGAAGGAATGCAACGGACCCGACGAAGGGAGACACTAATGTTGTTGTTCCCGGAACGGATTATAATGTAACGGTGACGAAGGTATTAAAAGGAAACCTTGAGACCGGCAGCCAAATCAAAAATGCAGTTGGCGGCGGAGCGTACAAAAAGGAAAAGGCTCCCTTACGTGCCACCTTGCTTGCTGGAGAAGAATATATTTTTACTATAGCGCCTAGTGGTGCGGGCGGACCTCATTATTACGGTATTATCGAACCGTTCATTTATCAACTCAAAGACAATCGCGTTGTAGCTGTAAGCAATATTGAGAAATATAAATCGGCATTCCAAGAAACACAAATAAGCGAAGCTGAATTTATGAGTTAGTTTAAGTGACGTAAAAGGACCAGGGGGAAATTCTCCTGGCCCTTTTATTTCGGTCGGTACATCTACTTTAACATCTAAAAGCCGACCGGCATCTACGAGTGCCGCGGTGAACTTGTGAACGTTGCCGGCGCAGGCGCACTGGAAGATTGCCTGATGACTAGCTGGGGATATACGGTAGTCGTAGCCGGCGGTCTTAAGCGCGTCGAATCTTGTTCTATTTTCTCAATAAGGATATCTATGGCTCTTTGAGTCATATCCTTAATCGGAGGATATACGGTCGTCAGAGGCGTGAGTAAATACTCGGACTCCCGGACATTGTCGAAGCCGACTATGGAGATATGTTCAGGGACCTGCAATCCGGCTTCGTGCGCGGCCTTCATTGCCCCGATTGCCAGATAATCATAAGAAGCAAGCACGGCAGTCGGCCGATCATCTTCCGCTAGCAATTCCTTCATTCTTAAATATCCTCCAGCCTCGAACCGCTCTTTGCCAGATTTGATATGGTTGGGGTGGAAAGAAAGTCCGGCTTGCGCTAAAGCGCGGATAAACAGAGGAAGCCGGATACCAGAGGACAAGTGCTCCCCGATGAAGCCAAATGTCTGATGTCCGAGAGAGACGAGGTGGTTAACAAGCAGGGAAATGCCATATCCCTCGTCTACTGTTACGATCTCCACGTCATGTGAACGATCGGCTGAACCAATGGTCACAACAGGAAAGTCGCTGTATTTTTTTTCTTGGCGGAAAATATTGCCCATCTCCGGGCTTAGCTGATCGGCATAGATGATCCCGTCGACCTTGCGACCGATGAACAAATCCACGTTTTTCATACCCCTGTCAGCATTCCAGCCAGTTGTACCTATGATCAGCGAATACCCTTTACCTTTAAGTGCCGTTTCAATAAATTCGATAATCTGAGCATAGTAATTGCTGCTAATTTCCGGAACGATCAAGCCTACGAGGTGGGTGCGTTTGCCACTTAGCGCTTTGGCCATAAAGTTGGGGGTATAGTTAAGCTCGGCTGCGAGCTTTTCAACCATTTTGCGAGTTTTTTCTTTCACTCGCTTATCACCAGAGAGAGCTCGAGAGACGGTTGAAGGATTTACTCCGGCTGCCTTGGCAACTTCCTTGAGTGTAATCATGGTCTAGCTCCTTTTAGATATTGTTGTAACTTTACAATCGTTTGTATTTTAATGAATGTTTATATTATAGCATCATTAAACGGTATTTTCATCACTATATAAGGAATCTGTTGCGGATAAAATATGGGGTTGATTTAAATAAATAAGGATGGTATTCTACGGTAAATGCAAGCGGTTGTATTTTAAGGGAAAGGTGAATAAATCCAAATGAGGCTTAAAGATAAAGTCGCTATTGTTACAGGTTCCTCGCGTTCCATCGGCGCTCAGATTGCGAAGAGGTTTGCTCGTGAGGGAGCAAAGGTTGTTGTTAATTATCCGACCGAGCCGGAATTGGCAGAAGAGGTTGTGCGGCAAATTCAGAGCGAGGGTGGAGAAGCATTCGCATTTCGTGCAGATGTAACCAAAGAAGCTGAGGTTCAAGCGATGGTAGCTGAGACAGTAGCCCGTTTTGGAACTGTGCATATTCTGGTCAATAATGCGGGAATTGATCCGCGCCAAGCCTGGTATGAGATTACGGATGCCGATTGGGATTTGGTGATGGATACGAATGTAAGGTCCCAATTGTATACAGCGAAGGCTGTATATCCTTATATGCAGAAGCAGCAATATGGAAAAATCATTAACGTCTCCTCGGTTACGCAATTTACCGGTCAGAAAAATTTTCTGCATTATGTAACCTCTAAAGGAGCCATTATTGGGTTTACTCGTGCATTGGCAAGAGAGGTTGGAAATGACGGAATAACCGTAAATTGCATTACTCCAGGTGCAGTATTGACGGAATCCGAAGGTGAGGACGAGTTGAATTACGATCCGGCTGAAACCGCACGGAGGATGGCGACGTTGCAATCCATTCCGCGCAGAGAGACTGCCGAGGATCTTGAAGGCGCATTCGTATTTTTTGCTGCTCCGGATAGCGACTTTATTACCGGACAGACGCTGAATGTGGATGGCGGCTGGGTTATGCACTGAACGAAGGAGCGGGAATAGATGAGAATTGTAGTTGGCGGTATTCTACAGGAAAGCAATACGTTTAGTACGAAGCCAAGCACAATAGAAGATTTCTACCGATATTTTTACTTGGTAGGGAATGAGCTGAATAAGCCTAATCTAGCTGAGAATGAATGGAGCGGATTCAAGAAAGCTGCTGAGGAGCAAGGCGTAACATTGCTGCCCACCTTGTATACCCAGGCTGTCTCATCCGGTCCGGTTCGCAGGGAAGCTCTGGATACACTGAAGCAAACGCTATTAACCATGCTTGATCAAGCGGAAGATTATGATGGAGTATTGTTTGCTATGCATGGCGCTTGGGTGACAGAGGATAGCGAAAGTGCGGACAACGAAATTATAACGGCTATTCGCAATAAGGTTGGGCGAACGATTCCAATTGTCATTACACTGGATTCACATGCCAATATCACGAAAGCGATGCTGGACAATGTGGATGCGATCGTCGGCTATCAAACCTTCCCGCACATTGATTACGCATCGACCGCTTATCGGGCGGCAACGCTTCTCTTCGATGCAATTCAAACAAATAAGAAGCTCCATACCGTATTAAAAAAGGCTCCAATGATTGTGCAAGCGGAGAAGCATACGACCTATCTCGAGCCTATGGTCTCCCTTTGGGATGAAGCAAAAGCGGGTGAAGCCCGTGCCGATTCAGTAATGACATCCTTATTCGCTGTTCAGCCATGGCTTGATGTGAAGGAAATGGGCTTCTCTGTCGTCGTTGTGGGAGAAGATCTACATAAAGCGGAAGCTGAGGCTCAGCGATTAATCGAGCTGGTATGGTCAAGGCGCAAGGAGTTCGAAATTGACTTATACAGTCCTTCGCAGGTGCTAGCCAAGCTCGCGGAGGAGCAGCTTCCAGGTCCTGTCGTTGCGTCAGACTCCGCGGATAGTCCGGGTGCCGGATCGTCCGGGGATAGCAATGCTGTATTGCGAGAATTACTTAGTAGCGGAGCGGACCAGAACTATCGATGCTTGCTGTCTATGGTGGATGCTGTGTCTGCTAGAAGTGCTCATGAGGCAGGAGTTGGCAGCAGGTTGAAGCTGAGGGTGGGACATACACTCAGCACGACAACGGGAAGCCCTCTTGAAATCGAGGGCGATGTCGTCTACTCAGGCAACACTAAATTCCGCTTCGGAGGAGGCATGGTTGCCAATCTGGAAGCCAATATGGGAATGTGTGCCGTCATTCAAATCGGTAAGATTTCTTTGCTGCTGATGGAAAATCCGACGTTTACCGGAGATCCCGCTATGTATCGCAGTGTCGGGTTGGAGCCGTCGGATGCCGATTTTGTGTTGGTGAAATCTGCTGCGCAGTTCCGTGCAGAGTATGAGAAGCTCACCGATCGAATCTATATTCTTGACACGCCTGGCGCAAGCACAGCGAATTTAAAGAGCTTAACGTTCGTCAATATTCCAAGGCCGATGTATCCCTTCGATGAGACAGCTGACATTGTATTGAAATAGAGAGGAGGAACACTTGTATGAATAACACGGAGCAGCTAGAGAGCCAGAAAGTACGGAAGATTAGCTTCGAAGGGGATGCTCTTCGGATGTCCATGGATTGGACGGTCGAGGATCTCGACAAGGTTCAAGTGCTCGTTGAAAGCACGCATGGCTCAAGTCACCCAAGCTCCTATCACCTGGGTGAATTGGTAGGAGAGATGGAGAAGGGGGTCTTCCAAACGGGAGGCAAGCCTGCTGTCTATACGACTACCGATATCTGTGATGGTGTCGCACAGGCTCATAATGGGATGCATTATTCCCTGCTTTCCCGTGACATGATTGCCTCAATGGTAGAAATTCATGCAATGGCTACTCCATTCGATGCCATGGTCCTTACCTCCGCTGGAGATAAAGCTGTGCCTGCTCACTTAATGGCAATTGCTCGGTTAGATATTCCATCCATCCACGTTCCTGGCGGGGCGATGGGGGCGGGACCTTGTATGCGCTCGAATGAAGAACTGTGGCATATGAGTGTGGAAGTGGATCAGAATAAAATGACCAAGGAGGAGTTTCTGGCCTTCCAACGTGCTTGTTGTCCGACATGCGGAGCCTGTCAATATATGGGGACGGCAGCAACGATGCAAGTCGTGTCCGAGGCATTGGGGCTGGCTCTTCCATGGTCTGCGCTAATTCCAGCTACGAACGCGGAGATTAAACGGGCGGCTCGCGCGGCAGGCCAGCAGATCATGCGTTTGGTTCAGGCAGGGATCACCCCATCGAAGATTCTGACCCGGGAAGCTTTCGAAAATGCGATTATGGTTCACTCTGCGGTCGGCGGCTCCTTAAATGCGGTTATGCATTTAATCGCTGTGGCCAGAGAAATCGGTATTGAGCTCGATGTGGAAACCTTTGATCACATTCATCGCAAAATACCCGTATTGGTGGATACGAAAACAGCCGGACATTATCCGACGGAGCTGTTCTGGTATGCTGGCGGCGTCCCGCAGGTTATGCTGGAATTGCAAGATTACCTTCATCTGGATGTGCTGACGGTCACCGGATTCACCCTTCGTGAAAATCTTGAGGCGTTTAAGCATAACGAAATGCCTAAATTTGCTGAGATGTTCTTGGCGAACTATAAGCTGAATAAACGAAATGTCATCTACCCGATTCAGAAACCATTAAAGTCCGAGGGCTCTCTTGCCGTGCTGAAAGGCAATCTATCGCCGAAGGGAGCAACGATTAAGAAATCGGCTGTCGTAGCGGAAATGCAAGTGCACAAAGGGCCGGTGAAAGTATACGATACAGAGCGTGAGGCAGTGGATGCATTGCTGGCGAAAGAAATTCAGCCAGGAGATATTGTCATCATTCGTTATCAGGGGCCTAAAGCGGTGGGTATGCCGGAGATGTTCTTCATGTCAGAGCTGATTGCATCCGACCCCGTATTGTCCAAGACAACCTCCTTGGTCACGGATGGACGTTTCTCGGGAGCGACCCGGGGACCATGCGTTGGATATGTAGCTCCTGAAGCTTTGGATGGCGGGCCTATTGCCGTAGTCGCGAATAATGACATCGTTCTGATTGATATCCCAAATCGATTGATGGAAATTATCGGTACGGATGGTCAGGAAAGAAGCCAAGAAGAAATTGCTGAAATTATACGTAAACGGTTCGAGAATTGGATTCCGCCTACATTTAATCATAAGGGAGCGTTGAAGCAATATACTAGAATGGCGCGTCCAGCATTAGAAGGTGGTTCGTGCTCGTAGTCCTGTTTATGGAAAATGAATTCAAAAGCTTCCTAATCAACGATAAAGGTAGATTTGTGTATGTTTATAATAGGCAAAATCCGATTATGTAGAGCTTTGCCTACAGTTTTTATTTCAGGTGTTAATTGAATTTTAAGCGATAGCTCAATAAAAGCAAGAAGCAGCCGATTAACGTGGATCGGCTGCTTTTGTTCAACTAACAGTCAGATTTGCTCAATCATCGGGCATTATCGGACTATATTTATGGTGAGCAATGGTGTGGCTATTCCGAGGCGTTATGCAAAAGAAGATAATAGTTGGTTGAATCTATCACGCTCCTCCAAAAAAGGGCAATGGCCGCTGTATTGGAATGGAACCAATTGCGAATTTTTAACCAGCTTATTTGTTTCCTGAGCTTGGGTAAACGGAACGACTTTATCATGAATTCCATGAATAATTAATGTGGGCACATCGATCTGTCCAAGATCGTTGTAAACATTCTCGTCTCTTAGCGTGACCATAATGGCGGAAGTCGACCAATTCGCAGCTTGTAAACCCATTAGAAAGAACCATTCGGATTTCGGTTCAGAAATGTACTGAAAGAAAAAAATCCCCGTTTGGTTTTGCAGCATTTTCGGACGGTCATTGTTTGTTTCTTCGATGATTTTATTCGTAAATTCTTTTGGAACGCTTGATGGAGACGCAGCGTCGATCAGGACGAGTTTAGATACCCCGTACCCTTTGTAACGAGCCATATAACGAATCGAGATCGCGCCTCCGGTAGAGTGTCCTGCAAGTGTTATGTTTTTTAGCTGTAACGCTTCGATGACCATACGAAGATCATCTGCTAATCTATCGAAACTGTAACCGTCGAATGGTTTATCCGAATTGCCGTATCCTCTCCAGTCCATTCCGATACAACGGTATCCGAGCTTAGGAAGGAAATTGAACTGATATTCGAACTGGTTATGGTTTAGCGGCCATCCATGAATAAAAAGTATCGTTTTATTTCCCTCCGGATTGATGTCCTCTACAAATACTTTTACGCCCGGTTCCACAGTAACGAAGTATCCCAAATGTATCGCCTCAATTTTTTATAATGTACTTCCCCATTAAGATATTCGCCCCAGGCAAGGTGAATGCCTAATTTCGGCGTCAAATTGGGTTTAGATAGTGCGTAGAGATTTCTGAGGAATAGCTTGAGTGAAACAATTTCTTCAGATCATCGAGCTACTATGAAAATTCATTAGCTGGCAAATCCATTCTGCATCTTTAACATCGGTTTTGCGTCCAGGTACTGCTTTCATATGCTGAGCGTTGACAACTAAAAACTCAGGTGTCATCAGCTTCGATTACGTTCACAATTGGTTCCAGTATACACTTGTACTCTCCTTGGCCATATGAGTACATCCGTGCAGCTTTATCCAATCCACTAGCTTTGCGATGCATGGATGGCTAACGGGGAACGAGTGATCAATAACCGACACTACGAGGTTGGTTTTATTCATAATGATTGGGAGGTAAAATCTTGAACGATGTTATAGTGGAACAAAAATTAGATATAGGCAGCATCAGGCTGTATTATGAGTATTTGGGTGAAAACAACGATAAACCAACTGTTGTTTTCGATTCAGGATATGCTTGGTCGTTTGCCAACTGGAATCCAATTCGTGATGGCGTTTCGAAACTTGCCAAAATGTTTGTTTATAATCGTGCAGGTATCGGGGAAAGTGAAAAAGATAATCGACCCCGTCACAGTATACAAAATTTTAGTTGGACAATCCTTTGGAGGGGTAAATGTTAGATTATATGCAAATACATATCCAGAAGAGGTGGTTGGAATCATTCTATTAGATTCATCTCATGAGGATCAAAATAAAAAGATGGTTCACTTATTGAGTTTGATGAAAATTTAGAACAAGTTCGAGCTGCCCAATCATTGGGAAGCATTCCGCTTATCGTTGTAACAGGCAGAAAGCAACCCCACCACACGCCAGAATCCTGGACGTATTGGATGGAGTTTCAAAAAGAGCTCGTTAAATTGGTCTAATAGCAAACATATCATTGTTGAAGATGCTGGGCATGCTATCCACATTGATCGTCCTGATGCTGTAATTGATATTATTGAAGATATGTTGGAAATCGTTAGTAATAGTTGAACGCAACAAGGAGCAGTTTGCTGTGGCAGCTGCTCCTGTTTTTATTAAGCTCCCATGAAAATTAAATCTCAGTTACTGTAAAAGACAATAGTAAAGAAGACGCATTATGTCCAGGTACGAGTCCAGCCCATGAGTATAAATGCGCAGTACTAGGAACTGTGTCTTAATATCCGTCCCAATTTCCGTTAAGATTTGTTCTGCCATTCGAGTAGCTACCCAGGGATTGAACCTAACGGTCGACTTCGTCACGAAAGGGAACGACTCTTCCTCTCCCAGGCCTAAGAGATTCTTACCCATTTTCATCATCTGTGGTGCAGCGCTTGCACTGCATAATCATTTAAGTTGATTGAATGCTACAATATGGATATAAAGCGGTGCAAGAGAGCCGCTCCATCGCTTCGTTTTATTAATGGGGCAGGCGCCGCGGCGACCTGGCGACCTGGCGGTATCATTCAAGTTAACGTCTTTGCTTTGCCGGGTTTATTATCGTTTTAATTTTACCACTTCCCGGCGGTTTGGAAATGGCAGCATACTTAACGGAGCCTTAATTTTCTTTAATTAAGATAGAGATAAGGTTCCGTTTCCTTGCGAATAAGATTGAACATATATAATATAGTTACAATATACAGAGGGATGGTGCAGTGGATGAAAAAAACAATTTTTGCGATGGCTGTTGCGGCGGTCGTTCTGACGGGCTGCGGAGAAAACAGGAAAGAACCGGCGTCGGGACCGGCGAATGAAACTGCAGAGGATACCAGAGCGAATGCTCCAAACAATACTGGAGCGACCCCCCCGGACAATACGGCATCGCCGGAACCCGCCGATGCGAAATATAAAGGGGAACAAATCGGACAGGCTTTGCTTGATGGGGAGTACGATGAAGTTTATGGGCAATTGAGCAAAGACTTCCAACAGGAATTGACGTCTGCCCAATTCCGCGAGACACTGAAAAGTTTCAATGAGGGCGTCGAATCGTGGGAACAGCAATCGAGACGGTTGTTAAACGACTGGCAATATTACACATGGATCGACCCGGTAGGCAAGAAGAAGGGACTTAAGGTCATAATGGACAAGAAGGAGGAAATTACGGGACTGCGGGCCATGCCGCTGGAGAGCTTCCCGGAGACGGATGCCGCCCAGACGCAACTCGCTTACGATCTGCCTTTCAAAGGGGAATGGTACGTGTTCTGGGGCGGGGAGAATGTCCTTGTGAACTATCACTATGAATTGGAAAGCCAGCGTTACGCGTACGATATCGTTCAGATCAAGGACGGATACTCCTACAAAGGCGACGCCAAGAAAAATGAAAGCTATTATGCATTCGGTCAGGAATTAATTGCTCCGCAGGACGGCAAGGTAGTTCATGTGGTGAACGATATTAAGGATAACGAACCTGTAGGGGTGATGAATGCGGAGCAACCTTTGGGCAACGTAGTCGTCATCGATCACGGTAACGGGGAATTCAGCTTTTTGGCACATATGAAAAAAGGGTCCGCAGTTGTCAAGGTCGGCGATCAGGTGTCCCAGGGCGATCCGATCGGCCAGTGCGGCAATTCCGGCAATTCCAGCGAGCCTCATCTGCATTATCAGGTATCCGACAAACAGGATTTATTCGATGGGAAATCGATTCGCGTGCAGTGGAAGGGCGGTTTGAGCTTGCCTCAGGGAGAAACTGTTAAAGGCTAAGAAGAGCAGGCAGGAAACGATTGCTTCCTGCCTGCTGTCGCTGAATTAAGATGTTCTGCTGGTCACTAGCGTTGCATTAATGCTCTCTGAATCTTCATAACTTTCTGTCTCATCTGGATTTGAGCGCAAAAAAATCCTTTACAGTAGATAGGAGAGGTAGACCTGTCCATAATCCATGAAAAGGATATTATCACGGACAAAACCGTGGCAGCTATATTTATACAACTTCGACGCGGAAAGTTTGCCAGAATCTACGCCGTACGAAACCCGGATAAGCTGACCCGGGTTTAGGTAGTTTGTTAAATAAATTTCCATAATGAAAAAACCGGGAAACGAGGACAAAGGCTTTCCAAGTCTCCTATTAAGGATAGAATGACGATAAATGAGACGACGTTCCTGCAGCTTCCCTTGATTCTTATGATTGGCAAACCAATTGAAAGATTGGGACGCAAAAGCCACAGGTCTAAAACGAGTGATATGACAGCTGGGCTGCCGAATTAGGAGGTGAAATCCAGTCCTTATTTCGGGCTGGATTTTTCTTTGATTTTATACATCTGAGGAAATGTATCATTAAAAAGGAAATAAATGTAAATTGATTGTAGGTCAGAGAGACCCGCTGGAAATGAAGATTCGTTCTCTACTCAAAGAACTTGGGGAAAATCCCGATCGCGAAGGCTTGTAAAAGGAAGTGTTCGGAACCCATTTGTGCATGTGCGCGAGTGGGGTCAAGAAGCAAGCGCAGCTATGGTAGCCTCCGTCATTTATATGCCTGTGGACGTGTCTAAAGCTTCCAAAGCTCATCCATAGCCACTTGCGCATTACCGTAAATACATATTTCACCCTTTATCTAAAGACTCAACGCACAAAAGGGCAGAAATTCCTTTCTCTTCACATTGGGATTCCATGTCTTTTTATTTTTGTCAACTTGCCCTGTAACCGGGAAGGCTCCGATCACTTTTTGTTAATTATTAGAAGCTTCAGGCTATCAAAAAGCGTCAATAATCATAAGATATTGTCAGTCATAGCTCTACAATAACCCTCTGGAGGTAAGAAACATGACCAAAAAAAACAAACTGACGGCTATTGTGGCCCTGGTTGCCTTGATCCTCATCACAACAATTGCTTTTGCTGTTTCAAATCGTTCAAAAACCAGCAGCACCGATGAATCCATTGAGACTGCAAGCAGTAGTTCATCAAAGGAAAAAACAAACGCTGATACTGTTGCTGAAGTTGGCGGCATGGCTATTAATCATGAACATTTCATCATTTTTAAAGCTAATTTCTTGCTGCTTAACGCTGTTCAAAAGAATGATCCTATTCCCAGTGATCGGGAGCTCCTGAATCAACTAATTATGGAAGGATTGGTCGTAGAACAAGCAACACAACAAGGAATTACTGCAACCGGTGAAGAGATAAACGAAGTTATTCAATATGAAAGAAAGACATTTGAGACCTTCAAACCAACGAATAAGGACCAGGAAGCGGCGCTTGAATTCATGAAAAATAGAATCAAAATATCGGGACATCCGGAGGATGAATTCTGGGAAAGTGATATCATCAAAGAAGCAACAAGAAGGTCGGTTCTGAGCGGCAAATACATGAGTGAATCCATCGCTAATGGAACCTTTAAAGATGTTGATGGATTTATGGCTTACCAACAGAAACAGTTTGATGGTGTAAAAGATCAAATTATTTATAAATAATGACGGAACAAACGACCTGAGACAAAATTGTACCTTGTACCGGTTGTAAGATGCACTATACCAATTTAAACAAAAGTTGTTCAATTCACATTCGAATTCCTTGGAGACCGTTGAGATGGGGAGCTGGAGTTGATCCGAGGCGACAATCCCTTGCCGTGCAAGAATCCATTTTAAAGGGGCTGGACTCGATTCTTGAAACAGTGTACGAATGAGTGGAGATAACCGCTCAAAGACATGCTTAGCAGTGTAATGTGTAGCAATATACGCCGGTGGAAGCGCAAGATTCACTTGGAATCACAGATTCCGCTTCGATGCCAGGGGATCCGGAAGACGCGGCTTCCGTAAGAGGCGAAAAATTGCTTGGAATAGACGTTTTCACCGTTCTAAGGGTTTCTAATACCCGTTAGGCGTCCGCCCCATCTTTATGAACGCAGAATCGGCTTCTATAATAGAGGAGAGTAGGTTATCACCGAGGACAGATCAACCTGGCAATTCGAATCGAATCGGCAGGAGGGTTGACCTCCATGAGTTGATGTGGAAATCCAATAAGTGTAACCATAATTTACCGATGGATCCACTTTTTACAAAGAGATGGTCTAGGTAAGAACTTTTTGCGCATTTACCGGCCCCACATATTTCTTTATCTTCAACTAAGTTCCATAAGAATTTCATCTGGTATATTCTAATTACGGTCAGATTCTAAGAATACGTGAGCATTTAAGAGCAAAACGTTTCTCCATAGAGGGAGGATAGTGGAATATACCATCTTGGGATCAATAAAATATAATGATCGTATCATTTCTGGGGGTGAGTGAATGGATCAACTCAAAAAACGGCAGGGAAACTACGGCATCGACGCACCTATCGTCGTACGAAACCTTTCGCTGATAGGTGTCGGATTTCTTCTACTTGGCGTCACTGCTATTTTTATTTTTCCGAGACAGCTGCAATGGCTGGGCATAGCGATTGGAGTCGTTTGCGTGATTTCCTTTCTGGTCGTTGCAGCCGAGGCATTGTACATGATATGGAGCAGCAAAATAGGAAAGCTTCGCGAGAGGGAGAGGTTACTTGATCTTGTTATGCTTCGCGGCGACGAGAAGGTCCTGGATATCGGATGTGGGCGGGGGCTTGTGCTGAACGCGGCTGCCCATAAATTAACCACGGGAAAAGCAGTCGGCATCGATATTTGGAACAAACAGGACCAGTCGGGGAATGACCCTGACGCGACGCGTAGAAACTCCCTTATCGAAGGAGTGGCCGAACGGGTGGAGATCGTGAACGGCGATGCGAGGAGCATGCCGTTTGCGGATAACGAATTCGATGTCGTTGTTTCCAGTTTGGCCATTCATAACATTCCTAGTTCCGAGGAGCGGTACCGGGCTTTAAGCGAGATAATGCGCGTGTTGAAGACCGGCGGCCGCTTCGCCGTTCTTGATTTCCAGTTCATACGAGAGTATGGGCAAGTTTTCGAACGGCTCGGTGCTGTCCATGTGCGAATCGTCGGGCAGCACTGGCTGATTTTTCCTCCCGTTAGGATCGTAACGGGATGGAAAATGCCTCCATTAAGCTCCCTCGAAATGATTCAGTATCCTCACTCGGACTCATGAATTCGCAGGATTTCATCCTTTAGTTAAAGTGTGGAAGAGGATGATGAAGAAGGCAGTGGCTGGGGATGGAAAATTGGGGCGTGCGGAAATACAAGGTGAATAGGAATCACCCCTATTGTTCCATAATTCGCACGTCTCCACTTCGCCCTAGCGATTCATGCTCCCATGTCTCAACGGGTCATAGCCCTTTTGCGTAACATCTCCCGATACTCTGTTCATCTTGTTATCCTGCGAATGCATGAGCCGATGAGGATTGATGTTATGCAGCTTGCGGGAATACCTTGATAGGTTCGTAAGCGAGACTGCTTTTAGCCAAAGCGACTAGCATTCGCGCTACCTTACCGATTAATTTCATAATGGATTTCATTTTTTTCATTTTCTTTTCCTCAACATTGTAACAATGTAACGCTCGAATTTCTGGATTTGTTATGACCATACTCATCGTCATGAGATAAAGAAAATGTCGCAAACGTGACCTTCCTCGTTTGCTGAGCACCATCTTTCCTCGCCATTTTCCAGAGCTGGCTTCAGCTAGATTTAACCCAGCATGACGAAGTAAAGCATTTCCGTGTGTATATCCACTTCGATCACCAGCCTCACCGAGTACACCAGCTAGATTCGTAACATAGATACCTCGTATTTCAAGAAGCTTTTGTGCATAAGGAACACGTTCAAGAATGAGGTGGAGCTCATGCTCAATTTGTTTAAGCTGGCGCTGGGCCAGGTCATATTCTTCGAGCAACTGCCCAAGATGGAGCTTGTATGCGTGGAGTGCCTGAGTGGCACACACACTGGATTTAGCAAGTGAAAGGAGTAACTCAGCACGTTTAACTCCAGCATGACGCTCCAGAGCAATCCCACGAAAGCTGACAGCGCGTGCTACATGGACTTCTTGGGCGATATCTACGCCTACAACCAAGTGGTTAACGGTAATATTTTCAATGAGTTGATTTTGCTTATCTTGTGCCTTAAACTTCATAGTAGAGCGACCTCCTGATGGGCTTTTTGAGGCTATTACCTCGTGCGTAACCCCATCATACCGAGGCGCTCCTTTTTGTTTAAACGCCAAATTACTCGTTTTACAGGAATTCTAACGGATAACGAAAGCACAAAAGCAGGCTGCCGATTGGCGGCCTGTTCCCACTACGCAGAGACGCGTGGCAAGCCGATCCGAAAAAAATTATTGCTTCGAGGGGTTGACCTGGAGTCGCCTCCAGCATGTAGAATGCGAAATGAAAGGAGGTGCGCTCGTTGTACACGATCGGTCAAGTCGTAGATATGACGGGGTTTGGACACGATACGCTCAGGTATTACGAGAAAATCGAGCTGCTTAAGCCGCAGCGTAAAAAGCCGGGTGGCGCGCGTGTGTTTAGCGACGACGATCTCCAATTGCTGTCCGGAGTGAAATGTTTGAAACGGCTGGGATTGTCTTTGGAAGAAATCAAGACGTTTACGAGCACGAAACGATGTGTGACCGAACACTCGTCAATGCATGACGGAGACGAAGCTGTTCTACGGGATCGAATCGTCCTGCTGACGGACAACTTGGTCCGGATGGAGACGCAGCGCCGCGAACTCGACGAGCTGATCGATCAGACGAAAAACAACATTCGCCTGTACAACGAACTGTTGGACGGGACGCCGTAAAGGTTTCGAAAGTTCCGGCGTTCGAGCCTCCAAGAACCTATGCAGAGGAGATGCGAGCATGAACATTGCTATTATCGGGTCGGGAAACATCGGCGGAACATTGGGGAAAGCATGGGCGGCGAAAGGTCACCTGGTGACGTTCGGTTCGCGGGATCCGCAAAGCGAACGGATGCGTGCGCTGCTTGAATCGATCGGCCCGAACGCCGCGGCGGCGTCCGTCAAGGAGGCGACCGCTTTCGGCGAAGTAGTCATATTGGCTGTTCCCGGCACGGAAATCGAGCGTGTGCTGGAGGAGGCGGGAGACCTGCGGCGGAAAATCGTTGTCAATGCGACGATTTTGTTCGACGGGCGGTCGGCGGACGCGGAGGTGCGGAGGCTCGCGAACGGCGCACGCGTCGTCCGGGCGTTCCATACGTCGACGTGGGAGGCGCTTGCGAACCCGCGGTTCGGCATGGCGAACGCAACGCTCTTCATAAACGGTGAGGACGAAGAAGCCAAGCAAACCGTCTTCCTGCTGGGCGCAGAAGCCGGATTTGACATGGTGGACACGGGTGGTGCGGAAGCAATGGCCGAGATCGAGAAGGCGCTCTTCTCGTTCTGGACCGCGCTCTCGCCGCGGTTCGGCCGCGACTACGCGATCCGAGTGCTACGAAGGGAAGAAGCGCAGTCGTCTTAAACCAGGGCCGTGCGGCAAAGGGGACCGCCGCGATCGTCCGGTTGTAGAAGATGAAAATGGAAATATCCTATTAGTAAAAGCCCATGACGATGGTTGGGTGTATCCTGGTGGGATAACTGAAATTGGAGAAGACCTGATTGATGGCGTGAATCGTGAAATCTAAGAGGAAAGTGGAATAGACGCCACTGTCAGCCATTTAATGTCATTGCGACAACGTCTGAATGTAATATCAAGCTTCAAAGGCGTGTTTAAATGTACGAGGGCTTGTGTTAAAAAAAACTTTGCTAACGTTACATGATAGTTGAACGCAAAATGGAGCAGTTCGCCGGAGGCAGCAGCTCCATTTTGCGTTACGAATGGGCAGGTTAACGCAACATTCGTATCTGCCGGTGAACGGCATCCTGGGACAACGTGATGGAAGTAGTGAGTCTCTTTTTTGTTTCCGAATCGGTCCGCCGCCACTAAGGATTGCATAAAGTAGCATATCGGAATGCAGCCCAATCAATGGAGGATGAGATGTCGAAGGAAATTGTAATTGTGGCGGTCGGCGATCTGTTGATGAAGCCGTTGCTCATCCAATTGCTTCGTTCCGGCGGACAATCAGTGGGCACGAACGATCAAGGAGAGACCACCTATACGTTCAAGCGGATGTTCGAACCGGTTACCCGTTATTTGCAAGATGCGCATTTGACGATAGGTAATCTGGAAACTACCTTCGCAGGCGGTCCGGATGTCAGCTTCTATAAGGCGAGACGCAATCCAAAGAACGGCAATCCGGTGTTCAAAAGCCCGGACGCTTTCGCGCCGGCGCTGTCGGCGGCTGGCTTCGACGTGATTGCGACGGCCAACAACCATTGTGCGGATTACGGCGTTCGCGGACTCAAACGGACGCTAGATGTGCTCGACAAGAACGGCCTCGATCACGTCGGAACGTACCGGACTGCACAGGAATCGCGGGCGCTCTGTGTGCGGAATGTCGAAGGAGTCCGTATCGGCATCCTGTCGTATACGCGGGATACGAACGGCATGCCCGTACCGAAAGGACAGCCAGCAGGTGTCAAAAAGCTCGTACGCGCGAGGATAAAGAACGATCTGAAACGGCTGCGAACAGCCGCGGATTTTATTATCGTGTGCATGCATTGCGGACTCGAGTACGAGCAAAGCCCGGTCGCCCACCAGAAGGAGTGGGTCCGCTTCCTGTTCCGGAACGGCGCGGACGTGGTGCTGGGGTCGCATCCGCATGTCCTTCAGCCGGCGATGACACGAACCATGAAGGACATCACAGGACGAACAAGAAAACGGTTCGCCATCTACTCTCTTGGCAACTTTATCTCCACCCGACTTCACGGCAAGGATGCGGCTCTGACCGGCATCATCCTTAGACTTAAGCTTCGCAAAAATCCCGGCGGCCCCGTCCAACTCGTCGGCGTCGAGGGCGTGCCGACCTGGGTTAGCATCATGAAGAATTGCAAACCCGCGATGTGCCGCATCGTGCCGCTGCATGAAGCGATTAAAAAACGGGACGAATTCCCCGCGGAACAGTTGGTGCGGATGAAACGCGCCTATCAAGGCACGCTGCGCATGTACAGGGGGGTACTACAATTTCCGGATGACAAGCCTTAATTTCCGCCGTCCTGGCACGTGATCGCCATGTATCGAATTATATTAAGCAACTGAAAACAAGACGCGTCAAACTGAGAATCTCTAATATCATTGATTATAATTTAGAGGAAATTGATGCTGATCACAACTCTCGTCCCATCGGGATGAGGTTTTTTTTGTTTGTCAAAAAAGTCTTAAGGGCAAATATTTTTATTGGCGGAGCTTGGCCTTATGCGACCGCCGATGGAGGACGGTGGCGGGTTTCCAGATTTAAGGAGAAGGTGTTTCATCCGGTATTACGCCGGGATGCTGGTATGCCGCCTCAAGCAACCGGTATTGCCCCGGCGTATTCCCTGTGCGCGACTTGAACAGCTTGTTGAAGTAGCTGACATTGGAATAGCCGATTTCACGGCAGATGTCCTCCATTGAATATTTGGGCTGCTTGAGCAGTTCACAGGCACGTTTGATCCGAAGCTGGATCAAATAATCGTTGATGGTTGTGCCCGTCGCTTCCTTGAAGATCCGGCTCAAGAAGGAGGTGCTGCGCTGCACGTGTTCAGCGACCATTTCGATCGAAATATTATTGTTGAAATTGTGGTCCATGAATTCGGTTGCAAGCCGCAGCGTAACGTCGTTCATCATCAGCCGCTTGTCCCGGTTATGAGCGATGATTCTAGCGCACATTTCCTGCAGGCATGCTTCCATATTGTGAAGCGTTTGGACACTGGATAGTCCAAACGGCCGGTCGCCGAGCACAATGGACATATCGCCTCCGGTTTGAACAAGCGTTTTCACGATTTCCCCGCTTAAATGAAAGAAGAGCTGCTGGACATTGGCTTTTCCCAGCCTGCGCTCGATCGCCTCCCGGGTGATTCGGCTGATCAATGCCGCGCATTCCTCCTCATTCAGCTGAAGCAGCGCTTGAAGCAGCTTCGTTTCGAGCTCGTACGGATAATAGTAGGTGTCTTTAGCTTTATCCTGCTTCCAACTGGCGACGATCGCATAGGGGATGATTTCGCCATTGCCCACGTACATTTTGAGACTAAGTGCTTCGACCGTTTCCTGGTAAGCCGACTGGACCGATTGCACCCCGGAGCAGATGCGGCTAATGCCGATCGTCGCGGTGATGCCATATCGGATTTCCATATGCTTCTGTAGTCTCTCTGCGAGCTCGACAGGAAGCTCGTCTTTGCCGACTGGCACGGTTTGAAGGAAGACCGTCCGTTCATCGTCCCGGGCGAATATTTCGCCGTCAATGTCGAACTCCTCGATCAAGCCGTACTGAAACAAGTGAAAATGAAGCTTATCGGTCGTGTCGTTAAGCAGTCTCGGCCCCTCCAGCTCCAAGGTAAGGACGGCAAAACGCGCAAAATCCAGCTTCAGCCCCAGGAGCTTAACCGCATCCTCATTTTGCCCGCCACCTTGAGGGGAATTCGCACGGCCTTTGATAAGATCGTTTAAATACTTCTCCTTGATTGCCGGCCGGTTCACGCCAAGCAGCGATTCCACTTGTTTTTTCTCGCTCAGGATCGCTTCCCGGCTGTGTCTTAGCCTTTCGAACGACTGCCGGATGAAGCTAGCCTCATCGGCGGGGGGACGGGGAGTTTCCGGGCTCGCTCCTTCGCCCAGGGAGGCACTGGATGCCGCATTGGAGCCGCTAATATAGGCAACGACGCTCTTTAACGGGTGGTACAGCCGCTTCGAGATATAGAAGGAAAGGATAATCGCAATGGTGACGTAGAGCACGGAAACAGTGGTCACGATTGTTTTTATGCGGTCAAGTCCCTGAAGCAGGACGGATTGCTTGGTCAAATTGACAAACTTCCAGCCGGTCAAGCCGGAGGTCGTAAACGTTACGATCCGGTCGCGGCCGTCTACGTACGAACCGCTTCCGGCAGAAGATAAAGCTTCCGCATCAAGCTGAGTGACAAGGGCTCCTGCTTCGGCCGAATCGCCGTAAAGCAGCTCATCATGCGGCCCAAGTACCAGCGTCGTCCCCTTTTTGTTATGATAATGGCTTAGAAAGTCGGTAAAAAGCAGGTCAAGCTTCAAATTGATGAGGACAGCGCCTTCGACCGGTCCAATGAGCGGCATTTTCTGCATTAAGCTTGTGGCAGGCCCCCCCTGAGGAAGCCCGCCGGGACGTTTGGTGAGCCATACCGTCCGGCTTCCGGCCTCCCGATTCATCTCTGGCAGCCAAGAGCGGTCGGTGAACGAGGATATGGAAGACATCTTAATATCGGAACGGGTGGTAAGAACCTGATCGAGCTTGCCGTAGGCGAGATAGATGGAGTCAATATAAGGACTCAGCTTCTGCTGCTCCTCCAGATACCGCGACAAATCGATCAGCGAGCCGACACTTAGCTTGTCGTTAATCGTACGGTACAGATATGACTGGGTCAACATCGTGCTTGTGGCCACATTTTTGACTTCCAACAACTCCTTATGAAGCAGTTCCCGCTGCTGCTCCAATACCGACTGATTATAAGCGACCGAGTTTTTAATACTCGTATTGGCGGAAATGGTATATGTGATTGAGGAAATGAGGATGACGGTTACCACGACGATCGCTGTCATGGACAGCAGCAGCTTGATGAATAAGGAATGGTTTCGAATTAAGTGAACACCGGGCATGCACATTTTCCTCCTCTCATGTTAACGCTTACACCAACTGGGTGTCCGATTCGAACACTACGGAATTATAGCATGGATCCAGTAGACGGAGCATGGCGCGGCGTGAAAAACATTCAAAAAACAGGATAACATAATAGCCGAAATCTGGCCAGGAAACGAAAAACATAAGGATTATAGAATGAAAAGGTTGTGCCGTCAGCATGCTGTCGTATATCGTAAATCTTGTAACCGTTCCCATTCCCGGCCGGGCGAAACGTTTCTCGGGAACAATTAAGCAAGCAGGGGGAGATTATGTTGGTTAAAAAAATGAAGCCGATCGCTCTCGCCGTACTGACAGCCAGTATGGCGGCTGGATTGCTCAGCGGATGTGCTGAAGATAAGAAGAATAACGCGGAATCGGGCGAGCCGGGTGCAGCCAAGAAACCGGTCGAACTAACGTGGGGCATCCAATTCCAGGCGAACGCGGTCGTTGAAGATTCTCCTGTGCAGAAATGGCTGGAGCAAAAGTTCAACGTCAAAATCAAGCCGGTCAAAGTAACCGATGCCAGTATCGCCTCCGGTGAAGTACCGGACCTGTTCATGCTTGGAGATCCATCCAACGTGTCCGCTTACCAGTCGCAGGGTGTGCTGATGAATATCGATCCGAACATGGTGAAGGAGCAGATGCCGGAGTATTACAAGGACGTCGAGAATTCCAACGAGCTGTTCCAAACGGTAACCTTCGATGATAAGCTGTGGGCGATTCCGATGTTTATCGATTTGAAGCCCTATGATTTCACATTGTTGTGGCGGAAGGATTGGCTCGACAAAGTAGGAATTGCGAAGATCCCGCAAACGCTTGATGAGCTGGAGAAGGCTATCTATGCCTTCGCCAAGAACGACCCGGATGGAAATGGCAAGAATGACACCTACGGATTAACCGGCACGGCGACTTCGACTTGGGGGACCGGCTTCTATTCGATCTTCGGCGCATACGGCATCGAGCCGACTATGTGGCAGGAACAGAACGGGCAGCTCGTCAACGGATCGATTCGTCCGGAAGCAAAAGACGCGCTCGCGAAACTTCAGCAATGGTACGCAGACGGCATCATCGACCCGGAATTTATCACGGATACACAGGACTCTTACCAAAAGAAGCTGTATAACGGCCGAATCGGCGTCATTGAGGAGCAGATCGGCAAGGCCGCGCTAGAGGATGGCGCCACGCTCGTCGGCATGAAGGCCGTGAACCCGGACGCCAAGCTTGAACTCGGCAAGAATCCGGAGGGACCGGGAGGCGACGGCACGTGGGACTGGGGGATTAAGAGCAATTTCATAGTCATCGGCAGCAAAGTGAAGGACGATCCGGAGAAGCTGAGCAAGATCTTCGAGATTCTCCGCGCAGAGAGTAACGATGAAGAAACGATCAATATGACGAGTCTTGGCGTGAAGGGGACGCAGTGGGACTTTGCGGACAGCGGAGCGACCTCCGGTCCGACCAAGTTCCTGCCCGAATTTGAGAAGCAGGAGCAGCGCGATGCAGTCGGCGTCCGGTTGTTCTCGCTCGGCAATATTATGACGCGGGAATATCGGGATAAGTACTCGAACCCGAAACTGAACGAGGCGATTCGCGCCTATTCGTCCGCACCGAACTGGTCCGATGCGCTTCTGTTTGCGGCATTGCCTTCAGACGGCAAGTATAAGCAGAATTTAACGGCGCTCACGCAAAAATACTTCGCGCAAATGATCAGCGGGGAAATCCCGCTCACCGATTGGGATAAATACGTAGCGGAATGGAAGGCGAAGGGCGGCGACGAGCTGACCCAGGAAGCTAACGAGCTGTACCAGAAACAGTTTAAAAAATAATCGGATTTCGAGCGTTTCCTTATCCCCGGGCGGTCTTTGGAGCTTAACGTTGAGGACTTTCCTCACCTCCCAGGGAAGGAGCGGATCCGGCTTAAGGAAGTGCATAATTGAAGACCATCGTGAAGCACCGGGAGCTGTTTGCGCTCTATCTGTTTGCGTTTGCCTTTTTCCTCGTATTTAAGTATGGGCCGATCTACGGTGTTCTGATCGCCTTCAAAGATTTTCGTGTCGTAGACGGCATATGGGGAAGCCCATGGGTCGGATTCAAGCATTTTGACGCGTTGTTTCATAGCGCTGATTTTTACCGGCTTCTCAAGAACACACTACTGCTCAATGTCTACTTGCTCCTATTTGCATTTCCAGCGCCGATCATATTGGCCCTGCTGCTTAATGAGCTTCGTTCCCGATTCTTCCAACGGTTCGTTCAGATGACGATGTATTTGCCGCATTTCGTTTCGTGGGTCATCATGTCCGGGCTCGTCATTTATTTCCTGTCGCCAACGACGGGCATTGCCGCCGATATCGCAGGGTGGTTTGGGGCAAAGCCGGTGTTCTACATGGGGAGCAAAGAATATTTTCGTCCGATCGTCGTCGTTTCGGCCATCCTGAAGGATATCGGCTGGGGTTCGATCATTTATTTTGCTGCTTTGTCGGGCATTCATCCCGAAATGCAGGAATCGGCCGTCATCGACGGGGCGAACCGCTGGCAGCGTATGCTGCATATCAACATCCCGTCCATTATGCCGACAGTGGCGATCATGTTCATTCTCAGCCTCGGCGGCTTTCTGAGTGCCAATTTCGAACAAATTATCAATCTGCTCAATCCCGTCAACTTTGAAACCGGAGATGTAATCGATACCTACGTATACCGGGTCGGCTTGCAGCAGTTCCAATACAGCTATACCGCCGCGATTGGTTTATTCAAGTCCTTGGTCGGGCTGGTATTGATTCTGGGCGCGAACTTCGCTGTTCGCAGACTAAGCCGCGGGGAAAGCGGCTTATGGTAGGAGGAACCGCACGATGACATCAAAGTCCTGGCAGGATAAACTGGCCGTTGGCTTGATCTATAGCTTACTTGCGCTTCTCGCCGTCATTGTCGTCTATCCGTTCATTCACGTGCTTTCAGTATCGTTGAGCGACCGCGGAGAGGCGCTGCGCACCGGATTCCATTGGTTTCCGCGGCATCCGACATTTGAAGCGTACCGCCAGCTGCTCGATTATCCGTTCATTTGGATTGGATACGGGAATACGCTGTTTCGCATGGCGGTCGGCACCGCGTTTACGCTGCTGGTCACGGTATGTGCCGCTTATCCGTTATCCCGCGCGGAATTTCCGATGAAGCGGGCGCTTGTAATGCTCTTATTGTTCACGATGATCTTCGACGGAGGGATCGTGCCGAATTACTTGTTGTTGAAGGAGCTTCATCTGCTGAATACGCGGTGGGTTTACGTGCTGCCGCCAGCGGCGAATGCGTTCGAGGTATTGGTGATGATTTCGTTCTTCCGCTCGATTCCGAATGCGCTCATTGAAGCTGCCCGGATCGATGGGGCTCGCGATTTGCGCATCCTGCGCAGGATCGTGCTGCCGCTGTCGATGCCGGCGCTCGTGACGATCGGGCTCTGGTCGCTTGTATATCACGTCAACGCCTTCATGGACAATTTGCTGTACGTCACCGATCAATCGAAGTTCGTGCTTCAGCAGATCGTCCGGCAAATTCTGATCGAGAACCAGCTTGACCCGTTTACGACCGCGATAAACCAGATTCCGCCAGCGCCGGAAAGCTTGAAGATGGCAATGGTGGTGGTGTCCGCGCTCCCGGTGCTTGTACTGTATCCGTTCCTGCTCCGGTATTTCGAGAAAGGAACGATGATCGGCTCTGTCAAGGGCTAAGCGGTCAAGTGCGGGTTGCAGGCTAAACTTAGGCTATAAGGAGAATCCGATGATTACCTTCCGTCAATTAAGAGAAGCAATCATAGCCGTACAAGAACGACCCGCAACGTTGGCGGGAGGAGAACTGACGCCCGGGAAAAGACGGGTACTTCTAGAAGCGCCTCACCTGGCCGATTTGATCAAGGAAATGCGTGAGGAAGCGGAGAAGGCGAAGCTTGAGCCAATACCTGCATTGACGTTTACGGATTTTAACACCATACGCTTGTCGGGTACGCGCAAGGAATACGAAAAACCGTATTTCGCGCGCAGGGGGCGTTTGATTGCCCTGGCGCTGACGATGGCCATTGACAATTCGGATGTTTATAAGGAAACGCTCGAAAATCTGATCTGGGACATTTGCAATGAGTACGCTTGGGCCGTGCCGGCGCATCTTCCCCATCCGATAGATGAAGCGTCGGCAGCGCATGTTCCTCCGAACCGTTTCGTTGACTTATTCGCTGCTGAAACGGCGCATGCTTTGGCCGAAGTGCTGTATCTCGTAGGGAACCGCTTGAACGGCTGGGTGACGCACCGGGTAAGGGAAGAGATCGAACAGCGCGTATTCCGGCCTGTGTTCGAGGGCGCGCACCATTTCTTCTGGACCGCGATGACGAACAACTGGTCGGCCGTATGCAGCGGGGCTGTCGGCATGGCGGCGCTGCTTCTGGTCGATGATCCGGAACGGCTTGCGGGCATGCAGGATCGGGTCGTGAGTGCCATGGAAAGCTTCCTGGCGGGTTATGGGGATGACGGCTGCTGCCCTGAAGGTGCCTCATACTGGATCTATGGTTTTGGTTATTTTGTTTATTGGGCCGAGATGCTGCGCGAGTTTACCGATGGTACAATCGATTTGTTGAAGTCGGACAAAATCAAACGCATCGCGGAATTCCCGGGAACCATCGCACTCGGCGCTTCCGCCTGCATTAATTATTCGGATTGCAGGCCGACGTTTCGGATGCCCACGGGGCTGATCAGCCGTTTGTCGTGCAGACTTGGCATCGCTCCCCCGGAAACGTCGGGCATCCCGCCGTTTCATCACGATCACTGCTACCGCTGGCCGCATGTGGTGCGCAACCTGCTATGGACAGAACCCGAATGTCTTGAGGGCCGGGATGCGGAGGGCAGCTATTACTTTCCCAGTACGGAGTGGCTGGTGGTGAAGCACGCCACGCCAAAGGGCTTGCTTGCTTTCTCGGCCAAAGGTGGTCATAATAATGAGCCTCATAATCATAACGACCTTGGCCATTTCATTCTTCATACCGGCGGCGACTCGTTGCTGGCGGATCTGGGAATGGGGGTGTATACGAGCGGATACTTCGGAGAAGCGCGATATGCCCATCTGCATACTTCCTCTGCTGGACATTCGGTTCCGGTTATCAACGGGCAGCAGCAGGCGGCTGGCCAAGCTCATCTGGCGGTAGTTACGAGAAACGAGTCGGAGAACGGCACAGTCCGGTTCGAGCTGGATTTGACGCTTGCTTACGGACCGGAGGCGCAGATCCGCTCGTTTCACCGGTTATTCGAGTGGGAGAACTACCGGGAGGAAGGCGCAGCGGTGCTTACACTAACGGATCGTTTTGTATTTGAGGAAAAGACAGACGGGACGAAGAGCAGCGTATTGGAGCATTTCATCAGCTTTCACAAACCGGCTGTCGGCAGCGGCACGGTGACATGGCGGGGAGAGAATGGGACAGTTGTTTTACGATTCGATCCCTCAGAGCTGTCGGTGGATGTGGAAACGATCGAGACGCCGGGTCGTGATGACCAAACGTTAACGGTTTACCGCTTGCGGCTGCACGCCGGGCAGCTGTCTCTAGCCTATACGTGCAGACTCATCATGGAATGTCGTGTAGAATCAATATGATGCCCGACCACCAAACCTCGAGCCTGTTCCAAATTCGTCAAAGCAAACCCAAATCGTTTTAACAGGAGGCCTTTATGAACTGGACTGATGCATTAGACAAAGCAATGCTCACAACCTCTGTGAATATTAGCCGATTTAAGAGCCAGTTTCCGTACGTAAGCGATGGAGACGGCAAGTACCAGCTGACCGATCATGCAAGCTGGACGGAAGGTTTCTGGCCGGGCATCTTATGGCTGAGCTATGAGTACAGCGGGGATCCGGCGATAAGAGAAGCTGCCGTGAGCAGCGTCGCCTCGTTAAAAGAGAGGCTGGAGCAGGGGAATTATCTCGAACATCACGATATCGGGTTTCTGTATTCCTTATCCGCCAAAGCCCAGTGGATTGTAGAGAAGAACGAGTCTTCCCGGCAAACGGCGCTTGAAGCGGCGGACAGGCTGATGAGACGGTGGAGGCCAAGCGCGCAGATTATCCAGGCGTGGGGTCCAGAGGGCGATTCGGAGAACGGCGGACGCATTATTATCGACTGTTTGATGAACCTGCCGCTGCTTTATTGGGCCGCGGAGCAGACCGGCGATCCTGAATATATGAAGATTGCCCGCATTCACGCCGATAAGAGCCGACGTTTCCTGGTAAGGGGAGACGACTCTTCTTATCATACGTTTTATTTTCATCAGGCAACCGGAGATCCCCTAAATGGTGGAACACATCAAGGCTTTAGCGACGGATCGACTTGGACCCGCGGGCAAGCGTGGGGGATTTATGGATTCGCATTGGCTTACCGCCAGTTTAAAGAACCTTATTTCCTGGAGACCTCAAAGCGGCTGGCGCGGTATTTCATCGCCCATCTGCCCGAAGATCAGGTTGCCTATTGGGATTTCGATGCCCCGCAGGTTAGCGGCACGCCAAGAGACAGTTCCGCTTCCTCAATTGCCGTCTGCGGGCTGCTGGAACTGGTTGAGCATTTGCCGGACGGCGATCCGGAACGGGAATATTTCCGCCAGGCCGCAGAACAATCCATGACCTCATTGATTGATCACTATTTTACCGCCGGAAGCCCAACTGAAGAAGGCTTCTTGAGGCATGGCTCCTATTCCGTGAGAGGCGGCATTTCTCCAGATGATTTTATGATTTGGGGCGATTATTTCTTTCTTGAAGCGCTGATGCGTCTGAATAGCCGGATTCCCGGATATTGGTATGAGCGTTTGCCCACCGATCCAGGCTGATCATTGGATTTGTAGTTTTGCTGAGGTTCATGGTCGGGCGGTTGTTCCAGCATGGAAGGATCGTGTACACTGAATAAAAGCTCCTTGTTCCCGTACAAAGGAAATGACGAGCTCGATGGAAATGAGACAGATCGAATGCTTCAAGGCCGTTTGTGTCCTGTGACGCCGAACAGCCCGTTCATAATCTGCTTGAAGTGGGTGGAATGCCATGCGTTTGAAACTGGAGACTGAGCTTTGTTCCTTATTGAATATACGTTATCCCATTATTCTGGCGGGTATGGCCGGGGGACCTACGACAGTGGAGCTTGTGTCTGCGGTGTCCAAGGCAGGAGGCCTGGGAACGTTGGGGGCGGCTTATATGGAGCCCCAAGCGATTCGTAGCGCGATCAGGGGCATACGAGATCTGACGGACCGGCCCTTTGCGGTGAATTTGTTTTCTGTCAGTCTTAGGGATGACAACACGAGGACGGAAGAAGTGCAACAAGCGCTAAACCCAATGCGGAACACGCTTGGACTTGCAGCGGCTGACCTTACAGCTGTCAACACTCCTGATTTTATTGAAGCGCAATTCGCCGTATTGCTGGAGGAGCAGGTGCCGATTATCAGCACGGCGTTCGGTATTGCTCCGCCCCGCATCATGGAGCAAGCGAAAAGCGCCGGAACCCGCATCATTGCCATGGCTACGACAGTTCGCGAGGCTATTGCGGCCGAGCAGGCAGGATGTGATGCTGTTGTCGCTCAAGGCAGCGAAGCCGGTGGACACCGAGGAACCTTTGATCTGACGGAGCATCCAATGGGGGCAAATATTGGCTCTATGGCGCTAATACCGCAGATTGCCGACCGCGTTCATATTCCCGTTATCGCTTCAGGCGGAGTTATGGACGGCCGTGGGCTGGTTGCAGCCCTTGCGCTTGGAGCACAGGGAGTACAGATGGGCACACGTTTTCTGACTGCAGCGGAATCCGGCGCACATGCTGCTTATCAGCAGCGTTTGCTGGCCAGCACCGAGGAGAGCTCAGTCATTACCAAAGCGTTCTCGGGGCGTCCAGCCAGAGGAGTTAACAACGATTTTGTTAAAGCCTGGGACCGCAGCGGGGTGGATCCGCTTCCGTTTCCGACGCAAAATACGGCAACCCGGGATATACGTAATGGCGCAGCCGACCAAAATAACCCTGAATATATGTCTTTGTGGACGGGGCAAGGCACCCGAATGCTGACATCGGGGCAAAGTGCGAAGACGATTGTCGAGGAGATTATTCGGCAAGCCGGATCTTTGTTGGAATAGGTTTGTGAAAGCGATCTGTGATTAACCGCATACGACAAAAAGTCCATTCAACAATGTTTTTTAAGTTGTTTGTGGACTTTTTTGCCGTGGGTCTTTTTCGGAAACTTCTGTGTCCGTGGGTGAGTAAATATCCGGAAGCCTCCGTGATGCTACAATAATCCGGAATCCTTAACCTCCGCAAGGAAGCTGCGGAATTCCGCGAAATTCAACTGCTGCGCTGCATCGGAGAGCGCGGTAGCGGGATCCGGATGGACCTCCAGCATAACGCCGTCGGCTCCGGCGGCAAGGGCGGCTTTGGCGCAGGGGGCCAGAATATCTTTCCGTCCAGTCGAATGGGTAACGTCAACGAGAACGGGAAGATGACTTTCCAGCTTCAGGATCGGCACCGCCGAGATATCGAGTGTATTGCGGGTAGCTTTCTCATAGGTTCGAATGCCCCGCTCAATCAGCATGACTTGCGTATTTCCGCGGGACAGGATGTATTCTGCGGAATGCAGAAATTCGTCCAGCGTAGCTGCCAGTCCCCGTTTTAACAGAATGGGCGTTCTCACCTCGCCAGCAGCTTTAAGCAGCTCGAAGTTCTGCATATTTCGGGCGCCAATTTGAATGATATCGATATATTCGCCAGCCAGCTCGATATGGGCGGGGTCTACGATCTCGCTAATCGTTTTTAATCCGAACTCGGAAGCGGCTTCCTTCAGAATCTTCAATCCTTCGATTCCGAGCCCCTGGAAGTCATAAGGCGAGGTTCTTGGCTTGAACGCGCCTCCGCGCATAACGGTTATTCCCGTTTCCTTCAGTAATGCCGCCACTTTACGGACCTGGTCGTAACTCTCGACGGAGCAGGGACCCGCGATGATCAGTGGTTTTCCGTTTCCGACGCTTGTTGCGCCTACGGTTACAACCGTATTTTCCTTCTGGCTTTTTCGGCTTACAAGCAGTTCTTTATGTTCAGCCTCAATCTGGAGCTTCAGCGAGGCCTGGAATATCTGCTTGAACAGATGACGGATGCTTTCATCGTCGAATGGGCCGTCATTGCGGGCTATCAAATCATCCAGCATGCTTTTCTCGCGCACGGGATCGAATTTCGGCACCCCTTGTTTTTCTTTCTCTTGTCCGATTTCCTGGACAATCCGCGCTCTCTGGGACAACAGCTCCAGCAGCTGTACATTTACGGAATCCATTTTTTTGCGTAACACATCCAAATTCTTGTGGCTCACAGTAATCCGCTCCTTTGGTATAAAATGCAAAAAGACCCCTCGTCAAGGGACGAGGAGTCGTGGTACCACCCTTATTCAGAGCTGATGATGGATATCAATGACCATCCGCTCTCTTGAAACCCTTTAACGCAGGGAATACGGGAAGCCCTAGTGCAGCCAGTGGTAACGGGCATGCATTCAGGTGCCGGCTCGGGAGTGAACTTCAGCAGGTCATTTTCCCGGGCGCTTTCAGTCCATGGCGCTCCGTCCCTGTCGGTAGATGATCATCTGCGTACTTTTTCCTTCATCGCCTGTGCGATTCTTTTTGTGAATTGATATGAATTTTATCCGATCCGGCGTCCTGCCGCAAGCAAGCGATTTAAAGCAAGGTCGCTTTACCGTGATAAAACAAGCTGCTGCCTGCTGCCAGCCGGTGGGCGGCATAAGTTGTAAAGAAGGATTGTAAAAAGAATAGGAGTTGTGGAATACTAATGAATATTGTCTTGTCCCGGTCACGGTGATGGGACTGCCAGATGCGAGGGGAGAGAGTATCCATGATGGGTTTGCGTCATCTTTTGGGCCGCTGGAACTCAATCCGCAACAAGATTTTTTTCTCGGTTCTCATCTTCCTTATCATTCCCTTCCTGTTAACATTTTATATGATGGACAAGCCATTGGAAAAGGTCATCGAGCAAAAAATAGGCAGCTCAGCGCAGGATGCTTTGTATCTGGTTAATTTCAATGTCGGCTTATTTCTTGAGGACATGCTTAATTCAGCCGTCGATATTACCATAAACCCCGATATTACGAAGCTTCTTAAGGATCCCGGCGCTTTCAGCGAATATGAGAAGCTGCGCTTGAACGACACCGTATTAAACCGGTTGTTCAGCTCGTATTTTACAAACACCTATGTGACCTTGTTCGACCGTCAGGCTAACTGGCTAAGTACAAGCTATATGCCTGAGCATCTGATCCAGGAGTATGTCGGTTCGGGCTGGTACCGCGAAATGATCGGCAAGCCGTACCAGATCAAATGGATGCTTAATAATAAACAATTGTTATATTCCGACCGCAAGCCTATTATCACCTTGGTCAAAACGATCACGGAGCTTCAAACCACCGACAATATCGGGATGATTGTATTCAGTGTGGCCGAGACGGAGCTGCGCAAATATTTGAAAGGTCTTCAGGGCTCCGTGTATCTCATAGACAAGCAGGGCACCATTCTATCAAGCACCGATCAGCCAAGGATCGGGCAGCAGGCATCGGAAGAAATCGACGCGGCTGGAGTATGGAAAGGAACAAAAGGCCAGCAAATTATCAAGAAAGAAGGGCAGAAATGGATTGTTAATTACGATACGGTTCACATCAATGGCTGGAAGATCATACAAGTTGTTCCCTACGACACCGTGTTTAAGGAAATATTTGATATCCGCAGAGCGAACATCCTTATTTTCATTATTATTTTTATTATTTTTTCCATCATAACCCTGTCCATCTCCTACGGCATTTCCAAGCCCCTGAAGCTGCTGAGAAAACGAATGCAGGAACTGGAGGAGAGAGGCTTCTATTCCGCAATAGCCGTAACCGGACCCGAAGAAATCGCTTCGCTTATTGAAACGTACAATAAGATGGTCAATGAAATCCGGGGACTTCTTTCAAGGGTGAAGGAAGAATACGAGCAGAAGGAAGACATGCGTTTTCGTGCTCTGCAGGCCCAAATTAACCCTCATTTTATTCTGAACACCTTGAATAATATCAAATGGATGGCCTATATACGCAATGATGGCGAAGTCGGGGATATGCTCTCGAATCTTGGCGGCATGCTGGAAGGAAGCATCGGCAGAGGGGCCAGCCTTATTCCGCTGCGGCAGGAGCTTGACTATATTGAGAACTATATCGGCTTGATGAAAATGAAATTTCACGATCAGTTGTCGGTGGTAGTGGATATCCCGGAGATGCTGATGGAGCAGGAAGTGATTAACATTATGCTGCAGCCCATTATCGAGAACAGTCTGTTTCACGGGATAGAGCCGATGGCCGGGAAAGGCTGCATTACTATCCGGGCCAGGCAGGAAGGCGAACGGTTTGTGTTAGTGGTTCAGGACAACGGGGTCGGCATTGAGAGCGGAAAGCTGGAGGAGCTGAACCGGCGGCTGGCGGCCGGATCGGCTGATCCGCCTCCTGAACGGATTGGCGTCAAGAATGTACATGACCGGATAAGGCTGCAGTACGGAGAAGAATTCGGTATCCGCATAACCAGCGTTCCTGGTGAAGGAACGGCTGTGGAATATCAGCTCCCCATTAAGAAAGCAGAGAAAGGACCGGGCCATGAAACTTAAAGTAATGCTCGTTGATGATGAGCTGCTGGTAAGGTTGGGGATTAAGTCGTTAATCGACTGGGACAAGCATGATTTTGAATTTATTGGCGACGCTTCGGACGGGGAGAAGGCGCTGGAGCTGATGCAGATGAGCGTCCCGGATATTCTGCTCACCGATATTGTGATGCCCCGCATGAACGGGCTGGAATTAATTGAAGCGGTCAGGCAGCGGTATCCGAAGACTCTCATTATCGTGCTCAGCAGCCATGATGAATTTGAATATGTACGCAAGGCGATGAAGCTTGGCGTAGAGGATTATTTGTTGAAAACGTCGATGAAGCCGGTCGAGCTGCTGGATCTGCTGGTCGAAGCGGCGGGCAAGCTGGCCCGCGGATACGAGCAGCCGCAGTCTCCGGCGAAGACCGCCGGTTTAAGGGAATCCCGCATGGATGCAGCTGCCCGGCAGCTGCAGATTATCCTTGGAGAAGAAGGTGCTGACAGCGGGGAGGAAGCGGAGCTTCCGCCGCATCGCGTACTGCTGGTACTCGTTATCAGGCATGTGCGGGAAGCCGGACCGGAATCATCTGCGATCCAGCTGTTAATCCACTTGATTCAATCTGAGCTGGATACTTGGCTGGACAGCAACCCGCTGACCATCGGCCACCAGGAAATCGTTGTCCTGCTGACGGCAGCAGATGATAAACGCTTGCAGCTGGATGCCGCGGTCGGAAGCTTGACCAGCGCATCGAATCTTCTGCTGGGGATTTCGCTGCATGCCGAGGCCAGCGATGCTCTGCATGATTGGGGGGATCTGCGCCGTTTTTACTCGCAGGCGAAGGCCAGGATGTACGACAGCGGTTTGCGGGAGACGTCCCGGGAAGACATGAAGCAATTGCTTGCCTATATGAGGCAGAACTATACGAAGGATATTTCGCTGAAGCAGGCGGCGGAAATGATTAATATGAGCGAAAGTTATTTAAGCACCTTATTCAAGAAGGAAACCGGGTCGGGATTTACGGATTGGATCAACTCCTTGCGTATTGAACAGGCGGCTAGCTATCTGGTCGATACGGATTTGCCGAGCTATTTGATTGCGGAGCAGGTCGGTTATGAGAATATCAACTATTTCGGCCGTATTTTCAAGAAAATCAAAGGTGTCAGCCCGCAAAAATATCGGTCCATGCATCAAAAATAAGTTTTTTCCTTCTCACCATCCCGCCAAGGATGGTTTTTTTGCTATCCAAACCGGGATCGAAAAATTGTGAACATTTTTGGGTGAAAGATTCTGAATACGCTCTCATTTTCGAAAGATGTTGAATAATGTTGAAAATTCCGTTCCTGTTTGGGGCCGATCCGCAAAGCTATAATTTGCTTATAAGACTTTCCGGTCACCATTTAGGAAGGGCTTACATGTAAGAAGAGGGAGGGATGGCGGATGATCGTCGGTTCCATGGAACATTGGGCAAGCAGGCGCAAGTTTGCGCATCCTGTTCTGCGCAAGGCAATTGATTATTTGGCAAAGACAGATTTGGGCATGCTGGAAGTAGGCAAATATCCGATTTGGGGCGGCGATATGTTTGCGCTGGTCATGGAAATCAAGACCAAGGGCATAGCAGATCAGCCTGCCGAGAAGCATGAGAACTTCCTCGATATTCATTACCTGCTTCAGGGTAAGGAGACGATTGGCTGGAAGATGCAGGATGACAATTGTAAACCCTGTCAGTCCTATAATCCGGAAGAAGACTTCGCCTTATTCGCCGGGCTCGAAGAGGAGTCCCTGGTCAAACTGAAGCCGGGCATGTTTATGGTGCTTTTTCCCGAAGACATTCATCGGCCAGGCTTAACGGAAGCTGCAAGCTCAGACGTACGGAAAGTGGTAGTGAAAATCAATCGGAATTTATTCTAGAAGGTTCACCAAATGACCACATACCTCAAGGGGGTTTATCCATGTTCAACAGAAAGATGTTTCCTATTGCCGCATTCATCCTCATACTCGCTTTGGTAGCAGGCTGTTCAGGTAAACAAACGGACTCTTCCGTTGACAACAGCGGGAACAACAAGACCGGCGGGGCCAAAGACAAAGTTGAAATTTCCTTATGGCTTACACCGCAATGGAAAGGCGTTATGGATGCGACGGAAAAAGACGCCGATTATGACAGCTTCTTCAAATATGCGGCTGAGAAATTTGCCAAGCAATACGACAAATATGATGTCAAGGTCAATGTTCAAGTCGTAGCGGGCGACCAGCGCGATGAACTGCTTAACGTTAATCTGAATGGCGGAACGCCTCCTGATATTTTCTTTGAAAGCGTTTTTGCCATGGGAGACTACGCCCACCGCGGTGCGTTGGCCCCGCTCAATGATATCGTGGATGACGCCGCCAAAAGCGATATCGCTCAGAGCTACTGGGATAACGTAACTTTCGGCGAAGATGTTTACTTCTATCCGTTTTCTCAAAATCCCGGCACGCTGGCGTATAATGCGGACATGTTCCGAGCTGCCGGTCTGGACAAATTTATCGGGGATGAAAATGGTATTCAGAACTGGACATTGGAAGAATACGAGCAGATTCTTAAAGGCTTGAAAACCAATATGCCGAAGGATAAATACTCCAACGCTTATCCCATGGCGCTCTTCGCCTTGAACAATCAGGGAGATACCTGGAATCTTGCTTATCTGCGGATGTTCGGCAATAAATTCTTTGATGATAACGGCAATCTTATTGTTGACGACGCGAGTGGCGCGAAAGCGGCCAATTGGCTGAAGAAAATCTATGACGAAGGATATACGAATCCGGGTGCTGAATCGGTATCCTCCAACGATGCGAACGCCATGTTCCAAAATCAGCAGCTTGGCATCAGCTTTACCAATGCCGTCCTGTTCAATAATGCCAAGGCGGATATGAAAGCTGGAAAATCGCCGAATTTCGATATCCGGCTGGCTAATATTCCGTCCGAAAGCGGAGACCCTCTCTCCTTCACCTATGTAGTCGGAGCGAGTGTATTCCAGACAGGGGATGAAGTTAGAACAGAGGTTGCCAAAGACTTTGTCAAGTTCTTCTCTACCGATGCCGAGCTTGTCAAAGCCTCGAAGAACAGTGTTCCGGTAAGAAGCTCCGTTGCGGAGGAATTCAAGCAGCAGTTCCCGCTGTTCGCCGCTTATGATGCTAATGCCGAGCATATGTTCAACTTTACAGGTAATGTTCCAGGTTACAGTGAGCTTAGACAAGTTCTGTATCCGGAGCTGCAGGCCATCTTTATCGGCGAAAAAACACCTGAGCAAGCGATCAAGGATTACCAGTCTAAAGGCAATGCCGTTATTCAAAAGGCGAAGGAAAATTCAGCGATCAATCCATAACCCACCTGTATCCCAAACAAGTTCAATCCCTCGGCCGCTTGTATGCGTTGCGGTCAAGGGGTTGAAAAAGAAAGGTAACGGATATCCATGAAACTACGCAATCGAGCTTTGAAGGAAAACGTAACCGGTTATCTGTTTATTTTGCCTCAATCCATTTTATTTCTCATCTTTATTGTGTATCCGATTATTGAAGGCATCCGCCTTAGCCTGTTCAAGGTCCAATATCAGAAGGAAACCTTTGTGGGCCTGGACAATTACGTGACCTTATTCCATGATCCCGTGTTTTTCAAATCGATTGTAAATACCGTCGTTTTCGTCGTTTTTATCGTCATCCTGACAGTTGGTTTTGCGATGTTTGTCTCTTCTGCGATTTTTGACAAAAATGCAAAGTACGTTTCCTTTATCCGGGGAAGCTATTATATTCCGGTTATGGTATCGATGGTCGTAATGAGTATGGTTTGGGGTTTCCTGCTCAGTCCCGCTAACGGGCTCATCTCGTATGCGGCACGTGAGATGGAGTTCCAAACGGTGAATCTGCTGGGGAATAAAAGCACGGTGCTGCCGGTTATTATTTTTGTCACCTTTGCCACCAATGTCGGACAGGCCATTATCCTTTATATTGCCTCCATGATCGGAGTGCCGAAGGATTTGTTTGAAGCTGCCGAAATCGATGGCGCATCCCGGCTAAACGTGATTTTCCGGATCCTGATTCCGCTTGTCAAACCGACAACGATCTATATTATCGTCATTAATATCATTGCCGTATTGAAAATCTTCGTCGTCATTCAGCTTCTGACCGGCGGCGGTCCGAATAACGCGTCCGTTACGATGATGTATTATCTCTACAACAATGCTTTCAAGTATAACCAGCTTGGCATCGCTTCCGCTGTAGGGGTCATCATGTTCGTTATTACCCTGTTATTGTCGGTGCCTCAGCTCAGAGCGATGTTCAAGGATAAGTGAGGGATGAATCATGCTGCAAGCAGTGCAAAAGAAAAAAAAGGAAAAGGTCGATATCATCGCCAACGTCATCGTTACTCTGCTGGCTGTGCTCAATCTTTTTCCTTTGTATTGGCTGTTTACAAGCTCGCTGAAGAATAGCTCGGATGTGCTTAAGATGCCGCCGGATTGGTGGCCTCGTACCTTTACCTTCTCCAATTATACCGAAGTGTTCAGCAGCCAGCCGGCATTGCGCTGGACCTTCAACAGCTTGTATGTGGCGGGTTTAACCACCGTCCTGGTTGTTATCGCAAGCTCCATGGCTGCTTATGCCTTCTCGAAGCTTCAGTTCAAGGGGAAACAGATCATTTTCATCCTGTTTGTCTCCAGTATGATGGTGCCCAAGGAAGTCATGATTGTTCCCTTGTTTCGCATCACGCAGCAATTTGGCATGGTCAACAGCCTGAACGGCATGATTTGGCCCAATGTGGCGACTGCTTTTGGCGTGTTCTTGTTGAAGGGGTTTTTCGATTCCGCGCCGGATGCGCTGCGTGAAGCGGCCCGTATTGACGGGGCAGGCGAAGTCAGGACGTTCCTGCAGGTTATTCTGCCGATCGTCAAGCCTGGTATCGGCGCCCTGTTCATTCTGAATTTTGTTCAAGTCTGGAACGATTACTTATGGCAGCTGGTCATTGGGCAGGATAAGGAAACCAAAACATTAATGGTCGGTATTGCCACGTTAATGCAGGATCTGAATCCTAATTTTGCCTACAAGATGGCAGGCGCGACAGTAGCAGCCATCCCGATGCTGCTGATCTTCTTCCTGTTCCAGCGGTTTTTTACCGCCGGGATTTCAATTGGAGCCGTTAAAGAATAGCAAAGAGCCGAAGGAGGAGGATAAATGCATTGGATAGGCATTGATGTTGGCGGAACCGTCATAAAATATGCAGTATTCGACCGCAATGCGGCCATGATATTTCATGATTCCGTGGAAACCCCCCGGGGAGAAGCCCATATCCGGATACCGCAGCAGCTTGCCGTCATTATGGACAGCTTGCTTGAGCGGTTCGAAGCTGTCCAGGGCGTCGGCATTAGTACGGCTGGCGTTGTGGACCCTGGAACAGGCGAAATTGTATTCGCCGGCGGCACCATTCCGGAATACAAAGGCACGAACCTGAAACGCTTCATCCAGGACCGTTACGGCTTATCCACTGTCGTCGCCAATGATGTGAATGCGGCGGCATGGGGGGAGAAGTGGAAAGGGGCGGCCCGAAGCAGCGGAGATTTCTTCTGCATCACACTTGGAACAGGAATCGGCGGCGCATTATTCTGTGAAGGGAAGCTTGTTGCCGGCGCACATTACAGAGCGGGTGAAATCGGTCATTCCTTATATGACAAGACAAGCGGCACCACTTACGAGCAAAGAGCTTCGATGACGGCTTTGCTGCTCACAGCCTCGCGCAGGCTGCCTGGTTTCACGGGCAGCGGGCAGGAGCTGTTTGCCAAAGCGAGAATGGGCAGCATGGAATGTCTGAGCATCATCGAGGCTTGGGCTGAAGAAATCGCCAGGGGCTTGGCCCAGATCGTCTTGCTGTTCGACCCGTCCATCATTCTGATCGGAGGCGGCGTGTCGGAGCAGAAAGAGTTTCTGCTGGACAAAATCAAGCTGCATATGGGCAGCTATTTGCCCGCGCAATTTTCCAGGACGGAATTGATAACAGCTGAATTAGGCAATCGGGCGGCATTGTATGGCGCCGTTTACCCTTACTATATGGACGAAATGGGAGTTGGAGAGCAATGAAACCGGAAATGATCACGAAATTTGAAGGTATCTATGTTGCAATGTATTCTGCATATGATGAAGCGGGCCATGTAGATTCCGACCGCGTTAAGAAGCTGGCAAGATCCTATGTATCCACGGGAATCAAAGGGCTGTATGTAGGGGGAAGCTCAGGCGAAGGCATGCTGCAAAATGTGCAGGAGCGCAAACAAGTCCTTGAAGCCGTCATGGAAGAAATCAAAGGAGAGCTCACCGTTATCGTTCATGTAGGAGCGAATGCTACACAGGAAAGCGTTGAGCTCTCCAGGCATGCCGAGCAATGCGGTGCGGACGTCATCTCCGCGGTCCCGGCGATTTATTACCGTTTGTCGGAAGCGGCAGTCGAGCAGCATTGGCAGCAAATGATCGACAGCACCAACCTGCCTTTTATCATCTATAATATCCCGCAAACGACAGGATTCAATTTATCCATCGGCTTATTTAAGAAGATGGCCAGCCAGGAGAAGGTAATCGGGGTAAAAATGTCCGGGGAAAGCACCTTTGAGCTGCAGCAGTTTAAGGCGGTTGGGGGAGAAGATTTCCTGGTGTTCAATGGACCTGACGAGCAGTTTCTCGCAGGCCGGATCATGGGCGCGGACGGCGGCATCGGCGGTACGTACGGCATTATGCCGGAGCTTTTCTGCAAGCTGAACGAATACTACGGGCAAGGGCAGCTCGATGAGGCCCGCAAGCTTCAATATGAAATCAATGAAGTCATCAAAAAACTGTTAGGTTATCCATCCCTATACGGCGCCTGCAAGTATATACTGGGTATCAAGGGGATCAAGACGGGTAATCCACGCGCTCCGCTGCTGCCGGTTACCGACGGAGACCATGCTTCATTAGCTGAGCTTAGCAAGGAAATTGAAGCGTTGACCGCGCAATATTCCAAATCATAAAGGGGACGAACGAGGATGATTGCACAAATCACAGGGGGGCTGGTTGTTTCCTGTCAGGCACTGGATCATGAGCCTTTGCATAGCTCGTATATTATGTCCAAGATGGCACTGGCTGCAATGGAAGGCGGAGCAGCAGGAATCCGTGCCAATACGAAGGATGATATCCTGGCGATTAAACAGGAGATTTCTTTGCCTGTTATCGGCATCGTCAAGCGGAACTATGCCGATAGCGAGGTCTTTATTACCGCAACCCGCAAGGAAATCGACGAGCTGCTGGAAAGCGGCTGTGAGATGATTGCCATGGACTGCACCAAGCGCGACCGGCCTCATGGCGAGACCTTGGAGGAAATTGTCGCTTACTGCAGGGAGAAGAATCCGGCCGTAGAGCTGATGGCCGACATTTCGACGCTGGATGAGGCGATCATGGCGGAGCAGCTGGGGTTTGACTGTGTATCAACAACACTCCATGGCTATACGACGTATACGTCAGACCTCAAATTATACGAACATGATTTTGAATTCCTCCGGACCTTGCTGCGGCTCATCCACCTTCCTGTCATCGCAGAAGGAAATGTAAATACACCGGAGATGTTCCGGCGTTGTCTTGAACTTGGGGCAGTATCTGTTGTGGTAGGCGGTGCGATTACGAGGCCCAAGGAAATTACGGCTCGTTTTCTGAATGAATGGATTAGTTAATTCTTTTTCACAAAATAAAGGGAGCCAGATCGACAACGACCAGGCTCCCTTTATTTTTTTTGAAGAGATCTCCCAGAAGGAGAATGCGGCAACCAGATGTGGCATGACCGTGAGCAGCTGGGGGAATCATCCCATTTTCGGGGGAGAGCCTCAAGTATCTCGATGTGAGCGAGAGCCCGGTCTCTTGCAAGTTTTCGATGGGTTTTGCGACCAACGGCATTCTGTCGGGAGGCATTGCGCGGAATAGAGGAAGGGGCTCTTCTTGACATAGAACCGATCCTTCACATCTGCAAAAAAGAGGTTTACAAAAAGCGGGTTTCAACCTATACTAGGAAACATTAAAGTATTGAAAGCGCTTTTTGGAATCGATACCAGACAAGTCCTATTCGTTATCGTTTCAAAAAAAAGCTTGATGATGGATATGGTATCGATACCATATGCATGTTGCAGAATGGATAATTCAGCTCTTTGAATCTGATTAAAGGGAGATTATTTCGATGGAAAACGACCTGTTTTGCGGTACGATTTCGAAAAAAGTTTTGGAAAACTACCTTTCCAGAGCCGTTACCGCAGCGGATCTGGTGAACAGTGATTCATTGGACGATGATCTGCGTATGATCGGGAACATCGGCGCTAAATTTCTGGGCAGGGCTTCAGGGATATGGATGCTGGAGTCCGACGACAAGGAGCATTTCCGCAAATCAAAGGTTCTGGCTGAGCGTGTCCATGCTGTGGATCCGGAAATTATATTGCAGACCTGCATTTTTGAGGCGATATTTCGAGGCGTGGAGAACATCGCGATTCCGGATTTTGTTTTCACCGCTTTCGAGCTTCCCGTTGAGGAGAGAGCGTTCCGCTTCGATCAGATGCTTTTTGACAATGAACCTTATGGGTATAAATGGGACCAGGATGGAGGCATCCCGGACATAAGCAAACTGGAGACGCAAATGTGGTTTTATTACAGGGCGGTAAGCTATATTGAGGCTGGCTATGAAGCGATTCATATGGGGCAGATTCATCTCTATGCTGCCGATGACAGCGGATACAAGAAGACGTATGCCTTGTTCGACCGGATCCGCGCCTATGCCAGGCAGCACGCACGGCGCAAGCTGGTTTTGCTGGACGCGCATACCCACGGAGTTAATGTGGAAGGCCGGCTGTTGTTCGATTTTCATTCCATGCCGTATACCCGGGTGCCGATCCTGGACCGTACCGGAGAGAAGCTTACCCTGGTACGGGAAGGATTCAGCGAAGGTGGCATAACGCCAAGCGGCTGGAGCTGCGAGACCCTGCCTATGCTGATGGAATACGATAACTGGGGCGGGAAATTCTTTAAAGATGAAGATCATATACCCTACGAACAACGTGCCTGGATGGAGTGGTGGGGCTACGATCAAATTGCGTGGTTTGCCTCACAGGATGAAGCAAGCCGCAATGAGTTCCTGCATTACACGTTCAAGTGGACGGCAGTCAACAATGTCAACGCCTATTTTCAGATGCCGGTAAGAAGGACGCTGGGCTCCTGCCGTATCGTTAGAGAGGCTTACGGGACAAATGCGGAAATGAGCGTGGATTGTTACAAAGCCAATCGGCCAGGCAGCGGCTGTCCGGAAGGTTTTGGACAGGAGGATACCATCAAGCTGATCTGGGAGTCGGACCATCAGTTGCGAGAAAGGGCTGGGAATCCATCTGCGGTAACGCCTTATGGCGCCGAAGATGATTATGATTCAGAAACGGGTGTTAAGCTGCCTGGGCGGGTGATTGTATTCGGTAATTTTCAGCATTATCTCGGAGCGGTCAACCACGATTCCAACAGTGAAACGACGCGAATGTACCATATGGGAAAAGGGATCTACATGCTCAGCTGCGTGTTCCCGTTCAAGGGAACATATGAGTATGCGGTTGCGCCTTATGGGACGTTATCCCAGCTGTTTTCCATCGACAACTACCCCAGGAGCGGTTCGTCTACAAAAGCAGTCCTGACCGTCGAAGCAGACAATTCCGTCGTCTGTTTCCGATTTGATTTCAGCAAGCGGGAAGTGCGGGCTGACATCATTTCTGGATTATGATCGGACTCATTGGTGGAGTCCCGGGGACCCAAGAGTCTATTAGCTGCTCCGGGCAAACCCGCCTTGGAAGCGGATCAGGTGGTTGGACGGGGGGAGGCGGATCCAAAACGGCTGCAAACATGCCCTTGAAATAGAGGGGATAAAAAAACCGGTTGTCAAACTCTCTCCATCAAGTTTACAATAGGAAACACAATATGGTATCGATTTCAGAAAGCGCTTAATTATCTCGAATAACCGATAATCAAGTTCATTACGGATCGATATGGAATCGCTACCATAGAAAAAGTCTGAAACTGGGATGGTGATTCAACAATGCAAAAGGGGATGCCGCAAGCATCAATGCGCGCTGTGCCGGTAAAACCAAAATCAAGTCTCATGTACAGAATAATGAAGCATAAAATCCTGTATCTGATGCTGCTGCCATGTATCGCATTTTTCATCATTTTCTCTTATATTCCAATGGGCGGCGTCATCCTGGCCTTTAAGGAGTATCAGTTCAACAAAGGCATTTTGGGCAGTCCATGGATCGGATTCGAGTATTTTAAAGCCTTCTTCAGCAATTACCAGAGCGGGCAATTGATACGCAATACGCTGCTCATAAGCTGCATCAAAATGTTTCTCGGACTTCCGTTTCCGATTTTGCTGGCTTTGATGTTTAATGAAATCCGCAGCAAACGGTTCCGCGGCATTACGCAAAGCATCGCCTACCTCCCGCATTTCCTGTCCTGGGTTATCGTAGTCGGCCTGATGCAGCGGATATTCGCCCCGGACACCGGTATCATCAATGAACTCATCACCTTTTTCGGCGGCGATGGCAGCACCTTCTTCATGATGGAAAGCAAATATTTCTACCAGCTGATGTTCGGCAGCCATATCTGGCAGAGCATTGGATGGGATTCGATCATTTACCTGGCCGCCATTGCCGGGATCAGCCCGGAGCTATACGAGGCCGCGAAAATCGACGGCGCCAGCAAATGGCGGGAAATCTGGCATATTACCTTGCCGGGAATGCGACTGACCATTGCCATCCTGTTCATTCTGGGTCTGGGCAACATCCTGCAGGCAGGCTTCGATCAGATCTATCTGATGAGAACGCCAGGCAATATGGAGGTTGCGGATATTCTGGATACGTACATTATCCGCGTCGGATTGCAAAACGGTCAATACGGCTACGCCACAGCAGTCGGACTTATGCAGGGGCTGATCGGCTTGATTCTGGTTATATCCGCTAACCGAGCATCCAAGAGGTTTCTTGATGAGTCTGTATGGTAGCGATACCAGTTTGTGATAAACAAAGATGAACAGCGTCATTTTTACAAAATCCACAATGGAAAGAGGAAATGTCGATGCGTACGAAATGGACAAAATGGATCACGATTCCGGTACTTGCAGGCTTGCTCCTGACCGGCTGCACAAGCAATAACAACAATTCCGGCAATAGCGGATCGTCTGAAGCGGACAAAGCCGGGAAGCCGGAAACCTGGATTGCCGACCGAACGATTACCGGCTTGCTGTTTATCGACAGCGATGATGTGAGCAAAGATATCAATCCTGAAATTGCCAAGGTCATTAAGGAAAGAACAGGCATTACGCTGCAGTTGGAGGCGGTTAATTCCAGCCGTGCGGTAGATGGCATGATCGCCGGTTTCGCTTCGGGCGACCTGCCGGACTTTATCGTATCTTATCTGGACCACAGCGCCCGTCCGGAAATGCCGGTTCTTGTTAAAGCCGCCAAAGAGGGCGTTCTCACCGACCTTACGCCGCTGATGAAGAACACCAAGGTATACAGCAATTATCTGAAGGATGATTACCTGCCGCTGGATTCGAAGAACGGAATCATGTTCCGCCCGGATCTGAACGGCTCCAGCTACTTTGTCCACATGCGGATTACCAAAGGCGAGCAGCATGAAAGCCTGAAGTTCTTCGGAGGCCCTTTTATCCGCAAGGATATTGCGGAGGCGCTTCAAATCGATCCGCGGACGATTACGAGCACTGAACAGGTGTATGAGCTTGCGAAGAAAATCAAAGAAGGCAACTTCAAAGACAATAACGGCAAAGCGGTTATCCCGATCGGACCGCAATATTGGGGCAATGGCAATCATGAGGTTGGCACCCTGTTCAGGGATATCACGTGGGGCTCGCCCGATCAGAAGTTCTATAAGAATCAGGAAGGCAAAATCATTCACGAGAGCAACACGGACTATATGATGAAACGCATCGAACTGGTTCAAAAAATGCTGGATGAGAAGCTGATGGCTGCCGACAACTATACGATGGAAGGCAACAGAGCGACGGAAGGCGCGATAAACGGTTCGTTTGCCATCATCAGCGAAATGCACAACAATCTGGATTTTAATAAAGATATGCATTATCTTCCGCTTGGACCGATCGACCGGGTGGACGGTCCTTACCAGATGGTTCGTACTTACAAGGAAGGCTCTTTTGTCTGGTCCATTCCAAGCACAACAAAAAAACCGCAGGAAGTGATGGACTTCGCCGATTTCCTGGCCAGCCGGGAAGGGAAGCTGCTCTGGCAGTATGGTCTTGAAGGAAGAGATTACACGCTGGACGATAAAGGAAACCCTCTTGTGAAACAGGAAGTGCTGGATTTGAAAGCCAAAGATCCGGAAGCTGCCAAAGAGCTGGGCTTTGAAGGAGCAGGCAACAACTGGGGCCAATATCTGGGCTGGACGGATGCCAACCGGTTCGAGGACTTTGGAGAAGCGGAATACGGGGAATCGGTTCTTCCAAGCGCATACGACGCTCAGAATAAAATAGCCGATTACTGGAGTTATGACGAGAAGAAGAAAAACGCATTGATCGTCGACGGATACCGGCCTCTGTCATTCATTAACGAATCCGCCTCGGGTACCGACCTGCAGACGGCGCTCGATAATTACAGCGACAGCATGATCCGCGCCTTCTATGCCAAAAGCATGGATAAAGCAAAAAGCATTATGGATTCGGCCAAGAAGCAGCTGCAGGCAGCAGGCCTTCAGCAGTACGAAGAACTTCTGAACCAGAAGAACAGCGATCCCAGCACGCCAATTATCACGCAATAAGCCAATCCGCATTTTATTTTCTGGAGATTAACGCTCCTGCACCCGTATGCAGGAGCGTGGCCTCATAGAAGGAGGAGAGACGCGTGGGCAACGAATTTTACAAGCTCACAGCTGGAGAGAAGCTGTTTAAATTCATTAATTATGCCATAATCATTCTCCTGTGTTTATCAATCATTCTTCCGTTCTTGAACATTTTTGCGCTTTCCTTTAATTCAGGCAAAGACGCCGAACGGGGAGGGATTTCCTTCTGGCCGAGGATGTGGACACTCGAAAACTATGAGCAGGTATTCACTTCCTCCAACATCGGAAAAGCATTCGCCATCTCTTTATTCCGGACGGTGCTGGGCACGGCAGCGGGCGTTTTTCTAACGGCAATGGCAGCTTACGCCTTAAAAAGCAAGACGCTCCCGGGCGTTCGGTTTTTTACGATGATGATCTTTTTTACCATGCTGTTCTCCGGGGGGATTATTCCTTACTACATGCTTTTGAGCAATCTGCATTTGACCAATACGATCTGGGTTTATGTCCTCCCGTCGTTGTACAGCGCATGGAATTTGATTATTGTGCGGACATTCTTTCAGCAAATCGGCATTAGTCTTGAGGAAGCGGCGCGTATTGACGGCTGCAGCGATTTCGGAATATTTATGAAAATCATTATGCCGCTAAGCAAACCTGTGCTGGCCACCATTTCCTTGTTTACCGCTGTCGGACACTGGAACGATTGGTTCACGGGCTCATTCTTCGTCAGGAGCGCCGAGCTCCGTCCGTTGTCCACGCTGCTGCAGGAAATGCTGACCAAGCAGGACGCCATACGCCAATATTTGATGACAGCGGCAGGGTCCAACCAGCAGGAGCTGCTTGCGAAAATCCAACTCACGGGAGATTCATTGAAAATGGCTACTATTATGGTCGTCGTAGCTCCGATCATTTGCGTCTATCCGTTTATCCAGAAGTATTTTGCCAAAGGGGCTATGATTGGCTCGGTCAAGGAATAAATTCAATTGTTTTTGTGGGAAAGATTGCAAATTTGGAGGAAAATTACCGGGAATTGGAGTATTCTTATAGAAAGTGTAATGATAGGCCGGTTGTCAGCAGGAAGGACGGTATACATGAAGAAACCGAAAATCAAGGATGTCGCCAAGATGGCCGGGGTGTCCACCACCACCGTTTCGCGCGTGCTTAATGGCGAGAGATATGTGAAGGATGAATTGAAGGCGAAGGTACAGCGTGTGATTGATGAATTGGGTTATTCGCCAAGCCATATTGCGAGAAGCCTCGTGAGGCAAAAAACAAACCTCATTGGCGTAATCGTACCGGATCTTACATCGAGTTTCCATGCAACCATCCTGAGCAGCATTGAACAAACGGCAAGCCGCAGCGGATATAGTCTGCTTGTATGCGATATTCATGAGGATACGGATAAAGAGCTCCAATATCTGAACATCTTCAAGGAAATGCGTGTGGAAGGCATCATTATCATGCACGAGAAGTTAAGCGACAAAATTCAGAACTTAATCAATAAGCTGGATATTCCCGTTATTTTTTCCAGTGTACGTCCTCCTGATCAGAAATTTATATCGGTTATCATAGATGATTATCATGCCGCCTACGATGCAGCCCGATATTTAGCGGGACTTGGTCATACGCGGATTGCGTTTATCGGAGGCGATATGAGGGACGTAACCTCCGGGCAAAGCCGCTATCTGGGATACCGCAATGCGCTGGAGGACAGCGGGATCGCAGTTGACGACGATTATATCCGGTTCGGCGATTACAAGCCCAGAAGCGGATATGACAGGATGAAGGAGCTGCTTGATGTGAGCCCCCGTCCAACGGCTGTATTTGCCGTGAGCGATGATATGGCGGCAGGAGCAATGAACTGCATCCATGACCAGAAGCTTTCCGTGCCGGAAGATATTTCGGTAATCGGATTTGACGGCAGTCAGTTGACTGAGCTGGTAAGGCCACGCTTATCCTCGATGGAACAGCCGATTGAGGACATGGGAAGGGTGACGGTCGATTCGCTTTTCGACCTGATACAAGGCAATGAGAAGGCGCCAAAGGAAGACTTGATTCTGCAGCATCAGCTCGTCGTTCGGGACAGCTGCAGGGCGCTCCAGTGAAACCTATTGAGTAAGGACATAGATAAGAGACTTGGAATTGGAAGAGGGTTAATATGGTGAAGAAATTCGACGCTGTTGTCATTGGCGACGCGAATATTGATTTGGTCGTAGCGGGATGCAATGAAATTCCCAAGCCGGGGCAGGAAATATTTGTTGATCAGATGATGCTGCATGTTGGCGGGGGAGCGGCTTTGTTCTCGATCTCCCTGGCCAAGCTGGGCATGAAGGTGGCTTTTAACGGAATACTCGGGGATGACGGTCACGGCCGTTATGTCCGGGAACAGTTTGTTCAATATGGTATCGATACCAGTATGCTTGAGACAACAACAGTGTTCGCAACTGGCATTACCATCGCCATCAATCCGGAAGTGGACCGTTCATTCATTACCTATGCCGGTTCCAATCAGCTGCTGGACGTCAGCAAGCTGGATCTCGAACCGATTGCACGGGGCAAGCATGTTCATCTGACCTGTTACAAAGGCAGAAGCAATCATGGAGCGGTCCTCGCACTGGCGAAGGCTCTCAAGGAAAAGGGCCTGACCTTATCTTGCGATGTTGGATGGGATGACACCGGAGAATGGTATGAAGGCATTTATGATTTGATGCGTGAAGTGGATGTATTTCTTATGAACGAAACCGAAGCGATGCATTATACCGGCCTGGAGAAGGTGGAAGACTGTCTGCAGCATATCGCGCAATATGGAAGTCACATCGTGATCAAGCTGGGAGACAAAGGAGCGGTTGCGCTCAAGGACGGGGTACGGACCTACAGTCCCGCTTATCAGGTTCAGGCTGTCGATACGACGGGTGCGGGAGACTCCTTTAACGCCGGTTATTTATATGGGTATTTAAATGGAATGGAGACGATTGACTGCCTGATTAGCGGCAATGCCTGCGGCGCATTGTCTGTCGGCTCATACGGAGGCAGCGGAGGCACGCCGGATCGGGATGGCCTGAAGGCTTTCATCCGTCAGAAAGGCAAACAATCGGAAATTCAGGAGGTCTCGCCATGAAATTAACGCTTATTGGCGGCGGCGGCGTTCGTGCGGTTTTATTTACAAAAAGTTTAACGCTCAAAGCGGAAGATGCGGGAATTACGGACCTTGTGCTGCTGGATTCCGATGAGGAACAGCTGGGGATCATCGCGAAATTATGCCGCATCGTCATTGAGCGAAGCGGGATCGCGCTGAATCTTCGGGCAACGACGGACAGCCGGGAAGCGATCAGCGGGGCGGATTATATCGTTACGACGGTACGGGTAGGCAAGGAGCATTCCCGCTACATCGATGAGCGGATTGCGCTGAAGCATGGCGTGATCGGGCAGGAGACAACCGGGCCGGCAGGCTTCTCTATGGCGATCCGGACCATTCCGGTGCTGCTGGACTATTGTAAATTAGCCAGCGAGCTTGCTCCAAACGCCTGGATCTTCAACTTCTCCAATCCGTCCGGTCTTGTTACTCAGGCACTGAGGAGCGCTGGTTACGAACGGGTCATTGGCATTTGCGATTCCCCGAGCCATACGAAGCTGCGGATGGCTGAAGCGTTGGAGATTGAGCCGGAGGAGCTGAAGGTCATATTCTTCGGGCTCAACCATCTCTCGTGGATGACCGAAGCGGTATACCGCGGGAAGGACCTGCTTCCGGAGCTGAAGAACGATGCCTCCTTTACCAGCCGGGTGGATGAGTTTAAGATGTTCGACCCCGATCTGCTGGAGTCGCTGCCCTACCTGCCTAATGAATATTTGTACTATTATTATCACCGCGAGCGTGCTTTCGCCAATATTATGAAATCCGATATGACCCGAGGACAGATGATCGCCGAAAATAATAAGGAAATGCTCGATGTGCTGAGGGGGATGGATATCGACAGCTATCCGGAGGAAGCGATCCAGACCTACCTGTATTACACGCAGAAACGCGAAGCATCCTATATGGCCATTGAAACGAACTCGACATCCAAAGCGGTGCCGGAGAAGCTGGAGCTGCCGAATTCGCTGGGCTATGCCGGTGTTATGCTGGACTTTGTCGATTCACTGCGGACCGGGAGGGAAACCAATATTGTGCTTTCCGTGCCGAATGAAGGCGCGATCGAAGGATTTGCCGACGATGATGTGGTCGAAATCTCATGCACGATTACGAAGGACGGCGCCACGCCGGTGCAAATCGGCAGCGTGCCGGAAGAGATGGGCCTGCTGATGAAGAACGTAAAGCTGTTCGAGAGGCTTACAGTTGAAGCGGTCCGGCACCGTTCACGCGACCTGGCCATCAAGGCCCTTGCCGTCCATCCATTGGTCAATTCCTATTCGCTGGCCAAGGCGCTGGCAGACGATTATTTGGAAGCCTATCGCGATATTCTTGGGGAGTGGACGTAACAACGCCCGTCCCGTTTCCGCCCGTTCATGGGAGGAACGATGAAAGAGAATTCAATTAATAACTGCTATCAGGTCAACCGGTGACATCTGGTTGGCCTTTTTTTATGCCCATTTTTGATGGCGGCAGCCGAAGGTGACGTTCTAGAATAACCGGAATCGGAATAACGTTAAATAAATTCTTATATGTGAATTTATTAGTCATATGAGAAAATTTTTTTATTCCTTTCCCTGCTGGCAGTCTTAGTAGGGGGCACTCATACCCGCCTGCCGTAAATATGTGATGCTGACCAATCGGGATTATACAGCGAGTAAAACCTTAAGCTTTAATTTCAGCCCTAATCCGGCTTCGCTTACGGAAATATCCAAAACAACCGGCCTGGAAACAGGCGTGTCCGGATATAATGCCGCAACAGGAATCCTGAATCTATCGCTCAGTCCGGGAGAAGGCCGGTTGTTTGCATTGCCTGCCGGTTTCTCGCCGGATCTCAACCTGGCCGCAGAAGCAACGGTAACGGCTTCAAGCTCTTTGGAAAGCCGGTTCGTCTTACCGGATGCAGTTTGCCGAAATTGAAATTCATTAACCATGACAAGGCTGCAGCGCGGGTGAACAGGTGCATATATGGGGAAATACGGCTTTTTCCCAGTGGACTGTGAGGGCTTTGGAAGATAAACGGTGGCGTCACAATAAGGGTTGGACAATTATAGGGAAATTGGATAAAATTATAGATAATTCATAAATGTGAATTCAATTCGGATAAAGGATGATGGCATTGGAAAAAAACTCGCCGAGAGTTAAGTCTGCCGATCGCGTTCTTGATATTTTCGAGCTTTTTACAGGTGGAACAGACACATATAATTTAACGGAAATATCCAAGAATCTCAAAATGCCTCCGAGCAGCACCTACAGCATTTTACAGAACATGCTGAATCGGGGCTATTTAGAGGTCGACAAGTCGGGTAAGCAATTTAGAATCGGATATAAGCTGTTTATGATCCAGAACCGATATACTCAGGGCACAAGCCTGAGCGATGAATTTTATCAGATTGCCGAGAAAATCGTTGACGATCTCAATGAATCGGTAAGCTTATCGGTCAGGAGAGGCGACCAGCTTCATTACATCGGAGAGAAAGTGTGCTCGCAAGCTCTGCGCTATACACAGAATCAGGGGCATACGCTCCCGCTGCATGCGACTGCTTCCGGAAAAATAATGCTGGCTGAACTGACGGCAGAGGAGCTGCGCGCCTTGTATCCGACGGATACATTGGAGCAAGTCACAGATAAAACAATAAGCAAATTTGACGATTTGGTAATGAAGCTGGAGACAGTGAAAAGCAAGGGAATAGGCTATAATATTGGCGAAACGGTTAACGGTGTGCATTGCTTAGCGAGCGGGATTTATAATCAGAATAACGAGGTTGTTGCGTCAATCAGCATCTCGATGCCGACAGTGCGGATTACCGAAGAGACTTGGGCTAAAGCCCATTACTGGATCGAAAGGGCGAGCTTTGAGCTGAGCCGAAAAGTTTATAATAACACCGATCGAACCCGTCCAAATGAAATTGATTTTCCTCAAATGCATACGCCAGAGACTAAATAGTCCAATCGATGAAAATCTAATTGGGGCGGCCTCCAGTTCAGGCCCACCCCAATTAGATTTATTTTTTGAATGAGTGAACGATAGGCGACTATTTGTGGAGATTAATTCTGTTATTCTAGGCGATGTCCATTGTTGTGCCTCTGGGATGGGTGTTATATGAATCTTTGAAAACGAACCAGGAATTTTTTGCTAATGTATGGGCCTTCCCGCAGAGGTGGGCTTGGGTCAATTACAAAAAAGCATGGGTTTCCTACGAGCTCGGCTCCACGATGTTGAATACGCTGTATTACGTGGGGGCCAGCCTGATTTTAGGGACATTTCTGACGACCATTAACGCCTATGCGCTTGTCCGGCTGGAGTTCCGGGGACGTAAGCTGATATGGTCCATCATTATGCTTTCTTTGTTCCTGCCCGGCATTAACGCCTTGATTCCCCAATATATTCTTATGCGGGATCTGCATCTGCTGAACAGCTTGACTGGCCTCGTTTTATTGGACAGCTTAGGCGAGAGCGTATTTTTCCTGATGCTGCTCGGAGGTTTCATGCTGTCACTGCCCAAAGAACTGGAAGAAAGTGCGTTCATGGACGGCGCTTCATTATTTCAATCCTTTATGCGTATTATTGTTCCATTATCCACTCCAGGCATCGTCACCGTCGCTATTTTTAAATTCCTCGGTTTATATAATAATTTCCTGGGGCCTTTTATTTATCTTAGCGATGAGAAGAAGCATACAATCGGGGTGAAAATGTATCACGCCAACCAGATTATGCAATATAAATCGGATCTGGTGACGTTATTCGCCGGCGTTACCATTGCCATGCTGCCTACCCTGATTCTTTATATTGTATTTCAGAAGAAAATAGCTGAAGGAGCAACATTGGGAGCGGTGAAAGGCCGACAACATTTTTACATACAGGAGGCTGTGACGCATGAGTTCATTGCAATTGCAGGACAAAGTGATTCTTATAACAGGAGCTCTTGGTGCTGCCGGCCAGGCGGCTATCCAGCTGTTCCTGGCCAAAGGCGCGGCAGTCGCTGCAATCGACATCAAGGATATCGGAAGCTTTCCGGAAATACATCGTTTGGAGGAAACGCACGGAACAGACCGATTCATGCATATGGAAGCCGATTGTACAAATGAAGATCAAGTAAAGGATGCCGCCGCGCAAATCAACCGTCATTTTGGCCGATTAAACGGGTATTATCACAATGCGTATTATCAGCCTTCAACATCCATAGCGGACACGTCTTTGAAGGAATGGGAGGCTTCACTGCGGGGAACGTTGACCAGCGGATTTCTCCTCTGCAAATATGCAGCACCGTATATGATTGCCTCCGGAGGGGGAGCAATCGTCAATACCTCATCCATTCTTAGCTCCAGACCGAGGGCAAACAATGCGGCTTATGGTTCAAGCAAAGCCGGTCTTGAGCAGCTGACGCGGATTATCGCGTTGGAATATGCCCCCTACGGCATTCGGGCAAATGCCGTTGTCCCCGGTGATTTCAAGACGGAGCAGCAGCTGGCGGATCTGGGCCCAGAGCATCTCGATGGAATGAAAAAAGAGTCGCTGGTCGGCAGAAGCGGTCATCCGGATGAAATTAATGAGGTAGCTGCATTCTTATTATCCGATTTATCATCCTATGTCACAGGAGCAATCTATCCGGTAAATGGAGGTCTTTGGGTATGAGAGAATGGATGCTGCACGAATTGACGCGCGAGGATATCACGAGCAAGGCCAGGAGCGGTTATGCGGTAGTTGTTCCGCTTGCTGCCACTGAACAGCATGGCCCTCACCTGCCGGTATCGACCGATAGCCTGATCTGTGAGCATATAACGACAGAAGCGATTAAGAAAGCGGCAGACCGGGTCCCGGTCCTGATGGCACCGGTGCTTTCGATTGGCTGTTCCCAGCATCATCTGTCATTCGGGGGAACGTTATCCTTCACGTCGTCGACTTACCTGCAGGTGCTTAAGGATATCGGCGAAAGCCTGGTAACGGATGGCTTCACGAAGATTATTTTTCTTAATGCCCATGGCGGAAACGAACCGATGATGATTCAAACGGCCAACGATCTTGCCGTTCGCCATCCGATCTGGACCGCTTCCGCTTCCTATTGGCATTTGGCCTCCGCGGCTTTGAAGGAAATGGGCGCGGCGGAAATTGGAATGGTGCCAGGCCACGCCGGCGGATTTGAAACTGCGGCCGTTCTGGCACTTGCACCAGAGCAGGTTCAACGGGATCGCATTCAGACGACGCATCCCGAAAGGGAATGGATTACCAAAGGCAGACCCGGAACCTTCCTTGGCAAGCATCGGGAGCTGACCGGGGTGGATGGATATACGGATGCTCCTTACAAAGCAACTGCTGAAGCAGGCAAAAAGTATTTGTCTTGCATCGTGGATTGCGTTGCGGAGTGGCTGACAGCCAGCGTTCAGGAAATGGAGAAAGGAAGTGGAGCATAATGGCGGAAAATTCTGCTATTCCGGGTAAGGCTCCGAAATGGGCAGCCGTTATTGTTACGGAATACACCTTCAATTCTCATGCAGACGTCATTCTGGGCAGGCTGCTGGGCGATTTACGCCGCGGATTGAAGTGGCCGCCATTTATACGGACCAGGTTCCGGAGAACGACATGAGCAGGGAGCGGGCAGCCTCCCGGGGAGTGCCCATCTACGCAACCATCGAAGAAACGCTGACCAGAGCCTACACGGATGGCGGTTTGGACGGCGTCATCATCATTGGCGAGCATGGGGATTATCCGGAGGATCAATACGGCCGGAAATGGTATCCTCGCCGTCGTTTTTTTGAAGAGGTGCTGCGCGTTTTAGACAGCCTGAAAGAGACAACAATACCGATTTTCTCGGACAAACACTTCACTTACAACATAGAAGATACGGTGTGGATGTACAACGAAATTCTTAAGCGGAATCATCCTTTTATGGGCGGGTCCTCCATTCCCCATGCTCCGCAAATGCCGGCTCTTGATAGCGATGGACCGCAAGGAATGGCCGGAAGATTTGATGATGGGCGCACTGGCTTTGTTTGGCAAAGCCGATTCCGCGCACCCGAGGCATTCGGATGAAAAAACGGTGTTGTTTATGGTTCATTATGTAAATGGCTCCCGGGGCTATGTCATTCAGCAAAATACCTGGATTGACCGCTGGGGATTTGCTTGCCGCTATCATTCAGGCGAAGTTCATTCCGCAGTATGCATGAGCGATCTGGAACGACCGTTCGGGCATTTCGAAACCTTAACGAAAATGATTGAAGATTTTATCATCTCCGGGGTGGAACCCTTTCCTGCGCAGCGGACTTTTTTCACCAGCGGCATGATTAATTATGCAATGGAATCCTTATATGAAAGAAAACGGATAGAAACCACAGAATTGCTAGTTTGACAGAACAACAATTGGACGGAGGCAACCATACTCATGAATGATGAATCAACATTGTCACGGCTCGCTCCCAAACCTTTTTCAAGCTCGGTTCAGACTGACTCCTGCCTGTATATTTCCGGACAGGGCGGACTTGATCCCTTAACCGGTGATGTCGTGGGCAAGGATATTGAATCTCAGACTATATCGACGATGGAGCATATCCGCAGAATATTAACCGAGTCAGGGTTATCCTTGAAGCATGTCGTTAAAGTGAATGTCTATTTGACGGATAGAAGCTTGTATAACGAGTTCAATGAGGTATACGCCCGTTTCTTCGAAGCGCCTTACCCTGCAAGAACGACGATCTATTGCGACCTGAATTACGATCTACTGGTTGAAATCGATGCCATTGCGACGGTTGAATTGAAGTAAGATGTTTGGTCATGATTAGCTCTGGCGGCGTTTGGAGGAATGGTTATGGAACTCTATCAAGCACAAACGTTTACTGCCCCTTTTCTGTTCACCGGTGGGATTGAAGGTCCTGCCTGTGATCGGGCCGGGAATATATACGCGGTCAATTATTCAACCCAGGGAACCATCGGAATTGTGTCTCCCGAGGGACAAGGACGCGTATTCATTGAATTGCCGGGAGGAAGCGTCGGCAACGAAATCCGGTTTGGCAGCCGGGGGGAGATGTAAATAGCCGATTATACCAACCACAATGTTCTCAAAGTGGATATGAATACGCTGAAATGTTCGGTTCACGCCCATGAGCCCTTGATGAATCAGCCCAATGATATCGCCATGACGAGCGATGATATTATATTTGCCAGCGATCCGGATTGGGGCAGCGCAAAGGGAAACCTGTGGAGAATAAACCGGGATGGAACAACGCATTTACTGGATTCCAATGCTGGATTTTGTTATTCAGGCTGTGGGCCGTACATTAAGACAGGTCCCTCAGGTGAACGTTTCTTTCTGTACGGAACCGGGCGGGTCGTATATCCTGGAGCATCAAGAGGTCCATATCGGCCTGGCCGTTTCCAAACCGGACGGTCTTGTCGTGCCGGTTATACGCCATGCGGACCAGTTGTCTCTTGTTGAGATCGCCAAACAGAGACATATTCTTGTCGGTAAAGCCAAAGCGGGCACATTAAGCGCCGGTGAGATGACGGGCGGCACGTTCACGATTTCCAGTCTTGCTTCCTTTGAGATTGCCGAATTTACAGCGCTCATCAATCCGCCGGAGGCGGGTATTCTGGCAGTCGGTATGGCCCTGAAGATCCCGGTTGTTGTGGGCGATGCGATTGAGGCGGCCACCATGATGGATTTGAATGCTGCTTTTGACCATCGTCCTTTGGACGGGTCTGACGGAGCCAGGTTCATGCAGCTGCTTACGCGTCAATTGCAAAGTGACCGCTGGAAATTGGTCTGAGAAGGGGAATATTCTTTATTTGAATCGTATATAGACTAAATTGGCTGTCGGGATTTCTCGACAGCCTGATTAGCGTCATCGAGGTGGCGAAGCGGTTCAGCGGACGAATTATGTTAGCGCGGCTGCTGCCAGTTCCGGCGGAACACAAGAGGCGTATGGCCGTCGCGTTCTTTGAACAGCCGGATGCTCATCATCAGCCTCGCGATGAAGATTAATTGCCCGAATGCTTTATTCCCTATTCCATGTTAGGTATAATGGAACAAAATGGAGCAAATGGGAGGCGGGTAATGAGCAGGCTTCTTTCAACGATCGGGTTAATCCTCATCCTGTTTACTTTTGCACTCGGCTCGAATTTCAGCTTTACCAGGGTGGAGGCTGCTTCTCAATTATCCTCATTGGAGGAACTGAAAGCCCATATCGGGCAGCAGCTGCTTCTGCAGAAGACCGAGATAAAGATCGATTATTCAGGAAATAAAGAAGAGCTTTCCGCTTCAATAGCTGATCTCCTCAAGGAAGCTGTTGAAGCGGATGACTATACGGCGTATATTATTGATTCGTATTTGTATGCCATACATGCCTGGCGAGGAAGCGCCGATATCAAGCTGACGGTCAAATATCGGGAAACGCCGGCGCAGAAGCATATGGTGGAAGAGAGAGTCAATAAGCTGCTGGTCCATTTGATCCAAACTTCTATGACCGGGCAGGAGAAGGTGAAGGCGATTCACGACTGGATCGTGCTGAATTTGGCATATGATAATGATTTGGCACGTTATACCGCTTATGAGGCCCTCACCTACGGGGAAGCGGTATGCCAGGGATACTCTCTGCTCATGTACCGGATGCTGACCTCGGCCGGGATCGAATCGCGTATCATCGAGGGCAAAGTCGGGGAGATCAGCCATGTCTGGAATTTGGTTAAACTCGATTCCAGGTGGTACCATGTGGATGCCACCTGGGATGATCCCACTCCCGATCGTCCCGGCACTGTCAACTACAACTATTTTCTGAAAAGCGACAGTCAAATGCGGGCCGATCATCAATGGGTCAAGCCTTATCCGGTCGCAGCGGTAAGTTTTTAAAACACTCAAAACACCACAATCCAAATAGAAACGCAGAATCTTTCTATCTAACTGTTGCTCTTAAAAGGGACAGCGCCGCATGAAGCGGTGCTGTCTTTTATTATATTGTCTTGTATTTCTCCTGCTGTTGTTTAGCAGCTAGCCCGGCAGTCGGTCGGATACATATCGGTAGGCTTCTTTTGTGTAAGCTCTCCTTTATTCAAATACGCTTATTTGGCATAGCGGTACCTATACCGGACCATACTAGGTTTACATAATCGTTTGAATTTATGAGTGGATGTGAAAAAAGAAATAACCGGAGGGACATTATGTTTAAGCGATTCATGCAAGTCAGTCTGCCGTTGCTTGTTGTTCTGCTGCTTATAAGCGCTTGCGGAAGCAAAACCAACACTGCCCCTGGCGGCGCAAATCAGCCAAATGCGGGGAATGGTTACGGCAATGCCAACCCAAGCGGCTATATTCCGGAAACATTGACCGTTCAGTTCGTTCCTTCCACGAATGCGGATACGCTTGAGGCCAAAGCCAAACCGCTGGAGAAGCTCCTGATCGACAAGCTCGGCATTCCCGTGAAGGTTAGCATATCCACCGACTATAACGTCATTATAGAAGCGATGGCTTCCCATCAAGTGGATGTCGGCTTCCTGCCGCCAACCGCTTATGTCTTAGCCAAGGGCAAGGGAGCGGCAGAGGTCATTTTGCAAGCCCAGCGTTATGGACTTCAGGATGAAACCGGCGCGCCAACATCAGAGCTGGTTGATTTTTATAAATCGATGATTATTGTCAAGAAAGACTCACTGATCAAGACCGTTGCGGATCTCAAAGGAAGGAAAATCGCTTATCAGAATGTCACGTCATCCTCGGGTTTCGTCTGGCCCGCGGCCCTGCTGATGGATAACGGGCTTAGTCCGTTGAAGGACGTACAGGCTGTGACCGTCAAAGGCCATGACCAGGGCGTCATTGCCGTGCTCAATGGCGATTTGGACGCCGCTGCCGTGTTCCAGGATGCAAGAAATAAAGTGAAGCCCGATTATCCTTCGGTGTTTGAGAATACAAGAGTGCTGGCGTTTACCAAAGGTATTCCCAATGACACCGTATCCGTCCGTGCCGATATGGATCCGGCTTGGGTAGAGAAATTGCAGAAGGCTTTCATCGATATTGGCAAGGATGAGGCAGGCCATGCCATTATCAAGGATATTTATTCTCATGAGGGTTATGTCAAATCGGATGACAGCAAGTTTGACATTGTCCGGGAATATAACGAAAAGGTGAAAACGGAATAGAAGACTTGAACATCAAAGGATGATAGCCTAAGGTGATTGAGATTCGCAACGTATCCAAAACATATCCCAACGGAACAATAGGTCTCGCCAATATCAGCCTGACGATCAGACGGGGGGAGTTTGTCGTTATTGTAGGTCTGTCGGGAGCGGGGAAGTCCACGCTTCTGCGGTCGATCAACCGGCTTCATGAATTAAATGAAGGCGAAATTCTCATTGACGGTCAATCCATTACCAAAGCAAGAGGCTCGGCTCTCCGGCGTATCCGCAGAGGAATCGGTATGATTTTTCAAAACTTTAACCTGGTGAAGCGCTCGTCGGTCATCCGCAATGTTCTGGCCGGCAGAGTAGGTTATCATTCCACGCTTCGCACCGTATTCGGTCTGTTTCCCAAAGCCGATATGGATTTGGCATTCCGTGCACTGGAGCGGGTTAATATTGCAGAGAAAGCCTATTCGCGAGCCGACCAGCTGTCCGGAGGGCAGCAGCAGCGGGTAGCCATTGCCAGGGTGCTGGCGCAGGAGGCCACTATCATTCTGGCGGATGAGCCCGTGGCTTCTTTGGATCCGCTGACCACCAGGCAGGTCATGGACGATTTGAAAACCATTAATCTGGAGCTGGGTATCACCACCGTCGTCAATCTTCATTTTGTCGATCTGGCGAAGCAGTATGCCACCCGCATCATCGGTTTGCGGGCAGGGGGAATCGTATTTGACGGGCCGGTGGAAGAAGCGACTGATGAGACTTTTGAAGAGATCTACGGACGTTCAATCAAATCCGATGAACGGTTGGGAGAACAAAGCTCATGAACCCGAATGCAGATCGAATGAGGGACAAGCCTGGCCGAACCAAGCATGTTCTGACCGCAGTGCTTGTGCTGCTCCTGTTGTGGGGCAGCTATGCGCAAACGGGTTCGTCCATCACGGCGCTTGTGCAGGGCTTGCCCAATATGCTGGAGCTGCTGCGGGAGATGTTCCCCCCGAGATGGAGCTATCTGGACAATATTGCGGGGGCAATGCTGGAAACCGTCCGTATGGCGATAGCGGGCACCACCTTCGGCGCGATGTTGGCGATCCCGGTTTCACTGCTCTCCGCCAGCAATGTTATCCGCCGCGGATGGATTTTCTATCCGGTCCGGTTAGTGCTCAACCTGATCCGGGCGATTCCCGACCTGCTTCTGGCTTCCATTTTTGTGGCGGTGTTTGGTCTGGGAGTGGTGCCGGGCATCTTCGCGCTGTCCATCTTCTCCATGGGTCTGATTGCCAAGCTGACCTTCGAGTCGGTGGAGACCATCGATCCCGGTCCGCTCGAAGCGATGACCGCGGTCGGTGCCAACAAGATACAGTGGATCGTCTACGGCCTGATCCCGCAGGTAAGCCCAAGCTTTATTTCATATGTGCTGTATACCTTTGAAATCAATGTTCGGGCCGCTGCGATTCTGGGGCTGGTGGGGGCCGGCGGCATTGGACAATATTATGAGAAAACGCTCGGTTTTCTGGAATATGACAAAACCAATACGATAATTGTTTTCACTCTGGCGGTTGTCCTGCTGATCGATTACGCAAGCACCTGGCTGCGGGGGAAATTAGGATGAGAATAAGAAAAAGCTGGTTTATTTATGCTGCGCTGCTGCTCATTTACGTCTGGACCTTTGCCGGAATCCCGTTCAGCGGGTTCAAAGAAACAGCCGGGCAAATTACAAAAGCGATTTTAAGGGGGATTTTCTCGCCGGATTGGGGATATATTTATTTGCCCGAGGGTGAGGATCTGCTGCGCGGACTTCTCGATACATTGGCGATTGCGGTTATGGGGACGTTTATCTCCGCCTTTCTGTGCATACCGATTGCGTTCTGGGCGGCGGCAAGGAATACGAAAAGCAAAGCAATATCGGATACAGGCAAATTCCTGCTGAGCTTTATCCGCACGTTTCCGGAAATCATATTGGCGATCTTGTTCATTAAAGCTGTGGGTCCAGGCTCTTTTGCCGGGTTGCTGGCACTGGGCCTGCATTCCATCGGGATGCTGGGCAAGCTGTTCTCGGAGGAGATCGAGAATGTGGATGCAGGCCCAAGCGAGGCGCTGACCGCTGCAGGTGCCAACCGATTGCAGATTCTCTGGTTTGCGGTTATTCCGCAGGTGCTGCCCGGTTTCATTTCCTATATCTTGTACCGGTTTGAAATTAATGTCCGTTCGGCGACTATTCTGGGTATTATCGGAGCGGGCGGCATCGGAACGCCGATGATTTTCGCACTAAGCAGCCGGGACTGGGACCGCGTCGGCATTATTCTTCTCGGGATCATTGTGATGGTAACCGTGATTGATGCGGTGTCCGGGTTTGCCCGGAGGCGGGTCACCTAATCAGAGCATCATTCTGCGGGGGAATGAAAAAATAGGACCAAGCGGGGTGCGAACCGATGGAGATCGGCTGCGTATGCGCTTGGTCCTATTTTGTGTTGCAATGACTTTATTCACGGTGCAGTGACTTTGTTTACATCTCCATGTTGCAAGGATCCTTGCGAAGGAAATGCGGCGGCTTATTTGCGTTTCCACACCGTTCCGTCGGAGTAAGCAACGCGGTCAATTTTGATGTTGGATATTTTGGAGCAATTTTCAAAGAGATTCAAGGTCCAGGTCAAGGTATAGCTTTCATAGCTTTCGGCACTGATATCCTGGGCGCGGCCGCTAAACCGGTTGCTTTTGGTAAACATCTGGTTTACCGGCTCGCCAAACGAATCCAGGCAGCTGAAGGACAGCTCCATCGCAATGATTCGTTTGCCGGTCAAGTTGGTGACGCCGATATTGGCTTCCGGGATGCCGATGCTATTGTAAGTGATATTGGATCCTTCAATGCGCAGCGGGACATTCTTGTTCTTGGCCAGCTCTTGCTTATAATACTTAACAACGTCATCCCACTGTTTCTGGAAAACATTCTGAAGTGCCCCATAATAATTGTCGGATTGATATAAATTTGAAGCTTTCTGATAGCTTTTACTTGGGGTATCCACTTCTTTGGCGGTGATGCTCTTGATGGTTCTGCCCAAAAAGACGTTCTCTTCATAATCAAGAGTAATCGTATCGCCGGGCATTGCGGCGGCATCCTGGAAAGCGGCCTTCTGCTTGGGAGCAAGCACCAGGGAATATTCCTTCCAATAATAAAATTCGTCATCATAGGCAAAATGCTCGTAATTTACGGTAATGGTCTCCGTACCCAAGTTCTTTACTGACGTATTGGTGATTTGGAGGGGGAGCGCGGTGTAATATGGGCTCTTCTCCTGGCTGCCCGTGATAACCTGCAGCTGTGTGCCTTTCTTGACCATGGATGCGCCAACGCCATCGAGCAGGAAACGCAGCGGCACCATAATCCGGCCGTTCTTCTCGATCGCGGGCGATCCCAGAAACACGGATATCCCGTTTATCGTACCGGTCGGTTGGTTGAGCGTAACGGCAAGGGTTGTTTCTTTGCTTGTGCCGAGCAGTCTGCGGTTAGCCGCATCCCAGCTGAATTCGAGTCCGAGGCTCTTAAAGGTTTCCCTTGCCGATACCAATGTTGTGCCGTCCCTGGTGATCGGTGCCTGCGCATAGGCCACTTTGGTCCCGTTTACAAGCACGGCTGTAACGTCCTCCTGCTTTGCAGCCGATGCGGCAGCAGGGATGCTTGCAGCCATAATAATCAGCGCGATTACAAATAATAATGATTTACGCATGTTTCCAGTTCCCCTTTATATTGTCTATCTTTCACCGGATGATTATAATACAAATTCCATTCTTCAAACAGTCCATATTCTGGAAATCATATCCGTTATTTTATAGAAGCCTAATCCGGCTCCTGGAAAAGGATTGTTCGATTCCGCCCCGGCATGAGTCTCAAAATGAAAATTCAAGCTGCTCCACCGCGTTTCCTGGCTGCTGCAAGGACTTTCGGTCTCCCGGAGCGCCTTGAACCACAGCTTGAATGGCGGACCGTTCCGGGCGGGGAAGCGGCTGCCTGGTGAAGCCGTAATTATGAAGCAGATTATGCACCTTCTCCATAAGCTGATCCGTGTAAGCGCGATTGGCGTAGGCGCCAGTTCCGGGGAATAAAGTGCGGTAGGCGGGCAGCAGCCTGGGAAAATGAAGTTCAAGAACATGCATATACCAGGCTTTCACATCGGGACTCAGCCGCAGTGGCGAAGCGTGCGCGAACGAAGCACGATGATTTCTGGCAGCCGCAATGAGCTGCTCCAGATCGCTGCTTGCATCGGTCAGGCAGGGGAGTATCGGGGCAATGAATATGCCGGTCCTGATGCCATGCCGCTCAAGGGTTTCCACGGTTTCCAGACGCTTGGCCGGAAACGGGGAGGCAGGCTCCATCTTGCGCGTGATATCGGCCCGCAGCGTGTTGATACTGATATTTACGGCCGATATACGCATCTCCTGTAGCAGATCGAGGTCGCGCAGAATAAGGGGAGAACGGGTCGTAATCGAAGTTGATATCCGGTACTTCGCCAGCACCTTCAGACTCTCCCGAGTAATCATCTCCTTGCTTTCAATGGGCTGGTAGGGGTCTGTCGCGGTTCCGACAGTTACCTGTCCAATATGGTTAGCTGCGGCTTCGAGGTCGCCACCGAATTTTTTGGCGTTTCTGGCCAGCTGGACTTCCAGCGCCTGGGCCCCGTTATGCTTGATGGTGATATGGTTCTGGAATTCGTCCTCGGCATCCCGGCCGATAAAGCTTTGGAATGCTCTGGCATAGCAGAAGCTGCACCCATGCGCGCAGCCGCGGTAAGGATTGACGGACCATTCGAAAGGCATCGATTTGGCGGTTACTTTATTAAGCGTCTGCTTGGCTGTCGCGTATTCGTAAGTTTTTTGCGCCATAAGAGCTTCTCTCCCTTCCGAAGTGGAACACCCAAATACCGATCATTTATGCAAACAAGGTCCTAAAGGTCAGACCTGCATATACGGCTTGTCTTTCACTATACCAAACATATGTTCCTATGTAAATCCATTCGCTCCTCCTTTCTCTGGAAGTCGTTCCTAAGCCAGGATAAAATAAAGAAAGCCCCGGGCGGATGTATGACTCGCCCGGGGCTCTCCCTTATCTATGGAGCAATATGCAATTGTGCCTGGTCCAGTGCACGCAGACTTTCAAACAGGTTGTCTGCCGGGAACCTGCCGCTGAACAGCAGGCTATTATTCGCGGTTTCGCGAGGTCATCTGCTGCCAGACGGAGCCGGCGGCTTCTTCCCCGCGCTCAATCCGTTCCAGGGCAATCCGCGCCTGCAGGCTGACTTCAAACTCGGTGTCCGCGGCTGCTTCCTTCAGAGCTTCTACAGCCGATTCGTCTCCCGCCTCATAGAGGAAACGGGCGGCCCGCCAGCGGACCAGCTTGTTGCGGTCGCGCAAAGCTTCTATCATCGGACCGGTAGCCGACGGATCGCCCAGGTCCGAGAGCGTATCGCCGGCGGTGCGCCTTACGGAGGCGGAGGAGTCGCGAAGCGCCTGGAACAGCAGCGGCAAGGCCTCAGGCACACGCAGATCGCCGAGATACACAACGGCGAGTCTGCGGATCGAGACGTTCTCGTCGGCGACCGCCTTGGCCAGCAGCGGAAGCATCGACGGCTCAGGAGCCGTGCGCGACAAGGCCTCGTAACGCACGTTCCAATCCGGTGAATCCAGACGCCCGGCGAGCTCGGCTTCGCTCAGCGGGGCAGGCCGCACCGGGGCGGCAGCCGCAGCTGCATCCCCGCCCGCCGGCCCGGCCGCGGCAGCGGCCGCCACAAGCTCGTTGAGCCGCTCCTGCGGGTACGCGGCTTCGAGCTCCTTGACGAGCTCTGCGGCAATATCCTCGGGCTCGCCATAGCGGACCCCGAGTTCCTCCAGCTTGCGCTCGCGGATCAGAGAAGCGGCGGCAGCGGCTGTGACCGCTTCTGTGAATGCCGCAGGCATGGCTGCCTTGATCTCGCGTTCGCCGAGACGTACGCGCACCTGCATGGGGATACCGCGGTACATTTGTACAGAAGCATGGGCTTCGCCGAAATGCTCCTGCTGGATCCCCGCGACGCCATCTTCCTGCTCATCCTCGGCGCTCTGGAGGATAATTCGCGCTTCCGCCAGAATGCGTTCCCAGTCGGCGCCCGGCTTGCGATCAAGAGCAATAAAGTCCGCGGTACGGAATAATCCGCGCACGCCATCTATATCCAGGAGCCTGCGCAGCTGTTCCGGCGCATCGGCAGCGTGTTCTTTCTTATAACTGAGCCGCTGTCCCTGAGGAAGTTTCTCGTCCACGTTCAGTTTCATGGAATTGGGACTTGGCGTCGGTTCAATGGATAACAGTTTCATGGCAATACCTCCATATCGGGTAAATCCTTTTGCTACAAGTGTAAACCATTCTCCGACCCATCACAAACAGCTGCGGTTACAGAAGCTAAGCCCTCCAGCGAACCGCCGCCGGATTGCCATTAAGTTTTATGCAAATCGATCGCATTATAGGTTATTATTATTTAATAGAAAACAGCGGCCGACAGCCGGTCATGTTACCATTTAATAGGCAGGAGCAGATCATAGATGTCAATTTTTGGAGGGCGCAGCATCAGATTCAAAATATTCATGGGATATCTGTTGATTGTTATATGTCTGGCAGTATCGGTTATCCTCGTTTCAACCCGGATTTCATCCCTTCAGAATGAAATTGATTTTATTTCCAATCATGATGTGGAAGTCCATAATTTAACCAATCAGATTGAGAAAAAATTTCTCAACATGGAAACCTCCCAGCGGGGTTATATCATCACGGGGGATGAAAGTTATCTTGCTCCGTACGAAGAAGCTGTGGATAGCTGGAAAGCCGATTACTCCCGTCTGTATGGGCTTCTCATGGATAACCGGGACCAGCAGGCTAAGCTTGAGAATCTGAAAGTGACCATGCAGAACTGGATTGACATAGCCGGAGCCCCGACGATCGCCATGAAGAAAGAAAACAAAACCGCGGAAATTTTCGAATTTTTCAAAACCGACCTGGGCAAAGAGCAAATGGATTCCATCCGTTCCCAGTTTGAGGACTTCCGCGTTACGGAAAAGGTGCTGACCAACAGCCGAGCAGAGCGGCTGAACGCGCAGAATAATTTTCTCAAAGTCGGCATGTACAGTCTGTTGGTCATAGTCGCCTTAATATCCATTCTTGCCGCCACGGTTATTTCGCGGGTTATTGTGAACACCATTAAGGAAGTGACCCGTTCGATCGGCGAGATCGCTTCCGGCGGTAATCTGTCGCAGAGAATTGAAATCACGACCGATGATGAAATAAGGGATCTTGCAGTCGCAACCAACACGCTGCTGGAATCGCAGGAGCGGCAGAGCTGGAAACAGGCGAAGCTGGCCGAGGTGGTCAGCATGTATCAGGGGGTTAAGGATCTCGATACGCTGGCCCAGCAGTTTATTTCCAAAATCACACCGATACTGGATGCCTCACACGGTGTCCTCTACATTCATGCCGGCAAAGGCGATCGTTACAGGCTGGTCAACAAAGCCTCATACGCCGCGTCGGGCATAGAGATTGGAGCCAGCAGCTTCCGGTTGGGAGAAGGCCTCGTCGGACAGGCTGCAAGGGACAAACAGATGATCAGGCTGAACCATGTGCCAGACGATTATATCAAGATAAGCTCAGGACTGGGGCACACATCCGCCGGGCAGATCCTGATTGCTCCCGTGGAGTTTGAGGGAGATGTGGTGGCCGTTGTTGAGCTGGCGGCGCTTGAGAATTTCGGGGAACTGCAGGTAAGACTGTTTCGCAAGATACTGGAAACCTTCGGCACGACAATTAACAGCGTGGAGAGCCGAATGGAGATCGAGCGCCTGCTGAAGGAATCGCAAACGATGACCGAAGAGCTGCAGGTGCAGTCCGAGGAGATGCAGACGCAGCAGGAAGAGCTGCGCGTCGCCAACGAGCATTTGGAGGAACAAAACCGTTTTGCCGAAGAGAAATCCAGCGAGCTTGAGAAAACGAAGGTCGTACTGGAAGAGCATGCCGGCAGGCTGGAGCAAAGCTCCATTTATAAATCGCAGTTTCTGGCCAATATGTCTCATGAGCTGCGGACTCCGCTCAACAGCATGCTGATTCTGTCGCAGATGCTTGCGGAGAACCGCAATGGCACGCATACGCCGGAGGAGCTGGAATATGCCCGGATTATTAACGCGGCCGGTCAGGACCTTCTTACGCTGATCAATGATATTTTGGACTTGTCCAAGGTCGAGTCCGGCAAGATGGATCTTGTAATAGAAGCCATGAATATGACGGAGCTGCCTGCTATCCTCGATCAGCAATTCTCCGGGATCGCGGAGCAGAAAGGGCTGGAGTTTGTCATCGAGTGGGAGCCCGATGTCCCCGAGCTGTTCTATACGGATACCCAGCGAATGATGCAAATTATCAGGAACCTGCTGTCCAATGGCTTCAAGTTCACGGAGCAGGGCTCAGTCGTATTCAAGGTTAGAAGGCTGGATGCGGTAGAGATGGGCAGATTGCTCGAAGTGGATAAGAGCAGAACCGATCATGGCTTGATGATATCCGTTGCCGATACGGGAATCGGTATTGCGCAAGACAAGCTGGCTCTTATCTTCGATGCCTTCCAGCAGGCTGATGGAACCACAAGCAGACATTACGGAGGAACAGGGTTGGGTCTGTCGATCAGCCGCGAATTTGCTGCTCTGATCGGCGGGAAAATAACGGTTGATAGCGTAGAGGGAGCAGGTAGCACCTTTACCTTGATCGTACCCTCCAAGGAGCGGGATATCGTTGAGCTGATAACCGCGCATGCGGAGATTATGGCGGCCGAGGAAAAGCAGCATCCGGTCCTTGAAGAACAAGCCGTAGGAAAGGCAGCTTCCGGGGCAGAGAGCATTGGGTTCAAGAAGAAGAAGGTTCTTGTGGTCGATGACGATATCCGGAATGTGTTTGCTTTAACGAACGCTTTGGAAAATGAAGGGATGAAGGTGCTTTCCGCCCAGGACGGTCAAGAGTGTCTGATCATGCTGCAAAAGGAAAACGATATCGACATGGTATTGATGGATATTATGATGCCGATAATGGACGGATATGAAACAATGAAGGCTATCCGCAAAATTCCGAGACTTGCACAGCTCCCGATAATTGCGGTTACCGCCAAAGCCATGAAGCAGGATCGGGAAAAATGTCTGGAAGCCGGTGCCTCCGATTACATTTGCAAGCCGCTGGAAATGAACCAGCTTTTTTCTCTGATGCGGGTATGGCTGAGAAAATCCTAGCGGACTTTCAGGTGAGGAGCGAAGCTACCCGGGGGGACGGTCCGGGGCGTGCGCCCAGCCCGATTGTTGGATCCCATGCAGAGAAGTAAAGCTTGCATGGGATTAATACGCTCTCTTGTGCTATAATGGAGTGATGACAAAGTATTGTAGTGAAGGACGGGATCACAAACAATGATTAGTACAAGCGGCATTACGCTTCGCTTCGGCAAGCGGGCGCTATTCGAAGATGTGAATATTAAATTCACGCCAGGCAATTGTTATGGTTTGATCGGCGCCAATGGAGCGGGCAAGTCGACGTTTCTGAAGATATTATCCGGTGAAGTCGAACAATCCAGCGGTGAAGTTCATATTACGCCGGGCGAGCGGCTGGCGGTGCTCAAACAGAACCATTATGAGTACGATGAGTCCAAGGTTCTCGAAACGGTTATTATGGGCTACAAGAAGCTGTTCGAGGTTATGAAAGAAAAAGACGCCATTTACGCCAAAGCGGAATTTTCCGATGAGGACGGGATGCGTGCGGGCGAGCTGGAAGCGGAATTCGCCGATATGAATGGTTGGGAAGCGGAGTCCGAAGCGGCCAGCATGCTGAACGGGCTTGGCATACCGCCAGAGCTGCATGATAAATTAATGTCGGAGCTCTCGGGCAACGAGAAGGTGCGTGTGCTTCTTGCGCAAGCGCTGTTCGGTACGCCGAATATTCTGCTGCTGGATGAGCCTACCAACCATCTGGACATGGAATCGATTCACTGGCTTGAGGATTTCCTGAGTAAATATGAAGGTACCGTAATTGTGGTTTCCCATGATCGTCACTTTCTGAACCAGGTCTGTACGCATATCGCGGACATTGATTTCGGCAAAATCCAGCTCTATGTAGGTAACTATGATTTCTGGTACGAATCCAGCCAGCTTGCACTCTCGCTGATGCGTGACTCCAATAAGAAAAAAGAAGACAAGATCAAGGAGCTGCAGGCATTCATTCAGCGCTTCAGCGCCAATAAATCCAAATCGAAGCAAGCGACTTCGCGTAAGAAGCTGCTCGATAAAATTTCTCTGGACGACATCCGTCCGTCAAACCGCAAATATCCGTTTATCAACTTTAAGCCGGAGCGCGAAGCAGGCAAGCAGCTGCTGCTGACGGAAGGCTTGACGAAGGCTGTTGACGGCGTTACGCTGATCGACAACTGGACGCTGGCGGTCAACAAAGGCGACAAAATCGCGCTGGTTGGTCCAAACACACTACCTAAGACCGTCTTGTTCCAACTGCTCACAGGGGAGCTTGAGCCTGATTCGGGAACCTACCAATGGGGGATTACGACGACCCAGGCGTATTTTCCGAAAGACAATGCACCGTATTTTGACGGGGTGGAAATGAACCTTGTGGATTGGCTCCGCCAATACTCCAAGGACCAGGACGAAAGCTTTATCCGTGGTTTCCTTGGCCGCATGCTGTTCTCCGGAGATGAGGCGCTGAAGAAAGCAAGCGTGCTTTCCGGGGGCGAGAAGGTCCGCTGCATGCTTTCCAAGATGATGCTGTCGGGCTCTAATGTCCTGCTGATGGATGAACCGACCAACCACTTGGATCTCGAATCGATTACCGCTCTCAACAATGGTCTCATAGATTTTGACGGCACACTGATCTTTACTTCACATGACCATCAGTTCGTTCAGACGATTGCGAACCGGATTATCGAGATTACGCCAAATGGCGTTATCGACCGGATTATGTCCTATGACGAATATTTGGAGAACGATGAGGTCAAAGCGCTTCGCGAACGGATGTATCCGCCGGAGTAAGCTTGGAATTCACAGCAAATCTGACCTTTAAACAGGTCTGTGTAAAAGCGGTTGGGCATCTCTCTGCAAGGAAGGGAGAGAGCTCAACCGTTTTTTTTGTGCATGCGCCGACCGTGGGGTATTTTCATGGCGAAAATAATAGGCATATGGTCCTGAATATATGAACTGCAGGCCTGCAAAAACCGATTGAAACCATATTTTTTGGCGAATTATGATAGAATATTAGAGAAAGTTTTACCAATTGGGGGGGGAGCGATTTGAAACAGGCAGCCAGCGGCGAAGACGGCTTCACGCTGATTGAAATATTGGCGGCTATCGTCATCCTGTCCGCAGTCAGCTTGACCATGACAGGTTTTTTCATGAATGCTCTCTCCTATGCCAAAGGAAATCAGAACAAGACGGTTATGGTGAATCTGGCACGCAATGCCTTATTTTATATGGAGAAGGAATCATTTGATCCTGTTCAGGCTTACTTCCTTAAAGACGGGCATCCCCTTATTACACCGGAAAACTGCGCAATGAATGATCAGAGCCTGTTCGATTGCAGCGTATATTCAGAAACGGTCCGAAACACGCAAACGCTTGCCCAGGTGCTGCGCCCTGAAATCAACGGCATTGAATATCTGGTTACAATCGAATATCAGCCGCGGCTGCTCGACAGTGCCAAGCCTGAATCCCGGTATTTGCTGCCCGTCCTGGTCAAAGTGAAAAGTTCGGATAGCGGGCGGAAACGTGACATCGTCGAAGTGGAGGGGTATATCACGGATGAGGCTATACGTTGACAGGCTAAAAGCAAAATTACGGGAAGAACAGGGATTAACCTTGATTGAATTGATTGCCGTCTTAACCATTCTGTCCGTCGTGATGGGCTTGATCTATTCCACCATCACCTTCGGCTTGAATGCCTATCATAAAGTACGGATCGAGAATTCCCTTCGCGATGAAGGGGATCTCATCATGTCCTCCATTATAACGGAGCTGTATACCTTCGGCCCGGAAATCATCGAGCAGGAGCAGGGGAATACAAGCAGCATCCTGTTGAAAAGCAGGGACCAGAGCGCGCAGAACCTGGATGCTGTGGAAAAATCCGAAGCTGTAGCGATCAAAGGGGAAACGCAAAAATCCCTCTATATCGGGAATGAAGAAATTGGGATTGATTCCGATTTATCCGGCTCCGTCATTAATCTGGATTGCCAGGGTCTTGCAGCGTGCAGCAGCGGACTTATTCAAATCAAGCTGAAGCTGAAACAATCCTACGGCGGCAAGGACCATGAGCTGATGCTTGAAAGCAAATTCGGCTTTTAGTTCTATGAGGGTATTCCGTTAAGGCGAGGCTTTATTACTACAAGATTCATCGGAGGGAAACTCCCGGGGGGAACCAAGGCGATGCTACGCGAAGAAAAAGGCTCGGCCCTGCTGCTTGTTGTGTTTATGATCTTATTGTTTGCGATGCTGGGTGTTGCCGTACTTGGAGCTAGCCTTGGCGGAGCCCAGCGCTCGCAAAGAAGCGAGGATAATGTCCAGAGCCTGCATCTGGCCGAGAAGGCTGTGAATGAGGCAATTGCCTCGATCTATACGGAATTCGATGGCGAGGCTTTTGATCCGCGGCAAAATAAATTAAGCGATCATTTGGATCTTTTTATCCAGACTTATAATGAAAAACGGAACGAAAATATGGACCCGTCCGATCTCCAGGTTGCGGATTCCGAATTGGATGCAGCCAAACGGCCTATTTACAGGGTGGACAAGCTGACGCGATCCGGCACAAATACAAAAACCGAAAATGGCTTGCGATTCGATGAATACCAGATTACCGTATCCGCCGAGGCGACGGTCAACGGGGCCAGACGCAAGCTGAAACAGGATGTTGTGCTGGATACCTTCCCGGATTTCCTGAAGTATGCGGCAGGCTCCGAGGGCGATGTCATCTTGAATGGTTCCCCTTATATAGCGGGAGCTCTCTATGCAGGGGATGAATTGCTGATCGATGATTATGCTCCCTATATTTATAAAGGCGTGTCCCATACAGCGGCCAGCCAATATCCTTTCCTCAATGGCAGCAAGCATCTGATTAGCCGGAATGTATTGAAATACAAAGAAAATAATATGTATAAATCATTATTGAAGCCAGATACTCCGCTGCTGGAGAAGTTTAACGCAATCGGCAGCGATATTGTCATTGAAGAGAAGAAAAAGTTCGTCTCGATCAATGTGGAGCAATCCTTCATCGACAAGCTGGTTCTCTCATCGCCTTCCTTGTCCAGCCATTATAATACGCTGCTCTTGGCAGCGAAGTCTTCCGGTCAAGAATTGAGGAGTCTGCTGGCAAGCGGTTCATATGCAAGTTCGTTCGCGGGCAGGCTGGGTCCGCCAGTCGAACCCCAGCCCTCTGATGGTTCGGATGCAGATACGATCCGCTATAATAGCGAGCTGCAGGAGCTGGAGCAGAAGCTTACGGGACTGACACAATCCACTTTAATTAGCGGTACGGTAACATTGGGGGATACACTCCGGGAAATCAGCTTCAATCCCGGATCCAAAGCCCGTGGCGACTGGCTTATTATTAATGGCGATCTGATCGTAGAGGATGCAGCCGATCCTGCCAGAATCAATGCCAATATTCTCGTTACAGGCGATATCGTGCTAAGAGGGAAAATTAACATCGATGCGACCATTTTCTCGTTAGGAAATACAGAGGTGATGGATGCGTCGATCCGGGGGCTGGCCGATAAACAGATGGTGTTAATTTCCAAAGGGGAAATTAATATCTACCGGGTGGATTCATTTGAACCATTAGGCGGGAATGAAAAATCGCTGGACGCATTCTTTTATACCGATGGGCGAGCCGAACTGTATGGTGTCGGTTCGACCTTCCAGCTCAGCGGCGGTTTTTTTGCCCGGATGCAGCTGACGATTAATGCGGTACAGGGTGATACGAAACCCGATCCAACCGGTTCTACGCTTCAATTTGATAATCAGTCGAGCAGCATGGCTTCGGCTCAGACGAATTCCAGATTTCAAATCCAGTACAACCCGAAGGTCTTTTCCGACCAGAATGTGGGTCTGCCCCGTGTGAACAAGATCAGGGTGACGACCGGAAAGAAATGGCTGGAATAAGCCGAGCCTGCCCCAATACCCGATGGATAGGGTATGAGCTTTATGATGCACGGCTATTTTTGAGAGACGCTGCGAAGCGTCTTTTTTTGCTCTTTTCTAAAATATGAAATTATCTCTACATTTTATTTTCAGTAATGAACTAAAGAGCAGGATAAATTAGCAACATCGTCGAAAATTGTAAAGCCAATATTTCCAAAATAAGGGGACGAGAGTATGCAAGGATATAATGTTCTTATGATATACAATAAAGATATGGACCGGTTGCTGATGTGCAAACGATTAAAGAACCCTTATAAAGGATTAAGTAATCTGGTTGGCGGTAAAATTGATATTGGTGAAGCAGGATTGGAAGCTGCTTACAGAGAGCTTTTTGAAGAAACAAATATTTCTAAAGAAAACATCACCTTACATCACCTAATGGATTTCAAATACTATGTTCAACGTTGCTATGTTGAAGTCTATGTTGGCAAATTGAAATGTGATGTAGTTGTATCAGGTGATGAAAATGACTTATACTGGTCAGATTTGAATCAAGACTTTTTTGATATGACCTTATTTGCGGGTGAGGGTAATATTGGGCATATGATTGAGCAAGTGAAGATGAGCAAATATTTTCTGACTGATGAAATTCTCGCACAACAATAAAAAGGTTCCCAGTTAACCGCCTTTTCTGTAAAGGCGGTATTCTGTTTGTATAAATCAATAGTATACTTCAGCTAAGATGACTTAGATACATGGAAGCTTAAGCCTACTGAAAAGAAAAAGCCCGGCATATCCAAAAAGGGATGCGCCGGGTCTTTCGGCTTATTCTATAAGCGGATTAATAGCGGTCCCCATCCGTCACACTGACGGGAATGATTTTGGACAGATATACCGGATCGGCAGGATCAAGCTTGTATTGAACGGTGATTTTGCTTGTTCCGCCCTTTACGCCGGTTAATCTACCCGTATTCCGGTCTACCCTGACGATGGCCTCATTGCCGCTTGTCCAAACCATGGTATTTTTGATTTCACCGCTGAAATGGTCCGGCTTGATCGTGATCAGTTCCTTCAGCTCCATCGATTGGTTAACCCCGACCGTCTGCTTGCCGGGTGCGCTCACATCAATAACCGATACTGTTGTGGAAACAGGGATGCTGAAGCCAGAGGCGGTGGTGATCGTAGCCGTGACCTCATAATCGCCGCTTGAATCATCTCCAGTCAGTATATGTTCGGATATGGAACTCCCATTCGTTAATGTGGCGCCTGCGGCCACTTGCGACCAGACGACTGTGAAATCTGCAGGAATATGCTCCAGACCATCCGGCCAGAAGAGGCCGAGCATGGTACTGGCGCCTTTGGCTATACGGTTCTTATCGCTTTTCAGGACAGGAGGACTGACGATATAGATCGGCTTCCCGACGCTTGCGATAATCTCGTCATTCCATTTCACTTTCGCCTGAATATCTGCGGTTCCTTTTTTGGATGCCGCCAGGGAGCAGGACGAGCCTTCGAAGACGCACGAGGCGATGTCACTGCCAAGCGTCCAGTTCCAAATCACCTTGTCGCTCATACTGGCCGGCAGCCCCACCTTGCCCGACCACCACGCGGTGACTTCCGGCTTGGGATTCTCGCCTATGATGAAAGTATCTGCTGCCGATAGCTGAAGGGAATCGATTGCAACTGATTTCGCGACGGTAAATACATAACCGGTATTCGTCGTGATTACCGCCTTGAGTGTCAGGACACCCGGCGATACCGCTTTGAGCGTTATGCCGGAATCGTTTTTGCTAATTACCGATGCGAAACTTGATGGCTGCTCCCAAACCACGGATTTGATCGCAGGTGCGCCTCCATTCCAGACAAGCTGGAATGACGATGAATTATCCTTATGAATAAAATCGGGGCCGCTAATGCTTGCAATTCGGCTTACAACCGTTACCTCATAGGTGGCTGTAATGATTTCGCCATTATCCAGCGCTGCCGCTGCCGTTACGGTTACAGTCCCCGCTTGCTTGCCTTGAAGCTTCTGGGTGCTGCTGTTTCCTCCGGACAGGAAGGCTTTGGCGGGATCCGAGCTGGTCCAGACGACCGTTCCTAGCGCTCGTCCTGCATCCGTCCAGGCGGCTTGAAGGTTAATTTCATCCCCGGTTCCTACGTTTGCCGGACCGGTAATTTGAAGAGAAGGATTAACAATGTCAATTTCCCTGGTGACGGTGAACGAATAGCCGGTATCGGTCACGATCGTGGCGGCTACTTGAACGGATCCCTTCTTTTTGCCCGTTACCGTTCCAGTGGAGGAAACTCCGGCGAATGCCCCTTCGGCCTGCCCCACGCTCCAGGCCACTGTATACGAATCCGGCTCTCCATCAGGCCATTGCAAGGTCATGGGGGCGCTGCTTCCGACCATGATACGGGAGCTTCCTTCTATGGATGGCTTGCCGAGTACGCGGGCATCCATGGTTTTGGAATAGGTTTTGATGGATGTTGTGCCCCGATACTGAACAGTGACCTCCCCTTTGACCTGAATGCTGCCGGGCTCAACGCCTTTAAGCTGCCCGGTCCAGTTTCCGCTGCTTCCAGTTGTGGATGTCATCTGAGCTTCACCAGAGCCTGACACAGAAGAGACCGTCCAGACCAGGCCTCCTGCATCGATATCTTCATTGGAGGCTTTGGCTAAAAGCGCCGTTATGGGAATAACGCCACCAACGACCACTTTGGTCGGTCCCGATAGCGTCAGCCCGCTCTGAATCACGGTTATATTGGAGACTGCGCTCAAGCCGCTGTAGGAATCCGTTACTGTAATCCGGGCGCGACCGGGCCTCATGCCCGTCAAGGTTCCGTTGTCGTTGACTTTGACAATGGAAGGGTCGCTTGAGGACCAGGTGAAGTTCCTGGTCGCATCCCTGGGCTCGAATTCTGGCAGCAGCTTGACATCATCGTCCGTTGTCGTAGGATCATCGACAGTAATGACAGCATCATTGATCCGCAGGCCAGTCAACTTGATATAGGATGCGAATGAAAGCGAGTTATAGGGCAGCCGTAACGCTATGGACTGCCCGACATCCTTATAGGTCAGATTGGCTTCGTTAAGCGTGAAATTACCCGTCGCTGCTGCTTTGGCTGTGACCGTGAAGGTTAACGGTGGCGCCTGATAGAACTGCCCGCTTGCATCCAGGGCATAGACGATATTACTGAAAGAACCGTTCAACGTGTAGCCGGATGCCAGTGTGCCAGTTCGGGTAACCGATCCTGGCAGTCCGGTTATCTCCAAATTGGCCGGCAGCTTCTCCTGGAATGAAATATCTTTGATTACCAACTCCCCGCCCGAATCCATAGAAGACTTTGCAATCGGCTTCGGCACAGCCGTATAGGTGATCGTTATGGGGGCGTTTCGCTCCACCAGATTTCGGGCGGAGATGCCGCTGGCTGCACGGCTGACCTGAAGGTTGGAGGAAACGGTCTTCACTTTCACCGGTATTTCCTTGACAGTTCTGGCGCCGTTCTTATCCGTGACGATAATCTCAATAATCATGTCCCCGCCGTCAGGCAGCGGATTTGTAAAGGTCTCGTTAATGCTTACTCCGGATTGGGCGCTTAAGGATTCGTATTTTTTGTAGGTCTGGTTATTGTATTTGAAATTCACAATGACCGATAATTTACGGTCCAGCAGATCCAGATCCTCCGGCATAAAGCTGAGCGAGATATCGTGATAGCTCGGAATGAAATTATCCTGCTGCTGCGTGTAGGCAGCAGGCGTATATACCGTCACATTAGGAGCATGGTTGGAGCCAATAAAGGCACGGTACATCGTATTGACGAATAACCGCTCCTCCCAATCGGGAAAAGCATCGTTCTGAGAGCCACCGGTGAAGATATGGCCGCTGCCGGAATACGTAACATTTCCCTTGGAATAGGTGTAATAATGGTTCCAGCTGTCGTCAGGATCGCGTGTTCCGCCGCTGATGTTATACCAGGAGACTACGTTGTCGTCTTCCAGATTCAGGGTATAGTACTGGTTATGAGTGGTGGCGACTTTGGTGGCGGAGCTGCTGATATCAAAAGGGAATTGGGTCAGCAGTCCGTCATTAATTTTAACTGTTTCGGTCGAAGTCTTGGGCGCGTTCAGGCCGATATTGGTACGGGGGGCGATTTGCCCCGTAGTCGCCTGAAAATATTGCACCCATTTGTTGGTGGTCTGGCCGCTTGAGAGGTAGACCGTATCATGCGTGAACATGACGCTTTGTCCGGTATCTATAAATCGGTTGACCGCCTGCGCAGCGGCATCGTTAATACCCGCAGAGCTGTTGTAGGAATCCCGGAAACCGAAGATGAGCATATCGTATTTGCCGTTCAAATCCTTGTATCCGGAACTATTAAAGGTATCGAAGTTCATAACATCAATATCAATCGTATATTCATCGGCCGAGCGCAAATAAGATTGCGTCAAATTGGAACCTTTCTTCAGGCTGCTGTTCAAGTCATTATTAGGTGTAACCTGGAGCACCCGTACAGCTGTCACTTCGTCGTGGAACCGGATGACTCCGGAAGCGGAGTCTTTGAGCTTGCTTGCCTGGTCGACAATTTCCAGCTTCCAATAATGCAGGCCGGAATATCCCTTCGGCAATTGGAAAGCAATCTCGCCTGATGCGCCGGACAAGGTCGTTGAGGCAACAATCTGGTCCGCTGAAAATTTCAGCACCTGATCCACGCCAATGTACAGGTTGGCTGTGAGATTGCCGGCAGTGAATGTATGGGCATTTGGAATCTCAAATTTATAGATAAGCGTGTCGCCGGTTTCGTTCAGGTAACTCTGGTTGACTGTATAGTCGACCGGACTTTCCTTCATAACAAGTTCGGGACGCTGGTTCAGGATACGGCTGTTGTTATCCGAAGCCAGAGTCGCGCGCAAGCCGGTGAGCCCCGCCTGATTAATAAAGATGACATTATTGCGCGATGACCCTGCGCTGTATTTGACAAAAGCATTATATAGCTTGGCGCGGACAGGCTGCGTGGCCGATTTGCCCTGATAGAGCAGACCGCTCTTGCTGGAGGCATCGCTGTAGATGATAACCAGCTGCCCTTTGTTGATATATGAATCAATAATCTCGTTTGCTTTCAGCGTTGTGATGTCATTCATTATGCTCTTGGTATCATGGGCGCTGTTTCTTGCGCTGTCCGTTGTAAGTTCGCCGAGTGCCTGTGGATTGTATTGGCCTTTGCCGATGTAGATGGCATCGTAGCGCCCGTCGAGCTCTCCGCGCAGCGCAACAAAACGTTTCATGCTTATCGACTCGATGGACATATGGCCCTGGGGACCGAGAACGCCTTGCAAATCAGAGGCTCCGGTATCGGTGATCTCCAATATTCGGGTAATGCTGACAGAGGTCATGAATTTAGTCGCAGAGCCGGAAAAGGTGGCGCTGTTGGCCAGCAGGGAAGCGTTTGTCGTATTTGCAGCGCTGACGTAAAGTCCATTGGAAGCTTTCAATGAAATCGTCTGATCCGAATTGGTCACCAATGTGAAGGTTTCCGAAGCCCCAACGGATGAGGCCGTAGCTGCAATCAGCTTGCTGCTGGTGCTTGTGAGTGTCAAATACTTGGAATTGGCTTTCGAGCGCAGCGCCACTTGATTGGAAGCAAGGGGAATGAGATCGAACCTCTGCTGCAAATTGCTGACGCTTGTTTTACTGGCCGTCAGCGCGCCTGAATCGTTTGATACAAAACGACTATTATTCACGGATTTGACGGAAACTGTCGACAGTTCTCCGAGCGCATTCGCGATGTTTCTTTCAGAAGCGGGAACTATGGATAGCGATACAGACAGACATACGACAATAAACGCTAGAATTCCTTTTTTTGCCCACATTATCATGTTGTTTTCTCTCCTCGGAATCAGCTGTTTAGCTATGTATTTTTCAATCATTAATATAATCCAAAAGAACTAATATTTTCGGTTGCTCTATTACACTCAGAAAATGATAGAAAAACATATTATATTTCACATGTATAAAAAGAATTATTGTCTTATATATCGACATCAGTGTATACTTGTTTAACACCAAATTCCACAATATAGGATATTTTTTCGGATATTTTTTAAAAGTATTAAGAGTATTTATAAATATGTAGGTCTATATGACTATATATGTAATATTTCAATAGTTGTTTCGATAGAGAAAGGAGTGGCTTGCCGTGAGCACCGTCAAAAAAAGGTTGGGCGATTTGCTGGTAGAGAGCCAAGTTATATCGGACGAGCAGCTCAAGGAGGCCCTTCAGGAACAAAGCAAAACCAAGCAGAAGCTGGGCGATTTATTAATTACCCAGGGCTACATAACCGAGCAGCAGTTGATCGAGGTATTGGAGTTTCAGCTTGGAATACCCCATATCAGTCTTTTTAAATATCAGATCGACCCGTCTCTGACCCAAATCATTCCCGAAAGCCTGGCTCGACGTTACCAGGCCATTCCCGTCCAGAAGGAAGGCGGGAAGCTCATGGTGGCGATGGCGGACCCGCTCGATTATTTCGCTATTGAAGAGCTGCGGATGAGCACGGGGTTCCGGATTGAGCCGGCGATCTCCAGCAAGGATGAATTGCAGCGGGCGATTGCCCGTCATTACGGCCTCCAGGACTCTATGAGCCAAATTATGACCGATCTGCCATCCTATGAGGATTTTCGCGAAACGGAAATTACGGATGAAGACTCGCCTGTAGTCCGCCTGGTCAATCAGATGATCCAGCAGGCTGTCCAGCTTCAGGTTTCCGATATCCATGTGGATCCGGGCGAGGGCACTGTGGCGATACGCTACCGGCTGGACGGCGTTCTGCGCACGGAGCGCCTCATTCCCAAGCAGATGCAGGGTTTTATTACTGCTCGTCTGAAAATCATGGCCAAACTGAATATTGCGGAACGCCGCCTTCCGCAGGATGGGCGCATGAAAATGCAGGTCGATTTCAAGACCGTCGATATCCGCGTCTCCTCCCTGCCTACCATTCATGGCGAGAAGATCGTACTGCGGATTCTCGATCTGAGCGTCGGCGTCAAAGCCATCGACCAGCTCGATCTCAGTCCACGCAACTATGAGGCCTTCAAACGGATGATCGAGGTTCCTTACGGGATTATATTGATTACCGGTCCCACCGGAAGCGGCAAGACAACAACGCTCTATTCCGCGCTGAGCCATCTCAATCGGGAGAGCGAGAACATTATTACTGTCGAGGATCCGGTGGAGTATCAGTTGGAAGGGATTAATCAGGTTCATGTCAATCCGGCGATTGGTCTTACGTTTGCCGCCGGTCTGAGGTCTATCCTTCGCCAGGATCCCAACATTGTCATGGTAGGGGAAATCCGGGACGGAGAAACGGCGGAGATCGCGATCAGAGCTTCGCTGACAGGTCATTTGGTTCTCTCTACCTTGCATACGAATGATTCCGTCAGTACGGTAACCCGGTTCCGGGATATGGGGGTCGCGCCTTACCTGATCGCATCCTCTCTGATTGGTGTTGTGGCCCAGCGCCTGGTCCGCCGGGTATGCCCGGACTGCAGGGAGGCCTATGAGCCAAGCGGACAGGAAGTGATATTCCTCCATAACCATGGCGTGCAGACGGACAAGCTTTACCGCGGCGGTGGCTGTGGCAGCTGCAACAAGTCCGGTTACCGTGGACGGGTGGCGATCCATGAGGTGCTCGGCGTTAACGATACGCTTCGGAAGCTGATCGGTGAAGAAGCTTCCGTGCAGGAGATGAGAGCCGCCGCTCTGCGTGATGGACTAGTATTTCTCATGGATGACGGTCTGGACAAAGCGGCGCGGGGAATCACAAGCCTGCAGGAAGTGCTGCGCGAGACGGTAGTGCATGAAGGATAAGGGAGTGTAATAGCTGTGGATAACGAATTGGAGCACATGAGAGAACTGCTGCGCACGGCGCATGAGCATCATGCATCGGACCTGCATATTTCGGTGGGATCGCCGCCTGTCATGCGCGTTCACGGCGAGCTCCGGTCTGCCGGCGGTGAGCCGATTACATCTGTCCAATCGCGGAGCATGGCCATGTCGCTGCTAAGTGAAGAGCAGAAGGCCCGATTTGAACAGGCGGGGGAGCTGGATTTCTCTTATGAGCTGGATGGCTGCTCCCGTTACCGGATCAATGCCTTTCTCCAGCGAGGCAGGGTGAGCATTGCGGCCCGCACGATCCCTAGCGTGATCCCGACACTTGCGCAGCTGCAGATGCCGCCGGTCATCGCTTCTCTGACAGGCAGGCATCAGGGTCTTGTTCTGGTGACTGGCCCAACGGGGAGCGGCAAATCCTCTACGCTTGCGGCGATGATCGATTATATCAACCGCAAACAGAAGAAGCATATTGTGACACTGGAGGATCCGATCGAATTTCTGCATCCCCATCTCTCCTCCGTAGTGGAGCAGCGTGAGGTGGGCAGCGATACGTTAAGCTTCTCGAGCGGTCTGCGGGCGGCACTTCGTCAGGATCCGGACGTCATTCTCGTCGGCGAGTTACGAGACCAGGAGACCATGTCCGCTGCTGTTACCGCAGCGGAGACCGGACATCTTGTATTGGCCACTTTGCATACAACGGACGCCCCCCAGACGATTGACCGGATTATCGACGCGTTTCCGAGCCATCAGCAGGGTCAGATCCGGGCCCAGCTGGCGGCGGTGCTGCTTGCTGTCATCTCCCAGCGGCTGCTGCCAAGGGTGAACGGGCAGGGCAGAGCATGCGCAACAGAAATTATGATGAATACACCGGCAGTCGCCAATCTGATCCGGACAGAGAAAATTCATCAGATCAAGAGTGTCATGCAGACAGGCAGGGCTCACGGCATGCACACGCTGGATGCCAGCATCAAGGAGCTGCTGATGCAGGGGACCGTCGATCCTGTAGCAGCCAAAGCCTATCTCGCGGAAGGAGGCTTCTGATGGCTCAGTTTGCTTATCATGTCAAGAGCGCGAGCGGCAAGCAGCTCAAGGGCATATTGACATCCATGGACAAAGCGGCTGCTGCGGAGCTGCTGCGCAAACGCGGATTAATCGTGCTCTCGCTGGAGGAGCACCGGACGACGGTAATGTCGATGGATATTTATATCGGCAATCCGGTCAAAATGGAACATTTTATTATTTTCTGCCGTCAGTTCGCCACACTTATCCGCGCGGGTGTATCCATTGTCGATGCTGCCAGCATTTTGACTGCGCAGACGGAAAGCAAGGCGCTCAAGAAAGCTTTGCATGATGTGCATTCGAGTCTGCTTCGCGGCAGTGCGTTTTCCCAGGCCGTATCGGAGCATAAGCGGATTTTTCCTTCCATGTTCATCAGCATGGTACGGGCAGGGGAGGAATCCGGCGATCTTGAAGGGACTTTGGAGCGGTTGGCCACCTTCTTCGAAAAACAGCATATGACGCGGGAGAAAATCAAATCCGCGCTCACCTACCCGGTCGTAGTCGGCTTGATCGCCATTGCCGCTGTTGTTTATTTGCTTAGCTCGGTCGTGCCTCAGTTTGTGCAGATGTTCGATTCCATGAACGCGGAGCTACCGCTCATCACGAAGGTCGTTATGGCGATGAGCAGCAGCGTCCAGCATCAGTGGTATATCTGGCTGCTTGTCCTGATCGCAATGATAGCCAGCTATCAAATCGCCAGACGCAGCGAAAAGGGAGCTTACTGGATCGATTACGCCAAATTGAAGATACCGGTATTCGGCAAGCTGAAGCAGAAAGGCTCCATTGCCCAGATGACCCGGACGCTTTCCTCGCTGTACGCCAGCTCCGTACCGATGCTGCAGTCGCTGAGCATTGTGGAGGAGGTGGTCGGCAACAAAGTGGTCGGTGGCTTTATCCGCAAATCTGCTGATTCGCTCCGGCAGGGAAATCCGCTGTCCGATCCGCTAAAGAAAGCCTGGGTATTCCCACCCCTGGTGACACAGATGATTGCCATCGGTGAGGAAACAGGCGCGCTGGATCAGATGCTGTCCAAAGTTGCGGATTTCTACGAAAGGGATGTCGAGAACACCGTTGACCGTCTCAAATCCTTGATAGAGCCGATTCTGCTTGTATTCCTGGCAGGTATTGTCGGACTAATCGTAGCGGCGATCATGCTGCCGATGTTCAGTCTTTACGGACAGATGGGTTAATAATCGGGAAGACCGCATGCTTGCTGTGAATTTGGATGTGGAGGGGTACATGAATAAGAGGAGGTGAAAAAAGAGAGGCAATATGCCGTCTGATTGATTGTATATGCAGTCAAAAAGAAACAAAAAAGAGTTTTAGGAGGAATTATTATGATTGCAACAGCATTGAAACGAGTGAAAAAAAGTGAAAAAGGGTTTACCTTGATTGAGTTATTGGCCGTTATTGTTATTTTGGGTGTTATTGCGGCTATTGCGATTCCGTTGATCAGTAATGTCATCAGTAAATCTAAAACAAAATCTGATTTTGCGACTGCTCGACAAATCTATGACGCAACCCGTATATTCGTAACTGCTGAAAAAAATGGTGAATTTAAAGAGTCAGGTGGATTAACTGTTCCGATAAAAACTCAGGGCGCTGTCACCGGATTGCAGGAAGGTGGTTATCTGGAGCCTAATATTGTACTTCCTAGCAGCAAAGAGCCAATAACCGGCGGTGAAGTTAAATTCCTGGCGACTGGTGAATTATTATATGTAAAAATAGTAACAGGAACAGATAAAACTACATTCTATAAAGGTTCAGAAGTATTAAAAGGTGAGGGTGATGTAATTACAAACAATGTTGCTCCTACTTCACCATAATTTTCTGTTTCATTCATAGAAGGAACCGGGTTAAGCCTCGGTTCCTTTTCCTAATATTTCGGAAAGCGGTCTAATCCAATGACAATCGCCATTACGATTTATGTATTTGTGCTCGGTCTGGCCTGCGGATCGTTTTTTAATGTGGTCGGTCTGCGAGTGCCTGCCGGGAAATCGATTATGCATCCGCCATCAAGCTGCACAGCCTGCGGCAGCCGGCTTGGCGCCAGAGATCTGGTTCCAGTGCTGAGCTATCTGCTCAGCCAGGGCCGGTGCCGCCGCTGCGGGGCGGAGGTCTCCGCGCTGTATCCGCTTGGAGAGCTTGCAGCCGGTTTGCTTTTTGTTTGGCTTTATTTGCGTTTCGGATTTGGCGAGGAAGCGCCGCTTGGGCTGCTTCTCGTCAGTTTGGCGGTCATCATTTCCGTGTCTGACCTGAAATATATGCTGATTCCGAATAAGGTTCTGCTTGCCTTTCTCCCTTTCTTTGTTATCGTTCGCCTCCTGGCACCCGGCGGTCAGCCTTTATGGCAATACCTTCTGGGAGCAGTCGCCGGCGGGGGAGTTATTGTCCTGATTATCCTGTTGTCGCGTGGAGGAATGGGAATGGGAGACGCCAAGCTGTTTGCCCTGTGCGGGCTGGTGGTCGGCTTTCCGCATATTCTGCTCGCCCTGATGCTGGCTTGCCTGCTCGGTACGCTGGTTGGCGGGAGTCTGCTGTTCCTTGGACTAGTGAAACGAAAACAACCGATTCCGTTTGGCCCGTTTCTGGCGGCAGGCACGATAATCGCTTATGGGTACGGCACGGCACTGATTAACGGATATCTCTCCATAATTGCCTAGCAGGATGTGATAATAAATGTTTAAGATAAACGCCAAAAGAGTCGGTTTGACGATCGATCAATCCGGCGTCCGGTATGCGGTGATGCGCAGGAGAAAAACCTGGGAGCTGGAGAGCAGCGGCATGCTTCCCCTGCCGGAGGGGACGATTGTCAATGACCAGATTATGCAAGTGAATGAGCTTCAGAGCGCGCTCAAGCAGTGGGCCAAACAGGAGGGGCTAGCCGGCTCTATAGCTGTCCTGGCGGTTCCCACCTCGCAAATTATCGTCCGCAAAATGAGCATTCCGACTGTCCTTGATCGTGAAGTACGCCAGCTGGTGGAGCTTGAAGTCGAAACCTCCCTTCATTTGCCCTTCGAGGATCCAGTCTATGATTATCTCAAATTAGACAAAAACGAAGACAGCACGCAGGTGCTTGTTTTTGCCGCTCCGCGCAAGCCTATCGAAATCTGCGCAGAGGTTCTGAAGGAAGCGGGCATCCGAGTGAGCGGAGCCGAAATCGTGTCAACGGCGCTAGCCCGCGCTATTTACCCGAAACCGGATCAGCCGCTGACTGAAACCATGCTGGTCCATATAGACGATACCTCCCTGGAAATTCATATGTTTCATGACGGCAATCCGGTATTCATCCGGGTTATAAATTTTCTGGAGAGCAGCGAATACGGGGAAGCAGGCTTGTCCGATCTCCAGCTCGCCGAATGTTCTGCGGAAATTTCCCGGATGCTCAATTTCTATCAGTTCGGTCTCCATGAGGGCAGCACACGAATTACCACGGCAGTCGTCACGGGTGCCGGAGAAAGCAAAACGAGGCTTCTTGAAACACTTCGTCAATCTCTACCGGATGTGGAGATCCGCGGGAAACAAAGCGAGGCCGTTCTGGGGCCGGGGGAAGACGAAGCCTATCTGATTGCCGCCGGATTATCGATTCCTGCGGAGAAAGGTGCCGGTATCAATCTGCTTCCACGCGTAGACATGGAAGCCAGGCAGCTTCCTTATGTAATGGTTGCAAGCCTGGTATTATGGGTGGTCGGGCTTGCGCTGATCGGTTATCTCTATATGAATGCCAAATCGGACGCGGCCAGCTATGACAGGCAGATTCTGGAGCTGGAGGATAATCTGGTTCTTCTGGAGCACGGACTAATCGCCGGACAATCCGGTGCGGACGGTGCCAAGTCCAATCCGCTGGAGCTCATCGAACGCCTGAGCAGCCAGAAGAAGGATCCGGTTGTGTATATTCGCCTGCTTGAAGACAAGCTGCCAGGCCAGGGACTGATCCGCAGTCTCACCTACTCGGCCGAAGGGCAGATGACCATGACGGCAAGCTTTAAGAGTATGCAGGATGCTTCGCGCTATTTGCTCGATTTGCGGCAGGGCGGACTGACGCAAAATACTTTTCTTCAAAGCATCGAACAATCAACATTCAGAGCGGATCAATACACCGCAACCTACATCATTTCTTTGAAAGAAACGGTCAGGGAAGGGGAAAGCAATGGAACAGCTGAATAAGAATCGTAAGCTCGCCTTGCTGCTTGTTGCCCTGATGTTCCTGGTTCTATTGGCGGTTTATATCTATATGCTTCTTCCCAAGACCCGGCAAGTATCCGATCAGCAGGACGTCATTGCCAGGCTGGAGAGTCAAACCCGTCTGCTCCAGAAAAAGCTGGATGAGAAGAAATCGAGCGAATCCAAATACTCGCAGGAAACGGTTCAGGCCGCACTCCCGCTATGGGATAATACAGAGCAAATGTTGATGGATCTGGAGCAAATCGGAAAAACGACCCGGGTTCAGAATGTATCGCTTGCTTTTGCAGCTGATTCTGGCGTTGACAATGAGACTTCCGCGCAGCAGGATGTCATGTCGGCGGTCAGGGAATTGAAGATCTCTTCGTCCATTAAAGGGAGCTATGCCGATATTTTGACTTATATAAGCCGTCTTGAGGCTTTGCCCCGGCTGATCAAAGTAGACAATCTGGAGATTACCAAGCCGGATGCTTTCCAGAACAATGCCGCTATGATAACGGTCAACTTATCCTTTACGGCCTATTATGACCCTTCTTATAAGGATCTGGTTGATGAACAGCAGCTACCGTTTATGAAATAGTCCGACCCCGAGGCGGATAACCGGCGGACCTGCTTGCCATTTGCGGCAAGGGGTCTGTTTTTAAACATACGAACATAGCTTGAAATAGGGTCCTGTGGTAATATAAAAAGGATCATAAGACAGAATTTTGACGAAACGAGGGAGACGATGGCCATGTCATTTTTCGATAAAATGAAGCAAGGCGCCAGCGACGCTGCCAAAAAAGCGCAGCAAACGGTTGAGATTACCAAACTCAAATCACAAATTTCCAGTAAAGAGAAAGAAAAGGATAAATTATTTTATCTGATTGGAACCGCCATCTATGCTTCCCATCGCGAAGGGAATATCGCTGCCTCGGAGGAAGAGGTGGTCAGCCACTGCCAGAAGGTGGATGGCCTGAATCAGGAGATTGATTTCCTGGATGAACGGATCAAGAATATCCGGTTTGAGAAAACCTGCCCTACCTGCAGTATCGTTGTTCCGCTGGATACACGTTTCTGTCCCGGATGCGGCACGGGTTTCCCGGAAGAACCAAGACCCGAGAACACCATAGGCGAAATACGTGTCATCTGCAGTCATTGTTTGACGGAGAATGATTTGAGCAGCAAGCATTGTCTGACCTGCGGGAACAAGCTGTCCGGACAGGATCCCCAGAATCTGGAATTGATGGACGGAGAACCCGAAAGATAAATTTTTGTAAATCCTGTATAGTTTGGCAAAGCGGCTTTCAGTGCATGCACCATGCATATGAAGGCTTTTTTGGCATGTCATGTTTTTTTGTCTGATGGAACGGTTATGCTAGATGCTGCCAGTCTTTTCCTTTGGCCCGCCGAGGGTTGTTTTGGAGGCGCTCAAACAAGTTGCGCTATGGCATAAAAGTAAACCCATCGCCAACACTGTTTCTCTAGACCCACATGCTGGCTATCAAGTAAACTGTTAAGGCACATATCTTGACAGATATGACTGATGAATAAAAATTCAGCATGATAGGCCGTATATTCGATGGACGGTTTGCATAGGAAGGGGTGCTGGGCCTTGGCAAACCAGTATCAAGAGATCAGGCAAGGCGAAAAAGGAGCTTGGGTCAGCATTGGCGCTTATGTGATATTGTCAGCGGCCAAGCTGGCAGCCGGTTACGGGTTTGTATCGGCAGCTCTCGTTGCGGACGGCTTCAATAACCTGACGGATATTATCGCCTCGGCTGCAGTGCTGATCGGGCTTCGTATATCACAAAAACCCCCGGATGAGGACCATCCTTACGGCCATTTCCGGGCGGAAACGATTGCGGCGCTGATCGCGTCCTTTATTATGGCGACCGTAGGCATTCAGGTACTGATCGACGCTTGCAAATCGTTGTTTGCCGACCACCGGACTGCGCCCGCTCTATTCTCGGCCTGGATTGCGCTTGCGGCAAGTGCGGTCATGTTCGTGGTTTATATCTATAACCGGAGGCTGGCCGTGCGGATTAATAATCAGGCTTTGATGGCGGCGGCCAAAGATAATTTGTCAGATGCCCTGGTCAGTATTGGAGCGGCGGTTGGCATTATAGGCGCACAATTCGGACTGCCGTGGCTGGATCCGGTTGCGGCGCTTGCAGTAGGATTCATTATTTGCAAAACAGCCTGGGAAATTTTTTATAGTTCCACACATGCCCTTACAGATGGTTTCAACGAGAAAGAGCTTCACTCGCTGCGCGGAACGATTGAAGGCACGCAGGGTGTACGTTCGATTAAGGATATCAGAGCGCGCATTCACGGCAGCAATGTGTTGATTGATGTCGTCGTCCAGGTTGATCCGGACCTTACTCTTCTGGAGAGCCATCGGATCAGCGATGAAATCGAACGGCGGATGGAACGCAAACACAACATCATGAGTGTCCATGTCCATGTAGAGCCGCTAGGGTTGGAAGAATTAACCCAGCCCGGTTCTTGAATGAAGTGAGACGGCTTTTTCCAAAAAAATAAACCGGCGGTGTCCCAGACAGCGCTATTTTTTTTGCATTTTTTATTCTAAAATCGGCTGCAATGCTCATAGAATAGCCATCTAACGGACTTTTTTGGTCGATTCACAAGAAAAAGTGTTCTGTTTTCCCTGGATTTGGGTAAGAAGAGGTAAAAGCCTATAAGGGCTTATGCTTTGTTGTTTGGAGGTCAATTTTCCATAGATCATGTTGCGAAAGGATACAAGGCGGCTTATTGGAGCGGTTCAATAAAAAAGGAGGCGTTATTATGCTTTTGCCAGTGGAATCCAAACAAATTGCTTACTGCTCGTATAACGAAAATGAATCCGTGCTGCATGTCTATTATCATACCGGTGAAATTATCGCGTTTCCTTCCATAAACAAATTTGAATTTCAAGCTATTATTGAAGCGACCAACCGCTACGACACACTAATGAACATCACGCAGAAAGGGCATGAATTGACGAGCTTCCGTGTGGAATGGCAATCGATGAACGCCGATACCTGGCAGAATATATAAATCGTAGAATACAGATAAATCCATTATGAAAAATATTTAATGACTATCCTGTTATTTTACGAAAATTGCCCCCCATATGAATCATGACGCTGTACTTGGAAACAATTACCTGGCCATGCCGGAGACCTTCCATATCTAGGGCTAAAGTACTTGCTCTGGGACCCCTAGTAAATGGATGATGATTGTCCTGGAAGCAAGATTTACCAAAGCCTTTGAAGCATAGGCATCCCTTTAAGGGGTGTTTTTTGCTTTTGTATGATAACGCTTACATAATACCTATATCCTATCTATTCCATGGTAAATTAAGCCGTAAGTATGATTTATGGATGAAAGAAGCCGACCGTACAATGTAAAGGGCGTGATTGGTCCGAATGGACAAAACAGGAAGGAGACCGGCAAAAGGACTTGCACTCGCGATGATTGCAATGGAATGCATGGATCAACCTGTCCAGACTAAAAAATGGAGGTCATACTGGAATGAAGAAGTTTACAACTATGATTTTGACCCTTATTTCAATTTTATTATTGGCAGCACCTTTTACCGCGATGGCGGCACCCGCGGACAACGCCGTCCAGGCAAGCTCTGCAGGCGGAACGATTGTTTCCTCTGTCTCCTTTCGCCAAGGACCATCGACAAGTGCCCCGCGTATGCGCTATATGAGCAGGGGAGAAGTCGTATCCGTGATCAGCCAGCCGAATGCTTACTGGTATAATGTTCGGGATTCACGGGGAGTGACCGGATATGTCAGCTCGAACTCACGATACATAAATCTGTCAGGAAAGCCTGCAGCGCCGGGCAATTCCAGTAACGGAAGCCCATCCCAGCAGGTTGAGAAAGTCATTTCTGCAGGTATGAAGTACTTGGGGACCCCTTATGAGTACGGCTCCAACCGGAACACGACGAGAACCTTTGACTGTTCCGATTTTGTGCGGACCGCGTTTAAAGACGCGCTCAATCTCACTATACCGGCGGATTCCCGGCAGCAGGGGAATTACGTCAAACAAAAGGGCGGCGTTAAAACAAGCTGGCAGCAGCTTAAACGCGGGGATCTGATGTTCTTCATGTCCTATAAAGGAACCTCCGCCTCATCCTATTCAGGGGTCAATAAATCGACTGCTACCATTACGCATGTGGGCATTTATCTGGGCAACGGCCAAATTCTGCATACCTATTCCAAAGCATCGGGCGGAGTCCGAACCGATAATATTGCAGGCAAGCATTGGGAGCATCGCTTCCTGTTCGGCGGAAGTGCATTATAATAGCGGCAATAAAAGAAGGAAACCCCGTTATAACAGAAGCTCTGTTATAACGGGGTTTCCTGGTTCTATTCATGATTGAATGAGTGTGGCAGCGCCTTCCGCTTCCGAAAATTAAGGGGCAACGCTGCGCAGGACCGTCATCTCACCGTCCAGTTCATAGTTTCCGAGGCTGGCCGGGAGAAGGAAACATTCTCCGGCTTTGACCGCCTGCTTACCGCCATTCCAGCTGATCTGTCCGTTACCTTCAGCAATAACCAGAATAACGAAGCTCTCCGGAGTAGTGGCGAGCTTCCACGGTGCGCGGACCAGTCCTTTTTCAACAATAAAATAAGGGGAGCGGGCAATTTGCAGCCATTCATTAGGCTGAGCCTGGTCTGTCTTCATGCGGGTTGCGCCAGCGCCCTCATAAGCGATAACATTCAGCGAATCTTCAATATGAAGCTCGCGGAGCTGGCCGTCAAGGCCAGGGCGGTTATAGTCAAATACCCGGTAGGTCGTATCGGAATTCTGCTGAATTTCGGCGACAACGACGCCTGCGCATAACGCATGGACAGTTCCGGCCGGTATATAGAAGGCGTCGCCAGCTTGCACGGGCACTTCCTGAAGGCAATCCATGACCTTGCCGTGTTCGATAGCCTCAGCCAGCGCTGCGCGGTCAACGCCTTCCTTTAGGCCATAGATGATTTTTGCCCCCGGCTTGGCTTCGAGAATATACCACATTTCCGTTTTACCAAGCTCGCCCTCGGGAAGGCCTTCATAATCATCCGTGGGATGTACCTGAATCGACAAATCATCGTTACAGTCCAGAAGCTTGATCAGCAGCGGGAATCTGCCGTTACGCTCGGAAAATCCCCTGGTTCCAAAAAATTCACGGCCATATTGTTCCCTAATGTTGTCAAGTCCCAGACCGACCAGCTCGCCGTTCATCACTTTGGTTGTACCGTTAGGGTGATCGCCGATCATCCACCCCTCTCCAATTACGCCTTCCGGAAGTTCCAATCCAAACTGCTCCAGAGCGCGGCCTCCCCAGATACGTTCTTTCATTTCAGCTTTAAATTGCAGTGGATATGCTTGTGTCAATCGAATCTCTCCTTATCTATATAAGTGCAGGGTGTTTATTTGGAAGCAGGGGCTGGCTGGAACATCTCAAGAAACTCGCCATCAGGGCCATAAAAGAAAAAGTAGCGGGCCCCATTTGGCAGTGTCGTGATTTCGGTGTCTTTAAGCGGAACACCTAGCGCCCTGATACGGACAAATTCCGCTTCGACATCATCGACGGTAAACGCTGTATGGTGGGTCCGGCCTTCAGCGGCCAGCTCCCCGTCATAGCCTTCGACCAGCTCAAGCTCGGATTCATGAGCGTCAGCTCCCGCAAGGAAGGCTAGGCGGATAACTCCGTTGGTATGGGTCATAGTGTACAAATGCTTCAATCCGACAACTTCCGTATAAAAAGGGATGGAACGGTCAAGGTCTTGAACCATAATTCCGACATGCTCCAATTTTCGTACTGCCATAGTGGTGGGCCTCCTTATTATAGAACCGCTTTATTATAAGAACCGAAGGATCAGAAGACATTCAGGTCCGGCTGGTCTTCTTCTCCACCGCAAGCAGAAAAGGGGCCGCCGGTTTTTGCGGCATCCGGTAAAGAACGGCTTGTCCCTCAACGGAAGGCAGTTCAGCTGCCCATTCTTCCACTGCGGCCGCTTCGCTGTCTCCTCCCGGGTGGCCGGGATAGAGGACTACAGTAAGGATACCGCCGGTCCGAAGCAAGTCAAGCGATGCCTCCAGAGCGGCAAGTGTGGATGACGTTTCGGTAATGATCGACGCATCCGCGCCGGGACCTGGAAGATAGCCCAGGTTAAACATGACCGCGGCCAGCCTGTTCCGGTGAGCCTGCCCGATATATGCAGCCATTCCGGCATGGCTCCCATGGATCAGATGGAGCTCCGGGAGCCGTTCATGAGGAACCGACGCCAGACGCTGACGGGTGCGCTTAAGTGCCTGCTCCTGAATATCAAAGGCGTACACACATCCGCGCCGGCCGGTACGTTCGGCAAGAAACAAAGTATCATTGCCGTTGCCGCATGTTCCGTCAATGGCCGTATCGCCGGGAGAGAGGCGCTCGGCAACCAGCTTGTGAGCCATGCCAAGCACAGATAGAAATCCCATTCTCCTTCTATGCCTCCCACAACCGGCCCTGCCATGTATTTCGGCGGCTGAGCTCCTGGTCGATCGCGTTGAGCACTTCCCATTTCTTCAGGCTCCACATGGGGCCGATAAGCAGATCGCGCGGCGCATCGCCGGTCAGACGATGAACAATCATCTGGGGGGGAAGAAACTCCAGCGTATCCGCGATCAAACCAATATATTCATCCTGATCGAGAAAACGCAGCAGGCCGGCTTCATACTGGCGGACCATAGGTGTCTTGCGCATCAAATGAAGCAGGTGGATCTTGATGCCCTGTACATCCATAGCGGCGACAGCCCTGCCCGTATCCAGCATCATCTCATGCGTTTCCTGGGGCAGACCGTAAATGATATGTGCGCATACCCGTATGCCGCGTTTCCGCAAACGTTGGACGGCATCCAGATAGCATGCCGTATCATGGGCGCGGTTGATCAGTGCAGAGGTGGACTCATGAACCGTCTGGAGGCCCATTTCAACCCACAGATAGGTTCGTTCATTCAGCTCCGCCAGATAGTCTACGACATCGTCGGGAAGGCAATCCGGACGAGTTGCAATCGACAAACCGACGACTCCAGGCTGGCAAAGAATTGCTTCATAATATTCGCGAAGCTCTTCGACAGGAGCGTAGGTATTGGTGTAGGCCTGAAAATAACCGATATAACGGGCATCGGGCCATTTCTGATGCTGCAGGTCCCGAATGGTATTGAACTGCGTAACCAGATCATTCCGGCGGCTGCCGGCAAAATCCCCCGAGCCGCGTGCGCTGCAGAAGGTGCAGCCGCCGGCAGCGATGGAGCCGTCGCGGTTGGGGCAGGTGAAGCCTGCATCCAGCATGACCTTAAACACCTTGCCTCCGAATTGTCCGCGCATTTCATAGTTCCAGGTATGGAACCGTTTGTCCGCCCACAATGTTGGTTTGGCGGCGGTAGTGTCAATCTGCTTGATAGCTTGCATTTTTTGTTCTCCTCATGCCTGCAGAGGCTGTTCATTCATTCTTTTCATTAGGGAACAGCACCTGCAAGCCGTCATGGCTTACTCCCCCAATTGTATCGAAATTTTCAGCGGAACGCTACGCCGCAACCGTTATTGAATAAACATCCCGTGTTTGCCGGTGGCGGGAACTCTTCGCTGGCTGGAAATAAAACAGTGGAATTTCACTGAAAAAGCTTGCTGTACCTTACATATAGTGTTATATTAAAAGTGCGGAAAATCAACATTTTCATTAATTTTATCCTCACTACAATCACTTGTCATAGCTTGTCGGTTTTCTGGAAATCGTATTGACTAAAACCGTGAGGTGATTCTGGATGAATACGCAAGTGAAAATTCCCCAAGGGGATGAGAAGATTACCGTTCAATTAACCCGCAAAGAAATGATGGCTTTGGCTGGCATTCGTTTTCATGGCAATCACAATATTGAAGTTTCCGCACGCAAAAAACTAAACGAAGCTTTGGTGGAAACGTATGAATCCGACAATGTTCAGCCGCGTCAGATCATTAATTAAATCCCCATAGTCCACTTAAAACTTTGATTATCATTTTTCAATAAAGCCGGGCGGCGTTTATGACGCCAGCGGCTTTTTGTTTTTTAGCCGCGTTTTTTTTGGACCTCGGTTGATTCCTGGTCGCTCTCTGCTCTTTACAAGCGTGCCGTTGCTTTGGCACAATAAGGACGGACAAGGGCTAATGAGATATTGGAGGAATGAAACAACTATGCGTCTTAGAGGAAGAAAAGGAATACGCGAAAGCTTGGAAGCGCAGCCGGAACTGGTGGTTCTTGAGGCGCAGCCTCATAAAGGACGCTGGCATGAACTATTCGGCAACGACCATCCCATTTATGTGGAGCTTGGCATGGGGAAGGGCCGGTTTATTACCGATATGAGCGTCCGCAATCCCGATATCAATTATATCGGCATCGATATGTATGATGAACTGATTCGCCGTGCAAGCGACAAGGCACGTGTCGCCTGGGCGGAAACAAGCGAAGAGAATCCATGCAACCTGGCGCTCGTGCTCGCGAATATCGAGACCATTGAAGAGATCTTCGCACCAGGGGAAATCCAGCGCATTCATTTGAATTTCAGCGATCCCTGGCCGAAAAGCAAACATGCACGCAGAAGATTGACCCACTCGCGTTTTGTAGCGAAATATATCGAAATTCTTAATGAATGGGGAGAAATTCACTTTAAAACGGATTCCGAGTCCCTTTTTGAATTTTCACTGAACAGCTTTGCGGATATGGAGCTTCCTATGCGCAATATTTCTTTGAACCTGCATAAGGACGGATTGCGCGATGACCTTGTCCTGACGGAATATGAAGCCAAGTTTGTCGATCGCGGCAATCCGATTTACCGGTTGGAGGCCATCATAGGCAAAAACTCGCTTGCTGAGCATCGCGAAACCAAGCGGCATGCTCAATTGAAGGACCAGGTAGTGCAGACAAGCATTGAGGTTGCCGAGCCCAATACGGCGCCTGCCACCACATCCGAAGGATAATGCAGCCCCAGATACATTCGCGACCATGCCACGGATATGCCAAGGATGAGAGCGGCCGGCAGCAGCAGAGGCAGCAGGGCGGCGTCTGCTGCCAGCCAGGGGATCAGCCAGGCGAATATCGCAGTCGTGTGCCCGGAAGGAAAGGAAGAATCACACAAGGGCTTTAGAACCGTATTGACTTTAGGCAAAGCCTGATGCGGTCTCAGCCGCCTGAATTTCCGCTTCACGACCGCGACCGGAATATGGCTGATTGCGACGGCGGCTGTAGCTTGCCACCCTGCGGTTCGCCAAGGGTCAGGCGCGAGCAGTGCGCAAAGAAGCGCACTGCTCAGTGTAAATGTGGCTCCGCCTGTATGCGTAATGGTATTCAGCCATCTTCCCAGCCATCTTTTTAACCCCCGATGGGAAGGTCCGCGGTTCACCCACATAAAGATCCGCCGCTCATTGGATTGCAGCCAAGAAACGACCCGGCTCATCGAGCATACCTCCTTTTTTTCAATGGAGTCGAAAATCTGCATCTATTACAGTTTACAATGAAATTGTATGTACAGTATCAATCAAGAAATTTGTTAATACCTATTTAACCACATATAGGATATACGAATTGCGTGGGGCTGGAGTTGCAGCCGATTGTGCCCGATAGCAGGCGTTTTCTGTTGAGAAAGCGCCTATTTTGCATGAAATGCCGGATTTAAAAGTAATTTGACCGAAATTTTCCGTTTTACAATCGGCATAGGATGGTTAAGATGTTATGGAGATAGAAGTTCTGGAATGGAATCTGCCCCTCAAGGATTGGAATAATGAGGATCCGTTTCCATCAAGTTCATCATTCCGTCACAATGCCAGCTTGGTTGATGAAACTTTTACATCCGTTTTTTCGTTAAGTAGTTAGGCGAACGATTATGATTTTTTCGTAAAATGCATGAAAAAAAGGGTGTAGCATCAGAAAAACAGGGTTTAAGCTTGCTGGAAGGACCATGTAAGCCTTTTTCTAAGCTAAAAGGACCGAAAAAAGGACATTTACGCTTTTGACAAAAAGGAAATTAGTGTGGAAAATCATTATGGCTGCGGAAAACAAACAAATAGAACCGCATCGATGAATCAACACACGCACCAAAACCAGAGAGAATATGAAAAATGGGGTCTCAAGGGGGCAGTAATGGTTATGGTCAATTCACTTTTAATTTTTTTCCAAATCTTTTTGGCGTTCGTCGGTGTTTATCAATTCACCATTTCGCTGTTCGGAATCGTTCGCAAAAGAAGGCATCTGCAGCACAAACCACAAAAATCATTTGCCGTGCTCGTCGCAGCCCATAATGAGGAGCAGGTTGTGGGCGCATTAATCGAAAACCTTAAAAATCTTGATTATCCGAAAGAACTTTACGATATTTTTGTCATTTGCGACAACTGCACGGACGGCACGGCTGAAATTGCACGCAGCTATGGCGTACATGCATGCGAGCGCCAGAACCCGCATTTGCGCGGCAAGGGTCACGCGATCGAGTGGATGCTGAAGGAGCTTTGGGGCATGCAGCGGCAATACGATGCCATCGTCATGTTCGACGCCGACAATCTGGTCGGCAATGACTTCCTGCTCCACATGAACAATGATCTTTGCGAAGGCAAGCAGGTGATACAAGGTTACCTGGATACGAAGAATCCGTCCGATTCCTGGGTTACTGCTTCTTATGCGATTACCTACTGGTATTGCAACCGTTTGTGGCAGCTTTCGCGCCGCAATCTGAATATGGCCAACTTCCTTGGCGGCACGGGGATGTGTTTTGAAGCCGGCCTCTTGAAAGAAATGGGCTGGGGTGCGACAAGTCTGGTGGAGGATTTGGAATTCTCCATGCGCTGCGTAAAACGCGGCATACATCCGGTACTAAATTACGATGCCAAAGTTTACGATGAGAAGCCGCTTACGTTCAAGGCTTCATCGCGTCAGCGCTTGCGCTGGATGCAGGGGCATTTTACCGTGGCCCGGCATTATTTCTTCCCGCTGCTCTGGGCAAGCATCAAGGAACGCAATTTCGTCAAATTCGACGCCGCACTTTACTCCATATCCGTGTACAGTACCTTTATCGGTTTCGTGGCGACGGCGATCCTTTGGATTGATAATATTATTCCCGCCCAAAATGCTTTTACTTCGATTTATTTTTATCTGCCGCTCTGGCTGCCGATCGTTGCCATTTCGCTGACTGCGGTTATGTTCCCGCTGGTCATGTTGCTCGAAGGAATCAAATCCGGCAAGATGTATGCGCACTTGTTGTCCATGATCGTATTCCAGCTTTCATGGCTGCCGATTACGTTCTATGCCTTCTTTACGCAAAACAACAAACAGTGGAGCCATACCCAGCATACACGGGTGCTTCGGCTGGAAGAAGTGCAAAGCAAGCAGATATAAGTCGTGTCCCAATTTGATAGTTGACATCAAAGCGATAGACATGATATATTAATTTGGTGACGCAGGCATGTATCGCGTTAACGCAAAAGCAGAAGCACCCGCTTCTCACCTGTTCGGCAGTCGGCCGGCTGGTTCGCGATCGATGATTGAAATAGGCTTCGCCGTTTAAGGCGATGATTGAATGCCTACAATCTTGGTTAATGGAATGCGGGTCCGTGCGGATCCGCATTTTTTATTTTGCTTCAACGATTCGCAAAATTTGGAGGTGGCAGGCTATTAGCAGGGAACATCAAATCAACGATGAGATTCGAGCCCGCGAAGTACGTGTAGTAGGTGCGGATGGCGAACAAATCGGAATTAAATTATTTCGTGAAGCGTTGCAGATGGCAATCGATGCAAACCTTGATCTTGTGAACATTGCACCTACGGCGAAACCGCCAGTATGCCGCATCATGGATTATGGCAAGTTCCGCTATGAAACGCAGAAGAAAGAGAAGGAAGCCCGCAAGAACCAGAAGATTGTGGATACCAAAGAAGTATGGTTCCGTGCCAACATCGACGAGAACGATTACCAGACTAAATTCCGCAATGTAGTGAAATTTCTGGGTGAAGGCGATAAAGTGAAATGTTCCGTCCGCTTCCGCGGCCGTGAAATTACGCATGCATCCGTTGGTCAGAAGATTCTTGACCGGCTGGCGAAGGAAGTTGCCGATCTGTGTGTCATGGAACGTATGCCGAAGCTGGAAGGCCGCAGCATGATCATGATATTGGCGCCCAAAACAACCAACTAACGCATAATCAATGAGGAGGATCACCACATGCCTAAAATGAAAACACACAGCAGTCTGAAAGACCGCTTCAAAATTACCGGTACCGGTAAAGTTAAACGCTTCAAAGCGTTCCGCAATCATTTGCTCTCCGGCAAGTCCGCTCGTCAAAAGCGCGTATTGGCAACACAGCCGCTGATGGCTGCAGGCGATGTTCGCCGCTTGAAGCAAGGCCTTGGAAATTTGAAATAGCACATAAACGCGGATTCAAAAAATTCATGAACATGGACTTTTTGGCATCCTCATAGCAGCAAACATAAGCATAACCAACATTCGGGAGGTTTCTATTCATGGCAAGAGTTAAAGGCGGATTCGTCCGCGCACGTCGTCGTAAACGGATTTTGAAGCTGGCTAAAGGCTATTTCGGTTCCAAGCATCGCCTGTTTAAAACAGCGAAAGAGCAAGTAATGAAATCGCTGATTTACGCATACCGCGACCGTCGCCGCAACAAACGCGATTTCCGCAGACTGTGGATCGTTCGTATCAATGCAGCAGCTCGTTTGAACGGCCTGTCCTACAGCAAATTCATGTTCGGCTTGAAGCAAGCCGGCGTGGAAGTGAACCGCAAAATGCTTGCTGACCTTGCGGTCAATGACATTAATGCGTTCAACTCGCTTGCAGGTATCGCAAAAGAGAAAGTAAATGCCTAGCATTTGCATATAGAAGTGTTACAAAAAGAGCCATCCGTGTGCGGAAGGGCTTTTTTTCTTATTTCATGGCTTTCATAAAGTTTCCATGTACTTTAAATATCTATAGAGACAGGTACAATGAGGATGCCGCAAAAGGCGTCTTCTTTTTTTATTGAGACCGCAGTCAGCCTATCTTTAAGAGGCTATGGACAACGGTACAATCGGCAGCCGCTCATCCCGAATAAGCTGTACAGGGTAACTAAGCGAAGGTTTCGTAAGGGGGGACAGCCTGCCCATCAACCCCGGGAAACCCGCAGCAAAGGTTCGAATGACATGTACAGGAGGGATTGCGCATGCAACGCGTCTCCAAAGATCAGGCACGTAAGCTTATTGGCAAAACAATCTATGCGGTTCGCAGGGACGGATCCGTGCGGACGGGCAAGCTCGTCCGTGTTCATGAGAATAAGCTTTATTTGCGTCCGGCAGGCAAAGGAAAAGGAAAAGGCAAATCTGTTAGAACCAAAGCCATATTGCCGCTCGTACTTTTTGATTTGCTGGCCATTGGTACACTTCCGTTTGCCGGCGGATTCGGTCCCGGATTCGGTTCCGGGTTTGGACCAGGGTTTGGGCCAGGCTATGGTCCCGGACCGGTATACGGCCCTGGATATGGTGGAGGTTACGGAAATCCATGCTGCCCGCCAGGTTTCAAAAACTACTAGGCCGAGTTTGTTAATTGACGGGGTACGTGTTTTTTAAGTCAATGATTTAACCATCTCGAAGCAGCGCAATTCCGGAAAGTCGCGGTTCGCGCGGAAACCGAGACGGGTGTATAGCCGCTGAGCGTCGTTATTGCTGTAATCCACGAATAATCGGGCTGTTGTGCATTCTTGTTTCCGCGCGTAGGCTTCGCCGTAAGCCATCAGCTTGGTCCCCAATTTCTTCCCGCGATGCTGTGGATGAACCGCAAGCATGTCGTAGAGCAGCGTGCCGCCTTGCGTGTAGAGGTGAACGAAGCCGAGCGGCGTGCTTGTTTTTGTTCGTGAAACCACGAAGGTCGTGCCGCTGCGAAGGCGAATGGGCAGCTCGCGGATGGTCTGCGCATCCCGGGGAGAAGTCGAAAAGGACAGAGGCATCAGTTCGGATTTGATTAATCGGATGATCTCGGTATCATCTGTTCTTGCCCGCCTTGGTCTGATCAATGATAATCAACCTGCTTTCAGCCGGGCTTTTGTGTCAGTCGGCACCCGGTGCAATAGTTCTATCATCTTATGTGGGGGCATTCCGAAATGCTCCCCTGATCAAAGGCCTTTTTCGGTTATTTTGCCCTTGCAACCTACAATCGTTCTTGACTAACGCGGCCACGAAGCATATAATAAGTTTTAAGCAACACACAAGGACCAAGGGTTCCCGTATTACTGGCATGATTTAACAGGGCGATTGAGCCATGATGAATGTCAGGTTCTTATCAGTATCAAGAAATCTCCGAACAGACCAACTCAATGGTCCGGATATTTTCAAATAATGGATCTGCTATGAAGAGGACGAAGTGTTAAGGGCTCTTTTGCTCAGAGAGCGGACGGATTTGCTGCAACCGTCGCCAGAATCCCTTTCCAACGAGCTCACCTCGGAGCTGTTTCCCTGAAAAGATTGCACAACTTGATTTTGTGATAATCGTATTAGGGGAAATCGTAAGGCACACGTTAAGGTGCCAAGGTATGAACGATTGCGTGCACGCCGTTCTTACCTATTGAGGTTATTTGCTGCGAAGTGAATAACAAACCTGGGTGGTACCACGGAAGATATACCTTTCGTCCCTAGACGCTGAATAAGGCGTCAGGGCGCGAAAGGTTTTTTTGTTTTTCAAGAGAGGAGGACGACTTAATGGTCGCTCAAAGTGCAACGCTAAGGTCAAAAGAAGAATTGATGGAAAGAATGAGTAAACCAGATGTTATTACCGGTTCGGAAATGCTGCTTCGCAGCTTGGTGCTTGAAGGTGTCGATTGCGTCTTCGGTTATCCCGGAGGAGCTGTGTTGTTCATCTATGATGCTATGCATGGATTCTCGGATTTCCACCATCTGCTGACCCGCCACGAACAAGGCGCCATTCATGCGGCAGACGGCTATGCGCGTGCTAGCGGGAAGGTCGGCGTATGTATCGCAACGTCGGGACCGGGAGCTACGAATTTAGTAACGGGAATCGCAACCGCGTATATGGATTCGGTGCCGCTTGTCGTCATAACGGGCAATGTTGCGACGAACTTTATCGGAACAGATGCTTTTCAGGAAGCGGATATTACCGGCATTACGATGCCGATTACCAAACATAGCTATCTGGTGCGCGATGTTGATGATCTGCCACGCATCATTCATGAAGCTTTTCATATTGCCAATACAGGCCGCAAAGGGCCGGTACTGATCGATATTCCGAAGGATGTTTCGTCGCATAAGGCATTATTCAAGCCTGTGAACGAAGTCAGCATCCGCGGGTACAATCCGACCGTATCCGCGAAGAAGCCGCAAATTGACAAAATGATCAAAGCGATTGAGGAAGCGGAGCGTCCGGTCATTCTTGCGGGCGGCGGAGTTGTATACTCCGGCGGGCATGAGGAGCTGTTCGAATTCGCCACGAAAGCGGGCATTCCGATTACAACGACGCTGCTTGGTCTGGGCGCATTCCCGAGCGGCAACGACTTATGGATGGGCATGCCGGGTATGCATGGCACGTATACGGCCAACAAAGCGATCCAGTCAGCGGATCTGCTGATTAATATTGGCGCACGTTTCGATGACCGGGTAACGATGAAGCTGAACGGTTTTGCTCCAAAAGCCAAAATCGTACACATTGATATCGATCCGGCGGAGATCGGCAAGAATGTTCCGACTGATATTCCGATTGTCGGCGATATCAAGACTGTTCTCCAGCAGGCGAACAAGGATGTGAAATATGCAGCGAAAGCGGATGCCTGGCGTGCGCATATCCTGCAGTCCAAGCAAGATTATCCTTTGAGCTATGTGGATTCCGACGTAGAGTTGAAGCCGCAATGGGTTATCGAGATGATCCATGAGACGACCAAAGGTGAAGCGATTGTAACGACGGACGTTGGGCAGCATCAGATGTGGGCGGCGCAATATTACCGTTTCAACCAGCCGCGTTCATGGATCACATCGGGCGGTCTGGGGACCATGGGCTTTGGGTTCCCGTCCTCGATCGGTGCACAGATGGCCCATCCCGACCGGCTTGTCGTTTCCATTAACGGTGATGGGGGCATGCAAATGTGCGCCCAGGAGTTGGCGGTATGTTCCATCAACAACATCCCGGTTAAGGTTGCGATTATTAACAACCAGGTGCTGGGAATGGTTCGCCAATGGCAGGAGCTTATCTATGAGAACCGCACCAGCCACATCGATCTGGCAGGCAGCCCGGACTTCGTCAAGCTCTCGGAGGCATACGGGGTCAAAGCATTCCGGGCGACGAACAAGGAAGAAGCACGCGATGCCTGGATCGCAGCGATGGATCATCCTGGACCGGCCGTAGTCGAATTTGTCGTCCGCAAAGGCGAGAACGTTTATCCGATGGTTACGCAAGGATCAACGATCGATGATATGCTAATGGGGGATTCACAATGAAGAAACATACGATTGCCGTTCTCGTAAACGACCAGCCCGGCGTTCTGCAGCGGGTATCCGGCCTGTTCGGACGCCGCGGGTTCAATATTGAAAGCATTACAGTAGGGACAAGCGAAGAGCCTGGCTTGTCCCGGATGGTTATCGTCACGACAGGCGATGATCATACGCTGGAGCAAGTCACCAAGCAATTGTATAAGCTTATTGATGTTATTAAAGTTATTGATCTGAGCGCCAATCCAATGGTTGGCCGCGAGCTTGCGCTCATCAAGGTGAATGCCGAGCCGTCGTCGCGTCCGGAAATTCTTGGCGTGGTCGATACATTCCGCGCGGCTGTTGTGGATATTGGCACCAGCACGCTTGTTGTACAGGTTGTCGGGGATACCGACAAAATCGATGCCATGGTCGAGCTCCTGAAGCCTTACGGCATCCGCGAGCTGTCACGTACCGGCGTAACCGCGATGATTCGCGGGAATGCGAGATAAAAGAAACAACCGCCCGTTTTGGGCGGGAGTTAAAGCGGGGGAGCTCGGAAACAGTTTGTACTTCCGACCGTCCCTCCTTTAACACCCGCTCAAAAGGGTTAAATTAAAGGAGGCATTATTATCAATGGCAGTTACATTGTATTATGAAAAAGATGCAGACCAAAGCGTACTTCAAGGTAAAACAATCGCAGTTATCGGTTACGGCAGCCAAGGACATGCTCAAGCACAAAACCTGCGCGACAGCGGCTTGAAAGTGGTTATCGGTCTTCGAGCCGGCAAATCCGCTGAAAAAGCGAAAAACGACGGGTTTGAAGTATTGTCCGTAGCAGAAGCGACTAAAGTAGCGGATGTTGTACAAATCCTTATGCCGGATGAAACACAAGCTAAGGTATATAAGGAAGAGATTGAACCGAACCTGAAAAAAGGCGCGGCTCTGTTGTTCTCCCATGGTTTTAACGTTCATTTCGGACAAATTATCCCTAATAAAGATACCGATGTACTGCTTGTTGCTCCAAAATCGCCAGGCCACATGGTTCGCCGCACATACGTGGAAGGCTTTGGGGTTCCAGGACTTATCGCAATCGAACAGGACGCAACCGGCAATGCCAAAGCAATCGGCCTTGCTTATGCTAAAGGCATCGGCTGTACGCGCGCGGGCGTTATTGAAACGTCTTTCCGCGAAGAAACGGAAACCGATTTGTTCGGCGAGCAGGCTGTCCTTTGCGGCGGTGCAAGCGCGCTGGTCAAAGCGGGCTTCGAAACACTGGTCGAAGCCGGTTATGCTCCAGAGATGGCTTACTTCGAATGCTTGCATGAGCTGAAGCTGATTGTCGATCTGATGTATGAAGGTGGTCTTGCCTCCATGCGCGATTCCATCTCCAACACAGCTGAGTATGGCGACTATGTTACCGGACCTCGCATTGTAACCGACGAAACGAAGAAAGCGATGAAAGAAGTGCTGGTTGATATTCAATCCGGACGTTTTGCCCGCGACTTCATTCTTGAGAACCAGTCCAACCGCGCTATGCTGACGGCTACCCGCCGCAACGAAGCCGAGCATCCGATTGAAGTAGTCGGCGGACAGCTTCGTGAACTGATGCACTGGATCAAGAAGTAAATCTTAGATACAAAAGAGAAGAAGCCCGCATTGACTAGCCTATCGGGCGGCGGGCTTGTTTCTCTTCTCAATAGGGCTAACCTGTCATCCCGGATTCCAGGGACGTTTCCCTCTTCGCCTGCCTGGCGGATGAGGGAGCGTTCCGCCATCCGGGATCATTCCGTTCATGGAGGTGTACGACTTGCGTAAAATTTATGTATTTGACACAACGCTTCGTGATGGGGAGCAATCTCCCGGCGTAAACCTGAACACGAAAGAAAAAGTCGAAATCGGCCTGCAGCTGGAGAAGCTGGGTGTCGACCGGATTGAAGCCGGATTTCCGGCAGCTTCCCCAGGCGATCTGGAAGCTGTGAACGCGGTAGCCCGCGCCGTGAAGAACGCGACTATCATCGGTCTTGCCCGTTCGCGGGAGCAGGATATCGATGCGGTAAAAGAAGCACTCAAAGGCGCGCAGGATCCTTGCGTCCACTTGTTTCTGGCTACATCGCCGATCCACCGCAAGCACAAGCTGCGGATGGAGAAGGAGCAGGTGCTGGAAACCGCGGAGAAAGCGATCCGTTATGCGAAGCAATACTTTGACAAAGTAGAGTTCTCCCCGGAGGATGCCGGACGCACCGAGCTTGACTTCCTATGCGAAGTAACGGCGATGGCTATTCGTGCCGGTGCTACGGTAGTCAATATTCCGGATACGGTGGGCTACATGAACCCGTCCGAGTTCGGCCATATCTTCAAAACGCTTAAGTCCGAGGTTCCAGGGATTGAGAAGATTCAGCTAAGCGCACATTGCCATGATGATCTGGGCATGGCAACGGCTAACGCGCTGGCGGCGATCCTCAACGGTGCTGATCAAATCGAAGGCACGATTAACGGCATTGGCGAGCGTGCAGGCAATACCGCCATCGAGGAAGTTGCAATGGCGCTTGCTACACGTGCCGATTTCTTCCAGGCGAACACATCGCTCACATTGAGTGAAATTGCCAAGACCAGCCGTTTGGTCAGCAAGCTGACCGGCATGGTGGTACCGGGCAACAAAGCGATTGTCGGCGCGAATGCATTCGCTCATGAGTCCGGCATTCATCAAGACGGCATGCTGAAGGAGAAAACGACCTACGAGATTATTTCACCCGATATCATCGGGCTGAAGGAATCCAAGCTCGTATTGGGCAAACACTCCGGACGGCATGCATTCCGCGAGAAGCTGATCGATCTGGGTTATGAGCTCAGCGACGAATCCGTGAACCAGGCATTCGCCAAGTTCAAGGATCTGGCGGACAAGAAGAAGGATGTAAGCGATGAGGATATTCGCGCGCTTCTGGAAGAGAAGCTCATCGATACACCGGAAATTTATACGCTGGAAACGATTGAAGTCAGCTATGGCAACAAATCGGTGCCTAGTGCGACCGTCCGTATCAGCATCGAAGAGCATGGCGTGCGGGAGCAGAAGGCCGAAGGCAACGGTTCCGTTGATGCGATATATAATGCGATCGATGCGGTAACGGGAGAGACCGCCACGCTGGAGGATTACTCCATCAAGTCCGTCACGCATGGCAAGGATGCGCTCGGCGAGGTTCATGTCGTGCTCGCTCAGGATGGCGTATCGGCGCAGGGACGCGGTCTCAGCACCGATATTCTGGAAGCCAGCGCCCGCGCATATATCGATGCGCTCAACCGGCTGATCGAGAAACGCAAAACACCTGGCCGTCGTGACAAGATGAGCCTGATTTAGATGCCTTGCGCCAGCTTTCCACTTGGAAGGCGCCTGTTTTAAACTTTGCACGCATCCATTTGCTCTCATCCGGGCATAAGGATGCTTTTTTTTGCATCCACTAGCCATTAATCATGGTTTCCCTCTGCCAACAATATGAAATCGTCGATGTTGCGCTATTTACTCACCTGGGTCTATGAACCCATGCTATAATGGGAGTACATATAGGATCAGGGAGGATTTTTACACGGATGTTATTTGTCTGGATAGCGCTTTGGACCGCATCTGCTTTGCTGCTGGCTACCAACCGCAAGAGCGCGGCGGTACGCTGGCTCAGCCTGGTTGCTTTCTGCGGCGGAACAGGGGCATTGGCGTCCGTTATTGAAGGGTGGATACTCGCCTGGCTTGACTCTGGGCTGATCAACACCGGTCATGAACGATGGCTGCGGATTGTCCAGCGCGGATGTTCATGGACAAGTTACTACGGATTGCCATATGCATTTATTTGTTTTGCTTCCTCCTATCATGCGGGCGCACTGCCGTTCTTTTATGCAAGGAAGCTTCCTGCGTTGGCATTGTTGTTTCCGTTAGGCATGCTGGCTGTTCCGGTTACGCCGGATACTCCTGTCCATTTTGGACTGCTGGCGATATGGGCAATTCCATATATAGTCGTAGGGGCTGTGCTGCTCCTGCTTAAGCAAGACCGCCACCCGGCAGACCGGAGGGCGCATGCGGTCATGATGGCGGCCGTGCTTCCTGCTGTCCTGATTGCCTTGTTTATGAATTATCTTATGCCACTATTCGGCCTTTACGGCATGTGGCGTTATAATGTGTGGCCGATCGCGTTTGCTTTCGTTGTATTTATTGTGGCGCTCTTTAATTTTGGGTTTCTTGGCGTTCAGCTGCTCATTGAAAGGCGGCGGCTGGATTTCTCGCTGCGCGCGATCACCAGCGGGACGGCCATGCTTAATCATGCCATCAAGAATGATATTGGCAAAATTAAACTGTTCAGCGACAAAATCGAGCGTTCGGCTGAAACCGGTCAGGAGCTGCGTGAGGATATCCGGGTCATCGGCACGGCAGCCATTCATATCGAGGATATGATCAGGAGCGTGCACGAGCGTACGCAGGAGCTGAGGCTGCAGCCGCAGCGTTCCGGTTTGTCAACGCTTGTGCGCGACCAGCTGACAGCGCTTCTTCCGCGTCTTGAAGGCCGGATTGTGCTTCATGCGCATTACGACGAAAGTGCGGAGGCTCTGATCGATCCCGTCCAGACAGCCGAAGCGATCAACAATGTGCTGTCCAATGCCGTTGAAGCCATGCCAGGCGGCGGGGAGCTGAAGGTCAGGGTGATTGGCGGAAGGCGCGGCAGCACCATTGAAGTTCGGGACAGCGGTACCGGCATCGAGAAACAGCATTTGCGCAAAGTGACAGAACCATTCTTCACAACAAAAAGCGGCAAAGCTATGAATTTCGGTCTTGGTCTGGCATATTGCATGCAGCTGATGCATCGCCAGGGCGGGGAGCTGAAGGTACAGAGCGAGCCCGGCAGGGGAACGGTGGTCTCCTTCCATTTTCCAGCGATAAAAAAGGCCAAAGGAGCAGGATGATGACAGTAGAAAATGTGAACATCAGGGTCATGATTGTTGAGGACGATCCGGACTGGCGCAGAGGGCTGGCTGCCTACATCAACAGCCAGCCTGACATGGTTGTGGTAGCGGAGGCCGATACGGCGGAGAGAGCTCTGCAGCGGGCCGAGGAAGCGCAGCCGGATGTCATTCTGCTGGATATTATGCTGGCGGACAGTCCGGAGGGGCTCCGGCTTGCCGGAGAGCTGCCGTTGTCCTCGGACGCACGCATCATGATGCTGACTTCCATGGATGATAAAGCATTCGTTGTGGAAGCCTTCCGGGCGGGGGCAGTCAATTATTTGGTCAAATCCGAATTCTCGGTCATTCCAGATGCCGTCCGCAAAGCAGCAGCCGACCATTCCGCGATCGACGCCTCGGCGGCCAGACAGATGCTGGAGGAGTTCAGGCGGTTGAAGCACCTGGAGCGGGAATATGAAGTGGATAAATTCAAACGGCAGGTTACCCCGTCAGAGCTGCAGATGCTGTCCATGATTCATGAAGGGTACAGCCAATCCGAGATTGCCGAGAAGGAATTTCTTTCGCTCCGTACGGTCAAGAATCATGTCAGCAACATTTTGCGCAAGCTGGGCGGGAAAAGCAGCAAGGACGCTGCCAAGAAAGCCAAGGATATGGGCTTGTTCTAGGCGTGCAAAAACCCTGATTTGGTTTCATCCAGCCGATTTTGATCGCTGATCATAAAGCGGCGCAAACGAAAAATATTCAGGACGAAGGGGCTGCTAGCGGATATATCCTTGCTGAAGCGGGAAAGCCGCAAGAGTGGGAAATGTGGACATGGCGCATAAACCGGAAAGCCCCGGGTCACCAGGTACTTCGCTTATGCATCTTGCCTATAGAAGTCATAGCTTTAATATCTTTGTCTTATGCGCCGAAATATGGTACAACTGAACATAGACTGAGAATCATAATCAAAAGGGTTGCAGGACTGGCGGCGAACGAATCTATGCCAGCAGAGCAGGAAGCAAGCCCCAAATCAAAGGAGAATTCCATTATGGCAGACGTTAAAAAAATCGCGGTCATCGCGGGCGACGGCATTGGACCGGAAGTTGTAGCCGAAGCGCTAAAAGTATTGAAAAAAACCGAAGAGCTGTTCGGTTATAAGTTTGAAACCGAGCACGGACTTTTTGGTGGCATCGCGATCGATGAGAAGGGTACGCCGCTTCCCCAGGAAACGCTCGACATTTGCAAACGGGCAGATGCCGTGCTGCTTGGCGCTGTCGGGGGGCCGAAATGGGACAATAATTCCAAGGAGCTTCGTCCGGAAACCGGCCTGCTTGGCATTCGCAAAGCGCTTGGCTTGTTCTCGAATATTCGTCCTGCGAATGTTTTTGATTGTTTGAAAGAAGCTTCAACGCTCAAGCCTGAAGTGCTCGAAGGTACGGATCTGATCGTTGTGCGCGAGCTGACCGGAGGCATTTATTTTGGCGAGAAGTTCCGCCGCGAAGGCGCTGGAGGCGAGGAAGCCGTAGATACCTGCGTCTACAACGTGACCGAGATTGAGCGGATTGTCCGTCAGGCGTTCGAAATTGCCCGTACGCGCCGCAAGAAGCTGGCATCTGTAGACAAAGCAAATGTGCTGGAAACTTCCCGTCTGTGGCGTGAGGTCGTGAACCGGATTGCACCTGATTATCCGGACGTGGAGCTGGAGCATGTTCTAGTTGACAACTGTGCGATGCAGCTTCTTCGCCGCCCGTCGAGCTTTGACGTTATTGTGACGGAAAACATGTTCGGCGATATTTTGAGCGATGAAGCGGCGATGCTGACGGGATCGATCGGAATGCTGCAATCCGCCTCCCTGGGCGAAGGAAGCTTTGGCCTTTATGAGCCGGTGCACGGTTCGGCGCCTGATATTGCCGGACAAGGCATTTCCAACCCGATTGCAACTATTTTATCCGTTGCCCTGATGTTCAGGCTCACGTTCGATTACAAGGAAGCGGCGCAATCGATTGAAGATGCCGTAGAGTCCGTGCTGAACGCCGGACACCGCACAGGAGACATCGCAGTGGACAAGAGCAAGGCTATTGGAACAGTTGCGATGGGCGATTTGATCATTGCTGCGATGAAGAAGTAGTTTATAATAATTATTAAAAAGAAATCATTTCATTCTTGACTTTGTTACAAAGTGATGTTAGGATTTTAAACAGAGCAACATGCTAGGAGCGCTTGTCCAAGGCCGGTAAAGGTTATCCGCTTCAAACGGCCCCGTACCGGAAGGAAAGCGTTAATCAATTCGAAGCGAAAGCTTTTCGACCCCTTTTTCCGACAGAGTGACGAGGATCGTTGAGCGGTTCGCAAACAACAACATTGCGTAAGTTTTCCGGCAGCAAATTATTCGCGACTATAGCGATGATTGTTTAAGGAAGCTTGCCGCAAAAAACTTAGGAGGTATTCGCAAATGGCAGAACGTTTGGTAGGTCGTCCGGCTCCTGATTTCACTTTGGAAACGGTGAGCGGCAATGGACAGGATTTCGGCAATGCTTCACTTGCAGACTACAAAGGCAAGTGGCTGGTACTTTTCTTCTATCCTTTGGATTTCACTTTCGTGTGCCCGACGGAAATTACGGCTCTTAGTGACGCTGCAAGCCAGTTCAGCGAACTGAAAACCGAAATTCTTGGTGTCAGCGTAGACAGCAAACACAGCCACCGTGCTTGGATCAATACACCGGTTAATGATAATGGCCTGGGCAAACTGAATTTCCCTCTTGGCGCTGATATTACCAAGAGCGTTGCCCGTGACTATGGCGTTCTGATCGAAGAAGAAGGAATCGCACTGCGTGGTTTGTTCATCATCGATCCGGATGGCGAAATCAAATATCAAGTCGTTAACCATAACGATGTTGGACGCAGCGTTGAAGAAACAATCCGTGTGCTGCAGGCGCTCCAATCCGGCGGTTTGTGCCCGATCAACTGGAAACCAGGCGACAAGCATCTGGTAGCGAAATAAGTATCTTCCTGTTTCAACATGACAAAACCCGGCAGCCTTCCTTAGGCTCCCGGGTTTTTCGCCGCTATGGAGCAAAATGCCCAAGCAAGTAGCATACAGGGTATTAATCCGAAGTCAAGCAGGAATTATAAATATACATAACGAATACCTTTAGAGATATTCAATAAAACAGTTATATAAGGCGGCTATCAAGAAATACGGATTCGACAAACTTAACTCATTTTGCAAGCATATTTTTTTGAAAAAACTCATTCTGATTAACCAAGGTTTAATGTGGGTAAGGAGGAGTCTGTCATGAGTTTCTGCTGCGGTGCAAGTATGATTGGTACAAACGGTACATTAAAGCATTTTCGTACGCATATTCATAACGTTCCTATTCTGTTCTGTCCGGTATGTCATCGAGTGGAAATCCATCATATGGTTGAAAATGAATATGAAATTTTAGCTGAATATGCTCATGGCGACGGTGCTCCCGAAGTCGATTTTCTTGAATATGTCGAGAAGGACAATGAGACCTTATTCGAGAACTGCGTAAACAATGAGGACGAGGATCCCATGGATGTCGTACAAAACCAGATCGATATGGCACTTGATCTGCTCTGCTTTGCTAAACAGATTTCCGATGAAGGTTGGCAATTGGAATTAAAGCGAAGGCTTGGCACATTAAGCCAGCGGCGTAATAAGCTTCGTAAGCGGCGGACATCCGAGGGATATTGTTAAAAGGTTTACGCCTCCTTAAACAAGGGGGCTTTTTTCTTTGAACGGTGCGGTTTATACCCCCTTAAGACCACAGAACCGCACGAAACTTGTAAGGAGAGGTGGAATTGTTGCTACTCGTCGTATTTAAACGATTATTCGGAAAACACGGGTCTGACTTGCCACCACAAAAGAACGAGAAGGCTTCGCCCGAAATGATGGTGGAGCTTATACGCTCCGGTGAAGCTTCACGCGATGCATTCATCCTGGCTTATAAGCCGTATATCGCTAAAGTTACGAGCCGTTTTTGTAAAAGATATATAGATCCTTCCAGGGACGATGAGTTCAGTATTGCACTCAGCGCCTTTCATGAAGCAATGGAGCAATTTTCAAGTCAAGCAGGAAAATCGTTTCTCGGTTTTGCCGAAACGGTCATTCGGCGCAGGCTTATTGATTATGTACGAAAAGAACAGCGCCATCAGCATACCGTACCCTACAGCTCTTTTGATCGCCTGGATGATGAGGGGCAAACCATTAACCCCATTGAAATGCAGGAATCCGTCAGCCGCTTCCAGGACACTCAGCATGCGGATGCCAGAAGGATGGAGATTTCAGATTACAACCATAGCCTGCAGATGTACGATATTGCGTTCATGGATTTGCCGGATTTGTCTCCCAAGCATGCTGACTCCCGCGAGATGCTGATCGCGATCAGCCGCACTCTCGCCTCATCACCCGGCATGTATGAGTCACTTATGGAAACCCGGAAGCTGCCAGTGAAGGAGCTTTGTCAAATGTCCGGGGTATCGAGAAAAACGATCGAACGCAATCGTAAATATTTGATTGCATTAGCAGTACTGCAGCGCGGAGATTATCCTTATCTGCAGCATTATCTGGAGCCTGTCCTGTCGCCCCAAAAGGAAGCTGGACATCAGTCGATGGGAGTGAGAGTATGAATCGCGGAATCGTCATGGAGATCAGCAAACGTCATCTGGTCGTTTTGACAGCTGAGGGCTCCTTTTATCGTCTACCTGTCAAGCCGGATGCCTCTATCGGAGAAGAGATCCTTTTTCCGGCAGACGCCAGACGGGGCATTCCACGCCGTCTTCTCCGTTTGACCACGCTCGCCGCGGTCGTCTTACTCCTGCTGTTCGTTCCCTTTCTGGTGTTGCCATTCAAGGAACAATCAGCTGTTGCCGCTTATCTGACTATGGATATCAATCCCAGTCTGGAACTAGGTATCAATAAGAACGAGCATGTCGTTCAGCTCCGTGCTTTGAATCAGACCGGAATCAGTCTCATTAAGGACCTTGCCTTTCATGATTTGCCTCTGGAACAGGTGACTCGGAGCATTATGGAGCGTGTACAGAATCAACATTATCTGCCAACAGACGGGGGGGAGATTGTAATTACAAGCATCATGATGCGTCAGGTCGATGATGTGTCATATGAGAGACAATTGTCTCAACAAATGGATACGGCTATTAAGAAGGTGTTGGAAGAAACTGCAGCCGCTTCCGCAAACCATGTGGAGGTAACGACGTTAGCAGCGCCGAAGGAGTTGCGGGATGAAGCCAATGAGCAGGGGATTTCAGCAGGCAAAATGGCAGTCTATCTGCTGGCCAAAAGCCAGGGGCATGAGGTGTCCGTGGAGGAGCTGAAAACCCATTCGATACCGCACACAACCAAGAACTGGGGCGGGGTCAAAGCCGTCGTCGACGGTAAGGATAAGGTCTCGCCGGACCAGCAGAACCAGCTGAAGAAGAAACTGCAGGAACTGATCAAATCCGAAAAAGAAGAGCAAGCCAAAACGAAAAAGGCTCCCGAGGGTCAGCGCCAGAAAGGAAAAAGTCAGGAAAATAAAGCGAAGAACCCGCAAAAGGATGTCCCATCATCCAGCAAAGACAAGGATAAGCAGCATCAAGGGGGCGCTGATCAATCCAGGCAGGATAAAGCCTCCGGTCAGAAAGCGGGTACAGGAAAAACAGTTCCAGGTCAAAACACTTCGACAGACACGGACTTGGGTAAAAACGGCTCGGATTCCAAGGAAAAAAAACCTTCATCCGACAAATGGAAGCTGGAAATGAAACAAAAGCAGGAGAAAAACAAGAAGCAGGACAAAAATAACGGTCAGCACAACAGCAATAATGAAAACAATAACAGCCGTAACGATAACAGCAACGGAAGCGACGATACTGATAGCAACGATGACAAAGACAAAGATAAAGTTAAAGATAAGGACAAAGACAAAGATAAGGACAAAGAAATAGACAAAGAAAAAGACAAAGGAATAGACAAGGAAAAGGACAAGGAAAAAGACAACGGAAATAGTCGCAAGGAACAGAATAAGAACCGAAACAATCTGAAGAATAAGGTTAAAGATCATAATGACGAAGATCAGTGGAGCGGGGAGAAGCAGCAGGAGAAAAGCAAGACCATTTCCAGCAAGCAGGTGGAACCCAAAAACGACAAAATGGATATCACAATTAGAATGTGGGCAAAGGGAGCATAAAAACACTTCCCAATGGCCATTGTTTGTCGTTTTTGGAAGAGAATATGGAGAACGGTTGTAAATGGAGTAAAGCACGCCAAATGGAAGCACGAATGTTAAATCTACGCGGGCTATATACAGGCGAAGAGTCAAAAATCGCGTGTAAATTGTTCTTTTTTGACACGGCGTATTTCGACAGTATCTCCTGTTGACACAAATTAGGTGATATCTCTATGATTAGTGTAAGTTCTACTTGGATCAAACCCGAATAGCGGTTTAACAGAGTGGAGGCGATATTATATAGTGGAAATGTTCCATTTTCGAGGGACGGCCGATGTCATCATCGCACGTCAGAGAGGAAGGGACATTGCAAAAGCGATCGGCTTCGGTCTCGTGGATCAGACTATTGTTGCGTATATCATTTCAGAATTGGCAGTGAAGCTCCATAGCCCGCTTAGCGGAAGAGGATATATGGTGATACGAACCATCGCAGGGTGCAGGGAAGAATCGAAGCTCGGCATCGAAGTGCGGCTTTTTGACCAATTTCATGGGCTGAGCCGGGTACAAGTATCCAGTCTGGAGAAGCTCGTCGATGATATGGATGTGATACGTGATCGTGCGCACGGGACTGTAATGACGTTTCGTAAATGGCTGGTCTCTCCGCTTCATATCGATTAAACGATTTATGCTGCAGGAGAGGAGTAGAACATGCAAGCAATCCGAAAGCGCTACTTTCCGGCTCTCGCCGAATATATCCGGACCGGCAGTGAAGCTTCTCTTTTTGAAGCGACCGAAATCGGAAAATTGCTCAATGGCCTCCATCCGGAGGATATCATCGCTATTCATGATGAGTCCATGCAAACACTGGCCGCAAATGTGGAAACCGAGGAAGCGCTCAAGCTTTACAGCCGGTCTTTTATTTTTTTAATTGAACTGATGGTAGCCTTCAGATTCCGGTTGCAGCCGGATCAGACGCCAGAGCAGCGTTTTAATGAAATGCGCGATATGCTGCTTAGCTCCCATCGGTCGTTTCAGATGGTCAAAAATAAATATGAAAACGTGCTCCAGCATATGGACAGCGGTATTGCCATATTTGATAGCGACGGCTTTTTATCTTTTATTAATTTACAGATGGCCAAGCTGCTTGATATTCCCCGCAAGACGCTGATTGGCTGCAATCTCCGGGAGATCCTGGCCAATTCCCAGCTAAGCCGCAGCACCAAGCATATTTTGATAAAGCTGCATAAGGAAATGTTCCTGAGAAGAAGCCGGTATATGGAGTTTCAGGATGCCAGCGGCCGCCATATGTTGGTGACGGTTACATATGGCGATCAGCTTGACGGCGATTATTTATTCAGCGTGAAGGACGTAACGGAATACAAGCAGATCGAGCAAAGCGCCTACCAGAATGATAAATTAGCGATGTTAGGCAAGATCGCAGCTGCGATCGCCCATGAGATCCGCAATCCGCTGACCTCTATCCGGGGATTTATCCAACTGCTAAGGCCGCATCTGCTGCAGCTAGGTAAAGAAGAATACGCCCGGATTATATTGGCTGAGATCGACCGCGCCAATGATATTATTTATGAATTTCTTAACTCCTCCAAGCCCTCAGCTCCGATGAAGCAGAATGTACCGATCAATTCGCTGCTTCGTGAGGTTATCCTCCTGTGTGAAAGCGAAGCGCATATGAAAGATTGCCAGATTCAGTTTGAGTCCTATGACGAGGAACTCAACATCTCTATTGATGTCAAGCAAATCAAGCAGGTGATCCTCAACATTGTGCGAAATGCGATGGATGCCATTGAGGAAATGCGGGGCGAACGTGCGGGACTGATCGATATCGTGACCATGCGTGATGGAGCCTTTGCTGAAATTACGATACGCGATAACGGACGAGGCATGGATCATACAACGAAAACGAAGCTGTTCGAGCCCTTTTTTACTACGAAATCGGCCGGTACGGGATTGGGGCTTTCGGTGAGCTACCGAATCGTCCGCAACCATGGCGGTACCATCCGTTTAACCAGTAACAGCGGAGAAGGAACAGAGTTTAATATCTATTTGCCATTAGTGGAATAAAAGATTAGAATCGGGTTATAAACTTGATTTTGGGCACCTGCCTCCTAAAATCGGGAATGCCCGATTTTTTGTATGTCATAAAATAAAGAACCTTTTGAGAGTGGAGTGATTGCAGTTGAGTATTCAGTTTACATATGGAATGCGGGAAGAAGAATTTGACACCATTATCCGATTTGTCAGCCGGGAGGAGCTGCTCTCAGAGAATGTGGGAGATGCCCAATGGGTCCATCCCCAACTGGACGCGTCGCTGCGGCAGCACTTTGAGAATAAGCTGTTCAAAGCAGAGCCGAAGGAAACATTGTGTCTGGCAACGTTGGGTCTGCTATCCGCATCATATGTCATTTATGTCGGTGTGCCTGGACCGGGCATGAACACCGATAGTCTCCGTGACGCGGCAGCTGCAGCGGCAAAGGCGGCCAAACGCTTGAAGGCTGTTTCGGTGCGTCAGATTTTGCCCGGATATCTCTCTATCATTTCGCAGGAATCTCTTATTAGTGAAGCGGCGCAGGCATTGACGGAAGGTTATCTGCTGGGAACCTTCACCCGCAAGTCGGAGAAGAAGGACGGGGAGAAGGGACAGTCCACGATTCAATCGGTATCGTTCAACTCCTCCCAAGCGTCTGCACAGGAGTCGGCTCCCTGGGAGGCGGGCATCCGCCGCGGAACCGTATTCTCGCAGTCCGTCGGCTATGCGCGCGACCTGGTCAATCTGCCCGGCAACAGACTGACGCCCGAAATGCTGGCGGAAGAAGCGGAGTCGCTGGCTTTGACCTATGGATTGGACTGCGAGGTTCTTGATGAGTGGTCCGCCGCGGAGCAGGGAATGGGAGGGCTTCTCGGAGTCGGACAAGGCAGCGCCAATCCGCCAAGAATGATTGTGCTGCATTATAACGGTGCCCCGCAGGATGAGGAAATTTGGGGGATAATCGGCAAAGGCATCACCTTCGATACGGGCGGAATATCGCTCAAGAAGCCGCAGGGGATGGAGGCGATGATTTCCGATATGGGCGGTGCGGCGGCTGTGCTGGGCGCGATGCGGATTATCGGTGAGCTTCAACCTGCCGTGAATGTGGTCGCGGTCATTCCGACTGCTGAGAATATGCCATCGGACCGTGCCATCAAGCCTGGAGATGTCATTGCAATGATGAGCGGGCTGACTGTCGAGGTCGTCAACACGGATGCCGAAGGCCGTCTGGTCCTTGCTGACGGATTGACCATGGCCATCCGCCGCGGAGCAACAAAGCTGGTCGATGTGGCTACATTGACGGGAGCAGTGGGTGTCGCACTTGGCGATATCGCTACGGGCGCGGTGACCAATGACGAGACCTTGCTGCAGGAGGTTATCCTGGCTTCGAAGAAAGCGGGCGAGCGGATCTGGCAGCTGCCGGCATATCCGGAGTTCCGCAAGCAGCTGGACAGCGATGCCGCAGATTTGAAGAACAGCGGCGGCCGTTACGGTGGTGCAAGTACAGGCGGACTGTTCATCGGAGCGTTTGCCGAGGAGAAGCCCTGGGTGCATCTGGATATCGCAGGAACGGCGTATTTGGAGCGCGGGCGCAGTTGGGAGAGCAAGGGCGGAACGGGTGTCATGGTAAGAACGCTGGGAGAACTTCTGATTCCATAAATCAAGGCGTTGGTGTTATCAGCAATACAGTCGGGACAGTCATCTAGAAGGAGATCAGACACCATGTCATTTTGGCTTCATCTCATTTCGGTTTTTCGCCGAAAGAAGCTATCCGACCAAAGGAGAGGCCTGTTAACCTCGATTATGGAAGGAATTCCGGCCACCATTATCGGCAATTTGCTAGGCGGCCCCATGCTTACGATTTATATTGTTTTTCTCGGCGGGACCTCAGCGGATGTCGGATTGGCCGTTGCAATTCCGCAGCTGGCCAATTTGGTTCAGCTCATCGCCGCTTTCTCCATGCAGCGGTTCAACAACCGCCGGCTGCTGCTCACGATCTTCGGCGTATCCCATCGGATCATCTGGGTCGCTACCGGTCTGATTCCGTTTTTTGTGACGGAGGAGCTGCGTGTTCCTTTGTTCATCGGCATGTTCCTGGTCTCCTTCGTATGCGCTTCAACCAGCGGAATGTTCTTTACATCCATGATCGCTGACATGGTGCCTGTGAAGGTACGCGGCCGTTATTTCGGCATCCGCAATACCATTCACTGGGCCTTTGCCAGTATTTCTTTGCTGGTCGGAGGGCAAATTCTGGAGCATTTCAATGAAGAGTCCGGCTTTGTCATTCTTTTTGTAATCAGTGCGCTTTGTACAGTATGGAATGCCTTTGAGCTGCGGCGTTACCCCAATCTGCCTTTCGAGCGCTCCACGGCGACGAGCTCGGCAGCGTTGTTCCTGAAGCCCCTGAAGGATTTCGTTTATATGAAAGCGGTGATTTTTATCGCTTTCTTCATATTGCTGCAGAATGTGGCGATCCCGTTGTTTTCTTACGTCATGCTGGAAATTCTGGAAATCAGCAAATGGCGAATTACAGTCATTACGACGGTCCAGATGGTTTCGATGATGTTTAGCTATTATTATTGGGGCACACTGAATACAAGATTCGCGACGCGTACGCTGCTGCTCTGGACACTGCCGATTATTTCCTTTTCCTGCATGCTCTGGGCGGGAATCGAGTTTCTTCCGGCGCTGCTGGTATTGATTGTCGTACATGGTGCACTCGGGTTCGGTCTGGGTGGCTTTAACCTGCTGGTCTTCAATCTGATTATCGGCGATACGCCGAAATCGGACCGTCCCATGTATGTTGCGGTATATTCTGCGCTGACAGGGATTACCGGCTTCATTGGTCCGTTGACTGGAGGATACATCTATAACTGGATCGCCGAGAGTCCATTCTGGCTGCAAAGCTACGGGATCTCTTTTCTGTTCGGGACGGCTATGCTTGCTCTTTCATTGACGGTTGGACCGATGGTATTCCGGACACGGCGCGGAATTTAGATCCAAATGGAGGCGATGAACGATGGAAATGGAGTGGAAACGCGCGGACGAAGCGCAGGCGGACCATGCTTCCCGCGTCCCCCCGGGTCAGCGGCTGACGGCAGGTTTTCCGGTGCTGCATCACGGCGAGGTTCCCTATTACCGTGATATGGGGAAATGGGATTTACGGCTGTTCGGTCTTGTTGAGGATGAAACGGTTATTTCGTACGGTGATTTCATGAAGCTTCCAATGCGGGAGTTTGGCAATGATATTCATTGTGTGACGACCTGGTCCAAGCTGGACAATCGATGGGACGGCGTACCGGTGGCGGTTATTATGGAGAAAGTCAAGCTCAAACCGGAAGCGAAGTTCGTCATGCTGCATGCCGAGGAAGGATGGACAACCAATCTGCCGCTGGAGGATTTCCTGCGGGAGACGTCGTTCCTCGCCGTACGTCATAACGGAGAGCTGCTGACACCGGATCACGGTTACCCCGTGCGGATGGTCGTTCCGCATCTCTATTTCTGGAAAAGCGCAAAATGGCTGCGTGGTATTGAATTTTTGGCTGCAGATAAGCCGGGTTTCTGGGAACGCAATGGCTATCATATGTATGGCGATCCCTGGAAGAGCGAAAGATACGATTTTGATTGATTGTTGCAGACGGGAAATATACGGTGGCGGGAGTCGGTTTCGACTGCATACAATCGATGATATTTCTAAGTCCCGAAGTCGGATACAACCGACATACATGTAAAAAAAGATCACTTCATGGGCACTATGATGCTATGAAGTGATCTTTTTATGATTTTGGGCTATTGCACTGTCGTGCCCTTTAGATCAACAGATCTATGAATAGGGGCTTTACCTTATGACATGCCGAGCACGGTATCCATTTCAATTCACTAAAGTGTGTTAAAAGACTGACTTCTGGTTAAATATATCAGATAACCATTAAACAAAAAAATATGACACCCCAAGAAAAGGAAGGTCGATATGGATAATTCGAATCAAAACGTACCAGAGAAATCAGTCTTCAGCCTGTTTAGTGATGAAAATGTTGAGAATCCCTTTCCGTTATTCGCGCAGATGCGGCAAACGGGATCCGTTATTTCTATTCCGAATCCGATGGGTGGGACGGGAAAAGCTTGGGTGGTCACACGTTTGGAAGAGTCGCTGCAGGTTCTAAAAGATCATGCCCACTTTACTGTAGACCCAAGCTCCATAGCTGGCAGCAATAACATCAGGGCAACCCTCGCTGTAAATGTTGATCCATCCGCACCCCAGACCTTCTTTACCGGAAGTTCCATGCTCTTTGTCGATGAGCCTGATCATCGACGGTTACGGGGGTTGGTGTCCAAAGCCTTCACACCCAGATATATGGAAAGCTTACGCCCTCGTGTGCAGGAGATTGCTGACGAATTACTCGACCGGGTTCAAACTCAAGGCGAGATGGACATCGTCAAGGACTATGCCTATCCCTTACCGATTAACGTCATTTCTGAGATGCTTGGGGTACCAAAAGCAGATCAGGCAAAAATTCATGTCTGGTCTGGTGCGCTCGCGCGCGGTCTGGGATTTGGAAAACAAGAACCGGAGGTAGCGCAGCACCTGCGGGCGTTCGGCGAATACACCGCACAGCTAGTAGCTGACAAACGCCAGCATCCTGCTGATGATTTGATCAGCCAGCTGATCGCCATTGAAGAGGAAGGGGATCGCCTGGACGAAGCGGAACTGATCTCGATGATTACACTCCTAATCTTTGCCGGACATGAGACAACCTCAAACCTGATTGCTACCGGCACCTTGATGTTGCTAGATCATCCCGAGCAGTTGGAGAAGATCAAAGCCGACCTCAATCTGGTTCCTTCGACCCTTGAAGAATTGCTGCGCTTCAATGGACCCGTCACATCACCGGGACCTCGATTTGCCATCGAAGATGTAGAGCTTGGTGGGCAGCGAATCAAGAAAGGGGAAATGGTCATTGCCCTGGTAAAATCAGCGAATCGCGATGAGAGCCAGTTTACGGAACCGGAGGAGCTAGATATTACTCGCAAGATCAATCGTCATCTCGCCTTTGGGCAAGGAATACATATGTGTTTAGGCGCGCCGCTAGCCCGTGTGGAAGGAGACGTTGCGTTTTCCACTCTGTTGAGGCGCATGCCCGATCTGCGGCTCAACGTACCTCGGGAGAACGTCACCTGGCACTTCGCGCTGAACTCACAGGGGTTAGCCTCCCTCCCGGTCGCTTTTTAATGGAGGTAAAGATAATTGTATGTATTCTGCGAATGGCGCACACGACGGAGTGGGGGCATCCTCTTTCTTTTGTTTACCGAACGCCTCCAGCAAGTGAAAGCACGACCAAAAGCCCAGTCGCCTCGTGACTGGGTTTGGTCGTGTAAAACAAAGCCAACAGCACAAACAACTGTACGGAGCTATTTCAATTACCATTTGTGTTAATTTTATTGAACCACTTTTACGACTTTTAGATTATTTGACTTCGTATGTTCCAAGACTCTTCTGCCATATCTATCAGTGCCTGAACGGCTAATTAGTAAATAAAGAAACATACGCTGGTAGCAGGTGAGATTGTTTCGAAGGGGAATGGGGAAAAAAGGAGGACCATTATGGTATGGCCCTCCCTTGTTGAACTGTCTCACCCGTTCGTTTAAACGCTACCTATCGAATAACCCTCTGCCAACGAAGTATGCAGAAAAATCGGCTTTTTCCCTAGCTCTCGAGACCAAACAGACAATTGAAAGATGTGGTGATTCTCTTGAGCGATCAAATGGCGCATCACTTCGCCGTATGCAATCGAACCAATCATTGCGAACTTGCCAGTTATACTCGAATAATTTCAACATTGTCAAAGCCCCCAGATTTGAGGCATCACATCAAGTAACGTCCCGTGATCGACTGCTCCGCATGGATGATCTGCCCCGGTGTGCCCTCAAACACCACCTGTCCGCCCTTGCTGCCGCCGTCAGGCCCCATATCGATGATCCAATCCGCTTGGCTGATTACATCGAGATTGTGCTCGATGACGATCACCGTATTGCCGGCATCCACGAGCCGGTTCATGATCTCCAGAAGGTGACCGATATCTGACATATGCAAGCCGGTCGTCGGCTCGTCCATCACGTAGATGCTGCCTTTCTTATGCAGCTCGCTTGCCAGCTTGATACGCTGGCATTCCCCTCCCGAGAGCGTGCTGAGCGGTTGGCCCAGTGTGATATAATTCAGCCCCACATCACTCATCGCCTGGAGCTTGCGCACAACCTCTTTTAGTTGAAAAAAGTCCAATGCTTGCTCTACCGTCATCTCCAGCACTTCTGCAATGGACTTGCCGTTCAGCTTGTATGCGAGCACCTCTTCCTTGAACCGTTTACCTCCACATACTTCGCATGGCAGCTTCACACTGTCGAGGAATGCCAGGTCTGTATACACAACCCCAAGCCCTTGGCAGTTCTCGCAAGCCCCCTTGGAGTTGAAGCTGAACAAGCCTTGATTTACTTTGTTTGCGGTAGCAAAGGCCTTGCGCACATCATCCATAATGCCGGTATAGGTCGCGGGATTCGAGCGGGTTGACACCCCTATCGCAGATTGATCAATGACGATTGCATCCGGGTGCTGGCTGAGGAATACTTCATTAATCAATGTACTCTTGCCTGAGCCGGCGACACCGGTAACGACTGTCAAAACTGCGGTTGGAATATCCACACTCACGTTCCGCAGGTTATGAAGAAGGGCATCCTTAATGGGCAGCTTGCCGGATGGCTGCCTGCAATCATCCTTCAGCTGGAGCGGGCGCTTCATATGGGTGCCTGTAAGTGTATCAGCCTCCAACAGGCCTTGGAACCTTCCTTCATACACGATGGTACCGCCGCGTCTGCCGGCGTGAGGCCCGACATCGACGATATGATCCGCCACCTTGATCACATCGGGATCATGCTCGACGACGATCACCGTATTACCTTTGTCCCGCAGCTTCTGAAGCAGTTCATTTAACCGGTGTACATCACGGGGGTGCAGGCCAACGCTGGGCTCATCGAAGATGTAAGTGACATCCACCAGGCTGCCGCTCAGGTGCTTCACCATTTTGACGCGCTGCGACTCGCCTCCAGACAATGTATCCGTTTCACGGTCCAGCGTCAAATAGTCAAGTCCGATATCCACAAGATGCTGCAGCCGCTCCGTCAGCGATCTGACGACCGGCACGGCGACCGCGTCGTCAATTTCCCGGATGACGCGAATGAGATGTCCAACCTCCATGGAGGATAATTCCGCAATGTTGTATCCATTGATTCGGCAATTGAGCGTGCTCTGACTAAGTCTTGCGCCGTGGCAGCTGGAGCAGATACCTTCGGTAATGAAAGGCGCAACAGTTTGCTGCGTGCGCTCGGACTTCGTCTTCACATCCTGCTTGATGTATTTGTTGGTGAACTTTTCAATGACACCTTCTACTGTAATATTCGTTGCCTTTCCGGCGAAATCCATCTTCACTTTCCTCGCCTTGCCATACAGCAGTTGCTCCAGGTCTTCATCCGAATAATCGCTTAGCTTCTTGTCGGGATCGAATGGCCCAGATTGCATGACCATATTCCAATCCCAGCTGTTCACCGTATAGCCCGGCAGCAGGATTGCCCCTTCATTTAATGACTTTGACTTATCCACCGCCTTGCCTATGTCAATACCCAGGCTGCGGCCGATCCCATTGCACTCGGGACACATGCCTTGCGGATCGTTAAACGAGAACATATGCGCTTGTCCCACATAGGGCTGACCCACACGGGAGAAGAGAAGACGGAGAATGGGAGAGATATCGGTAATCGTGCCCATCGTGGAATGGGAGCCGCCTCCCAGCCGCTTCTGATCCACAATAACTGCCATACTCAGGTTCTCGATTGCGTCAGCATCGGGCTGCGGAAAACGCGGCAGAAAGTTGCGGACGAACATGCTAAAGTTTTCATTCAGCAGACGCTGGGATTCGGAGGCGATCGTATCGAAGACAATCGATGATTTGCCGGATCCGGATACTCCGGTGAAGATTGTGATCTTCCGTTTGGGAATACGCAAGGATACGTTCTGGAGATTGTTTTCCCTCGCACCCGAGATTACGATATACTCCTGATTTAATTCGCTCATTGTTAACACCCTTCCGATAGTGCTAATTTCTATTTCTTTCACATTGTATCATTATCACATCATGCGAACTAGAATCGAACTTACAAGATTTTCAGATTATCCAAAAGCAGACATAAACCGGCTGCAAAAGAAATGCGGCCGGTTTATGTTCGTTTTTAGGGAATGCCGTTATTGCTCCAAAACCTTTTCCAGCCCGCCGCACCATTTATCCTACAACAGGCTCAAAATTGTTATCCATCGCCTCACCATCCTGAATGTTAACCACCCACTTGGCAAGCTTGCTTGAATCGGTTAGGGCGGACCAAAGCTTCTCGATCGTGGTCGTGTACTGAAATTCCAAAGATAATGCTAAACTCATTCTTCTTCCTCCTCTAATAGTTGGTTCAAGCGCAGCATATTGGTTCCCCAGAACTTGCTATAGAAAGCTACCCAATCTTGAACCTCTCTGAGTGGAGAGGCATTTAGCCTAAATCGCGTTTCTCTGCCGACTTTTCGGTCAAGTACCAGTCCGGCCTCTTTAAGGATTGCCAAATGCTTGGATACCGCTGACCGGCCCATCTGAAACTGTCCCTTTAATTCAAGCGGTAATTCCTCTGCATCTACTAACAGATGAATCAGTCGGCGTCGGGTTGGATCTGCAATCGCATCAAACACATCCCGCAACTGGTTGTTCTCGTTCACAACACCCTCTCCCAAATATTATTCTGTAATGGAATCTATTGATGGCACGAAGGAAAGCCGATATTTTCATCAGCTCCTTAAAGTGTGCGGCCCTGCGGACGCTGCGCCCCAGGGGCGATGTTCAATGTAAAATAATTGGACACCATTTGGTGTCGTGTCAACAGCTTTTTTAAGCTCCATATGAGAACTGTCAGCCAGTTATAAGTGCCATCGATAGTAAAGGCGAGGTTGACAAGATTACTTTATACGACTATATTATACCCATAGGGGTATACGTATAAAATTATTATCCCTAAGGGAATATGTTGTTGAACTTGTTTGAGACCGAATGAACATAAAAAGGAGGAACGATCAATTTGAATGCAAGTCATGATATTAAAGCGGACCAGACAATTGATTGCAAAGGACTGGCTTGTCCCATGCCGATCGTAAGAACGAAGAAGGCGGTTGATCAATTACATGCAGGGCAAGTGATTGAGGTGCTAGCCACCGACAAAGGCTCGCTAGCCGATATACAAGGCTGGGCCAAAAACACGGGCCATCAATACCTGGGAACCCTGTATGAAGGTGAAGTGTTGAAGCACTACATCCGCAAATCAAATCCAAACGAGGTTCGACCAGAGAAGAAATTTCCCTGTTCGATTACAAGCGAAGAGCTGGGACAGAAACTTGCGGCAGGCAACAAGATAACGGTATTGGATGTACGCGAACCGGCGGAATATGCATTTAACCGGATCTCAGGATCCCTTTCCATCCCGTTGGGTGAGCTGGAGAGCCGGATTGCAGTGCTCGATCCGGAAGACGAGATTCATGTCATCTGCCGCACTGGCATGCGCAGCGATCTTGCATGTCAGCTGCTTTCTGCCAAAGGCTTCGCTCGTGTCACAAACGTTGAGCCGGGAATGTCGGGCTGGACGGGGTCCACTGAAAGTAACCAATAGCCTGTCAGATGACAATGGATGACATGAGCTTTTCCAAATATAGGAGGTAATTTCATCATGAGCATCGCCGCAGAGCTTAAAGCAATGACAGCCAGAGAACTTACGCAATTGGTGCTGGCCAAAGAAGAGTTGTTTATTCTAGACGTTCGCAACGAGAGCGATTTTAACGATTGGAAGATCGAAGGGGAACGAGTCGAAATCTTGAATATTCCCTATTTTGATTTACTGGACGGGGTCGAAGCAGCCCTTGATTCCATTCCGCAAGGAAAGAAAATGCTGGTCGTGTGCGCTAAGGAGGGCTCCTCCAAATTTGTCGCAGAGCAGATGATTGAGGCGGGAAGAAGCGACGTTTTCTATTTGGAAGGCGGCATGAAAGCTTGGAGCGAGCATTTGGAGCCGGTCAAGATCGGTGACTTGAAGAATGGCGGCTCTTTGTATCAATTTGTCCGAATCGGCAAAGGCTGTCTTTCCTATATGATTGTCTCGGGTGGTGAAGCGGCTGTCGTGGACACGCTTCGCATGACGGATGAATTTATGGATTTTGCGGAAGAGAAGGGCGCATTAATTAAGCATACGATCGATACGCATCTGCATGCGGACCATATTTCAGGTGGGCGGAAATTAGCGGAGCAAGCAGGAGCGAGCTACTGGCTGCCCCCGAAAGATGCGGAAGAGGTTATGTTCACTTACGACAAGCTGGAGGAAGGACGAACGATCACGGTAGGTCATACGACGATTCAGATTGAACCGGTATATTCGCCTGGCCACACCATTGGCAGCACTTCGCTTATCATCGATAATCAATACTTGCTGTCTGGAGATATTCTGTTCGTAGAATCGATCGGACGGCCGGATTTAGCCGGCAAAACGGAGGATTGGGTAGGCGATCTTCGGGAAACGCTGTATAGCCGGTATAAGGAACTTTCGCAGGATCTGATCGTACTCCCCGCTCATTTTGGCAAAATGTCAGAACTCGGCGAGGGTGGTAAAGTGTCGGCCCGGCTCTCGGATTTGTATCGCGACAATCCGGGCCTGAACATTGGAAATGAGGATCTATTCAGAGCGGCCGTTACGGACAATCTGCCTCCTCAGCCAAATGCCTATCAAGAAATCCGCCAGACGAATATGGGCAAGATTACGCCAAACGAAGAAGAGCAGCGCGGGATGGAAATCGGTCCGAACCGATGCGCCGTTCACCATTAAATCAAAGGGGGAATTATGGATGCAAGCGGATATTATTGTTGATGCCAAAGGATTGGCGTGTCCGATGCCGATCGTGAAAGCAAAGAAAGCGTTGGACGGATTGCAAGCAGGGCAAGTTATGGAGGTTTCTTCTACGGATAAAGGCTCAGTGAACGATTTTCAGGCCTGGATAAAGCAAACCAAAAACGAGCTTGTGAAACATGAAGAAGTGAACGGCGTTTATAAATTTTATGTAAGAAAGACCTGATTTAAATAAGCGAACACGAATAACGAAATGTGTTCGCTTATTTAAAACGCTCATAATCAAATATATTACCCTAATTACTGGAATTTTGCATACGGTTTTTCCGTTTCTCAAAGACGGGGGAGGGGCGTTATGGACATACTCCTTTTTATCGTTATGGTCGTACTGGGATTTGTCGGCTCCTTCTTCTCGGGGCTGCTCGGTATAGGCGGGGCTATTATCAATTATCCACTACTGTTATATGTGCCTTCCGGTCTCGACGTGGCTGATTTCTCGGCACATGAGGTGGCTTCGATCAGTATGTTTCAAGTGTTTTTCGCATCATTGGCAGGAGTGCTGGCGTTCCGCAAGAACAGAAAGAATGGCAGCGCCGTTGTACACAAAGGGCTCGTCATGTATATGGGTTCCAGCATTTTGGCCGGAAGTCTTATCAGCAGCTTTGCTTCCGGTTATTTAACCGGAGACGTCATCAACTTGATTTATGGAACATTGGCGATCCTTGCGGTAATTCTAATGTTAATACCAAATAAGGGCAAAGAGGACGATCAAGCAGGTCAAATCGCATTCAATAAAGGAATCGCGATTGGCTCCGCTTTTCTGGTTGGCGTCGTTTCCGGTATCGTCGGGGCCGGCGGAGCTTTCATTTTGATTCCGATCATGCTGACGGTATTAAAAATTCCGACCCGGACTACGATCGCGTCTTCGCTGGCCATCGTGTTCATCTCTGCAGTCGGCGGCGTGATCGGCAAATTAACGGGGGGCGCCATCCCCTTATGGCCGACGGTTTTTACGATCGCAGGAAGCTTAATTGGAGCGCCGCTCGGCTCAAAGGTGAGTTCGAAAATCAATGTCAAGCTTCTGAGATATGGTCTGGTTGTTTTGATCGCATTGACTGCGATTAAGGTCTGGTCATCTATTCTTATGAAATAACAAGGGGGTAAAAGACAAATGGAAATGACAAAAGAAAAAACGACTATTGTGTTGTTTAGCGGTGAATTGGATAAAGCGATTGCGGCCTTTATTATTGCGAACGGGGCGGCGGCGTACGATCACGAAGTGACCATCTTCTTCACCTTCTGGGGTCTGAACACGCTTCGCAAAGACGAAGTTGTGAAGACCAACAAAGGCTTGCTGGAAAAAGCGTTCGGATGGATGATGCCCAGAGGCGCGAACAAGCTTGGCTTGTCCAGAATGAATTTTGCTGGAATGGGACCCAAAATGATTAAGCATGTTATGAAGAAGCATAATGCGATGACGCTTCCTCAGTTAATCGAATTGGCGCAAGAGCAAGGGGTTAAGCTCGTGGCATGCACGATGACCATGGACCTGCTCGGCCTGCAGCAAGATGAGCTGATTGACGGCCTTGAATATGCAGGGGTGGCCACTTATTTGGGCGACGCAGCGAACGCGAAAGTAAATCTGTTCATTTAAGTGTTCATGAGATTATTTTTTTGCTTTATAATATACCCATACATGTATAACATCAATCGAAGGGTAGGGGTATGAATGAATTATAATTACACGGATCAAATGAAAACCCGGCTAAGAAGGATCGAAGGTCAGATTCGCGGTGTGCTTCGATTAATGGAGGAAGGCAAGTCATGCAAAGATGTGGTGAGTCAATTATCCGCTGTTCGTAATGCCTCGGATAAGGCAATCGCTCACATCGTGGCGGAGAATTTGCAGCAATGCCTCTTGGAAGAACAGGCAGCCGGCAACAATACGGACAAGCTGGTTAAAGAAGCCGTGGAGTTACTTGTGAGGAGCAGATGAATTTCAGGGCAATCGATGGGGAATTCTAATCCCGTATAGCATTTCACAATCCACACTATCGAGGTGCTTTAAATATCATGTTCAATTTTACAGTTGAGACGGCAGCAACACCCGAACAAGCCATAGCAGATCTTACGGAAAGCCTGAAAGTAGAAGGTTTCGGGGTATTGTGGGAACTTGACATGAGGGGGAAGCTTGCAGAAAAGGGAGTGGAATTTGACCGGGATTATTACATTATCGAGGTATGTAATCCGGCTGAAGCCAAGAGGGTGTTAACCGAAAATCCCTTGGTCGGGTACTTCTTGCCATGCAAGATGGCGATTTACGAGGAAAACGGAAAGACCAAAATGGGAATGCCGAAGCCCACGGTCTTGATGGGGAACATTGAAAGCAAGGCCCTGATGGAAATTGCTTCAAATATAGAAAAGCGGCTTATCGCCTGCATAGAAAATGCTGTTAAATGAGTCGGTGAGGCACTCTTTTCCGAAGAGAGGTCCACACCTGGACTTTTAGGAAACAAAAGCAGCAATGAAGCTCCCCTATGTTCCTGGGGGGCTTAAACGTTTTGCCTCATAACCACGCGATTCTGGCAGTTTTACATGATCTCAATATTTCGACATTTTTTGCTTATGTAAGCATTGACAAATAAAACTGTAACTGCTAAAATTACAGTATTCAGAAAAGATCTATGGCGACACATTATAGAATTGAGGTTGCCATTGAATCGTCTGAACAAGTGTAACTAATCGAGTTACAGATTGTATGCAAATTTCGCGACAGGTGGTGTTCAAGATGACATTTGAGATCAGCGATTGGGTACAGGCGAATACCAGCAATGGGGAATTAATTCATGGATATATCGAATCCATGGATGGGGAACAGGGAATTGCCAAGCTAATGGTTATAAAATCGGATAATGAAGAGATCGTAGGGAAAATGATCACGGTACGCGAGCATGGTCTGAAGAGGTTGCCGGCAGCCTCGTTCGATGATGTCGGGCACATACTGAACCTCATTGATCTGGCGCTTTCCACGCATGACGAAGCCTGGTTTATGGAGCTGACCGAGAAACTCAAACCGGCTGGCCTGGCCGCGAGGGAGAACCACCTCATACCGAGAATTCATCAATCGTTTACCAACCGGCTCGGGCTTTACGATCTTAAATAATAGCCGACCGTCATGGTATAAAAATAACCTTCATCTATTCAATCGTCAAGTATGAAATGCTTGGCGATTTTTTGTGCGCTTTTTCATGTATCGAAGACAGGCGGGTCATTTCCGGTACGTTATTAAGCTTGATCCCCTCTCGGCTCTTCAGGTATATTAAAATCGTAGAGACGTTCACGAACGGGCCTTGCATCCTGCAAGGTCCGTTTCATTCATGAGGTTGTTTCCTGAAGGATGGCATTGTTGTCGGGATTGTCGGATTGCACATTAGTATGCAAAGGAGTGCGGCACTGATGAATATGAAAGCTTTGGTATTTGAGGCCCCACGCAAAGCGGTCGTCAAGGAAGTTCCATATCCAAAACCGAATCACAATGAGGTTACGATCAAGGTTGCGAGCACGGGGATTTGCGGCACGGATATTCATATTTTTGAAGGTGAATTCATATCGCCTTATCCGATTATTCCAGGGCATGAATTTTCGGGCATCATCTATGAAATTGGCTCTAATGTAAGCGGATTCGAAGTCGGGGACCGGGTCAGCGCCGATCCTACACTGTATTGCGGAGCCTGCGAGTTTTGTCTGACCCAGCGCACCAATCAATGCCTGAATTGGGGGGCGCTCGGCAACACGGTTAATGGCAGCATGGCCGAGTTCGTGTCCGTGCCTGCGCGCAATGTGGTGAAGCTTCCGGATGAGATGAGCTTCCAGGAAGGAGCCTTCATTGAACCGATGGCATGTGTCGTGCATGCCATGAACCGGCTGCAGACCAAGGCTGGAGACCGGGTTATTCTCTTCGGGGCGGGAGCCATGGGGCAGCAGCTGGTTCAGGCATTGATCCATTCGGGCGCATCGGCAGTGGTGGTAGTGGATATGTCTCCTGGCAAGCTAGAGCAGGCTGTCAAGCGCGGGGCTACGAGAGGCGTGCTGGCTGAAGAAGCGGGCGAGCTGCTGCATACGCCGGAATACAAGCACGGCTTTGATATTGTGGTGGATGCGACGGGCATCCCGGCTGTCATAGAGCGGGCTTTTGCTTTCATGGGGCCAACGGCCAAATATTTGCAATTCGGCGTCACGGCAACGGATGCGCGGATCAGCTTGTCCCCTTTCGAGTTATATAACAAGGACTGGACCCTTATCGGCTCCATGGCGATCAACCAAACCTTCCTGCCCGCCTTTCACTGGGTGAAGGAGAAACGCGTAGAGCTTCTGTCCCTAATCTCCAGGGAAATTTCCCTGGACGAAGCGCCGGCTTTCTTCGAGCAGGCCAAAAGTCCGGACTGGTTCAAGATTCAAATCAAGCTGTAGACGAAAAGCCGTCTTATTCCAGAAAAATCGTATCGAACGGATAGTCCTGCCTCCTGATCCGGTATTCGCGCGGAGACAGGCCCAGATATTCGCGGAACACTTTGCCGAAGTAACTGGGGCTGTCGAAGCCGCAAATACGGCCGATTTCCTGAACGCTGCTATTCGTGCTCCGGAGCAATGCAACGGCTGCCTCCACTCGCCGGCGGCGCAGAAATTCCAATGGCGTAATGCCTTCCTTCTGCTGAAAGAGACGGCAAAGATAGGATCGGGAAATGCTGCAGTTCGCAGCGATTTCCTCCAGGGAAAGGCTGCGCGCATAATGCTCCCTCATAAAGTCCTTCGCTCTGCGAATGGGCTGGGGAGACACGGGCCCTGCCGCCATGGACGTTTCCGGCGCCAGTAAGGACAGCATGAAACCGTATAACAGCTGCGACAGGGAAGCGGAATCGGAGATCCCATCTATGGATACCGCCCGGTACAGTTCCCAGAACCGCTCAAGCGTCTGCGACCCGGCCTGCAGCGAAACGATCGGCCCTTTTCTGGCGAGAATGCGTTCCCACATGCGGACAGCATCCTCGCCTTTGGCATTTAACCAGATAAATTCCCACGGCTGGTCCTGCCGTCCGGCATAATAATAATGGTGCGAGCTGGGGATTTTCACAAGAAACCCTTTTCCAGCATGAAGCACGGAGGACTCGCCCCCGATCTCTATTTTTCCTTCCCCGCTCAAAGTATACTGGAATACCACATGCCCGTGATCCGTCCGTGCATGCCCTTCATTCCCGTAATTCGCGGAGCATGTGCTCTGCCAGCCGATGGAGTCAAGCAGCATATAGGGGAGCGGCTCGGCATAACGAAACGCGTAGGAGCCTGGCTTCAGCATAGATAATCCTCCTTTTATCTGAAAAGGAATGGCGAAAGTTGAAGAAGATGCCAGATCAACATAATAATATTGTTGCATACTTAATAATAAAATTTTACCATACCCGCGTAAAGAATACTGTGATTGGATAGTAACTCGTACGTACGATATCAATTTTGTTATAGAATGGGTACTATTTTAAGATTGATGCCGCCCGCTCACCTTGTTAAGATGAAGCCATAACAGGATCAAAGCTTTTCGTCAAAAAACGATGTGAAGAATACATGGGCAAAGGGGATATGGCGTGAAAGATACGATGATAGCTTTTGAAACCCGACCACTCAGTTCACTTACGAAGGTATTTGCCGATTCGGAGCTTGCGGATACGCGCAAAGCCGAAGGAACTGCTCTCTGGAAAGAGATTTTCTCCTTCCAGATCGCTTATCGTGCAGACGATTCCGTTGCCGATCTTCGCATAGCGGTTGATTCGCCGCTTGCTCCATATATCACGATGCGGACTGTCGGGCTCGCCCCATCGGAGATGCCGGTGTACGCAAATCCCGATGAACATTATTTGCGCACGGTACCGGGACTGTTTCCAGATCCCCTGTACCCGTTGACGGAAGGACTGCGGGCGGTAGCCGGTCAATGGCGGTCGGTATGGGTCACCGTCGCTCTTCCTTCCCGGCCGGAGGCCGGTGATCCGCTTTATGCCGAATCGACGGCATCGTACCCGATCGACATCGTAATCACGGATGCGGAAGGTAAGCAGCTGGGCGCAGAGCGTTTCCAGCTGGAAGTGATCCAGGCCGAGCTGCCTGACCAGAAGCTTCTTCATACGGAGTGGTTTCACAGTGATTGTCTGGCAACCCAATATGGCGTGGAAGTATTCAGCGAAGCCCATTGGCAGCTGATCGAGCGTTATGTGCAGAATGCCGCTGCTCACGGCGTGAATATGCTGCTGACACCGCTGTTTACGCCTCCGCTGGATACCGCTGTCGGGGGCGAACGTCCAACCGTTCAATTGATTGGCGTAGAACAGCTGGACGGGCAGGAGTACCGGTTTGATTTCACGCTTCTGAAGCGCTGGGTCCAGATGTGCCGCAAGCAGGGGATCAAGCATTTTGAATTTTCCCATCTGTTTACCCAGTGGGGCGCCAAACATGCTCCGAAGATTGTCGCTGCTGTCAACGGAGAGGAGAAACGCATCTTTGGCTGGGAAACAGAAGCGACCGGGGAGGAATATACCCGGTTTCTGGATCAGTTTCTGCCGCAGCTGGTTCAATTCATCCGCGGGCAGGGTCTTGAGAAGAACAGCTATTTTCATGTCTCGGATGAGCCGCATGCGGAGCATCTGGAAGCATACCGTCAGGCAAGCCATATTCTGAAACGGCATCTGTCGGAGTTTTCCTTTATTGAAGCGCTGTCTGATTATGAGTTTTTCGATCATGGACTTGTACCGATTCCGATTCCTTCCAATGATCATATCACGCCTTTCCTGGAGAATGGCGTAGAGCCCTTGTGGACGTATTACTGCTGCGGCCAGCACAGGGATGTCTCCAACCGGTTCTTCAGCATGCCGTCGTCTCGCAACCGCGTACTCGGTCTGCAGCTATATAAATTCGGCATCCAGGGATTTCTCCATTGGGGCTACAACTTCTGGTATTCGCGTCATTCCATCCATCCTATTGACCCGTTCAGGGTGACTGATGCCGTCTATGCATTCCCGTCCGGCGATGCCTTCGCCGTCTATCCGGGAGCGGAAGGGCCGCTGGATTCCATCCGCTGGGAAGTTTTCCATGAAGCCTTGCAGGATCAGCGGGCGCTTGAGCTCCTGGAGCAGCTTGCCGGCAAAGACGAAGTGCTGGAACTGCTGGAGCGAGGGCTGGATGAAGCGATAACCTTCAAGAATTATCCGGTGGATAAGGACTGGCTGCTGGGTACGCGGGAGAGTATCAACCGTCGTATAGCGGAGCTGCTGGCCGATAAATCCTAACAAACGCATCGCATAAATATCCATATGCAAACATGAAGCTGCCGGCAAAGATGCCGGCAGTTTTTTTGCTGCACTTTCCCGCCGAGTTCCATCGTTCGCATTTAGAGAACGCCGGAGAGGGGCTCCTTATGAGTTGAACAGGGGCTGTACGATTAGGTTATACTATCATTCAAGGGTGCAGCAAGGCTGTTAAAATTTCGCCTGCCCATTACATGCGGAGAGGGTCATGGCTATGAATAAGCTGAAAGAACGATTTTTGCAATCCAGTCTGAGAAACAAACTGATACTGGCATTCGCCTGTTTTATTATTGTTCCCTTCTTCGTCGTTGGCGGTACCTTGTCGTGGCTGTATGTCAATTCCAACCGCACCATGCTGCTGGATGCGGTCGTAGAGAACAACAAGCAAGTTATTAAGAACATTGACACCTCGCTTCAGCCCATTATGCGCTTATCGATCCTACCCATGCAGGATAAAACGCTGCTTCAGATGATGAATAAGGATTACGCGGCCTCGCCTTATCCTCTCTATGAGAGGGAAAAAGATTTTGATACGGCGGGAGGCATTATCAAGAACAGCATGCTGCTGAATTCCGATCTGATTGACTCGGTCGTTATCTACCAGAATACGAACAAGATCATCCTGGGACGAAGCCATAACGATTATATGAATCACGCCTATTTGCAGTCCGATTTTGCAAACGAGTCCTTCGTCCGGAAGGTACTGGAGAAAAAAGGCGAAAATGTGCCCATTGGCATTCATTCCGATCAACTGATGTCATTTCGCGGCACCCCAGTTGTTTCGGTCGGCCGGGCCATTGTGGACCCGTATACGAAGGAAGATCTCGGTTTCATCCTCCTGAATGTGGGGATCGATAAATTAAAGACGTTATGGAGCGACATTCATTTCACGAATCATACGAGATTCTATCTGGTGGATGAGCAGCAGCGGCTGATTTACAGCCAGAACAATGATGAAATCGGAAGTCTCGTCTCCGATGTGCTGGGCAGCGAGTTTGATTCGATCCGGGGCGAGGGCAAGGATTACAGACAGGACCGGGAACATTATTTGATATCGGCTACCGCAGCGAGCGCAAACTGGACGGCTATTACGGTCATACCCAAAAGCGAGCTCTTCGGGTTTGTGAATACCATCGTTCAGACTATTGCCATCTCGCTGCTGGTGCTGCTCGTTCTGTCCATCATTACTTCGGTATACATCGCTACGGGCATAACGAAGCCTCTTCTGATTTTGCAGCGGAAAATGAAGCTCGTCTCCCAGGGGAATCTGGATGTGACGATTGATATCCAAAAAGGCGAAGTGGGCAAAATCAGCATGACGATCGACAATATGCTGGCAGAGATCAGAAGGATGATTGGCCAGATTTACCGGGACGAGCAGGAGAAACGGCAGCTGGAGATGCTGGCGCTGCAATCGCAGATCAAGCCGCATTTTATGTACAATACGTTGAACGTGATCAAATGGATGGCTAAAATCCAGGGCGCCTCGGGCATTGAGGAGGCGTTGGGGGCTTTTTCCGCTGTTATCCGGTTTACGGCTAAGACCGAAAGCGATTTTGTTACCGTTGCCGAGGAGGCCGCGTTTATCCGGAATTATACGCATATTCTCGATGTCCGTTATTTCAATAAATTCGAACTTTCGATGGATATCCAGCCGGAGGTCATGTCTTATCAGACGCTGAAGTTTCTGCTGCAGCCCTTGGTTGAAAATGCAATCTTTCACGGATTTGACGAAATCCCCTACAAGGGCAAGCTTGGGATTCGCATCTATGAAGAAACAGGCCATTTGGTCATGCTTGTAACTGACAATGGACGCGGCATGAGCCAGCAGGAAGACGAGAAGCCGGCCGCGACTGGCGGGCAGCTCAATGCGATCGGCATGGATAATATCCGCAAAAGAATTGAACTGCATTTCGGGGATGCTTACGGCCTGTGGATCACAAGCGGGCCTGACCAGGGGACAACAGCCAAAATCATCGTCCCCATCATAAATGGACAAGGAACAGGTGAATAGAGATGAACATCTTTATTGTAGACGACGAGCCTCTTGTACGAATCGGGATTAAGTCCTCCAATGACTGGGAAGAAGCGGGGATGACCATTATCGGGGAAGCGGGCGATGGCGAAGAAGCGCTCCGGCTCATCGGGGAGCTTGACCCGGATATCGTTCTGTTGGATATCAAAATGCCAAAAAAGGACGGCATTCAGGTACTGAAGGAAATAAAAGAAAATGGTTTCAAGGCCAAAGTCATCATTCTCAGCAGCTTCGATGATTTCATCTATGTGAAACAAGCGATGAAATTAGGCGCAGTAGACTATTTTCATAAACCAAGCATGAACATTCAGGAAATCATCAGTCTGCTCCAAAGCCTGAAGGAGCAGCTGTCCAAGGCTCAAGGAAGTCTGCCGCTTCCGCAGGATCAGATCCCTGGAAAAGAAGTGATTCTCCGCAGCCTGATTGAAGGGAAGACAGAATATGCGGGGCACACCAGGCTGCGTGAAGGAAATTTGCATATCGTGCTTTTCAGCGTGAAAGAGGCAGCGCAGGTTATGAGAAGGTATACGAAGGAAAGTCCTTCTGTTTTGCAGAATACGATCCGCCATCTGCTTGGCGAGCTGCTTGCCAAAGAAAATGAAACTGAATTTTTTCAGGTAGAGGACAATCTGTTTTGTGTTCTGATCGGCTACAGCAAGTCGAATAGCACACAAGCTCTGTTTGCATATATCAATGATATCGTGCTTCTGATTCATTCCTCGTTGAAGCGCTTTGTCAATATTGAAACGGTATTCGGCGTCAGCGACGGGTTTCAATATTTCGGAAAAGCCGGACAGGCTTTCGATCAGGCAAGGGAAGCGCTTGGCATGAAGTTTTATCAGCCTGGCGATCCGGTATTCTACTACCGTCCGCTTCTGGACGGCGAGGAGAAGGTCGAGCGGATCCATGCCTATGTGCTGGCAATGAAAAACGGCTTGATGGAAGAGCAGTATGATCAATTTGCCACCAATCTGCAGGAGTGGGAGCAATATATTCAGCAGCATGAATGTCTGAGCGAGCAGGATGCGAAGAAAATCTACGAAGGGCTCCTGTTTATGCTGCAAAATGAAGAGCAGGTCCTGGCGAAACCGTCCCAGGTGGAGGAAATCGAAACCTTCTCCGATCTGTCGGCTTATTACCATTCGCTCTACAACGGGCTGCTTCGGGAGAGAATTTCCGGCGCCTATAAGGAATATAATCCGCTTGTTCAGAGCATTATACAATTTATTGAAAACCAATATCAGGAATCGATTACGCTCAAAATGCTGGGCGAGACCTTCCATGCGAGTCCCAATTATATCAGCCGTGTGTTTAAACAGGAGGTGGGGCGCGGACTGTTTGACTACTTGAATGAAATTCGGATTGATAAAGCCAAAGCGCTCCTGAAAGATTACCGCTACAAAATTTACGAAGTTGCCGAGAAGGTCGGTTTTAAAAGCCAGGTTCATTTTGCGATTGTGTTCCACAAGTATGTGGGCAAGCCGCCCAAGGAATACCGCAAAGAAATAGGGAGATTTCCATTAACAAATGATGATGAGAATAAAGAATAGCCGAAACCCGGTCCTGCAAGAACGCATTTGGTCTATTTGAATAAACGAATGGTGATCTGAATAATTTTTTTGGGGAATGTAAACCTTTATTATACGTATAGAAGAGAATCAACTACGTGCAGATAGAGGGGGAAGAACATGAGAAGAACAGGTAAGCTTACGGCTTTATTGGCTTTGTCTTTGGTTCTGGTAATCAGTCTTGCGGCTTGCGGAAACAAGAACAATGGCAATAATCAAGGAAGCACAAATGGCGGAGGTGCCAGCAATCAGAAAGCAACCGTTACGATGGGATTCTGGGGAACGGCGCAGGATCTGAAAATCTATCAGGATGCGGCAAACACCATTTCCGAGGAATATCCCAATATTGAGCTGAAAATCAAGCAGTATCCAAGCAGCGACCAGTTCTGGAATCAGCTGCCGGGTGAGATTGCGGCCAAAGTGGCTCCGGATTTCATCAAGATCTCCAACGAAGGTTCTTATGAGTATATTCAGAAGGGGTTATTCACCCCGCTCGACGATATCGTGAAATCCACAGGTGTGGATATGAACAAATTCAGTCCCGCTTCTCTGAATATCTGGAAGGTGGATGAGAAGCTGTACGCGGTTCCGAACAGCAGCTCGCCGGGGATGTTCTTCATTAATGAAGACATGTGGAAAAAAGCCGGACTCGGCGAATATCCGAAAACCTGGGATGAAGTGGAGACCGCAGCCAAGAAGCTGACGACCAAGGATGTACACGGCATCACGATCAATCTGGATCCATACCACATCTCCAATTACATTAAATCTTATGGCGGCGGCTGGGGTTTTGGCAAGACCATCAATTCCCCGGAAAATGTAAAAGCCCTGGAGAAGATTTTCGAAATGTACAAGGCAGGTATCGCCGTCACACCGAAATCGCTCGGCTTTGGCTGGGACGGGGAAGTATTCTCCAATGGCAAATCGGTTATGACCACAGGCGGTTACTGGTATAAAGGATTCCTGAAGGATGCGGCTCCGAATCTGAAATATTCGGTCATTCCGGTTCCCGAAGGCACGGTCAAGGGAAGCACGATGATTGCCGACTCGTACGTGGTGCTCAAAGGCGCCAAGAACAAGGATGCGGCGCTTCAGGCAGCGTATTACATGACCAATGAAAAAACGCAAAGCGAATTCCTGAAAATCGGCAATAACTCGGCGGTAGAGAGCTTGTCCGCCAAGTTTTTTGAAGAAAATCCCGATTTCAAGGCTGTACAACCGGCTATGGAATACAGCACCGACTTTGAATATCCGGCCGAATCGAAGAAATTTAAGGATGAGCTGGTCAATCAGCTCGAATCGGCCATCCTGGGCGGATCGAATAAATCGGCACAGGACATACTCGACGGTATACAAGCCCAATTCAAATAATTTGTCCGTTCCCGTTTCCGCTTATGGAACGGGAACGTTTTATAATCCGGTAGAGGGAGGGATATGATGGCATCTCAAGGCAACGGGACGATACAGGAGCCGGCAGGAAAAAACGGGAAACAGCCCTGGCTGCGTTCGATCGCAGATACCGACTTTACAGTCGGCTGGCTGTTTTGTCTGCCGTTTCTGCTGTTATGGCTGTGGTGGTTTCTGTACCCTTTTTTGCAGTCGTTTATTAGAAGCTTTCAGGATGCGAATTTTGCGGCGCTGGATGAGGCCAAATTCATTGGCTTGCAGAATTACATCACGATCCTGCAGGATCATGAGTTTTACCGGGCCGTGCTTCATTCGCTGGAAATCGTGGTGATCGCCGTTCCGGTCCAAACGATCATCGGTTTGCTGATCGCGATCCTGGTCAATCAGAAGGTGAAGGGCAAAGGCATCTTCAGAACGGTGTTTTTCATTCCGTACATTACCTCGCAAATTGCGATAACGACAGTATTTATGATGCTCTTCAAGCAGGGCACCTTCGTGACAGAATTTTTCTCGCTGTTCGGGTTCGCCAACACGACCTGGTATGCGAGTACCGATTACGCGCTGCTCTTTGTATGTATTCTATTTATTTTCCAACAATGCGGATTCACGATGATCGTATATCTGTCGGCCCTGCAGGAGGTGCCGAAGGATCTTTATGAAGCGGGTCAGATGGACGGCGCGTCCAAATGGGCGGCGTTCCGTTATATTACCGTTCCTTATTTGAAGCCGATCACGTTCTTCATCGTGTCGATCGCTACGATTCTGGGCTTTCAGATTTATGATCAGATTGCCGCGATTTCCAGATATGGGGCGCTGGGTTCGCCAGCCGGGGCGACGAGTACGGTCGTGACGTATTTCTACCAGAACGGGATCCGTTACATGAACATCGGATACGGAAGCGCGGCGGTGGTGCTGTTTTTCTTCATCATCATGCTGATCACGTTTCTTCAGAAGAAACTGCTGGACGAGAAGGGGTGAGGACAAATGGCCGCTAAAAAAAGAATGACGCTTATTAGTATCTATGCGCTGCTGGTGCTGTTTGGCCTGCTGTTCGCCCTCCCATTCCTGTACACCATCTATACCTCGTTTCTGACGATGAAGGACGTGAATCAATTTTCCGGCATCCCGGAACTTACGGTCGCCAATTACAAGATGTATTTCACGAACGAAGCCTATGACGTGCCAAGATGGCTGTTGAACACAGTTATTATGACAGCGCTGGTCATACTCGGCAATCTGGTCATTAATCCCATGACGGCTTTTGCGCTGGCCAAGCTGCAGTTCGCCGGCAAGAAAGTGATTTACTGGATTGTCGTCGGATCGATGATGGTGCCGTACCATATGATTCTGATCCCCGTATATGTGAATGTGGCACAGCTGGGATGGCTGAATTCCTTCTGGGGTCTGACGGTTCCGTTTCTGTATCAATGTCTGTATATCTTCATGCTGCGGCAGTTCTTCATCAGCGTGCCCGGTGAATTTATTGAAGCCGCCAGACTTGACGGCCTGACCAAGATGGGAGCCTTCTGGAGGATCGTCTATCCGCTGGCCAAGTCTTCGCTGATTACAATGTCGATTCTGGCGTTTGCCGGGACGTGGAACAGTTACCTGATTCCAAGCACCCTGGTCAATGTGCCGGAAATGTATGTGCTGGTTGTCGGGCTCAACAGCGTGAAGGATCTGTTCTTCGAGAACACGCCGCTCATTATGGCCGGTGTGGTGCTGACCACGCTGCCGATTCTGATCTTTTTCTTTATTTTCCAGAAGCAGTATATCGAAGGGGTATCAAGCTCGGGCGTGAAAGGCTGATTGCCCGGGAGCGACGCCCATATTTTCCAATAGCAGCACTCAGAAGAACCGCCAAGTCTTTCGCTTGGCGGTTTTTTATGCTTGGCAAAGAAGAATTTCTCCTCGCCGGGGGAGTTCTTATGTATAGGGCAAGATCCGTTCTCTTTTAATCAGAATGGTGCATATATCTGGAAGCGGTTTCTTGATAATATGGGTAGCAGAAAAGAAAGAGGTGGCAGCTATGACGCAATTGTTTATTCCGGCAGACCGGCGAGCATCAGATGGTCAGCAGCGCAGTGGGAAGCACCCCCCTATACCCAACCTTTGGCTGAGAATGCGCAAATACTGGATTCTGTATCTGCTCATGATTCCGGTAATCGTATACTATGCAATCTTCCGCTATTATCCGCTGGTACTGCAAACTGTGCTCTCGTTCAAAAACTACATGCTGCTCAAAGGAGTCTGGGGCAGCGAGTGGGTGGGCTTCGGCAATTTTCGCGATGCGGTCACCCATCCCGACTTCAATCACATTCTGGTCAACACGATCAGCATCAGTCTGCTGCGCATCGTGTTCGGATTTTGGCCGCCGCTGATCCTGGCGATTCTGTTATTCGATCTGACCTCGTCCAAGCTGCGGAGGATCAGCCAAACGCTGGTATACATCCCCCATTTCTTCTCCTGGGTAATTGTTTACGGCATGGTGTACGCGCTGTTTGCGAATAGCGGGTTGCTTAATGGGATTGCCGTGGCGATGGGAGGCTCCGTGCAGAACTTCCTGCTTTCTTCCGACTGGTTCCGTCCGATTCTGATCGGATCCGCCATCTGGAAGGAGATCGGCTGGGGCACGATAATCTATCTGGCTGCGCTGATGACGATTGATCCCAGCCTTTATGAAGCAGCTAAAATCGACGGCGCGGGGCCGCTCACGCGAATATTCCGGATTACGCTGCCAGCCATTTCGAACATTATCGTTTTTTTGTTTACATTGTCTCTGGGGGGCATTCTGTCCGCAGGCGGAGAACAGATTCTGCTGTTCTATAACCCGGCCACCTATAATGTAGGCGATGTTATTGACACCTGGATCTACCGCCAGGGTTTTAACGATTTGCAGTACAGCTTGTCCACGGCGGTTTCTTTTTTCCAATCGATGGCCGGTCTGCTCCTGGTACTTGCCGCCCACAACGTGTCCAAGCGAATAACTGGCATCGGTATTTGGTAATGAGGGGGAGACAACATTTGATCAAACAGATGAACGCTGAAAAAGCATACCAGGTCGTAATTACGATTCTCATTCTGCTCGTCTCGTTATCTGCATTATTACCGCTGATATATGTTCTCTCCACTTCGCTTGTCAGCGAACAGGAATACATTCAGCGGGAAGGATTCGTTTTCATTCCGCGCCATCCGACGATCGAGCCGTACAAGCAGCTTTTTGGAGAGATCCAATTCATGAACGCTTTCGGCATCAGCGTGGCGAGGACGGTTCTGGGAACCCTGCTTATTTTAACCTTAACCTCCATTACCGCTTATACTTTGTCGCGCAAAGACATTCCCGGACGCAACCTTCTCATCTGGAGTGTACTGGTGACAATCCTGTTCACAGCCGGGCTGATTCCCAATTTCCTCGTCGTAAGCGACCTGCATTTGAAGGATACCTTCTGGGCGATGGTGATTCCCGGGGCGATCGACAGCTGGAGCGTACTGGTGCTAAAGCAGTTTTTCGAGAATATTCCCCGCGAAACTGAGGAGTCCGCGATCATTGACGGGGCCAACGAGCTGCAGCTTATGTCCCGCATCATGCTGCCGATGAGCCTGCCGGTCTTAGCGGCGCTGGGATTGTTCGCGGCAGTCGGACATTGGAACGCCTGGTTCGATGCTTTCATATATATTTCCGATACGCATTTGCACCCGCTTCAGCTGTTTATCCATAATTTGTTTGTCAGCTCCAGTCCCACTGCGCTGGTTGGCGGCAATATGAGCGTTAATCCTGTCCATCGCGTCTCGGATGAAACGATGAAGATGGCGCTGGTTGTCGCCGGGACGCTTCCGATTCTCTGTGTCTATCCGTTTCTCCAGAAATATTTCACCAAAGGCATGTATCTCGGCGCTGTGAAAGGCTGACAAGTGAGCAAGTGTATGAATCCAGGTATCCGGCAGCTTGCTAAAAATACAAATAAAAAGGGGAAAAGCAAATGAAAAAGAATGTTGTTACTAGTCTGCTAGCGGTTTTGTTGATGGTATCGCTTGTATTGACTGCCTGCAGCAGCAACGAATCGGGCAAGGCTTCGGAAAACACAGACGTCAACAGGCAGAATAATGCCGACGGGGAGCCGGTGGAGAGTTCCAGCAAAAAAATTACCATCAACCTGCTGGAAACAGGGTGGGTCAATACGCCGCTGTCGAACGATCCCTGGAAACCGTGGGCGGACAGCAGATACAACGTTGACTTCAGGCTAACCGCCATCCCCGGGGGCGATCTTCAGCAGAAGCTGACCGTCGCTTTCGCCTCGCAGGAACCGCCGGATCTAATCTTCACGGGAGACAAGACGCTGATTGAGAAATTCTATAAGCAGGGTGTGCTGCTCAATGATTATACGCCTTATCTCGACAAGCTGCCAACCATGAGCCAATATTTCAATGACGGTACTAAAGCCTTCACATCAAGAGAGGGCAAAATGATTATGCTTCCGCTTGCGCCTGATAAAAACCGCTGGACCGTACAGATCCGCAAAGACTGGCTGGATAATCTGGGAATGAAGGAGCCAGCCACCGACGAGGAATTATTCGCATATTTGAAAGCGGTCACCTTCAATGACCCTGATGGCAACAATAAGAATGACACGTTCGGCACAACCTCGGCGGGAACCGGCAAGGATCTGTCTCTGTTCAGCAGCTTCGAGCTGATGTATGGCCCCACCGGCTGGTATATTGGCGATGACGGCAAGGTGAACAGCTCCATGCTGGATGGAACGCATAAGAAAATGCTGGATTTCGTAAAAAGGCTGGTAGACGAGAAAGTCGTCGATCCGGACTGGTATTTGCAGGACTGGGGTAAAATGGGCACAAAAGTGCATGGCAGTAAAGCAGGCATGATCTGGTATCCGTCCCGGGAGCTGATCAACGAGGAGTCGAGAGACAAGAAAAACGAAGATTATCTGAGCTTCTGGGAACCGATCCCGATTCCCAAAGGCTCGGAAAAAGGTGGCAAGCTTGGTCCCGATCCCATTGCAGGCGGTGTATATGCGATCTCGGCCAACGCGGCTTCCGACCCTGACAAATTGGACCGCATCCTGCATATACTCGATGACGGCCAATATCCCAACGAAGGGTATCTGGGTTTCCGCTGGGGTGTAGGCGTACCGGGTGTCGACCAGCAGATCCAAAAAACCGAGGATGGCAAGACTTATATCAACATGAAGGATGACTTCCGCGCGAAGAGCGGCAACTCGGCCGGTATTGATTATGGAACCTGGGTGAACTTCAATGGCACCGACCCTATTCTGGAGCTGTCGGAAGCCTCGCCCGGCAAGCTGACCCTTACATGGGCCGCTGCGGAAGAGAAGGTGAGAGGTTTTGACAAAAGCAAAAATTATAACGATCTGCTTAACCTGGATGCGACGATCGTGTCCGACCTGAAGAAGCTTCAGGATGAATTCGATATTCAGTATGTGCTTGGAAAAGACAGCAACTATGACAAGTTCATGGAAACCTGGCTGAACAACGGCGGCCAGCGGCTGCTCGAAGATGCAGCCGCGCAGTTCAAAGCGCAAGGATTGCTGCAGTAATTTACGAAGAGCGCGTTCGGGTACCGGCAAAACCTCCATTATATATGGGGGTTTTGCTGCTGCTGCTATACCGCCAAAGTCAAGTCCATTCCCGGCAGACGGGCGTTTGAGGTAAGATGGAAATAAAACAAAGGGACGATAACCAAACATGGCTGCAAATCTAAAAAAAATGTTTCGTTACCGGTCGTGGTCGCTGGCGCTGAAGCTGACGGTTATCTTTTCCGCTCTGATTACGGCTATTGTCGTGTCTGTTGGTGTAAGCTCTTACATGTCCTATAAAAAAACGATCCGCAACGAGATCCAGCGATTCGTGCCGCAAACGCTTGTTCAGGTCAACCGCCATCTGGACACCTATATAAGCGAAATGATCAGCATCTCCCAGGAAATTCTGAAGGCGCCCTATTATGATTTATTTCATGAATTCGAAAACGCCTGGGAAATGGGCGGCAACAAGCCGACCATTGAAAACTCGCTGCTGCTGAACCAGGCCATTCAGTTTGTCAGCAGGGGGTATGACCGCCATTTGCTTGGGCTCATCTACTACAGCAGCGACGGTTATGCCTATATTCGCACGAACACTGGAGGAGGCAGCTGGCTGCAGCGTGATTACCATCAGGAGGATTGGTATGTGGCGAGCCGGAAGCTGTCGCTTTCCATCCTCGGGACAAGGAAAGAAATTTTGTTTGATAACGAGCTCCGAATCGAAAGGGCTCCTTACGCGTTTACGATTGTGCAGCCAATTCCGAACCAGGAAAAAAACGGAATCAGCGGTATTTTGCAAATATCCGGCGACCTGGAGTCGGTGAGCAGCATTCTGGTGGGAATGGATATGGGGACGAACTCGAACATTTATATTACGGATAACGGCGGGAAAATCGTTTATTCGAGCGACAACCGGCTGCTCGGCAAAGTATGGGAAGCGGATGACGGCATTGATCTGAAGGCTGCCCATTCCGATATGGGTTCGCAAGTTATCGATTTGCATGGGAGCAGGATGCTGGCCAGCTACAGCAAATCAACCAAAACCGGATGGACCGTCATCAGCATGATCCCGATGAAGGCGCTGACTAGCGGAATCAGCAGCGTCGGAACGTGGACGGTGGCGATGGTGCTGCTCGCTGTCATCGTATCCGCGCTGGCTGCGAGAATGATTGCCTACGGGGTGACGAATCCGATCCGTCATCTTAGCAAGCAGCTGGATAAGCTGGACGAGGACAACTTTCGGATCATCCATAAGCCGGAGCGTTCCGACGAAATAGGCGTATTATGGAAAGCTTATGAGGGAATGGTCATGCGGATCCGGATACTGGTTGAGGAAGTGCTCAAGAGCAAGCTGCTCAAGCAGGAATCGGAAATCAAGGCGCTGCGCAGCCAGATCAACCCCCATTTCATCAATAATGCGCTTGAAAATATCCGGATGACACTGGTGCGGGAACGTTACGGACAGGTGGAATCGGCATTGGTCAGCCTCGGTGATATTATGCGTTATCAATGTATGCACATGGAGGAAACCGTACCGGCAAAAAAAGAAATCGAAATGGTGCGAAACGTGCTCCATATCCAAAAAATCCGTTTCGGTGACAGGCTAAGCGTCGAGTATGCGATCGATGCTCAAGTGGACGATATGCTTATCCCCAGCTTTATGATCCAGCCGCTGGTTGAAAACGCGGTTAAATACGGCATCTCCCCGGATGATGGATGTATCCGGATCGTGATCAGGATCAAAGCCGAATCAGGATATATTATCGGCTCGGTAATCGATGAAGGGGAAGGGCTTGATGCCGGCCAACTGGATCATGTCATTCAATTGATGGAGTATCCGGATAAAGGCGGCCCCCAAATCGGACTTTCCAATATCAGCCAGCGTCTCCGGTTAATATACAACGGCAGAGCGGAATTTGCCATCGACAGCGCGAAAGGGGCGGGTACGATCGTAAAATTCCGGCTGCCGGTCATTCTTAATGATGCGGGGGCTGAGGAGCTTTGATGAATATCGTCATTGTCGATGATGAAATTGAAATTCGCGAGGGACTTCGCCGTCTGATCGAAAAGCTGGACAATGCCGGTCATTACCGGATCGCAGCGGTATGCGACGGAGCCGTTGAAGCTCTGGATGCGCTTTCGCGGGAGAATGTCGATGTGCTGATGACGGATATCCGGATGTCCCAGATGGATGGACTGCTTCTGACGGAAACCGCCAAGAAACTTTATCCTGCCCTCCAGGTCATTATGCTAAGCGGCTACTCGCAGTTTGATTATGCGAGGCAGGCTCTGAAGTTGGAAGCAAGCGACTATTTGCTCAAACCGGTGCGCAAGGAGGATTTGGAAGGGGCGCTCGCCAAGCTCTATGACCGTCATGTGGAGCTGCGAGAATCCCGGATTTATCTGGATCAGGAAGAATTCCGGCAGCGGCTGTCCGGGTACGCCGCGATAATCGCGGCCGATGAAGACGGCACTACCGGCAGCGAGCTTCAGACAACGGAGCTGACTCTTGCCATGAAAGACATCGTCGCCGGGCTGCCGAATGCGTATCTGCTCAAAGGATTTATTACCAAAAACGGTTCGGGAGCGGTAGTTGGACTATATGGCGGTTCGGCGGCGGAGGTGGAGAAGCTGATAGGCGGGATTTGCAGCGCCGTACGGGAATACGGCGAACGAATGGAAAGCCCGGTCAGTATCGGCGTGTCCGATATCCTACAGGATCAACGTGATGCCCATACCCTTTATCTGCATGCCTGTACGGCATTGGCCAGCCGGATTATCGGGGGCGGAGGGGTCTGGTTCTACAAACCGGCAAGCTTTAACGGGAACCTGTTCCGAATCGATTTGAGCCGCATTGACGTTTCGCTCGACATCCTTGATTTCACAGCGCTGGGCAAGGAGATTCAGCAGTTGATGGAGGTCGCGGCAGATAGCGGCGAGATCGGGTTTCTCATCTGGACTATCAATACGATCATCCTGTCGCTGAACGAAAAAGTGAAATCGTTCAACCATCTGAATGAAGCGGCCCCTTATGATATATCCGCCTTTCTGTTCAAAATATTATGGTGCCGGAGCCGCGGGGAATTGGCTTCTTATATGCAGGAACGGGTGAAGGCCTTGCTCTGCCACTTGTCTCCCGAAAAAAGAGAGGGGCATATCATTCAAAAAGCTAAACAGTATATCCGGCTCCATCTCGATGAGCCGCTGACGCTTGCCGATATCGGGCAGGAGGTGTGCGTTAGCGTCAGTTATTTGAGCAGGCTGTTTCGGGAGAAGACTGGAGGCACGTTTCTTGAATATTTGACCGGGGAGAGGATGAACCAGGCGAAGGAGCTGCTATCCGATCCCGGAGTCAAAGTGTATGAAGCGGCTGAGAAAGTCGGCTATGGCAGCTGGAAGCATTTCAGCCGGACCTTCAAAGAAGTGACAGGACATACCCCAGCCGAATACAGGCAGAATTTATACAGCCGCAGCGAGCCCTGACCGCTTGGATCAGATGCGGGGTGGTCTGCCAAAACAGGTCTCCTTTCTTATCAGGGAGGCTTTTTTGTCGGGTCCGTGATCCTGGAAGGAAGCTTTCCGCGAGGGTCTATACAATTTATCCGGGGTACGATAAGGTGGCATTAATGACTTTATTGCCGGGAGTGAGAGCATGAACATTTGGAACCGTATTTCGTCCTTATCGATTTATCCCAAGCTGGTGCTGGCCTTCCTGGTTGTTCTCAGCCCCATGTATCTGATCAGCTGGCGCATGAATGATGCCGGCTCGAGCACAGTGGAGAAGGAGATTACCCAATCGCTGCTGTCGCGTGCATCTCTGTATATGAATATGCTGGAATTCGACTTGAGCCGGGTCATTACCCTGCTCCAGGAATATGTGAACGATGAGGATCTGCTAAAGCTTTCATCCTCCGCCGAGGTCATGTCTGAAATCGAAAAGATGCAGGCGCAGCTTGGTTTGAAGAAACGTCTGGATATCCTTAAGCATTCCAGTAAATTTGTAGAAAATGCAAGCGCTTTTATACCGTCAATGAACCGTACAATATCGGCTAATGACAGAATCTTCACCGCATTTAACGAAGATCAATTCCAGTCTCTGCACAGACCGACGAACCGGTTCGAGTCTCCGTTTCTGGTATGGCAGAATCGAATTTTTATCAGTCTGCCTTACCCGGATCCGGCTGTTTCCAACAATCAGAAACCGATGTTTATGCTTACGGTGGAAATTTCGATGAATGAGCTGTCTGATGTACTGAAGGAATTCACCACCGAAGGCGGCGGTGCCGTTCTTGCCGGTGAGGAGAAGTCCTGGACGGTGAGCGGAATCCGAAACGAAGCCGATGCTACGATGCTGCAGGAAGCGGATATGAATCACGAAGGAAAGAATCCGGATGAAGCGCAAATCCGTTCGTTGACCTTGAAGAACGATCCCTATATTGTGGTCTCGAAACGCTCCCCGAAGCTGGGTATGACGCTATTCATGTATCTGCCCAGCAAAAGCGTGACCGCATCGCTTAATTCTTACCGGTCATGGTTCTACATGCTGTCCATTGCTTCGATATTTATCGTGCTGTTGTTTTCCTACAGTATTTATCTGATCATTCACCAACCGCTGAAGAAGCTGGTGCGTTCCTTCCGGCGCATTGAGCAGGGACATTTCAATCTCGAGGTGAATTACCCGCTTAAAGATGAGTTTGGTTATTTATACGGACAATTCAATGGGATGGTCAAGCGCCTGGATGTGCTTGTGCATGAGGTGTACGAACAGCAGTATCGGGCACGCACCGCGGAGCTGCGGCATTTGCAATCGCAAATCAATCCTCATTTTCTGTACAACAGCTATTTCATTCTGTACCGGATGGCCATGCTTAAGGACCATGACAATGTCATTTATTTCACCAGGCATCTCGGGGAGTATTTTGAATTCATTACGCGTGACGGGGCTGAGCAGGTACCCCTTGAGAATGAAGTCAAGCATGCCCGGACATACGCCGAAATTCAGTCCGTCCGCTTCGGAAACCGGATCCAGGTGGAATTTGACGAGCTGCCGGAGGGAGCAGCCTCCTACGTCGTCCCCCGTTTGATTTTGCAGCCGTTAATAGAGAATTGCTACAATCATGGCATGGAGCAGAAACGCAAGGGAGGGTGGATTCGAGTTCAGTTCGAATGTCAGCCGAACAAGATAATGATTGTCGTGGAGGATAACGGGGGAGACATGGACGAGGATAAGCTGCGCGATCTGCAAAGCAAGCTGCATCAGGATGACTCGGTGGATGAGCATACGGGGCTTCTGAACGTGCACCGCCGTATTCAAATCCGTTATGGGGGCCAGGGCGGATTGCTGCTCGCAGTCGGTGAAGAACGGGGTTTGAAAGTGACGATGATTCTGCCCGGAGAAGGAGGAATGACAGCATGATCCGATTGTTGATTGTGGATGATGAGCCGTATACGGTGGATGGTTTATTCGAGATGCTGGAGAATACGCCTCAGCTTGAACTGGAGCTTTATCGCGCCTATTCGCCGGAAGAGGCGGTGGAATGGATGTCGCGGACGAAGATGGATATCGTGCTGAGCGATATCCGCATGCCGGGGATGACAGGGCTGGAGCTGCAGAAATGGGTGGTGGGACAATGGCCGCGATGCAAAATTATTTTCCTGACCGGCATCCGTGAGCTGCAAACCGCCCAGCACGCGATTCGGACAGGCTCTGTCGATTATATTCTGAAAACCGAAGGCGATGAAGCGATTCTCCGCAGCATCCGCAAGGCGATGGAGGAGCTGTTGGAAGAAACGCGAAGCGACCAGTTCATACTCCAGGCCAAGGAACAGATGCACAAGGCCCTTCCACTGCTGCACAGGGAATGGTTCAATTCACTTCTGGACCCGGGCTATCCAGGAGGAAGGAGTCAGTCAAGAATGCGGGAGCTTGATATCCCGCTGCTTTATAATGAGGATCTCATTCCGGTAATCGGGCGCGTCGACCGCTGGGAGGAGCGTGCCAATTCCGCGGATCATACGCTTCTGCTGTATGCCATACAGAACATTGCGGCAGAGTTTTTTGAAACCGTCGTCTTCTTCTCCGTCCATCTGGACACCAACCATCTTGTGCTGCTAATCCAGCCGCGATCCTCCGGGGACGGCTCAAACGAAGCAAAGCCAGTCCATTCGGCTGATGCACGTTGGAGGAAAACAGGCTCATTTGTCCAAGGGACGCTGGAGTCCGTGCAAGAGACATGCCTTCGTCTGCTGAAACTGCCGGTCTCCTTCATCAGCCCGGCTTACCCTGTAACATGGTCGGGCTTGCCCCGGGCTTATGCCAATATGAGGCATCAACTTGTTCTTGGGCTCGGCACGGGCGTAGGCATGCTGATGAGTGTTGACCCGCTTGACGAAGTCGGCAGCAGTGATCCGCTGCCTCCGGTCCGGATGATGATGGACAAACTGGAGCGGTTGTTGAATGAAGGGCTGGAGGAGCCTTTTATTGAATATTTGCAGGAAGTGCTGGCAAGGCCGGGAAAATTCGCCGATTACGTCCAGATCTATTATTCTGTGGCCGCTCTTCTGCTTGCCCAATTCGAGTTGGTGGATCCTGGAACGGACGGAAGCCAGACTGATCTGGAGGAATTGTTCAACCTCCCGATCCACCATACCAGCGAACAGGCGCATCAATGTTTCCTTAAGGTTTCCTCGCTGATTCTGGCCCGGCGCCGGGAGCTGCAGGATGAACGGACCTCGCAGGTGATCAGTAAGCTTCATCAGTATATCTGCTGCCATCTGGATGGGGATCTGTCTCTGACCAGGCTGGCGGAAGTCGTTTACCTGAACCCGACCTATTTGTCCGTGCTTTACAAACAATCGACCGGAAACAATCTTTCCGAATATATTGCCCGCATCCGGCTGGAGAAAGCCAAGGAGCTGCTGGAGACGACTCCGCTGAAGATTCATGAAATTGCCGAGAAGGTCGGATTTGAGACGGCTGGTTATTTTACGCGGTTTTTCAAAAAACGGCTGAACGTGACACCTCAGGAATTCCGAGGAAAGGGATGAACCAAACAGAAGATAACAAATCTAAGCAGAGTGACATTTACGCATGTATAGCCCGCCCTTTACACTAGAGAGCATAACAACCACACAACATATAGGGAGGTCGTAGAATGAGCAAGATCACAAGATGGACAACAATTTTGATGCTCGTTTGCATTATGGTATTTGTAACCGCTTGCTCCGGGAAAAACAATGAAAAACCTGATTCTTCAAATGGCGGCGACAAAGCGGGAGTCAATAACACCGATTCCGGCAGCAAGGATAACGCGGCAAGTGCTAACGAACCGGAGCCCTTCTCGGGTAAATTCGATCCGCCGATTGAAATTTCCACGGTCCGCATCGTTAATGACACCTATAAATATCCGGAAGGCGATTCCATAGAGAGCAATGTGTGGACCAAAACCATTATGGATAAGCTCGGCATCAAAATCAAAAATAAATGGGTCGTCAGCGGCGATCAGCCAGGAGGACAAGGCGAGCAGAAGATGAATGTCTCGATCGCCTCCGGGGATCTGCCGGATTTCATTCCGGTTAATGCCAAACAGCTGAAGCAGCTGCAGGAAGCTGATGAATTGATGGACCTGACCGAAGTTTTTGAGAAATACGGCTCACCTTTTCTGAAAGAGGTATTGAACCAGGATGGCCCGAATGCCTTGGCTTCCGCAACCTTTGACGGCAAATTAATGGCCATTCCTAACACGGGGTCTTCTATGGACGGTGCCCCAATGATCTGGATGCGCAGTGACTGGCTGAAAAAGCTTAATCTGCCTGAACCGAAAACGATGGCTGATGTGCTGGCGATATCCGAAGCGTTCACGACTCAGGATCCGGATGGCAATGGCAAGAATGACACCTACGGGATCGCCTTGAACAAGGATTTATACGGCGGTTTTGCAGATATGACGGGTTTCATGAATGCTTATCATGCCTATCCGAAGCAGTGGATCAAGGATGCAGAGGGCAATATTGCCTATGGCAGCATTCAACCAGAAATGAAAACAGCACTGGCCGTGCTTCAGGACCTTTACAAAAAAGGGCAAATTGATAAGGAATTTGGTGTCAAAGACGGTGGTAAAGAAGCGGAATTGACCGCATCCGGCAAACTCGGTATCGAGTTCGGTACGATGTCCAACCCGCTATGGCCTTTGGTGGACACCAAGAAGAATGACCCGAATGCTGAATGGCAGTCCTACGCTGTTCCATCGGCTGATGATCAGCCGATGACGCCTCAGGTCGGCTTTGCGGTTGGCCAATATTTCGCCGTTAAAAAAGGTGCCGAGCACCCGGAAGCGCTTCTGAAAATTATGAACTTGTTCGTGGAAACCGGCTGGGGAGAATCCACTACGCCGGAGAACTATGCGGCACATTTCACCAGCGATGGTTTCGAGTATCACAAGTATCCGCCTTTCCTGGCCTGGCCTTCACGTAAAAACCTGGATATCCATCTCCATGTTTCCGCGGCGATTGACAGCAAAGACACTTCGGCGCTTAATCCGGAAGAAACAGATAATTACGGTAAAATCATGGCTTATCTCGAGGGTTCCAACAAGGATCCGCTTGGCTGGGCTTACGACAAGGTTTTCGGTAAAACAGGCTCCTTCGTGATCATTAACGAATATGTCAATTCCGACAGATTGAAAATGACCGAATTCTTTGGTGCTCCGACACCAGCGATGGTGGAGAAGGAATCCAATCTGCAAAAACGCGAGCTTGAGGTATTCACCAAAATTATTATGGGGGATTCCATTGATAATTTTGATAAATTTGTAGCCGATTGGAAGAAACTTGGCGGGGACGAGATTACAGCTGAAGTGAATGAATGGGCTAAAAACAAGTAATTCATGAGCATGAAGGGGAAAGGATCGTCTTTCCCCTCCTCATGTTTTTCGCCAAGACCTGCTTCAGTTAACAACTTTTGAGGAGGAACCGTATGTCGCTGAAAAAATGGAGCGGACAGCTCCCGCTGCATCTCATGATACTGCCGGGACTTATCCTCATTCTCATTTATAACTATGGACCCATGTTCGGATTTGTTATTGCTTTTGAGAAATTCGTACCGGCCAAAGGGATTTTCGGTTCCAAATGGGCTGGACTCGACAACTTCCGTTACGTGTTGGAAATGCCGGAAACCAAGCTGATTTTATTGAACACCATCTACATCGCTTTGATGAAGATCATAGCTGGACTCATAGTACCGATTGTTACGGCTTTGCTGCTCAATGAGATCAAGAAGGAGTTTATCAAACGCGGTGTACAGACGCTGATTTATCTTCCCCATTTTCTCTCCTGGATCATCCTGGGCGGGATTTTGATTGATATTCTGTCGCCTACCAACGGGATTGTCAATCAGTTTCTGGGTATTTTCGGTATCGAGCCGATTTATTTTCTAGGCGATAATTCTTGGTTCCGCTTTGTGCTTGTCGCATCCGATGCATGGAAGGAATTCGGATTTAATACGATTGTTTATTTGGCGGCTTTGACAAGTATTAACCCTGCTCTTTATGAAGCTGCAATTGTCGATGGCGCTAACCGCTGGAAGCAGACGCTTAATGTTACGCTTCCTGGCATGGCACCGATTATCATCCTCTTGCTAACGCTAAGCTTGGGAAATGTGCTGAATGCCGGTTTTGACCAGGTATTCAATTTATATAGCCCTCAGGTGTACGAGACGGGGGATATTATCGATACGTTTGTGTATCGGATTGGTCTTGTCGATGCCCAGTACGGTGTGGCGACAGCAGTCGGTTTGTTTAAATCAGTCGTTTCTATGATTTTCATTTCGCTTTCTTACTATATTGCCTACCGCTTTGCCAACTATCGTATCTTCTAGTATAGAAAGGAGCGCAAAAACATGGTAGAACATTATTCATTCGGCCGCCGATTATTCATTGGCTTCAACTATCTGTTTCTTTGCCTGCTTTCTGTGTTATGTCTGCTTCCGCTGATTCATGTGCTGGCCGTATCGTTCAGCTCCAGCGGAGCGGCGCAGGCGGGATACGTTACGTTCTGGCCGGTCGAGTTTTCGCTCAGTTCCTATGAATTCGTCCTGAAGAAACCGGCATTCCCGCAGGCCATTCTGGTTACGCTCAAACGGGTTGGCATCGGAGTTGTCGTCAATATGCTGTTGACTATTATGGTCGCTTACCCGCTCGCGAAGGATAATAAGAAATTTCCGCTGCGCACGTTCTATGCCTGGGTGTTTGTCGTGACGATCCTGTTCAGCGGCGGTCTAATTCCGCTGTACATGACCATCAAATACACCGGAATTATGGATACGATCTGGGCGCTCGTGCTGCCTTCGGCTGTTCCGGTTTTCAATGTTATTCTGCTGCTCAATTTCTTCCGCGGACTGCCGAAGGAATTGGAGGAAGCGGCATTCATTGATGGAGCGGGCCACTGGACGACGCTGTGGCGAATATTTGTCCCTTTATCCACGCCTGCTCTGGCGACTGTTACGCTGTTTGCGACGGTGAATCATTGGAATTCCTGGTTTGATGGATTGATCTTCATGAATTCACCGGAGCATTACCCGCTTCAGAGCTACCTTCAGACGGTCGTCATTAACCGCGATCTTTCGCTGGTATCCTCCTCCGATATGGCATCGCTCTCTGAAGTGAACGACCGTACAGCCAAGGCAGCTCAGATTTTCCTGGGTTCGCTTCCGATTCTGATTGTATATCCATTTCTGCAGCGTTTTTTCATGAAGGGTATCGTTCTTGGCAGCGTAAAAGGATAACATGTCTCTTTAATAGAGTTCAAAAAGCAGAGCCGCAGCGAGTTGACATTCACCGTCAGATTCGCTGCGGTCCTTTTTTGTGGAATACCAGATAAAGGGTTGACTTCATGTTCCTATCCAGTTTAAGTTGAAGATTGGAAATAAGCACGGGAATGGAGCGATCAATATGAATCAAACATCTTTCCCGCCAGAAATGAAAGAGCAAAACAGTGTCAGGCGGCTGCTTCTTCGGATTTGGAAATACAAAAGTCATTATGTTCTGGTTATCCCAGCTCTGGTTCTGATCGTTATCTTCAAATTTAATCCGTTTCTTGATGCGGTCCGTCTTGCTTTCACGGATTATCAGCCCTTTAAGGGGATGGCCGGCAGCGACTGGGTGGGGATGGATAACTTTAAGACCTTATTTGATCATCCGGGGTTCAGGCAGGTTCTTGCCAATACCCTGTCCATCAAGCTCATTTATATTTTCTACAGCGCGATCGGGGCGCTCATCCTTGCCCTGGTCCTGAGCGCCGTTCAGTCCAAGAGGCTTCGCCATATTTTCTCGACACTGTTCCTGGTCCCCTATTTCCTTCCATCTGTTGTTATAGGCTATATTGTGATCATGTTTTTTTCGCCCAGCGAGTCGCCTGTGAATTTCGGGGATGTATTTGTGCTGGGGAATACGAGGCTGTTCCAGCCCGTGCTTATCGTCGTAGAGGTTCTGAAAACCATCGGCATTCCCGTTCTACTGGCGCTGGCGGCGGTCCGCTCGAAGCAGATCGCGCTGGAACAAAGCGCAGACGGCAGGAGCGGCAGCTATTGGCATGCCAGCCTGTCTCCTGCGCTGCGTGCCGTTGCGGCGTTTATGCTTCTGCAGCTGTCAACGATTCTATCCACGGATTTCGAACTGGTGAGCACCTTGTACAACCCGCTGGTTTACGAGGTTGGCGATACACTGGATACCTTTCATTACCGTACGGGATTTCTGAACGCTGAATACAGCATGGCGGGAGCATTATGGCTGTTTCAATTTACGGTTCAGCTGGTCTTTACGCTGATCGCTTACCTGCTTATCCGAACATTCTTGCTCAAAGATCTGTTCTCACAGTCTGAAGAGCGGGAGGGAAGGACGGCCAAAAGGCCTGGCGGTGGGAATGGAATCGGGATCGCCGCAGCAAGCTTATATGGCCTGCTTGTACTGTTTATGCTGTATTTGTTTTTCGGATATCCGTTGGTTTCCGGTAAAGCGGAAGGATTGGCATTGCCCGATGATTTTGCCATGGCCAATTATGTGCTGTATGTGGTTCTTTTCCTGATTGCCGTGGCGGTTAGTACCATTATTACCTTGACGCTTGCTTATCCGTTGACCGTGCGCAGGCTGCCGGGCCGCAATTTATATAAACTGTTCCTGCTGCTTATGCTGGGCTTGGGAACAGGATCCATTCATGAATTTTTATTCTATAAAGAATTAGGCTGGGTGAATACTTATTATCCCATGATGGTCCTGGGCTTCTTCCCGGTTATCCATGTGTTTGTCGTCAAAAGCATATTCAACAGCAAATATGCAGATCTCAAAGCAAAAGCGGAGGAAGAAGGAAGGGGAGAGCTGCACGCGTTCTTCCACCTGTTCATACCCAAAGTTTGGAAGCCCTTGGCGGCGCTTGGTATTCTGCAGTTTACCATGTTGTGGAACTCGTATGTCTCCTCCTTTCTGTATACGATGAGACCGGACCTGCAGTCTCCCGTGACCAATTTTCTGACCTATGCGACCCGGTTGGGGATGGGGGCGGACGCTGCGCCGGAATCCTCCGTTATTCTGACGCTGGGATTGCTCGTCTGCCTGCCGCCCGTTGCATTGCTGATTATGTTCCGGAAGCTGTTAACCTCAGAAGTATTCATCAGCCAGATCCGTAAACTGTAACGAGAGCCAATATCGCAAACCGCAGCTAAAATCCGTCAACCCTGCGCCTTACTTTGGTGCAGGCTTGTAGAGATACCGGCTGAAAGCACAAAAACGCCGTCCTTACCGGGGGAAGGACAGCGTTTTTGTTGTAATATGGAATGTCTGAATTTCCCCAAGCAACTGGCTTAGTCTTTTATTCCAAATTGGCGTGATTTCCGAACATCTTGGAAGAATCCAGCTTCTGACGATCCATTAAGGACAGAATAAGGGCATCGGAAAGCAGCAGGAGACTTTGCTCAAACAAGGAGCCCATAGGTTGAGCGGTAATAGCACCGCTATCCGTCTGTTCCTTGGAGGAGGCCGGTATGCGGACCACAATATCGGACAATGCTCCGATGGACGAATCGGCAGAAATCGTGGCGACGGCGACCGATGCGCCAATCGCTTTCGCTTTGCGGACCATAGAGAGGAGGCTGGCGGTTTCGCCTGAGCCTGAGCCGATAATCAGCACATCGTCCCTGGAAATGCCGGGTGTTGTCGTTTCACCGACCACATGAGCAGAATAACCCATATGCATCAAACGCATGGCAAGAGCTTTCATCATCAGCCCCGAGCGGCCGGCTCCGGCGACAAAGATCTTCTCCGATGCAATGATCCGTCCGGCCAGTTGATCCACCGCTTCAGCGGATATGCCTTTCAGACAATGAGAGAGCTCAGTGATAATTTTATCCGTATACAACGTGATCCCCATCTATTTAGCCCTGCTTAATGAGCTGCTGCATTTGGGAGGCTGCCGCTTTGATATCATCATGGCCGGTAATACCGCCGCCGACAATGACCAGATCCGGTTTGGCCGCGATTACCTCAGGCAGCGTGGAAAGCTTGATTCCGCCGGCAATGGCCGTTTTGGCATTCTTGACGACGCGTTTAATGGCCGTCAGCTCCTCGAAGGAGTTTTTTCCTTCCGCCTGGGTATCGTAGCCGGAATGTACGCAGATATAATCCACGCCAAGCGCATCGAGCTCCTTGGCCCGCTCTTCGATATTTTTAACGCTGATCATATCGACCAGTATTTTTTTGTTTGTTTTAGCCGCTTCCTCCACTGCGCCGCGGATTGTGGAATCCTCCGCCACGCCGAGCACGGTCACGATATCCGCTCCTGCTTCTACGGCTTTCATAACCTCGTAGCCGCCGGCGTCCATGACTTTAAGATCTGCCAATACTTTCAAATTCGGGAAAGCGTCTTTAATCGCCCGGACCGCATGAAGACCTTCGTTGATCACGACAGGCGTACCGATTTCTACAACGTCTATATAAGCTTCGACTTCCTTAACCAAGGCTTTGGCTTCCGGGATGTTTACAAGATCCAATGCTAATTGTAATTCCATATCAATCACTCCTGTTTCGATTTTTATTGTAATGTTCAGCTGCAAGGCTTATTCTAAAGCTAAAGTATCTATTGAGGAAGTACGCACTTGCAGGTGGGGTAGTCACCGTCAGTATACTATTGGCGCCCTGACAGGGTTTGCGGCCCGAAAAACGATGCTTCGGTTCGGTATGAGCGATAAGAAAGGAGCCTGCGAGTATGGCAAATGAGCTGAAGGAACGGATAAATCTAAAGGAGATTAACTGCGAGAAGGAATTGACGCTTGCTGTAATTGGAGGAAAGTGGAAACTGATTATCTTGTGGCATCTGGGGCTGGAAGGAACGAAACGTTTCAGTGAGCTGAAGCGGCTTATACCGTCGATCACCCAGAAGATGCTCACCAATCAGCTTCGCGAGCTTGAGGATGATCAATTGGTGGATCGCAAAGTGTATGCCGAAGTGCCGCCCAGAGTGGAATATACGCTTACTGATTATGGAGAAAGTTTAATGCCTATCCTTCGGATGATGTATAGTTGGGGAAAAGATTATGGTGAAAAAGTCGTATGGAAATAACGAATTTGCCAATGTCCGACCGGGTTCGACAAAAATGGACCTAAAGCGCTTTGTTTCAATAAGGGCGCTTTTTTTCGCTGCAAGATTTAAGGAAATAGGTCTGACTATTAAGTTGAAAATGGGCGAGTTAACAATTATGATGAATAGGAATGACATCAAGATGACGTGATCACATACTTCTATTTGTAATGTGTGGAGCTGTACTCTGCCTTCAAAAGGGGAATATGATGTGGGAATACTTCTTATGTTTGAAAACGCAGATGGGGAAAATGTACTAGAAACATTCCTGGAAGAAATTCTTCCTTATATGATGATTGTAAAAAACGGGAAGATCATCGCCATAAACTCCGATGCTTCACGTTTATTTGGTTACGACCGAAACAGGCTCTTTGGAATGGAGCTGCTTGAACTGATTCATCCCAAAGATAGGCGGACCTATCTGATCGAGGAGGAGGAAGTAAGGGCGCACAAAAGTAAGAACATCGTATGGCAGGCACGCGGGATCAGACAGGATCATTCGATCTTTCCTCTCGAAATCCATGGCGTGATGAAGCTGTTTCTCGGAATCCATTTATTCATGATCACGGAAGTTGTGGATCTGACGGAGCGCCAGCTGATTGAGAAAGCGGACAAGCAGATTGAGGAGCGCTTCCGTACGGTGTTCAATTACGCCGCTGCCGGCATTGCTCTGCTTGATATTAACGGGCGCTTTCTCGAAGCGAACTATTCGTTCTGTGATATCCTGGGATACTCTGAGGCCGAGCTTGCCAAGGTCCGCTTTCATGGCATCCTTCATCCGGATCATCTGGACGATCATCTGGATCATTCCACCAAGCTGCTGATTGCGGAGATACCCTGGTATGAAATGGAGAGCCGTTTTATCCATAAATCAGGTCAAGTGGTATGGGGATTGTTGAATACGACGATTGTGCGGGATGACCACAACAAGCCGCTTTATTATATCGTGCAATTTCAGGATATTACGACCAAGAAAGAAGCGGAGGAGCTTATCCGCAAGTCCGACAAGCTGCTGGCTGTCGGTCAGCTCGCCGCAGGAGTCGCGCATGAAGTGCGAAACCCGCTGACCGTTCTTAAGGGCTTCACCCAAATGCTGCAAAATACGGACAAGAAAAATGAGACCTATTACCAGCTGATGCTTTCGGAAGTGGACCGGATCGAATCCATTATCGGGGAATTCCTGATGCTGGCCAAGCCGCAGGAAGTCGAGTTCAAGATGAATGACATTGGTTCTATCATATCCAGTATCATTATTCTGATGGAAACGAACGCAATTTTAAGCAATGTGCAGATCAGCGCAAACCTTGGCAATGTGAGGACGGTTCTGGAATGTGACGAAATCCAGATCAAGCAGGCGCTCGCGAATATCATCCAGAATGCAATCGAGGCGATGCCGCAGGGCGGTCTGATAACGGTAACGGTGGAGGAATTCGATGAGGAGAATCTGCTTATCGCCATTGCAGATCAAGGCTGCGGTATCTCGGAGGACCGGATCGCAAGACTGGGCGAACCGTTCTACTCCAGCAAGGAGAAAGGAACGGGGCTGGGGCTCATGATCAGCTATCAGATCATCGAGAAGCATAATGGGCGGATTCGCGTGAACAGCAAACTTGACGAAGGCACCACCTTTGAAATTATTCTCCCCTTGCAACAGGATCAGGGTCCTCCCGTTCTTTCGGAGTGGTCCGGCGTCTGAATCTTTCTTATAGGAGCAGCGGACAAAAAAAACCTGACCAGGACCGGTCAGGTTTTTTTTGCTTTGTCATCAGGAGGTTGTTTTCTCCGGTTCCGGGTATTCAACGCCTTTCGTATCGACGGTGACCTTTTTCATTTTTGGAGGATTTACAGCAAGCTCTGTACCGGCAGTATCCACGCTGACGATGGCGTCAACGGTTTCCAAACCTTTGGTAACTTTGCCGAAAGAGGCATACAGGCCGTCCAGACCTGTATTGCTGTCCACCATTATGAAAAATTGCGAGCCTGCGGAATCCATATCCCTGGCTCTGGCCATCGAGATTACGCCCCGTTCATGAAGCAGATTGTTTTCTACGCCATTCTTGGTGAATTCGCCTTTGATGCTGTAGCCGGGTCCGCCCGAGCCGCGACCATCCGGATCGCCGCCCTGGATCATAAATCCGGGCATAACGCGGTGGAAGGTCAAGCCGTCATAGAAGCCTTTTTTGGCCAGAGAGATAAAGTTGTTGACTGTATTTGGCGCTGTTTTGGGATAAAGCTCAATCTCGATTGTTCCGCCGTCCTCCATTTCGATGGTAACAACGGGATTATCGCCCGAAGGAAGAGATCCATTTGTGCTGCCGCTGTTTGTATTGGCATCCCCGGATTCTGCAGGAGGCGTCGAATTGGTATTTCCCGATGCGTTTCCTGACGTATTCCCGGGCGTATTGGCTGAATTGCTTCCGTTAGCGGCATTGGGCGTATTTTCTTTGGCTCCGCATGCGGAGAGCAGCAGTACCAGTGCCGTAAGCGAGATGGCCAGCAGAAGCTTCATGGAAGATTTGGTCCATTGCAGTTTGGGGCCGGATTGAGCTGGATGAAGATCCGGTGTGAAGCCTGTCCGATTCATTGCTAGTCCCTCTTTTCATTTTTCTATTTTCTATGTTTTGGCGTAAGCATCTGAGAACTATTCGACGGGTGTTTGTTGGAATCCTTTCCATTTAGGGTCCAAAATATGTGGAATTTGTGGATTTTTTAGTGTCCGAAGTTTGTCTGCTGCTAATATTATGCGGTCCAGCGAGCATATAATAGGAGGGCTATATCATTAAATTGTGAACATTTTTAATTAATATGAGTATTAATGTTGATATATGAGTCATATTAATGTATATTGAAGTCAATAGTACGACACATATAATAAATTGTTTTCCAATCATGAGGAGGGATTCTCAAAATGGGTATGGAAATCGGTTATCAATCATCTGACAAGGACGCGTTGGAGCTCGGCGTCATTATCTGCAAGCATTGTTCCGAGATTATCGGCACGCTGCCGATGGACGGCTATAAGAAGGTGCACGGCATTTGTCCGGATTTGGATTGCATGAAGACCGATGATCAGAAGGAATCAGCCGGATAAAAAAAGACAGGTCAAACCAACTGAGCTGCGGTTGCTTCAACCTGCTTCCCAATTCTGATAATATGGAGGGATGAAGAAAGTCCAAGGAGGGGCGTCATATCGAACTTACATCCCGTCAACTGCAAATCGTCTCTATCGTCGAACAGGATGCCCCTATTTCAGGGGAACAGATTGCGGATAAGCTTGACACCACTCGTCCGAGCATCCGGGCGGATCTGGCGCTGCTTGTGATGCTTCACGTGCTGGAGGCCAAGCCGAAGGTAGGCTACTCTCTTGGCCGCGCGTCGTCCGGGCAGGATTCCCGCTATCTGGAGCGTTTTCATCAACGCAAGGTGAAGGAGGTCCAATCCGCTCCGGTGGCTTTGTACGAGACTACAAGCGTAAGCGATGCCGTCGTGGCCCTATTCCTGGAGAATGTCGGAAGTCTTACGGTGGTGGACGCGCAGGGTTATCTGGCCGGAATTGTCTCCCGCAAGGATCTGCTGAAGGTTACGCTTGGCAACCAGGGAGCCGCTGCAATCCCAATCAGTCTGGTCATGACGCGCCACCCCAATGTCGTAACAGTTACACCGGAGTGTACGGTTGTCGAGGCGGCCCGCAAGCTGATTACCCATCAGGTGGACAGCTTGCCTGTGGTGCGGGACGCGGATACACAAGGTTCGGGAAGCCGGCTGGAGGTAGTCGGCAGGATCTCGAAGACGACGATGACCCTTCTACTGCTTGAGCTGGCAACGGGCAAAACACCAGAAGCCTTGTAAGATAACGGATCAAGGAAAGGACCGCATTGGCGGTCCTTTCAGAAATAACCTGACGGGAAGCCGGTGCAGGAAAGGACTCTTTTACCATTTTAAATGTAAATATATTCATAAAAAGGTTGAATTAACAATTTTATACATGCATTTATTCCCCTACATACAAGGAAAAGGAGTTCTTTTATCATGAATCAGAAACAAATATTCTCATTCTCCGAAGGTCATGCCAGCATGAAATCTTTATTGGGCGGCAAAGGGGCCAATCTGGCTGAAATGGCCCGCATCGGACTTCCGGTCCCGGCCGGATTTACCATTACGACAGATGCCTGCCGTATTTTTTTTCAAAAGGGAGAGCGCTTGACGGAAGATCTGTGGCAGCAAGCCAGGGGCGCACTGGCGGATTTGGAAGTTGCTACCGGTCAGGCATTCGGCGATCCGGGCCGTCCGCTCCTGCTGTCCGTAAGATCGGGTTCGGTAACCTCGATGCCAGGCATGATGGATACCATTCTAAATCTCGGTCTCAACGATCAAACGGTCAAAGGGTTTGCCGCATCGACGAATGACCCCCGCTTCGCGTATGATTGCTACCGCCGCTTGCTGCAGATGTTCGGACATGTGGTGATGGGCATTCCTTCACATCTTTTTGACCGTCTGCTGCAGGAATTAAAGAATGAAGAAGGCGTGCAGCAGGACCAGGAAGTCTCTGCAGCAGGCTGGGAGAAGCTGATCGGCACGTTCAAGGCCTGTTATGTCGGCCAGACCGGCCGTGAGTTCCCTCAGGATGTGAGCGAGCAGCTGCGTCTGGCAGTGGAAGCGGTCTTCCGTTCGTGGAATACGAGCAGGGCACAGATTTACCGCAAAATTAACAGCATTCCCGACGATCAAGGGACGGCGGTTAATGTGCAGTCGATGGTTTTCGGCAATAAAGGCAACGATAGCGGAACAGGAGTCATCTTTACACGCAACCCCTCCACGGGCGAGAGGGGGTTGTACGGGGAATATCTCATCAATGCGCAGGGCGAGGATGTGGTAGCGGGAGTGCGGACGCCGCAGCCGATAGCGTCCTTGAATCATGAGCTTCCAGATATTTATAAGCAGTTGAACGATACGGCTGAGCTGTTGGAAAATCATTATCGCGACATGCAGGATATCGAATTTACGGTTGAAGGCGGAAGGCTGTTCCTGCTTCAGACCCGGGCCGGCAAACGCAATGCCCAAGCCTCCATGAAAATCGCCGTCGATCTGGTTAAAGAAGGGGTGCTGCGCAAAGAGGAAGCGCTGCAGCGTATCGAACCCGGGCATCTGGATCAGCTGCTGCATCGCGGTATCGAAGAAGAGCTGGTCCACGGTGTTATCGCTTCGGGGCTTCCAGCCTCCCCAGGGGCTGCGGTCGGCCAGGTCGTCTTTGATGCGGATATGGCCGAAGCCTGGAGCCGGGAAGGCAAAGCCGTCATCCTGGTCCGGTCGGAAACGACGCCGGAGGACATTCATGGCGTGCTGGCTGCCGAGGGCGTGTTAACCAGCAGAGGCGGGATGACCAGCCATGCAGCCGTGGTGGCAAGAGGCATGGGCAAGCCATGCGTATGCGGCTGCGAGGCGATTCATATTACGGCGGCTGAGAAGTATTTTGAAGCCGGGGAGATAAAAGTCGCCGAAGGGGATTGGATCACGCTGGACGGCGGAACGGGAAGAGTCATTGCCGGCATCGTGCCGCTTCGCGAAGCGGAGATGACGCCGGAGCTGCTGCAGATGCTGGAATGGGCTGATGAGATCAGGACGATGAAGGTGCTTGCCAACGCCGATAATCCCAAGGATGCGCAAGCTGCGCGAATGCTGGGTGCGGAAGGGGTCGGACTGTGCCGGACGGAGCATATGTTTCTCTCGCCGGAGAGACTGCCGCTCGTCAGGGAAATGATCCTGGCAGACAGCAGGGAGACCCGCGATCTTGCGCTGGCCAAGCTGCTGCCGCTGCAGCGGCAGGACTTTGAGGATATTTTCCGGGCGATGGATGGCCTGCCGGTGACGATCCGTCTTCTGGATCCGCCTTTGCATGAATTTTTACCGCAGAGCTCGGAGCTGCAGCAGAAGCTGCATGAGCTGAGCGGAGACGGACCGGAAGCGCAGCAGGAGAGACACGAGCTGCGCAAGCTGCTCGCCAAGGTACAGCACCTTCATGAAGCCAATCCGATGCTGGGCCAGCGGGGCTGCCGGCTCGGGATCGTGTATCCGGAAATCTATAATATGCAGATTGAAGCGATCTTTAAAGCCGTATTGACCTGTAAGACGGAAGGAATAACGGTCATTCCTGAAATCATGGTGCCCTTGGTCGGACATGATACGGAGCTTAAGCTGCTGAGGGAAAACATCGACAAAGCCGCTGCAAGGATCGTGGAACATGAAGGGCAACAAAACCTGTCCTATAAGGTTGGAACCATGATTGAGGTGCCACGTGCTGCGCTTACGGCCCGTAAAATTGCCGCCTATGCAGATTTCTTCTCTTTTGGCACAAATGATCTGACGCAGATGACGCTTGGCTACAGCCGGGATGATGCGGAGGGGAAATTTATGTCCCGGTACATCGATGAGAAGCTGCTCCCCTATAATCCGTTTCAGGTGCTGGATACCGAAGGCGTCGGACAGTTGATTGAAATGGCCGTGCTGACGGGCAGAGCGGTCCGTCCTGCGCTGAAGACGGGAATATGCGGGGAGCATGGTGGGGATAAAGCATCGATTGCGTTCTGCCTGCGGGCGGGGCTCGATTATGTCAGCTGCTCGCCATACCGCGTTCCGCTGGCCAGAATCGCTGCCGCCCAAGCATGGCTTGATATTCAAAGGGACGACAGCCAGGAGAAACCGGAAGCCGTATAACCGTTAGACGGCAGTTTACCGCCTTTCGTCGTGATTTCACCCAAAGACAACCCCCGGAGCCGCTGGCTTCGGGGGTTGTCTTTGGGTTCCATCCTGCTGTATCAGTCAGCCACAGGTCGATGAGCTGAAAAAGATGTTTATTTGGCGTCCGCTTTTTTGCCTCGCTTGAAGAATGGAAACGGGATCGAGAAACGTTTGCAGTCTGCTTTCATTTTGCCGTGCTTATCGAAGTGAAGCGAAGCGTTGATTTCACCGCCAAGCACAATAATAATGCTCGACAGATAGAGCCATGTAAGCAGTACGATAATCCCGCCGATACTGCCGTAGGTTTTGGAGTAATTGCTGAAATTGTTCACGTAAAAGGAGAAACATAACGAAGTGATAATCCAGCCAAAAGTGGCGAACAGCGCGCCGGGCACCACTTCTCGGAAACGCAGCCGCAGATTGGGCGCGAACAGATACATGCAAGCAAAAACGACAGCCATAACGATGATCGGGATGGCAAATTGCGCTACGGTCCAAACCATATCGAAACTGCCAGGCAACTGCGTCCATTTGTACAGCATATCTCCGATTACTCTGCCGAAGATCAGCATGACCATACTGAACAGAATGACCAGAGCCAGTACGAAGGTGAATATAAGCGAATACGCTTTGACTTTCCAGAACGGTCTGGTCTCCTCAACATCATAGGCTTTATTTAAAGCTTTCATGACGGCATTAATCCCATTGGACGCCGACCATAACGTGATGATCAAACCAACGGAGAGCAGAGAGCCGCTTCTTGAAGCCTGAATCTCGCTGAATGTGCTGCTGATGGTTTTGGTTGAGAGCTCCGGCATGACCAGCTGGATTTGTTCGATAACATCCTGCAGCGTCAAATTGGCGAAGCTGAGGACAGCGATAATGAAGATCAGGAACGGGAAAAAAGAAAGAATCAAATAATACGTCAGCTGTGCTGCCAGGGCCGGCACTTCGTCATCTTGAAAACGGCAGTATAAATTTTGGGCAAAATCCATGAAGGTTCTGCGTTTTTTTATATCGCTGCCGGCTTGGGAGCCAGTCGCTTTGTCAGGATATTGAATAACGACATTAGACTTCCCCTTGACAGAGTCTGGACCCACTAGTTTAGCCACTGCACTCAACCTCCTTCCATGAATACATTTGTAATTACCCGGGGACTCCCCCTGTAAACCTGTCCCTGCTTTATATTTATTCCACAGATGGAAAAGAAGACACACTCTTGTTGATTCCCTTGTGAATTTATTCATTTCCCTCAAGAGATTAACGTGGAATTCGCCCGCATTGCCGTTTAATGATGGCAGTACGGGTGTAATTCATATAGTGGTGGGGCAAGCATCCAGGTCTCATCTGATAACCTCCGGGGGGATAAAGAACAGGAATGAAAAAGATATTGATTATTGAGGACCACGGGGTGATATCGAAGCTCCGAAAGGATACTTTAGAAGCCGGCGGCTATGCCGTGGAGCTTGCGGCAAGCGCAGACGCAGGCGTGCAGAAAGCAATGAAAGAACCCTTTGCCATGATCATTCTGGACCTGGCGGTCCCGGGCAGAGATGGCTTCGATATCTGCAAGATTTTCCGTCAGACAGCAGATGCGCCCATAATGATGATACTAGCCACGCACGAAGAGGTCGATTCAATCAGAATACTGGGCCTTGGAGCGGATGATTATTTGGTGAAACCGTACAGCATGGACGAGTTTATGGCGCGGGTCGGCGTTCAATTGTCCCGTCATTTACCCAATAATGAACAGCAAGCACATACTGACACAGCGGAAATCAGCCCGCATAATCCATTCCGTGCCGGAATCTTGCTCATCGACAGGCTGGCACGGAAGGTATATGTGGAAGAATGCGAGGTGGCGTTGACCGCCAAGGAATTGGACTTGCTGCTGTACCTGGCGGCTAATCCTAACCGGGTATTTACCAAAGAGGAGCTGTTTGAGCGGGTTTGGGGCCTGGATTCAATGGGCGATCTCCCTACAGTAACGGTACATATCAGCAAACTGAGGGAGAAAATCGAGCAGAATCCTTCCAAACCGCAGGTAATCGAGACCGTTTGGGGCTCAGGCTACCGGTTCAATAAACAAGAATAGCAGCATAGCTTGCCCGCGCAGCAGCCGCCTGAGCTTACCCGGGCGGTTGTTTCTATCGAGAAGCCGCCGTATCCTGGTTGACAGCTATGATTCCATATTTTTGGGGCGAGCCTGTTGTGGCGCCAAACCAGACTTCTCCATTGCCTACCATTACGCCCTTGGCGTTAACGAATAGGTTATCTTTTTTTTGATTAGCCAGCGCTTCTTTTACGGAAACGGTAAATATAGTGTCGTACTTAGCGACAAAGTCCTCTTTGTTATTGATGGAAACAGAGCCTTTGGCGTCATTGACTCTCATCGGAAACAGCACATAAGCAGCAACTTTATTCGGATCTCCATCAGCTACGGCTGACTTCACCTGATCAAATACCGCTTCAAAGGCGGAAGGGTCGTCAATACCTGCAGCGGAATAAGGATTGTTTGTTTCTGCGGGTTTGGATTCGGCAGGTGGCCGCCCCTCTGCGGACTGTCCCGTTTGCGGCTGGACATTGTTATTGGCAGTGTTTTCGCTCCCACTAGCAGGGTCAGATTTGCCGGTACTGGTATCAAGTGAAGGGTTGGAACTGCATCCGGCAGTCAGCAGGAGACCGGCCAGGAGCAGGGTTGCGCTTCTATTATGAGGCTGCCTTGCAGGGAATTTCAATCTTGAACGCATCGTTCTTTGCATGGAGGCTCATCCTTTCTTGAAAGTGATCGTTTAGAATAATTAAAGCTGCGGGAAAAATTAAAAACTTCTTGTCCATTTTTTTTGACAAGTCAGCTGTCCATGGTACCATTAGGTATTATTTGGCGTCTTGGGACAGCCGGTGCGAGGAAGGAGAGGCATGTAATGAAGGTTATTACCTCTATAATGGTCCGTTCAACCGAAATTGATGTAAACGGTCATGTGAACAATGCCAAGTATTTGGAATATCTCGAATGGGGACGAGAAGAATGGTACGAACAGGCGGGACTTCCTTATGATGAATTTCTGCGGCTGGGCATACAGACTGTAACTGTGAATATCAACATTAATTACCGCAAAGAATGCAGGCAAAATGACCGACTGCAGGTTATTACAGTGCCGGAACGGGCGGGCAGAACAAGTTATGTCTTAAGCCAGCATATCTGTAGCGAAGAGGACGGCGTGCGGGCCGATGCGCTCATTACCTGCGTCACAATGGATGCCAGTACCCGCAAGAGCAGGGAGCTTCCCCCGGAGCTGCGCCGTTTATTCCCTGGCGGAGAGCTTCACCGCTAGCGACACAAACTCCCTTTCACGTTTTTTTATACTTCCTCTCCTGTGAATTTTATACTATAATGATCACAAACAAACCAAAACGAACATTATAGGAGGAAAAAGGAAATGAAAACGGAAATGGATATTCGTCATGCATCACACCCTGAGGATGTCAAAAGGTATGATACACAAACGCTGCGCAAACACTTTCTCATTGAATCCTTATTTGAGCCCGGCCATCTACATATGACTTATACGCATTATGACCGTCTTGTCATTGGGGGGGCTATGCCTGCGGAACAGCCGCTTGTTCTGGAAGCTCCGCAAACGCTCAAGACCGAATATTTTTTTGAACGGCGGGAGGCCGGCTTTGTTAATCTTGGCGGTCCCGCTGTCATTGCCGTTGACGGGGAAGAACATTCCCTGAACCGCCTGGATGCTCTCTATGTTGGAAAAGGAGCGAAGAAAGTGACGCTGGCAAGCCCGGATCCATCCGATCCGGCCAAGCTGTATTTCTGCTCCGCCAATGCCCACCATACGCTGCCGGTCAGCAAAATGGCTATCGATAAAGCCAATCCCAACCATTTGGGTTCGCTGGAAACCTCTAACGAGCGGACCATTTATCAATTTATCCACGAAGGTGGACTGCAGAGCTGCCAGCTGATGCTGGGCATCACGATCCTGAAGCCGGGCAGCATCTGGAACACGATGCCTGCCCATCTTCACGACCGGCGGATGGAAGCGTATCTTTATTTCGATTTGAATCCGGACGCAAGGGTCTTCCATATGATGGGTCTTCCGGAAGAATCCCGTCATCTTGTGGTAGCCAATGAGCAAGCGGTTATTTCCCCGCCCTGGTCCATCCATTCCGGCGCCGGGACCTCGAATTATTCCTTCATCTGGGCGATGGCCGGAGAGAATTATACGTTTAAAGATATGGACAGTGTACCGATGGATACGCTGAAATAAGTTGAAAGTGGAGGGGGGCGTTTCATTGATGCTGGCCGCAACCAGACACAGGAAGATTATCGATGAGCTGCAGCAACGCGGAGCGGTGAAGGTGGCGCAGCTTAGCGTTTCCCTCCAAGTGACGGAGAAGACGATACGCGACGATCTGGAGAAGCTGGAAGCCAAAGGGCTGCTGAAAAGAACGCATGGCGGCGCTCTGCTGCTCGAACCCAGTGAAGAGAATATCTACCCGCTTGTCTATCCGAACAATAAGCTGGAGGACGCGAAGGAAATGATAGCTGCTGCAGCTTTGAAGCATGTCCATACGGGCGACATTATCGCTCTGGACGGGGGCAGCACGACGCTCGCCATGGCGAGGCGGATGCAGAATAAGCCGCTGACAGTCGTTACGAACGATGTCTTAATTATCCGCGAGCTTGCGCTGCATGATCAAATCCGGCTAGTCGTTCCCGGCGGCTACAGGCATCATAATCTGCTGCTTCATCCGGAATCGCTGGATTGGGTGCGCCGGATGAACATCCATACCTTCTTCCTGTCGACGACAGGCATTCATGCGGAATATGGCTTCAGTGTTTTTACGCCGGAGCTGGCACCGGTTAAACGGATTTTTATCGAGGCATCCAAGCGGGTGATCTGCGTCGCCGACCACAGCAAATTCGATAAAGGGGCGCTGTTCACCTTCGCGTCTCTGCCGGAGGCCGAGCGGATTATTACAGATGATGACCTGGACCCTCTCATCCTCAGCAAATATCAAGCCTTGCAGGCAACTATTGAACAAGCGGACAGGAGTGGGAATGAATGAGTACATTATTTGACCTCACCGGCAAAAAAGCGCTGGTCACCGGAGCTTCACGGGGAATCGGCAGGGCGATTGCCCTGGCGCTTGCGGAAGCGGGGGCAGATGTGGCGCTTGTGACCAACCAGAGCAGCCCGGCTGAAATCGAACAGGAAATCACCTCATTGAACCGCAGAGCGGTGGTTATCAAAGCCGATCTGTCCGAGGAAAGCAGGCTGCCGGATGTGATTGCCCAAACGATCGGAGCTTTCGGCAAAATCGATATACTCGTCAACAATTCCGGCATCATCCGCCGGACCCCCGCTGCCGAGCATGCCGCGGCGGATTGGCATGATGTCCTGAATGTCAATTTGAATGCGGTTTTCTTCCTCAGCCAGCTTGCCGGCCGGGAAATGATCAAACAGGGCTCGGGAAAAATCATCAACATCGCATCCATGTTATCCTTCCAGGGCGGGATCAATGTACCGGGCTATACGGCAAGCAAACATGCCGTAGCGGGTCTGACGAAGGCGCTCGCCAATGAATGGGCATCCAGGGGCGTGCAGGTGAACGCCATCGCACCGGGCTATATCGAGACGGACAATACGGAACAGCTTCGCGGGGATCCCGAACGAAGCAAGCAAATTCTTGAGCGTATCCCCGCAGGCCGATGGGGCCAGGCCGATGATCTGAAGGGACCGGTCGTACTGCTGGCTTCCGCGGCATCGGATTATATGAATGGCCATGTGCTGTGCGTGGACGGAGGCTGGATGAATCGTTAATTGATCAAGCCAAAAAAAGGATGTCTTCCGGAAAATTGCCGGTCGACACCCTTTTTTTTTGGCGCGGGACACAATGGGGATACAGCTTGTCCATATTAGCCGCCGTTAGTGACCTTTCTTTCGTACTTGCTTATGGTGGTCTTCCGCCCATTCTTTGGCCTGTGCGGTAGCAATGGAGATGGCGCGGCCTTCTTCGTAACCGTCCTTCAGCAGGGCATTGGCAATTTCGACGGCTTTTTCGCGCACGGGGGCCATAAAGTTTTTCAGGGAGTCGGGATAATCGTCCTTGGTCCAAGGCATAAGCGTTCCTCCTTTATACAGGGATCTTTTATTTATTTAGCCCTTGTATCCAAAAAACAAACAGCGGCATCCGGCAAAATCGATATTCGTCACTCAATCATGTAGAATGGGTAAGGACAGATACGAACGAAAAGAAAGGGTGACGAGAATGGAATTCCGAACTGAAAAGGATTCGATGGGGGAAATTCAGGTCCCCGCCGATCGTCTATGGGGAGCGCAGACAGAGCGCAGCCTGCACAATTTCAAGATCGGTACGGAGAAAATGCCGGTTGAGCTGATACACGCTTTTGCTTATTTAAAGAAAGGAGCCGCGCTCGTAAATAAAGAGCTTGGCAAGCTGGAACCCGAGAAAGCCGCAGCTATAGCCGAAGCCGCCGATGAAATAATCGAAGGCAAGTGGAGCAGAGAATTTCCGCTCGCGGTTTGGCAGACGGGCAGCGGTACGCAATCGAATATGAATGTCAATGAGGTCATTGCGCGCCGGGCCGGTCAGTTGCTCGTGCAGCAGGACCCCGCCAGCCAGTTGAAGATCCATCCCAATGATGACGTGAACCGCTCGCAAAGCTCCAATGATACCTTCCCGACTGCTATGCATCTGGCAGCACTGATAACGGTAGAGGATACTGTCCTGCCTGCCATCGCCCAGCTCAAAGCAACGCTGCAGAGCAAGAGCGAAGCATTCGCCGATGTGATCAAAATCGGCCGCACGCATCTGCAGGATGCCACGCCCCTTACACTGGGGCAGGAAATAAGCGGCTGGGTGCGCATGCTGGAGAAAGGCGAGCGCAATATAAGAACCAGCAGCGAGGAGCTGCGGGAGCTGGCGATTGGCGGAACCGCAGTTGGCACCGGTCTGAATGCGGACCCCCGATTCGGAGAGCTCGCCGCCCAGGAGCTCAGCCGCTTGACCGGGAAAAGCTTCCTGAGCGCGCCGAACAAGTTCCATTCCCTGACGAGTCATGACGAGATCGTATTCGTGCACGGGGCCTTTAAGGCGCTGGCAGCGGATCTGATGAAGATCGCCAACGACGTGCGCTGGCTCGCCAGCGGTCCCCGCTGCGGAATCGGTGAAATCAGCATTCCCGAGAATGAACCGGGAAGCTCGATCATGCCCGGTAAGGTCAACCCTACCCAGGCGGAAGCATTGACTATGGTTGTTTGCCAGGTGATGGGCAATGACGCGGCAATCGGCTTTGCCGCCAGTCAAGGGAATTTTGAGCTGAATGTATTCAAGCCGGTGATTATCCATAACTTTCTGCAATCCGCAAGGCTGCTGGCCGATGCGATGCGTTCCTTTGACGAGCACTGCGCCGTTGGTATTGAAGCGAACCGCGAAGCCATCTCCGGCAATCTGAACAAATCGCTCATGCTCGTTACCGCACTTAACCCCCATATCGGATATGAGAATGCGGCGACCATCGCCAAAACCGCTCATAAACAGGGGCTTACGCTTCGGGAAGCCGCCATTCAGAGCGGGCTGATCAGTGCCGAGAAGTTCGACGAAGTGGTCCGTGCGGAAGATATGATCTGAAATCAGAATTAGGGCAGAACCGGTTCGTGTCGGCTCTGCCCTTATTTTCTTATATCGAGTAAGGGGAAGGGCTGCCGGCCCGCTCGCATCTGCGAAAAACGACAGCATTTTTCGTGGAAAGGAATCCTTATGTCAAGCCGATTTGGACATTTTGGCTTTGCGTTCAAGGAGGTTTTCAAGTATCATGGATAGAAAAGACAAGATATGCAAAAGGAGCTACACACTCGAATGAATGCTAAAATTAAAACCAATCATTGCAAAATCGTCGATTGTACGATACGCGACGGCGGACTCGTTAATAACTGGGATTTCAGCGTTGAATTTGTTCAGGATCTCTACAACAGCTTGAATGAAGCAGGCGTGGAGTATATGGAAGTCGGCTATAAAAATTCACCCAAGCTGCTTAAAGGAGCGGAATCCGCAGGCCCGTGGCGTTTTCTGGATGACGAATTCCTGCGCGAGGTTATTCCTCAAAAGCTGAATACAAAGCTGTCGGCGCTTGTCGATATCGGGCGAGTGGACGAGAATGATATTTTGCCGCGCGAGCAGAGCATGCTGGATCTGATTCGTGTCGCCTGCTACATCCAGGATGTGGAGAAGGCGCTTGAGCTTGTAAAGCTGTTCCACGAACGGGGTTATGAGACTACGATCAATATTATGGCGCTTTCCAATGTAATGGAGAATCAGCTGCTTGAAGCGTTCGAATTGCTTGAAGCAAGCGTGGTCGATGTGGTCTATGTGGTTGATTCCTATGGCAGCCTGGATCCCAATGACTTTCTATATCTGGTTGAGAAATTCCAGAAGCATCTGCCGAGCAAACGCCTTGGCGTGCATACGCATAACAACATGCAGCTGGCTTTTGCCAACACGCTTATTTCTGCCGAGAAGGGCGTCGAGCTTCTTGATGCATCCGTCTACGGAATGGGACGCGCGGCGGGCAACTGCCCGACTGAACTGCTGGTCGCCCATCTGAAGAATACCCGGTACAATGTGAGACCGGTCCTGGATATGATCGAGAAGCATATGATTCCCCTGCGCGAGAAGGAAGAGTGGGGTTATATCATTCCTTACATGATTACCGGCATGCTGGACGAGCATCCCCGTTCAGCGATGGCGCTGCGGAATTCGGCAGACAAGGACAAAGGCGTGGACTTCTACGACAAGCTGACCACACCGGAGATTCTTCACAGTAATTAGATTTTATCCTTGCGTCCAGGCAAGAACATGATGAAGTAGAGGGCTGTCCTGTCCAGCGGAGCTTAAGTGGAGGCTCTGGTGAGGCGGGGCAGCCTTTTTTGTGCAAAGAGCGATCCAATACTTTTGACTGAAAGAGGGGGCCGCGGCATGTCTTTCGCTAAAATAACCAACCGAAAAATATACGAGCAGATCGCCGATCAATTGAAGCAGTTTATTTTGGAAGGCGGTTGGAGAAGCGGCGAGAAGCTTCCTTCCACCAAAGAGCTGTCCGAGCAGTTCCAGGTGGGGCGCTCCACCATGCGCGAAGCACTGAGCGCGCTGCGGGCGATGGGACTAATAGATATCCGTCAGGGGGAAGGCTGTTTCGTGCGGTCCGTGGAATCGGCTGAAATCCAGATGCCGGTATTCGAGTCGCTGCTGCTGAGCAAAGAAGCGATCTTTGAGTTGTTGGAGTCGCGAATCGCACTGGAGGCGGCGAATGCATCAATCGCTTCAACCCGCCGGACAGAGGAGGATCTGGCAGCTTTTCGTCAGCTTCTGCATTCGATGCAGGAGCATTTGGGGGATGAAGCATCGGGGGAGGCCGCTGATATTGAATTCCACCGGCTGCTTGCCGCAGCTACCCATAACTCCATCATGGTGAGACTGCTTGATACGATATCCTCCCAGATGGAAGCAGCGATACGCGAAGCCCGGCGCATTCAGATTTATGGGAGCAAACAAGTTTCCGTCCAGCTGTGGGAAGAACATGAAGCCATCTTCAAGGCGGTGGAGGAACGCGATCCGGCGGGGGCGGAGAAGGCGATGCGGACTCATTTGACCCATGTCGAACGGGTGCTCCGCAATTATTTGGGCAAAACAGAGGCTCATGACAGTGGCGATATGTAACATTTTATTTGCCATGGGCCAAGCAATTTGCCCTTTATTTTTATCCACATGTCTGATAAGCTGATAATATCGAAATAAAACGTATTCATCGAGAGGGGACTCGAAAAGAAATGAAAGTATCCTTATTTATAACCTGTCTGGCCGATACGCTGTATCCGGAGGTCGGGGAAAGTGTCGTACGCGTGCTCAGCGATTACGGCTGCGAGGTAGATTTTCCCGAAGCGCAGCTGTGCTGTGGACAGCCGGCTTTCAACAGCGGCTATCAGGATGAAGCCCGGGAAGTGGCCCGCGGCCTGATCCGAGCCTTCGAGCATAGTGATTATGTGGTATCGCCGTCAGGCTCATGCACGGGAATGGTCCATCATTATTATCCTTATTTATTTGAGAATGAGCCAGAGTGGAAAGCAAAAGCGGCTGCGCTGGTGGAGAAAACCTATGAATTCTCGCAGTTTCTCGTGGGTGTGCTTGGCGTAACCGATGTGGGGGCTTCGTTCCCGCATTCTGTCACCTATCACCCGTCCTGTCACGCGATGCGCCTGCTCGGCGTAACCGAGGAGCCGCTTCAGCTGATTGACGCCGTCAAGGATATCGCCTTCACCGAACTTCCACGCAAGCAGGACTGCTGCGGGTTTGGCGGTACTTTTGCTGTGAAGATGGCTGACATGTCGGAAGCGATGGTGTGTGACAAAGCGGCCTGCGTATGCGAGACCGGCGCAGAGGTGCTGGTGGGCACGGATATGGGCTGTTTGATGAACATTGGGGGCCGGCTGAATAAGGAAGGCAAACCAGTGCGGGTTATGCATCTGGCACAGCTGCTTGACGAAGGGAGACGGACATAATATGAGTGGAACTACGGATCAATTCGTGGAGGACCGGGAGAAGCCGCAGTCGCCTACAACAGGGGGCAAGCCGCAGCATGCGCCGGTTCATTCGCCAATCGGCTCGGAGCTGAAGAAACGGACCAGAGAAGCGCTCAAGGATGATTTTTTGCGCAAAGCTGTAGCGTTTACAACCGATAAGCTGCGCAATGGACGTCTGGGCGCTGCCGATGTATTAGGGGACTGGGAGGCTTGGCGGGAACGCGGACGGGCTATTCGCGAGCATACGATCTCCCATCTTGATTATTATCTGAGCCAGTTCTCCGACAATGTCGTAAAGAATGGCGGCAATGTATACTTCTGCAAGACCGGCGATGATGCCGTCAGCACCTTCATGGATATTGCCAAGAGCCATAAAGCGAAGCTTGTCGCCAAAGGAAAGTCAATGGTTTCAGAGGAAATGCATCTGAATCACGCTCTTGAGGCAGAAGGCATAGATGCGATTGAGACGGATCTGGGCGAATATATTTTGCAGCTGGCGAGGGAAACCCCTTCCCATCTGATTATTCCCGCGATTCATAAGAACAAGCAGCAGATTGCCAATCTGTTTGAAGAGGATTCCGGGCGGCCTTTCGAGCCGGAAACCAAGATTTTGGCCCAGTATGCCAAAAATAAGCTGCGCAATTATTTCCTTGAAGCGGATATTGGGCTTACCGGCTGCAACTTCGGCGTAGCGGAGACCGGCTCGATTTCTCTGGTTTCCAATGAGGGGAACGGGCGGATGGTCACAACGATCCCGAAGGTTCATGTCGTGGTTATGGGGATGGAGCGTCTGGTTCCGAACTTCGAGGATCTTGAAGTGGTGCTCAATCTGCTTGCACGAAGCGCGACGGGGCAGAAGCTGACGGCGTATACGTCAATTCTTACGGGCAAGAAAGGACCGCAGGACCTTGATGGCCCGGAGGAACTGCATGTCATAATTCTGGATAACGGCCGCTCCGGACAACTGGGCGATCCCATCTTCCAGGATGTGCTGAACTGCATCCGCTGCGCGGCTTGTCTGAACGTGTGCCCAGTCTACCGCAACGTCGGCGGACATACGTACGGCTCGGTCTACAGCGGACCGATCGGTGCGGTGCTGACGCCGCTCCTCCAGCAGGACATGAAGGAAGCGGGCACCTTGGCCTATGCCTCCAGTCTGTGCGGGGCCTGCTATGAAGCTTGTCCAGTCAAGATTCCGCTGCATGATATGCTGGTTCATTTGCGCCACCGCAAGGTGAAGATGAAGCTGACCGGGCTGCCGGAGCGGGTTGCATTCAAAGCCTATGAAACGATGTTCGGCAATGTTACGCTCTTCAAGCTTGCTACCAAAGCGGGCTATTATTTGCAGAAACCGCTTGTCCGCAATGGCTTCATCAAGAGCGGACCGCCGCCGCTGTCTGGCTGGACCCAATCCCGCTTTATGCCGATGCTGCCGAAGCAGAAATTCCGCGACAAATGGGCTGCCCTTCAGGAAGAGCTTGCCGCCAAGGCCAAAGCCGATTCGATCGTCGGCAAAGCGCCGGTGAAGGCGGATGCCGTCGGTGCCCAGGCGCGGGCGGATGCCATACAGCAAAAAAACCGTAAAGGAGGCGGTGGCGATGGCGCCAACTAATGGTATAATGCATGGTAAAGAAGAATTTATGAAGCGGATTGCCAATAACCTCGGACGCAAAAGTCCGCTGACGGCGCCGCCGGCGAAGCCGATCCGCGGCGTGCCGGATCATTACCGTGCCGTCGAGCTGAATGCGGATGAGCGTCTTGATGCTTTTATCGCCAACTGGACGGCGCTCAGCGGCAAGGTTCTGATCGTGGACGAAGACGATGCGCCTCATACCATCGGGCAATATTTGCTTCAGGTCTGTCAGGACCATAACATTACCCGCACCGTGCGATGGAACCATGAAGGCTTGAATACGCTTGGCCTTGATGAGACGATGCGCGGCGCCGGCATAGAATCCTTGATCTGGCGCGAGGGTGGCGAAGCGGATGTTGAGCCTCGCCCTCTGCCGACCGGACCGGACGGCAACTGGTCCAAGCGCAGCAGATTGCTGCAAGCGGCAGAGCAGAGCCGCCTTGGGATTGTTTGGCCGGACAGCGTGATCGCCAATACCGGCACGCTTGCCCTGTTCAGCGAAGGCGGTAAAGGCCGATCCGTCAGTCTGCTGACGGAGGTGCTGTTCGCCATATTCCGCGCGGACCAGATTGTGACCCGAATGGGCGATGCGTTCCAGCTTTTCCGCTCGCTTCATCCCGAGGTGGCGACGATGCCTTCTTCCCTGAACCTGATTACGGGTCCGAGCCGAAGCGCCGATATTGAGAACGATTTGACCATCGGCATCCATGGGCCAGGAAGCGTGTATGCCATTATCATTCAATAAAGGAGCGATTCATTTATGTCCAATCATGAGCCATTGAACCGGATAACCGATCGAATTCAGTCGCGGGAGCAGCTGCAGGAGCTTTCTCCTAAGGGCGTATGGGACTCTTCGTTGACTGCTGCGATCAACAGCCTGAGCTTCAATACGCCTACGGCCGATGCGGCTGTGGACAAGGCGATGATTGCGCTGAAGGCCGGCCTTCATTTGTGCAATGACAGTTTGGACGAATCGCATGCCTACTCACAGGAAATAGAAGATGACAGCACCGGTGGTTACTGGCATGGACTCATGCACCGGATGGAAGGCGATTATTCGAACGCCAACTATTGGTTCAGCCGTGCCGGAGCCCATTTGTCGCAGGCGAGTATTCAGTCTAGAGTCAGCGATTATTTGCGCAGCGACGTTGATCTGGAAGAACTTCCGAGCGGAGCAGTACGCGAAGCGCTGCTTGCGATCAGGGACGGGCAGATATGGCTGCCCCAGATCCTTACCGGAGCGATTGCGGCCCAGGAAAGCGGGCAGGAGAAGGAAGAAACGCGGCCGGTGCTGCAGATGATTCAGCAAATTGAGCTTGCGGAGCTGCTGGCCTTTACCATAACGGCGGCAACCAAAGAAGAACAAATGATCTAATAAATAAAGAAAAGCCTTAGCTATAGTCCTTTATTACTGGACCTTGCAGCTAAGGCTTTTCTTCGCGTTGGCGTTCAGTCGGTATGAACGCTTGGCGGATTGAGTTGATTTGAGCTTGATAACGGTGCGGCGGTCCGATCCCGTTTGTTGAACGGCCACCAGTTGGCTTCCCCGACCAGATTGGCCAGAGCCGGTACAACCAGGCCCATAAAAACGGTAGAATAAAGCACCAGTCCGATGACGATGCCCGCTCCGATCTGCAGCAGTGTATTTACGCCGGACAGCATGAGCGCGGCGAAGGTTCCGCCCATAATAACTGCAGCGGATATAATAACCCCGCCGGTCGTAGACATCGCCCGGGTCATGGCATACGCGATTCCGCGAGGCCGGTATTCTTCCTTGAACCGGGCCATCAGGAAGATGCTGTAGTCGACCCCGAGCGCCACGATAATCAGGAAGATGAAGAAGGAGGCGCTCCAGGACAAGCCTGTTTCTCCGAGCAGCCGCACGAAGATGAATTCGACGATCCCCATGGTCACAAAATAGTTGAAGCCCAATGACAGCAGCACATAAAGCGGCGCAAGGAAAGAACGGAGCAGAATCATTAGCACAATGAAAATTCCGATCAGCACAAATGTGCCTGTGCGCGTAAAGTCATTTTGCGAAATCGCCTTGAGCTCCTCAATTTGTGCGGTTGTGCCGCTGAGGCGGATTTGTGGTTCGGATATGGGGCTTTTGGCCAAGCTTTGGTTCAGCGCATTGCGCAAGTTATCGACGGTTCCCATGGCTTCCGCGGAATAGGGATTAACCGAGAGAATCACATCGAATTTGGTTGTTTTCCCGTCTTCCGACATGTAATAATCGAGCGCCTGTTGAAGCTCGGGACGATCCAGCGCTTCCTGGGGCAGGTTCCAGCCGGGGATTTGACTATTGCCGATCATCGTCTGGGCGTCCTTTACCTGTGCCAGACCCAATGAGATATCTGCAAGTCCCTTAGCCCCGTCATTCAGACCGCCTGTCAGCGTGTCTAAACCGCCTTTAAGCTTGGCTGTTCCATCAGCCGCCTGCTTTTGCCCAGCCGCAAGCTGTTCCAGTCCGCCTGCAGCTTCCGCGACTCCGGGATTAAGCTTCTTGAAGCCCTGCTGGAGAGCGGCGGTGCCTTTAGTCAAATCCTTCAAGCCGCCGCTTAGTCCCTGCTGTTTGCCGAGAAGCGCCTGGATGTTGGCATCCTCTACAAGCTCGGGATGTGCTTGAAGCAGCTTTTGCAAATCAGCACTCATGGATTCCGCCAGTATTGCGCTTTGCGATAAACCCCCGGCCACTTGATCGGTACCTTTGGCAGTATCCTTCAAACCATTGTAGATTTGGTCAAGCCCTGTCTTGGCTTTGGTCGTCTGCGAGGCCATGGTGCGCAGCCCGTTGGTCAGCTTGTCGATATCATCTTGGCCGCTCTCGATCGAGCCGCTTGCGCTTGTCAGTCCAGCGGCAATCTTATCGACTCCGTTCTTCATCTCGCCTAGCGCATCCGATGCCTGATCAAGCTGGTTGGGCACGGCCAGGTCGGCCAACTGCTCACCGAGCGGCCGGATAGCGCTTCTGACCTCCTGGACTCCCGCAAGCCTAGACAAGCTTTCACTAGCGGCCTCCAGCGCGGCAAGCGCTTCTGGCGTTCGCATGGACGTTGAAGAGCCCAGAGCGATGGAGACCGGGAATACTTCACCAGAACCGAACGCCTGCTCAACCTGGCGGAAACCCTGCACGGAACTGTGGCCGGAGTCGATTTCGGCAATATCGTCAAAAGAGCGTTTGCCCTCAAACAGCAGGGTAACCGGAGCGAGCAGAATAACCGTGACGAGCAGCACCGCTACCGGCCTGCGTGCGGCCAGGGAAGCCATTGCGGTCCACAACTTGGATTCGCCATGTCCCTGTCCGCTTATCACCTTCGATGGCCAGAACGTGGCACCACCGAATATCATCAGCAATGCAGGTGTGAGCGTCAGACCCGCGAGCAAGGTGACCGCAACCCCGATCGATACGCCGACGGCAGACTGGTACAAGCCGAATTGGGCAAAACCAATCAGAAAGAAAGCGACAAATACGGTGCTGGCGGAATAAGCTACCGTCTTGCCGACGGTTCGCATGGTGCGTATCATCGCTTCCACCTTATCCCCGTCGTGGCTGAGTTCCTCGCGGAACCGCTGAATGAGGAGAATGCAATAATCCGTTCCCGCACCGAACAAGACGGCTATGAGGAAGGATTCCGTGAAGGAGGAGACAGGCATTCCGTAATCGGTTGCCAGCGCCACCAGCCCCCTGGTAATCACGAGTGATATCCCGATGGTCATGAGGGGGATGAACGGTGCGACCGGTGAGCGGAAAACGATCAAAAGAATGATAAGAACCAGTCCTACCGTAAGCAGCTCTGTTTTCTTCAAGCCTTCCTCCGAGCTCTTCTGAAAGTCTTTGGAGATAGGCGCGCTGCCTGTCAATGAAACCTGGCTTCCGGCGGGAGCCCCCTGTACCTTCTCGCTAAGCTTATCGACGGCTTCCTGCGTGATGATATCATTCTCCGGCCATTCAAAGCCCACAAGCAGCATTTCGGTGGTGCCGTCACCGCTGCGGAATTTGCTGGCGAGCTCCGGGGTATCGTACGCGGATTGTACCGATTGAAAGCCTTCCTTGCCACTGAGGGCTGTCAGCTCCGAGGCTTTGTTGCGAAGCCAGTCCTGATCTTCTTTAGTCAGACCCGAGGCTCTTGAATAAACCACAATAGCGCTTGATTTTGTGATGGATGCGGGGTTGATCTGCTCCATCATTTTTTTCGCTACGGACGATTCAGCGTCGGAGGAGATAAATTTCTGTTCCGTATTGCGGACAATGGCTTGCAGGTCCGGCAAACCGAACATGGCGGCCACCGTGATGGCCAGCCAGGCGATCAATACGATCCACTTGGCGCGGGCCAAACCGCGGACAAAGCGTTCTGTCATTTGATTGTTCCTCCCTTTTTTTGTTCCAGGCAATTATTGTTCCCAACCCCAATTTCAATCCCCACAGAACTAGTTATAAATTAAAATCCGAAAAAAATCAATATTTTTGTACTAGCGGTCATTTATTTTTTTTTCATAAAATCATTGAATTTATTGAGTTTATTGATATGATTCGTTTGGTTTTATGGATTTGTTTTGGTTTTAATGTACTATCAGTCATAAATATGTACGTCACGAGTCCAAGTATGATACACTAGGTTTTGTATAATGTCCGCAAAGAACTGCAAAGCGAGGAGATCTGCTTATATGGATCGCGAAATGAAGAAGGAACAGACAAGGCTGCGGATTAAAGATGCGGCGTATGCCTTATTTTCCGAGCTCGGTTATGAAGCTACGACCGTTGAACAGGTAGCGAAGCTTGCGGGCGTGGCCAAAGGCACTTTTTTTAACTATTTTTCCTCCAAGGATGATCTTATACATGAGCTTCAGGGGATATTCGTCATGACGGAGGTCGCAAAGCTGAAGGATAAGCCGGGGCCGCTTATTCCCCGCCTGCGGATGGTTATTTTCCAAATGGTTCAGCAGTTCCCGCATAATAAATCGTTAATCAGGGCTTTGTTCCAGGCTGAGCTTGGGGGAGGGCGCGCGCTTGAGATGCATAATTGCATCGTCGAGGATCTGCTTGAGGGCATTGTTCCGATTATCGTGCTTGGCCAGGAGAGCGGCGAGCTGCGCAAGGATATGCCTGCGATTATGATCGGGCAGCTGGCGCTTCAGACTTATTTTGGAGCGCTGTTCATGTGGTCGATGGACTCGGGCGATGAGCCGATAGACGAGCAGATGGCATTAACCTTTGACCTTTTTTTCAAAGGAATTGCCAATTAAAATAGGATTGAGGCAGGCACATCATGGAAATACCCCGCCGGTCGGAGCCCGGCGGGGCGTTTTTGCTTATTTTTATTCGAAGCAAGTGGGAATAACGTCAAGCGGTACTTTTTCAAACAATGGACTGACCGACTCGCTGCGATGAATCCTGCCGATCGCTTCGCCGAACAGCGGCGCGACCGAAACCAGCCTGATTTTGCTGGAATGAACCAGATTCGGATTATCGACGGAGTCTGTTCCAATCACAAACTCGATCGGACTTTCCTCGAGCTTGCGGACCGCCGCTTCGGTGAAGGCGAGATGGGACAGGCAAGCAACAATACGTGTAGCTCCTTTAATTTTCAGCCATTTGGCCAGTTCAATCAAAGTGCCTCCCGATAAAGAGAAATCATCCACGATCAGGGCGGTCTTTCCCTGGACATCCCCGATGATTTCCATCATTTCCGCTTCTTCCTTGTGATTATGCCGGGTCTTGTCCCCAAGCGCGATGGAAGCATTCAGGTTATTTGCGAACTTTCGGGCCTGCTTGGCAAAGCCCGCATCAGGAGAGACCACAACCAAATCGGTGAGTTTCATCTGCTTGACTGCTTCGCACAGGACGGGCAAGGCAAATAAATGATCCACCGGTTTTTTGAAAAAGCCTTGAATCTGATGGCTGTGCAGATCCATGGCCACTACCCGGTCAGCTCCGGCAAGCTCAATGGATTCCGCACAAACTCTGGCTCGAATCGATACACGGGGCTCGTCTTTCTTGTCCCCTTTGGCATAACTGAAGTAAGGCATGATGACCGTTACGGAATTGGCGCTTGCCCGTTTGAAGGCATCGACCCAGAACAGGATTTCCACAAACTCGTCATTGGGCTTAACACCAATGGATTGCACCAAATATACATCTTTATCGCGAACCGTCTCCCCTATTCTGACAAAGGTGTTTCCGTCGGAGAAGGTTAAAGCTTCGGAATAGCCAAGCTCAACGCCCATATAGCGGCACATTTTGCGGGCAAAGGTTTGTCCCGAGCTGCCGGCAAAGATTTTGATTTCATTGTGAGTCATAAGGATCCTCCGGATTTTTATAATAGGTGCAAAAGGGAAAACAAGAAAATAACAGCGTTGAAACAGTCTGCCGGTTAACCCAGGCCTTCCAGTTTACCGTCGCCGCGAATGGCGGCTGCATGATGCTTCGTGTTGGGATGAAGATAGCCTGTGGCAGTGAAGGAGCTGCCTTCCACAGAAGTGCCCTTCAGCTCCACGCGGATATCCTCACTTTGTTCAAAATCCCGCAGAAGCGAAGACTGTGTCATCCCGTCAAGATCAATATACCACAGCCTGAAGCCGCCCTCGGTGACAATCACAAGCTGAGCGGAGGCAAATGCAAGCCTGGTTGCTATATGTTTATGTGTGATGGTCAGTTCCGACAGCATATAAGTGTTCATGATGCTCCTCCTTCAAGCAATTACGGCAAACACGCAGAAGAATCATTTGGCACGCAAAGCGTCCTTTTTCGTTTCTTCCGAGAAGAAATGTTCAGGCACGTAGAGCTGCCTTTATCGTTTCTTCTGAGAAGAAACGACCAGGCACACAAGTCTGCCTTTATCGTTTCTTCTATATACTACAGGATAAATGTCGAAAAAACACGTTTGTTTTCATATTAACTCCCGCTTCTTCCGTTAGCGCGGACGTAAAATATTCACACTTTTTGCTTAGCTGCAACAATTCCCAATTCCGCAACGTCGAATTATTCAAAGCCATCCATAAATAGACAAATTGGCTTAATGGTGCTTGGAGAATATGCATTTGACAAGGGGGAAGCAAGAATGAGAAAGGTAAGGGGAATTTTGCGCCCAGGCGCTGTCCGGCTGCTGGGTTTGGCTGCGTTGCTGCTGCTTGTGCCTGCGCTGGGCGCTTGTTCGTCGTCATCGGATAACGGCATGCAGAATGCGGCGTCATCTCCGGATCATTCGACGGAGTCGAAAGAGGCTGCTGCCGGTGACCGGGCGACGGAAAGCGGTTCCAGGTCTAACGGTGACGAGACCGCAAGGGTTGAATCCGAGACGACCGGAGAAGCCGACAGGCCGACCGGAAAACGGGAGCACAACCTGGAACCCGAGCCACAAGCAGGCTTATTGACTGCAGGAGAATGGAATGATCTTGGCCGCTGGAATGAATGGGAGGAGCTGCTTGATAGCTCCGAAGGAGCGGATAACCGGAAATATTGGTCGTTTTATTCATTTAAACGTTTGGAGCTGACAGTGACCGGCGGTGGGCGTCCGGTATCGGATGCGGAGATAGCCGTGATAGACAAGGATGATCAATCCATCTGGGAAGTCAGAACGGATATTAACGGAAGAGCCTCTGTATTTAACGGAATATTTGAGCAGCAGGGAGGCAAAAGCAAATATCAGGTAGTCGTGAAAGCAGGCGGCCAGACCAAACGGTATGAGAATGTGGACATCCGGCGCAGCCAAAGCCAGACGCTTGAAATTAAACTTGATGAGAGCGTGCCTGTATCCAATTCACTGGATTTGATGCTGGTTGTGGATACGACCGGCTCCATGGGCGACGAGCTCAATTATTTGAAAACGGAGCTTAAGGACGTCGTTGAACGGGTGGCAAAAGATAACGGACAGCAGCTGGGAATCAGGGTCAGCACCAACTTTTACCGGGACGAAGGTGATGATTATGTCGTCAAACCGTTCCCGTTCACTGGCGATGTGGAGAAAGCCGTCCAACAAATTTCCGGACAGCGGGCAAATGGGGGAGGGGATTTCCCGGAAGCCGTGGATCAGGCGCTGGACAACGCTATTCATGATCATGATTGGAGCGAAGATGCGCGCGCAAGGCTGCTTTTTCTGGTTCTGGATGCGCCGCCCCACCACGACAGCACAATTGTGAAGCGGATGCAGAAACTGACGCAGGAAGCTGCGGGCAAGGGGATCCGCATCATACCGGTTGCTTCTAGCGGTGTTGATGTGAACACGGAGTACCTCATGCGTTTTATGGCGGTATCCACAGGAGGAACGTATATTTTTTTAACCAACCATAGCGGAGTCGGGGATGATCATCTGGAGCCGGCTGTTGGGGAATATGAAGTGAAAGCGCTGAATCGCTTGCTCGTTGAGGTTATCAACCGATACTGCGGGAGCGGTCAGAGCACCGGCATCGAATAAAATAGGCATCCTCCAGCGAAGTCGTCTGTTTCGTGAAATGGGCGGCAGGGGGCTCCTGTCCGATACAGCGGACGGTGTAGACGCGATCCTCCGAGCGCATGTGGAGAATAATGGCTGGATCAAGCTCGCTGCAGGCGACGGAATCAAGCTGGCCTTCCCAGACCGAAAGCTGCAGACCATGATTCCAGTCCTCGATGGAGCCGTGATAGCGAATTTGCCCGCCTTCCAACCATATGACCTGGTCCGCCCACACATCCCATTCATTAAGCTCATGAGTGGAGACGACAATGGTCTGCTCGCGGGCATTAGAGGCCATGAAGCGGATAAACCGCAGGCGTTCCAGTGAATCCAGCGCATTGAGCGGCTCATCCAGAAAAATATAAGCAGGCGATCCAATCCACGCTTGGGCAAGCGCGATCCGTTGACGGATGCCTTGCGCGAGTGTTTTTATTTTTTTCGTCTTAAATGGCGTAATATGAAAAGCATCCATCAAAAAGTCCAGATGCTGCTGATTGGCTCCGCCTTTGAGCTCCGCCAGGTAGTGGAGCAGCTTGGCAGCCTTCATTTCATCATACAGCTCGATGCCGGTAGGCACAAATCCGATCATGGAACGGATAACGGGCAAATCGCGTTCCACTGTCAGACCGTTATAGCGGATCTCCCCCGCTGCGGGAAACTGCGCCGTAGCGAGCAGCTTGAGCAGCGAGGATTTACCGGCGCCATTTCGTCCGACAAGCAGCGTAATACCAGGCTTGATGGACAGTCTGGGAATACGAAGCTGGAATTCCGAACCGGCGGAGCGCCATAGGATCTGTTGAAGCTCAAGCATGAGAGACCCCTCCTTCGCAGTTTCATTAAAGTAATAACGGCGCTGGCCGCAGTGGTTACTGCGGCAGCAATTTTGTGCCAAAGCTGCGGCGGTAAGCCTGTATCAGCAGCAGCAAGCCGGCGGCCAGGGTGAATGCGTGAAAGGATACAAAATGCTTGCTGATCGTCTGGTCGATCATGGGAGAAGCATATTGTTCGATACTGGTCCATCCGATCCAGAGGATGAACGAGCACAGGAAAGCGGCTTTGAATCCTTTCCACATCAATACATAAGCGGTTACTCCGCTAAGAAGCAGGAGCAGCGACAACCACTGCAGCATAAACGGCAGCATCGGAAAGGAATAGACGCGGACATTCATGTAGATGGACCCCACTAAACCGAAAATCAGATTAAGCCCGATGACAATCATCGTTCTGACAACCAGCAATAAGGCCGGGGGATAAGGGGTAATGCTCTCGATCATCCGCATCTCTCTATTCCACGAACGGAAGCTGTAGGCAAGCGAAGCCAGCAGGAGAGCGGGAAGGGCCAGAGTGAACATGGTGCCGACCGTATGGAAGGAGACATTGTCATGTGTAGGCAGCAGCCACAGCAGCATGACGAATACGACCAAGCTTGACCCCCAATATACCCGGGAGTAGGACGAAAGCTGCGACCGCAGCAGTCTAAGCAGCGAAGGGCGTTTGACGCGGGCATGCGTGCTGTGCGAAAAACGTTCTTCTTCATATGATTCGCGCAGCTCGTCGAAAGCAGGCTGCAATGTCCGGATCAGCATTGTCGTGTCGTTAGAGGACACGGGATTTGTCATGATCTGGGATAGAGGCGCCCGAAGCTCTTGCTCCAGCTGCTTGAGCTCATCATCTTTTGGTGTGTTCATAGCGTTGACCTCCTTTATCGCTTTCTTCCTTGCTTGCCCGCCCATGTCCCAGACGCGCCTTTAATTTCCGCAAGCCGCTGTACAGGTGAGTTTTGACCGAACCGAGCGGCAGACTGACAATATCGGCGATATCCTGCAGCTTCAAATCCTGATAGAAACGCAGCGTGATAATCTCCCGCTGAACTTCCGGCAGCGCCTCCAGCGAATGGAGCACTTCTTTTTTGGTTTCCTGGCGTTCTGCCAGCTCCACGACGGAAGGACCCGCATCGCGCTGTTCGGGGGGATCGGCAAATGGGAATTGATCTGTTCTGAACTGTGCGCTTTTCCAATAATCGCGGCACATATTGAGCGCAACGCGGTACAGCCATGCCTGTACATTGTCCGGCGGTTTTTTATTATGCAGCTGCTTGATCAGCTTCAGAAAGGTTTCCTGCGCAAAGTCCTCCGCCCGGCCTGGATCCCGGAGCTGCCTCTGCAAAAAGCCGGATAAAGGAGCATGATACCGGTGAATCAGAGCTTCGAAGCTTGCCTGATTTCCGCTTTGCATTCCCTGTAGCAATTCCTCGTCCGTCATTTCCGTCCTTCACCTGCTTTCTCTTCTTTCCAGACACGAAGCCAATCCATCCATGATATATCCGGGTAAGTGTAAGGGCTTCTTTCCATTTCGTTGTAGCTGTAGGGGATGTTTAAGAAGTTATCCTCTACCTTCAGTCCTTGCTGCAAAAACCTTAGCAGTACACGCTTCACCAGATCGGCTTCGCCGTTTGAGAAGGCTTCATTGATCATCAGCGCCATCGACTGGGAAGGGGGCGAATCGCCCATTATTTGAATGCTGAAGGTAGGATCGATTTTGTCATAAGCTTCTTTTTGATCCAGGGACAGAATAGCCGAGCGGATCTCCTGCACGATGGAGTATTCATTCTCGGGGTCGCGGTAATCCTCCCATTGGTTCACGTCCAAATACACCTCGGTATTATCACCGAACAACAGCTTGCTCATAATCGGCTGCAGACTTGAATAGGTCAGGCGGGTGTATTGGTTGGCCTGGAAGAAGAACATATTGCCCTGAGCGGTCCCTTGACCACTGAAATAATTAGGGAATTGGGCACTCATGGGGAAATAGAAAATCTGCTCCACACCCTCAAGCGGCATTCCCGACCATGCCTGATAATAACTGCGCCGTTCTTTGAACGCGAGCAAGAATGATTTGGCGTCCTTTGCGCTCCCTGGTGTGGTCATGACCGAGAGCGTCTCTCCAGGTATTCGCACTTGGGTGAAATTGCCTCCGAGCAGGAAGGGAGCCTCTGCAGAATTCTGGACGAAATGGCGCGCCTGCGGACGATCATCCGCGGCAGCCGCTATTGAAGCGTAAACAGGACCGGGAAAGCCGCGAAGCGTGATGTCGAAATGGGTCCGCAATCCTTTTACAACGTCAACACGGTCCGATAGATAGGTCCCGGTGTACAATTTCAAAGTGTCTCCGCCGGGGATCGGAAACCATCCCAAATGAGCTGGCAGCAGGACATTGGACCCTTGAACAAAAGCAAATTGCGTTTCTGAGCCGCCGTTCGAACGCCACTCATTAATGGTGCCTCCATAATGGATTTCGATTATATGGTTTTGTCTGCCGGACTCCAGAAGTCGCTCGTCAAAGGAAACAAAATCGCCGTCCCGCCGCCATGAAGCTGGTTTGCCGTTAATATTCATAGCATTTATTTCAAGCAGCGGATCGAGCAGGAAGGTAACCTGCCCCGGGAAATGACGCTTCACCTGCCGGATCGTCTCAGAAGCAGGAATGAGACTGCCCTTTTGAGTCGGCAGCTCGATGCGGGCCAGGATATCAAGAGAGTTATCGGCTTGGCGGGTCAGATCCAGGATCATGCTGTCGATCCGAAACTGGTATAGCTCATGCGGATCGATTTGCGCATCGTTCTTGGCGGCTGCTATCATAATGTGCTGCTGGGTATAGCGTTCGTACCACATCCAGCCATATGGGACATAAACCGCTGCAGAGAACAGCAGGCCAAGCAGCATGATGATCATCGGAGTGTTTGCTCTGTATACGGGTCTCGAACAGGCCAGTCTGGCACCTGCTGCCGTAAGCATAAACAGACTGAATGCCGCCACAAAGAAAAACATCAGAATATATTCCCGTCCCGCCAGGTCAAATGTCCACACCTCGTTGTTGGTATTCACAGTGATGCTCAGCAGATGATTGAGGCTGAAGACCTTGACAGGATACCAGTGCATGTTGTCCACCATTAGAGCCGGCAGGAACAGCGCGCCAAATACCCATCCGCAGAATGCGATCGGCAGCGAGAACCGCAAGGGCATCAGCGCACCAAGCACCAATCCAAGCGCAATACCTGCCGCAAAAGACATTTCGTAAAAAAGCGTGTACCAGACGATCATATGCAGGGCCGATTCCAAAGGCAGAGCATGATGCCATGCCAGTGCCGCGTAGCCAAGTTGTATCATCAGAGTACTGACGCTCATATAAAGGAAACCCGCCGTCCATTTGCTGGCGATGATAACGCGATTGGTCACGGGCAGCCCAAGACTCCATTCATACGATGCATGAAGCGTATCGCGTCGAATTAGCAGCACACCAAGCAGCACGGGTACGGCGGTGATGAACATCATAATGAGGCTGTGCGCTTCCGCGGCATAGAGATTGAGATCAGTGGACTGAAAATGCCGCATATCCAGGCATTGAAGGATCATCCACGCGCCTGCAGCGGGGGGCAGCAGAAGCGGCCAGCGCTGCTTGACCAGCATTCGCAGCTCAAACCGGATCTGCAATATCAGCGACCTCATTGTCCGTACACCTTCGGCAGGCCGGCTATAAGCGCCATATAGCCATCTTCCATGGTGGGAGTAGCGGAGGTGGCATACGGAGTTGGCGGCCGATCGCCGATCGCTCTGCAGCGTATGCCGTCCGCCGTTCTACGGGCGGTCATCAGCCACTCCAGCGACATCGAGCGCCATTCATGCTCGGATGCCTCCCATTCCCATAACCGGCCATCTGCGAAGCGGGCAAGTCCCGCACGCGGCCCTTCATAATGCAGCTGTCCGTTCCCCAGGACGATTACGCTGCGGCAGCTTGTCGCCACATCGCTCAGTACATGGGTGGAGAGCAGGACTACGCTACTGTGGGCTAGTTCAGCCAGCACATTGCGCAGACGCACGCGTTCCTCGGGATCAAGCCCTGCGGTAGGCTCATCTACGATCACCACCTGCGGGTTGCCAATCAATGCCTGGGCGATTCCCAGCCGCTTCACCATGCCGCTTGAATAGGTCCTGGCCGGCCGGTCCGCCTGGGCTTCCAGATGGACGGCGTGCAGCAGCCGTTCCATTTCGTTGTCCTGTTCGTGGCGTGTGCCAGAATTTTTCAACCTGGAGACATGCCTCAGCCACTGGCGGGCGGTGAGCTGCGGATACATTTGAAAGGTTTGCGGCACATAGCCGATGGACCGTCTGACGGCTACGCCCCCGCGGACGGAAACGCCGCGGATTGTAGCATCCCCGGTAGACGGCGCAAGCAGGCCGGCAAGCAGCCGCATCAGCGTTGATTTCCCGGCTCCGTTCGGTCCGAGGAGGCCATAAAGCCCTCTTGTAAATTCCAGGGACAATGGCTCAAGCGCCCAGTTTTTTTTATATTTTTTCCCTAAATTGTAGGCGGCTAACATCGTTGTTTCTCCTCCTGCCCAAATGACGATTGCATGGTCCAAAAAGTTTGAGTTGCCTCTTTCGAAAGGTCTGGACAAGATGAACCTTTATGGTACAAACTATAAAGTGCAGGTTCAAACGTTTAATGATATCCTCCAACGGATAAAGGCGTATGCTTCATTATAACAAGACGAGTCAAGACAAGCGGATTCGTTATACAAGAAGCATCGTGGCGGAATCAGGAGGAGGCCGGCTATATATCAGCCAGGCACAGTACCGGACGCCATTACTATGAAAGAGCCGGCACAATAACAGATGCCGCCGCTCCTATATGGAAAGGACATCATACCCATGCATGCATCAAAGATAAAATGCCTTCTTAAAGCAGATAAAAGCACGGATGATGAAAATATCCCTATGGTTGATCTAAATTGCGATTACGGCGAGAGTTTCGGCGCCTATTCCTTTGGTCACGAAGAGTTGCTCCTTCAATATGTCACCTCAGTCAACATTGCTTGCGGGTTCCATGCCGGAGACCCGCACACGATGCATGAAGCGGTCATGCAGGCTATGGATGCCGGCACCGCAATCGGCGCTCATCCCGGACTTCCCGACAGGCTTGGTTTCGGGCGCAGGGAGATGGCGGTCAGCACACAGGAGGTCTACGATCTAACGCTTTACCAGATTGGCGCCCTGGATGCTTTCGTGCGAGTCGCAGGAGGGAAGATACGTCATGTAAAGCCCCATGGAGCGCTCTATCATATGTCGGAAAGACGGGTGGATATCGCTGAAGCTCTTGTCCGTGCAGCCAAAGACTATGACGAGCGGCTGATTATTTACGGTCAATCCGGAGGCCTGCTGCTTGCGGAAGCGGATAAACAGTCCATGCGCCGTGCTTCTGAGGTATTTGCAGACCGCTTTTACATGAAAGACGGCACTCCTATGCCGCGAACAACAGAGGGCGCTTCGCTTTCGAATCCGAAGGAAGCGCTTCAACAAGCGCTTGCCATGGTTCAGCGCGGAGTGGCGTTCACGCCGGAAGGAACAGAAGCAGCCGTGCAGGCGAATACGATCTACCTGCATGGTGACAGCCCGCATGTCGAAATCTTTGCTTCAACGCTGCGGCAGGGCCTGCTTGCAGAAGGGATCAGACTAGCTGCGCCATTCGCTGCTCCCCCAAAAAACATGGATGATCAGTAGAGCCGAAATTTCTCCGTATTTTTATGAAAGGGGTCACCATGTCGATGAACCGGGCGGAAAAAACGACATTATTCACGGCTCTTATCGCCGTCATCAGCTTTATGCTCATACAACTTTTTCATGGTGAGCTGTATCGGCCGATCCCGCAAGCTGTCAATCTGTTCCTGCATTCCGCAATGGAGCTGCTCAATTTCGCGATCAGCTTCACGATCTTGGTACTAGGCTGGCTTTTTTTTATTAAATCGTTATCGCGACAACGCCTGTATACAGCAGCGCTGTTCAGCATGGTCGGCATTTTCGATATGCTTCATGCTCTTACGATGGAAGGGATGCCTTTTTACCATGAGGTCGGGACTGTCTCGTTGTCACTCGTTTACGCCGTTTCGGCGCAGCTCATCGGTTCGCTTGGACTGTTTCTTATTTTTCGCGCAGACGATAGGCCTGTACCCTCAGCATCGCGGCAGCCAGTATTCCTGTCTGCCATTTGCTGCGGCCTGCTGCTTGCCGTCCTGTTGTATTCCATATCCAAATGGCCTGTTGCCCAACTTTTCTCTGACACTTCATGGAATGTTCTGCAGATCTTCGCAACTGTACTGATATTAACCGCCTATGGCGCAAGCATTGGAACCTTGCTCTATCGAAATCGCAATGATCGTCCTCAAGCGCTTTTGACGGTCGTGCAGTCGCTGATTTTCTTCCTGTTTGCCAGTCTGCAGTTCTGTCTGAGCAGCAGTATCCATGACACCGACATGCTGGTCGGGCATCTCTATAAGCTTGCGGGATACTATTATTTGATGAAGGGCATCTATTATGTCACCATTGAAGAGCCATTCAAGGAGCAGGAGCGCTCGGAGGCGCGAATTAATTATTTGGCGTACCATGATGAGCTGACGGGTTTGTCCAACCGCCGTCTGCTGACAGAGCGGTTGCATGACGAGATTCAGCGCGCTCAGCAGAACGGCAACCGACTGGCCGTTCTCCTGATGGATATTGACCGCTTCAAAACCATTAACGATGCACTGGGCCATACGTTCGGCGACCAGATGCTGCTTGCGGTTTCCCACAGGCTGCGTGAGGCTGCGGCAATGCCTGAACGGGTGTTCAGGATGGGCGGAGACGAGTTTGTCTTATTATTGCCCGACCTCACGGAAACATTAGCTGCGAAGGAGCAGGCCCAACTTCTGATGAGGCTGTTCGACAAGCCATTTCTGTTGGATCAGGCTGAGTATCATGTGACCATCAGCGTAGGCATTTCTTTCTATCCCGAAGACGGACAGAGTGTGGATATTTTGATGAAAAATGCCGACACGGCGATGTATAATGCCAAAATCCACCGCAACGAATTCGCTACCTATGTTCCCCGTATGAATGTAAAGGCCCATGACCGGCTCCGTCTGGAAAGCGATTTGCACCGGGCACTGGAGGAGGAGCAGTTTGCACTTGCCTATCAGCCGCTTGTCAATTTGGCGACGAATAAGGTAGTCGGCGTCGAGGCGCTGGTCCGCTGGCATCATCCACAGCGCGGGCTGCTGCCTCCCGGTGAGTTCATTTCGCTGACGGAAGAAAATGGTCTTATTCTGCCGCTGGGCGAATGGGTGCTCCGGGCTGCATGCCTGCAAAACAAAGCCTGGCAGGATGCGGGGCTTCCGCCCATGATGATGTCGGTCAATCTGTCGATGCGCCAGTTCCGGCAGCATCAGCTGGCAGATCGGATCAAGTCGATATTGGACCAGACAGGTATGCACGCGAAATATTTGGAGCTTGAAATTACCGAGAGCATGACCAGTGACGTGGAATTTGCCACCGAGACGCTGACAAGTCTGAAGAAGCTCGGGGTCCAAATCAGTATTGATGATTTCGGAACGGGATACAGTTCTTTGGTCTATCTGAAGCGGTTTCCGATCGACAAGCTGAAGATTGACCGGTCATTTGTAACCGATTTGACCAAAGGCGGCAGTGATGCCGCCATAGTAACGACGATCACCTCAATGGCCAAGAACCTGAAGCTGCGAGTGACCGCCGAGGGCGTCGAAAACGCTGAGCAGATCCGCTTCCTTCGTGAGCGGCAGTGTGAGGAAGCGCAGGGTTATTATTTTACCAAGCCGATCCCTGCAGGCTTGTTCGAGAATTGGTACAAGCACCGAAGCCATTCGGCTTAACGAGAAGCTGTCTGGCATTGTGAGGCTTATTTTGCAAAAAGGGCTGTCTTTGCGCGACCGTTTATACACGGTCAAACAAAGACAGCCCTTTGTAGATTATTTGGCAGTTGAAATCTGAATATCAAGCATGAACGATCCAGTCATGGCTCCTGCTGCATGGCTGACTCTTGCGGCGCTGTTTGTTTTTATTCTGGGTTTGGATCTGTATGAGGACAACACATTGGTGATTTCGGACCAGTTGGCAGGTTGGGACAAGGAGTCCGGTATCGGAACAATCTTATTGGATTTGGCCGTAGATACGGAGAAGATGACGGCGAAAGTGAAAAGCAGACAAACCATCGTGTAAACACTGACCCGTTTCATCCAATGAAAAGCTGAAGTCCCGTCATCCCTGTGAATCCGCCGTCTTCGTGCCTTTTGTCTCCAGATCAGCAGAGCAGCAGCAGATGCAAGCGACGCAACCAGAATGATCAGCTCGTTCTGAAACTGGACTGGAAGCGGATAAAGAATCATGGCTGCATGGATGATCGCTCCTACAGTTACGGTCTGGATCGGCACAACAAGCCCAGCTTGAGCGGCGATGCGCCGCTTGGTCCGGTTGGCTGGAACCTCTGGCTCCGCTGTCTGCAGCCGGATGATTTCCATCAGCTTGGGTCTGGAGTAAACCGCGCAGGCTGTTAGAGGGAGGGAAATCATGGGGACAAACAGCAGTGCTTTATCCCATACAAACCACCAGCTGTAGGTGGAGAAAAGCAAAAACAGCGCAATCTGGCTGATCGCCAGCAGTCCAAGTGCAGCAAGCAGCACGAGGCAAAGCTTGGCGGTTCGCTGCATCTCCGCAATCGTATGCCGGAAAGCAATACTGCCGGTGCCGTAGCCTGCAAGCAGAGCAACAAGCAGATAAACGATGGCGAGTACCGCATTGATTCCCAGAAGTGCTTCAGACATAATCATTTCCCCCGTTCTATTCTCTGCTTTAATTCTACAGGGGATAGAAACAATTGTTAATCGTCCCATAGACCAGATTCATGCTGGACTTTAGTCGAGCATAAGAATCAGACCCTGGAATCATCGTGAAATTAAGGTCTAATAGTGCGCAATAGAAGAGAGCGGGTACTCTTAGCCGCTGCCAAGAACGCTGCGAAGTTGGGCAGTTGCGCCAACTTAATGGTCCGGTCAGCATACCCTTCATTGGCTTCCTTGTCAATGATTGGATATTGTTGGTCCTTCTGTAGAGCGGTTTTACTTGTTGTATAAAACTACTATTTTTATTTAGGGAAGTAAATCCTTGGGAATGGAGGGGGATGCCAAGTTCTTCTGCGATTTTAGGCAGACTAACAAGCATTAACTTGATGTAATACGACCACTTACGGGGATAATGCGTCCCTGAGGTTGGGAACTGAAAGGGAGAATACCAACAATCTTTACGAAAAAGAGCCAATAAAAGACCAAGCTTGTTGAACAAGCTTGGTCTCTTTTAGAAGCCTTTTAAAGGTCGCCCCAGTTGAGATTGGACGATTTGCTGTAATTGGTTACTTTTTGTTCGAAGAAATCAGTTTTCATTCCGTTCATATTGCTGAAGCTTTCCACCCATCTCATGGGATGTTCGACAACCTCAGGGTAAAGAACATCGAGCCCGAGCTTGCGGAGGCGCTCATTGGAGAGGAAGCGGATATATTGATCGATGATTTCATTTGTAATGCCGGCAATTTGATTGTTGGTGATATACTGACCCCACTCAATTTCATGTTCCACGGCTGTTTTCATCATCTGCCGCAGCTCCTCAATGAGCACGGGCGTAAACAATTCGGGATTTTCTCTGCGCACTTCCCGGAAAATTCCCTGGAACAGCGCCAAATGCGTCAGTTCATCGCGTTGAATATATTTAATCTCGGATACGGTACCGAGCATTTTTCCTTGTCGTCCCAAGGCATAGAAGAAGCTGAAGCCGCTGTAGAAATAAATGCCTTCGAGAATATAGTTGGCCATGATGGTTTTAATGAGGTTCTGCGATGAAGGATTAGAGATGAAGTTCTCATACAGATCGGTAATAAACCGGTTGCGTTTGAGCAGATTCTTATCTTCGCGCCACAGATTGTAGATTTGATCGCGTGCCTCTGCCGAACAAACGCTGTCCAGTATATAGGAGTAGGACTGGCTGTGGACGGCTTCCTGGAACGTGTGAACAGTCAGGCATAGATTGACTTCCGGAGCGGTGACATACTCATTCACATTCGGCAGGTTGGCGGTCTGCAGCGAATCAAGGAAAATCAGAAAGCTGATTATTTTATCGTAGCTGTTCCGTTCGGAAAGCGTGAGGTTCTTGTAATCTTTGGCATCCTGGGCGAGCGGAATTTCCTCGGGGATCCAGAAGTTATTCATCATGGTACGGTACATTTTGGTTGCCCAGTCGTATTTCACATTATTAAGTTCAATCAGGTTGGTGGTGTTGCCGCCGATCATGCGGCGCTTGCCCCAATCACGGTCACCGTCTTCGTTGAACAGTTTTTTCTTCTGCAAATCCATTAGACTGCTTCCTCCTTTATTACATAAAGAAACCTTGTCAGATATGAGCGCATAAAACGCGATGGTTACCCCTCATTGCAGCCGGTCTGCGGCAGGAAAGCTGCAGCGCTTTACGCGCTGCAGCTTTCGCAATCCTCAACCTCAAGGCTTTTGTTGCGGCAATAGTAAACGGTTTTGAGGCCATTCTCCCAAGCTGCCATGTAAAGCTCCAGAAATTCCTTCGCCGTATATTCCGGCGTGATATACAAGTTAAAGGACTGTGCCTGGTCAATATGGCGCTGTCTGCGACCTGCGGCTTTGATGCTCCAGTGCTGATCGATATGATGCGCTTCCTTGTAGAACCAGAACGTTTCTTCATTGAGGTTGGGCGCCGTTTGCGGGATGACCGCATTTTTCTTTTCTTCGACGAAGAACTTGCTGAATATCGGATCGATACCTGCGGTCGAACCGGCAATCAACGAGGTCGATGCCGTAGGCGCGATTGCGAACATCCAGGCGTTGCGGACCCCATGCTCGGCTACTTCTGCTTTTAGTTTCTGCCACTCAGGGCTATTGTAACCGCGACGTTCGAAAAATTCGCCGGTCTGCCATTCGCTGCCTTCAAATACTTTATAGGTGCCTTTTTCCTTGGCGATTTCCATGGATGCCTTGACGGCGCAGAAGTTAATCCATTCGTACAGTTCATCGGCTTTATCCAGATGATCCTCCGATTCCCAGGCGATGCCATTGAGCGCCAGCCATTGATGATAGCCGCTTGTCCCAAGCCCGACAGCGCGGTATTTCTGGTTGGTGATTTCCGCCTGCGGGATTGGATAGTGGTTAATATCGATCACGTTGTCCATCATCCGCATCTGGCAGGTGACGACTTCTTCAATTTCTTCACGAGAACGGGTACGGCCCAAATTCAAAGAGGAGAGGTTGCATACGACATAATCGCCGCTTTTCACTCTTGTAGTGATCATACCGTCTTCATGTGTTGAGGATTCGTATTCCGTCGGACTCATGTTCTGGCAAATTTCCGTACACAGGTTGGAACAATAGATAACGCCTTTATGCTTGTTCGGATTGGCGCGGTTAACCGCGTCCCGGAAAAAGACAAACGGCGTGCCGGTCTCAAACGAACTGGTCAATATACGTTTCATGATATCAATCGCAGGCACTTCGTCACGGCTAAGGTTCGGGTTGCTGACGCATTCCTCGTACCGGCTTTCCCATTCCTCGCCCCATGAATCCTCAAGTGCCCAGCCCATCAGGGAACGGACCTCATGCGGATCGAACAGGCAGAAATTCTCGCGCTCTTTGACCTTGCGCATGAACAAGTCGGGAATGCAAACGCCAGGGAAGATGTCATGCGCCTTCATGCGATCGTCGCCATTGTTTGTTTTGAGATTGAGGAAATCGAGGATATCCTTGTGCCAAATATCCAGGTAAACCGCAACGGCTCCTGAACGGACACCCAACTGATCGACCGCGACGGCCGTGTTGTTGTAGTTCTTGATCCATGGCACAACTCCGCCGGCAACACCCTTGTATCCGCGGATGTTGGAGCCGCGGCTGCGTACCTTGCCGATGTAAATGCCCATGCCGCCGCCGAATTTGGATACCTGTGCGAAGCTGGAATCGACATTGTAAATGCCCCACAGATTATCCGGCACCGTATCGATGAAGCAGCTGGACAATTGGTGGAAAGGTTTGCGGGCATTGGCCAGCGTAGGCGTGGCTACCGTCATCTGAAGACGGCTGAGAACATCATAAAATTTGCGCGCCCAGGCCAGTTTGTCATCCTCTTTCATCGCCAAATGCATCGCCACGCCCATGAAAAGCTCCTGGGGCAGCTCCAGTACATCGCCACTGAAGCTCTTGATCAAGTAGCGGTCAGCGAGCGTTTTGAGGCCGATATAATTAAACAAATAATCACGCTCGGGAGCAATATAATTGCCCAGTTCGCGGATTTCTTCACGGGTATAATGCTCAAGTATGTACTTGCCGTATAATCCTTTATCCGTCAAATACGTAATCAGTGAATAGAAATCCCCATAACCGAAATAACCGTATTTACGGTTGATGGCGGACTCTTTATAAAGATCGTACACAAGCAGCTTGGCAGCAACATATTGCCAGTTCGGCTGTTCGATGCTTGTCTTCTCGACGGCGACCTGGGTCAGGGTACGTTGAATTTCCTTGGTGGTAATATTGTTGCGGAAATAGGGAAGCAGGGCGGTTTCGAGTTCGAGCGGATCGCAATCGTTGTAGCCCACGCACGAGAAATCAATCACTTTTTTGAGCTTGGAAAATATCAGTTCTTCTTTCTGGCCGTTTCGTTTAATAATATCCACGAGGGCAAGTCACTCCTTGTCGAAGGGTTATGGGAAAGAACCCCTATATACACAATATGTTGATGGCACTTAACAAAATTACACCAATATATAGTAGGTGTCAAGAAATATGATTCGACAAATCCACCCTCCAAGCAGCCCCGGAAAAGGCTTTGAAAAGAGATGAAAACGTATAGTTATGCGTATTTCAGCCTCTGATTCAAACGGTTTTAGTCCCTAACGGATTTTTAATAAATGGATACATTGGAATTAAATTAAGCTGACTATGCAATTATGAAATGGATTCATTTATCACGAAATGTTCGGATTTGTGGATTGGTGTTCATCGTGGGGGTTTAGTAAACTAGGGAGGAATGATTATTGCTGCCCAGCGAGAGGACGTGTGGTTACAGGCCATGACAGAAACAAGACGCTTGAATCCTATTTTTTTGAAATATTTCACTTTCCTTGCAGCCTTCTTCATGATGGTGACGGTCCTGATTGGTATACCGGGCACTGCCCAGGCCCATGCGGAGCTGGAACGCTCGATACCAGAGGCGAATACGAGGCTTGACGGGACGCCGGAAGCTGTTGAACTGTTCTTCAATGAACCGATCGAGCCCAAGGCGGGTACGGTGGAGGTGCTGGACGCCAAATCAAATTCCGTTACATCCAATGATCCGGTGGTAAGCCAGGACCGCAAATCGCTTAAGCTCCAGCTTCCAAAACTGGGAGAGGGCGTATATACCGTTTCTTATCAGGTGATTTCAGCGGATGGACATCCGGTGAGCGGCTCATATGTATTTGTTATCGGCAATCCTCCCGAAGGCATAGACGCATCGACCTTTGATCCGCATAAAGCTATGGGACATGAAGGACACAGCTCTACGACCCAGCTTTCAACGGAGCAATTTGTGCTCTATGCCGTCCGGATCGCCTATTATGCTTCCCTGCTGCTTGCTGCCGGCTTTATGCTATGGTCCGTTCTTACCCGCAGCCGCAGTACGCTGGCAGAGGATACCCTGAAAAAATGGGGGCAGTTGGGAATGCGCGCTTTGCTCGTTTCTTCCCTGCTCTATGTATTTATCCATTCCCGCGAAATTCTGAAGGATTATCCATCGAGCGAATACAGCCGGCTGTTTCTGTCCACTTCCATCGGTCAGATCTGGGTCGCGCTGATTCTTCTTGCAATAGCCGGGTTTGCCGCATTGCGGTTCAATCGTGCCGTGAAGCTTGTCTGGCTTGCTGCGATACTCGGAGTAGAAAGCTGGAGCGGCCATGCCGTGGTTTTCCGTCCGAAGCTGCTTTCTGTTCTCTTTGATTTCATTCATCTGGCAGCAGCGGCGGTGTGGGTAGGGGGATTGGTGCTCGTGCTTGCGCTTTGGTTCCGGGACAGGAAGGAAGCGGGGCGTTTCGCCCTTGGCTTCTCCAAGGCGGCGCTGCTTTCAATTGCTGTGCTTGCGCTGAGCGGTGTAGGCATGACGCTGCTTTTCCTGCCGTCCCTGAATTATCTGTTCTATACGTCCTGGGGCATTCTGCTGATGGTTAAGACCGGCTTTGTGCTTCTTGTTCTTGTGACTGGCGGTATTCTCCATATGCGGACACGGCGGGGGGATCTTCCTACGACTGCGCTGCTGCGGATTGATGCCGGATTAATGGCTGCAATCGTCGTGGCCGCCGCCCTCTTTACCTATATAAGCCCGGTTCCGGCCAACGAGCCGGTGTATTATCACAAGATGGGCGAGGATATGCATTTGACCCTGAAAATTACACCTAATAAGCCTGGTGTGAATGAGCTGTCCGTGAAGGTCTGGCTGCCGGAAAATGTAGGTGAGCCGAAGTCGGTTCTGCTCCGCTTGCACGCTCTCGACCGCAAGGAGCTTGGCCCGATTGATATTCCGATCCAGCCTTTTGAAGATAAGGAGCTGACCTCTTTTGACGGTTATATAAAAGCGGCGTACAGCGCCGAAGGGCCCTTTATCCCGTTTGCCGGCCGCTGGAATGCCGAGGTGAGAGTTATGGACAAGGAAGATAATGAGCTTGTCCGAACGTATGAGTTCCGCAATTATTAGATCGGATGAAAATACTCGAGGACAGGGAATAAACAGGAGGAGCGCTATCATGCCGGAAAAGCCCACCAGCGAAACGGAAATGAGCGGCCGCAGCGCCGTGACTGACGGCGGTACCACAAACGTAAGTACCCCGGCCGGTTCAGCTTCGCCCTATACAAGGATTAAATGGCTGATCCTGTGGATGCCGACTCTGACGATCGCTTTATGGGAATATGTCCGCCATACGTTCCTGCTTCCCTATATATCGATGGATCTGGGCAATTTGCTGGCACCGGTTATTGTTCTGACGGTTACCGCGACGCTTGGCCGGAAGCTGTTCCGGATGCTGGAGCAGACAAGCGAGTCCCTGCAGTTGGAGAAAATGACCAAGGCCGCCTTACTGGAGCGGGAGCAGCTGGCCCGGGAGCTGCATGACGGCATCTCCCAGTCGCTGTTCCTGCTGTCGGTTAAGCTCGACAAGCTTGAGCAAGTTCAGGATAACGAGAGTGGCCGTGAAACCAGAGAGCAAATCAGGCAGACGGTACGTTATGTCTATGAAGATGTGCGGCAATCGATAGCGGGTCTTCGCAGCGAGCCGTCCATGACGGAGGTGCAGTGGCTGGAATCCGTACGAAAAATGGCTGAGGATTTGCGGCTTGGCGGGCTTGAAGTAAAGATGGACTGGAGAATTGCCGAGCGCTCGCTCGCAACCAAGGAGAAGATCGAGCTGCTGGCGATCGTCCGGGAAGCGATGCTGAATGTGCAGAAGCATGCTTCTGCATCCAGCCTGATTGTAACGGCGGAATCCACCGGTGATTCTGCAGGAGAAGGAAGCGGATTTCGCTGCGTTGTGGAGGATGACGGCGCAGGCGCTTCCGAAAAACAGCTTTATGCCAAAGGAAGGTTCGGCATCCGGATGATGCAGGACCGCGCGAAGGCGATGGGCTGGACCTTCCAGATCGGCAGCAGGGCCGAATTAGCGGAAGGACCCCCATCTGGAACATTCATTCTCGTGGAGAAAGATCAGTTGTGAGTGAAGGGAGCGGGCTGGAGATGTCCGAGGCGAAAATAATAAGGGTGCTCCTGGCTGACGATCACCCGCATGGCCGGGAGGGAATCCGCGAGATTATCAGCGCCGATCCCGCGTTTGAAATTATCGGCGAAGCGGTGAATGGGGAACAGGCCGTGATGCTTGCGGCTGAGCATGGTCCCGATCTTGTGCTCATGGATATCAACATGCCGGTCATGAATGGCATGGAAGCGACCCAATCGATAAAAGCCATTGACCCGCGGATCAAAATTGTGATGGTCACCGTTTCGGACGATATTGCGGATTTATTCGAGGCTGTCAAACGTGGAGCACAGGGTTATTTGCTCAAAAACCTCTCTCCTTCCGCCTGGCTGGATTATCTGAGGGCTATCGCTATCGACGAGATTCCTCTCTCCAAAGAACTGGCATACCGATTGCTGCAGGAGTTCAGCGGTGCAGGCGGCCAGGAGCAGGCAAGAGCCTCACGGGCAGGAGACATGAACAGCGTCAGGGAAGTAGGCCGCGCTTTCTCCCGCCCTGAGGCGGCTCCGCCTGCCCAGCGGAGCGTCAGGGAGGAAGGCAAGACGCCGCTTACTGTCCGGGAGAGGGACGTTCTCGAACGGGTTGCATCGGGGAGCTCGAACCGGCAGATCGCGGAGGACTGCGGGATTTCGGAAAATACCGTCAAAAATCATCTGAAGAATATTCTGCAGAAGCTGCATCTCGATAACCGAGTGCAGCTGACTCGTTATGCCGTGGAAAAAGGGCTGCTAAGGCGCGGCGGCGAATTCACGGATTAATCACATTTTCATAGCCCTATCGAGTCATGCCTTCCCCCTTCTCTCCGGACTATAATGAAATTGCGGCATATATACGGCCAAATTGTTAATATACCGATCATGAAACAGGGGGATTTCAAGAAAATGAGTATGAGGAAAAAATGGTCCACAGCTTTTGCAGCCATGCTGTCGTTATTTTTATTTGCAGGTTTAGCCAGCGCGCATGTATCGGTACAGCCGCAGCAAACAACGCAGGGTTCTTATGAAGTGTTTACGGTCCGAGTGCCAAGCGAAGCGGAGAATGTAACAACCAAGAAGGTTCAGGTCAAGGTCCCGGACAGCGCGGCCGTAAGTCGTGTCCAGCCGAAGCCGGGCTGGAAGATCGAGCTGGAGAAAACCGCGGACAATGCGGTTACCTCCATTACCTGGACTGCTGAAGGTAACGGTCTTGCGCAGACAGAGTTTGATGAATTCCGTTTTCAGGGCAAGGTGGCGGACGACGCGAAGGAATTGCTCTGGAAAGCTTATCAGACCTACAGCGATAATTCTGTCGTGGAATGGGTCGGCGCAGCCGGTTCCGATTATCCGGCCTCAGTGACTACCGTTACGGCCGGAACCGGCGAAGGGGATGGCCATGGCGCGGCGGCGCCTGCGGCTGGTAACGATGCTGCCGATGAGGCAGGCACGCCGGATGCGGACAGCGGCGATAACACCGTGACATTATGGCTTGCCATTGCCGCGCTTGCCATTTCCATCATTACTTTGATTTCTGTTTTGTCCCGACGCAAAAAAGCATAGGTTTTATGAGCCAATGGGAAGCGCGGCCTTGCGTAGAGGCTGCGCTTTGCTTATAATTAATACATTCGATTATGAATAGTACGACATGCCTTGATGGAGAAAAGTAAGCCGCGATTCGCGCACAGGGAGAAGACGCCGTGATTGAGAGCGTCTTTGCAGATCAAACGCCGCCGAAGTTCACTCCGTAGCAGACTGCTTGAACCGCGCACCCAAAAGTGCCGCAGTAGGGAAGTCCGGCCCGGCCCGTTACAGCCGGTATGAGGGATTGCACATACGTTTTGGAGCAGATCAAGCTTATCCTGCCGTTTTCTTTGCGGTAGTCGATGGCGAAGGCTGAACACTACGAATGATACATGCGTTGCCGACGGTAGGAACCTGAAGGTTCTTATAATAAGCACAGGGCAGGGCAATCCGAATTAGGGTGGTAACACGGTTCTTTCGTCCCTTACGGGGAGAGAGGGCTTTTTTTTATGTTTGGAAATCGGCAGATTGAGCGTACATGACGTTAGCGCTGAATCAATAATGCAGGCTGAATAACCTCCTGAAGGGAATGAGAGCAATGAAGGAAAGATTGGAAGCCCTGCGCACAGAGGCGCTGAAAGAGCTGGAGGATGTACAGAATCCGCAGCAGCTGAATGATCTGCGTGTCAAATATCTCGGGAAGAAAGGCGCTTTAACCGAGATTTTGAGGGGAATGGGCGGTTTGAGCGCCGAAGAGCGTCCTGTTATTGGGCAGGTGGGCAACGAGGTCCGTGCAGCTATTGAAACGGTTATCGAGGAGAAGCAGGCCGTATTTCTTCAGGCAGAAACTGAAGGCCGCTTACGCGCTGAAACAATCGATGTTTCGCTTCCCGGCAAACAGCTTCCAGCCGGCGCAGTGCATCCATTGAACAAGGTTGCGCAGGAAATCGAAGATGTGTTTATCGGCATGGGCTATACGATTGCTGAAGGACCTGAGGTAGAAACGGACTTTTACAACTTCGAAGCCCTGAATCTGCCCAAGGATCATCCGGCGAGAGATATGCAGGACTCCTTCTACATCACGGATGAAATATTGATGCGCACGCATACGTCGCCCGTGCAGATCCGCACCATGAAAGCGATGAACGGCCAAACGCCCGTTAAAGTCATTTGTCCGGGCAAGGTGTACCGCCGGGATGACGATGATGCGACTCATTCGTTCCAGTTCAACCAGATCGAAGGCCTTGTAATCGGCCCCGATATCCGGATGAGCGACTTGAAGGGAACGCTGCTGCAGTTTGCGCAGGAAATGTTCGGCAAGCAGACCCAGATCCGCCTGCGTCCAAGCTTCTTTCCGTTCACGGAGCCAAGCGCAGAGGTGGATGTGACCTGTGCGCAATGCGGCGGTCACGGCTGCCGGATGTGCAAGCAGACAGGCTGGCTGGAAATACTCGGCTGTGGAATGGTCCATCCCCGCGTGCTGGAAATGGGCGGCTATGATCCCAATGAGGTCAGCGGGTTCGCCTTCGGGATGGGCGTGGAGCGAATCGCGCTGCTTAAATACGAAATCGATGATATTCGCCATTTCTACACGAACGATCTGCGCTTCTTAAGCCAGTTTGTACGAATGTAACGAGGAGGTTTGGACCAATGAATGTATCTTATAAGTGGCTAAGTGAATATATCGATCTGTCCGGTTTTGACGGAGATCAGCTGGCCGAGCTGATGACGCGCGGCGGTATTGAAATCGATGTGGTCGAAAAACGCAACAAAGGAATCAGCGGTGTGGTCGTAGGCCATGTGTTGACCAAGGAGAAACACCCCGATGCGGATAAGCTGAATGTTTGTACCGTGGATGTCGGGCAAGGCGAGCCCTTACAGATCGTATGCGGAGCCAAAAACGTCGCTGCCGGTCAACATGTGCCGGTTGCAGTAGTAGGAGCTAAGCTGCCAGGCGATTTCGCAATTAAGCGGGCCAAGCTGCGGGGCGTTGAATCCCAGGGGATGATCTGCTCGGCGAAGGAGCTGGGTCTGAACGAGAAGCTGCTGCCCAAGGACCAGCAGGAAGGCATTCTCGTGCTGCCGGAAGGTACGGAAATAGGCAAATCCATCCTGGATGTGCTTGCGATTGAGGATGAAGTGCTGGAGCTGGATTTGACGCCTAACCGCTCGGATTGTCTGAGCATGCTTGGGGTAGCCTATGAGGTCGGCGCGCTGACAGGCCGTCCGGTCAAGCTGCCGGAAACGCAGGTGAGCGATGCAGCGGAGGGAGCCGCTGATCATATCACCGTAACGATCGAAGGAGAAGAGCAGTGTACCCATTACGCCGCCCGCTATATCAAAGGCGTGAAGATTGGCCCTTCGCCGCAATGGATGCAGAACCGTCTGATGGCGGCAGGCATCAGACCAATCAGCAACATTGTGGATATCACCAACTTTGTCATGCTGGAGTACGGACAGCCGCTGCATGCGTTCGATGCCGACAAAGTGGAAGGCGGCCGGATTGTCGTACGGCTCGCGCGGGAAGGCGAAACGATCGTAACGCTCGACGGGCAGCAGCGCAGCCTCGAGCCGCATATGCTGGTAATCACGGACGGGGAACGGCCTATTGCGCTAGCCGGCGTTATGGGCGGAGCTTCTTCGGAAGTGACTGACGGCACGGTCAATATCCTGCTGGAATCGGCCCGCTTCAACGGCGCGACGGTCCGCAAGACCTCAAGACAGGTAGGGCTGCGCTCGGAATCCAGTATCCGGTTCGAGAAGGGCGTTGATCCGGCCCGCGTGATTCCGGCTCTAGACCGTGCCGCTACCCTGATGGCGCAATACGCTCAGGGGCTCGTGCTCGATGGGATCGTCGAAGAGCTTGGCTCCAGTCAGGATGAAACGGTATTGACCATGACGCTGGACAAAATAAACCGCTACCTCGGTACGGAGTTGTCCAAGCTGGAAACGGAAATTATTTTCGGACGCCTGCAGTTCCCGTATGAATTTGGGGCAAACGGGGAATTTACGGTGAAGGTGCCTACACGCCGGGGAGATATTTCCCGGGATGTGGATATCATTGAAGAGGTCGCGCGTCTTCACGGCTATGACAACATCCCGACAACGCCGATCGAAGGACCGTCCACCCCCGGCTCCCTGACCAAGCCGCAGGCAATCCGCCGCGAGCTGCGCAAGCGCCTGACCGATGCGGGACTGCATGAGGTGATGACTTATTCCTTCACGCATCCGGACCGTACCCTGCTGTTCCCTGCGCTGTCGGAAAAGGATGCACAGCCGGTAAAATTGTCTTTGCCCATGAGCGAAGACCGGAGCGTGCTGCGAACCGCCCTGCTTCCGCAAATGCTGGAAGTCGCGGCCTACAACCGCAACCGCAAAAACGACAATCTGGCGATATTTGAAATCGGCAGTGTCTTCCACTCGGATGAGGCGCTTCTGACACGCCTTCCGCAGGAGAAACACCGTTTGGCTGTGCTGCTGACCGGCAGCCGGAATGAGGCGGCCTGGAATCAGAAGCCTGCAGCGGTGGATTTCTTTGATGCAAAGGGAATTATCGAAACGGTCGCCCAGGTGCTCGGCATCAGCGGGATGGTCCAATATGAGGCTGCACAGCCTGAGCATATGCACCCTGGCCGCACGGCGGCGATCGTCTTGACGACGGAAAGGGGACCGGAGACGATCGGTTATGTCGGCCAGCTTCACCCGTCGGTCCAGCATGATCATGATTTGGCGGATGTTTATGTGCTTGAGGTTGAGCTTGGGCCGTTGTATGATGCGGCTGCTTTCAAGATCGCCTACAGCGTGCTGCCGCGTTATCCGTCTATTGACCGCGATATCGCCGTTGTCATCGACCGCGCGCTGCCCGCAGGCAAGCTGCTTGATGCTGTGCGTGAAACCGCAGGCGAGCTGCTGGAATCGGTGAAGGTCTTCGATGTCTACACGGGCGAGAAGCTTGGAGCCGACAAAAAGAGCGTCGCCATCTCGCTTGTCTACCGGCATGCCGAGCGTACGTTGACGGATGAGGAAGTTACCGATCTGCATAACCAGGTCGTGACAAGATTAGAAGATTCTTTTACTGCAGAATTGCGTAAATAGGCAGGAGATAAGCGAAGCCGTATCGAATTAGTTCATTGCGAACCGATATCGATGCGGCTTCGTCTATTATTTGTTTGAAAAGCTTGAGGGTGAACGGTTGCTCGATGGATCGTAACCGGGTGGACGGCAAATAGGGATGAATGGCATCTGGTGCTAGTAAGGCAATAGATCGATTGGTTTAGCTTATGCTTTCGAAGATATGGTGCTTCGAAAACTTTTTAGGAGGATATGCCCTCATGGACGCTGCCGAACGCGCACGTGTAACAGTTGACATATATGGAAACCAGTTTAAATTTACAGGTCATACCAACCCGGATTATATTAAGCGGATTGCCGCTTTGGTCGATGATAACATGAACAAATTAGCCAAGGGCTATCCTAGGCTGGATTTGCCCAAGCTCTCCCTTCTTGTCGCCGTGCATATGGCGGAAGATGTATTTCGGCTAAGCCGTGAGAACGAGCGCATGCAGGAGATGGAGGAGCGGCGGGATGCGGCAGTAGCCGAGATGGAAGAAAACAAGCTTCTGCTTGACTCTATTCGCGAGAAAGCGGCGGCTGACAAGGCTGATGCCGAAGCGGAGCTGGCAATGGCCCAGGAGATTGCGCATGAAGAATTGGAGAAAATCAGCTCCGTTTTGCAGGGGCGCCTGGAAGAGACGAAGCAGCTGGCGCAGCAGGAGCTTGCGGCTCAGCGCGAGAGACATCTGGAAGAGGTCAGGAAAGAACGCGAAGCAGCCAGCCTTGAGCTGGAGCAGCTGCTGGCTGCACATGACAGCGAGCTGACGAATATGCGAGAGACCGCAGACGCGGAACTGGCAGGCATCCAGGAGAAACACGTCTTGGAAACGGATCGGGAACGCGAAGGGGCCCAACTGGAACTGGACCATGTGAGGGAAAAGCTCAATGCGGAGCTTGCTCTGGAGCAGGAGGCTCACGCGAAGATGGTCGCGGCAGGGGCAGCCGAGCTGGAGCGGACACGCACGGAGCTGCAGAATCGGCTCGATAAGGCCATAGCCGATGCGCGCGATGAGCTGGAGCTTGCACAGAGCATCCATCAGGATGAGCAGGCAGCGGCAAGGGCGTCAGCGCAAGAAGAGCTGGAACGCGAGCGTGAATCTGCCCGCCAGGAGCTGGAGAGCGAAGCTGCGGCCTGGAACAGCAAGCTCAAGCAGCTGCAGGATGAGCAGACAGCTGCAAGGGCGTCAGCGCAGGAGGAACTGGAGCGCGAGCGTGAATCTGCCCGCCAGGAGCTGGAGCGCGAAGTCGCCGCCTGGAACAGCAAGCTCAAGCAGCTGCAGGATGAGCAGGCAGCGGCAAAGGCATCTGCGCAAGAGGAGCTGGAGCAGGCTCGGGCCTCTTACGACGAAAAGCTGGAACAGTTGCTGGAGGAACAGCTTAAAGCCGAGGATGCAGCCCAGAAGGAGCTGCAAGAGGTGCGTTCCGGACTACATGCGGAGCTGGAGCATACCCGGGCAATGGCCATGGCCGAGCAGGAAAGGGTCAGGCAGGCATCGCGCGAGCGGATTGAACGCCTTCGAGTGGATGCCGAGCGAGCAGCCGCTGCGGCCGCTCTGGCTGCGGAGGAGCAGCTGGCGAAGGTTCGCGAAAGGGCCTCAGCCGAGCTTGAGCAGGTGCGTGCCGCTTCCGCCGCGGCTTTAAGCGAAGAACGTGAAACGGCCCATGCCATGCTGGAGGAATCCGAGCGCACCGCTGCCGCTGCCGCGGCTGCTGCTGAAGAACGGCTGGAAGCTGCGCGAGAAGCCGCCAGGAAGAGGTCTTCGGAGCTTGAGCAGGAGCTGGCGGCTGCCAAGTCCGCATGGCTAGAAGAGCGCAAGGCCGCAGAGTCGAAGCTGGCTGAAGTTGAACAGACGGCGCAGGAAATGCTTGCCGAAGCGATAGAAGCAGCCGCTGCAGCGAAGAAGGAGCTGGAGCAGCGGCTGGAAGAGTCGCAGGAAGCGGCCCGGTCCGCGCTCGCGCAGCAGCGGGCTGAAGCCGAGGCGGCTCTACGTAAGGAACGCGAGGCTGCAGAGACTAGGCAGTCAGAAGTCGAGCAGACCACACAGGAAATGCTTGCCGAAGCGGAAGAAGCAGCCTCCGCAGCGAAGAAGGAGCTGGAGCAGCGGCTGGAAGAGTCGCAGGAAGCGGCCCGGTCCGCGCTTGCGCAGCAGCGGGCTGAAGCCGAGGCGGCTCTACGCAAGGAACGCGAGGCTGCAGAGACTAGGCAGTCAGAAGTCGAGCAGACCGCACAGGAAATGCTTGCCGAAGCGGAGGAAGCAGCCGCCGCAGAGAAGGCGGAGCTTGCGCAGCGGCTGGAAGCGACCCGGACAGAACTTGCGCAGCAGCGGAAGTCCCAGGAGGAGCAGTTGTCCCAAGCCCGCAAGTCAGCTTCGGAGCTGGAACGGGGGAAAGCCGCCGCAGAGGCAGCGCTGCAAGAGGAACGAGAAGCGTTGCAAGCCATGTTGGAGCAGGCGCTGCGCGAGGGCGAGGAACAGGCCGGGATCATCCGCGTGGAAATGGAGTCGGAGCGTGATGGGCTGGAGCAGAGGCTGCGTGAGGAAATGGACCGAAGGGCTCTGGAATGGCAGCAGGAGCGTGAGCAGCTCAGCGGGAAACTGACTCAGGTCAGGCATGAATATAATGCAGCCCAAACGACATTATCCGAACAGCAGCGACTTGCGCTGGAAGCGGCCGAAAGGGAAGAGTCGCAGCGCACGACAATTGACACTCTTGAACAGGACCTTCTGGAAAGCGAGATCGGCCTGGAAGAGCTGCAGCGTCAATTCACCGAGCTTCAGCAGGAGGATAGCCGCAGGGCCAGGGCATTGGAACAGCAGGAGCAGCAGCTGAAGGAGCTGAGCGACAGGCTGTCGGATGCGCGGCACGCAGCCGGTGAAGCCGATGAGCGTCTTGCCTTGCTGACGGAGAACCAGGCCCGGCTGAAAGCAGAGCTTGAGGAGCAAAGCGTTCAAGAGCAGGAGCTTCGCGAGAAGCTTCAAGCGGCTGAGGACCGTGCCGCTGACATGATGACGGAGGCCCGGATGCAGATGGCCGAAGCCGAGCGTCTGGCCGAGGAGACTGCGGCGGAAGCGGAGAAGCGGGAACGAATGGCCATGTCCGAGCTGGAGCGGGCCAAGCAGGAGGCAGCGGCACATGCCGAGGCGGAAGCGGGTCTTTACGAGCAGCTGCTTCAAAGCGAAGAGGAGACAAGCAAGGCCAGAAGCCGGATTCAACAGCTTATCGACCGGATCGAGGAGCTGGAAGCATTGGCATCGGAAGCCAGTTCGTTCGAGGACAATTTACAGTCCGAGCATGAAAGGCTGCAAATTGAACACGGCAAGCTCAAGACAGAATACTTCAAGCTGCAAACCGAATATAATGAGTGGATTGAGCTGATTGAGAAGAGCTGACACCCCATAAAATGAACAAGAAGTGCCGCAGGGACCCCTGGATCCCCGGCACTTTTTTATACTTCCCTGCTAATAGAAGTTTTCTTCGTTTGCTTGCAAAAATTCCGCTGCCCGTGCTGGTGCCCTGATTTCTCGCAAGAAGAGCATCATCCTGCCATCGGCGCAATGTGCACAAAAAAAAGCTCCTGCCTCTTGTGAGCGAGGAAGGAGCCGTAAGCCATACTAAACTGTTGCATATGCCGCAGCCGCTAATGAACTATTCGACTTTGATTTTGGCGATCATCTTGCTGTGGCCAGTGCCGCAAGGGATGTCGCAGTGAAGTTCATATTCGCCAGCATCGTTAACCGTTACATCTTTTGATTTGCCATCTGTCAGCTTAACTTGAAGATCGGGAATTTCAACGCCGTGAACGCCGTCGGATTTGAAGGAAATGGTCGTTGCTTCACCTTTTTTAATCGTATATACTTCTTGATCGAACTTCCAGTTGCTTGCTTTAATGACGATCTCATTGGCTGCGGCAGTACCTGTATTTTCTGCGGGCGTGTTGTTTGCGTTCCCTGACTTGTCATTGTTGGATCCGCATGCGGCCATAATCATTACCAGAGCTGCCACTACGGAAACCAATAGGATTTTTCTCATGTAATCATTTCCCTCCATACTGAATAATTAACTATCTTTTACCAGTATAACGGGATTAGCCAAAAATTGCAGTGTCAAACTGATGAATGAAAGATGAACAAATGATGAACATTTCAATAATTATCCATAATATCATCATTCAAAAGGCCGGGCATAACGGATGTACCGCCATGCCCGGCCCTTTGGGACGTAACTTCTGACTCATCTAGCTGTTCTTGGCCCGGCCCGCCTCATACGGTGTGGCAACCGGGATGAACAAGTCGATAATACCGATGACTAATGCGGCCAGAATCGCACCCAGCCATGTGACGCTCACTCCACCGACGATAAACTGGGCAATCCAGATCACAATGGCGCTGGCGATAAAACCGACAATGCCGCGGCCGAAAGGGGTGACCTTTTTACCGAAAATACCTTCGATAATCCAGCCGAGAGCGGCGATCACAAGCGCGAGGAATAATGCGCTCCAAAATCCGCCGACGCTAAACTGGGGAACGATGAAGCCCACAATCATCAGCACGATGGCTGAAATGACGAACCGAACGACATGACCCAGAAAATTCATGCGGGAACCTCCTAAAAAGTTTTTGGGAACTTTCGCGTTCCGGTTTTTTGCATCATTCTTCCTTACTGTCAGTCTCCATGCATACAGCTGACATTACAGGATGCTTCATTATTGTTACCTTCTTTGCTCCAGTCATGCATGCTGTCTTCAGTCATGGCATACGTTGTACGCTTCGGCTATAATAAGAATCGAGGGGAGTTGTGCTCGTTGTGGACAAAAAAATCTTACAGACATTAGAATTTTCAAAAATTGTAAATAAATTATCGCAGCATGCGGCTACTTCGCTTGGCAAAGCAGTGGCGGAAGCCGTTCATCCAAGCTCTGATCTGGAAACGGTCAAACTGACGCTGCAGGCGACAGACGAGGCATATAAAGCGGACCGCCTCAAAGGCAATGCGCCTTTCGGAGGAATTGTGAACATTCGTCCTGCACTGCTGCGTTCGATTATAGGTGGAACGCTCAATCCGGCAGAGCTGTTGGAAATTGCCGAGACCATTCGCGGCTCGCGGCGTGTGAAGCGCCACGTGCTGCAGCTTCATGACGATGATCCGGTTCCGATGCTGGCCGATATGGCACAGCAGCTGACCGAACATAAGGTGTTGGAGGACGCGATTCTCGCCTGTATCGACGAGCAGGCTGAGGTCATGGACAGCGCAAGCGCACAGCTTGCCAGTATCAGACGGGAGTTGCGAGGCGGGGAGTCGCGTGTTCGCGAAAAGCTGGAGCAAATGGTGCGTTCTTCCTCAGTGCAGAAGATGCTGCAGGATGCGATAGTAACTATTCGAAACGATCGGTACGTGATTCCCGTAAAACAAGAGTACCGATCCCATTTCGGCGGCATTGTACACGATCAGTCCGGCTCCGGAGCTACCCTGTTTATTGAACCGGAAGCCATTGTGGCGATGAATAACAAGCTCCGCGAGCTGCGCCTGGCGGAAACCCGCGAGATCGAGAAGATCCTGCAGATGCTGACTGCTCAGACATCAGAATACGCAGATGACTTGCAGCTGGATCTGGAAGTGCTCGGGGTGCTTGACTTTGCTTTTGCCAAAGGTCGGCTTGCTCATCAGATGGGGGCGACGCAGCCGCGTATGAACGACCGCGGTTATCTGAAGCTTCGCCGGGGAAGGCACCCTCTGATTGCCAGGGAGAAGGTTGTTCCGACCGATGTGGAGCTCGGCAACTCCTATTCGACGATCATCGTGACAGGACCCAATACAGGGGGGAAAACGGTCTCGCTCAAAACCGTAGGCCTGCTAAGCCTGATGGCGATGTCGGGAATGTTCATTCCGGCGGAAGACGACAGCCAGATGTGTGTATTCGATGCTATATATGCCGATATCGGCGATGAACAAAGCATCGAACAGAATTTAAGTACATTTTCCAGCCACCTTACGAACATTATCCGCATTTTGGGCAATATGACACCGAAGAGCCTGGTGCTGCTCGATGAGCTCGGGGCGGGAACCGATCCCGCGGAAGGTTCGGCTCTGGCTATTGCCATCCTGGAGCATATGCATAAACTGGGCTGCCGGATCATTGCCACGACCCATTACAGCGAGCTCAAAGCTTATGCTTACAACCGCAAAGGAATCATTAACGCCAGCATGGAGTTTGATGTGCAAACGCTCAGCCCCACGTATCGGCTTCTTATTGGCGTCCCGGGACGAAGCAACGCTTTTGCCATCGCCGAAAGACTCGGCTTGCAGCGCTCAATTATCGATGTGGCGCGGGGAGAAGTCAGCGAAGAGGATATGCGGGTGGAGAACATGATTGCTTCCCTGGAGGAGAACCGTCTCACGGCCGAAGCGGAGCGGAAAACCGCTGAAACGCTGCGCAGAGAGGTGGAAGAACTGCGGGCGCATCATGAGGCCGAGCGCGACAAATTTGATCAGCAGCGCGATAAGCTGATGATCAAAGCCCAGGAGGAAGCACGCGATACGATTGCAAAAGCAAGGAAAGATGCGGAGCAAATCATCACGGACCTGCGCAGGCTTGCCATGGAGGAAGGCGCCTCCGTCAAGGAGCATAAGCTGATAGAGGCGCGCCGAAAGCTGGATGAAGCAACACCGGAAGTGAAGAAGTCGAAAACCGGCAAACCGAAGAATGCTACTAAGCCGCAGCGGATCGAGCCGGGCGACGAGGTGATGGTATATAGCCTGGGGCAGCGCGGCCATGTTATTGAAATTAGCGGGAACGATGCTCAGGTTCAGCTTGGCATTCTGAAGATGAAAGTTTCGGTGGGCGACCTGGAACTGGTCAAACGGGCCGAAACGGCCAAAACCCAGCAGCCGAAGCTCGCGGCGAGTTTGAAGAGGACCCGGGATGAAAATGTGCGCATGGAGCTGGATTTGCGGGGAGCGAATCTGGAGGAAGCAATTGTTGAAGTGGACCGTTTCCTGGATGAATCCTTCCTGGCCGGCCTCGGCCAGGTCTATATTATCCATGGCAAAGGTACCGGTGTGCTGCGGACGGGAATCAGCGAATTTCTGCGCCGCCACAAGCATGTGAAAACATATCGGCTCGGCAATTACGGAGAAGGCGGTGCTGGCGTTACTGTTGCAGAAATGCATTGATGAAAGCAAACGCCATACACCTGCATGCCCGTCAGAATAAGGGAGGCTCTCAATGGAAAACGAAATCGATACGCTGCTCGGCAATCCGTATGCGGCGTCGCTTGCTTACGTTTCAGTGGCCATTTTGGCTCTGGTCGTTTTCCTTTATTTCTTTGAATATGTCACCCGTTATCAATGCTGGCAGGAAATTAAAGAAGGAAATATTTCCGTCGCCATGGCCACAGGAGGGAAAATATTCGGTATCTGCAATATTTTCCGCTTCTCTCTGCAATCCAATGAAACCGTATATCAGAGCCTGTTATGGGCAACGTTCGGTTTCCTGCTATTGATCGTCGCTTATTTTTTGTTTGAATTTTTGACTCCCGTTTTTCGGATTGACGATGAAATCAAGCGGGATAACCGGGCTGTCGGTTTTATAGCCATGATTATATCGGTTTCCATCTCTTACATTATAGGAGCTACGATTGCTTAAGTCTCATGGCTCGTTAGGATCCACCAACAACATTTCGGAGAGGGCTTTTACACGTATGAAATATTTATGGGGAACTTTGTTTGCGCTGGCTGTGCTTTTTGTTGTACTTGGTGTGATCTATCTTACGAAATAAACACTCAATCCATTGAAAAAGGAGATCAAAAAATGGCAGAAGTTGAAAATCCGATATGCCCGTGGTGTCAAACGGAAATTGTTTGGGATGAGGAAATCGGGCCGGAACGCCATTGTCCTCACTGTGAGAATGAACTGACCGGTTACCGGACCGTTCAGGTTGGACTTGACGGCCTTGACGAAGAAGTGGAAGATTCGGAAGAAATAGGGGAGAATTGGGACGAGGAGGAGGATGAGGCAGCGAGCGGCAATAACCAGCCGGATCTGACTGGGCTCAGCCATTACAGCAGAGACCGTCTGGCATTGGATGAGACGATGGATCGTCTGCTGGATGACCAGCTCGAGGCGCCGGAATGTCCGTCCTGCCGCGAGTTTATGCTGGAGGCGGGCACGCAGACGATTACGGAAACCCAATTCCAGCCGCGCACACCTGAAGCTCTGACTGAGCCACTTCTGACGACGCCGTTCCGGATTGTGCTCTATTTCTGTCCTTCATGTTTCCACACCGAGCAGCGGCTTGGCGTACAGGAACAGGAGCGATTGGTGAAGCTTTTGACTAAGGCAGTAGCTGACGGGAATTAAGAGCTGCCGCATGCCTGGCAGGTTCAAGAGGCACAGCATGAAGAAAGAAATGGGAAAGGGTTCGATCCCGGCATGCATTGGGTTCTTTGAGGGAATCTTACGTCAAGTAGAGCGCTCAAAGCAAACATGCGGGAGGGATTGGCTTGGATCATAGCAAACATGCCGTTCATTCACGGGGGTTCGCTTCTTCCAAACCCGGCAAATTGCGGACTGAAACCTTTGAAGACAAACGGGGCGGCCGTCAAGCCCTGGACAGGCAGGCCATGCTTCTGCTTGCGGTTCAGGGTCTGATAGCCGTGGCAACCGCGCTTTCCGGAACGTTTTTACCGATATATTTATGGAAGGTCAGTAAGTCGTTTGCATTGATCGGCTGGTTTAATTTCACGTTGTATACGGTGAGCGGACTCACCTTCTGGATTGCAGGCAAATGGGTGAAGGAACATAATAAGATGAACAGCCTCCGTCTGGGCATTATGATGTCGGGGGTATTTTATTTTATCATCCTGCTCTTGGGGTCAAAGGCGGTAACGTATGCTATTCCGCTGGGCATACTCGGTGGACTGGGCCAAGGTTTTTTTTGGCTGGCTTATAATGTCGTTTATTTTGAAATCACGGAACCGGGCAACCGCGACCGTTTCAACGGGTGGACAGGACTGATCGGATCCGGCACAGGCATTGCGGTCCCCTGGATATCAGGATTTATCATAACAGCTTTTCATGGCGAGCGCGGCTACAGCATCATTTATACAGCATCGGCCATTATATTCGGGATTGCCATGGTTCTCAGCTTCTGGCTCAAAAAAAGAGAAGCTACGGGGCGATATGACTGGTTCTATGGCTTCAGGCAGCTCCGAAATTCAAAGGATCCGTGGCGCCGTATTGCCTTGGCAACTGCAGCGCAAGGCATACGGGACGGTGTATTTATGTTTTTGATCGGACTGTTGATCTATATGGCGACGAACAATGAGCAGAAGCTGGGCAGCTTCTCGCTCGTAACCTCGGTTTTGGCTTTAATCAGCTTCTGGGCAATCGGGAAGTTCCTCCGGCCAAACCTCAGAAGCCGGGCCATGTTGATTGGCGCGGTTGCTGTAACTATTGCCATTTTTCCGTTGTTTTGGTCGTTGACGTATAGAACCATGCTGACTTTTGGAATCGGGACAGCGATATTTATGCCGCTGTTCATCATTCCGATGACATCGATCGTCTTTGACCTGATTGGGCGAAATGAGGAAAGTGCTAAGCGTAGAGAAGAGCTTGTCGTGCTGCGGGAGGCTTCGTTGACCGTCGGCCGTATTATCGGCATTACGGCTTATCTGCTTGTTCTTCCGCAGGCTTATTCCATGTCCCGGGCTATTCCCTGGCTGATGCTGGTCATTGGTGCTTGCCCGCTGATTTGCTGGTTCCTTGTGCGGCGTTTTTTAGGCGGCTTGCCCGCCGGCAGCTCCGGGAAGGACCCGGTCTGAATCCAGGGGAACGAGCCTGCCTGGTGACAGGTCCGACCAGATGATTGGGTCACGAGGCAGAGCATTTTAATTAGATGAAGACACTGTTGTTCGCAGAACCCTTATATTAGCCGCGTCTTTTAAGAAGGGCGGAAGGGCCGCCTTTCTGACCTTCATAATATTTACCGGAAGGAATCCAGCGCCCAGTGCAGAATTGTCGAAGACAGAGGCACAGGGCTTCTTTCCATTCATGGCGAGCATGAAATTCTATATTTCGGATACGGCATTATAAATTGAAAGGCGGGTATGCCCGATGATGAAGACACAAAAGTATAAAAACCCTGCCCTTCCTGTAGAAGAACGGGTAGCGGATCTCCTGGCCGTAATGACTCTGAAGGAAAAGGTCGGCCAGCTCAACCAGCATATGTACGGCTGGGATGCGTACCGCCGCAATGAAACAGGAGGCGTGGAGCTGACGGAAGCCTTCAAGCAGCATGTTGCGGAATATGAAGGAATGGGAGCCCTCTATGGACTGTTTCGGGCGGATCCCTGGTCTGCCGTCACCTTTGACAATGGTATCCCCACTGCCGATAACGCTAAAATCGCCAATGATGTGCAGCGCTACATACAGGAAAATACCCGGCTTGGAATCCCTGCCTTGTTGACGGAGGAGTGCCCGCATGGACACCAGGCCCTGGACGGCACTCTGCTTCCTATAAATCTTGCAGCGGGTTCGACATGGAATCCCGCTCTATTGGAAACAGCTTATGCCCATGTTGCTGCCGAAATCAGAGCCCGTGGAGCTCATATCGGTCTGGTATCGGCGCTTGATATCCTGCATGATCCGCGTTGGGGACGCTCGGAGGAATGTTATGGAGAGGATCCTTATCTTGCCGCCCGGATGACAGCTGCGGTCGTTAAAGGCATGCAGGGGGACGACGAGAGTCAGCTGCGTTCTTCCCGCAAGGTTGCAGCCGTAATCAAGCATTTATGCGCGCAAGGGGCGCCTCTGGGTGGACTGAACGCCGCACCGGTTCCCATTGGGGAACGGGAGCTTCGTGAAATTCATCTGCCCGGAGCAAAGGCGGGCATTGAAGCAGGGGCCATGGGCTGCATGGCGGCTTATAATGAGATTGATGGGATTCCCTGCCATTCCAATGAGCAGCTGCTTACGGGCATCCTTCGCGGGGAATGGGGATTTAACGGGATTGTTATGGCAGACGGCTGTGCAGTTGACCGGCTGATCTCGCTGACAGGCGGTTATGAAGAAGCGGCTGCGCTGGCGCTTGCCTCCGGGGTTGACCTCAGTCTGTGGGACACTGCTTTCACAACGCTTGAGCAAGCTGTCCGGCAGGGAAAAGTGGACGAGCGTTACATTGACCGGGCGGTCGTCCGCGTGCTGGAATTGAAATTCAGGCTGGGCTTGTTCGATCATCCCTATACGGATGAGTCGCTGGCGGCATCGGCAGTGAACAGCCCGGCTATCCGCGAAACAAATTTGCAGGTAGCACGGGAATCCGTGATCCTGCTCCGCAATGAAGGAAATCTGCTGCCTATCCGTAGAAATGTAAAGCGGATTGCCGTCATCGGACCGAACGCGGACCGGCTGTATAATCAGTTAGGCGATTACACCAGCATCCAGCGGGAAGGAAGCGGGACAACCGTACTTCAGGGAATCGCCATGACTGCACCTGAGGGCGTTGAAATTGTGCATGCCCAGGGATGCGGCATACGCGATCAGTCCACAGCTGGTTTGCAGGAAGCGGTTGAAGCCGCCAGGGCGGCGGATATTGCAGTGCTAGTGTTGGGTGGAAGCAGTGCCCGCCGTTTCGGCGGAAACTTTGATCTTAACGGCGCCGCTATCGTGTCGGAAGGCGATCCTTCGGAAATGGACTGCGGGGAAGGCGTGGATTTGGCCGATCTGCGGCTTGGAGGCGTACAGGAGCGGCTGGTGCGGGAGGTCGAAGCGACCGGGACACCAGTCGTGATTATTGTTATTCAAGGAAGGCCGCATGCGTTATCCGCGATTGCGGAGCGCTGCTCCGCCCTGTTGTGTGCCTGGTACCCTGGAACCGAAGGCGGCAGGGCGATAGGAGAAATATTATTTGGGGCTGTTAACCCCAGCGGAAAATTGACGGTTTCGCTGCCGCGTTCCTCGGCGCAAATTCCGGTTTATTACAACCGGAAAGATCAGGGGCAGCCAAGCCCTTATGCTGATATGCCGTCTACGCCGCTGTATCCCTTTGGTTTCGGGCTAAGCTATACCCGGTTCGCATACAGCCCAGTCCGGTTGTCCAGATCAGCAATCTCTGCTTCGGAGCTGCAGAACGGATGTACAATTGATGCGGAGCTTGAAATTGAGAATGAGGGAGACAAAGCAGGAGATGAAGTCGTTCAGCTGTATATTCAAGCCAGCCAGTCCGGTATTACAAGGCGATTGCTGGAGTTGAAGGGTTTCCGTAAATTAAGGCTGGAGCCTGGACAGCGTCAAACAGTTTCCTTCCAGTTGGGCCGGGAGGAGCTGGCGATTTGGAATCGCGATATGAACTTCACCGTCGAACCGTGCAAGGTATCCGTGAGAGTCGGACCCCATAGTGCCGATACCGCCGGAGAGGAATTTACGGTGACCGTGTGACCAATAAACAAGGATGATCTGGTCTGAGCGGGAGAAGGGGAGAGTGGGAGAGTGGACATGGGCAAAGTAATAGATGGCATCATTGGGTTGTGCGTGGGGGACGCCCTGGGTGTTCCCGTTGAATTTCAATCCAGAGCCGTGCTGGAGCAAAAACCCCTCACGGATATGATCGGGTATGGCTCGCACCGACAGCCGGCAGGCACATGGTCGGATGATACTTCCCTTACCTTATGTTTAATGGACAGCATCGCGGATTGCGGCGGTCTTGACTTGCGTGACCTGGCGGACAAGTTCCGGAAGTGGTGCTGGAATGCAGATTGGACCCCTCACGGGGATGTATTTGATATCGGGATCGCTACGCGTGAGGCGATTATGCGGCTCGATGACCGATCACTGCCGCCGGAGCAGGCAGGAGGAGCAGGCGAATTCAGCAATGGCAATGGCTCGTTGATGAGAATTCTTCCACTTGCTTTCTATTTGAAGGGCCGCTCCTTTGAAGACCGTGTGCTGGCCGTCACCCAGGTATCTTCGCTGACACACAGGCATCTGATATCCGTCATTGCCTGTGTGATTTATGTGGAAACCGCCATTTCTCTATTGAATGGGAATGTAATGGAAGACAGCTTGAATAGCGCGAAGCAATCAGTGGTCCGGCACTTTTCCGGGAGCCCGCAACTTGCGGCCTTTGACCGCATTTTGAAGGAGGATTTGAAACAGCTGGAACGCGCGGAAATTCAATCCACTGGTTATGTGGTCCATACGCTGGAGGCCAGTCTATGGTGTCTGCTGCATGCCGGAAGCTATGAGGAAGCGGTATTACAGTCCATCAATCTGGGTGAAGATACAGATACTACCGGAGCGGTAACTGGCGGATTGGCGGGACTGATTTATGGCTTATCCGGCATCCGCAGCAACTGGACCGGCCAGTTGGCCAGATACGATGAGATTGTTGGTTTATGTCATCGGTTCGAAGAGACGATCGGCAAAATAACGGATAAATAAAACGAGGAGGCTATCATGGCGAGAATTGTAAACAGTATTACCGAGCTTATTGGAGATACACCCGCAGTCTGCTTGCAGCGCTTGATCAAGCCGGGTGATGCTGAGGTAATTGTCAAGCTGGAGCGTTTCAACCCCAGCGGCAGCGTGAAAGACCGGGCAGCGTTTTCATTGATTCAGGATGCCGAGCAAAGAGGCAAGATCAAGCCTGGAGACACCTTAATCGAACCAACCAGCGGGAATACCGGTATTGGGCTGGCAATGAATGCCGCAGCAAAGGGATATAACCTGATTCTCGTAATGCCTGACAATATGTCCATTGAGAGAATCGCGCTTCTCCGGGCGTATGGAGCGGAGGTGGTTTTGACTCCTGCAGCGGAAAGGATGCCAGGAGCGATACGTAAAGCAATGGAGCTGCAGACCGGAATACCGGGCAGCTATATTCCCAACCAGTTTGAGAATCCCGCGAACCCCGATATCCACCGGGTCACCACGGCACCTGAGATTATCGCCCAGACAGAGGGCCGTCTCGACGCATTTGTTGCCACTTCGGGTACAGGCGGAACGATAACGGGCACAGGGGAGACGCTTAAAGCGGCCATTCCCGGAATTCATATTGCGGTCGTGGAGCCGCTTGGCTCGCCGGTACTCTCCGGAGGCGAGCCAGGTCCGCATAAGCTGGTCGGGACAAGCCCGGGATTCGTTCCGGCTATACTCAACACAGCGGTATACGATGAAATTATTCGCGTAGCCGATGACGACGCAATAGCTACTATGCGTGATCTTGCGAGGCTGGAGGGTCTGCTTCTGGGACCTTCTTCTGCTGCGGCTGTCTGGGCAGCCATGCAAATTGCATCGCGGATTGGAACGGGCGGCCGTGTTCTGTGTATGGCGCCGGATAGCGGTGAGCGATATTTAAGTATGGAGCTCTATTGACGCAGTAAGCACGAGGTCTATCTGAAGGACTCTAGGCTTTCCAGGACCGCAATACATCCTTGACAATAAGCCGTCGTTCTTTAATATACGTTCGGAATACCTCCGGCTCCTCCAGAAAGGTGGCAAAGGGTGATTTTCTCGTAAAATCATCCCTGATGGCCGGCAGCAGCCGCTCATGCATTTGGATCAGGATGGGATCAAGCCGCTTCATTGTAAATTGATCAGCCAGCAGCCGGGTTAGAATACGGCGGTAGTCTTCCCGGCAAGAGCGGTATGACAATACTTTGCGCGTCAAGACATTATATCCTTTAACACTGACAAGATCACTGCCGCATAGTTTGCCGTAGCAATTTCTTCCCCAGGTGCCTTCATAGTCCCAGGGGATTATCCGGTATTTGCCGCTTGGCACATGTTCATAGAGGGCATAATTCTGGTCGAAGCCATCATAATTTCCGGTTAACACGGCACCGGCAAGCCACTTCAAATAATTTCTGATATCCAGACGCTTCCCAATAAAGGTTCGCAGCTTGTTGTCCGCCGGCCGGTTGATGCCCTTGAGGAACCGCTTCAGCCTGACCGGTGTCATTTTGTTCCCCTTCATCACATGGTATCCGGACAGCAGCCATAGTTTCTTCATTTTCGTATCCGGATCAAGCTCACTGAAATTAGCGTGGTCATTCACCGCATAAATAAGCGCGCGGGAGCGGATGCCCCGCGTCTGAAAGAAGGTCTGGTTAACGGCTTCAAGCTCCAGATAAACCCCATGCGGCTGGCCGTTCCATTCCAACAGGAAATGACGGGTGTGCGGCGAAGGAACGCCGATCATATTGAAGAAATGGAAGGAAAACATATTGCGCAGCATAGAGGGATCATCGAATTCGGCATTCCAGTGCAGTGTCTGATTATTGCCATAGACGACTTCATAGGATTTTTTTGGATAATTTCGTGTATGGCCTCCGCGGTAACCAAGCCGGGCATCATATATTTGGCCTTCCATCTCCAGCTTGACCGGTACAAATCCCATGCTCCAGACATCGGACCGGAGAATAGCCAAATCGGCTTCTTCAATCGTAATTTTTCGGGTCGGCAGCTCTCCTGGTGACATTGGACCATCCCCTTAAACGAAGATAAAAGCCCATCGCAAAGCGGTAGGCTTCTTATGCTTCTTTACATTATGCGGGCGGCTGCCTAAAGGTCACAGCCGTGCTTCTGCATTGGATAAGGGTAAAGGGACCACCGTAGGGGCTCGCCGGAAGCTGCTATTCTTTTGTGGGTTCCTGATCCCCATATGAGGAAGGGCGTTTGCCTTTGGTGCGGTTCACTCCCGCGGAATTTTGCGCTTTGTCTTTCGTGTCGTTTATCGTTCCGGATCGATGCTTCTCGCCCCGCGTTCTCTGTAAACCTTTTGACCGGTCTTTCTCGCCCCGCGTTCTCTGTAAACCCTTTGACCGGTCTTTCTCGCCCCGCGTTCTTTGTAAACCCTTTGACCGGTCTTTCTCGCCCTGCGTTCTCTGTAAACCCTTTGACCGGTCTTTCTCGCCTTGCGTTCTCTGTAAACCCTTTGACCGCTCTTTCTCGCCGCTTGTTTTCTGCATGCCTTTGGACAAATAATAGTCCTCGCCATCCTGGCAAGGAATGCCACCGTAGAATGGATCCTCTTTTTCTTGATTCGCCGCTTTTCGTTTCGGCCGTTTTCCGCTTACAAGGGATGCGGAATCCCGTTGCTTCTTCCATTTAGCAGTGCTTCGCAGGGATGAGCCGGCGGCTCTTCTGGGCATGAAAGTTCCTCCTTTGATTCATCTTTATCCAAGCTATGCAGCTAATCTAGCAGCGGCGCCGGGCTTAAATCTATCTTTCGCAAAATAGATACTCATCCAGTGCGGTTCCTGTTTGAGATTCATATAGATAACGTACAGCAAGCTTGATTTGATAGATGCAGGGAGGTCGAATGCTAGTGAAACTTGGTCACCCATTATTGGGTCAGAGGGTCGAAATTTACGTGCCGGACCGCGCTCATTCCTTATCGGGCAAGCTGATAGAATGGGGACAGGATATGCTGGTTCTTCATAATGGGAAGCATTATATTTATATCCCGCTTCTGCAGCTTTCGCAAATGCAGGCTGTTGCCGGAGCCATTGGGGAGACCGATGATCCGCAATCGAATTTCGAGCTGCACAGCGAGCATTTCTCGTACCGCAACGTCCTGATGAATGCAAAAGGCATGTTTTCTGAAATTTGTATAAACGGCCAACCGGCTGTTCATGGTTATTTGAGCAGTGTCATGAACGATTTCTTTGTATTCTGCTCACCGGCTCATCATTCCATCATGGTGACCCTCAAACATTTGAAATACTTGATTCCCTACAGCCCTAATGTCAATCCCTATGCGTTGACGCCGGATCAGATTCCGCTTAAACCGACCCCGTTCTCACTCGCTCGGACATTTGAGCAGCAAATGAACAAGTTGGTGGATCAATTCGTCATTCTCAATCTCGGAGAAGATCCAAATAAAATCGGTCTTCTGAAAGGAATCCATCAAAACATAATCGAGCTGTCCAATGCAGCCGGTGAATCCGTCTATGTACATCTTGACCATGTACAAACCATCCATGTTCCCTGAGGCAAGCGTGAACGGATTCTTCCATTAGAGGAAGAGTTCGGATACATATTATTATCAGCAGAGGACATAATACGGAAGGTTCACTCAGTTGGAAAAAAGGAGGGAGTTTTGCAAATGATGCAGCCTATATCATCCAAGGAAATGGAATATATCGTCGATTCCATATCCAATGAGGATTTGTTGATGAAACAATGCGCGGCCGTTGCGTTTACAGCTCAAAATCAAGGGATCAAGCAAGTATGTTCGCACATGATTTCGACGCACCATCAACATACGCAAACCTTAATGAATGCTCTTCAACAGCACCAGCAGCTGGCCCCAACCCAGCCGCAAAACTAGACGAACGGGAGGAATCGAAAAATGTATCAGCAGCAGCAAAATATGCAGAATGGGCCCTTGCAGGCGCTTATGCCTGAAGAAGATATGGCTTACACCGTCCTGGCGGATCTGAAGAGAGTAGTCCGGGAGTATGCGACTGCGGCAACGGAATCAAGCTGTCCGGAAATTCGCGGGATGTTCACCCAACTGCTGAACAATACGCTTCATATGCAGGAAGATTTGTTCAACGCGATGAAAGCCGCGAATATGTACAGTGTCTCCTCGCCAGCGCTTCGCCAGGATCTAGCCAAGCAAATCCAGCAAAATCAACAAATGATTCAAAAAACGGAACAGCATCTTCAAAAGCTTGAGCAGAAAAATCAGTCAGCCCAACAGCAGATGCAGCAAAACTCAAGTCAACATCAGGCGTATCAGCAGCAGCAAACGCCGCCGCAAAACGGCCAATATTTTATGTAGATGCCTTACACTGCAATCTGTTTATTTGGAAAAAGCCCCGAGAGGGGTTTTTTTCAATTATAGGAAAGTATCTTTAATTCTAATGGAAGAACTTGCGTCGCATGGACTGCATCAGCTGTTTCTTCTTACGTTTACAAGCTCTGCGTCTTTTGATCTTTGCAGGAAGCTTGGATTCGTTGTAATATATTCATTATAACTATTGACGCGAAGACAGCCCGACTGCCCTTGAACAAGGCGCAAACGAAGCTGTCCGTGCTGGATTACCAAGACATTGGGAGGCTATGACGATGAATGAGCGCAAGATGAAAATTTTGGAGCTGCTTAAAGAAGATGCGCGCCGCAGTGCGGATTTGATCGCAACCATGCTGGATGAGCCGTTGGCGGAAGTTAAGCAGGAGATTGCTGAACTGGAACAGGACCATATCATCGTCAAGTACGCGACCGTAGTGAATTGGAGCAAAGTGGAAGACGAGAAGGTAACGGCATTGATTGAGGTACAAATTACACCGGAACGCGGTCGGGGCTTTGAGGGGATCGCGGAGCGGATTTATTTATATCCGGAAGTGAAGTCGGTCTATTTGATGTCGGGGGCGTATGACCTGCTCGTGGAAGTACAAGGGAAAACGCTGAAAGATGTGGCTTCCTTCGTATCCAACAAGCTTTCTCCGATTGATGCGGTACTTTCTACAAAAACCTTCTTTATTCTGAAAAAATACAAGCAGGACGGCATAATATTCGAAGAGCATGAAGACGACCACCGTCTTCTAATCTCACCGTAAAGGGTGATCGGACATGATTAAAGACGAAGAATTACAGCAGAATCCCACCAGCCGGACTTCTATGGCTGATTATTTGTCGCCCCAGGCCAGAGTAATGAAACCATCGGGCATCCGCCGTTTTTTTGATTTGGCCAGCGGCCGCAAAGATATTATTACACTCGGCGTAGGCGAGCCGGATTTTGTCACGCCATGGCATGTACGCGAGGCCTGTGTTTATTCGCTTGAAATGGGCAAAACACAATATACCTCCAATGCCGGGACTCCGGAGCTGCGCGAAGAAATCGGCTATTATTTGAACCGTCAATTCGATGTATCCTATAATCCGGCGGACGAGATTCTGGTTACGGTCGGAGGCAGCGAGGCGATCGATCTGGCGCTGCGGGCCCTTATTGCCCCTGGAGACGAGATTCTGGTGCCAGAACCTTGCTATATCTCCTATTCTCCTATTACTTCCTTGAGCGGTGGCGTGCCGGTCGGGATCGAGACATTCGCGAAGGATCAATTCAAGCTGACGGCCGAATCGTTGAAGGCTGTCATTACGCCCCGCTCGAAGGTGCTTATTTTGTGTTACCCCAGTAATCCCACGGGCGGCATCATGACACGGGAAGATTGGCTGCCGATTGCCAAAGTCGTGGAGGAGCATGATCTTATCGTCATATCCGATGAAATATATGCGGAGCTGACCTATGGTGAAAAGCATGTAAGTTTTGCTTCGCTGCCAGGGATGCAAGACCGGACCATTCTGGTTAGCGGCTTCTCCAAAGCTTTTGCGATGACGGGCTGGCGGATCGGCTATGCCTGCGGACACCGGGATCTGATTTCCGCCATGCTCAAAATTCATCAATATACCGTCATGTGCGCGCCGGTGATGGCTCAGGTAGCGGCTCTCGAAGCGCTGAAGAACGGACTGGAGGAAAAGGACCGTATGGTGGAAGCTTACAATCAGCGCCGCCGGCTGGTCGTTCACGGATTCCGTGAAATTGGATTGGATTGTCACGAGCCGCAAGGCGCCTTTTACGCGTTTCCTTCCATCAAAGCGACCGGACTCAGCTCCGAGGAATTTGCGACAGCTTTGCTGCTGGAACAGAATGTGGCTGCCGTACCGGGTGATGTATTCGGGCTTGGAGGCGAAGGGCATTTGCGCTGTTCCTATGCCACTTCGGTCAGCCAATTAACCGAGGCGATTGAACGTATCGGTAATTTTGTACGAAAGCTCAGGGCGGGCTAATGGGTATTGTAGAAAAAAATGTATTTTAAAAAATAATATGTTCACATTTGTAATTGTTTGTTATAATTTAGTAAAACTTCAAGGAAGCTAGGAACTAGTGGGAAGAATAACAAACATTCCGTTGTTATATCCTTAAAGTATTGTGGGGTAATTCCCACTGCCAACAGCAGTAGAACGACGACAAGGAGGGATGGCAATGGCTTTTGCGGATTATGGCCTATCGTTTAATAATGAGCCGGGTACCGTGTCTGCTAGAAAGTTGTCTTCCTCAATTCAGACGTTAGAAGATGAGATTTATATGCTTCGCACGAAGATGGAACAATCCTATACGGAAGAAACGACCTTTAATTCCGACAAGGTGATTGATCTGAGCCGCAAGCTGGATTTGAAAATTAACGAGTATATGCATGTTATGAGAAGAAAGGCAAAATCATAGCGTCGGAGATTCTCATACCTTGAGCCCTTGACGAGGGCTCTTTTATTTTTTTTGGCATCCATTTATGCTATATTTGACGTAGATATTCGAGGTGGAGGGATTAAGTTGTTGTTAAAGAGGAATCGAGCTTTTTTTGCAGGTTTAACGCTTTTGGTATTATGCATAGCTCTTTCAGGTTGCGGATCTAAAGCCGATTTGACTGTTTTTATCATGCCTAAGGAATACCTGCCTGACGGTGTCACCACAAAGGTCCAGGAGAAGCTGACGGAGAAATTCGGAGAAGACAAGAAAATCGTGATCAATGCTTCTCCTATGTACAATGACCAAAAGCTGATTGTGGAAATCGCCGCTGGAGGTAACGGGGTTCTCATTCTTCCCAAGGAGACGCTGGTCAATATGATTAAACAGGGACCAGCTGTGCAGCTGGACGAGTGGTTTGACGCTGCGGCTTATCCGGAGGGTGTGATGGAAAGCGAAATTGGCGATTCCAAGAACCTGAAGCTCGTCAAAGGACTGTTTGCCATTCCTGTCGAAAAAACGATTTTTAAGGACGCGGGCTATAACGAGCCCGATATGCTGATGATTATTCCGGCCAATGCACCGGATCAGGAATTGTCTGCTGCGGTGATGAAGGAGCTTATTAAATCATGAAATTATATACACGAACAGGGGACGAAGGACAAACGTCCGTAAAAGGTGGACGAGTCCGTAAGGACGATGTCAGGGTCGAGGCGTATGGCACTGTCGATGAGCTGAATTCTTTTGTAGGTCAAGCTGCGGCCGTCGCTGCGGCTTCCGGGAAGCTGGAGGCATTGGTGGAACAGTTGATCGAGATTCAACAGGAATTGTTTGATTGCGGCTCTGATCTGGCCTTTGCTGACCCGCAAGGCCGCGAATGGAAGATGGATGCCTTACCTGCCGCAAGGCTTGAGGAATGGATCGATGCTCATGTGGATGCATCGCCGGACTTAACCCGTTTTATACTGCCTGGAGGCAGCGAGGTTTCGGCATTGCTGCATGTTTGCCGTACGGTCTGCCGCAGAGCGGAGCGCCGTACTGTAACGCTGGCGGCAGAGCTTCCCATCAATAATGAAGTGCAGAAATATATCAACCGTTTGTCCGATTATTTCTTTGCTGCCGCCCGATATGCCAACGCCCGGCTGGGGGCCGCAGATACGGAATATGTGCGCAGTGCGGAAGTGTTCCGCAAACGGGAAAAATGAGTGTCCTTTATTATGAACCGCTGGTACTGGAGATTGCCGCCGAGGATGATGGCAAAACCGTAAGGACCGTGCTGGAACGGCGCCTTGGCGTATCCCGGAAACTGATGTCGCGGTTGAAGCTTACGGAGCATGGACTGACCTTGAACGGAAAACGGGTATTTACGAATGAAAGGGTCAAAGCGGGCGATTGTCTGGCACTGCGGATGGAGCAGGAGCAGTCGGACGATATCCTTCCGGAGCCGATGCCCCTTGATATTGTATACGAGGACCGGGAGCTGCTGATTATTAATAAGCTTCCGGGGATCATTGTTCACCCGACTCATGGACATTACACTGGAACGCTTGCTAACGGAGTCGTTCACCACTGGCTGCAGCAGGGGGAGATAGTCCGATTCCGACCGATCCATCGGCTGGATGAGGAAACCTCGGGTCTGGTCGCCATCGCCAAGAACCCGTACGTACATCAGCAGCTCTCGGAGCAGATGCAGGCGGGAGAAGTGGACAAGCGCTATCGTGCGTTTGTGTATCAAACACTCCATCCGCTATCAGGCACAGTCAACGAACCTATCGATCGTTCGCCCGATGAACCGCATCGGCGCATGGTTCTTCCAGATGGTTATCCTTCTGTCACCCGTTATGAGACCGAGGCTGTATATGGAGACGGCAGCGCGTCGAAGATTAAGCTGAAGCTGGAAACGGGGAGGACTCATCAAATCAGGGTTCATATGAAGCATATGGGCTGTCCGCTCATTGGCGATAAGCTTTATGGCTATGCGTCCGAGCCGGGAATCAGCGGTGGTTCGCCGGTATTGGAAGCTGCCGTGGAGCGCCAGGCGCTGCATGCCGCAGTCCTGGGTTTTACCCATCCCATGACACGCAAATATATGGAATTCGAAGCAGCGCTCCCGCAGGATTTACAGCGGCTGGAGAAGCTGCTCCTTGCCGGGCAGCGGCAATAGGGGATTCAAGCGTCCCTTATTAGAAAGGAAGCATCTTATGAAAAAACTGACAATATATGAATATCCTAAATGCGGCACATGCCGCAGCGCCGTTAAATCACTCAAGAGCAAGGGATATATGCTGGAGTCCCATGATCTGTTTGAGCAGGCACCTTCCGTGGGAATATTAACCGGACTGATCAGTCGTAGCGGTCTTGAAATCAAGAAATTTTTTAATACCTCTGGTGATGTATACAGGGAATTGAATCTGAAGGATAAGTTGTCGTCGTTATCGGATCAGCAGAAAATTGAGCTGCTTGCATCGAATGGGCGACTTATTAAAAGACCGGTTGTAACAGACGGGTCGAAAGTAACCGTCGGCTATAAAGAAGAGGAATATGAAGATGTCTGGGGTGGTTGATTACCAATGTTGACTACGGGTTGTTCCTGCGCGTGCAGGAAGCCGGAATTGCCGCCTTGCAGGAGAATATGGAAGGCTTGCCGCCTTCGCGGTGGGGATGATCTACGAACCGCGCAGAGATGCCTTGGTGGAGGCGTTGCACAAGGAGGGCTGGGAAGTGGAGAAACCTAAAGCAACCATGTTCCTATGAGCCCGACTACCCAAGATGCGATGGAATATTGAGGTTCCATGGGTCTTCCGCATCATTTCCCAGGAAATGCTACGGCGCTGCGGAGGGACCAATTTATAATATACGAACCCATAATGGAGGAGAGGAAATGATGAACAAACGACTGATTATCGGCGACGCAACGCAGGAAATGGCCAATACGCGCCGCATTCTGGAAAGCCTACCCGAGGAGCATTTGTCATGGAAGCCGCATGAGAAATCGATGACGCTCGGCGGGTTGGCTACGCACCTGACCAATCTGCTGAACTGGCAAATCGCGATTTTGCAATATCCGGAGTTCGATCTTTCCACTGTGCCGCAGCGGCGGGAGCCTCTGGATAAACGAGCTGACTTTCTGAAGGAGTTTGACGCGAACGTCGGCACCTTTGATAAGCTGCTCGCCGAATGTGACGAGAAGTCGCTCGGCGAAGAATGGACGCTGCGCCATGGTGACCATATTATCCTCCGCGAATCGCGGGCGATTGCGCTCCGCACCTTCGGATTAAGCCACATGGTCCACCATCGGGCGCAGCTCGGGGTCTACTTGCGGCTGCTCGATATTCCGGTGCCGGGTATGTACGGTCCATCGGCCGACGAGGAATCCCAATGAAATAGGCTTCTTCATCCAAATAGTCGCAGGGCACTGGCATGACCGCCGGTACTCTGCGACTGTTTTTGTTATTGTCGATTAAATGCTCAAATGGATCAGACACGCGGCGCAGCTGGAGAATAAGCAAAACATGGAGGGTTGATCACATGAAAATAGCTGCGCTTTACGATATTCATGGAAATTTGCCAGCTTTACTCGCTTAGATTAATGAATTCCGGCCTCGTTGAACTGATGGGTAGTAGGGTTAAATGTGATATGAATTGTGCCATGCTCTAAACGCCGTTTTCCTGAGATCCATAGGAAGATGGGTTCGCCTGGATGCTCGGGGAAATAAAGCTGGTGTAGATGCGCAATTCTCTTTAGGTGATGAAAAACTGGCTTTTTCGGTGCGGGAGGAATACAACGAAGTTGATTTTTCAGTAATATATACACTACCAAACCCAAATACAATTAATGTTTTAAAACAAAGTACAAATTGTATCAATATGTACCTGCATGGTTTACCAACCAGTTTGTAGATTATTTAACTAAACATTCCTAGAGCTTGAGAAATGGGCTCTGTAAAAAAGGAGCGCCTCGGATGGGTTTGTCCACAACACATCAAGGAGTCGCTCTTACTATGAAGTATAAGCAATCAGACGCACAAAATCACAGATTGAACGAATTACCACCTCACATCTCAAAAGAGGTCAAGCAGTAAAAACTGACTAGCCAAAAAAATTAAAAAGGCTGATTTAGCTATATAAGGTCATGAAACAATCCGATCCATTGCAGCGTCTTACCTTTAAAAGGGGAGTTGATGACATAATGAAGAAAATTATATTAGCGGTTGCGACCGCGAGTCTACTGACCGTTTCGGCAACAACCTACGCTGCTGCACCTGACAAAATCTTTGTTAAAGGGGAGCAAATCCAATCTGAAGTTCCGCTAATAGTCGATAAAGGCAGGGTATTAGTCCCGCTTCGCACTATAACTGATTCGCTTGGCGCTTCGGTAGAATGGAACCAAGAATCGAAAACTGCCACCATCCGCAAATGGTCGGAAACGGTTAAGATAACCGCTGGTAAAAACATCGCGTATTATATAAAGGCTGATCAATCTAATAATATGACGCTTGATGTGTCCGCAAAAATCGTAAAGAATCGCGTTTATGTTCCACTTCGTTTTCTTTCGCAGTTTTATGGTTATCACGTGGCCGCAAATGAGAATACTGTGTTCGTGAACTCGCCGCTCAGCCAAAACGAGCAAGATATCCTATATAGGGGAGAACTGGCGAATGCGCGGCAATTTGTGATGGACAAGGGTCCGAGGAATGCTCATTATGCTCAAAAATCAATACCTTATACGCATGAACGAGAAGGTTTTGAAACAACCTTTCTTTTCCCAGTCGGCGAAGCCAATCGCTTTTTCTTGATATCGGACGATACCGTTTCGTTTTATGAACTGCAAGATGACTTTTTCGTGATCACATGGCAGGCGCACATACCTGTTGGTCAAAAAGACACGGATCAGCTTTTCCTGGACAACAAAGTGACGAACGCCACAGGAACCAAACCCGACATCAAAAAGGAATTTTTCTTTTACAGAACCAGTGGCTTAATGACCAGCACCAATATTACAGCAGGGAAAATCAGTCTTGATGGAAAGATCACTGAAACTGGCGTCAAAAGAATTGTCGGCGATGAAGTCAAAGAACAATCAGGATCACTGGCTTTCGAGCTTCCTGACGAGATAAGGGCAGAGATAAATCAGTAATCAAACTCGAATATCTGTAATCGGATAGTTAAACAGAACAACAAGTGATGTTAAAAAAACTGCCGTTACGAATACACGGCAGTTCTTCCAACTTCTATGGAGGACCATTCATTTACATCAGATGGGTTGATATCGCTAAATCTAATTTACTTGTTCGCATCCTCATAGCTCTTTTTGAAGTAATCGAATACCTCCTTTGCTCCCTTGGAATTGTAGGCATCGAGGAAGCTATTTTTCGCTTTTTCAAAGTCAGCATCGGTTTTCTGGTAAATGACTTTGGCGATGTTAGCAACCAGATAAGCATCCAGCTGTTCTTTCTTCCCCTGAATATCGGAGCCCGGAACGGCTGAAAGGCTTCCCAATTTGCCTACATCATAGGAATAGTTTGGAATCTTTATAAAAGCATCGTTGATCGTACTGTAATTATAATGAGCCATAAAATCATTTTGAACAGGGGTTGCAAGTTTTTTCACAGTCTCTGGCACCTGCATGAAGTCGGATGGATATCCCTTTGGATTTTGGGGCGGATTGAAACGCTGCATATGTGAATATTTCAAGACGCCCGTTTGCAGGAAGTGTTTAGGATCACTCTTCAATGCGTCCAATTCCGAATCCTTTACAATAGGGACGCCGTTCACCATATCGTATTGTTTTCCTTCGACACCGTTTTGCAGAAGCTCTGAACCTTCATTGGTATATAAATAGTTGATAAATTTCATTGCGGCTTCGGGATTTTTGCTGTTTTTGGAGATAAACATCTGGAACTGGTTCCCGTTTATCGACTGTGCTGCAACATAGATATTATTCGGATTATTATTAATCATGAGGGGGACAAATCCCTTCTCTGGGTTACCCTCGGCAATAAATTGCTGATCAGCGCCAGCTTGAGACCAATGCGTTGTACTGGCAAAATACCTTCCTGACTTAAATTTGTCATTTAGTGCTGCAAACTTTAATGTAGCAGATTCCGGATCGAGAATGCCGCGCTTATAGGCCTCGTTATAAAACTTCACCGATTTCCAGAAAGTGGAATTTGGATCAGATATCCGTGGAACGATTTGTTTTTTATCCATACTGTAATAAAGATCATTGTATCCGCAGCAGGCCTCGCCTGCCATATTATAGTTCGCTCTATCGATCATCAATTGTCCCCAATCATCGGACAAGTTGATGCCGATGCCGTAGGTTTTCTTGCCGGCTTTGTTAGTGGGTTCCAGCTTCATCATTTGTTCCATTACATTAAGCAAATCATCCAATGTATCCAGCTTTGGATAGTCTAATTGTTTATATAAGTCCCAACGCAGGTTCCATGCATTCTCATTGACAAGCGGTGAGAAAATAACCTGTTTAACACCACCGGGCAAATAATATAAGGCATGCGTATCATCCGAACTCAACTGTTTGGAGACTTGCAAAGCATCTCCGGCGTTTTTCAGGATGTCCGGACCAAACTCTGCCACCAAGTCATCCAGCGGAATCGCCTGTTTGGCACCATATACTTTAGCTTGATCCGTCAGTGTATTGAAGATCACAATATCGGGCAGGTCATTGCCTGCCAGCATAACCGCCATTTTCTGTGCGGGATCCGAAATGTTGAGGTTCGAGGTGAAATCGAGTTTCACGCCAGTCCGCTTTTCCAATTCCTTCATCACATCGTCATCTTGAAAAGCACCGTTAAGGTTTGCCGATTCCACACCGCCAAAGATAGTTAACGTCACAGGCTCGGATGGGGTTGTCGGAGACTCTGTTGATCCTTTGTCTGAACTTGGTTCCGTTGTTGTTTCTTGAGTGGTGTTTGTGTTGTTCCCGCTGCAGCCCACCATCATAACAAGCAATACGGCGATGAATACGAATACAAAGCTTTTTTTCCATTTCTTGTTCATAGCGACCTCCAAATATTTTTTTTATATCAAAGGCTCTTTGTCTGGATATACCCGTCTGGATATACCTGCCTGGATATCGTTTGAAATCTTATCGACTTGTCTTAACCTTTGACAGCGCCAAGCATCAGTCCCTTGAGAAAGAACCGCTGCAAGAAAGGGTAAACCAGTATGATCGGGATGGTGGCTACCATGGTAATGCTCATTTGCACCGAAGTTGGCGTTAGGGTAACAGCGTGCTGCGACATGCCGGCATTGGTAACCATGTTCATGGCCGAATTTTGCTGATTGACAAAGCCATATAGCAGCAGCTGCAGCGTTTCCAGCTTCGGGTTGGGAACCATATACAAATTGTCGACCCAGGAATTCCACTGATTGACGGCATTAAATATGGCGACAGTTGCCAGAACCGGTACGGACAAAGGCAGGATAATCTTGTAAAGAATTTGATAATAAGATGCCCCATCAACCATGGCCGATTCCTCCAGTGCCTTAGGAAGCTCCTCCATATAGGTTTTGATCAAGACAACAAAAAAGGCAGAAATCACCCCTGGTAGAATATAGAGTAAATAATTGTTGTAAAATCCCAGCGCCTTCATCGTGATGTACCATGGAATCAATCCAGGAGTGATATACATGGTAATCAGTACAGTAACATACATGGTTTTACGAAAAGGAACGATTGGCTTACTAATGCCGTAAGAGAAGATCGTGCAGCCGATCAAAGTGATTAAGGTGCCCAGTACGGTGCGGGAAACCGAAATAAAGAAGGCCTGGATGATCATGTTTTCTTTGAATAATTCACGATAATTGTCAAGACTAAAGCCAGCCGGCCAGAGATATACGCCGTGAATGGCCTTGGTCGGATCGCTGATGGAATAGATGAATATATAGTAGAATGGGAAAAAAGTTATCAGAACAATCAGGGTCAGAATCGCTATATTCAATACATCCCATGCGCGCTGCTTTGGTGTTAACAGAACCCGATTTTGCTTCAATGTGTTCACCTCGTTTACATGATGGAGCGACCTGTGGTCATTTTTGTAAAGCGGTTTGCAGAAAACAGCAGGATTATGCTAATGAATGATTTGAAAATACCCGCTGCTGTCGCGTAAGGAAAGTCAAACTGTACAATACCCATTCTGTAAGTATAGGTGTCGATGACTTCAATACGCTCGCTGATCAAAGCATTATGGAACACGTAGTATTGATCGAATCCGATATTCAGCATATTGCCGATATTGATTAGCATCAGAATGGTAAACGTCGGCATGATGCCAGGGATCGTAATATGCAGCATCTGCTGCCACCGGCTGGCCCCATCCACTTCAGCGGCCTGATATTGCTCTTGATCGATCCCCGCGATAGCTGCAATATAGATTATTGCAGTCCAGCCTACATTTTTCCACAGTGTCGCAAAGGTCATGAGCCACCAGGTCCAGCGGGGGTCTGCCAGAATATTCGAAGGCGCTCCAATCCAATGAAGCGTATTGTACAGCAGGCCGTTGACCATCCCGTCATCAATGGACAGAAAGGCAAAGAAAACGGAGTACACAATAATCCATGAGGTGAAATGAGGAAACGAAGAGACAATTTGTACAAACTTCCCATACCAGCGGCTTCTGACATTTGTAATTAGAATGGCCAATATAACGGGAGCCGGTGAGAGTAGCAGGCCCATAAAACTAAGTACAAGCGTATTACGCAGCACAAGTCCGAAGTCTGAGGTAGAGTCGAACAATCTATGGAAATATTTCAGCCCGACGAAGGGGCTTTCCATAATGCTTCTACCCGGAATATAATCCACAAACGCAATGCTCCATCCCCATAAAGGAACATAATTGAACAAGATCACAAGGAGAAAAAAAGGAACGGTCATGACGAGTAACGGGACTAGGTTTCTCCGTCTTAGTTTGCTTTTTGCAAGATTGCGCTTAACCAAGAGGGTATTTTGCTTCAAGGGTGACACTCCTTTGACTGGATTCTGACTCTGTTCAAATAATAGCATTCAGGTTGAGCGTATTCATTCCATAATATAAAGAATTTCACTAGTAAAAATAAAGAATGGAGCAGATCCGCTTGCGGACCGCCCCACTAGTATCTATTCCTTATCTGAATCGTTTCGCTTGCGCAGCTCGCCGGGATTCATATCATAAGTCTGTTTGAACCACCTGTAGAAATGATCTGCATATTTATAGCCAACCCGTTCCGCAATTTCCGAATTGGAAAGTGAGGTTTGCTCTAACAACCGATAGGCGTGCTTGACTCTGACCTTGTTTATGTAGTCGTTGAAATATTCGCCTGTTTTCTTCTTAAACAGCTGACCCAAGTAGACCTTATTGATGTAAAAAAGCTTCGATAATTCTTTTAAATTCAGCTCCCGCATATAATTTTGTTCGATGTGTTCGATAATCTCGTCGATGCGGCTATCTGATTTTCGATTCTTGGTGCTCTCGACATACCCGAAAATTTCAAGCGAAATTTGCATTAAAAATTGTTCCAGCAGCTGGATATCGCCGTGGCCGATAATATGCTCCGCTTCACTAGATTTACCGGTATAAAACGTTTGCCAATCGCCATGATACTCTTCTGTAAGCTTAGCCAGATGAATGATCGTCGTGATCACACCATATTTTAATTTCGCCAAGGTCATATAATGCAGCTTCAGCGATGCGATTAATTGCCCGATTTCTTTAGCGATCCGCTCTGGACTTCCCTCGCGGATCGCCAGCAGCAAGGCATCATCATCCCAGAGGATATCGGGCAAGCCTCCTTTAAACACCTCGGGTTTGTAAATAAACACATGTTTCATTACGAAAAAAAACTTTTGCTCCATCGCTTTCAACGCTTGATTGTACGAGTGCTTAATCTCCAAAGGTTGCGATACGATGGAACCCACCCCAATGGTGACTGATTCCTTGACATATCGCTCGGTGCAATCGACGATGTGTTCAGCCATAGCGGATAAACGATCACCAACCGTTTGTACGGGATCAGTTAATAAAATCCCGAAAAGCTGATCGGAAATTTCAAATACATAGCCGCTATGACTTACAATTTCCGTCATGACATTGCGCACTGCAAACCGCTTTAACCGAATTTCCTCGCCCGGTAGTGAAATCAGAAATTCGCCAAAACGATCGACCGAAACAATCAGCAGACAGAATTGATCTCCCTGAAGCCCAATATCATAGGTGGACGCAGTATCAATCAAATTCTGAATAATTTCGCCACGGGCTACTTTTCCCAGAAAGATATCCCTGAGCGATTGAAGCTGCTCCATCTCTTTCAATCTTAGTTGAGTGGCATGCCACAGCCGATTGTAAATCAACTCCAATGTCTGACCCAATTCAATCGGATCGACCGGCTTGAGCAGGTAGTCGTTAACCCCGTACCGCAATGCTTCTTTGGCATAAGAAAAGTCGTTATAGCCGCTAAGAATCAATAGCTGAATGTCCGGGTACTGTTTATTCAATACGCGAACCAGCTCCAATCCATCCATCAGCGGCATTTTGATATCCGTAATGACCAGATCCGGCTTCAATTCAGCGATTCGCTCCTGCGCTTCCAGACCGTTCGATGCTTCCCCGACAATCACAAAGCCAAAGCTCACCCAGTTAATAATCGTCTGCATACCTGTGAGAATTCGCGGCTCATCGTCGACAATGAATGCTGTATACAAGGATATTCCTCCTTTTTCCTTGCAGAGTGCTTACAATGGATACTGAATGGGCAGCAGAACGACCACCCTTGTTCCAGTCGGCTCGTTGCCTCCTATGGCAATCCCGTAACCGGCACCAAAGTGAAGCGCAATGCGGTCGTGCACATTTTTCAACCCGATACTGCCGCTTTTTTTCATTTCTTCTGAGGCCAATTCCCGTTGGATGGCAACCAGCTTAACAGGCGGAATCCCCATCCCATTATCCTCCACCACAATTTGCATCGTATCGTTATCGCCCTCTACAACCGTAATCGAGATGAGAGCCGTACCGCCAATGCTCTCGATGCCATGCTTAACCGCATTCTCAACCAGCGGTTGAATCGTGAGTTTGGGAATCAGCGTGTTTTTTAAATGGGGAGGAAATGCGATCTGATAAGATATTCTATCCTGAAAGCGGTATTTTTGAATACTGAGGTATTTCTCAACCAACTCTAATTCCTCTTCTAAACCAACTAGATCGCCTTCCCAATTCAACAGGTGACGAAACAGCTTTGAAAAACTTAGAACCACGCTGGATGTCTCTTGATCCCCTTTGTTATGCAGTCCCATTCGAATCGATTCCAAAGTATTGAATAAAAAATGCGGATTGATCTGGCTTTGCAAAGCGTATAATTCAGCTTCCCTTTTTTTGATGGTAATATCCTTGAGAGTTAAGTTGACTTTATAGTTCTCAATAATCGATTGTTGCAAATTCTCGATCATCCTGTTGAAGCTTTTGGTCAGAACACCGATTTCATCCGTTGCTCCCGTATCTTCAATGATGGAAAACTCGCCATTTCTCGAGCTCTGCATTTTTTTGACCAAGGCTTTGATTCGGGCCGTAATCCGGTTTAAAGCAATGATGAACATGCCGCTGCTGAACAGTAAACAAAGCAGAAAAGCTGCTAACAGTGTTTTTCTAATTGTGACTTCTTCATGAATGATTTGATCAAGCGGAATTAAGGTCAGCAGCCGCCAATTCGAAAACGCCTGGCCATCGCCCAGCTTTTTAATCAATACTTTAAACATTTGACCCGTACGATCATCTTTAATATCGAATGGCTCTACTTGTTGATCGGATTCAATCAGCTTCCTGACGATCGGCCATGTCATGGGAATGTTTGAATTGGAATAGATCGTCTTCCCCTCCGTATCGGTAACGGCCATGGCTTGAGCGCTTTTAGTTCCTTTGACAGTGAGGGAGTCGAAGATGCTATTCGAAATTAATACGGAGACCACAGCAGTAAATTGCCTTTGACTATTATACATTGCTCGGGACAAATAGATCTGATCGCCGATCTCACCCCATACGAGCTTTCCGAGAGCGGCAGTTGCAGACGTATATTCCAACTGATTTTGCACATCGTGATCAGCAAATATGAACGTATTCGAGTCTTGAAGCAGGGTGGTATTGGTAAAATATATTTTCAAGCTGGCTGTAGCATTTTTGTTGTTGAAATCATAAAAAGTGACAGGCTTAAGATAATAAGCGTAGGCATCTATGCTTTCCAAGTCACTTTGATACACCCGATTTGGATTTAAATAATTAATCAGCTCCTGATCATAGCTTAATCGATTAACCATATCCACGTACTGATTCAATTGTCCCTGGATCGTGATGGATGTCTGCTGGGTGCTGTCCTGAACCAGGTTGGTCGTCTGCTGAATAATTTTTTTGCCGGAAATGGATAAAACGATCTGAGTGGTTATAATCAACGGGATGAAAATCGTCATGAAGTACAATAAAAACAACTTGGTTCGCAAATTTAATTTGGTCAAGCGAATTCGTTTCAAGATAGCCCCCCTTATTGCGATCAGAGTAACAAGACTTAGGCAGGTTTCTAATCGATTGACACCCGTTTAAGCAGATTGCTATAATTCGTTTGAATTATAGCGTATTTAAACTATCAAGGAAAGAAGGGAAAACGATGAAAGAGGTAAGATATGTAGCCCATCGCGGATTCAGCATGAAGGCACCGGAGAATACAATCCCGGCATTTGAACTGGCGGGCGATTCCGGCTTTTGGGGAATTGAATGTGATACGTACTGCACCGTCGATGGAGCATGGATTGTGCATCACGACCGCACGGTAGACCGGATGACGAACGGGTCTGGCAAAGTGAAGGATTTGACTTATGCACAAACGCAAGAATTGACGATTGTTTCCGGTCATAATATCTCCGATTATCCAGGTTTACGCATGCCGCTATTGGAAGAGACGCTTGCCGTTTGCAAAAGATTTGGAATGTTCGCTTTTGTAGAAATCGAAGAATATCATAGAGATGCCGATTTGCAGGCGCTGGTAGAGATAGTTGAGCGTAGTGGAATGATTGAGCGGTGCCGCTTCATCTGCTTCAATGCAGAAGACTTGCGAAAAGTAAGAAAGCTGCATAAGAGCATACCGCTTGGGTTCCTGACAAGCGAGTGCCCGACAGAGTCAGATCTGGACATCGTCCAAAGCCTGGCTCCGGCTTTTCTTGATTATTATCATGAGAAAACAACGGCGGAGGATATTCGCAGATGCCACAAGGCTGGAATTGAAGTTTCCGTTTGGACCGTTAACACACATGAGCTGGCTCAGCCTTTTATACTGGCCGAAGTGGACTATATCACAACAGATACTGTGCTTCATCAAAAGTAACAACGGGGCAGGGCTTACATCTAGGTCGGATTAAAGGAAAAGCTGATTATTTATATTCCTGACAAATTGTTGTCAGGGCCGCGATTAGGTAATTAGAAGCAGGAAATTAATAGCGTGTTTTCGTCGGTGTCGAAGGTCATGGCACATATATACAAGGTTGATTGCGGTTGGTATGACATCATGATGGGAAAAAGCATGAAAGAAGCGTTAGCGGCTTCTTCTCAAATCGAGGCGAATGCAGAAGCTGGAAGCCTTGAGGAACTGGAAGCCAGGTATGACGATTTATCAATGAGATTCAAAGCATGTATTAACGAACATGCGGATCTGGAGAAAGAGGTTGCCGGATCCGGTTATATAGAGCAAGATGTTATCCCGCCTTGGCCGTTTGGCCGAAGCGGGATTTTTATGTCATTTCATAATGAAAACTGCCGTTCTACTAGAGCTTAGATTCTGCTCAATAACGCTGCAGCACAACATGGGTGGCGTTATATTTTATTGATCGACTCTCGAATGACAAGATCGGTAGAAAGTAATACTTTTTTGTAACCGCGGGAGGTGTCCTTGATGCTCTCGAACAGAAGTTTTGCGCCTTCATAACCAAGCATCTCGAAATGCTGCTTGACGGTGCTCAAAGAGACTTTGGCGAATTTGGAGCTTTCAATGTCATCGAAGCCCATGATGGATATTTGCTCCGGTATTTTGACGCCTTGCAGTGTAAGTTGTTCAATTACTTCGAGAGCACGTCTATCGTTTACGCAAAAAAGAGCGGTAAGCTCGCCTTTTTGAATTTGTCTCAAAAGCCTGGAGTAGTCCAGATCCCGCTGAAGAAATAAAATATCGTCATTTGGCGTTAGTGAGGCGTTTGCCATGGCATTGAGGTACCCGTTGTAACGTTCGACCTCTGTACTCAGATGGAAATCATAGGCGGCAAATCCGATATTCCGGTGGCCTTGGTCAATCAAGTACTCAACAGCCTCATAGGCGCCGTCATGATTATTACATGTAATACAATTAACTGGATAGCCCGATGGAAAACGGTCCAGCATGACAAACGGAATCGATCTTTTTCGAACTTCTTTGAGATATTCTTTGGCTGAGTCGGGGTTGGCGGAATAAATAAGGAGCCCTCGATTCTCGGATTGAATGAGTTTCAGAATGAGTTCCCGTTCTTGCTCAACATCATTTTCCACAAATTCAATAATGAGTTTGCAGCCCTGTTGGTTCAAGAAGGATTGAACGCCTTTAATGAGCTGCATATACGAACTGTCGTACATTTCGTTGCCGGAAATAATAAAGGTAACGTAATCAGACGGTTTACTGACAGAAGCCTCCTTACTTGCGACAAAGCTTCCCTTACCCCTCACACGATAAATGACCCCTTCATTGACAAGTTCCGTCAACGCTTTCCGCACCGTAATCGAGCTCACATCGAGCAATTTGGCAAACTCTGATCCGCTCGGAATTCGATCATCCTTGCCGAGCTCATTATTCTCTATTTGTAAAAGGACATAATCCTTTACCAGCTGATACTTTGGCAATGTTGTATCGTTCTTGCTCATGTAAGATCACCTCATATTGGATGTATGCTTAATTATAGCGCACTTTATGAGAAATTGTATACTAACTTATTCTATTCAACTCAACATCCTGAAGAAATCGGCCACCAAGCGTTCACACTTGAGTTGACGCAGAAAAGGGTTGGCGACCGCCCGACAAGCCAATATTCCCAAGAGAATGGTGGATTCCAGGCTTTAAGGGTTTATTTGATTTGTACTTGTCATAAATTAAGCATACAAATCAGTGGGATTATTTTAAAAAACTCTGTATTGACGCAAAATATGGTATGTGTTATTCTTCGCTTAGTATAACAACTTAGAGGATGCAGCATAAGGGAAATCAGCATTTATGTTAGTAGCGGAAGTACATAATCGCGAGTATGGAACGTTGTCCGAATACGTTGCATGTCTATTTTGAAAGCGTTTAAACGTGGGCAGAAGCGTGAAAGGGAAATTTGTACAGGCTGAATTGAGTGCGCTTTCAATTCCAAGATCAAATCCAATGGCTTCTTTCAGATCGAAGGACTAAGTTGGAAGCAATCTCTGACATGAACTTCATAATAAAAGGGGTGTTCCTTTGGAAAGAACGAATAAAAAGCTAGGATTAAAAATTTGGAAACAACGTTATCTTTATCTGATGGTGCTGCCTGGTTTTTTAACGATTCTCATATTTTGTTACTTTCCGATGTATGGGATTACCATAGCGTTCAAGGATTACAGCGCTTCTAAGGGGATCATGGGAAGTCCCTGGATTGGATTTAAATATTTTAACACTTTTTTTCATGACCCAATGGCATTCAGAGTGTTAAAAAATACATTACTTTTGGGTCTGTATACTTTGCTTTGGTCGTTTCCCGCTCCAATCATACTTGCCCTATTATTTAATGAACTGAGAAACAAACATTTCAAAAAAATCGTACAAACGGTTTCTTATTTCCCTCATTTTATCTCTGTGGTAATCGTTGCGGGTATACTTAAGGATTTTGCTGCCAGAGATGGTCTCTTTAATCATATTATTTCCTATTTTGGCGGAAGTCCGATCATGTTTCTATTAGAACCGGGCTATTTCAGAACCATATTCATTTCATCAGGTATATGGCAGGGGATTGGTTTTGGGACAATTATCTACCTTGCTGCTTTGAGTGGAATAGACCCTACCTATTATGATGTCGCGGAAGTGGATGGGGCAAACAGATGGAAGAAGATCGTGCACATCACTTGGCCGTCAATCAGACCAACAACAATCATATTACTTATATTCTCCTTAGGCGGAATACTGGGATCGGATTTCCAGAAAATCATCTTGCTGTATTCACCGGAAACATATAGTGTAGCTGACGTCATTGGATCCTATGTATATCGGCAAGGAATTTTAGGCGCAAGATATGAGTATACCACTGCAATAGGTTTATTCATGTCAGTGATATCCTTTTTCATTCTGTATATCTCAAATTGGGTAAGCCGCAAGGTATCGGAAACGAGTTTGTTTTAGGGGGGAGAATATTGAGGAAAGTCAGTTTGGGTTCCAGAGCCTTTGATGCTGTTAATATTTTCATTATGCTATTGATCCTTGTTGTCGTGCTGTACCCCATATTGAACATTATTGCTACTTCTCTGAGCAGTGCAAGGTACATATCCTCGGGAAGCGTTGCGATTTGGCCAAGAGGATTCACTGTACAGGCCTATGCAAATGTATTGAAAGACGCGCTTATTTATAAGGGGTATATGAATTCGATTCTTTATGCAGTTGGTTCTACCGGGATTATGCTGTTGTTTACTTCCTTATTGGCTTATCCGCTTACCGTCCCAGGATTTATGGGGAAAAAATTCATTACCATATTTCTCATGATCACAATGTTTTTCAGTGGAGGATTAATCCCAACCTACTTGCTTATGCGCAGTATGCATTTGTTAAATACGGTTTGGGTGATGATACTTCCCGGCGCGGTCGGTGCATACAATGTGTTTTTATTTAGAACGTTCTTTTTAAATATTCCGACGGAGTTAAAAGAATCGGCTGTCATTGATGGAGCCAATGATATTGTGGTCCTGTTTAGAATTATTTTACCATTATCGAAAGCCCTGCTTGCCACTTTTGCTTTATTTGGTTTAGTAGGAAGCTGGAACAGCTGGTTTGAAGCTTTAATATACCTTAAGGATCAGGATAAGTATCCATTGCAAATGATTTTAAGAAACTATTTATTCACCCTGGACACAAGTGCAATTCAGGGTAGGGTAGGGGCTGGCAATGTCGCCATTAATTCATCGGGAACCGCGCTTGATCCCAAGGCAATAAGAATGAGTGTCATCATTATTACCATGTTTCCCATTATGGCCATATATCCATTTTTTCAAAAACACTTTACAAAGGGGGTATTGGTTGGAGCGATTAAGGGTTAATGAAATGATCTTGATGCAGTCTTTGACGCCATAAGAAACATATTCATAGGGAGGAATTTGAATGATTAGAAGGGCAAAAATGCTTAGCCTGGTCATGGTCTGTTTGCTCGTTTTTTCCGCATCGGCCTGCACCAACAATAATGAAGCTGCTGATGACTCCAAGGATAGTGATACCTTGACTTTTTCTGTGACTTTAAGTTCCCAAGGGGTAGACAATGAGAATAGTTTGGCAGGAAAAGAATGGAAGAAGCAGATGGAAGCGAAGCTGGGCAAAAAACTGAACATAAAGTTTAACTATATTCCAGCATCTGAATATGACGAAAAAGTTAAACTCATGATTGCCAGTGACGATATGACAGATTTCTTCGTAACTCCTTTATTCTACGATATCACGGATATGGCTAAGGAGGGCCAGATTCTGGAGCTAAGTCAATACAAGGAACTAATGCCTAACTATATGAACTATCTCAGCAAGGTTAATAATGGCATGGCAAGAGTGACCAATTCTGAAGGTGAAATGTATTCCTTTAAAGAAACATCTACGCCACGTTTTCCTTTGGATAAAGGGATGTTAGTACAGAATGTATCTGCATACCGATATGATGTATTTAAGGCAAATAACATAAAAATTCCGCAAACGCTTGATGAATTCTATGACGCGGCAGTAAAACTGAAGCAGCTCTATCCAGATAAATATCCTATCGATACAAAATGGAACAGTTTAAGATCTCTTTTCTCTGCTAATCACGTGAAGGATGATATTTACTGGGATGGAAGCAAATATGTTTATGGCATTTTCGATGAAGGATATAAAGATGCCATTCAGTTTGCCAACAAGCTTTATTCAGAAAAGTTATTGGATCCTGAGTATACAATTGATACGGATGATACGATCAAGAAAAAAGCTTTGAATGGAGATACCTTTATGTGGTTGACCCAGTGGTTTACGGAACCGGGCGATTATACGAGAACGGCTAATGACGATAAAATATATGCGGTTTCCTTGTATCCGGATAATCCAAAGTATGGTACAGCCTGGCAGGAAGTGGCCAATGGAAATACCCCGGACTTAGGTTGGGCTACCTTTTGTATCAGTTCTAAAACCAAAAATCCTGAGGATCTGATCAAGCTTATCGATTTACAATATTCTGACGAAAATATCAGACTCGTGACTTGGGGAATCGAGGGTACCACCTACAAAATCGGAGAAGACGGCAACCCGACCTTTATGGATTCATTTAAAACGGCAAAGGATCCATGGGCGGAAGGCGATAAATACGGGATCCGAGCAAGTAAAAAATATAATCCTGGTTTGCAAATGGTAAACGATGCAAAAGCATTCGTAGACTTTGCCGCAACTGATTATACGTTCTTTGATAACAAATATGAAGAAGTCCCCATTGAAAAGTCGCCGTATTTAACAAGTTTACCCATGCCCAAAAATGATTATATTCCCTCGTGGTTCAGTGAACCGGCCATCCAATTTACACCGGACGAAAGCCAGGAAATATCCGAGATTATGAACCCGATCAAAACCTTTGTTACGGAAGAGCAGGCGAAGTATGTTTCCGGCAAGGCAAGCTTTGACAGCTGGTCCAAATTTATTGACCAGGTTAAAAAAATGGGGGATACCGATAAAGTGTTAAAGATTTACAACGATGCTGCTCAACGAGTCCTGTCCAAATAACCGATCAGTAACATGGCAATTTCACCCGTCACCAATCGAAAAGAAATTCGGGAGGGAACAAAAGATGAAATTGAAACTGTGGAAAAATGCAGGATTATGGGCCTGCGCTATGCTGATGGTCATGGTAGCACCAGGCGTTACGACGGCGGGGCAGGCAGCGGGGAGCAGTGTAGAGCAGGTGGAAAGCATGACGGTCCTTAAGAAGCATGCACCGTTCATGATTAAGGTCGTGGATGCCGAGACGGGCCGTGGTATTCCGCTCGTGGAGTTAAAGACGACGAACAACATCCTGTATTACACGGACAGCTCCGGTATCGTGGCGTTTGATGAACCGGGCCTTATGGATCGGCAAGTATTCTTTCATATGTTCAGTGACGGCTACGAGGTGCCAACCGACTTCTTCGGCTACCGCGGTCAGGCCGTCGACGTAACGCCCGGCGGGAGCGTCACGCTGCAGATGAACAGGGTCAACATTGCCGAACGGCTTTACCGGGTTACCGGCCAGGGCATATACCGCGATAGTCTGCTGCTCGGCTTGAAAGCACCGATTAAACAGCCGGCAGTCAACGGTCTGGTTATGGGCCAGGATTCCGTGCAAACAATCGAGTACAACAATAAGCTGTACTGGTTCTGGGGGGATACGGATAGACCGGCCTATCCGCTGGGGAATTTCCGTACGACGGGCGCGACGTCGAAGCTGCCTCAAAACGGCGGCCTGGATCCCGATGTCGGCGTTAATCTGGACTATTTCACCAATACAGACGGGTTTGTGAAAAGCATGGTGCCGTCTCTTCCTGATGGGGCGAATATGGCGTGGATTTTCGGCCTGATGACGGCCGAGGACAGCACGGGAAAAGAGCGCCTGCTCACAGGCTACAGTACGCTTAATCCGGATTTAACCGTGCGCGGCATTCTCGTCTTTAATGATCAGACGGAGCAATTCGAACAGGCCGTTCAGTTTCCGTCCAAGGACGACTGGCGCCATCCGGGCGGCCAGGCGACCTACTACGAGGAAAACGGCGATGGCTTTTGGCTCTTTACCGAGCACCGAATACCGAATTTGCGCGTTGCCGCAAGTTACGATGCCATTGTCGACTATACCCAATACGAGTCGTTTACATGCCTGGCGCCGGGAGCGGCCTACGACGGGGCTAATACATCGCTCGAACGCGACCAGAACGGCCAGCTCCTGTGGGGCTGGAAGAAGAACACCCCGCCGCTCAGTCAGGATGAAGAGAAAGAACTGATTAACCTCGGTCTGATTCATGGTGGCGAGGAGCGCTACTATCAATTGAAAGATGCCGATACCAATAATGAAATTCAGCTGGCCCAAAGCTCTGTTGAGTGGAACGATTACCGGCAGCGCTATGTGATGATTGGACAGCAGGTTATGGGGACAACATCGGTTCTCGGTGAGATCTGGTATGCGGAAGCGCCTTCGCCGCAAGGTCCGTGGACAACGGCCAAGAAGATCCTTACACATGACAATTACACCTTCTATAACCCGGCTCAGCATAAGTTCTTCTTCGAAGACGGCGGCCGCGTCATTTACTTCGAGGCGACCTATACGAATACGTATACGGATCATATTCCGACGCCGCGCTACAACTACAATCAGATCATGTATAAACTCGACTTGACTAATCCGGCCCTAGGCCTTCCATCTGTTGAAGGAACTACCGGAAGCTAGCGGGGCGTGTAGCGAGAGCGTGTCGCTGAAGCGACACGCTCTGGCCGTGCTTCGGAGCAGCGGCATTTGTTCCAACCAAGATAAAGCCATAGGATGTGAGCGGAGATTTGAATACGAGAACAGAGATTCAGTACCATATCGAGAAGCTGTTAAAGCTTAAAGACCGTTACATATATACGAAAATCTCGTCAATCGATTTTACAGGCTTTGTTACAAACGAGCGTCTTTCCTGTGCGGAAACGAGCGGAAATTTGTTCAACCCTATACGCCCTGGGGAACGGTGGGGCGGCGATTGGATGTATGCGTGGCTCCGCGCTTCGGTTATCGCTCCGCAAGCAGCGGAAGGCAAGAGGCTGGTTATCCTGGCCGATTTTGGCTCGGAAGCAACAATTTATGTGAATGGGATCGTAAGCGGGGCGCTGGATCTCCAACATCATGACGTGACATTGACGCGGAGCGGGATGCCCGGCGAGAAATTTGAACTTGTCGCGGAAGCGTATGCCGGCCATACGGGTCTGCAGCCGATGATGGGCAAATCCTTTCTCTGTGTATTCGAAGAGGACATCTATCAGTTTTACATCGATTTGGAATGTTTATTTCAAGTCAGACAGCATGTTGACGTGAACTCGCTGCGGGCAGCGGAAATCGACGGTCATCTGAAGCAGGTTATATCGACAATCGATTTCAGCCTTGCATTGGAGGAGCGGACGGCTAACGTGAATCGGTGCCGGTCGTTTATGGCGCCGCTCCTGGCGTGCGTGAACGGCTCGACGGCTCCACTGATGTTCCTCATGGGGCAGTCGCATCTTGATATCGCCTGGTTGTGGCCGATCGAGGAGACCAAACGAAAGATCGCCCGAACGATGTCCAATCAGCTCGCGCTTATGGAGGAGTACCCCGAATACCGGTACGTTCAGAGCCAGCCGTATTTGTTTCAGCTTGCCAAGGACTTGTATCCCGAACTGTATGCGCGCATTAAACAGGCGGTGGCGGAAGGGCGGATCATCCCCGAAGGAGGCATGTGGGTGGAGCCCGATACGAATTTGCCTGGCGGGGAAAGCTTGATTCGCCAGGTGATGCACGGCAAGAGATTCTTCAAGGAAGAATTCGGCAAAGACAACGACATGCTTTGGCTGCCCGACGTATTCGGTTACTCCGGCAACTTGCCGCAGATCATGAAGGGCTGCGGGCTTCGCTACTTTGCATCTGTTAAAATGTTTCAGACTTACGAGAATGTAGCCGCCCCGTTCCCGTTCAATACATTCCTCTGGGAGGGCATCGATGGTACGCAAATTCTGACGCATCTGCTCGATTACGGCGAATTTCCCATCCGGGTCAACCCGTCGTTTCTGATCAGCCAGTGGAATGGACGCGTGCAGAAAGACGGCATTGCAACAAGACTCGTTCAATTCGGGCATGGCGACGGCGGAGGCGGAGCGAACCGGGATGACCTGGAGTTTCTGCGCCGGCTTGAAAATTTGGAAGGTGTCCCGAGAACGAAGCACGGTTCCCCGATCGACTATTTTCAGGATCAGATTGACAGGGGGATTCCCGATGCGAAATACGTGGGAGAGCTGTATTACCCGGCGCACCGGGGAACGTTAACGACGCAAGCGCTGCTGAAGCGGTTGAACCGGAAGGCCGAAATCAGCCTGCGCGAGGTTGAACTGTGGGGTGCCGCAGCAGAAAGGCTTCAAGGCCGGGAGTATCCGTATGATGCGATGGACCAATTGTGGAAACGATTATTACTGCATCAATTTCATGATATTTTGCCTGGTACGTCCATTCACCGGGTTCATGAGGAAGCACAGGCTGAACTAACGAGGCTGAACGAGGACATCTGCGACATGGCCGCAGGCACACGGGATACGCTGGCCGACGGCGGAAGCACTGGCCTTACGGTCTTTAATTCGTTGTCCTGGAAGAGAAATGAACTGCTTGTGCTCCCTGATGGCGTCAATGGGATTACGGATTCGAACGGCAAGGCGATACCCGTTCAACGGCATGACGGGGTCATATATGCCGAGGTCGAATCCCCCTCCATGGGCTGGTCGACGTATGCGATCGGACAAGGGGGGGCGCCAGTGGAAGTTGTGGTCCCTAAGGCGGTATCTGCTACAAGGACGCATCTTGAGAACGAATATCTCTCGATTGAAGTCAATGGACAGGGGGAGCTTGTCAGTATCGTGGACAAGGAAAGCGGGACGGAGTGGGCCGCGGGAAGTTGCAACGCCTTAAAGATGTACCGGGACCAACCGTCCGCCTTTGATGCTTGGGAGATTGACCGGCGTTACGCTGCGTCTCCGGTAGAGCTGGACGGGAAGGCCAGCGTATGTGTTACGGCGGATGGCCCGCTCTTTGCGAATATTCGGGTCGAACGGGTTCTTCATAACTCGACCCTGATTCAAGATATCCGGATTCGGGCGGGCAGCCGGCGGATCGAATTCCACACCACGGTCCACTGGAATGAGACGAACAAGATGCTCCGCGTCGATTTTCCAGTGGGCATTTATGCGAACGAGTCGCTCCAGGAGATTCAGTTCGGTTATGTCCGAAGACCGAATCATTCTTCGCTGCCCCACGACTCGGACCGTTTCGAAGGGTGTCAGCACAAGTGGTCGGCGCTTGCGGAGACGAACCGCTGCTTCGCGCTTCTAAACGATTGCAAATATGGGATTTCCGTGAAGGATCATACGATGAGCATGACGCTGCTCCGGTCACCGACCTATCCGGATGAGACGTCCGATCAGGGAACGCACCAATTTACATACGGGTTCCTGATCTGGAATGGATCGTTCGCAGACAGTCCCGTCGTCCAGGAAGCCTACGAGCTGAATTATCCCGTCAGCATCACGCGTGGAGCCAGCCGAATTGAAGAAATGTCACTGCTACAAGTCAATCAAGCCAATGTGATTGCGGAGACGGTCAAGCTTGCCGAGGACGGTTCGGGGGATTGGATCATGCGCTTGTACGAGTGCAAAGGGTCCTCGATATCATGCGGACTGGATGTGGGCATGCCCGTTGCGGCCGTGTTCGAAACGAACATGCTTGAGGAGATCACAGCCGAATTGCCACACGAGAATGGGGAGATCCTGCTACATTTCCGCCCTTTCGAGGTGAGAACGATTAGAATCGTTCAAAATGTTCAACCAGCTTGAAGGAGTACAGGGCCGAAGCGACAGTGAATAACATGAAAGCTGTGGAACACTAACAGATGACAAGAACAATATTTCATTAATTTGCCGCGTAAATCGCGGTACCCGAAAGACAGGCACTTATTCAAAGTGTCTGTCTTTCGGGTAAGTTTTCAAACAAATGCAGCAACCTTTTTCAATTAAAGTTTCTTATATCTTTCATTGGCTGCATTTAACACTTCCATATAACGGTCTAAGCCCATTCCTTCTAATTTTTTCACATAGTTATCCCAGTTGTTAAATGATTCCTGGCCAAGAATAAATTTGACTTCCATTTCTTCAGCATATTGCATGGCTTCAGCTTGAAAGCTCTTAACAATTGTATTTTCTTCTGATGTAAACATAAATGGATCTACTCCATTAGCCATAACTGGCTGCGTATACGGCTCAAATCTTTTTACAGCCTCGTCAATTCTGGTAATCGCTGCGGCTTCAAGCATTTCCTTTTTCCATGGACGACGCTTTGTCATTTCATCGGGAACAATATAATAAGGCAAGCCTAGACCAAACATGGGTGAGAACTGACCACGGCTCTTTTCGATGGGTTGAACCAAATGGTCATATTCCGGCGTCCACCAATAACCTCCATCTGCATCTACTTCATAAGTTACACCTTTAAAACCATACTGCATTTCAATCCAGCCTTGCTCAGAATACCAATAATCAAGCCACTCCATCGTTTCCTCCGGGTGTTTATTGGCATTTGTAAGTACGACCTGATTTTGCCAGACTCCTGAGTTAAATGTAGTGAGTAGCGGATGATCCGTGAATTCACTCTTGAACGGTGCAACCATGTCGAAATCGTCCGGCTTATGAGGTTCCGCATTATGACTCATAAAGGCACCGACTAATCCTGCATTAGCAAGGCTGACATGATTTTCTTCCTTATCATTCAACATAGTTGGGCTTAATAATTTTTCATTCCACAGCAGGTTCAAATATTTCAACAGCTCTTTGTAATTGGGATCTGTCTTCACAAACCTGATATTTCCACTAGCATCTAAATCAAATCCATACTGAATGAAATTATCCGAGCCTTTGGTACCTAATCCAAACGAACCCGCAAAGTATTGACGTGCATTCGAAGCACTAATATACATGGGCACAACATCAGGCCCTTTTTTGCGGAAGGCTCTTAAAACATCTGTAAATTCATCAAGAGTAGTCGGTGTGGAGAGTTTCAATTCATCCAGCCATGTCTGTTTAACCCATAACTTTCTGGTATTGTCGCCCATCCAGCCATTAATAACCGGCAGAGCGTAAATATTACCGTCTGCTGAAGTAATCGCTTTTCTAATTCGAGGATTTTCATCTAAGACCGCTTTAAGATTAGGGGCATGGTTATCAATCAGATCATTTAGACCGATAATAATTCCTTGCTTCGCATAAGTATCAATTTCCACTGCGGACAATGACGAGCGTGCAATGAAATCTGGCACATCATTGGATGCAAGGATGAGATTACGCTTCTCCACATACCCCTCGCCAATATTTTCCCAATTCACGACGACATTCGTGTTTTTTTCGCGTTCCTTAAATACCAGCATCGTGTTCCAGTCCGCCTGATAAGGGTGCTTTGAGGTAAGGGCTTTCAAAACAATGGTTTTGCTCGAGTTATTCTGAGATGTATTCTTATCATCTGCGCCATTTGTTGCTTTGTTTCCATTCGTGCTATTGCCGTTATTCGAGCAAGCCACTACAAAAAGCAGAACAAGCAATACGCTTACTACCATAAAACCTTTCAGAGTTCTCGTCTTCGTCACACAATTACCCCCTCATTATTAAGCTTGAATGTTGATCATTAATGATTATCTGAATAGCAAAGTAAGTGTAAAGCTTACCCTGCTAACAAGACCCTACCCTTTGATGGCTCCTATCATAACGCCCTTAACAAAATACTTTTGTACAAAAGGATACATAATTAGAACGGGCAAGGTTGAAACAACGATAACTGCATATTTAATGCTTGAACCAAATTGCGAGCTATCTTGAATAAAGGTTGACGAATTGGCTTGCATGAGATTGCGCAGATCGTTTTGCACTAAAATTTCTCTTAAAATGAGCTGAAGCGGAAATTTATTTCGATCACTTAAAAAAATAAGGGCATTAAAATAAGAGTTCCAATGTCCAACCGCATACCAGAGTAAAATAACGGCAATAATTGGACCTGATAACGGAAGTACGATTCGAAATAAAACACCTATTTTTGAACAACCGTCAATATCAGCCGCTTGATATAGCTCTTCAGGAATCGAAGTTTGGAAATAGGTACGCATGACGATGACATTAAACATCGATATAGCAGAAGGAAGAATCATGACCCAAAAATTATCAATCAAACCCAGCTGTTTTGTAACCAAGTAAAGAGGGATTAAGCCACCGCTAAAAAACATGGTAAACGTGAAAATCATCGTAAATACATTTCTTCCAACCAAGTCTTTTCGAGAAAGAGGATATGCTGCCATAATCGTGAGTGCTACATTGATTACTGTACCAACGACTACATACATAATCGTGTTCCAATAACTGCGAATAATATCACCATTTTCAAAAACTTTAATATATGGCGTAAAACTAAACCCCTTGGGAAGCAGCCACACCTCCCCCCGATTTACATAATCAGGATCGCTGAAAGACGCGCTGAGGATAAAGACGAGTGGATAGAGAAAGATAAATGTTAATAGGATAAGAAATGTTACATTAATAATGTCAAACGTACGATCTGCCTTCGTCTGAATGATTTTCATATTCCACCTCCTCGTTTACCATAGACTAACTTCACTTGTTCGCTTGGCAATGGCATTTACCACAATTAAAATGACGAAATTAATAACCGAATTAAATAGACCGACTGCAGTAGAGAAACTATACTCCATATTTTGCAGCCCCAATCGATATACATAGGTTGAAATGACATCCGACGTCGCCATATTAACTGAATTCTGCATAAGAAAAATTTTCTCAAACCCAACACTCATAACATTGCCTGCCGATAAAATAAACAAAATAACCGCTGTAGGCATAAGATAAGGCAATGAAATATGCCAAATCCGCTGCCATTTATTGGCTCCATCAATAACTGCGGCTTCAATTTGTTCATGATCAATTCCAGCTAAAACAGCAATAAAAATGATTGCGCTCCAACCTGTAGACTGCCATATCCCGGAAAGCACATAAATACTTTTAAACATGCCGGGATTATTCATAAATGCAATAGGTTCAAAGCCAAAAAGTCCTATAAAGTTGTTCACTAAGCCTTTGTCCGGAGCAAGAAATATGAAGATGATACCTACCATTACAACTTGAGATATAAAATATGGGGCATAAGATACGTTTTGAATTATTTTTTGAAAACGTTTACTTATTAGTTCGTTAATCAGTAAGGCGAATATAATTGGAGCTGGAAAGCCTAGAACGATAGAGTAGACACTAATCAAAATCGTATTCACTACGGTCCGTTCAAAGAAGATGGAGTTGAAAAAATTCTCGAAATGGATAAAACCAACCCATTCACTCCCGACTATCCCTTTTGAAGCCCAAAAATCTTTAAATGCAATTTGCACTCCATACATAGGCCAATAGCAAAAAACTAAAAAGTACAATAATGGCGGGAGTAATAACAGATATAATGGCCAATTCACTTTCATACTTCGTCTTAGATTACGGAATGGTGAAGATTTCTTCTCAAGCAGTGGTACAAGATAAGTCGAATTTTTCATATTTTCTTTCCTCCTAGCAAATATTGTTTACAGAGCCTGCAAAACGGAAAGACCATTCGGAGTGGAAGAGCTGAATCCGCTTCCATTTCTGTGTAGTAGATCAACGATGGGCTGCATGTGGTAGAAGATGACTCTGATTAATTGAATACCTTAACAATAAATTGTTGACATTTATTATCAACAGGATACAAGGTTGCTTTTTTATTGTCAATATTTTACCGGCAATTATTTTTCGCTTTTACTGCCGGCATGGGCGATTCGCTTGAAATCTAGTTTTTTACTACGGTTGATTATTCCTCTAACCTTCCTGAAAGATGTTTTGACCGAACAAGGAATTCCCACATCGGAGCGTCATGCCATACGTCTCTAAGTCTTTTTTATATACGCCATAATTGTATTTACTACAAAAAAATAACATTGTATACTAAAATTATATATTGTATGTGTTTGTATTGTGATATGGGAATTGAGGCTCGCATGGTTGGTAAGGGGAAAAATCGTTTGAATGAGGAGTGTGGATATGTTTACGGAACGCGCTTTTATTTTTCAAAAGGGGTGGCGTCTCAGCACCGACCCCGAGAACGTAGGAATCCATAAGGAATGGTTTGCGTCCGGCGCCCCTAACGCAGCGAAGGACGTTATCGTGCCAGGCATTATTCAGCAAGTATTTCCGGATTATAATGGCATCGCTTGGTACTGGACGGAATTTGATCCTCAGCTTAGCAACACTCCGACTAGCAGGTATTTGTTGAAATTTGGTGCTGTTGATTATGCGGCGAAGATCTGGCTGAACGGTATATTCATTGGCGAACATGAAGGTGCGGAAGTCCCGTTTGAATTAGAAGTTACGGATGTTCTGCATCCGAACGCCAGGAATCTCCTCGCTGTTCGCGTAATCAATCCGGGTGAGGAGCCGGTTGAGGGTTTTGCACTGAAGCAAATTCCACACATGAATAAGGTCGCTACGGCAAAATTCACTCCAGGCAGTAGTTTCAACTCAGGCGGAATCGTGATGCCGGTAACATTGTGCGAAGTACCCATGATTCGCTTCAGAGATGCGAGGGTCACAGCTGACCTTCACACTGGCGAAGTGAATGTAGAGCTTGAATTGGAATCAGAGTCTCTCAGTGACTGCTCCGGGATGCTGACTGCAACTGTTAGACCTGTTCGTGACGGACAATTGACGGCTTCTCTTGTCCAGGAGATTAATTTCGGTGCAAATTCTCGCGAAGCGGCAGTTCGATTTCGCATGGAAGACCCTCATCCATGGAGTACTGAAGATCCGTATTTATATCAGATTCAAATGCAACTGATTGTAAAGGCTTCCAACAACACTGCACCTATGATCGACGAACGGACAATTCGGTTTGGGTTCCGTCATTTCGAAGTGAAGGACGGCTATTTTTTCCTGAACGGGAAGAGAGTGTTCGTGCGATCAACTCATACAGGCAATCATTATCCAATTGGCGGTCGTGTGCCGATTAACAGGGAGCTGCTTTACAAGGATCTCATTTTTTCCAAAGCAAGCGGGTTTAATATGGTGCGGTTCATTGCCGGAACAGCCATCCCGGAGCAGCTAGATTTCTGCGATGAAATCGGCTTGATGGTCTATGAGGAATGCCATGCGGCCTGGCTGCTAGAAGATTCTCCACAGATGGGCGAACGGTTCGACCGCTCGACGCTCGGGATGGTACAGCGCGACCGAAATCATCCGTCCGTTGTGATCTGGGGGTTATTGAACGAAACGTTTGACGGACCGGTATTCCGTCATGCCCACCAGTTCTTGGCGAGGTTGCGCCAACTGGATGCAACCAGGCTTGTGCTGCTCGGAAGCGGTCGCTGGGACGGCCATAACGCGGCAGGTTCCGTCAGCAATCCTCACTCATTGGAGTGGGAACATGTGTGGGGTAATGAAGAGCCAGGTATCCTAGGTGATGTCAAACGAACAGAATGGTATAAGGGCATAAATGGATATGTGAAAGGGGCCGGAGATGCTCATTTATATCCCACGCTGCCGCAAAACTCAGAGATCACTCGAGAGATTCGCAGTATTGGGGAAGGTGCTAAACCAATTTTCGTCAGTGAGTATGGCGTAGGCAGCTTGCTCGATGTCTTACGGGGCAGTAAACGATATGATCAGCACGGAGTGGACCGGGGATTGTTGGATGCTAGGTTGTTCCATTCGATGGCGGATCGCTTCCTCTTCGATTGGAATGCGTATGGTTTCGATAAGGCATATTCGTTCCCGGAACGGCTGTTTGAGGAAAGCCAGCGTTTACACGCCTTGCAGCGGAGATTCCAATTCGATCTCATTCGCGCGAATCCCAATGTGGCCGGTTTCAATTTAACTGGCATGTTGGACCACGCGATTACTGGTGAGGGACTCTGGACATTCTGGCGGGAGTGGAAGCCGGGGATCGTCGATGTGTTGGCGGATGGATGGAGTCCCCTGCGCTGGTGTTTGTTTGTCGATCCTCTCCATGCGTATACAGGGAAACCATTCGCTATTGAAGCAGTGTTGGCTAACGAGGATGTGCTAGCGGCAGGGCAATACTCTGCTTCACTGCGTATATCGCACGACGGCAATGTTGTGTGGGAAACGGCGGCGAGTTTTGAAATTAAAGACCCAGCACCGTTAGCCGCTTGCGTATATCGTGATGAAGTGGTACTGGATGGCCCGGAAGGGACCTATGAGTTTGAAATCATATTGGATCGTGGAGGAGCTCCTGCTGGGGGAAGACTTGAATTTTTCCTTTCAGATGAGGTGAAAGCTGCAGATGATCATTCCGGGCTCGTTCTATGGGGTATTAATGATGAGATTGAGGAATGGCTGCATGCGAGAGGCTTTCCTACGACACGTTATAGTATTGATTCTGTGCTTGACGGGGACTCGCTCGTTCTTGTGGGGGCTTTAAAAGAGGGGGAAATTGATTCCTTATTGTGGAACCGATTGCTAGCGGCTGTTTCTCAAGGCGCTAGCGTTGTATTTCTGACACCAGATCCGTTCCAAGTTGGAGGAGATCCCACGGGCAGACTGCCATTGCCTCGCAAGGGAACCTGCTATCATTTGCGCGATTGGCTGTATCACAAAGAATGCGTCGCCGTACCGCATCCTATGTTTGAAGGGTTGCCCACTCGAGGCATCTTAGATTGGAGGTATTTTGGAACGGTTACACCCTCTCATCTATATGAAGGGCAAGAGTTGTCCACTGACATCGCGGCGGCTGGCTTCGCGACCGGTTATCCGTGTCAGGGCGGATATAAATCCGGTACAGTGCTTTCTAGCCATCGGTTGGATGCGGGCATGCTAATTCTGAACACATTCAAGATCATCGGGAATGTAGGCAAAAACCCAGCAGCTGATAGGCTTCTGCTCAATATGATTCGTTATGCAGCGCTTCAAGAGTGAAGCCATAGATGAACCCAAACCATAATCACTATTTAAAAAATCAAGCTGCCTGCAGCAGAAACTGACGATTTAAGCGATCATAGGTTAGTTTTGTGCTGTTGTAGCTCGTATGTGCTTAAGCACATAACTGTAAAAACGGGCAGTTCGCCAATTCATCTCGTGGAGAGGTCTGTCAAATCTTTTGTGTAACATCTTCTTTATATCATGATGAAGCTGGTAAATATAGGAGTGGAGACTCTTATACGAACATGATACTATATATAGTAATTCAGTTTTGGAGTGGAGAGATCAAGGTTGAGTGATAACAAAAAAAAGGTGCTCTTAGTCGACGGTATGGCACTGCTTTTCAGGGCGTACTATGCGACTTCATATTCGGGTTATATCCGGAAAACTAGTTATGGTTTGCCTACCAATGCAGTATTCGGGTTTATTCAATACTTTTTTGACGCTATTAACACGTTTAACCCGACGCATGTCATTTGTTGTTGGGATATGGGCAGCAGTACTTTTCGTACCGAGAGCTATAACCAATACAAACAAAATCGTCCGGAAGCTCCACTTGAGCTTCTGCCGCAATTTGACTTAGTCAAAGAAGTAGTTGCTGAAATGGGTGTGCCTAATATTGGATTAGCTGGCTACGAAGCGGATGATTGTATTGGTACATTGTCAAATCAACTTCAAAGCGACTCCGAAGTATTTATTTTAACTGGAGATCACGACATGCTTCAGTTAATAACAGAACAGGTGAAAGTAGTAATCATGAATAAGGGGCGATCTAATTACACGGTGTATGATTTAGATACGCTTTTTTCTATCAAGCAACTCACACCTTTACAGATCATAGATTTAAAAGCGTTTATGGGAGATACAAGCGATAATTACCCTGGCGTTAAAGGTATAGGCGAAAAGACTGCCCTTAAGCTGTTGAGTGAGTATAAATCTGTAGAAGGTTGTCTCGAATGCCTTGAATTGCTTCCCGCAAGTATTAAGAAGAAAATTGAAGAAAATTTGGATATGCTGCATCTTTCAAGAGATCTGGCCCGAATCCGGCTTGATGTGCCCATAGAGTGTGTTTTAAATGATTGTCTATGGGAACTCCGTCATGATGCGATCACAAGGAAGTTTGAAGAATTGGAATTTGGCGGTCTTGTTAAGATACTTGGCGAGCCAGTTCATAGTTAAAGTTTGTCTACTTGTTTGAATAAGAATGGTGACTCTTGCAGCCGTTTATCCGGCCTATCAAGGGTCTTTTTGCTGTTAAGCGGGTTTATCGAACTATTTCCTGCCTGTTTTCTTGAAATTAGTTAATGAATTGATGTTTTTATTCATTTTATTTTCTATATAGCAAATTTAAATTTGATTATGCTTGTGATGTGAAAAGGAAGAACTCGTTGTAGAGAGATTCATGCTTTATTTGGGGAGGGGGTTATATCGGAATTATTCCAGAAAACAACTGTGGCAGGTTAGAGAAGACAGACCCTAGAACCGGAATATAATACGGGAATGATATTACGGCTACTTAAAAAAAGGAGAAATAAAATGAACATTCCGAGAATTGTAAGCGCTATATTAGCTCCTGTTCTACTGATCTGCCTGTTGCTGGGTCCGCTGCCCGGTAAATCGGAGGCCGCTGCCGGCGTTCAGTTGACGTTCGATCTGGGCGCCCAGGGACAGACGATGGCCAACAAGTTCGATCAACTCAACATTTGGGATTTGAACGATCATTGGACCGGCAAGGCAGATGATCAACCAGCTGATTATTTTGCATCGCGTTATCCCTTCATTGAAAGAGTTAAACTGATGACCGCAACAGGGGGTTGTTATACGGGGTACACCGGCTGCGGTACAAACCGCGATTTGTTCGTCGATCCTTCGGACAGAACGAATCTGACGGATTACAAGTTCGATACGCTTATCCAGGCGATGCATAACATTATTAATCAGGGGCTAAAACCTTATATCGTCACCGGCAATGTACCGATGAAATATAGCTCCAATCCGTCGATAGGAGTATTCGGCGTAAATGTCAGTCCTCCGGATGATTATGAGGTGTACTATAGCTATATTAATGCTCTGGCAGACGCATTAGTCGACGAATTTGGAATCGACCAGGTCAGAAACTGGGAGTGGGGAGTAATCACGGAGTTTGAAAATCGCGATATGTTCACCGACGGTGCGATAGATGCATCAAGTACGCGAATCGCTTACTTCAAACTTTATGATTATACGGTAGCCGCGCTTCGGGATGCGATTGGAGCGTCCAATCTGACGGTTGGAGCGCATGCGATGGCAGTCTCTCCAGGACTCTGGAGCCATTTGGAATTTATTGATCATGTGGCGAAAGGAGTCAATGCCAAGACAGGCGAGATCGGAACGCAGATTAATTTCATTAGCGGATCCTTCTATGATCTGAAGCCCGGAACTCCTGCTCCTTCCTCCAAGTCGCTGGAGGATACCTTGAAGTTTCTGCGCGGCCGCGCTATCGAGAATGGATTGACAAACCTAAGAATTGGTATAGATGAGGGTCGTATTCTTCAAGGATTGGACGGGAGGGATTTGTTTTCGAGAGTGGTTGGGCATAGCTTCCAGGCGGCGGCGGATGCTAAGCTGTTCAAGCAACTGCACGATTGGAATATCGACTGGTTCTCGATGTGGGGTATGAACACGGAAGGAGTCTGGGGAGATGTTGATTCCGTAAGCGCACACATTGCGAATCTCTCCTACCGCATGGTCGGCGACCGGCAGATCAATGCGCAGCTGACAGGTTCGGCTAATGGGCCAGGCAATGAAATCGGAGGAATCGGTGGTTATAACGAAGCGGATAACAAAGTGAACCTCATGATCTACAACTATAATGCCGATCTTGGAGCAACGACCGGGGAATCGCCTGCGATTACGATTGAAAACATCGCTCCGGTTGCCGGGGACTCGGTAACCGTGAAACAGTGGATCGTGGACGATGAGCATGCCAATTTCTGGCCGACGTGGTGGGCGGATCAGTCCACGCGCGGTTTGAATGACGGGTCCTATAACTTTTGGTCGAAGTATTCCGTTGAAGTACCGACTTCGCTTAATAACCAGGGAGATAAGGACTATTGGTACTCTAGGGAGGATACGTACCGGGATTTGGCCGAGCTAAATTCCACGACCAAAACGGCCGTTGTCAGCGGCGGCAAGTTGACGCTACATCCGTCTCTTGGTCATCATGGCGTCGTTTTCTATGAGATCACGAATGCGGTCCATACGGCTGCGCCGCAAGTAGTGGTGGACGAGCTTGACGATTGGAGCAAGAGTGATACGCATAGCGCCGGATTTATATTCGATACGGGTAATGCCGCGCTGCTCGGCGATTCGAGCCGGTTGATGCGGAAAGATCCTTCTTATGATACTGACGGAGATTATGTGACGTATCATTATCCCGGTATGATCAGCTTCAACGCCACAGGCTTGTTTGCCTCGTCCGGCGAACGAATCAGCGATTTCAAGCTGTACACGTCGGCAGACGGGGTGACATGGGCAAAACAGATCGGCTGGAGAAGCCAGGATACTTTGATCAATGATGATTTGTGGACCAAACGCGAGTACTCGCTTGCCTCCGTACCGGCGGGAACGAATTATATCAAAATCGAATTTCCCGCGGAGCAAGCTTTCTTCTACAGTCCCCAGCTGTCCAAGGTGGAGATCGCCTATTCGGCATCGTGCGCATGCTCGGATCCATTAACGCACGCAGATGAGCTGGATGACTGGTCGGTCGCCGATTCCCATAGCGCCGGTCTGCAATTCGATACGGGAAACAGTGAATTGTTAGGCGATCCAAGCAGAGTCATGCGGACGGGGATTGACACGGAATTAGCGGAGTACGTTACTTATCGCTTTGATGGGATGGCGGCTGCTTCGATATCGGGCGTGTTCGCTTCGAACGAGGAGGAGATTGTGGATTTTAAGTTTTATACTTCGGCTGACGGTTCATTGTGGACGGAGCACAACGGAACCACTTTCGCGGATACACCGATCTCAAGCATTCTATGGACGAATCGGCTATATTCTTTGACGGGGATGCCTGAGGGTACACGTTTTCTGAAAATCGAATATCCGCTCGGCGGGGCGAATTTCTGGAATCCGCAGCTTGGGCGCGTGTCTATCCAGACCACGCCGGAGGCTCCCGTTCAGGTGATGGCAACCGCTTTGGGGATGTCAGACATTCTAGTGAGTTGGGCAACTTCCATCGGCGCCGACACCTACAACGTGTACAGAGCTTCGAGCGCAGATGGCGCTTATGCGAAAATCAACAGCACCCCGGTTGCAGCAACGGCTTACAGCGATACCGGATTGCTCGCGGGGATGACGTATTTCTATAAAATCTCTGCGGTCAGCAGCTCCGGGGAATCCGGGACATCGGCCGAAGCCGGTGCCACAACGGCTTCAGCGGCCACGACCCTTCATACGGACGAGCTTGATGATTGGACTGTCGCTTTCTCGCACAGCACAGGCCTGGAATTCGACACTGGAAACGGCAGTTTGTTAGGCGATCATAGTCGTGTGATGAGATCAGAGACGAGAGAGGATTCAGTTGAGTCTGTCATTTACAACTTTGAAGGCATTTCACGCGTGGATATCAATGGCCTCTTCTCATCAAGTCAGGAAGACATCCGGGATTTCAAGTTCTTCCTGTCACAAGACGGCAACTCTTGGACGGAATACAACGATGCGGTCATTAGCGATACGCCGATCACAAGCGTATTATGGACGAATCGCAAGTATACTCTGAGTGAAATCCCTTATGGAACTGCGTATATGAAGATCGAATTTCCGGAGATCAACAACTTCTTCTGGAACCCGCAGCTTAGCCGGGTTGAAATCCAGGTGACGGAATATGCGGTACTTCAGGCGCCATCCGGATTGTCCGCAAGCTCTTCCGATGCCGCTTCGATCCAGCTAGGCTGGACTACTGTTGCCATGGCAGACTCGTATAACGTTTATCGGGCCCAAGAGGCGGACGGTACGTACGAGAAAATAAATGCCTCAGCCATTTCGGAGGCTGCATATACCGATGCCGGATTAGCGGCGGAGACGACCTATTATTATCGGGTGACGGCAGTTAATAGTAAAGGCGAATCTGAACTTTCGGCGACAGCGAGCGCTGCGACGGGCTCACTCCCGACGAACCCACCGACGGACCCGCCGACAAACCCACCGACAAACCCACCGACGGACCCGCCGACGAACCCACCGACGGACCCGCCAACGAACCCACCGACGGACCCGCCGACAAATCCAGATCCAACCGGAAGCAGCCCGTCTTCGAATGAAGGATATTCGGGGCAGCAACCAGATAAGGCAGCAAATGAGTCGAGGATAACGGTTGCGAGCGGCAAGCTGCATGTGTCCGCAACAGAAGACGGTAACGGAATCGTGCAAATCAAGCTGCAGGAGGATCAAATCAGGCAAGCGATTCAAGGAGTTGATGCAGGCGTACTCACGATTGAATTGAATACAGGGGAGGGCCGGCAGGCTGATGGTGTTCTGCTTTCAATTCCACTCCAGCATGTGGCAAGCGCCACTGATAAGATTCGCAGTATTCTGATAAAGGCCGGCTCAGTCACTGTGGAAATTGCGGTCGACGAATCGGCGGGCATCGTCAATGGTGATTCTTCTAATTTGATACTCGCGGTCTCGTTAGTCGATCCGGCTTCGCTGACAGAAGCGGCGAGGCAGCAAATTGGCAGCCATGCAGTTTACGATATCTCGCTTTCCGTAGACGGCCGTGACCTGCATCAGTTCAATTACCCTGGAGCCATTGTTTTATCGTTGGCTTATAAACCAGGAGAAGGGGAGCATCCTGAACAGATTGTGAGCTACTTTATTCGACAAGACGGCACCCTGGAGGTGGTGCAGAATGCGAGATTCCATGCACAGACCGGCGAGGTAACATTCCAACCGGCGCACTTAAGCCAATATACGGCTGCGTATGCCGAGGTTTCGTTCACTGATCTGGATCTGGCCCCATGGGCAACTTCTTATATTCGCACGCTTGCTGCGAGAGAATTCGTACAAGGAATGACTGACAGCAGCTTCCAACCGGGGAAAAAGGTCACCCGCGCAGAGTTCCTGCAGATGCTTATGAAGGGATTGAACCTGATTGATGGCCACGCATCCAGCAACTTTGACGATGTGAAAGAAGGAATGTGGTACTACCAGGCAGTGGCAAGCGCAGAGACGCTCGGAATTGTGCAAGGCCGGAGAAGCGGAACCTTCGATGCGGCAGCGTCGATTACCCGAGAGGAGATGGCTGTCATCGCCTATCGTGCGGTTCTAACGGCCGAGCTGCTCGAGGTGCCTGCAGTGGACAGCGGGGAGTCTTTCACCGATCAAATGCAGATCTCCTCCTATGCGGCACAGGCGGTTGGCGCTATGCGTCAAGCGGATATCATCAATGGGTTCGAAGACGGAGCATACAGGCCGAAGGAAGCCGCAACTCGCGCCGAATCAGCATCCATTCTCTATAAATTGCTGTTCTTGAAGCAATAAATCAGTGGACAATGCCGTGCTTGGGTAAGCACGGCATTGTCCTATATCCTGTTGCACCCGATCCTGGGAGTACGTCCAGCTTGATGGAGCAGAAGTTCGATGAATTGAAGTCGTCCATTCCGCATATCCTGACAACGATCATCCATCCAGGGGCAAAGAGGAGACGCCGGCATCCGGCGTCTCCTCTTTGAGGTGGGAAGGGATTTCTTGAACGTCACGATTTTCCCGGTTATTCTTTTACCGCTCCGAGCACCATACCCTTGACGAAATATTTCTGCAGGAAGGGATATACAAGAAGAATGGGAATGGCACCGATAAAGATCTGGGATGCCTTAACGGTCTCATTGGAAATTAATCGGATATCTTCCGGCCGCATGTTGATCTTGCTGAAGTCCTCTGTTACGACAATGGTTTGCAGCAGGGTACTTAACGGCCACTTTTTCGCCTCCGACAAATAGATCATTCCATCAAACCATGAGTTCCAATGCCCAACCATCGTGAAAAGCGACAACGTAGCGAGTGCCGGCATGGAAATCGGCAAGTAGATAAACAAAAGTGTCTTGATATGATTCGCCCCATCGATTAGAGCCGCTTCTTCCAGCTCTTTGGGAACCGTCTTGAAGAAGTTCAGCATGAGCACCATATTCCAAGCGGAAACGGCGCCGGGCAGTACCAATGCCCAGATTGAATTCATAAGCTGCATCTTCTGGATGACGATATAGGTGGGGATCAGACCGCCGTTGAAAAGCATCGTAAACACAAAAAACCAGGTATACGCGGTTCTCCCGCGAAACAACGAATTCATCTTGGAAAGGGGATATGCCGTCAATATGGTTACAAGCATCCCGATCCCGGTTCCAAGGATGACCCGTTGGATCGAAACGCCCATGGAGCGTATGAAGTTTGGATTGGACAAAGTTTGTTTATACGCATCCACATTGAATCCGATAGGCCATAAAGTGACCATATGCGAATTTGCCGGCTCTTTGGCACTGAATGAAACGGCCAGAATATGAATTAAAGGCAGGATGCAGGCAATCGCCGCGGTAAGAAGAAATAGGAGATTCACGGAATAAAAGAGCTTATAGGTTTTGCTTTTATAATACATCAGTCTGCTCCTTTGGTTAGAATATGCGATAGTTGGCGAATTTGTATGCCATTCGGTAAGCGGTCACGATAAGAACCAGACTAATGACGGCTTTGAACATGCCTACTGCTGCACCGAAGCTGAATTGGGTCTTGAGCAGGCCTACCCGATAAGCGAAGGTATCGATGATATCCCCCTTGTCATAGACCAGCGCATTGTACAGATTGAATATTTGATCGAAGCCCGCATTCAGGATACTGCCCAAAGACAAGGTGCCAAGTACGATAACGATCGGGATGATGGAGGGGATCGTAACACTCCACGTCTGCTGCCAGCGACTTGCCCCATCTACTTCCGCAGCTTCATAAAGGGATGGATTAACGGCCGTCAAGGCGGCCAGGAACAGGATTGTGCCAAAACCGAATTCCTTCCATACATCGCTAACGACCACCGTAAATCGGAACCAGTCGCCTTGCATCAGAAAAGGGAGCGGCTCAATGCCGAATAAGGAACTGAGCAGTTGATTGACAGGGCCATTGGTGCCAAGCAGGTTGATCAGAATCCCGCCCAGAATGACCCAAGACATGAAGTGCGGGAGATAGACGAGCGTCTGCACCAAACGTTTGACGAACATATGGCGCAATTCATTCAATAACAAAGAAAACACGAGGGGCACCAATAGTCCGAAGAATATTTTGAGACCGGCTATAATGAAGGTATTGCGAATGACCTGCACGCTGTCTTCCCTCGTCAGCATAAGACGGAAGTGATCCAATCCCACCCACGGAGAATGGAAAAATCCGAGCCACGGCTTGAAGTCTTGAAAAGAAATAACGAGGCCGAACATGGGCAAATAGAGAAAAATGACGGCCAGTACGATTCCGGGAATCAGCATAGCGTGAAGCTGCCAGGTCTGTCTGAAATTCCAGGCGTTTTTGTACCAATTCAATTCGGGTTCCTCCTTTATGGGGTTAATGATATTATTGTAAAAGAGCATATGGATTACAGATACGCCAATTCCTTAACTAAAAAAGCAATCTGTTAACTTATGTCGAAAGCGCTGTCATTCAAGTTAATGAATTGTCTTTTTTCTTGAATATGTTTTCTGTTTTCGATGTTATTTTTTCGCTATGCTTGGGTTGCATTTACAAATAACATTGGAGGTCAACACATGAACGGAATCAGAAAGCGGATCGCTCTGGTACTGAGTTTGGTTTTCTTGCTCACAACACTGGCGGCGTGCTCCGGCAATTCCAGCAACACATCATCGGGGGAGCCACAAACTGCACCGAGTGCTTCCACATCAAATTCAAGCGGAGCGACGGACTCGACTACGGAAGTATCCACGGAAACCGCGCCCTTCCAGAACGGCAAGTACGAGCCGGCAATTTCTATTAATACGGTAATTCCGATATCGGATGACATTCAGTACTTCAATGGGGAAACGGCGGAGAAGAACATACTTTTCGATCAAGTCAAAGAGAAATTGGGGTTGGATATCAACGTTCTATGGACCGCCCCCACAAAAAACGAGGGCTTTAAGACGAAAATGCTTCTTTCTTTGTCATCCGGCGAGAAGCTCCCCGATGTCATCAATACGATGGGAGACCCGGACTTAACGAATCAATTGATCGATTCGGGCAATTTCATGGATCTTACAGAAGCGATCGAAAACTATGCAAGCGAAGACATTAAACGTATTTTCAAAGAGAATCCGGACTTGTTCTACTCGGTCACCCGCAATGGAAAGATCATGGCGCTGCCGATCCCTTCCTTTGGACCGAATGGGCCGCCGCTCATGTATATTCGCCAGGACTGGCTGGATAAATTGGGACTGAAAGCGCCGACGACCATTGATGAGATGGAAACGGTTATGGATGCATTCGTGAATCAGGATCCGGACGGCAACAACAAGAAGGACACCTTCGGACTGGCGCTGCAGCTGAAAAATCCTTCAGGGGACATCTTCGCGGACGCCACTGCACTGTTCGGGGCATTCGGAGTCATTCCCGGCAACTGGAGCAAATCTGAAGACGGACAATCGCTTGTCTTTGATACGGTACAGCCTGGGATGAAAAACGCCATTGCCAAGCTTCGGGATTGGATGGCCAAAGGATTGATTTCCAAGGACGCCCCTCAGCAGGACGGAGGTACGGCGACGCAGCTCTTTACTTCAGGCAAAGCCGGAATCGTATTCGGACCGAATTGGTTTCCGTATTTTCCGTTGCCCGATTTGGGGGCGAACGTGGAAGGAGCAACCTATAAGGTGTATCCCGTTCCTGTCGGACCGGACGGCAAGGCCGGACGGCGATCATTCCCACTGGTCGGGGCAACGATACTGATCAACAAAAACTACGCCCACCCTGATGCCGTGTTCAAATATGCGCAAGTCATGTACGAGTTTGCCAGAGACAGCGGAATCTGGGACATGACCAAGGACAAAATGCTCAGCGGCGGTTACGATGCGCAGGGAAGCGTATTCCATGTGGCGAAGTACGGATTTATGCCGAACTATTTTGTCGATCCCTGGTACCAGGTCGACGGATATTTGGATTATATGATCCAGGGCAAGCCGGGAAGATCCTCCAGCGAACAGGAGAGCTTCGATACGTGCAAGAGTAATCCGCTCTGCATAGACGGACAAATTGAATCGATGAAAGCCTGGAAGACGCAGCAGGATGCGGACAGGATGAACCTATTTGTCGGACCAACCACGGAAACTCAAAAAACGCAGGGTGATTTTCTCAGCAAACTGGAATATGAAACGATCGTTACTCTTATTTTCGGGACAAAACCACTCGAAGACTTTGAACCTTTTGTGGAGAAATGGAAGTCCAGCGGCGGGGATAAAATAACGCAGGAAGTCAATGAATGGTATACTGCAAATGTGTTGAAAAAATAGAAATTATCAAAGAAGAGGCGGAGCTGTCATCCGTCTCTCTTGTTCGTTAAAATTGCCGTGATCAGAAGAGATGAAAACAGACGGGGCGGTTATTTATGGTCAGAATGAACAACTTCATTAAAGTGAATATCCTCATCCTCATTCTGTTGGTTCCCGTCCTCATTATGTATATGTATTCCAATCGTACAAGCATTGGCGTACTCGAGCAGAACATCCGGGATTCACAGACAACCCGGCTGGCGTATTTGTACAAACAGCTGGACGATAATGTCAGGCAAATATCACTGATGGCAAATGTCCTGCTCAAGGATCCTAATGTGAAGGAATTCAGGGATGCGGATCTGTACGGAAATGATATGACATATGACCTGCTCAAGAACGTACAGGTCATCAGCCAGAAGCTTAATCTGCAGAGCGTCGCCAATACCTTTACGAATTCCATTACGATTTACGCCCCGCGGATCCAGAAGGCGATCGGACAATATTCGCTTGTCTATTATGATTGGAACGATATCGGCACGCATGCCTCTCCGAAATGGCAATATGATCGGACCAACGGCCAATTCGTACTCTATGCTTTTGATCCCATTAACGAGCATCGCCTGGTGGAAAATGCCGGATTGATTGCCAAGGTAGGCTTCTCATCGAGCAATATCGTCAAGCTTCTGGACAACAATCACTCCGGCGGAGAAGGCGGAACGTTCCTGTACAATCCCGCAGACAGTGCGGCGATTCCTTCCGGAAGCGCATTTTCCATTGCGCAGGACATCCGCAATGAGATTCGCAACTGGCAGCTCACCGATCAGGGGTACGGTACAATTGCTATCGGCAAAGCCAATTACTTGGTGAACTATGTGAAATCGGAAGAGCTGGGCTGGTACCTGTTAGACTTCGTGCCGATGCAGGATATTTTGTCGCCCATTACGGCCAACCGCCGTTTCTTCTTCTTGTTCCTGGGGATTATGCTCTGTGTAAGCGTTTTAATCTCTTATATTTTGTACCAGAATATCCGTATGCCGATCAAGGATCTGATCCGGGGCGTTCATCAGCTGAAGAAGGGCAATTATGCCGCGAGAATTCAAGTGAAATCGGATAATGAATTCACCTTTTTGTTTCAAAGATTCAATGAAATGGCCGAGGAAATCGAAAATCTGGTCGGGAAGGTATACGCGGAGCAAATCCGCTCGCGGGAAGCGACATTAAAGCAGCTGCAGTCGCAAATTAATCCTCATTTTCTATATAATTGCCTGGCTTTCATGAAAAGCATGGCGGTGCTCGATGAGAAGCAAGCGATTATTGCCATGTCCGTCAGTCTGAGTAAATATTACCGTTATACAACGAGAAATGAACGGCAGCTTGTGACAGTGCGCGCAGAGATGGAACTGGTCGAGAATTATTTACGGATACAAGGGCTTCAAATGAAACGGCTGAGCGTGCATGTTGAGCTCCCCGAAGATCTGCTCGAGCTTGAGATCCCCAGGCTGTTGATTCAACCTGTCGTTGAGAACGCGATTATTCATGGAATTGAGCCGCATGCGGAAGCAGGGCAGCTTATCATAAGGGGCGAACAGCGCGATGGCGAAAACTATATTTCCGTTGAAGACGACGGACCCAGTCTCACAGAGGTGCAAAGACTTGCACTTGCCAAGAAGATCAATTTGCCGTTGACGGATGAAATCGGCTGCGGCTTGTGGAACGTTCATCAACGGCTGCGTTATCAGTTTGATTCGAACGCTGGATTGCAGTTCGATGTTTCATCGGCCGGCGGGTTAAAGGTTATTCTTCATTGGAGATAGATCAAAGGGGAGAGCAGGATGTTTCAAATACTGATTGTGGATGACCACGAACATCTGGTGGAGAGTCTGGCAAGATCGCTCCCTTGGGATGAACTGGGAATTGAGCAGGTGCACAAAGCCTATTCCGGCAGCGAAGCATTGAATCTTCTGGATACGTATCCGATTCAAATCGTGATCACGGATATCAGGATGCCGGGCATGTCCGGTCTGGAATTGATCGAACGGATCCGGCAGAAGCACAAGAGAATCAAAAGTATACTGCTAAGCGGCTATGCTGAATTCGAATATGCTAAGCAAGCCATTCAAAGTCATACTGTCGATTATATTCTTAAACCGGCCGAAGACGAAGAGATTATAGCAAGTCTGCGTAAGGCGACGGAAGCGATTTGTAAAGAATGGGAGGAGGTCAGCTCTCATCAGCGGACGCTCTATACCTTAAGAGAAAATGTGCCTAAGCTGAAAGATAATTTGCTTAATGAACTGCTTAGAGGGCGCAGTCTTCCAAAGGTTGTTCTGGCACAACAGCTGGAGTCCTTTGAAATTCCCTTCTCCGCAGATGACGAAGTAACGATGATGCTCGTTCGCCTGGACGAATCGTTTTTTGCTTACAGCCGACATGATTTCTATCTGTTGGAATATGCAATCGGGAATATGGCAGAGGAAATATTCGGAGACGAATATGAGCTGTGGACATGCCGCGATGCCAACGATTACCTTGTTTTTCTCATTAAGGAGAGGGCGGTGTTAAGCACAGACCTTTATTCCGGGGAGAATTCGCTGCTGCATAGACCGCTGAAGTTGGAACGTGAGGCAAGCGAGCTGCAGAACTGTGTCAGATCCTTCCTTCAAGGCAGCATTTCCGTATTGATCAGCAGCAAAGGATCATTTCCGCGTGAAATACCGATGCTCTACCAATCGTCTCTCAGACTAATCCGGCAACGCTTCGGGGGAACCGACGAATTTCTTATTTCCGCCGACTCCTTCAGTAATTCACAGACGATCGACTCGTCCACCGGCTTGTATGATTCTCCGACACTGGTTCAATTGCTGGAAGCGGGACGGTATGATGCAATTGACGACAAACTGCACACCGTATTTGAGTCCATTGGCCGGAGTAATCGGCAAACCTACCAGGAACATATCATGGAAGTTTGTTTTGCCGTAGCAAGCGCATTGATTTATATTTCCCACAAGAACAGCAAACAGCTGGAAGCGGTCATCGGCGAAGACTTCAGTGTGCTCCTGCAGGCGATCCCTTTCCGGAATGTCGGGCAATTGCAGATGTGGGTATCACGGGTACTTGGCAAGGTTAAGGCGGACATGAACAGCGAGCAAGGCGAGACGGCGGCCTATCTGATCCGGAGGGCCCAGGAATATGTCGAGGATCATCTTTCGGAGGATACGTCCTTGCAGGCAGTTGCGGACTTTGTCCACCTGCATCCCGTCTATCTCTCACGCGTTTACAAGTCCGAGACTGGTGAAGGCTTGAGCGGGTACATCTTACGATTAAAAATGGAAAAAGCCGAGAAGCTCCTGCTGGAAAGCAGCAAAAAAATACATGAAATTGCCGAGCAGCTCGGTTATGAGAATCCGCCTTATTTCATTAAAGTATTCAAGAAGTACTTCGGGTGGACGCCCAAGGAATTCCGGGATCAGAATGCGCACTGAAAGGGAGCAAGTATAGATCTTAAAAATAACTAAGGAGGATACACATTTGAACGGTAACCGCAGGACGGACGCTTCATAAAGCGTCTCTCTTGCGGTTTTTTTTAATAGCCGAAGTATGATCTTTTCATCAGAATCTTTCATCAGCATATTCAAAATTCCCCCTCCTTATCCGACAATGGTATAGACACTCTACATATCTGGACATGGAAAGGGATTGGGGCAAGGTGCACAAAGACAGAAGTCAAAAAAAGAGAATGATTAAGTTGAATTGGAAGACGGCAGGGCTCGCGGCAACAATGATGCTGGGTGTTCTCGCGGTTCCGCTAATGGAGACGGCATCAGCCGTGCCGTATAAGGAATCGGATAAATCGGGCATTAACCGGACAGCATCCAACCGGGCACAGTCCATAACGGCGGAAGAGCCGGCAGGTCAAGTAACCCTTACCTATCCCAAGGCTTCAGTTGCTTTGACCGCTGGTACACGGGAGTTTATCGGCAGTTCGCTGATCGTTTCCGAAAAGGTGGCTTTGACATATCAAACGGGTAATCCAGCCGTCGCCAAGGTGAATACGGCGGGTGTTATAACGGCTGCTGCCGCAGGCAGTACGACCTTGACTATTACGGTGGTTTCTACCGGCTATAAGGGCCAGTTAAAGCTGCCGGTAAAGGTTTCGGCCGCGCAACCGCTAAAGCTTGGCTTCTCTCCCAAGCTGGAATCGCGTAAGGTAACGGCTGGTGGCAAGAGTTTCTCCGTTAGCATGGTTACGATACCCAAAGGCATGCCCGTCACTGCCGGAATTGCAGGCCGGAGCGTAGGCGCAACCCAGCCGTTATCCGCGATAGCCAAAAACTATAACGCTGATATTGCCATTAACGGGACCTTCTTTGATGCTTATAGCGGCGTTCCCGATCCATATGGCAATATAATCCGCGACGGGCTGCCGGAGCATATTGGGAATTTAGGCACAACAATCGGTTTCAAATGGGATGGAAGCGCGGTGATGGACTCCCTGCGCATCAAAATATTCGGGAATGTTGAGGGCAGCGAACGCACCAGCGGCTGGTATGCTTATTTTATTAACCGCAAGCCTACCTCCGGCTCGGCTGCGACCTTGTTTACCCCCGCTCGCGGCGCAAAGCTGGGATTTGCTGCGGCATCGGCCGTCATTGTGGAGAACGGCAATGTGAAACGGATCGCCTACGGCGAGAATGCGGAGATTCCGAAGAATGGTTATGTATTGGTTTTCCTGGGCGCGGAGAAAGGACAAGCGGGCAAATTCAAAGTTGGCGACAAAGTGTCCTACAACGTCGAATATCAGGACATGAACGGCAATAAGCTGGATTGGAGCCAGGTGCATACGGCTATTGGCGCAGGTCCCAGACTGGTGAAGGATGGCAAGGTTTCGCTGAATGCGGCGGACGAAGGTTTCAGGGATCCGAAAATCCTTAGCGGAGGGGGCGCAAGAAGCGGTATTGCCATCCTCAAGGACGGGTCGGTCATAATTGCCACGGTATCGGGAGCAACGATGAAGCAATGGGCGCAGGTAATGGTCCAGCTTGGCGCCCGGCAGGCTATGAATTTGGACGGCGGAGCCTCGTCCGGTCTTTGGTACAAGGGCAAATCTGTGACCTCTGCCGGACGCGAGCTCAGCAATGCTTTGCTTTTCGGAGAGAAGCTTAAGTGGTAGATTGACAACAAGAAGCCGGCACTCTTTTTTAGAGGCCGGCTATTTTTATCGTTTTTTTATCGGTTAACGTTCGAATTCAAGGCTCATCCTGAACATCCGGTACGATATTGAGCTTGTCGGAAGGTCGATAACCGATACGCCATGGCGTGCTTGAGCCAAGTGATTCGGAGATCAGGTCGGAACCATAGGATTCCTCGGTATTTTCTTCTGCCGTGAGGTCATTGTGCTGCGATTCAACCGAAGACATATCGGTCTGACGGTTTTCTTTGCTGAATCGGCTGCTCATTGTGATTCCCTCCTGCTTTGAAGCCTATTTAATGCTTTCTTAGTATATCCCGTTCAATCCGTAAAATTCACGCTACCCACTACAAGCTCCAGAAACGGGCTCAGGTCGCCGGCTTCTTCCTCGGTAAGCTTGAACACATGCTCCAGATAACCTTCCTGCTCCAAATCATCCTGGCCCATAATGGCGGTACGGCCGCTTTGCAAATCGGTTACCAGCTTCTTGCCATAGAAACGGCTGGTCGACATGATAGCAAGGTCGAACCGCTTGTAGTTCGGGGTTATAAAAGTGACGAAACGCGTCGACGTATCTTCAGTCATGTCCGACATAAAATCATAATCAGGGAGCAGCATCGGGGAACCTCCTTCATTTATACATCCTGCAGGGCCGGCTTCGCAGGCCAGGCCGTTGCGTGCACGTTCTATCATAGCACCTGGACGATACAAGGGGCAATATGGATAGAGACCTCTTGTCATATACTGCCTGAAGTTCTTTGTTCAAAAGGCTATTGCACGAAGACGTGAACTTATGCTATGCTTTGAGCAATCAAATCATTGCACCGTGAGGAAGCACCTCTTCAGCCCTAACCGGCAGGAGAGGTGCTTTTTTTGTGCCCATTCCGCAAGAACCGGGTGCCTCGACGCTTGCTGCGATTGAGAAACAACTATTATTAGGAGGCGTGAAACATGCAAATCGTCTTTATGAACACCTTTGAGAAATCGGAGGACAATGGACGCAGCGTTCAAGCACAACTGTCCATATGTGAGCAGGAGGGAGTGTGGACAGTGATCTGGACGGAGCCGGAAGGGAAGAAGCCGGATCAGCAGTCCGTTTGGTTTGAAGGAGGTTCCTGGGAAGAAATGATGACAGCCTTTCGTCATGGGATCGCGGTTCAGATGGGCACGGGCTATATGCCGCTTATTGATGGTCTTCTCGATGACCGGCTATCTGCAGCCGGCAGGGGAGGGATGTATACCATGCTGCAGTGTTACGGTGAAATGAACGCAAACAGCGAATTGTTCGGCCAGCTCCGGGAATGGCGCAGATCCAGGGCAATCGCCGATAAGAAATCGGCGTATCTGATTTCCGCCAACCGGATGCTTTGGATGATCAGCGCGTTTGTGCCCCATCAGCTTGAAGAGCTGGCGCAAATTCCCGGTTGGGGTGAAAACAAGCAAGCGGCTTACGGGGAAGAAGTCCTCGCAATCACGCGCGCGTTTAAGCAGAAATCGTCTTTTCCGCTGGAATGGGTTGCAGACTCTTTGGATCAGAAGGCCTATACCCAATGGTTATTCAAACAAAAGGAGAACAAGTATAAAACCCAGATGAACAGACAGCAGGAGAAGCAGCATCTTCTGAGAGCGATTGCAGAAGGGAAGACGCTTGACCAGATGCAAGCCGAGCTGGAGCTTCCGCGGCGCGACCTCATGGAGCGGATCGAGAAGCTGGAGACGGAAGGTTATGATGTGGAGCCTTTGATTGAACGTGAACTGGAGCAGGTGCCCGAAACGGAGCTGCAGCTGGTATGGGAAGCGCTGCTGAGTGAGGGAGACCGTTACCTGAAGCCGGTCCTTTTCAAGGTATATGGGGAGGATACGGTAAAAGGAAAGCCGGTGGATAAGTTGTATGACCGGCTGCGTCTCATCCGATTGCGCTACCGGCGGATTAAACCGGAAGCGATCTAGTTCGTCTTCCTAGACCAGATGGGATCGGCATGAAGTATCTTGGCACCGCTGCCGCAGGGAAGCCCCGTTTCGTAGGAGCGGTTGGCAATAAGATCGGCCGCCGCCACCCGGAGCGGGCAGGACTGGAACAGGCTGTCTTCATGGACAGGCTGTGCAGCCATCCGATGGATTTCCCACAGCCACAGGAGGATCGCTGTTATGATCGGTTTGTCTTCATTCAGGGCTATGTTCCACATGTCCCAGATGCTCTCCGTTCTGATTTGTTTGCCGTCCGTGGGATCCAGCCAAGGCCGGCGTCTTTCATTTATAGAATGTCAAGAGGCGGCAGGGACCGTTTAAAAACAAATGGTTCAATCCTGCCGAAGGTAAGGATCCGCCGGAATCCCGAAGGATCGTGGAAAAGCCGCTGCGCCCGTATCATATCACGCATAGCGGCACTCCATTGATCCCGCCTGTGGCAATCAAAGCTTCTTCACCAAGCACTTCCAGTACTTTTTGGCCAAATATGAAATGCGTCCATATATTCGGCATCCTCTTACCTCCTGGGGCTTTAGTTCGACAAAATACAACATAATTTACTAAAATGGAGACGAGAGTAGTATACTTGTCCTAATTTCTTTAGTATAATATGTGAGAAGAACGAATTAAGAATCAAGTCGAAAAGGGGCGCTACTTCACGATGAAGGCAGAATATATTAATCCCTTCCTGGAATCCGCAATTATTGTCATCGAACAAGTTGCTCAAATTCGACCTGCTGCCGGGCAGTTGGGGATAAAGGACGTTAAGTTCGTTGAGAATCATATTTGGATTCAGATCGGTCTCAATGGCCAAATGACAGGCGATATCGTATTCGGTTTGAGTGAAGAGGTTGCTATGAAGATGATTTCGGCGATGATGGGCGGCTATGTCATTTCGGAAATTGACGAGATGGGACGAAGCGCAATCTCGGAACTTGGGAATATGATCAGCGGAAATGCCAGTACAATGCTTTATAATCAGGGTGTGAGGGTGGATATAACTCCTCCTAAAGTCATGCATTCCGCGCAGGCGGCCGGGTTCAAAGCTCAGCGGGCACTCACTATTCCACTTATTATGGAGGGAATTGGCGAACTGGACATTCAGGTATTAATTGCATCCTAGCATGTTGTGAGCTCCTGCCGGAGCTTTTTTGTTTTTTTAGAGCTAAAAAAAACTTGTCTATGCTATACGCAGGCAACCCTGCTAAACCGGATAAATGTGAATATTTTGCCTTAATGTCCTGCTTGCAGTAAACTGGATAGCAGGTGATGAACGTTGATACGAAATAAGATCATTTTAATAACCGGTGGATCGAGCGGAATCGGAGCGGAAACAGCCAAACGGCTGGCTTTGCGCGGTGCAATCCCGATTATTACCGGCCGCAATGAGAACCGCCTGAAGGAGATGTCAGCCGAAATTGAAGGCAGGCATGGCATTTACCGGATGGATGTGACCTGCTATGACGAGGTTCTTCAGATCACCCAGCGTATTCAACAAGAGTTTGGAGCCATTGATGTCCTGCTCAACAATGCGGGCTTTGGCTTGTTTGAAAGCTTTGTGGATGGGGAAGTGGAGCATTTCGCAAGCATGATGGATACCAACTATATGGGCATGGTACGATGTGCCAAGGCTGTGCTGCCCTATATGCAGAAGCGGGGATCTGGGCACATCATCAATGTAGCGTCGATGGCAGGCAAAATAAGCACAGCTAAAGCTTCGGGCTATGCGGCCACGAAGCATGCTGTGCTGGGACTGACCAATGCCATGCGAACAGAGCTGGCACCTATGGGGATAACGGTATCTGCCATTAATCCCGGTCCTATTGATACGCCTTTTTTGAAATCTGCAGATCCGGAGGGCACATACTTCGACAGTGTCAGGGGATTTATGCTCACGCCGGAGCGGGTAGCCGCGGCAATCGTCAGAATGATCGAACGTAAGACGCCGGAAGTGGACCTGCCGTTATCCGCCGCGATCGGGATCCGGATATACGGATTGTTTCCGCGTTTTGCGGACCGTATTGCCGGACGCTGGCTAAACCGTAAATAATAGATGCTTAACATTAAGGAATGAGGGACAAGATGGACAAGACATGGGAATCTTTTGAGCTGCATCCGCTGCTGGCGGAGGCGCTCCGGGCCAATCATATTGAAACGCCGACTGCTGTGCAGGCAGCCGCCATTCCGCTTCTGCTTGAAGGGCGCGATGTATCAGCAAAATCGCAAACGGGCACGGGCAAAACATTGGCTTATATGCTGCCTGCCCTGCAGAAGGTGGATACCGCCAATTCAGGTGTACAGGTGATGGTGATTGCGCCGACCCAGGAGCTCGCCATGCAGATTTTTCGCGTTGCGGAGCATTATGGGGAACCGCTTGGCATTAAGACGCAGCAGCTAATTGGAGGCGCCGCTATGCAGCGTCAAGTGGAGAAGCTGAGACTGCATCCGCATATTGTCGTAGGCACGCCGGGTCGGATTCATGAAATTATGGCTGCTGGCAAGTTAAAGCTGCATCATATCGGACTTGTCATTATTGATGAGGCGGATCAGGTGTTTAATCTGGGTTCGACCCGGGAGGTCGAGACTCTTCTGAAGGCGATGCAGCGGGACCGCCAAATCGCTTTCTTCTCGGCAACCAGGCCGGTAGAAATGGAGAAAGTGGAAGCAAGGTGGATGCGCGGACCGGAGCGTGTCGATGCGACGGGCAGCAGCCAGGCTCTTGAGAATGTGAACCATTATTTCCTGGTTTGCGACAAGCGGGACAAGGTGGACACGGCCAGGCGTCTGATCCGGATGATGGAACCGAAAACAGCGCTGCTTTTTATTAATGAAACCGATGAAATTGCCAACTACGAGGCTAAATTCGGCTACGAGGGTTTTAAGGTTGAAACGCTTTATGGCGATGCGGATAAGCAGCGGCGGGCCGGGACGCTTCAACGTTTCCGCGAGGGCCGGATCCAGCTTCTGCTGGCTACGGATATAGCGGCGAGGGGACTGGATATCGTGGATCTGCCGCTTGTGGTTCACCTGGATCCGGCACTGGATGCGGACCATTATGTTCACCGGTCGGGACGGACAGGACGGATGGGCAAGCCGGGCACGGTGGTATCCATAGTTACCACACAGCAGCTGTTCATTATGGATAAATTCCGCAAGCAGCTCGGAATCGATCTGCGTGAGAAAGTAATGTACCGCGGAAAACTCGCAGATCCGGGAGAAGGCGGAGCCGTCCGCGGGAGCAAATCCTACGGCAGACAGCTTGATGAAGCTGCCGCAGCGCAGAAGAGGGCGGGCCGCGATGCTTCCAGGCATCCAGGAAGCGAAGAATCCGGCGGGAAAACTCACCGCGAAGCTGCCAATGCAGCTGCAAGAACGAAATTATCTGCCGGGGGAACGCAGAACCGGGGAGATGAAGCTCAGCGGGGCGACCCGTCCCGTCAGGCTTCGGGCAGCCTGCCTTCCAGTTCGAATCCACGTGCTGCGGGGACATCGGGCACCCATAAGGAATCTGCGCAGCTGCCGCAATCCGACAGAGCATCCAAGCCGTCAACCGCTGCTGGAAGCACAAGCAATACAAAAGGGAAACCGGCTAAAAACATCCAGCCTGCGAAGTCGAAGAAAGAAATGGAACGCGAACGGAAAAATAAAGGGGCTCCAAAGTGGCTGAAAGCCAAACGGGGAGATGCAGCAAGCAAGGAAAATAATGATCGTCAGTAACTGTAAAAGGGAGGAGCAGCGGCCATGTGCGGGTGCTTCTTCTTTTTTTGCTGTCCAAAGGGGCATGCACGTTTGTGCTACGCGGTTATGTTATGCAGTTGTCTTACGCGATTCTCCCAAATCGTCAGAACCGTACTGTCTACCCATCAATCATGCCAAGGTCCGCATCCCTTGCAGGCTGAGCCAGGACGACAATCAAATCAATATCGCTTCGTTGAGGAGGGAAGCCGTCAAAAGCGACCGAGCCTTGGATATACAGGCCAATGGTATGGTCGTGCTGGTCGGTTTGCAGTAGCCTGTAAAAAATCCAGATCATGGGGTAAATACGGCAGGTATTGTGGATTCTTTCATCATCTATACTTCTCCTTCTATCGTTCATTTGCATGAACACCTGGTGGTCTGGGAAATGTAATTTTAAGGGAAAACGTCTCAGCCCCTCACTAAATGGGTAATAGAACATATGCCTGCTAGGCAGGTTCTTGTTATTAATGGAAAGGGGAAGTGAACCTTATGATGGAACATGCGAAGAAGGTGGCTTTCTTACTGGCGCACGACTTTGAAGATTCCGAGATGAAAAACCCTTATGAAGCTATAGTGAAAAATGGCCACGAGGCGGTCATCATCAGTTTACAAAAAGGCATGGAGCTGACCGGTAAACACAGGACGGTGTCCTACACCTCTCATTTAGCAGCGGAAGATGCCAATGCGGCGGATTACGATGCTGTCATCATACCGGGGGGGGAATCGCCTTCCCATTTGATCGACAATAAGTCCGTCATAGCGTTCATCAAGGAGATGGACAAAAACCATAAGGTCATTGCCGCAATTTGTCACGGACCATTGCTCCTTGAGCGCGCGCAACTGCTGGAGGGACGGAATATAACCGCCTATCCGGAGCTTCATGAAGAATTAAACGATGCTGGCGCCCGGTTCATCGACAAAGCCGTGGTAGTGGATGAGAATCTGATCACCTCCCGCACGCCTGAAGACGAGCCATATTTTATCGAAGAAACGATAAAAAAACTGGGCGTAGCCGCATATTGACAACATGACGGTTTGATCCAACATATCCGTGACCGGCATGAAACGTTGACCCTCTTGAGGGGGCAGCGTTTTTTTGTTGGCTCAAGGTTGCTTAGTCGCTTTTTCTAAAAAAGTCTGACCGGGTCATAAATCCCCATTCCGCTAGGTCTGCCGCTCTCTGTACACTGCGGGCGAGCAGCCGAACTGCCTGCGGAAAATCCGGTAAAAATAGGAATAGCTGCCGAATCCACAGGTCTCGGCAATTTGCTCCAACGGCATAGTGCTGAACTTCATGCGCTCCATCGCCATGGACAACCGGACATTCTGGGTATACTGGATAATAGTGACGCCGAAGCATTCTTTGAATAAATGAACGGTGCGGGAAACACTCAAACCAACATGGCTGGCCACGTCCTGGATGAGAAAAGTAGCACCAGCCTGTTCATCGATGAAGTTTTTCATCCGTGTAGCGATAAAGGATTTCCCATGCAGCACCGCCTGCGTGGCTACGGCCCTGTCCAGACTCAAACACAAGGAACGTAGCAGATAGTCGCACATTTCCCGGTCCTCCTGTATGAACCGCCGTTTCTCCAACGCAAGTGCCCTCCATATGGACAACAGCCGCTCGTCGGAAACAATTTTTGTTTTCTGGGGACGTTCCTTGCGGGCCCACCATTCATCCAGCCAGGGGCCGTTGCACACCACAAAATAATCGCCGCTCGCTGTTTGCGATTGACCGCCGGCAGGGGAATGGTCCTCCGCCACAATATGAAGCTGATAGGGATCCCCGGGCTTGAACAGCAGCAGATCGCCGGCCTCTATACGTTCCAGCCGTCCGTTGACGAGCGCTCTGCAGGAACCCTCGGTCTGAAGCCGGAACAGATAGGTTTGCAGCCCTTCCGAATATTCAATCTGAAAGGGATGTGAATGATAAGAATAACTGCAAAGCATAACATCATTATACGTAGGGTACATAGTCTGACCTCATTTAGTAGCAAGATTGTTCATGTTATAAGTATATTCTACATCTCCTTGCGGCGGCTTTTCCACTATAATGATTGTCAGATCAGTAATCAGTTTGAGAGAGGATGAATCAGATGAAAATCGGATTGCAATTGTATACACTGCGTGATGTTTTATCACATGATTTCAATGGAACGCTTCGCGAAGTAGCGGCAATGGGATATGAAGGGGTCGAGTTTGCGGGATATGGAGGCGCTTCCGCAGAGGAAATGCGTGACCTCTTGCAGGAACTGGGCATTGAAGCTTTTGGCAGTCATGTCAGCCTTCAGCGTCTGGAAGAGAATCTCGAAGAGGAAATCGCTTTTTTGAAAACAGTGGGAGCAAGCTATGTCATTTGCCCTTATCTGACGGCTGAGCAGCTTAGCGGCGGAGAAGCTTTCTGGAAGGAATTGTTCCGGAAGTTTGCCGCAATCGGCGAGCGTTTGAAGCAGGAAGGCTTGCAGTTCGCCTACCACAATCATGATTTTGAATTCGCCGGCAAAATCGGCGGAGAGTTCATATTCGATGCCATGTACAGCCATGTGGATGCTGATTTGCTTAAGGTGGAGATGGATATCGGCTGGGTCCAGTATGCGAAGCAGGATCCGCTTGCCTATATCGCGAAGTACAAAGGCAGACTTCCGCTGCTTCACTTGAAGGATTTCCGTCAGCAGGAAACAGGCGGAGCCATTGATACAGTCGAGCTGGGACAGGGGGATTTGGCCTTGAACGATATTATAGCCGCTGCCCAGCAGGCTGATGTGAAATGGCTCGTCGTCGAGCAGGATACCTGCGCGAACCCGCCGCTTGATTCTGTCCGCACCAGCATCAACTGGTTGAAGGAAAATGGTCATAAAGCATAATATTCATTCGAGTTAAGAATACAATACCCGGAAGAGGAGTTGCCGTCAGTATGAGTAAAATCAGAGTTGCGGTCATCGGCTGCGGATCCATCGCCGAAAAAAGACATATTATTGAATATGCAGCGAACCCCAATGTTGAATTTGCGGCCTTCTGCGACCCCGTCATGGAGCGTGCGCAGAAATATGCGGATGAATATGGAGCCAAAGCTTTCGCCAATTACGAGGATATGCTTGCCGAGATCAAACCGGATGCAGTAAGCGTTTGTACGCCTAATTACCTGCATGCCGCAGCAACAATCGCGGCTGCCAATGCCGGCGCTCATGTGCTGGTCGAGAAGCCGATGGCTGCCACCGATGGGGAAGCGGAAGCGATGATTGAAGCAGCCCGCAAAAACAATGTGTATCTGATGGTCGGCCATAACCAAAGACTGATGCCACCGCACGTGAAGGCGAAGGAGCTGCTCCAAAGTGCGGGACTCGGTCGCGTTCTTACTTTCCGCACTTCTTTCGGGCATCCTGGACCAGAATATTGGAGCATAGACGGTCCCGGCAGCTGGTTCTTCCGCAAAGAGGAAGCCGTGATGGGCGCTATGGGCGATCTCGGCGTACACAAGTCCGACCTGATCCGTTATTTGCTGGACGATGAGGTAGCGCAGGTGACGGCTTTCATCGGAACGCTGGATAAGAAAAATACGCAAGTGGACGACAATGCGACGGTCCTCCTTCGTATGAGCAGCGGCGCTATCGGCACGCTGGTTGCCAGCTGGACGTACTATAAAGGCGAGGACAACAGTACGGTGCTGTGGTGCGAGAATGGTGTCATGAAGATCGGAACAGATCCCGAGGACCAGATTATTGTGGAGCTTCGGGATGGAACGGTCGAGCGTTATAACGTCGGCGCGATCTCAACGAATGACAAACAGCAGACAAGCGGCGTCATTGATGCTTTCGTTGAAAGTCTGGTCACGAACACGCCTCCGGCTATAACCGGCGAGGAAGGCCGCAAGTCGCTGGCTGTTATTCTCGCAGCCTTTGAATCGCAGGCCAAGGGCACGGTCATCAGCTTGTAGGTTTCAACAAACGAAACAAGCACGCTTCGTGTACGGGACAAAGCACGCTTCGCGTACGGATTAAAGGAAACAAAGCACGCTTTGCGTACGGATCAAAGGAAACAAGCACGCTTTGCGTAAGGATCGAAGGAAACAAAGCACGCTTCACGTACGGATCATTCTTACGATCGCTGTCGTCCCCGGATTTCTTTGATTGTATAAAACATGTATCGGTTGAAATCCAGTGACGAAGACGACCACTATCGTTTCTCCAGAACGATTCCGTCCGCTTTCGCGCTAAACCTGATTAACCGGCTCCCATTATGGGGCCGGTTTTTTTATCGATTTTTCTATAGACGAAATTAGCTGGTATATATTTCTGCATCCAAAGTGTGGGTTGCAAATCACAATGCCTGCTGCAGTAAGGTTTTTCCTTCTTAGAGCTGGAAGAAGATGTCGTAAGGAACTACAGCAAGGATTTCCCATCTTAGAGCAGCCGAAGATGGCCTTCAGAACCATATTGCGAACTGCAATAAGGTTTTTCCTGCTTACAGCCAGGAAAACAAGACATAGGCTGATGCAGGAAGGTTATTCCTTGCTGGGCTTCCGAATTACCCGCAGGCGCAGGAACTTCGTATGACCTACCTCCAAAGCGGGACAGCTTATCAATGTTACATTGCGGTCACAATAACTTATGCAAAGGAGAGTACCTGCCGGACCCATCTGCCGCCGTTATCTGCTTGGAGAGTTGACCATCCCAGGGATTCCGCTGGCGGCAGGTTATGCAGCTGATCATCGATATAGAGTACCCGGGATCCGGGAGGCAGCAAGGAAGCTGTATGGGCAAAAATAGCGGGAGCAGGCTTGGAGGACCCGAACTGGCTGGAGATGGTCATGCTGCTGAAGCAGTGCCTGACCGGCGACAATAGTGGCAGAAGCCATTCGGAACGATGATTGCTGAGCAGATGAATGTCGAAAACCTCATGCCATTCCGGGATGAGCTTCATAGCGGGCAAAGGCTGGATATTCATATGCAGCAAACGGCGCGCCTGATGCTCCTGAAGTTGCGGCAGTTGTTGCCGCAGCCAATGCCAGAAGGCAGGTTCTGCTGCTTTTCCATTCCACAGGTCCTCCCGAAGCTCGAGTTGATATGTTTGAACCAGCTGATCATAAGCAGCGGGTTCACCTGCTATTTGCTGCCAGAACAGCGGAGACAGATTGGCCACAAGCACGCCTCCCGCATCAAGGACAAGCTGTGGTTTCATTGGCATAGACGCGCTCCTCTCATGAGCAGGCATACAGAATGAAGTCCCCCATTTCGGTGTTTCATGGGCCTTGGTCTATTAAAAATCGTGTGGACTCACGCACCAGAAGCTTTGTAGGAAGCACGATTTTGCGCCGCTCCTGCATGGGATTGGCGATCACGGACAGCAGCAGTCTGGCGGCTTCTTGCCCGATCAGCTGATCCTGCTGGATGACGACTGTAGGCGGAACCGCCCACATGGCCCCGTATTCGACATCATCAAAGAAAACCACGGACAGCTGCTCCGGGACCTTTATGCCCAGCATAGCGGCCGTTTTCATAATCTCATAGCCAGTCCCGGAGTTCTCCGCGAATATGGCGGTGGGCAGCTGCCGCTCCTCCAGAAAGGCTTCAATTACGGACGGTGACGCATCTGTCACCCGATAACCGGGAGCAGAGGTGATGCCTGCCTCCGCCAACGCTTTCTCGAAGCCGCTCAGCCGCTCCTCAACGCTGGTCGTTCCGCTTTTCCCGGATGCGATATATGCGATATGGCGATGGCCCATACCAAGCAGATGCCGGGTCGCTTCATAAGCGCCTCCACTATGATCGGAATAGACGCAGTTCGCGGCAATCCCCGGCATATCGCGGTCAATCAGGACCAAGGGAAAACGCGACAAGGTCAGCTGAACCAGTTCTTCATTATAATGCTCGCCGTCCACAGGGAAAACGATCAGGCCCTTCACACCCAGCCGGAGAGCCTGGCGGACCCGCTCCCGCTCCTGCTCCTGCGAATCATTCGTCTTGAAAAAAAGCAGATTATAGCCGGCTTGCACGAGCACCTCCTCGATTCCGCCAAGGATATGGGCCGTAAAAGCGTTCTGCAGGCGGGGCATCAGAAAAGCGATCGTCTTTTTTGCGCCGCCCGTCGAATCTTCACTGGTTTCTTCGGTGTAAATGGTTTTTTCCCCGACCCCGGGCGCGGATAGAAAAGTTCCTTTGCCCTGAATGCGGTATATCAATCCTTCTTTGACAAGCTGCTGAAGCGCATTTTTGACCGTAATACGGCTTACATTAAACTTCGCAGCCAGTTCATGCTCGGTCGGCAGCTGATCATTCTTGTTCCATACGCCCTGCCGGATCTGCTCAAGCACGAAGGAACGAAGCTGTATATATAAAGGAATACGTTTCTCGGAATGGGTCAAGCGATTCATCTCCAGACAAGAGTTATATAACAAATATACAATTAAGACTGCTGCTTGTAAATGATTGCGATTATAAAAAGCAACCTTCAACTTCATACAGGTTCTATTCCCATCGATAAATAAAACGATTGACGGAAAAATAACGGAATGATAAGTTATATACATATTTAATAGACCATTAAAAATTTGTATATTTGTTATACTAAAGGAGTGCTTCAGATGTCCGAGTCCGCTAAAACTGTCCATGTCATTTCCCACTCCCATTGGGACCGCGAATGGTATATGCCTTATGAGAAACATCATGTCCGATTAATCGAGCTGATGGATACGCTGCTCGGTCTTATGGAGGCGGATCCTGAATTCCGCAGTTTCCATCTTGACGGGCAGACGATTATACTTGAAGATTATTTGCAGGTCAGGCCGGAGATGAGGGGACGCCTGGAGCATTTTGTCCGCAACGGTCAAATTCAGATCGGTCCCTGGTATATTCTTCAGGATGAATTCCTCACCAGCAGTGAGGCGAATATCCGCAATCTGCTTATCGGGCTGCAGGATGCAAGCGCGTACGACAAGGTATCGAAGCTCGGTTATTTTCCCGATTCATTCGGCAATATGGGGCAGGCCCCGCAAATCCTGCGCCAGGCGGGAATTGATACGGCTGTTTTCGGCAGAGGGGTGAAACCGACGGGCTTTAACAATGAAATCTCCGGCAGCTATTCCTCGATGTTCTCGGAAATGTATTGGGAGTCGCCGGACGGCTCGAAGGTGCTCGGAATCCTGTTTGCCAACTGGTATCATAACGGGATGGAAATTCCGACGGATCCCAAACAGGCGGCGCTTTATTGGAAAACCAAGCTGCAGGACGCGGAGCAGTTCGCCTCCACTCCGCATCTGCTATTTATGAATGGGTGCGACCATCAGCCTGTGCAGACGGATTTATCTGCAGCGCTGAACACGGCACGTGAGATTCTGCCGGAGATTACATTTGTCCACTCCAACTTTGATGATTATATTGCCAGTGTCAAAGCCGCGCTTCCCGAGGACTTGGCCGTGATCCACGGCGAGCTTCGGAGCCAGCAGACCAATGGCTGGTTCACGCTGGCGAACACCGCTTCCGCCCGCGTATACATCAAGCAGGAGAACCAGCGCGGCCAAACGATGCTGGAGAAGGTCGCCGAGCCGCTCGCCGCTTTTGCAGCGCTGGCAGGCAAACCCTACCCGCATCATCTGTTTACGTATGCTTGGAAAACCTTGATGCAGAATCATCCGCATGACAGCATCTGCGGCTGCAGCGTCGACGAGGTGCACCGTGAAATGATGACCCGGTTCGCCAAAAGCTTCCGGGTGGCGGAGGAGATTGCCTTAGAGAGCATGACGGCTATTACCTCCAGCATCGATACGGAGAGTGTTTATGAAGGACAGGACGCTGTTCCTTTCGTGCTGTTCAACTCTACAGGCTGGAAGCGGACTGGCGTCGTCGTAACCGATGTGGATATTCAGCGTCTGCCCATAGGCTCGCAGGACAGGGAATCCCTGATCAGCAAACTCAAGCAGATCAACCCTGGCGATTACACGGTCGTTGACCCTAAGGGACAGGCGGTGCCTGCTGCAATCGAGGATCTGGGAGTTACCTTCGGCTACGATCTGCCTAAGGATAAGTTCCGCCAGCCGTACATGGCTCGTACAGTCCGGGTGACGTTTCATGCTGATGCGGTGCCGCCGCTCGGTTACCGTACTTATGCGCTTGTTCGCCAGGCAGAGGTTGAAGCTTCAACTGGCTCGAACGCAGCAGACCAAGCGCATGATTCACGCGAGATGGAGAATGAATTCCTTGCTGTGCGTATTCAGAATGACGGCACGCTGCATGTCACCGACAAGCGCAATGGCCGAGTATATCAGGATCTTGGCGCTTTCGACAACACGGGCGATATCGGCAATGAATATATTTACAAGCAGCCTGAAGGCGAACAAACGTTAACGACATTCGGCCATCCGGCTGTGATCTCGCTTCATGAGAAAACGGATTTCCACACCAGCTATGACATTATTCACGAATGGGAGATCCCGGCAGGGGCAGACGAAAGGCTGGTTGAGGAAATTGCCGGGTTCGTACCGTTTCTGGAACGCCAAGCCCAGCGGTCTGAGGAGACCGTCACTCTTCGTCTGAACACAAGAGTCACATTGGAGCAGGGAAATCCGTTTGTCCGCTTCAACACCAGGTTCAATAATCAGGCTATGGATCACAGGCTGCGGGTGCTGTTCCCGTCCGATGTGGAGGCCTCCGTCCTTCGGGCCGATTCCATCTTCGAGGTAGCGCAGCGGGATATCCAGCCTTCCGTAGAATGGGTCAATCCAAGCAATGCCCAACATCAGCAGGCGTTCGTGAATGTCAGCGACGAAGAAGGCGGCGTCACAGTTGCCAATTTGGGGCTGAATGAATACGAGGTGCTCCGCGATGGCCGCAATACGATTGCCGTCACGCTGCTGCGGGCGGTTGGCGAGCTTGGCGACTGGGGGGTGTTCCCGACACCCGAAGCGCAGTGTATCGGTGAGCAATCCTGCGAGTATCTGTTCATTCCGCATGAAGGCGGGGATGGAAGAATGGAGTCCTTTGCCATGGCTTATCAGGAACAGGTGCCTTGGATGAGCGTTCAGACGGCGATGCAGCCAGGTGCGCTGCCTGCCGAATATCAATTTGTGGAATGGTCCGGGGCCAATCTGGCACTGTCAACCGTCAAAATTGCCAAATCAACGGGAGATTTGATTTTACGCTGGTTTAACACGACCAATGAATCCGCTGAGCTGTCATGGAGCAGTTCTTCGGAAGTGCGCTGGTATAAGAGCAATGTTATCGAAGAGCCGGGAGAGCTGCTCCCCGAAGGCAGCTGCAAGCTGTCCATCGGACGGGCAGAAATCGTGACGGTCGGCGGAGTATCGAAGGACGAATAATTTAATAAGCAGGATATCGGGGCTGCCTGGCTGACATTCATGGAATGTGGCCCGGCGGCCTCTTGGTTATACGGTGCCAGAGATGTTACAATGCTAGAAAAAGCCGCCGAAAGGGTGCATGAATGATGAAAGCTGTCTACGCAGGGAGCTTCGACCCCATTACGCTCGGGCATATCTCCGTCATTGAACGTGCTTTAAAAATATTCGAATCGATCCATATTGTCGTCGCCAACAACCGTTCCAAAAACCATTTGTTCACCTTGAAGCAGCGGGCGGAGCTGGTGCAAAGCTCTATCCCGGAGCAATATGCAGCCCGGACTGTGATCGCTCCCTACGAAGGGGTCGTGGCCGATTATATCAATGCCAACGGAATCGGAGCTGTGATCCGGGGAATCCGCAATGCAACGGATCTGGAGTACGAGCTCCAGCTGGAGCAGTACATCCGCAATACGACGGAAGCTGAAACGGTATACTTATCTCCTTATACGCAGCATATGCAGACGAACAGCTCGCTTGTCCGGATGTTTTTTCAGTCGGGCAAACATGAACTGGCCAGCCACTATATGGCTCAGGGTGCCTACAACCTCGCTCTGCTCTACGAAATGGGAGGAAAAAGCAAATGAAAATCACGATACTTGGCCCATGGGGCGCTTATCCCAAGGCCGGCGAAGCCACAGCGGGTTATTTGCTTGAGCATCAAGGGAAATCCGTTCTCATTGATTGCGGGAGCGGGGTCCTGGCTCAAGTACAGCGTTATCTGACGCTTCCAGAGCTTGATGCGGTCATCATTACGCATAAACATCATGATCATGTCGCCGATTTGGGCTGCTTGCAGTACGCCTGCCTGATCGATACCGATCTGGGCAACCGAAGCACGGTCCTCCCGGTCTATTATGCTGCTGAATCGGACAAGGACCTGAATGTCCGATCACTGCCGGGTACGGAGATCCGCCGCATTGAGGCAGGAGGGAAACTGCCGCTGGCAGGACTTGATTTCACCTTTTTCAAAACCTTTCATGAAGCTTATTGTGTCGGCATGAGGATAAGCGATGGCCAGCGACACCTCGTTTATACAGCGGATACGTATTATGAGGAATCGCTGATTCCGCATTGTGCGGGGGCTGACGTGCTGATCGCCGAAACCTCCTTCCATAAAGCGGTCAGGGATGCCCGCAAATACGGCCATATGAATAGCGAAGAAGTTGGTAGATTGGCGGAACAAGCACAGGTGAAGCGTCTGGTTCTGACCCATCTGCCGCATTTCGGCGATATTGGCCAGCTGGCGCCTGAGGTGGCGGAAACTTACCGGGGGCCGATAGAAACTGCGGTTTGCGGCATGGAGATCCGATTATAAGGGGATTTTCTATATAGCTCACACATTGGGAGCAAAAACAAAGAGGACCCGACTGCCGCAGCAGCGTGGGTCCTCTTTGTTTTTGCTATTTGAAAAAAAGGAAATGGGTCGGAAGCGACCGCAGCACTCCATCCGAGGGATGGTTGACCACTCGGCCGTTAAAGACCAGCGTGGAGGAGCCGCCGCCGTCGAGATTATAGCCGTCGATGGCGCCGAAGCGGGACAGCAGAATCTGCATCTCCTCAAGCGTTGCCCCCGAGCTGCCGTTCTCATTGCGCCCGTCAACAACAAGAAACAGAAGCTGGTTATCCTTATAATTGGCGACCGCCGTACGCGGAGCGCGCACCGGGTTGTTTTTCCATTTCTCCGGAATTTTTTGCGTGACCCCGTTCTTCAGCAGCACCGGTACGAAGGAAGCGCCGAATTTAGGTTTCTGCTCGTCAAGCTGCGTTTTATCCACAAATTTTCCGCCAATGAGCTCCATCCGTTCATTCAAGCCCACGAAGAACAGGTCTTTATAGGTAGGTTCGAACCCGCTCAAATACTCTCCGTTCACGACGGTTGTGCTCAGCGGATAACGTTTACCACGGTCATCGGCAAATCCGCCCGCATTAACGCCGGCTACCGCTTTATACCTTTTGACCGCTGCGAGGGTCGTTTCGGAACTGCCGTACTTGTCCTGGCCCAATACCATTTTCATTCCTTTATCCGAATTCAGCTTCACCTTCAACGCATAACCGCTGAAATTCTGGGCTTTAACGGCAAACAGCTGGGCCTGCAAATTATCCGATTTAACGGTCTCCAGCGGTGCCCCGATTTTTTTGGTAATACGGGTATCGTAAATTTTAGCCGGCCGTCCCGACTGGGCGGAAGCCGTTTTGACTATAGAATTCATGCTTTGGTTGGTAGCTTGATAGAGAGCAATCGTTTTTTTCAGCGATTTGGCCGTATCCGCTGCTGTTTGCTTGGCTAGGTCAAGGTCGCCCAGAACCCGGCTGGTCTCCTGAAGTGGAACGGAAGCAGCCGAATTATCCCGGGGAAAAGCGTTATCTGTCAGCGTGAAGGACATGCTGGAGTACAGCATCCAGATCAGCAGACCAATAAATGGCGCACATGTTAACAGACAAAACCGGTTGAACTGTTTAATTGTCATCGTCATTTCAATACATCCAGACTTTTTTGCAATTCGGCCAGTTTTTTCTTCACTTCATTAATCTGTGTATACAGCTGGTTGCTGTTATCGGTTTTGTCATTGGCATTGTCCTTGGTGAATTTCAGCAGCTGGTTGAGGGCGTCCACTTTTCCTTGAACCTTGGTGATCTCGCCGGCAAAGCTTGTCTCCAGCTGTTTGATCCGGTTCTGATAATCCGTCTGCATGGCGCTGATCTGCTTGGCGGTCTGCCGGCTGATTTCCGTTTGCATCTGCGTTTTCATTTTTCCGGTGTACCATATGGCGCCGACCACGCCACTCGCAATAAGAATCATCCAAACGGCCAGAAACAGCGGAAATGTCGACCTTGATCGGCGTTTGATCTGCTCTTGCCGGTTGTATGTAGTGGTCTTGATGTCGGTATTCATTGCTATCAATCTCCTTTTAAACCTTCTTCGAATCTATATTCTAGCATAAAAAAGAGATGGAAGCAGAATAGGCCGCTGAAAAACGTAGACTTAAACCAATGAGAGAATGGTTATGCCCTTGCAGCTGAATGGCAAAAAGACCCGGCGTAGAGGCGGTCAGCATACGCGGGTCAATGTGAATGGAGTATGGATGTTTGTGCCCGGTTGCGCTGCAGTTTTCTCCAGGGCAGAGGGAGACAGCCACCCCTTCTTCTGAAACCAGCCGCTGAAGGCATGGATAGTCGAAAATCCGGTCTTTATGCATGCAAACCGTCAAAGAAAATGGCTATTCTTCTGACGGTTATTCAGCTTTTTACGGCAACCTCTTGTTTGCGCTTGTCCGATTCATAGACCGCTTCAATGACACGAACGACAGATCGGCCGTAATCTCCGGAGCAATAGGGCTGTCTTCCATCCCGGATACAAGCCAGCAGGTCGAGAAACTGGAGACGCATGGGATTTACGGACTCAATTGAAGGCACTTCTTGATATACACCATCCCGGGACAACCAGACGGATTTGTGATTGAGGATCTTAATCATTCCGTGTGTGAATACCAACTCGGTTTCCTCGCTGCCAACACCTTTGTAGCCCGACAAATTCACGGTGCATGGCACGCCCTGAGAAGTCGTCAGCAGCATAGAAGCGCTGCCCTCCACATCGGGATACCCTTCAGCCTCATAGCTTAATATCGCTTTGGCTTGAACAATACGGCTGTCGGTCAGCCACTGGATTTTGTCGATGCAATGTGCGCCCAGATTGGCGACGATTCCCCCGCCCGATTTGGCAGGATCCAGGAACCATGCTGGCCGGTCAGGTGTGAAGTATGAGCAGTGCCGATTGTCATTCACCATAATCAGATTGCCAAGGCGGCCCTCGCGGATCAAAGCTTTGGCGGTCAAATTCTGGGCCAGATACTGCTGGGTATGTCCGACGAAAATGATCAGCCCTTTGCTGTTCGCCAGCTCTATTATTTCACTGCATTCTTCGTCGGACAGCGCCATCGGTTTTTCGAGCAGCAGGTGGCAGCCTTGATTCAGGCAATAAAGGGCCACCTCCCTGTGAAGGAAGTGGGGCAGCGCGATAATAGCGATATCAGGTTTAACTTCCGCAATCATTGCGCGGTAATCCGTATAGGCCTTCAGCCCGAAGCGGTCTGCGCAATTCTGTGCTCTCTCCAGGTTAATGTCTGCGAGAGCGGATGCCTGGATGCCTTCCAACCTGGAGATGGCCTCAAGATGGCTGTCTCCGATACCTCCAGCACCGATAAGGGTTGCCGTAATCGTCATTTGTTCTGAACGCCACCTTTGCATGGAGTGATTTTCGAGGCAAGTATAACATTAGTATCTGAATGAAAAGAAGGACTATATGTTGTCTTTAATTACGAGGTTCTGCTTTTATGCGTCAGTTCAAGTTAGAATAAGGCTCATGAACATCATTTCGTAATTTCAAGGAGGCAATCAAGGATGAATAAAGAGCTTCGTATTGGAATGATCGGTTTGGATACCTCGCATTGCGGTTTGTTTACAGGCCTGCTTAATGACTCCTCCCATCAGCATCATGTATCAGGCGGCAGAGTCACACTTGCCTATCCCGGCGGGTCAGCGGATCTGCACAGCAGCTATTCCCGTGTTGATGGTTATACGGAGGAGATGCGCACGAAATATGGCGTGTCTATGGCAAAAACGATTGAAGACGTGGCTGGGCATTCAGATGCCATCTTCCTTACTTCCGTAGATGGCAGGGTGCATCTTGAGCAGTTCGCGCAAATTGCAAGCTATGGCAAGCCGGTTTATATCAATAAACCCTTTGTATTAAGCTTAAGGGATGCGGAAACGATTTTTGAGTTGGCTGATAAATATAAGACCGCCATCCTGAGCTGCTCCTCGCTGCGTTATTCCGACCCTCTGATCCAAAGTCTGCTGCCGGATGAGCGCGGACAAGTCATTGGCGCGGATTCTTTCTCCTGCATGCCGCTGGAGCCAACGAATCCCGGGTGGTTCTGGTATGGGATCCACGCCGTAGAGATGCTTTATACGGCACTGCCGACAGGCTGCCGGAAACTCCGGTCCTATTCAGACTCCAGAAGCGAACATGTCGTTGGAGTTTGGGAAGATGGCAGAATCGGCACGGTTCGGGGCAACCGGATGGACAATCATGATTACGGGATTACCGTTCACCGGGAAAGCGGTTCGATTGCCATTAATCCTTTGGGAGGCAGCCGGCCTTTTTATGTGAACTTCGTGGAGGAGGTCATGAAGATGTTCCAGACCGGGACAACGCCTCTGGATCCGCAGATCACACTGGAAATAACACGCTTCATGGAAGCTGCGAACGAGAGCCGGATCAGCGGCGCTGAAGTGAAAATAAGGTGACGGAGGATAAGAATATGACAGCACCCCGCATTTGGGATTTATCCAGCCAGCATACACTCTCCCTGCTTCTGGATCCGATAACAGGCGCTCCCAAGTCTTTATCCATCCCAATCCATTCCAGTGCAGCTTCAATGTCGTTCATTGAAACCACCTTGCGCGATGAAGATGATCAGATCCGTTATCGTGCGCAGATCGTGGTGGAATGGACTGGAGACCATTTGCTTGAAATTCCGGCCAATTGGTTCGAGCCGGTGGGATCGCAAGATATGTCCGCTATATTGACCCAATTGACATTGACCTGTTGGGATAGCGGACCGCTTTCGGCTATGCTGACTGTAGACCATCCGGTATGGACTGAACATACGCCGCTCATTCAGGTGAACGAGCGGGAACAGCTGCTGGATGTGTTCACGGCTCCGGGCTTTTGGGAACCTGGCGAGTGGGAGCAAACCTCAGGCGAGGGCGCATTCAAAAAAATGTGGCTGTACGCGCAACTAAGCACCCAGTCCGGGCCTGAACAGTCAGGTTCGGTTGCTTACACGAAGCAGTATGATAGGCCTATTGATCAGTTCCAGGCATTGGTTCTGGGTTTGTCCACCGATGAGCTAGGCGCATTCAGTCTTCAAGTCATGGTGGACGGTGTAAACCGGCTGGTGGTCGACCGCAAGCCGGGAAGCGGATTTGAGGAGCTTCGCGTTGATTTGGCCGGGAAGCTGTTGAATTCCGTTACGATTGGGCTTAGTACGGATCCGGGGCGCGAAACGGGGGAGCAAGAGGGGAAGCTGATCTGTCTCATCTACTGGATTATGCTGGAGAGCCGTGGCGAATTTCCAGCAATAACGAATGAGATCACAGGAAGCGGTGATATCGTGGCGCCGACAGAGGAGGTGCTTGCGGGAGCAGCAGTTTATCCGGTTAAGGAAGCCGGGCTTCATGAGCAAATGCTGCCGGTCGGTTTTTTGTTCGATCGTGAAGGCTTGCTGGCCCTGCGGAAGCGCGTGTTCCAAAAAGGTTCCGAAGCCAGCCGCCTGTTCGGTGAAATTCGGGCTGAAGCAGAAGCCAACTTGAGCTATCGGCCGGAAGATTATCTTGGCACATACATGCCTGTAGACTGGGCAAGGCAGGGCATCGAACGGGCATCCTCCCCTAACAGTGACACTCATCGCTTGTTCAGTACACTCGTATACTCCGCCTTCGCCTATGCCATCGAAGGGGATCTCCGTTTCGGCTTGGCTGCCCGGAGGGCGTTGCTGACCGTTGCCCGGATCAAGCACTGGGCAGCAGGGTTCGTGGCGAGATACCCTGCAGGCTTGCGGGGTTATCGCGCGCCCTTCATTGAATCGCATACCTCGCAGGCAGTTGCATTGTGTTACGATCTGATTTGTCCGCTCCTCACGCCGGAGGAAAGGCGTGAAGTTGAGGATGCCTTATATACGAAAGGCATGATTTGGCTGGATGCCTTCCTCCGTCAGAATGGGGAAGGGTACTTGCTTGGGAGCAACCAAGGAGCTGTATATACGCTTGGATTGTTGTACGCTGCACATGCGGCAGCCCGCAGTCATCCGGATGCAGCGGCAGTCGCCCAGCGTTGGAGCAGTTGGCTGGAACGCATGCTTGCCGGCTATTACCATGCGGACGGCAGTACGAATGAAGGGATGATGTACTGGGAATATACGACCCATTATGCGATTGAATCGCTGTTGATTATTAGCGGCCAGAGCGGTCGTCCCGTCAGCGGGCTGATACCGCCATCAATGGCTCAAACCATGGATTATCTCTCTCATTTACAGTCGCTTGCCTATCCTTCACTACGGTTTCTCGCACTGGGAGATTGCCGCAATGAGGACTTCAATAACCTGGGGCCTTCGCTGCTGTTCTTCTCGCGTTACTTGGGAGATACGCGATCCTTGGCCATGTGGCAGCAGCACTATGCCATCGCACACCCGCCAGGCAATCCTTTCTTCGGGCTCCCGATTGGAACGGGCCAATATACGACAAATGGGCTGCTTACCCTGCTCTTGCTGCAGGATGAGAAGCCTGTGAAGCAGGAACTTCCCAAGCATCGGATATTCGCGGAGACAGAGCGCATACTCTGGCGCACAGGCAGTAATTTCGGAGATAAACTGTTTTTCTTTGAGGGAGGACCGCAATCGTTCGAGCACACCCATTACGACAAAGGCCAGTTCCTGCTTGAAGCGTTCGGCGAAACGCTTGTCGTTGATCCCGGAACGATTACATACAACAGACCATTCTCGACATTATTGAAGGCTTCCAAATTTCATAATGTCGTAACCGTAAATGGCAAGGACCAATCCTACAAGGACCCGTCTCAAGCTGTCGGGATAAAAGCTCTACGGGAAGAACAGGATTATGATTACCTGCATGCAGACCTGACCCATTCTTATCAAGAGCTGTCCGTCTATAACCGCCGGATTCTATTCGTCAGGCCAGACTATTGGCTGTTGTATGACGAGGTTGATGCGATAGAGCCGGGACTGGAGTGGAATTTGCACAGCAAAGGAATGTTCTTCGCGCTGGAACCGGATGGGCGAAGCCTGCATTTTATCGCCCAGGCGCCTCAAGCCGGATTAAGGGTTGCTGTTGCAGCAGACCAGTCATTGACAGCGAAGACAGCAACATATTCCGATGAGGGTGTTGTTCTTAGTCATCACCTTGCCCTTCATACTGGCCGCAGCGCCGCGAAGCTCAGGCTTGCAGCCATACTGTGCCCTTATGCAGGAGAAGATGAGAATGCCGTTAACGCCATAACAATCCAAACAGAGAGCAGCAAGGAAGGGGCGGTGTTTACCGTAAACGGAAGCTTTGGTTCAGATCGGGTCACATGCAGCTTCGAAGACGGCATATTCAGGGTGGAACGCGGCAGCGGGTGCATGATTATCGCTTAACTTCATGTCTATGATTTGAGCCATTCACAAATGGAAAGCTTCCCTTCAATAACACCTACGTTGCCGAAAGGGGGCTTTTATTTACTGTCAGCATATTGGATGGTGAGCCTGATTAAGTATTGTGTATGAAAGACCAAGTAAAGTAGAGGCTCACATTTTTTACAATATATTAAATGTTTGAAGTTCATAGATGTTATGCTATACTCAAAAAAGTTAATGACTGAGGAGGTTATCGCATGCTGCAATTTGAAGTGGATAAAGAATACCCTAGGCCGCAATTTTACCGTTCGTCCTGGTTGAGCTTAAATGGGGTTTGGGAGTTCCGTTTCGACGATGCGTCGGAGGGCGAGCAAGCAGGTTGGCATAAGGATGTTCCGGGAGACCGCAAAATCATAGTGCCTTATACGTATGAAACGAAAGCGTGCGGTATTGGCGAGGAGAAATTTCATCCCGTCGTATGGTACGAACGCGAGCTGGATATTCCTGCGGATTGGAACGGGAAACGCATCAGGCTGAATTTCCAGGCTTCCGACTATTTGACGAAGGTCTGGGTCAATGGAACGTTTGTCGGTCAGCATGAAGGCGGTTACACTGCTTTTTCATTCGACATTACCCATGCTCTGGCGCAAGAAGGCGTTAACAAGGTAGCCGTCCGCGTAGAGGACAATAACAGCTGCAATCTGCCTCGGGGCAAACAGCGCTGGGTGGAGAATAATTTTGGTTGCTGGTATGTACAGACGACCGGTATTTGGCAGAGTGTCTGGCTTGAAGCGGTCGAGCCGCAGTATATCGATTCGGTGAAGATGACCCCGGACGCCGACAAAGGAAGCATTAAATTCGAATACGATGTTCGCGGCTGCGATCAGGCGGAGCATCTTAGCTTAAAGACGCGTGTAACGCTTAAAGGCGCCTTTATCCGGGAAGTACAGCAATCGGTGGACCGCGCCCAGACCACTCTGGAGATCGACCTGTTGAGCGAAAATATTGGCGAGTGGAAATCCGCGCATTTGTGGTCTCCGCACAATCCTAATCTGTATGAGGTGGAATTTACGCTGCTGCGGAACGGGGAAGAGGCGGACTATGTCCGTTCATACTTCGGCGTCCGTAAAATTTCGATTCAGGGATCCGAAGTATTGCTCAATGGAGTGCCTCTCTATCAGCGCCTGCTGCTTGACCAGGGCTACTGGAAGGATACGCATCTTACGGCGCCTTCAGTTGACGCGCTGATTGAGGATATCGATAAAGCGATGGCCTTCGGCTACAATGGCGTCCGCAAGCATCAGAAGCTGGAGGATCCGCGGTTCCTGTACTGGTGTGACCGCAAAGGGCTGCTGGTCTGGTCGGAAATGCCGGCCGCTTATGAGTTTAATGACGATGCCGTGCAGCGCTTTACGCGGGAATGGATGCAGGCGGTTCGCCAGAACTATAATCATCCGAGCATTATTACGTGGGTGCCGTTCAATGAATCCTGGGGAGTCCACAGCATTGCCCAAGACTACAAACAACAGCAGTTCACCGTCGCGATTTATCATTTGACCAAATCCTTTGACGCGATGCGTCCGGTAATTGTCAACGACGGCTGGGAACATACGGTATCCGACATTATTACGCTACATGATTATGAGGAGCGCGGCGAAGCGTTTGCGGCCTGGTATGCAGATAAGGACGAAATATTCAAAAAGTCGTTCAATAGAAGCAAGTATGCGATGGCCAGCGGCTATGAATATAAAGGCCAGCCTATCCTCATCAGCGAATACGGCGGGATTGCCTTCAACTCCGAGGAGGGCTGGGGGTACGGCAATCAGGTGAAAACGGAGGAACAGTTCATTGAGCGCTTCCGCAGTATTACGCAGGCGATCAAGCAGCTGCCTTATGCATGCGGCTTTTGCTACACGCAAATTACCGATGTGCAGCAAGAGGTTAACGGCTTGATGACGATCGACCGCGAGCCCAAAATCGATCCGGAAATCATTAAAGCGATCAATCTGTCCTGAAACTGAAGCAAAATTTCCATAACCGGCCGGTCCGTCATCTTCTTATGACAGCCGGCTGGTTTTTTGTATGAAGCGGACTTGAAAAAAGTAAGTCGATAACAGGAGCTTGAGGGAGCTGGTATCGGGTTTCGCTTCAATGACTTTTTTCGGTATAATAAATGTTGAGGTGAGTAGTGATGGAACCGGTGCTGCATGTTCACCATTTAACGGGCGGATATAGTCCGCGAAAGCCTGTGCTTCATGATTTGTCTTTTGAAGTGCACCCAGGCGAAATGATTGGTTTGATCGGTCTGAACGGGGCCGGAAAAAGCACAGCAATTAAGCATATTCTTGGGCTTATGCAGCCGCACAAGGGCGAAGTCCGCATTCAGGGCCATACCCTGCAGGAGCAGCCGGAGCATTACCGCAGCGCGCTTGCTTTTGTGCCGGAAACGCCGCTGTTGTTTGACGAGTTGACAGTCGAAGAGCATCTGCGTCTGACAGGAATGGCTTACGGCATGGACGAAACCCTCTATAAGGAGCGTACCGAGAACCTGCTGGATGATTTCTACATGACCGGAAAAAGGAGTGCTTTCGCCGCGCATCTGTCCAAAGGGATGCGCCAGAAGGTGATGATCATGAACGCATTATTAGCGCGTCCGGCGCTTTATATCATTGATGAGCCGTTTCTGGGGCTGGATCCCCTCGGAATCCGTTCCCTCCTGGATCAGCTGGTGGAAGTCACCCGTCAGGGTTCGTCAGTGTTTATGAGCTCGCATATCCTGTCGACCGTGGAATCGTACTGCCACCGCTTTATTGTGCTGCATCAAGGCAGAATTATTGCCCAGGGCACGCTTGCGGAGGTTTGCGTGGCAGCGGGTCTGGAGAAAGGCAGGGAGTCGCTGGAGGAAGCCTTCTACCGGCTCGTTGCGGACGGGGGATCACATGGACCGGTCAGTTGAGATGCTTTGGAGCTCGCGTGCGCGCGCTTTCTGGAAAGAGTCGATGCCCTACATAAGCGCAATGGTCCAAAGCGGTGTTCCGCTCGTAACCTCATTTCTGCTCATCGCGGGATTCGCAGGTTATACGACCCTGATTCATCAGGTGGACCAGACGTTTCCTTTTGTCTGGATTGGCGTGCTTGTCCTGACCCCAGTCGTATGCTGGAATCCTTTGCGGACGTGGCTCAGAGAAGCCGATACTGTGTTTCTGGTGCCGCGCGAAGCGCAGATGGGGCGGTATTTGCGGCGCTCGTTCCTCTATAACGGGACGACGGGGCTTATAGGGGCGGCTGCCGTTGTGCTGATTTACAGCCTGCTTTATGTGAAGGGGCCAGGGCTGATAGCCTGGCAGCTGCTGGTGATTGCGGTACTGGCGGTTAAGCTGCTGAATGCGGCAGCGGCCTGGAGGGAAAGACAGTTATCCTGGATCGGCGCGCGGCGCGGCATGCGTGTGCTGCGGTGGATAGCGACTGCAGCGGGGTTGGCGGTGTTGTTGAAGGCACAGCCCTGGATGGGCGCCGTGTACTTCATAGCAGCGGCGGCCGTGATGGCCCTGATCTACCGGGGGCTTAAGCGTTATCCGGTACCGTGGCTGACGCTTATTGCGGAGGAGAACGCCACCAGGCGGAGATTCACTGTTTTTTTCAGCGCATTTGCGGATGTGCCGTCGGAGAATGCGCAAGTATCCACAAGGAAATATATAACCTGGCTTCCTGCCCGGCTGTCATTCAGCAAAGAGAATGCGTTTGCGTATCTATTTGCCCATACCCTCATTCGTACGGAATTGGGTGCAATCGTGCTGAGACTGACCGCCTTCGGCATGATTGCCAGTTTCCTTGCCGCTTATTCGGCGCTTTGGTCGGGGTGGGGATCTGCCGGCGTATGTCTATTATTCCTTTGGCTCGTGGGCACACAGATTGCTTCCTTGGTCCAGTCCCACCGTCATTCCGTATGGCGTCATCTCTACCCGCTGCCGGATGATTCGCGTTTGTCGGCCCTGCTGAAGGTGGACCGCATCGCATTGTTCGTATGCGGCGCGCTGGTATGGCTGCCGCAGGCTATCCTTCTGCCCTTGCGCGGTTATCCAATACCGGCTGCCGCAGCCGCTCTGCTCATCGCCTTGTACGCGCTGGGGCTGCGCCCTTCCCGCATAAAACGAAGCTATATGGGCGAATCGGAAGAGGATTAGGCAATCATCTTGGCCCTTGTGATGGGATCACATGTATATACAGCTTTTTAAAAGCAGCTTTCCTTAGGAATGTTTCCACTTCCATGAGAGCTGCTTTTTTTTATGTTGTGCAGCGCTTGGAGCCGGGATAAGAAGAAATCAACTGATCGGGCAAAGCGTTTCACTTAAACTTGCTTTCTCGCATATACCAAAAATCCGCTAATCTCTCAAGCTATTTGTCTATAACATCTTTGAGATCGAGACATAGAATAAAGTATCTTAAAGGAGAGGCAGGAAAGTGTAAATGAAAAAGTTATACGTCAAGAATTACAAATCAATTGTACGCAATTCTCGCGGTAAAGTGAATTTGAAGGGGAAAGTTACCATCAAAGGCTGCGGAGGCAGCGATGTTGGGGGCGTCGGCGACAGAAATAGAAATGATGACTGCAGCAGAGGCTTTCGCGGACCTTCGCTCAAACAGCGCCTTTGCGGTTGGGCAGAGGCCAGTACGCTCGTCACCGTCAGTGTTGACCACACAATCTTAAGAGGCCGCGTTATCAGCGTGGATGATAACGGATTTGAAATGACCATCACTCACGGACGTGAAGATTGCAATGATGGCAACCGTTCGCGATTCGACCAGTTCCCGGCCGGAGCTATCGTCTTTATTACTTTCCGAAATGTCAATGCCATCGCAGCTGGCATCCGCTAATCATTGGAATGCAGAAAAAGAGAGAAGCGCAGATTGCGCTCCTCTCTTTTTTGGTAAAAGGAGAAATCCGCAAATCTATGAAGTTATATGTCTATAGAATCCTGCTTGCTTTTGCATAGAATATTGTAACTTGAAGGAAAGGACGGTACCGGAATGAAAAAAGTATTCGTTAAAAATTATCATTCACTTATCCGCAAAGCCCCAACCAAAATAAAAGTAAGCGGCAAAGCAACCATTAAATGCTTTGGCTTTGGCTTTGGTTATGGCCGTATGCCTTATTTCGGAAATTACGGCAACAATGCCTATGCCAATCCATTTATGCAGAGAGAAAAAGTCGAGCAAGGCCCCTGCAGGAACGGATTTAACGGGCCGACGCTTAAGCAGCGTCTATGTGGTTGGGCAGAGGCCAGTACCCTTGTCACAGTCAGTGTTGATCATGCCATCTTAAAAGGGCGCATTATCAGCGTCGATGACAATGGCTTTGAAATGACCATCACCAACGAGCGAAAGCGTCGTGACAAATCCCATAAAAGTTCGCGTGAACAGATTTTCCCGGCGGGATCCATCGTCTTTGTTACCTTCAGGCAGCTTAACGCCGTAGGGGCAGGTGCATGCTAAAAGCTCCGGCTCGTCAAAAAGGAAGCACCAGGCGGCGCTTCCCTTTTGACTTAGCCATAAGTGCCCTGGCGGAGACAATCTTTACATAAAAAAAAGCAGAGCCCGGGTGGAGTCCACTACGGGCCCTGCATATTGATCCTGCTGTTAACTGCTGGTGACAGCGACATCCTGCACAGCTTTATATATCGTATCAAAAAGCTCTTCAAGATCTGCCTGCTCAATACAGGAGAAAGCCACGCGCAGATCTGTTTCGCCCAGTGCAATCGTCCCTACGCCGTATTCCTCCAGCAGTTTGGTGCGCACTGTTTCGGCGCTGATTCCGCTTAGTTTCAGGCACATGAAGTAGCCGGAGTTGAAAGGATAATAGGACCACACCTTGCCATAGCGTCCGCTGTCCAGCAATTCTTTTACCCGATTGGCACGGCCTTTCATAATGGCAGCCTTCTCCGCCTTCTGAGAGTTGAATTCCGGCGATTGAAGCGCCCGCAATACGAAGGTTTGAGACGGATGCGGTCCGCTGGAGATGGTGGCGCGGATAATGCCGAGCGTTTTCTGCTCCAATGCCCCAAGCAGGGCAGCCGAAGGGGAGGCGTAAGTAATGAAGCCGACGCGGAAACCCCATACATATTCTTCTTTGGTTGCTCCATCGACTTTAACAGCCAATACTCGCGGATGCAGGTCGGCTAACTGGCCGAACAGCGATTCATGCATGGAATCCTCGAAGAACAGACCGAAATAGGCATCGTCCGTAACCGCTACAACATTCACACCTGCTTCCGCCGCATCGCGGATCGCGGCAACGATCTCCGCACCTTCCGCCGCGCCAGGTGTATAACCGGTCGGGTTGTTGGGGAAATTCAGGATGACGATCGCTTTGCCTTTATCTTTCTGCGCCAGAAGCGCTTGCCTGAGGCCTTCGCTATTGAAACGATCCTGCTCGTTATACAGCGGATATTCCACCATTTCCGCACCGCGGCGGATGCCGAAGGTCAGCTCGTAATTTTCCCAGTTTTTGTCGGGGATAATGATGGCATCGCCGGAATCTGCGAACAAGTCCGCCACGATGCTCAGGCCATGCGTAAGCGCATTGGTCACGATCGGATTGCTGATGGTTTTGGCCTTGATTGACGGGTTCTCTTCCACCATCTTGCTGCTCCACGCACTGCGCAGTTCAGGTTTGCCTGCAGGCGGCGCATATTCATAAATGTCCTTCGGATTATACGCGGACAGGGTGTCTTGGATGACCTTCAGATGCATCGGTTGTCCGTCTTCAATGGCGATTCCAATCGTTGCATTATATTTCTTCGCCTTTGCTTTTGCTTCGGCCGATTGGCTCAAAATGCCTTCCTTCGGGAAATAGATGGCTCTGCCGAGGGAGGACAGCATCGCATACACGTTAGCATTTTCGCGTTCAATCGTCTCGTTCAACTGCCTGGCAAGTGGGTTCATGGAATACATTCATCCTTCCAAAATATCATTCAACCGTCCAAGAGGAACGGAAGTCTTTTAGCTGATATTATATCACTTTTGGCGAGGCTTAGGCCATTGTGAACGATGATTTTTTTATGTCAGGTTGCACAGTGATTTTGCGCTGGTGTATGATGACAACGACAGATAACCTAACAGCGTTTTAATTTTAATTAAAAGATATGGCTGGGAAGCATTTCAGACATCGTATTTATATGTTTTTTTTATTCGAGGGGGAGTTTGTATGCTGCATTGTAATGCTTCATCCTTCGTACTGCTATCCTCATTTGCCAAAATCGTCTGCGAACCGGGTTGGAAGTGGCAGAAACGGGAAAAGCCGATCCCCAACTTCGATCTGTTCTATATATGGAGCGGACAAGGGAACCTGGAATTAAACGGGGAGACCTACCCTCTATCCAAAGGCAGCTGTTTTCTGTTTCGCCCGGGCGATTATACGAGCGCCACCCATAATCCGCAAATGCCGCTCGTTCTGACCTATATTCATTTCAGGATCAATGAATCCATGGAGATGATTCCGGAGCGTTATCGGATATTGAAGGAAACGGTCGACTTTGAGCGTATGCTCTCCCGTTATGTGCGGCTTTTTTTGGTCAAGACGTATGCAGCCGAGGAGGAAGCGCAGCTTATTCTCAAGCAGTTGATGATACATCTGCTGCGCGAGGATCATGAAGGACCGGTGGAGCGCAAGGCCAGCAATCAGCTGACCGAAGCGATTCATGAAATTGCCAACTATATCCGGCAAAATCCTGGTATTGCCCACCGTGTCGAGGATCTGGCGCAGCGTGCACAGCTGTCACCGCGTTATTTTTCTATCAAATTCAAGGAAATGATCGGCTCCTCGGTGCAGACCTATATGATCCGGACGCGTATTGAGCGGGCCCAACATCTGCTCATGCATGCAGGCATGAATGTAACTGAGGTCGCCGATACGCTGGGCTATCGGGATATTTTCTTTTTTAGCCGGCAGTTTAAGCAATATACCGGGAAAAATCCGTCTGAAATACGCTAGCCTGATGAACAAGGCCCCACCCGCTAAATCGCGGGCGGGGCCTTATTCTTATAAAGGGAGAAATGCGATTAGCGGCTAGTCTCCAATAGAATGAGGGCAGAAGCGTCTCATGAGCTCGATCGTTTCGGTATCCTGCGGCAATCCGCGGTTTTCCAGACCTTTCGTGAGCGACTCCCGTTTGGAGGATTTTAAATTCTGCCCGAATTTGAACTTTCCGACCATCCTGGAAGCATCGATCCTGACGATCGCCACACCTTTAAGACGGGGAATATAATCGGCATCTCCGGCATCGATTGTCTTATACCCGCCCTCAGGCTGGAGCTTGCGCATCAGTGCCTCCAGCACCTCTGCTTTCTCATGGGGATCATCGACAGCGACGGCCTGGCCGTCTATACGGACGGATTTGAAATAGGAGGTCGCCGGGCAGGCCATAAGCGGATCGGAGAAATAGGAAGGAATGATGGCATATTCCTTGGCGACTGCAAAGGTTACGCCAGCTTGCTTCCTCAGATTGGTCATTTTTTCGCCGATCCGGCTGCCGTGGAAATACAGGCTCCCATTGTGGAAGACAAAATTCAGCGGTGTGATGCACGGCATGCCATCCGGGTCGACCGTGCCCAGAAATCCGAAACTCATTTCCTTCAGAAAACCGGAGCATTCCTCTTGATTAATCTGGCTATCCATTTCAAATTCCTTTCTCCGCATAGAATCATCCCCATTCTTCCCCAGTGGCCGTTTATCGATCAGTTGGCTATGTCCACTATAATATCCCGAATATTGACAACTAAAAAGATCCAATTTAGAGTTGTTTTATTGAACCAATTGGATGGGGGAATGACAGTGGAGCTGCGGATCGCCTATGACCGTTATTATACGGAGCTCGGGAAGAAGTCAGAGGCGCTCTATCAGGCGCTGCGGGAAGCTATTGTCGCGGAAACGCTGCCCGAGGGCTTCAGGCTGCCATCAAGCCGGAAGCTCGCGAAGCTGTATGAATTGTCGAGAGGCGCAGTCAATATCGCTTACGATACGCTCCTTGCGGAAGGGTATGTAAGGACCGAAACAGGCAGCGGGACATTCATCGCTTATCGTCCATCCTCAGCGGAGGATCATGCCAAGGCGGAGGAGCAGGGAAGACAGCATGCTATCATTCATCTGTCCGACTGGGCCGAGCGTCTTGACGGCAGCACGGGCAACAGCATGGGCATCACGAAGCGGCAGGAGACGGAAGAACGCGAATCGGGAAATTGGGATAAATCAGCGGAACAAGCCGAATCGGGTGGACCAGCTTCTGCCAGCAGATCAGACAGGCCTTTGATCGACTTTGGCATCGGCCAAGTAGATCCGGAGCTGTTCCCTGTGGAGGAGTGGCGGGCTTCGCTGTATGCCGAAGTTCGCGCGATGACAAGCCATTGGCCCTTACCGCCAGCAGAAGTAGAAGGCTATTTGCCTCTGCGGGAAGCGCTGCTGCAGGAGCTAAGACGGGAGAGAGGCATACATGCATCCGCTTCACAGTTGTTTCTGACCAGCGGATCCGCGCAGGCGATCACATTGCTGTCCATGCTGCTGGTTACACCCGGCACTTCAGTTGTTCTTGAGGATCCCTGTTATTCCGGAACAGCCAGAGCCGTCCGCGCCGCAGGAGGCACCATTATTCCCGCGCGGGTGGATGATCAGGGCATACTCCTCTCCAATTGGCCTGCAAAGCTGCTGTTCGTTACACCGACCAGGCATTTTCCAAGCGGAGCTGTCCTGTCCGCAGACAGGAGAAAGGCGCTGTTGGACTGGGCCGTACGGCGCCAGGCCGTCATTATCGAAGATGACTATGACAGCGAGCTCCGCTGGGGCGGTCGCCCGTCCGAGCCGCTGAAGGCGCTGGACCGCGAAGGGCGGGTCGTATATGTCGGCACTTTCTCCAAGACAATGTTCTCGGACTTAAGAATCGGTTATGTTGTCGTTCCGGAATCGCTGGTGGAGCCGTTTCGTCTGGCGAAATCATTGATCGAGCCCCGGCCAGCCGGCCTTGCCGAACAACGTGCGCTGGCGAATTTTATGAACAGCGGCAGCTATGCCAGACATTTACGCCGGATGAAACGTGTTTGCGGAAGAAGACTGATTTGTCTGCGTGAGCAGATGAGTCTCCGGCTGGGCCGCTGGCTGCGGATTGTTCCTGTCGATGCAGGTCTGCATCTATATGCGCAGTGGCGCGGAGAAGCGGGCGATTATGAACGGTTCCGTGAAGGCTGTGCGGCAGCGGGGGTTCATTTCACGGATGACGGCGGCTTATGGTTGAATGAACCGGAGGTCAGGGCGGGATTGTTCGGTTTTGCCCATTTGAGCGAGGAGCTTCTGGATCTGGGGGTTCGTCGGATGGAACAGGTTGTGCGTTTATTATAGGAGCGGGTTATAGCCAGTGCAGCGGACAGGTGGGGGCGCACGATTTTATGTTGAGGATGGCAGAAGGGGCAAACAAGGACGATAGTCAACGGGTGGCCATATAAAAAAAGCGTGATGCGAGTCAAGCAGGGTTAAACGGAGTTCTCCTGCAAGTCGCATCACGCTTTTTGGTTTGTGGCGGTGCGGTTATTTTACTTGCAGATGCTGCTCCAATACATTCGTGCTTAGGGAACCAGCATTGCGCCGAGCCTTTCGCCAACCGAAACTTTCAGACCAGTTGTCAAATCCGGACGCGGAGTGAACGTATTCTCCTCCAGCAGCAGCACGACGGTAGAGCCAAATTCGAAATAGGCCAGTTCTTCGCCCTTCTCCACCTTATTATGAAGGGGCTCTACATATTTGATGCTGCTCACGTTCATTGCCCCTACCTTAACGACAGCCGACTCGGCATGAGCATGGCGGATATAGGTTATCAGCCGTTCATTGCGGCTAAGAACCCTGCGCATATGACGCAGGCCAAACTCATTGACGGGATATACTTTGCCGGGCACATGCTCTCGTTCCACAATAGTACCTTCAACCGGGGTATGAATCCGATGGTAATCGGTCGGACTGAGATATAGCACGATATAGTAGCCATTCTTATAGTTATCTGTCCGTGGAGAGCGGTTCAGCAGCTCTTCCACCGTATAATCCTGTCCTTTGACATTGAGGATGGTACCGGCTTCAATTGGTCCGCATCCGGTGATCAAAGCATCAACGGGACTTACAACGGCATCCGGATCGGTATCCACATTGCGCAGGCCCGGTTTTAACCGGCGGGTGAAAAATTCGTTGAGGGTACTGTATTCTTCAAGCCGTTTCTCGGCTTCTTCTACGCGGATCCCATAGATGCGTGAGAATCTTGGAATTAAGCGCCGGCTAGCGCCTGACTGGGCAAACCGACCGGTTAATCGAGAAATCCATTTGCGGGAGCTCAGCTCCGTCATCGATCGAAGCAGCCATTTGGTCATGCCGGAAATTCACGTCCTCTCTTCGCTTGCAATTACTCTAAATTAGCAGAAAGGAAAAGGGTTGCCTAGTCCTTATTCGATTTCATCTAACTTCTTTCGGATAAGTTTGACATATCACATCTGATTAATCAATAGAGAACGTGATCCATCAGGTTTAGGCCAGGCTATTGTTGCAGATGCTATTCTAGTGAGGTGAAAGCTGATGGTGGTAATCATCCTGGCTGGCCTGATTATGGGAGGCTGCCTGCTGTATTGCTTGTGCAAGTGGAAACGTGAATTGGAAAAAGCTGTCGATGCGATTGCTGTTGTTGCGTATATCGGTTTCTTTTCTCTGGCAGCCCGAAGCGTGATCCGGACGCTCCTGGATCATACCGTATTCATGACCCAGGTACATGAGGTGTTGATGGACCCGGTGTTTCTGGCATGCGGTGCTTATCTGGGACCCTATGGTCTTCGTTTGCTTCTGGAGAGATTGGCCGGTCGGTAGGCGGCTTCACCGGTCATGTCCTGTTATAGGATATTGCCGGGTTCAAGGAAGCTAGTAGAAACGTATGCTAAAAATATTGAAATTCCAGTTGAGGCTTCTTATGAAAGGAGCTGGTTATTTACGATGAGGCGCCCCAAAATTGCATTCGTAACACCAGGCACTTTTCCGCTGCCGTCGGCAAACAGCAGCTCGGTCGAACGTGTCATCGAGAAGCTTGCACCGCTGGTGGGCACATCGGTGGAAGCGCGTATATATGGCCGCAGCAGCCGGAATCTCCCTCGTATAGGCAGCTTGGGGGCCGTGAGATGCGAGCGGTTTCCGGCGGCTGACAAGCGGAAATATGTGCAGCAGGTTGGACGATCAATCAGACGCTTCAAACCGGATATTACGGAAATCGAGAATCGGCCGGGCTTGGTGCTCAAGCTGATGAAACAGCGGCCTTCCGGGCGGTACTGGCTGCATTTGCATTCGTCGACTTTTATCGGTCAGCATTCGATCCGCCCGGCTGCGCTTGTCCGGAGCTTTCAGGCAGCGGATAAGGTGCTGGTGAACAGTGAATATTTGCGCGGTGTGGTAGCTGCACGTGTACCGGATTATGCGCATAAGCTCAGAGTTGTATACCCGGGTGTGGATACCGGTCGTTTCCAATCGCAGTTTACTCTCGATGGGGCATTTCGCCGAAACCAGCTTCGTTCCGAGAGGGGCTGGAACGGGCGGAATGTGATATTGTTTATGGGGCGGCTGATCCACAAGAAAGGTGTGCATCACCTGCTGCGGATGATGCCGGAGCTGATTAGAGAGCATCCTTCGGCATTGCTTGTCATTGTAGGCGGAGCCTTCTACGGATCAAGCAGACAGACGGCGTATGTGCGTGAGCTTCATCGAATAGGCAAGCAGCTGCGGGGGCATGTTCAATTTGTTCCGTATGCCCCTTATTCCGAGGTGCCCGACTGGTTCCTGACGGCGGATGTCGCCGTCGTGCCCTCCGGCAATCGGGAGGCGTTCGGACTGGTGAATGTGGAGGCTATGTCTTGTGGAGTGCCAGTCATAGCGACCCGGGCGGGCGGAATGAAAGAAATTATCGAGGATGGCGTCACGGGTTATCTGGTTGAGCCTGCGCAGGTCGAAGCGCAAATACGCGAAAGGCTGCTTACCCTGCTGCGCAATGATTACCTGAGATTGGCGATGGGAGTCAGAAGCCGGGAGCGTGTGGAGCAGCACTTCACATGGGGCCATTCCGCGGCACGCTGGCTGGAATTGTTGAACGAGAGCGGTTTTTGACGAATTTAATCCTTGTCATTTGTCGAGCATGCCGTTATTATAGGTAGTAATAAAGTGACCGGTATAAATGATGCATGAGCAGGAAGCACCTGCTTGCAAGCTGTTTTTTCAGCTTGCAGGCAGGTGCTTTTTTTTGTATTCGGACAAGGAAAAAGATCGTCGAATGCCAGGAGATGATGGTAGAATATGCTAAAGATTGGATTATGCTGGTGTAGGTTGAAGAGGTAGTCTGAGAGATATTCAGTTATGAATGAAAAGGAGAGAATTTTACATGAAAAAACGTATCAGCATAATGGTGATGGCAGCCACGCTGCTTTTCACCCAAATTTCGTTCGCAGCCCCTGCGGCAACAGCAGGCTTTAGCGATGTTCGCTCCAAAGATTGGTACTATGCATCGGTACAGAAACTAGTGGCGAATGGCATTCTGAACGGGTTTTCCGATGGAACGTTTAAACCCAACCAGTCCGTAACACGCTCCGAGCTTGTGAAAATGATGGTTGTGGCACTTGATTTGTCGGTTGAAGAGCGCAAAGAAGGGGAGACCTGGTTCGCGCCTTATGTGAGCGCAGCCAAAACTGCGGGATTATACAATGTCAAGGATTTCACTTCCGGTTGGGAGAAGCCGATTACACGTCTGGAAACAGCACGAATAGCAGTCCGGGCGGTCGATCCGGCCTTTAAAAATTCAGATGACAAACAGCTTATGTACGAGTCCACCAAACGCGGCATTATTAATGGCGTGGCCAACGGAGAATTAGGGAAAGCGGAGTCCTCTACCCGCGCCCAGGCCGCGGTTATTATTGACCGTGTGCTGCAGTTGGTGGATGGTAAGACGCTGTCAATGGATAAAAGAGCAGCATCCTATGCCGAGGTGGAGCTTAGAGGGACGAATATGGAAACTATGTGGGGCGGGAAAATGGATGCTTTGCCAAATAAACAAGATCTATCTAGCTCTGTAAGAGGAACATTTGAGCAGGTTTTAATCATCGACATGGACGATAAAAATAGCCCCTACAGAAATTGGGCTAATGGAGCGATAAAGGTAGACGGCACGGATTGGAAGGGAGATTACTTGGTTGCATTTAAGATTACAATGGAAAATACAAAGATTATCCCTAAAACAGAACTCTATTTCAACTATTTAGTTGGCAATCCATTCTTTACCAGAACGGTTATTCCAAAAGACTCGGGAATTATGACCCCAATAAGCAACGTTACGTCCTTGCATATGGATAAAATCAATAAAATATCTACTTGGTTTTTAGTCACACTTAGCAAAAATAAACTCACAGAAATCAAATCGCACAATGAGATGTTTTGGTACTTCCAATTGATCGGCAGCACATCTTACTTTACTTTATCAAAAGACGGAAAAATATTATAATTAAGAGGGGAAAGACATGAAACGTCTTCATACAATAATATTACTGATTTCAATATGTCTTTCATTAATGCCTAGCGTTTCTTTTGCAGATAGTAATCCCTTAGAACCATTGATTATAAATTCATCAAATTTAGCAGGATATCAAAAATATTCACCAACCTATTTACGAGACATTTCAGTTACTGTCCCGCAGTTTACAGGCTATGAAGTTAAGTCGTATAAACTAACAAAAAATGGTATTCACAAAGGGCAGCTAGATCCATATGATCCAGCAACAAAAAAAATAAGCATAGAAGGCTTGAATGGAGATGCAGTATTACTAACCGGTGAAGCACCGTCAAATATGTTCCACGCGATTTGGCGTACAAGTTCTGGAAATTCATGGAGAACTAGCCTGCCAGAGCTCGGCACATATCAGTTTACTGCAGACTCATCAACAATATCAGGAGGCGTATCTAATTATCCAGGACTTTTCCCTGTGAATGATGACAGTGGAGTAAAAATTCCTGATCCACTTCGATACTCAGACGGATCGGCAGCATCTTGGTCTGATGGAATAACTGCTCCTTCAATATTTAAAACAGAATTAAAAGAAGAAATCTCTAAATCATTAGTCGAACCAAGTTCTATTACTATTACCTCAGCCACCCCAAAACAACGGGGTATGGTTATCGATTATTACGGAAAGGGAAAAGACGGTTATGGATATTTAAAAGTACATAAACCTATGAATAGCACATACAACATCGAAGGAATTGACTATGATGCTGATAATAGCCTTGGTTATCCGGTTCAAGGTAGAACCTACGTCTTAGAATCTCTAACAACCTGGTCTGCACAAACGTATGTACTTAATTTCGAGATTGAAGTTACCTATACAAGCTCTGACATAACGACATTAACTGATCTCATTGCCGATGAAATTATTCCGAGCGGCACAATTGAAGTCAATAAAACAACGACCTTTCGAGCCCAATTTCATAATGTTGGACCGGCAATCAATACACCCTACAATCTAAAGGTCATGGATGAATTAGGGAACACTGTGTACTTAACATCACGGTCCACGACACCGCAAAATAGCGGAATCTTGGAAATCTCATTCACGTATACGTTTACTAATTCAAATACGAAAACCTTTCGTTTCATAGTAGACAGTGCAAATGCAATTACTGAAACGCGAAAAGACAACAATGAAGTATCCCGTTCATTCAAACCGGGTGACACGCCTCCACCGGACCCGGGCGACAAGAACTTTACTGGCGACTTTGATGTCCTTCCTGGAACGATTTCTTACCGGGATTCATTCACCTTACATCCAAAAGATTTTCAATTACAGGGCTGCACCTACATATCCCATTCCTTTAAAATCCAGCGCGGCCTTACCTGGATCGGACCCGATGTCGTGGGTCAAGCAAAAGACTCTACATACACGTACAACACCTATCCTTCGATTATCGGGGTAGGGACCCATCAAGTTTCAATGAAAATCACAACCAGCTGCGGGGAGAAGTGGGTAGGGCCCAAGACGCTGACCGTTACGGGACCCGCACAGAATAATCCGCCACAGTTCCAAATCGCCTTTGTGGATCCCTCGCGGCCAACCGTTCCTGTTCATGAAGTGATTGAAGGAACTACGTTGAACCTGGTGGTCATCCAGGATCCATCTGTTCCTACACCAATGGATCCGGACGGTGATTCGATTTATTTCGATGAATTTTTCTTCAGCTCCAGCGAGTCGCCGTGGATCAAATCTTTACCGGCCAAGTATACGGTTGTCCCCTGGGGCATGTATAACATCAAGATGGACACGAGCGGTATCCATCAGGTGAGCGCGCAGATTCATGATGTGTGGGGATTGTCAACACAAGCCTCGACCTACATAACTGTCCGGCCGGAAAACCCGATCCCCGTTGCCCGATGTCCCGCCACGGTGATTGAGAATCATGTTGTACCTGCATCTGCCTTTGATGCAAGCGCAAGCTATAGTCCCGTTCCGGGAAGATCGATTAACCACGGACGTGATGAATGGACGAATAAATTGACATCCTACACGAACGGCACCGATCACGATATTACCGTGCAGGTATCTCTGCATGTCTATGATACCAAGGGATTGAAATCTGTCTCACCCTCGACCTGCGAGATCATCGTCAAGCCGGATTTGCCGCCAATTGCGAAGCTCGATGTACCGCCGCTCGGTATCCGGAATGAACCGACCGTCATTCTCAATAAATCCTCCAGCCCGGATGGCGACCAAATTGTAAAAGCCGAGTACAAGTATAAGTACGATGCCAATAATAACGGCTTTGCCGATGATGCCTGGCAACCGATTACAGGACGGCTGGACAAGCTGACGATTAATCCGGACAAGGTCGGGAAGTATCTCTTTTATGTGAAGGTGACCGAGGAGTTTGGCCAGTGGGGGGATACCTCCAAAACCGCCGAGGCGACGTTGACGTTGGATGTTGTCAACAATGCACCGGAGGTTTCCTTTGAAGTCGAAGGCAAGAATCCGCAGCCGGATCTGGATCCGTCCACGACCATTCGCCCGGAAGTGATGATGAACTGGCCGGTCTACATTACGAACGATACGCAGGAAGTGTACAATAAAAACAATTTGTGGCAGCCATCGGGCGGCAGCCTGATCAGCGGGGAAGGCCGCAATTTCGGTAATCAGAGGTCTTATCCTTACATCGAATACAATTCGTTTACAACTTGGTACGACGCATTTGATTTGTCGGATAATGGATATGGAAATAACCGGCTTTCTCCTTGGCGAGCTGCAGAGAGTTTTAATCCAGCATTATCCGATTTGGTAATCGGAAAAGATAATATTCATGTGCTGTTTTATGAAACAAATAAAATCAGATCAAACAAAAAAACCATTTATTTTGATGAATATAATTATCAAAACAATAAGATTGTTTCATCGACCATTTATGCCCTTGATCCATCAAAATTATCAGAGCAAGAAACTTACGGTACTGGTGGTAGTTTACTATACCGTTATAGAAACGGATCGCCATATACGTATTTCAAAACCTTTTCTCTACCCACTAATTGGGGGGGAGCAGTAGAATGGGAATTTGCCGATCGGTACATTTACGTTGCAAATGCGAGGACGATGACGGTTCTGGATGCCCGTACAGGAAATCAATTGGCGACCAAAAGTTTTGCCGATATGGGACTAGATGTTGTGAATGACTACGGCAATTGGTATATCAGTCATGCAAATGGCAGTAAGTTGATGCTGCGAAGGGATAATTTCACCAAAACCGCGTCCTCAAGTACACAATGGAGAGAAATCAGTCCCGATTTGACCGTAAAGCAATTGAGGGATTGGTCCATACCATCACCACGCGCGAGTTTATCAGGCATGGATATGAAGTATACAGTAGCTCGGACATTATTTACTGATCCGGCCGGTGCCATTTACACCTATGAAGGGTATGACTCACAAGGATCCAATTTTCATCATTACCGGGATATGAACGTTACTAAGTACAACCCGGATATGACATTGGCCTGGAGAACTTATTTGACTGCAGCTTCAACAAGCGGCTATACCGGTCAGGATCTTAACGGCGGGGGACCAAGTAATCAACGTTTTAACGGTCTTGCTATTAACCCCATTAAAAATGAGATTACGGTGAGCGATTACAATCAGGTATCCGTAAACGGCGAGACTGCCTATTCTATCATCAATACAAATTCCGGGACGATAAAAAGCCGGACATTATACAATGGAACTCAGGACTCTCCGTACCGGTATGGAGCAAATGGAGCTACTGTTTACACCTTGGATTGGGCTGGAAATTATGTCGCTGGCCAAAATAGATCAATGACTGCTGACGGATATCAAACCAACACATCCACAGGCAAATCTAACACTTGTGGCAGTTCTCCAATCGAAGTATTTAATCCAAGTGGCACTCGTACATCCCAAGTGAATCTTTGTAACTGGGGAACCAACGGCGGCCAATGGATTAGTGAGTATGTGGGAGATGGTGTTCTCGCTTACGTGCAGTTTGAGGCCAACCGAGGTTATGCTTTAGGCTTGGCGAAGGGAACTCCCACGACAACGCCACTCGTCAAGAAAACCTTTACCAGCGGCCAATTTGTCTCCGATCTGTCGCTGAACGATGTCGAGATGAAGTTCAGCTTACGAATGGAGGATGTGGGCTATGACCGGGAGATGACGGGATTCTCGTTCCGGATGCAGGATACGCGCAACCGGTATGCCCTTGAAACGGATGGTCACATGTTCAATCTGATGAAATATGTGAACGGCAGTGCAATCCTGCTCAAAGCCGGATCGTATCCGTTCGAATCGAACAAAAGTTATGCCGTGAAGATCAAAACGGTAGGAGACCAGATCGATGTGTTTCTCAACAATATTCCGCTGCTGACGGCCGCGGACGGTTCTTATGCGGAAGGGCGTTTCGGATATTTCAGCGATAAATCCTTCGTCACGTTCAGCGCCTTCACATACAAAGCCGTCCAGAACAAAATCGAATGGTCGGACAGCTATGCAATTTGGGATGAAGGCACGGCCACGGCGGACGTTATCTACAAGAATATCCTGTTTATGGATCCGGAAGGCGACCCCAAAGCCGGCTCCTACCGCTGGAATATTCAGCATACGCCGCGGTTCATCAATAACCAGGGCGTGTCGGCCAAAAATGGCCAAACCTTCAATTCCGAACAGCTGACCTTTGACAAGGTAGGAGACTATATCGTTACGCTGCAAGCAAAGGATGATCCGAATCCAAGCTATCCGTATCCGAATATGACCTTTGATGCTTACCGTAAAAACTCGAATGCATTTGGCAAAAAGGTCACGGTTCACCGCAGGCCGGTATCCCAGTTCACCGTTGTTCCGGGAGCTGGCGGCAAGCTGATCTGGACGGACAGCAGCTTTGATCCGGACCGGTACCTTAGTCCAACGAATTACTCGACAGAACCGTCTACCATCGATTACCGAGTGACCCGAGGCGTGATCGAGAAGAAGTTCTATTACCAGACGCCTTCCGGAAATATTGTGTTTGAAAAACTTGTCACCCCGCAGGAACGGGGTTATTACGAAATCGGCATGGCAGTGAAGGATGAATACGGCGCATGGTCGGACTATACCGTTGTGTCCCTGGACATCTCAACGATACCAACGCCGAACACGCCGCCTGTTCCCGGCTTTACGACAAGCTATATGAACACCTATCGGAGCGTCCCGGTTGTCATTGATTCAACGGCCTATGACGCCGAAGATGGCGGTCGTGAGAATCTGCCGCATGAGTATTACATTCGCAATGTGACGACGGGTGATGGCGAATCGCTGCAAAGCACTTCACGAACATTCTGGACCAAAGTCTTCAATACACTGGGTACCTTTAATATCCGCCAGGTGGTCCAGGATTCTACGGGGGTAGAGGCGCAGTTCAACCGGCAGGTGAATATCGTGAACCGGCTGCCGGTAGCTCAAATAACGGTCCCGGGAAGCACAGACCAGAATAATCCGACGAAACTGAAGGAATTCCGCCCAGCTTTTGACTGGTCGTATCAGGATGCAGACGGAGATGTTCAGACCCGTTATCAGCTTCAGATTTTCAAGTACGGCGGGCTTCTGTACCGGGACACCGATATCAAGCCGGGCAATATAAGATCCTGGCGGCCAGCGGATGATCTGCCGGAGCATGTATATATGTATGTGAAAGTACGTGCATATGACGGTTATGATTGGGGCAATTGGAGCGATCCGAAATATTTCTATATCGAGACCAATCAGCCGCCGACGGCTAATTTTGACTGGACTCCCAAGCCGGTTTATGAGGGCGATACCGTTCAGATCCGCCATACGATTGACGATCCGGATCTGGATACGCTGCAGGTTTCCTATGTTGTCAAAGATCCGGATGGAGGATCCCAAACCTTCGCCTCGGTTCTGAACAGTCCTTATCCGCAATCCGGGCCGACCTTCCGAACAGTCAAGGTGGGGACTTACAAGGTGGAGCTCACGGTGCTGGATGGAAAAGCGCCGCCGGTGACAGTACACAAGGATATTCCGGTACTGCCGCTTGCAGTATATGGGCAGGTACGTCACACAGATTTATGGGATCAGCGCCGCAAAGAATACAATACGAAACAAAGCGGCAGCGCGAACAGTCCGCGTGGGTATGAGGTCTTCTGGGCAGGAGAGAAGTTTGTGTTGAACGCTCAAACGACAGAGACTGGAACAGCAACACAGGCGGTTGCGGTTAAGGTGACAATGAATGGATTCATCTCACAGCTGGATGCCGCAGACTTGCGTAGAACAGGTTGGAGCGGGAGCTTGTGGGATGAGAGCTTCGAGAAGCTGGCGGACGGCCCGTTGACGTTTGCTTTTACATCTACTTATAACAACGGCACTAAAAAAACCGCGAACGTCACGGTAACGATTGCCGGGAATGTTCAGCAGACGGTAGGTGTTCACCGGAGACAATAACCCGGAGGCAAATGCCGTTCCGGCATGCGTATGACTGCATCAAACCTGTAAACCAAACCGTACCGCCGGGAATCCAAACCCGGCGGTTTTTTTAATGAGCGAAGGGGTTTATAATGAGCAGATAAGCTTCAGACGAGAAAGGAAGGATCTTATGATCACCCATTTCAAAGAATTGCAGCTGAATACAGTCTCGATTCCCAGCGTAAAACAGTTTTATCATGAGCGCTTGCTGCTGCCGATTGTTCAGGAATCCGGGAGCCTGGTTGAATTTCAGGTGACGGAGCATTGTACGATCCTATTCATAGAAGCCTACGAGCCTATTGCTCCGGCGCATCTGGCATTTGAAGTGCCGTATTCGGAATTTGACCAGCTCGCCGCTTTCTTGAAGCAGCAAGGGGTCATGATTGAGAAATGGCCGGACGGCAGGGAAGTGGTTGATTTTGATAAGGGACGGAATATATATTTTCGCGATGGGGACGGGAACTTGCTGGAACTGATCGCTCATCCTTATATTAAAGAGGATGTTGTCGTCCCCAGTGGCTCTTTGCGTGTGCTGTATATGCGCGAGATCGGATTTCCCGTTGACGACGTGGGTGATTTTCGGACTCGGCTGCAGGAGTTGATGAATATCAAACTGGATAAGGTCTTAGATGATTTTGCCTTTGCGATTGGCGGAACAGCTCATTTCGTACTGGCGTCGAAGCAGCGCAGATGGATCCCCATCGCCATGCTTGCGCTCCCACCCCGAATGCTTGTAACATTGGGAGTCCCGGATGCGGCAGTTCTTCGGGAAATCGACAGCCGTTTGAGGGAGAATGAACGAATTTCCGCTACGGCAAGCGAGCTGCACCTGATGATTAATGATTACCATCTGTGTCTGAAAGTGGACCCTGGTTTCGGCCAAGAGCTGCCGTCGCTGCTTCAGCTGCCGCTCGCGGATACGGATTAACAAGAAACGATTGAGGGATTATTTATGATAACCAAAGAAGATTTTTTCGCGCGCAAGGAAGAGCAGACGGGTGTCACTCTGAATGATATCCAGAAGCAGGCCGTTCTCCAGACCGGGGGAGCACTGCTGCTGCTGGCTTCTCCGGGATCAGGGAAGACAACGACCATCATTATGAAGATCGGATATCTGATCCAGCAGAAAAAGGTTGATCCGTCGCGGATCAAGGCGGTCACGTTCAGCAGGGCATCGGCACTCGATATGAAGGAGCGTTTCAAGCGTTTGTTCCCGGAACTTAAGCCAATCGACTTTTCGACCATTCACAGCCTCGCCTTCGAGATTGTACGGGAACATTTCCGGCAGACCCGAACCGCGTATCAGATTATTGAAGGACATTTTGATAATAAAGAACAAGCCGGGGAGAACTATGATTCGCAGCAGCTTCACAAGAAACTCATTTTGCGCAATGTGTACCAATCGATTACCGGCAACTTGATTACAGAGGATCAGATGGAAGAATTGACTACCTACATCAGCTACATCAAGAACAAAATGATTCCCAGCGACAAATGGGCCCAGGTCCCTTGTGAAGTGAAGCAGGCCGAGCGGATCCTCATTGCTTATGAGGAATTTAAGCGCTCCGGCAGCGGCTCGGGCAAGCTTCTGCTGGATTTTGACGATATGCTGACAACAGCCGGCGACGTGCTGAAGATGAACAGGGAACTGCTGGGCAAATACCAGCAAAGATATGATGTCCTGCTGACGGATGAAAGCCAGGATACCTCGCTCATCCAGCATGCCATTATTGAGGAGTTGGCAAGAGAGCATGGCAATCTGTGCGTGGTAGCCGATGACGATCAGTCGATCTACAGCTGGAGAGGCGCGGAGCCCTCGTACCTGCTTCATTTTCGGGATGTTTATCCAGACGCCGTGATCTTGTATATGGAACAGAATTACCGTTCATCTGCGGATATTGTGAGCGTGGCGAACGGTTTTATCAAACGCAACAAGAAGCGCTATGACAAGAATATGTTTACGGCCAATGAGGCTCATGAGCCGGTTGCGATCCGCCATTTTACCGATTATAATCATCAATCCAAATATGTGGTGGAACATATCCATCAGCTGACGGAGCTGCGTGAGGTCGCGGTGCTTTACCGGAACAGCTCATCGTCCATTATGCTGATGAATGAATGCGAGCGGTCCGGAGTGCCTTTTTATATGAAGGATTCGGATAACCGGTTCTTCTCCCACTGGATCGTCAAGGACATGCTGAATATAATGCGGATGACCTATACGGACAAACGTTACGATCTTCTGGAGCAGGTGTATACGAAGCTCAATGGCTATATCACGAAGCACCAGATGAGCGTGCTGCGGGAAATTCAAAATAACGAATCGGTTTTTGACAATCTGTTGAGTTATGTGGATCTGCAGGAATATCAGCGCAAGCCGATTCAGGAATGCAAGGAAACGCTGCAGCAGATGAAGGGGATGCCGCCGCTTGAAGCGATCCGTGTGATCCGTACCAAGCTGGGTTACGACAAGGCGATTGACAAGATGGTGGATCGACTCGGCTTTCGCAAGGATTATTTGATCGGCAATTTGAATACGCTGGAAGAGATCGCAAGCACCCTAGGAAGCATGGAGGAATTTGCGGGGAGACTCAAACATCTGGAGGCGGTCATGAAAGCTTCCAGCTTCAACAACCATCAAAATGTCGTGACGTTATCGACTTTTCACAGCGCCAAGGGGCTGGAATTCGAGACGGTTTATATGATAGACCTGGTTGCGGGCGTCATCCCCTCGGCAGAGGATATGAAACAGCAGACGGAAGGGAATGCCGAACCGATGGAGGAGGCCGTCCGCCTGTTCTATGTGGGGATGACAAGAGCGAAACGTCATCTGGAGCTGTTAACCTACAAATACCGCGATGGGGTGAAAATGGACGAGTCCGCATTCGTCGGCGAGGTTGCAAGACTGCTAAACCCCGCCAAGCTGACCGTGAGAACGGAAGAACCGGAAAGCCCCATGGACCCGAATGCGCTCACACAGCGGAGCGACCTCGTGATCGGCCGGATAATCGAGCATCGCGTGTTTGGCCGCGGTGAAATTATGAAGCTGACTGAAGAGCGTGTCCATATTGAATTCCAGACCGGGGCCAAGGCGCTTTCGCTTCAGACTTGTCTGGACAAAGGGATATTGACGCCAGTTGAGTAGAAATCAATAGTTGCCCAAATTGCACCTGCAATGTCATAATTAAGCATTCGAAAAAAGAAAGAGAGTGATTAATATGAAAGTCTGCAATTCCATTGTTCACCGAATGAATGTAGAGGTACGGATGGGATAATCGTTAAGCGATACTTATTCCCTTCCGAGCAAAACTCAAAATATGGAGGGAAAACACATATGTCTTTTAGTTATTATGGGGAACTATGCACTGAGGTTTACGATCATACAAAAAAGATCGGCCAGTCCATTGATGGCGATATCGACTATTACCGGAATGAGTTAAAGCACACCAAGGGGCGTATTCTTGAAGCCATGGCCGGCTCCGGAAGAGTATTGATTCCTTTGCTTGAATCCGGCCTTACTGTTGATGGCGTCGATTATTCACCGGAAATGCTGGCTTCCTGCCGCAGACGCTGCGACGAACGCGGACTAAGCTGCCAGTTATATGAAGCCGATCTGCAGGCCCTTTCATTGCCTCAGAAATATGAAGCCATCATTATTCCCGGCGGGTCGTTTTTGTTGATTGAACAGCGTGAAGCGGCATTAATTGTTTTAGAAAAGCTTTATGAGCATCTGGAGCCCGGCGGCCGGCTCATCCTTGATTTATTTCTTCCAGATCACAATACTCGTACGGCTGAGGTCGGCAAATATGAGGGGGTAGCAACTCATCATCTTCCAGGTGGCGATATCATTACTATGGAGAGCAAATGCGTGGAAGCGGATCTGTTTTTCCATCAGTACAAAGTCTCTTATCTGAAATATGAGAAGTGGCGGAAGGGAAAGCTGATTCAATCGGAATTGCAGCGTGTTGCCATCCGCTGGTACGGTTTGGAGGAATTCAAGTTTATATTGCAAAGCATCGGATTCCAACAGGTTACGATTTCCGCCGACTTTGAGAATGGGAAAAAACCGACTCATGGCAATCAGAAATTCGTATTTCAAGGTATAAAAAAGTAGCGTCAGACGCGATAAGCGGTCAACCCGGAGCTTGTCCAATAATAGAAAAGAACAATCATCCCAAAAAGCCCGTGCCAGTTAACACGGGCTTTTTGAGATGAGAATCAAAAGGAATATCAGGTTTAGGTTGACACTGATAATCATTATCAATTAAGATGGAACTATTCCTATACCTAATAAGAGCCAAGGAGCTGAAAGTATCCATGTTGCCCGATTTCTATATAAACAGGCAGAAGTTCCCGCTGCATTTTTCCTCGGTTATTGTGCGCAGCGACCGGAGCCTTGTAGCGGCTTCGCCGGGACAGGGGATATTCCTGAAATGCGGAAACGAAGTCTGGCGTCTCCTATCCGACGGCCTTCCGGAAGGTACGGCGGTGAACCGGCTGCAAATGTCCGGCGGCGTTACCTACGCCTGCACGAATAAAGGCTTGTTCCGCCTAAAGACCACCGAATGGCAGGTTGAAGAGGTTGGCCATCCTTGTTACCAATATAAGGAAGAATGGGGTTACGGCTTTGCCGCCACCCAATCAGGCCTTTATTATAAATCGGGGGACAACTGGAAGGAATCCGCCTACAAAAATACCATCGTCTATGATTTTTTATTTACACCCCACTATTTATATATTGGACTTGATCATGGCATCAGCATGTACGACCGGATAACAGACCGCTGGGCTGCGTTTGAGCTTGGGTTCGGGGTTACGGCGCTGGCCGCCACCAAAGATAATCTGTTTGGTTCAACTGTGAAAGGGGAACTCGTTGTCAGCAATGGCCAAGGAGGCTTCAGCACAATTCAGTTTCCCGATATTTTCATTTTCTCGGTCATTTCCAAGCATGCACGGGTGTATGTATGCACGGACAAGGGGCTTTACCGCATCGGAAAGCTTGGGGACAGGCTGACGCTATTTTCCGTAAAACCAGGCGTGCCGGTAACGGATATCGACTGGCTGGGAACGGAGCTATATATGGCTACGCTTTCCAAAGGCGTACAAATGATGCTGACGTAAGTCTTGACGGCCGGACTTCCAGTCGACCCGATGCTGCTGTCCCGCGATAATGGAAAATTTTAAATCGGCAGCTTGCCTGAATTTGGGCAACAGCCGGTTTTTTTTATTTTTCACGTTTAATGCCGAGGATTTGAGAAGCTGACCTCCCGAAATGATTCTTCTTTTATGTGACCTGCCTATAGGTGAATGCATATGATACCTATGACATTTCAGGCGGAAGAAGGAGAGGGCTATGGCCAAGAACAGCAAAGGGAAGAGTCCCAAAGGACGAAAACCGTTATTTTTCGTAGACAATCCAAACACTTCGGAATTGGAATGGATTGAGAATTTACAGAAAAACAAGCAGCCGGTGCGACGGACAGTGGACGATCGAACCGTTACGGTCAATTCGGTGGCTGCTTTAGAGGAGCCATCGGCAGACTTGCAAACCGGTGAGCCGACGGTCGAAGATACCTCAGCGGAGGAGGCAGGAATAGAACAAAGCCCCATAGAGGAACAAAGTGACTCCGCGGATCTGGTTGAAGAAGACGGAATTCGTGCTGAGAATGATGGGCAGGCGGTGGATCCGCTGCTTCAGACAGATGCCCTGGTGGAGACGGGAGATCAGAAAGTCGTCGCTTCAATTCAGACTGAACAACCGATCCTCGCAGAGGCAGTCAGCAAAGAGGAGCGTGTAGAAGAGAAGCGGCTTCCGGATCCTGCTATTCCCTTCATTTATACCGATGATATCGCAGACGATGCGATTACCTTCGACAAGCTTGCACCGGGCGCAGTTGAAACCTCCCGTATAAAACCGGGCGCCGTTCAAACAGAATCGCTGGCTGACTTTTCCGTTGAAAGCATCAAAATCGCCGAGGGAGCGATTAATGCTTCCAAAATCGCCCCTGAATCCATTATGAGCGATCATCTTACCCGAAACGCCATATCCGGTGCCAAAATACGCGACCGTTCCATCACCGGTGAGAAAATACGGGACGGCAGCGTCACCTCGGAGAAGCTCGCGGACCGGACGATCAGCGCCGACAAACTCGCAGAGGGCTCAATCGAGGCAAAGCACCTGAAGCCGTTCATAATAACGACAGATCTTATCGGCGATCAGTCGGTGACGTCCAGTAAACTCAGGAGCGGAGCGATCCGGACAGAGAACATCGCCAATGATGCCATTCATACTTCCAAAATGGCTGACGGGTCCGTTACCAAGTCCAAGCTTCGTGATCAAGCGGTAACGGGCGATAAGCTTGCAGCAGGTTCTATTGATTCCGTGCATCTGAAGCCAGGTCTGCTGCTGGCTGAGCATGTTTCGGATGGGATTGTGCTGGGAAAGCATCTGGCCCCGGGCGAAATCAACGCCATTCACCTGGCCGAAGGAGCAGTGAGCTCCAAACAACTGGAGGAAGGGGCCGTAAACGGGCCGGCAATCGCACAGGCAGCAGTCGGACCGCTTCATCTGCAAGACGGAGCTGTAAACGCCGCCCATATCGGAGCTGATGAAATTGGATCCCAGCATATCGCCGATTTGGCTGTTACTTCCCCCAAGATTGCCGATATGTCCATCTCAACGATCAAGCTGGTCGATCATGCCATAACGTCATCCAAAATCGCGGACCAAAGCATTACTGCCGCCAAGATAACGGATGAAGCGGTTCAGACCCGCCATCTTGGGCGTTCAAGCATCAGTGCGGATAAGATTGCGGAGGAAAGCATTGAGGAGCAGCATTTGTCCGCTGATTCGGTCAGAGGCAAACAGCTGGCAGCCGACAGCGTGGACACCATTCATCTGGCAGACAAGTCGGTCACGACGAAGAAGCTGGCGGCGGGGGCTGTCCAGAGAATCCACCTTAGCACGGAGGCGGTCAGCGGAGAACAGCTGGCAGCCGGCGCTGTGAGTGAAAGCAAGCTGGCAGCTGGCAGCGTCAGTGTCGGGAAGATCGCCGACCACGCCGTTCAGACCCGCCATCTGAGTGACGAGTCGATTACCTTCGATAAGATCGCGCCAGATGCAATCCGCGCTTATCATCTGTATGAAGGTTCCGTTGGCGAAGACGCCATCTCTCCGGAGTCGGTTGGATCCGCCCATTTGCAGAAAAACCTGATTCAGGCTTCGCATCTTGCAGAAAACTCTGTGGGCGCTTATGCCCTGCAGGATGGCGCAGTGAAATCGTCTAAGCTTGCACCTGGATCCGTGATGGAGAAACATCTGGCCCAGGGAGCCGTATTCTCTCATCATCTTGCCGATCATATTGTGAATTCCCTCAAACTGTCCCCGGAGAGTGTTTCCACGGATAAGCTGTCCGATTGGGCTGTAAACACAGCGAAGCTTGCAGACAGCAGTGTTACAACAGCGAAGCTTGCATCCCATGCCGTGACTGGGGGGCAGATAGCCCCGCAAACCGTAGAAGGTGCCCATCTGGCAGCAGGTATTATCGAAAGCGGGCATATCGGTGCCGGTGCCATTCATACTACTCATCTGGGGAGATCGGCCGTCGTCAGCGAAACACTGGCTGAAGGGGCTGTAACCGGAGAGAAGTTGGCACAAGGAGCGGTGAACAGCGGACATCTGGAGAATGAATCGGTGGTCAGCAGGCATTTGGCGGAACAATCCGTGCTGGGTGTCCATCTTGGCAATGAAAGTGTGGGTGAACGGCATCTCGGCAGAGAAGCTGTGACTGAAGATAAGCTTGCCGCGGGAAGTGTCGGGAGCGTTCATTTGCAAAATGGCGTCGTAGGTCCACAGGCTCTGCAGGATGGGGCGGTTCTTAGCTGGCATGTGGGCCGGGGAGTAATTGATACCGGTCATTTGGCTGATTTGCTGATCGGAAGCAACCACCTGCAGAAAGACAGTATTGAGCAGCAGCATTTGACGGATCAGGCTGTGGGTACGGGGCAACTGGCTGCTGGAGCGGTTACCGGCGAGAAACTGGCTCCTGTGTCGGTAAATGGCGACCATATCCAATTGGAAAGCATAGCCGGTAAACATTTGAAGGCGGAGTCGATTCAGGGTTATCATCTCCGCAAAGGATCCATTACGCAGGCGCATCTGGCAACGGAGCTGTTTGCTTTCGAGAAAGCACCGGATGGCATCCTGCCCGGCGGCAAAATCAAACCCGGAACCATTGGGGCGAAACACCTGGAGAAAAACCTCATCGGCAGGGAGCAGCTTGCCGCGGATGCTGTCAGTGAGACGGAGCTTCAGGACGGGGCTGTAACCTTTGCCAAACTTGCGGCTCAGTCCGTGTCGAAGGAGCAGTTGATTGACGGATCCGTCGGAGAACGCGCTCTTGCTGAGGGGGCGGTCACAAAAGACAAATTGGCGGGCAACGCCGTTGGGACAGAGGCTCTTATTGACGGTGCAGTGACGGCAGAGAAGCTGTCTGCTGCATCAGTCGGCAGCGGCGCGCTGGTCGATGGTGCGGTAACCGAAGCGAAGCTTGCTGTGAAGTCAGTGGACACCGCTGCGTTGGCCGATGAAGCAGTGACAACGGCAAAGCTTGCATTGGCGGCAGTCACCTCTGTGGAGCTGGCCAATGGCGCGGTAACAGGAGCAAAGCTGGCAGCCGGTGCAGTCGAAACAGCTGCGCTTGCGGAGGGCGCGGTCAGTGGCGGGAAGCTTGCGCCGGATTCGGTTACAGCCGACAAGCTGGCACCGGGAGCAGTTGCTGCGCACATCTTGGCAAACGGGGCCGTTACAAGCAGCAAGCTAAGTGAAGGAGCTGTAAATTCGGCAGCATTGGACGCTGGAGCGGTGACCGGTGAGAAGCTGGCTTCCGGCGCCGTTGGAACCAATGCACTGGGGGCCAGCGCTGTCACGGAAACGAAACTGGCGCCGGGAGCTGTAACGAGTATGAAACTGGCGGACGGCTCTGTCGGTTCCGATAAACTCGCAGAAGCGGCGGTAACCAATGATAAGCTGGCAGCAGGATCCGTTAGGGCTGATTCACTTGCCGATGGAGCGGTAACCGGGGCGAAGTTAGCAGCGGGATCGGTGACGGGATACTCGCTGGCACAGGGCGTGGTTACCGAGGAAAAGCTGGGCGAGGGAGCGGTTGGCTTCGCAGCGCTGGCAAATCGGGTGGTCACGGAAGCGAAACTTGCGCTCGGCGCGGTTGTGACGGAATCCTTGTCTCATGGAGCGGTAACGGCTGAGAAGCTGGGTGACGGAGCGGTTGGACCGGATGCGCTGGCAGAAGGTGCCGTGACAGCAGCGAAGCTTGCGCCGGAGGCAGTAGGCGAAGAAGCATTGGCAGGCAGCTCAGTAACGAGTGAAAAGCTCGCTGCAGGCTCGGTAAGGTCAGAAACGCTGGCAGATGAATCGGTAACGGACAGGAAGCTGGCACCCAATGCAGTTACCGGAAAGGCATTGGCAGATGAGGCCGTGACGGGAGCGAAGCTGGCGGCGGGAGCCGTGACTTCGGAGAAACTCGAAGCAGGCACAATCCTTTCGGATCATTTGGTGGATGGCGCTGTGACCGCAGCAAAGCTGGAGCAGGGAGCCGTAACCACGGATGCGCTGGCCGATGGAGCTGTCGAGGGAGCGAAGCTGGCGGCTGGGGCTGTAACTTCGGAGAAACTTGAAGCAGACACGGTCCTTTCGGATCATTTGGTGGATGGAGCTGTGACCGCAGTGAAGCTGGGTCAGGGAGCCGTAACTGCGGATGCGCTGGCCGATGGAGCTGTCGGAGGAGCGAAGCTGGCGGATGGGGCAGTGACCGCGGATGCGCTGGCTGATGGAGCTGTCGAGGGAGCGAAGCTGGCGGCAGGAGCCGTGACCGCGGATGCGCTGGCTGATGGAGCTGTCGGGGGAGCGAAGCTGGCGGCGGGAGCCGTGACTTCGGAGAAACTTGAAGCAGGCACGGTCCTTTCGGATCATTTGGTGGATGGTGCTGTGACCGCAGCGAAGCTGGGTCAGGGAGCTGTGACCGCGGATGCGCTGGCCGACGGAGCTGTCGGGGGAGTGAAGCTGACGGCTGGGGCTGTAACCGCGGATACGCTGGCTGATGGAGCTGTCGAGGGAGCGAAGCTGGCGTCTGGAGCCGTGACCGCGGATGCGCTGGCTGATGGTGCTGTTGGAGGAGCGAAGCTGGCGTCTGGAGCCGTGACCGCGGATGCGCTGGCTGATGGGGCTGTCGGGGAAGCGAAGCTGGCGGCAGGAGCCGTAACTTCGGAGAAACTCGAAGCAGGCACGGTCCTTTCGGATCATTTGGTGGATGGTGCTGTGACCGCAGCGAAACTGGGGCAGGGAGCTGTAACCGCGGATGCGCTTGCCGATGGAGCTGTCGGGGGAGCGAAGCTGGCGGCTGGGGCTGTGACTTCGGAGAAACTCGGTACGGAAACGGTTCGCGAGGATCATTTGGCTGATGGAGCTGTGAGCGCAGCGAAGCTGGGTCAGGGAGCTGTAACCGCGGATTCGCTGGCCGACGGAGTTGTCGGAGGAGCGAAACTTGCGGCAGGAGCCGTAACATCGGAGAAACTCGGTACGGAAACGGTTCGCGAGGATCATTTGGTGGATGGCGCTGTGACCGCAGCGAAGCTTTCTTCAGGAGCCGTAACCGCGGATGCGCTGGCCGACGGAGTTGTCGGAGGAGCGAAGCTTGCGGCAGGAGCCGTAACTTCGGAGAAACTCGGTACGGAAACGGTTCGCGAGGATCATTTGGTGGATGGCGCTGTGACCGCAGCGAAGCTGGGTCAGGGAGCCGTGACCGCGGATGCGCTGGCTGATGGAGCTGTCGGGGAAGCGAAGCTGGCAACTGGCGCGGTTCATGCCGATGCGATAGCCGCACATGCGGTAACCCGGGATAAAATTGGCGAAGGAGCGGTGGGATCAGAGGCCGTCGCGGATGGTGCGATTTCAGCATCAAAGCTGGCTCCCGGCTCGGTAACCTCAGAGGTCCTGGCTGATCAGGCGATTACTGGAGCTAAGCTTGCCGCCGCAATTGTCACCACAAGCACGATCGCTGACGGGGCGGTGACCAGAAGTAAACTGGCTGAGGATGCTTTCGGGGGAGATTGCCTTCAGGACGGAGCGGTGACCGCCTCGAAGCTCGCTTCCGGCTCGGTCGGTCAAGAGCAGCTGCAGGCAGGAGCCGTGACTCTGGGCAAAATCGCACCCCGATCCATTACGACTTCCAATATTATTGCTGGTTCCGTCGAAAGTGAACTGCTCTGCGACGGTGCCGTAACGAGCGGGAAGCTGGCTCGTGGAGCGGTAGGTACGGATTCGCTTGAAGACGGGGCGATTACGGCAGACAAATTAGCGCCGGGACTCCTTCCAGACCTTGAGCAGGCAAACGGATTGATACCGGCATCGCGTCTGGAAGACGGAGCGGTGGCTGCGGAGAAACTGGCGGCAGGAGCTGTTACATCCGACAAAATAGCCCCAGGCTCTATCAAAGCGGAACATTTTGCACCAGAGGTATTGGCTTCTTTGTTCCCCGATGCCGATCAAGCAACCGTTGAAACGCTACCGGAAACTAAAACGAATCCGGAGCCTTCGGATAGCCCAGCCCCGGCGGTGACTGCCACCGCGGCAACAGCAGCGGTCTGCCAGCAATTCGGCCTGGCGGCCTACAGTTTCGTCGGCCAGGGTGAGCAGCTGGATATCGAGATCGCATTCCAGCAACCGTTCGCGAGTGATGAATATGCACTGGTGGCTTCAACGGACCAGTTATCCTGTTATGCATTCATAAAAGCCAAAACAACAGATACAGCCATGCTGACCGTTGTGCGGACTCGTCTTTTTCCGGAACCGGCAGGATTCGTCAACTGGATCGCCATTGGCAGCAGATAGCTGGAGGCATGGGCTTAAGAGTGCGGCGGAAGGAAGCAACTACTATTTCAAGAGCAACGTCCGGCAGCGGGTATAATCCGTTGCCGGACTTTTTATATCATAGCCAGAATTTATAAGTTTTCAGGGAGGACGAAAGGGCTGCCCCCAGGAGATAACCCTCTAAATCCCCCAGAGGGGGGCCCCAAAGGTTTCCGACGGAAAGGAATAACGTAGGCGGTGCCGTCCCATACGGGACCCACTTGTACGTTTGCGCACCCGAGCTGGCGAATGTCCCTTCGGGACAGGGAAGAGAAGCTTATTGAAGCAAGCCTCTCATCGAATATTGAGGTAAACGTTCTCCTCGAACAAATAGCAAATTGGGCAACAACGTTATGATGGGACGAAGTCAGGTGGCACGAGAGCAGAGATAAGGAAGTGTGTCCCGCAGGGACGAAAACGATCATTACAAATAGTAACTCACATCCGGTTCTCTGCAATCGCCCACGTTATGCTATTTCCGGGAGTCCAGAGGGGCGGCCCTCTCTGGGGTCCCTCCTGTGGAGGGATTTAGGGAGGGGGACTCTCCTTCATATTGACGGATCTTTTTGGTTGCCCTATAGTAAATTTGTATTTATAAGCAATACAAATACAGGTCGATCGTTGCAAGACATCCCGTTTTATGCTCCAATGTTAGTGATAGCAGCAGCTAGGGGGAGTTATATGTATAAAGTCCTAATTGTAGAAGATGAGATGCTTGTGAGATTGGGATTAAGAAATTCTGTAAACTGGCATAAATTTAATATGACGGTTGTCGCGGATGCGTCGGATGGCCGCACAGCATGGGAGTGGTATAGCCGGGAACAGCCGGATGTCGTTATTACAGATTTGAAAATGCCTGAGATGGACGGGATGACTCTCATCTCCAAAATTAGAGAAAAAGATAAATGGACCAAAATTATTGTCTTAACCTGCATGGAAGAGTTTGACTTGGCTCGGAAGGCTGTCTCGCTTGGAGTCTCCGATTATATGATTAAACTGACCATGACGGAGGAAGAAATGGAAGCGGTTTTACAGAAAACCTATCAGGAGCTGCAGCTGCGCAATGACATTAAGCCGGCGAAACCGGTCGTACAGGCGAACAGTTATTTTGTAAAAGAAAAGCTTCTGAAGGATTTCATGTTTTACAACATTTATTCGGCACAAGAATTCGGAAAAAATGTGGATGAACTAAAGCTGCGCCTCAGTCCGGCCAGATTGATATTGTGTGTCATGGAAATAGACAATTACAAGGATTTGGCGGAAAAATTCAGGGATGAACAAGGGCAATTGATTAAGATGTCCTTGTTGAATATGTTGGAGGAGATATTGGGCAACAGCGGCAGGGGAGAGGCGTTCTATATAAACGACATGCACTATGCTGCCCTGTTCAGCTTCGGCGATACCGCAAGTGAACAAGCTGTACATCAGGAGCTCCATGGCACGTTGAACCGCATCAAAGAAGTGATCGGCACTTATTTCGGCGTTTCTGTGTCCTTTGGGATCAGCCCTATCGATAATGGATTTGCCTCGCTTGGGAAGCTGTATCAGGAAGCTCAAAAAGCGCTTGAACATAAATTTTTTATGGGAACGGGTTTATTGATAGGCTCAACCCATTACAGGCCGGATGGGCAAATCGCTGACAAAATCGAGGCATTGAAGCATTCCCCCGAATTATCCAAACTGCTGGGAGAGCAGGGGGCGGTCAAGTACAACGCAAAAATAGATGCTTTTGTAAAGCGTTTGCCGGAAGATAAAAGAATGTTTAATCAATTTTTCTGTGGGCTGGTTCAATGGATTTCCGCTGCCTGTTACGCAAGCGGCGAACCGTATAGCGCTCTTGTATTGGATTACAACCGGAACATTCAGCAATGCGATACGCTCGACCAGATGATTGCGGATTTCAAAATATTTATTTCCGAAGCATTGGATCATGTGCGGAATAGAAAGAAATTAAGCAAGGAAGTCGCGGCGGCGGTACAGTTTATTGACAGCCATCTCGGCCAAGACATTTCCCTGGTTCAGGTGGCGGAGTATGTAAAGCTAAGCTCGAGCTACTTAAGCACCCTCTTTAAAAAAGAATTGCAGGTTACCTTTATTGAATATTTGAATCATGCGCGAATTGAGCGGGCTAAGGAGCTTTTGGTAGGCACGTATTTGAAGTCTTATGAAATTGCCGAAGAAGTCGGCTTTACCGAACCGACCTATTTCAGCAAAGTCTTCAAAAAAAGCTCAGGTTTAAGTCCCAACGAATACCGCAGGCAGCGGATGAAAGAATGGACTGGGGATATGGACAATGAGGATAGTAGAGTGGATTAAGCGGTACAAGTTTAAGAACAGCCTGCGCACCCAGTTGATCCTATATTTTATGATTGTCAGCCTTGTTGTTCTGGCCGTCGGATCCTACTTCAGCTACAGCTTTATGCTGGAAACCGTCAAAGGGCAGAACGAGAAATATCTTCTGCAGCAATTCCGCCAGTTGGAGCAAAATATGACGGCTACGATCAATGATGTCGACAGACTGTCCAAGCTGTTCATCATGGACGAGCCTGTTCAGCAATTTCTGGTAGCCAATATAAACAGCGATGAAATTGCCGCGATGGAAACACATAAAAGCATATTGAGACGAATAACGGATTTTCTCTCGAATTACAGCCATATCAATTCCATTTACATGTATACCAGGAACAGCGGGGAAATTGGAGGAAGCGCCAGGAATATATTAATCAACCGGGATAATGAAGGGGCCGGGAACGCGTTCCAGCACGAAATTTTTGAAAAAGCTACGGATTCCTTTCCAGCCCTCGTTCTGGAAGGTGGTAAAAATGAAACCTATTTCAACCCCAGCATCATCAGCAGCAAAACCCATCTGATCAGCGTCGTAAGAGCCGTCAAACCGATTTATGACACGAGAAAGAGCGCCATTCTTGTGTTTAACATAGACGAGAGGAACTTTGCATCCGTTTATTCCGCAACGGTAGATGCAAGCGAAGGAAACATGTACATTATCAACGGCAGCGATGAGATCATTTCCAGCAGCGACGGGACCAAGATTGGGACTGTAAGTCCTGCCGCATCCCAGATTCACAAGGAAGCCAGCTTCGGCAGCTATGTGTCCAAAGAAGCCGATGGACAAATTCAAATTGTCTATTATAAGCTCAAGCATACAAATTGGTATATTGTACGAGAAATCCCTTTGGCGATTTATTCGGGGGATATATTTGCCATGCAGAAAATGATCGTGATCATTTTCTCTTTCAGTATGCTGTTTATCTTCATGGCCTCGTTCTACTGGTTAAGAAAAGCGATGGAGCCGTTGAATATGCTGACGGGCAAAATGCGCGATTTGAGCAGCGGGAAGCTGGGGTCGACCTTTGCAAAAATTCCGAATAACGAATTTGGTTTTGTCATAACGAGATTTAATGAAATGTCTGTCAGCATCGTCGAGCTTCTCAATAAAAACGATCAAATCCAGGATGAAAAAAGGAAGCTGGAAATTGAAGCGCTGCAATCGCAAATCAACCCGCACTTTATTTATAATACGCTCAATATGATTAAATGGATGGCGGCCATGATAAAAGCTAAAAATATTTATGACAGCATTGTCGCGCTCGGAAATATGATGAGGCCTGCCTTTAAGGATACCGAGCCTACCTGTACGTTAAAAGAAGAGATCGATTATCTTGAAAATTACTTGAAAATTATGAATTGGCGATACGGCAACAGAATCCGGTTTGAGCTGCATATTCCGCAAAACTTGTTTGCATGCAAAGTATTGAAGTTTATTTTGCAGCCGCTTATTGAAAACTCGGTTATTCACGGTATGAAAAATCATGGGAATGATATCCGGCTTATTATCGCGGGAATTGAGCATGAAAATGACTTCAGCATCATCATCTCCGATACCGGAGGCGGCATCGACCCTCAGAAATTAACCGAAATCAACGAAACGCTTGCCAGCCCCGATAAAATGAAACCGAAAAACCATAATGCTAGTATAGGGATTTACAATGTGAACAGAAGAATTCTTTTAAGCTTTGGCGATCCGTACGGCGTGCGGGTTGAAAGCATTTATGGCGAAGGAACAAAGGTCTCGATCCTTATGCCCAAAAGTGTTGAATAAACAATATCCCCCCAAAAAAGTTCAACTTTTCGCAAAAAAATGCAAGTTAGGATGCGAAAGCCTGTTATTTCCCCCTCTTATGAAGGAATCGTTCAATAAAATCAAGGATTATTTCATTCTCTCCCTCTCTGAATTTATTTATGATCATTCCAGAGAGGAGAAATGAACTGTGGCTCATTCATTGGTAAGCGTAAAAAAAGAAAAGTTCAGAAAGAAAAAACCAAGGAAAAGCATGGTCTTGTTGTTGATGGCAATCCCTTTTGTTTTGCTAGTGTTTGCTTTCAACTATGTGCCGCTTTTCGGATGGATCTATTCCTTCTATAACTTTAAACCCGGCATTCCATTGGACAAAACCCCATTCGTCGGGTTCGATTATTTTAAAATATTGGTGACAGAGGGCAGAGAGGATATTATACGCGTTCTGAAAAACACGCTTGCTCTCAGCTTTCTTCTCATCCTATGTTCACCGCTTCCGGCTCTGCTCGCCATCCTGCTGAATGAAGTGAAGTCCAAGAGATTTCGGAGAATCATTCAGACAACGACTACGCTCCCCAATTTTATCAGCTGGGTCATCGTATTCTCGCTTGCCTTCTCGATGTTTTCTTCGGAAGGACTTATAAACAAGCTGCTGCTGGACTGGCATGTGATCAAGGAACCCATGAACGTATTGGGCAATGGTGAGATCGTTTGGCCTTTCCAGACGGCGATAAACGTTTGGAAAAACATCGGATTCTCATCTATTATCTACATCGCCGCAATAGCCGGTATCGACAATGAGTTGTATGAAGCTGCCAAAGTAGATGGAGCAAGCCGCTTAAGGACGATCCTACACATTACCCTTCCGGGGATCAGCTCCACTTTCTTTGTTCTGCTGCTTCTGCAGATCAGCAATATCCTTTCTGCCGGCTTCGAGCAATATCTGGTCTTCTACAACAGTCTGGTTTCCAGCAAAATCGAAGTTCTTGACTACTATGTCTACAAGCTGGGCATTGTGACCAGCGACTATTCGTATGCGACAACAATTGGGATGCTCAAGACAGTCATCAGCATCATTCTGTTGTTCAGTGTGAATTATCTTTCCAAAAAAGTTAGAGGCAACAGCATCATATAGGGACTTGTAGGGGTGATAAACATGAAGATCAAGGAACGCGGCTTTGGCTTGACGTTATTCAATCTATTGAATTATACGGGTCTCACAATCTTTTTCATTATTTGCATTTATCCCTTTTATTATATTTTCATCTATTCGATCAGCGATCCGGTCCAGGCGCAAAAAGGGATCGCGCTCCTTCCGGCCGGGATTACAATAAACAACTATATTGAGATTTTTCAACTTCGCAATATTTTAAATTCCTTTGTTGTTTCGGTCCTCAGAACGGTAATAGGAGCGGGAATAACGGTGCTATGCTGCTCCTTGTTTGCTTACATCGTTTCTAAAGACGAGCTGCCTTACAAAAAAATCATTTATCGCTTTGTGATCATTACGATGTATTTTAATGCCGGTATTATTCCGTATTACTTAACGATGAAGATGTATCATTTAAACAACAATTTTTTGCTCTATATCATCCCTACTGCAATCTCGGCCTTTTATGTCATTCTGCTTAAAACGTTCATGGAACAGCTTCCGGCGGCGCTGGAAGAATCGGCCAAGATCGACGGAGCCGGGTACTTCACCATTTTTGTCAAAATCATCTTTCCGATATCCACGCCAATTGTTGCTACGATCGCGGTATTTGCCGCCGTTAATCAATGGAACTCGTTTATCGATAACTTCCTCCTCGTCCAAAGCCTCAAGCTTAAGACGCTGCAGCTGGTACTTTTTGAATATTTTAATCAAGCCAGTCAAATTGCTTCCGCCTCCAAGGAGGATTTAACCCGGGGGACGGCCGTAAGGAAAATTACACCCGAAACGATCAGAATGACGATTACGATGGTCGTTACACTGCCGATTATATTTGTTTACCCGTTCATGCAGAGGTACTTTGTCAAGGGACTTATTCTTGGGGCAGTCAAAGGCTGACTGCCAGACCTAGGTTGTTTGGTGTTTGGGCCCAGGCACCATTACACATATATAGAAATGAAATTAAAATTGGAGGTCATCAGATGAGAAAGTCGATGTTGGTTTCAGCTGCATTTATTCTAATTCTATCGATGGTAGTATCGGCATGCAGTGGAAACTCGGACAAGGGGAACGAAAATAAAGCCGGAAACGAAAACAAATCCGGAAACACGTCTCAAACGTCACAGCCGGATGAGTCAGGCGGCACGCCCGACGCAAAAGAGCCGATCACCATAACGATGCTTGTTCCGGAGCCGGGAGCCGCGGTCTGGAACGATTTCCAGGATAGCGCAATCCAGCAGGAGATCAAGAAGGCGACAGGCGTTACGCTGCAAATTATAGAAGCGGACAGCGATAAATTCAATGTCATGCTGGCCAGCGGCGATTTGCCGGATATGATTCGGGGCGGTCCCGCTTACATCAAGCAATTAATCGAAGGCGGCAATGTGGTGCCAATCGACGATTTGCTCCAGTCCAATGGGCAAAATATTTTGAAGGCGGTTCCAAAGACATTGGCTTTCAGCAAAAAGTTCTGGAGCAACGGGACGGACAAAACCTATTTTCTCCCCCCGCAAATCGGTCAGGATCGAATGCCAATTGAAAATGGGATAGGAGCATTTATTCGCTGGGACTACTACAAGGAGCTTAATTATCCTGCAATAAATAATGAAGATGAGTTGCTTGATGTTCTTGCCGCCATGGCGAAGAATCATCCGACAACGGAAGACGGAAAAAAAGTGTACGGGGTATCCGGCTGGACGGATTGGGGCAACTGGTCATACCAGTATACGATGGGCTCGCTTTATGGCAATACGCCATTGACAGGTGAAGTAGCGGGCTTGAAGTGGGATACCAACGAACTCAACAATATGCTTACCGATACAGAAGGCGCATTCTGGAAGAGCGTGAAATATTTCAACAAGGCGAACAGGCTCGGTATTCTTGATCCGGACGCGCTCTTGCAGAAATTCGGCGATTTTGGCGCGAAAGCTACCAGCGGGCAGCTTCTCTCCGGTCCCTCGATCTGGTCTTTGGGCGATTTCAACTCCAACAATGCCAAGGACGGCAAAGGATTTATTTCCGTGCCGATGGATTGGGGCTTCCAATGGAGCGGTTCAAACCAATTGCTGGGCTTTAGCGATAAGCTGTACGGCATCACCAAAAATGCCAAAGCACCCGGTCGGATCATGGATTTAATGAACTATCTGTGGTCGTTTGATGGCGCCAGAACGTTGTTAAGCGGCGTAAAAGGCGTTCACTGGGATGAGGTTGACGGCAAAGCTGTATTAAAGCAGGAAACTATTGATTTGCAAGTGGCAGGCGGTGATTCATGGAGCAAAACATTCATTGGTCAAGCAGGGAATCTGGTTGGGATAAACGCATTTACTCTTCACCCGGAAGACGGGGCGCCACTCGATTTATTCCAGGATCCGGCTATTTATGCGAGCCGCGTTAATGCCCTTCAAAAAGACTTTTCCGATCACTATGGCGTTAAGTACCCGGCAGAAGTATTCATGCAGAAGCTGGAAAGCGGTAAAAATAAAAACCAAAAGGATCAAAATACGCTTGCTATGGGCTTGATGCCATCCCCGCCGGATGACATTAAGAGAATGGAAGCCAAGCTGAAAGATTTGGCTGCTCGGCTGTCGGCAGAATGCGTGCTTACCAAATCGGACGAACAATTTGCAGAAAAACAGAAGAAAGCGATTGCAGCATATAAGGATGCCGGAGCTGACAAAGTGTTTGAATGGTATGCGAAAGCATGGGAGGATGCCAAAACCCAATCGGCTACCATTAACTAGTACAGCTAGCGCTTGATATCTATTTTCCAAACGGACACCAGGGCCGCTATGGCCTCGTTATCGTCTTGAATGCAGAGACTTACGGATCAGAGCCGTTATTTCATCACATATCCGTAAGTCCATCCCAAGCGGACGTTTTCGCCAAATAGCGTCTCCTGTGTCCTCTAGTAGCTACCTCAAATACCAAGTATTGGAACCCGTTGAAGGCAAGGTGATCAAACGACAAGTCCATTTGATATGACAAGGAGCTGATTAAATGATTAAAAAAACAAATGTATTATTGGCTTCATGCTTACTGGCAGCCGTTCTGCTCTTCTGTTTGCCGAAAGCCGCACTCGCGGTTAATGATATCGACATTGTTGCTTCGAACAGCATCGTGAACGCCAATATTGTTGGGTTAGGGTGGAACAATATCAACCTGTGGCCCGAGGGTTCTGAAAACAGATGGCCGGAGGAAATGTTTTTAAAGTCTTTCACCAACGAGGACTGGAACAAGTTTTTTGGCTTGCTGGCCTGGACCAACCCTGCGCTAATACGGCAGGAGGTCAGAATTGAAGATTATCAGCCAACGCAAAACAATATCAACTGGAATAACGAGCAAATGAATAGACTTCGTAAACTGCTGGACAAATACCAGGAATTTGGAATAAAGGTGTACTTGAATGTGTGGCGTCCTCCGGCCTGGGATCGAAATCCCTATAACGCCGACAACTTCGCCCAGGAAATTGCCGACCTGGTGTACCGCATGCGCGTGACCGAAGGCTACGACAATATTGTCGGAGTGGCAACAGGGAACGAGCCTGATCAGGAAGAAGTAACGCAAGCCGATTACCCGGATCCTTATTGGGCCGTGTACCCCAAGCTATCTGCAAAGTTGACCACGCTTGGGATTAAAGACGTGATCAAGATATACGGTCCGGAGACCGCTTCGTATCAGGGCAATGATACAACGATCGACAGCATGCTGAACAAGTATGGGAACGTGCTGGATATGTATACCGATCACATTTACACCTCCGACTACACCAATGCCGTCAACGGATTGAGCGCCAGAGCGAGCAGCCTGAACAGCCGGTACGGTCATGACGTGCCCGTGCTCGTAACCGAGTACGCCCCCAATGGCCTGCATCCCTCCAGGAACACGGACACGCTTTATGGCGGCGTGCTGTATGATACCGGGCAGCTCATTGCACGCGGATTAAACAAAGGAGTAGACGGGTTTTTAAGATGGAGCTGGTCGGGCCGCGATGCGCTAGAGGAAACGGTGTTTAAAGCCCAAACGGGGCTCGACCACTGGGATCCGGACTATTACTTCAAACCGAGCGATCATTTGTATTATCCGCACGCAGTGCAGTCAAGGTATATCAACAGTGGCTGGAACGTGCTGTCAACCAATGTGCTGGACGGGATCGGCGGCATCTATGCTTCCGTACTGCGCTCGCCGGACAACGCGCAGACAACGGTGCTGCTGACAAATATCAACGATAGCGCCAAAACGGCAGGATTGAATTTGAGCGCACTGCCGGGAGCTCCCGGCTCACTTAACAACGTAATGGTGACGGGGCCTAAATCAAAGATGGTAAGCGGTACGAGCGTTTCGCTCACCGGCGGTGCCGGAACGATTACGCTGCCGCCGAACAGTATTGTCACGCTTACAACGCTGCCGCTGGGCAACCTGAACGATCCGATCAACCTGTATTCGCTTGCCAGGCCTTATAATTTGGCGTGGAAGAAGACGGTGACGGCCGGCACATCAGTGGAAAATCACGGTTGGAACAAGTCGAAAGCCGTGGATGGACAGAGACATTCATTAACCGATATTTATGGCTGGACCAGTCTTCCTTCTTCATCGAATCATACCGAATGGATCCAGGTAGACCTTGGGGACAGTTATGCCGTAAACGAAGTGAATCTGTTTGCAAGAAACGACAGTGGGCACATGGGAGACTCTTTCCCGATTGATTTTACGATCCAGACCTCAAACGACAACACAAACTGGACGACGGTTGTGACACGTACCAACTATCCGTTGCCGGCCGCTGCACAGAATAGCTTTACCTTTGCAACGCAAACGGCCAGGTATGTCAAAATCGTCGGCACAAAGCTGCGGCCTGTCGGTACGGAATACCGGATGACCTTGGCGGAGATCGAAGTATATGCCAACGGATCGCCGTCGCCTGCACCTTCGCCTGCTCCAACCCCGCCGCCTGGAAGCAACCTGGTAACCAATCCGGGATTTGAAATGGATGGTTCAACAAACGGCCTTGCCGGCTGGATCACGACAGGAGCCAATCCGGAGGCCGACGGCAGTCAACCGGGCGGACACACGGGATCCTATGAGCTCGTCCATTACAAGGGCAGCGCCTATCAAGTCTATACGTACCAGAAATTAAAGGGTTTATCCAATGGAATATATACGTTAAAAGCATGGGTTAAGAACGATTTCGGCGGGCAGGGTACGGCTTACATGCAAGCCAAAAATTTCGGTGGAGCTGCCGCCACAGTCAATATTCCTACCAGCTCCGCGTGGACGCAGATCAGTATTCCGAACATACAAGTAACCAACGGGGAATGTACGATCGGATTTTATTCCAACTCGCCTTCGTCCTGGTACCTGGTTGATGATGTTGAATTCAATCAGGTGAATGTTGCCTTGAACAAGACCGTCACGGCATCCAGCTCGGTAGAAAACTTTGGCTGGGCAAAGACGAGTGTTGTGGATGGTCAGACGAACTCCACTTCAAGCTCCATGGGCTGGTCCAGCAGCAGCAGCAATACCGTCAACCACACCGAGTGGGTAAAGGTGGATCTTGGAGCAGTGTCCGCCATCCATCACATCAATCTGTATTCAAGGAGCGATGAGCTCGGCAGAAATTTCCCGGTTGATTTTACGATCCAAACATCTACCGACAATACGACATGGACGACTGTAGCGGCACGGACCAATTATACGCTACCGGCAGCAGCCAAACAGAGCTTTTCCTTTGCAACCGGCAATGCCAGGTATGTGAAGATAGAGGGCACAAATTTAAGGATGGCGCCTAACAATACCTACAATATGGCATTTGCAGAAATAGAAGTCTATTAGAGGTGAACACTTATTATTAGCAAATAAGGGAGAACGGATATTGACATGAACAGACAGGAAGAGAAGACGAAAGTCATCTATAACGGCAAAATTGTTACGGAGCACGAGGGAGTTATAGAATCAGGCACAATCGCTTGGAAAGGAGAACGAATCGAGTATATCGGTCCAACACAGGCGTATTCCGGACATCGGATTGCACACGGAACGCCGCAAGAATCGATCGATGCGCAAGGCGGTTGGGTGCTGCCGGGATTTATCGATGTGCATGTGCATGGGGGCAACGGGCATGATTTTATGGAGGCCGCCCCCGAAGCCTACGATGTTATCACCCGTTATCACGCGCAGCACGGTACGACGGGCATGCTTGCAACAACGGTTACAGCTCCGCGCGATGCCCTGACCCGCGTCATCCGCGCTGCGGATGCGTACCGCCGGGCAGACCCCGCCTATGCTGAGCTGCTGGGCGTACATCTTGAAGGGCCTTTTATTAGCTCCTCATGGTCCGGTGCCCAGGACCCCAGGCATATCGTACCGCCTCAGCAGGATTGGCTGGAGGATTGGGTGGGCGAATATCCGGACATCATCCGGATGCTGACGCTTGCACCGGAGCTGGACGGGGCTATGGCGCTCATTGCATGGTTAAGTGAGCGGGGGATTGTTGCTGCGTGCGGGCATACGGATGCTGATTATGACTGCATCCGCGAGGCGGTGGGCCAAGGGCTGCGCCATGCCGTGCATACCTTTAATGCCATGAAGGGACTGCACCATCGCGAGCCCGGTACCGTGGGAGCCGTCCTCAGCGATGACCGGATAAGTGCTGAAATCATCGCGGACGGTTACCATGTCCATCCGGCGTGTATCCGGATGCTGTCGAAGCTGAAGGGCGCGGATCAATTGATTCTCATCACCGATGCGATTCCAGCCGCCGGTCTGAGCGATGGCGAGTATAACATCGCGGGTCTGGATGTCATTGTGAAGGACTCGGTTTCCCGGCTTAAAGATGGAGGTAATCTGGCCGGATGCACGCTTACGATGATCGAGGCATTCCGGTTTATGGTAAGGGAAGCCGGACTCGGCGTTGAGCAGGTCAGCCGCTGCGCGAGCGGCAACCCTGCCCGGCTGCTGGGTGTTGAGGAGCGGATGGGCAGCCTCTCCACAGGCAAGCTTGCGAATATACTGCTGGTCACGCCGGAGCTTGAGTTGAAGCGTGTGTGGGTGCATGGCAGACCTGTATGGGAAGAGGAGGATTGTACTAAAGGATGAAACAAACGAATATAGCAGTCATAGGGGCAGGTTCTATTTCGGAAGCCCATTTAAAAGCGTACGACCGTAATAGCGACGCGAAGCTTTATGCCATTTGCGATTTGAATGTGGAACGGGCCAATGCTGCTGCCCGCAAATATGGCATCGCAAACATTTACACCGATTATCGCGAGCTGCTGGCGGATCCCTCGATTGAAGCGGTCAGTATTTGCACCTGGAACAATAAGCATGCGGAAATGGCCATTGCCGCGATAGAAGCCGGCAAGCATGTGCTCGTGGAGAAGCCTCTTTGCCGTACGGTAGAGGAGGCGCTGCAGATACAGCGGGCCGTTCGTTCCTCGAATAAAATTTTGCAAATCGGCTATGTCCGCCGCTTCGAGCCGAAAGCTCAAATGCTGCGCAAGTTTGTGGATGAAGGCGAGTTTGGTGATATTTATTTCGCCAAGACGTCCTACATTCGAAGATTGGGCAATCCCGGCGGCTGGTTCGCGGATATCGAGCGCTCCGGCGGAGGTCCGCTTATTGATATCGGCGTACACGTCATCGACATCATCTGGTATTTGATGGGCAAGCCGAAGGTCAAATCCGTAAGCGGGAACACCTACCGGCAGCTCGGAAACCGGGCGAATGTGGAAAATCTGTCTTTTTACAAAGCGGCTGATTACGATGCCGGAAAAAACACCGTTGAGGATATGGCTAATGTTATGATCCGGTTCGAAAATGGCGCATCGCTGCTGGTTGACGTGAGCTTTACGCTCCATGCCAAGGATGAGAGCTCGATTCGCTGCTTCGGTCAACGAGGGGGCTTTGAAATCGAACCGGAGCTTGTCCTTGTCACGGAAAAGCATAATACGATTCTCAATATGCAGCCGCAAACGGATAGTCCCGGGTTTCAATTCGATACGGCCTTCCAGAACGAGATCGATCACTTTATCGATTGCGTGAGGCAGGGCAAAGAACCGATCAGTCCAGTAGAAGACGGCGTCGAAATGATGAAAATATTATGCGGTATTTATGAATCGGCAGCTAAAGGGGTAGAAATATTGCTATGAAAATCGGAGTAAGTACTTACAGCCTATGTCGGGCTATCCAGTCACAAGAAATGAGCGTTACGGAAGCGATAAGCTATATTGCCGAAATAGGCGGGGAGCATGTCGAGATTGTTCCCATCGGGTTTGATTTGACGGAAAGTCCCGAATTAATTGAAGCCATACGCAACAAAGCGGCCGAACTGAACATAGATGTTTCCAACTATTCCATTGGAGCCAATTTTGCGGGAATCGATGAGCAGTCGTACCAGTTGGAAATTCAACGGGTGATGAAGGAAGTGGACATTGCCAGCCGCCTCGGTGTGAAGCGCATGCGGCATGATGTGGCAACCTCCGACGATATCTCGATTCGCCAATTTCTCGCAGATTTGCCCCGGATGGCTGACGCTTGCCGCCAGATTGCAGATTATGCTGCGCAATACGGGATTACGACCAGTGTAGAAAACCATGGTTACTACTTCCAGGCCAGCGATCGTATACAGGCGCTTATTCATGAAGTGAACCGCGACAATTTCAAAACGACGCTGGATATCGGAAACTTTATGAGCGTGGACGAAGATTCCGTAGCTGCGGTAAAGAAAAATATTTCTTACGCCTCGATGATTCACGTGAAGGATCTATATCTTCGTCCGTCCAATCAAAACCCGGGCGAGGGGTGGATCCTGACGCAGAGTGGAAATTATTTGCGGGGTGCCATTGTCGGGCAAGGGGACATTAAGATCCGGGAAGTGCTGCAGATCATTAAGAACTCCGGATATGACGGATATGTTTCCATCGAATTTGAAGGGATGGAGGACTGCCGGACGGGAACAAGAATAGGTTTGGACAATGTAAAAAGAATATGGAATGAGATTCAATAGACGATAGAGAACATAGATACATTCATGATTCAAAGGCCGCTGATGAGTCAGGGGTCTTTCCTTTTATACTGTGCCTGGAAATATATGGAGGTTTGATGTATGGATATTATCGGAAAGCGTACTTTACCGGGACTGCTTAAGGAAAAGACCACACTTCATCCTGATAAACCTTTTATTCTTTTTGAAGACAATAATGAACAGATATTTACCTTGAATTACAAACAATTTTCGGAAAAAGTAAATCGGTTGAGCATGGTTTTTCTCCAACATGGGGTAGAGAAGGGGGATCATGTCACCCTGCATTTACCGAACGGCTTGGAATTTATGATGTCGTGGTTTGCGCTAGCTCATATAGGGGCCGTCATGGTACCAACTAATATTTTGTCAACGGCGGACGAAATGGATTATGTCATCAGCCACTCCAAATCGGTACTACTCATCACGGAACAGATCTATTTGGATAAATTTAATGACAGTGCCCGGAATTCGCCATCCCTTCGGGAAATTTTACTTGCCAGATATGAAGGTGACCCATTCCGCAATAAAAGCTTGCATGCCTTGATGGAAGAGGTGAAAGAGGAGGCATCTTCGATTCAGCTTGAATCGGAGGATGTGGCCGCGATGCTGTATACGTCCGGTACGACATCACAGCCGAAAGGAGTCCTCATCACCCATGCCAACTATGTGTATGCAGGTGAAGTGATGTCGAAATCGATCCGTCTATCGCCGGATGACCGGCAGTTGATTGTGCTGCCGCTATTCCATGGGAACGCGCAGTATTACTCTACCATGTCGGCCTTAATTGTCGGCGGCAGCATCGCGATCACTGAAAGATTCAGCGCTTCCCGCTACTTCAAGCAAGCCATAAGAATGAAAGCGACGGTCGGCTCGCTTTTTGCCGCACCCATCCGCATGATTCTCGGTCAAGTATTTGATCCGGACGACCGGAATCATCAGCTCCGTCTCATCTGGTTTGCGCAAGTCGTAACGGAAGCTCAACTGGATCTTTTTGAAGAGCGGTATCATACGCGGCTGCTGCAATTATATGGCATGACAGAAATTCTGGGTGCACCGTTGATGGTGCCGCTTGACAGTGCGGGGAAAAGTGTGGGAATCGGGAGGCCGACCCTTGGTTTCCAGGTAAAGGTGGTAAACGAAGATAGTCAGGAGGTGCCGCCTGGCGAGGTCGGGCAGTTGATTGTAAATGGAGTACCCGGACGGTCCTTGATGAAAGGATATTTTAATAACCCGGCAGCGACTCAAGAAACCATTCAGGATGGATGGCTCTATACAGGCGACAATGTCCGGATGGACCAGGAAGGCTGCTTTTCCTTTGTCGACCGGAAGAAGGATATGATCAAGCGCTCGGGGGAGAACGTGTCAGCCAATGAAATCGAGAAGGTGATCAGTGATCATCCGGCTGTATCCGACTGCGTGGCAATCGGGATTTCTGACGAGATTCGGGATGAGTCCATTAAGGTCTATGTGGTACTGAGGGCCAACGAAGAAGTATCGGAAGAGGATATTATTTCCTACTGCAAAATTCGTTTGTCGAAGTTCAAAGTGCCGGAGTATGTGGAATTTATCGCGGAGCTGCCCCGCACGTCCGTAGGGAAGATTCAGAAGCATCTGATACGTAAATGTCATGAGGAAGGAATGAAACAGCATGGATAGAACGAGGTCCGGACAAACGGCAGTCGTGTCTGTTATCGGAATTGGAAGCACACGTTACGGCACATTACAGACATCTTTTGCGGAGCTGATAATTGAAGCGGCGGTCCAGGCGCTTGACGATGCCGGTCTCAGACCGGAGGATATCGATGCTTTATATCTCGGTAATTTTGCCGGGGACCAGTTTATCGGACAAAATCATCTCGCGTCTTATGCCGCATCCGCTATAGGTCTGCAGGGAGTGCCCGCCACAAGAGTGGAAGGGGCGTGCGCCTCCGGCAGCTTGGCGATCCGCGAAGCCGCCTTTGCCATAAGAAGCGGATTCTATAAACGCGTTCTGGTCGTGGGGGCGGAAAAAATGTCTACTCTGCCCACAGCCGGAGTTACGAGCATGCTCGCCCAAGCCAGCAATAAAGAACTGGAAGTGGAGATCGGGCTAACCTTTCCCGCCTTATTCGCCTTAATTGCACAGCGTCATATGCACCGGTATGGGACTACGCGGGAACAAATGGCTGCCGTGGCCGTGAAGAATCATGACAACGCCCTGCTGAACCCTAATGCCCATATGCATAAAAAAATTAGTATGGAAGAAGTGTGTTCCTGTACAAGTATGGTGGCGGAGCCGTTAAACCGGTATGATTGTTCGCTTATTTCCGACGGCGCGTCCGCCATGGTTCTCTGCTGTCCGCAGCTGGCGGCGGATTATCGGAATGATGTGGTCGATATCATCGCGTCGGGTCAAGCGTCAGGCCCATTCGAAATATTCGCAAATGACGATCTGACTTCCTTTAGCGCGACCCGGCTCGCAGCGGCGAGTGCTTATGAGATGGCCCGTATTGCACCTGGCGATGTAGATGTCGCAGAAGTTCATGACTGCTTTACGATTGCCGAAATTGTGGCGACAGAGGACCTGGGTTTTTTTCAACCGGGTGAAGGGGGAGCGGCGGCTATTGAAGGACGAACACGTCTGGGCGGGCAACTGCCGGTCAACACCAGCGGTGGATTGAAGGCAAAGGGACATCCGATCGGTTCCACGGGAGTCGGACAGGGTGTGGAAGTCGTTACCCAATTGCGCGGACAGGCAGGCGGACGCCAGGTGCCCGGCGCAGCCATCGGTCTCACTCACAATTTAGGCGGATCCGGCGGTACTTGCGCCGTTCATATTTATCAAAGGAGGTAGGTGAGTTTGTCCCATCCATTCACGGTTTATCAGTGTCATTCCTGCGGGCTGCGGTCAATCACCGCTCCGGGATATTGTTCCCGCTGCAGAAGCAAGCAAAGCTATGAGCTTATCGAGGCAGAAGGAAGAGGAACGGTGTTTTCTTGTACGACTGTCTATGTTTGCGAGCAAAAATGGCAAGCAGAAGCCCCCTATCAATTGGCTGTAATTGAATGTGAAGAAGGCTTGCGTGTGCTGGGTAGAATAGCCGATTCCGGGGCGAATCCAGTGAAGATCGGAACTAGCGTGACCTTAACGGAAGTCAGAGATGGAGTCCCGTTTTTTCATATCATGCAGGGATAAAGGAGCCAACGACGATGAACAGTCCATTTCAACCCGGTCTTGAGAACGTAATCGCCAGCGAAACGGCGATCTCATATTTGGATGTCGAGAATGAAGAAATTGTACTACGCGGTTATGATCTGATTGAGCTGGCGAATAAAGTCACTTATGTGGATATTATAGCCTTGATGCTGGACGGGAGCCTGCCTGCCGAAGAACAGAGAACGGCGCTTGAACTAAAGCTGAAATCGGAGGAGGGTTTGCCGCAGCGTGTGATCTCCATCATGCAGTCGCTACCCGAACAAACGCATTTCATGGATGCCCTGCGAACAGGAATATCATCCATCGCCTCCTTTGATGAAGAATTGGAAGACCGCTCTCCGGAAGCCAATTATCGCAAGTCGATTCGTTTGCTTGCCAAAGTACCCCAAATTGTTGCAAACAGCTATCATTCTGCGATGAATAGACCACTGGTGGAACCGCAAAAGGAGCTTTCTTACAGCGCCAATTTCTTGCATATGATTACCGGGAAGAGCGCTACTGCCCTGGAACAAAAAGCGTTTGATCAATCGCTGATCGTCTATAGCGAACATGAAATGCCGAATTCGACATTTGCTGCCCGTGTCATTGCTTCCACTCAAGCTGATATATATGGGGCTTTGACAGGTGCGGTGGCATCGCTTAAAGGAACACTTCATGGCGGGGCGAACGAGGCGGTCATGAAAATGCTGCTGGAGGCCGGCACGGAGGACAACATGGAACCGCTGATTCTCGGTAAATTAGCCCGCAAGGAACGAATTATGGGTTTTGGCCATCGCGTCTACATGAAAAAACCAGATCCGCGGGCAATGCTTATGAAGGAAGCGCTTAGAGAGCTGGCTGCAGCTAAAGACGAAGACCGACTGTACCAAATGTGCGTGATTGGGGAAGAAGTGATGAAGCGGGAAAAAGGGTTATATCCCAATCTCGATTATTATGCCGCTCCCGTTTATTATTTGCTGGGTATCCCGATCGATCTGTTTACGCCGGTCTTTCTGGCTGCCCGCACGGTCGGAATTTGCGCCCACGTGATCGAACAGCACCAACACAACCGGCTTTTCAGACCCCGCGTTCTGTATAACGGTCCCCGCGGACTGCATCCCTAGCACAATTAGAGAGAGGAAGGAACAAGGATGACAACAGGTAAAGTGGATAAGCTGCTGGAGGAAATTGCGGACTATGCCCTTCATTATACAATCGAAAGCGAAGAAGCCTTTCATATTGCACAGCATGTGCTGCTCGACTCGATGGGAACCGCGATGCTGGCGCTGCGATTTCCAGCGTGCACGAAGCATCTGGGCCCTCTTGTTCCGGGTGTCGTCGTGCCGCACGGCTGCCGTGTGCCGGGTACCCGGCTGGAGCTCGATCCGGTTCACGGCGCATTCAATATCGGCTGCATGATCCGCTGGCTCGATTTCAACGATACATGGCTTGCCGCTGAATGGGGGCATCCTTCGGATAATTTGGGCGCTATTCTGGCCGTTGCGGATTATGTAAGCCGCTGCCGCGTCGCAGAGGGCAAAGAGCCGCTGAAAATACGCGACGTTCTAATTGCTATGGTGAAGGCACACGAAATTCAAGGGGTGTTGGCGCTCGAAAACAGTTTGAACCGCGTAGGCTTGGACCATGTGCTTTTTGTGAAAATAGCCTCTACTGCCGTTGCCACAACTCTATTAGGCGGCAATCGCGAAGAAGTCATTAATGCGGTTTCAAATGCTTGGCTCGATGGGGGAAGCTTAAGGGCGTATCGTCACTTCCCGAATACAGGCTCGCGCAAATCATGGGCGGCTGGCGATGCGACAAGCCGCGCCGTACGGCTGTCCCTCATGGCGATCCATGGAGAGATGGGTTACGACACGGCGTTGTCGGCTCCAAGGTGGGGGTTCCAGGACGTGCTGTTCAAAGGAAATGAATTAACGCTCGCCCGGCCGTTAGGAGCCTATGTGATGGAAAATATTTTGTTCAAAATATCATTTCCAGCCGAGTTTCATGCCCAGACGGCAGTCGAATGCGCGTTTGATTTACATCATCTTGTGAAAAACAGGCTGGATGAAATAAGCAAAATCACACTGACCACTCACGAGTCTGCCATCCGCATCATCGACAAGAAAGGACCGCTGCACAATCCGGCGGACCGCGATCACTGCCTCCAATACATGGTTGCCGTTGGTTTATTGTTCGGCGAATTAACCGCTGAACATTATGAGAATGAAGCGGCGGGCGATGGCAGGATTGATGCGCTCAGGGACAAGATGGTTGTCGTAGAAAATCCGCAGTACAGCAAGGATTACCTTGATCCGGACAAACGCTCCATCGCCAACGCGATACAGATTCATTTCACCGACGGAACGGAAACGGACACCATAGAATGCGAATATCCGATTGGTCATCGCAGACGCCGCGCGGAAGGATTGCCGAAATGTATAGAAAAATTTGAAAACAATCTGTTGACACGGTTCCCAATGAAGCAAGCATCGCAAATAGTCGACCTTTCGTTGGATTTAGAACGGCTTGCCGAAACACCGGTCCAGCAGTACATGAGCATGTTCGTTATTTGATCGCCAAAAAAATAGTACTGGGGTGGACAACGATGTCATGGTTGATCGAGCAAGAACCGGAGCAAAAGGATTTGGCCGCTCGTTTTCTGCAAAGAATGGACAGCGGTCCCATTATGAAAATTCCCGGCGCACATGATGGAATGGCGGCGCGGATTGCCAAACAGTTTGAGTTCGAAGCGATCTATCTTTCCGGAGCGGCCTATTCCGCCAGCCGCGGCTTGCCGGACCTGGGTCTGATCTATTCAAATGAAGTAGCGGACCGCGCTCGCGAGCTTATTCGTTCTTCAGGGCTCCCGCTGCTCGTAGATATCGATACAGGGTTTGGCGGTATACTGAACGCTGCCCGGACAGCCAAGGAGATGCTGGAGGCTAAAGTGGCCGCAGTGCAAATCGAGGACCAGGAGATGCCGAAGAAATGCGGGCATTTGAATGGGAAACGGCTTGTTTCCATTGAAGAAATGCAGCAAAAAATAAGCATAATCAAGGAAATGTGCCCCTCTTTGGTTGTGATTGCCCGTACAGATGCCAAAGGCGTGGAAGGCATGGAGTCGGCGATCGACCGGGCCAGCCATTATATGGCCGCCGGAGCGGACGGTATTTTCCCGGAAGCGCTGGAAAACGAACAAGAATTCAGAAGGTTCCGAGCTGCAGTAGACTGTCCCTTGTTAGCCAATATGACGGAATTCGGGAAAACCCCTTATTTTACAGCTGATCAATTTCAAAGCTGGGGCTACAATATGGTCATTTATCCGGTCACATCTTTGCGGGTTGCCGCCAAGGCGTATGAACGGGTATTTACAGAAATCAGCAGAACCGGAACGCAGGTGCAATCCTTGGATGATATGCAAACCCGCAAAGAGTTATATGACACGATTCGATACGATGAATACGAGAAGCTGGACGGGAAAATAGCGCAAAGAGAAGGCGGGGACGCCAAATGACGACGTGCGGTAAACGGATTGTGATTGTAACAGGTTCAGCCAGAGGAATCGGCTACGCAATTGCAGAAGCATTCGCCCGCAATGGGGATCAGCCGATTATAGCGGATTTGAGCTTCGATCACGCCCGGGAAGCTGCAAATTCGTTGGTGGAAAAGTATCATTGCAGCCCGGCAGCTTATGAATTGGACGTTGCCAATCCGTTATCCGTTGAAGCCTTCATAGGGCATGTAGTTGATAAATGGGGAAGAGTAGACATTGTTGTCAATAACGCGGGTTTGCAGCATATCGATCCTGTGGAACAGTTCCCGGTGGATAAATGGGACGCCTTGATCAATGTCTTGTTGAAGGGACCGTTTCTTCTGACCAAGTATTGTGTGCCGCATATGAAAAAACAACAATACGGCAGAATCATCAATATTTCTTCCGTACACGGCAAATTGGCCTCCCCTTACAAAAGCGCGTATGTTGCCGCCAAACATGGAGTTGTCGGCTTGACACGCACAGTCGCACTTGAGGTCGCCAGCAGTCACATTACGGTCAATGCGGTGATGCCTGGCGCCGTTCACACGAAGTTGGTCGACGAACAATTGCTTAAGCTGGCGGAAAAAGACGGCACTACGCCTGCCGAAGCGTTGGAGCAGCATATTTTGGCCAAGCAGGCGATCAAACGATTTATTAAACCGGAAGAAGTGGCCGCCTGCTGCATCTATCTTGCCTCCGAAGGAGCCGCAGGCATAACAGGGGAGACGATCAGCGTTTCCGGTGGCTGGTAGAAATTGTGAAGCGAGTTGGAGGAGCTATTGTGGAATAGGCTCAAATCGTTTCATTTAAGTGGAAATATACCGGAATCATGAAGAGGAGTCCCTTATTCTGTACTATTAAATGTGTAGGAAGTTCGCTCTACCCAATAACAATAAGCAATTGAATACATTGTTAAACATTCTATTGTAGGATGAGTCATGCATTGGGAATTTCCCCTATATGTGCTACTCATCCTCTTTTTTTTCTACGACTGATCAATTAATTTTCTGCCTCTCTAAGTTATTTTGCAGGATTTCTTCTGAAGCGACGACGCTTAGTTGTATCCTCTAACCGTAAAGACCAACGTTGTCTTTCGGCATGAAAAGCTTAGCTAGCCCTGCGAATTGTCCAGCGCAGTTGCTGGCCGCTGAATGGACCGATGACGAATGTGGGATACCATGATTGCAATGGAGGTCGATAAGAAGACGATCTGGATTAGGGTGCGAGGGACAAGAGCATCTGACGCGTTAGTTGTGATACCTTCGAGTGCTGCGTATATATTGGCTGGGAACATCGCGACAAGCATGAGGGTAAGCCCGCCAGCTGCCCATGTGGCGGTCGGCCGCCACAGCAATCCTATAGCGCCGGCCAACTCAAGCAGACCGCTGATGGTTATGAGTAAACCGGGATTTGGTAGGGCTGGCGGGACCATGCTGATGAGTTCAGCGCGCATCCCGACGAAGTGAACAACACCGGTCAGTACGAACATGGCCGATAGCCCGCCCCGAAGTGCAACAGACCAAGGACGTAGACGCTTAACCCCTACGGCTCCTGCAATTAGGAGCGCGAGCGTGACTACAACAAGTACGATAAGTGGTTCCATTAGATTTACCTCCTATTATTTGTCTTGCGGTAAAAATCACGAATTCGAAATGCGCAAAATGTGTATAGATACTATACACTTAACTCAAAATTTTTTGTGATGCTTCTGCTACAAGTGACTCAATTTTTCTTCTATTTTCGTTAAAAAATCTTTTGCAAAGGTGACCTTATCAACAGGGACATCCTGTAAAATCTCTACGACCATCTTCTTGAATTTATTATGATATTCCAAATGATGAGCATAGGCAGTTTCACCTTTAGCGGTTACTTTCAGTATAATCCTCGACTGGTTGCGAATATCCTTCTCTTTTGTAATCAGCCCCTTCTGCTCAAGTTTTTTGAGCACTTGGGACACCGCGCCTTTGGTTACCCCACAATGCTCTGCCAGTGCAGTGATATGGATGCCTTCATGTTCCTTTATTTCATTAAGCGTATGAATCTCTGAATGATATAAAGGTTCCCCAATCCCATAGTCCTTGTTTTTCCGATCTACTTTGGAGAATGTATGGATAACGTCCAAAAGGGTGTCGCTGATATTCTCTTTAGAAATTTCATCTTTATTCATCATAAGGAAAGCATATAGCACCTATACACATTTGTCAATCAAATCAAAAGCCTGATCCCGCCGCCAGGGGCTCCTCTTTTTGTGCATATCCCCAAGCTGTCATAACGTACAACAGCCGTTCCTCTTGCTCATACGTGTCCATACAATAAGTGGTAAAAGGACTGTCTTTGTCTTGCACGCACAAGACCATTCGCCAAATGACGAAGAGGTGATCAGAATCAGAACTCCTTTTTGGGGCATTACCATGCAAATGAATGGCTTCCGGGCTAGGAAAATTGCGGCAATCGTCAGGTTGCCCGTAAGAAAGAAGCTGCCGGAGTCGATCAATAAGCCCGCGATCAAGGTGCCCAGGGAAGAGGAAACCGGGCGCGTGGAGGGGTCAATCGCAAGGATCAGCCGGAACCGCGGAGCCGGAGCAAAGTCAACCCGTAAACCGGCAAACCTGAAGCTTGCCTCAAGGCGTCCAGCTGAAGTAAATGCGCCTACCCGAAGCAATCGGATATCCGGCCCTCCTGCCGGCAGGAGCGCAGTAAAGCGCAAACCGGCAGGCGCTGCAGGGAAAACCAAAAGCGGGGAGCCAGTAAAAAGAAACATACTTCATTCTCATGGAACAGCACCGCGCAAGCAAAGCCGAAAGCGAAAGCGCAGCATCCCGAGTACCCGAACCGCCAAATCGCCCGCTAATTTCCACCATGGAACAGCAGAGCGTTTCCCCCAGCCGAATGAAAACAGCATAATGCATCCAGCTCCTACAGCCGGAGGGCCGGAGGCAGTCGTTTCCATCGTTATTCCCGTCATGAATGAACGCCGTTCGATTGCGCGGGTCATTCAGGAGGCCAGACGAATTCATAGGAATGTGGAAGTCATTGTGGTAGTAAACGGATCGACGGACGGTTCCGCTGCAGTTGCCAAACGAAATGGGGCGCAGGTGATTGAGTTCGCCGAGCCGCTTGGGCATGATGTGGGACGCAGCGTTGGCGCAGCAGCAGCAAAAGGTCAGGTGATGCTTTTCATCGACGGGGACATGGTGATCAGCGGTACGTCTCTTCGGCCGTATGTAGATGCCGTATTGGACAGAGGCATCGATGTGGCTCTCAACGATTATTCCGGGCCGACCAATAAGCAGGTTGTCCACAGCGTCGTTCTTGCCAAACATGCTTTAAATTCGCTCCTTGGACGGCCGGATTTGAAAGGGACCTCAATGACGGCAGTGCCCCATGCGATAAGCCGCCATGCGCTTGAAGCCATAGGTACGGATGCCTTGTCCGTACCTCCTCTGGCGCATGCCAAAGCCGTGCAGCTTGGACTTAACGTTAAGGCCGTACACCCCGTCAACGTTGGTAAATTGAATTTGCCGCGGCTGGAGCGGGAGAGAACCAATCCGCTTGAAAAACTTATTATCGGCGATCATCTGGAGGCGATAGACTGGCTGTCCCAACAGCGTGACAGCCTTGGCGGTTTTACTGCTTGGCAGCGAAATCAGGAAATGGCGAGGTGAGCCTATGCGGGTGGCGAAGCCGGTAAAAGCAGCCAAAGGGAAGATAAATCCCCGGAGATCGCGGAAAAGACCGTCTTCGAGGCGAAAGAAGCCTATGCATCATGCAAAAGCATTCAAGCCGAAGACGGCCGGTCCGAGAACCTCTTATATTGATGGGAGACACGATGCTATCAAGCTGCGGGAGGCTGGCAGCTTGCCTTCTCTGGAAGCGCTGAAGCTGCGGATGAATGAAAGCTGGTCCCGTCGGCACCGGCTGAACGGCAGACTCAGTGACAATGTGCTGCAGCAGGGAAGAGCGTATGCGGATGGGTTTCTGGATGAGCTGCGTCTCAGCAGACAGAGCTGGCAGCCGGTGAAGCTGTCAGGCTCGGCGTCAGCTATCGTTCTCGCCGGAAGGGAAGGGGACCTGAAGTTTGATTGTTTGCGTGAATTGAACCGTTTGCCGCTGCAGGAAATCATTGTGGTTCTGGAGGATGCGGCTGGCCGCGATTATGATGCCCTTCGGGCATTGCCGGGCATCACCGTTGTGCATGTGGGGACTGCTCTTCAGCGCGATAGTGGGCGGTCCATTGGAGCAAGGCTGCTGCGGACGGATACGATGCTCTTCTGTGATGCGCATGCGCCCATACCAGCCGAGCGATTGGCCTACCTGCTCGCAGCGGTGGATAGCGGTGCTGATGTGGCGATCAGCGAGACCACAGACGCGCTCGGCGTATTCCGGAAATGGGATGAACTTTCACGCGTGAAAGCATTTGTTAACTGGTCGCTAGGCCGGCCTGACCTGTTGGCCAACTCCAATTCGGAGCTGCCCAATGCTTGGTCCCGGAGGGCGGTAAATCTTGTAGGAGAAGCCGCGCTTTCGCTTCCTCCAGTAGCCCAACAGACCGCGCTTTATCACCAACTGAACATCGTAGTCTGCCGCAATGTGCACCCCGTTGGGAACTTGCGGGAATCCGGAGGCTTGGGCGTGAACAGCCTTGCCGCTTTCGGCCATCTGGCCGCCTTGAAAGCAGCAATGGATCATAGAGGAGGGCGCTTGTCGCATCCCGACCGGGTGAGACGCCGCGGCGCAGCTGGAGGTGCAGCGCATTGAAGCTTACCAGCATTATCATACCGACCCATAATGGACTTGAACTGGTACGGCAAGCGGTGGATTCTATCCGTCTGTATACCGACCGCCAGAATACTCCTTATGAAATTATTATTGTTGACAATGCTTCGACTGACGGGACAGCCCAATGGTGCCTTAAAGAACAGCTTGCTTTCATTTCTTTGCCTGTGAACACCGGCTTTCCGGTGGCGTGCAATAAGGGATTGCGGCTTGCGCGGGGCGATTCTCTCCTGCTGCTGAATAATGACGTCATCGTCTCGCAAGGCTGGTTGAGCACCATGCTTGGCGTGCTTGAAAGCGCGGAGGAAATTGGCATTGTGGGTCCTGTGACGAATTATGCCAGTGGAAAACAGCAGGTGGACTTTACCTTTCAATCTATGAAAGAATTTCACCGGATTTCAGGAGAGGTGCTGAACCGCAGCGGAGACGATGTGCAGCCGGTGCTTCGGCTGGTTGGTTTCTGCATGCTCTTCAAACGCTCGCTTTACGAGCGTATCGGTGAATTGGATGAACGCTTTACACCCGGGCATTACGAAGATGACGATTATTGTTTACGGGCGCGTATGAGCGGGTACAGCTTGCTGATTTGCAAGAATGTGCTTGTTTTCCACCAAGGCAGCGCCAGCTTTAATCGGAGCGGCGGAAGCGAACTGCAGCAGCTTGTCGAGCTTAACCGGCAGCAGTTTATTGATAAATGGCAGGTCGATCCCAGAATTTTTATATAGCTTGCGGCGTGCGTTTTCGCAATGCTAAGCGGGTGCTTACGAAGTCGCGTTTTCTTCGAAAACGCAGCGGATGCTTACGAAGTTGCGTTTTCTTCGAAAACGCAGCAGATGCTTACGAAGTTGCGTTTTCTTCGAAAACGCTTAGGAGGTCATTTATTTGAGAGCGATTATCTTGGCCGGTGGGACGGGTTCGCGGCTTCTTCCGCTGACCAGGCTGATGAATAAACATTTACTTCCGGTAGGCAAGCTTCCGATGATTTGTTACAGCCTGATCAAACTGAAAGAAGCAGGCATTACCGATATTCTTCTTGTTACAGGACGTGAGGCTGCGGGATCGTTTACCGATTTTCTCGGGAGCGGACTTGATTATGGCGTTTCCCTGACCTATCGTGTTCAGGAACAGGCCGGGGGTATCGCCCAGGCGTTGGAGCTTGCCCGGCCTTTTGTGGACAATGAAGATAAATTTCTGGTTCTGCTGGGTGATAATTTGTTCGAGGAGCCGTTGAAGCCGCATCTGGAAGCCTTCGTCCAGCAGTCTGAAGGGGCGATGGTCCTGCTCAAGCAGGTTCCGGATCCGGAGCGGTACGGTGTACCGGTCTTTGACAAGAAGGGCCGCATAAAACGAATCGAGGAAAAGCCGGAAAAACCGCAAACCAATTATTGCGTGACCGGCATTTATTTCTTCGATGCTTCCGTATTTACGCTGATCAGGCAGCAATCACCTTCCCAGCGGGGAGAACTTGAAATCACTGATGTAAATAACGCTTATGCAAGCAAAGGCAAGCTTCAGCATACCCTTATGAATGGCTGGTGGGCCGATGCCGGGACTTTCGAGTCGCTGCATGAAGCTGCGGTCAAGCTAATGGGGAAAATACCATGAACGGACGGGCGGGAAAATCCCTCCTGGGCAAGGCGCCGGTTTCACACCGGCATACGCGGACATCACAGGCAAAAGCTGCAAGCAGAAGGAAGTCTGCTCCGGCTTCAGTCCGCTCGCGCAACCGCGGCGGTAAGCCAAGGAGGAGCCCCGTGCTCAAGAAACGGACAAGGTTGGGGATTCGTCACCGTACCAAGCGCCTGAACCGCGAAGCTGTAGCCGGTAACCGAACGAAAGACCCTGCGGAGAAGCATACGCCTGCAGAAATCGCTGAAACCGCAGACCTCGCATATAAAAGAGGCTTCGAAAACGGCCAATATGAGGGTGGCGAAAAATGGCTGGAGAATGCCGTTCCGCAAAATATGCTCCTGCCGGAGGTATCGCTGCAGGAGATCATAGCCATTGGGGTAGAACAGCTTAAGCCGCGTTGTTACCCGCTTCTTGAACCACATGAGGTATTTGCCCAAATGGAGCAGGCTTTGACGTTAAACTCGCCTTGTGCAGTTGTACGGCTGGGGGACGGGGAGCTGCTTGCCTTGTCGCAGGATGTGGTCTATAACACCGGCGCGCTGAAGCAGGAAGGGGAATTTCTTCCCTATGCCGGTCTTCATACACCCGATATCGGGGCGCGTGACCAATTGGCCCTCGCTGTCCGGCACGCCCAGATTGTAGGGGTCCCCCTGTCGCGACGAAAGCATTTCCAACCTCTATTGTATCCCGTTCTACGTGGTCATGGCTTGAACCCCGGTACGCTGCGTCTGACCCAGTCAACGATTAATTACGGCCTTTATCAGGCCGGCCTGCTTAGAAGGCTGTTGACAAACCGCAAGCTGCTGGTCATTGGCAATGCCGCCCCCGCGCTTGCCCAGGTGCTTGTTGAGCAGGGGTTCATTGTTTCGGGGGTCATCAGTCCCGTCAACGGATTTGCCGATATCGATCGGGTTATCGATGAGGTTCGTCCGGTGATATTCGACCTGGCCCTGGTGTCTGCGGGTATTCCGGCGGTCGTGATTTGCTGGCGGATCGCCGCGGAGCGGGGTAAGGTAGCTTTGGATTTTGGCCATATGGCCGATGCGATGGTCAAGGGGAATGTGACGTTATAGGCAGCCGGATTCCAAAAAAATAGGAGTGACAAAGCTGATGATTCAGAAAAAACGGCGTACACAACTGTCAGGAAAAGGCAGGTTGGTCAAATCCGCCTCAAGCACCTCGCACGGGTATCCGGATGGTTTAAAAGCAGGTTACGAGGAAGGCATGCGCCTCGGATTTGACAGCTTCGGCAAGTTATTTGCAGGCACCAGCATTATTATCCCCAGCTATAACCAGGTCGATTATTTGAAGCAGTGCATCGAGAGCATAAGCGAGAACACCAGTGTGCCATACGAGATCATTGTTGTGGACAATGCTTCCGATGACGGGACGGCGAAATACCTCCGAACCGTAGGCAAAAACGTCCGGCACCGGATTCTGGAATCGAACCGGGGCTTTGCAGGCGCTGTCAATATCGGGATGATGATGGCCAAAGGCACGACGATGCTGCTGCTTAACAACGATACGATTGTGACAGAGAACTGGCTGAGTAATATGCTTCAATGCTTGGATAGCGATCCCAGAATCGGCATGGTTGGTCCGGTGACCAATTATATTAGCGGCGATCAACGTATTGATGTGCCGTATACAGATGTCCGTGACATGCCGGGATTTGCCCGGCGCTTCAATGTCCTGGATCCCGGCAAATGGCAGCGGACCGACCGGCTGACCGGATTTTGCCTGTTATTCCGCCGCGAGCTGTGGGAACGCACAGGTTTTCTGGATGAGGGTTACACGATCGGAAATTTTGAGGATGACGATTTCAATATTCGCGTGCGCCTGCAGGGCTATTCGCTCGTCATTGCGCGCGATACCTTTATTCATCATTATGGCAGCGTCAGCATGAAAGAGCTGGGTGGACGTTTCAACGAAGTGAATGATCACAATTTACAGTTTTATATAGAGAAATGGGGTAATCCGCAGGAGTTGATCCACGATGTAAAAGAAAGGCTGCACCCGCGTGTGGAACAGACCGCCGGGATGCCGCTCCCGCTTCAGCCGCAAGGAGAAACGGCCTTTTTTCCGCAGCATGTCGCCGTCCGCGGAGTCGGTCAGACCGTATACTGGATTGAGAAGGGAAAGCGAAGGCCGATAGAAGGATTTTCTGCGATACCGGTTGTACGCGTGTCCCAGGCGGATTTGCGTCGTTGGCCTGTCGGTGAAGGGATTTCAGCCGAAGCGGTAGCGGATTGCTGGCATGTCCATCCGCTGCCGAATGAGCCGTTTCCAGACGGAATGATCGTGAAGGTGGCCGATGGCCGGATTTATACGATGGAAGAGGGAAAACGCCGCAACCTCATTACTCCAGCAGCAGCAGAAGCGTGGGCGCTGCATCTTAAGCCCGAGGAGCTTGTACTGAGCACGGAAGAAATCGATTTATTGCCGGAAGGATGGCCGGTTATTCCGCCTTCCCGTGTGGCTCCACAGTTATAATCGATGCATGAAAGAGCGAAAGCCCGGGTCAGTATCATGCTGTAAATGCGAGCATATGCTGTAGGGAGTGGGGAGGGACAGCGGTATGCAGCATATTGTAACTGAAATCATCGAGCACATGTCCCGTTCCCACGAGCAGATAGCGCGTGTTATGGAAGCAGAGCGGCATGTGGCGGTCAGGATGGCCCAAATTGTGCATGCATTGCCGGATCATCATCCGGATTTCGGCGGGGTCAGTAAACTGATGGAACAGTCACAGTCGGTGAGCAAGAGCCTTGTTTCGTATCTGAACAGTATTGCCGAGCTTCAGGAAATGATGGCTGTGACTCTTACCGCAGTCATGAAGGAGCTCGCCGGTGAGGACGAGGAATAGGGCAGTCCTAAAGGAGAGTGCGGGCTTTGAGTCGTGAAACGGCATATGCTCGAATGCTCGATGCCTCCGCCAAGATGCAGTCGAATGTGGCAATGATCCTTGAAGCCAAAGCGGTCGAAGCGGAGAAGGTGCGCAGCTGGCTGTGCAATCATGTCACGCCCGATGCGTTCACGGAGCACGAAGAGCAGTTGAAGGAAACCTTGCTTGTGCACGAGCAGTTGATCGAGATTATTGACGGTTTGGCGAAGCTGGGTCAAGGCATGTCGAATGTCTTGAAAGCCGCCCTGCGTCAGGATCAGGAAAGCGGCGGCGGTTTCGGAGGCGGGTTTGGCGGGGGATTCGATATGGGAGACAAAGATCAATGAGTCTCATTCAGAAAGAATGGGAAGCCCGGCTTGAACTGATCCGATCCATTGCGGGCAGTCAGCGTGCGATTGCCCGCATTTTAGACAGCGTAGCAGATATCTCCAGTCAGACTCCCGGTATGGCACGGTCCATTTCCGGGAATTTACGCTACCTTACCGCTATGCAGCTGACGATGGCAGAAACCGTGGGACTTCTGCGGCTGAATCGGCCCGTACTGGGAGTTCCGAAGCGGCCTTGGCTGCAAAAAGGAGTGTTCCCCGGCAGCGGCCAGCAGTCCGGCAGCAGGCTGACGAGAAACGGGAGGAGACAAAAGTGAGCGTACCAGCACGAAAGCGCAGGCCGGGGCGGGCTGTGGCGAACAGACTCAGGAAGAGCCGCATCTTACGCCAAAGTAAAGCGGGGAAAGTCAAGAAACGGCCCGCCGTCCACAAGAGTACCTTGATGAAGAGGAAGAGGAAGAGGCGGCTTCTGACGCGCACGGGCAAAGTCATCAAGCGGCGGCGGCAGCGCAAGCGGACCGGCCCAAGAAACACAAGAAATGTGACCAAATCTTTTGATCAATCTTACAATGAAGGGTATAACGCCGGCTTCGCCAAAGGATTCGAGGACGGGCATCAGCTTGCCTATGCACAGCAGCCTTAACATTACGTATACCGTAGGCGGCATTGTTGCATTCAGAAACGACAAAACCGCCCTGCAGTTTGCCGTCAATCTGGCAACATGCAGGGCGGTTTTCGTATTTTTCACTATAATGTGAAAAAAACTAGATGGGCTGGGGGAGCGGCTTGCCTAGCAGATAACCCTGACCGAGATCTATACCGTTCTCCGGGCAGAACGCCGATTCTTCCGTGCGCTCAATCCCTTCGGCCAGTACGATATCTTTGAAGGATTCGGAAACAGCGATAATGGTGCGGATAGCCGCCTGCTTCTGCTCACACGATCACAGAGCCGGATGATTTCACGGTCGATACTTACATAAGTTTGCTATAATCGCTGGAGAATAGATAAGCAGGCGGAAGTAGAGAGGGGCGGAAGGAATATGCCGGATTTCGGAGACTATCATCATTTCAAGAGGGTGATTCAGGCACTCCCTCTGAAACAAAGCTATGAGCGCGACGATTTGCTGACCGATGGCTTGTTAATGGACCGGGAGGGCGGACTCAGCATGTATTACGCCCCTCACAACGAAGTCGTGCAACCGTCCGCAAGGGTCGTAATTGTAGGTATAACGCCGGGCTGGCAGCAGATGGAGCTGGCCTACCGGACATTCAAGCAGGCGATCCAACAAGGCCTGCCTGAGGAAGATGCATTCCGGCATGCCAAATCTTCAGCCAGATTCGCAGGTGCCATGCGCCGGAATCTGCTTCAGATGCTGGGCGATCTGGGACTCCACGCTGAACTTGGCCTGCCGGATATCGATTCTTTGTTTGATGATAACTGCCGGCTTCTTCATACAACCTCAGCGCTTCGTTATCCTGTGTTCTCGGCTGGCAAGAACTATACAGGGCATCAGCCGCCCCTGATGGCCTCTGCGTTTTTGCGGACTTATGCGCTCCAGCTCCTGAACCGCGATATCGGACAGCAGACATTACGTCCATTATTCATCCCTCTGGGACGGACAGTTGAAGAGGTTTTTCGTGCGATTGTCCAGGCAGGAACCCTGGAAGCCTCGCAGTGCCTTTGGGGATTTCCCCACCCGTCGGGGGCCAATGGACACCGGCATACACAATTTCAGCAGAACCGGAACGAGATGAAGCGTAGCGTTGCGGAATATTTCCGCAGGGCTTGAACCGAGCCCTGGACCGATCATCATGAACCACTAAAACGAGCATGGACAGGGTTTCCGGTTAGGCAAGGCGCTTGATAAGCTGGTTCCTGTCAGGGCCGACTGATATATAGCGGACGGGGACGCCGAGGGAACGCTCGATATACAGTACATAATCCCGGGCTTCCCGGGGAAGCCGGTCAAATTCGCGTATGTCCGTGATGTCCGATTTCCAGCCTGGCAGCTTCTCGAGAACAGGCTTGGCTTGTGCCAGCCGTGCCGATACAGGAAAGCTGCCGGTCGGGATGCCGTCTATCTCGTAGGCAGTGCAAACCGGTATCCAATCAAGGAAACCAAGCACATCCAGATTGGTCAGCGATACCTCCGTCGCTCCCTGGAGCATGCAGCCGTACCGGGTCGCAACCGCATCAAACCATCCCATACGGCGCGGCCGTCCGGTGTTCACCCCGTATTCTCCCGCATCGCCTCCCCGCTCCCGCAGCGCACACGCGGCTGGTCCGTCTATTTCTGCAATAAAGGGGCCTTCGCCAACGGAACTGGAATAGGCTTTGGTCACCGCTGTGATCCGGGTTATCGCATGCGGGGGCAGGCCTGCACCGACAGAAGCGTATCCGGCAAGCGTGGAGGAGGAAGTGGAGAACGGATAGATGCCGTGATCCGGATCGCGAAGCGCCCCGAGCTGCCCTTCTACCAGGATCGGTTCACCCATTGCAGCGGCACGCTGGAGCAGTTCGGTTGTGTCGCATAGATAGGGCTCCAGTTTTTCCCCCATGCGCAGCAAGTCCTCAAGCATATCGACCGCGTGCAGCCGGGTTTGCCCATATAGATGCTCCAGAAGAACGTTTTTGGGCAACAGCGATGATTCCAGTCTATCCAGAAGTCTGTGCCGGTCAAATAAATCTGCTGCCTGAATGCCCAGCTTTGCCGCTTTATCCGCATAGAATGGCGCAATGCCGGATTGGGTGGAGCCGAATTTGCGGTCGCCAAGACGCTGCTCCTCCAATGCGTCAAATAATTTATGATAGGGGAGCACCAGCTGCGCCCGCTCGGAAATTCGCAGGTGCGGCTTGGGAACTCCTCTGGCTGCCAGGGCGTCCAGCTCCCGGAACAGGTCAGGCCCATTGAGCGCCACTCCCGGACCGATCACATTTACAACCGTGTCATGAAAAACACCGGACGGAAGCAGGCGAAGGGCAAATTTGCCGTATTGATTAATGATCGTATGTCCCGCATTGCTGCCGCCCTGATAGCGGACTACATAGCGGGCATCCGCCGCAAGCAGATCGGTCATTTTTCCTTTGCCTTCATCGCCCCAATTTGCCCCTACCACTGCCGTTACACTCATATCCCCACATCCCTTTGTTAGAGTTAGAACCGAACCATCAGCATGAGTTAAAGTTACCTCTTTATTGTAAAACCGGTTATACTATAAATAAAATTAATATTAATAATGGCTGATATAAGGAGGGGTAATGGTATGGTGCAGAACCTGGAGTGGTACCGCGTGTTTTATTTCACGGCAAAAACCGGCAGCTTGTCCAAAGCGGCGGCAGAATTATTCATCACCCAGCCGGCTGTAACCCAAACGATTAAGCAGTTGGAAGCGCAGCTTGGCGGCCAGCTTTTCTTCCGGACATCGAAAGGGGTTACCTTAACGGCAGAGGGAGAGGAACTCTATCAGTTTATCGAGCAGGCCTATAATTTCATCCGTAATGGCGAGCGGAAGATAGCCGCCATGCATCAGCTGACGGAGGGTGAAATCCGTATCGGAGCCGGTGATACGTTATGCAAGCATGTACTGCTGCCCCATCTGGCGGACTTTCACAAGGCGTATCCCGCGATTAAAATTCATGTTACGAACCGGACAACGGCAGAGACGCTGCAGCTATTGAAGCAGGGACATCTGGACCTGGGGATTGTCAATATGCCCGTGGCAGACAAATCCGTCGTTATCAGGGAAATGATGCAGATCGAGGATTGTTTAATCGCGGGGGATGCCTACAGCCATCTGTATAAGCAGCGTCTTGCCTGGGATGAGCTGATGAATTATCCGATTATGGTTCTCGAGAAGGGGAGTGCGACCAGAAGCTATCTCAACAGATTTGCGGAGCAGCAGGGAATGGCATTGAAACCCGAAATTGAGCTTGGAAGCGTTGATTTGTTGGTGGAGTTTGCGAGAAGAGGCTTCGGTCTTGCATTTGTGGTTAAAACATTTATTGAGGATGAGCTGGCACAAGGACAGATCCATCAAATCCACCTGAAAAAACCGATTCCCAAAAGAGGAATCGGCCTTGCAACCTTGAAGGATGTTCCGCTTACCGCCGCCGCTGTCACCTTTATGCAGCGGATGCTGGCTTCAACGCCGTCGTAATGCCCGGCCGGCTTCGTCCGCTATTATTGAAATCCTTTTTTGGCTCCATTGGAGAGTACGGGAAGCAATCTGATTTCACTGGTCATGACGGAGCTGCAGATGGGGCAGACAGGCTGTTCACCGAAGGAAAAATCATCTCTCATCCAGCAGGAGCAGCCCTCGCTTGTACATGTCCAAATCGACGTTTGTTCTTCCGGAATAGGCTCGATGATTTTTTTGGAAAAATGAATAATCGTAACCTCCTTATGTTCAATCAAGTTTGATAGTCTCAGCTTTTTAGATCACCGGCTTGTTTGAATTCGCTTTTATAATATGTGTATGACCTTCCATAAATATACTATGTTTGAAATTCGGCATTATGAACGGTGTTTCGCACCGTCAATATGCCGTTTTTGTTTTGTAAGGGCTGTCCATCCGCATATGCCCTGCAGGTCATGCGCCAATTTTACGGCCGCGGCGGACAAGTGACTATGAGCCTTGCGGGTCAGCCGCATATATATGGTGGTAGATCCGACAGAAACAAGGCAGGAGTGTGCGCTATGCATACGAAGAAAGCAACAAAATCCCGCTTTAATGCCGCGGGGTATTCCGCAGGCTATGTTCAGGGACTACGGGATGGCGCCTGCGAGGCCCTTGCCGGTCATGTAAGTCCGCCTTCCGCCGTCAAACATGATGTTCGGGTTCTGTATATCCCGCAGGGCTTTGAATCGATCGACCAGGGAATAATTGAAGCGCTCGGCTCGACCGTGCGGGAGCTGTACGTTGCGGATCCGGCAAGAATGGCGGAGCAAGCTTCGTTGCTGAGACCGGATTGGATGTTTGTTTTGAATGGCATGCATGTATTTCCCGAGGATCATTTGGTGCAGGTGGATGCTGTGCGCGCCTTGGGAATCCGGACGATGATCTGGTTTGCCGACGATCCGTATGTTACGGAGGACACGGTTGCCATTGCTCCCAGATATGATGTCGTATTGACCCACGAGCTTAGCACAATTGAGGTCTACCGGCAGCTCGGATGCGCCAATGTCCATTATATGCCGCTGGCCGTTCATACGGGGTGGTTCAAGCCGCAGCGAATTGAGGATAAGTACCGCAGTGATATTTGTTTTATCGGCCAGGCATTCTGGAACCGGGTGGAAACCTTTGATGCCATCTCATCTTATTTAAAGGGCAAGCGCGTTTTTATCGCAGGGGGTATGTGGGACCGGCTGAAAAATTTCGATCGGTTGAAATCGGCCATTCGGATGGGTTGGCTGCCGGTGGATGAGTCCATCCGCTATTACAACGGAGCCAGAATAGTTATCAATTTGCATCGTACCACCGCATCGGGCACTGACAACAAGAACACGCTGAATTTGCCCGGTCGTTCCATTAACCCCCGCACCTACGAAATTGCCGCATGCGGCACACTGCAGCTGACCGATTTGCGGGAGGATCTTCCGAACTTTTATAAACCTGGCAGTGAAATTGAGACCTTCACGGGACCGGATGAGCTAAGGGTCAAGCTGGACTATTATTTAACCCATGAGGAAGAACGCCGTACGATCGCACTGCGTGGGCTTCGCAGGACTCTCAAGGATCATTCGTTTATATCGCGTATTCAACAGCTGGCAGATACTCTCCAATGGTAAGCACAATAGAACATCAATGAAAAGAAAGGGAGTGAGGCGGGTGGCGGTTTCATTAGGCAGACGTGTAAGCAGCCGGAAAGACCTGCTTAGAAGTAAGAAGGTAAACCGGCATGGGGCTTTTCAGCTGGGCTGGGACCACGGTTACTGGTACGGACAGTGCGAATCCGTGTTGAAACGGACCGAGCGGGTTTTTGAGGTACGGCCGATTCATGTCCTGTTCGTCGCGACGGGCAAAGGATTTCCTTATTCGCCGCTGGACGAAGCCATCTCCAGCACACTAAGAAAGATGGTCAGCCAACTGACCGTTACTGACACCACTCAAAATGTCTCCGAGCTCGCCAAGCAGATCAGGCCAGATATAGTGATCGTGCTGGATGGGCTTCAGTTTGATATCGTCCATGCCGATGAAATGCGCCGGGCCGGCATACGAACGGCAATCTGGTTCACGGATGACCCTTATTACACCGATATTACCGGCACGCTTGCGCCTCATTATGACTATGTCTTTACCCTCGAGAAGACTTGTGTGGAGCTCTACCGCCAATTGGGCTGCCCGCGCGTGCATTATTTGCCCCTCGGGGCGCACCCTGTAGAATTCAGGCCGCGCAATCCCAAGCTCTCCCAACGTCATGATGTATGCTTCGTGGGCTCGGCATATGTGAACCGGCTTGCCTTCTTTGACCAGATTACCCGTTATTTGTCCACCAAAGATACTTTAATATCGGGCATCTGGTGGGAACGGTTGAAGGATTTCGACTTGATCGCAAGCAAGGTCGAGCTTGGACGCTGGATGGGACCTGCCGAAACGGCTGATATCTACAATGGAGCGAAGATCGTGATCAATATGCACCGTGCCCATGATGACGAGACATTCAACAATAACAGTGCGGCGATTACCGCCATATCTCCCAACCCGCGCACCTTCGAAATATCCGCCTGCGCCACGCTGCAGCTGACGGATATCCGCAGTGATTTGCCGTCCTTCTATACGCCTGATGTCGATATCGTGACGTATTCCTCCCCGCAGGAGATGGTGGATAAGATTGAATATTATCTGAACCATGAGGCTGAACGCCGTGAAATCGCCATGCGCGGTCTGTACCGGACCATGAACGAGCATACGTATGAGCGCAGACTTGATGAAATGTTCGCCATCCTGTTTCCAGGCCCGCTTCTGCCTCTCTAGATGCCACTGGGCAGCGAGATAGACAAGGACACTCATATTTGTGCGTATGGAAAGGGTCCAAGTGTCGTGCCGATTGAATAGCCCTCTAAATATAGTATAGGAACAGGTTATAGAAGGGTAGCAGGAGGAGGTGAACGCGTATCCGCTTCCCTTAGAAACGGATACCAGCGCCGCATGATGCAATCAAAACCCAAAATGCTTATTTTCTCGCATATCTGCAGCCAGAAGTTCGTGACAGGTGCGGAAAAGCTTCTGATGTTTATGACCCGCGAGCTGCTTCAAAACTACGCCTGCACCTTGGTCGTCCCGATAGAAGGAGCCATTGCGAAGCAGGCAAGGGCACTTGGTATCCCGGTCGTTATCCAGGACGTTCCCCTGGTTGTTTCCCTCTATCTGGCCCTGTCCCATTTCCCGGAAGACATTAGGAAAAAGCAGCAGGAACCTGCCTGGCAGGAACTGTTCCGTCTGATCAACCGTGAACGCCCGGATGTCATTCTGACCAATACTTGCGTTCATCCTCTCCCGGCAATTGCCACCAAGGCATTCGGTATACCGGTTATCTGGGCCATTATGGAGACCATCGAGGAGACGTCTTACACCCCTGAGTCCGCAGCTATCATCGAGCGGTACGCCGATTACGTCATCGGAATATCCGAAACTTCACTCGCTCCGCTTCGTACCCCGGGCATGCTGCCCAAAACCAGACGTATACCCCCCTCATGGGAGCACTCAGGGCTGTCCCCGGACTTATGGCAGGAGCATCGGATCAGCCGCCGCAATCAGCTGGGCATCACAAACGAGCAGCGGCTGATCGGTTACATTTCATCCGCGATATTTCAAGCCAAAGGGCTGGAGCATTTCATGCTGATGGCCGTATCGGTGGCGGAGCGGTTCGAGCATGCCCGTTTCCTGATTGTAGGCAATCCTGTGGACACTGTTTATTTTGAAAAATGCATGGGCCATGCCCGCAGTCGCAACCTGATGGAGCGCTTCCGCTGGGTCCGCTATGAGGATCGAATCGAAACGATTTACCCGGCTATGGATGTGCTTGTCATTCCGAGTCTGAGTGCCGAGGGCTTCGGCATGACGGCTCTGGAAGGGATGGTATTCGGCAAGCCGGTTGTGGTCTACGGCTCCGGCGGGCTGAGCGAAATCGGAAATGCCACTGGCAACAGCAGCTATGTTGTTCCAACCGGCAATGTAGATGGATTATTCCGCAAGGTTAGCGGACTGCTTGGCGATGAATTGGAGCTGGCAGCTGTCGGGACGCGCAATGCCAAGATGGCGCTCTCGGTATTCGGATTACCGGCTTACCGGAAGCTGCTCAGGAAATTTATGCATGACATTTCCGGTATCGGCCCGCCCAAGCGGCGTCTGGTACGGGGAACGATGCCAACCGTTTATTTGTTAGAGGATGGAGTGCTTCGGCCTTTTGCTTCGGAGCATTCATTCCTGAAGGCCGGCTATCGCTTTGAAGATGTGCATGCGGTGCCGGGGGCGATGATTGCCGCTCTTCCGCACGGAGCCGCCATCGGTCAAAGCAATAAGCCCTCAAGCATATTTCCCGGTTCCTCTAAATCTGCGAGCCGCGGCAGAGGACGACGGAAGCGAAAGTCAGGAATAAAGCAAGCGGCCGGAAGAAGGAAAAGGACCGGATCGTTGTCCCGCCGAGCCGGAAGAAGGATACGGACGCGGCGGCGGTCAGCCGTTGGCGTCGCGAGGGCACGGAGAAGGCGCTAAAGAAGCAATTTCCGAAGCGGCCGGTCACGGCAAAAGGAAGGAGATTGCTGAACATGCGCGTGGTCACCATACTGGGCACACGCCCTGAGATTATACGTCTGAGTCTCATCATCCAGAAGCTGGATCGATGGGCTGAAGAGCATGTGCTTGTGCATACGGGACAGAACTTTTCCCCCGCGCTCAGCGATGTTTTCTTCGCAGATCTTGGTCTGCGGCAGCCTGATTACCGGCTTGGTCAAAGCATGCAGACGCTTGGCAGGCAGCTCTCCGCTATGTTTGGCCGGATCGAGGATATCTTGTTGCAGCATCAACCTGATGTGGTGCTGCTGCTGGGCGATACGAATAGCGCATTATGCGCGATTTTAGCGGAGAGGATGGGAATCCCCGTTGTGCATATGGAAGCGGGGAACCGCTGCTATGATTTGACGGTGCCCGAGGAGAAGAACCGCCGGATTATCGATGCGGTATCCACGATCAATATGCCCTATACCTCCTACAGTAAAAACAATTTGCTGCGTGAAGGGTTCCCTCCGGAAAGGATCGTGCTTACGGGCAATCCCATTCACGAGGTCATCACCCATTATAGACCGCAAATCGAGGCCAGCGATGTATTGACAAGGATGGGGCTGGTGACTGGCGGCTATATGCTTGCAACAGCGCATCGCGCCGAGAATGTGGATTCTCCGCAGCGGCTTGCTGGCATTCTTGACGGCTTGAACCGGATAGCCAGGCGTTTTGACAAACGGCTGATCTGCAGCGTTCATCCGCGTACTCGGTCACGCCTGGAAAGCGGCGAAGCACGCGTGCAGATGGATGAGCGGGTTGAATTCTACGAGCCCTTTGGATTCTTCGATTTTGTTCAGCTTGAACGCCAGGCAGCCTGCGCGATCACAGACAGCGGAACGGTACAGGAGGAATGCTGCTTGTTCCGCGTACCGACCGTGACGATCCGGCAGACGACTGAAAGGCCGGAGACCGTTGACTGCGGCAGCAATGTGGTGTGCGGTCTGAATGCCAAATCGATCGAGGAAGCGGTGGCCGTGATGACTTTGCTGCCGCCAAAGTGGCAATGTCCGGAAGGATATCTTGCAGAAGGCGTGTCCGATATCGTGGTCAAATTTGTACTTGGAGGGAAATGGGATGTTCACTAATCAGCGGATCCTGGTAACAGGAGGCACCGGGTCATGGGGGTACGAACTGATTCGCCAGCTGCTCCTGCAGCAGCCAAAGCAAATTATCGTTTTCTCCCGTAACGAATCGAGTCAGGTGGCAATGAGATGTGCGTTAGAGGATGCCCGATTAAAATTCTGCATCGGTGATATTCGCGATAAGGAAGCGCTGATCCGCGCATGCGAGGGGGTCGATTATGTCTATCATCTGGCTGCGCTCAAGCATGTGCCGGTTTGTGAGGATCAACCCTACGAGGCGCTTAAAACGAATGTAATCGGGACACAGAATGTGATTGAAGCCGCGATTGCCAACAAAGTCAAACGCGTGATTTATATTTCCACCGATAAAGCGGCCAATCCATCCAATTTCTACGGCATGACCAAAGCAATCGGCGAGAAGCTTATCGTGTACGCCAACCTGCTTCACTCGGAAACGACCTTTGTCTGTGTGCGGGGCGGAAATGTGCTGGGTACAAACGGCAGCGTGGTTCATCTGTTTATGAACCAGATCAAAAACAACCAGAGTGTCCGGATTACCGACAAAAAAATGACCCGGTTCTTCCTGACTCTCCAGGACACCATAAACCTGCTGTTCAAAGCTTCCAAGGAGAGTGTCGGAGGCGAAATATTTGTCATGACGATGCCGACCTGCCGGATCGTCGATCTCGCATCCGTATTGATGGACGCGGTTGGCATCCATACGGAAATGGTGGAAACCGGAGTGAGACCGGGGGAGAAGCTTCACGAGATCCTGCTTACGGACCACGAAAGCGCCACAACAGTTATATACGACAAAGCTTATCTGGTCATTCTCCCTACCATTGACATACCCGGACTTGCCCAGCATTACAACGAATACGAGAAGGTGAATTTCGACAGCTTCAGCTCTAATCAAGAGCTGATGAATAAGGAAGAAATCCATGCCATGCTGGTGCGCGGAGGTTTCCTGCCATGAAGCTGCTGATCATCGGTGGAAATGGAATGGCCGGGCATCTGCTCGTTCGTTATTTCCGCCGGGAGCGTGGCATGGAAGTCGCATATACGACCCGGAAGGAATCTCCGGTGAGCGAAGGCATTTTTCTTGATGCCGCAGATGGCGAGGCTGCTGCTGCTGTGGTCCGCAGTCAGTGTCCTGACGTGATTATCAATGCCGTAGGCATTCTTAACCGCGATGCGGAGGAGTATCCCTTGCAGGCTTACCAGGTGAACGGTCTGTTTCCGCACTGGCTGGGCCATGTGGCTGACAGAATCGGCGCACGGCTGATTCATATTAGCTCGGATTGCGTATTTAGCGGTGAAACAGGGGGATACAAAGAAACGGATATACCGGATGGCACAAGCGTCTATGCGAAAACCAAAGCGCTCGGCGAACTGAAGCATTCACCTCATTTGACAATCCGGACTTCCATTATCGGACCGGAAATCAGAGCCAATGGAATCGGTCTGCTGGCGTGGTTCTTACATCAGGAGGGCCATGTCAGCGGGTATGCCCGTGTGATGTGGAATGGAGTAACGACGCTGGAGCTGGCCAAGGCTATCGCCTATGCTATTGGCCGTCCGGAGATTGGGGGACTCGTTCATCTGACCGCAGGAGAATCAGTCAGCAAGCTGACGTTGCTGACCTTGTTTCAAAAATATTTTCACAAGACCCGTCTCCATATCTTGCCGGATTACGAGCTTGCGATCGACAGGACGCTGGTGTCTGCCAGAGATGACTGGCGTTACGAGGCTCCAAAGTATCCGGCTATGCTGGCGGAACTTGCGAAATGGATGGAGGAGGAATGAGCCGTCCCCGTTTACTCATAACAGGAGCCGGCGGATTTTGCGGCGAGCATGCCTGCCGGTATTTCTCCGCCTCCGGATGGGATGTGACAGCGCTGGTCCGCCGGCTTCCTTCGGAAGGAGAATCAAGCTGGCTGGAGCAAGCGAGCTTGGTATTGGACGGAGATCTGATTCTGCCCGAAGAAGCAGACGACATAGTGGCACAAGCACAGCCCGAATATGTGCTGCATCTGGCCGGCAAGAATGCCGTAGCGCCATCCTGGGTAGCCCCGATTGATACGCTGCAGAGCAATGTCATGGGAACGGTCAATCTTCTGGAAGCGGTCAGAAAGCTCGCTGGCAGCGGCTTGAATTGCCGTGTCCTTGTGGTTGGCTCCATGCTCCGTTTTCATCTGCCTCCCGAGGGAACGGCCCCAGTACCGCCGCATCCCTATAGTCTGAGCAAGACCATGCAGGTATTGGCCGCGCAGAGCTGGTCGGCGCTGTACGGGATGCCGGTCGTGGTGGCCGAACCGTCGAACCTGATTGGACCGGGACGGTCCAGCGGGCTTTGCACGCTGCTTGCCCGTTATGCGGCGATGATGGAGAGGGCAGAGGCAGGCTGCGGCGAAAGACCTCAGCCCATGAAGCTGTCTTCGCGCACGGAAACCCGCGATGTGCTGGATGTGCGGGACGCTATACGCGCGTATGAGCTGCTGCTGCTTCATGGACACGAGGGCGGTATCTATCCTGTCGCCTCCGGTGTGATGCATCCCCTTGGCGAGTTGGCAGATATATTCTCTTCCTTGATTGCGTGCCCGCTGGAATTTGATATTGGATCCTCTGATGCACCATCGCCATTGCCGGTGCATTGCCAGGCTGTACGTTCTCTTGGCTGGTCGCCTGCAATTCCACTCAGGCAATCTCTGGAGGATGTATTGAATGATGCGCGCAGGCTGGACTGCTAAAACATGGCGGACGATTTCTGATTAGGACTGGAGGCGTAGGAACATGGATAAAAATAAGCCACAAGTTACGATCGTCATTCCTTTTTACAATGATCCGTATGTGGGGGAAGCGATAGAAAGCGCACTGGCTCAGAGCTATGACAATCTGGAAATAATTGTGGTCGATGACGGCTCGACTCTCCATGCGGATAAAGTGCAGCCCTACCTCAAACAAATTCACTACTTGGGGAAAGCAAACGGAGGTACCGCAAGCGCCCTTAACCACGGCTTCCGTCTGGCCGGCGGGGAATATATGGCATGGCTCAGCTCGGATGACCGCTATCACCCTGACAAGATAACAAAACAGATGGAGGCGATGACCCGTTACGGAGCTCTGATCGGTCATACGGGATTTAACCGGATCGATGCGTCAGGCACAACAACGCTGGAAGCTATTATTCCTCCCGGCTGCGAATCAGGGGATTTGTATCGGACTCTGCAGCATAACAATCCTATCAACGGCTGCACGGTCATGCTGCATAAATCATTGTTCCGTCTGATCGGTCCCTTTGACGAGACGCTGCGTTACACGCATGATCTGGATTATTGGTTCCGTGTGCTCTTGACGGGGATCCCGATGCAACTGACGCCTTCCCCGCTGACCGATTACCGCTGGCATGAGGCGATGGGCACCCTGCGTCACCAGGAAGCCATTGCCATTGAGACGGCCTCCACATTTGGTAAATATAAAGTACGGTGGGATACGTATCTGAAGCAGTTGGGCTATATTACAGCACCTTTATATGCCTCTCCTGTCGTAAAGAGAAACCGGAAGACAAGAAAGTATGATTGACATGGTATCAAAGTTTCCCCTATTATTGACCTATCTGACAGGTAGAAGGGTTTGTGAACAAATTGGCCGTCCAGAAAATACAAAAGATTCTTGTCCACGAACAAGTGTCACAAGAAATTCGTAATTATATTCATGATGAAAAACTCAAGGAAGGAGATAAATTGCCATCCGTCTCGGAGATGACCCATATGTTCGGAGTAGGCCGATCCTCGATGCGCGAAGCGCTGAGGTACTTGGAAGCCATGGAAATTATCCGGGTTGAGAACGGGAAAGGGATCTTTGTGCTTGAGGTCGATACTTTCCGGTTCTCCGGCAAAGTGAAAGTAGAGCGTGAGAGGCAGTCCCTGCTTGCTATTCTTGAAGTGCGCAAAGCACTGGAGGGCAAAGCCGTCGAGCTGGCTGCACAGCGGATTTCAGCGGGCAGGGTAAAGGAAGTCAGGAAATGCCTGGAAGAATACCGCAAGCTAAAGGAAAGCGGCGAGGATACTTCGATGGTTGATCTCATGTTTCACCGGCATATTATTAAAGCGGCTGATAATCCGATTCTGGAAACGGTGCTGAATTCCGTTTCCGAGCTCTATGAGAAATTTTTCAATGATCCGCTGGGCGACAAGCAGCTTTTTGATGCCACATATGAATTTCATTTCACCATGTTCGATGCAATCGCCGCTCATGACACCAAGAATGCTAAACGGGAATTCAACAAGCTGATGAATGCCATCGAAAGTAGGATCAAGCAGTTCAAACCCGCATAACGGACCCGCTTCGTCCAGGAAAGAAAATGCCAGTCCTTCTCTTTTTATCCGACAAAATTCGATAAATATTTACAAAATGGATAAATTTCATTTGACAATTCAAAACCGTCCCCTTTATAATCAACCTATCAGACAGGATGACTGTATGATACATGTTGGGGAGGGGTCGATTAGAATGAGAAGGTACAAAAAAGGCATGGCATTATTGTTTGCTTCCGTTCTTGTAACCGGTGCATTAAGCGGTTGCGGAAGCAATGATAACAAAAATGCAAACGCTGGCAATGGCGCTGGCACTGGTGAAGAGAAAGTTAAATTGCGTATGATTGAGAGCTTAACAAGTCCTAAACGTACTGAGCTGCTGAATGAAATGATCACGAAATTCCAGGATGCGAATCCGAACATTTCCGTTGAACTGATTTCGCCTCCGCTTGACCAAGCGGACAACAAAATCAGAACGATGCTTTCAGCCAAGCAAGATGTGGATGTTCTTGAAGTCCGCGATCTGAATATCGCTGAATATGTAAACAACGATTATATTTCACCTTTGAACGAATATGCGGACAAGTGGTCGGACTATGCCACAGTTGGCGCGCTCCCTAAATCGCTTGGTTCTTTGGGCGACAAGCTGTATTTTGTACCAAACGGCCTGTACCAAAGACAAATGTACTACCGTGCGGACTGGTTCAAAGAAGCCGGTCTGGAAGCGCCAAAAACCTGGCAGGAGCTTTATGAGACAGGCAAGAAGCTGACAGATCCTTCGAAGAACCGTTTCGGATTCTCGTTCCGCGGAGGTCCAGGATCCAACGGCAACACCGACGCTATGGTTCTTACCTATAACGGAGATAACGTGGATCTTGAAGATTCGATGTTCCTGAAAGACGGTTCGTCCATCTTCGCATCGCCCGAAGCCAAAGAAGCGATGGAATTGTATGTAAAACTGTATAAAGAAGCATCACCTCCGGATTCCATCAACTGGGGTTTCCAGGAACAGGTACAATCCTTTACATCCGGCGTAACCGGTATTCTTCTGCAGGATCCGGACGTTATTCAATCGCTGTCTGAAAAAATGGAAGAGGGCACATGGGCGACTGCTCCAATGCCAGCAGGTCCTGGCGGCAAAGCTTTGGTCGCAGCAGGCGGAGCAGGCTGGGGAATCACTTCCTACTCTCCCAACAAGGAAGCGGCTTGGAAGCTGATTGCATTCCTGTCGAATCCGGAACAAAACACTAATTTCTCGAAAAACTATGGCCTGGTTCCTATTCATACCAGCGCTACTGAGGATGAGTTTTTCAAAACTGGCCCTTACAAATCGCTGATTGATGCAAGCAACCAACCGGAAGTTTTCGTGAATTACAAACCGGCTTTCCAATATCCAGGAACGGGCCAATGGGGCCAAATCAGTACAGAAAGCGAACAAGCCTTGTTGCTTGGCCGCGATAAAGTAGAAGATACGCTTAAGAAGTGGGCCGATTTCTGGGTTGACCAAAAATCAAAGCTTAAATAAACAATTCCAAAAGGTAATGGGCGGCCGTACGCATAAGCCGTCCATTACGCTTTTATCAAGGTGGTGCGCCTGATGAAAAATCAGAGAATGTTCATTGGACTCAGTCTTCTGCCAGCCATTGTGCTGGTCCTGGTATTCACGTTCTATCCTTTTATCAAGGGAATCATTATGGCTTTCCAGGATTATAAAATCTTCGACCTTCGAAACACCCAGTTCGTCGGTCTCAGCAATTTTACTGCAGCGTTTAACGACCCGAAATTTCTGATTGCTTTATCCAACAGCGCGTATTGGGTCGGGTTCTCGCTGGTATTCCAGTTCTTGTTCGGATTGCTGCTGGCGATGGTGCTGCGCAAGCCGTTTCGCGGGCGGGGCGTATATCAGGGATTCGTCTTCTATTCATGGGCACTCTCAGGATTCCTCATCGGGTTGATCTGGAAATGGATGTTTAACTCCCAGCTTGGCGTCATTAACGATATCCTGCTGCGCCTTGGCATCATTGAAGAACGGATCGGGTTTCTGTCTGATCCCAAATGGGCGCTGTTTTCCGTTATCGTTGTCAACATCTGGTATGGCATTGCATTCTTTGCCATCATGCTGCTGGCCGCTTTGCAATCGGTGCCGGCGGAGCTGTATGAGGCTGCAGATATGGACGGGGCTAATTCCTCGCGGAAATTCTTTAATGTCACGTTCCCTTATATTTTCCCGACCATTATTACTACAACACTGCTCCGGGCGATCTGGATATTTAATGATCCGGCCATTATATACGGAATGACCAATGGCGGTCCCGCAGGCTCGACGCATATTTTGTCCTCGTTTATGCTGGATAAAATCATCTATGGCGGCGATTACGGCGCAGCTTCTGCTGTCGGTGTCATCATGATTATTCTCTTGCTGCTGTATACGATCTTTTACCTGGGCGTGACGAAGTCAGAGAAAGTGGGGGATTTTTGATGAAAAGACGTCTGCTTCTCATATCTAAAATCCTGTTCCTTGCGCTCAACTTTCTCGTCATGGTATTCCCGCTGTACTGGATTGTTATTACTTCCTTGAAGCCGCAAAAGGATATCTTTTCGTTCCCGCTGCGTTATTGGCCCAAGGAGCTGACACTCAGCAACTATGAGAATATTTTCAAAATATCCAAGTTTCACATTTATATGGCCAACAGTTTGATTGTCGCGATTGCCGCGGCTGTAGCCGTGTTGGTTATAGCGATTCTCAGCGCCTATGTTATGGCACGTTTCCGTTTTCGTGGTCATAAGCAAATCATGCTTGGTTTCTTCCTGACACAGATGCTCCCGGGTTTCGTTGCCCTGGCGCCGTTGTATCTGCTGATGAGCCAGCTGGATCTGATTAATAACCGGTTGGCGCTTGTTCTTATGTACACCGTATCCTTGATTCCTTTCTCCACCATCCTGCTGCGCGGATTTTTTCAACGGATTCCGTCCAGTCTGGAGGAGGCAGCCATGATTGACGGCTGTTCAAGATTAACCGCTTTATTCCGGATCATTATTCCCGTCATGCTCCCCGGAATCGCATCAACCTTTATTTTCGCGTTTGTGCAGAACTGGAATGAGCTCTTTATGGCGGTTATGTTTATTGATACCGATGCGCTCAAAACGTTGCCTGTCGCGATGAATTCCTTTGTCCTGAAATATGATGTGGACTGGGGCTCTATGTCCGCAGGAACGGTATTGTCCGTTATCCCAACGATCCTGTTGTTCGCTGTAGCGCAGCGGTTTATCGTAGAAGGATTGACACAAGGAGCAGAAAAAGGGTGAGTCAAACAATGGGAGAATCTACTGCCGATAAGAAAGAAAAAAAAGCCAGCGAATATACGCGAGTGGTATATGATCCGATTGATACCCGGCATTATGGCGCGATTCACACACCGATCTATCAGAACAGCCTGTTCGCTTTTGAAAATTATGACCAATTCGACAAGGCTTTTCAGGATTTGTCTGCAATCCCTGTCTACTCCCGCGGGAATAATCCGACGGTAAGGTATCTGGAGCAGAAGATAGCGGACCTGGAAGAAGCGGAAGACGCCAAATGTTTCTCTTCCGGAATGGCCGCCATTACGGCAGCCATCATGTCCACCGTCAGCCAAGGCGACCATATTATTTGCATCAACCAGGTATACGGTCCGACAAAGGAGTTTTTGGGCAGCTATATGCTGAAGTTTGGCGTAGAGACCACGTTTGTGGACGGCAGCAAGCTGGAAGCCTGGGAAGATGCAGTGCGGCCCAATACGAAGCTGTTCTATCTGGAGAGCCCGTCAACGCAGATGTTTCAACTTCAGGATATACGGGCATGCGCGGAACTTGCGAAGAGTATCGGCGCCGTTACGGTCATTGATAATACATGTGCCACGCCTTTATTCCAGAAGCCGCTGCAGCTGGGCGCGGACCTTTCGGTTCATTCCATTTCCAAATATATCGGGGGACACAGCGACTGCATCGGCGGGGTTGTCATCGGTTCTTCGAACCGCATAAAATCGCTTTTCAATAAAGAATATATGCTGTTTGGGGGCATTATGACCCCACAGACGGCAGCGCTTGTGTCCAAGGGAATTCGGACTCTGCCGCTGCGTTTAAGAAGACATGAAGCAAGCGCGCTGCGAGTAGCGGCATTTCTGCAAGAACAGCCGTTTGTCTCCAAAGTTAATCATCCGGGTCTGGATTCCCATCCTCAGCACAAACTGGCTTTGACTCAAATGTCGGGAAGCACGAGCCTATTTTCCTTTGAATCGGTTATGCCGCTTGCCCGCATCAAGGAATGGGCCAACGGTTTGAAGTACTTCAAAATTGCAGTCAGCTGGGGCGGTTTTGAAAGTCTTGTAACGGTAAATGAGGTTGCTTGGGACAACAATTCCGGTTCGCGCGTCGTTGTCCGGCTTTATGTTGGTTTGGAAGAACCAGACGATTTGATCGCCGATATCGCAGCAGCCTGGAAGCATGCTGAGGCGCTTGAAGCGTTGTAAGATGATGAACAGCAAAATTTCAAACAAACACCCCGAATCATCTGAGCGGGGTGTTTGTTTTTTTTTGCGTATGAAACAAGCTGCGCGCTTGCTGTGCCGCCGTTTTCTTTTCCCGGTATTATACGATTCTATCAAATGGTCCATACCATTAACTTCACCTTTTCATAGAATACCTTAACTGACTATGTGCAAGGGAGGAGGGAGGATGAAGATTGTCATTACGGGAGGTGCGGGATTTATCGGTTCTCGGCTTGCTGCCGCTCTGATTGACGAGGGTCACGAGGTTCTGGTACTGGATGATTTGTCATCCTGCCCGCCTGGGGCAATTCCGGTGAATGCGCGATTCAAACAGATAAGTGTATGCGATTCGGATATCCCCCGGCTTATTGAACAGGAGCTTCCGGGAGCGGTGTTCCACCTGGCGGCGCAAGCCGATATCAGCCGGTCGCTGATAGACCCGGTTGCGGATTTGACGACCAACGTCATCGGTACGCTTCAGGTTCTGGATGGCTGCCGGCGTGTCCATGGCTGCAAAATTATTTTCATCTCTACGGCAGCTGTATTTGGCGATCTGAATCCGTTCATTCTGACAGAGGAGATGTCGGTAAAACCAGCCACTCCTTATGCGTTATCCAAAAGAATAGCCGAACGGTATACCGAATGGTTTTACCGGATTCACGGTGTTCCTTTTACGATATTAAGGCTGTCCAATGTTTACGGGGCAGGTCAGAAGCCCGGAGGAGAAGGAGGGGTAATAGCATTTTTTATGGAACAGCTGCGGCTTGGAGAGCCTTTGGTAATTCATGGGGATGGCAGTCAGGTTCGCGATTTCATCCATGTAAAGGATGTTGTCCATGCCTGCATGCTTGCACTTGGCAAAGGGAATCAGGAGACGCTGCATATCGGCTCAGGCGTGCCCTGGTCGATTATTGATTTGGTTCGGGAGCTTGCAGCCATCAGAGGCGGAGCGCCGCCTGAGACCATATATGCGGAAAAAAGGAGTGTCGACAGCCTCCGCAGCCTCTTTAATCCCGATAAAGCTTCACTGGTGCTCGGCTGGAAGCCGGGCATCCGGTTTGCAGAGGGACTCAGAGCCACTTATGAAGACGAGCTGGGAGCTGCCGGTGTCTCTTTCATCGACAGTGAGGATGGAACTAAGGATACAGATGAAGACCTAACGCTGCCATAATATTGATAATATCGGCCATCAATAGGCGGTCATGGATCACAGACTCCATTTCAGCAGAATGGCAGCCTCTGTCAATCCGCCGCCAAAGCCGTACAACAGACATATATCCCCCTTGTGGATCCGGCCGTCGCGGATGGCGGCATCCAGCGCCAAGGGTATGGAAGCGGCGGAAGTATTACCGTATTGTGCCATGCTGGTTAATGTTTTATGAAGAGGTATCCCTGTTTTTTCGCAGACAGATTCCACAATCCGCATATTGGCGCTGTGCGGAACAAACCAGTCGATGTTCTCCGCAGTCATGCCGCTGCGCGCAAGGAGTGCCGCAATGCCTTTGGGAACTTGGGTTACGGCCCATTTATACACCTCGCGGCCATCCTGAATAATTTTTCCTGAGGTTTGTATAGGGTGTCCATCTATAGCGGAAGACAGACTGGAGCGGTAAAGATGATGCCCGCTTCCACCGTCGGTCAGTGAATACGAGCCCAGCAGAGAGCCTTCGTCGCTATGTTCAAGCAGAACGGCGCCTGCTCCGTCTCCAAACAGAATACAAGTGGAGCGATCGGTATAATCCGTCACTTTGGATAAAGTCTCCGCTCCAATAATAAGAATTTTGCGGTGGATGCCGGTCAAAAGCAGACCATTTGCAAGCTGAATAGCGGCAACAAAACCTGCGCAGGCTGCCTGGATATCAAGCGCGCCGCATGCGGCAATCCCGAATCTGGCCTGGACCCTTGCCGCCATACTCGGAAAGAAGGTATCGGGCGTTGAGGTTGCGACGATGACATAATCCACATCCTCCAAACTCACGCCATAACGGGCTTGCATATCGGCTACAGCTTCAAAACACAGATCGCTGCAGAATTGTTCAGCCGATGCGATGCGCCGCTCCTTAATGCCGGTACGCTGCACAATCCATTCATCATTTGTATCCACCAGCTTCTCCAAATCATCATTGCTGAGCGTTTGATCGGGAACATAAACCCCAAATGCGGTAAGTTTGGCCTGTGATTTCAAGTTGGGCATCATTTTGGCTTCAACTCCTTAATACTTGGTATTAGTACCAAGTTCTAATTTCTAAAGTCTAACACAAAACTGTAATGCTGTGTTGGGTAAAAGGTCAGATATTTAGAGAATATACTAAAAAAGAATAAAAATACATGCTTCTCCATCGCCTTTACCGCTTGTCCATTTCTTGGTCATCATCCCGACTACCGGACCTTCTTTCATTTTCTGGTAGTCTACTTGATTGATTTAAGTGTACAATGGGGAAGTATAATCTTTGCACTGTATCGTCCTTATCAATAATAAAATCCTCTTATTTTATAACGAATCATAATCCAAGTTTCTCATAACCGTTTGAACGTAATTGACATTATTTCTGGAGGGGTTCGAATGGAAATTAGACACTGCGTCGCAGGGACAATATCGAAATCCGCCGAAGCGCCGGGAGGTGGCATGCATCCGTTCTGTTATGAAATTCTTTATATTACCGGGGGGAAGGTCAAGTTCAAGTGGCGAGGGAATGTCTGCGAAGCGGAAGCGCCGGCTGTGTTCATTCTGCCCAACTCTACCCCTCACGAGCTGGAGAGCTTGGTGACTGAGGCGAAATACCGATTTCTGGAGCTTGAGGACCTGGAAGAATTCCCGTTTACCAATGAACAAGTGGATGAATGGAATTTCATGCAAGCCCACAAGGATATCTATTCTAAAATCGTGCTCGCGTCTTCGGTTCTTCAGTCTCTGGATTTCGTCTATCATCTCCAATCGACGGGCCTGGCCGAGCAAGATTCGAATCTCGGTGGGGTATGCCTGCTTGAGATTCGGAAGACGTACAAGCTGATCGCCCATATTCTGGGGATGTCGAAGAGCGGGACTGCCATGCTTGATCCAAGGGTGAAGCATAAGTCCCGAGCCGCGGTCGATTTACTGATCGATTATCTCGATTGGCGTTATAAGGAGAATGTTACGCTGGAAGCGCTCGCGGAGATCGTTGCCTTGGATCCCTCTTACCTTGTGAGACTGTTCAAGAAACATATGAAGATGACGCCGTTCGAATATCTCCGGGATCTTCGCCTTAAAGCCGCGGCCAGTTACTTATCCGGAAGCGACATGCCGATCAGCGCCATCGTTCAGGAGACGGGTTTTAATAGCGTTCATCATTTTACGAGGCTATTCAAGAGCCACTACGGACAAAGTCCCGCCGAATGGCGCAAGCAGTTGAAAGCTCAAGGTCTTATGGCTTGAGGGAGGGGAAGCGGATGAGAAAAACACTGATGATCTTGATCGCGAGTATGCTTGCGGCGACGACGGTACTTATAGGCTGCGAGGATGCGAGTGAGCGCCGGTCGATCACCGAGCCTCAAGAGGTCGTAAAGCTAAGCGTTTCCGGGTACAAGGCCGGCTCGGAGATTGGGGCGATCCCCGAGCTTAACGATCTCTTCATGAAGGAAAACCCGGGGATTGAGGTCATCTACGAAGGGATGCTTGGTATTCAGTATGCCAAGTTTATTCAAAACAAATTCGCGGCAAACGACGCGCCCGATGTGATCATGCTTCATCCCGGAGAAGAGCACTGGGGATATGCGAAAATCGGCTTCGTTCGCGATCTGAGCGAAGAGCCCTGGGTTACTCGATTTACGCCGACGGCGCTGGAAGCCGTCTCGCTGGATGGAAAGGTGTACGGAACTCCCAATGACACGGTCGTGCTGGGCGTCTTTTACAACAAAGATTTGTTTAAGAAGCTTTCATTAAAAACGCCTACAACCTGGAGCGAGTTTCTGGCCGTATGCGCCCGGCTGAAGGAAGCGGGGGTGACGCCGATTTCGATCGGCAATTACGACGGCTGGATGACGTTGGTCGCCTTATTCGCGATGGGTTCCTCTCTTATTCATGACCCGGACTTTACCCAAAAAATCAACGCCAGGGAAATCAAGTTCAACGGGACGTGGAACGACATGGCGAAGATGTGGTTCGCGTTAGACGATATCGGTTATTTGACGCCGAACAGTACAAACGTAACGATTGATCAAGCGCAGAAGGACTTTACCGACGGTCGCGCGGGGATGTTCATTAACGGCAGCTGGGCGTTGGACGGGTTGTTGAAAGCGAACCCTGATTATCGGATCGGAATGTTCGCTATGCCGGCTGCTTCCACTGAAGAAGACACGGTCTTGACCGTGGCAGCGGGGACGACATGGGCGATTAGCAGCAATACGAAACAATTGGATGCCGCGCGCAAGTATTTGGATTTCTGGGCAAGGGAGCAAACATTGAGACGATGGACGCAAACCCAGGGCGCCTTTCTTACTTTAAAAGACAAGGTAAGCTACGTTCCCGCGGAATTGAGCGAAATATACGGATTCATCGAAGAGGGCCGTATTCACGAGTATTTGTCCAATCGCTGGGATCAAAGCGGACCTGCGGTCGATGAATTGATGGATTCGGCCCAGGGGGTATATTTGGATGCCCTGACCATCGAAGAAATGCTGACGAACGTTGACGACGCATGGGATAGGTCGGCCAGCAACGGAGGAGGATTCCGATAGACCGACTAATTCCTATTAGGGAACTGACTCAGGGTATTGAAATCATTCGAAATATTCTAGGGACCTTGACGGGAGCAGCCGTGCTGCTCTCTATTGCGCTTTCGTTACTATTTCGGGGACCGGTATGGATTGACGTCGAGCGGGAAATCCGGTAAAGGGATGATGGTCGAGATTCGGATGTTAAATATGAAGGAGGAGGGTGTGAGGCGTGCCGACGATTATGGTCATCGATGACGAGGAGATGATTCGCACGGGGATCGTATCTATTATCAGGAGACTTGCTCCCCAGTGGCGCATCACCGAATGCAAGGACGCTCGAAGCGCTATCCGGAGCTTGGGCGCCGACCGGCCGGATCTTATGCTGATTGATATTTCCATGCCGGGCATGGACGGTCTGGAGTTCTCGCACTACCTGAAGGAACAGTATCCGGATATTCTGAAGATCGTGTTAACCGGCCATGACAAATTCGCTTACGTTCAAAATGCATTACGAGCAGAGGTTATGGATTATTTGTTGAAGCCGATCATCCGCGAGGAGCTCGTCGGAGCTCTGGGGAAAGCGGAACGGTTGATCGGCGAGCGAATGCAGACGCGACTGCGTGCTGCGGAGGAAAGGGCAACAAGATTGCGACATTCGTTGGTGGATTTGCTTTGCGGATTGCGGGAGTCGGAGGACCAGTTGAAACGCATTTTAACCGAGGAAGGTTGGCAGCTCGAATCGACAAAGTATTCCCTTCTGGTGTTTGTTCGAGATGACGATGGGTTTGACGCGCTAGAGGAAGAACTGTCACAGCAGGTAGAGACATTTCAATCCAGATTCAAGGAAGAGGAGCATACCTTTGCTTTCTTCGCGGACTCCCGTCATTTCTTTGTATTCAGTACGGGGTTGGCTCTCCCATTAGAAGAAATGTGGGGCTGGTGGTTGAACACGTGGTCTTCATCGTCGGTGGATCGTTCGTTGAGCGGCGAATCGTTAATCAGGGGAGCAGGCGCTTCGTTCTCTGCGTTGGCAGAAATGCCCGAAGTATACAGGAACCTGATTCATGAAACGTATAGATCGGACAACGCGCGCAAGAAACCGGACGCCCGAAACGGAGCCGACCGGGATCGGATCGATCAAGAGAACCGGCTCCTGGCCGCGTTGGAGACGAACGACTTCGAAGCCCTTTTGCATTCTCTTCAGGACGGCTTTAACAAGATAAAGCATCAGACCTTGGAACATCCTTCCATGATACGGCTTGGGATATTTCATTTCTTGTTGATTATGCTTCTGCCCGTCCTGAATAAGACTGAATCGAAGTTGAGCTTAGCTATGCGGGAGACTGTTGCGGATGTGCTTTCCCGGTTGTCCCTGCCTGGGTCGAAGATTCATTTGATGACATTTGTGTCTGAGTTCGAGTACCAGCTTCGAACGCTGGTATCCAATCTTCCGGACAATATGAAACAAAACAAAGTGATTGAGATCGTCAAAGACTACATTGGCAAAAACTATGGAGACAAGACATTAAGATTGGAAACGTTGTCCAAAATCGTGCATATGAACGGGAATTACGTCAGCAATCTGTTCAAGGAAGTGACCGGCGAGAATTATCTCGTTTATTTGACATCGGTCCGAATGGAGCAGGCGAAGAGAATGCTGCGGAACTCGACGCTGAAAACCTATGAAGTCGCAGATAGCGCGGGCTATTCGTCGACGAAATATTTCTGTAAGCTATTCCGGAAATTGCACGGAATGACGCCGTCGGAATACCGCAATCGTTCGCAGGGGCTGGCTGGATCGGACAAAACGTCTGTAGAATTGTGAAAATATCAGAAGATTGATGCCTATTCGTAGAAGAACATTTCGTATTACGATATAAGAGAGCGCTTTCAATCGTTTCAAAAAAAGGAGATGGTTATGATGGGACAATGGAAAACCAAGAGAAAGGCTAGGGGAGCGCTGCTAATCGGCATCGCGCTACTGCTCGCCGTCGGCGGGGGGAGCGCTTCGGCTTCCGGGACGGGAGAGTTCCATGTCGGAGCTTTCCAGCAGCCGATGGCCAAACCGGTTGACTACAACACGAACGCGAACTGGTCGAATATCGCAAACGCTTATCTAGACAGAATGGTCTCGATCGAAACATCCGGAAATGTGACTTACAACAAGGCGGAGAACGAGAACGGTATAGCTAACAGCTACTCGAATGACGTTCAACTGTTCGTAACCGATAGCGGCCTCTATAATTTCCAAAGTTATACGCCTTCGGATTATGCTACGTTGGAAAGCCGACTTGCTCCGTATAAGGCGGATTCCCGCGTGTCCGGTATTAGCTTCAAGGACGAGCCGATGGGGTGGCATATCGAAGGGTATGCCAACACGATCCGGCGCGCCAAGGCGTTCGCGCCACAGCTTGATGCTTATATTAACTTGACTCCGAGCTTCGCGGAAGATCACTTGCAGCCAAAGCCCGGCAGACTCGCCCTGTCCAATTCAGGCGCCCAGCAGTCGGGCACGTACGTGACTTCGTCGCAAAGCTTGGGACAGACGGTCAAAATTCCGGCCGGAATGAATGTTCTTCATGGCGTGGATTTGAAAATCGACATGCGGCAGTGGTCCTCCAGCGAGACGATAACCTTGAAGCTGTGGAATAGTACCGCCAAAACGTCCTTGATCGCGCAGAAGAGCTTGACCGGAAACGGCAGCGCCGACGAATATTGGTTCTATCCGTATTTTGAATTCAAAACGACGACAAGCCCCGGAGCAGCGGTAACCCCTGGGGCGACCTACTACCTCGAGCTGACCCACAATGGCGGCGGAGACAATTCGGTTGGCTGGGTGACACATTCCACCTCCAATCTATATGCGGACGGAACCGCGTACAAGGGTGGTGTGGCGCAAGCTTACGATCTCTTCTTCAGGCTCTACAACGAAAGGGAGAACACGCGGGACATTCTCTCTTCGGGAAATGTCGACGGGGATTATGTTTCCAATACGACCCGTCTCGGGCAAACCTTCACGACGCCGGCCACCGTCAACCGCAGAATTCATTATATTCAATTAAACATGGATGCCGGCCAATGGAGCAGCGGGAATCAGCCGATTACGCTCACGCTGTGGGACAGCCCGGCCCGGACGAAGAAGATCGCATCGTCCGATACTTATACGAGCTCGAACAATGGCAATTACCCGCTCTTTAAGCTCTATTATCCCGTTCAGCCGAATACCAGCTATTACTTCGAAATAACGAGTTCCAGCGCAACGCCTCTCGGATGGGTAACGAAAGGGACTACCAGCACGTATGCCGGCGGACAAGGATACAAGAACGGGACGGCCCTCGCCAGTGGCATCGACTATTATTTCAAAGTCGTGTTCGGCAGTTGGTACGAGAATACGATCGACGATCTGCTTGAGATCAGCGGCTCGGATGAGCTGATGTTTGATAATTATCCGTTCCTGGGAGGCACCGGCTTCGACGGATCCTACTTCCAGAACGCGGAGTTGATCCGAGAGCGGGGACTTGCGCACGATGTACGATATGGCGGTTTCTTGCAAAGCACCAAGATCGCCAACAGCGACGGTTCGTACGTCAAGTACAGGGGGACGAACCTGTCCGAAAAAAGATTTAACGTCTATACGTACCTCACATACGGATTTAAGAACATGTATTGGTTTACGTATTGGCAACCCAAACCCGTACTAGGCTGGAACGAGTACTTCAGCGAAACTCCTGTTGCTTTGGATGGGACGCTGCAGCCGGGCTATTACGATATTCAGACGTTGAATCGGGAGATGTCTAACCTGGGGGGCACTTTGAAGGATCTGACATCGCAAGCCGTCTATCATTCCGGCTCGACGATTCCGAAAGCCACGCTATCGATTCCGGCGACGTTCTTCGTCCAGCCTGCCGATCCGGCGCAGCCGCTTATCGAAGGCTACTTTACGAATGGCAGCGGGCGCAAGTACGTCATGCTTACAAACCGGGACTACGTCAACTCCCGTACGGTAAGCTTTAATTTCAATCCCAAACCGGCATCTTTGACAGAAATCTCCAAAACGACCGGGCTGGAGGTCGGCACCGGATTTACTTACAATTCTGCGACGGGCGTTCTGACGATCACGTTGGATAAAGGCGAGGGCAGGTTGTTCGCTTTGCCGACGGCTTAGATGGACGCCGTTTTTCCCGGCAAGCCTATAAAAGAAACTGGCGTCGATATTCCTTCGATGCCGGTTTCTTGTTTTTCGATCATGGAAGTGGCGACAACCAACGAAATGAGCGGGTGATGAATTGTTCCGCAAATTAAATCAAATCAAATATAAGATCCTGATTGCAAACTTAATATTGCTTCTTTGCTTCAACTTGCTCACGGTATGGTTTTGGAGTGAACGGTTTTCTACAGATGCAGAAGATTCGGCGAGCACCTATATAACGGAAATGCTGCGTGTTTCAAATGACAATTTTGAGGTCTCATTAAAAGATATCAATGCCATCGTGAATATTGCTTCAAATGATGGCCGATTTATTGAAGTGCTATCGCATCCTGAACATATTTCGGGAGCAGAGTACTTACGTGACTCTCGGGTAATAAAAGACTATTTATTAGGATTGTTTACGTACAAACACTATTTAAATGATATTTTGGTGGCGGATTTAGGAGGCCGATCATTTTCCAATGGCAACACGATTTCACTTGAATATTTAATGAAACAGGACTGGTACCCTGAATTAATAAACACTGAGGGCAAGATGGTTATTATTCCCCCCCACTTTAATTCTGATCGTGCTTCTGTATCGATGAATTCGAGTGATAAGGTGATCTCGATCGCTAAGCCAATCATGGACGAGGGAAAAGTTCTTGGTTTCATAATCGCCGATGTGCGCAGTCAATTGCTGACCGATGTTTTCCACGGTAATTTATCAAGCCAAACTCAAATGATAGTCGCAAATGCTCTAACAGGAGAAGTTATTAATGATGCGGAAGCACGAAATCAGTCGTTGCCCTATAGTTCGGATAACCTTAAGCGTGTCGTAAGTTCGATCGAACAGACGCAAGGAAGCTTTTACACACAGGTTGGGAATAAAAAAGTCTTAATGGTGTATCGATACTCTACGATATCAAATTGGGTCTTTATTGGAATTGTGCCCAAATCAGCTTTAATGGAGCATTTCTATGATTCGAGGAACGCCAACTTATGGATGACCGCGTTATTTGGTTTGATCGCAATTATTGCATCTGCATTTATATTTTCTTATTTAACAAAATCGATCCGCCAATTAAATCGAGCGATGGAACAAATCGATCACAATAATTTGCAAATTAAGGTGAAGATTAAATCTCATGATGAGATTGGACAACTTTTTCGTCAGTTTACTTCAATGGTGGAGCGGATACGCAAATTAGTTAGCGATACGAAGAAAAAAGAAGAGGACAAAAGAAAAGCGGAGCTGCGGGCGCTTCAGGCTCAAATCAATCCGCATTTTCTTTACAACACATTGAATACGATCAAATTCGTTTCTATTTTGCAGGGCTCCTATGATATCCAGAATATTGCGGAGTCTTTGTCAAGATTAATGCACATTAATATGCAAGATAAAGTGTTTATTTCGGTTGAAGAAGAAATGGAATATTTACAGTGTTACTTACAAATACAGGAATATAAATACAGCAATAAATTCACGTATAGTTTTTCCATTGACCCGGATATTAAGCTGCTTCGAATCCCTAAGTTATTGCTGCAGCCTTTTGTCGAAAATGCCCTCATTCATGGAATCGGTCCTATGAAAGGACAGGGACTGCTGATCGTAAAAGGCTATCGCGAGTCAGGTCAGCTTAAATTTGTTATTCATGATAATGGACTTGGTATGGACGATACCCAATTGAATGCAATTGTGGATGAAAATACTTCCGGTAAAGGGCTGGGTGTTCGAAATGTTATTTCACGAATCCGGATGTATTTCGATGAACAAGGCAAAGTATCCGTTGTCAGTGAAAGAAATTTATATACCATTGTGGAGATCACATTGCCGATCATCAATAACGAGAAGGAGAAATGGCATGCTTAAAATCATTATCGTAGATGATGAATTATTATTACGAACGAATATCAAATTAATGGTGGATTGGCAGAGCAATGGTTTTGAATTATGTGCCGAAGCAACGAATGGTGTGGAGGCGCTCTCTTTAATCGGGTTGTGGAACCCGGCTATTATCATTTCCGATATTCGCATGCCCGTGATGGATGGTCTTCAATTGTCCAAGGAGATCAACGAAAAATTTCCCCACATAAAATTAATTGTATTAAGTAATTTTGACGACTTTGAATACGTTAGAGGGACTTTGAAAAATGGAGCCATTGACTATTTATTAAAGCATAGTCTCAATGAACAAGTAATATTAGAATCCCTTGAGAGGGCTAAATCGCATTATTATGCTCAATCAAGCGGAGTTGTTAATGAGAAAACACAATTAGAAACAAGGTCGGCACTCAAGCAAAAGTTTCTTATCGGATTGCTAACAGGTTATATCCATCATGAAGCAGAAGCAAAAGGACATATTCGGGCATTAGGATTACAAATGGAGCTTACACGCATCATACCGGTTATTCTCGAAATCGATCATTTTCAAGTCCTTGTTGCAGAAAGAGGGCTGCGCGAGGAAACGATCCTTCAATTTGCAATCGAAAATGTCATAGAGGAAGTACTTGAAGATCATGGAAATGGGGTTCTGAGTCATGTATCAGGAGGCCGATTCGTCATTTTATTCTCGTTCTCGGCAATACGCAGTGCAGCATTACTTGAAGAAGCTCTTCGATTCGTTCTAACCCGTATTGATTTATGTTTGAAACGATTCGTGAAATTATCTGCCAGTATCAGTATTGGCATGATGTGCGATCGAATTGCCAATTTGCCTGCGAGCTATGAAAAAGCGATTCAGTCCCTGTCAGAAAAGTTCTATCAAGGGAAAAATGTACTTGTCCGCAGTGGAGAGAAAGAAGCAGTTCGTGTAAAGGTTCTTGGTATAAGTACAAACGACGAAAAGAACTTGTTGGCTAATTTACGATTGCGAGATCAGGAAGCTGTATATTCAACACTGTCCGCTATTTTCGGGAAAATAAAAGAAGAAAAAATTGCTCAATCAAGTGCAAAAATGATGTTCAATGAGATGCTTGGCATCTTAAGCAGAGTTTCCAAGGAAAGTATGCTTGATATTTCTAAAATTTATAAGGATAAAGAATCTCCATTCGAAAAATTGACCCGCCTGGAAACGCTTAATGAGGTTCAAGATTGGATTCTCTTGCTATATGAACGGACGATTATTCAACTTAAAGAGAGCAATAAAAGTAAATTCTCAGTCCATGTGAAGATTGGAATTGATTTTGTAGAACGGTTTTATCATAGGAATATATCTCTTACTCATGTCGCCGATGAAATTGGATGGAGTGCTAATTATTTTAGTTCGCAATTCAAAGATGAAGTAGGCATCGGCTTCTCCGAGTATTTAAATGATTATCGTGTTGGCAAAGCAAAGGCCATGATTATACAGGGAGAAAAGGATTTGAAAGAGATTATCAGGCAGTGTGGATTTAATAACTATCCTTACTTTTTTCAAGTTTTTAAACGAAGAACCGGGATGACCCCAAAGTCTTTTATGGAAAATAATCCATCGTAGAAAATTGTAGTTTTCCATAAAACTTTATAATCTTCTCGATCTCCTTCCCAAGCTAATATTGAATTGCAACACCAGTATAAATACGGAGGGCATGGGAATGCGAAAAAAAACAAAGTTAGTTTTATGGGGGACACTTGCGCTAGTTCTGATGTTGGTGACGGCGGCATGTGGTAATGGAGGCTCTAACAACAAGGTCAATGCACCTGATTCCTCGACAGCAAATTCGTCTGCAGCAACGTCGCAGTCGGGAGAGAATTCTGAAGCCCCTAAAGAAGTAAAGGAAATATCATTGCTTATGTTCGCGGATTGGTACAAAAGCGGTTTTCAGGCGATTGAGAACGATATTAACAGTCGTTCAGAGGAGCTTGGTTTTAAATTGAATGTGGAGAAAATCGTAGGAGGAGCGCAAGGGGATAACCTGATCAAGGCTAGATTTGCTGCAAATGAGCTGCCGGATCTGTTAGCCATTTACGGAACCAATTGGATGAAGAATAATCTGAATGGTTTGGGCAGCTTTCAAGAATTAACGGGGGATTGGACAAAGAACTACCCGGAATCCATTATGAGTACAGCTAACTTCTCGGATGGCGGTAAAGTGTATGGTATTCCATTCGATAACGTTAATATTTTAGGCGTATTTTATAACAAAAAAATCTTTGATCAATTGGGCTTGCAACCACCACAAACCTATCAGCAATTTTTGGATGCCTGCGAAAAAATCAAACAAGCTGGAATTACACCGATCTACTTGCCAGCTAAGGACACCTGGACTGTAAATGCTTTTGAGCATGAAGCTTGGTTCCGTATGAACGAACCGCTCGGATCTATCTTTGAAAAGATAAATACCAATCAAGCTCGATATGCAGACTACCCGCTTTACAAGGATGCATTTGTTAAACATAAAGAATTGCTGGACAAAGGATATATCCAAAGCACTTATTTGTCGGATACCTATGATTCCGCGCAACAAGCAATTGCCAATGGTACTGCTGCTATGACGATTAATGAGACTTGGATTATGGATGCCATTTCTTTGAAATTCCCTGATAAGGTCGACGATATTGGAGCATTTCGCGTACCTTTTGATGAAAGCAAAATGGCAAGTCTCTTCCTGCCTTTCCAAATGGCAGCGACAAACGACTTCGAGGATAAAGAGCTATTAAATCGGTTCATCGCCTATTTCACTTCCAAAGAGACGCAACAGAAGTTCTATGATGCTCAGGGCGGTATTCCAGCAATTTCGGGTGTAGATTCTAAATTGGCACCTGCTCAAGCTGATTTGAAAAAACTATTGGATGACAACCGTGTAAGTCAATTTTGGGCTGATCTTGCTCTCTATAATTCTGGAGATCAGAATGCTTCTGTACTCGATTATTTTACAGGAGGGAAATCAGTAGACGATATTCTCAAGGCCATGGATGAAGCGACAACAAAGGCAGCAAAAAGCAAAAACGATCCTAATTGGAAATAGAAAGGTGTGGAAGTGCGTTCCATTGTTTGGAACGCCCTTCCAATAGTGGGAGGCACAATCATGTCTAAACAAAAACTCTATCCCTATACCATGTTAGTCCCGGGCTTACTATTGTTTACCGTTTTTTTCATTATTCCAACTTTTCAAGGCATGTACTACTCGTTTACAGCCTGGGATGGTTTTACTGCACGGTGGGTGGGAATGGAGAACTTTCAATCCTTTTTTATGCAGTCCGAACTGACGAAAATCGTCAAAAATACAATCCTATTCACGATTGTGACCTCAATCTTTAAAGTATTATTCGGACTCATTCTGGCTGTCTTGCTTAGTCGAAAATGGACTGCTGTCGGTTATGTTCAGACCATTTTCTACGCGCCCGTAATACTAAGCAACATTGCCGTTGGTTTAATATTTGTTTCACTGCTTCATCCTGAAACGGGCATTGTTAACATGACATTACGAGGTATAGGCTTGGAGAATTTAGTAAGGGATTGGCTGCATGATCGTACTATTGCTCTATACAGCGCAAGTGCTGTAGAAATTTGGAAATGGTCCGGATTTAACATGATCATCCTCTTAGCGGGCATTCAGACCATATCCGGCTCCTATTACGAGGCGGCAAACATCGATGGTGCCACTGCATGGCAGAAATTTATTCATATTACGTTTCCGCTCATCATGCCGGCGTTCAATAATATTTTGTTGTTGAATTTGATCGGGGGTCTGAAGGTATTTGATATTATTTTTGCAACAACTGGCGGCGGGCCTGGTACCGCAACTGAAGTCATTAACACCTGGATTTACAAATCATATGGATCAGGTTTTTTAGGCGAAGCAAGCGCCGGTGGGTTCATTCTTGCATTCATGGTAGCGCTTGTAGCCGTTCCTACGTTTTCTTTACTTCGTAGGAGGGAGGTTGAACTATGAACGTGTCCAAATGGAGAAAAATCCGGTTTCATCTGATGGCCATTCCGTTTTGTTTCCTAATTCTTATTCCCTTCTATTCACTGGTCGTCAACTCACTCAAAGATAAGGCCGGAGCAGCCCAGATGGATTTATCTTTTCCATTCAAGATGCATGTTGAGAATTTCTCTACGGTTTATAGAGAAGCCCACATATTAAGAGCGCTGAACAACAGTTTAATCATTACGGGCTGCGCCGTTGTCTTCATTATTTTGTTTTCCAGCATGACGGCTTATGTCATTGAGAGAAGAAAAAGCAAAACAACGAATGTACTTATGGGTATTGTATTACTCGGAATGACAGTTCCGGTGTTTATGGTTCCAACCTATATGATCGCAAAGCATTTACATCTAACAGACAGCCTATTGGCTATGATCTTCGTCAGTATTGCCTTGAATTTTCCTTATGCTGTATTTTTGTACACGGGATTTTTTAAAACAATACCACGGGAAATTGATGAGTCTGCCATTATAGACGGTACTGGACCCTACGTATTATTTTTTAAAATCATCTTTCCATTGTTATTGCCCGTAACGGTTACCAATGTCATTATACAATTCCTGGCTGTTTGGAATGATTTTGGTACTGCAGTGTATTTTCTCAATACACCAGAAAAACAGAATTTGGTCATGACGACATTTCTATTTTTCGGAGCACATGCTGCTGACTGGAACCTCGTATTTGCGGATCTCGTATTTGTATCCTTACCCGCATTGATTGTTTATATTGTTCTTCGGAGATTTGTAATTTCAGGACTCACGACGGGAGCTGTAAAAGGATAACTTAAAATAATGGGGAGGGAAATGATTATGGTTTTAAAGAAAGCTTTAGCAAATATTTGCGTGATTTGTTTGGTAAGTGTGATTGTGTTCTTGATTCCTGCTTACTCTCATGTTTCAGCGGAGTCTTCGGGGGATGCCTATATCAATTACGATAGTGTCAGCAAGTCATGGACACTCGGTACGGGTAGAGTCGAGAAAGTTCTTCAGTTGAATGGCAGCGGACAGTATTTGCTTAAAAGCTTTAAGAACAAAATGACTAGCCGGGAATATATTCAGAATGGTCAGATTTCGGATGAGTTTTCCATAAAAGTCGGATCCGTTACGTATACAGGTTCGAGTACGGGATGGACATATGATGCGCATGCCATTACTACGTTATCGCAGGGCGAGCTCCAATTGGTGGTTACCTTTCACAATAGCGTTATAAAAGTAAGTCGTACCTACATTGTATATCCGTCTACTGGAGTCATTCAGGAATGGTCCGATTTTCAGAATGTGTCCGGAAGCAATCAGACCTTCATAAATCCAAGTATGTTCAGACAACGAATCATGATGAATGATATCAGTTCAACCGACTTTCATTATATGACCGGCGGGATGAATTTTACTGGCAGCCATGTGTTGAAAACGGTTGCGGCTTCTGGTGGTTATGCTCGTACATTTGATTCGTATGACGCTTCTGAAACTATGACAGTTGATGGTCAGTGCTGTGGACAATGGAACAACCCCAAATACGAAGGCTCTGCTATTTACAATCAGTTTTTCGCATTGAGGAACCGGGGGCAATCCGACGGCGTCTTCTTAACGTTTGACTATTTAGGTCATTGGAATTCGGAGATGGGCAACTTTAGTGGGAATTTTTTGATGAACGGAAAAGTTATTATGCCGGGTAAAACCGTTGCAAACAATGCTTCAATTACATCCCCCAAAAGTATGACGGGTACATTCCAGGGCGATGTGGATGATATGGGAAATACCATTCTGGACTATATTTACAGATATAAGTGGGATTATACAAGGAGCTCGTATTTTGGACAAATAAAAGCTTCCCAGTGGCTAGGGATGCAGGCTGCACCCAATGTGGCACAGACCCCGAATGCGTTCCAGGCCATTAATAACGCACGATACATTGGAGCGGATAACTTCTGGATTGATGATGATTGGTACGACAAGAAAGGCAATTGGAACACGATTTACGGAGATGACTTCAAAGCGATTAATGATTACGCTGCAAAGAATGGAATGAGTTTTACCGTGTGGTATCCATCCTATCATGCAGACGCTGCTTCTACGCTTCTCGTGGAACATCCTGAATATCAAACAGCGAATGACGAGAATTCCTATTATGGCTATCATTTGAACAATGCAAGAACAGATGTTATGAACTGGCAGAAAAACTTTCTTAATGGCAAACAATCAGAATGGGGCCCCCATATGTGGAGAAATGACGGTCAGCCCGTTTACCCTGCAGGAGGTTATGTGGACTGGGCGCATAACACAACGGTAGGCGATGACAATGATGCCCTGGCGCAGTCTAATCATTTCTATGACTTATTAAAGCAGTTTAAGACGGATAATCCCAATGCGGGTATTTTCGGAGTGGCGTCGGGTGCAGAGACGCTTTCCATTGAAAGTGTCCGTTATACCGATGTTCAACAACTTTCGGATGGATATGTTAACCACTTATCAGGATATTGGACTTCTTTGATTGCTCCTCTTGATAAGCTGCTATCCGGGGCGGCAACCGAAAATGCAAACTGGCAATCGTATTCTAAAAATAATCGAGGAAATTTAAGCCAAACCTGGTTTGTTCAGATGAACGATGCTAGTGCAGCAGCTGATAAAGAAGGTTGGCGAAAGGATATAGACCTGTACCACTATCTCCAAAGTATTGGTGTAGCAGGAAGATGGAGCAAAGTTTATCGTCCGACTGTTAGTTCAGGCGACCAAACCTATTACTTACAAAAAATGAGCAATGACAATTCCAAAGGATATGTAACCATAAGACATGACAATTCCAAGATCGGAAGCAACGTTATCGTTTATCCTAAAGGACTTATTGCAGGTACCAGTTATACAATTACTTCGTTAGAAGGAAGTATTGCTGCTGCAACAAATACAGGAAGTTACTGGATGAGTAATGGTATTCCATTAACCCCTCTAAAGAGAGGAGAAGTTCTGTTCTTTAATGTTCCAAATCGACCGGGCGCGGGAGCAGATTCTACTGCACCTTCCGCTCCTTCAAATGTTACAAAAGCTCAATCTTCCTACTTAGGCAAAGGTGGAGTGGAAATAAACTGGGCTGCAGGAAACGATGATAATTGGGTGTCATATTATGAAGTTTTAAGGAATGGAGCGGTTATAGACAAAGTAGCCAAAGGAACATTTTACTTTGATAAGTATGGTACAAAAGTCGATTCCTATCAAGTTCGTACCGTAGATGGTGATGGAAATGTTTCATCCTCAAGCACAGCTTCGGCGGTGAATTCGAGTGTATATAAGATAGAAGCTGATTTTTCGAGCACACAAGGAAGAAACAATTGGTACTACATGGAGAAGAATGGGAGTTCCTACTCCAACATGACATGGAATGGCAGTGCGTGGAAGGGTGCCGGCACCTACAATCTTATTTGGGAACCAGGACAACTGCACCCGGATACTAACGATACGGTTCTTGCATGGAAAGCGCCAAGTGCAGGTACGGTTAGGATTAGTGGAAATGTTCTCAAGCACATTTCAGGTGGAGACGGCGTCAAAGTAAAAATGATTAAAAATAGTTCACAATTATGGCCAGCCGCAGGTTGGCAATCCATTAGTGGTGAGGATATCATTGGATTCAATCATGATATTGTAACCACAGTGGCTCTAAACGACATGATTTATTTTGTTGTCAATAAAAACGGTGATAATACTTTTGATGAAACGACGTGGATGCCGGCCATTGCGTATAATTCATCTACACCTGCCCCGACGCCGGATATTCCTGTCTTCCAGGCATCCAAAGATTTTTCTTGGTTACAAGGACAAAAAGGATGGTTTTACGGTCAGCAAAGCGGAAGTACCTACTCCAGGATGACTTGGGATAATACGAAGTATGAATGGAAAGGTGCATATACGTTTAACACGTTATTATCACCAACGTTTATGCATCCAGATACCAATGACACCGTAAAATCATGGAAAGCTCCTAAACCGGGTACTATAAGAATTACAGGCAACGTTGCAAAAGCTGATGCCGGCGGCGGTGACGGAATAAACGTAAAAATCGTTAAAAACAGCTCGCAGGTCTGGCCAGCATCGGGGTGGCAATTTATCGGGGCAACAGACAAGACGGGTTATAATTTTGATAAAACGGTAAACATAGCACAAGGTGACACGATTCATTTCATTCTTAATAAAAACGGAGATAATTATAATGATTTGACAAATTGGAACCCGAAAATCGAATATACCGTTGTATCGGATCCTTCAATAAAAGGCAGTTGGAAATTGAATGAGAACACAGGTACTACTGCTGGGGATTCTTCGAATATTGGAAATCATGGGCTACTAACGAATAGCCCGGTTTGGACGACGGGAAAAGCTGGTAGTGCGATTAATTTTGACGGTGTGAACAGTTTTGTGAATGTACCGAATTCAGCGTCGCTTGAAAATTTACAGGAAGGGGATTATACACTCGCTGCTTGGTTTAAAGCCGACACGATCCCTTCGGGCACTGGATCGGATAACAACGCGTTGTATGGTATTGTCATGAAACCAGGGTATCATCTGGGTCTCGCCTATGGTAGTGATCAAAAACTGATGTTGATTCATTATTTGAGTAATGGTGCAAATGTTGAGGCCAAAACAGCGACGACCTATGCACCTGGAACATGGTATCACGTCGCTGGTGTTGTCAGCAAAGAGAAGGGTACAGCAGAAATATATGTGAACGGCTCCTTAAAGCATACAGCCACATTTACTCCAGGCACTTCTGCAAAAGAATATAACACATCTCCTTGGTATATCGGTATAGCAAATCCAGGTGCTTCCACTTACCGATGGTCAACGGATGGAAGCATTGACGAGGTAATGATGTACAATAAGGCGCTGTCTGATGCTGAAGTTACAGCCTTGTACAACTCATACTAACATAAAGTGCCCCGCGGCAGCTGGCTAAAACAACGGCTGCCGCTTCTTTTTTATCCTTAGTATGGCTTCATCCCGTATTGCTGAGACACCATTCAATTATGGAGCAGCCAGATGCCTGAAGGAATAACGGTGGCGCACATCTATCTTGTCATCGTCAAGGTCGTTGGAAAAAAACTTACCAGCATAGAGCTTCCCCGTTCGGCAAACGCTATAAGCGGGCGCAAATGATACAGAGCTACGAAACGGAGGATGGCATATGCAGCGTAAATGGATCATGCTCATCGCAGTGGTTTCATTGATGGTTTTGCCGGCTGGCTGCTCAAGAAATCAGGGGCATCTGGGCAATAAAAACATTCAGCAAAACAGTATCACGTATGATATGAATGGCAATATGATGAACAAACGTTTTGCCAATGATCAGCTGAACGACACCAATCGGATGGACGGCCGCAGGCTCAACAGCAATAATATTATCGGGGCCCATAAGAATTACCGACTGGAAATGAGCAGTGAAATCGCGGACCGGATTAGGGAAATCAAAGAGATCGACACCTCGTACGTCATGCTGGCGGAAAATAATGCTTATGTCGCCGTAACCTTAAAGGACTCGGCCGGGAGCGGACAGTCTGGTGCTTTGTCAGCACAACAAAACACGCCTAAAGGCAGAACGGCACAAAGTTATTTACGTCCTTTAATGGGTATGAGATCGAATGCGGCCAACATTGAGGTCGCCTCTGAACTGAAACAGAAGGTCGCTCAGAAGGTGCAGCAGATGGCTCCGCAGATTGAGCATGTTTATGTTTCGGCATCGCCCGATTTTGTCCACCGGATGAACGCATATGCGGATGACGTCAAATTAGGCCACCCCATCCAGGCCTATATTACAGAATTTAATGCTATGGTCGACCGCATTTTTCCCACCCGATCCCGATAACGAAACGAACAACCACATGCAGCGAGCTGCACAAGCTCTTGCGGATGGTTGTTCTTTTTTCTGGGGAACTTGCATTTAATCCGTTACTAATGCGGAACAGAACTGGCTTAGACTGGTTCCCATCTTGCTTTTGAACATACGACCAAATGTATGAACATCGGAGTAGCCGACAGCGCAGGCGATTTCGCTGATGGACATATTGGTCTGAACGGCAAGCTCCTTGGCTCGTTCAATCCGGACCTGGCTTAAATATTCGAACGGGGTTACCCCGAACGCGGCACGAAATTTTACGATAATGTAATTCCGGCTCAGGCCAGAGAGCTCCTCCAATTCATGATGGGTCATTTCGCGGTTGAAATGGGCAGCTATATGATTGCGGATCAGCACCATTTTGGTTTTAATTTTATGCTGCCCTTCTGTCGTGGTTTCAAGCTCCTGCTTCCATTGGGACAGCTCGGCGAGCAGCTCCATCAGAAGCCCCTGGCATTGAGAATGGTGACTAAGGCCTGGCTGATGATAATGGGTAATCAGCTGCGTTAATTTCTTCTCTATCGCAAGGCCATTGAAATTGCCCAGCAGCCGGTTCTCTCCCAGAAGCCGCTGTACGGGATAATCCGAATCTCCAAAATGAAATAAAATGGAGATACAGATATACGGCTCGCCCGGAAGCTTCCTGAGCTCATGCAGCTGATAGGGGGAATGATAAATCAAATCACCCCGGCGGGTAACAATCGTATGTCCCTCGATCTCGTATTCGGCGCTCCCTTCCACTACATACTGAAACTGGTAATTGCTCAGCCTGCGTGGCGGTATTCCCCAATCAACGGGTGAGTGGAACAAATGGGCAAGGGTGATATAGGGGGGGAAGAAATACATGCCGGCAGCATGCTCAGGCAGGGAATGAACAATTATGGGCGTTGATTCATCGGACATTGCCATATCTCCTTAGGGAAAATGATAACGCTGTCAAGATGAAGTGATTATAATAAAGGAGAGTGATTTTAGCAACCTTTTTGTTACTTTCAGCTAAATACATCGACCTCTTTCTTCTCTTATACTACAGATAACAACTTTCTACACGAAGAAGGAGAGAGCAAATATGAAGACGTCTAAGATTGAAATGCCGGTCGTAGATGCACAGCTGCAGGACTGCATTAATGAAGAGCAGGCGAAGTTTTTTCTGGATAACGGTTTCCTGGTCATCCGCAATGTCCTCAAGGGCGAGGAGCTGAAGCTGATTCAGTCCGAAATGACCACGCTTTATGACAAAGGCGTGGCCGGGACAGACGGAGACCCGGATTATATGTACAGCAAGGGTGTGAAATCTGGCCAACAGGTGCTCAAACGGGTTGAATACGTCATTGACAAAAGCGATCCTATGAAGGTGCTGTTGGGCCATCCTTTTATCCTTCGTTCCGTAGAGAAGCTGCAAGGACCCAATTTTATCCCCACCTGGGACTCCATGGTGCTCAAAGCCCCCGACGAGGGCATCATTGTGCCATGGCATCGCGATGCGGCTGTGCCTGAAGGCTGCGAGGATAAACGCCCGATCTTTAATGTAGACTTTTATTTGGACGAAGCGGATTTGCAGACTTGTTTATGGGTCATTCCGGGGAGCAGCAACTGGTCTGCCGAAGAGGCGGATGAACGCTGCAAGCGTCCGGGCTTCTCGACGGAAGACGCCATTCCGGTGCCGATGCAGCCGGGAGATGTCATTTTCCATAATATACTCGTACTGCATGGTTCCCCTGATGGCGACGGCAATCCGATGAGGCGTACCGTCTATTATGAATTCCGTCCAGGTGAAATCGAGGCGGGATTCGGGCCGCATACGCTCGAGTATCTGGCACTCAAGCAGAACGTGCTGCTGGACTGCATTGAACGGCGCAAACAGGCTGCGTATACCGAAGGCGAGACGTCCTTTGCCTACAAGCCTACGGGGGGCTTTGCGATCAAGCGGGCAACCAAGCCGCAGCAGTACCGTTACCCCCATGAAAGCTACTGGCGGCAATAAGCTCCTGGAGTGTGAGGGAAAGCGATCCTGAAGACTATCCAATATCCGAATATCCGAAAAAAGAGGCCGGCCATGATCTTCATGGCTTCTTTTTTTTGCGTACCGCCCAATTTTAATCGGAATCGCACCACTGCAAGCGCCCCTTCATATGATAAGTTGACTGTATCCCTTAACCTTGTTAAACCATAAAAACCCGAGCAAGGAGGGGTGACAAACATTGAAGGGTAGCGACCAGAAAAGCAAGTTTCTACTAACCCATCGTGAACGCGAGGTTTTTGAATTATTGGTACAGGACAAAACGACCAGAGATATCGCACAGCAGTTGTTTATAAGTGAAAAAACTGTGCGGAATCACATATCTAACGTAATATGCATTGAAGCACACAATAAAAAAAGAAGCCTATTCTTCTGAAGGCTTCTCAGATTACTACCCGACTTAACAAGGCACTCAATGGGGATGATTCGATGGCTGCTTGCCTGTCAAACTATTTTCGAACATGTCTATGATTTCCAGAAAATGTTCGGCTTCACGGAAGACGTGATCGGCCAATAACGGATGAATAATGCTTTTGATTTTACAGGCTTCGATTAAATCACGGGCTGTTTTTTTGAAATCGCGAAGAGCTGTAACGGATACTCGATTCTGATCCAGAAATTGGTCCAGCAAGGGTACGGTTTGCGATTGTGGCCGCATAGACTCCAAGTCCTTCGCCTGGAATAACAATTGGTCGAATTCTTGTCCGAAGTGATTTGCTTGTTCAACCAGCTTCCGTTCAGACGGATCCAGCAAGTGACTGATAAATTTGGCATGGTCGGCCATGATTCTCAGGAAAAACACATTCTCGTCAATGATGGCATCAGCTAACGGTGCTAACCGCCCCTCATTTAATTCCCGTAACTGGTTTCGGAAATAATTAGCCTCCCTGCTTACATGATCAACGAGCAAGGGGAAATTATTGGCGCCGGGAAGCTTGCAGCTAAGTATTAAACCAAGTACTTTTCTCTTAAAGGCCCAAATATAGGACACGGCATTGTAGACCTCTTGATTGAAGCTTTTGATTACAGCCGGATCTGTTCCCAATGTGTATGCATTAGCCCTGTTTTCAATCGCCTCAAAGATGGAATAAAACTGATTGGCCTCATTAATTAATTGGGTGTCTTCACATCGAAAACCTAATCGAAGAAACAAAGAATGCTCTTTCATAATCCTCGACCAAAATCGAATTTCCTCTAAGGAACGTGCAACAAATAAATCGGACAGTCATAACACCTCCCTTTGATTCCGCTCTTCTTCTAAATGTATGAGGGTGTATCTTGGTCATATACCGTTTGGTCATCATAAAAAACAACTGACAAAACAGGGGCAACATGACCATGCCTTTGCTCATAACCTAATACGGGTGATGGCCATGGGCAGACGACCAGCGATTAGCCGGGGCGCAAAGAAAAAAGTGAAAATTAACTTCAATCCTGTCGAAGGCGAGATATTGGACGCAATTGCCAAAGCAATCGAACCCCAAGTAAATGCTGTATTAGCAAAGCATGGAGCAAGCCTGCGAATCAGTGTTAAAGAAATTTTGCGAAACCATGCAAAGGGGTGATCGGTCTGAATGCAAAAAACAAAACTGGCGAAAAAAAAGGGGGCGCGTGCTTATGTTCGCGTCTCTACTTTAAAAGAGTCGCAGAAGGACAGCCCTGAACATCAAGAAGGACTCATACGTGAAACAGCTGGGGGCGAAGGAATAGAAATTGAGCATGTTTACCTGGATAAGGGGACAGCTACAAATATCATCGATCGTGAGGATGTTCAAAACATGATAGAGGATGCGAAGAGCGGGGAATTTGATACGATCTATTTCGCATCCTTATCCCGTTTTAGCAGAGATACATTGGATGCCGTGTCTCTTAAGCGGATTATGGTTAACGCGCTTGGCATCCGGCTTGTATCGATCGAGGATCTTTATGACTCTTCAAAGGATGATAATGAGATGATTTTTACGATCATTTCATCAGTCAACCAAAAGCAGTCGGAGAACACGAGCACAGCGTCAAAACGGGGAATCAGGCAATCTGCGAAAAAGGGGAATTTCACAGGCACCATCGCTCCATATGGCTATAGAAAGGTCGTTATTGATGGCCGAAAAGCATTAGAAGTGGTTCCTGAAGAGGCTGCCATTGTCAGAGAAATATTTGATCTGTATGTGAATAGCAGCAGGGGGGAAAAAGCAATTGTGAATTACCTCAATAATGATAAGGAATTGCCAAGCCCCAAGGGTGGTTTATGGGGCCTGACTTCCGTCCAGCGGATATTGCAAAATGACAATTATACCGGATATTTGAGTTTTGGCAAGATGGAAAGCCAAAAGGTATATGAAGACCTGAATGATCTGCAAAACCGCCGAAAAAAATTGGTGCTGCGTGATCGGAGTCTCTGGGAGAAAACTGATTTTCAAACTCACGAAGCTATTATTTCACCAGAACTTTTTGAACAAGCTGTTATTATGCGGGATACCCGGGGCGGCGGTAAACGCGGGGGCCGGCGGGCTTTTGTTAACGTGTTTGCGAAAATGATTTTTTGCAAAGAGTGCGGGGCGGCTATAGTGACGATGGGATCCGGAAGAACATCCGACAAAACGAACGCCATTAAAATGTACCGGTACCTGATGTGCAGTCAACGAAGACGCCAAGGGGAGAAGGGCTGTTCAAATTCTGTATGGACTCCGTATGTTGAAACAAGGGATGCGATTATAGACGGAATAGCCGATCGAGTGGAACGGTTTGTCTCATTGGAGGATTCGAGCCTTACAACAGATTCAGCATCAGAGTTTAAGGAGATGGAATTTGAAAAGGAGACGAAAAAGCTTGAAAAAATGATTTCAGATCAAAGGAGGTTATTGTTCGAAGTTCGGAGGCAAAACCTGCTTGGAGTTTTATCACGTGAGCAATATACATTTGAGCGGGAACAATACGAGTTGGAAATAGCGGATTTAGAAAAAAAACAAGAGTCAATTCATCGAAAAACCAAGGATCGAAAAAACCGGAGCTTATACAGGAAAGAGATAAGGAATGCCTTTAGTATCCTGAGAAATGTAGAACTTGATGATCATGTTGAAAATACGAGGCTGACGCTGATGAAGCTTATCGATAAAATTGAAGTGGGAAAAAACGGAGAAGTGGATGTTTATACGGTTCTTGGAAAACTCTGATTGTTTTGCGTGCTTGAAAACACATATCTAACGTTATGCAAAAATTAAACGTTAAAGGTCGTTCGCAAGCGGTTGTCGAGCTGATCAAGCTTGGGGAATTAATTATTTGACCTTTTCCTCGCTAACCTTGCAAAGCCTTCTCGTTATAGCTTTCTTTGCCGGAAGCTAAACGTGAAGGTTTTTTGATGTGGGGAAATACCTTGAGGCGATTGCTAAAAGGACCTGTGCAGGTTGTTTGGACATCCACATAAAAAACAGGGAGCCGCCACATAGCTCCCTATTACCTGAATTTGTGAATCATCGCACTGCAAAGTGAACTACTTGTCAGTTGGCACTGCTGCATTCTCGTCGGATTCGTAAGCGATAAGAATAATATCTTCGCCTGTCGCGCGGGAAAGCTCGCTTTCGTATTGCTGCAGCTTTTTGACAGCATCGTTTGTAAGCTGGGCGGTTTTGTACGCCATAAGGGGAACCTCCTGAATTTTCGTCTTCTTCCCTATTATGGCCGAATTTTCGCCTTGCAATCATGAAGCAAACAAGGATTGGAAGGATTCCTGCAGTCAGGGGCGGATAGTCACACGCGTACGCAGCGGCACGATCTGCGCCAGAACGACCACATCTTCGTTATACATCCGGATGCAGCCGTGGGACACCAGTCTGCCGATGGAGGAAGGGTCGTTGGTCCCGTGTATCCCGTAATGGGGTCTTGACAGCCCCATCCAGAAGGCTCCGAAGGGGCCGCCCGGATTTGGCTGCTTGTTAATGATCGTATATTCGCCGGTAGGGGTCTGTGTCAGCATCTTGCCGATGCCTACAGGATATTCGTTGATGACTGTATTGCCATCAAGCAGATACAGTTTTCTATCCGAGAGATCGACTATAATCCGGTACAGAGGCATGGTTGGCTTCCCTCCTTTGATCCCATCTTATGTCGAAGTCGGGCTCAGGGCGCACAGCAAAGGCCCGGAAGCCGCATTTTTCCAAGCTTCGGGCCTTCTTAAGAACGAATTAATAGGGGCCTGCTTCATGCCCTTCCTGCTGCGCCAGCTTGACCGCCTGCTCCGGATCAGTTTGACCGCTTGTCATGCTGCTGCCGGCATGCTTCAACCCTTCGGAAACACGATGGCCGTATTCGGAATCCGCCTCGGTCAAGTTCCCGACCATGCGATCGCGAATATCGCTGTTGCATTTCTGGAAAGCATCCACCAGATTGGCAATCAGCTCGTCCTTCTCCCAAGGCTCGAAGGAACGATACGTTTCACCGGCCTGGCTGAAATTATTCGTTCGCTCGATAGGCTCATGCACCAGCTTTGCGTCATAATGCGGCTCATGATTGCCGCCAGCAGGCGTGGCTTCATGAAGTCCCCCCATACTTGAAGGCTCATAGTTGACATGCGGATTCTGTCCCGGCGCGCGATCCATATAGATCTGCATCTGTCCGCCGCTCTGGTTCGTGGCAACTTGTGTTTTCGGGGCATTGACCGGAAGCTGCAAATAGTTCGTGCCTACCCGGTGGCGCTGGGTATCGGAATAGGAGAAGGTCCTGCCCTGAAGCAGCTTGTCGTCCGAGAAATCAAGGCCATCGACCAATACCCCCGTGCCGAACGCAGCTTGCTCCACTTCGATAAAATAATCCTTGGGATTGCGGTTGAGCGTCATTTTTCCTACCGGCAGAAAAGGGAACTTGTCGGTCGGCCAAAGCTTCGTCGGGTCAAGCGGGTCGAAATCAAGTTTGGGATGCTCGCCGTCGCTCATTATCTGCACGCACAGCTCCCATTCGGGATAGTCGCCTTGTTCAATGGCTGTATAAAGATCCAGTGTGGCATGATTGAAATTAAGCGCCTGAATGCGGTTGGCTTCTTCCTGCAGCAGGTTTTTGATTCCCTGCTTCAGCGGCTCCCAGTGGTATTTCACCAGAACCGCTTCCCCATTCTGGTTCACCCATTTGTAAGTATTGACGCCGGAGCCCTGCATTTGCCGGTAATTAGCGGGGATGCCCCATGGAGAGAAGAGGAAGGTAATCATATGGGTGGCTTCCGGGCTCATCGAGACGAAATCGAAGAACCGCTCCATATCCTGCACGTTCGTAACAGGATCGGGCTTGAAAGCGTGGATCATATCCGGAAACTTTAATGGATCACGGATAAAGAAAATCTTGAGATTGTTGCCCACCAGATCCCAGTTTCCGTCCTCGGTATAAAATTTGACGGCAAATCCGCGGGGATCCCGCAGCGTTTCCGGCGAATGCGTCCCGTGAATAACGGTGGAGAAACGGACAAATACAGGCGTCTGCTTCCCGGCCTCCTGAAACAGCTTCGCCCTTGTATATTTGGAGACGGGCTCGTCTCCCGCTTTGCCGTAGGCTTCGAAAATCCCGTGTGCTCCCGCGCCCCGGGCATGAACGACACGCTCAGGCGTGCGCTCCCGGTCAAAATGGGTTATTTTTTCGAGATAATGATAATTCTCCAGTGTACTCGGTCCCCGACTGCCTACGGATCTGATATTCTGGTTATCCGTTACGGGATGGCCCTGTCGGGTTGTCAGCGTCATCGATGACGCTGTTTCTTCCTGGTTGGTGAGGTTCTTATCCACGCGTGAACCACCTTTCTGCCCTTTTCGGGTTTGCTTATTATTCCCTTTTTAGGAATAACCATTCCCGAAATAAAGGAGCAGGAGGTACCGACATAGCGGCAATCAGCACTTAGAAACCAGCGTATTTAAGGTCAGGGCTGAGTCTGTCCTTTACGCGGAGCTGGAAACACGGTTTGGGAATTTGACCACGAATAATGCGCCTTTTCCGATTTCACTCTCAACCTCGATTGTCCCGCCGTGGGCTTCTGCAATGGATTTGGAAATAGGCAACCCCAGACCTGCACCCCCATGAATGCGCGTCCGGGAATTATCGCTTCGGTAAAAGCGGTCAAATACATGGTCCAGATGCTCCTGATCAATGCCACTCCCGTTATCAAGAACGGACAACTCAGTGGCGTTTTCTGTCTGACAAAGTGTGATGCGGATGTTGCCTGTTTCCGGATGGGTATGCTGTACCGCATTATGAAACAGATTCAAGAGAACCTGCTTGATTTTATCGGGGTCGTAGTGGCCTTTTATCCCATCCGCAATTTGAAGCTCTACATGGCGGCTGCCGGCAATCATCTGAAGCTGCAGCAGCGTTTCGCGGATCAGAATATCAAGTCTGACTTCAGATAACTGCAGCTGCGGGGCGCGGTCAAGCTTGGCCAACAGGAGCAGGTCGGCAACTAGCTTGTTAATCCGCTTCGATTCCCCGTACATACTGTTCAGTGCACCTTCCAGCTTCTGCTTGTCGTAAGCCGCTCCGCGAAGCAGAACCTCCAGAAATCCATGGATGGAGGCAAGCGGCGTTCTCAGCTCATGGGAAGCATCTGCAATAAATCGTCTCATCTGCTCCTTGGTTTCCCTTTCCGCCTCAAAGGAGGTCTCCAGACGCTCCAGCATGCGGTTGAAAGACTCCGATAAACGGTCAATCTCCTCCTGGCCTTGACCCACAGGGAAACGATCCGCCAAGTTCCCGGCATCCGTTCGTTCCACTGCTTTGACCATATTGGAGAGGGGAACGAGCGTCCTTCTGAGGACAGGCAATGAAATGAACAATCCGAAGATCAGTGCCAGCAGGGATAAGGCGGAAAAAGTCAGGAGCTGCTGTATCAGCACAACCTGCAGTGAAGAGGTCAGAGAACCCATCTGAACCAGACCTTTATGGCTGTTTGGCATTCCGAGCGGGCGGAACAGAACCAGCTGCTCGGCTCCTTCATTATTTAACACAATCCGGTAGTCGACATGTTTGCCTTCTTTAAATGCGGTCATTATAGCAAGATATTCGCTTGTGGACAGCTGCGGCGACTGTATACTGCTGTTTTCCGAAAAATCCTCAAAGGCCCCTGCCGAATCGATATAAGCAAACGACGTATCGGGCGGAAACAGGAAATAGTCCCTTGGTTGCCCTATATCTGAATCGGGGGGAGGGACGGGGACATTCCCGTCGAATTCGGGCGGAAAGCCAGCGCTGCTTCCTTTATCTATCATAAACTCCATGGGCAGAGAACGGATCTGGGCTTCCATCGATTGTGCTTTATTGCGGTAAAGAAAATCCTGCATCAGAAAATATTGCAGAATCCCGATCAGCAGGAAAAGAGCAGCGAGGATGAATAAGGACCGGGCCAGCAGTTGGTTTCGCAGTGATTTCGGCGCGAATAGCCGTTTGATGCGGTTGCCGGTCGTCCTCATGGCAAATCCAGCCTGTAGCCAGCGCCTCTTAATGTGCGGATCAGCTTATGTTCCTTGTCGCCAAGCTTGTCCCGGAGCGAACGGATATACACCTCGACAATATTATCCTCTCCGCCAAAGCTGTAGCCCCAAACTTTATCCAGAATAATCGTTTTGCTGAGCACAATGCCTTTATTCAGCACCAGAAAAGTCAACAGCTCGTACTCGGTTGGTGACAGCTCCAGCACCTGCTTCTGATAGCGGATTTCCTTGCGGCTGTTGTCCAGGCGGAAGGGCCCTTCAATTACTTCTCCAAGCAGGTGCGGAAATTGATTCCGCAGACGGGCCATGATCCGGGCTAGCAGTTCGTCGAAGCTGAAAGGCTTGACCAGATAATCATCGGCTCCCAGGGTCAGTCCCTTCACCCGATCCTCCACGTCGTCCTTGGCCGTCAACATAATAATGCCGGCATGGTGGTTTTCCTTAATTCTGCGGCATGCCTCAAATCCGTCGATGCCGGGCATCATCACATCCAGTATAATAATTTGCGGCTTGCATGCGTCCGCCAGTCTAATGGCGCTCTCGCCATCTTGAGCGGTTATAATTTCAAAGCCTTCAAATGCAAGTCCCAATTCCAGGAACTGCAGTATATGCGGCTCGTCATCCACCAGCATAACGGTGATTCCCTTTTTTGGCTTCATTTCCATGCTCCTTCCTTCAGAAAACGTTGCAGCCGTTATTTATCGTCAATGACGCTTGTCCTTCTTGATGTTAACTGGTTTGGATGCGGAAGTAAACGTCAACTGCCAGTATAGGCAGCAAGGGCGTGCAGGCCTAACTCTAAAGGCGCCGGTATAAAGGGTGGACGCTGTTCTGCCTGGCAAGCACCACGGTGCGAAAAATAGTAAAGGGTCTATGTTTGTATAAAAAACAAGAGCCCTCCTCCGACCTATATGGAAAGGGCAGATGGAAAGCTCTTTTTTATGCGGCGCTCATTGGGCGTGACACCTGCCCCTATCGAAATGGGCACTCTGGTGAAAGAAAGGGTTGTTCTTCGGGCGAAATAAGTATTGTGTATTAAAAAAGATATATGATACATTATTAGATGAATAAGATGTTTTATTCGACAGGGAGTGATTTTCATTACATTGTCTGAACGACAAATGGAGATAGTCAAACTAGTAAAATTGCATGCCCCGATAACAGGCGATCAGCTGGCTGAAATGATGGGAACAGGCAAGCCTACGCTGCGTGCCGATTTATCCCTCCTGGTTATGCTAAGGCTGCTTGAGGCGAAGCCAAAGGTCGGGTATTTCCTGGGCGACGCGGGAACCGGACGCGAGCTTGCCCTTAAACGTTGGGAGGGGGTGCTCGTCCAGGATGTTCAGGGAATGCCTGTCAATGTTTCCGAGACCACATCGGTTCACGACGCCGTCATCAGCTTGTTTATGGGCAACGCTGAAGCGCTGACGGTTGTCGACGACCAGCAGCGTTTCGTAGGTGTGGCAACGGCCAGGGACCTGCTTAAGGTGACGCTCGGCAACGGCAATCCGGCTGCTATCCCGGTTAGTCTGGCGATGAACAGGCTGCCTGCCATTGCGGCATTAAAACCCGATCAGCCGCTTGTTGAGGCTGTGAATAAGATGCTGATTCATGAGCTTGACGGGCTTCCCGTTGTAACCGGGGAGGACAGCCGCTCCAATCGCGGCGAGGTGACCGGCTGGATCAGCAAGACCAGCATCCTCCGATGGATGATGGAATAATAACACATAGCAGCCAGGATTGGAGGAGGACGCAGCACTTGGATAAATTGGAGAATAAGCCCCACCGCCGCATTTACATCTGCTCGGATGCCGTCGGCGAGACCGCCGAAGCCGTGGTCAATGCGACCATGCGGCAATTTGCCAGCGAGCAAGTCAAATTAAAGCGTTTCAGCCACCTCAAATCCGAGGAGGAAATTGCCCATATTGTCGAAGAAGCAGCGCTCAGCCAAGGATTCATTGCTTATACGCTGGTCCAGCCGGAGCTGAGGGAAGCCATGAAGGAAGAAGCGCTGAAGAGAGGAGTCCGGGCAATTGATGTGTTGGGTCCGATGATGCAGGCCTTTATCGATACCTTTAACGATTCGCCCAAACGCAAACCCGGACTGCTTCATGCGCTTGACGATGATTATTTCCGCAGAATTGAAGCCATTGAGTTTGCGGTCAAATACGATGACGGAAAAGATATGCGGGGATTGCTGCTCGCTCAGGTTGTGCTGGTCGGCGTATCCCGCACGTCGAAGACGCCGCTGAGTATCTATCTGGCCCACAAAGGGATCCGGGTTGCGAACCTGCCGCTTCTGCCCGAAGTGAAGGTGCCTCCTGAACTTAAGGAAGGCAAGAAGCTGATCGTAGGACTGACCATGAGTCCGGACCATCTCAGCGGCATCCGGACGGAACGATTGAAGGCGATGGGCCTGCCGTTCTCGGCACAGTATGCTTCCATAGAACGCATTCATACAGAGCTGCAATATGCGGATATGATTATGCAGTCGCTTCGCTGTCCGGTTATTGATGTTACGGAGAAAGCGATTGAAGAAACGGCGGGGACCATAATCGGATGGCTGCAGGAACTAAGTTAAACAAATGACTCGCGAAACAGGATAAAGGGGCTGGAGGCATGGAACGCGAATTAGCACTTGAAATAGTCAGAGTTACGGAGCTTGCCGCATTGGCGGCGGCACCATGGATGGGCAGAGGGGATAAGCATCACGCCGATGAGGCTGCGACCAATGCTATGCGGGGGATGCTGGATTCCGTCTCCATCCGGGGAACAGTCGTGATTGGAGAAGGCGAGATGGATGAAGCGCCCATGCTGTATATCGGCGAGTCGGTCGGGAGCTTGCAGGGACCGGAGGTGGACGTAGCCGTCGATCCTCTGGAGGGCACGGAGCTTGTCGCCAAAGGCTTGAACAACGCGCTCGCCGTTATCGCCGTAGCGCCCAAAGGGCATCTTCTGCATGCGCCGGATATGTATATGGAGAAGCTCGCAGTCGGTCCTTCGCTTGCCGGCAAGCTCAGTATTGACGACCCGATCCGCACGACAGTGGAGAAAGCCGCGCTTGCTCTTAACAAGCAGGTGTCGGATTTGACCGTTATTTTGCTGGACAGGGAAAGGCATGGATCCTTGATCCGTACCTTGCGGGAGGTAGGCGTGCGGATCAAATTGTTATCCGATGGGGATGTGGTAGGTGCTATCGCTCCCGCGTTCGCGGAGACGGGTATTGATTTGTATGTAGGCTCGGGAGGCGCACCGGAAGGCGTGCTTGCTGCTGCCGCGCTCAAATGTCTGGGTGGGGAAATTCAAGGAAGACTGATGCCTGAAAATGAAGAACAAGCGCAGCGTTGTATCGATATGGGGCTTTCCGACCCGCGCAAGCTGCTGCGGATGGATGATATGATTGGAACGGGTGATGTTATTTTTGCCGCTACAGGCGTTACGCCGGGAGAATTTCTTAGCGGTGTGCGGATGCTGCCCGATCAGCGCGCAGAAACGCATTCCATCGTGATGCGCGCCAAAACGCGTACGATCCGCTACATCAAATCGCTGCATTATTTGCCCAATAAACCGCTGCTGGCGGATTTGAAGCATTAGGTACAGGAGAAGCAGAGCGCTTGAATGCAATCGGCGCACCTGCTTCTCATCAGAGGTTCACGTGCTTTGGCGTTGATGCTGCTTGCGGAAATCCGACGGCGTCAGACCATAGTGCTTCTTGAAGGTTTTGCTGAAGTGCGAGTAATCAGAGAAGCCCGCCTGGTAAGCGGCTTCCGTGGTCGGACATTCTCCTTGCTCCAGGAGCAGCTTGGCTTTTTCCATCCGGACACCAATCAGGTATTTGACAAAATTGATGTCCATTTCCTCCTTGAAAGACCGGCTTAGATAAGGAACCGACATGCCAAGCGAGTCGGCCACATCCTTAAGCGAAAGCTCCTCCCTGGCATAATGCTCCCCGATATACTTAACCGCTTTTAGAATATTGTTGCGGGATCCCAGATTTCGGGATCCTTTTATTTCGTCGATCATACCCTTCACGGCGTCCCGCATACGGTCGAAGCTTGCCTGATCTTCAACTGGCCATTGGCCTTCTCCGGCATAGGTGTGCGAAAGCTCGAAATGCCGTCTTTGAAGCTCGCTCTCTACTTCTCTCAGCAGGTCTTTGGCAAATTGGGCTGCGCTGTATTCATCGCTGCCGGGGTTCCTGTAATGCTCTACCACTTCCTCGATCGCCGCTCCGGCCGCCTCTTCGTTGGCAGACCAGATTTGTTCGGTTAAGTTCTTGACCATTTCCTGCTGCCGGCGAAGCCATTCCTTCTGCAGGAGCAGGCGGCCTTCGCCGTCACTCAGCAGGCTGCAGACCTGCTGCAGACTCTCTATGAACTGATCCGGATTCACCGGCTTGAGCAGGAAATCGCGTACTCCGTAACGTAGTGCCTGCTGGGCAAACTCAAAGCGTTCATGGCCGGTCAGGATGATGAAATGAATGCTTTTCCGGTTGTCTTTGGCCCTCTGGATGAAAGCAAGACCGTCCATCTCAGGCATGCAGATGTCGGTCACGATAATATCGGGATTAACGGATTCTAGCAGGTTCAAAGCCTCAGCGCCATCCTCGGCTTCGCCGGCTATGACTACAGGGAGCCCGGAGGTTTCCACGAGCTTGCGGATGCTGAGATGGATCATTCGCTCATCGTCAATTATCATCATTCTGTACATGCGTTTTCTCTCCCTCCCTGAAGTTTGGCAAGCGGATTTCGAATATAGTGCCCGTGCCTGAAGATGAATGGACGACGCGCAAGCCGAATGCCGGACCGAAAGTAAGCTGCAAACGCTGATGAACATTCATCAGACCGATGCCCGATGTTTGGTTGCCGGGGGAAAGTCCCTGCTGTCCCTGCAGGAACAGCAGGTTGAACCATTCGTGGCGTTCGGGATCCATGCCGACTCCGCGATCCTCGATAAGAACGCTGTACCAGGATTCTTCGGCCCTTCCGGCTATGCCGATATATACAGGTTTTTTGTTCTTGTATCCGTGAATGAAAGCATTCTCCACAAGCGGCTGCAGCGTCATCCGAACCGCCTCGATATGCTCTGTCAGGGATTCGTCCATATCTATCTCGACGGACAGTTTGGAGAAACGGGCCTGTTGTATGGCCAGATAGGACCGGATATGGGCCAGCTCCTCCTGCAGGGTAACGATATTCCGGGCATTTCCGATATTGTACCGGAACATATGAGCCAGGGCGGCCGTCATCCGGCTGATTTCCCGGTTTCCCTCTACGATGGCGTGCGAGTTGATGATCTCCAGCGAGTTGTAAAGAAAATGGGGATTGATATGAGCCTGCATGGCCTGCAGCGCCGATTCTTTCTGCCTGATCGTCAATTCCTGCTCTTTCAATTTGGAGGAATGGACCTCGCTGACCAGGCGCCTGAGTTCGCTTACCATCTGATAGAAGCTTTGAAATACTGATCCGATCTCATCCTTTCGCCGGCGGCTGACAGGCTGGCGCACGGTGAAGTCGCCGCTTTCCACTTTCGCCATCAGGCGCTGCAGCAGCTTCAGGGGACGTGTCAGTGAGAGCGAGAATCCGCCAACGATACCCAAGGTGAGGATCAGCATGACGGCAGCCGCAGTCAATGACAGGTTGCGCAGATAAATCAGGTTGCCGATAATCTTGTGGAGCGGGATATCTGCTACCAGTATCCACTTGGCCGCTTTGGAGAATTCGTAGATCATAAACTTCTCTTCCCCCGATTGCTGAATACGGAAATAATCCGGTCCGCCCGTACTTACCCGCTCCAGCAGCGTGTCGGATATATGCGTACCCATCAGCGAAGGGTCTGAATGGTAAACGATCTCGCCCTCAATGGTGGAGATCCATACATTGAAGCTGCCAAGCGATACATTGCGGCAAATATTCTCGATCTGCTGCAGGCTCAGATCTACGATCAGCATTCCCTCATACCGATAGGTTGTATTGCTGTGAAGTTTGCGGGCTACGGTTACGACCGGTGTCTTCCCGACTTTGCCAAGCCCGACGACCTGAAAATCATCCAGCGTATCAATCTTGGACAGATAGTCCGTGTTGCGGGCCCGGATAGGCCGCATGTCGAGCATTTCCTTAGCTGTGCTGTAATCGTTGATTTGCCGGCCATTCCTGCCAGCCACCGAAATGCCGACGATATCGCTTCGGCCGTATATCATTTGGGAGAACAGATCGTTCTCGACGTCCTCGGAAAGCTGGAAATACTGGTAGGCAGACAGAGATGGCGAATCCATGAAAGTCTGAATCAGGGCATTATTGACAAAGGGATACGTGGAGTTGGCCAGGTTGGACAGATAAAGATCAAGATATTCGTTGGTCTGTTCAATGATACGTTTATTGGTCTGGATCGCATTCTGCTCAATCGTCTCGGTGGATGATCTGTACCAGGACCAGCCAATTATAAAGAATGGAAAACAGATAAAAAAAACGATGAGAATCAGCAGCCGTTGATTGATCGAAATGGTAATCCGCTGCTTCTGCCTTTCCTCCAACGCGAGTCACCATCCCTTTACGCAGCTCTCATCCTGCTTGTGATTAGAGATCATTATAGCAAAAAAACACAAGTTGTAAATAAAAATACATGTAAGGATAACAGACATTGTTTTATACTTCAATTCATAAAGCCTCATGGAGTACAGATTACAAACGCTTTATCCTGACATCGAAAGGAGACGGAGAATCTGAAGTTCCATTTTAAGGCGTTTTAATTGTTAATTTACATTACACAGCTAACAGCAAGGAAAATGTTGGTGAACGTACAATATTTTAATCTTATGGGGGGCAATCAAGAATGGCAACAGGAAAATGGAGAGTTTTATTGCTTGCGGTTATAATCACGTTGGCCGCAGCAGCAAGCGGGTGTTCGGGAAAAAATAACAATCCTGCTGCGAACGGGGAAGGGTCAGGCGCTCCGGAAGGAAGCGGGAATGCTGCCAAGAACGAGGAGAAGGTTGATATTCTGCTTGGTTATTATTCGGACGAGAAATCAGACACGAAGATGAAGCAGTTGATTCAAACGTTCATGGAGCAGCACCCGAATATAAATGTCAAGACCCAAAGTGCGCCATACGGCCAGTTTTACCAGAAGCTCGATACACAGATCGCGGCTGGCAGCGCACCGGATGTCTGGCTTTCGGATGGCGTATATGTCATGAAATATGCCCAGCGCGGTGCGGCCAGAGATTTGACAGAATGGATCGACAGGGATTTGAACAAAGACGACTACTACGGACTGGAATACAACAAGGACGCGGATGGCCGCTATTGGGGCGTCCCGCAGGGCATTCAAGTGGGCGTCCTGTTCTACAATAAGGAGCTATTCGACAAAGCGGGAATCTCCTATCCAACCGAAGAATGGACCTGGGAGGATCTGAAAACCAACGCGGCCAAGCTTACATTGGATGCCAAAGGCAAAACCGCGGACGAAACAGGCTTTGATGTCAATAATGTCAATCAGTTCGGGCTTACCTTCTTCAGCATTACCGAAGGCTGGTTCTCGGTGATGAAGGCTTATGGCGGTGGCGTGCTTGACGACACGGTTACCAAATCCATTATCGACACCCCCCAGAACAAGCAGGCATTCGAATGGATGGTTGACGGGATGAAACGCGGCATTATTACCGATCCCGTGGACCTGAAAAGCTTTCAGAGCAATACGGCCGTATTTCCAAGCGGCTCGGCTGCCATGCGCATTGGTTTGTATGCACGGGTGCTGGCTGCCAATGAATCTGGACTCAATTACGATGTGACGCTCCTTCCGAAAGGGCCGGACGGCAATCGTGCGGCGCCGGTCATCGCTAATTCATGGGTTGTAAATGCCAAATCCAAGGATGCTAAAGCGCAGGCAGCTTGGGAATGGGTCAAATACTGGGCAACCCAGGATGATGTTCAGAAGCAGTGGGGAGAGCTTGGTGAAGCGATTCCTGTCAAGAAATCCGTTGCAAGCTCCGATGTTTTCCTGAAGGCAACCGAGCAGCCGGCCAACCGTCAGGCATTCCTCGACAGCCTGGATTTCGCCAAAACGCTCGATGTTAATGCTGTCTGGGAAGAATGGGTCGGCAAATTCAATGAGAATGCGCAGCGGGCCTTTCTGGGCGATGTATCGATCGATGATGCGCTGAAGCAAGCCAATACTGATGTACAGAAGGTTCTGGACGATTTCTACTCCAAAAAATAACCGGTTGGAAAGGCGGGATTGAAATGGATAGCGCAGTCCCCAATAATCATCAGGATCTCCAAGGCATCCCGGTCCGCAAGCGAAAGCGGTTCAGCCATGAGGGAAGGTGGGGACTGCTTATGGTCTCCCCTTACCTGATCCATTTCGTTGTATTTGTAGCGGGGCCCCTTGCGGCCTCACTTTACTTCAGTTTTTCGGATTATGACATGCTTAATCCTCCGAGCTGGTCCGGCCTGGACAATTATTCACGCCTGCTGGACGATCCGTTGTTCTGGAAAGCGTTAGGAAATACCCTGTATTTTGCTGTGCTTTTTGTGCCTCTTCAGACTATTCTGGCACTCGTGCTGGCGGTGGTGCTGAACCAGCGGTTGAAAGGCTTGAAGCTGTTCAGGATGGCTCATTTCATCCCGGTCATATCCTCATGGACGGTTATCCTCTATGTGGCCGATGCCATCTTCAATCCCCGTTTCGGCATGGCCAACGCTTTGCTGACGAAAATGGGCCTGGACACGCAGCGCTGGCTGCAGGATGAAGCGCTTGCGATACCGCTGCTTGTGATTATCGCCGTTTGGAAAGGCATTGGTTACATTATGGTCATTTATCTCGCCGGCCTGCAGAGCGTTCCGAAGGATCTGTATGAAGCCGGGGAGATTGACGGTGCCGGGGTGCTGAAGAAGTTCAGCTCCATAACGCTGCCGATGATTTCCCCGACCACATTCCTGGTCATTATCCTTAGCACCATCTCCACATTCCAGGCATTCGAGCAGGTGTACGTCCTGACAGGCGGCGGGGATATGAGCTCGGCTGGCGGTCCCAACAATTCGACGCTGGTCCTGATGCTGGACCTGTACCGGGAAGGCTTTACCTATCTGAGAATGGGGTATGCGTCGGCTATTGCCTGGGTGCTCTTTATGATCCTGTTTACGCTGACAATGCTGCAGATGTGGGGACAGAAGAAATGGGTGCATTACGATTAAGGGATGGAGGTTCGGGCCATGAAGCATAAAAGACTGTCAAAGGCCATGGCCTATATCGCGATTACGGCCAGCGCTCTGATTATGATTGTGCCGTTCCTGACGGCATTGATGAATTCGCTCAAAACCTACAAGGAGTATACGGCTGTTCCGCCGAAATGGATCCCGGACGTGTTCCAGTGGTCCAATTATACGAAGGTGCTGGAGCTCGGAAATTTCGGCCACTATACGCTCAACAGTGTTCTGGTGGCCGTGCTTTCGGTTGCAGGGTCGTTGATATCCTGCTCTATGGTCGGCTATGCGTTCGCAAGAATGAAGTTTCCACTGAAACAAGCCCTGTTCGTGATGGTGCTTGGCACGATGATGATTCCGCCTGTTGTTATCATCATTCCGCATTTTATTATTTTCAACAAACTTCATCTGCTGGACACACTGACCCCGCTTTGGGTCATTGAATGGCTGGCGCAGCCGTTCGGCATATTTTTGATGCGGCAGGCTTTCATGAGCATTCCGAAGGAATATGAAGAGTCGGCCAAGATGGAAGGCTGCAACCCCTTCCAGATCTATCTGCGGATATTCATTCCCATGGCCCGGCCGACACTTGCTACGCTTGCCATCTTCACTTTCATGGGCAAATGGAACGAAATTATGGCTCCGGTCATTTATTTGACCTCCAATGAGAAATTTACGCTCCCTATCGGTATTCTTTCGCTTGGCGGACAATGGGTCGGCAATGAACAGCTGATGGTGGCTGCTGCGCTGCTCAGTCTGATTCCGATTCTGCTTGTGTTTATGGTCGCTGAGAAATATTTTGTGCAGAACCATGCCAGCTCAGGCATCAAATAATACCAAAACGGCAGCAAGTCTGGCTTGCAAAAGGAGATTGAGACAAGATGAAATATGCGGCTTTCAGCGGCGCATTAATGGATTACAGTATCCACGACGCAATCGCTACTGCAGCCCGGCTTGGCTTCGACGGCATCGAGATTGCCTGCCGGGAACCGCATCTGTCACCGGATACGCCGCTTCGGCGAGTCCGGGAAATAAAGGAACTCGCCGATGACAAAGCGCTGTCGGTTCCCGTCCTGGCAGGGTATATGGGCAAATTCTCCGAGAACGGGGATAAGGATTGCGAAGCCGCTTACGAGGAGTTCCGCAGGCTTCTGGAGCATGCGGATGTGCTGGGGGCAGATGGGGTACGCCTGTTTCAGGGAGGACCCAACGCTTTTTTGGCGGAGGATTACCATTACGAGAAAGCAGCCTTCTGGCTCCGCAAATGTGCAGGTGAAGCGCGAAAACACGGAAAGCGCGTCCTGCTTGAAATACACAACAACAGTCTTGTCGAAACGCCTGCCAGCGCGCTGCGCCTGCTGAAATTGGTCCAAGACGACAACATTGGGCTTATCCACGATGCCGGTAATATGTATATAACGGACACAGAATTCGGCAGGGAATCCGTTCAACAGCTCGGCCGGTATCTATCACATGTTCACGTCAAGGACGAGCTGCGCATCAAGGAGGCTGGTGCTCCCGGAACCTTCACGAACCGGACGCACCATGGCGAAGAGCATTTTCTGCAATGCCGTCTTGGGGAAGGTGGGGTGGATCACAGGGAGCTGTTCGCGGCGCTGATGGAATCCGGCTATAGGGGTTGGATAACGCTGGAATGCTTCGCTCCCTTTCCGCCGGAAGAACAGCTTGCCCATGATTTGCAGGTCGTCAAAGACTGGATGAACTTGGGAGGGAGCCGTTAATGAAATCGCTGAACTTTGCAATAATCGGCTGCCAGCATGCACATATCGGCATCTTTATTGAAGAGATGCTTGCTATGGGTCACCGCTGCTCAGGGTTATATGAACCGGACAATACAGAACTTGCGGATAGAATCTCTCTTACTTACGGTCTCCGACAGGTCCGGGAGCAGGATGAGCTGCTCGGCGATGATGTGGATATCATCGGCTGTGCGGCTATCAATTGTGACAAAATCGATATCATTGAACGATGCGAGCAGGCAGGCAAGCCGATTATGGTGGATAAACCGGCCGTTACCGGCCGCGAAGGCCTGGATCGGCTTGGGGAAGTACTGGGAAGAAACAGAATTCAGCTGGGGATGCTTCTGACGGAGCGTTTTCGTCCGGTGCTCCAGACAGCCAGGCGGCTGCTCGCGGAAGGGGCGCTGGGTGAAATTGTCCATCTTGCCATGCGCAAGCCGCATCTGCTTAAAGAAGCCACTCGTCCCTCCTGGCATTTCGATAAGACACAGTCCGGCGGTATCATCATCGACCTGTTTATTCATGATTTCGATTTGCTGCGCTGGCTTACGGGGAAGGAAATTAGGCATACGAATGGTTATATGTCCAAGGCCATTCTTCCGCAGTATCCCTCCTTCTACGATGGTGCAGGACTTCAGGTGATGCTGGAAGAGGGCATTACTTCTGAGCTTTATGCCGATTGGCATTCGCCCGAAGGCTGCTGGACTTGGGGGGACGGACGGATCTTTATTACCGGTACGAAAGGAACGATGGAGCTGCGGCTGGAGGGCGATCCGCTAGCCGGATCGACAGCGGGCATGCTGCTCATGACAACCGATAAAGAAGCGCTGCGGCAAATCGAAACGGACGCTCCTTCGGGCTCCGTTACGGCAGATTTCCTGAACCGCCTTGAAGGCAAACCCCATCTGCTGACTCACCGGGATATTCTTGCAGCTTCCGAAGCGGCGGTCGATTCGGATGAACGGGCTGAGCGGGTCATTCGTTCAAGACCCTCTCACTAAGAAGAAAGGATGGAGGAAAGTATGATAGAAGCAGAATCGCCGGTCAGGTTCGGCATTATTGGTTGCGGCATTATTGCGGACGTTCATGCCAAAGGAATTCGGGACACGGAAGAAGCGGTTCTTACGGCGGTATATGACCATGCGGAAGAGGTGGCGGAGCGATTCGCGGCGCAATATTCCGCTGCCGTTTGCTCTACCTTGGAGGAACTGCTGGCTCGCGACGACGTGGATGTTGTATGCATTTGCACGCCAAGCGGGCTGCATGCCGATCAAACCGTAATGGCGGCCAGGGCTGGCAAACATATTATTGTTGAGAAACCGATGGCGATCCGCCTGGAGGATATTGACAGGATGCTGGATGCATGCGTGAAAGGCCGTGTGATGCTATCTACCGTATTTCCCAGAAGAATGTCCCCCCAGGCTCAATACGCCAAAAAAATGATCGAAGACGGCCGTCTGGGCCGTCTGAGTCTGTGCTCCGCATACGTCAAGCTCTATCGTGATCAGGCGTATTACGATAGCGCGGGGTGGCGCGGTACTTGGGCGATGGACGGCGGCGGGGCGATGATGAATCAGGGCATCCATACAGTCGATCTCCTCCAGTGGCTGGCCGGAAAGGTAGAGTCTCTGCATGGACGTTCGAAGGCGGTGCTGCGCAGCATAGAAGTGGAGGATACCGCTGTCTCGCTGCTGCAATACCGCAGTGGGGCAATGGGGACGCTGGAAATAACGACAACGGCATACAAGGGCCGGGGGCAGCGGCTGGAAATTCACGGCGAGAGAGGGACACTGATCATCGAAGAGGATGATATTGTGTTTCTCGAAATAGATGGTGAGAATGTCAGTCTGCCCGTATTCGAGCCGTTCCGGGTGATCCCCGACGGCCACCGGATGCAGATCCGGGATATGGCCTTAGCCGTACGGGAAAAACGTGAGCCGATGGTGCCGGGCCGGGAAGGTCGGCATTCTCTGGAAATTATTTTGGGAACCTATAAATCCTCCCGGGAGCAGCGTGACATCATGCTGTCCCCTCCAGTACAAGCCTGAACAAATCATCCCGGATGGGTGTGACCCAAGCGCAATTTTGGCGCTTGGGTCTTTTTGCTGAAAATATCGACAACTTTTATATATCATGATATATTATTATACATCATGTAAATAATAGAGTCGGGAGGTCATGCAATCATGAGCGAGCAAGCGTCATCCAAGCCGATGTACGAGAAAATTTTTGATGAAGTGAAGCAGCATATTATCATGAAAGTCTATCAGCTTGGCGAGCGCGTTCCTTCCGAGAAAGAGCTGGCCGATGCCTATAATGTAAGCCGGATAACAAGCAAGAAAGCGCTTGAGATGCTCGCCGCCGAACGATTGATCGTGCGCAAGCCGGGAAGAGGCTCGTTTGTAGCCGACCCGGATACGGATTTTCCGGAACCATTGCCTGCGTCAGCCGCCAGCTCCGGCTCCGAGAGAAGCACACCTTCTGTGGTCAACCCTGAGGAAAAGACAATCGGACTGGTTATCACGGATTTTGGCAACAGTTATGGGACCGGGCTGATTTATGGTATGGAGCAGGCAGCACGCGACAATGATTGTTTTCTGGTGCTGAGGAGAACCTTCGGTCTCCCGGAGAATGAAGAGAAGTCTATTCAGAAGATGTTAAGCCTTGGAGTGGACGGGCTCATTGTGTTTCCGGCGCAGGGAGAATTTTTTAATGCGGAAATTCTAAAACTGGTTATTGGCCGTTTCCCGCTTGTGCTGATCGACCGCCATTTGAAGGGCGTAGCCGCCGCCTCGGTGAGCTCTGATAATATGACAGCCGCTCTCAAAGGCACAGAGTATCTGTTTGATCTTGGACATACCCATATTTCCTTTCTTTCCCCCCCTCCTGTGGATACGACTGCCGTTGAAGACCGGATCGAAGGGTTTATCCAGGCTCATGCCCAGCGGGGAATTGCGGTTGACAAAGGGCTCTGGGTGAGCGATCTGACCTCCACGCTGCCCAATTCTTTCAATGACGAGAATATTGAGCGCGATATTTCAAGGCTTGTCGCCCATTTGGAAAGCATCCCTTCAATAACGGCTCTGTTTGCAGTGGAATACAACATCGCGCTGCTGGCCAAAACGGCAGTGGAACGGCTTCATCTGCGAATCCCGGAAGATATTTCGATTATTTGTTTTGACAGTCCTCCTACGCATCTGGGAGGCGGGTATCCTTTTACGCATATGCGCCAGAATGAGGAGGAAATGGGGCGAATTGCAGTGGAAAATGTACTTAGCATCATGAACGGCCATGCCGTCCCTAACCGTGTGGCACTGGATGCAAGACTGATTCCCGGCGAATCTACAGGACCGGCTAAACAGCCGAATGCGCAATAGCTGCCTTTAACGGGTGCGCACAGCCATTGCAGACCGCAGCAGCAGGCGCAGCGTGGATTCCACGCCTCAGAGGGTGCTTGGTGCTTGCTGCATTGGCAGGGCGCTGTAGCGGCAAGGGGTGAGTCAGCGGCATTAGCTCGGAGTCCAAGCCCATGTGTAGGCTGTTGTATGGGCTGGTGCCATAGCGGCACGCATGGGCTAATGCCCAGTCAGCGGATTTTTTTATTAGGCGCTGCATTTTGATCGGACCCTTTCGAACTGGAAGGGTTTTTTTGTTGTTTCATGGATGATATCAGCGGTCAAATTCATCACATAATATTATACTATTTTTTCATCAACAAAACATATTGACATATATATAGCATACTAATATACTAAGTTGTGAAAGCGGTTTAGAGGATTTCGACGAAAGGGAGGTACTCAATCTGAACACAACGAGAGAAATACCTGAAGCTATGAAGGCTTTGACAGCCCGCGTACGAAGCAAGCTGCCGGACCGGCCGAAATTGACAGCGATGTTTGAGCAATGTTTGGCAAACACATGGAATACGACAATAAAGTCCAGATCGGACGGGACGACCTTTGTTATTACCGGTGATATACCGGCGATGTGGCTGCGGGATTCCGCTGCCCAGGTCAGACCTTATCTGATGTTGGCATCAGAGGACGAAGGCGTCGCGGATATGATTCAGGGGCTGGTGGAGCGTCAAATGGCCTTTGTCCTGCTCGATCCATATGCCAATGCATTCAATGAAGAAGCCAGCGGCCACGGACATCAAGCGGATCTTACCGAGATGGGACCATGGATTTGGGAACGGAAATATGAAATTGATTCGCTCTGTTATCCCATTCAATTAAGCTACCTGCTCTGGAAAAACACAGGGCGGACGGCACACTTCAACGAACATTATGTGGCTGCTGTCAAGCAGATCATGAAAGTGTGGACGACAGAGCAGAATCATGAAAGCGATTCCAATTATCGTTTTCAACGAACGGACTGCCCTCCTACAGATACCCTGATCCGCGAAGGCAAAGGGACTCTTACTGGTTATACGGGAATGACTTGGTCGGGTTTTCGGCCGAGTGACGATGCCTGTGAATATGGCTATCTGATTCCCGCCAACATGTTTGCGGTAGTCGCTTTGCGGTATATCGGCGAGATTTCCCGTGAGGTATTGGGGGATTCCAAGCTTGAGGCACAAGCACGCCAGCTGTCAGAGCAGATCGACGAAGGGATTCGGCGGTATGGCATTGTAGAGAATCCCGAATTCGGAACCGTGTATGTTTATGAGACGGATGGACTTGGAAATGTGAATATGATGGATGACGCCAATGTTCCAAGCCTGCTATCCATTCCCTATCTCGATTATGTCGACGCAGATGATCCTGTATACCGGAATACCCGCAAGTTGATTCTGAGCAGAGCCAATCCTTATTACTATGAAGGCAAAGCAGCTTCAGGTATTGGCAGTCCCCATACGCCAAGCCATTACATTTGGCATATTGCCTTGGCGATTCAGGGAATGACATCCACCAGCGAGGAGGAGCAGGAGCAGCTGCTTTCCCTTATGGAGCAGACGGACGCAGGTACGGGCTTTATGCATGAAGGTTTCCATGTGGATGATCCGGATAAGTACACAAGACCCTGGTTCTCCTGGGCGAATATGATGTTCTGCGAGTTTCTTCTCATGCGCTGCGGCATCAGCGTCAAACGCAGCTGAAACAGGAGGACATTTTCATTCATCTCGGGAAGAATCACAAAAAAATCTAAGCAAATGCTTCCGAAGTGATTTTTTTGTTCACAGGATGAAATCTCAGGAAGAATCACAAAAAACTCAAAGCATTGGCTTCCGAAGTGATTTTTTTTTGTTCACATGATGAAATCTCAGGAAGAATCACAAAAAACTCTTAAGGGGATAAAAAAATGAAGAAATGGTTAGTAACGGCTACGGGGTTGGCTATGGCCGCTGTTCTTGCAGCGGGCTGCGGCGGAAATAACAGTTCCTCTAATAACGGCAATAACAAAGACGCCGGAAGTGATGGAAGCAGCTCCGGAGGCAAGAAGACAGAGCTTACGTTCTGGGGGGATTGGGGCGGAGAAGGCCAGAAGCAGTTCGAAACGATGGTCGATGCTTTCAATAAATCACAGGACAACATTCATGTTAAATATGTGCTGCAGCAGGATATGATCACGAAGTTTCTGACTGCAGCGACAAATGGCGGCGCGCCCGACATTCTGTTCTGGGACCGCTGGCGGACATCGCTTTATGCTCCCAAAAACGTTCTTCATCCGGTAGACGAATATCTGGAACGCGATGGGATCCCCACAGATGATTTTTACAATGAGTCCCTGAAAGAGCTCTCCTACAATGATAAATTATATGGCTTGCCGCTGACGGTTGACGCGCGTGCCCTGTTCTACAACAAGAAGCTTCTGGCAGATGCCGGTCTCCAGCCTCCGACAACCTGGGAAGAGCTTGAAGCGGCAGCGACGAAGCTGACGAAATGGAATGGTAACAAGCTCGAAACGGCGGGTTTTTCAATGGGCGATCTGGGATTGTTCAACATGTATCTGCAGCAGGCCGGCGGGCAGATGCTGACCGAGGACGGCAAAACCAACTTCAATAACGAGCAAGGTAAACAGGTGCTGGAGTTCTGGGACCGCATGATGAACAAAAACAAGGTGTACAAGGTGGGATTTGAGCAGGGACTTGGCGAAGGACAGGATGCTTTTGTCACAGGTAAAGTGGCGATGTTGTATTCCGGTCCGTGGATGCTCAGTACCTACAATAAATACGGCAAGGACCTGGAGTATGGCATCGTTCCGCCGCCGGCAGGCCCGAATGGCGATAAAGGCAGCGTAATGGGCGGATTTGGACTCGTTATTCCGGAAGGCTCCAAGCACCAGGACGAAGCGTGGGAGTTTATCAAATGGTGGACAGCCAACAAGGACAATGCGCTGCTGTGGGCCAAAACCAGTCTCAATCTGCCTGGCTACAAGCCCGCTCTGGAGGATCCGTTCTTCAAGGATGATCCGCAATGGAAACCGTTTATGGATACGCTGGAATTCGCAAAAATCCGTCCGACTCACCCGGGCTACTCCGTCATGGAAACTGACGCGCTGTCACCGAACTTACAATTGAACCAGCAAAACAAACAAAGCATTGAAGATACCTTGAAGAAAGCCCAGGAACAAGGGGACAAAATGCTCAAGGATAACGAAGAAGTGAAGTAATGCAGTAGCGCGGCGAATGGGGAGGTTATGCCTCCCTTTTGCATTCCTGCGGTCCGAAGCTGCAGCAAGGATTTTTCCTTGCTGGAGCGGCAAGCAAGGCGGCAGTGAGGGGCGAAGCGAAGCTGCAGCGCAAAGTTTTTGCGCTGGCAAGTCAGCTTGTAAGAACGTACTTAACTAATGAAGGGGGAGTTGTAGTGGATGGCTTCCATCAGAAGGCTTGAGAAGCACCAGGCGAGGACGGCATATCTGTTTATTACGCCTACAGTGCTGCTGTTTGCAGTATTTACGGTAATCCCCGTTGTGATGGCGTTGTATTTAAGCTTTACCAACTACGATGTGCTTAGCAGAAACGATTGGATCGGATGGGACAATTACCGGAGGCTCATCAATGATGAGCTGCTGTGGAAGACGTTTCGCAATGTGTTCCTGTATGCGGTTGTTTTTGTGCCGCTTAATATTCTCATTTCGCTGATGCTTGCAATTCTGCTGAATCGGGCGTGGCGCGGCGTAAAGCTGTTCCGGACGTTGAACTACCTCCCGACGCTGACTTCCTCCGTAGCGGCGGCGACGGTATGGATCTGGCTGCTTCATCCCGAATTCGGCCTCGTTAACGGTCTGCTGTCTTATGTGGGCATAGCAGGTCCGGCCTGGGTATCGCAGACGGAAACGGCGATGCTCTCGATCATTATGGTCACCTTATGGCAGTCAGTTGGCTCCAATATGATTATTTACTTGGCTGGCCTTCAGGGCGTGCCGGATTATCTCTATGAATCGGCGCGGCTCGATGGCGCCAACAAGTTCGACTGCTTCCGCTTTATTACGTGGCCGCAGCTGCGGCCGACCACTTTCCTGGTCAGCACGATGGCGATTATCGGCGCACTGCAGCTGTTTGACCAGGCGTTCGTACTTACCCAGGGCGGTCCGGCCAATGTTACCAAAACACCGGTGTATCTAATTTATCAGCAAGGCTTTAATCAGCTTCAGATGGGTTATGCATCAGCCCAGGCCTTTGTGCTTGCGATGGCGATACTCATTTTCTCGCTGATTAATATGCGGATCACCAAAGCGGAAGAGTCCATTGTATAGAGAGCACGCCAAGGAGAAGGAGGTTCAAAAGAAATGGAGACAAGCGGCAATTCCGCGCTGAAGCGGGGACTCGGCAAGTCGTTTTATTATATTGCATGCATCGCCATCGCGATCGTGATGTTCCTGCCGTTCTACTGGAGCGTGCTGACCTCTCTGAAGCCGGATGAGGAAATATTCGCGATGCCGATCAAGTGGTTTCCCACACATCTGACATTCGAGCATTACCGCAAGGCGTTCACGACGGTGCCGTTCGCTTTGTTCTTCTGGAACTCGCTGGTATTGGCCGTATCCGGCGTATTGGCGAATTTATTCTTCGGTTCCATTAGCGGTTACGCTTTTGCGAAGCTGAAATTCAAGCTGAACAAGCCTATTTTCCGCGTGCTGCTGGCTGCTATGATGATTCCCGGAATTGTAACGATGATTCCGACGGTTTATGTCATGCGCCATATGCCGCTAATTGGCGGCAACGATATTTTCGGCAGCGGCGGCATGGGGCTGATGAATTCGTTCTGGGGCATTATTTTGCCCGGCGCATCCGGCACATTCGCTGTTTTCTTCATGAGACAGTTTTTTCTGACGCTACCCAGCGACATGATGGAGATGGCCCGGATCGAAGGCTGCGGAGAATTCAAGATATTCTGGCGCATCTATCTTCCGCTGACGAAGCCGGCTCTTGCGACACTGAGCATCTTTACGTTCCAGGCAGGCTGGAACAGTTTTCTCTGGCCGATGATCGTGCTCAATGATCCGGATAAGGCTACGATTCAGATGGGGCTGCAAGCCTTCTCCTATAATTTCCAAACGGATTACGGCCCTATGATGGCAGGCGCACTGGTGGCCATTCTGCCCATTCTCGTTCTGTTCCTGGCACTGCAGCGTTATTTTGTCCAGGGTATTGCATTCAGCGGCACGAAAGGTTGACCGGTTCCAATTCATGTAAGCCCGCAGAGGAAGCCGCAATTAATTGTTCAAATTAAGAAGCGGCCCTGCTGCCCGGCTTACTGCAGCAAGAGACTTTGAAAAGGCAAAGCTGGCGTAACAGAGAGCTCCAAAGGAGCGCAGATTTTGATAGCTGGGAGAGAAAGCATGATGAATCAAGTTGAACATGGGTTGTGGGACGAACGCGCCGATCAGGCGCAGGAAACACTGGAGAGATTATTCTGGAACGAATCGATCGGTATGTACAACATTGAGACCCCCTGTCCCAACGGGGAATGCAACACGATATTTCATTACTGGTGGATGGCGCATGCGGTGGATGTGCTGGTGGATGGCCTGATGCGAACGGGCGATGAACGTTATGCCGCGCGTCTGGCCACTCTTCATGAAGGCCTTCTTAAGCGTAATGGCGGAGCGTGGCCAAACGAGCTTTATGACGATATGGAATGGATGGCACTTGCGTGGCTGCGCGCCTTTCAGGCAACGGGTCAGGAGATCTATAAAGAGACGGCCATTGTGCTTTGGAAGGATATCCAGACTGGCTGGAACGAACATATGGGGGGAGGCATTGCCTGGCAGAAGTCGCAGCTGGATTACAAGAATACCCCAGCCAATGCGCCGGCAGCCATCCTTGCGGCACGTTTGTACCGCGCCTTTGGCGATGCCGATGATCTGCAATGGGCACATAAAATATACAATTGGCAGAAAACGCATCTGATCGATGAAAAGACTGGCTTTGTTTGGGACGGCATGAACCGCACCGGGGATGGTTCAATCGACAAGGAGTGGAAATTCACTTACTGCCAAGGCGTTTATATCGGTGCGGCTGTGGAGCTTTTCCGGATTACGAACGAACCTGTTTATCTTGAGGATGCGCGCCGCACCTTCACTGCGGCCAAGAACGAGCTTGCCGATGCGGAGTATAGTGCGCTGCCGGATGAAGGAACTGGAGACGGCGGGCTGTTCAAGGGTATTCTGATCCGCTATATTGCGGAATGGGTCAAAGTAGATTCGGCCGCAGATGCAGAGGAATTTCTTCTTGCCAATGCCAGCGTGCTGTGGGAAAGAGGGAAATCGGCGAATGAAACCTTGTTTGGGACGGATTGGACCGCTGCTTCCACAGGCGTTATTCCGCTTAGCGCCCAGCTCAGCGGCGTCAAGCTGCTGGAGATGATGGCCGGTCTGACAAAACATCGGGCTTAAAGGGAATTCTGCCATAACCTTCAAGAGCGGATACCAGGATTATGATCCATTGGAAGAGGTGGGAGACCATGACAGATGACAGGAATGCAAGTGAGCAGGATTGCTGGAATGAACGCGTCGAACGGTTTCAGCAAAGCCTGCAGCAATATTATTTCAACGAAGAGACAGGCATCATGGATCAGTGGTATCCCCGCGAGTACAACCGCCAAGGCGATAATTTCTATTACTGGTGGCAGGCCCATGTGATCGATGTGCTGATTGATGCCTACGAACGAACAGATAACAGGGAATATGCGAGCAAAGTAGAAAACCTCAGCCGCAGCCTCCGTGCCTGTAACGGGGGAACATTCATTCATAATTATTATGATGATATGGAGTGGACGGCACTTGCACTGCTGAGAGCTTACAAGGCGACGGGCAATGAGGCCTATAAACGGGATGTCCTAGAGCTATGGGCTGACATCACGACCGCCTGGAACGAGCATTGCGGGGGCGGGATGGCTTGGAAGAAAGATCAGCTGGATTATAAAAATACCCCAGCCAATGCCCCTGCGGCTATACTTGCCGCCCGCTTGTATGGAATCCTGCACGAGGAGGAATATTTAGAATGGGCGATCCGCATTTACGATTGGAATAAAGAGAATCTGGTTGATCCGGCAACAGGGTTTGTTTGGGATGGAATGAACAGACTTGGAGATGGCCTGATCGATTATGACTGGGAATTCACTTATTGCCAAGGTGTGTTTCTGGGTGCCGGTCTGGAGCTGTACCGCGTTACAGGTGAAGGTAAATATGCGGAGGATGCCAAACGGACGGCTGAGGCCTGCATAAGCCGTCTATGCAATCCGGCTACGTTGATGCTTCCGGATGAAGGGATTGACGACACGGGATTGTTCAAAGGCATTCTGATCCGTTATTTTGTCCAGCTGTACCGGCAATTCCCGGATAGCGCCAAGGTTCGCGAGGTCATTCTGGTCAATGCCCGGCGGTTTTGGGAACAAGGCCTGAACAAGAAGGTTGTGCTGTGCGGTTCATCCTGGGAGAAAGAGCCTGAGTTCCCGGTTCAACTCAGTGTCCAGCTTAGCGGCCTGATGCTGCTGGAAGGCGCAGCTGCGGTTGCAGGCGGCCATCCATAAGGTTATTTTCAACGTTAACATTAAAAATCGTCCGGAAGGTGAGGCGCATATGTCAGAGTACAATCATGCAGCTCTAAAAAACGGCGAAGTCCGGACCGAAAAAATACCGGAAGTTCTCGGCAGGATCGACCCGGCGCAGCGGGATGAAATTCTGCGGGATTTTGACCAGTTCCGTTCCTATCTTGCCAAACGGATCCATATGGCGGAAGCGATGGGGCTGAATGAAGAAGAAATCGCTGTAACTGCCCAAAAGGTCGCGGATTATTTGGCCCGTCATGAAGAGCCGCGGAATGCGCAGGAACATTTGCTGCAGGAGCTGTGGAAAGTCGGCCGCGAGGACGAAAGGCATATGCTAGCTCATATGCTGGTCCGTTTGGCGCAAACGACGTAATCCGCATAAGTAAACACCCGTATCCGTTTCATCAAAGGGATACGGGTGTTTTGTCTTTGCAACCCATGGTACGCAAAAGCTTTCCAATACAGGGAAATTTGTGCTACCTCCCGAAACTGCATTGGTGTACAATGATGGAAGAATTTCGAACCTATTGGGGGAGGGGCTATGTTCAAAATAATCGGTTTTTTATTTCTGTGGCGGCTGCTCGGCAATCCCTTTCTGGCTCTTATCGTGCTGCTTGTCATTCTCTATGCGCTTGACCGCCGATTTGTCGGCATTTTTCCCAGCTTCGTCAAACCGCTCAAACGGCGAGGGGCCATCAGACGGCTGCGCCAGTAGATCTACATGAACCCCAATGATGTGCCTTCCAAACATGAACTGGCCCGGTTATTAATAGAAAAGAAACATTACAAGGAAGCAAGGGAGTGGCTGATGCCGTTGCAGGATCAGTTGGAGCATTCGGCCGAGTTCTGGGATGATCTGGGCACTTGCCTGGTTCATTTGGACGAACCGGAAGCCGGGGAAGCAGCGATTGGCAATGCGTTGTCGATTAACCCCAGAGTAAAATACGGTACGCCATACTTGCGTCTGGCCGCTTTGTACGCGAAGAAAAACCCTGAAGCGGCAATCCGTCATCTTGATTCGTTCCGCACGATTCAATCCTCTTCCTGTGAAGCCTACTATCGTCTGGCGCTGCTCTATGATGAAATGGACCGCAAGAGGGAGGCGGAACAAGCGCTGCAGGAATGCAAGGGCATTTACCGCTCGCTGCCGCGTTATAAGAAACGGCAGGAGCGCAAGTGGGCGATCCTGGCCGCGATGAAGAAAATAAAGTCATAAAGTTCCACTTACAACTAGAATCTATTACCGGGGAGTCTAATGATGCGTCGAAACGTCTGGTTATTGGCGATACTTCTGATTGCCGTTCTTCTGGGCATCAATAATACGATTTATTATTTTACAAGCAAGACTACGCTGGAGGAGCGCCTTCGTGGCGAACTGAACGATATCGCCGGACAGATTCAGCTGTCCATTGAATTATCCCGCACAGGTTCAGAGAAATTCCAGGAGCAGATTGGCCGCGAGCTTCGCGCGGCCTCCATTGCAGCGGAGTTTGCTTTGAATCCGGACATTGACAAGGTAACCAACGCCCAGCTTGTCGAGCTCAAAAAAAAGCTGGACATGGTCGATATCACGCTGCTTGAACGAACCAAAGACAACATCATCCTGTCCAAATCTTCCAACCCTAAACAGATTGGCTACAAAACAAGTACCTGGAAGCCGTGGTATGAAGCTTTTAACCAATTATTTGATAACAGGCAGGTGACTATTCCCTGGGGACAATCCCTGACTAATTTTTGGACGGGACCGTTTGAGTTTTCCACGACGGATACCAACAATATTTACAAATGGGGCTATTATTATGATGGGACTGCCAATTATATCATCGATCCTTTTATCAGCTATGAGAGCAGGCAAAGAGCGTACGACGAGGCTACGGGCGTTAATCAGCTGATCGGCCGCACGCTGCGGGCGAACAGCTCGCTGCTGGAAATAGCGGTCATCAATCCGCAAACCTTCCTTTCCGGATCGCTTACATCCATAACCGATAACGGGGATAAGCTTAAGCATATAACGCAGAATCCGATCATTAACGGCACCTATATCTACAGACACAATGAGGATCAGCGCAATGTCAAGCTGGCCAACGATTCCAACCATCCTGTATGGATCAATGAAAAAATAAACAACAAGCATGTGATCAAGGCGTTCATACCGGTCGATATTGACAAGGTGGCCAGCATTCTCAATGAGAAAGGCCAGCCTATTAACCGTTATGTGCTGACGCTTGTATCGGATTATCAAACGATCGAGGACACGCTGGACAGGCAATTTGTTAATATCGGCCTTATTGTAGGGGTTGTAACACTGCTCAGCCTGGTCGTCGTGTACCTGGCGGTAACCGGTTACCGCAAGTCTCAGGACAAGCTTGTCCGCAGGACGCAGGAAACCTATGTGGATGAAATTAATCAGCTGTTTCAAGCCATCCGGGCGCAGCGGCATGATTTTATAAACCATGCCCAAATGATCCAGTCGCTTGCACAGATGAACAAATTTGATGAGCTGAAAGAATATGCCACCGATCTGACGGGTGAAATCCGCGGCGTGAATGATATGATCGGTATCGGGAATCCGGCGTTAGCTGCCTTGATCCGTTCCAAAATATCGCAAGCGGAGCCGCTAAAAATCCATTTGGAGACCAGTTTCAGTGATATCAGCAAGCTTTCACTGGGTGTAAAATCGCTGGATTTGACAAGAATGCTTGGCAATCTGATCGATAATGCCTTTGATGAGGTGGCGGATTATCCGGAAGAAGAGCGGTTTGTCAGAATCCGGATTTATGAGAAAAGCGGGTTTATGGAGTTCGCGGTCAGCAATCCATGCCACAATCCGGAAAAGCTGAAGGACAAGCCCTTGTTCTTGTCCGGATACAGCGATAAACAAACCGGGCATTCCGGTCTCGGGCTGGTTATTGTAAAATCGATTGTGGAGCAGTATAACGGCACGGTCCGCGTTTCCTTCGATGAAACGGATGATGTGACGTTCACGATTAGAATTCCATATTGATCATCATAATATCGAGAGGAGTCATGGAAGATGCCGGATATGCTGGTCAAGCTGTATGAGCTGCCAGAAGGAGAAGCGCCGCTGCAGTATACGGAACGTACGGGTGTTGTCATAAGAAGGGCGCTTGCCCCGGAGCTGCTTACTATCGCAGAATGGGTGGAAAAGCAATTCAATAAAGAGTGGAGAAGCGAGTGTATGGTGGCGATCTCGCAATCGCCGGTGAGCTGTTACGTCGCGGTTAAAGAGGGCCGACTGCTCGGCTTTGCCTGTTACGATGCCACGTGCAAAGGTTTCTTTGGGCCAACCGGTGTGGATGAGCAGGAGCGGGGACTTGGCGTCGGCAAGCAGCTCTTTCTGGAGACGCTTAGAGGAATGCGCGAAGCGGGATACGGTTACGCCATTATCGGGGGGGCGGGGCCGACCGGATTCTATGAGAAGGTTGCGGGCGCGACCATTATCGAAGGTTCGGTACCTGGAATATATAAAGGGCTGCTCAGAAGTTAGCGAAATACAATCATTTCAAACTGAATAGGCTGTTGAGGGAGGGCTCTTTATTCGGACAATTGCGTTCGAGTAAAGAGCCTTCCGGGCCTGTAGGTTTTGAAAAAAGCATAGGATCTAAACGGGGCTGTCAGTCAGCGGGTAAGAATGGTTAAGGGCTCTTTCTTTCCCAAACGATAACGTCTGCTCTCATCAGGCAATCGTTTCTTCATTGGGATGTGGTATAATGGATGGATGCGTAAAATTCGAACGGAGGGACGTCAAAGTGAGCGGATCTTTTCAGCTTGACGGGCAAAGGCTGCATGCGTTTGAATCCAAGCTTGCTGGTGTTATGCCTGTTCCCATGCTTGAAAAGGGCTGGGATTATTTCCGGCGTGAAAAAGTGCTTAACGTTCAGGTTATGAACGGCTCAGCGATCTACGGTGCTGTTCGCGGCACGCAGATCTATGCCGTCACGCTCGATACCGACGATATCAGCTTCAGCACCTGTACCTGTTCCTTAAAAGGATACTGTAAACATATGGCTGCCATGTACTACGCGTATTGCGGATTTGCCGGGGAGAGCGCCGATGGGGCGCATAACCGGCTGCTTAACGGGGGGGAACCGGGAGCAGCAGAACCGGTAAAACCCGAAAACGCAGAGGAGCCAGCAGGAGGTGCCGCCCCTGCCGATTGGATCAGGCAGATGGAACGCCTGCATGGCGATGTATGGCGGCAGTGCCGCCATTCGCTTCATCCGCTTCAGGCTGTGCTCTCCTCCCTGAAAGGATTGTCCAAGACTTGGGAGGGGGGGCTGCGCCGCCTCCATTGGATGCATGCGATCCTGTTTGTTATTGAACTGGCGGAGAAAGCCTATTCAGCAACGGACAGCTATAACCGCTACTATTATGAGATGGCCTTCGCACGAATGACAGAGCCGTGGGTAAATCATTATCACGAAATGGCCGGGGAACTGGAGCCCGGTTCCATGTCTGAGCCGGAGCAGGAGGCGCTGAGCAGCCTGCTCGGCATGTTCCATGAACGGGATATGGACCGCGAGCAGCAGCTCCACCGCTGGGAAATGCTCTATTTTTCCCTGTGGGCGAAGCTGGTTTCATTCCCGGAATGGAGAAAGCGGGAGCAGAAATGGCTGGACGGAAGACGGTCCGGGGAGGGCGGCCAGGGCACTTTTTATCCAATGGCTCTTGCCTATCTTGCTTTCGCAGAAGACCGTGACGAAGAAGCGATCGCTCTGCTGGAGGATACCGCCTTTAACCGTACGGCTCTGCTGGCCAGCGATTGTGCGCTGCAGCGGCTGGAGGACAATGACTGGCCCAAGGTTGAAGCCTGGCTGGCTTATTTGAACAAAGGGCTGCAGATTGAGCGTAAATCAAGAGCATTCGGCCCTTTCCTGACAATGTGCAGGGTGGCGGATGTCAAACAGCCGGACAATCCGGCCTGGCAGCAGTACCTGATCGCGTTCCTGCCCTACTCCTATTCGGCGTTAACCGATCATTGGCTGGAGAAGCAGCAGTTTATGGATTGGGCGGACCTGCAGCTGCTGCTGGGTATTGAGCCGGATGAGATCGATATCCAGGTGATGCGCGAGATTGCCAAGACCGCGCCTGCCGCATTAATCCCTTTATATCACCAGTCTATCGACACTTCTATACGGGCAAGAAACAGACAGGGCTACAAACAAGCGGTCAAAATGATGAAGAAGCTTGAGCGGCTTTACAAATCCGGGAAGAAGCCCGAAAAGTGGAGCCAGTATGTCAATGAGATCGTACGCAAGCATCAAAGGCTCCGTGCATTGCAGGAAGAGCTCTGGAGGGGAAAAATCATCACATGAGAGGCTATACTGGCGCGGAAACGATTAAAGTGGACGGGTTTTGGAAGGACGGCGAGGGAATCATACTTGCAGCCGGTCATGCTTCAGGATTGACTTTGCGGCTGCGCCGCCTTCTCTTTGCCTGGCATGAAGCCTCCTGGTATGGCACGGATGTTGAAGAGCGTGTAGATGAACGGTCGAAACTTACGGAGCTGCCGCTCTCGCCGCTGCTGGCCATGGATTATCTTTCTTCACCGGATCCCGTCCGATTGCTGCGGATCGAGTGGACGCCCAGGGCAAGGACGCTAATGGAACTGGCTAAAATGCTGCGTGAGGCCCTGCTGAAAGGCTGGTACGGCCCGGACTGGTCGCAATGGTCGTCTGATGCGAGAGCGTGGAGACTTGAGGTTCCGGAAGCTGAAGAAGAAGCATCCGCACGGCTTTCGGAGCTGCTTCGGCAGCTTGAGACGCAAGGCGACCGTGGCGCGTCCCGGCGCTGGCTGAGTCTGATTCTGGAAGAAATGATTGGGGGCGGCGGTGAGGTTGCCGCCGTATGGAAGACAACCGCGGCTGAAGCGGGAGAAAGCGCACTGGTGATGAAAGCGGCTGACGAGGAAGACTGGCTTGTTTCCATCGGCATGAAGCAGGATAATGTTCCGTTCCGCACGGCGCTGCAGCTGCTGGAACCCGATGATACGCACGGGTGGAGACTCCGTCCTGCGGTGCAGGGCCGCTCCGAAGGCAGCCGCTGGATCACGCTTGAACGTGCTGGAGCGAATACGGAGAACGGGAATATTCTCCCGGCTGCGGATGCTTCAGAGCGGCATGCTCAGCCGCCTCTACGGTTCACACTTCCAGTCGATGTCCCCTTCGGGTGGAGGAAATATTTTGACACCCGTATGCGTAAGGAGGAAGCCAAATGGGCTGCTGCACTGCCGGAATGGCTGGGTGAGACGCTTCAACGCACGCAGACTGCAGACGAAGCAGGAACGGTTGCTGGGCAAACCGGGGCCGCAGCTGCGTCACAGAACGGGGATGCTGTCCCCGGCCTGATAAAGACCGAACTAAGCGACAACGAAGCATGGCTGTTTCTGGAGCAGGCCAGCGTCAAGCTGCTGGCAACAGGCTGCTCCGTGCTGCTGCCAGCCTGGTGGGAAACGGTGCGCAGCCGGAAGCTGCGGCTGAAAGCCAAAGTGAAATCCTCCGTCGGCTCATCGGAGCAATCTATGTTCGGCCTGCAGCAAATTGTTGATTTTGACTGGAAGCTGGCCGTCGGCAATGTCGATATGAGCGAAGCGGAATTTATGCAGCTCGCCCAGGATAATCGGAGACTGATGCGCATTGGCGGAGAATGGGTCCATCTGGATCCGGACGATGTGGAACGGCTGCGCAAATGGCTGCGCAAAAGCGGAGGCAAAACCGACTTTACGATGCGCGATGTGCTGGAAATGCATCTGCGCGGCGGAGCGGAGCTGGAGCCTGATCGCGAAGATGCCGAAGGGCTGGAGGCGGAGGTGGAGCTTAATGAGCATCTGGCCGCCTGGATCGGCAAGCTGAGTGAAACATCCGGACTGCCTCTTGTGGAGAAGCCTGCCGCATTTCAGGGTGAGCTGCGGCATTATCAGCTGCAGGGAGTATCCTGGCTCGCTTTTCTGCGGAGATTTGGTCTTGGTGCCTGCTTGGCCGATGATATGGGTCTGGGCAAGACGATACAATTCACGGCTTATTTGCAGCATGTGATGGAGCATGGGGGGCTTGGGCCTTCGTTATTGATTTGTCCGACCTCCGTCATCGGCAACTGGGAGAAAGAGCTGGAGCGGTTTGCCCCCGAACTGCGTGTTCATGTCCATTACGGACCGAGGCGTCTGAAGGGCGAGGAGTTTGCCGCCGCGGCTGCTGAATCGGATCTGGTGATCAGTTCCTACGCGCTTGCGCCGATAGATGAAGCGGATATGGATGCTGTGAAGTGGGATGTTATCTGTCTGGATGAAGCGCAAAACATTAAAAACTACTACACCAAGCAATCTACCGCGATTCGGGGACTGCGCGCCAATCACCGGATTGCGCTCACCGGAACCCCGATGGAGAACAGGCTGACCGAGCTGTGGTCGATATACGACTTTACCAATCCCGGCTATTTGGGCAGCCTGGGCGAATTCCGCAGAACGGTTGTTCTGCCGATTGAGCGGGAGCGCGATCCTGTGCTGATTTCCGAGCTCCAGCGATGGGTCAATCCATTCATGCTCCGGCGCGTCAAGAAGGACCCGGCTATCCAGTTGGCGCTGCCGGAGAAGAACGAGATGCAGACGTACCTTTCGCTGACTGTGGAGCAGGGGGCTTTGTACGAAAATATTGTATCCGAGCTGCTTGGCAAGCTGGAGTCTCTGGGCGCTATGCAGCGGCGTGGCCTGATTCTCTCCACGCTGACCCGGCTGAAGCAGGTCTGCGATCACCCCAATCTGTTGATCAAGGAAGACGAAGCCTTGTCTGCCACGGCTTGGGACCCGGAGCGTTCGAACAAGGTGCTGCGGCTGCTGGAAATGACAGAGGAAATTGCGGCTGAAGGAGAACGCTGCCTTATTTTTACGCAGTATGTGGAAATGGGAGCGATGCTGAAAAGGCTGCTGGAGGAACGGCTCGGGATCCCGACCCCTTATTTGTACGGAGGGGTACCCAAAGCGGGGAGAGATGCGATGATTGCTTCCTTTCAGGATGAGCAGTCGCCAGGCTGCGCCTTTGTGCTCTCGCTCAAGGCAGGCGGAATCGGGCTTAATCTGACGGCCGCCAATCATGTCTTTCATTTTGACCGCTGGTGGAACCCCGCAGTTGAGAATCAGGCTACCGACCGGGCCTTCCGCATCGGCCAGACGCGTAATGTGCAGGTGCATAAATTTGTCACCCTCGGCACGCTGGAAGAACGGATCGACGATATGATTACACGCAAGCAGGTGCTCAACGACCAGGTTGTAGGCCAATCGGAGAATTGGATCACGGAGCTGTCAACCGACGAGCTGCGGGATCTGTTCTCCTTGCGGAAGCATAAGCTGAAGGGCTAAACCGATTGGAAAGGCGGGGTGCAGCTGCATATGACAGAGAAACCGGATTATGAGAATCAGCCGGTTCATGGGGATCATGAGAACCAGACCCGGCACGCGGACGCGGATTCTGGCGCAATGAAAGGCTCGCAGGAAGCCGAGGGCAGCAAGCAGCGGATCCGCACGCCGGGCTCGCTGCAAGCCAGCCGTTACCTGGAGGAAGAGCCGGAGGTTCCGGCTGAGGCAGGAGCAGAGGCTGAGGTAACAGTTGGGCCAGTTGAAGCGTCGCCCCACTGGAAATCGTTTTATCTGGCGGTCAGCAAGGCAGTTGCGGCTATGCGGCAGGACCCATAGTTGTACGGATAATATATAAAGCAAGCAACCTCTGCATCTACGGATGCGCTAGAAATCCGGAGGTTGCTTTTTGTTTTTTTCTTTTTGCTGACTATACCCGAGGGAACCAACTGAACTTAAATTGCGTACTTTTCAATTCTAGCGCGATCCTCTATCATTTAGAATGAATCTATTTGCGAGGGAGAGATGATATCGTTATGAAGTACACGTATTTGGGACGATCGGGATTAAAGGTCAGCCGGCTTTGCCTTGGCACGATGAACTTTGGCGTGGAGACAGACGAGAAGGAATCGTTTCGCATAATGGACGCTGCGCTGGACGCGGGAATTAATTTCTTTGATACCGCCAATGTATACGGCGGTAGTGAAAATCAAGGCCGCACGGAAGAGATTGTCGGGAAATGGTTCAGCCAGGGCGGAGGCCGCCGCGAGCAAACCGTTCTCGCTACGAAAGTATATGGAAATATGGGCGACAAGAGCGACGGGCCAAACGATGAGCGCGGATTGTCCGCATACAAAATCCGCCGCCATCTGGAAGGTTCGCTGCGCCGATTGCAAACCGACCATGTCGAGCTGTATCAAATGCATCACATTGACCGTAATGTAAGCTGGGAAGAGCTGTGGGGCGCTTTTGAAACAGCCGTAGCGCAAGGGAAAATCGGTTATGTCGGCTCCAGCAACTTTGCCGGATGGGATATCGCCGTTGCCCAAGGCGAAGCGAAGGCCAGAGGCATTCTGGGACTGGTCTCCGAACAGCACAAATACAATCTGTTATGCCGTCTGCCGGAACTTGAGGTGCTTCCAGCTTCAAAAAGCCTGGGGCTGGGCGTGATTCCGTGGAGTCCGCTGGATGGCGGCCTGCTGGCGGGCAACGCTCTGCGCGGCGGAGGTGGCAAACGAAGCGGCAACATGGAACGTTTCGAGCAATTCCGTCCTCAGCTGGAAGCATATAAAGGCTTCTGCGATGAGCTGGGGGAACGCGAGGATGTGGTTTCCCTTGCCTGGCTGCTGGCTAATCCTGCGGTTGCCGCGCCAATCACCGGCGTGCGTACGCTGGAGCAGTTTGAACGGACGCTTCGCGCCGTGGAGCTTGAGCTCGATGAGTCGGCGCTCAAGCGGATTGACGAAATATTCCCGGGTCCGGGCGGCGATGCGCCGAAGGCCTACGCCTGGTAGATCCGCTTTTGTGAGTTTTTGTTAGTGCAGCCCTGCAGAAGATTCCTTCTGCGGGCTGTTTTTTATTGGCATGTGCGTGATGGTGGCAAAAAAACGGATAATTAATATCTTGCAAATAGCGGCTCTGGAGTCCGGTTCGTTCACCTACCGGGCCGTATGGGGGTACCGTCAACATTGATTTATGTTGAGATTGAAAAGGAGCGCAAAAAAGCCGGCTTCAAAAAGAAGCCGGCTAGATGTTTATTTTGATCGTTATTTGGCAATAATTTGATGGATATTATTGATTGAATGATGATTTTGTGATACAATATCGGTTATGGCATCATAATAAGCTCATCTAAATTTATGATAGCACTTTATCTATTCTGTGTCAAGCGGAAAAGTGCTCACAGCAGCCGCAAAATGGTTTCCATAGAGAGGGAGCTGGATTATGGAGAAAGACTATCTTAAGCAATCGGATACGGATCTTACGCTTGAGCAGACCAAGGAACTCTTAATCGAGCAAGGCAAAAAAAACTCGTCATTGAGCGATAAGACGATTATTGAGAAGCTCGCTCCTTTTGACCAGGACACACAGGATATCGATGATTTTTTTGAACAGCTTTCCGAGCTGGGTATTGAAGTGGAGCATGATTCCAACGACGATTCTCCCAAGGAGGCAGGAGACCGGGACTTGGACGAGCTGAATTACGGCGATGATCTGACGCTGCCCCCCGGTATCAAAATCAACGATTCCGTCCGCATGTATCTAAAGGAAATCGGTCGGGTGCCGCTGCTCTCGGCGCTGGACGAAGTGGATCTTGCCAAAAGAATCAATCTTGGAGATGAAGAAGCAAAACGCAGATTGGCGGAAGCGAATTTACGTCTTGTTGTCAGTATAGCGCGAAGATATGTGGGACGAGGCATGCTGTTCCTCGATTTGATCCAGGAGGGCAATATGGGTCTGATCAAGGCGGTGGACAAGTTTGACTATACCAAAGGCTTCAAATTCAGCACCTATGCCACCTGGTGGATCAGACAAGCCATTACCCGTTCCATAGCGGATCAGGCGCGGACCATTCGGATCCCGGTGCATATGGTGGAAACGATCAACAAGTATGTCCGGATATCCAGACAGCTGCTGCAGGAGCTGGGCAGAGAGCCGTTCCCCGAGGAAATTGCCAAGGAGATGGAGCTTACACCGGAGAAGGTGCGCGATATTATGAAAATTTCCCAGGAGCCGGTATCGCTGGAAACGCCAATAGGCGAAGAAAATGATTCCAATCTGGGCGATTTCATTGAAGACCAGGATGCGCCGGCTCCAGCGGATGCGGCAGCCTTCGAACTTTTGAAGGATCAGCTGAAGGATGTTCTCGATACGCTCTCTGAGCGGGAGGAAAATGTGCTTCGCCTTCGTTTTGGCATCGATGATGGGCGGACCCGGACTTTGGAAGAGGTAGGCAAGGTTTTTGGCGTAACCCGTGAACGGATTCGCCAAATCGAGGCCAAGGCGCTGCGCAAGCTCAGACATCCCAGCCGCAGCAAACGGCTAAAGGAGTTTCTTGATTAATCAGCGGACGAAACGGTTGGATTCATCATCAGTCTGAGGAGGGATCGTATGGAAGCCGGTTTTGTTATACGTTGTTTGAACTGCGGCGAGGAATATAAAGTAACACCCGGAAAACGCGCGTTCCGCAATGAGCGTATCGTATTCGGGACGGATAATTACGGAGCGGACCAGATGTCCTGCGAATGCGGGAATGCGATTGAAGAACACAGCAAATATGAGGGCGAACCATCCGAAGGCGAATTCCTGGTTGAATGGCGGGATAATTCGAAGCAAGGGTAGTTTCAGGTATGAAAAGGTTGTTCCAAGCCGTTTGCGGGCTGGGAACAGCCTTTTTTTTATGAAAAAGGACGGAGATACCCTTTTCTTGCCGGGGATAGACGAAGGAAGGGCTTTCCGGTATTATATAATCAAAGTGTTGGATTAAATAAAGGACAAGGGGTTTTATCGCGAATGGAGCATGAATCTTCCCAAAGGCAGTTAAAGCGGATCAACGAGTCCATTGTCCTGCATGCGATCCGGCAGAAGGCGCCTATCTCGCGTGCCGCTCTTGCTAGCTATACCGGCTTAAGCCCGCAGACTCTCACGAATGTCGTCCGCCGTTTCCTCGTGGACGGATTTCTGGTGGAAAGCGGAACGGAGGAAAGCGGCGGTCGCGGGCGCAGCCGGGTGCGGCTTGAGCTTTATGCGGACGGAGCTTACGCAATAGGGTTTTGTATGGAACGCGACAGCTTGTCTATGGGGCTGGTCGATCTGAAAGGGCGCGTACTGGACTATAAATGTGAATCGATTGAAGTGATGGAATCCCCGCAGCAGACGATGAAGCGTATGACCGCTTATGCTTCATCTATTCTGCAAGGTGACGGGTACGCTCCTATTCGCAGCCGGATAATCGGCATCGGTGTGGGTACACCGGGGCCCATCGATTATGATAAGGGCGAAGTGGTTTCGCCCCCCAACTATGAAGCCTGGGCCCGCATCCCGATCCGCAGCTTTCTACACGAGGAGCTTGGCTGTCCGGTTGTGATTGACAACAGTTCGACGGTGGCTGCGATCGGCGAGCATTGGGCTGGTAGATGGGGGACGGACTCCTTTCTCTATTGCTATTGGGGGATGGGGATCGGCGGCGGTCTTATAGCCGCGGATAAAGTTTACCGCGGGCAAAGCGGGAATGCCATCGAATTGGGACATATCGTCGTGGAGAGCCGGGGGCGTGCTTGCCAATGCGGCGGACAGGGCTGCCTGGAGGCTTACGCATCTATTCCCGCTCTTCTGCGTGAAGCATCGGCTTACGGCGAATTCAGGGATTTCGGCCAGCTGCTGAAAGCGGCAGAACCCGGAACGGTACTCAGAGAAATACTGGATCGTGCTGCTGAATATATGGCTCAGGCGATGGTTACGGCCATTAACCTGCTGGATGTGGATTTCATTGTTCTGGGCGGGGATCATGTTCATTTGGCGGCGGAGATTTTTCTGCCGGTCATGAAAAGAAGGATAGCGGAGCAGCCGCTGAGGGCCAAGGTTGCCGCCGCGCGGGTCGGGGTCTCTTCCTTGAAGCAGGAGGCCGGAGTAATCGGCGCCGCTTCGCTGGTTTTTCATGAGCTGCTGCTTGGCCAATAGAATAAGGGGAGGTTGAATGAGATGAAAGATAGAGTCCACTTGCTTGCCGGAATCGATATTGGCGGAACCAAATGCGCGGTCAGCCTGGGGTTGGCGCGGAAGGATGGCATCGATATCCTTGCCAAGGAACGATTTGCAACGCCTTCTTCACCGGAGCTAGCTCTCCTTCGATTCGAGGAAACATTAAAGCAGCTGCTCCAAGGGCTGGAGGGGGCGAATGGGGAAGGCAAGCCGGTGCTTGCGGGAATTGGTATCAGCTGCGGCGGACCGCTGGACAGTAAAAAAGGGCTGATCCTGTCTCCGCCCAATCTGCCGGGGTGGGATAGAATCGATGTGGTTGGTTATTTTACCGAACGGTTTGAGGTTCCTGCAGGACTGCAAAACGATGCCAATGCCTGTGCCGTTGCGGAATGGAAATGGGGCGCAGGACAGGGACTGGACAATGTGATCTTCCTGACCTTTGGGACCGGAATGGGCTCTGGGCTCATTCTGAACGGCCGATTGTATTCAGGAACCAACGACATGGCCGGTGAAGTCGGACATCTAAGAATCGAAGACGAAGGTCCAATCGGCTATGGAAAAGAAGGCTCGTTTGAGGGCTTCTGCAGCGGTGGCGGCATCGCCCAGCTCGCGCAGGGAAAAGCCATTATCGCCCATGTCAAAGGAGAACATCCTGCCTACTGTCCGCAGCCGTCGGATCTTGCAGCAGTTACAGCGGAACGTGTGGGCTTGGCCGCGCAGCAGGGAGACCCGCTTGCAATTGAGGTATTCCGCCTGGTGGGACGCAAGCTCGGCAAAGGACTGTCCGTATTGATTGATTTGTTGAATCCACAGCTTATTATCATAGGCAGCATCTATGGCCGCCAGCAGGCGCTGCTGGACGAAACGCTTTACGATGTGCTGAAGGCGGAAACATTATCGCATTCTTTGGAGGTTTGCCGCATCGTTCCCGCTGCACTTGGCGAACAGATCGGGGATTATGCGAGTTTATCGGTGGCAGCTTATCAATTGGAACAACAAAGAGAGGGGTACTAATCCATGACTAATAATGCTTTTACTTCCCTTACAGACAAATATCCGGAGCTTGCCGTCTGTTTGCCCGATATTGTGAACGCGTATGAACTGCTTGAAGGCAGCTACAGTGCCGGTGGTCAGGTATTGGTTTGCGGCAATGGAGGGAGTGCTTCCGACAGCGAGCATATCGTCGGTGAGCTCATGAAGGGCTTTATGCAGAAGCGCCCGGTTCCCGATTCGTTCCGCGAAGAGGTTGGCGCTTTGTTTCCCGGAGAAGAAAGGGAGATATGCGATAATCTTCAGGGCGCGCTCCCCGCGATATCGCTGGTCAGCCATACAGCATTGATGACGGCCTTCATGAATGATGTGTCGGCGGATATGGTATTTGCCCAGCAGGTTTATGGCTACGGCAGGCGCGGCGACGCGGTGATCGGCCTCAGCACCTCCGGCAATTCCCGCAACGTAATCCGCGCATTGCAGGTGGCCAAAGCCAAGGGGTTGAAAACGATAGGGCTGACCGGCCGGGACGGCGGGAAAATGAAGGGGCTTTGTGATGCTGTTATCTGTGTTCCCAAGGACAGTACGCCGGATATTCAGGAGCGGCATCTGCCTATTTACCATGCTCTTTGCATTGCTCTGGAGGAACGTTTCTTCGGCTAGATTGGTCAAGCGCAGCCTGGACAGGAAGAAAACCGGAGTTACAACTCCGGTTTTCTAATTCTCAGCCGAAAGCTCATCCAGTGTCTTGCTGAAACTGGGTGCCATATGTGTCAGAAACCAGTCGATTTCCGGCATTCTCATCTGGGTCAAGGACTGCTCGATCTGTCCCTTGGCTACGGCAAATTCCCGGTTGCCCGAGGAGAGCTCCGACAAGCATTTGATATAAGCGTCAAGCAGATCGGCCGCCTTCAGGATTTTCAGCAGCTCCTGCTCCTCCATAGCTGCTTGCGGTGGCAGAGTGGTCTCCTGACCCGCTGAGTCCGTCTTTGAGACGTCTGCAGAAGGGGGATTCCGGTAAGCTGCTTTTCCCGTGACCAGTGGCGCATAAGCCGGCTTGAGCGCTTGGGGCACCATGCCAATCAGCCGTTCAGCAGCCATAGCCTCCAGCTCCCGGAAGTTCGCCAGCATCCTTGGGTTGTGGTGTTTGACAGGCGTGGGAATATCTCCGGTGAACACTTCTGTGGCATCGTGAAACAGCGCCATCGACGCAGCTCTGTCCGCATTCAGCTTGCGGCCGAAAATGCGGTTGCCAACCTCACACAGCATGTGGGCGAGTAGGGCGACATGATAGGAATGCTCGGCGACATTCTCACGCGTGGTGTTGCGCATGAGGCTCCAGCGTTCAATGTATTGCAGGCGGTATAAATAAGCGATGAAATGACTGTCCATATCCGTTAAACACTCCTTGGGAAACGATATGCCGCGAAAGGCTGACTATGTTATTATATAGTTAAAAAACATACGCGACCAGTGAGAGGAGACAGCACTTATTTATGCATCATTTCGAAGAAAGCGTCTATAAACTTATTGTGGAAACCTCAACCAATCTTCCCGGGGACGTGCGTAAAGTCATCCAGGCGGCGCAGGAAGCCGAAGACCGTGCCACACGGGCCGGCTTATCGCTCTCCACCATCGCTACCAATATCGAAATGGCTGAAACCAAAGTATCACCAATATGTCAGGATACCGGCATGCCGACTTTCATTGTGCATACGCCTGTTGGTGCCAATCAAATAATAATGAAGCAGCAGATCCGCAGCGCCATTGCCCGCGCCACCAAGGACGGCAAGCTGCGGACGAATTCCGTCGATTCCCTGACGGGCGCGAACACCGGCGATAACCTCGGACCGGGCACGCCTGTTATTCATTTTGAGCAGTGGGAAAAGGAAGATATCGACGTTCGTCTTATTCTTAAGGGCGGCGGCTGCGAAAATAAAAATATTCAATACAGCCTTCCGACGGAGCTTGAAGGACTGGGCAAAGCCGGACGCGATCTGGACGGCATCCGCAAATGCGTGATGCACGCGGTGTACCAGGCCCAGGGCCAAGGTTGCAGCGCCGGGTTTATTGGCGTGGGCATCGGCGGCGACCGCACGACAGGATACGAGCTTGCCAAGCAGCAGTTGTTCCGGCATGCCGACGATATGAATCCGGATCCCGAGCTAAGAAAGCTGGAGCATTATGTCATGGAAAATGCCAATAAGCTGGGTATCGGCACGATGGGCTTCGGCGGCCAGGTCACCTTGCTGGGCTGCAAAGCAGGCGTTATGAACCGGCTTCCAGCCAGTTTCTTCGTTTCCGTCGCCTACAACTGTTGGGCTTACCGCCGTCAAGGCGTACTGCTCAATGCTGATTCCGGCGAGATCCGGGAGTGGATTTATCCAAGCGGCTCGGACACGCCTATGGTATCCCAGGCTGCGGATGCAGCAGCCGAAGCGGTTACAGGGCAGGAGGAGCGCCGCGAGGTCGTGCTGAACACGCCGTTTACGGAAGAGCAGATGCGCAGTCTGAAGGTAGGCGATATCGTCATTATCAACGGCGAAATGCATACCGGCCGCGATGCGCTGCACAAATATCTGATGGATCACGACGCCCCTGTCGATTTGAACGGCGCGGTTATTTACCACTGCGGTCCGGTTATGCTAAAGGATGAGACAGGCTGGCATGTGAAGGCAGCCGGGCCGACTACGAGCATCCGCGAAGAGCCTTATCAAGGCGATATTATCAAGAAGTTCGGGATCCGCGCCGTTATCGGCAAAGGCGGTATGGGACCCAGGACGCTGGCAGCTCTGCAGGAGCACGGCGCGGTTTATTTGAATGCCATCGGCGGAGCGGCGCAATATTATGCCGAATGTTTTAAACAGGTTAACGGTGTCGATTATATGGAATTTGGCATCCCTGAAGCGATGTGGCATCTCAAGACGGAAGGATTTGCCGCGATCGTTACCATGGATGCGCATGGCAACAGCCTGCATGCGGATGTTGAACAAGATTCCCTAGCCAAGCTTAAGCAGTTCAAAGAGCCTGTATTCGTTTAACGTTTCGCTTTAAGGCTTTATGCAGCAACCGCGCGCGGCTATAGGTCAGGCCGTGAATAGGCAGATAATTTATTGATCCCGGGATGGACCGATCCCCGGGATTTTTTTCCTTCATGCAGAAGGCTTTTACAAAAGCTTAACAATGGAGCACTTGGCAGGGAGACCTTCCGGCAGGTACGATGGAGGCTGAAGAAACGTTGGGGGTATAACGAAAATGAATAGCTTTCGCACACGGCTGACCCTGATTATGATTACCTTGATCGGTCTCTCTGTTCTGACGGCAGGCCTCTTTATGGGCAAAACGTTCAAGAATAACCATCTGGATGCGCTTGAGGATAATATGGTGCGCGAGATGAAGATCATTTTGGACAGGATGGATTGGCGCGAGGGAAGGCCTGATGCCCTGTACAGCTACTACACCCAGGAAGCCATCCGCTTGAGAGATATTACCGATTCCCGGGTTACGTTCATCAATGGCACGGGGGTGGTCCTGGGGGATTCCGATCACGATCCCCAAACGATGGATAATCATCTGCAGCGCCTGGAAGTCCAGGAGGCGGAAAAATCCGGTGTCGGCAGAACCATCCGCTACAGCGAGACCCTTAATCAAAATCTGCTTTATGTTGCAATGCTTGTTGATCCGGATCGTCCGGAAACGGGAATTATCCGGCTTGCGATCAGCCTTCAGGAGGTGGATGAAAGCATTGCGCGCATCTGGACGACGTTATTGATTGGACTGCTGATCCTGTTCATCGTGGCGGTATTTATCAGCTTCCGTGTCGCCAGAGGGCTGACAAGGCCTCTGGAGCAGATCACGCGCGTCTCCAAACGGATTAAAAATCTCGATTACCGGGCAAGAGTAACGGTAAAGGGCAGCGATGAAATCAGCGAGCTGGGACTGGCTATCAACGCCATGGCGGACGGATTGCAGATACAGATGGAACGGATCCATCAGAACGAGAGCCAGTTGGCCAGCGTCCTGGACAACATGATTGACGGTGTGGTCATGATTGACCGGAATGGTCGGATTGTGCTGCTCAACCGCTGTGCCGAGGAGATGCTGGGCTTCTCATCCAGGGAACTGGTTGGCCGGGATTATGTCGAAGCGAAGCAGCAGTACGAGCTCCTGCAAATTATTCAACACGGTCTGGAGCGAAGAGAGCATCTGCGCGAGGAGATCACGTTTTATTTTCCCGAAGAACGCCTGCTTGATCTTAATCTGGTGCCGATTATTCAGGATGATGAATTCGGCGGGGTGCTGCTTGTTCTTCAGGATGTATCGGCCATTCGCCGTCTGGAGCGGATGCGCAGCGAGTTTGTGGCGAATGTTTCCCATGAACTGAAAACGCCGATTACAGCAGTAAAAGGCTTCGCTGAAACGCTGCTGGGCGGGGAAGTGGATGATCCGGAGACAGCACGCTCCTTTCTGCAAATTATTTTTGACGAGAGCGACCGTCTGAACCGGCTGATCGGGGATATTCTGGAACTGTCCAAAATTGAATCGCGGCGCATACCGCTGCAGTTCTCGCCAGTTGAACTGACGTCCTTTATTGGCAAATCCATCAAGCTGATGTCGGCGGAGGCCGCCCGCAAGGATATTGAAGTAACCCTGAAAGCCGAGCCCGGCATCTATGTGGAGGCGGATGAAGACCGTCTGCGGCAAATTATTATGAATCTGCTTGCCAATGGGATCAGCTACACGCCCGATGGCGGGCATGTGACCATTGTGGTGAAGCCGGTAGCAGGTACCCAATATGTATCCGAGGGAGAAGACTACGATCAGATCCATATTTCCATATCGGATACGGGCATCGGCATTCCAAAGAAGGATTTGCCGCGCATCTTCGAGCGGTTTTACCGGGTAGACAAAGCCCGTTCACGCGGATCGGGTGGAACAGGACTCGGCTTGTCGATCGTGAAGCATCTGATTGAGCTGCATAAGGGCTCTATAACGGTGGAGAGCACGGTCGGAGCCGGTTCAACCTTTACGATTATATTGCCGGTGCTGCAGTAAACCGGCGCCTCTGATTAAGGCGCTGGACGTTTCTTCTCCATGAATGATATGATGGATGAATAAGTATCTATATGAAAGTGAACCGCACATTTAATGAATAATGTGTGGAGGCTGGGGGTCAATATGTCGCAAAAAGTGCTGGTCATTGAAGACGAACCGACACTGGCGAGACTGCTCTCCTACAATTTAACGCAGGAAGGGTACGATACGACAGTTATCGACCACGGTGCTGAAGGTTTGCAACTCGCGCTGCAGCGTTCGTTTGAATTGATCATTCTGGATATTATGCTGCCGGGAATGAATGGTTTTGAAATCTTGACTAGACTGCGCCAGAGCGGCAACCGCACACCTGTTATTGTGCTGACGGCACGAAATGCCGAAGAAGAGGTTGTGCAGGGGCTTAAGCATGGCGCGGATGATTATATGACCAAACCATTTGGAGTGGCGGAGCTGCTGGCACGGGTATCCGCTGTGCTTCGCCGGACCAGCCAGGATGAAGGTAAACCGAGCGAAACATCAGGCAAAGTCATTACGGCGGGCGATTTGTCCATTTATCCGGAGCGTTATGAGGTTGTGCTGGATGGGGAGTCCATTCCTCTTCGTCCGAAGGAATTTGAGGTGCTGCTCTATCTGGTGCAGCGTCCGGGGATGGTCATCACGCGTGATGATTTGATGAACGTGGTATGGGGCTTCGATTATATCGGCGGTCAGCGTACCGTAGATGTCCATGTCAGCTCGCTCCGCAAGAAGCTGGAGCTTGGTCAGCAGTCGGTTCAGATTGAATCCATTCGTGGTGTGGGTTACAAGCTGGTTATGCCAAAAAAGCTCGGATCTCCGAAAAAATAATCGGTAATCCGGGCTTTTCTTGTGCGGTTAATTGCGATTCCATGCGAGCATCCGCTTCTGGAACTGTTTGGGCGAGCAATCATTATATTTTTTAAACATTTTATAGAAATGGGCCATATTGGGCATGCCAATATGGTCGCCTACCTCGGACACACTCAGGTCCTTGGTCAGAAGTATCCGTTCCGCCCATTTGATTTTACGGTAATTAACGTATTCCGTGAATGATAAGCCGATCGCTTTCTTGAAGAACTTCACAAAATAATAATAGCTCATATTGGCCATTTTGCTGACTTCCTCCACCTGAATGCGGTCCGTCAGATTAGCTTCTACGAAATCCAGCACATTGCGAAGACGCGCCCGGTCAAAATCCTCGCGCTCGGCAAGCACCTTCTTCGTATCACTGCGGATCAGCAGCAGGAGCAGTTTCTTAATGATCATGCTGACGGCAAGCTCATAGCCGGTTTGCTTGAAAGTGACTTCTTTCAGGATGGCACGGATGCAGTCCGCTGCTTCCTTATTGGCCTTATCGTTATCCCGGAATATATAATTTGCCCGGCTGAGCGGGTTTTTCGTTTCGGAGAAGAACCGCATATAAGGCATCGTGCTATGATCAAAAAATTGTTCAATATCAAACTGGAGCACATTGTAGTTAAGCGGAACGCCCACGCTGCGGTCCCGATGAAGCTCGTTGGAACCGATGATAGCAACATCGCCCGCTTCCAGACGCACGGACTTCTCATCAATGTTAACATCCAGAATCCCCTCATTGACCAGCAGCAATTCAATCTCCCTGTGGTAGTGCCAATTTATAGTGAAATCATGATTACGCTGGGATTGAAATACTTTTGTCGACAAAAGAGGGTTTTCATAAGCAACTTTTTCATTATAAACTTCCACAATACCATCCCTTCGACGACAAAATAACATAAAAGCAGCGCCATTCCGAAGCTGGTTTTTTATAGCCGTAATCGTCTATACTTATTCTAGTGTTTGTTGTGTCATGAAACAAGCAGCATGTAATAAAAATATATATTTTCCCACCTATGGAGGTAGAATCAATGTCGAAGTTACGTATTGGCATCATCGGCTGCGGCGGTATCGCAAACGGTAAGCATTTGCCAAGTCTTTCAAAGGTTCAGGAAGCTGAAATTGTCGCATTTTGCGATATCGTTGTTGAACGTGCCGAGGATGCTAAAGCGAAATACGGCACATCCGAAGCTAAAGTATACACGAATTACCATGAACTGCTAAGCGATCCTTCTATTGATGTCATTCACGTTTGTACGCCGAATGATTCCCATGCGGAGATTTCGATTGCTTCCATGGAAGCTGGCAAGCATGTTCTTTGCGAGAAGCCAATGGCTAAAGTGGCTGCAGATGCCCGCCGTATGCTGGAAACTTCACAACGTACCGGCAAGAAGCTGAGCATTGGCTACAACAACCGTTTCCGTTCCGACAGCCGTTACCTGAAACAGCTTTGTTCCGAAGGCGAGCTCGGCGAGATTTACTACGCACGCGCTCATGCTATTCGTCGTCGCGCTGTTCCAACATGGGGCGTGTTCCTTGACGAAGAAAAACAAGGCGGCGGTCCGCTTATCGATATCGGTACACACGCATTGGATCTTGTTCTGTGGATGATGGACAACTACAAGCCTAAAGCGGTTCTTGGACGCACTTATCACAAGTTGTCCCAAACTGAGAACGCGGCTAACGCTTGGGGTCCTTGGGATCCTAAAGAATTCACCGTTGAAGATTCCGCATTTGCCATGATCACTATGGAAAATGGCGCATCGATCGTGATCGAGTCCAGTTGGGCGCTCAACACGCTTGATATCGATGAAGCGAAAGTTTCGCTTTCCGGTACCAAAGCAGGTGCGGACATGAAGAACGGTCTGCGCATTAACGGCGAGAAAAACAGCCGTCTGTATGTGAATGAAATTGAATTGAACAGCGGCGGCGTTGCTTTCTACGATGGCGCAAGCGAAGATCCGGCTGAGCTGGAAATGCGCACATGGGTAGACGCGGTTCTTAATGATAAAGATGTTCTCGTGAAACCGGAGCAAGCTCTGGTAGTTTCCGAAATTCTTGAAGCGATTTATGAGTCAGCACGTACCGGCAAAGCTGTTTATTTCGACTAAGTTTAACAGCTTTAGTCAAGAAATCAAGCTTTGTTTTTCTTAAAGGAGTTGGGCAGTGTAAGAAACTGCCCAACCCTTTTTTCTTTTCCGGTTTACACCGAAGCCTTGCACGAAGTATTGCGGCTTCTATTTTAAGGAAGAGTCGGTCAGGAGGGGTGTGGGATAGGAAGATATAGTGGAGAACATGAGTCCGGAAGTTATAAGAAGGATTTTCCTTGCCGGAGAGCCGAATAGGACACCGAAATGATAAAAAAGCGCTGTAAGAGGGTTTTTCCTGCTTAGAGTCTATTCCTGTATGCCAAACGGAATATAAAAGGATTTTCCTTGCTGGAGAGCTGAATAGGACACCGAAATGATAAAAAAGCGCTGTAAGAAGGTATTTCCTGCTTAGAACCCGTTCCTGTACGCCAATTGGAATGTAAGAAGGTTCTTCCTTGCTGGAACTGCAGCGCTCAGAAAGCCAGCAGCACATAGCCTTGAGGGGCAGGTCTGTGGTTGAAACCGCCAATTTACTAGGAGAATAGGGTCCGCCGATATGCGGCGGTTTAATCGTTAAGAAGCCGGGAACTCTCAGCTGTCTAGCCCCGATTTTCCTTTCGTTGGGCAATTTCGTTGCTGACGACATACCCGAGCTCCTCGTTATCAAACATCGATAGCAGTTGAAGCAGCGCATCATCCGGGATTTCGGGGGAATTCTCCTTCGGAAGGGCCTGAGAGATAGCGCCTTGCAGGGCAGGATTGGCGGCCTGCTGTGGGTAAGCGCGTGTATATAATTCTTCCGGATCCAGATCATGATTGATGCACCACTGGGCAAAAGCATCCACCATCATCTGCTCGTCGCGCCGGTAATTTGCAGCAATCCATTCTTCTATTTCTTTGCGGTCCATGTGAGCACTCTCCTTATATGGGGCTATTATAACATAAGAATGCCCTCCCTAAATCCCTCCATTGGAGGGACCCCAAGGGCTTCCAGCCCTCTGGACACCCGGCATGACAATGGTGTTCCGATTGATCTTTATTCAAAAGTTATACAATCTCTGGCTCGCGCTTATTATGTTATCCGGCGTATGGATTCTGCTATGGTATGAAGGCGCTCCCCACATATCGGAGAAGCGCCTTCCCACATGCTATACCATCCATTCAGAGCTACGAGCCGCGATAAATTTCCATCCAGCCCTCATTTTCCTTTATCGGTTCAAAGCCGAAATTGGCATATAACCCCTGTGCATCTATGGTTACGAGAAGAAATCTCCGCAACCCTTGTAAATCCGGGTGATCTACGATGAGCTGCATCATCCGTTTGGACAACCCTTGACCCCGATATTGGTCTATTACAAATACGTCTGTTAAGTAAGCGAAAGTGGCGCAATCCGAGACGACTCTGGCGAATCCGACTAACTGCCCGTTGTCCGACGAATCGTACGCACCGACCACGACAGCCGAATGGGCGATGGCCCGTTGGAAGGCATCCAGCGTCATGGCTTTCGCCCAGTACATATTTTCGTGAAGATACCAATAGGCGAAAGGCAGATCCAGCAGGCTGCGATCCGTCGATATTGCAAGGCTGTCCATATCTATATTCGACTTGCTCATAGCCAATCACCATCCTCAGGAATATCGACTTGAGCCAGCAAATTCTCTTCGGACAGCCGAGACCGTAGGACATCCCTCGTCACCATACAATGATTAATCGTATTCATATGGACAGCAATGACTCGGGTATATGAGGCATACTGGACCAGTTCGATTAAGTCGTTCTCATCCATCGTAATCGCATCGCCAATTACGAATTTCGCTCCCCCCGCATTGACGATCGTCGTATCCGGCTTATAGGTATCGAGCGCATGCTTCACATCCTCGCACCATATCGTATCGCCGGCTATGTAAAGCGTGGGCTCGCCATCTGCTTGGAGAACGAAACCTGACACCTGTCCCATTTTCCGTCCGATCTCGCCCGTACCATGTTGTCCACCCGTACGATGGATGGTTACGCCTTGGTACGAAGCGGTAGTGTGGATCTCCGCAATATTGGAAAAGCCGGATGAGCTAATCGAATTCTTATCTCCCGGTTGGCAGAATATCACCGATGATTTCGGTAACAATTGCGCCGCCGCTTCATCCCAATGGTCGCGGTGCAGATGCGTAACGAGGATGGCGTCTGGGGCGAGCCAATGATCTAATGTTCCAGGCAACGGAACAAGCGGATTGCGCCGTTCATCTCCAGAATTGGCAATCGGCGGGTTGACCTCTTTGTCGCTGAACATAGGGTCGATCAGGAAGGTCACTCCTGCATATTTCAGCCATAGGGTTGCATGGCGAACGAGTTGGATTTTCATACACGCCTCCGTTTCAATGATTCGCGGCCGTCATTTAGCAACCTTTTTCCCATAAGCCATATGGCCAGACCTGTTCCCCAGAGGACCAGAGCAGATCCGAGACCAACTACAGACATGTATGCAAGGACAGGATATCCTCCCATCGTTATCTCCTCAGGAACGAATAACCATGTGATGGTGGCGATTAGACAGAGGAGTACACCCGTATAATGATACAAACTAACTTGAAACAGGGGGGCCAGCGGGAAAAAATGTGTCATATCCAAAATCGTCCTTTCTTCTTTATTAAGCGGCAATTCGCTTTAGCTTCTCGATGGTGATCCGATCCACGAATTTGCTGAATTTTTCTTTCCCTTTTGCTTGTTCCTTATAGATATCAATAATCTTCGTTACAGCGGAAACAAGTCCTTCCCTTGTTAATCCGGAGATAAGCAACTGGCCTAAAGCTGCCTTAAGACCCTTAGCCTCTCCTCCGACGTAAATATCGAACGTGTCCCGCATTTTGACGACGCCGATATCTTTCAGCAGCGGCTCACTAGTGCCCAGCGCACAGCCTGCATATCCAATCTTCAGCGGTGTGGGCGTCTCTATGCCGGCAATGGCTTGATTCAGAACCCTCGCCGTTTCCAACCCAGCTTCCTCTACGCCTTTGCAGAAGTTGCAAGCGATCAGGCTTTTGGTGGCAAATCCGGCCGGATACACTTCCAGTCTGGAACGCTCGAGCTCTTCCTTAATGGCATCTTGTTGATCGAGAAGCACTTCAATGTACAGCTGCTTGAATGATGTCATTTCAATTTTGGCATCAGCACCAGCGACAGCACCGATCTTGGCCAACTGCTCCGGCGTAAATAAGCTCCCCCCGGCTTGAATGGCAGGCGATACCGCTAATTTTGTTTTCTCTCCCATGATCATTCTCCTCTCCCTGTGATCCATGCCTACCTTGAGCTTACGTGTTCCAATAAGGATTAGCTGGTTAAGTGTCGCATTTTAATACGCTGCAGCCTCAAGGCATTGAGGACAACGGATACCGAGCTTAATGCCATCGCTGCGCCCGCGACCCAAGGGGCCAACAATCCGATTGCGGCAATAGGAATCCCGAGCGCGTTGTAACCGAGCGCCCAGAATAAATTTTGCTTGATGTTGCTCATAGTTTTGCGACTCATAAAGATCGCGTCAGGAATGCTCGATAGATCTCCGCGCATGAGGGTCACATCCGCCGCTTCCATGGCCACGTCCGTACCCGTGCCGACCGCCATGCCGATATCAGCCGTCGCAAGGGCAGGCGCATCGTTGATGCCGTCCCCAACCATGGCGACTTTCTTACCGGCCGCTTGTAACTTTCTCACTTCGTCTGCTTTTCCTTCCGGAAGAACTTCCGCTAACACGTGATCGATACCGACTTCGGCCGCGATCGCCTTCGCTGTACGTTCGTTGTCGCCGGTTATCATGATAACTTGAATTCCCATTTCCTTCAAACGGCTGACAGCATCCTTCGAGGTGTATTTAATCGTATCCGCCACCGCTACAATGCCGGCATAACGGTTATCGATTGCAGCTAGCATCGCCGTCTTCCCTGTCTTTTCCAGATGAGACATCGTTCCATAGGCTTGCCGTGCATCTACTTCGAATTTCTCCATCAATCGGCGGGTGCCGATCAGTAATTCCTTACTTTCTACTATGGCTTTGATACCATAGCCCGGGATCGCTTCGAATGCTTCCGTTCCCGGCAATGAGATATTTCGTTCCTGGATACCCGCTACGATGGCTTCCGCCAGTGGGTGCTCGGAATTTTTCTCTGCCGCTCCAACGAGTCTCAGGAAGTCCGTTTCGTTTTCGTCCGTCAGAATATCCGTCAGCTCAGGTTTCCCTTTTGTGACTGTACCCGTTTTATCCAGAATAATCGCGTCGATCTTATGGGCTTGTTCCAGATGCTCGCCGCCTTTGAACAAGATGCCGAGCTCGGCCGCACGTCCCGATCCCGCCATAATGGAGGTCGGTGTAGCCAGACCCAAAGCGCACGGGCATGCGATAACTAGAATCGCGATGGCCTTTTCGAGCGCCTCCGCGAAATCACCCGGCGTTACGAAGAAGTACCAGACCAAGAAAGCGGCAACAGCGATTCCGACTACGATCGGGACGAAAATTCCCGAGATGACATCCGCTACCCGTTGAATCGGCGCTTTGGAGCCTTGCGCTTCTTCTACGACTTTAATGATCTGCGCAAGCGCCGTTTCTTTGCCGACTTTCGTCGCTTTGATGCGGAGCATGCCGTTCTTGTTGATCGTCGCGCCTATGACCGCATCGCCGGCTTTCTTCTCCACGGGAATGCTTTCGCCGGTTAGCATTGATTCGTCTACCGAAGAAATGCCTTCCAGCACTTCTCCATCGACCGGTACTTTATCTCCCGGGCGGACAAGCACGTTGTCTCCTTTGATAACTTCATCGACCGGAATGGTCAACTCCTGGCCATCGCGGACAACCAGCGCGGTCTTCGCTTGCAGTCCCATCAATGACTTTATCGCTTCCGACGTCCGGCCTTTCGCGAGGATTTCGAACAATTTCCCCATAACGACAAGCGTAATCAGTACAGCGCTCGTCTCATAGTACAAAGATGGGCTGTGATGTGCGGCAGCCCCCGCCCGGAACCATTCGATCGAGAGATATAGACTGTAGAAATACGCGGCTGATGTCCCCAGCGATACGAGCACGTCCATGTTCGCGCTTCTGTTTCTCAATGCTTTATAAGCCCCTCTGTAAAACTGCCCTCCGACATAAAATTGAACCGGTGTGGCAAGGATGAACTGCAGCCATGGATTCATGAGAATCTCCGGCGCATAGATCCACGAAGTGAACGAGAAGTGCCCGACCATACTCCACAATAGCGGCAATGAGAGAATAACCGAGAGGAGAAGAAGCCGCTTGTGATGCCGAACTACCTTCTCGCGATGATCGCCCTTTCCTTCATTCTCCTGTTTCGTAATTGCATTATAGCCAAGCTTTCGTACCTTATCCTGCATGTCGCCGACCGAAATCTCTACCGGGTTATATTCTACGCTTGCCGTTTCCATCGCAAAGTTGACTGTGGCATTCGTAACGCCTGGCAATTTGCCAAGTCCCTTCTCGATCCGAGTCGCACAGGCGGCGCACGTCATGCCCGTTAGCTCCAAGATCGTTAGATTGCTTACCTTCTTGTCAACTGTTCCGATCATCTAAAACCCGCTCCTTGTCCCTAACGTGTTGTTCAAACGACGTCGTATCCTTGCTCCTCAATTGCTTCTTGACAGCCTCAAGCGTGACTTGGTTAGGGTCATAGGATACATCCACTTATCTTGTTCATCGTTTCAAGTCGTTTCAAGTATCCCATCTGCGATCTCCTCTTCATTCCGAAGGGGATTGATTATCTTGTAAGTATTACATGGCAGCCGTGTTGCTAACTTCCCCCTGGTTGGGTGAACGGATAAACAAGAAGGCTAACACCGCACCTGCTAAAGCTACGATACCGGACCACAAGAACGCTCGTTGAAATCCTTCATTCAGCGCAGCGGCAGGATCAACACCTGTTTGGGAAGCGGTAGTTGCCCCCGCAATCGCAACCATAATGGCCAGACTGATGGCCGAGCCGATCTGGTAGCTCGTATTGGCAAGACCTGATGCAAGACCTGCTTCTTCAGGTTTGGCACCTGACATGGCGGACATGGTAGCCGGAATATAAGCAAGCGACATCCCGAGGGCACCGAGCAAGGAAGCCGGAAGAACGTTAACGATAAAGCTTCCGTCCACAGGCGTATTTCCTGCGAACAGCAGCATCGAACCTCCAAGCGCGATCAACCCAATGACCAAGTTGGCCTTCAATCCGAACTTCCCGATTAATTTTCCGGTAATTAAAACCATGAAGATGGCTATTAGAATCGTCATCGGCAACAAACCGACTCCGCCTGCAAAGGCAGAAAACTTCAACACTTGCTGCATATAGAGATTTAGGAAATACCATAGCGGAATCCATCCGCCGGATAGCATAATAAGAGCGATATTACCAGCTGCCAGATTCGGCGCCTTCAAAATCTTCAACGGAACAAGCGGCTCCTGTTTAACGGCTTGGATGATCAGGAACAGGATAAACAACGCTGCACCCGAGATTAGCGTCCACACCGTGGTTGCTGCCCCCCACCCGTTGTGCTCTGCAGTTACAATTCCATATACCACCAAAACCAATGCCGCGGTTACGAAGAGGGAACCTACCACGTCGATGCTGCCCTTCCTCCTCATTCCCTTGGCCAATAACCCAGGCGATAAGAGTATAGCGACAATTCCGACCGGAACATTAATGAGAAAAGTCCACTGCCAACTGAGCCACTCGGTAATAACACCGCCCAGAAACACGCCTGCCGATCCGCCTGCAGCTGCCGATGCTCCCCAGAAGCCCAATGCTTTTCCTAATTCTTTAGGATTACCGCTGAAAAGCATCATAACAATCGTTAACGCGGAAGGCGCGATTAATGCGGAACCGAGTCCTTGCAAAGCGCGACCGACATTTAGCGATTCCTCATTCCAAGCCAGCCCTGCCAGTAAAGAAGCTAATGTAAGAATGGAAAATCCCCACATGAATATTCGCCGCTGACCAAATAAATCGGACAATCGTCCCCCTAATAACAACAAACCGCCAAAGAAAATGACATACGCGTTAAAAACCCACTGTAAACTTGATTGCGTATAGCCGAGTGCCTCTTTGATTGCCGGCAAAGCAACTCCGATAATGGAAGTGTCCATAATGACAATGAAATTAGCTAAGCATAATAACGCAAGAGCCAGCCAACGCTTCGGGTCTTCCTGTGGAAATGACGGGGCTTGATCCCCTTGATTCTTCATGTCTGTTTTCTCCTTTGAAAATCAAAAAATTATTTTGGCTGGGGCAGGGGAGGGATGTAGTGATGTGAAGGCACTTCTCCGAATTGTGGGAAGTGCCTTCCTCTGCATGGAACTAATCCTCAGACACTTCCGCTTTTCGTCGGAAGCGGATTAGCAGGAGAGTAATCGGGCAATCGCCAAGTTAGGGGCATTCCATTCAATGTGAGCCACGCTTGTTCGACATGGAATCGAAGTATTCTTTCCGCTCCCGCAAATCTGTTCCTGCTGGATGTTCCCCAGTCTATTTCTACGGTGCCGCTTATCTGCAGTAAATCTCCCGTTTCGAAATCTAGAAACAACAACCCTCCCTGAGGGTGACTGAGGAAATTGCCAAGGGTGTTAAACATCGAATTGCCTTTATAGTCGGGAAATACGATCGTATGATCATCCTCCGCCTGAACAAATCCGGGCATTCCTCCACGATGGGAGACATCCGCCCCGAAGTCGGGATGATGGCTGGCGATAAAAAACGTGTCCGCATGATGAATCCATCTTAAGACGTCTTCCGTCAACGAGCTTAAAGCGAATCCTCGTCTGTCCCCGGATGGCTCATTGGACTTGATGATCTCTCGTGCTTGGATATATTTCGGGCAGTTGGAATAGACCTGATGAACCTCCAATACAAAGCCATCCGTCTCTTTCTTACGAACGATCCCATTTGTTCTCATTCTCCGCCTTGTTGAGAAATCGATTCCGATTGTACCTAAATGGTTGCCCTCCGTTATGCATTCGTACATAGGGTCATTGGATATTGGAAATGCATGGATTTGCAAGGTCCGAGCGTCCATTACTTGCACAAAACCAGGATTGTCAAATATTGCGGTGGCCCATACGCTGCCATTCTCTTGAGCGGCACCCATGATGAAGTAAGGCTGCGCTTCCAAAAATGATTGTGCCACGAGTGGAATTGAAGAATAAATATCGGATTTGCGATCCGCGATATGTCTCACACCCGCTCGTTCTTGAATCCGTATCTCGTCGGGATGATATTTCATCAGAAAAATCCGCACGCTTGGCCGTTCGTCGTAGAACAGGAATGGGAGCTAATTCCCTTTAACGTATAAATCTCCAAGCGTATACCGTCAGGATCTTCGAAGTAGATCCCGCCAGAATCTGCACCCTCGGTGTGAGTGACCATTCCGTCATAAATGAAAGCCACGCCATGGGACTTTAATTTGTGTTCGAAGTCTTTAACGATTTCTACAGAATCGACTTCAAAGGCAAAGTGGTGTATTCCGGGCAATTGCGGGGAGAATGCGCCTTCGCTTTGTTGCCAAAGCGTGACTAGGTTCTTGTTGTCATCGCCAAGCAATGCAAACTTCTTCTCGGGATCATCAGAACGAGATCTTATCGTAAATCCCAACACCTCTGTGTAAAACCGAACCGACCGATCCAATTCCGAAACATTAAACCCGATGTGACCTAAATTCATACGATCTCTCCTAACCATCAAAATGTAGTTACAGGCATTATAATATACATTGTATATTAACTTGTAAACACAAATTTAGGGAGTTATAATTATTGTGTCAAGTGTTTCGCGAATAGTGGAGGTGCTGTATGAAAACTTCAAATTTTATCTTTATCGGGAACCACTTCGTTACGGATTTTGTGAATACAAGAAAAAACGTGAAGGGTGCTCGGACCGAGCTTCTTCACGATTATGGCGATTTGATGGACTGGTTGGAGCAATCCGGCAAAAGCAAGTTTGTATCGGGAAATCCAGACTCTCTTCCTTCATCGAGACGGGGGGAACTGTTCCAAAATATAATGTCGTTTAGAGATGACTTGGAACAAGCTTTTGTTGATATGATCAGGGAGAAATCCGTTCCGACTTTTATTACAGAACTGATCAATAAAAGTCTGAAATCGAACGGGGGATACCTACAAATAGAGCAAAGTGAAGCATCCGTTGCATTAGCAAGGTATTACACCACTTCTCAGTTGTTTGTATTGTTTCTTGAAGAGGCAGCACTATTCTTTGCCTCGATCAAACCCGATAACTTGAAAAAGTGTGAAAACGAGGCTTGTATTCTTTATTTTTATGACACGAGTCGTAATCAACAGAGGCGTTGGTGCAGCATGGAGAAGTGCGGAAACCGAGTAAAGGTGAACCAGCATTACCATCGGAAGAAAAATAGGATCCAATAGAATTATGAGTTCCCCACATGAATTTTAGTTGTTCAGCGTTCTTCCTGAAGTGCGCGATAGACTTTGGAAAGCCCCCGCTTGATGATCGAACGTTCCTCTTCGTCAAGGACGCTGAGGAAATAGTTCGATATCCCGTTCGCATAGGTAGGCCATGTGGCGAGAAACGCCTTTTTGCCTTCCCGCGTCAATACTGCGAAGGCTCCCCGCCGATCTTCTTCCGTTCTTTCTCTCTTTACAAATCCTTCACGTTCCAATCGTTCGACGACCCGTGTCAGACCGCTGCGGGTTAAAACCACTTGATTAGCCAGATCGGTCATCCGGAGCTTCTTACTCGGGGACTGATACAAGGCCACCAATACATCGTAAGTGGTCAGCGGTATTTTACGTTGCTCGGATAAATCCTTTTCAATTCGTTCAATAACCGATGCATGCGAATTCATGAACGCGCGCCATACGGACAACTGCTCTTCTTCTAGTTGATTCATTAGGGAGTGCCTCCTGAAGCTTCGCTTTTCCTTATCATACTTGATTTATTGTTGACTGCGCAATTAATCCGTGATAATTTAATTGCGCAGGAAATATTTGCTTAAACAAGTATATGATAAGGAGGGGAGATTTCTTGAATGGTTTACTATTTGGACTCTTGTCGGCTTTTTCATTTGGGACTGCTGATTTTTTTGCGGGGAAAGCAAGCAAGAAAACAGGGATATTTTCAACACTCTTTTACATGCAGCTCGTCGGTTTCATCTTCCTGACGGCAGCCGTGACTTGGTTTGGACAGTGGCATAACTTGAACTCTTTCGCAGATGTAGCCGCAGCCAGCTTGTGGATGGCACTTGATCTGATCGGCATTCTTTTTCTTTATCATGGTTTGGTGTCCGGGAAGTCTTCCGTCGTCGCTCCTATCGCGTCCAGCTTCTCGGTCTTCACCATTATTCTGGCTTTTGCTTTTGGAGAGCGGTTCAGCACAGTGAAACTGGCAGCGATCATACTGACGTTACTTGGTATATTTCTTACAACATTAGTCGTAAACGGCAGGAAAAAAAGCGGATCTGGCCAGAAACTGGAGAGTGGAGCGGTTTGGGCGATTGTTGCTGCTTTGTTCCTCGGTACGGCGTTCTTTGGACTACGTTATCCGCATGAAGCGTTAGGCGGTCTCGTAACGGTTTGGATCGGTCGTCTGCAAGCCACGATTCTGCTTCCAATTGTGTATGCATGCTTCAAGAAGCGATTGGTAGTTCCGGATAAGAATAGTGCATACTTGATCGTCATCGTTGGCATTCTTGATGCATTGGCTCTTGTTTGCTATAACCTTGGACTGGGCTTAGAAGATACCTCGATTGTGATTACAGCTACATCCTTGTTTGCCGTCGTGACTCTGCTTTGGGGTGTGTTTGTAGGTGGTGAAAAACCTTTATGGAATCAATGGGTAGGCATTAGTTGTACGTTTGTAGGGATTTCCTTAATATCCCTAATCTAAATAAACCACGAGGTGATCCGATTGAAATCGATCTTGTATATTACCGCGAATCCGAAGAATGAGGAAAATTCCAATAGTCTAACTGTGGGCCGCTGTTTAGTGAACGCCTATCTTTCTTTGCATCCCGGTGCACCGGTTACCGAAATTGATGTATTCCGGCTGCACATTCCGCTAGTGGATGAACACTTTTTGTCTGCGCGACAAAAAGTCTCCTCCGGTGCTGAGCCGGAAGAGCTGTTACCTGCAGAGAAGAACATCACCGAACAAATTCATCGATTAACCGCGCAATTCATTGACGCAGATGTGTACATTTTCGCATTCCCGTTATGGAACCTTGGCGTTCCGCCGCTCTTGAAGGCGTACGTGGACACCATCAAAGTTGCAAGGAAAACGTTTCGTTATACACCCGATGGCCCGGAAGGGCTTCTAAAAAATAAAGTGGCCGTACTTATACAATCAAGCGGAGATGTGTACTCATCCGGGCCGTTAAAAGAATTCGAACATGGAAGCAGATATTTATATTCCGTATTATCGTTCATCGGAGTTGAACGGATCGAAACCATCTATATGGAGGGGATGGATAGGGATACAAACAAGGACGCAGCACGGGGAAAAAAGGACCGAGCGCTCAATAAAGCTATTGAGATCGCTCGGACGCTTCTATAAGGAATTAAATGTAGTCAGGTTCGAACCGATTTTAATGCGCCAGACCAGCTTACTACCTGATTCAACCGCGATTTTCTCGCCGACTGCTTCATCGACGCACGGAAACAAGTCAATAAATGAAAAGAAAGTCATCCGATTGCGATTGCGTTCGCATTGTTCCTGCTATTAATCTTAATAAAAGGAGCGATATCTTGAAGACACCTTCGATTTGGCCTAATCTATTCGTTTATCAGAAGATCGTGATCGTTTTTTGCGTACTGATCGTCCCCAGCTATGCTCTTAGCCTATGGTTGAATACGACGGGCATGAATTTTATCCGCAAGCAGTACTCCGATTCCATCGTATCCAATGCAGCTTTCTATGCCGATCAGCTCGATAGGCAGATTTTATTTATCCGCAACCAACAGTTGCAATTCATGAACGATTCCGACGTGCAAAGCTTGAACTTTCTTGCAGGCACGCTGAACAGTTATGAATTGCTTCAGTACGTGAAGAAAATAACGGAACGGCTAGTGGCGATTCAGACCTCCGACGATTTCGTGGTCAGTGCCGGCGTCTATATCCAATCGCTGGGCAGAGTCATTTCCGCTAGGGGAGGTATGACGGATTATTCGCGTAGCGAATGGAGGACCATATCCGATTTCTTTTCGAGCACGGGTAATACTTCCATGATCGACGTACAAGGAAGATTGTTTTTCGTAGAATCTTCCAACAATGGCAGCATCGTCTCTTACGTGGAGCTGTCTTCGGCCAAATTCAGCGAATCGCTGGCCAATCTCGTAAAGCCGGGCAATGGCACGGGAGCCGTACTTTCTTTCGATAGGGAAACTCCGGGGATATCCCCGCAGGTGAATATCGAGCTGTTCAAGGATTTGTTTCGGACAGGCGATTGGGAAAAAACGAAGCAGCAGCCGGGAGTGCGCAGCGATGTTCGAATCTCTGGCAATAAGCGGTACGAAGTCACGTCGGAACGAATCGATTCGATCGGGTGGTATTTGTTCACTTACATCGATCAGAATAAGGCAACCGGACCGCTCAGGCTGTTTCTCAAATGGCTGACCGCGTTGTCCGTCATTTCCATCGCCGTTATATTCCTCTTTGCCTTCTCTATCCATGCGATCATACATCGTCCCCTTCGCAAGCTGATACGTACTTTCGAGTCCTTGAAGAGCGATAATATGACGTTCTCCGACAGGTCTGCTAAAGACAACGAATTTCTCTATTTATTTCGCGGCTTCGACCAGATGATCGAGAGATTAAACGACTCCATCCAGCAAAACTACGAACAGAGGCTGGCTTTGCGTCAGTCCGAGCTTAAGCAGCTTCAATCGCAGATCAATCCCCATTTTCTGTACAACGGATTTTATAATATTTACCGGCTTAGCAAGACCGGCGACAACGAAAGCGTCGCATTGTTATCCCAGAAGCTGTCCAGCTACTATCAATTTATTACGCGCAGTGGCTCGGCGGAAGTTCCGCTAAGCGCCGAATACCGGCACGCGATGGATTATTGCGATATTCAGCGCATCCGCTTCTCTAACCGCATCCGCATCGATGCCGCCGTACTACCGGAAGCCAGCAGCTCGATTCTGGTGCCTCGACTGATTATCCAACCCGTCATCGAAAATGCGTTCGAGCATTCTTTCGAATCGGAAACGGGCGAAGGTTATATTCGAATTCTCGTTAGTTACGAAGATGACAGATTAATCATTTCCGTGGAGGATGACGGGCGAACGTTAACGGATGAATCCCTGGCTAATCTCAAGGTGAGGCTTGCGGATGTAAGGAATGCCTCGGAAACGACGGGACTCGTTAACGTGACCAGAAGAATCGTTCTGAAGTACGGGGACGGCAGCGGGCTGAACGTATCGAGAAGCGAGCTGGGAGGCTTGAAGGCGGAGATAGTCATTATGCCGAACGAGGCAAGGGGGATATTGGATGCATAGGCTGCTGATCGTAGACGACGAACCCGCCATACTCGACGGGCTTGTACGGTTGTTCGAACAATTAACGGAGCCGAAGCTGGATGTGTGCAAAGCATATTCGTCCGCGGAAGCGATCGGGATCGCGAGGAAAACGAAAATCGACATCGTACTGAGCGACATTCGTATGCCCGGTAAAACCGGGCTTCAGATGATCGACGATATCGTGTTCTATTGGCCGGATTGCCGGATTATTTTCCTCACCGGATATAGCGAATTCGATTACGTATACCATGCTTTTCAGAAGAACGTAGAAAATTTTATCTTGAAAACAGAGGATGACTCCGTTGTTATCGCTACCGTGCAAGCGGCAGCCGCGAAGCTGGATTCCGAGCTGCATATGCGAATGCTGGCGGAGCAGGCCGAGAAGCGGACTCGGGAAATGGACGAGTTGCTCAAAATGGAAACGATCCGCGCTCTGCTTTCTGGAGAGCGGATCTCCCATTCGATTCACGATTGGTTCCCGGCTGTGCAAGATGGGGAAACCGTTGACCGATCAGTTTTGCTTATTGTCGGACAGGTGATCAACTATTCCCCCGAGTCGGGCTACGGGGCTAAATTAGATGTCTTATCCGTCATTCGAGGGTTATTCGACGGCTTGTTCCCCCCATGGCTGCGCGCGGAATCGACCGTATACGACGCCTCCACGCTTGTGTGGCTGGTGCGTTATTATCCGGGTAACGCCAGATTCGGCACGGTGGACGGGATAGTGGATTGGCAAGGCGTCGCCGTTTATATGAGAGGCGTATTGGAAGCGGTTCAGAACGGCTGCCGCGAACAGATGGGGCTCCACGTCTCGATCGCGGTTTCGGGGCCGGCTGTTGAAGAGGCGGACATCGCCGAGCTGTTCCGTGAAGCCAGGCATGTCATTAGTCCTTCGGTCGCTCACGAGCCTTCGCTAGTCGTGATCGGAACAAACTGGGAAGGCGCGGAATGGCTTGGAGGAAAGCACTCTGCCCACGATTCCCAGCCCTTCAGGCATCAGCTTAAACAGTTGGAGCAAACGCTTGCCGAAGCCGACGAAGAGCAAGCCGTGAGCCTCTGCCGGGAGCTATTAGCCCATCTGCAACAACAAATGCAAACGAACCCTTGGACGGGAACGGAGCTCTATTGCGAGTTCGCGCTGACCTATTTCGCGAGACTCGGAGATTTGGAAGGCGAAGACGCAAGGCGGGTTCCGCTTCGGGTTCAACTATTGACGCTGTTGCAAGTTCCTAAGGATTGGAACAAAGCCGAAGAGGAGTGGGTTCGGCTGTCCGAGAATATATGCGCCTTGCAGCATTCGCGAGAATATGACCGCGAGCAGAAGATATTGGCGCGGATTCATCGGTTTCTGGATGACAACATCGGGCGGCATCTATCGCTGGCTCAAATCGCCGAGGCAGTCTATTTTAATCCGTCCTATCTTTCCCGATACTACAAGCGAGTCACTGGCCGCAATTTGTTCGACTACATTAATCTCTTGAAAACGGATACAGCATGCGCCATGCTGCGTGATAACCAATTGAAAATTCAAGATATCGCGGCGAAGCTCGGATTCGAATCTGCGTCTTATTTTACGACTTTTTTTCGCAAAATGGTCGGAAAAGGCCCACAAGAATACCGTGAGGAGTTCCATAACAACAAGTAAACGGAGTTGAAGAATGTCAATCGTTTGCGATTGTCCGCTTCCATGTGAACCCATTATCATGAAGATGTAAGGCTCGAGACTTACGCAGATAGCGACTTGAAATCATCCAAGGGAGTGGTCACGCAATGCAAAGAAAATTAGCGTCTCGCCTGATCTCCGTATTGATTATCACCGCGGTTATGTTGGCGGCATGCAGCAATTCGAAAGATTCCTCGTCTCCATCCGCATCTGATGCTGGAGGTTCACCTTCGGCTCCTGCAACATCGGATGCGTCAGCTTCACCGACCGCTGCGGAAGAAGCGAAAGATCCGCTTGGCAAATACCCGGAGCCGGTAACAGTCACGATGGTGCTAGGAGCGAGGACGCCGGAATCCAAAGAAGTCCCGGCTGGACTCACGCCTGATCAGAACGGGTACTTGAAGAAGCTGAAAGAAATGACCAATATCGAAGTCAAATACGACTGGACCGTTCCTTACGAGCAGTTCACCCAGAAATTCAAGCTGTCGATCGCTTCGGGAGACCTCCCGGACGTGATGTACGTCGATCAAATCACGTTCGAGCAATTTAAAGCGCAAGGCGTTCTCGGCGATCTGACTCAAGCATACGAGGATTATGCTTCGCCGACGATCAAGAAGTGGATGGCATTCGACGACGGCGCTTCGATAAACATGATGAAATCGGACGACGGAAAGCTGCTTGGTTTGCCGAGCTACTCCGATGCCAATCAATCGTTGCAAACCGTATGGATTCGTGCCGACTGGTTAAAGAACGTCGGTCTGGAAGCGCCTCAAACTTTCGAAGATTTGGAGAAAATTGCAGATGCCTTCACACATAAGGATCCGGATCAGGATGGCAAAGCGGACACTTATGGATTGGCACTTATGAAAACGCTCAACTTCTGGGGGTTCGATGCAAGAGGGTTCTTCAACATGATGGGTGCTTATCCTTACAATTTCATTAAAGGCACGGACGGAGGCCTCGTGGCCGGTGAGATGCTCCCGGAAACGAAGAACGCGTTGGCGAAGCTGGCGGAGTGGTACAAGAACGGCCTGCTGGATAAGGAGTGGGCGTTCAAGGACGAGAACAAGGTCGTCGAAGATATGGTGGCAGGCAAAGTCGGGATGTCGTTTGGCGAATGGTGGTATCCGAACTGGCCGCTAAATCTGGTCAAAGACAGCGAGCCGAAAGCCGAATGGATTAACGTGCCATTGCCGTCTTACAACGGCAATCCGGGAAAATCCCTCGTTCCGCGCGCTCGGATTGGCAAAATTCTGGTCGTCAACAAAGACTTCGCCCATCCTGAAGCGGCCATCAAGATGGCGAACTTCTATCCGGAGATGACGAAGAAGGAATACCTTGATATCGCGACTCCGGCACAAGGTTTCGTATATGAATGGTATGAGCCGCGCATCAGTAACCCGACCGAAATGGAAACGAATTATGTTCAAGTAAATGAAGCTTTGAAGGCGAACGACGATAACTATCCGTTCGAGAACGGTTCGGGTGCGATGTTGTACGAGACCGCCAAGAAATATGCAGGTGGAGACGCGGCAAGCTGGGGCCTGACCTTTAGCCGTGCTTCGGAAGACGGAGGCTGGGGCGTCACGCGTAAGGTTCGCGATGCGGGTACGTTCGTGCGCAGCGGGTACGCGGGTCCTCCGACGCCGACCCAGGTTGAGAAAGGGGCTTCCTTGCTTAAGCTGACGGACGAAACCTTTACCAAGATCATAATGGGCTCCGCATCGGTCGATGCGTTCGATAAATTCGCGGAGGACTGGAAGAAGCTTGGCGGCAATGACATTTTGAAAGAAGTAAACGATTGGTATGCCAAAAATCCGATGGAATAACATTGCGCTTTAGAACATCGGGAAGAGCGAGAAGAGACGGGAGAGCGTGTGTAGGCGTGACTCTCCCTTTCTTATCACCAATGATGCTTATTAACGCCTGCAAGGAGGTTGCGAATCATGAACAACGTATCCAAGAGAATGGTCCGTATCAAGGACGAACTGCCTTATCATCTGCTGCTTCTCCCTGGTGTCATCTTCATTCTGATCTACCATTACGGCCCGCTTGTCGGACTTGCGATGGCTTTTCAGAAATATCAACCGATCGCCGGTTTTTTCCGCTCCCCGTGGGTGGGGCTGAAAAACTTCGAATATGTGTTTAATTTGCCGGACTTTAGTCAAGTGTTCTGGAACACGCTGGAGATCGCCGTGCTTAAAGTCGTATTCGGCTTGGCGGTTCCCTTGTTGCTAGCGCTGCTGCTCAATGAATCGACTAGAGCCTGGTTCGTGCGCTCCGTTCAGACGAGCGTATTTCTACCCTTCTTCTTGTCTTGGACGATTCTTGGCGGCGTTCTGTTCGAGCTGTTCTCGCTCAAGGGGCCGATTAACGGGTTATTCTCCTTGTTCGGAATAGACCCCATATTGTTCATGGGGGATGCCGGATGGTTCCGCACGATCCTCGTCGGCTCCGACGTATGGAAGGGCATGGGCTATAACATGATTATTTTCCTAGCGGCTATTGCGGGCATTAATCAGAATTTGTACGAAGCGGCTCAAGTGGACGGAGCGGGCAAATGGAAGCAGGTCATCCATATTACTTTACCCGGAATGGCACCGATCATCATTCTTGTGAGCACGCTCAGCATTGGTGGAATTCTGAATGCGGGGTTCGAACAAGTGCTAATCCTTTACAACCCGACTGTGTATAGCAGCGCTGACGTTATCGACACCTTCGTCTACCGTCTCGGCTTATTCGACCAGCAATATTCTCCTGCGGCAGCGATCGGGCTGTTCAAATCCGTGATCTCCTTATTTCTAGTCAGTCTATCCTACTATCTTGCCTATCGATTCAGCCGATATCGCATATTCTAATACACCCGGGGGAGGGAAAATACGTGCCGTTTCGGAGGATGGCGTTCAGCCGCCAATTGTTCGTCGTAACCAACTCGATCGTGCTCGCAAGCTTATTCGTGCTCGGGTTGTTGCCTTTTATACATCTCTTATCCGTTTCTCTAAGCTCCAATCTCGCGGCCGTCTCGAACGAGGTCAAATTATGGCCTGTCGGGTTTACCGTTGAAGCTTACAAGTTTCTCGGTCAGAAACCGGAATTTCTGAACTCGCTGGCGGTTAGTCTGGAGCGGGTCGTTCTTGGTACCACATTGAATATGATTCTTGTCGTGATGGCTGCTTATCCCTTGTCCAAGGAAGTAGAGAGGTTCCGTCTGCGGACGCTCTACGTTTGGTTTTTCGCTGTGACGATGTTTCTGGGCGGAGGTCTCATTCCGACTTACATCGTCGTGAAAGAAACTGGAATTATGGATACGATCTGGGCGTTGATCCTGCCGGGCGCTCTTAGCGTATGGCATATGGTTATGCTGCTGAACTTCTTTCGGTCGGTGCCTAAGGATCTGGAGGAAGCCGCTATCGTTGACGGTGCGGGTAAAATCAAAATTCTAGTGAAAATCTATGTGCCGATTTCGTTGCCGGCAATCGCTACCATTCTATTGTTCACGTTGGTTGGTCATTGGAACTCCTGGTTCGACGGCATTCTGTATATGAATTCTCCGAGCCACTATCCGCTTCAAAGCTATCTTTATACGCTCGTGACGAAAATCAATATCGAAGCGATCTCGACGGAGGATATCGGAACGTTAAACCGTTTAAGCGAGAAGACGCTTCGATCGGCGCAAATTTTCCTCGGCGCGCTGCCGATTATGCTCGTATATCCGTTCCTTCAACGTTATTTCATTAAAGGCATTACCGTCGGGAGCGTGAAAGAGTGAATCCTACACAATCTTTTCCTCGATTATTCGTGACGGATTTGGACGGCACGGTGCTTGGAGGCGGGTTCCGCCCCTATTCCAGAATCCCCGACGTGGTCTGTAAATTCCTCGACCGCTTGGACGGATATGGTTGCAAGTGGATGACGAACACGGCATGGGAAGCGAAACCGCAGATCGATCTGATTGCCGTAAGCGCGATGATGAGTTGTCCGCTATACGTCTCGGGCAGCGTCGGTTTGGAATTATGCCAATTGCGCGGAGAGAAGTTGACGGAAGTTCAGCCTTATTCTGCGAAGCTTCGAGAGCAGTTAATGGAAGTTCAATGCTCCGTCCTGCATTCGTTCGTCCAGGAAATTTGCGGCCGATTCGAATCCGAATTCATTCTATATAACGGATTTTGGTTCGCTTTGACGCCGGTCGAAGGCCGGCTCGAAGAGATGTACGCTTATTTGCAAGAACGGCAGCCGCAGTTGCCCGAGATCAGCATCCAGCTTCTGGCTCATGAGAGACGGTTCTATTCACACCCGGCGTTTCTGACGAAAGATTTGCCGATCAGAGAAGCGATGAGACTTCATGGTTGGACGCCCGATCAGATCGTCGTTGCCGGTGATGAATTGCCCGATCTGCACATGATGGACCCTGAAGTTGCGAAACATGCGATCTGCCCGGGCAACGCTCATCCAGACGTGAAGCGGCGAGTCATCGAGATGGGGGGTGTTGTCGGACAATCTGAATATGGACTAGGAGTCGTTCAGGCATTCGAAGAGCTAGCCGTGAAGAATGGCTGGTCGTAGACATAATCTCATCCAATAGGAGGCAATGTCATGACAAGTAATCGGAGCAGGTTACGGACATTCTTGGGATATCGCTATGGGTTGTTGGTATTCGCATTGCTGCTTCTCTTATCGTCGATGCCTGCAGGGGGCATCGGGGTTGCCGAAGCCACGGTCATTCCGCAAGTGCGGATAACGGAGATGGTTCCGCAGCCGAACAAGTCAGCGTCAGACCCGGCGGATTCTTATGAATATATTGAGCTTCACAATGCCGGTTCGAGCAGCATCGACTTGGCGGATTATCGCTTCAAGGTGTCGACGTCGGTTACGACTAGCGTATACTGGGATATTACGACTTCCAAAACGATTCCGGCCGGCGGTGTCATGGTCGTATGGATATACAACAGCGCTTCTGCTGGATTGACGCTTACTGACTTTAACACGCATTACGGTGTCAGTCTTACGACCGCGAACAGCATGATTCTTAACGTGACCGGTATGCTGCTCAACACGGGAAGTCAGAAGGTCGTACTCGCTCTGGATACCGGAGAGGAAGTATCTGTTGCGAAGTACAACGATGTCATACTGAATAACACGAACAAATGGGTGGATACCGCGATTGCCGATGCCGGCATTGTCTATGAATATCCGGAATACGAATTTCCGGGAAATATTGCGATGCGTAAGGTCGCTTCGAACCAGAAGGCTACGCCGGGAGTCCTTCCGTCATATCGGAACTGGTGGATTACGGAAGTAATGCCCAACTCCTCAGCCGACGGCGGCAGTCCGAACGATGCTTATGAGTATATCGAGCTCTATAATCATTCTTCCTCCGCGATCGATCTGGCAGGGTACAAATTCCAATGGTATTACAATACGGCAAGCCCATCAGATTTCGTCCCCTGGGATATGTCCACAAACCGCGTCATACCGGCGAAGAGCCGCGTCGTCGTTTGGCTGCAACGCACGGAGAGCGCGGGCAAGACCATTGCCGATTTCAAAAATCACTATGACTCGTACGTCGATGACTCCGTCGTCTATCCGCTCTATACCGGCCCCGAAGGACTCGCGAATACGGGCAAGAAGAAGTTGGCACTCTTAACGGATGCAGGAACGGAAGTCAGCAGCATCATCTACAACGACGGAACGGCGAACGACATGACCGCGACGGTCGATACGACCGAAGACAAGAGTATCGTCTTTAACTATCCCGTCGATAACACCACTAAGATGCGTAAAGTCGCGACGGGTCAATACGCGACGCCGGGAGAGACGTACAACTGGTTTTACGGCGACGTTCATGCTCATACGGCAGTCGCAGAGGCGCTAGGAACGCCTGCAGATGCTTATAAAAAGGCTAGAGAACGGGGAGCAGACTTCTTCTTCCTCTCGGATCATGCGGAAGGGTTCGATAATCGAACCAACTATCCGCTGAGCGAAGAGTGGAAGATGATCCGCACGCAGGCGGATGAACACAACGTTCCTTCCACCTACTCTGCATTCTCGGGCTTCGAGATCGCTTACAACCACAACACGGGTTATTACGGCCATCTGAATGTTTTTAATACCGAGTGGTTCTACGAACGATACAACAAGAGCTACCCGGATTTGTTCGGCGAACTGAGGGCCACCCCCGAGGCGATCGCCCAATTCAACCATCCGGAGGATCATTTCGGAGACTTTAACGATTTCGTCAATCCGGACGGCGATCCTTCCACGTACGATTTGATTCCGTTGATCGAAGTGCGTACGGACCATCAGTTCGAATATTTTAAGCGGGGCTTGGACAAGGGCTGGCATTTCGCCCCCACGTTCGGCGGGGACAATCACTCGAAGAATTGGCTGGGCACTCAGAGCCGCACGGTCGTCTTGGCGGAACAGAATACGCGGGAGAGCATGCTCGACGCCATGCGTAGCCGAAGGGTGTATTCCAGCTACGGCGATGCCGATCTGCGGGTGCGTTTCAAAATCAACGGCGCGGAAATGGGCTCGAAGCTCGTGTCGCCCGGCATGCTCAATATTGATGTCACCGCGACGAATCCGACTTCCGACAACATCTCGAACATCACGGTCTATTCCAATAGTGGAAGAATCGTCGCAACTCAAAGCTACGTTAGCCGCAAAGCGCGGTTAACGGCCTCGCTTCCTCCTCAATACGGTTACTATTTTGCGCGAGTGGAGCAGGCCGACGGGGATTGGGCTGTGACGGCACCCATTTGGATCGCCGACCCCATGCCTTTGGAAATCAGTATGGGAACGCGGCAAGTATCGGGAACAGCGCCGGTTCAGGTGGAAGCGACAATCCATAATAGCGGAACGGTTCCGCTTTCGAATGTAAAAGTGGAATTCTTCAAGAACAATTGGGATGCGGGGAATAAGATCGATGAAACGACTTTGCCGTCGATAGCGGCTTCGGGATCTGCTATGGCGGTCACCGCGGAAATACCGGCTTCAGCGGGGCTGCCGATACTGGTTCAGGCAACGGCTACGGTCGGCGGCGTATCCCGAACGATTTCCAGCTCCGTTATCGTTCCGGAATTGCTGATTACGGAAATGTCGGGCAACTCCCCCGGAGGCTCCGGAGCAGATGTCGACGAATTCGATTTTATCGAAGTCTATAACAACACGAAGAGCGCGATCGATCTCGGGGACTACGCAATACGCTACGATTACACCGATGAAAATAAAAAACTTGAAATCGAGAAAAGCTTCGCTATACCGGCTCAATCCGCGAAGGTGTTTTGGCTTCGCTTAACTGGCAGCACGAAAACGCTGGCGGATTTTAATTCGGCTTACGGAACGTCTTTGACTGCTTCGGATGTCTATATCCTGGATGCCCATCCCGATCAGAGCAAGGCATTAAACGGCAATGCGACCTGGGTGAAGCTTGTTCGGGACTCGGGCGATGCGGTCGTAAGCATGGCTATCTATAATGAAGGCTCCAGTACCGTGCACGGACCTATGGCTAACGGCGAACACGTGATTTCGTATTTGGATACGGCGGTAGACGGATCGAGCGTAGTATATGGCAACCCGCTAGATGGGACTTACAGAATGAGCAAGTTATCGGCCAACCAGCCCCCTACCCCGGGGACCGTCTTGAGCTCTCAATTGCCGCCTAACTGATGGGGTTGTTACTGCAGCCTTGATGCAATACAGAAGACTCCCCTAGGGGAGTCTTCTGTATTGTGAGATGTGAAGTCATTCACTCGTCGGGAAACGGGAATACAATCTGCTTGGGTGGATAAATCTGGAACTCACATAACTAACGGCTTGGTCGACTATTACGCCTACTAATTCTGAAGTTCTTACTTGCGTCCTAAGTGCAATTGAAGCAGCGGTCGAAGGGCATCCGCCCAAATCTGATAGCCGCGCTCCGTCAGATGACAGAAGTCGAACGCAATACGGTGTGAGAGTGTCCCGTCTGTTTCGAGTAAAGCTGGTCCAATATCCACAAAGTTGTACTCCCGATCTTTGGCTATTTGGGCAAAACGCATGTTGATCTTTTCGATCAGTTTCCGACGTGGGTGAATTGGAAATTCTTCGCGGGGGAGTATGGCCATGATGACAATCGTCGCTTGCGGCGCATAGTTGTGTATACGATCACAGATGGCGTGCAGACCTTCGGCAATCTCATCAGGTTCGTTGGCCCGAGCGTTCTTGGTTTCGCTTGTGTTGTTTGTTCCAATCAGTATCACGACAATCTTTGGATTAAGACCTTCCAATTCGCCGTGATCGAGCCGCCAAAGCACATTTTGCGTTCGATCCCAACCGAATCCGAGGTTCAACACTCGATAGGGTGCAAATAAGGAGTGCCAGGCTTCCTTCGATCCGTGAAAGATCCCCGTTTCGGGATCTCCTTCCCAGAAATGCGTGATGGAATCGCCAATGAGTACGACTTCCGGGTCGACGTGATGCTTGACTGACAAAATCTTCTCGTGGCGCGCCCGCCAGTCGTAACCGTTCTCCTCCAGTTCAGGCGTGGGAATGATCGCTGAGTTTGCTAATTCATTGAAACTTGTATGAACCATCGTTCGTTGAGCTCCTTATGATATCGATGTGATTGCGCTTTCGCGGAAGAGTATTTGCAGCTCGGCGCCGCAGTTCTTGAACTAGGTAAGGAAGCGTTTGTGGAACAGCTCTTTACGAATGAGTTTGCCGTCATTCGCGAAGGCGAAGTGTTGATCGTCGAACATTAAAAGCGCTTGGACATATTGGTGCGTTTATATATTTTAGTATATACCTAACAATAGGAGAGTGTAAATTTGAAAAAACCTGTGTTTCTCCCGGCGTGAAACTACTGGACGAAACATCAGTTACTATAATTTTAATCTTTTACTAATATGAATTCTGTATAATACTTCCGAAAGCTGCCATCGCGCGCAGCCAAGGGAGTGGAGCGAATGCACCTACTAATCGTGGAAGACGACAAACATCTTTTAAGAACAATTGTAACCATTCTGAACGACGAGGGATATCGGGCGGAAGGCGTGGAAACGGGAGATGACGGCTGCTATTTGGCGGAAAACGGCGCTTACGATCTGCTAGTGTTGGATATTATGCTGCCGGGCATGAACGGTCTCGATATTATTCGGCAAATCCGGTCGAAAGGCACCTCGACGCCGATTCTGCTGCTGACAGCCAAAGACAGCGTCGACGATCTGGTTAAGGGACTGGATACCGGAGCGGACGATTATTTGACCAAACCATTCGAATTGCGCGAATTGCTGGCGCGAGTGCGGGCTCTTCTCCGAAGACAGGGAGCGATTGACACAGATGGGGATGTCCACTATAAAAGAATTACGCTTCGTCCGAAAATGAGAGAGATACATGTCGATGGCCAGCCGCTCGAGTTGTCCCAGAAAGAATATGAGTTATTCGAATACCTGCTGCTCAATCGCGAGCAGATTTTGCATCGCGATCAAATCTCCGCACGAATATGGGGGATCGAAGCTGAGAACTCGGCGAATATCGTCGATGTGTATATTTATTATTTGCGTAAAAAATTGAAAGCTTACGGCTGCGATTCGATGATTCATACGGTCCGAAATGTCGGTTATATGCTAAAGGAGAAAAACTGATGTTCCGCGCCACGCGAACCCGTCTGTTGTCACTTAACGCCGCAGTATTCTTTATCACACTGACCGTTTTCAGTACCGTTATTTACATGTACATAAGCCTGAATTTGTATAACAAAGTGGATGAATCGCTGGCGGAAAGATCCAGCCAGTTCTTACAACCGTCGGATATGATGAAGCGAAACGTGCAAATCATCGATCCAGCCAGCTTTCTAGTTCTGTGGGACGCGGATGGCAACGCCTTTCCACTGCTCAAGGAAGATGAGTACAATGACAGTGTCATCGGTGTATTGAACAATTATCGAACGGCCACTGATCCAAGGACAATTAGGATCGAAAACCACTATTATCGCGTTCAGATGCTGAAGTTGGATCAGTCCAAGACTGTCTTGTTGCCGACGTCAATATTTCCTGGAGGAAAAACCACAAAAGTCGTTTCCGCGCACGCCGTCATCAATGTGGATTCCGAAGTTCATATGCTGCGAAATCTGATGCAGATCATCGGAATCGGAATCGTTGTCGGCGCGGTGGGCACCGTATTAGCCAGCTTATTTTTGGCGAACCAGGCACTCCGCCCGATTCGCCGTTCGTGGGAACAACAGCAACAATTCGTCGCGGATGCATCACACGAACTTCGGATGCCGATCTCCGTTATTCATGCCAATGCGGAGCACGTGTTTCGCCACCCCGACCGTTCCATTCTTCAGATGAGCGAACCGATCTCCATGGTGCTGAAAGAATCCAAACGGATGAAGAAGCTCGTGGAGCAGCTGCTTACGCTCGCCCGCGCCGATTCCAATCAGACGGAGCTTCTGTTGGCGGAAATTCGTTTGGACAAAGTAGTGTCCGAATCCGCGCAAAAGTTCAACCCGTTCATGGAGCTGAAAAGGATCCGGTTCGATATGACCGTTCAACCGGTGAGTATGATGGGGGACAAGGAGAGACTTCAACAATTGATCGTCATCCTGCTGGACAACAGTTTGAAATATACGCCGGAGGACGGCGAGATCCGCGTCGTCTGCCGAAGGAACAGCCACGATGCCGTACTGATCGTGGAAGATTCGGGAATCGGCATCTCCAAAGCGGATTTACCGCACATTTTTGACCGATTCTACCGCGGCGACCAGACCCGAAACCGCGACGACGGCGGCACAGGCCTCGGCTTGTCGATCGCCAAATGGATTGTGGAAAAACATAGCGGTACGATTAGTGTGCGCAGCAATCAAACGACCGCGGTAACCGTTAAATTGCCATTGCACTCGAAGCTGGGTGGTTAAGCTGCCGACAGCAACCTCCAATGTCAATAAAGAGCTGTCCCAAGTCATTAGACGAATGGGACAGCTCTTTTTTGCTTTAATCGTTTTCTAATATCTCTTTGACATAATTGGATCCAATGACGGAAGGAAAGGAGGGGATCGACATTTTTACACGGCGGCTCGAAAGCGAAGGAATCATCGCAAGTTTGTTCTTGCTGCCAAGCTTGATCGGATTTGTCGTATTTTTCGCCGCTCCGTTTCTAATCGGCTTCTATTATTCATTAATGGACAGTCCGGTTGGCGGTTCATTCGTCGGTCTGGAAAATTATAGGGATTTACTGGGCAACCCCGTATTCCGCAGAGCGGCGGAAAATACATTCCGGTTTACGGCCATTAGCGTGCCGCTTAACATGCTTTTTTCGCTTGGCTTGGCCATGCTGCTCAACCGCAGAATGAGGATGCGCAACTGGTTCCGCATCGCTTATCTGTCGCCGCTCATCGTGCCTGTCGCGTCCGTCGTTCTTGTCTGGAAAGTGCTGTTCGATGACTCGGGGGCGATCAATGGCTGGCTCGCAGCGGCCGGAGGCAGTCCGAAAGATTGGATGGAAAGCGGCTGGGCTATGACGGTTATTATCATCGTCTACCTGTGGAAGAACATCGGGTACAACATGATTTTGTTTCTCGCTGGTTTGCAAAATATTCCCGCCGATTATTACGAAGCGGCGTCCATTGACGGTGCGGGTAAATTCCGGCAATGGACTTCCATCACACTTGTCTATTTGACGCCGACCACTTTTTTCGTGTTCATTATGTCCATCATCAACTCTTTCAAAGTGTTCCGGGAGACGTATCTGATTGCGGGCGAATACCCGCACAACAGCATCTACATGCTGCAACATTACATGAACAACATGTTTAGGTCGCTCGATTATCAGAAATTGACTTCAGCCGCTTTCTTAATGGCATTAGTAATTGTCGTATTGGTGCTGATGCTTTTTATGATCGAGCGCCGAATCACCAAATCTTTAAGTTAATCAGGGAGGTTTGCGGGAGGTGATGCAGACGTTACGCAATATTCGCAGGTGGCCGCTCATGGCACTGCTCATCGGATTGACCGGCTTGTTCCTTTTTCCGATCACGCTGACGATCACCAATTCGTTCATGACAGAATCCGAAATTTCCGTTACGTACGAGGCGATACAAGGGGAGCAAGACCCGTCGGCCGTTATGGAGCATGTGGCGCTGAAGTGGATTCCGCAGCTCGTTACCTTATCACAATACTACTCGGTACTGATCGAGAAACCGCAGTTTCTGTTGCTGTTCTGGAATTCGGTCAAAATCGTTGTTCCGATCATCGCGGGACAGATTGCAGTGGCGTCGATGGCGGCTTACGCATTCACACAGCTTCGCTTTCGGTTTCGGGAGCCGCTGTTCTTCATCTATATCGTAACGATGCTGATGCCCTTTCAAGTGACTCTCGTTCCCAATTATATTGTCGCCGATAAACTCGGTTTGTTGAACAGCTACTTGTCGATTATTTTCCCGGGTATTTTCAGCGCATTCGGCGTCTTCCTGCTCCGGCAGTTCATGATGTTCGTTCCGCGCAGCTACACGGAAGCCGCCCGGGTGGACGGCGCGGGTTACTTGTACATATTCGCGAGAATCGTGCTGCCGATGTGCGGTCCCGGAATCGCGGCGCTGTCCATCCTGGTCTTTATCGACAACTGGAACATGGTGGAACAACCGCTCATTTTTTTGCATGATGCCGCCAATCAGCCTTTATCGGTTTACTTGTCCGTCATCGGCAGCGGCGAGCTCGGCATTGCGTTTGCGGCGTCCGCTTTATATATGATGCCTTTGATCCTGCTCGCACTGTATGCCGAACACTACCTAGTTGAAGGAATACAACTGTCCGGAATCAAAGGCTAAGGAGGAAATGCGAAATAGATGGAAATGACAGTGGCAACGGAAAGACGCTCCGGCAAAAAGGGGGGGAGAAGAGCGATTATCATCTTCGCCGTCACCCTTGTGGGACTTACTTTCTTCTCCAATACGCTGCTGAATATGTCTCTGCCCCAGGTGAGATGGGTGCAGCCTCAGCAGGGCTTACTGAGTCATGAAGTGCGCGGTTCGGGGGTCGTGGAAGCGGCCGAAACGCATTCTCTGTATACGGAGACGGCTTGGCCGGTAGATCAAGCGATGGTGGAAGCCGGGGATCGCGTAAAAAAGGGGGACGAGCTCGTCACCTTCCAAACGAGGGACGCGGAAAACCTGTTGAAAGACCAAGAAGCCCGCTACAGACAGAAGCAATTGAGCCTGGAGGCGCTTCAGGATCGTTATCCGGAAGCTGCGCGCATTGAGGATGAAGAGGCCAAGCGCAGCCTTTCGCGGGAAATCGAAAGCGCGAAGCTGGATCTGCAAATTCAGATGAGGCAAATCGACGATTTAAGGCGGCAGTTGAACGAGTTTGCCGTTCTGAAGTCGCCGGTGGACGGAGTCATAACGAAGCTGGATGCTGTGAAAGGCGCGCCGATTGCCGGCGGAATCGCAGCGGTAACCGTCGCCGATTTGTCGAAGGGATTGACGTTCAAAGCTTCGATCGAGGCAGACATGGCCGGATATATACAGGCGGGGGACCACACGGAAGTTTTTTTCCCGGCGCTCGAGAATGCGCGGATACAAGCGGAAATTATCGAAGTAAGGGATGTTCCCTCCGCCCCGGCGGGAGCCGATGCAGCCGAAAACCGCGAAGAACTGAAAGAAGTCACGTTGTCGCTTCAGGACGAGCGGTTGCAGGGCGGGGAGCGGGGGGAGTTTGCCATCTCCAAAAAGTCTTCCTCTCCCGCCGCATTGCTGCCGGCTGGCGCTGTCCGAGAAGACGAGAACGGAAGTTATGTGTTGGTGCTGCAGGAGAAAAAAGGGACGCTTGGGACCGAATATTACTTGCAAAAAGCGTATGTGGAGGCCGGCGATGCGGACGAGGAATCCGTCGCGATCGCAAGCGGAGTCACCCTGCTCGACAAGGTCGTTGTCTCCAGTAACAAACCGGTGGCTGACGGGGATCGGGTGCTTCAGATGAATGGATGATGGCTGCGGTGGGGAAGGGGGGACGGGATCTGGTTACACGATTGGCAACGCGATTAACGGCAGTCGGAATACTCATTATGCTGCTGTGCAGCCAATGGATATCATCGGTGCAGGGCAGCTGGCAGCAATTGAACGGTGCTGTCGGGACGGACAAATGGATTGTGAACCGGAATGTCGTGTCAGCGGACGGCGGCTTGACATTGGCGGAGTTTGAACGGCTCGGCGAGAGATGGGGCCAGCTGCCGATAACCGCGATCGCGCGTACGACGGAGGCTGCAGATGGAGGGCCTGCTGCTGCTGCGATTGCGGATATTGTGGGAGTGAGCGCAGGATACCAGAACTTTCATCAGCTTCGGATAATGTCGGGATCGTTCTTCGATTCCTCGGCGGCCGAATCGGGCAATCGGGTCGCTGTCATCCAAGCAGATGTCGCCGAACGACTGTTTCGCTCCGGGGATGCTGTGGGCCGTTCGATCGATATCGGGAACACGCCGTTTACAGTAATCGGGGTGTATGACGGATTGGGAACGGTATTGGAGCAAATGTCGGATGACGGTGTACCGGATATTATCGTTCCCGTCAGCGCACTTCTCGCTGCCCGTCCCGACCTGAAGATCCAAACGCTGGAACTCGCAGCGGATCCGGATTCGGCGATCCAGGATGAGCAGGAGATCCATAGCGCCCTGCAGTCGATCGGCCATAGAGCGGAATGGTATGAGATCACCAATATGAAGAGGATCGATGTCGCTCGGTCGCAATGGAGTCTGCTTATGCGGTTTATCAATGGCGGCATTGCCATTCTGCTGTGCATCAAGCTTTTAATGGCGAATATCGGGGCAGCACGAATGTTCTTCAAGGAAAAAACGGCAATAGCAGACTGGACTGATGTTATCCGCTCCGAACGAGCGAAGGTCGCCGTTTTCGGCGCAGCAATTGTAGGTTGGGGGGCCTGTATAGCCGCTGTTTGGTTGATCGTCAGGTTTGGCTTCCAGATCCCGCCCGATTGGCTGCCGGATCAACTCATCGATTTCCGCTTTTACACGGATAAGATCAAGTCGCTTTGGCAGGCACGGGTCGAGCAATACGGATATGTACCGTCATCCGGTGAATTACTGGGAGCGGCGGCCGGTCGTTTCGTGTCACTTTTGTTTCTCGCCGGAATGCTGCTCGGATTGCCGTCGTTTCTTATCGGCTTACGGCTGGCGGCTCTTCATCCATCACCGCCGGCGGCAATCATGGAACGCTTGGCGCTGCTGATTGCGGTGGCGACGGCGCTTTCGTTCGCAGTGATCCGGATGTCGGGAATGGACTATACCGTCGGGTGGACGGATATTGCGGTAATCGCCGCCCTGTTCCTATCAGCTCATCATCAATTTCAATTGAAAAAGGAGAGATTTGCGAATGTTCACCAGGAGAGTTAGACCCCTGCTTTTAGCCTTTGTCATGGTGTCGGTTCTCGTATTAACCGCTTGCTCCGGAAAAACGGAGAGTCCAGCCGGCACGAGCACTGGCAGCGGCGGCACGGCTGAGCCTGTAAACAACGGGGAGCAAGTTACGCTGACGATGTCCGTCAAACAATCCAGCCGATTGTTGGAGCTGGCGAAACAGCAGTATGAAGCCGCCAATCCGAACGTAACGATCGAGATCAAGGAATATTCGGCTGCGCCTACCATGAACGGCAAAACGGTGATCGGCGGAAAGCCCGATCCCCAAGACGACGAGAAGTTCGTCAATTCGATCAATGCGGAATTGATGGGAGGGAACGCGGCGGATATAATCGCCATGGACGGCAGCTTGCCATATCAGAAATATGCCGACAAAAAGCTGTTCGAAGATTTGAAAGGATTTATGAAAGAACAAAAAGGCTTCGACCCAAACCAATATTATAATAATCTATTCAAGGCGATGGAGTACAATGGTGGATTGTATACGATCCCGATTCGGGTCCAATTGAACTTCCTCGTGGGCAACTCGTCCGTTATCGCGGGGACGAACATCGACGACTCTACGTGGACATGGAACGACTTCAAGACGGCGGCGGAGGAGATTACGGGGGCAGGCGAGTATGCGTTCGTCAACATGCCGCCCGACAAGCTGCTCAACCGGATACTGGAAAGCAGCTTCGGCAAGCTGCTCGATATGCAGAACAAAACGATCGATACTCAAGCCATTATCGATCTGCTCAACCTGGAAAAGTCGTTCTACGAAGATCATCTGGTGACGGGAGATCGTGTTGACGCGAATTTGGGCATTTTCCAGACCTTCGGAGTCAGCCAGTATGACGAGCGAATTTTGTTTATGCTCACGCAGATGGCGTATGAGGGCCAGGCGCATTACTATAAGCTGCCCAGCGAGAATGAAACGCGCGGCGCCTCGTTCCGTTCCGATTTGCAGATGGCTGTCAACAGCAAGTCCGAACATAAAGAAGCAGCTTGGGATTTCATTTTGTATCTGTTGTCTGAGGAAGTGCAGTCGTCCCGCGATCTGATGGGATTTTCCGTCAATAAAAATGCCGAGCAAAAAAGATTGGATCAACTTGGCGCAGGTGGAGCGGGAGGTGCTACGGTGGATGGTCAGGTCGTATCGATGCAGGCGCCGGCTCCTGAAAACGTTGAGAAGATAAAGGGTTATCTGGAAAATGCGGCTTTTTATGCCGAAGGCGATCTGAGAATCCGCAATATCGTTCTGGAAGAATCGATGTCTTTCTTCAGTGGACAGAAAACCGCGGAAGAAGTGGCCAAGATCGTGAAAGGAAAAGTAGAGACGTATTTGCAAGAATAGAAGAACGGTAAGCCCTTGGGAAAACGAACAAAAATACATTGACGAGAATGTATCGTTGGCATGCGGAAGCCAGGTTAGTTTAACTTGGCTTCCGCCTTTTTTGTAGATCGGATTTTCATGGGATCGTGAACGGGTTAAGCATAGTATTCACCCGAATTTTATTATTTAAGGCGCTGGGTCAATGCCCAGAATAGAAGAGCCGAAGCGCTGACGATTGCACCTAACACGCACACTCCATTCCAGCCTGAGTAAGCATAGATACGGGTAGATGCGATTGACCCGGTGGCGCTACCAATGGAGTAGAAAACCATGTAACCGGCAGTAAGCCTACTACGTGCCTCAGGGCGCAAAGTAAGGATCATGCTCATATTGGTGACATGTACGGCTTGTACTGCCAGGTCAAGAAGGACAATACCGACGATTAATGCGAGAAGCGAATGTTGAGTATAACTTATTGGCAACCATGATATAAGCAACAGAATCAGTGCCACGCCCGTGGTTCTTTGTCCGAAACCTCGATCGGCAAGACGACCTGCACGCGCCGCGGCTAACGCACCGGCAACTCCAGCGAGGCCAAAAGCTCCAATCGCAGTATGTGAAAGAGAAAGCGGCGGTGCGCTGAGAGGCAGCACTAGAGGAGTCCATAATATACTGAAAGCGGTAAAAATCATCAGACATAGTATAGCTCGGACTCGCAGGATTCGTTCTTGCGCGAACAGCCTGAGCAGCGAACGAAGTAGCTGTAAGTAGGATAATGATTCTCTTTTGTGCTCGGAATGCGGCAGCACCCTAAACAATACACATGCCGCGATTAGAGTTAATACCGCAGAGACAAGGTAGACAGAACGCCAACCGGCTAAATCCATTAATATGCCGGCAAAAGTTCGCGCCAGTAGAATACCCATTACGACTCCGCTTGTCACTACACCCACGGTACGCCCTCGTTCGGCTGGGGCAGCCAAAGTTGCCGCGAACGCAACGAGCGTCTGTGTCACTACGGCAAGCAATCCAACCGAGGCTATGCCGATGAATAACACCATGCTGGTGGGAGAGGTACCAACCGCAATCAGAGCCAACACGGATACTAACATCTGTCCAGTGATCAGCCAACGTCGATTGAATAAATCGCCTAGGGGCACTAGCAATAGCAGTCCAAGTGCGTAACAAACTTGAGTGATTGTAATAACAATGCCGACGGATGAATGAGTAATACCGAACTCGTTTGAAATAGCGTCCAGCAAGGGTTGCGCGTAATAGATGTTGGCGACTGCCAGTCCGCAAGCAATCGCAAATAAGAGTGTAACATTGCGGGACATTAAAGAAGCGGGCGCTGATTCTGATGCTATATGCATCTCTTGAGCTGGTTCAACGTGTTTGCCTGTATAATCCACGGTAATGACTTTCGGTTCCTCAACAAACTTCCCCAAAGAAAACGCCTCCTTAAATTTTTGTTTATCAGATTTACTAAATAAAATACCGATTGGTATGAAATGTTGCCTGATAAATATAACGCTAAAAAAAGATAACTGTCAAGAGATTCCTGTAGAGGATAACTGAGATGGGGCGAGAACTCTTTCAATTCTGCTATTATAAGAGATCTAAGAGCTGTAAAAGCTTAATATTATTGACAGGATACTCTTCACATAATAAAATTATAATATACCGTTCGATATGAAAAGAAAGGGGGGATTGCTATGGCTCGGCCACGCGAATTTGATGAGGAAAAGGCATTGGATACAGCTATGAAACTATTTTGGGAAAAAGGGTTCGAAGCTACTTCTTTAAGCGACTTGACATCAAGAATGGGCATTCAACGTCCAAGCATATACTCCACCTTTGGAGACAAAAAAGGTTTATTTGAAGCTGCGTTGCGAAAATATACGAGTTCCCATGCTGCCTATGTTCGCGCCAATTTTCAAAACAATTCTTCTGTTAAAGAGGCATTCCGTGCTTTTTTTGAAAATATGGTGGCAAAAGAAAATGAAAAAAGTCCGAACTGGGGGTGCTTTTGCATTAATTCGATGGTGGAACTTGCTCCTCATGATGAGAAATTTGAAATCCTAACAAGAGAACATCAGATGTATCTCTCGGTAATATTCCAAGAAGCGATTGAACGAGGTTTGCGCTCAGGTGAGCTTGATAGCGGTATTAACGCAAAGGGTTTAGCGCAGACACTAGTCATATCGTTAATAGGACTTACTGTGTTCATGAAATCCCGTCCTGAACGAGTATTTGTTGATAACTTTGTAAAAGAGATACTTACATTAATGAAGTAGAGTCGAAAAAATAGGTTGATGCCATCAGCGGAAGTTATTAATCATCATCACAATTTTGCAAACTGAACGGCATTTGGGAAACATGGTCGAGGCTATTGCTCCTCAAGGAAAAATTTGCTCCATTGTTGAAACAACACGCTTGTACTTTCCATGGCCACATGGTTTCAGCGGTAATCTTAAATCAAGTCGATCATTTCTAGCAGAAAGACAGTATGAGTGCGAAACGTCTTAATCTCCTTTCCTTCTGGTGTAACGATACAGGCAGTGATGGACTCTAGTGAACATCGAGACCGCATGCTCGTTCAATCAGTACTTCCACCTGGCCCACCTTTCTACGGCAAATGAGGACTGGTGCAACTTAGCATAATTAGAAATAAATGAGGTGATATGGATGCATACGATCCGGAACATGTTTAAGCAGTTGCATTGGGCAAACGAACGGATTCTCGAGCATCTGCTTACACAAGCCGATAACAAACAGGCGATGCGGTTATTTGCCCACATTTTACATTCCGAGAAAACATGGTTTACTCGATTGTCGGGGAGAGACAGCTCGCATATTCCTTTATGGCCAGATGCTGATCTATCGGATTGTAGCCGATTGGTCGATGAAAACAATGCAAACTTTTCAGCGTATCTCTCTTATTGAGACGAACGGAAATTTGGAGGATGTCGTCGCATATAAGAATCAAACCGGGGCATCCTACGCCACGTCTGTTCGTGACATATTGACACATCTAGCGCTGCATGGACAATATCATCGCGGCCAAATTAACACAATACTTCGTTCCGCCGGCGGCGAGCCCGTCAACGTCGATTACATCACCTATATAAGAGAGCTTTCATAGCCCTCTTTCGAAAATAATATGAATGGCAACTTTTAGCTAGAGAGTTACAGGCAACGTATCGTCGTGGAGCAGGCTATGCGGGCCGCTGGAGTTGGGCCTCGACGTGATAGCAGATACGGTCAATCCCATCCAACTAACGCGCCAAGCTTGGCGCAAAGTGGCAGAATCTCTTGAAACTCTATTTGTGGATCGAATTTGTCTGCTCTGACGAACGATCGTGAACACAGGCATCGAATCGAAACGCGTGTAGCCGATACTCCCGGATTTGTTCTACCCTTAAGGGAGCAGATTAGGAACCGACCGCTAAAAGCATGTCAACATTAACACGCAAAAAGGGGTCGCTTTGTGTGATATATATAAAAGCAGATATGCCAAATAACCCTCCAATGTTAGTCGATTGAAAGGTTATTCCAAGGGGAATTATGGTGTTCTGTGAGGTCCTTAACCCACAGGTGAAAGCTAGTATCAGGGCATAACACAGCTGTCTGGAACCACGCTTCTTCAGCAAGAGCATCTATGATTTGTTCCAGCTCTCTGCAAGATGCTCTTGGTACTGAAGAATCACGGTGATGAGAACCTTCAAATTAATTAAATGACTTGAGTGCATAGTTTGCTGAAAAGGATTTTGCTTGGCGGCCATCAGCAGTTTCTGCGCTCTTTCTTGTACCCAACTGTCTGAGCGACCTCGTCTCGAGTATAGCAGGGACAAGATCTTGTCATGCAACAAGTCCTCGTCAGCCCGCAGCACAGAGTTGGAGATAAGGAATTCAAGCAGTAGCTTCGTATTGCCGTGTAAGGTGCCCATGCAAATGTCCCGGAGGCGTACTAGTGTATCGTGAATAGTGACCATTACCGGATCGTCCGGAAGTTCATCTTTGAGCAAGCCGTTCTCCCTAAGCCACTGCAGCAAGTGATTCGGCTCTTCAAGAACATCAACTTTTTGATTTTCTTGCATCAAGATTGTATTCGCCAGATTGACCCATATACTGTACCACCAAGTGTAAATATCATCTGTTCCATGAATGGTTCTCCCTTTTATCGGGTTTTGCATGCTGCCGACAACGAGTTACAGTGTTATTGTTTCCATAGTTTTTATCAACCTGATGTTCACTTTACCTCCCGAAGCCGCCGCCAAGCGGGTGGCAATATTGGGTGTTTCGTTATAGATAGGCGGATAATTCATCGTTTCATAGTGGATGGGTACAAGTGTTGTGGCACCAAGAACTGCGGTTGCCGCGACGGCCTGCTCTGGCGTTAAGCAGATGGGTTGTCCGCTAGGAATCATCCCCGGAAGCTCAAGCACTGCACCGTTGACCGGTAAGAACGCCGCATCGAACGGTCCGTAGTGTTGAGCAATATTCCACCAATAACCGTGCCAGAGTGTATCCCCGCAATGAATAACCTTATGTCCGGCTCCTTCTACTACCCAAGCAACTTGCATGTCGCCGAGACCATCTACGGATGGCAACGCAGTCACCCTTACATCCCCACCAAGCTCGAATGATGAGCCTACTGTAACGCCGTTTACGTTCGTCAACCCAACAGCCCGAGTCGCATCTTCCATTCCGGCCGGCAAGTAGACCGGGATCGCAGACCCGTAAGCCTCAATAATCGCAACTGGATCGAAATGATCCTCATGTAGATGTGTAATCAATACGGCATCTGCTTTACCGAAAGAGCCGAGCGGATACATGGGCTCACGAGCGCCCCCAAACTCCTCGAGAATGCGAGTAATTGGATCGACGAGAATCGTTATGTCTCCCGTTTCGATTCGGATACCTGCCCAAGGCAATTTTTGAATGTTCATTTCCATCACCCTCCTGTTTTATAACCTGACTAAAATGGTTTCATTGGTTATAGGGATATCATACCATTTTTATATAACCTATAAAATATATTTTTGATGGTTATATTAGAGGTTACACGGGATGGCAACAGCCAAATACCGGGGGCTATTTGGCATGCGAACATAGGCCTACCTCACCACGTATGTTATAAATGTGAAACGGATGGTGAAACTAATAAGCGAAAGCAGCCCGCCCTCAGATGAGGAACGAGCTGCTTTTTGAGTTTTCACGATTACATTTCCAATTTAATGCTCAATTTTATTCAAAAACAAGACTTTTGCAGGGCTCTCTAAGTAGGTTTATATTGCTATCGAAATGGAGTGTCGGCGCACTCCCGGTAAATGTCTGCAATTGTGGTTTGCGCAAGCATAGCCTCTAGTGCTTGCTCCGCATTCCTATAAGCTGCTTTCTGTATTGAACAGAAGGGCAGCTTGTTTAATATGCGCCATTTGCGACTGCACATCCTGCAAACCGAATTGCCGAATATCAAGGCGATCGGTAACTGCATATACACCGCTTGAATTCTCCATAGGTTAACCTCTCTTTTCGAATGGTTCTCAAACTGTTCTGGATTTGAAAAAATCAATGAGCCATTCCGACAATTGCTGCTGTGCTTTGCTGATGAATCGGTCAGCATAATACGTCAACTCCAGGTGACGAACGGGAGCAGGCTCAGAGATAGGAATCGATACGATATCGGACCATTCCGGATGTTGTTTTAACAAATCTCTCGGTTGTATGGTCGCACCGATGCCGGCCGCAACCAACTGTAATAGGGAGGATGCGGAGCCAACCTCCATGACCGTCGTCAATTCAAAGCCTTGTTCTCGGCAAACGTCATCCACCAAATCTCTGCCCAAATAACCTTTCGGGTACATCACCAGAGCATGCTGTGTCAGTTCTTCGAGCGTAATCTCGCGCCTCTTCGCCAGTTCACTTGCTGAGTGAACAAACAATTCGTAAGGCTCGCTTCCCAGCGGAATCTGAACCAGACGTTTATCCGAAGGACCACAAAGTCCGATTCCGAGATCCACTTTATGGGCAAGCACTTCTTCCCGGACAAAGATCGTCGAGAATGCCTGCAGCCTGGTTTCGGGATAAAGGGTCTTGAATTCGACGAAGAGCGGAACAAGCTGGAAATCGAGATCGGAGGGCAATACTCCAAGCCGGACGGTTCCACGCTTTTCGGATAATAGCTCTTTAATGGCATTCTTCGCATCCATTTCAGCCTGAAGCATTTTCATGCCGTATTGATGGAGCAGCCTGCCAGCCTCGGTTGCAACTACTTTTTTACCGATCCGGTCGAAAAGCGGCATGCCCACTTCGGCCTCAAGCAAACGAATCTGCTGACTCAGCGTAGGCTGTGAAATCCCCAGAAGCTCTGCAGCTTTCGTGAAATGAAGATGCTCGAAGACAGCCATAAAATACGTTATATTTCGAGTATCCATCTTTTTCCCCTTCATGAACAATAGTATTTTACTATTATAATAATACGAATTATTGGATTGATCAATGAATCATACAGATTTATACTCATAGTGACTTCAACAAGAATGGGGAGGAAGAGTACCGATGAAAAAAACATTCTATTTATTCGCTCTATTTATAGCGGCTTTGAACCTACGCCCCATGATTACCTCTGTTGCTTCCATGATGGGTATGATTCAATCCGAGCTGGGCATCAGCGCTTTGACAGCAAGCCTTCTGACCACGCTGCCCGTCTTGTGTATGGGACTGTTTGCTCCATTTGCCACAACGCTAAGTCAACGGTTGGGTCTGGAGCGTACACTTTTTATTTCGTTACTCCTCATCACCATGGCAACCTCAATGCGTGGTGTTGACCGATCTGTCACCATACTTCTTGTTACTGCTTTGGCAGGAGGGATCGGGATCAGCTTCGCCGGGCCTCTGTTGTCCAGCTTTATCAAAAAGTATTTCCCAGCCAGACCGGGTATTGTCAGTATTTACTCGGTATCCATGACGATTGGGGCAGCACTCGCTTCGGGCTTAACCATCCCGATTTACACTCAAAATCAACATAACCTGCCATTCGCTTTGTCATGCTGGGCTGTTTTGGGGTTTATCGCTCTGATCATCTGGATGGTTCTGATAAGGAAAAAACAATATTCCGGCAACGAGAGCCGGCGTCTCAGACTGCCGCTTGGCAACAAAAAAGCCATCCAATTCACCTTGTTTTTTGGCTTCATGGCCAGCATGTTCTATGCATTGACGGCCTGGATTTCACCTATTGCTCTCAGTTTCGGATACAGCCCGCAATATGCGGCTATGCTGCTTACCATGTTCACGCTGATTCAGGTCCCGGTTGCGTTGCTGGTTCCTGGTATTGTCAATCGCTCGGGAAATCCCAAATTATTGCTTGTCTTATGCAGTGTGTCAGAGCTCATCGGCCTGGGGTTACTACTGTTACCCGTTCCGATGCTTTCAGCCGTACTTTTTCTGGGCGTTGGCGCAGGCGGATTGTTTCCCCTGGCGCTGATGCTGCCCATTATGGAGACTCGTACCGCTGAGGAAGCGGGAACCTGGTCGGCTATGTCACAGATGGGAGGTTACATCATGGGTGCTTTTGGGCCTTTTTTTATCGGATGGATCTTTGATCTGAGTGGACATTTTAACGCTTCGATTATTGTCATGCTGGTCATCGTCATGCTGATGATTGGCGTGCAGCTGTCCATGACCCTGGGGAAAAAAGCTATAGAAGGACCTAATGAGCAGTAAATGGAGCACGATGTCACATGATGCAACAACACAAATCGCCACAACCTACGATCTAAATAGGCTTGTGGCGATTTGTTTTCATTTTATCAGCCGTTCGTTGTCAATTTCTCTTCAGCCCTGTTTCTTCTGCTTCCGGCCAAACAGCCAGAACAGGAATACAACCGCGCAGGCTACAACCAGAAAGGGAGCAACAAATATCAAGAAATCCTCCATCTGATCACCTCCTAAGTTTTTAAAAACGCTTTTTTTATTTGCCCCTTTTTCCCTGAACATATTTCGCATCGAACAGGAACAGACGCATAAGCAGATAGAGTGACGGGATGAGCAGCAGCAGCCCAAGAATAAAGACGGCGATCAGCGCCAGAGCCATCGGCTCGCTGGTGAAATTATCATAAATGGTCAAGTGCGGGTAAAGAATATAAGGCAAATGCGCTCTGCCATAACCAAAGAACGCGAATCCGAACTGCAGCATGACGAAGATGAAGGAAAGACCCAGCTTTTTGCGCGACCATACCAGGTAGACTGCAACGAGAAAGCAGGCAAAGGAAACAATGAACATCCAGGCATAGGACAGCATCTGCTCAAAATGCACCGGATTATGATTGCGGATCGCGAAGAATACAAGGAGGCTGCTCAATATCGTCGGGCCGCTCCAGGCGAGCGCATATTTGCGCACCACCTCAAATGCGTTGCTGTCATTCGCGCGGTTGGCATAGTAGCTCAGAAACATGGCCGATATATAGAGAACGCTCACGATCGCCAGCAGCACGACGGTCCAGGAATAGCTGCTGGTAAACAGCTTGCCGAACAAAAAGCTGACCTTGCCATCGCCACTGACCGCAATATATCCCCCTTCTGAAATCGTCATGACGGTCGATAAGGCCGCCGGGATCAACAGGCCGCTTGCCCCGTAGAGCATGATATAGAAACGGTTGTTTTTCTTCGAGCCGTAAGCGCTGAAAGCATAATAAGCGCCGCGGATGGCCAGCAGCACAATCGCTACGCTGCCCGGAACCAAGAGGGCGGTTCCGTAATAATAGGCGGTGTCCGGGAAGAAGCCGACGATCCCCACGAAGAAGAAAACGAGAAAGACGTTGGTTACTTCCCATACCGGCGATAGATACCGTTCAATAATATTGTGGATCAGATGGCGTTTGCCTGTAATGGTGCTGTAGTAGCTGAAAAAACCGGCGCCGAAGTCGATGGAAGCTACAATGAGATAGCCGAACAGGAAAATCCACAGTACGGTGATGCCAAGCACCTCATAACTCATTGTCCATCACCCTCCTCAATCCCTCTGGCTTTCATCTCGTCTTCCACATGATTGGTTTTAAACATTTTGATCAGCACGCGCACCGAGGTGAAGCCGAGCACGACGTATAAGGCAGTGAAGACGATCAGCATCGTATCCACGTGATCCGAGACGGTTGCGCCCTCAGAGGTTTTCATGATGCCGTGGAGAATCCAGGGCTGGCGCCCAACCTCCGCGAAGATCCAGCCATGCTCAATGGTCAGCATAGAGACAGGTGCTGCCAACACGATTCCCCACAGCAGCCATTTGTTCGTGAAAGCAAGCTGGCGTTTGCGCCAGAGCACCAGCATGAAGGCCGAGGATATCAGAACCATCAAAGCGACAAACCCCATTTTGATATCAAACAAATAATGAATCCAGAGCGGCGGCTGTTCATCATCCGGGATATCGTTCAGTCCGGTAACTTCCGAATTGGGATTCCCGTGCGCCAATATGCTGAGGGCGAATGGAATCTTCAGCCCGTATTTGATTTCATTATTCTCGTCGAGAATCCCGCCAAGCACGAGAGGCGCCTGAGTGGAGGTTTCGAAATGCCACTCCATAGCAGCCAGCTTCTCCGGCTGATAGCTGGCAAGGTATTTGCCCGACAAGTCGCCGATAACAGCACTGCCGATCAGGAACACAAAAGCGGATACCATGGTCAGTTTCAGCGCTTTCTTATGATAGACATGATTTCGGCCTTTCAGCAGGGAATAAGCGGCAATAGCGGCCAAAGCGAACGCGCAGGTTGTATAGGCAGTAATCAGCACATGCGATACCTTGGTCGGCATGGCAGGGCTGAGCATCGCGCCGAACGGCGAAATGTCGGTGATGGCGCCATCGACAACCGTAACACCAGCCGGTGCATTCATGAATGCATTGACGATGGTAATAAAGAACGCCGAACCGGAAGAGCCGATCACAACGGGAACGAGCAGCCAGAAATGAATCATTCTGTTCTTGAAACGGTCCCAGGTATATAAATAAATGCCGAGAAAAATCGCTTCGAAGAAAAAAGCAAAGGTCTCCATAAACAGTGGCAGCGCGATGGATTGGCCGGCTACACGCATAAAGCTTGGCCACAGCAGACTGAGCTGCAGTCCGATAGCGGTCCCCGTTACTACACCGACGGCTACGGTGATAACGAACCCCCGTGCCCAGCGTCTGGCAAGCAGCAGGTAATGCGGATCATTGCGCCTGATCCCGATCCATTCCGCAAGCGCAATCATCAGCGGCACCCCGACGCCGATCGTGGCATAAATAATGTGAAAAGCGAGTGTGAACGATGTGAGTATCCGGCTGTACATGACCGGATCGTATCCGCTAAGCAGCATGTTCAAAACCCTCCTTTATCTGATAGAGTAAGTGATTATAATTAAAAAATCCGCCGGGAAAGTGCGAGCAGCATAATAACAGCTACCACGACGCAAAGAATAATAAGACGTTTCTCCTGTTTGGCAATTCGTTCGCCGGATGAATGCTGCTGCTTGTCAGCCATGAGAATCCCTTCTTTCTGGGTGATTGTTGTCTATTGCTTCTAGTATAGATGAAATTGTGATATTTTTCACAATCATATGTGACCAGGGATTGACTAATTGTTGTCTAAGTAATGAATGGACCCTCATCAACAATCCAACTGAACACACAAGTTGGACCACTTGTGTGTTCAGTTGGATCAAGCTCATGATCAATGCAAAACTGGGCAAGTCCCGGCACTTCTTTGGCAAACCGCAAATTTTAATGGTTTACACGATTGTTTTTTCTGCTATGGGTTAATCGATATTCGGTTAGCGAGACTCCGAAATATTTTTTAAAACTTGTGTAGAAGTAATTTGACATTTCCATTCCGCATTTCTCCAATATTTCGTTAATCGGCAATGGAGATTGCTCTAAATAATTTTTAATATGCTCCATCCGTACCATCGTGATGTATTCGGCTACGGACTTGCCAGTTGTCGTTTTAAACATCTTACCAAGATAAACGGATGATATGTTGAACACGTCCGCACAGTTATTCAACGTAAGATTCTTATCTGCAAAGGATTCGTTTATCATGTCGATCACCTTATTTACGATTTCATTTTTTTTCCTGTCCTTTAAGCCCTCTTTCAGCAGAATGATTTCATCGAATAATTCGAAAAATGTCTGTTCGATTTCCTGAAAAGTCTCAAATCTACCGACCTTGTTGAAGAAATCAATGGAAATATTGTTGAATGTCGATTGTGAACCCTCTGTGATTCGGCTAAGTGAGTTATAAATGGAAAAAAACAAGGATATGACGGATGTGATGATATTGTCATAGGAGGAATGTTCCATCGTTTTAATAATTTCCTTGTAGGCTTCTTTAGCAGCCCCGCCACTTCCCAGCTTCAGACAATCGATGAGCTGTTTTTCTTTTGAAGCTGGGAACATAAAGGAGCCATCATCGACTTGCTTCAAGATGTCCGGGGTTATGATGCTTAAATGTCCCAATTTAATTCGATACATGGAAAGAAGAAGCGTCTCTTCGTATTTAGGCTTAATGTTAGGAGGAGAATCGACTGGAAACCCAAGCGTTCCGGATAAGGAGATATTCAAATACTGCATAACTTGGTTTTGAATATTAGTGATGATAGCCTTGAATAGGTCATATAACTCATCTTCTTTACCTGAATAGCCATCGATGTCTGCCAATACCGTAATATGGTCCATTGCAGTGTCGATAACTTCGTTTCTATAATGCTGGGAAGTAATTTCTTTGGCTATATTCACAATCGCATATTTATATAAAGATCGGTCATTCTCATTATACGTATTGGAAAAATCTTTGAAGGAGTCAATTTTCAAAATAAATAAAAACAAGGTGTTCGTAAATTTTACGTGGAAATTAAATTCTTTTTCTTTGGCGATTATTTTATCCGTTGAAAGGAAGCCGTGACCGGTCACCAAATTTTTCAAGAAATTATTTTTTAAGAGGAGAGAATTATCTCTATTTCTATTCTCGAGCAGGCTTGTCTTATCAATGATTCCGGTGAACGTACTCGAAAGAAAACCTACCTCATCCATTTTCTTCTCCAGTTTATCTTCTAAAGCCAGTTTTTGCTTGATCCCCCTGGTAAGAGCGCCAAGCGGACTATATAACCTTTTGGATGCAAGAAAAGAGAATAAAAGTCCCATTAGCAAAATAATCAGGCAAAAAATGATGGTAATATACCCATTTTTTTTGACGCTCGAAAATACGGAGTCATAAGGAGTCAGACTTAGAAATTTCCATTTCAAAACATCGGAAGAAACATAGGAGATGACATATTTTTTTTTGTCCAGCTGATCAAAAAAAGTACCTGATGGAGCAGCATCGGAGAGAATGTTACGAATATAGGGCTGATCTGCAATATTCTGCATGAACATATCGGATAAACTGTGGCTTATGATTGTACCTTTCTCATCGATGACAAAAATTTCGTTTCCTTCGTTGCTCATATTATTGTTCAGGGAGGAGATCGTTAACCGTAACCAGTCGGCATCCACGTTTAATACGATGGCACTGTTGAAGCTTCCGGTATTATAAAAGGTATCGAATAAAATGTAGGTATATACATTGGCAAAGGCTGTCTCTCCACCTTGTAGAGTCGGGATTTTTCTTGGGATTGGATAAAGGGGAGCCGATTGGTTGGTGCGGGGGCTCTTCAACAAACGGACAATTTCTTTATCGTAAAAGTCGGCACTGTTATAAAAAGTTTCCTTGGCAATAATCGTATCAATTTGAGGGTTATAAATGTAGGTCGATTGAATGTAGGAGTTGGGGATCGTTAAATCATTTAAGGTTTTAATCGCGTTGCTGATATTAAGAATATCTTCCGTGGTACTGTAAGCAAAAGCCATAATTCCGTTATTCAGCAATAATGATTGACAGAACTTTTCGGAGAGATTGTCCATATATACAGAGCTGTAGCTGATTTTGGACAATATATTTTCGTTCAACCCTTTTACCGTTTCGACGGAGGAAGAGGTGTAGTTATAGTACAGCAGGGAGGAGAGCATCAGAATTAAGGTTGTGATACTGGCCACGAACGAGAGGAGCAACTTTCTGTACATCCTTAAACCACCTTTGTTGAAGGACTGGATAACCGGGAAATTTTGTATATCCACTGTAATATATCCGAAGTAGAAACTCAACACTATTGTACTTTTTTCGTGAGATGTTCATTTTTTAGAGGATTGAATAATTTTCGTTGGCCTATTTTCAAAAAAACGGTGTTCTATCGTTTTATTGTTGTATCCATGACGCTGGCATTCGACTTATGCTCAGTTTACAAAAAACATTTTACAATAAGGAGAAATGCGGATGAAAGGCAAGACGACCAGCAGACGACCCATACCCTTTATAAGTGAGATCATTAAAAATAAGATCTTTTATGCCATGATGCTCCCCGGGCTGATCTACATTATTGTGATCTATTATTTGCCTATGCTCGGAGTGGTTATCGCATTTGAAGAATACAACCCGATCAAGGGTATTTTCGGGAGTAAGTGGATCGGGTTCAAGAACTTCACTTTTCTCTTCCAATCGGATGCGCTTTTTCAAATCACATTCAATACGATCTTCTATAACCTCATTTTTATTATTCTCGGTATTGGTTTATCGCTCGTGATTGCCATTCTGATCAACGAAATCGGCAATCGTTTTCTTGCAGGTGCTTATAAGAGCATTTTACTGCTTCCTTATCTCTTGTCGTGGGTAGTAGCTGAATATTTACTGTTCTCTTTTCTAAGTATGGATAAAGGCATTATTAACAATATTCTACTGGCAGTCGGATTCGAGCCTGTTCAGTGGTACTCGGAGCCAGGTTACTGGAGGATGTTATTGCCGGCGGCTTATGTATGGAAGAATGTCGGTTATTTCTCTGTCATATTTGCTGCAGGTATAGCGGGAATTTCCACCGAGTTTTATGAGGCTGCGAAAATGGATGGAGCAAGCAGGCTTCAGCAAGCCATCAAGATCACAATTCCGATGTTGGCCCCAATCACAGTCACCTTGCTGCTCCTGCAAGTGGGTAAAATCTTTTATGCTGCTTTCGGGGACTGGGGATTATTTTATAATCTGCCGAAGGAATCAGGTGTGCTGTTTAGCACCACCAATGTAATTGACACCTATGTCTACAGATCACTTAAAACGATGAGCGATTTTGGAATGTCTTCGGCTGTAGGCTTGTACCAGTCCTGTGTTGGTTTTGTCCTTGTTCTTGTGTCGAACTATTTGATAAAACGGTATGATCGTGACAGTGCGTTGTTTTAGGAGGAGATAAGATGAATCAGCGAATTTCGTTATCCAGTACAGTCATTAATCTCAGCTTTATGGTCTGCTGCGCACTATGTTTGTTGCCATTGTTAGTGGTTCTTTCCATTTCATTGTCCGATGAGCAATCTATATTCCAGTTTGGCTACCATTTCATTCCTAGGAAGTTTAGTTTCAGTGCTTATGAATATATTCTTAACGGAAACTCGCCTCTATTACAGGCATACGGAGTCACGATCCTCGTTACAGTCGCAGGTACCTTATTGCATCTTGTCATTTCATCAATGTTTGCATACAGCCTTTCAAGAAATGAAGTGAAATACAGGAACATCGTTTCCTTCTTAGTCGTGTTCTGTCTATTATTCAATGGGGGAATCGTGCCTTGGTATATCCTGCTCTCGAAATTTCTTCATCTGAAAGACACTCTATTTGTGCTGTTTGTTCCTTATCTTGTCTCATCCGTGAATGTACTCATCATGAGAAATTTTTTTAAGTTTACGATTCCGGAATCCATTATAGAGTCTGCAAGAATTGATGGTTCAGGTGAATTTAATACGTTTTTAAAGCTTGTCATCCCCTTATCGACGCCAGTGCTCGCAACGATCGGTCTTTTCACCGCCGTCTTTCTCTGGAATGACTGGTTTACTGCGGCTCTCTTCATTGAGAACGGTAAGCTGTATACGCTGCAGTTCCTCCTTCAGTCCATTATGAATAACATCGCCTTTCTCCAAGGTAATGCGTTGACGGCAAGAGCCGCAGCTGCTCAGCCGGATGAGACCGCGAGGATGGCAACATGCATTTTGGCAATAGGGCCAATCATACTGGCGTACCCTTTTTTACAGAAATATTTCGTAAAAGGTCTTACATTAGGCGCTGTGAAATCGTAAGGTATGGCTTTACTGGGCATAAGCCTGTTTAGTATAAAAAATGCGGAGGTCAAAACATGAAAAGAACAAAGAAAATGCTGAAGTCTGTGCTAGCGATGGGTCTTGGTTTCACGATCGTGCTTGCGGGTTGTTCCAAACAAGAGAATAAAGTAAATACGGATCCGCCTGAACCTGCACCTGCAACGACAACCAAGGAGACGGCACCGGAGGATAAACCAGCCGAGACCGAGTTACCGCCTGTTGATCTTACGTACTATTTCCCGAATTCGCCTCAGCAGGATTTACAATCTGTAGAAGATAATTTGAATAAGCTTGTTCAGCCGAAGATTAATGCTACGATTCATCTCAAACTTATTGATTGGGGCACGTACGAAGAGAAAATGAAAGTTATTATGGCTTCCGGGGAGCCCTACGATATTGCCTGGACAGCCGGAAATTTAAACAACTATTTCCAAAACGTGGCGAATGGAGCTTATGCGCCGCTGGATGAATTAATTGAAAAATATCCGGACATGAAGGGCGGTATTCCTGACATGTTCTGGAATGCCGTGAAAGTTAAAGGACAAATCTATGGCGTGCCTGTCTTCCAACAGTCAACCGCAGGGTACGGCTATGAAATACAGAAAGCCGTAGCGGATAAGTATAAGCTGGACTGGAAGTCAATCACGAAGCTTTCGGACCTGACCCCATTTCTGGAAACGGTTAAGAAGAACGAACCTAATCTTATACCTTGGGAATACAGTCAACAGGCTGATCCGTTCCAGGTGGCTCCTCCCATGTTCGGCCTGGAGACCTTAGGCGATCCCAAGACTCCCGGAGATCTTTACTTAACAGATGCCAGTAAGGTTGTTAACCAGTATGAAACACCAGAATTTTTAGAATATGTAACCCTGATGAGAGAATGGTACACCAAAGGATATTTAAGGAAAGATGCCGCTACATTAAAAGAAACCGCTTCAGATCGTAAAGCTGGAAAAAATGCTCTTATGTTAGGCCAGATAGATAATGACTCAATAGCTTTTGAGAATGCGGGAATGGATGCAGGAGGAAGGATGTCCAATTTCAATCCGGATACGCAGTCCTATGACCTCCAGTTCGTTAAGCCTTTGCTTACTACGGATAAAGCTTCTGCTACAATAACAGCTATCTCTGCGAATTCTCCAAACATAGAGAGGGCTATGATGTTCATAAACCTTCTTAACACAGACAAAGAAATTTACAATGCACTGGTATGGGGCGTTGAGGGTAAACATTACAAGAAAGTGGCGGAAAACCGTATTGAAACGAATAAAGAAGGAGGTTACCAGATTTTTTCCCCGTGGGAGTTCGGCAACATGACGCTTAGCTATTTGTTTGAAGGTGATCCTAAAGGTAACGACGAAAAGTATACTCAGATGTGGATCGACCTTAATAAAAATGCCACACCTTCAAATGCCTTAGGATTTGTATTCGACTTTACACCTGTGAAGGCTGAGAAGGCTAATGTCGATGCTGCCTTTACTGAGCTTTATTACGCTTTAGCTTCCGGTTCTGTAGATCCGGATAAGTACTTGCCCATCTTCATTGATAAATTAAAGAAAGCAGGGTCAGATACAATTATTGCCGAGAAGCAAAAGCAATTGGATGAGTGGAGAGCAACAAACAAGTAAGAAGTAATTAAGGAATAGTAAGGAATTATAATAAAAACTGGGAACTTACACTGTAGATCAATTCGTTGAATTTACATGAAGGTTCCCTTTTTTACGTCTGCAGATCGCATAGCGGATGTCGCCTTGTGCGATTCCGATATCGACGATATTCGCCATTATGTTAGGAAGAGCCAGTAAAGCGATGGACTGAGCGATCATAAGAATGAAACCCATTGTTGTTTAATACGAATAGCCCCATTTTTTTCGGATGCCTCATTTTTTACTTGATGCCAGTTGGTTATTTCATCTACTGTATGCGGTTACAACCATGTGGTACAATTAATTTTATTTAAAAGATAAGGGGGATTCCGATGCTCCATAAGCTGATAAGGGTCTCCAAAGGCCGAAATTTTCTGATCAAGCTGGTTACTCATACACTGCTTGTGTCTGTGGTTCCCCTTCTGCTGCTCAGCTTTTTATTTTATCAAAATACGAAGTCGACGATGAAAGCTGAATTGCAGGCAGCGAATCTGGCTTCGCTTAATCAATCCGTGCATGCGATGGAGCTTGTGATCGACCAGATCGGGAACAGCTTTATGCAATTCATTTCCGATAGTACATATCGTGATTATGCCCAGTTTCCCCGTGGTGAGTATTATGAGCGGCTGACAGGCGCTTTTCATGCAGAAGATATGCCGGGCCTGCAGAAATATTTGACGAGCAAGGCGAAGCTAAGCTTTAATATTGATAATCTGAGGATGTCGAGCAATTTTATTGATTCTGTATACATGTTCGATCACGCTAAAAATATGATGCTGACCCAGAGCGATCTGCAATATCCGGCCGATCGTTTCTATGACAAGGATTGGGATCTGGGACTGTCGGAGAAAAGCTATACCTATCCGATCATTATGGATGTCCGCGATGCCGTTAAATCGAACGGGACGCACAAGCAAGTTATTCCGATTGTATTCAGGTCCAGCTACGAAGGCAATTATGTCGTGTTCAATCTCGATGCCCAGCTCGTATACGATAACTTGGTCAAGAAACTGGACGGCAAGCAAAGCGGCAGCTTCTCTGTCTATTCCAAAGGAAGCAAGCTTATGTTGTACGATCGCGCTGATCAGCTAATTGTCCAAGCGGATGAGGAATTACAGAAATCCCGATTATTCGACGGCTCCACAGAGGCCGTAGAGATTCGTCTTGACAACTATCGCCTTATGGCAACTTTATCAAATTCCTCGATACTCGGCTGGACGTTTGTCAATGTGACCGATCTGGATGTGCTCTACACAAGCATCAACAATTTACGCAGCATCATGGTGACGATTGGAACGCTGTTGTTCGTTGCGACGGCTCTTCTCGCTTTTTTGACGAGCCGCGATATTTACAACCCCATTCGGCATTTGCTTCATTTTGTCATCAGCAACCATAGTCCGGTTTCGACAACAACGGGAAGAAACCAACTTGGCGAACTGAAAACAATTCGCAATGGTCTGGTTGAAGCCTATGAGGGCCGCAAGAGCTTACAGGTCAGATTGAAGGAAAGCCTGCCTGCTTACCGCGAGAAGTTCTTGCACACCTTGATCAAAAATGGGACATACACAAAAGAAGAAATCAGTGAGCGGATAAATTTTCTGGATATCGATCTGGAATTGCAGGATATTACGCTGCTGTTGATTATGGTGGAAGACCCAAAAGGAAGGCAAACCGGTGTCGAGAAGTATAGTATGAATAAGCTTCGGGCGGCCGATATGATCGAACGGCAAATCATCGGCTCAGGCGAGCATCGTTCGGTGCTCGTTGAATTGAACGAAGAAATGTTCGCGCTGCTGCTCAATTGCCGTGAAGACGAGTTTGCCGATATCTTCACGATTGCTGAACATGTTCAAACGGGCATCCACAGCGAGACCGGACTTCGCTGTTCAATCGGCATCGGCTCTTACTGCCGCGAAATTACGGATTTAATGATAACCTACGAAGAAGCAGTGGAGGCACTCGGCTACCGTGATATGACTGGTCAAGGCGATATTGTCTACATTGAAGATATTCGGCCGGAGAACGGAAAGAGTTCTCAATATCCGAAGGATAAAGAAGATTTGCTGAAGCACTGTATCAAGATCGGCGACAAATCGGAAGCCCTTCTTGTGTTGGATAATTTGATCGATCAGAGTGTGCAGGGCCAGGGTGGCAAAACGCAATTCCGACAAATGCAGCAATCGTTGATGCGATTGCTGGTCGGCCTGATGGATACCGCAGGCCAATATGGACTCGACCTGCAGAAGACGATGCGGGCGAAGAACAATATGTATCTGGAGCTGCTGCAGAAGGGCGACCTCGATGGGATACGCGCCTGGTTCGCTTCAATTGTCTCCATGATGATCGAGTCAATTGGCGAAGCGCATCAGGAAAAGACGAACAGGCATGTCCAGGAAGTGTTGGCGATGATTGAAGAGGATTGCGGTGATACCATCTCGTTGTCGCTTATCGCCGAACGGCTCGGACTGAATCCCTCTTACCTCAGCCGCAGCTTCAAGGAGAAGACCGGACAGACGTTTCTAGTGTACTTGACTGCCGCTCGGATCGAGAAGAGCAAAGTGATGCTGATCCAATCCGATCTGAAAGTCAAGGACATTTGCGAACGGGTCGGTTATGTGAAGGTGAATCATTTTATCAAACTGTTCAAAGAGCGCACAGGGACAACACCAGGAGAATTTCGTAAAATGTATGTCCAAACGGCTGAAATTGAAGCTTAATGAGGACGGAGCAATCCGTCTTTTTCTAATTGCAGGAAAGGTTGAGGGCGGCGTTAGCCGTTTCTTCATGCTTGCATGAATATCCTCTATTTTTCGGGATGCTCCATTTCTTACTTCGTCGGTTTTAAGGGACTTCAGTACAAGAATGAGGCATTTCGAAGAAAGCGGTTACCCGTTACGATGAGTGTGGTTAACCGTATGGCGGGTTCCGGAACCCGCTCGTATGATCATGATTGGTTCAACAATTAAAGGGAGGTTTTTTTTGCATGTTGAAAAAAGCAAGTCACCTTATCTTAGCCGCTTCAGTCGTCTTATCTGTTTCGGCTTGTTCGTCGGGTAACAAAGAGTCCGGAGGAACGAATCCTACAACCGATTCCAATTCGGAGGCTTCAACGAAAACAGAAAAAATTTATTTCTATGCAAACGGTGGTCAAGTATCCCAAACGAAGATGAGTAAGCCGGAGGATCTTGAGCTCGTCAAGCAGGCGATCATCGACAAGATCGGCATTGAGGTCGTCCCGATTATTCCTCCAAAAGGAACAGAGGAAGAGAAGTTGAACATATTATTGGCTTCCAATGAACCGCTCGACGTGTTTTTGGCGGGCAAATTGCCCAACTTCCAAAGCAAAGGGGCGCTCATGCCGCTGAATGATCTGTTAGACAAATACGGAGCGAATATCCGAAAGCTATGGCCTGAGGATTGGGCGACTTCATGGGATGCCGTATCGACACCGGATAAGAAAATATGGGGAATTCCAAGGCTGCCTGCAATTGCAGGAAATACGGTTTACATGCGTACAGATTGGTTGAGCAAGTTAGGGCTGCAAATGCCGACCACCATCGATGAATTGGAAAATGTACTGAAAACGTTCAAGGAGAAGGATCCGGCTGGATCTGGTCAGACGATTCCGCTGCTCACGAACTTGTCTGGCTTAAACAACTCGTTGGCCGCCGGTTTTATGGGTACGGGGTATGGCAATTGGATCGACACGGACGGCAAAGTGAAGCCTGCTGTGATGCATCCGGGTTATAAGGAGTTCCTTGCCAAGATGGCTGACTGGTATCAGAAGGGCTATATCTTCAAGGAAGCTTTCTCAGCAAAAAACGAACGCATCACCGAATTGGTCAAGCAGAACCGCGCAGCTGGATTTGCAGGATGGTATTCATCTATAGCAGGCAATGAAAGTGCGCTGCAGCAGAACGAACCCAATGCCAAATATGAGGTTGCTGCCGAGCTGAAAGGACCCAAAGGCTACGTGACCAGTATGGGCGGCATTGATGTCAGCGGATGGGCGATCAGCAAAAGTTCGAAAAACGCCGAAACGGTTATAAAGTATATCGATTGGCTGCATTCCGATATTGAAAATTATTTCCTCGCCTTTTATGGCATCGAAGGCAAGCATTGGAAATACGTAGATAAGGAAAAACGGGTGTTAGAGACATTGAATACGGATTATGCCGGCGAGTTCGTTATCGGATCGACCTTTGCATATACGGTCCAGTTTGAATCGAAGGACCCCGTAAACGCACCGCAATTCGACTATATGCGCAAATATATAACGGACACGAAGCGTGCCCTCATGCCTGGCGATGCGGAGGAAGCGTACAAATACGATAACGCGTTGATTAACGAGCAAGTGCCTGCACTGTCGGACTTGACCCGCATGATGGAAGAGGAAGTAACGAAATTCATCATGGGAGCAAGACCGATGTCTGAGTATGATAAATTCCTTCAAGAACTAAATCATGCAGGCATGGACAAATGGATTGAGGTTTACACCGACCAGAATATGAAAGTGAAGGCAGCCAAGTAAATAATCGCAAGGCATTATTTGGTCACAAGCAATCAGATTCCGATGCGTGATGTTCGCCTAGAGGCGCCTGCCGGGCGGACATCCGCAGGTTGCGGCCAAGAGATTTTGCAGAAAGGAGAAAGCTGATATGAAGGCACAAGCCTCTAATAGCATCAGGGTCACCTTGCGCAAGAACAAGCTGTATTATGCGCTTATATTACCTGGCCTGCTTTATTTTATTATTTTCCATTATGTGCCGCTTTACGGTATTATCATTGCTTTTAAAGATGTGGCGCCGTTTGACGGTCTCCGGGGCATATTTTCCTCCGAGTGGGTCGGCCTTAAGCATTTTCGAACGTTTATGGGTTCGTATTACTTCTGGGATATTCTTGGCAACACGATCATTATTAGTTTTTACCGGTTGCTGTTCGGATTTCCAGCTCCGATTATATTAGCGCTGCTGATGAATGAGGTGCGGGTAGCCGCTTTTAAAAAGTTCGTACAAACCATCTCGTATCTTCCTCATTTTATTTCCATGGTTGTTATGGCGGGATTGATCACAACGGTCTTTGCGCTGGATGGGGGTATCTTGAATGGGCTGCTCCAGAAGCTAGGAGTAGATCCCGTCTACTTTCTTGGAGACACAAACTATTTTCGCAGCGTTCTCGTAACGACAGGCATTTGGAAAGAAGTCGGCTGGGGGACGATCATCTATTTGGCAGCGATTACAGGGATCGATCCACAGCAGTACGAAGCTGCGGTTATAGATGGTGCCAGTAAAATCAAGCAAATTTGGCATATCACTCTTCCCGGGATGATGTTCGTCATCGTGATTATGTTCATATTTGCAGTCGGCGGACTGTTGAATGCGGGTTTCGAACAAATCTTCCTGCTGTATTCCCCGCCTGTATATAAAGTAGCCGATATCATCGATACGTATGTATACCGGAAGGGTATGGTTGAGATGCAGTACTCATTTGCGACGGCTGTAGCTATATTCAAATCGGCTATCGCCATGGTCCTGCTGCTTGGCACGAACTATTTGGCCAAAAAACTAAATCAGGAAGGCATCTGGTAGAGGTGGATCAGTATGGTAAATAGAAAAACAGCGTTCGGCGAGAAACTGTTTAGAATCGGGAATTATTCATTTTTGACGATTGTGTCGTTATCATTCCTGCTGCCATTCCTGGTGATTCTTTCAACGTCATTCGTCAGCGAGAATGAGCTCATCCGCAGAGGAAGCTTCATCCTCATCCCGCAGAAATTGGATGTAACGGCATATAAAGTACTGCTAAGCGGAACGTCAACCTTATACCACGCTTACTACATTACGATTATGCGAGTCGTTATAGGCACAGCACTTAATCTGATTATAACGGCGATGATGGCTTACGGTTTGGCGCGCAAACAATTGCCTGGACGGAATGCCGTGATTGCATTGATCTTTGTCACGATGCTGATTGATGGCGGGCTTATTCCGAATTATTTGCTCATGAAGGGTCTTCATCTGACTAATACATTCTGGGTCATGGTTCTTCCGGGGCTAGTCAGCGCCTGGTATTTGATTATCATGAAAAATTTCTTCACGCAAATACCGGAAAGTCTTGAGGAATCCGCTATGATTGACGGCGCGTCGCCGCTGCGGATCCTTGTCAGTATCGTCGTGCCGCTTAGCCTGCCGACATTTGCGACAATTGGACTATTCTACGCAGTCGGCCACTGGAACGCCTGGTTTGATGCGATGATTTACATCACCGACACCAGCTTGCTTCCGGTACAGGCAATCATGAGGCAAATCGTGCTGCAATATAGCTCGACTGATATTAATCAATCGGTCATTGCAAGCTTATCGGAGAAACCAACGGCGGAAAGCGTTAAGGCTGCAGCCATCATGGTGACGACGCTGCCGATTCTGCTCATTTACCCATTTCTGCAGAAGCATTTTGTCAAAGGGGTATTGACAGGTTCGGTCAAAGGATAGCAGACCAATTTCATTCTAAGGAGAGAGAAGTCATGGCAGGTTTATGCATGAATGAAGACAACAACCATTTCTATTATAATCGGCGCGACCGTGAGGTATCACGTGCAGATATCGAAGCACTCGTCGATCAGTATGCCGATACCCAGGTTAAAGAATTTCTCGTCAATGTGAATGCCATGCGGACATCTTATGATAGTCAGGTGTGGGATTCGTTCTGGAAGGGCTACGATCCCGAAGCCGGGGCCGATCAGCCGCACTTTCAAAGCCTGCCGGAGGAATCGCGCGAGTCTACGCGAGCGTGGATTCATCGTGCCTGGCAAATCCATCGGGATGGATTGGACTTCTGCGGCATCCTGCTGCAGCGCGCACGGGAGAAGGGACTGTCGCCTTGGGTGTCGGTCCGGATGAACGATGTCCACTGCGTGAACGATGAATCGCACCCGTTAATAGGCGGATTCTGGCGCGAAAGGCCGGATCTGCGGCGGGTACAGCACCGCTTCTCGGCGTGGACGGACAAAGCGTTCGACTTCGGCAAAACGGAGGTCCGCGAGTACCATTTCCGATTGATCGAGGAAGTAGTGGACAGGTATGAGTTCGACGGAATTGAACTGGACTGGATGCGATTTGCCTTTCATTTTAAGCCGGGCGAGGAGGAAGTGGGCAGAGAGCACTTGACTGCATTCCTGCGTCAAGTCAGGGAACTGCTCGACCGCAAAGGCGCGGAACGCGGTATGCGGATCAAGCTGGGCTGCCGGGTTGCTTCACGGCCACAGACAGCCTTCGATCTCGGGATGCATGCGGTGTTGTGGGCTCGCGAAGGACTGGTAGACATGCTGGTCCCAACCCCATTCTGGGAGTCGATTGAAACGGATATGCCAATCGAGTTATGGAAGCAGCTTCTGGAAGGCAGCGGTACGTTGCTTGCTGCAGGGCTGGAAGTTCTGCTGCGGGCGTATCCGGCAAGTCCACTGCGGCAGACCAATACGCTTGAGACGGTTCGCGGTGCGGCAGCTTCGTTCCTCGCGCGAGGAGCTGACCGGATCTACTTGTTCAATTACATGGACGCAGATACGACAATCTCGGATCTTCACCATTACCCAATTCTGCTGCAGGAGGCAGGAGAACTCGCTACACTTGCGGGCAAGCCGCGGCGTCATGTACTCACTTATCCAGATACCTGGGCACCCGGGGACCCTCGGGCAACGGCGCTGCCTATTGAGCTGAGAAGCGGGCAGAACAAAGAGGTGCGCATTCCGACTGGTCAGAAACCGCAGCCGGAAACTGATACCGCGGTTGTAATCGCAGCGGGGTCAGATTTTAGCGCGGAGCAGTTGAAGGTTTATGTGAATGGCGAGCTCTGTGGAACGGGGACTCCCGTGGAACTGCCGATGCCGAAGCCTGAAGGGCAAGCCTATTCGTATTCCCTATCCGCGTCTGTGCTGAAGGATGGCTATCAGATGATCGATCTTGTGTCCGCTGCCGGAGCCGATCATCAGGCTCAGACAACGATCAAATGGGTTGAATTGCGTATTGGACGATAGGGCTCTGCCGATTATTGTCCACAATTCGAAGGAATCAGGACCCCTAATTCAATAAGAAAAGAAGTGATATGGTGTGGAATATGTGCACGGAGTGTGAGACTGTACAGCAAGAAATATCCTTGTACGCCTGTCCGGTATGCGGCGGCATTCTGCTGCCGCAGTATGAGAGCGTGCCAATAAATGATAAGAGTCAGAAAGGAATTTGGCGATATCACGCAAGTCTTCCTCCGGTGCCAGTAGAGAACAGGCTTTATTTGGGAGAAGGCATGACGCCACTTATTCCGAGTTCCCGGCTTGGGGATAAGCTTGGCATCGGCGAACTGTATTTCAAGTATGAAGGGGGCAACCCGACAGGTTCGTATAAGGATCGCATTGCCGCAATGGGTTTATCCTGGGCCATTGGGCAGGGCCGGGAGGCTTGCATCGGCACTTCTTCTGGTAATGCAGGAGCCGCTACTGCGGCTTATGCAGCTCGTGCCGACCTCCCTTATCATTTGTTCGTACTGGAGGATGTAACGGAGGCTAAGCTTGCCCAGGCTCTTGTGCACAAGGCGAACGTGCGTAAGGTCAAGGGCTTCGGAAATGACCCTGCCATTGGCAAAAGAGTCTTCGAACGCATATTTGAAGGGGCCGCGGAGCACGGGTGGGAAATGATGATCACCGCTTTCCGTTTCAATCCCTATGCCATGGAGGGCGTTAAGACCATTGCTTACGAAATATATGATGAATTACAGGGCATGCCCTCGCATGTCTATGCATCCGCAGGAGGCGGCGGATTATACTGCGGTATCTGGAAAGGCTTTAATGAGTTGAATAAGAACGGTCGAACGGCTGCTGCCCCCTGTATGGTCGCCGTCCAGTCCGAGGGCTGTTCGAATATCGTACGGGCGTATCACGCCGGATCGAGGGATCCTCTATCTGGAGCGTCGACGTCGCAAATTTCGGGCCTGCAAGTTCCGAATCCCCCAGACGGCAGGCTTGCGCTGCAAATCATGGCCAATGGCGGCGGGAGTGGCATTGCCGTTAGTGATCCGCTCATTTGGGAAGCTCAGAGGCTGCTTGCAGAGGAGGAAGGCATCTTCTGCGAGCCGGCTGGCGCTGCTTCAGTAGCCGGGCTCATTCGCGACTGTGCGGAAAATACCGGGCGATCTTTTGATAAAGTTGTCTGTGTGATCAGTGGCAACGGCTTCAAGGACGGCAAACGCTTGTCCGCTATGACCTCGGAGATTGCTGTTCCATGTCTGGATGTAGAGCAATTGGATATATAATGCAACCACTCAGGAAGGAATGATTCCATGATCAGGATTCGCTTGGGCATTATTGGTCTCGGCAGCTTCGCCGAGCAGCATGCCCGCATATTAAGCCGTCTACCGAATGTCGAAGTTGTGGCAGTCAGTGACCCCGATCCTGATAGGTATGCCCGTTTCAAGGAGTGGTTTCCTGATGCGCGCTGCTATGTCAACTGGCCGGATATGTTGGCCTCAGCCGAATTGGATGCTGTCGATATTCTTACGCCGGAACATCTGCATACAGAACCTGTCAAGGCGGCCTTGAGAGAAGGACTGCATGTGTTCGTCGAGAAGCCGCTCGCGCATAATCCGGAAGCTGCTGCCGAACTGGTGCAGGAAGCGGCGGCAAGCGGACGCATACTGATGAGCGGTCACTTATTGCGTTTTGATCCAAGGTATGCCGCCGTCAAAGAGCGGCTTGCCAAGGGTAACCTTGGCTCTATTCGCTCGATTTATGCGAAGCGCAACAATTGGAAGTCCGTGTTCTCCATCTATAACCGGATTGAGCCGGTGTTCATACTCGGTATTCACGATATCGATCTTATGCACTGGTATATGGAAGATGATGTGCATCAGGTCTACGCGACTCGTTCCACTCCGGAAGGATCTGAGGCTGCCGATATGAATTGGGCCATCCTTCATTTTAACAAGGGAGGTATCGGGATCATCGAATGTAATTGGCTGCTGCCTGACGGAGCCCCATCCTACCAGGACGTCCGCATGGAGATCACAGCGGATAACGGGAGTGTTCAGATCATAGATCCGGAACAAGGCGTTACGTATATCGATGAAACCAGACCACTTGTTCCCGCTATTCTCAACATGCATGAAACGCATGGACGTCTGGGAGGCGCACTAGCAGATGAGCTATCTCATTTCGTCGATTGCGTGGCTTCAGGCAAACAATCGGACATCCTGGACCCAATGGATGGTTACAGGGCAGTGCGCGTCGCATGGGCCGTGATGCAGTCAGCAAAGTCGGGGCAGCCAGTGAACCTGCCGCTCCTGTCCGTTGAAGAATAGCCTTTATCAACAGCTAATTGCCGGACACGGGGAAACCGTACTGGAAAGCGGCGGTGAAGCGGTGCCTCTTGCCCATGAACGCTTCGAGCAAGGGCTTCCTCCGTTAAGTATCGTATAAGAAGGAGATGTGGCACAATTGACAGCGGATCGGATACCGGTCGATCAATTTACATGGAATCGGAGTTCACGGTCAGTGAAACATACGTACAGGCTGCTATTAGAAGGCAAGCCGGATGAAGGAGATGAAGTTTGGATCCCTGCATTTGAAATCGCGGGGGATGAAGACGGACCTAATCTGCTCATTCTGGCAGGTATTCATGGCGATGAATACGAAGGGATCGAGACGATTCTGCGATTGTTCAGCGAACTTCTGCCAGAGGATATTAGAGGGAATCTGTTAATGATTCCCTGTGCGAATCCGTACGCTTACGAGGGGGGAACCCGATTAAGCCCGGATGACGGAGTGAATCTGGCCCGTGTTTTCCCGGGACAGCAAAGCGGTACGGTAACCGAAAAACTGGCTTATGAGCTTCATCACCGCATGATAGCTAAAGCGGATTTTTTGCTTGATCTGCACAGCGGGGGAACCCATTATGCGGTCGCGTCATTAGTCGGCTACTATCAGGAAGAAGGATCCGCTTTCAGCCAGCGGTGCAGGGAGGCTGCTGAAGCATTTGGAGCTAAGCTAATGTGGGCACACGACGAGATATCTCCCGGCAGAAGTGTATCTTCGGCACAAGCGCTGGGCATTCCATGGCTGTATACAGAGGCATATGGAGGGCGCAGGGTCCGTCAGGAGGATGCAAGATTATTTTATGGAGGGACTATCCGGCTGATCAACCATCTTGAAATGCTTGTCGACCCACTTAAGTGGCCAATCGATCAGCAGGAAATGGAACGGAAAACGATATACAGCGACGGCAATTTCGACCATTCGGCGACAGCGGAGGAGGACGGCTTCTTCATTCCGGCGATTCCGTTGGAGAGTGAAGTTAGACAAGGGGATTTGATCGGAACGATCTATGCGCTGGACGGTTCGGAACTGCAGCGCGTCCTTGCAGGCAGCGACGGATTTCTCGTCATGATCCTCGGAATTCCCGTCATTCGCAAGGGAGACCCCGTTTATTTGCTTGCATCCGTAACAAGTAGTTGATCCGTCCTCATGTAATCATCCATAGAAGGTAGGAAACTGACCATGAAGTCATATGACCTGGATAAATTTAAAGGCGTAACCGTTGCGATCAACTCCTGTTACGATAACAATGGGAATATCTATCAGGAAGCCGTCAAACGGCTGATCCGGTTCTTAATCAATAAAGGCGTGAGTGGGGTTTACGTTTGCGGCAGCACCGGCGAGGGCCTGCTGCAAAGTATAGAGGAGAGAAAGCAGGTGCTTGAAGCGGTGATCGCGGAAAGCCAAGGGGAAATCGCGGTTATAGCTCATATTGGAGCGATGACTACACGGGACAGTATCGAGCTTGCGGCTCACGCCGAGCGTGCCGGAGCTGACGCCATATCGGCGGTCCCTCCTTTCTATTACCGGCATAGTGAGGAAGCCGTGCAAAAGCATTGGGCGGCCATCATGGACAGCACCGAACTGCCGTTTATTATTTACCATATTCCCGCAACAACGGGCTTCATTCTTACAACGGGACTGCTGCGGCGAATGATTGAGAATCCCAAGGTTATCGGCGTCAAAGTTTCGGTGGCAAGCACCTTCGAGTTGGAGCGTTTCAAATCGATCTGCGGCAAGGATTTCCTTATTTTCAATGGTCCGGACGAACAATATTTGGCCGGGAGGGTCATGGGAGCCGACGGCGGTATCGGCGGGACTTACGGTTGTATGCCCGAATTATTCGTGCGTCTGGAGCAGTATTATGCAAACGGTATGATGAAGGAAGCGCAGCGCCTGCAGACATTGATTAATGATATTATTACCGATCTCCTGTCACTACCCACCCATTCTGCACTGAAAGAAATCATCCGTTTAAGGGGGATTGATTGCGGGACGGTCCGTGCGCCGATGGAAGAGGTACAGCAGTCTCAAATACCGCTTGTAATGAAAATTCATGAGAAAATTATGCAGACAATTGGGGAGCTTGCGCCGGTTGGAGAATAAATCGCCGAATACGCAGGAACGCGATCCTCGATTCAAAATTGAAATAGAAGGGGAGGGGCGAGCGTCGTCCCCTCCCCTGTTTTATTTGATCGCAAGGGGATTTTTGACTAGCATTTATGGATCTGTCACAACATTCATTTTTTTGTAAACCGATGGGGTGACCCCTTCATGTTTTTTGAAGGCAATACTGAAATAATTGCTGTCAATATAACCGACTTCAGATGCAATATCGGAAATTTTCATATCTGTGTTCGCAAGTAGCTCCTTGGCTTTATCGAATTTGGCTGTGAGAACATATTCGGTAAAGGTTACGCCGGTAGCTTGCTTGAACAGCACACTGAAATGGTTGGGGCTTATATGCAGCAGCTCTGCTAATTGGGTTAACCGCAGCTCTTCGTCCAGATGCTCTGAAATCCATGTTTTCGCTTTCGAAATCATTTTGGATACGGGTATTTTTTTAGTTTGGGCGATTTCTGTTGTAATACTGGTTATGTAGCCTAATAGCAGACCCTCAATTTCCTCATTGGACCGGTTGGCAACCAACCCTGTCAGAAGCGGTTGAACATCGATTGCGTCCCCTTCCAAATGGAATTCATGAATCATCCTCATCATCGGCATGACCAAATTCTTGGCATAGCCTTTGATGGAGCTTGCTCCACTAGCGTAAATCTTGGTTGTCCATCGCCGATAGCTGGATTGGGCAAGCGTCAAATTCCCTTCACTCATCCTGCTGAGCATGCTCAGCTCTAATGGCATAATATCAATATGGTGATGAATCCGGGTCTCCATATAAGGCGCAAATAAGATTTTTCCGCTGCCGACAGCGGACTTTTGTACCAGTGCATGCAAGGATTGATGATAGGCTTCGGGCAGCCGGTCGTATCCGTTTACGAGCGAACTGACACCTGCGGTGATCGTTGTTTTTAGATAATCACGAAATACACGCTGGAAATGCTGGGCAAGCTCGATGATTTGTTCGTCAAAGTAAGTTCTCATATGGCGGCTTACCCCATATGAGATGACGGCGATTAAACGGCCGGGAAAGTCGCTGATGATTCTGCAGTCCGACAGGTTAATCTGATCAGCCGCTTCCTGGGCAAGCTTCTGGTAAGCATACATGTAAGTGGCTTTATCCTGTTGGGATCTTTCACTTGATAATTGCTCGTATAAATCGATTTCCATGCTGATGACATAATAAATATGTTCCCTGGTATGTGCTTGCAGGAATGGGATTTGGCTGACGATTTCGTCTGCACGTGTACGGGATTGAAGCAAATCCAAGAGAATGATATCCTGTGGCGCTTGGCTGAGCGATTGGATTTGGGATTTCAAAAGTGAAAGATATTGTTTGCTTTTATTCTTCTCATGATGCTTGCTCACAGCTGCTTTAAAAAGCTGCAGCAGGTCATCATAAACAATTGGCTTCAGCAGATAATCTACTGCCTGCAAGGTAATGGCTTCCTTTAAGTAACTGTAATCATCATAGCCGGTCAAAAACAGAATCTGGGCTTCTTGATCAACATTGCGAATACGGCGTGCAACCTCAATTCCGGATAGTTTCGGAAGATTAATATCAAGCAGTACGATATCAGGCCGGAGGGACTGGAATTTATTCCAGGCTTCTAACCCTTCTTCCGCTTCTCCGACCGTATCTATACCGAGCTCACCCCAGGGAATGGAAGTGACGATCCCTTCCCGAATATAATATTCATCATCCACTACGAGAGCTTTTACCATAACGGGTTGTCACCTCATTTTCCGTCAGAATGGGGATTGTGATGATTACGGATGTAAATTGCCCTGGCTGGGAGACGATCCTGATTCCATATAAATCGCCGAATTGCAGTTTCAACCTTCTGTGAACATTGCGCAGGCCATACGCCTGGTCCCAGCTGTCCACATCTAATGCAGCCCTCAGTTCCGTTAATTGCTCTTCAGACATGCCGATGCCGTCATCCGTAATTTGAAATTCCAGGCTGTCACCCACACGATCGCCCGTCAGCATAATCGTACCTTTCACATTCGTGGGTTTAAGACCGTGGTAGATGCAGTTCTCTACTATGGGCTGAAAGATGAATTTGGGGATGTAATAACCCATCACCTGCTCGTTAACCTCAATAATAAGTTCGATTTTGTCCTTATAACGGAATCGTTGAACAATCATATAAGCATGGACATGATCGATTTCTTTGGCGATTGGAATATAAGTGCTGCCCTTGCTAATGGCAATTCGGAAGAAATCACCCAGTGCCCCTATAATTTCGCTGATAAGCATTTGCTTGTTGGATATAGCCAGCCAATTCAGGGATTCTAAAGTGTTGTACAGAAAATGCGGGTTAATCTGCGATTGCAGAGCCTGGATTTCGGCTTCGTTTCTTTTGATCAGTTCGTTAACAATCTCGTCGTTCAGAAACTGATTTTGTTTTTTTAATCGGATATAAAGGATGCCGATCTGGCCGACCTCGTCTTTCTCGTCAAAATCACCATTGTCTGACTGAATGATACCGTCCTGCTTGATCAGCTTGTGAAGCTTGCGCAGAGGTTTGCTGATCATATTGCCGAATCGCAATGCGAGCAGAATGCCAAGAAACAGCATGAGGAAGAAGATGACAATCGTCGAGTTTCGGATGGAGTCGGCATCCTTCTCAAAAAGCTTGACGGACTCGGTGAAATGAATGATTTTCCACTTGGAAACGGGCTCTTCTGCATAGAAAACACTGTAGTTCACCCGATTGTACCGCATGGTGAATTTTCCCGAATGCTGTCTGTCAGACATGGCATGAACCACTTCATTCATAAGGGGACTCCGGTAGTCATGAGAGGTGTCCATGATGACATTTTCCGGATCCAACACCATGACATTCGAGTCCGGACTGCTGGTCAATAATTCAATATCATTAAAAAATTTCTTTTTATCGATCACCACAACAAGCAATCCGATGACATGATAGTTATCCACATACTGATGAATCAGCTTGCTGGCATAGAAATAATTGTTATTCTTAAAGGAATTGAACAAAAAACTGTTCGAATGAAACAGCGTTCTGGATGGTTGTTTCTTGAGATAATTGACCCACTTATCCGCATTCACATAGTTGGATTCCAGGATGTAGGGGTCTGCCGCAGTTGTTATTCCCCGGTAGAACCGAAAGTTTTTCTGTTCGCCCGTCCCATAAATAACATAGGATTGAATATAATCTTTGGTCTCGATAATGGAATCAGTGATCTTGTTGATGATCTTGTAATTGGATAAATATTGCTCCTCCGAAACCACCTCGGCGGAGAGAAGCTGCTGGACGGTATCGTTGACACGAACAACGTCCATCAGTTCATCCAGATCATTAAACGTCCGCGTTAAATAGGAATTAGCTGCGCGCAGGGATGTTTCAGCGAAATAATTAGCGTTATCTCTCAGCTTGTTTAAGGCAATATAGTAGAATAGCGAGCTCAATACAATCATCGGCAGGACCGTGAGGATCATGGTCTGCAGAATGAACTTTCCGCGAATGGTATGGATATCGAACAGTTTCAACATAATCGGCAACCTGGGACTTTCATGGTTATGTGCCTCCGAGCTCCTGCCTGTTGGCCAGTTTAATATCCTAACCTTATCGCTAGCCTTTGATACCTGTCAATGTGATTCCTTCTATGAAATAACGCTGCAAAAAGAAGAATATAAGGATAAGCGGCGCTGTTGCCGCAGTGGCAGCTGCCATCAGCATGCCCCATTCCGTCCGGAACGCGGTTTGGAAGGCCGTAAGCCCAACGGCAACCGTATAATTCTCGGCGGAATTCAGGTAGATAAGCGGACCAAGCAGATCATTCCAGACTCCGCAAAAGCCCATAATGGCGATCGCAATATAAGCGGGCACAGAGAGCGGAATAAGAATCCGGGTCAGAAAGGTTAGCGGGCTTCCGCCATCCATATATACGGCTTCATCCAGATCCTTTGGAATCGTCATGAAAAATTGCCTCAACAAAAACATATACAGAATTCCCCCGACACCTAACCATCCCGGGACCGTGAGCGGAGCGATGGTGTCCAGCAGATTGAGCGTTTTCCAAAATAAAAACTGGGGAATGAGCACAACAGCCCCTGGGAGCATAATCGCGGACAGGATGACCGCAAAGATTACATTGCGCAAAGGCCACTGCAATCTTGCGAAGCTGTAAGCCGATAATGTGCATGTGATCAGCATGCCGACCAGATAAACGACTTCAATCTTGAAAGTGTTGAAGAAATACGTACCGAATGGAACCTTTGTAAATGCATTTTTGTAATTGCTCCATTTAAACGGATCAGGTATAAGCTGAGGAGGGAAGGAGAACATCTGAGTCTCGCTCATGACCGAGCTGCGAATGAGCCAAATGAAAGGAATCAAGCAGAAAGCCGCTCCGATAGCGAGAAAGATATATACAAAAAGTTTTCTTGAACGGTTCAATGCTTGTCACCTCCTTCGTAATAGACCCAGCTTTTGGAGGTCTTAAAGACCACAAAGGTCAGCAGGGCGATGATGACGAATAATATCCAGGCGAGGGCGCTTGCATAACCCATCTTGGACTGGGAGAAGGCGGTCGTATAAATGTTGTACACAAAAAAACGTGTCGCATTATTCGGGCCACCTTGAGTCATCGCGTAGGCAACATCGAATACCTGGATCGTCGCGATCAGCTGCGTAATCAAACAATAGAAGATGGTAGGCGTTAAGGACGGAAGGGTAATATACCAGAACTTATGCCAGCTTTTTCCCCCATCCACCTCGATCGCTTCGTAAAGATGAGCAGGCGTACCCTGCAAGCCTGCCAGAAAGATGATCATCAGGGCGCCGCTTGACTGCCAGGCGACCATCAATACAATGGAAGGCACTGCGGTAGCTTCGCTGTACACCCATTCCAACCCCGGTATCCCCAGAAAGTCCAGAATAGAATTGAATATGCCAAATTCCGGATTGTACAAATACATCCAAATAATAATAACGGCTATGCCGGGCACTACGGACGGAAGATAAAATATAGTACGAAACAGCGATAGGAAACGGATTTTGTTGTTCATCAGGAGTGCTGCAAGGAAACCAAACAATACGGTAACCGGTGTCCCGAGCACGGCATAATAAAGAGAGACAACCAGGGATTTGCGGAATGCGGTGTCTTCGGTGAACATTTTTTTGTAGTTTGACAAGCCAATGAACTCTGCGGGAGAACCAATCTCCCAATTCGTCAAACTGAAATATAAGGAAGCGATCATCGGACCGAGGATAAATATTGTGAAACCGATCATAATAGGCGTTGCGAATATAATGCCCCATTTGCGCTCCATGCTGGCAATGCCATGAAGCCTTTTTTCGGGTCTGCTCACATTTGCTTTGTAAATCATATCAACCATCTCTCCCTAATGAGCATGTCGGGAACATACATGTGCATATGCTCCCGACATAATGGATCTTATTTGGTTTGATTATCTATTTGGAGTATTTTCCTTGCAGCAGCGGCTGGACTTCATTTTTCAACTCATCCAGTGCTTGCTGTGCCGGTATTTTACCACTCATAATCAGTTCGATCTTCGGTGAAATCTTCTGATCGATTTCGGTCCAGTTTTTCAACTTATATGCGGCGGGAATAACGGAATGATTCATGACGTAATCGATAACGGCCACTTTGTATTCCTTAACATGGGCATCATTATTGATCCAACGGTCCATGGACGCCTGATCGGTATAAAATTTCTTGTCAGCAGGCATCAGGTTGCCGGAAATATAATTGGGATTATTCTCGAAGTCGTTCAGGAATTCATAGAATAGCAGCGCTTCATAAGGATGCTTGCTTTCAGCGAATACGCTGAAAACAGAGCCCAGCAGAATCGTTTTTGGTTCTTTGAATTTCGGCAGTGGAGCAACGCCGTAATTGAAGTCGTTCTCGGCAAAAGCGGAAATATTCCATTGGCCATCAAACGCCATCGCAATTCTTTTGTCTTTGAATTGTGTGACGAGCGAGCTCATGTTCTTCTGGACCATGAGGGACGGGGCCACGTGATATTTGTGAATCAAATCCTGAAGCGCCTGAAATACCTCAACCGATTCAGGGTTGTTCATGGTGAATTCCGTTCCGTCTTCATTCGTTATATCTGCATTGTTGCTCGCCAGGAGAGGATTCCATGCCCCCCACCAAGCAGAGAAATTAACCCCGTATTGCACAATGTTTTTCGGATCGAAACCAGCTTCTGACGCGTTTTTGCCGTTTTTGTCCAGGGTCAGCTTCTGTGCTGTTTTCAAGAAGGTATCCCAGTCCCAAGCTTTCTCGGCTTCGATTGGAGGTGCATCTATGCCTGCTTTTTCAAACACTTCACGATTGTAGAACAGCTGGAAGGATTCCACGCCGTTCATATAACCGATATTTTCACCATTCTCGCCAATGTAATAATAGGAACTCTCCAGTTTGTTTCCAAGCTCCGGGATCTTATCGTAATATTTGGACAGATCCAGCAGCTTTCCTTCCGATCCCCACTTAAACGCCAGATCCTCTGTCATTTGCGCAATATCCGGCACATCGCCTGTTGCCATTAACGCATTGATTTTAGTCTTAAAACCTTCGTTGGCAACCCCGCTGTGCTTGATTTTGATGTTGGGGTACTTCTCTTCGAATTTTTCAATGGTGGTCTTGGTCATTTCACCGGTTGTGTCCCAATCCAGAAAATTCAGCGTCACGGTTTCTTGTGAACCGTTAGCCGCGTTTTCGTTTCCTGTCGAATTCGGATTGTTGTTTCCTGATGAACAAGCGGATAAAGAGACTGTTAATAACACTGCGGGAACAATAATAGCTTTTGCGTTCAATTTCAAAACCCTCACCCTTGTTTTGTATATTTGCAGAATACGGCTGCATGAACCTCATTCTAATCGTTCTTGATGCAATCGAAACTAGAAAGATATACGAAATTCTTGAATAAAAAATGATTATTTATCGGAGCGCTTTCACCGCGAGAAAAAAAAAAGAGGCCAGCCGGATTGAACCGACCTCCTCCATTGTTATTTTTCAAATGATGATGGCTTCGCAGGAGTTTTCTTGGAGCGGCTCCGATACTCCGACGGTATAACTCCTTTGAATCGCTTGAATAAACGGACAAAGCTGCGGTAGGACTCAAAGCCGGCTTCAATAAGCACATCGCCGATCGGCATATTGGTCGTGACGAGCAGATGGCTTGCGGATTGGATTCGTAATTGATGCAGGTATTCCAGAAAACTGATCCCCACTTCTTTCTTGAACAGCCGGCATATATGGGGGATGCTGATATGGAATTTTGCGGATAGATGCTCAAGGGAAAGGGCTTCCCCGTAATTCAGGTGGATGTACTGAAGCATATTCGCGATTTCCGGGGATTTATTATCAGAAGGCGGATTCCTGTTCTCTTGGTGAGCGCGGATATAGATTAACAACGCTTCGATTAATTTCGTACTCAGCATACTTTGCTTGCATGGGCGCGATTGATGCAATTCATCGATCATTTCATCAAATACGGCTGCTAACCGGTTAAACGTGTTTTCTGTTAATTGCGTATGAGAAGGAAAGCTCTGTCCGGATCGCAGCAGCAGTGTTCCTAATTCGGTGTGAGTGGAGGATTCCATTAAGAGACGCATATCAAACATGCAGCAGTAGGCACGAATGCCTGCTTTCGGTGCAGCGTGGATCTCGTGGATATGATGGGGTAGAAGAAAGGAGGCTGTGCCTGTCTTCATCTCGTGTTCAATACCGTTAATCGTCTCGGTTCCTGTTCCTTCAATAACAAGGGACAGCTCGGCAAAATCATGATGATGCAATTCGCTTGTCGAAGCAATGGTATTAATCGAGATATAACAGGGAAGCTGTCCGGGTGTATAATTTCCAACTACATCCTGATATTCCGGATATTTAAACATGGAAGGACACCTCAATCAATATTTGTCAGTTGAAATATTAGATTTGGCATATCTGAACATGAATTTCCTTTAAGATAGGCTTAGTTACAGAATAGTCAGCTATTGAGGTTCTGTCAATTTTTATATAAAGGGTGGTATTCAATGTCAACTGGGATGAATCTTTTGGCTGGATTTGGACGATCGGATATTACGCCAGGGCTGGGAGTTGAATTATGCGGTTATGGATTCAAACTGGGCCGTAAAGCGACGGAAGTTCTCGACCCTCTGTATGCCAATGCGATGGTTTGGCAGGACGGCGACCGGAAAGGCGCTATCCTTTCATGTGATCTCATTTCCATGAGCAATGAACGGTCCATAGAGGTTCGGAGCCTTATCGCAGCACAATGCGATATTCCGTTTGACCACATTATGCTCTGCTGCACGCACACGCATTCCGGTCCGGCAACAACAAATGTGATTGGACTCGGAGAGAAAGATGCCTCTTATCTGAACGCCTTGCCGGCCAAAATAGCAGATGCCGCACGCAAAGCCTCGAACTCGCTGCTTCCCGTAGAGCTTGGGTACGGGGAAGGGCTGGCAGAAGGGATTGCCTATAACCGGGAAACCCATTCAAAATCGGAACCGGGCGGAATGACGGACGAGGTTCTGAAAGTGCTGAAAGTCAGCCATCAAGGAAAAATGATCGGATTTTTGGCTCACTATTCCTGCCATCCCGTTACATTGAATCACCATGGAACCCTCATATCTGGAGACTTCGTGGGACGGGCGATCAATAAGCTCTCCGAGCGGCATGGGGTGCAGGGTTTATTTCTGCAGGGGTCTCTCGGGGATCTGAATCCGGTATATTGCCATGATGAATTACAGGCCTCCATCGGACAGGTGGATATCCTTTCCAATAAGTTGTCCGCTATTATAGAAACGGCTTTGAACGCGGCCAGCCCGTTGACGGAAGGGGGAATAGCCGTTAAACGGATAGAGATCGAGCTGCCTCAGGTTGTGGCGTCCGACAGAGCGATGATCCGGCGGAACTTGGACTTTATATACCGACTGCAAGGAAGCTTCGAAGAAATGCCGGAGCAGGCACAGAAACAGATTCTGTTTGAACGCGAAGTATGGGAGTCGTTCTGGAACGAATACGATGTTAAATCAAGAGGTTATATGAAGACGGAAGCGCAGGTCATTCAGTTCGGCGAGCTTCTGATGCTGGCCCATTCAGCTGAGCTCTTTTACAGCTTTCATCGGAAAATCGTGAACCAGCTTTCGCCGTTCAAGGTTTTTGTCATTAATCAAGCCAACGGGTCGATCGGTTATGTGCCCACGGCTGATAAATATGATATTTCAAATAAAGAATACTCCTACCCGGCTTGTTTCTCTCCTTTCATGCACGGCGAATTTCCATATGTCCCAAACGTCGGCGACTTATTGGTACAAGAACTAGTCGGATTGGGCCAACAAATAAAAAGTTAATCAGCTCCATTCTTGTTTAGATTTGGCATATTCAGAAAAATAATTGTCACCTCATCGCAAGTCCGATCTTATAGACTCAAGGAGAAATGACAATGCGAGAGGGGAATAGATGGATGAATAAATTAGCCGTTGACGGAGGCACGCCTGTCCGTACTGCCGGATTCAAGGAGTGGCCGATTTTTGATGAACGTGAAGAGAAACTTCTGCTCGAAGTCTTGCATTCGGGTAAATGGGGAGGAACGGGCGGAGCGCTTGTACCTGACTTCCAAAGTAAGATTACACAATTGGAAAAGCAGTTTGCCCAGTACCATGATGCCAAATACGCCCTTGCATGCGCCAATGGGACCGTTGCCATTACGATTGCTCTCCAGGCAGTCGGCGTGAAGCCTGGCGATGAAGTTATCGTTCCGTCTTATACCTTTATCGCTACGGCTAGCGCAGCACTGGCTTTCGGAGCCATTCCCGTGTTTGCGGATATTGAAGAAGAAACACTTCTGCTTGATCCGGATGCAGTAGAGAGATTAATAACTCCAAAGACAAAAGCCATTATAGCCGTTCATATAGCCGGGGCTCCGGCGAACCTGAAGCGTCTGAAGGAAATTGCCGATCGGCACGGGTTGAAGCTGATTGAGGATGCCGCTCAAGCAATCGGCGCATCCTTCGAAGGCACGAAGATTGGCGCAATCGGCGATATCGGAACCTTCAGCTTCCAATCCAGCAAAAACTTGAATGCAGGCGAAGGGGGCATGATTGTCACCAATAGCGATGAGGTGTATCAGGCAGCATGGTCTTATATCAATGTAGGGCGTGTACTCGACGGTGCTTGGTACCAGCATGATAGAATCGGTCAAAACTACCGGATTACCGAATTCCAAGCGGCCATCCTAATCGCTCAAATGACGCGTTTGGAAGATCAAATACGCGTCCGTAAGCAGAATGCGGCGCTGCTGGACTCCTTGCTCGGGCAGCAGGAAGAATTGATTACCGTTAAAGAAACCCCCGGTACGACTTGCCATGCCTATCATCTCTATATGCTCCGGCTTGCTCCCGAATTTTCGGAGCGTGTGGATAAGAATGACTTTATTCGCAAGCTGAATGCGGAGGGGCTGCCTTTCTCATACGGCTATATTCCGCTCAACAAGAATGAAGCGATTCAGAAATCGATTGAAGAATGGACGGGGAAGCCGCGAATCGATTCATGTCCCGTAAGCGAGCGGATGTGCGAGAAAGAAGTGCTCTGGCTCTCGCAAACCGTGCTGCTGAGTGACGAAGAAGCTATGAATGATATTAGCGAAGGACTTCGCAAAGTCATTGCCAGCTATAGCGAATAGGATATCGACGGGGATAAGCTTGCTTGTTCCGGGCACAGGAGGGAAAGAATTGAAGGTCGCGATTATAGGATTGGGTACAATGGGCTGGATGTATGCGAGCCGCTTGGCCAGAATGGACGGGATACAGCTTGCAGGCGCTTATGACCGTTCTGCTGCAAAAGCAGAAGCATTTTCCAGCCAATACGGCACCAGGGTTTTCGATACATTCGAGCAGTTGATGACAGAGGGTAATCCGGATGTCGTTTGTATTACCCTTCCAACCTTTCTGCATAAGGAATATGTGTTGAAGACGGCGCGGCTTGGCAAGCACGTCATCTGCGAGAAGCCGTTGGCCGTGCGTCCAGAGGATGCGGCGGAAATGGTTCAGGCTTGCGAGAAACAGCAGGTAAAGCTGTTTGTATGTCATGTAGCCCGTTTCTTTCCGGAGAATCAGAATTTGAAAAAAACCATTGAATCCGGGCAAATCGGCAAGATTGGCATAGCCCATGCCAAACGTGCGGGTACAAATCCATCACTTGCGAGCAGCTGGTATTCCGATGAAACAAGGAGCGGTGGAATTATCATGGATCTGATGATTCATGATATTGATCTCATGCGCTGGATGATCGGGGATATCCGGTCCGTTTATACGATGAGCCGCCGCAGCTCCAATGTTCATGTTGCACTTGTCACCCTTCAGTTCCACAACGATGCAGTGGCTAATATAGAAGCGTACTGGGGATATCCGGGGCCGTTTACTACAGCAGTAGAAATTGCCGGCAGCGGCGGTGTCATTTTTTCCGACAATCAATCCACACAGCCTTATACCATACAGAGAATGAACCCTTCATCCGATGTAGCGGAGGCCATTCAGGTTCCCGGTGATTCATCCCTGCATGATCCTTATTTTGCAGAACTGAGCCATTTTCTGACTTGTATAAGAACGGGAGATGAGCCCATTATTACAACAATAGACGCGGTCAAGGCTGTCGAAATCGCAGCTGCAGCCATTCTCTCCGGAAACACCGGATTACCGGTAACGATTTGATGAAAGGAGGCTCCCTGTGGAACAAATACGGATTGGAATGATCAGTTTCGCTCATGGTCACGCGTATAGTTACTTGCATGCCCTCCGGAATGTTCCGAATGTGACCGTTGTCGGATTTGCGGATTCGGACAGTGCGAGAGCTGCGGCAATCGAAAGAGAGCATACGTTGACCCGTTATCAGGATCATCATAAGCTGCTGGCGGCCGGTCTTGATGCGGTCATTATTTGCTCTGAGAATGTTCATCACGCCCGCTTGACCATTGATGCGGCCCATGCAGGAGTGCATGTGCTGTGCGAAAAGCCTCTTGGCGTTTCTCTAATCGAAATGAAGGAAATGATCGAAGCATGCGAAGCGAATAGCGTGCAGCTTATGACAGCTTTTCCTTGTCGTTATATGCCTGGTGCCCGGGAGGCTAAAGATGCGATTGACCGGGGGGAGATTGGAGAGCTTGTCGCCTTCAAAGGGTTCAATCGCGGCAAAATGCCCGGAGATTGGTTCGTGAATCCTTCTTTATCAGGCGGTGGCGCCATATTGGATCATACTGTCCATGTTGCCGATCTGATGAATTGGTTTCTTGGCTCCGCACCAGTTGAAGTCCATGCGGTATCGCGAACCTTGTTTAATGATTTGCCAGTTGAGGATTCAGGAATCGTTCATATGAAATATTCCGGGGATGTCGTCGGCGTCCTGGATACCAGCTGGTCAAGACCGAAATCCTTTCCTGTATGGGGGGATGTCGTTATTGAAATCATAGGAACGCAAGGCGTCATTAAGCTGGATGGGTTCGCTCAAAAAAATCAGGTTTTCAGCGAGTCGAACGCTCAAACAAAATGGCTTCACTGGGGCCAGAATATGGATGCGCTGTTAATAGCGGACTTCGTGAACGCGGTGAAATCCGGCACGCCGGTGCCTATTACCGGACGAGACGGCTATCATTCCACAAAAGTTGCTTTAGCGGCGTATGAATCCGTGTCCAGTCAAGGACCGGTGAAGTTAAGCGAATACTGAGGGTAATAGCCATAGAAGCAAGCCCGGAACTTTATTTCTTCCTGTTCCGGGCTATTTATTATGTGCCGTTGAAGACTGCGTTAATTCGGAGAGAGCCGCATAGCGGCAGGAAATCACCTCCCGCCGAACAACTATTTTGGCAACCCGATGCATTCGCCTATACTAAATTTTTTTTATTGCATAGGCTGTTATCATAACGTGAGGCTAAGGGGCTTATCTAGCATGTCAAAAACGACCACAAACTCCGAATTAAATGATATATCGGCTGATGATCTCGCTTTATGGTCCGCAGTTATTGTAATTATTGGCGATCTGGTTGCGCTGCTGGCCGTTTTAAAAGCCAGATCGGAAAAACAATGATTCTCCAAGAGTCGGTTGTGAAGAGAGTCAATAAACTGTGAGAGGAGACGAGCGGATGTCTGATGACAAAGGGATTACCTCTGATGATCTGGCGAGGATTTCGGCTTGTCTTGAAATTGTTGGATATACGTTAGCTCTGCTTGCGCTGGAGAAAACCAGTTCGGACAAGAAAAGTGATGCCAATACCATGAAAAAAGAATCCATTAGAATGGCCTTGAACCAATTATATGAGAAGCTGTCGTGAGGAAGATGAAATTCCCGAGATCGGCAGGAAGGCGGCTTTTGTTTACGGGGACCATTTCGGACGGAGCGGGCAGCCTATGCATCAGCGCTGGGCTTCAAGCCGCCAGCCAAGTTTGCCGGGAAGACTTGAAGGACCAACGGGCGGAGCTTTATGCCGAAATGCAGCCTGGTTATGCTGGCGATTATATTTGGAAAGAGGAGCGCTCCTGTTAATACGATCCTCTTGCCGATCTGCCTCATACTGAAGAACTTGCCGACTGGCAGGCGTCTCAATAAATGGGCCTGGGGAGTTCAAGCATCGCAATTCAAGGGGAATAGTGGTCAGTCTTGCGGCGTACTTAACGGTAGCGCATCCGGAATTCCTTCGGCTTGAAACCGGTGCTGCGGCTGAAGCAGCGGATAAAATAAGGAAAGGAGCCAAAACCCGTCTCCTCGGCAATCCGACCTATGGAAAGGTTGCTGTGAATAAGCATGCGTTTGGCTTGCTCGACCCGATAGCGGGTGACATATTCCAGGGGCGTGCAGCCGTATGCCTTCTTCATGCAGATGGCGATATAATTCGCGTGAAAATGAAGCTCTTCCGACATCCGCTTGTAGCCAAGCGGTTCTTTGTAATGCCGTTTGAGAAAGGCCGCGGCTTCATCGGCAATGATCAAATGAGGGCTGCTTGCCGTCATGCCGCTTTCTTCCTGCAGCTGAAGCAGCAAATCCTGAAATAGCTGCTGCTGCAGCCAGCGGGCCGAACCTGTCGGCTGGAGCTGATGAAGCAGGAGCTGTTTCATTCTGTCAGCGAGCGCCCCTGGGTCCTGCAGCTGTCCAGACCTGGGAAGATAGAAGGCAAAAGCTTCGAGCTGCATATAAGGGTCGCGCGGCGGCGGTATAATGGGCCGTTTCTCTTTCTCTTCGCTCCAGTCGCCAAAGGTGTGAAAGTGAAGCCAATAGAAATGTGTCTCCTCCTCACAAGGTGCCATCGTCCGATGTGCGCGGTCAGGACGAAGCAGGGCAAAATGCCCTGCGGGTATAGGGTAATGCGTTCCTTCTTCCTCGAGATGCAGACACCCGCGGGTGACCATCAGCAAATCGAATACACCAATGCTGGAACGGCTGGCATGCCGTCCGCCTACAGGGTATGTGTCTTCACCGCAGGTGATAAAATGCGGCATCGGCGGAGAGATGAATTGGAGCATGATCGGTATCCTTCCTGCTTTGAGTTCTCTTTCTATAATAAGCGATTACAACCTGTTCCGCAAAGTAACTGATTGAACGCGTGATGTTGTGATTGGATAAAAACCGGTTGTGTTCAGATATCCTTATCCCCTTGCCGGACATGATATATTACAACTGAATGATAGGCGAAGAAAGGGAGAGGCCAATGAACTTAACGAAGACGGCTTTTGAAGCACTTCCGCTTGGACGGATAAAACCTGCCGGATGGCTGAAAGATCAGCTGCGTATTCAGGCAGACGGCTTTACAGGACATCTGGAGGAGCACTGGGCGGATGTAGGTCCGGATAACGGCTGGATAGGCGGCAACGGGGAAAGCTGGGAACGGGGACCTTATTATGTAGATGGTTTGCTGCCGCTGGCCTATTTGCTGGAGGATGAGAAGTTGATTGCCAAAGCGAAGCGATGGGTGGAATGGTCGCTTGCCAGCCAGAAGGAGAACGGATCCTTCGGGCCTGCCCGCATCGAAACGGTCAACAACGATGTGAACAAGAAGCAGGACTGGTGGCATTATATGATTATGCTGAAGGTGATGACCCAATATGCGGAGGCTACTGAGGATCCGCGGATTGTCCCGTTCCTGACTTCTTTTTTCCAATACGTTCATGCTGAAATTGTCGATAATCCGCTTGAGGGCTGGGCAGAAGCCCGGGGTGCGGAGATGCTGCTCAGTATTCAATGGCTGTATAAACGAACCTCAGACGCTTTCCTGTTGGAGCTTGCCGGTCTGGTTGCCGGCCAGACCGTCGACTGGACGGATGTGTTTCACGATTTTCCGTTTTGGCGGAAGGTGGAGGAATGGGACTGGAAATCCCATGTGGTGAATGTGGCAATGGGCATCAAAACGCCAGGCGTGCTGTACGAGCTGAGTGGTGATCCGCTTGAGAAGGTAGCGGTGCATCGCGGGATCGACAGTCTGATGACGTATCACGGTCAGGCCCATGGCATGTTCTCCGGCGATGAATGGCTTTCCGGCACTCACCCCAGTCAAGGAGTGGAGCTGTGCGCCGTAGTGGAATATATGTTTTCGATGGAGCAGCTGACGAGGATATTCGGTGAAGGCAGATTTGGCGACATTCTGGAGAAGGTAGCCTTTAATGCGCTGCCTGCCGCCATATCTACGGACTGGACATCCCACCAATACGATCAGCAGGTGAACCAGATTGTCTGCAATATTGCACCCCGCAGCTGGAGCAACGGGCCTGATGCCAATCTGTTTGGTTTGACCCCGCATTTTGGCTGCTGTACGGCTAATATGCATCAAGGATGGCCGAAATTTGTATCCCATTTGTGGATGCAGGACGGAAGTGGCGGCTTGGCGGCTGTTTCTTATGCGCCGTGCACCGTCAGCGCACAGGTAGGCCGCGGTGTTGAAGCCACACTCGAAATCAGCGGGGATTATCCTTTCCGGGATGAAGTGGCCATATCGGTCTGCCTGGCACAGCAAGAGAGCTTCACGATTTCGTTCCGGATCCCGGAGTGGTGCGTAGCGCCGAGCTTGACCGTTAACGGAGAAAATATTTCTCTTCAAGCGGCTAACGGCTATGCCCGGGTTGCCCGTGAATGGAGCGATGGCGACAAGCTCCGCTTGCATCTGCCGATGGAGGTCCGGACGGTATCGCGGAACTTGTATGCAATCAGCGTGGAACGGGGACCCCTTGTTTATGCGCTGCCGGTGCAGGAGAATTGGCAGCTGCTAACGAAACGGGAAATGTTCAGCGACTGGGAGATCTATCCCGGTTCTCCGTGGAAATACGGTCTTCTGGCCGATACGGATTATCAAGTCAGCTTGGCGGATATCCCTTACCAGCCGTTTGATACCCATAATGCCCCCATACGCTTGACGGCAAGCGGTCAACTGGTCCGCGAATGGAAGATGGAGGGCAACAACGCGGGAACGCCGCCGATCCATCCCGACACGCAGGGGCAGCCGCTGACGGAGCTCACGCTCGTTCCTTACGGAAGCGCGAAGCTGCGTGTAGGCGAATTTCCGCTAATCGGCAAACGCAAGCCGGTACGGTCTTTGAGATAGGCTGTCCGATTTTGCCGCCGCAGTTTGGATCAGCCAATCAGCCGCTAAGCCTCTCATTCCTAAAAAAAGGCTCATTTCCTTTCAGAGTTTTGATATAATGAGAGAGTGTAACAGGTTGATAAGGAAGGAGGCTGGCCGATATGGCACGCTATTTGTTCGCTTTTGAAGTAAAGTCGACCGGTAAGAAAGGTGAATTCAGCTGGTCTGCCGAGACGGAAGAGGAAGCGCGTGAGAAGGTCCTGCTCAAAATCGCCGATTTTGAATTTTCGGAAGTCGAAGACATCCTGCTTGGCGATTTGCTTGAAGTGAAAGCAACGACAGGAAATCAGTATTATGAATGCGAAGGCTGCAGCGCGTAAATTCGCTGCTGCTGACCTCGAGGAACAATAATCAGCGCATATTCATAGAAGGCCGTCCCTAAGTCGAAAAGACCGGGACGGTCTTCTTTTGGAGCGGTCAGTTTGAGGAGCTGCAGCAAGGCTTATCCTTGCTGCAGCTCCCGGTGGGATGGAGCAAACGCACAGATGCCGATCCATTGGACGGACAATGAGAATCAAATCATCCGGCTCCACTGCCGGTATTTGCCCGGCGGGAGACCAGTCTGCTCTTTGAACCATTTTGTAAAAGCATGAATGGAGGCCGCATTGCACCGCTCCGCGAGCCTGACGAGAGGCTCATCGGTCTGGATAAGCCAGTATTTCACAACCGCAAGCTTTTCTTTCATAAAATAATCATAAGGCGTGAGACCGGTTTCCTTGCGGAAAAGCCGGCTGATATAGTCGGGATGGTAGGAAGTCCAGGCTTCGAGCCAGGCCCTGTCGTATTTCTCTTGCGCATGCTTGTGCAGATTTTCGGCAACGAGCCGGACGAGGGGGCTGCCGGTGGAACGGCCCAGATGGGGAAGCTGTACGCCCTGCTTGATGGAGATGACCAGCTCCAGAAACAGCGACCTCAGCAGGAGCGGGATATAATCGTAATCCATCAGATAGAGCTCCACGATTCGTGCGAACCGCGATTCAATCCGCTCCAGGTGGTGGGATTGTTTATCCTGTATCAGCAGCGCGTCTTCTTCTTTCTCTCCTTCGATCAGCATTGTATTGGGGATCGCTTCAACCGCCCCGGAATCGTCCAAATCGATGACCCTAATTTCCTTCACGCCTCCTCGAGCGGGCAGCTGCGCCTGCCAGGAGAAATGAATGCCGTATAGGATGAAGGGCTTATCTTCATCTGCTGTAAACGTATGGACCACAAACGGCCCGTAATAAAATAAATCCCCAGGCTTCGCTTCATAGGTTTTTGACTGAATATTCACAGTCCCGTATCCGGCAATGACCAGAATAAATTGATAATCCATAATATACCTCGGACCAAAAGAACTTCCCGGTAAACCCTCATAGCGATTTGCATAGGAAACGACAGGTGTCAGCTCATTCCATTGCAGTCTTCCAGCAGCAGGTATTCCCATCTGCAACATCCCCTTCAAAATAGTCGGTAAACGTTAAAAAACCGTCTGTGGAAAACAAATACAACCATACTTAACTAGCATATAGTGTAAGTAAGAAATCGGCAATCCACAATTAATTCATCGGAGGGATATCCAATGAGTGACCATAACCCGCTTCGGGACACCGCGTTAATGCCGGCGAGCCGTATGTTTGAGGATGCCACGCCCCTGCTGGAGCAGCCGGAGAAGCTGCTTGAGAGGGCGAATGAGAAAGGATATTTGTTTTTCAAAGGCTTTTTTTCCAAAGAGAGTATTATACAGGTCCGTAAAGCGATACTGATGATTTTGCAGGAGCAGGGATTGCTGGACGCCAGACATCCACTAATGAGCGGTTATGCCGATCAGGAAGCGTTGGACCGTTTGAGCGAAGAGGATGCCAACTGGAACGGTGTCGGTGTGCCGTATGAGGTTTATCTTGCTGTTCAAAAGCTGGAAATATTTCATGCGATGACCCATGATCCCAAGCTTCTTGCGCTTTATGAGACGTTATTCGGCGCCCGGGCTATCCCGCATCCGCGCAATATCGCCCGTGTCATGGTGCCGCACCGTTTTGCGCATGCGACTCCGCCGCATCAGGATTTCCTTCATATCCAGGGCGATTATGACACGTGGACCTGCTGGATTCCGCTCGGCGATGTTTCCAGAGAGCTGGGGGGCTTGTCCATTCTTGAAGGGAGCCATAAGGCCGGCTTGCTCGGAGTGACCAGCAATCCGGGAGCCGGAGGTCTGGAATCGATCCTTTGCGGATTGGGCTGCGAATGGGCTGAGGGCGATTATGAGACAGGGGATTTCGTCACCTTTCATAGTCTGACGGTCCATAAAGCACTACCGAATCAACAGCCTGGACGCGTGCGGCTTTCCTGCGATTTCCGGTTCCAGTCCGTTGAGCACCCCATTGAGCATGCTTCGCTCCTGCCGCATGGTCCCTTTACCTGGGAGGAACTGTATGAAGGCTGGCAGCGCGAGGACCTGCAGTATTACTGGCAGCAGGAGAAGTTTGAATATACCACCTTCGATGAATCCATCCGCTGGCAGAAGGATAAGATTTGTTAATTGACGGTCAAAATAGCAAAATCCGCTCCGCTTTGCAGATTTATTCCGCAAGGCGGTTTTTTTAACCTAATAGAATGTATAAGTTTCACGCTTATAAATTTCCATATAGTCTAAGGGAAGAAACTAACTTTTCCGCCAAAGGACGGCGCAGTTTCTTGTAACAATCTTTCTCGAATTTTTGGTAGTATAAGAGAAAAGACATCCAGACCAACCAGCGCTTCATCCATACAACTGCTGAAGAAGGGAATTGTGGAAACATGAACGAACAGATCTGGAAACATCGCAGACCCTTGGCGGCCCTGCAGCGGGCGCTTGCATCGGGAACTCTCCGCCTGGGCTTTATCGGGGGCTCCATAACGGATGCCAGGGGTCGCAATAATTGGCCGGAGCCGGTTATCGCCTGGTTTGCGGAGCATTACCCTCAAGTACGCTTATTTGTCGAGAATGCCGCAATCGGAGCAACGGGAAGCGAGCTGGCTGTGTTCCGGGCCGAACATGATTTGATCCAGCGGAAATGTGATCTGGTTTTTGTGGATTATTCCGTCAATGACGGGGATGAGCCGAGCGAGAAGCGGATGCGCACAAGAGAAGGGCTGCTGCGCAAATTATTAAAGGACGGAACAAGGGATGTGGTCGTGGTTCACACGTTCAGGCAGCCCTTCTACCGCGACATGATTGAAGGGAACATGCCCGCATCGATCGCCGATTTTGAGACGCTTGCGGAGTATTACGGGGTCGGTTCTGTCTGGATGAGCCTTTACGCGCTTGAAGAAGTGAAGAAGGGCCGGATGCGCTGGGAAGAATGGCTCCCTGACGGACTTCATCCTACGGAGCGCGGAAGCCTGAGCTATGGCCAGAGCGTGATCGCTTTTCTGGAGAAAGAGCTTCAGACGGACTTGGAACAGGCAGGCCAGGAGGATGCCTATGTTCTCCCTGAACCGCTCAATGCCAGCCATTGGGAGAGAGCATACCAGCTGTCCTGGAGTGATGTGAAGACGGAAGGGCCTTGGGTGATCAGACGCTGGCCTCATCTGGAATGGATCGATCAGGCACTGGAAACGGCAGCGGTGGGCGCGCGCCTGAGCTTTTCCTTTGTCGGCAGGGGGTTGTCGCTCGGGTTTGATTTTGGTAAAAACTCTTCGGAGATCCGTTATCGTCTGGATGGGGGAGAGTGGGTCACCTCCGTTCGCGAACGTCCGGATTGGTGCGGTAATGATGGCTGGTTCCGAAGCTATCTGGTTGCCGATGATATGGACCCGGGAACGCATCATTTTGAAATGGAAGTGGTGCATGGAGACACGCCGGATTGCCGGGGAACCAACTGCCGGATCGGTCTGATCGGTATTATTGCTTAGGGCAGAAGATGCGCCGGAAATCGTTGAAGGCTTTACAGAAAAAACGGTATAGGAATGGGAGACCGGCGCTAAGCCAGTCCCCATTCCTTTTTGGCCTCGGTGATTTTTTTGAGGGGTTTATTGGTTATGTTCTCATGTGCTTTTGGTTTTCGCCCCACCCAGCGCTGGTCGATCGGCTCGCTGGTCAGCTGGTATCGGGTATCGCAGCTGATGCGGATATGATCGGTCACATTGACAGTGGAGCTGTGCATCGTGAACATGCCGAACAGAATCGCATCCCCAGCCTGGAAATCACTTGTCGCCCAGCGTCCGCCGTATTTCTCAATGACCTCCAGCGGATCATTGGAGAACCAGCCTTCCGTATGATCGCGGTCGACATCCATCTGACCATACGTTCTGCGGACATGCTCCCATTGATGAGAGCCAAGCAGAATGGCGAGCGTTCCCATTTCAACGGGCGTATCGCCAATTGGCGTCCATAGCGTGTAAAGATTGGGCGTTCCTCTGCCCATATAGACGATATCGTAATGCGCTCCGGTCGATTCGCCATTAGCAACTGCGCGGAGCCATTTGTAGTCGTAGGTGGAAACCTCTCCCCCGAGAAAGGTCGAGAAGAATTCCATCACCTTGGGCGAATTGACGACCTCAAGAAATGCCGGCTTGTCGGTGTTTACACCACCCCAGAAGGCGCCTTTGTTGTCCGGGCCGATGAGCCCCTGCTCCGGCCGGGAGCCGATTGCGAGCTTGCCGCTAGCGTGCAACTGCTCCAAAATTTCAGACCGGGCTTGCAATACTTTGTCCCGGTCATGAAAGCCCCGAATAAACAGATAGCCGTCTTCCTCCATCCTTGCCTGCAGAGCCTCGGCATCACCGCAGATATCATTCGATTCACGAAGCGCCGTCAGGAAGGGGCCATCCATTTCCAACTGATGGGGTCCCATAGCAATCTTCAATACAATCATCTCCTTTGTTTTTACGATAACAAATCCCGATGTCGGTTTCCCATGTTTGAATGTTGGATCTATTTGTATATCTGTGTTATAAGAGAAAATAGCGGGTCCAATTAGCCGCCACAGACAGGAGCGATGGCCGCATGCTTCCGACTATTGATCATTACACTGTACCCAGGCATATGAATGACCTGTATTTGAATTATTATGGCAGTCAATCCTGCCCCCCGGAGCATCTTTATGGACCGGCCATGCGGGATCATTATTTGTATGTGCTGGTCATGAGCGGGAAGGGCCTGTACCGGGTAAGGAACAGGGATTATCCGCTTCAGGCGGGTCAGGCTTTTGTGTTGTTCCCCAATGAGCTGACGATGTACCGGGCTGATGACCGGGAGCCATGGGAGTATTTGTGGTTCGGATTTGGCGGCAAGCTCGTCCACGTCTTCCTGGCGGAGGCGGGTATTGATATCGAGCATCCCATTATCCTGCATGCGGAGCCGCAGCGGCTCCACCGACTATTTGGCGAGCTGTTCGGCCACGAGAGCGGGGATGAACGCAGAGACGAGCTTTTTTATACCGGCTGCCTAAACAGCATGCTGGCCGAGATTTGTTTTGGGGCGAAACGGGAAAGTCATTCCGGAAGGAAGGGGCATGGGGGAAATTATATTATTCAGGCCCAGAACTTCATTGAACAGCATTATGACAAAAACATTCAAGTTCATGATGTCGCTGCATATGTTGGGCTGGAGCGCAGTTATTTCTCCAAGCTGTTCAAGGCCGCCACGGGAATTGCACCTTATGAATATGTGATGGACCTGCGGCTGTCCAAAGGCAAGCAGCTGCTTCGTGAAACGGATATGCCCGTTGAGCATATTGCTCTGCTGCTGGGCTTTAAGGATACCTTTCATTTCTCCAGTTTTTTTAAACGAAAGGCGGGCGAGGCGCCGCTGCATCATCGCAGAAAACATTGGAAAAACTGATTCCGGTATAAAAGAGCACTGGGGTGTCAAACGGGAACGGCAGCAGCCCTGATTATGCGGCTATAAGGTGTTCAGCCGTCTGTAGTCCCGCGGGGTGAACCCCGTTTTTTTCTTGAAAATAGCCAGAAAATATTTCATGTCCTGATAGCCGACCTGCTGGACGATTTCCTGAACGCTCAATCTCGTATGAGCCAGCAGGCCGCAGCTTTTCTCGATCCGTTTGGTCTGGACATAGCTTGTAAAGGTGCAGCCAAGCCGGCTTTTGAACAGTCGGTGGAAATGCCGCTCGCTCATTCTGCAGGCTTCTGCCAAATGTCCTGCTGTGATGGGCTCGGTAAAATGAAGATCGATATACTCTACGGCCGTATCGAGGGAATCATTAGCCTCCTGGAGGGAGTCGGCCGTTTTGACCACACCTTGCAAATGACGCTCCAGCAGGACGGCAAGCTCCAGAAACAAGCTGTACAGCCGGACGATAAAGCCAGGCTTGCGCTGCGTATACTCGCGGTAGGCCAGCTGGAACCAGGCGCCGATCTGGCCGTCATGATCCTTCAGCCTATGCCAGAGGGCGCTCCTGCCTGGCTGGATCTGCAGCAGTGCAAGAGCTTCGGACAGCGAAGCCATTCCCGGAAAAGCGGCAAATTCCTCGGACAGCCGCTCCGGCTTAAAGATGCAGTTATAGACGATGAGCGGATGGTTCGGCTTGGAGCTGGTCGGACGAAATACATGGGATACGCCGATAGGAAGGATGAACAAGTCGTTTTTGGCGACTTGCATCACGTCGTTCTCGACATAATGAAAGCCCGAGCCCTCGTCAATATAAGCGAGCTCCATGAAATCATGCCGGTGCAGCTGCAGGCGGAACGACTCGTTCACGCGATTGAAAAAGAAAGGCAGGGCATCCTCGTCAAATAAATTCCACGTCGTCACATCAACTGGTGTCTGCACCATCTGCTTGTCATTCCTCCCCTTACGGACAAAGACTTGGACTCCATCCGTATATTCCGCAATCGTCCTTATATGATGTCATTATACCCCCTTATATCTGTCAGGAACAACCGTATTTATTCTGATGCAATGACTTACAATGGACGATAGGATAGGAAAGATTGATGCCTAGATCTGAATGAAGAAAGGTTGGGAGAAGAATGAGCAAGGAATGGACTGCCCAGTGGATCTGGGGAGGCGAAGAAGAAAGCCCGCGCAATGAGTGGCGCTGCTTCCGCCGTACGTTTGAGGTATCGGATAATCCCGGTGAGACCCAGCTGCGCATCAGTGCCGACTCCCGGTATGTTCTGTATATAAATGGTTCCCAGGTTGGCAGAGGACCTGTCCGCTCATGGGCGAAAGAACAATTCTATGATACGTATGAGGTCGGCCATCTGCTGAAGGCCGGTCAGCCCAATACGATTGCCGTGCTTGTCATGCATTTTGGCGTGGCCAATTTCTATTATATCCTGGGTCGGGGCGGCCTGATCGCCGAACTCAGCAGCAAACAGGCAGACGGAAGTACAGGTACTCTGCTTGTGGCTACCGATGAGTCATGGAAAACCTCGCGTCTGGAAGCGCACGATCCAAGCTCGCCGCGGATGGCATGCCAACAAGGATTCGCCGATATTTACGATGCCCGCAACTGGGATGAGAATTGGAACCGGGACGGCTATGACGACTCCGCCTGGCAACCCGTCCATTCCATCGGGGCTGTGGGAAGCGGCCCCTGGAAGAAGCTAGTGCCGCGCGACATTCCGTTTCTGACGGAAGAGAAAATGATGCCGTCCCGGATCGAATCCTTCCAATGGGTCAAAACGCCCGCCTGGACAGGAGCATTCGATCTTCGCGCAGCCTTTGTGCCTGGCACGAAGACGCATGCCGACAATACGGCCTACAGCGGTTATCTGGCAACCCTGCTGGTCCTGAAGCAAAGCGCCAAGGTTACACTTGGGTTTGCCGGCGGGCTGCGCACGGAAAATGTGTTTGTGGATGGCAAGCGCTGCGCAGACTGGTATGGCACGCTTCCGGAAAGATTCAGCGATCTGCAGCTTGACGCGGGCGAGCATCTGCTGTTGGTCGATATTTCGGCAAGCGATCATGGTGGCAGCTATCATATTGCTGTCGACAGCGAGGAAGCTTTTGAGCTTCGTTATCCCGTCGGTGGCGACGCTGCCGGCGCAACGCCTTTTGCCATGGTGGGTCCTTTCGATACGGTCGTAAATGTCACCTATAAAGGCGTGCGCAGCTTGAACCTTACCGAGCAGAAGTATCTGGCTGCTGCCGGAATCAAGAACGCACAAGAGCTTGAAGCCTTTAAGGAATGGGTCCAACCTCTCTCCGCTGCGTATTATAACGAGCAGGATGTGCTTGGTGCCAACATGTGGCGTACGGAAGCTATTCGCGCTAATGTGACGACGCAGATGGAGCAGGGTATAATCGCTTCGCCGGAGCCGGCTTTGATCCCTGTATCCGCAGAAGGCTACGACAGCGAGCTGGTCATCGACTTCGGCAAGGAATGGTCGGGCTTTATCGGCTTTGAGGTAGAGGCGGAAGCAGGGACCATCATTGATTTGTATGGACTTGAATATATGAACGGCGAATACCGTCAGCATACCTATGGTCTGGACAACACCATCCGTTACATTTGCCGCGAAGGCAGGCAACAATATTTGTCTCCGGTACGCCGCGGGTTCCGCCACCTGATTCTAACCGTAAGAGGCGCTTCCAAACCGGTCAAGCTGTACGATGTCTATGTTAATCAGAGCAACTACCCGGTAACGGAAGCGGGCGCTTTCCAAAGCTCCGACCCGCTGCTGAATCAAATTTGGGAAATCAGCCGTCATACGACGCGCTTATGCATGGAAGATACCTTCGTGGATTGCCCCGCCTACGAGCAGGTCTTCTGGGTTGGGGACAGCCGCAATGAGGCACTGGTGAATTTCTATGTATACGGAAGCCTTGATATCGTCAAACGCTGTTTGAATCTGGTTCCCGGTTCTGCCGATATCACGCCACTCTATCTTGATCAGGTCCCAAGCGCCTGGAACAGCGTCATTCCGAACTGGACCTTCTTCTGGGCGATCGCATGCGCGGAATATGTCGAGCATACGGGGGACAAAGTCTACGCCGCAGAAATCTGGCCGGCAGTCCGCCATACGCTGGAGCATTATTTGACCCATATCGATGATTCCGGATTGCTTAATATCAAAGGCTGGAATCTGCTGGATTGGGCTCCGATGGATCAGCCGGACGACGGCATTGTGACCCATCAGAATATGTTCTTATACAAAACGCTGCGCAAAGCCGATGAGCTCGCGGCAGCTGCCGGCGAAGCAAAGGGCTTGTTCCAGGATGCTGCGGACTCGCTGCATGCGGCCATCAACAACCGGCTTTGGGATGAACAGCAGGAGGCATATCTGGACTGCATCCATCCGGACGGCAGACGCTCTGACATCTTCAGCATGCAGACACAAGTCGTCGCCAATTTATGCCATATCGCTGAAGGGGCGCGCAAGGAAAAGGTTGCCGCGTATCTCGTGCAGCCGCCCAAATCCTTCGTTCAAATCGGCAGTCCGTTCATGTCCTTCTTCTATTACGAAGCACTGTCACAGGCGGGTCATTATGAACTGATGCTGGAGGATATCCGCACCAATTACGGCCAGATGATCGAGCATGATGCAACGACCTGTTGGGAAATGTATCCTAACTTTGCCGAGAACCGCGCTTCGGCCGATATGCTGACGCGCAGTCATTGCCATGCCTGGTCGGCCGCTCCCGGTTATTTCCTCGGGGAAAGCATACTCGGCGTCAAACGAGTGGAAGACGGCTGGCGCCGCGCAGCGATTGCGCCTCAGCCTTGCGGTCTCACCTGGGCCAAAGGCAAGGTTCCTCTGCCGCAGGGTGGACGGATTGAGGTGGAATGGCGCGTGGAAAGAAGCATCCTCAAGCTTGATGTTACCGCACCGGAAGAAGTCGAGTTGGATATTGTCATTCCGGAGGGGCTGACAGGCGAAGTCCATATTGTAAAAACTAAAGAGAACGTTTCGGTAGCACACGTTTGATTGGTAAACATCTAGTTCATAGATCGAGCTCCAAAGCAAGCTCAAGAAATCCCGGCCATGATTTGCGGCCGGTTTTTTTTGTCTAGCATAGCAGGCCTGCCCGATTAAATAATAGGCATTCTACAGCTTATTACAAGCTGTTTTTGTTTAAATTGGGATAGAGGGTAGAATGCTACTACGGTTAGGCTACAGGTGAGGAAGGACGATTTTCAAATGGAGATTTTTCTGATTGTATTGTTTCTGCTGGCTCTGATCGCCTTATCCAATATGATTAACCGGCTTGTCTTCTTCATCCCTGTTCCGTTGATCCAGATTGCACTGGGCATGATTGTCGCCGGCATTCCGTTCGGGTTCGACATCCCGCTGAGCCCGGAATTGTTCTTCGTGTTGTTCGTCGCACCGCTGTTGTTCAATGACGGCAAACGGGTCCCGCGCGACGAGCTGTGGAATATGCGCGCGCCGATCCTGCTGCTTGCTCTCGGGCTGGTTTTTGCTACGATGCTGGTAGGCGGGCATGTTATTCATTGGATGATCCCTTCCATACCGATGCCGGCTGCTTATGCGCTTGCAGCTATTTTATCTCCGACGGACGCCGTTTCAGTAAGTGCGATTTCCGGACGGATCAAGCTGCCCAAGGATATTATGAGGCTTCTGGAGGGTGAAGCGCTAATGAATGACGCTTCAGGCCTGGTTGCTTTCAAATTTGCCATCGCCGCCATGGTTACAGGCTCGTTCTCGCTGGCGGAAGCAACGGTCAGTTTTGTGTTGATCTCGGTTGGCGGCTTGATATGCGGTGCGGCAGCAGCCTTCCTGATCATCTGGTTCCGGGTATTTCTGCGCCGCTTCGGAATTGAGGACATTACGATGCATATGCTCATTCAGATCCTCACTCCTTTTGCGATTTTTCTGATTGCCGAGGAACTTCATCTGTCGGGAGTGCTGGCGGTCGTGGCAGGAGGGATCGTTCACGCCATCGAGAGAGACCGTTCGGAATCGCTGACGATGAAGCTGCAGTTTGTTTCAGCCGGTACCTGGTCAGTCATCCTGTTTATTCTTAACGGTCTGGTTTTTGTGATCCTCGGGCTGCAGATTCCGAGCGTCCTTGCTGCGATCTTTGAGAATAACGCCTTCAATAATGGACAGGTACTGAGCTATATCGTGGTCATTTCCCTGACCTTGATTGTACTTCGTTTTCTTTGGGTCTATCTATTCAGTGCACTGGAACGCAACAAGGAGAAGAAAAGCCCAAGGTTCAAATCCGCTGTTCTGACCTCGCTTTCCGGTGTCCGCGGTGCAATTACGCTGGCAGGCGCCTTCTCGATTCCGCTTTATCTGGACGATGGGTCGCTCTTTCCCGAGCGGTCGCTCATTATATTTTTAAGTGCGGGCGTCATCTTGTTCACGCTGATTGTGGCAAGCTTTATTTTGCCGCTGATTCCCATGGAGAAATCGCCGAAACTAGAAGGTCAGAAGAGCCAGGAGGATCGCTTGAAGCATGCCAAAATTCAAATTATGAATGCGGCCGTCAGAGCGATCAAGGATCACATTCAGGAGGATAATAAAGCGGCGGCACTGACGGTCATCGCTGATTATCGCAGACAGCTTCTGCATATCCGTACGGAAGGGGCGAGCACAAAAGAAGGAGCCGATTTCCGTAAAATGACCAAAAAGCTCCATTTACTTGCGCTGGATGCCGAACGACAAGCTGTTGAGAAGCTGTTCGAGCGTGGCGAAATCAGCCCTACTGCCGTTCGGCGTATCCAGTTTCAACTTAAGCAGACAGAGCTGCTGCTCACAAACAGGCTGAAATATGCGGCTGTACTGACGATTCTGGTGTTGCGCAAGGTTATCCGGAAGCTGATGGGCAGCAAAAAAGAAGAGATGAGTGAGAAAGATATCAAGGTGCTAAGAGAAATCAAGAAGCAAGCTGCCGAGGCAGCAGCTGCCGCAATTGAGAAAATAATGGATAATAGCAACAAATCGGCGGCACTCACGGTTGTTTCCCACTACCATGAGATGATTGAGCGTTTGAACAGCGGGATGCAAGGACGGAAGAAATCGCATAAAGCGGATCTCGATGTAAAAGGGATTCACATTATGGCCATTCAAACCGAACGCGACGAAATTCAATCTCTCTATGAGAAAGGTGAAATCACCTACGGCATGGCTAATAAATTACGGTTGTTCAGCAATTTTCGGGAAGCTTCGGCATTTGAAGAGGAGGAAATCGGCTGAAAATCCTTACGCCTGAACGAAATGAAATAGGCATGCGATGCATAATTACACAGACCGCGCCATTTTCGATGCAAACTCGTAATAAGAGAAACAAAGCTTGTGAATAATAGTTAGGATTGCAGCCTTATAAAGGAGAATCAATCCTATGAAAAGCAGTTTTGCCTGGTTCGTCTCGGAATGGAAATCCGTCCTCAGGTCGCCAATGCTCTGCGTGTCGCTTTTTGGTGTTATGTGTATCCCCGTGCTCTACAGCGGAATGTATCTGTGGGCGTTCTGGGATCCGTATGCCCATATTGAAAAAATTCCGGTTGCCGTCGTCAATGAGGACCGGCCGGTCGAATATGAGGGTAAAACCTATGCGATCGGAAATGATCTGACGGAAGAGCTCAAGAAGGATCATTCCTTCGCATGGGCTTTCGTCAGCCGCGCACTGGCGGAGCAAGGACTGGGCAGCCATGAATATTATTTCAGCATCATGATCCCCGAGGACTTCTCCAGGCGGGCAACGACGCTTACCGCGAACCAGCCTACCCCGCTCGAGCTTCATGTCGTCACGAATGAAGGACTTAACTATTCCGTATCCAAAATCGGCCAATCCGGCGTGGAGGAAATCCGCCAGAAGCTTTCGAATCAGCTTAGCGAAAACTATGCGGCTGCTTTATTCCTTGAGCTTGCGCAGCTGAAGGACGGCTTGCAGAAAGCAAGCGGTGGCGCAGCGGATCTGCATGACGGGCTGCAGGAGCTGTCGTCAGGCACTGCAGAGCTGCTGGTTGGAATCAAAGGCCGGCAGGATGCCTTGAGGAAGCTGGATGAAGGCGGGGCCAGCCTGAAAGCTGCGGCGGCGAAGCTGTCCTCCGGATCAGCGGCTCTCGCGAAAGGAGCTGCCGATGCAGCAGCGTCAATGGAAGCACTCGGTAAAGGGTTAGCGGCGGCAGAAGCGGGAAGTAAGCAGCTCGGGCAGGCAGCCGGAGAACTTGCGGGAGGCGTGCGTTCCGTAAACGATCTACTGAAGCAGTTTGCGGAAAGTCATCCCGATCTGGCCGAAGAGGAGAGTATGATCAAGCTGAATGCCGCAGCGGCACAAACAACGGAGGGACTTGAACCCTTGTTGAAAGGAATAACAGACCTGAATGCGGGTATTGCCAATCTTGGCGCGAAACAGGGACAAATCAGATCAGGCATCGCCGGGCTCAGCGGCAAACTGAAGGAGCTTTCCAAAGGGGCCTCGCAGCTGGGAAAGGCATCGCAGACGGTGTCCGCCGGTATTCATCAGGTCCGGGAAGGGTGGGACGGGCTGATCGGAGGACTGGAGAAGCTATCCCAGGGAGAAGCCAGGCTTACGGCGGGCAGCAGGCAATTAAGCGATTCCTTATCCCAGGGAGCGGATCAATTAAGCAAGCTCCATGCTTCGCAATCGCTCTATGAGATGATGGCGAACCCCGTCCGCCTGAAGGAGGAGTCGTTCAATAAGCTGCCTAATTACGGGACCGGAATGGCGCCGTTTTTTTTATCGATCAGTCTTTACGTGGGAGCGCTTTTGCTGAGTACCGTTTTTCCTATGCGGTCGCCAGCTTCCTCCCCGCCTTCAGGTTTCATGTGGGCGGTAACCAAATACAGTTTTTTGGCGCTGGTGTCCATCGTCCAAGTTCTTCTGGTCAGCCTGATTATTACCCGGGCTGTGGGACTGCACCCCCAGAACATGCTCTACTTTGTGGGTTTCGGCCTATTGGCAAGCCTCGTGTTCATGGCGCTGATCCAACTGCTCGTTGTTGCAGGGGACAATGTGGGAAGATTCGTGGCGGTTATTCTGCTCGTACTTCAACTGACCGCCACCTCGGGTACATTCCCCGTTGAGCTGGTGCCCCAGCCATTGCAGCGTATCCATGCCGTTCTTCCAGTGTCCTATACCGTGGACGGATTCCGCAGTATTATTTCCACCGGAGATTACAATTTGCTCCGCGAGGATTCGTTGATCCTGCTACTATTCGGCGGCGCCTCGCTGTTGCTTACGATTATTCTGCTTACCTTGTACAGCAGGGGAGGAAGGCCTCTGCAGCCGGCAGCTTGAACTATTCGGCCGCTTCCTGAGGCGCCCGCGCGGTTGTGCTGCTCCTGATAATCAGATCAGGAACAATTTCATCTTTGAGGATCCCTTTCCCATCAAGGCCGGTCCATTCAAAAAGCACCATCTCGGTTGCCCGCGCGCCCAGCTTTTCAGGATTTTGATGCACGGTAGTAAGACCCGGCCTCATATGCTGGCTGATAGGCAGATCATCATATCCGATGACGCTGATATCTTCCGGCACCCGGAGTCCATGCTCCTTGATGGCGCGTATGGCGCCATATGCTTTATGGTCGCTGGTTGCGAAAATGGCCGTTGGCCTGTCTGCGAGCTCCAGCAGCTTGAGGCAGCCTTCATATCCCATTTCCTCCAGTTCCATAACCCCGGAAACCTCGACGATAAGCGAAGGGTCGGATTCAATCCGGTATTGGGACAAAGCCAGATTATAACCCTGCAGCCGGAAGGAAAACTCCTGGTTGAGGCTGCCCTGCACGTCTTTAGTCAAGATAATCCCGATCCTGCGGTGGTTCAGGGCAAGCAAATGCTGTGTAGCCAGATACCCTCCTGTATAGTTGTCCACGATAATATAAGGGATATTGAGATGCGGAAAGGACATATGGATATTGATCATCCTGCGGTTCTCTGCTTTCCAGCGCTCAAAGGCTTCTACGTTGATTCTGTTGGAGATCAGGATAAAAGCAGTATGGTCTTCCTCCGGAAGCTCGTAGGAGACGCTTGCATCCCATAACTGGAACGATACGTCATGCTGCCTGCAAGTTTCGGAGATTCCTTTGATCATATCGAACCAGAATGGATGCATCAGGGACTGATGATTAGTGAAATGAACCAAATATACCTTATGTACGGTTAAAAAGGTTGGAGTGATGCCGCTCTGCCGCTGGTCGTTGACAAAAGTTCCTTTTTTGCGGTACCGCACAATCAGACCTTCGGCCGATAGCTCTTTCAGCGCCCGTTTCACGGTGACTTCGCTGACCTCGTAAATTTTGGCCAGTTCTATTTGTGTGGGGATGGGATCGTTGGCTTGCAAATCGCCGGATTCGATCTGCAGTTTGATCTTGTCGTATACCACTTTATACAGCGTATTTTCCTTCATTCACCCTCAACCCCTGCGTTCTAATAGCTCTAGGTTACTATATAAATTAAAATGAATACAACATTTAAAAAATAAACTTAATCCCACTGTATAAAATTTAATAAGTCTATATACATCAATTTAGGTTTATAATATAATCTTGGTTAAGCGCTTACATTCCCTTCCATTTCTAATTCTCCCTCTTATTTTATATACCACCAAGACGCTGTGCACCCTTAATCCGTTAACGCACTTCATTCTCTATAGGATGGTGAACCTAAAGATGAGCATAAGTGAAGAGAAGGATCTTCTGGTGGAAATTGCCCGTCAGCAGCGGGAGCTTGCGAGACTGATTAAGAGCCGGTTTGAGCATGTCCGGGACCCCCTTCTGCGGGATTGGATGCGGGGGTTGAGCTACATCAACAAATTGCATGCCAAAACCCTCGATTTTGAAGCCGGTCTGATTCCGGTCAATCATGAAGAGTACACCTCGCAAGAAAGCAGGGTGCAGCAGAGCAAAGTCTGGCTTGCGCATTTATTTGCGAATGAGAATATCTGGAACGGGCGTTTTGCCGAAATTGACGGTCTTTGCGTCGATCATGCCTTCTTCAAGGTTGATGGTGTCTACCACCTGATTTATATCCGTCTGGAAGCCTGCTCGATGTGGCAGGAGCTTCCGATGAGCAACTTTGGCCATGCGGTAAGCAGGGATCTTATCCACTGGGATGTTCTGGAGCCGGTGCTGCCCACAAGGCCAGGGACCTGGGAGAATACCCATGTCTGGGCTCCGCATGTCATTACCTTCCAGGAAAAATACTGGATGTTCTACACAGGAGTCAATGAAAATGCCTGCCAGGCGGTTAATGCAGCTTGCTCCACCGATCTGTCCCGGTGGGAACGGGTATCGGAGGAGCCTCTGATCAGGCCGGGCTCCTGGGGACATTGGAACCCAGCCGAGTTTTCCAACTGCCGCGACCCCTTCGTTTTACAAACCACGGAAGGCTTTTTTTGCTACTACACCGGTTTTTTGAAAGACGAACAGCAATATTGTGTGGGAATATCCCGCTCGAATGATCTTATCCGCTGGGAGGACTGCGGCTATGTGGTTTTGGCCGGCAGCAAATCTACCCCGCCGGAATCCCCGTTTGTTGTCGAGCGCAGCGGTCAATATTATATGTTCTATACAAGTTATGCGGACGGCACGGTAGTGGCGGTATCTGACCGCCCGGATGGGGGATTCGCGGACTGCCCCGAAGAAACCTATATTTTGCGCAAAGGTGTCTCAGCAAGCGAGTTTCTGCAGGATGACGATGGACAATGGCTGATGACAGCGATCTCGCATGATCCGAACCATTTTCATTTTATAGAATTTTTCCGTATGTATTGGCCAGACGACGGTAATCCCGCATTCCGGCTGGAGCCCATCAAAGCGGCAGAGTATGATTTTTTTACGGCTCTGAAGGATGCGCTTACAATAAAGCGTTAGATCATAGGCGCAAGTCAGGAGGAGGATAACCAAAAGAATAAAGCAGCTAGGTGTGAGTCCGAAGTGGAATCATGAAGATTGAGAACTCCTTTTTCAGTGCGCTTCAATAAGCGATAGGATATGGAGGTTTGATCATGAGGATTGTTCGTGTTGGACTGGTTTTGCTCTTGCTTGGCATGCTGATTCCCGCTGTGGGGAATGCAACTCCGATCAGCATCGCCACCGCGTCTTCGGTTACTGCTTCATTCGTTGCAGCGAACGCGATTGATGGAAACGCCGCTACCTTTTATTCCAGTAACGGCTACACGGACGGCAACCACACGGAGTGGCTTCAACTGGATCTGGGGCAGAAACAGTATTCCCTGTCCGATATCCGCCTGACGGCCCGGCCGGTCGGGTATGGCTTCCCGGTCGATTTCAAGATCCAGTACAGTGACGATGCCGCCACCTGGAGCAATGTGCCGGGAGCAAGCTTTGTCAACTATTCCAATCCGGGGGGCAAAGAGGTCGTCATTCCCTTCCAGAGCACCGTTAATGCCCGTTATCTTCGCATAAATGCAACCAAGCTGGGAACCGATAACGGCGGCGGCTATTACCTGCAGTTCGCCGAAGTAAAGGCAGATCAGTATTATCAAGCCTCCGCATCCTCAGTCACAGGGCTGCACAATGCCAACCTCGCCATCGATGGCGATCTTTCTCCCCACACCTTTTACTCTAGCACCGGTTACGCGGATGCCAATCATACAGAATGGCTCGCTCTTGATTTGGGCAGCGCCAAGCCCAATATTGACCAGGTCGTGATTTATCCGCGATTGAATGGTTACGGCTTCCCGAAGAATTTTAAAATTCAGTATAGCAGTAATGGATCATCGTGGTCGGATACGCCGGGCGGCGTGTTTACCAATTATACGAACCCCGGAAACAATAATCCGATCACGATTCCATTTGCCGCGCCGGTGAATGCGCGTTATATCCGTCTCTACGCAACACAGCTTGGCAGCGACAGCGCAAGCTATTACCTGCAATTATCCGAAATGCAGGTGATGCTGGACAGTCCCGAGACGGATGCGGAAACAACCAGCTCGGTTGCCGTGTCCTCTTCCATAACGGGATGGCCGGGAAGCTACTTGTCCGACAAGAACCGGGCTACTATGTGGTCGAGTGTAAATCATGCGTCTGCCGCATTTACGGAAAGCTTCACGCTCCAATACCCCGGCAAGCAGTTGTTCAACAAGCTTGTACTGTCTCCGCGGGGCTATGGATACGGCTTTCCGACAGCCTTCAAGCTGCAGTACAGTGCGGATGGAACAACATTTGCGGATATTCCCGGGCAATCGTACAGTTCTTATCCCAATCCAGGGTCGAAGCGGCAGACCTTCAGCTTCGAACCTGTCAGTGCGAAGGCGCTGAGAGTGGTCGCCACCGCCTTATCGGCTGATGATTCGGGTACGGCGTATTATTTCCAGCTGGCAGAAGCTTCGGGCTACAGATGGGATACTTACAGCGATACCTGGGCGGCTACCGATCATTTGGGCAGAACCGTTCAGAGCTATTCGGATTTCAATTCGAGCCGTCAGGGCAAATATGTCGGGATGTTCTACTTCCTGTGGCTGGGCCAGCATGGAACCGGCGGACCTTATGACATCACCAAGATTATCAACAATAACACGAACGCCATGAACAACAGCGCAAGCCCGCCATGGGGCGCTTACGGCTCATTCCACCATTGGGGCGAGTCCCAGTTAGGCTATTATTTATCCGATGATACTTATGTGCTGAAGAAACATGCCCAGCAGCTGGCCGATGCCGGCGTTGATACGCTTATCTTCGATGTCACGAACGGCTATACGTACAAGGACAATTATATGGCGCTCCTGCAGGCCTTCACGGAGGTACGTAATAACGGAGGGAAAACGCCGCAGGTCATGTTCCTTGTTCCTTTCGGAAGTCCGGTTGCGGTGGTCAATGAGCTGTATACCGATCTTTATGGTCCGGGGCTCTATTCCGATCTATGGTTCCGATGGGAAGGCAAGCCGCTGATTATGGCGGACGCCAGTCAAATTACGAACACGACCCAACGGAATTTCTTCACTTACCGCGGCAATCAGCCCAGCTATTTCACCGGCCCGACAAGCGCGAATCAGTGGGGCTGGCTGGAGACCTTCCCTCAGCATAATTTCTCCAGCACCACAACCGCCAAAGAGGAAATGACCGTCGGCGTCGCGCAGAATGCTGTTCCGAATGGCAGCGGCGGATGGCAGCTGGGACCGATGAGCCAGAATGGCGCCATGGGAAGAAGCTTCCATAACGGCAGCCTGCCGTCAGCTCCATATCCGACAGAGTACGGTTATAATTTTGCCGAACAATGGGGAAGGGCGCTGGAGAACGATCCTAATTTTATTTTCGTCACCGGCTGGAATGAATGGGTTGCCCAGCGCTTCGACACGATAGGAAGCTACACGGCGCCCAATATTTTCTACGATGCTTTCAATCAGGAATTCAGCCGCGATATCGAACCGATGAAAGGCGGTTACACCGACAGCTATTATTATCAGCTGACGGATTATATCCGCAAATACAAAGGCATCAGGCGGCCGCAGAGCAGCGGGCCTCTGAAGACGATTGCGATCGACGGGAATTTTGCGGACTGGAAGGATGTTCAGGATGAATACCGCGATGATATCGGCGATGCAGCTCAGCGCAATCATGCGGGCTGGGGGACGGCAGGAACGTATACCAATACGACTGGACGCAATGATATCCAATCGGCGAAGATAGCCCGGGATGCCGATTACGTCTACTTCTACGTAAAAACGAAAGATAATATCACCGCTTATACGGGATCTGGCTGGATGAGGTTGTTCATCAAGACGAATGCTGCGCTTAGCAACTGGGAGGGTTATAACTTTGTCGTCAACCGTTCAGTCGTGAACGGTACGGCAACCAACCTCGACAAAGTAACAAGCGCAGGCGGTTGGAACTGGTCCAATGTATCGAACTCCGTTGCATACCGCGCAAGCGGGAGGGAAATGGAGCTGGCGATCCCGAGAACGGCTCTGGGAGTTAGCGACACCTCTGTACCGCTGCGGCTGGAGTTCAAATGGAACGACAACATGCAGTCACAAGGCGATGTCTCCGAGTTTAATATCAACGGCGATACAGCGCCGAACGGCCGATTCAATTATGTATTTGCCGAGAAGACACGCTGATCAAGGACGCAGGTCCGGGAGGCGGAAGAATTCCGCTTCCCGGTTTCACCTGATTGCAACAGCTAAACGAATGGAGGTAGGGAAATGAGGATTTTTCTGAAGCTCGCAGCATGCACGCTGCTGCTGATGGGAATGGCAGGAGTTGTTTATGCCCAGACAAATCAAGCCATTGTCGAGCCGGGCGAAGACCATACGCCTGTCAAGCTTGAGGAGCAGGCAACACTCGGTCAGGATTTTATAGCCACGCAAGCGTTTAATTCGCTACTGCTGCCGCTGCCGACCTGGTCGACGACGACGTCAGGATTCACATTTACGCTGCGCAAGCATGGACCCAGCGGCGAAGTTGTTTTTACGCAGGACGTTACGAATGCTGCGGACAACAAGTCGGAGTTCCAGATTCCGGAGCAGGGCATCGGGCGCTATTACGCGGAAATCAGCCAACCAGCGGGGCAGATCGGCTGGTGGACGAGAGGAGATGTTTACGAAAGGGGAACGGCTTATTCGAACGGCAAGCCTGTGATCGGAAACGATCGTGAACTTATCATTTCACTTGAGCCTTAGCCCAGGGATAAACAAAGGAGGTATGATGATGAAAAAAAAGTGGCTCAACCTGCCGATAGCCGCACTGATGCTCGCAGCCATCGTTGTCCCGCAGTTCTCGCTTGCTGCAGATGATGAGGAGGCGGCTCGCCAATTGCCGCCTACCGCAATCAGCATTGCGGGTAAAGTCAAAGACCCCGTCGATCTGGTGCAGGGGCTTGTACCAGTGGAGACTCCGCTCGTGAAAGCACAGCCCGGCAGCCAGTCCCAGAACTTGGCGCCCGGTTCCACGCTCGGTCAGGATTTTTTGGCCGTCACCCCTTTTACAAGTGTAGGTCTTACAACACCGGGCTCGGGAAGCGGAGCTTCAGGCTTTACCTTTAAGCTCTATAAGGATGGCCCCAGCGGTACTCTCCTGTTCTCCGGGCAGGTGTCGAATGCGGTGGATGGAGTCAACCGCATCCTTGTTCCGGCCCAGGAAGAAGGGCGGTATTACGCGGAAATAACCGATCCGACAGGAAATGTCGGCTGGCTGACGCAGAATGTTAGCTATATGCTGGGATCTGCTTACGACAATGGACAGCTGCTGGTGGACAAGGAGCGTGTTCTCTCCATTTTCCGTGATGCTCCTGCGGTACTTGGCCAGACTTTCAGCACGGATGGGAGCTATAACCAGCTGATATTTAGTCTCCCCGCCAAGGCCATCGAGAACGCAAAGGTCAAGGCGTCTATATATTACGGCGGCCGGGGCGGCCAACTGATCAGCAGTACACCGCTCGTATTCGATAAGAAGGAAGCGAGGCTGCAGACGGGAACCATGCCGGCCGGAACGTATTATATCGAGCTGGTCAATGAGGGCGCAGTGCCTGTGACATTCGGCTACGGCAAGGAGGCTTATGCCGGGGGCGATGCCTATCTGAATGGTTCTATAGTGCAGGGAAAAGATCTTGCGCTCAGCTATATGACGGTCAATGGAAACCAACTGACGAAGTGGGATACCAAAAGCGATACGTGGGCTGCTACAGATGCTCTGGGCCGCACGGTATCGACATCCGAGCAGGTGGGACCACCTCGTAAGGATAAATTCGTCGGGTTGTTCTATTTCCTCTGGCTGGGGTACCACGACACGAGGGGGCCGTTCAATATTACTGAAATTTTGGCCCAGGATCCCAATGCAATGAATGACAAGAATAGTCCGCTGTGGGGACCGCTGCATGATTTCCATTACTGGGCGGAGCCATTGTTTGGCTATTATCGTTCCGATGATGAGTATGTCATCCGCAAGCATGCCCAGATGCTGAGCGATGCGGACGTAGACACGATTATTTTCGATGTCACTAACCAATTCACTTATAAAGAAAATTACATGACCCTGCTGCGAGTATTCACGGAAATACGAAATGAAGGAGGCAGAACACCGCAGGTTGCGTTTCTAACGCCGTTTGGCGACCCATCCAAGGTCGTGAAAGAATTGTATAACGATCTGTACGGCAAAGGGCTGTATTCGGATTTATGGTTTCAATGGGAGGGTAAGCCGCTTATTCTCGCCGACCCGGCTTTGGTAGGAGCGGAGCAGTCATCATTCTTTACTTTCCGTAAACCTCAGCCTGATTATTTTGTCGGTCCGACCGGTCCGAATCAGTGGGGCTGGCTGGAGGATGCTCCCCAGCATGTATTCCTGGATTCTGACGGTAACAAGGAGCAGATGGTGGTGGGCGTCGCCCAGAATGCGGTCAATGGAAAGCTTGGCTCACTCAGCGATCCTGGAGCTCAGGGCCGCAGCTATCATAATGAGAGCCAACCGGCTGAGCCTTATCCAACAGCGAGCGGGTTGAACGCGGCGGAGCAGTGGGAGCGGGCGCTCGCCGAGGACCCCGAGTTTATCTTTATTACCGGCTGGAATGAATGGATCGCCATGCGTTTCGATGAATTCAATAATGTGAAGGCCCCTGTAAGCTTCGTGGACCAGTTCACGCAGGAATTCAGCCGTGATATCGAGCCGATGAAAGGCGGGCATGCGGACAGCTTTTATTATCAAATGGCGGATTATATCCGCAAGTTCAAGGGAGCTCAGACCCTGGAGCCCGCAAGCAAGAAGCAGAAAATCAAAATCGACGGAAATTTTAACGACTGGAAGCATGTAAGCCCTGAATATAAGGATGATATTGGAGATACGGCGCACCGCAATCACCCGGGCACAGCCAATGCAGGCGTCTATACCAATACGACTGGCCGCAATGATATTATTCTTTCCAAGATGGCCAGGGACAACGACAATGTGTACTTCTATGTGCAGACTCATGACCCTATTACTCCATATACGGACACAAGCTGGATGAATCTGTTCATCAATACAGACGGGAATGGCACAAACGGATGGAACGGATACGATGTTCTGGTGAATGCATCTGTGGTGAACAACCATCAGACAACGATCAGGAAAACATCCGGAGCCTGGAATTGGCAGAACGATGGGAATGCCGAATATAAAGTGAACGGCAACGAGATGGAGATTGCCATACCGCGCGCCAAACTTGGATTAACGAGCCGGGACACCTTTGAACTGGAATTCAAATGGGTGGACAACAGGCAGAAAGACGATGACATTGTAGAATTTACGGTAAGCGGGGACAGCGCACCGAACGACAGATTCAATTACCGTTATAAAGTGGAACAACGTTAGAGATTCCTATTATTGCTCATCGAGACGGGAGAGCTTATGTGGGTCATTCGGGCCTGCGAAGGTGCGTATAGATGCCCTGGCTCTCCCGAATCATAAAACGTTTTTTATAATTGGGATTATATTATAAAATTACCTTTTAATTGGAGGGTTTATAATGACTGACCCTAAACTTTATGACAATGAGAGTGATACATGGTCTGCTACGGATGCCCTTGGGCGAAGGCTCCCCGGATATGAGGAAGTCGGGCAACCCCGGGAAGGCAAGTTTGTGGGCATGTTTTATTTTATATGGCAGGGAGAGCATGGTACGGATGGGCCATTCGGCATTACTGAAATTCTCAACGCTCACCCTGAGGCGATTTATGACAGCAATCATCCTGCTTGGGGGCCTCTCGGCAAGTTTCACCATTGGGGAGAGCCGCTGCTTGGGTACTATCTGGCCGATGACCGCTGGGTAATCCGCCAGCATGCGCAGATGCTTGCCAATGCGGGCGTGGATACCGTGATATTCGATGTGACCAATCAGTCTACCTACAAAAAAAGCTATATGACGCTGCTTGGCGTTTACACCCAGATGCGGCAGGAAGGCGCAAGAACGCCACAGGTCGCGTTTCTGACGCCGTTCTGGGATCCGGGCAAAGTAGTGAGCGAGCTTTATGAGGATCTGTACGGTCCTGGACTGCATGCCGATCTGTGGTTTCCGTGGCAGGGAAAACCACTGATCCTGGCGGATCCGGAGAAGGTTCATGAGAAACACCGGGAATTCTTCACCTTCCGTAAGCCGGAGCCTTCATATTTCGTCGGTCCGTCAGGTCCGGACCAATGGTCTTGGCTGGAAATTTATCCGCAGCATGCTTATTACAACAGCGCAGGGGAACTGGAGCAGGTATCTGTCGGCGTTGCCCAGAATGCGGTTGAGGGCAGATTAGGCGCGCTCAGCGAGCCGGGTGCACGGGGAAGAAGCTATCGCCGGGGACAGCAATCCGAGAATATCGAGCATGATGTTCCTTACGGTTTGAATTTTGCCGAGCAGTGGGAACGCGCGCTTGAGCTGGATCCGTCTTTTATATTCGTCACAGGCTGGAATGAATGGATTGCCATGCGGTTCGAGGAATTCAACAATGTAAGACATCCGGTCATGTTCGTGGATCAATTCGATCTGGAGAACAGCCGCGACATTGAACCGATGAAAGGAGGTTTTGGGGACAGCTATTATTACCAGCTGGTAGCCTATATCCGCCGCTTCAAAGGAGTGCGCCGCAAAGACATTTCAGCTCCGGTTGCCACCATTGACCTGCGGGGGGATTTCAGCCAATGGGAGCATGAGGGCGTGGAGTACCGGGATGATGCCGGAGATGCCGTCCACCGCAACCATGACGGTTGGGGGAATGCCGGCAGGTATGTGAATGAAACGGGACGCAACGATCTGGTGACGATGAAGGTGGCGCACGACAGCGAGTTTCTATATTTTCTTGCTACAACCAACGAGGAGCTCACGCCGCCGGGAGCGGATGACTGGATGTGGCTGATGCTGAGCATTGCCGCCAGTGACCGGCCTGCATGGGAAGGCTACCATTACATCGTTAACCGCTTACCCTGCACAGAGGACAAAACATGGCTGGAATCGTGCATTGGCGGCTGGAACTGGCAGCCTTTAACGGAAATCTCGCATAGGATAGAGGGCAGCCGCTATATGCTCGCGATACCCAGGGCAGCACTGGGGCTTGCCGGAAGCACTGTGGAAGTGGAGTTCAAATGGGCTGATAATACGCTCTGCAGAGGCGATATTCTAGATTTCTACATCAATGGAGATACTGCCCCTGACGGCCGCTTTAATTACAGATACACGCTAAAAAATGACGCCTGACTGATTTGACTGGACAGGATTGAAACGGGGCGGAAGCTCATACAATGCAACAAGGGTGCTTGCAGTGTTCTGCTCCGCTTAGCGGCATGAACATAATCAAACGTACCGAAAAAGGAATACGCCAAACACACTTTCGTATAAAAACGTTTTAATAAATGGTTGCTTGGAACCCGCTACGGATCACTGAAAAGTAAATATTATATTTACTCTTAAAAATGAACGCACTTAATCGTTAAAAGGAGCTGATTGCAGCTATGCCAAACTATCTTCAAGCCGGTTATTCGGGAGAGTCGCTTACCCTCAGCAATGAATTCATCAGGGTGGATCTGCATAAACGGTTAACAGGCTGGGGCTGGGCGGAGCTTTTCACACATGAGGGCAAGTATTTGGGGGTCCTGGATCATTTTGGGGAGGTTATGCTCCGCGATCAGGAAATTCCGATGAGAATGGAAGCGGATACATTTGAGCGGCGGGATGATGCGGACGGGGTAACCCTCGTTTTCCCGGTCAAATCCATGATTGTCCAGCAGAAGCTCAAAGGAACCTCCTTCGACAGCTGGATTCAATATCCGTTCAAGGAGCATTTGCTTGAGGGGGAGGTCGTACTGACGCTTCCAGCGAACGAATCCTGCCTGAAACTGCAGTACCGGTTGAAATCGAAATTCAACCTGTTTGTCCGGTATGTGAGAGGCCCATGGCTGAAAATTGGCGCAGATGGGTTCGGCAGCAACAAGACGGATGCGATTTTCCCTGGAATTGAGTGGCTTGAGAAAGAGGAATGGTCCAGCGGAACGGATTGGTTCAAGGATCCCTGGGCGCTGCGTTATGCTCCACATCCGAACAAAGTGGCGATTCCCGCCATGGTCGTCAGCCATGAAGGCACGGCGGTGGGATTAAGCTGGAATCCGCGGCAGCGGGCTACGCAATGGTTCAACTACCGCAGCCACAGGCCACAGCCAGTATTTGCTTCGCCGAATTTCATTGACCGCCGGAATAACCATCTAATGGGTCTTATGGTACCGGATATCGAATCCGACGACCATGAGAATGCCATTCTGGCGGATCCGCCCCTGGAGCTTCATCCGGATCAGCCGATCGAGTGGGACGCCGAGATTTTTGTCGTAGAAGGAAACAGCCTGGACGGGATCACGGATTGGATTAAACGCAAGGGGATGCCGGAGTCCCCGGCTCCGAGATGGCCGTATGCGGAAGCGCTTGACCGGATCGCGAACGCTTACAGTACCCGCTTCTGGCGGGAAGGAGAAGGCTTCGGATCTCCCCAGCATCCGGACTCGTATGCTCCGCGCCTTCCGCGATTTCTGGAGGATTACCTCAGGATGGCCGAGCAGGATTCCGATCTATGGCGGGAGTTGAACCGCAAGCGCGATTGGTGTATGGCCGCAAGCAGGGAGCTAGCAGCAGAATCAGCCGGGCGGCAGGAAACGGCAGGTTCGGTGGATGCGGTGAATGCTGTTATCGCGAAGTTGACAGAGCGGGGGCTGAAGCTGCTGACCTATCAATTGGCGAGAGGCGCATTTCCTTTTGACCCGGAAGGCAGGCATTACCGGAAGGACGATTTTGTAGTGGCCCGTGAGTTCGTCGAGCCGATGGGACTCGCAGGCGATACGGCGCTTGACATGAGTATGCTGCCGACGCTGGAACTGATTTCACTCTGGGAAGAAACCTCCGATGAGCGTTTCAGGGAAGGCGCCGTCCGCGCCCTTGACTATTGCATGGGAATGACGCGGCCCGAAGGGGGGGATTTCTGGGAGACCCCCCTCCACAGTCCAAACCTGCTGGCCGGCGGGCATGCGGCCATCGCGTATTACAAGGCATACCGCGCCTTTGGGGATGAACGCTATTTGAGCAAAGCGGTCTATTGGATCCGTTCGATCCTTCCCTTCACCCATCTTTGGCAGCCGGACAACACGCCTATGCTTTACAATACGAAACCCTGCTTCTGTTCAAGCGACTGGTATTTTGCCAATTGGGTGAGGGACCATGTCCAGTGGGAGGTGCTCGGCATATTCGCCGATTCCTGGAGCCAGGGCATCGACTGGGCAGAGATAGACAAGGATGTAGACTGGCGGCGATATCAGGAGGGCATCACCAATGCCGCACTCAGGTGGATGATCGACCATAAGCTGGAAAACTGGCAGCCCCACAACCTGCCTGCTACTAGAGATATTTACCGGCAGGGGCTGCTGGACGATTGTTTTGCCGATACCCACAACTCGGTCACAGGAAATTACGGGGGCATGGCGATTCTGCCGGATACGATAGCGGTCAACCTTATTGCCCTGCTGGCCAGGAATAGTCCGCTAACCATTCATTCATGATTCACGCATTATTGGAGGGTTACAGATGGCGATACCGATAAAAGCTGCTGCCGAACGAACAATCAATATCCGGCTTAAACGAATCCTGATGATCAGCTCGGTCGCCGTTATTCTGGCGGCTTCCCTGCTGATCATGAATCTCCCGTCGAAAGGCGGAAAGCAATTCCGGAGTCCTGCCAGCGCGGACACGCTGCATGAACCGGTGTTTGCATCCCGTAACGAGAACGAAAGAACGTATGGCAGAGTGCTGGCTGACGGTTTGAAGAAGGGATACCCGGATTATGAAGGGGCCGATGTTTCCCTTGATATCGGACATATTGCCCAAAGCTCAGGCAAGGTGGAGAAGCAGACGATAGAAGGCAAACAGGCCGTGGTGACGGATGGGCTGGACAGTTGGGTCGAGTGGGAGTTCGAAGCCCCCGAGTCGGCCATGTATCAGATCGATATGGGTTATCTCCCCCTTGACGGGAAGAAATCTAGTGCCGAGAGGGCGCTGATGATTGACGGGAAGCGCCCCTTCAAGGAAGCCTCCAGATTCTCCTTCCAGCGCTACTGGCAGGAACAGGACGGTGAAAAATACGACAGCCAGGGCAATCAGATCCGCTCCCTGCAGAACGAAATTAGGAAGTGGCGTATAAAGCCGATGGAGCATCCCGAGAAATTTTACAATGAGGCTTACCGGTTTTATTTCGAAAAAGGAAAACATGCGATTCGCCTTATCGATGTGCGCGAGCCGATGGCGGTCTCGTCCATTGTATTGCATAAACCGGTTGTCCTAGCCGGCTATGAGGAAATAGCTGCCGGATATCTTTTGAAGGGCTACAAGAAGGCGGAAGGCGCACCGCTTAAATTCCAGACCGAGATTCCACTGGAAGCTTCGGAATTATCGCTTCGCGCGGAATGGAATGACGATCCCCACTCCGAGCCCAAAGCGATACAAAAGACAAACTACAATGTCTTTGGAGGTGCCCGCTGGAAGCTGGGCGGTCAAAACGCATCCTGGGAGTTTGACGTACAGGAAAGCGGATTATACGAATTTGCTTTCCGTTATGCAGTCCCGATCCAAAACCAGGTTGCCCACCGGACGATCAGGATCGACGGGGAGGTCCCTTTCAAGGAAATGCAGGAGTATGTATTTCCAGCTATACAGGGCTGGTATATCGAGCCTCTCAAGGATGAGAACAACGAGCCATACCAGTTTTATTTAACGCAAGGCAAGCATGTCATTACGGTCGAGGGCACGCTTGGTCCCATTCGGCAGGTGACGGAGGATATCACCAATGTCATCGACAATCTGTCTGAACTGAGCCAGGATGTGGTGAAGATAACCGCTTCATCCAAGGATGCAAATGGGAAAATCACAACTGACCGCAACCAGGACTGGAATCTGGAGCGGTATATCCCGAATCTCGTGGAAAGACTGAATACCGCGGCGGGCGTATTTGAACGCTCTTATGCCCTGATCAGGGAATCCAATGGTGGCAAGATGCCCTCCTACGGCCAATCGCTTCAGACTGCAATCAGCATGCTGAACAAAATGGCAGGCGATACCGAGGAAATCCCCTACATGCTTAATGAAGTGGGAACGGTGTCGGGCGCACTGGGTACGACCGTGCAGAGTCTGAAGGAACAGCCGCTTTATTTCGACTATATGCTGGCAAGCCCGCCCGGCACCGATTATCCGTCCGGCTATTCTTCCTTCCTGGAAAATATGGAGGCGACAGCGGTGAAATTCTCAGGCTCCTTCAACAAGGATTCGGCCGGGCAGGACGCGGCGGGAGACGAGAAGGTGCTTAAAGTCTGGGTGGCGCGCGGACGGGAATGGACGGATATTATCAAGTCCATGATTTTGGAGGACTTTACGCCACGCACCGGCATTCGGGTGGAAATCAACACCGTTCCGCTGGGTTCCGAGCATTTGCTGCTGCTGGCTTATACAGGGGGCAAGGCGCCTGATGTCGCACTTGGCGTAACGCCGAACATACCGGTGGAGTTCTCCGTCCGGGGCGCCGTAGTCGATCTGAACAGCTTCCCGGATGTGGACGAAGTCAAGCAGCGTTTCATCCCGGAAGCGCTGGTACCGCTCGCTTTCAATGGCGGATTATATGCGATTCCGGAAACGGTGGACTTCAACCTGCTGTTCTACCGCGAGGATATCCTGAACCGGATCGGAACAAAACCGCCGCAGACCTGGCAGGAGGTGTATGCCCTTCTTCCGAGGCTGCAGGAGGAAGGAATGAGCTTCTACTATCCGGCGGGACCAGGCGGCTACACACCATTTCTGTTTCAGCATGGAGGATCGTTCTATTCCAAGGACGGCTTGAAGTCTGAACTGAATACTCCTGAAGCGCTCAGCGCATTCAAGGAGTGGACCAATCTGTTCAACAATTACAAAATGCCCCTGCAGGCTGATTTCTACCAGCGGTTCCGCAACGGTGAAATGCCTATCGGGATCGGGAATTACGACTTCTATGTGAAGCTGTCAACCTCGGCTCCGGAGCTGAACGGCCGCTGGAAAATGATACCGCTTCCCGGAATCGAGCGTGAGGACGGTGTCATTGACCGGAGCGCATCCGGAGCGGGTGCGGTAAGCGCCCTGCTGGGCACAACGGCGCAGACGGGTCTGATTATGAGCTCGACGAAATACAAGCAAGAGTCCTGGGAGCTTCTGAAATGGTGGATGTCCGAGGAAACCCAGGAGCGTTTCGGCCTGGAGGTAGAAAGCATGGTCGGTGTCGGCTCCAGATGGAACAGCGCCAATGTGGAGGCTATCAAGGGCATGGCCTGGAGTAGAGACCAACTGGACGCGATTCTGGAGCAGTGGAAATGGCTGCGCGAACAACCCGTCGTATTGGGTGGCTATTATACACAGCGGCACATTACCAACGCGTGGAATAAAGCGGTGCTGCTTGGCGACAATGAACGAATCGCTTTGGAGGATGCCGTGAAGGAAATCAACAAGGAACTAACCCGCAAGCGGGAAGAATATAACACGATGATAAGAAGAAATGACGGCACGGCCAGCGCGGCGTTTGCGGAAGGAGAGGATCAGCCTTGAACATGGCCAGAGTGGAAAAACAAGCCAGGCCAAAAAGGGGATTGACTCTGAACACAGCCAGATTGAAATGGCAGCTCGGCGAAATCTGGAAATGGCGGGTTTCGTATATCATGCTCGCCCCCTTCTTCCTGCTGTTTCTGATGTTTATCATTGTGCCGACCGTTTCCTCGGGTTATCTGAGCTTTACGTACTACAATATTTTACAGCCCCCGGTCTGGACGGGGTGGAGCAATTACATGACCCTGCTGGTGGACGATGAGATATTCATCAAGTCCTTGATGAACACACTTTATTTTGCCTTGGTAACAGGCCCGCTCGGTTATATTCTGGCGTTCCTCTTTGCCTGGCTTATTCATCAGATTCCCAAACGAATACGCTCCTTCTATACCTTGGTCTTCTACGTGCCTTCGCTGACCAGCGGTGTAGCTATGGCGGTTGTCTGGCTGGTCATTTTCGCCAACGACAGCTATGGCTATCTGAACAGTCTCCTGATCCGCATCGGCGTAATCAGTGAGCCGATCCAGTGGCTCCAGAATGTGGACCTGATTATGCCGGTTGTCATTACCATTTCGCTGTGGATGAGTCTTGGAACAGGCTTTCTCGCCTTTCTGGCGGGCTTTGAAACCATCAATACCGAGCTTTACGATGCGGGCAAGGTGGATGGCATCCGCTCCCGCTTCCAGGAATTGTGGAATATCACGATTCCGTCCATGAAGCCTCAAATGCTCTTCGGCGCGGTACTCGCGGTTGTAGGCTCGTTCAAGGTCGGGGAAGTGAGCAAGGCGGTGGCGGGATTTCCGAGCCCTCTCTATGCCGGTCATACGGTGATCCTGCATCTTCAGGATTACGCGATCATCCGTTACGAAATGGGTTATGCCTCGGCCATATCGATTGTATTGTTCCTCATCATATACGGATTGGGAAAACTGTGTTTTACGTTATTTTCTTCGAAAGGAGAATAAACCGGCATGTCCAAGAAGCTTCGCGGGACCAAACGAAAAAAAGATTACAGCCTGTTGATTATCCTGTTGTTTCTGACGGGACTTGGCATTTTCATGATGCTTCCGCTGGTTTTTCTGATCAGCACCGCATTCAAGCCGATGGAGGAACTCTTCGTCTATCCTCCGCGATTTCTCGTCTACCATCCGACCCTGGATAATTTCAAAAATTTATTTTTGGCCATGAGCGGCGACCGGATTCCGCTGACCCGTTATTTCTTCAACAGCATCCTCGTCAGCGGCGTGACGGTTTCCCTGACGATTATCATCGGATCATTGGCCAGCTATCCGCTTGCCAAGCATAAGTTTCCGGGGCACAAGATGCTGTTCGGCCTGATCATCGTTTCGCTTATGTTTGCGCCCGAGGTCGTGGAAATTCCCCGATATCTGGTTGTTTCCTATTTGGGGCTTATGGATACGTACAGCGCGCTCATTCTGCCTTCGCTGGCTTTCCCGATCGGGCTGTTTCTGATGAAGCAATTCTTGGAGCAGGTTCCCGATGAAATTTTTGAAGCGGGCAAAGTCGACGGGGCAAGTGAATGGACGATGCTTTTCCGGTTTGCCATCCCGCTGATCCGTCCGGCATGGGCGACAGTTGTCATTCTGAGCTTTACGGCGATATGGAACGATGCCGGATCATCCGCGCTGTTTACGCAGACGGAACAGATGAAAACGCTTCCGTATTACCTGTCCACCGTGAACGGGCAAGGGGTTGCACGAGCAGGCGCCAATGCGGCGGCAACGTTCCTGCTGACCGTTCCGACCGTGTTGATTTTTGTTTTGTTCCAGCGCCAGGTGCTGTCCACCATGGCTCATTCCGGAATCAAATCCTAGGGGGACGAAAACATGCTGCACAAATGTTATGCCATTACCCTTTCGTCCATTGTCGTTCTCCTGCTGGCAGCTGCGCTGGTACCGGCTAACCGGGCGGCCGCGGCCACGCCGTTTCCTAATTATTATATTAGCCCGGACGGCTTCTATCTGAAGGTGCCGGCGCCTTATGTCCCGGACGGAACGATTGCTTTGGATGGACAGCCGGGCGGAGGACTGAAGAAGCCGCAGGATTTGTTCATCGACGGCGAGGATCATTTGTTTATCGCGGATACGGAAAACAAGCGGGTAATCAAAACCGACAATAAGGGCAATATTCTGCTCGTTATCGGAACAGGTGAAGGGGATTCGGACAAGGGCAAGCTTTCCGCTCCCAGAGGAATATTCGTGGATGGGGAAGGCATGATTTATGTCACGGATGCCACCAAGCAGCGGATCGTCCAATACGACAAAGAGGGCAAGTTCATCCGTGAGCTGGGCAAGCCGACTTCGCCGCTGCTGGGCGAGAATCTGGTTTATCAGCCGGTCAAAGTCATTGTGGATAACCGCAAATATTTCTACGTTGTCAATCAAGGGGACCAGAAAGGCTTGATGATGCTCGATTCCGATGGAGAATTCCGCGGTTATTTCGGAGGGAACCGGGTTCAGGCCACGTTTGCGACCACCTTGATCCGGTTGCTCTACAATCAGCAGCAGCGGGCAGGGTCATATGTGAATCTTCCGTATTCCTTTAATAATGTGTCGCTTGCGCCGGATAACTACATCTACTCCACAACGACGGGACTTAGCAGCAAGCAGGTCCGCAAATTCAATGCCGTGGGCGGGGACGTTTATCCGGGTGCCAGCGACTTTACAGATCAATCGTTCGACTACGACAACCGTACGCAAAATTTTATCGATTCCGTGATCGATGAAAGCGGCAATATGACGATTGTAGATCAGACTTATGGACGCATGTACCAATACGACGTGAATGGACGCCTGTTGTTTGCTTTCGGCAGCAACGGAATCAATAGGGGGAACTTCAATTCCGCCGTAGCCATCAGTATCGACAGCAAAGGCAATCTGTATGTGCTGGACCAGAATCTGAATCTCATTCACCGTTTTCACCCGACGGAGTTTACCTCTCTGGTCCACAAGGCAAATGTTCTTTTCAATGAAGGCAAATATAATGAATCCTTCGCCCCCTGGCAGAGGGTCCGCGATCATAACAACTTCTATGAGCTTGCCTTGCAGGCAATGGGCCAGAGCGAGTTGAGGCAGGAAGAATACGCGGGAGCCATGGAATATTTTAAAGCAGCCTATGACAAAACAGGGTACTCGGATGCTTTTTATGAATTCCGGCGCGAGTATGTAAAAAAGCATTTTAATGTGATTGCTTCAAGTGTCCTGACCGCCGTGCTTGTGCTCTATATCGCCCTGAAGCTGAAATCCCGAAGGAGCAGGAAAGGCCCGGACATGGCCGCGAGACATCCAGCCCTCAGACCGTTTGCCGCCGCAGGGGGATTCTTCAGGGAAGCGTTCTGGGTGATGACGCATCCATTTCAAGGTTATGAGGCACTCAAATACGATAATAAGGGCAAATGGTCCAAGGCTCTGCTGCTTATGGGATTATATATTATCGTGAGCGTCCTGCAGCTTGTCCTGATAAGCTTCACCTTCGAAGAGTATCCCATCCAATTCGTCGATTGGGAATTTATCATTTTGTACCCGGTTCTCTATTGGGTGCTCTGGAGTGTCGTCAGTTACGGCCTGACGACGATCAGCAGCGGCGAAGGAAGACTTCGCGAAGTCTTTATAGCGACCTCGTATTGCTTTACGCCGTTTATCTTCTTTTCCATTCCGCTTACGCTACTTACCCATTTGATGACGCTGAAAGAAAGCAAATTCTACGACTTGTTCGGCAATATCATGCTTGTCTGGGTTATTTTCCTGCTGTATGTCAGCGTAAGAGAAACCCACAGCTTCGATTCCGGCAAAGCGTTCGGCATCTCGATCCTGACCGTACTCGGAAGCGTCGTTATGATTCTGCTGGTATTCGTATTATATGGTCTGGGAGCGAATCTGATCGACTTTGCTCAGCAGATCGCAAGGGAGGCGTTCTACGTTGGCAGCTGAGTTCTGGAACCGAAAACGGGTAGGCGCGCTCGTAAAAATATTGATCGCCTGTGGGGCGCTTCTCTGGTTTATCTGGTGGATTATGCCTCAGGGAGAGAGCTCGGTGGTTTTCCACTATGATGAAGGTGAGTTTACACCTGCGGCGGAATCAACCGGCGGGGAGCTGCCTCTGGGCGAAGGGATGAAAGTTTATGCCAGAGATGGACAGCTGGAACTCTCGGCCGATCTGGGCAAACAGCTGTTCAAAATCAAAGATACGGCAACCGGCGTGGAATGGGCCAGCGGCCCGGATACTGCGGGCGACAAATCCATTAATACGCTCACCGCAAAAATCGTCGGCTCACCGTTCATCATCAGCTACACGAAAGACAACAGCCAGGTCAACACGCTGGCCATTCTTAGCGGAGATACCAAATGGAAAGCTTTCCCGATTAAGGGAGGCGTACAGATTCATTATGACCTTAAATCGCTGGGCATCAAATTTATAGCTGAATTTGCCCTGGAGGATGGAGCGTTGACCGTCCGCATTCCGGAAGAAGGGATCGAGGAAACGAAAGGCCCCAATATGGGTTCGCTGGTATCGCTCAAGATTCTTCCGATGCTGGGAGCGGCCAAGCAAGGCGAGCAGGGATATATCATTGTACCCGACGGCTCCGGCGCTCTGGTAGATTTCAGCAAACCGCATAATCAGGCAACCCAGGAATACAGCAAATGGATTTATGGGGAGGACCCTGTTCTGGACCCGCAGTTTGATCCCAAGATTCAGGAGGAAATCGCTATCCCGGTGCTGGGTGTCGTGAAGCAGGACGGCGGTTATGTCCAGACGGTCATTGAAGGTGCAGGAGATGCCAAGGTGGTCGTCAGCCAGCCGGGCATCCAGCGGATTAACTATTACCGCGGCGGCTTTGAGTTGTTTCTCCGCAAATCTTATGTCACCTATTACGGGGACTCATGGTCGGCCTCGCCCATTAACCGCGTGGAAGCGGGGCGCATTGGGATGGACAGGGCTGTCCGGTTTGATTTTGTGTCCGGCCCGGATACCACCTATGCCGATCTGGCCAGGCTGGTCGGCGACCGCATGTTTGGCAGCGAGAAGAGTCCGGCGGAAAGCAAGCCGCCTCTGATCCAGTTGTTCCAGGGCGTGCAAAGCAGAGGAGACAGCTACAGCAAACGGCTGGAGACGATGACGACCTTCGCGGAAGCCAGGAAAATCATGGAGAGACTGGGACAGGAGGGGATTACCGCATTCTCCGCCGAGATTAAAGGCTGGTACAACGATGGTTATTACGGCAGGCTGCCGGATCGTTTTCCCGTCGAGAAAGCCTTCGGAGGAGCAAAAGGGCTTGCCGATTTGCTGAAGTGGACAGCGAGCCAGGGCATCGAAACTTCATTGGAAGATAATTATCTGGATGTTTACCGGAAAGAAAAAGATGGCGTATCCCTCCGCACCGATACGGTGCGCAAACCGGATAACCGCCAATACGTCAATAAGCCGATCGGAACAACCGGCTGGTACCGCTGGGGGACCAGCTGGTATACGCTCAGCCCTCCGGTTGCGGATAAAAAAGTAGTGGAAGCCGATCTGGACAGGTTGAAGGAACTGGGCGTGCAATCCGTTAATCTACGCCATCTTGGCGAACGGCTGACCAGCGACTATAACGCAGACTATCCCCTGCGGCGGGGAGAAACGCAGGCCTATTACGAGAAATGGCTGGAGCTTGCACGCAAGAAACTGGGAGCGGCCGGCATCTATTACGGCAATGACTTCGCGGTTAAGCATGCGGACCGTGTCGTGGGCATTCCGCAGTATGCCTCGAACCATTATTTATTCGACGAGGAAATCCCGCTGCTCCAGATGATCTATCACGGTCGTATTCCTTATTACTCGGGGGCGCTCAACCGCAGCGACGATTCTGCGATCGAACAGTTGAAAGCTATTGAATACGGGGCTATACCCGTCTATGAATTGACCTATCGCGATACGACTCCGCTGCGTTATACGAACTATGATTTTCTGTTCAGCTCGCAATACGAAACCTGGCTGCCTTCCATCAAATCGGCGTTCGGCGGTTGGCAGAATGCGGTGGAGCCTTTCGGCAGCTTGCAGATGTCCGGTCATGAGAGGCTGCAGGACGGCGTATTCAAGACCACCTATTCCGATGGCAGCATGGTTTGGGTGAATTACAATGACGAGATGGCAACCGTCGATGGGGTATCCATTAAACCGATGAATTATCTGGTGTCCAAAGGCGGTGGTGCATAGATGAGCAAACGCAGAGGCTACAGCATGGAACGCAAAAAAATGATAGAAGGTTATTTGTTTGTTTCCGTGTGGGTGATCGGATTTCTGGCTTTCACACTTTATCCGCTGCTCAGCAGCCTGAAAATCAGCTTTACGACGGCAAAGGTCAATGATCTTCTGAATGGAACCTGGGTGGGATTCGCCAATTATAAAACCGTTATTGCCGATCCCCAGTTCGGATCTTATTTTACGGATCAGATTGTCCGTTCGCTGATCGATGCGCCGATCATTTCGATTTTCGCTCTGATCTCAGCGGTTCTGCTCAATGGGGAGATTGCAGGCAAACGCTACTGGCGGGCGGTCTTCTTCACGCCGATTATCATCAGCGGACTGATGATTGAGATTCTGAACAGCCAGGGCGCCGCGAACTTCTCTATTTTCCAGCAAATCGGGGGGAGCGGGATCATCGCCGATTTTATCGGCGAAGACACCTTTACCCGGATGGGACAGCTGCTATGGAGAAGCTGCGTTGAGATTTTGATTTTCCTTGCAGGTCTTCAATCCATCTCGCGTTCCCTTTATGAAGCGGCGCAGATGGATGGGGCTACACCATGGGAGTGTTTCTGGAAAATTACCCTTCCATCCATGTCGCCTGTCGTAATTCTGACGATTATCTATGCGACAATCGATTCCTTCACGGCCCCGGACAACCAGATTATGGCCTATATCAAGCAGTACAGTATCGTAACATTCAAATTCGGCCCTGGTGCGGCTCTGAGCTGGATGTATTTTATGACCATCATTGTGGTCATTCTGGCCATATTTTACATCGGAAGGAGGTTCACGGCCAATGAAGGACCCAACCGGCATTAATCTGTTAAAAAACATGAAGCATCATTATCACAGAAACAATGTCGGCCGCCGTTATGTGCACAAAGCCAAGCAAATTATTATGAAGCTGCTTGTTTATATTGTGCTTCTGGAGCTTGGTTTCATCTTCCTGCTGCCTCTCCTTTATTTGGTCAGCAAATCTTCCATGTCGATGGAGGATCTGGTGGATGCCAGTGTCGTATGGCTTCCAAGCGAATTTCATTGGCAGAATTTTATAGACGGGTTTAATGGGCTGAATTTTAAGGTGACTGGGCTGAACAGTCTGATGATGTCGGTGCTCCCGGCCGTGGGCCAGGTCATTTCCTGCGCTATCGCCGGTTACGGGCTGGGGCGGTATGAATTCCCGGGCTCCCGGATCATTTTCGGAGTCGTGCTCCTGTGCCTGATCATACCGCCGCAAACGACCATCATCTCGCTCTATTCCTTGTTCGCGGACCTGCACTGGATCAATACGTATTGGCCGTTTATCGTGCCCTCCTTTTTTGCGCAGGGCCTCCGGGGCGCTTTGTTCATGTTGATTTTTACCCAGTTTTTCAAGGGGCTGCCCAAGGAGCTGGACGAGGCGGCAAGAATCGATGGTGCAGGGGCGATCCGGGTTTTCTCTGCCGTGATGCTGCCGCTTGCGAAGCCGGCGATGTTCGTTGTCGCCATGTTTTCGCTGGTATGGAACTGGAATGACACGTATATGTCGCAATTTTTCGTCAATCAGCCGGATATGCGGCCGCTGCCGCTGCAGCTGATGAGCGTCAATCAGAACTATCTTCTGCAGATGGGCAATCCTGCCGGCGGAACCCAGGCTTATCTGATGGCAGCCTGTCTGCTGGTCGTTCTGCCCCTGTTCGTCATTTATATTATCGGGCAGCGCTACCTGGTGGAAGGGGTGGAGAGGACCGGGCTTGCCGGCGATTAGGACGCCGGACGTCAGGCCAGGGTAAGGCTGTTGAATCACGGTTCGGAACCTTGACAATAGATGGTAACCATGAAAGGCGGTGATAGATGTTAATGGCGCCGTTAACGATGGCCGCTGGCGTGTCTGGGCGTGATCGAACATGAAGCCAGGCCGCGGACGATTATATGGAAAGAATGACAGGCTGGACAGGAGCCTGGATTAGCAAGTCAACTATGTTAACCAGATTATGCGGGAGTTTGAGCGCATCATAAAAAAACATTTTTCGGAGGGGACAGATGAAGATGAGAAAGGGACTTCTATTCATGTTCGTTGCCATCATGGTTTTTACATTAGCGGCTTGCAGCGGCAATGGTGCTCCAACACCACCAAATACAGGTAATAACCAGAGCAATACTCCCGATAACGCCACGCCTGCACCTGAAAATGACGGAGCGGATGACCCCGTTGTGCAAGATAAAGAACCCGTTACGCTGACAGTCGGCACTTTCGGCGATGATGCCGAAAAAGCGGCTATGAACGGCTGGTTTGATGAATATAAGAAAACCCATCCTTATGTCACGTTTAAACTGATCGCGCTGGAGGGGAACCCGGCTGCAACCGCCGTCACGATGGCAGCGGCAGGAAATATGCCGGACGTTATCTGGGTTTACGACGGCTATGTCAAAACGATGTATGAGCAGGGGCTGCTCGCTCCGCTTGATGAAGGGTTCCAGCGTCTTGGCGTGGATATGAATGATATTCCGGAGGGCATGATGAGCTACGGGCATATCGAAGGCAAGTACTATTTTGCGCCTCGTGACCACAGTCAGTTGATGGTGGTTGTCAACAAAACGCTGCTGGAGCAGGAAGGCATCCCGATGCCGCAGAACGGCTGGAGCTGGGATGAGTTCGTTGATACCGTTAAAGCAACAACCAAGAAGGATGAATCCGGACAGACAACCCAGTTCGGGGTCAGGCTTAATCTTGCCTGGCTGCCGTCCATTGAATCCTACGCACTTGGCCGCGGAGGCGAATATTTGAATAAAGAGACGCTGCAGGTGAGCTTCTCTGATCCCAAAGTGGTTGCGGGCTTGAAGGATGCGGCGGATCTGATCAAGGAAGGCTACGCGGATAACCCGTGGGTCACCTATCCCGAGGATTTCTGGGCAACCGGCAAAATGGCCATGGCTATTCATGTCCGTCCGGGGATCCCAACTTGGGCGAACGCAGCGAAAGCGAAAGGCTTTGAATGGGATGTCGTGTCGTTCCCGAAACTGCCAGAACGCGAAGCAATCGGATCCGGAACAAGCGGCTATGCGGCTAACGCGGCATCCAAAGTAAAGGATGAGGCCGTTGATTTTGTTGCTTCGCTGATGCTCCCTGCCGAACATAAAGCGTTCGGGGTGGCTGGCGGAACGGCTGTGCCGATCCTCAAGTCCCTTCAATCCGATGATTACTGGAGAAAAGGTATCGTGGAAGGCAAAAACACGGACGCTTTCGTATACAATGTCGATAAAACGGTTGGGCGCGACACCGACGTGCTGCTGAAGGCTGAAGCGGGGCAGAAGGTGGAGTCCGAGATAAGCGAAGCGCTCAAAAAATATGTCACCAATGAAACGTCATTGGAAGATGCGCTGAAGAAGGCTGACGAAGTAATTAACGGTACACAAGGCAAGTAGCAAGGAGTGCGGAAGAGTGGAGATTGTGCGCTCTTCCGCTTTTTTATGTGTTCATCCGATAAATATGAAAAAAAATGGTTTTGATGACATGGCGGGTAAAATCTAATCGGATTTTAGAGATGAAGATGTTCCTTAACTTTTGGTACTATTAGGAAAGGCAAGATCATAAGGAGGAATGAAGGTGAAGGAGCAATCTACGATCGGCATAGAACCTATGCTGCCAAGTGAAAACATTGATGAAAGCGTCGCTTTCTACAGGGCGATTGGTTTTGAAATTGTCCGCGACGAGACATTCCCATACCGGTTCGCAGAAGTTCGGGATGGCGATCTCTGGCTCATGACGTCAAGCTATGCCCAATTCGGGGGCAAGAAGGCATTCGGTGCCTTCATCGTTAACGTGACCGAATTGGGGAAATTCCATGATCGTTTTGCAGTTAATCTTAGGAACAACCTCGGGATTGTACCACTCAGCGGTTTACCCCGTCTTACTCGCCGCTCGCGGGATGGGAGCCAGTTTCGGGTCTTCGACCCATTCGGCAATATGCTTGTTTACATGGACAAGCAGTACGCGCCTCCTCTGTACCTTGATGCCCAAGACCGCACGGAGGAAATCCTCAATCAGGTATGGTTTCAGCGCGACATCTATGCAAATGATCGTGCGGCGGCCAAAACTCTCGATCGCGCCTTGGAAGAAACGAAGAACGATTCCGGCATTGGGTGTGCAAGACTGCTGGCAGCTCGGGCCGAGATCGCTGTCGCCATGGGTGAATTGGAGCTTGCCTCCAAGCTGGAAGACAGGGTCTCTCGCATACACCTGGAAGACACGGAGTTCCGAAGATTCGAAGAGGAACTAAGATCATCGCAAGAACTTCGGAACTGGGCTGGACTCGAATCAGGCGTCTAATCCTTGTGGCAGACGTTTCAAGGTGAGCGCCGCCGCATTTGAAGCCGGGCAGCTCCATTATTAGTACCGCTTCGGTAACCGCTTATAGGGGAGCGCCGCTGCTGCTGGATTACTCCTCGACCAAAGGGAGCATCGTCTCGTTCACGCGGTCACTGTCGCTCCAACTGGTTGCCTGCGGCATCCGCGTAAATGCTGTTGCTCCCGGCCCTATCTGGACACCGCTTCAGCCGGCCAGCTATCCGGCGGATTATATCCGCACTTTTGGCACCGATACGCCGATGAAGCGTGCCGGTCAGCCCTTCGAGCTTGCTCCAACCTATGTCTATCTCGCTTCGGACGATTCCGGTTTTGTGACCGGACAGGTGCTGCATGTGAATGGGGGAATCATCACGGAAACCTGAGCATACAAATAAGGCGGAGAACAGCATGAGCGGACTTCTATCCCGTGCCGAAAGAGCAGATCAAACGGCTAAGACCTCTGCGGTTTTAGTCGTTTTTTGTTGAAAAATTCTGCAGGAATGGGACAGTCGGCTGTGTTAGTTATTCCTGATTGACTATATTTCCCATCATCGGGTATGATAGCGGCAAATAGTTGCCTTGGATAGGGACGGGGGTTGAAAAGTGGGGAAATCCGCAATTCGATTAAATAAAAGAAGCAGACTTCGTCTTCTCATGGTTGGAATCGGTGCCGTTATTCTGCTGGGTGCCGTTTTTTTTGTCAGGGACAGATTTGCGGAGCAGAAGGGGGATTATGGCATTGCGGCGACTGTTGACGGCGAATCTGTTTCGGTTGGCGAACTGAAGCATCAACTGCTGCTCGCACGCAGCGAGACCGTCATGTATTTCCTCCATACCTACGGAGCAGCCGAGGACGATTCATTCTGGACGAAGCGTTATGGGGACGAGGTGCCCAGACAGGTCCTTCTTCGAAAGGCGCTCGACCGGAGCGTCAGAGTTAAAGTTGAGCAGCTGGAGGCAAAGCGCAAAGGTCTGGTGGATGATATATCTTATGCCGCTTTCCGCAGCGGCCTGGTCCAGGAAAATGAGCGCAGGCAGAAGGCGGTTGAGCAGCAGCAGGCTGTATACGGACCGGTCCAATATACGGAGGATGTCTACCACGAATATGTGAGGTCCAATATGAACCTCGCACTCAAAGCTGCGTTGATTCAAGGCGATATGCCCATCGGTGAGGATGAGCTTCGCAAGCATTACGAGACTATGCGGGATGAGCTTTACAAGGAAGAAGGGCGGATTACAATTGAGAAAATCCGGCTTGGTTTTTTTGACGGGCAGGGAAGGATCAGTGATACCGTGAAGGAAGAAGCCGGAAAACGGATCGAAGAGGTTCGGCAAAAGCTGAGCAGGCAAATGGATTTCGGAGAATTGGCGGAAGCGTATAATGAAACCGCTTCCGAGCGGGAGACCCGCGGCAGGCAAGTTTTCGATTCCGCCTCGGGACGGCAGGATCAGCTCTATGATCTTCAGCTCAAAGAAGCCGCCATGAAGCTGGAACCCGGACAAATCAGCGGAATCATTGAAACGGCAAGCGCTTATTTTATCATTAAATGCATAGCGAAACAAAGCGATGCCTATAAGCCGTATGAAGAGGTCAGGGAGAATGTGAAATTAAATCTGACCAACGTCAAATTCGAGGAATGGATCAGCCGCAAGATGAAAGATGCGGTGGTCGAAACCAACAGTAAGGTGCTGGATTCCATGAAAATATTATAAAGCGACACTCATTCCTGGTCGTTTAGGGACAAGGAGGGGCCTGACCCCTCCTTGCAGGGTTTATGATTCATGTAATCTTTCACGATACTCTTGCGGGGTGTGGCCGAACTGCTTTTTGAACATCTTAATGAAATGCTGGGTCTGGTTGTAGCCCAGTTCGCTTGCAATATCATAGATTTTGAGCGGCTTGCTGCGCAGTAATGTGACAGCTTTCTCCATACGGACTCGGAGCACATAATCACTCAAGCTCTCGCCTGACTCGGATTTGTAGACACGGGAGAGATAGGACGGATGGAGGTATACATGGTTGGCGATGGTCTGGATGGACACGTCCTTGCTGAGGTTTTTCCCGATAAAATCATGGACCTGCCTGATAATGGCCGCATGCGAATGGCGGCGTTCCTGATCGACCAGGTTCGATAACCGCTCCAGAATGCGGAAGGTCCAATCGCGCAGCTGCTTAACGGTCTTGAAGGGCAGTCCGCCCGTCAGCTTCTCATATTCGTCCCCGATCAGCTCGGATAAGCGTTTGCGGTTCTTGTGGACGATATAGGTGAGCATTCCGCAAATCTCCAGGTACGCTTCCAGAATATGTTCCTCGGAATGGGACCAGTCCTTAAGCAGTTCGTCAAAGATACGGTTCAGTTTATCATAGAGCTCCTTCTTATGCCCGGTCTCGATAATCTGCTTCAGGGTCGGAGGTTCATAGAGACTTGAGAAGATGGCAATATTTTGGTCGGGAACCGAATCGGACAATGTCATGAAGAACTCTCTCTCATCCCCAATACGCTGGCGGAATGCAAACAGGCAGTTCTGATAGCAGCCATGGAGCTCCCCGGGAAAAGGAAACCATTCGCTGACAAGGATCGAAATGCGTCCCTTCAATACATTTTTCACATAATGCTGTAGCTGTGCCGCAAACTGCTCCAGCAGCACCTGCAGCTCCCCAAACGGCTCTTCAGCTGTCACTTTGATCCGTTCGTCTTCGGGAATAATTAGAAAAACCAGATATCCATAGGTATCCCGGCAGCTCCATAACCTGAAATCATGCTCGGAGATTTCCTCCGCGATATTCGTGATCGAATATTCAAACAGATAACCGGCATTGTAATCCGGATAATCATCCTCCAGCCGGATCATGGCCAAAGCGACCGGCTGCTCCATATTGATCGGGATGGCGAATGTTTCGAGTTGTTCCTGCAGCTGTTTGATGCTCTGTTTATGACCCAGAAGCAAATCGTTCAATAAATTCTGCTTCAGAATGGGCAGATTCTGCTGCAGGGTCTGCAATGCCCGCTGATTGGAAACAATCTCCAGCCATTCTTCCCTGGCTTTCTCCAGAATGCGCTGGATGGAATGGATCAACTCGTCATTGTTAATGGGCTTCAGTAGATAATCATCCACTTCCTGGAGCAGCGCTTCTTTGGCGTATTCAAAATCCGAATACCCTGATAGCAGGATGCATTTGGCTTTTTTCCAGCTGCGGCGGATGTTCTCAATCAATTCCAGCCCAGACATGCCGGGCATGCGGATATCGGTAATGACCAGATCGATGGGATGGGACTGCATCAATTCCAACGCTTCATAAGCGGAATACGCCTTATGTACGTGGCCGATGCCGAGCGTCTCCCAGGGAATGGTCTTGGCCATGCTGTCAACGAGATGCGTATGGTCGTCTACAAGCATTACCTGATACATTGTCGCTCCTCCTGTCTTATTCTAATGTCTCCCAGCGGAGAGTGACGCATAAACCGCCATATTGGGAAGGAGTCAGAAGGATTCCGGCTTCCGGACCGAATTTGGTCTTCAGGCGCTGATGCACATTCCACTGCCCGCAGCCCACGTCATCGCTAAGGGGCAGCTCAAGCTTGTTCTCCAGCTCCTCCAGAAGTTCGGGTGTTATGGCGCTGCCGCTGTTTTCAACGGTAATACGGACCGCTTTTCCCTCCTGGACTCCCGTAATGAACAGTTCGCCCCAGCCAAGCTCGGGCTCAATGCCATGGATAATCGCATTCTCCACGATAGGCTGCAGAAGAAGCCGGGGAATGGGAATATCGAGCATAGCATCCGGAATATCGATCTGGTAATCGAAGCGCTGCATTTGCAGGCTCTGGATGGTCAAATAATGGGTGACCAGCTCCAACTCCTCGCGGAGGGTAGTTTCCTGATTTTCCACACGCGTTGTATAACGGTAATATTTGCTTAAATTAAGCGTCATCGCAATAACGGCTTCCTTCTCATCCAGCTCGGTCATGCTTTTCACAAAAGCAAGACTGTTGTAAAGAAAATGAGGATTGATCTGGGATTGCAGCTGCTTTAGCGTGGCTTCACGCGAACGGATTTTCTCGGCGTAGACATTCTCGATCAGCTGTTCGATCTGCTCGCCCATCTGATTGAAGCGGTTGAAAATAAAGCCGAATTCGTTGCCGGGCGTATTCTCCAGACGCGTGGAGAAGCTTCCCATTCCCATTTTTTTGACCCCCTGCAGCAGCTGGTAGATGGGAATTTGCACATTTTTATAAAGCAGCAGAGCGAAGGCGATGCTCATCAGAAGCAGCAAACCGATGGAGGAATAAAACAAGAGCGAGCTTTTTGTAATCGGTTTCAAAACCTTTTCAAGAGGCACATAATCAATCAGAAACCAATTTAGCTTATCCGACTTCACATAATTGACCATATAGTTTTGTCCATGGAGGCTAATATAGGCCGTATCGCTGTCTCCAAGCTTGCTGTCCTTCAGATAACCAACCAGCTCCCCGACCAGCGGCTGGTCAGCTGTCCGGTTCACGATCGGCTGAAACCCTTCGTGGAAGAGAAAGGGGTCATTCTTTCCTTTCATCTTGATCTGGTCCAGCATCGTCAGAATGTTGTCAATGGTGAAGCTGACCTCGACGATCAGCTGGGAGCCCGGATAAACGGTATGCTTGACGAATTGCTTGACAAGCTCTCCGTTCTGCTCAATCTGGCGGTATTTCCAGACGAGGGAAAGCGAGTCCGGCGAGAACATGGTGGAATAGTCGATCTGGTTGAGTGTGGTAACACCGGTTCCGGCGGTGGGGGAATAAACGGTGAACTGATTGGTCCAGTTGCTGGAGGCTCCGAGCAGCTTAAGCTTCTCCATTAAATCCTGTTTGACCTTCACCTTCTCGTATTTGCTTTGGATTTCGTCAAAATGCGTTAATTCTTCGATGACTTGGTAACCCCCAATGGTGTTGGCGGCCACAGACAGCTGCTCGAAAGTCATTTCCGCCTGACTGAGGAAGAAAGAGAGCTGCCTGAGATTGGATTCTTTCATTTCCTTGCGCACGACGTCAACGCTTACTTGATTGGAATAGGTATACAACGCGAATACCGGAAGAATCAGCAGAATGAGAATGACAATAAACTTCCGGAAAATCGTCATCTTGAACGGCATGCGCTTATCCTCCATTCCCATGTGCGATCCATACCTTCAGAAACCCGGTGATTATTCATACTGCGCATGCGGAAACGTCTTCCGATCGCTGTTGTACCCCTGAATTTTTGAATTTGGATATCTTTGGGGCAAAGCGGTTCACTATTTGAATTATGAAACACTTTGCACCCCTATGGGTTAAATTCGGGGTACAAAGGCGAACGCTTACGCTTCTCCAGATCGTTTTCCGCCTGCTCCGCCTATTGTTTCACCGACTCTTTGGGCCGTGCTGCACTCTTTCATTATACAATTTATCCATAGGAGGAAAAGAGTGGGTAAACGAGAATCAATCATAAAGTAATGAAAACAGCATGAATGTATTCAAAACGACATGTAACTGGCGCCTCCATGCCATTATGATAAATACAAGAGGGGATCTGGTACTTATGATCAAGGTACTGAGCGTGATTCTGCTGTTTTCATTCTTAACCGTGTCCTGTACCGCTTCCAGCGGGGAAGGCGAAGAGGCCGGCAATAGCGATGCTGCTTCCGGCAAGCAAGTAAAGAAACCGCTGCAAGTGACATGGATGAACGCGGCCTGGGGTACGCCGCCCCCCGGCGGGGACGCGGTCGGAAGGGAAATTGAAGAAGAGACGGGAACCGAGATTACATGGCAATGGGTACCCTGGAACGGGTACAAGGACCGTTTGAATGTGGCGATTAATACCGGAACACTGGCGGACATCGTCCAGGTCCCGACCAGTACGCCGATCTATGAAACGACGACCCATGAAGCGATTCAGGCTGGCAGTTTTCATGATCTGACCTCCTATCTGAGCGGCGATGCGCTGAAGCAGTATCCGCATTTGGCCGCTTATCCGAAGGAAATCTGGAGCAACATGGAATACAACGGAAAAATATGGGGGATTCCCCGGCATCCCAATCCGCCTGTTTTCGTAACGGTCCACATCCGCAAGGATCTGCTCGATAAAGCAGGCCTGCCCGTCCCTCAGACATGGGAGGAGTTTACAGATGTCGTAATGAAGCTTAGCCATCCCCCGGGCATGTATGGGTTGGCGATGAAATCGACTTCCAGCGTGGATATATTCGCGAACGCCATAACAGGTATTCAGAATTGGCAAGTGGATGAGAAAGGGAATTTCTCATACCGGGATTTTCTGCCCGTCTACAAAGAGTATTTGCGCTGGATGAGAAAGCTGTATGCAGCCGGTGCGATTCACCCCGAATTCCCTGTGGTGGAGGGCAGTGAAACCGATCTGTTCAAGCAGGGGCATTATGTGGCGGTGGCGGCCAACACCCATATGTTTACCATACCCGACTGGATCGACAAGCTGCAGAAGAATGCACCGGGGGCGGATGTGCTGACGCTGAAGGTACTGAAAGGACCTCGCGGTTATGCAACATCTGCGGCTACGGGATCCTGGACCAATTTGATGATCAGCTCCAAGGTGCCGGAAGAGCATATTCCCCAGCTGCTGAAGCTGATTGACTATACCTCCTCCAAGGATTACCAGAAGCTTGTGCTGTATGGCATCGAAGGCATTCACCATAAGGTGAAGGATGGGGAAATCATCAAAAACGACAAGTACAGAAGTGACGGAATCGAAGCTTATACCTGGAACGACGGCACATACTCCGGCCACAATAATTATCTGCTGTGGGATGCCGACCCGGACCGGTTCAAATGGTATAAGGAAGTGTTTGACGATTCCCAGTTGAAATCGAGCTATGACAATCCGGCCTTTAATCTGTACTCGCCGACACTCAGTGCAAAGTGGGGGGATCTGACCCGCGAACTGGAAGACAACAAGGTCCGCTTCACGATGGGAGAATTGACGGAAGAAGAGTGGGACCGGTATGTCGCCAAGCTGACCGCGTCGGAGGATTATAAGAAAACACTGCAGGAATTAAAAGCGGCCTACAATAAGTATGGCGAATAAACAATGGGATCAGGGAGGGCAGCCATGGCGGACGTATCGTTCAAGCATGTGTATAAGCAGTACCGTTCCGAGCCCCGTCCATCGGTGAGCGACTTTAATCTTGAAATCGCAGACGGCGAATTTATGGTGCTGGTCGGTCCGTCGGGCTGCGGCAAAACGACAACACTTCGCATGCTGTCCGGGTTGGAGGAGATCTCCAAAGGCGAGATCTATATCGGGAATAAATTCATTAATTATGTATCCCCCAAAGATCGCGACATTGCGATGGTTTTTCAGAATTATGCGCTTTATCCCAATCTGTCGGTCTATGAGAACATGGCGCTGGGCTTGAAACTCCGCAAAACGGCCAGGCATGAAATTGAGCTGCGGGTGAAGAAGGCAGCGCGCATTCTCGAAATTTCCAGTCTGCTGGAGAAGAAGCCAAACCAACTCTCCGGCGGTCAGAAGCAGCGGGTTGCCTTGGGCCGGGCAATCGTACGGGAGCCGGAGGTTTTCCTGATGGATGAACCCCTGTCCAATCTGGATGCCAAGCTGCGCGCGCAAACCAGAGCCGAGCTGATCCGTCTGCATCAGGAGCTTCGCACGACCACCGTCTATGTCACGCATGACCAGACGGAAGCGATGACGATGGGCACGAGGATCGTTGTCATGAAGGATGGGCTTATTCAACAAGTGGATACACCCAAGGAGATTTACAGCCGACCACGGAATGCGTTTGTTGCCGGATTTATCGGTTCCCCTGCCATGAATTTCATCGAAGGGACCCTTATACTGGAGGGAGGCCGGTATTATTTCCATAACAAACGTGTTCGGCTGGGTATTCCGGAGAAATTGGTTCCTGCGATTAAGTCCGTGAAGCCGGGCAGGATCCTGCTCGGCATTCGTCCCGAGCATGTGGCATCCGAGCCGGAAGTCGTACAGAGGCTGCCGGATTCTATCAGCGCAGCGATTGATATTGTGGAGCATATGGGATCGGATACATTCCTTTATCTTAAGCTGGGGGAGCAGACGGTTATTGCAAGAACAGGGGAGAGCGATACGCGGTTTGAGCAGGGCGACAAGCTGAATATCGCTTTTCATATGGAAAAATCCCATTTATTTGATGCGGAAACAGGGGATAATATAAGCATTATTTCATAGCGGGGGTACGTGATGAAGTCATGGAAGCCAATCATTTATCTGGCGATTATTGCTCTTGTTGCAGCGTTTTATGTCGTGCGCTCCCGGGGAAGCACCGATAGCGTGTTTCCCGTTCTTGCTGCAGAAGCACTGGAGCCAAAAGGAGCCGATGGCGACGGTGTTCCGTATTATCTGGAGACGGTCCATGCCCTGAAGACCGCGGGAATCAAGGCTTATACGGGACCTCCGATCCCCATAGATCCTGCCGGCTATTCTGCGGTATCTCCTGGCGCTTCGATAAGTAGCGGCCGCGATTACGAGTTGAACAAGGAAGTGCTAAGCGGACCGGGCAGCGGCTGGGTGGAATGGACCTTCGATGCGCCGTCGGACGGCTTTTATAACATTGAAGTGGAATATGCGGAGGTTGAGAAGAACAGCAGCAGCTCCATCCTCTATGCGTTGACCGTAGATGGCGCTCAGCCCTTCTCGGAATCGGGTACGATCGAGTTTGTGAAACGCTGGCGGGATAAGACGGTACCGTACCTGAAGGATGAGATCGGCAATGAGATCCGTTCCATGCAGGAGGAGATCGGGGGCTGGCAGACAACCAGACTCGTCAATTATGCGATATCCTCGGAGCCGCTTCAATTTCATTTCACAAAGGGCCGCCATACACTTCGTTTCACCGCCCTTAACGAAGCGATGAGATGGGGAGAGATCCGGATCACAGCGCCGGTGGCGATCCCATCCTATGAGGAATATCGGGCCGACAAGATTGGGGTGGAGACCGGATACATGCAGGCGGAATGGCACACGCGCGTCGAGGCGGAACGCTACAGCTACAAATCCCATCTCTCCACGCAGACGGGCAGTCATAACGAACCGGAGGTTTCTCCTGATCCAGCCGGACGTATTGTTTACAATGTTATGGACGGGAACCGCTGGAAGAAGCCGGGCGAGGCGGTAAGCTGGGAGTTTGAAGTGCCGGAGAACGGCATTTATGAGCTGGATATCAAATATTTTCAGCATTTTCAGGGGAAATCCAACGTCTACCGCACCATCTACATCGATGATCAGGTTCCGTTTCAAGAGCTGCTGCATACACCGTTCGCTTACAACAGCAAGCTGGAGGTTCATAACCTGGGCAGCTCGGAGGGGGAATCCTACCTCTTCCGGCTGGAGAAAGGCAAGCATACTTTGCGCATGGTTGTGGATGCTTCCTTGCTGAATCCGTCCTTGCTGGCGCTGCAGAGCATTGTCAGCGACTTGTATAATCTGGAGCAGAAGCTGAGGAAAATGACAGGCGATTACGGAGAGAATGCCGGAGACATCAACCGCACCTGGGATATGCAGGCGTCTTTCCCGGGATTGGCGCAACAGCTTACGGGTATCCGCGACCGGCTGAACGCGACCGCCGATTATTTGAACGGTCTCAACCAGAATCGGACGGACGCCACTAATTCGCTTAAGATGGGAACGGCGATCCTGGACGATCTGCTGAAGAACCCCGATCAGATACCGAATAAACTGGGCAAGTTTCCGGACCTTCAACTCCGTCTGGGCACCTGGATGGATGCTTTCCTTAGCGGAGGCATGACGGTGGATTACCTGGTCGTTCGAACACCCTCAGCCAAGCCGGAGGCGGGCGAAGCTACGCTGGCCAGCAAGTTGCCTTATATCGTGACGAACTTCTTCCGAACCTTTTATCTCAAATACGATACCAAACATCTTGGCAAAGAAGACGCACTCGAAATTTGGGTCGGGCGGGGAAGAGATTATGCGAATCTGCTGCAGGAAATGATTGATCAAAGCTTCACGCCGCAAACAGGAATTCAGGTCAACGTCAATACAATGCCCGATGCCAACGCACTCACGCTCAGCAATGCCGGCGGCGATCAGCCGGATGTGGCGCTTGGACTGCCGCAGGATATGCCTGTTGATTATGCCATGCGCGGAGCGGCTGTTGATTTGACTGAATTTTCCGACTATAAAGAAGTGGCGAATCGTTTCAATCCCGGTGCAATGAGGTCTTATGTCTACAATCAGGGTGTTTATGCCCTTCCTGAGACCCAATCCTATCCCCTGCTGTTTTACCGCAAGAGCATCTTCAATTCGCTAGGGCTGGAGCCTCCGGATACCTGGGAGGATGTGCACAAGCTCATGCCGACGCTTCAGGAAAACGGACTGGGCTTCTATCATAATGCCAAGGATTTCGTCGGATTCTTCTATCAGAATGGGGCGGAGCTGTATGCGGCTGACGGACTAAGGCCCGGATTCGATACCGTGCAGGCCTACAAGGCATTCGCTATGTGGACCGATCTGTACAGCAAATACGACTTGCCCCGGGAAGTGCCCGCATTCTTCCAGCACTTCAAGCTGGGCGACATGCCAGCAGGCATAGCGGATTACAACACCTATATCCAGCTGCTTGTATCGGCGCCGGAAATTCGCGGAGATTGGGCTATTAAGCCGATGCCCGGCATCAAGGATGCCAAAGGAACGGTTGTCCGCTGGGCTGCCAATGGGCTGACATCAGCCATGATTCTAAGGCAATCCGAGCGGAAGCAGGAAGCCTGGGCATTTCTGGATTGGTGGACATCCGCGGATGTGCAGCTGCAGTACGGCGTGAACATGGAATCCTTTTACGGCATGGAATACCGTTGGAACACGGCCAACATGGCTGCTATGGCGCGAATGCCGTGGCCTGAGGGTGACATTGAAACCATCAAGGAGCAGAACCGCTGGACGAGAAATGTTCCTTTTGTACCGGGCGGGTATTATCTGTCTCGCGAGATGGAATTCGCCTGGAACCGGACGGTTGTGGAGAAGCTGCCGCCGAAGGAGTCGCTGGACCAGGCTTATGTATCGCTTGAGCGGGAGATGCTCCGCAAGCAGCAGAACCTGAAGCTGTCGGATAACGACCAGCTTGCGCTGCCTGCTCTGGACCAACCGTTCGATTGGGGGACGATTCAACGATGAAACCCGGTTTGACAAAAGAAGCTAACGTTATGCGCCTCCGGGCGGCAGTGCTTCCAACTGGCCTGCTCAAACAGATATGGAAGGAGCGAACGGCTTACCTTTTTATGGCGCCATTCCTTCTATGCTTCTCGGCTTTTATTTTATTGCCAGTCATCATGGCGATTCTGCTGAGCTTCACCTCGTTTGACGCTTTCCGGTTTCCCGAGTTTGTCGGCTTCCAGAATTATATTGCGCTGCTGACACAGGATACCGTGTTTATGAAATACGCCCTGCCCAAAACGATCAAATTCGCTCTGTTTGTCGGTCCCATCGGCTATCTGCTGAGCTTCTTCGTCGCCTGGCTCATCTACCAGCTGCCCAAGAGCATCCGCGATGTGATCACACTGGCCTTTTATGCGCCTTCCATGGCGGGGGCGATTGCGTTGACGGTGGTCTGGCAGGCGGCCTTCAGCGGGGATTATGTCGGTTACCTGAATCATTTTCTGCTGCAAGCGGGTCTTATTGAATCCCCGGTGCTGTGGCTGCAGGATCCCCGGTATCTGCTGAATGTGATGATTCTGGTCACAATCTGGATGGGATTCGGCGTCGGATTTCTGGCCTTGCTTGCAGGGTTCGATACGGTCAACAAGGAGTTGTACGAGGCAGGCAAAATCGATGGAATCTCCAATCGCCTGCAGGAAGTGTTCTATATCACCGTCCCATCGATGAAACCGCAAATGCTGTTCAGCGCAGTCATGGCGATCGTGGGGACGTTGAAGGCCGGCGCGATTTCCACGCAATTGACGGGCATGCCCATTACGCAGCAGTATGCCGGCCATCTGATTTTGAACCATATCGACGACTATGCTTTTATCCGGTTCGAGCTGGGATATGCCTCAATGGTGTCGGTCGTGCTGCTTCTCATCTCGTATGTTGCCATGAAGCTCAGTTACCGGCTGTTCGGTTCTAGGGACGGTGAATAAATGACGGTTATCGGAAAATTGAGGTCGCTCACGCTGTTCGAGACGCTGCTGCTGATTGTTCTGATCGCGGTTGCCGCCTTCCTGTCCCTGCCGATCGTGTTTATTCTCAACCATGCCTTCAAGCCGTTCCATGAACTGTTTCTGTTTCCTCCGACCTTCCTGGTCAGACAGCCGACCTTGTCGAATTTATACGATTTGTTTATGCGTACTTCGGATACGATTGTTCCGTTCTCGCGGTATTTGTTCAACAGCGTCCTGGTTGCGGGATTTACGCTGACCGCTGTCATCCTTTCCAGCAGCCTGGCCGCTTATGTGCTATCCAAACTCAGCTTCGGGCCAAAAAAGCTGGTGATGGGAACGATTATGCTGGCTTTGATGTTCGCGCCCGAGACCGTCTCCATTCCACGGTATCTGATTATCAGCTGGTTTCATATCAACAATACGTATTTCGGTCATATTTTGCCCTTTGTGGCCTCTCCGGTCGCCGTTTTCCTGATCAAGCAGTTTATTGACCAGATTCCAAGGGATCTGCTGGAGTCCGGCAAAATCGACGGCGCTTCCGAACATCAAGTCTTCCTGCGGATTGTTATGCCTTTGACGATGCCCGCCATCGCCACGGTCGCCATTATTACCTTTCAGGGCGTATGGGGAGATACGCAGGCTTCCACATTGTTTATGCAGGATGAAACGATGAAAACACTGCCTTACTTTATCCTGTCGCTTACAAGCGGCATGGCCAACTCCGTCGCAGGTCAGGGAATGGCCGCCGCCGCCGGGCTGCTGATGTTCCTTCCGAACCTGGTTCTGTTCCTCTTCGCGCAGAAACGGATAATGGAAACAATGATGCATTCAGGCGTGAAATGACGGAAAACAGGTTGGATTAAAGGAGGGAGGATCAAAGTATGCGAAGCACCTTGCGATGGTCCGTGCTTCTGCTGGTCATCAGCATGTTGTTTCCGGTAACGGTTTCCGCCATGCAGCCCTATGATACCTTCTATATTTCCAGCGGTACCGGCGGGGCGGACACGCGGATTTACTGGATGCAGGATGTGTACACCCTGGCGGAGACTTCCGCACTGAGCGGGGAGCAGGCGCTCAATAAACCCAGCGATCTGTTCGTTGCCGGCAATGACCATGTGTTTATCGCGGACAAAGGCAACAACCGGATCATTGAGACGGATGAGCAGGGAGCATGGGTCCGGACGATCGGTGGCAAGGAAGGCAAAGGAATGCTTCGTGCTCCTGAAGGTGTGGCCGTAGCAGCCGACGGAACAGTCTACGTAGCGGACACCGGCAATCAGCGGGTTGCCGTCTTCGACGGAAAAGGCACCTTTCTTCGTGAATACGGAAAACCGGGCGGCGATTTGCTGCCCGCCGAGTACTTTTTTGTACCCGTTAAGTTGGCTGTGGATGCCAGAGGGGTCATGTATGTGGTGTCCAAAGGTTCGTACCAGGGAATTTTGCGAATGAACCCTGAAGGCGGGTTTACCGGATTTTTCGGGGGGAACAAAACGAAAGCCGGGGCTATGGATTGGCTGAAGCGGAAGATGTTTACGAAGGAGCAGATGGCCAAAGAGGAGCTGAAACGTCCGCCGGAAATCGGCAGTGTCACGATTGACGGTGATGGCTTCATCTACACCTCCACTCCCGGTACAATGCAGGATCAGATCAAGAAGCTGAATGCGGGAGGCGTGAACCGTTTCAGCGGGTTGAAAACATTAACGAAAACGGAATCGGATCAGATCGCGGATGTGGCGGTGGACGCCAGAGGTTTCTTCTATGTCCTGGACCGCAAACAGGAACGTTTTGACGGGATGATCACCCTATACGGACCTGGCGGAACGGCATTGTTCAAATTCGGAAAGTCGCGGAAGGATCCGCAGCAGCGCGGCGTATTCTCCTATCCTGCGGCAATCGGCATTGACAGCCGCAATCGGTTGTGGGTGCTGGATACCGACCTCAACCTGATGCAGGCTTTTGACAGAACGCCGCTTGGCAACGCCGTTCTGAACGCCGCCGCCGATTATTATGAGGGCGATTACACCACAAGCAAAGCCAACTGGGAGCAGGTGAGATCGCTCAATGAGCTGGTGAATTTAACCTACCTCGGCTTGGGAGAAGCTGCCCGCAAAGAAGGCCATGTCGGGGAAGCGATGGCCTATTTCAAAATGTCTTATGACAACGACGGTTATTCGGAGGTTTTCTGGACGTACCGGAGGCAATGGATTCAGCATTATTTTGCTTATGTGGTCGCTGGGCTTCTGGCCCTTTGGTTGCTGCACCGATTCTTCATCAAACCGCAGCTCAGAAGGATCCGAATTCCCCTGCCTGTAGCGATTCGCCGGATCGGCAGCGAGCTGGCGGATGGCTGGTATACGCTTTTTCATCCGTTTGAAGGTTTTTACAGGATGAAAGGGAGGCGAATCTCAGTGGTCAGCTTGGGGATTGTCCTGCTTCTGGTACTGGCGGGCAGACTGCTGTCGCTTTATGGAACGGGTTTTATTTTCCATCCTGTCGATCTTAATGCGATCCGGCCCGGCAGGGAGCTTGCCTTGTTCTTCGCCCCGTTTGCGACCTGGATCGTGGCCAACTATCTGGTCAGCACCGTGAAGGACGGGGAGGGACGATTCCGCGATGTGCTGCAGGCCAGCATTTTTGCTATGGTTCCTTATGTGGTTCTTACAGGTCCGATTGTTGTACTGACTCATATTCTGGTGCTGGAGGAAGGGATCCTCGTTTCCTCGTTAACCTCCATCATGTGGCTGTGGATGATCGTTTTATTCCTTGTTGGCAGCCAGGTCATCCATAACTTTGAGTTTGTGGAGAATATCAGGAACTCGGTTATAACGGTGCTGACCGTTGGACTTATCTGGATCTTCTTCATCGTGAGCGCAGGGCTGACCTATAATGTCACGGATTTTATCTATCAGCTGTATAAGGAGGTGGCCGTCCTTGGCTAAAGGGATCAAGCGCAATCGAATCATTATCATCGCTGCAGGGGCGGTACTTTCCATTGTCTGTCTGGTCTGGATTGTCCGGCTGCTGACGGCGGACGCAGTATCGGCAAAGCTGGATATTCCTTCATATCAGCCCGTTTATCTGGCTGCCGACGGGGGCGCGGTTTGGCAGCCCGGCGAGCGTGACAGTCAAGGTTTTGCAGCCGCAGCGCAGAATGGCCGTTACCGTTTATCGGTTCATCCCGGTACTGGACAATTGAAAATAACCGATCTTCAGACCGGAGATAGCTGGTCAAGCAATCCTAGTGCGGAGGAGGCGATGAAGGAGAAGGTAGCCGGTACGCTGCGGACCAATGTGGAATCGACTTTCATCGTGGAATATTTCGAAAAAACCAAAATTCAGCGGCAGGTGGTCAACGCGCTTGATCCCAGCGTTACGATGGCCGTTACCGCCCTCAAATCGGGGGTTGCCGTCCATTATGAAGTCGGCAAAGCGCAGCTTTCCTTCAGCATTCATTATGAAATAACGGACGATGGCCTGCAGATGTCCATTCCCGGCAAAAGCATAAAGGAAGAGGGTATTTTCCGTATTCTGTCCATCGAGGCGCTGCCGTTCTTCGGCGCCGCCGGCAGCAAGGAATCCGGCTATTTGTTTGTGCCGGACGGACCCGGCGGACTGATTTATTTTCCGGCCCGCAAGGAGCTTTCAGGCAAAGGCTACAATCAGGAGGTGTACGGACCGGAAATTACGAACCGGGTGGGTGACGACTACAGCAATAACCAGTCCGTGGCCCTGCCTGTATTCGGTATGAAAAAAGGGGAGCAGGCTTTTCTGGCGGTCATTGCCGCAGGCGAAAAATCCGCGGTTATACGGGCTCTTCCTTCGGGAGTCGTCAGCTCCATGAACACCATTCATGCCAAATTCGTGTACCGTCAGGAATATGACCGCAGGCTGAATCTGAGCGGCAGGTCGGTACGGGTATTTCAGGACCAATTGCTGCTGCAGGACCGTGTTGTCCGTTACTATTTTCTGTCGGGGAAGGAAGCTGGATATGCGGGGATGGCTCGAACCTACCGCCGGGACCTGATTGAAACGATGCAGCTGCCCGCCAGGATAGACCCGCAGCAGCAAACGGGGCTGGATTTGACACTGATCGGCGGAGATACGGTTTATTATGGCGGGCACCGTTACGAGAAGGCAACCACCTTCAAGCAGGCGGAGCAGATCATTACGGAGCTGAAAGCTGCCGGGGTTGAGCGGGTCAGGGTGACCTATGAAGGCTGGCAGGCAGGAGGAACACTGAACCCGGATAAAAAATTCCATCCCGAATCGAAGCTCGGCGGATCGGGAGGGCTGCAGGCTTTTGTAGACCAGGCGCACAGGTTGGGCTATAAGGTCAATCTGGACACCGATCTGGTAACAGCGGACACATCCTTTACCTCCTTGCCTCCCAAAACCTATGGCATACGGGCCGTGGAAGAAGATGTGCTTTTCCGCTACGAGAATTTTTATCTGAATCCCAACATTTCCTACAATCTGGCTGTGGATCTTATTGCCGGCGCCAAGCGTTATGGCATTGACGGCATACGGTTTAATTGGCTGGGTGAGCTGGTGTTCAACGACTATAACCCGGCTTACGCCTACACCCGGGACGATACGGCTTATCTGTACCGCAATATCCTGAAGCGCACGCAGGAGGAACTGGGCTACAGCGCTGTAAATGCCGGCAACGCCTACGCGCTGCCCTATACGAGCAGCATTCATTCTTTAACGGCCGATTCCAGCTATTCGTATGCGGTTGATGAAACGGTGCCTTTCTATCCGATGGTGCTGCACGGCAGCATCCCGTATTCGCTCACACCAGCCAATCTGCGGGATGATTACGAGCTGGAATTTCTGAAAGCGATCGAATACGGCTCGATCCCCTCCTTCATTCTCACCTATGAGAGCAGCCGGGTCTTGATGGAAACGCTCACCTGGGGCATTTACAGCAGTACATTCACGCAATGGAAAGACGATCTTATCCGGGAATATAGGGACTTTGAGCAGTTGTCTCCGATCCATGACCAGCCGATGACCGATCATTACCGTCGCTCGCAAGGGGTTTATGTGACTGAATACGCTAACGGCATGGCTGTCATTGTCGATTACAACCGCAGGTCGTTCCAGGTGGAAAGGATGGGAGACCTATGAGCGCTGAGGTCCGGGCTAGTCGCAAAGCCAGAGCATTCTACAGATGGAGAGGGCATGCAGTCGGATACCTGTTCATGCTACCCTGGCTGATTGGATTCTGCGCCTTCATGGCTTTCCCGATCGGCTGGTCCTTATATCTCTGTTTCCAGAAGGTAAGCCTGTCCGGTGCGGGGCTGTTCAACTATCAATATGTCGGGCTGCAGAATTTCAAGGACGCCTTGTTCAAGGACAATGAATATACGATTCAAATGATTGCTTTCTTCCAGCAGATGATTCTGATGCTGCCCATCATTATTATTTTCGCCCTGCTTGTGGCGATCCTGCTTAACCAGAATTTCAAAGGGCGGTTCGTGTACAGGGCGATCTTCTTCCTGCCCGTCATCTTCTCGACCGGTCAGGTGCTTAATGAGTTGTTCCAGCAGGGAGCCGGCGATGTGCCGTTTCTCTCACAGTATGGCGTCGATTCACTGGTCAAAGCCAATTTCAGCGGAGCGCTGGCGGATACCGCTGCGGATATTCTGGGCAAAATCATCCTGATTTTGTGGTCGTCGGGGGTGCAGATTCTGATCTTTATCGCCGGTTTTCAGACCATTTCCAAATCAATCTATGAAGCGGTGCGGATCGACGGGGCTTCGCCGTGGTCGAGCTTCTGGAAAATCACGCTTCCCGGCATCAAGCCGTTCATCGGGCTTAATCTGCTTTATACGATGGTCGATTTGTTCACCTTTCCGTTCAACCCGGTTATGGCGCAGATCAAAAGCAATATGTTCAATATCTCGACAGGATACGGTTATGCAAGCGCACTGGCATGGTTTTATTTTCTGCTTATCGTGATCCTGCTTGGGCTGATTCTGTGGTTCATGGGCAGCTCGAACAAGGAAAGGAGGTCATGAAATATGAAAGCCGATGCGCTCGTCAGGGAATATTCCCGTCAGGCCCGTACTCTGCTCAGCGGCAGAGGGGCGCAGAGAGTGAAGCTGCTGCTGATGGGTCAGCACACGAATGACGGCCTGTTTGCCAAACTGTTCATCTATTTCATGCTCTCCATTATCGCCTATCTCTACCTGCAGCCGTTCCTGTATATGATCTCGACGATGCTCAAGACGCTGCCCGACCTGTTGGATCCCACCGTACAGTGGATTCCCAGGTCCCTGGAATGGAGCAATCTGGAACGGGCGCTCAAAGGCATGCACTATTCCCGCTCGCTGCTCTATACTTTGACGCTGGCAGTCATCCCTTCTTTCATCCAGGTATTGATCTGCTCGGTTACCGGCTATGCGCTGGCCCGGCTGCCGTTTCCCGGCAAAAATCTGTTTTTTGCCCTGATTCTGCTTACTTTCCTTGTCCCTCCGCAGATTATTATCATTCCGCTCTATGTGATCTACAGCAAGCTGGGCTGGCTGAATACGCCGCTTGTGTTCATCGTACCTGCCCTGTTCGGGCAGGGGCTGAAGAGCGCGCTGTTCATTATTATTTTCCGGCAGTTTTTCCAGTCGCTGCCCAAAGCGCTGGAGGAGGCGGCGATGATCGACGGCGCCACCATGTTCCGATTATTCTTTCGCATCATCCTGCCGCTGTCGATCCCGGCTTGCCTGGTTGTATTCCTGTTCTCGTTTGTCTGGCACTGGAATGAAAGCTACCTGTCTTCGATGTTTCTGTCGCAGGATTTCACGCCCTTGTCGATCCGGCTGGCGAATCTGGAGACGGAAATATTCGGCAGGGAACCCACCATGGAAATGCTGGCGGTCAATCCCATTACGGAAGGCACGAAGATGGCCGGCGCCTTTCTGATCGTATTCCCGCCTCTGCTGGTGTATATGATTGCCCAGCGCTGGTTTGTCGAAGGCATCGAGCGTACCGGACTTGTGGACTGAGCGGAGCGTGACCGGTGTCATCTCGTCTTGCAGAATTTGAGTTGATTCTTTAAGGGAGGTGTTGGCTGGCGAATCAATTAGTGGGGGAATTTGACGCGCAAGCAATGGTTCACGAAGCAAACAATGGGAGATGAGACAATGAAAACGAGAAAAAGGGCATTATGGTCTTTGGTTATCCTGCTTCTAATCGTCATGACGACGGCTGCCTGCTCAAGCGGCAATAATAAAGGCGGCAATACGAAGAACGAACCGGTCGCGCCGGCAGACACATCCGCCAACACGAAAGGTGAAGGCAATAAGGCTGAAGGGGAAGGGGATAAAACAGACCCGCCTGCCGCTGAGAGCAATGATCCGGTTACGCTGCGTATGGTCGTGTGGGGCCCGCCGCTCTGGACGGAAACGATCCCTGCCAAGTTTCAGGAGAAATACCCGAATATCACGCTCAAGGTTGAAAAAATCGATGGCGGCGACAACGCATCCGTCCTGGAGAAAATCACGGCGCTCAGCGCAGCGGGCACCCCGGCAGATCTGACCTGGATTCCAGCCATTCCGGGATTTATGAAAGACGATCTGCTTGTTGACCTCGGACCTTACATGGAGACAGATCCCGTGCTCTCTAAGGCGCAGTTCTCCGATTCCGTGCTGGATGTCATGAAGTGGAAAGGGAATCTGGTTGCTCTGCCGAGGGCGATGGATGCATATTTTATGTTTGTCAACAAGGATCTGCTCGCCAAGCATGGCATGGATATGCCGACCAAGGACTGGACGTGGGATGAGTTCCGCGAAATGGCCAAGAAAGCGACCGATCCCAATGCCGGCGAATATGGCATTGCTCCGGGCGTGTTCAACTATCAGGCGCAGGCGCAGGCTTACGCGGTATCAAACGGGCTTGCTCCGAATCTGAGCTTCATGGACGAGAATTGGAATCAAAGTCTGCTCACGGATCCCAAGGTGCTGTCCGCTGTCCAGTGGGTTGCCGATCTCGGCTGGGTCGACGGTTCGCGTCCCAATGATGAACAATCCACCAAAGCGGGCGTCGATCCCGCTGGCTGGGGCAGCTGGGTTACTGGGAAATTCGCCTTCGACATCATGGGACAATGGGAAGGTGCAAGCCGCAAGGAAGCCGCGAAGTTCGACTGGGATCTGCTCCCACTGCCCAAGGGCACAGTCAGCCAGGCCGGTTATAACGGCATCTCTCCAATGGGCATTCTCAAAGGCTCGCCGAATGTCGATGCTGCCGTCAAGTTTCTCTCCTGGCTGGTTTCCGAGGACGGACAGCGGGTGCTGATGTCGGACGGTAATATTCCGCTCACTTCCGATCCCCAGATGTGGGATGAATTAACGCAGATTGAAACCTGGAAAGGGAAAAACATCAAGGATGCGGTTACGCAGGAATGCTGCATGAACCGGACACTCATCGGCGAAGAGAAATATATCAACTGGTTTGATGGCGAGATCGGCGGGATTATTAAGAACGGCGGCGATCTGAGTATTTTCCAACGGAAAGCGACGGAGTTTAATACGTATACGACGCAGCTGCGGAAGGAGCTTGGTCTGGAGTAGAGGGGGGACGTGGTTGGTTTGGAGGGGTCGCAGGGACGAGGCTGAGGTCAAGGTCAAGGCTAAGGCTAAGGTCAAGGTCAAGGCACGCTCCGCATGCGGAAACTTCTTCCGATCGCTGTTGTAGCCGGATTTCCTCATTATATAAATGAGTCAAAGGTCGAAATCCGGCTACAAAGGCGAACGCTTCGCTTCTCCAGAATGCTTCCGCCCGCTACGCGCTTCCCCACTCACCACCAACCACTAATTTAAAATGCCCTTTGGCCCGGAGCCAGTGGCTTTGCCAGGCCGAGTTCTCAAGTGCAAGATCAATTTCGAAATCCAATGCATGAACCACACCAAAAGCCAAACCAAAAGCCAAACCAAAAGCCAAACCAAAAGCCAAACCAAAAGCCAAATCAATTCAATAGAGCAAGGGTCAAACCAAGACATTTTGAATAGATCAGAACCAAGATCAGAACCAATGCAGAACCAAGAGCAATGGCAAAACATTATAAAGAATGGGGGATATGAATGACCGAAGCCAAACCTACCAAACAACAACTCGCCTGGCAAGACATGGAGCTCGGCATGTTTTGTCACTTCGGAATCAATACGTTTTATGATCAGGAATGGGGGGATGGCTCGGAGGACCCTGGACGCTTCAATCCCCAGTCCTTCGATCCCCGGCAGTGGGCCGATGTGGCGAAGAAAGCCGGATTTCAATATCTGATTCTCACAGCCAAACATCATGACGGTTTCTGCCTGTGGCCGACCGCCACTACAGACCATTCCGTGAAGTCCAGTCCCTGGAAAGACGGGCAAGGCGATATTGTCCGCGAGGTATCGGATGCCTGCCGGGAAGCCGGCATCGGATTCGGACTTTATCTGTCGCCCTGGGACCGGCACGAGCCCTGTTACGGGGATAAGGAAGCTTATGATACGTTCTACTGCCGCCAACTGACCGAGCTGCTTACGGGTTACGGTCCGCTTGTCGAGGTCTGGTTTGACGGGGCGGGATCGGAAGGGCGGGAGTACGACTGGGCAAGCATTATTGCCCTGGTGGACCGGTATCAGCCAGATGCCATGGTATTCAATATGGGAAGACCCACTATTCGCTGGGTGGGCAATGAGGATGGCGTTGCTCCTTATCCCTGCTGGAATTCGGTCAAGACGGCCCGTCTCAGCATGTTTACGGATTCCATCGCAACCTGGCTGCCCGATACGCCGGAATGGCTGCCGGCGGAATGCGATGTTCCAATTCGCAAGCTGCATTGGTTCTGGCACCCGGACGATGAGGAGCAGCTGAAATCTCTGGATGAATTAAAGGATATTTATTACCGTTCTGTCGGACATGGAACCAACCTGCTGCTTAATCTGTCACCGGACAGCAGGGGATTGCTGCCTGATCTTGATGTTCAGCGCGTGAACGAGCTTGGGCATTGGATCCGTGAAAGCTTCGACCAGCCTATTGCGGCGGTCTCCGGTGAAGGAATCTCGCTCCTCCTGCCTCTGGAGCAGGAGCGGAACCTCCATCACGTTCTGCTGATGGAGGATCTTACCGGAGGAGAACGGATAAGAGAATATACGCTGGAAGCCCGCAGCAGGGGAGAATGGAGAACCATCACCACGGGTACGGCTGTCGGACATAAGAAAATTGAATGTCTGGATGCTGTTCAGGCAGACTGTCTGCGTCTTACCATAACCGCATCGGTAGATATTCCAATTATCCGTCAATTTTCCTGTTTTTAACTTCAGGGCGGTAGGAGTAAGGGGTTTCTCTGCCGAACTCCTGATATAGCAATCGCATCCTGTCTTTATTGCACCCGCCGTGCCGGCATCGTGACCAGTCACCAATCGGCAAGTATTATGGGAGGTGATGAACAAGTGATGATATAACGATTTCAATCGGATAGCTGCGACCCGTCACACGCGATTCCACGTGGAAATGAGGAATGTGGACATGAAAGGTCGTCTTTGCAGTAAGTCGGTGATTCGTCTAATCATCTTATCCTTGTTATGGTCCTCCATCCCAGCCGGCACCGGATTTACTCCCGTTTATGCTTTAGGACCCAATGATCCTTTGCAAGCCTATGCTCTGAATGAAGGCCAAGGCAGCACGACAATTGACAGCGTCAGCGGGAACTCGCATGCAATAAGCGGTACTCCTGCGTGGGTGACCGGCTATACCGGCCAGGCGCTGGCCTTCAATGGACTGAACAGCTCCGTTGTCATGGATGATTTCGACAAACAGTCCTTTACTTTGATGGCATGGATCAAGCCCGCCTCTTACTCCAACAGTCACACGATCATCGGCCAGGGCATTGCCGGAGGCCAAAATAATTTGTTTAACTGGTGGGTCAGCGGCGATTCCATGTTTTTCCTCATGAGCGACTCTTCAGGGAATAGTTACGGCTTGTGGCCTCTGCAGTCGCCGGCCGGCTCAATTCCGCAGGATGTGTGGAGCCATGTTGCGGTTTCCAGGGACGGCAGCACGTACCACATGTATGTCAATGGAGTATGGGTCTCCTCCAAAACCACCTATGCAAGCATTACACAAAGCAGCAATCCTAACCCGCTGCGGATCGGCGCGGTGAACAATTCGTCAGGTCAGGCCACTGAGGTATTTAACGGTATCCTCGATGATGTGCGGATTTATCCGCAAGCGCTCTCTTCCCAGACGATCCTGAACATCAAGCTGGGCCTGGATGTAAGTCCAACCACGTATTACGTGGATTCCGTGGGGGGCAGCGATAGCAACTCCGGTACTTCCGTCAGCAGTCCCTGGAAGACGCTTGCCAAAGTCAATGCGACCACTTTCCAGGCCGGCGATAAAATCCTGTTCAAGGCGGGTTCTTCCTGGACCGGACAGCTGTGGCCCAAAGGCTCCGGGTCAAGCGGTTACCCGGTCGTGGTGGACCGTTATGGATCGGGAGCCAAACCGCTTATTAACGGAGCAGGCCTGTATACCGAGACGGTAAGGCTGTTCAACCAGCAGCATTGGGAGATCAACAATCTGTCCATCACCAATGAGGGAGCACAGCGGGCATCTCGCCGCGCGGTCTGGATCGAAGCGCAGAATATCGGCACAGCCAGCCATATTTATCTCAAGAATCTGGATATCCGCAATGTCAATGGACTGACGGAAGTTCAGGATCTGGAATCCGGCGGCATTATTGTCCGTGTGACCGGGTACGCTGCGCCGACCAAATTTGATGATGTGCTGATTCAGGACAATACATTCACGGATGTCGACAGCACAGGCATATTCATCCGCAGCGACTGGCGCAACCGGGCGACCCGGACGGACGGATCCGGCCCCTGGCTAGGCATGACGCGCGTCGTTGTTCGGGGCAACAGCTTGAACAGGACCGGGGGCGATGCCATCATCATTTGCGAAAGCGCTGCCCCGCTTATCGAATATAATGTGGCGGCGAACAGCTACTATGATTCGGTCGGCTACCATGCCGGAATCTGGGCGATTAATTCGGATAACGCTTTATTCCAATATAACGAAGCTTATCTGACCCGGACGGTTCTGGATGGCATGGGCTTTGATCTGGATGAGCTTTGCGGGAGCTGTATTATGCAGCATAATTACAGTCATGATAACGAAGGCGGGTTTATGCTGCTTGTCGGCCAGCGCGGTCCGGGGACCGGATATGACCAGAATGGAATTGTCCGGTACAATATCAGCGAGAATGACAACTACGCTTTATTCCAATATGTCGGACGACTCCAGAACTACCACATCTACAACAACACCTTCTACACGGCGCCGGGCATGAACGTCCGGTTTGCGATGGCGCCCGACATCAGCAACTTTCCTCAAGGCAGTATCCTCGTCACGAATAATATCATCTACAATCAGGGCTCCAATATGACGTATTACTGCGGCGGCGCGAGCTGCGTCTACGATTATAATGTTTTCTACGGCAATCATGATGCCAGCGAACCCGCAGATCCGCATAAGCTGACTTCCGATCCTCTCCTTACCGCTCCTGGAACGGGTGGCATTGGACGGTCGACAACGGGCGGCTACAAGCTGGCGGCCGGTTCCCCGGCAATCGGCAGCGGGAAGCTTATTTCCGGCAATGGCGGAAGTGATTATTGGGGTAATGCGGTATCCGCAACCTCATCTCCGAACCGGGGAGCTTATAACGGTCCGGGAATTACGGGGAGCTATGCGGCTATTCCCGGACGAAGCATCACGGTTGACGGGATACTCGACACACTGTCCTCTACGCCTGGGATCGATCTGGAATCAGAGGGACAATTTCTGATTACCGGTTATGGCGGCCCCAACGATCTGAGCGGCAAGCTCTGGGTGACATGGGATTCGTTGCGCTTGTATCTTTCGGCGAAAATCAAGGACGATACATTTTCCCAAAGTGCCTCCGGGAGCATGACCTGGCAGGGCGACGGCATCCAGTTTGGGGTTACCCCCGGCGCACCCGGCGTCAGCAGCGCATGGTACGAATACGGGATGTCGCTTACCGTTAGCGGCCCTGAGCTATATCGCTGGTCGTCCATCGGAATGTCGGCGGGACTGGTATCCAACCGCCAGCTGGCGATAAGCCGCAACGAAACGGCGAAGGAAACGATCTATGAACTTGGCCTTCCATGGTCTGAGTTGTCTCCGGTAACATCGAGCTCCGGGCTGTTCAGCCTTTCATTGCTTGTCAATGAAAATGATGGGGCTGGGCGAAGAGGCTGGGTGGAATGGGGAGGAGGAATTGGGGGCACCAAGGATAACGGCGCCTTCAAGGCGGTCCGTCTGACCGGCCCGTGATATCGGCATAGAGGCTTTGACTGGCTAGCTGATACTTGGAACGAATAGTTGAATAATGACGGCTGCCTGCCTGATTCAAGGCGAGGCAGCCGAATTTAAGGAGGTGTGCAATGCGGTTATATGAAAGGCTTACAAGCCGGTTGACAGTCGGGTCACTGGCATTTCTGCTAATGGCGGGTACAATCCTGTTCCAGCCGAAAGCTGCGGAAGCGGCGGTCCTTATGGTGAATGATTCAAATCCGTCCATTTCTTACAGCAGCATGGACCCTGCAAGCGCTGGAAGGGGACTAGGGGATTATGAAGACGATGTGCATTACGCGACCGCCAATGGGGCTTATTTCGAGTATACATTCAGCGGCACCGGGGTGGAGTATATAACAGAGAAATACAGCGATCAGGGAGAGGTGGATATTTATATTGATGGGGTTTTCAAACAGACGGTGAATTGCTTCTCCGGGAGCAGACAGGTTCAAGTTTCCGTATACAGCATCGCGGGTCTGGCGCAGGGAACCCATACAATCAAAGGTGTGAAAAAGAACGGCACGTATATGCTGCTTGATGCCTTGCGCGTGACATATGATTCCGGATCAAATCTTGCGTATCAGAAGCAGGCGATTGTTTCGTCGGTCCGCAGCGGCAATGCCGGGGGCAACGCGTTCGACCAATCTGCATCAACCCTCTGGGAAAGCGATTATTCCGATCCGCAGTGGCTGATTGCCGATCTCGGCCAGCCATATCAGGTGAACCGCGTTAAATTGACATGGGACTCCACCGGGTACGGCAAAGCCTTCCGGATACAGGTATCCCAAAATCTCATCAACTGGACAGATGTATACAGTACTACAACGGGAAATGGCAGTGTGCTGGACACTACTTTTACCGGGGTACAAGGACGTTATGTAAGAATGTATGGCACAAAGCGGGGGAATGCGAACGGCTATGCGGTCAAGGAGTTTGAGGTATATGGGAACTCGGTTTCTTATACACCCCCGGCCGTGGCGCCGCCGGTGCCGCATCTCCCGCTGCCGAGCAGCCAACAGGTTGCGTACCAGAAAATGGAGACCATTGCTTTTGCCCATTTCGGCATGAATACATTTACCAACCGGGAGTGGGGAACGGGAACGGAAAGCCCGAACACATTCAACCCTACTGCCTTCGATGCGAGGCAGTGGGTAAGCAATCTCAAGAACGCGGGCTTCAAGCTGCTGATCCTGACAGCCAAGCATCATGACGGATTTGCCCTGTGGCCAAGCGCATACACGACCCATGACGTGGCGAGCAGCAGCTGGAAGAACGGGCAAGGGGACGTGGTCCGGGAAGTGGCCGATGCCTGCAGCGAATTCGGCATGAAGTTCGGGATCTATGTGTCTCCTTGGGATATGCATGAACCAACCTACGGATCAGGTCAGGCATACAATGACTTCTTCGTCAATCAACTGACGGAGCTGATGAGCAATTACGGCGAGATCAGCGAAATCTGGTTCGATGGCGCGAAGGGGGAAAATACACCGCAGGATTACGATACGGAGCGCTGGTATTCTGTTATCCGCCAGCTGCAGCCCAATATTGTCATCTGGGGTGCCCCCGGCGATGCGCGTTATATCGGGAACGAGGACGGTATTGCAAGTGAAACGAACTGGGCCAAGGTCGTTCCCCAACAGACCGGCAATCCTTATTGGGCGCCAAACCAGTATGGCGAAGGTTTCCCCAATGGCACGGTCTGGCAGTCGGGAGAAGCAGATGTGTCGCTGCGGCCGGGCTGGTTCTATCATGAGTGGGAGGATACCCACCTGAAGAGCCTGGCAACGCTGACCGATATTTACCAGAAATCCGTCGGGCGGGGAGCCAACCTCCTGCTTAATGTTTCGCCGGACCGCAGAGGCCTGCTGCCTGATGGGGATATTGCGAGATTGACAGAGCTTCGCAGCTGGATCAACGCTGCATATGGTGTGAATCTGGCGCAGGGGGCACCGGCGTCTGCCAGCAATGTCAGGGGAAATGCAGCCGCATATGCGGCGGCGAATTTGACCGATAACAATTATGATTCTTATTGGACAACGAATGACGGCGTCACGAGCGCTTACGTGGATATTGATTTTGGAACAACGAAGACCTTTAATGCGGTGACCTTGCAGGAATATATTCCATTGGGCCAGCGGATATCCGGTTTTAATGTGCAGCTATGGAACGGCAGCTCCTGGCAGACGGCAGCTTCCGGCACGACAATCGGGTACAAACGGATTTTGACCTTCCCGGTAGCGACGGCCTCCAAGATCCGGATAGCGGTGACAAGCTCGCAAGCGCCGCCGCTGCTGAATTTTGCCGGCGTTTACCATATCGGCGGAGCCGGTCAGCAACAGGATTCAAATGCGGAGCAGGTCTATGCATTTAATGAAGCAACGGGCTCAACCACAACGGAATCAGTGAGTGCCCAGTCCAAAGCTATTACGGGTACGCCGGTTTGGGTCACAGGCAAATCAGGAAGCGCGCTGCAATTCAATGGGACGGATACCTCTGTTGTAGCGGATTCCATCGTCAAGCAGAACTTTACTTTCGCGGCCTGGATTAAGCCGACCTCTTATAATACGAATCGTATGATCCTGGGGCAAGGTGAATTTGGAAGCTCGGTGAACATGATGAACTGGTGGATTCAGAATGGTCAAATGTATTTTCTGATGAGTGACTCCGCAGGCAACGGATACGGGCTGTGGCCGTTTGTTACGCCAGCTGCTTCCATCCCGCTGAATCAGTGGACACATGTAGCGGTATCCAAATCAGGAAGTCAATTTAAAATGTTTATCAATGGAACGCTCGCCGCAAGCAGGACATCGACGGCCGATATCCCGCAGGTAAACAATTCCCGCCCTCTGCGCATCGGGGGACAGAATGCCGGATCAGGAAGTGCGGAAGTATTTGAAGGGATCATTGACGAGCTGCGCCTTTATCCGCAGACGTTAACGGAGCAGCAGATCTACAATTTAAGCCAATAGCAGTGTGATTCAGGCCTACCGTAACGATCATGCCACTGGAGGTGGAAGAGTTAGATGAAGAGACCGGTTTCATTCGTCCTTATCATTTCAATTGTCATGGCCTGCTTCATTACAGGACCTGTCTCTACGGAAGCAGCCGACAACGCCGAACAGACCGCATCACGAAGCGGCACAACGTATTACATGGACTCCTCAGGAGGCAGCGACAGCAACGCGGGAACCAGTCCAAATAAAGCATGGAAAACTCTGAACAAGGTTAATGCTGTCACCTATCAGCCGGGCGACCGGATTCTGTTCAAGGCAGGTTCTTCGTGGAAGGGTCAGCTGTGGCCCAAAGGCTCCGGATCAGACGGGCATCCAATTGTCATTGACCGGTATGGCTCAGGCAGCAAACCGGTCATTCACGGAGCTGGTCTGTCGGCGGAGACGCTGCGGCTGTTCAATCAGCAGTACTGGGAAATCAGCAATCTGGAATTGACCAATAAAGGAGCGGATCGTCAGACCAGACGCGCCGTATGGATTGAAGCGCAGGATATTGGCATCGCCAGCCATATTTATTTGAAGAATCTGACGATCCGCGATGTGAACGGAAAAACCGGAATAGGCGATCTGGAATCCGGCGGCATTATCGCGCGCGTAACTGGCAGTGCCGTACCGACCAAGTTCGATGATCTGCTTATTCAGGACAATACATTCACGGATATCGACAGTACAGGCATCTATATCCGCAGCGACTGGAGAAACCGGCAGACACGGACAGATGGAACCGGACCGTGGCTTGGCTTCACGAATGTGGTCATTCGGGGCAACAGCCTGAACCGGACAGGGGGAGACGCCATTATCGTATGTGAAAGCGAGTCCCCTCTTATCGAATACAATGTGGCGGCTCACAGCTATTACAATTCCGAAGGCTATCACGCAGGAATCTGGGCAATCAATACGGATAATGCCTTGTTTCAGTACAACGAGGCTTATCTGACCCATACCACTTTGGACGGGATGGGCTTTGACCTGGATGAACTGTGCAATAACTGTGTCATGCAGTACAACTACAGCCATGATAATGAGGGCGGCTTTATGCTGCTTATCGGCCAGCGGGGTCAAGGGGAGGGATATGACCAGAAAGGCATTGTCCGTTACAACATCAGCCAGAATGACCGGCATGCCCTGATTTCCTATGCGGGGCGGATGGATAATTATCAAATATACAATAACACCTTCTATACTTCCCCGGGCATGAAAGTGAAGTTTTCCGACACGCCGGATTACAACAATCTGCCTACGGGGAGCATGAGCATCCGAAATAATATTATCTATAATCAGGGAACAGGAATGTCCTATACCTGTGGCAATTTGACATGTACCTACGATTCGAATACGTTCTACGGCAATCATGATCCGAGTGAGCCGGAGGATCCCAATAAGCTGACTTCCGATCCGCTTCTGATTGGCGCCGGTTCCGGGAGCGCCGGACCGACAGATGGTAACCGCCTCACGGCGGATCCGCTGTTGTACGATTACGGCCTTGGAAGCACCGGAAGGACAACAGTAGACGGATACCGGCTGGCGGCAGGATCTCCGGCTATCGGCAGCGGGGCTATTATTGCCGGCAACGGCGGCAAGGATTATTGGGGCAACGCCGTATCTGAATCTGCGCGGCCTAACCGCGGAGCCTATAACGGCAGCGGCGTGCAGGAAGAGCCGGTGGGCAGCGGCATCAAGAGCTATCTTTATCTGAAAGACGGACATCAGGAGCGTTATATCGGGTCCGCGGAACCACAGCTGTTAACGGTGAAAGCGACTCAGGCTCTGATTGTGGCCGATGCAAACGGTACAAAAACCTATTATCCTGATAAAGATAAACAGGTCTATCTGACCGTTTCCGATCCACCGATCAAGGTGGTCGGATCTATCAGCAGCATGAAGGGAGGCAGCAAATATTCGCTTGTTGCTGAACCCGCATACCGGGGTGACGACATCAGCCTGAAGCTGCTGGTGGACAACAGGGTATCAAAGGCAGTTGTCAGCGGGCAGTTCATCATTGGCATCCGGGTCTTTAAAGTCGAAGCGGCGGCCGGGAAGCTGGCGGAAATTAAACTTGTTATACCCGGATCCTCCGAAGCGGAGGTCCAAACCGTCACAGGCCAGTTATTCATCGGAGGTAAACCGGTAGGGCGACTGACTGCCGGTGTTACGATCAGTGATCCTCTGACCATGGAAGTTGCGCATGTTCTGAAGGAGGATGGCAGCGAGGTATTGCGGATCCATACAGTCAATGTGTCCAACCGGGCCCGGAAGCTGAAGGATATCAGCTGGAGTATCGGCAGCCAGTCGGGAATATTGATGCTTACGGACACGATTGCGGCAGGAGCCGGTCATACGGCGGAGATTTCATTGGCCGGCATGCTGGAAGGGACAAGGAACGCGGTTTCCATGACGCTGCGGACTTCCGATGGGCTCACTTGGCCGTATAGCGGAGAAACGATAACCTCGGCTTCCATGACCAAAAAAACAATTTCGGTTGACGGCAAGCTGGATGATCTGTCAGCAGTTCCTGCAATCGAGCTGCCTGCGCGGGGAGTCGTCCAAATGAGCGGATATGGCGGCGCGGAGGATTTGAGCGGCAGCGTGTGGCTAACCTGGGATGACGATCATCTATATCTATCGGCACGCATCCGCGATAATCTGTTCTCGCAATCGGAAACGGGCGGACAGATTTGGTTGGGCGACGTAATTCAGTTCGGTGCATCTCCTGGAATGCCAGGCGAACATGCAGGCATGTATGAATACGGCATGGCGCTGACTTCAGCCGGACCGCAGCTGTACCGCTGGTCTGCCCTGGAAGGCGAGCCTGGCGCTATCACAAGCGGCCAGCTGGCGGTTGAGCGGAATGAGCAGCGCCGCGAAACTGACTACGAGCTTGCCGTACCGTGGTCTGAGCTTGCACCCATACGTCCGGGTGAAGGGCCGTTCAGTTTTTCATTTCTTGTCAATGACAATGACGGCGCTGGACGAAAGGGATGGATCGAATGGGGCGGAGGCATTGGGGGCAGCAAGGATTCGGGCCTATTTGTCCCCATCCGGCTGACGGGTCCGGTTCAGCGAACGTTGTCCGCCCTTAAGATCAACGAGACGCTGGCCTACAGCGCGTCGCCGGTATCCCTGAGTTTAACGGGGATGTACTCGGATGGGGCTACTGGAATCGTTACGCATGCGCAGTGGACATCAAGCGATCCTGAGGTGGCCGTTGTTCAGAATGGGACCGTTTCATTCACCGGCAAGAAAGGTCCTGTTACTATAACGGCGGCTTACGGGGGAATAGAAGCGACTGTCAGCACCGTCGTGGCTGATTACGACCAGTATTATGCTTTCGACGAGGGGCAGGGAAACCAGGTAACCGAAAGTGTTACCGGTTCAATCTATGCCATCGAAGGAGAACCTGTCTGGGTGGATGGCAAATTCGGCAAAGCGCTGTTCTTCTATGGCAATTCCATCAAGATCAATCCGATCGCCAAAGGAGATTTCACCTTCATGGCCTGGATCAACCCGTTTAGCGATTCGTATAATCATACTATTTTGGGTCAGGGGGTGACGGGAAGCCAGGCCAATATGTTCAACTGGTGGATCAGCGAAGGCCGAATGTATTTCCTGGCCAGCGATGCGGAGGGCAGCGGACATGGCATGTGGCCGTTTAATACGGATGATCATTCCATTGCACTTAATGAATGGACGCATGTGGCCGTCACCCGGCAGGGAACCGAATTCAAATTGTACATCAACGGTGTGAATGTGCTCACCAAGTCGGTTCCGGTTTTGCTGGATCAGACCGTCAATCCCAATCCGTTCCGGATCGGTGCACAGAACGGACCTTCCGGGGGGCCGTCCGAAGGATTCCACGGCGCAATCGACGAGCTTCGGCTGCTCCCGGAGGCGCTCTCTGAAGAGAGGATCCGGCAGCTTGCCCAGCTTTCGGCTATACCTGACCAATCGCCGAAGACCGATGGAAGCGATCCTCTTCAAGAAGAGGATGAACAGCTGGAGCAGGAATCTCCTGCTGCTTTGGAAGATCATGAGAAAATTCAAAATCCTGAAAATGGATAAAGAAGAAGGAGGAACCCAATAATGAGGAATCCACACGTTTTGCAGCGTAGAATCATGTTGATGGTTATAGCGCTCCTGGTCGTCGCCGCAAGCGGTCTCGTCAGCCCGAAACAGGCAGCGGCTGCAACAACAATGATCAATAATTCTAATCCGGCAATTGTCTATCAGAATATGAATCCGGCCAGCCCTGGCAGGGGGCTTGGCGACTATCAGGATGATGTTCACTATGCAACGCTTGACGGCGCTTATTTCCAGTACACCTTTACCGGAACGGGAATTGAATACATCACGGAAAAATTCAGCGATCAGGGTCAGGTGGATATTTATATCGATGGTGTTTTTAAGCAAACCGTCGATTGCTATTCCCTCGCGAGGCAGGTCCAAGTAAGTGTTTACAGCATATCGGGATTGACCTCAGGTACCCACACCATAAAAGGGGTGAAGAAGGACGGGACGTATATGCTGCTTGATGCTTTGCGGGTAACATCGGATACCGCGCCTGTTATCAAGGTAGCCGCTGTCGGGGATAGCATTACAACGGGGAGTTATCCCGCCCAGTTGGGAAGCTTGCTGGGATCCGCCTATGAGGTGCGCGCCTATGGCGTTGGGGGCACGACAATGCTGAAGAACGGCGACCATCCCTACTGGGATACGTATCCTTTCATTGACAGCGGCAATTGGCTGCCGGATATCGTGATTATTATGCTGGGCACCAATGACTCCGCGGCACAGAACTGGCAGTACAAGAATGAGTTCCTGGGCGATTACACGGACATGATTAACCATTACAAGAATCTTTCTTCCTCGCCGACTGTTTACGTTGCGCTGTCTCCGGAGGATTATTGGCCGGGAAATGTCGTATCCAGCGAGGTGGTGCCGCTCCAGATTCAAGCAGCTAACAATACAGGCAGTACGATTCTGGATGTCAATACAGCAACCAAGAATATGGCGCATAATTTTCCGGATAATATCCATCCCAACGAAGCGGGTTCAACTACGATTGCGACAGTTATGTACAACGGAATGAAAGCTGCCGGATTGCCGGCTTTAGTGAATGCCTACGGCAAGACGGAGGCAGAGGACTTTAATTCGAAGTCCGGTTCTGTCCAGGCGGAGTGGAGCAGCGAAGGCAGCCCGAATCTGGGATTTATCGGTACCGGCGATTACGTGGTTTATAATCATTATAACTTTGGCAATGGCGCAACGAAATTTGATGCCAGAATCGCCAGCGACAACACGGTAGGCAGGATTGAGATCAGGCTCGACAGTCCGACAGGAACATTGGCAGGGACGGTATATGGAGTCAATACGGGCTCCTATCAGACCTACACGACTCAACAAACGACGATCGCAAGCGTTACCGGCATTCACAATGTCTATCTTGTATTTACGGCAGGACTGAATTTGAACTGGTTCCAGTTCAAACAATAGAAGCCTATCAATCGGGGCCGTCTCCCCATTTGGGAGACGGTCTTTCTATGCAATCCGGGCTCGGGAGAGGAAAGAAAAAGTGGTTGAACAGGGTATTATTCCTGCTCAACCACTTGCTGTTCCCATCCGATTATATCAGGCGGTCATCTATCTCTTTTACAAGCCCAGCTTATGACCCTTTTCCAGACGCTGAATCTGCTTCTCTCCAGTATCGGCCAATTCCCGGAACTGATTGATGGTGTCGCGCATTTTAGGCAGGGCTTCCTGCTTATAGGTGCTGATTGAATCCAAGGCCGACAGCACATCCGTGAAAGCTTGTTTCAATGTGTCTGCCGAGATGCTGGTTTCAAGCGACTGCTTTTGAATCTCGGCCCCTTGGTTCTTCAGCATTTTTGATGTGTTTGCGATCAGATTGTTTGTCGTCTGGTTCAACAGCTCGATTTTTTTCAAGACAATCTTTTGATTATAGAGGGCGCTTGCGACGGTTACGGAAATTTTCAAGGCCGAAATGGTCACATTCTTCGCCCGGTCTACCCCGCGAATCAACTCTTTGTTATTGCGGATGACCACTTCGATAGCCATAATTCCCTGTTGGTTGACCACCAGCATCTGCTGCAGATCCATTACTCGCTGACGCAGCGGAAACAGCACTTCTTCGGTGATGAAACGGATTTTGTCAGGGTCTTCATTTCGCTGCTTTGCCCCTTCGATTTGCGATTCGACATTTTCATCCATCAATACGCCAAGCTGAATTTCCTTTTGCAGCCTTTTGGTCAAATCCCGTAGTGCCTGCTGCTCGATCTCCAGTGTAGTGTTGTCGTTCTTAAGGGTCGATTTCCCTTTATCGAGGGAAACCACGATATCCGCAATCACGCCATCGGCTTTTTGATATTTGAGGAAATAAGCGCGCAGCGGGTTGAACAGCTTGCCGAGAAAACCTGTCTTGGCAAAGTCTATTGCGCTTGGATCCAAATCCCGCAGCTGAATTTGAAGCTCAGTCAAGCCCTTGGCAACTTGACCGCCTTCATCTCCCGTTTTCGAAAGATTACCTACCGATACTTGAAGCAGCGTATTTTTATCCGAGGACATCTTCATCGTCTGGAGTCCAAAGGTATCGATGGATTGCAGAATTTCTTTGCGTTTCTCAAGCGAATCCATATCCAGCGCCATAATCGTGGCCACATTGGAATCGGCTACCTCCTTGAGCTTCGCAACTTCCTCGGGAACCGGCTTAACCTCTTGTTCAATCGCAGCCTGAATCTCTTCCGGACTTGCCACTTCCATTGTAAATGACATGGTCATCCCCCTTATGGTTGCTTTACATTTGGACGTTAAACAGGTTTCCGATCTTGTAGACAACGTCATCGGTATCCGCGTTGATACTGGCCGCCTCATTGATGCTGGAAATGCTTTGAAGTGCCTTGATATCAGCATTGTAGCCAATTGTATAGATCGGAATCTTATACGCTTCGATCAGAGAACGGATGTCTTTCAGAGAATTCCCATCATTCGTCTCGCCGTCACTGAGGACGAAGATCAAGGGCTTCGTGTTGGGGTCAACAGCTATCTGATCCTGGAGCAGTTTCAATGCTACGACAATAGCGTCAAAAGTAGCGGTGCCGCCGCTGGCCGACAAGCTGTTTACCGCGCCAACTAACATGGATTGCTGGTTGGTGTCATATTTGGCGATCGGAAGGTTGATCGTGACCGTGCTGGAATACGAGACAAGACCGATGCTGTTATCCTTGCCCAAATATTTCTGTCCCTTGATCAAAGACTCCTTCAAACGGTTCAACGGTTCTCCGTTCATGCTGCCGGACACGTCGGTTACAAATACCGCAGTGATCGGTTTATTGCCGTTCTTCTTCTCTTTCCACAGCTTCTGCGCCGGGGACAGGAGGCTGCCGTCAATTGCGCCGAGCTCCGGCTTGTAATCTTCAAGATCATTGAAACCATTGTCTTTGGCAGATTGCTGGTACTTATCCTGCGCGACAAATTCGGCGAATTTCTTAATAATATCCAGCTTCGCTTGTGGCAGGCTGCCTAAAGCATACAAAGGACTGTCATGTCTTGCGCCGAAAGGTGTAAACACATATGCGCCTTTCAAGTCAGCCGCATTGACAAAAGTTTGATATTCCAAAACAAATGCGTCCAGGGAGCCTGACTTGGCGGCATCACGCATTTGAATGGTCGTCGATGCGATAAAAGGCACATTCGCCTGAAAATTCTCAAATCCCTGGACGGCTTTCTCACCCAGAAGATTAGTGTTATCAAAAGTATGAAGGGCTGTGATAAGAAAGTTCAAGCCGGTGGAGCTTGCGAAGGGATCCGTATATCCCATGGATAATTCGTTGTTTGAGATCGCTTCGGTGACTGTTTTGACAGTAATAGATCCATACTTGGCTACTAAACTGTCATACTTCGCTTTGGCTATGACTATACCGGGGACATTCCCGACAAGCCGTTTGGATACCAGTTCTGTTTTGACGCCGCTCGCTTTGACCATTTCTCCCCATAACTCATTCGATGGGGTGAAGGCGTCCGGTACATATTTGCCGGATTTGATATAATCGGCGGCGGTACCGGAGGCGATATTGCGAATCTTGACAGAAGCAGGTTTACCGTCTACCTGAATATTCGCCTTGTTGAAATCCTTCGCGACTCCGTTCAGCCAACCGTCAACACCTGTACCGGACTTTTCGGTGGAGGAGAATATTTCCACGAAATGATCTGTCGTACTGTCTACGGAGATCGGGAATTTCGTGATTTCCGGCAGCGCTTCCGCAACATCGGCAGGGTTCAGATCGATCTGGCCTTTTAAAGGGGGTTGAGTGGAAACGGATATGTTGTTATAAAGCTTGTTCAGCCGTTTGCCCGCTTCAGCCGCGGTCACCTGTGGTTTTGTTTTCCCCAGATTCGTGGTCACATTTACGCCTATATACACCAGGGCAAATACAAACACTACAATTCCGGTTAACAGGAAAAATTTACTTTTGGTTGTCATGCTTTGCACCTCTCACTGTTTATATAATTTGGTCTGCTTGATTAAGGTATCTATTTCCTGCATGCAAGGCATGCTTTCAATATCTCCCGGTTCAAAACTGTCCAGGCGGGAGATTTCCAGCAGCAGCTTATCCAGCTTCAGCAAAATTTCTTCATTGGTACCGATTGAGCTTTTTACGAATGACAGATATTCGTTGTATACGTTGGTTTTCTCCTGCAGAAGTTCACGGGAGAACGATGCCGCTTTCTTGCCGGTAATCCTAGCATATTCCGATTCGTCAAAGACATTAAGCCGGTTCAAAATACTTCGGACATTCAGATAAAATAACTTCTCTACCTCCAGCGTAACGGAAGCGAACTTCTTGTAGCTGAGCTCCGTTGGATCAAACCGCTGGTTGAAGACGTTGAACATGGTGGTCTTCTTTTTTCGGATCCGGTCCATTTGTTCAAGGGCCAACAGAATATCATCTTCCAGCACTTTTACATGCCTGTATCGGTTCAAGGCTTCGACATAGTCCTCATGCGTGTTGATTTGTTTGATCGGAAGGACTGCCGGCGACTTAAACAATAACGTATAGCTCCCGTAAGACAGCACTAGAGCGCTGACAAACAGCAAGGTGATGCCGGTTGCCGTGGAGAGGGCGCTTTCGCCTATCGTGACCCCTATAAATCCGGGCGAGAGCACGAGAATATCCAGCACAGCCAAGCCAAAAATAAGACCCAGCAGTTTTATATATTTTGAACCTGCCAAAACCTGTGCCCCCTTTACCTCCATGTTGGAAAGATTCCGATGTCCTGCTGGAGATTTTGTTCATTTGCCGACCGGTTCAGACCGGCAGTTATGTCTCATTCCGTGCGCAGGAAATGTTTTTATGTACATTTTTCTTGGAAAAAAATTTATTCTTAAGTACATTAATGTACTCTTCGAATGATTGTCCTGATTCGTCCTATTTCCATAAAAAAGAGGCTCTAAACCAAAATGGGTGCTTGCCAAAATCGAAAGAGTCATGAAACGGACCGTAAGGGCCGTTAATAGGCTCCAACAGCCTATTTGTTAGTCAATTGATTGATTTTTGTCTTTTCGGGCCCTCCAGTTTTTCGGATGCTCCGGTTTGCCGGGATTAGGCTGGTTCCGGTCGAGTATCCAGGTTTTTCCCTTTTTAACTGCTTTATGTTCCTTCTCGAGCCGAAGTCTGCATAAATCTTTGATATAGGAAGGTTTTAGCCCCCAAAGGAGGGAGGCTTCTTCAACATCCATGATGTGCTCCAGAGGATTTGATTTCTTAGGGGTGCTTTCTTTTAGAATAAATTTTTCCTGTACATCCATCTTCTTCACCTTCACCCTATGAATATTCCAAATATAAGCGATAACGCTTACCATGTCTATAGAATGATTAAATAATTCCAACTCTGATTAATTCAGGTGTTTCTTACAGGCAGAGAAAGTGTCGTGCTTCAAGCAGACAACAAAATTGTTCATTCAATATGAATACACCGCAATCCGTTTACAAATCGTTTCCCAACGAGGAGGGAGGATGACTGGAAGCAAAGGCCAGTCAGCGGGGAAGGAGCGATTGGGCGGATATCCTGTATTTCCCCGGGGATTGACCATGCTCCCTTCTGAACAGCTGGCAGAACTGGGCATCGGTTGAAAAACCGGAGTCCAGCGCAATATCCGAGATTGAGCGCCCGCTCTGTCTCAGCAGGAAACGGGCATGCTCCAGCCGTTTGTTTAAAATATATCTCTGGGGCGAGCAGCCGTTTATTTCCTTGAACAAATGACGGAAACGGTCATAGCTGTAGCCGGCCAGTTGGGCAAGCTCCGATTGCTCAAGCTTTTGCTGGAAATGCTCATTCATATAATTCCGTACATAATGAAGCTTGTCATTCCGGGAGGGGGCAGTTTGTACATAAGATTCGATGCGGCATAATTCAATGATAAGCTCACCGGTCAGAAGATCAAGCTTCTCTTCATAAAGCGGTTTTTTGTGAACAAACTCTTCTTTCATTCTCAGCATCAGCGATCTTACCGGATAGCCAGCGCCAACGCTTTCTTCCTGAAAGAATCCGCTTGGCAGATAGAGATGAGAAGGAATTTGAAAACCGATAAAGATCACATCGGAGGCTGTGTCATGCCATTCGTCATGAGAAACCAACGATTCGATCACCGAGAACATGTTCGGGCCGAACCGGAAATTTTGCCCTTCAAAACAGGTCTGGCCGCCGCCATTCAAATAGTATACGAGCTCGTAACAGGCATGTTGATGAAATCCGACATGAAACCCTTTCTCCCGGGTCAAGGATTGAAAAAAATCAAGCTTCGTCAACATCGCTTGAACCTCCTTCTCAGTCTCTGAGCAATATAGCCGACCTGCACAATAATCCGGCCGAATCGTGATAGAAAAGAATTTGAACAAGTGTTATCTTATAGGAACGGGTGGGCAAAGAGTATCAGCATGCACAGCCAAATCATATAACTTCTGCAGCCACAGGGCAAGCTTCAGCAATCCTCTATTTATCTCAAATCAATGAGAAAGAAGCAGAAGGCAGTTCAGTAAAATTTCCCGGGAGGTTATCTAACCATGGCAATACAATTTCCAACGCTTACAAATGAAGAACGGGTACGCCGGCTGGAGCCGCCGCAGCGTAAAGTAAAGGCCGTCCTGGATACGGACACGTATAATGAAATCGATGATCAGTTTGCCGTTGTCTATGCGCTTCTATCGCCGGAACGCCTTCAAATGGAAGCGTTCTACGCGGCTCCCTTCCATAATGAATTGTCGGACGGACCGAAGGACGGCATGGAGAAAAGCTATAAGGAACTGAAAAAAATTCTGGGCTTGATGCAAAGCGGTGTCCCGGCATACCCAGGTTCGGAGCGTTATCTGCCCGGGCCTGAAACGCCGGTGGAAAGCGAAGCCGCCCGGAATCTGGTAGAAAGGGCGATGGCTTCCTCCGAGGAAGATCCCCTGTATGTATTGTCAATTGGCGCGATCACCAATGTAGCTTCCGCTATTCTGATGCAGCCGGAAATTATCCGCAAAATCGTCGTGGTCTGGTTGGGCGGCCACTCGTTGCAATGGAACGACACGAAGGAGTTTAACCTGTTCCAGGACATTCATGCCTCCCGGACGATCATGGACAGCGGGGTGCCTCTGGTATTGATTCCTTGTATGGGCGTGACGACTCATCTGGCCACTACACTGTCGGAAGTGCGGGACTACGTGAAGGACCAGGGTGAGATCGGACAATATTTATATGAGGTTTACCGCGACTGCATGAGCGACCATAAAGGCTCCTCACGGGTCATATGGGATATTTCCACCGTGGCTTTCATGAATAATGAGGAATGGACGCCAAGCTCGCTGATCCCAAGTCCCCATATATCGGAGGATTTCCGGTGGGGGATGGATTCGTCGAGACATCTTATTCGTTATGTAAACCATATTCACCGGGATCCGGTATTCAAGGATTTCTTCTCCAGACTGCAGGCCTAAGGAGCCGTGGCAATCCGCTTGGAGCAGAAGTGTTGCAGGCGCCTGATAGCGAGGCTGCGGCAGGAGACAGCTTGGAATAAATAAACAAGCGTTGGCCGGACAGTTGTCCGCCAACGCTTGTTTTGCGCGAATAATATTCGATCCCGTACCGCTTCCGTATGGCCGCTGTCAATTGACTTCCAGCAACGCTTGGATAAAGGCCTTCATCGGGCTTGATCCCGTGCTGGCGATCCAGGAGCGCAGCTTCTCCTGTTCATTTGCAATAAACCAGGACAGTTTCTCCTGCACGTCCTTCATATAAACATCCGAAGGAAGTGTTTCCTTCTCGTTCTTCATTTCTTCCGTCAGAAGGCGCCAATCGGGATGCTTCAGCTCACCGAAGCTGCGCTCGGGATACTGCGCAGCGAGCTGGATGACGTTATCGAAGGAGCTGCCTGCTGCCAGCTCAATAGCAAGATAGATCCCGACAAACCGGTGGCTGTCATCCTTCAGCAGCCCCTGCCGAAGCTCTTCGCGTGCTTCATCCAGCTTGCCCTGCTTCATCAACACAATTCCATAAACCGACTGGGTATAAGACGAGAATTGATCCGCAAGCAGATGAGCGTATCGTGCGCGGAAATCCGTATACGAATTCCAATCATCCTGCGTATAATAGGCGTCCAGGATGGAGTAGGCATAACTCTCAGAGGGGTTAAGCTCCATCATCCGCAGGAGATACGGGAGTTCCTCGCCGGTCTGATCCCGGCTTAATAACGCCTGGGCATCAAGCAGCCGAATGATCATCCGCAGGCTGTGAACGTCGCCGGCGTTATCGGACCAAGCCCGCTTGTACAGGGCCAGAGCCTCGCTCAAACGGCCTTTCATCAAGAGGGTATCGGGAGTGGTCATACGCCGTTCCTTCATATAAAAGAATGGCAAATTCCCGAGCGTATCCGTATTCAACCGGTATCCGTTGCTGCGGGTTAAGATTTGTCCGTTCTTGTCATACGCGTCCACGCTCCAGGAGAAACGGTTATCTGTATTCGCAAAACCGAGCAGGGTAACGGGATCGACCGTTTCCCAGTTGTTATGATCCGTATAGGAAATTCCAAATTTGTGATCATACAGCTTATTGAGCGTGAGCTCGATCCGATTATCCGGGATATGGCTCACGAGCTGTGTGCCGATTGTTCCGTTTCTCGTCTGCAGCTGCCCGTTAAGAGCATAATAAGCGGCACCCTCAACCTTCTCCCATTGGAAGGATACCGATTGTCCGGATACAACCTGTTGATTGACAGGCGAGATCAGCTCCAACAGCGGATGCATCGTCACATCCCGGATAACCTTTCCGCCTTGCTCCACCTCCAGCCAATCGTCATAGTTGACCGGCCATGTCCAGCCGTCGATCTGATCGAAAGACAGCCCCAGATTCAACTGATAGTCCTGCGGAAGGACATTTCTAAACTCGTAATGTCCGTGGGCATCGGTAATCGTCCCATAGGGATCGCCTTCCGATACACTCCGGTTGGCCGAGCTCTCGTCTCTGAGAAAAACGCCTACCCCTGCGAGCGGGGTGCCGTCATTTCGCATAATGGTGCCCGATACTGTTGCCAGTCTGCCGCCGCTGCGGTTCCGGAAATATTCGAGGTTGGCTTTTAATCCGGTGAGATGCTCTAATGCTGCGGGCGTTCCGCTTTCCTGGTCAGGCTTGCCTGCCTTGGCAGCGTTCCAGGATTTCCGGTAAGCCGCAATCTCTGAATCAACATAAATCAGAGCGTGCTCAATCCCGTCGCGGCTGATCAACAGCTGCGCTCTTTCCCGGGCCACTCGGCCGTTCATATCCCAATCATTTGCGCCCAGCCTGTCTCCCAACTGCTTGAAAATCTCTTCCGCTTTGTCATATTGTTCAAACGACGCATATATCGAAGCTTTCTGAAGCAGCAGTTCATTCTTCTCATAGGATTGGTAAGCTTCTTTCATCCGCTTTATTCCATCGTCCAGAACCGCTGCCGCTTGATCCGGCAGCCCTTCAGTCTGATAATAAACAGCCAATTGGCGGGCAGCCCTTACCAGATAGCCGTCGGAAGGTCCATTTTGCAAATAATCCTCCAAATAAGAGAGCTTGTCGGAGAGCGAGAGGGATTGCTTGTTTGGCTGGTCGCCAATCATCATGGTGGAATTGGGACCGACATAAATATCATAGCCGGTCGCGGCAGTCTCGCTGCCTGTTTCAATGATATTCTTGCGGATCAGCTCCCATTTCTGCTTGCCGGACGCTGTCGTATCGATCAGACGGAGCAGCCGCTCCTTGCTTCCTGCTGCCCCATTGTCAAATTGCTGCTGAGCCGCTTCGATTTCGGTTCTGGGGCTGATGAACTGCAGCAACAGGATAAAAACAGCGGCAGTCACGGTAGCAAACAGCACCAGATGCTTAATCTTGACGGTCAGTTTCATTCATCGCCACCGCCTTCTTGTAATCGTCATCCCAGTAAGTGTTGCCGCCGGCTTCAATAAGCTGCGGATTGCCAGTCCCGTTCTCATCGGTATGAGACTGCTGCCATTCATGTACCGCCGCGATAGCCAGCAGGACCAGTACGGCCGATCCGGCGGGCAGGAGCGGGATTTCAAGCTCCGTATTCCATATCGATCGCAAGCGTTCCAGCCAGCTTCGTGGATGCGTCCGGGTCCGGACCTTATGATGACCTGTGAAACGCAGTGCGTCCAGCTCCTCGTCCAGCTGCCGTTTAAATGAATGTTGTTCCGGTTTCATCCGCTGTCCGCTCCTTTCCCAGAATTTGATTGAGCTGTATCCGCCCTCGTGCGAGCCTGGCTTTAATCGTGTTCTCGTTGGTTTGCAATTGCAGCGAAATGTCTTTAACAGACATTTCATTATAATAATAGAGCGTGACTACCTCGCGATATTTGTAGCTCAGACGATGAACCGCCTTGCTGAGCTGTTCATTGCGCCACTCCAGCAGCAGCAGCTCTTCAGGGCCTGGAGCTGTCTCATCGCCGTGCAGCTGCTCCGTCTGCCCAAGGGGCAGAAATCTTCGCCAGTTCCACAGCCGCTGCTTCATCCGGCAGCGGTTTACCGTGATCCGCAGGAGCCAGGCCTTCATCTTGTCCGCTTCCCGCAGCTGTCCGATTTTATTGAAAGCTTGAATAAAAGTATCCTGAACGACTTCTTCGGCCGTTTGGCGGTCATTAAGAATGAGGTATGCGGTCCGAAGCAGATAGTCCCCGTACTGCTGCATTATTTCCTGAAGCGCAGCTTCGTCGCGCGCTGCCAATCGTTGTATAACATCCAGTCCGGCTCCCCCCTTACCTTATAATGATGCGCACTGGACTCAACAGGTTGCAAGAATCAAATAATAACATGAATTGCCAAAATGACGGTCTTCAGCTAGGATAGGAAACAGAGAGTCAGATGACAGAATATCAGATTTCAAAACCATACAGATTGGATGAGTGAGGATGAAAAAAATAAAGCTTCTTCAACAGGTATCCCAGCAGGGTGTCGTTGCCGTACTCCGGGGTGAATCCCCTGAGGAAGTGATCGAAATGGCCAACCAGTGCATCGAAGGCGGCATCAAGGTTATTGAGATCACGATGACTGTCCCATTTGCGCTGCGGGCGATCGAGAAGCTGGCGGTATCCTATTCCAGCAATGCGGCGGATCCATCGAAATTTGCCATTATCGGGGTCGGCACGGCGCTGGATCCGGAAACAGCCAGAGCTGCCATTCTGAGCGGCGCCGAGTTTGTCGTAGGCCCGTCGCTGAATCCGGCAACGGTAACGCTCTGCAACCGGTACAGAGTGCCAATTATGCCCGGTGTCATGACCATCAAGGAAATCCAGGAGGCGTTAGAGCTGGGTGTGGATATCGTCAAGCTGTTCCCCGGCAACCTCTATTCCCCGGCGATGATCAAAGCTATCAAGGGACCGGTGCCGCAGGCGAATATTATGCCGACCGGCGGCGTATCGCTGGATAACCTTGCGGAATGGGTCAAAGCTGGCGCGGTGGCAGTCGGAATAGGCTCCGATCTGACAAGTGAAGCGGTGAAAACAGGCGATTACAGTCTTATTGCGGGGCGTGCAGCCCAATACATGGAAGCATACCGCAGCGCGAAGAATCCGGAATAATCGCTTACTTAACCGATGAGGCGTGCGCAATTGCCGCATAATCAGGGAGCAGCAGACATTATTTCTGCTGCTCTCTTGTTTGAATCCAGCCATTGAACAAGGCTTCGGGTGAAAGCGGGATAAGCCATTGGTACAGGACCGCTATCTGTTGTAAACTTAAGAAGATTATCGATGGTAGAGGTGGAAAAAATCTTGATGTTCATTTATACGCATTTATATACTATCATCACAATCTTGAATATCCCTCTTGCCATCACGGTTATGTTTCTGGAACGCCGAAACATTGGGGTGACCTGGGCCTGGCTGATGGTCCTGCTGTTTCTGCCGGTGGTTGGTTTTGCCGTCTATCTGCTGTTTGGCCAGAATCTGAGCAAACGGAAGCTATATAAGATCGGCAGGCGCAGCCGCATCATGATGGCGGCCCTGATCGAGAATCAGCGGAAAGATTTTCTGGAAAATCATATCACCTTCACCGATACCGCCATGGCGGAATACCGGGATATGATATTTATGAACCTGTCCAGCGGCTATGCGCTGTATTCCCAGAACAACAGCGTGGATATTTTCACAAACGGCACAGACAAATTCGAATGCCTGTTCAAAGATATCGAACAGGCTAAGGAAAGTATTCACATGATGTATTACATTGTCCAGAACGATAGCCTGGCCAGGAGAATGGCGGAAGCTCTCACGCGCAAGGCGAAAGAAGGCGTTCAGGTCCGTTTCCTGTATGATGATATCGGCAGCCATCACCTGAACCGCCATTTCTTCGACGGTCTGAAGGCGGCGGGCGGTCAGGTATCTGCATTTTTCCCATCCAAAATTCCGTATTTGAATTTCCGGGTCAATTACCGCAATCACCGGAAGCTGGTTATTATTGACGGGGTGATCGGATATATCGGCGGCTTTAATATCGGTGATGAATATTTGGGCATTGACCGGCGTTTCGGTTTCTGGCGGGATACCCACCTGCGCTTGACAGGAAATTCCGTCCAGCAGATGCAGTCGCAATTTTTACTGGACTGGAATCTGGCGTCTCCTTTTATGATCAGGGGCTCCGAGCACGGGATGTTCAAGGAGGCCGAAGAGAGCGGGGACGTCGGCATTCAGATTGTATCGAGCGGGCCCAACCAGACGCTGGAGCAGATCAAGAATGCGTATATTAAAATGATCAATTCCGCCAAAGTCAGCATTTATATTCAAACGCCCTATTTTATTCCTGATGAAAGTCTGATGGATGCCCTCAAAATGGCGGTACTGTCGGGGGTTGATGTGCGTATGATGATTCCCAGCAAGCCGGATCACAAAATGGTCTATCTGGCCTCCTTTTCCTATTTGGGCGATTTGATGGAGCAGGGGATGAAATGTTATCTTTACGAGAAAGGCTTTATGCATGCCAAGACGATTGTGGTGGACGGCAAGGTGGCTTCGGTTGGTACGGCGAATGTGGATATCCGCAGCTTCAAGCTCAATTTTGAAGTGAACGCGGTTATCTATGATACGAATACGGCAACAAGGCTAAAGGATATTTTTGAAGAAGACATGCTTGACAGCCGTGAACTGACCTACGAGGCTTATTGCAACCGTTCGCTGTATCAACGATTTAAGGAATCCTGCACACGGCTGCTGTCGCCTATCCTGTGAAGGCTTATGCGGGCATCGCGAAGACCGATGCAGGAAGCAGAGGGGAGAGAACGACACAATGATGGAAAAGAAGATGGTCATGGAATGGGCCAGGCTGCTTATGAATTATAAATTCGCCTTGGATGAAGTGGAGACCAAGCTGACGATATTGAACGAGGAATTGCAGTTTGTCCAGCATTACAACCCGATCGAGCATTTGAAAACGCGGATTAAAACCCCCGAAAGCATTACCGAGAAGCTGCTTCGCAAGGGGCTGGAAGTCACAACGGAGAATGCGATCAAACATATCCGGGATATCGCCGGAGTCCGGGTGACCTGCTCCTTCTCGACGGACGTCTATCGTGTCTATGAAATGATCAACAGGCAGAGCGATGTCCAGGTGCTGGAGGTTAAGGATTATATCCAGAACCCCAAGCCCAACGGTTACCAAAGTCTTCATCTCATCATTCAGATTCCCGTATTTCTGTCGGATCGTATTGAGCATGTCAATGTGGAAATTCAGCTGCGTACGGTCGCCATGGATTTCTGGGCCAGCCTGGAGCATAAAATTTATTATCATTTCCATGAGGACATGCCTGAATCGATTCGTGATCAGCTGAAGGAAACCGCCCTAATGATTTCAAGTCTCGACAAGCGGATGATGGGACTTAACGAGGAAGTCAAACGGCTTGCCAACCCATTACCTAGTCTGCTTTGATGTGCTGCCCGTGGCTTTCCTCAGATGTCCGCCGCTGCACATTTGCTTAAACTGACACCTGAGGTCATTTTGTTTCTGCAAGATATGGAAAATGGAACGGAAGTATCAAAAGAACAGCCGGTTGCGATTCATTGTGCTTTATTCGAATGAAACAGATGGTGCGTCTGCGTCGAAATATATTTCGGTTAAGTAAAAAAACTCGCCGATCTTAGCCAAGTTTTCTGCGAGGATCGGCAGTATGAAAAGTTCGATCGGCTTTTCGTCTTTTATGACCTCGATCCGGATATCATGGGTACCGGCAGGCATGATTAGTTCATGCATCTTGCTTCTCGGCGAACGGTGATACGCAGGCATAAACTCAGTTTCTTGGTCGTCTTCGAATAAAACAGTCCCGTTCAGCCACACTTTTACCGGGTTAGCAGTTCCGGCAATCAGCCGGATGGCTTGTTCATTTGGATTTACAAGCTTGGAAACCGCGGTATATGTACCGGGCACCGTAGTATTCAAGGCACCGTTTACGTCGATTCGATCACCGGCGAAATCGACCGTTTGGATAACCGATTGATTCGGGCCGGAGATTTGCCATCGGGATGCGGCCAGTAGGGTGAATGTAACGGTTTCTTTCGACCAATGGGCATTATCATGGATACGGTGGATGATTAGCGCTATTTCGTTAGTTACGGAAATCGTGTCTGGTGCGCTAATCGTTTCCGTCCAAGTTAGGACGCCATCAGGTGCGAGGGCAAAGGGGCGAGAACCTGAGCCGCTCCAGCTATCAGGAAGCTGCCAATCGAGATTCCCGTTCCATGCCTCATGGGAATGATTGACTAGAGTCAATGCCAGTTGTTTTGTTCCGCCACGTCCGATAGAAGGGCCGGCCATGCCATAATCGATTGTCAGTTCCAAGCCTAGTCTGGCATTCCGTGTACCTTGAGGGAGAAGGTAACGATTAGCGGTAAATGGAGCATGCCATAGCGCTGTCACCGATTCCGGTACTTCCAGGAAGGTGTATTGACTGTTATATGAGGTAGATGCGTCGGACCGGATTTCGACCCCAGCTCCCCATGTCGCCAATACTTCGCGTCCGACCGCCATCGTGCGATGTGTAAGTTCGTCCAATGTAGCTGGAGCGGGAAAGCCTTTGATTTGCGGGCTGACGACGATCCGGTCGCCTACTGGATGAACCCATCTCTCTGGCAGAAGCTCCGGTCCGAGAATCATACCTAGAATTGCACCAAGCGTCGCCGCGGTACAGTCCGTATCGTAGCCGCAGTTGGCTGCCTTCAGGATACAGTCCTCGAAATCGGTTCCGTACAGCCAGCCAAGAATCGTAAAAGCGATATTTTGCGGAGTGTCCGTGAAATTGAAGTTTCCGTGATTCTCAAGAATCAGGAGACGCGCTTCCATCCAATCCTTACCCTCTTTGTGCCAGCGGAGCAAATCGTGAACGGCTTTTGCGGTCCGACACGTTGCAGGAATATGCTGCAGACCGATGCTGATTAACCGGTCCCTGTCGGTTTCGAAGAAGATTGCGCTTTCGATAGAGGCGAAAAACATTTCCCCGAATACGCCTTCACCGCCGGCATGGTCGACGATTGCATCCTGATAGGCATAATAAGCAGCCACATGCGGAGCGCCGGGAGCCACCATCGCCCATATTTCTGAGCGGATGGGAGAGCCCATACAATCGGTAAACGGATTGTTGAACCACCCTGCCACGGGAGCAGCTAGTCCTCTGCGCAAGTTAGTTAAGGCATAGCCGTATTCGTCGAACGGAAAGAACACGTGTTCCACCCATTCCTGTCCCAACTCGACAGCTGTTAATCGCGCTCCGTATTGCTCCAAGGCATGAAGCCAAACGAGTTGTAAATCCAAATCATCGTTTTCCAGCGGTCCATCAGGAAGTTTAGGATAGAACGTTAAATTAAGCAGTTCCTTGGATCCTTCCACCGGTGCTCCGAGTGTTCCTCCTATATTTTTACCAAGCCAGCCTCCATACACCCGGCGATAATAGTCCTGTTCATTGATAATCTTACCAGCCATGATTCTAACTCCTTCTGAGCGCTTATTTTTTGTTATAATGATCATAGCAATGAGAGTGCTGCTAAATCCATGCACAGCTTTAAGATAAGGACCGTCGGAAAAATGGGAGGTAAAGCATGGAATATTTTTCGCTACCTCGGACTTCCACACTCGATGTTAGATGGGCTGGTATATTTGAAGCGATAATCGGCTTAGTAGAGAGCAACCATTATAATCCGCATTATGAATTGATCGTGGTAGCGGAAGGACCTGTTTACCTGCAGGTGGGGGAGCGCCAAATGGTGCTGAAATCCGGAGAAACCTTGCTGCTTAAGCCCTGGGAGCAGCATAGCAGTCTGAAACAAACAGAAACAGGTCGGTTTTTCTGGGTGCAGTTTACGTCCGAGCCGCCTTTGCTTGAGCTCGATGGCTCGACGATTTTTAGCGAAGACCTTAATATTGTCCATGCTCTGCCCAATGAATTGCGAACCTCATCGCGCCCAGATGTCGATGGACTGCTCATTCCTAGACAATTCCGGTTGTCCAACCGATACCGGCTAATGACAGTATTCGAAAGGCTGATAGAGGAGTTCAATGAGCCAGAAGGGTATTTTCGCTACCGGATGTCACTTATCCTGGGCGGGATGCTGGAACTTATCGCTGATGAACTGCGACAATCAAGCAATGAGTTCAACGTTCCGGTCCCGTTTCTAACATTTCGTAAAATCGTCAACTATCTGGACGAGACATATGCACAAAACGTCAGGAAGGAAGCGATAGAACGCAGCCTCGAACGCAAATACGAGTACATCTGCCAGGTGTTCAAGAAGTATGCGGGCATCACGATCGTAACGTATATCCAACAACTTCGAATCCAGCGGGCTAAATATTTGCTCGCGAACAGCGTCGCCAGCCTGCAAGAAATTGCCGCCGAAGTCGGGTTTGAAGACCCGTTCTACTTCAGCCGCGTGTTCAAAAAAATCGAAGGAATATCGCCTACGGTTTACAGAGAGCGGACAGAGAATGGGCCGCTATAAATCATTTACCTAACGTGTATCGAGCCATTAATGATCTTTATGATCGTCCATGGCTCGTTTATTTTTAAACAAAACCTTCAAAAAAAAAGTATTGACAAACTTACGACTAGTCAAATATTATTCAACTTAAATTCAGAAACATGAAATAACAAACAAAATTCGAATGGGAGGACATTGGAGTTGAGGCATGAAAAACTACAAGACTTTACGAGATTATCTGGATAGGAGGCTATAAATTCATTCTTTGAAAGTCACTTCAGACGATTTGAATGAGCATCCAAAAGTAAGCGCTTACATTTTTTCTGCGGAGAGGAGTGCCATCTATTTCTTGTGCTCATTTTATAAGGAAAGTCATCATCTTCTCTGAATTTGGGAGTCGAATCAAAGAAAGGGGAAATTGACATGATAGACAATGAAGTTAGTAAACAGACACTAAGGATATTGAGATTGGCATGTTTTGCATTATTCAGTAGCGTAATGATCTTCCTTCTGCCTACAAAGCCTGCAATAGCGGTTGATACCTATGTTTACAATGCAACAGTAGGAACCGACAGCTTGAATCGCAGTTTGCCTTTGAATAGCGATACTGGCAATGCCAAGGCGAACCGGTACGTCGGCATGTTCTATTTCCTGGCTTCAAGCTTTGATATTGGTCCTTATGATATGGAATTTTTATACAGAAAATATCCGGATGCCGCCTATGATAATAGAAGACCAGAGTGGGGAGGAATAGGGACTAATCATTTTTGGGGGAATCCGCTATATGGGTATTATGATCACCACGATCCTTGGGTCATACGCAAGGATTTACAGATGCTCGCGGAGGCAGGAGTCGATTTTATCGTATTCGATACGACCAATGTACCGACATACGATACGGTGCTTAAAAATCTGCTTGATGTCATGCAGGATTTGTACGATCAAGGCGCCCCCGTTCCTAAAATAGCCTTTTATACCAATACCGATTCAGGCAGCACGATGGAGTACATTTATGACCGGTATTATAAAACTGGGGCACCGGACCGACACCCCGATCTTTGGTTCAACTGGAGATCCAAGCCTATGATTATTGGCATCTCCAGTCAGGCTTCATCGGCTGTATCCAATTTCTTTACGATCAAAGAAGCGCAATGGCCGACAGAATCACCCAAGAACAACGGCTTTCCATGGATTGACTTCGTAAGACCTCAGCAAGTCTATCAGTATAACGGACAAAAAGAAATAATGAGCGTATCACCCGCCCAAAACTCGGGATCCCTTTTATTTAGCGATAATGCATTTTTTGGATTGCCTAGTACCTGGGGCAGGGGTTACCATAACGGGACACATGACGATAGCTTGGAGGCCGTCAACTCGGGAACTAATTTTACCGAGCAATGGAACAATGCGATCGCTCAGGATCCTCCGATGGTATTTATCACGGGTTGGAATGAATGGATGGCGGGCATTTGGGATGGAATCGGAAACCACAAAGTGAACTCGTACGATGCCGCAACAATGGCATACAGTCGTGATATTCAACCAATGAAGGATGGCTTTAAAGACAATTATTATATGCTTCTTGCCAAATATATTCGGGAATATAAAGGCTTTAATGCGATGCCAGTGCCAAGTGCGGTTAAAACGGTTACGATCAATACGGATTTTTCGCAATGGAGCAATGTTTCACCGGCCTATAAGGACTATACGGGAGACACGGCGGCGAGGGATTACAGGGGCTATGGAGCGCTTTATTTCAAAAACAATTCCGGTCGAAACGATATCGATGTGATGAAGGTGGCCAGAGACTCGAACAATCTTTATTTCTATGTAAAATGCTTGGCGAATATTAGCTCTTATACCGATTCTTCCTGGATGCGACTATTCATCAACACGGATGGAAATCCGACAAACGGCTGGAATGGATTTGACTTTGTTATAAACCGGAAGGGGGTGGGGGCTAATACGACCACGCTTGAACAAAGCACAGGGGGATGGAACTGGTCTACTGTGAATTCTAATATAAGCTATAGCATCTCCGGTAAAGAAATGATGATTCGAATCCCGAGAAACGATCTGGGACTTACCGGCGATCCTGTCAATATCGCTTTCAAATGGGTGGATAATATGCAGAATGACGGCGATGAGATGGATTTTTACGTGAATGGCGACACAGCGCCCGGCGGAAGATTAAGCTATGCGTATTATACAAACGAGAGTGTGGTAACCACACCGTCTCCTACCCCAACTACGATGCCGGGGCTCGCTCCAATCGCTGAAAACGTCAATGTGCCTGGAACCGCAAGATCTTGGGAATTTGTTAATCTGGCAGATCCGGAGGGCTGGAAAGTCGATACGATTAAAACGGATATGTACAATACAAGTGCAGCCCAAACGACTGTTGCGATTGGCAGTACGGATGTAGCGGCAGAGAAGTTCACGACGACAAGCTGGCTGAACAGAATTGAATTATTAAGTCCGGTATATACCGGATCCGGTACGGGTCTACGGTTAACGCTCTATAAATGGGATACGGATTACGGAACGACGATTAACGGAGCACCATTCACGACGTACATCCATAACAGCGTCAATGCCAATAATCCGTGGATTCACGTTTGGGCGCAGCCGGCATTGCCTCCGGGAGATTATCTTTGGACATTGTCTTTGAGCAGCACTCCCGTGGCAAATGCCGGAGTGATAAAAAGCGCCGGAAGTTTTAGCGGAAAGACATCTTATTTCAACGGGGTGCCTATTGCGGATCATTACACCATGAGAATGTACGGACCTTCCATGGCTGCATTCGGGGTTACCGAGGAGCAAGCGCTGAGAGGTACGGTTTCAATGAATAATTCCTATACGGTATTGAAGAAGGATGCCGATATCGATTTAGCAGGTAAAAATGTGGTGCAGATCAGAATGAGCAACGCCACCAATGCGACAAGTGCTAAATTGTATTTTACGACTGCAGCCGACGTCACTGCTTGGAATTTTGACTCCAATCATGAGAATTGGATTGGCAGCACCAATATTGGCGGATTTACATGGCAGACGGGAGGCTATATAGGTGGAAATGTAACAGGCCCGGATCCATTCATTGTTTCGCCAGATAACCTTGGTATCGATGCAGCAAACAATACAATAATCAAAGTCAAATTGAAAAACAACACATCTAACACAACCGGGCAGATATATTTTACAACGACAAGCGACACAAACTGGAGTGAAATCAAGTCTGTAACTTTCCCGATAAATGCGAATGACAATAAATACACAGAGTATTCGATTGATATGACGGAAGCTATAAACGGGCTATGGTCAGGAACCATCAAAAGGATCAGGATTGATCCTAACAAAGATGTATCAAGCGGATCGTTTAGCCTAGACAGTGTGACTGTGGTAAAAACAGGTTTCTCCGATACGAAATCGAAGACGTTTACGATCAACGCAAACTCCGGATATACGATTTACAATCTTGACATGTCGAATATTGCGGTTTGGAGCGGAACCTTGAAAAGGATCAAGCTAGTTCCTGCGGTGAATGCTTCAAGCGGGTCGTTCGGGATCGACTTTATCAGGATTTTCAACAGTCCTGCAAAAGGGTGGTATTTTAATTCCACTATTGATGATTGGACAGCTTCCGGTGAGATCAGCGGATTCGGTTGGAAGACAGGAGGTTATGTGGGTGGAGAGTTCACAGGCTCTGATCCATACCTGTTTTCTTCTGACAATTTGGGTATAAACGCGGACAGCAATACAATTATTAAAATTAAAATGAAAAATAATTCCACGATTACAACCGGGAAAATATATTTTACGACGAACACCGATACATCGTGGACGGAAGCGAAATCCAAGACTTTCACGTTGACCGCGAATGACAGCAATTATACGGATTATTTTATTGATTTGTCGGAGGTGCCAGGCTGGTCGGGGACGTTGAAGCAATTGAGGTTTGATCCAAATGAGGGTGCTACATCCGGTTCTTTCGGCATAGATGAAATAACAATTTCTAATGCTGCCGTTTATACTCAATCCAGAAGCTTCTCGACAACACAGGGAGTGAATGGATGGAGTTATCAGGAGTGGATTTGGAATGGGGCAACCAGAACGATAAATAACATGACGTGGGATTCTACCAACAATCGGTGGAAAGGGACAACGGCCAATAGTTTCGTCGGTGCTGGTTTACAACAGTCCGATCTTAACAAAGAATCGGTTCAAGTCTTTACTGTCCCTGCGAGCGGAACTATAAGGATTATGGCCAATGTGAGAAAAAGCGTCAGTAACGCGGCTTCTGACGGGGTACAGGTGAAAATCAAGAAAAACGATCAGGATTGGTGGCCGATCGGCGGAGGATTTGCGCAAGTAAGCGATATGGCCGGCATTGTTATCGATCAGATTGCCGTGGCTACGGCAGGAGATCAATTCCAGTTTGTCGTTAATTCGAAGGCTTCTTCGGCCTATGACAGGGTCTATTTTGATCCAACCATTACGTACTATGGGGGTGCATGGAATTTAGATTCAACAGTCGAGAACTGGACGGCTGGAGGAAATACGAGTGGCTTCGGATGGCAAGTCGGCGGATATATGGGCGGCACTGTGACGGGAACCGATCCGAATTTGATGTCAACTGATAATCTCGGCATACGAATAGTCGATCATCAGTTTATTAAAATTAGAATGAAGAACGCAACAGCAGCTAAAACGGCCAAGTTCTATTTTACTACAAAAACGGATACGGCCTGGAACGAAGCGAAATCGAAAACATTTGCTACGATAGCAAATGATCCGAATTATACGGAGTATGTTGTGGATATGTCTACGGTGCCTGGATGGACAGGGGTATTGAAGCAATTGAGATTCGATCCAGAGGATAGTGTATCAACCGGATCGTTCAGCATCGACTACATCCGACTCTAGTTCAGAGGTGTTGGATCGATAAAGTCGATTAAGGACTCATAAATGGAGGCGAGTTTTCGCCTCCTTTTTATGATTCAACCTAATAAAGTTTTAAAAATACGGGGGAATTTTATGAAGATGCTGCTTACATTATGGAAAAGAGGGATATTCAGAAGGCTGTTGTCTACCTTTCTTGTGGTCGTGATTCCAATTTGTTTGTTAGGTATCAATTTTTTTAATCTCGGGATGAGTGCTGTAAAAAAAGAAATTTCAAATTCCATACAATCTCAAATCAACTTCTATTTTGAGCATTTCGAAAAGGAAATGGATCGGATAAAATTACTTCAAAGTGATTTGATTAACGATGTAAATCTGAATAAGATTGCGAATCTACCTGAAACAATGAATCTGTATGATAGGACGAGCGCAATTCTAAGCTTGCAACAAAGACTGCAGGCCATAAAGAACAGCAGTACATATATAAAGGACATTATCGTGCTTTTACCTGCGAGCGAAGACGAAATTAAAATTACTGCCACTAATGGCTTAAGCAAAATAACAAGCAATGATAAAGAACTGCTTGATAACATCCCGGACAAAAGTCATAACTACTTTAGCTTCTGGGAGAATAGGTTGTTTCTAAGCTTTTTTAGCCCTTTGGAATTTAATAAGAACACGCATTCTTCCCCATTCGTTATTGCAGTTGAACTCACCGAGAAAGAAATAAGAATGGCCTTGAATCAATTCAACAATTATCAAGACAGCGGGGCAGTGCTCATGAACCCTTTACACAATTATATTCTTACGACTGGTGATAACCCTATTGTTGAAATACCGTTGAAAAAATACTTGGGTGAACGAATCGAAAAGAAAAAAATGGGCAACGATTTAGTCGAAATAAAGGGGAGGGCATATCAAGTATTTTATGCATTATCCGCTCATTCAAATCTAGTACTGGCTAAGTATATTCCTGAAAAATTCATGTTTGAACGTTTGAAAGGTTACAGCAATTGGTTGTGGTTTTTTTCGGCTACTTCCCTCATTATCATTATTTTATTTTCGTATTCAACTTATAAGTATATTCACAAGCCGATGGTAAAATTGGTTAGTTCTTTCAGAAAAGTTGAAAATGGCGATTTGAACGTATTCATTGAACATCATGATCAAGATGAGTTCAGATATTTGTTTCAAAGATTTAATGTCATGGTTGAAAACACGAGGACGTTAATAGATCAGGTCTATAAACAGAAGATATTGGCTCAAAAGGCTGAATTGAAGCAGTTACAGTCACAGATAAATCCCCATTTTCTGTATAATAGCTATTTCACCTTATATAGCATGTTGGAGAATGAAGACTATGACAATTCCAAACGGTTTGCACAACAAATCGGGGGATATTTCCAATATATGACGCGCAATGCTTCCGATGAGGTGAGTTTTGCGGCTGAAGTGGCACATGCCAGGATATATGCCGAAATTCAAGCCAGGCGCTTCCGTAACCGCATGCGTCTTGAGTTCGAGGATTTGCCACCGGGATATGAGAATATAATCGTACCTCGTCTAATCATACAACCCCTTATAGAAAATGCATTTGAGCATGGTCTCGAAAACACTATGTCTGCTGGAATTGTAAAAGTAAGATTTACTGCAATGAATCGATTTCTGTATGTAATCGTTGAAGATAACGGAAATGGAATGAGTGAGTCGGATCTAGACATCCTTGCCGGTAACATTTCGGGTGACGCGGATGTAGTAGAGATCACAGGGATAATGAACATCCACCAGCGAATCCGAATGAAATTCGGTCCCTTAAGCGGCGTGGAAGTTTACCGGGGAAGCGGACTAATGGTTAAGATCGCTATGGAATTTGAAAGGGAGAGACGAATGGATGCTTAATTTACTAATTGTGGATGATGAACAAGATATAGCAGATAGCTTGTATATGCATTTCAAGCAAATAGAGGTTATGGAACTGGATGTGTACAAGGCTTATTCGGCCAATGAAGCATTGGAGTGGTTGAACAGAACCAAAATCGATGTTGTCCTGTCGGATATCCGCATGCCGGGTATGAATGGGCTGCAGTTGCTGGATATTATCAAGGTGAAGTGGCCGAAATGTAAAGTGATTTTTCTAACAGGGTATAACGACTTTGATTATATTTATGCAGCAACTAAAAACGACGGCGTCAAATACTTATTAAAGACTGAAGGATATGAAGTAATCGTTAATGAAGTGCAAAAGGCATTCAACGAATTTGAATTTGCAATAGAAATGAATGATCTACTTGATAAAACCAAAAGCCAAATGCTGCAGGCATTGCCGCTTTTACAAAAAGAGTTTCTGCTCGACTTGTTGGTTGGAGCACCGTATTCCAAAGAAGAAATAGCTCAGCAGCTCGAAAATTTAAATATTCAGTTGGATGCTTCTATTCCATTGCTATTGCTCGCAGGAAGCATAGATAAATTAAATGCCAACAAAGTCAGTTTCGAAAGAACTCAAACCTATTTCAAAATTAAGCTTATCGTTGAACAGCTCCTTCATCCCCATGTCAGGACCTACTTAATCATGTATGATCATTCGACATTTCTTTGGATCATTCAGCCGAACGGGGATAGCATGACGTCGGGCTCAGATGACAACGGGGCTGATATGCGGGTGTTTGTAAAAGGGATGTTAGACAACATCCAGGCAGCCTGCAAGGAAGTCGTGGAGATGTCCTTATCCCTTGTTATAGATAATAGGGCTATAGGTTGGGAAACCATCTCGGAAAGGTTTGTTCATCTGAAGCAGTTATTGAACTTTCGAATCGGTACCGGATTGGACGGTTTTTTAGTTGACAGCGGCCTTATGCTGAATGAATTCGAAACATTTGACCAAGCGGGCAGGGATGCTCAAAAGCTTTATTTCCAATTGAAAAAAATCACAGAGCTGGGAGGTTATCTTGAAAGCGGTAAACAAGATCAATTATTGATCGGATTATCGGATGTTGTGGATGGGTTTAAGGATATCGAAAATAAAAACCATAATCCATCTTTAGAGCTATTTTACTCCATGTCCATCATGTTTTTATCCTATATTAACCGGTGGAATCTAACAGAGAAAATAGCATTGAAAATCAATATGAATAAACTTACACGCGCAGATGAACACTCGTCATGGAAGGAAGCAGGTTATTATTTTTTACAGTTGGCGAATGTGATTTTTGATATTCAAAGAAAAGAAGAAGAGAAGCGCTCTGATGTTGCCGTATCACACATCAAGGATTATATTATCGATCACTTGGGAGAAGATTTGTCGCTTGTCTTGCTTGCCGAGCAAGTACATTTCAATCCATCTTATCTTTCGCGACTCTTCAAGCAAGTTACAGGCAACAATATATTCAACTTTATTAAAGAGGCTCGGTTGGCAAAGTCAAAGGAACTCCTCAGAAATAACCATTTAAGAATCAATGAAATTGCTACGGCTGTCGGATACATCTCCGCGCCTTATTTTACACGTTCCTTTAGAAAGGCCACCAATATGAGTCCTCAGGAATATCGTGACCATAGCCATAGCATGAACAAGTAAAGAGAAGGCAAGATTGTAAATGGATTGTATATTATGCAATTCGCTAACTATGAGTATGATTGATTTATAGCGTTGTGCACAACCTATTTCTCTTCCTTACACTTAAATTGGAGGTATTCGTATGTGGGGATTATTTGTCAAAAGGAATATCGTGGCACTACTATCCGTAGTGCTGATTGTCTCGCTTGCAGCTTGTACAAAAAATACAAATAATACTGCTACCAGTGGAGCAGGGTCATCCGTTGTTGAAACACCCGATTCTGAAAGCGCTTCTTCTGCCGATCCATTCGGCAAATATTCGCCGCCTATCGAAGTGACAGGTTTTAAGGCGATTGGCATAAGTACAAAGTTTGAAAATGGAGAAACAATTGATGACAATCGATGGATGAAGGCTTATGAAGATGAGTTAGGCATCAAGCTTAAATGGACTTGGGCAGCAGATGAAGCAACTCAATACTATAACAAATTAAATGTATCGATTGCTTCGGGTGAATATGCTGATTTTTTCTTTGTTAATTCCAAACAGTTTAAGATGCTTGCCAATGATGGTCAGTTAGCGGATTTAACCGATGCTTATGAGAACTACGCATCCCCTCTTGTTAAAAAATATATGAACGCTTTTCCTCAAGGTTTTGAGTCTGGGAAGCTGGATGGAAAACTATTGGGGTTATCTCCCCAGGGGGATTATGCTGGTCAGTCCTTGATGATATGGATACGTCAGGATTGGATGCAGAAGCTGGGCTTACAGCCTCCGAAAACAATGGACGATTTTGTGAAAATAGCTGATGCTTTCGCGAAGCAGGATCCCGACAATAACGGAAAGAACGATACGTATGGGTTGGCTGTTACGAATGCCTTTTTCGGTGGATTCCAAGGTGACTATTTGATGGGGTTTGCTTCACTTGAAGGCTTCTTCAATGGTTATCATGCATATCCTTCCATTTGGATAAAGGATGACAGTGGCAAACTAGTATACGGAAGCGTTCAGCCTCAAATGAAAGACGCATTGAAAAAGCTTCAGGAAATGTTTAAAGCAGGGCTTATAGACAAGGAATTCGGGGTTAAAGACCCCGGTAAAGTCGCAGAGGACATTAATAAAAATAAAATTGGTATGAGTATAGGCATGGAGTGGAATACAGGCTGGCCGTTCGACGAAATGCTTAAAACGAACCCGGAAGCCATTTGGAAGCCTTATCCACTGGTATCTGTAGATGATCAGCCTGCACTTGCGGAAAATCCATGGCCAATATCCGGTTACATGGTTGCTAGTAAAGATAGTAAAAATCCGGAAGCTTTAATCAAGATGCTGAACCTTTATGTAAAGTATGTTGTGGATGAAAACAGATCGAAAGAAGATAGCAATAAATTTGAAAAATCGCAAGACGGTTCGTATTTATACAGCTCATATGCGCTTGCTGGCATGCAAAATCCGGACTTGGCGATGAATGATTTTTACAAATTAAATACGGCTTTAAAGAATAAAAGCGATGCTACGCTCCGGTATACCGATGGTCCTTTGAAAGGCGAAGTCAACAGTTTGTTGGAAAGCATATATAATCAAGGATTGGCTTATGTGGAAAAAGGTGATGTTTCCAATGGGAACCATTCCGTTTATATCCAAAAAATGGCTGACGATGGATCGTATGCCATACTAAAGCATTATAGAGATAATAATCTTTTAATGATTAACCAGATGCCTGGCGTTGGAACCGATACTCTCGTGCAAAAGAAATCTACCTTGCTAAAGCTGGAGCAGGAGGTACTAACTAAAATTATTATGGGAGTAAGCCCATTAGATGACTTCGATAAATTCGTCGCAGATTGGAAAAAACTTGGCGGAGATCAGATCACTAAGGAAGTTAATGATACTTATAACAACTAATTATGCATAGATAATAATCCTTGGGAAAGGCGACAATCCCGTTATCTTTCCCAAGTTATTATTATAACTCAGAGAAGGTGATTAACTTTGCACAAAATGAAATGGATTAGAGAGTTGCCATTGCATGTTATGATTTTACCTGCCTTTATTATTGTCTTTATTTATAGCTATATTCCCATGTTTGGGCTTATTATAGCTTTTCAGAATTTCACGCCTGTAAATGGATTTTTAGGGTCGAAGTACGTCGGCCTGGATAATTTCAAATATATCCTTCAGTTTCCAGACATTTATCAGGTTTTATGGAACACGGTTAACATTGCTCTGATGAAAATTGTCGGAAATTTAATCGTGCCCGTAATCATTGCTCTTCTACTAAATGAGTTAATCAGACCGTTTCACAAAAGAACAATTCAAACCATTGTGTACCTGCCCAACTTTCTTTCTTGGGTAATTGTATCCGGCTTAATCATTGATATACTGTCTCCTTCGGAAGGAATTGTCAACAAGGCGCTACAGTTTGTTGGAATTCAAGAAGTGTTTTTTCTTGGAAATCAAACCTGGTTTCCGTTCATTATGGTCATTACAGACATTTGGAAAAACTTTGGATTTGGTACAGTGATATTTCTTGCAGCATTAACCGGAATTGACCCGACCTTATATGAATCTTCGATTGTTGATGGTGCTAATCGGTGGAAGCAGACCATTCACATTACTTTGCCGGGTATTAAGCCGGTTATCATTCTCATGACTGTGCTTAGTCTGGGCAATATATTAAACGCAGGATTTGAACAAATTTTCAATTTATACAACCCTATGGTATATGCAACTGGGGACATTATCGACACTTTGGTTTACCGGCTTGGCATCGTTGATGCACAATATTCGCCAGCAACAGCCGTTGGACTATTCAAATCTGTCATTTCTTTTATCATGATTGCTGTTTCTTACAAATTAGCTGATAAATTTGCCAACTACCGTATTTTTTAAAGGAGATGAGCTCGTTTGCTTCACAATAACACCAAAGGTAGAAAGCTATTTATTTTTTTTAACTACATGATCCTTATCGTGGTATCTTTATCTTGTTTGATTCCATTATTGAATGTGTTGGCAATTTCGTTTAGCAGCAGTGCAGCGGTTTCGGCAGGCAGGGTTTGGTTTTGGCCGGTGGAATTCACTACAAAATCTTATGAATATGTTGCCAGTACAAGTGCGTATATTCAAGCTCTAGGTGTCTCTATTAATAGAGTGGTTTTGGGTGTCGGGATTAATATGCTTCTAACGATATTGGCTGCGTACCCGCTGTCAAAAGAAAAAAGTGTTTTTCGGTTGAGGGGATCTTATGCTTGGTACTTTCTCATTACGATTCTTTTTTCCGGCGGCATGATTCCTACCTATATGGTCATTAAACAAACGTATCTGATTGACACGATATGGGCGCTGATACTTCCCACGGCACTTCCTGTTTTCAATATGATTGTTCTACTGAATTTCTTTAGACAAATTCCAAAAGAGCTGGAGGAAGCTGCTCACATGGATGGGGCAGACCATTGGAAAATATTGTTCCGAATATACCTGCCATTGTCTACGCCGGCTTTGGCAACATTGGTGTTATTCTGTTTCCTTAATCACTGGAATTCGTGGTTTGATGGTCTTCTATATATGAATAAGCCTCAACATTACCCTTTACAAAGCTATCTTCAAACTATAGTTATTAATGTCGCTGCTCAAATACAAGCTATGTCGAGCAACGGAAATGGCGGGTTATTGGATTTTGTTAATCAAAGGACCAATAAGAGCGCTCAAATCGTACTTGCTATGATTCCAGTCATTATTATCTATCCCTTCCTGCAGAAATATTTTACTAAAGGCTTGATTTTAGGAAGTGTAAAAGGATAGACACAGAAAAGCATAAACAGGTACAGGATCCTCAAGTTAGTGAGGGGGCTGTACCTTTTTTCATGTATAATAAACGTCATATATTTGAGGGATAGTGTACAGTGTTTATATTCTGAAATGTCTAATTATGAACTGAAATAATGGATAATTTTTAGATGTTTTTCTTATCCGCCGCTGATTTACAATGAAGGCAGCGACAATCGATCAGGGGCATCCGACAAAATGAAATCGCTTTCCTGGTCATCGCGGTCAAAACAAAGAGGAGGCATGGGATGTGATTCGGGTGATCATACGCGGAATTAATGATTTGAAGCTGAGAACCAAGCTCATTCTTTCTTTTATTGTTGTTGTATTCGTTCCTGTTATGATTGTCGGATTATTTCTGACCAATGAGCTGCGCAATCAGGCGCTTCAGAATGCGCTTGAACAAACGGCTGTAAACGTCGATCGGGTCAAGAAGCGGACCTCGGAGGTCATCAATGCCGCTTACGATATATCGTACCTGCTGTCCAACGACAGCCGGTTGGCGCGGCTGGCGGCTACGCAATATGAAACGGTCTATGATGTGGTTAAAGCTTATAAGGAGTACCCGGATATCCGAGAATACATCAATTTATACAAGGAAATTTCGAATATCCGCATTTATATGAACAATCCCACGCTGCTGGATAATTGGGAGTTCATCCAGCCAGACAGCGAGATTATGGAATCAAGCTGGTATCAGTCCGCGATGAGCAGCAGCGGATTGATTGGGTGGAACTATCTGAGGGATGAACGCGACGGCAAGGAATATTTGAGCCTGATCCGGAAGATCGATTTTCTCGAAGATCGGTCCAGCGCCGTTCTGGTCATAAATGTGAATTCACGCATGCTGGATGCTATTCTCAAACAGGAAACATTCGAAACCATGATCGTGGATGAGCAGAACAACATAATATCTTCCAACCGTCCGGGGAGAGTGGGCAGGAAGCTTGCGGATCTGAACCTGAGCAAGGGTATCATGGATATGCAAAGCGGGACATACGATGCGGTGGTCAATGAACAATCGGCCAAAATCCGCATTGAAACGCTTGTTCCACTGTCCAGTCTGAATGGAATCCGGATCTTGTCGGTCTTCTCGGTCGCAAACATCGTGAAGGATGCCAATGAAATTATTATTTTGGCTTCGATCGTCATTTTTATCAGCCTGATTGTCGCCATTGTTCTGATTTATGGGTTCTCCGCGCTGTTAACCAAGCGGATGCTCCGGTTAAGCAAGCATATTTCGAAGGTGGCCACGGGAAACTTTGATGTCACGCTTGCGATTGACGGGAAGGATGAGATCGGGCAGCTGTCCAGACAGTTTAATGCCATGGTCTGGAGCATTAACGAACTGCTTCTTGAGGTCAAGGAGTCCAACCAGCAGAAGACGAGGCTGCTTTCCAGCCAGAACGAAATTAAGTTTAAAATGCTGGCGAGCCAAATCAACCCGCATTTTCTGTTTAACGCCCTGGAGTCGATCCGGATGAAGGCCCATATTAAAGGCGAGAAGGAAATTGCAAATGTCGTCCGGCTGCTGGGAAGAATGATGCGAAAAAATCTGGAAGCGGGGAGCAGAGCGGTGACGCTGAAAAGCGAGATCGAGGTTGTCCGCTGCTATCTGGAAATTCAGAAGTTCCGTTATGAAGACCGTTTGAATTATGAGCTGCTTATCGATCCATTGACGCAGCAGATTCAAATTCTCCCGCTCATTATCCAGCCCCTTGTCGAGAACGCCGTCATTCATGGACTGGAGAACAGCGAGTATGGCGGCAGCGTCCGGGTGAAGGCGGCATTGATTAATCAATGGATGCATATTGAAGTTTCCGACGATGGTGAGGGGATGGATGAGGAGAGACTGGATTTCGTACTGCGAACGCTGGAGGAACAGGAAGGTGAAAGTGAAGAGAATAACCGGATCGGTCTGCGCAATGTCCATATGAGACTTCAGCTTTCTTACGGGAGCGAGCATGGTCTGGCCATCACCAGCGCGCCGGGATGTGGAACACAAGTTAAATTTACGATTCCGATTGGGGGCGGTTTACATGTATAAAGTACTGATTGCGGATGATGAACCAACGATCAGAGAAGGTTTGAGGACGCTTATTGAATGGGATAAGTTCGGCTACAGGGTCGTGGATACAGCTGCAAACGGCAAAGAAGCGCTGGAGAAAGCAGCACTCCATTCGCCCGATTTGATAATTGCCGATATTCGGATGCCGGGAATGAGCGGCCTGGAGCTGATCGAGAAGCTGCGCCAGAAGGAGTCGTCCCTTCATGTGCTGATTCTGAGCGGCTATGCCGATTTCGATTATGCAAAAAAAGCGATCTCCCTGCAAATAGACGGCTATATGCTGAAGCCGGTCGATGAGGACGAGCTTATTGAATATTTGGTGCAATTAGGGAAGACGCTTGAACAAGAAAAGCTCAGCCAACAGAGAATTGCCGCTTTCAGCGGTTTATCCCGGGAAATGATCATACAATCCATGATTTCTCCTGCAGGCAGTGAGGCAGCAGAGATGCTTCATGAAGAAGAAGTGTTGAATGCCGGTTTGCTGTGGGACCACTATGAAATCGTGCTGATCAAATTTCAGGAGATTGATCCAAGCGGCGCGAAGGGGACATACGCGCTATTGAAAAGCCAGCTTGCCGAATGGTCCGAGTTGTCCGGCAAAGGCGTTATTTTCTCGACCGATTCTTATATCGGACTTCTCGTCAATGGTGATTTGCGCCAGGCCAATACACGTCAAAACCTTTATGAAGATATAGAGGCAATCGCGGCGAAGCATGGCAAGGCACTTATTGCCGTGTCGGGCGGCTTGGTGAAGCGGCTGGGAGATATCCGTCTTTCTTATGAGGCAGGGGTGCAGCTCATGGGTAGGCGGTTCTTCTACGCTGAGGGATTTATAGCCGCTCCTGACGATATACCGGCCAGTGCGCTGGCTTCCGGCGAGCTCCTGCCCGCACAGCTGCCCGATTATCATGCTGTTGCCGACAAGCTCTATTTTGCCGTGGATGTCGGCAATCGCATGGCCGTGGCTCAATTAATCGCGGAATGTCTAAATGCTCTGCTCGCTGCCGGCTGTACGGAACAAACCATCAAAGCGGGTTTGGCGCAAGTGGTAGCGGAGACGCTCGCTAAGCTCACCCGTGACGGTTCGGCGCAAGCTGCCGGGGGTGGGGATTATTCGGCAAACATTCTGGAATTGCACCGGCAGCCTACCTACAGCTCGCTTAAACGGTATCTGACGGGTTTTCTGCATGGGCTGATCAGCGATCTGCCTGGCGGCGGCATTGACAAGCAAATGAAGAAGATGATCGACCTCATTGAAAGGAACTATTATGAGAATTTGAAGCTGGAATCCTTGGCCGAAATATTCAATTATAACAGCGCTTATCTGGGCAAGCTGTTCAAGAATACGACGGGCGAATATTTTAATACCTACCTGGACAAGGTCAGAATTAAGAAAGCGAAGGAGCTTTTGGACAACGGAATGAAGGTTTATGAGGTGGCCGAGAAGGTGGGTTATACGAATGTCGATTATTTTCACAGCAAATTCCGCAAATATGAAGGGTCGTCGCCATCGGCTTACCGCAAAAAGCAATTTTAAGGTAAGCGTTTTCTGAAAGCGCTAATTTGTATATGATTTTTGCTGAAAATGGTTGGGTATTTCAGGGGGGCAAAATCCATTATCATAAGAACATAAAGCAAGGAGGGGAATACATGGCAGCGGTTACAACGGAAATTAAAGCCCCTGTAAAGCGCGTTAAGAAACAGTTCTGGAATGTGTTTTTCCAGCAGCGGTATTTGTACCTCATGTCGCTTCCGTTTATCGCGTGGGCATTTGTGTTCAATTATCTGCCTTTGTGGGGCTGGACAATGGCCTTTCAGAAATTCAAGCCGGGTCGAAGTTTTTTCGATCAGGAATGGGTGGGACTCCAATACTTCAAGGAGCTGTTCCACGATCCCCAGTTCTACCTGGTACTGCGCAACACGCTTGCCATGAGCACCATGGGACTGGTCGCCGGCTTTACAATCCCGATCTTCTTCGCGGTTGTGCTCAATGAAGTAAGAGCGATGGCCGTCAAACGGTTCGTGCAAACGGTATCGTATCTTCCCCACTTTGTATCCTGGGTCGTTGTGGCAGGTATTGTTACCAAGATGCTCGCAACCGATGGAGCTGTGAACGGGCTGCTGATGAGCTTGCATATCATCGATCAGCCTATCCAGTATATGGCCAAAGGCAATTTATTCTGGTATATCGTTACAGCCTCGGATGTCTGGAAAGAAATGGGCTGGAACACCATTATCTATCTGGCTGCAATCGCAGGTATAGGACCAGAGCTGTATGAAGCCGCGAAGGTCGACGGCGCGAACCGGCTCCAGCAGATGTGGAATATTACGCTGCCGGGGATCCGCTCTACCATTATTATTTTGCTGATCATCAATATCGGGCATCTGGTGAGCATCGGTTTCGAGAAACAATTCCTGCTCGGCAACCCGCTTGTCAGCGATTATTCTCAGGTGCTTGATCTTTATGCGCTGAACTACGGGCTTGGCATGGGACGCTTCTCCTTCGGTACGGCGATCAACATATTCAACTCCCTGATCAGCGTTATTCTGCTGCTTGTCGCGAATGGCATATTCAAGAAAGTAACCAAAGAAAGTATTTTCTAAAAAGGAGGACCCGAGCATGGCGTCGCATAAACTGGCCTCCGGTGTATCCTGGTCGGACCGAATCTTTGATCTTGTCGTCTATTTCATACTGGCGGCCGTTACAATTGGTACGCTTTATCCATTCCTGAACGTACTGGCAATTTCCCTTAACGATTCCACTGACAGCGTACGCGGCGGTATTACAATTTATCCCCGGGTGTTCACGCTGAAAAACTACGAGACGATTTTCGCTTTCGGTGGGCTGATTACAGGCCTCAAAATATCGGTTCTCCGGACCGTGATCGGAACGCTTCTGGGACTGATCAGCGCATCGATGCTTGCTTTCGCGGTCAGCCGGGTTGATTTTCAGGGACGCCGGTTCGTCTCTGCCTTTCTGGCCTTGACGATGTATGTATCAGGCGGGTTAATTCCGTTCTATATCCTGATCCGTGATTTGAATATGATCGGCACCTTCGCCGTCTACGTTCTTCCCGGACTTGTAAGCGCGTTCAACGTATTTATCATCCGCTCCTTCATTGACGGCATTCCTTATGCGCTCCAGGAATCGGCGAAGCTGGACGGCGCGAATGACTGGACCATTTACTGGCGGGTCATTCTCCCCTTGACGAAGCCGGCGCTGGCGACGATTGCGTTGTTCCTGGCGGTTGGACAGTGGAACTCGTGGTTGGATACGTATCTGTTCAATGGCTCGAATGAGCATCTGACCACGCTGCAGTTCGAGCTGATGAAGGTGCTGCAGAGCACAACGACCAACGCCGATTCCTTCCGCGGCCGCAATATGACAGAGGTTATGCGCCAGATTTCGCCCGAGTCCGTGAAGATGGCCATCACGATCGTCGTTACGGTTCCGATCCTGGTCGTCTATCCGTTCCTGCAGAAATATTTTGTGAAAGGCATGACGCTCGGCGCGGTCAAGAGCTGATTGCACCACAATGCGGTATTGGCAGGTTTCCTGTTTATACAATAGATAGCCAAACAAAATGGGAGGGTTTACTGACATGACGAATACGAAATCCAAAGCAGCGGCGCTTCTGATGACCTTTACGCTTTCGCTCGGTCTGCTGGCTGGCTGCTCGGGCACCAAAGAAGATAACAATAAAGACGCCGGGAAAAATACCGGTACCGCCAATAACGGAGCCGCGAATACAGGCAAGGGCGCAGGAGAAAACAAAGAGGACCTGACTCCCGTTAAATTCAGCATGTTCGCCGAAGACCCGAACCCGAACTGGAATAATATGCAGGACGATGTGTCCAAGGAAATTACGAAGAAAACAGGCGTCACGCTGGATGCTGAATTTGCCGTAGGGGATCCGGCCCAGAAAGTCGCGCTGATGGCGGCAAGCGGCCAATACCCGGATATCATTTCCGCCAAAGGCGATATCGGCAAGCTGGTTGATGCCGGAGGCGTTCTCGATCTGACCGATCTGATCGAGAAGCATGCACCGAACATCAAGAAAGTATTGGGTCCGTATCTCGCCAGAGCAAAGTATACGACGGAAGACCAGTCGATTTATGCGATTCCAACCTGGGCTGCCGTTGACGAGCAGAAATTCGTAGCGGGCGGGGGCTTCGAGCTGCAGCACCGCATCGTGAAGGAAGCCGGTTATCCGCAAATCCGCACCGTTAAGGACTATGAGAAGGTCATTAAGGAATATTTGGCCAAGCATCCTACGGATGAGAATGGCAATAAGAATATCGGCGTATCCCTGAATGCCGACGACTGGCATATGTATATTTCCGTTACGAACCCTGCTGTCGCAACAACCGGCGGATCCGATGACGGGGAGTACTGGGTTGATCAGGAAACCTTTGAAGCGACGTATCATTTCCGCCGTCCCGAGGAAAAGGAATATTTCCGCTGGCTCAACCATATGAACGCGGAGGGTTTGCTAGATCCGGAGAGCTTCGTTCAAAAATACGATCAATATAAAGCGAAGGTCGCTTCGGGACGCGTGCTTGGACTGATCGATCAGGACTGGGATTACAATGACGGTCAGCAGGCTCTGAAGACTGCAGGCAAATTCGATCAGACCTACGGACATTATCCGGTAACCATGAGTGAAGATATAAAAGAACCGTCCTTCTGGCCAACGGGATTCATGGGCGGCTATGGCATCTCGATCTCCAGTACCGCAAAGGATCCGGTGCGCATTATCAAGTTCCTGGATTTTCTGGCATCGGATGAAGGGCAGATCCTCAACAATTGGGGAATCGAAGGCAAGCATTATGTCGTAGAGAACGGCAAGCGCGTCGTACCGAAGGAAGTACAGGATCGCATCAACAACGACAATACCGCATTCACCAAGGAAAGCGGCATCGGCTTCTACTGGAATACGATGGTTCATTACGGGGATGGCGCCAAGGATTCGACCGGTAATTATTATACCAAAAATAATCCGGACCTGATTCCGGTCGGGTACAGCGATGTGGAGAAAGAAACGCTTAAAGCGTACAATGCCACCATCTGGAAGGATCTTTTCCCGAAAGAGGAGGAGTTCAAGGAGAAAGCCTACGGAGCAGCCTGGAATATCCAGATTCCGGGTGAAGACGAAGTAGCGGTTCTGGGCAACAAAATGAAGGATATCACCTGGAAACGCGTGCCGGAGGCCATTCTTGCGAAGCCTGAAAACTTCGATAAAGTCTGGGATGCCTATCAGCAGGATCTGATCAAAGCGGGCGTGGAGAAAATGGAAAAAGGCTACACGAAATATGTACAGGACCGTGTTGCATTATGGAGCGACGATTCGTCAAAATAAAGCATGGGCGCACAAGCTGTTCTTGTCATCAGACGAGAGCGGCTTGTTTCTTTTTCACGGGTCCGCTCCTTCCTTCAACCGCTTGCGTTCCCGGGTCTGCAGAAGGAAATTATTTCAGACGGTTCCGCCAATTAGCGGGGCTGTCCCCATACATTTGCCTGAACAACCGGGTAAAATAATGGACGCTGTTGAAACCCGTTTGCTCTGCGATCAACCGAATCGGCATATCGCTTCCCGTGAGGAAGCTGGCTGCTGCTTTTATGCGTAAATTTTGCAAGTATTGCGTGGGGGTGCTTCCGGTGTATTCCCTGAATATGCGAATGGCGTACGAGGGATTCATATGCACCAGCTTGGCCAATATTTCGATGGTGACCGGCTCGCGATACCGCCACTCAAGGTACTCGGTCATAATAACAACAGCTTCCTCTGCTGTTTTCCTCTTCTTCGACGGGATGGTTGTCTCCATGGAATCCGACCGCCCGCAAAGCGACAAATGGGCCATAAGACTGACCATCTTGGCGACCTCATACTCGCATGCACGCTCAATCTCCCGGTCGCTCCCGGCTTTCCCCGACATGTACAGCTGATGGACGAATTCCATGGATTCAAAAATCTTCGCGGTAAATAAGCTGTTGGCATCCGGATCCTGAAACGCCTGAAGTTTGTTCCATCGATGGATGTCCAACTGAGGCGAATCCATGCCAGTCAGCAGGTCCTGGATATCGACGACAAGATAAAGATACGAAGCGGCTTCATCGCCGGCTGTGGTCAGGATGTGGGGGGTATTCGGTGGCACGATAAACAAGGCGGGCGCTTGCGCCAGACAGCTGTGAGCCGTCCAATGGAAGCGGACTGTACCAGAGGAGATGTATAGCAATTCGCAGCTGTCCGGATGAATCCCCCCTGATTCTCCTGTGCTGTCCGGATGGACCGAACCTGCACCGAATGAAACGATTCGCATTTGAGCCCACTCCTGCCAGTGTGATTTTGTGCAATAGATGCATGGAAATTCCCGGTTTCTTGCCGGACTATCCTGAAACTTTCAAACCTGAACTGCAATAATCCGTGCAAAGACGGCAGAACATCGTTATTGTACACTGGGTTCTAAGAAAGAATCAATGGGAGAAGGAGTGGAATCATTCGATGACAAATGCATGGAACGAAACGACCGGACTAAAGGAACTGGAGGATTCGGCACCGCTTTTAGGCGATCTTCCCGGTTTGCGGCTGCGTCTGCAGGAAAGCGGCTATTTGTTTTTTCGCGGCTTGTTCGAGCCGGAAGCTCTGCTGCGGATACGCGAGGATATGCTTCGGACCGCAAATAAACATGGCATTCTCAAGGAAGGAAAGGAGCTCATGGATGCCATTTATGCCGGCGGCGAGATCCCGACCTCTTATAAGTTCGAGGCGTCGCTTCTGTACCGGGACATGCTGGAGCAGGAACGCTTTAATGCGTTTGGAAGCCATCCCCTGCTTGCATTGCTTCTCGGCGGTCTGCTCAATGGACCGATACGGGAGCACCGCAGACGGATCGCCCGTATCACATTTCCGGGAAGCTTCGGCAACACCACGCCTATCCACCAGGACCATTATTATATACGGGGAGCAATGGATACGTACACATGCTGGATTCCTTGCGGGGATTGTCCGGCGGAGCTTGGCGGGCTTGCCGTTCTCGAAGGATCCCATAAGCTCGGTTTTCTTCCGCATGTGCCGATGAGCGGGACAGGCGGAAGAGGGATAGAAGAAACAGAAGCGATCCGTGACGGGAAATGGCTTTCCACGGATTACCGGTTGGGCGATTTGCTTCTATTTCACGGGCTAACCTTGCACAAGGCACTGCACAACATAACGCCGGACAAGCTGCGTCTTTCCCTTGAATACCGGCTGCAGCGCAGCGGGGACCCGATTGATGACGCTTCTCTTCGCTCCCACTACACAGCGGATTCCATCGGATAATAGGAACAAGGGAATGAAGAAACGTAATATGGTAAAAAAAGGGACTCTAAATCGGAGTTCCTGTTTGTTTTTTCTAATAGATGAAAGGAGAATCCCGTATGAGAATCGAAGCGCCTTTCCCAAAAGGGTCCATCCTGCTGAAGCTGATTGTTACCTTCAGTGTAGCGGTCGCACCTTTGTTCGCGCTGAGCCTCTTTCTCAACGAGCTTGGCAGACAAGAGGTGCAATCGCGTGTCTCCGATGCTGTCATGACCCGTATTCATTATGAACGGCTTTCATTCGAGCGGGAGCTGGAACGGATTGTCAATTTGCAGCAGCAGATGATCGATGACAGCAATTTGCTCGCCTTAAGCAGCCAGTTGGAGTTCGAATCCGATTACGAACGGGCGCGAACCATTAACCGTTTGTACGACAAGCTGATCATTATGCGCGATTCCAGTCCTTATATTGCTAAAACCAGTATCTATATGCCTTCAGCGGACCGGATCGTGACGACCGGCACGATAAAGGACAAGGCCACCGCAGAGCGGCAAATGGAGCAAATTTCGCTGGCTTCGTATAAAGGGGGATATCCGCTTACCGATTATGAAGGAAACACCTATATTTCGCTTGCTTATCCGATGCAATATGATGGTGCGCCGCCTTTGTTTATTCATACCATCGAGCTTTCCCGCGGAGCTCTCTCCGCTATGCTTGACCGGGTCTCGCAGGATGGTGGGACTGCGCTTTTTGGAGAAAATTTCCTTATCGGTCATGACGGCGAAGCCGGACTTCAGCTTGAAATCGGAAAAGGGCTTCGCGGCGAGCTGGCGGAGCAGGGAAGCTTTCGGTTGAAGAACGAAACAGATGGTCAGGATTACATGGCCTTTTATGAAAAATCAGGCTTAATGCATTTCACGCTGGCAACCTACGTTTCGGAGTCTGTCCTGCTGGGAGCCCTTCAATCTTACCGGATCTGGTTTTGGCTGCTTGTCGTGTGCTCGCTCATTATTGTGGTGCTTTTCTCCATTGGCATACGCAGAGTCATTCAGCGTCCATTGTCCTTGCTGGTCCACTGGTTCAAGAATGTCGAGGAAGGCAACTTCAATGTCGTTGTCCAGCAGAAGCGAACGGATGAATTCGGATATCTCTTTACCAAATTCGATGGCATGGTGCGCAAATTAAAACGTTTGATAGAAGAATTGTATGAGCAGAAAATCCGCTCGCAGAAATCAGAACTTAAACAGCTCCAGGCTCAGATTACGCCTCATTTTCTATACAACAGCTTCTTTATTCTGCAGCAGTTGATCAAGTCCCACGAGAATGACACCGCGGAGCTTGTAGCGAAAAATCTCGGAGACTACTTCGAATATATTACGCGCAATGGCAAGGAAGAAGCGGCGCTGGAATCGGAAATCAACCATATCCTTTCTTATATCGAAATCCAGTCTGTCCGTTTCTCGGACCGGATTGCCGCCGACATCAGCCCGCTCCCTGAGCGTTACCGGCACATACGGGTTCCCCGGCTGATTCTACAGCCGATTATCGAGAATGTGTACCAGCACGGACTCGGAGACAAGCTTTCGGATGGGCGGCTTGAAGTCGATTTTCCTGTCCGGCAGGAAGGCTTGTGCATCCGCATCAGCGATAACGGCTGCGGGATGGAAGAGGATAAGCTGAACAATCTGAGGAACCGGATGAATCACGAGGAGCTCGAAGGCGAGAGTACCGGACTTATGAATGTCAATCGCAGATTGCGTATCCGGTACGGGAAAGCCGGCGGTCTGACGCTGCATCCGGGACCCCGCGGCGGGTTGACCATTGAACTTCACATCCCATACAAAGAGGAGGAATAGCCTGTGCGCCGTATTCTGATTGTCGACGATGAACCGATTATTGTGAACAGTTTGTATCAGCTGCTGCAGGAAGGGGGCACGCGGGACATCGAGCTGTTTCGGGCGGGAAACGCCTTCCAGGCGCTGGAGAGGATGAATCGGACCCGCATCGATTTGATCATCACGGATGTGCGGATGCCAGGGCTGAGCGGCATCCAGCTGCAGGAGCGGATCATGAGCCGATGGCCGACCTGCAGAATTATTTTTCTGACCGGCTATAACGAATTTGAATATGCCCAGGCTGCTATCCGAAATGGCGGCGTTGTCGATTATTTGCTCAAAAACCAGAGTGAAGAGCTGCTTGTCACAGCAGTTGACCGGGCCTTGAATGAATTAGAGGACCAGGAACGATCGACCAGGCAAACCTTGCTGGAGCAGGACCGCCTTCGCGCAGCGCTGCCAGCCCTTCAGCAAAAACTGCTGACCGGGTTAATCGAAGGGCAGCAAGCTTCCCTTTCCGGGCTCAAGGAGGACTTCCAGCAGTGCGATATCCGGCTGTTCCCGGAACGGCCGGTAATGCTCGTTGTCGGTCGAATTGACAGCAAGGAATCGAAGGAAGCATCAGGCAGTCTCAGCGGACTTGCCCGAGATTGTCTGCATGTCGTGGAGCGGGAGTTATCCTCAGCTGCAACAGCCGTTTCGGTAGTATATGAGAACGATCGCCTGCTATGGATTCTTCAGCCGAGAATCTGGTTGTTTCCTGATACGGACGAGGAGGGAATCGCGGATGCGGCGCTTTCGCAGGATTGGTCCTATCTGCACAGCAGTATCGACAGTCTGACGGAAGCGGCGCAGGAGGCTTGTTCCACTATGCTTGGAGCAGCCGTATCATTTGCAATCGGCAGTAAAAGCTGCTCATGGGCGGAGATCGGTCCGCGCTATCATTATTTGAAGATGCTGCTGAGACAATCATCGGGCACGGGTACCGAATTGCTAATCCGCGAGAGCGGTATCCACCCGCCAGACGAACAGCCGCGCCTTCCTCGTGCCGCGTCAGGCCTGGCTGAGGGGATCGAGAAGCTGCAGCGTATGCTGGAGGAGGATCGGTATGAGGAATTTACAGACTATTACCGGCAATTGATGCTGCCTGCGGACAGCCGGATACCGGATGGCGAGCGCCAGTCTGAACTGTTCTATTCGCTCTCTTCCATGATGGTTTCGTTTGCGATTCGTTCAGGCGTCTTTCACGAGCTGGCGATGCGTACGGATATGGAGTCCATCACCCGAATCGACGCCCATGCTTCCTGGTCAGGCATTGTCGAGGCTTTTGACACCTATGCCGATTTGCTGCGCGAGAGCCGACAAGGCAGCCCGGATGACCGGACATCAAGGCTGGTGCGAAGCATCCGCCGTTATGTGGAGGAGAACATCGGCGGCGATTTATCCTTGACTGCACTTTCGGGACTTGTGCATCATAGTCCCACATATCTCTCGCGTCTCTATAAAAAAACAACCGGCGTCATGCTCTTCGAATATATTACAGAGCGCCGGATGGACAAAGCCAAGTCGCTGCTGGCAGACGACCGGCTGAAAATTCATGAGATTGCTTCGGCGGTCGGCTACGAATCAGCGGCACATTTTACCCGTGCTTTCAAGAAAATAATGGGACAGACTCCACAGCAGTACCGTAATCGATGCTGATTTTACAGACAAAGGGATGATCGGACACAAGAAGGCAACGAAGAGCAAAGAAAGGCAACAGATGCTCATAGTTCATCGTCATCAACGATTCTATAATGAGATTGTTGGTCATTACAGATCGTCAACAGGGGAGGAACAAGAAATGATGCGTTTACGAAATCAGATCGGATTGATCGTACTGCTTTGCTTGATGTTAGGGCTGACCGCATGCGGCGACAGCAATACGAAGAACAGCAGCAAGCAGACAAATGGTGCGGCTAATGCCCAGGAAAACGCGGCGGAGAAGGACGGCAAAGATGCCGAAGGCAGTGCAGCTCCGCTGAATACCGATCCGCTCGGCGCTTATGATCCGCCGGTGGAAATCACTGCCGTACGTTCCATGGCATCCACCATGAAATTCGAGAACGGGGATTCAATCGGAAGCAACGGCTGGACCAAGCTGTACGAGAAGGAGCTGGGCATCAAGCTTAAATACCTTTGGGTGACGGACAACAGCCAGTATGAGCAGAAGCTTAATGTCATGATGGCATCCGGTCAGCTCCCCGATATTCTCTCGGTTCCGGCTGTGCAGATGAAACAGATGTATGATGCCGGACTCCTGGAGGATATTTCCGGTGCTCTTGATACATACGGCTCAGAGCGGACGAAGGAGCTGTTGAACAAGGATGGCGGCGTCGCACTTGATTCCGCGACGTTTAAGGGGCAGCTTGTCGGACTGCCGATGAATCCGGGGTCGGTTGACTCGGCGCCGCTGCTGTGGGTACGGGCGGACTGGTTGAAGAAGCTGAATCTGGAAGAGCCCAAAACAATCGACGATGTGTATGTGGTTGCAGAAGCGTTCGTCAAAAACGATCCGGATGGCAATGGCAAAAACGACACGTATGGTCTTGGCGTAGCCAAGGAATTCTATGGCGCCTTTGCAGGTCTCGACGGTTTCTTCAACGGATTCCATACCTACCCGGGCATCTGGGTGGAAGACGCTTCCGGGGAGCTGGTATACGGCAGTGTCCAGCCGCAGATGAAAACAGCGCTGACCAAGCTGCAGGAAATGTACAAGAAGGGCGTTATCGATCAGGAGTTCGGGGTCAAGAACGGTGATCAGCTGATTCAGGACGTTAATGCCGGCAAAATGGGGATTTTCTACGGCGGGCACTACATGCCGCTGCTGTTCCAGGAGGGCAAGAACAACAATGCCGATATGGATCTTAGACCGATTCAGCTGCCATCCGCGGATGGCGAGATAGCCAAGCCGCAAACGACATTCAGCGTTCCGGAGTATTATGTGGTTCGTAAAGGAGCCGAACACCCGGAAGCAGTTGTCAAGCTGATGAATGCCTTTTATGAGCCATGGTCGCGGGATAAATACCCGGTGGCGGAAATTTCTCAGAACGGCGATGTAGAGAAGTGGCAGTATGCGCTGGTCAAAGGCTCCAATCCAACGCAAAATCTGGATAATTACAATAAAATCAAGTCAGCGCTGGACAAAAACGATGAGTCCGTTCTGGATCAGACGACAGGTCAGCCCTATATTTACGGTGAAATCAAAAAGCTGCAAAGCGGGGATAACTCGGGCTGGGGTTATGGCATGGTATTCGGACCAGGCGGTTCCCAATCGCTGCTGAATGCTTATAACGACAGCAAGGGATTCCAGCCGACAGCGTTCATCTCGGGACCGACCGAAGCCATGACCAAGAAACAGGCGACGCTTAGCAAGATGGAACTGGAGACGTTTACGAAAATCGTAATGGGTTCGGCTCCGGTTGATTCCTTCGACGAGTTTGTCGCCAGCTGGAAGAAGCTCGGAGGGGATGAAATCACGAATGAGGTCGCCAAATGGAAAGCCAGCAAATAACAAGGATGGGTTTGTCTGATTTGAAGGAGAGGGAAAAACGGGTTTGGCCGCATAACAGCGGCCTTGCGGTTATTCCCGGAAAGGACCGGTGCGAATGAAAAACAGGAATTTGCGGCTGGAATTCCCGCTGCATATGATGCTGATTCCGGGCGTCCTTCTCGTCTTTGTGTACTGCTATATCCCGATGGCCGGGATCGTCATTGCTTTCCAGCAGTTTGTGCCGGTCAAAGGAATTTTCGGCTCGGAGTGGACGGGTCTGGACAATTTCCGCTATGTGCTGGATATGCCGGATATAGGGCAGATTGTCTGGAACACCTTCTATATCTCCATCATGAAAATCGCGGCTGGTCTGATTGTACCGGTCACCGTCGCCCTGATGCTGAATGAGGTTGCCCGGACCTTCATCAAACGCGGCATTCAGACACTGATCTATTTGCCGCATTTTCTGTCCTGGATTATCCTGAGCGGGATCCTGATCGATATTCTCTCCCCATCGCAGGGGATTGTGAATCAGGCCTTGAAGGGACTGGGCTTTGACCCGATTTTTTTCCTCGGGAGCAACAACTGGTTTCCCTATGTACTGGTTTCCTCAGATGTGTGGAAGGAGTTCGGCTTCAGTACGATTGTGTTCCTCGCCGCGATTACAGGGATCAATCCGACGCTTTACGAGGCTGCGCGTATGGATGGAGCGGGCCACATGCGGCAGGCCTGGCATATCACCCTTCCGGGAATTGTGCCGATTATCGTATTGCTGGCCACCATGAGCCTCGGCAACGTGCTGAATGCCGGATTCGAGCAGGTCTATAATCTGTACAGCCCATCCGTTTACGAAAGCGGCGATATTCTCGATACGCTTATTTACCGGATTGGCATTATGGAGGCGCAGTTTGGAGTTGCAACCACGATCGGACTGGCCAAATCCTTTGTGTCCTTCATTCTGATCTCACTTTCTTATTATCTTGCGTACCGCCTTGTCAATTACCGTATTTTTTAAGGAAGGAGCCCGGGTCCATGCCAATACGTGAATCGTGGAGCAGGCGGATTTTCGTCTATGCCAATACCTTTCTCCTGCTGCTGCTATCCGCGATTTGTCTGTTCCCGCTTGTGCATGTGCTGGCGATTTCCTTCAGCTCCAGTACGGCGGCGGGGGCCGGACGTGTCACCTTGTGGCCAATAGATTTCACTTTTCAATCCTACCAATATATTATGCAGAAGCCGGAGTTCATCCAATCGTTCCTCATCACACTGGAACGGGTTGCGATGGGATTTACAATTAATCTTCTTCTTACGCTGCTCTGCGCCTATCCGCTGTCCAAGGAACGGGAGAGGTTTCGGTTTCGTACGGTGTATGCCTGGTATTTTGTATTCACCATCTTGTTCAGCGGCGGCCTTATTCCATGGTTCATCATCATCCGCGAAACCGGCCTGCTCGATTCGATCTGGGCGCTTGTCATTCCCGGGGCGGTGCCAGTCTTCAATGTGATTCTGATGCTGAATTTCTTCCGGGAACTGCCCAAAGAAATCGAGGAATCAGCGCTGATTGACGGCGCAGGCCATTGGCGTATTCTGAGCACGATCTACGTGCCGCTGTCCATGCCCTCTATTGCGACGGTATCCCTGTTTATTATCGTCGGCCATTGGAATGCCTGGTTCGACGGCTTGCTTCTGATGAGCTTTCCCGAACGTTACCCGCTGTCCACTTATTTGCAATTAATGGTCATCAACAGCAATCCGCTTGCTCTGAGCGGTGTCAGTCTGAGCGAGGTTTCCGAGATCTCGCAGCGGACGGCGCGTGCGGCACAAATTTTTCTGGGCGCGCTTCCTATTCTGCTTGTTTATCCTTTCCTGCAAAAGTATTTCGTCAAGGGCATTGTGCTCGGAAGCGTAAAATCTTAATGTAGGCAAGTCGTATGTCCTGCCACAGGCGATTGATCCATAGTTAAAAACTGTTGCATGATAAGCCCGGAAGCCTGTTCCTTCAGGCTTCCGGGATGTTTCATCAGGGCAAGGTAAAGGGAAGGGGATCAGTTTTCCGTTTTATGCGAGCGCCGGTATTCCCGCGGCGTCATGCCGGTATGCTTGCGGAACGTTTTGTTAAAGAAGCTGATGTCGTTGAATCCCGTTTCCAGCGCGACATCCAGAATCTTGGTGTCCGTATCGAGCAGGAGTGCCGAAGCATGGCGGATCTGTACCTCATGCTTGTAATCCATCAGGCTCTTGCCAGTGTTTTCCTTGAATTTGGCGGTGAACGAGGAAACGCTCATGCCGCAAATCCGGCTCAGCTGGATCAAGGTCAGCGGCTGCTTGTAATTCAGCTCTACAAAATTGCGGATCGACAGAATCCGCTCGCGGTCGCTGAGCACATGCCGCTGTGCGCTCCGGTTCTCCTGATGGTAGCGGCTGAGCCAGACCAGACATTCGATCCACCGCGTCTTGATAATCAGCTGCGAGCCGTCGCGCCCCTGCTCATATTCGTCGTAGATGGTCTGAAGATGGCTCTGGAACTGGAGCTTCTGGGCGGCCTGCAGCGGATGGTAAGGAATAAACGACTGGCTTTTCCGCAGAAACGGCATCAAATAGAAGAAATCGATGAAGGCGGGGATTTCCTGAAGCGCCTCCAGCTCTTTTTGCAGAAAAGCCGTGTCGAACAGCACATTATAAACAACGGTATCCTCATCGGCCGATCCCAAATAGCTGTGATACACATGCGGCTCCAGAATAAAAACATCCCCCGTAGCCAGCCTGTACTGGTGGCCGGCCATCTCATGAAAGGCGCTTCCCTCCACCACAAAAACCAGCTCGACGAAATCATGGGTGTGGGAGGGGATCGGCTGATTTCTGCTGATGACGGCACGGTCGATATAGAACGGAAACCGGCTGTCCCTGAAATAATCGTTTCCGGTATAGACGGTCATTTTATTCTCCTTTTGGCAGATCGCCTTAGTTTATTCGCTCATCCTCCAAGATTATGGTTCTATAATAGCTTAAATTAAGGGTAAGACAAATAACTTTCGAGCCAAAGGGAGACGAGCGCATGTTAAAAAAGAAAATCAAGCTGACAGAAGATCAAATTACATTTTACCAGGAAAATGGATTTGTTCAGATAGACAACATACTGTCGCGTAAAGAATTGAACGAGCTGCGCGGCCATTTGAACGAGGTCATGGGCCAAACGACCGGCAATTCCGTTCAGACGGACAAGAAGGAAGGCGCTTACTTCAAAGTATTGAATCAACGGGTAAACACCTGGCGCGATCATGGCGGGATGGCCCGCTTCATCCTGTCCGAGCGTTTCGCCGACGCAGCCAAGCAGCTGACCGGCGCTGACGGGATCCGGTTGTTCCATGACCATGCCCTGTTTAAAATGCCTCAGGATTCCAAACCGACCCCATGGCATCAGGATGCGCCTTACTGGCCGATGAGCGAGCAGACCGGCTTGTCGATCTGGATTGCGCTCGATGATGTGGATGAAAATAACGGCTGCATGATGTTTGTGCCCAAATCGCAGAAAATCAAAAATCTTAAATCGGTGGATCTGGTTACGCCGCATGATATTTTCGAAGATTCAGGAGCGCTCGGCGCTGACCGGAATACAGCAGCCATTGTGCGGATGAAGGCTGGAAGCTGCACCTTCCACAACGGACTTACATTCCATTATGCCCATTCGAATCAAACGGATCAGCCGCGGCGAGCGCTTGCGATTATTTTTATGGAAGATGGCACAACGTTCAGCGGAGCCCGTCATGTCTGTACGGATGGACAATCGCTGGAGAAGGGAGACCCGCTTGCGGGTGGATTGTTTCCAAAGCTTGCATAAGCGGATGCCGGCATAAATTCAACAATAAGCCCTTCTTCGTTTCTTTTGGACGAGGAAGGGTTTAATCGTGATGCGGCGGGCCTTCAGGAAAAATGAGAGCGCTAATCTTATATATTTTGAAGTAGTTTTATATTTCCTCGCTGGAGGAATTGTTCTATACTAGGGGCAAATCTATTAAGGCAGGTGTAAACGTATACATGACAAAGAAACTAAAATGGGGCGTTCTCGGGTGTGCCGGCATTGCGGTAGGTTCGGTTATTCCCGGCATCAAAAAATCAGAAACAGGCGAAGTGGCTGCGATTGCCAGCCGCAATCTGGATAAAGCGCAGGAAACAGCGGCCAAGCTGGATATCCCCACGGCTTATGGCAGTTACGAGGAATTATTAGCGGATGAGAATATCGACGCTATTTATATACCGCTTCCGAATCATCTTCATATGGAATGGGCAATCCGGGCGATGGAAGCCGGTAAGCCGGTTCTTTGCGAGAAGCCGATTGCGCTGAACGCCGGGGAAGCTCAGAAGATGGCTGATGCCGCCCGCAGCACGGGCGTCCATCTGGCAGAAGCTTTCATGTACCGGTATCATCCGCGTTATGAGCGGATCAAGGAAATTATCGACGCCGGCGAAATCGGCGAAATCCGGGGCATCCACGGTACGTTTACTTTCAACAATGCCGGGGACAAGTCCAATGTCCGCTACCGCCGGGAATGGGGCGGAGGCTCGCTGTATGATGTAGGCTGTTATCCCATCAGCGCCGCGCGCCTTATTCTGGGAGCGGAGCCGGAAGCGGCAACGGTGCATGCCCTGATTTCGCCCGAGCATGACAATGTTGACATGATGGCTTCCGGCATTCTTGAATTCCCGGGAAGCGTCGCCCTGACATTCGATTGCGGCATGTGGGCCGCATTCCGCAATACGCTGGAGATTCTGGGAACAGACGGCCGGATCGAAGTGCCCGCAGCTTTCGTCAATGAACCGCATTTCTTCGTTTATAACAAGGATGGCAAACGCGAAGAACAGCAGCCGGAGCTTAACCAGTATGCGCTGCAGGCGGATGATTTTGCCCGTGTCGTTTGGGGAGAGAAGCAAGCCCGCTTCACGCCTGACGATGCCGTCGCAAATATGAAGGTTCTCGACGCCTGTCTGGAGTCGGCTTATTCACGCAAGCGCGTACTTGTCTAAATATCAATTGCATATCTGACATAGGAGGAATATTCTAATATGAAGAAGATTAATTTGCCTGGCCTCAAGAAAGGCGTAACCCAGCTGATCATGGGTTCGGATTATTTTGCCCCGGAAGTTTATGACCTTGTCTGTACAAATCTCGATGCATTTGCCGCTATCGGAGGCAATACGATCGATACGGCTTACGGCTATTGCGGCGGCAAAAGCGAACAGGCCATCGGCATGTGGATCGAAGAGCGCGGCAACCGCGACCAGATCAACATCTGGACGAAAGGCGCGCATCCCAACAAGGATGGCCCGCGTGTGAACAAGGCGGCGATTCATGAAGAGCTGATGACCAGCCTTGAGCGTTTGCGCACCGACTACGTCGACTTATACGCACTGCACCGCGATGATCCGAATATTCCGGTCGGGCATATTATCGAGGCGCTGAACGAGCATGTGGAAGCCGGACGGATTCTGGCATTTGGCGGCTCCAACTGGACAACCGCCCGACTGGACGAAGCGAACCGCTATGCGGCCGAGCACGGCCTGCGCGGCTTTGATTTCAGCAGTCCGAATCTTAGCCTGGCGAAAGCGCAGGAAGCCTACTGGGCGGACTGCCTCAGCGTAGACGACGAAATGCTGGCCTGGCACGAGCGCGGCGGCATGCCTTTATTCTCCTGGTCTTCGCAGGCACGGGGCTTCTTTACGGGGCGGTTTACGCCGGAGGACCGTTCTGATGCCGATCTGGTCCGCGTATTCTATAATGATGACAACTGGAAACGTTATTACCGCGCAGAACAGCTCGGCAAGGAGAAAGGCTTGACCACGATTCAAATCGCGCTTGCTTATGTGCTGAATCAATCTTTCCCGACCGGGGCGATTATTGGTCCGCGCAATGAAGACGAGATGAATTCATGCCTGGAGGCTACGAAGATATCTCTGACACAGGAGGAAGTAAAGTGGCTGGATCTGCGAACGAATTAATCGAGCTTTGGCCGGAAGGCGCTCCTTACGCTGAAGGCCGTACGGATGAAGACCGCCCAGCCATTACCCCCTATCTGGTGGACGGCCAAGGGAAAGGCGCGGTGATCGTTGTTCCCGGAGGCGGATACTCCGGCAGAGCCGATCATGAAGGCGAGCCTATTGCTTTATGGCTGAATTCCATCGGTATATCGGCATTCGTGCTCCGCTACCGGGTGGCGCCTTACCGTTATCCGAGCGCTCTTACCGATGTACAGCGGGCGATCCGCTATGTACGGCATCGTTCGTCCGAGTGGGGCCTGGATACAGGAAAGATCGGCGTGCTTGGATTTTCCGCGGGGGGGCATCTCACGGCAACTGCCGGCACCCTGTTTGACCTGGGAGAAGCGGATGCGGAAGATCCTGTGCAGCGGCTGTCATGCCGGCCCGACCTGTTAGTATTATGTTATCCCGTAATCACGATGCAGCGGCCCTATACCCACGAAGGCTCCAGACAAAATTTGCTCGGGTCCGAGCCGGATGAGCAGCTGGTGCAGAAGCTGAGCGGCGAACAGCAGGTCACGGCGGATACACCGCCAACTTTCCTCTGGCATACTTCCGATGATGCCGGCGTTCCTGTTGAGAACTCGCTGGTGTTCGCTTCCGCTTTGAGCAAAGCGGGCGTCCCGTTTGATCTGCATGTTTATGAGCATGGAAGACATGGACTTGGACTTGCTGAAGAAGATGAACATGTTGCAACATGGACCACCGTTTGCGGTCTATGGCTCAAGCGTTACGAATTTCATAAATAAAGACTGTGTCCCTTTCCTGAATGATTCCGCGGCTGATTCCCGCCGCGGCCATACAGGAAGGGGATTTTCTGCCTGCGCCTAAAGGGAGTCATAACAAGTTTGGTTTAACCGGCATTCGGTATGGTTAATAAGAATGTACGTCTTTCGGGGGTGTGATTTCTTTTGAAGCCGCAACGGTTGCTGTTTAACTACATTCGGTCTAATTGGTACTTGTACGCGATTGCAGTCAGCTTCACGATGACTGGAAACGTCATTCAGTCGTTCTACCCCAAAGTAATCGGGGATTTTACAGACCAGCTTGAACTTGGAGATATTACCCGCACAGCCATTGTTGATTACAGCTTGCTCCTGCTCGCTGTCGGACTCAGCTTCGGCCTGCTGGCGGGAATGGGACAATATATGATAATGCGGCTGGGACGCCGCTTTGAATTTTATACACGGAACCGCTTGTTTGTTCACTTTATGACGCTCAGCGAAAACTATTATTCCAAGCATGGGGTCGGGAAATGGCTCAGCTACGTGATTAATGATGTGACGGCTGTCAGAGAATCGATCTCCGCGGGGATCAACCAGACAGCGAATGCCACGATGCTGATTATTTCGGCAGTTTTCATGATGCTGATCAACGATATCCCCTACTATCTGATTATTGCTTGTGTCCTGCCACTGCTGGTGATTCCGTGGATCGTAACCCGCTTCGGTCCGATCATCCGGGGGCGCTCGATGAAGGTACAGGAGTCGCTGGGCAAAATGACGGAGTCGGCGGAGGAACAGTTCGGCGGGATCCGCGTCACGAAGAAATTTGCGGTTGAGCCGATCATGATCGACCGTTTCGGCCAAACCGTGGACAATATCCGCGATAACCAGCTTCATCTGGTGCGTGTGTCCTCATTGTTCCAGGCGCTTATTCCTTTCCTGGGAGCGCTTTCGTTCATTGTAACCATCCTGTACGGCGGATATTTGACGATCCATAACACCATATCTCTGGGAAATTTCGTCGCGCTGACCCTGTACATCCGGATGATGGTCAACCCGCTGCAGCAGATCGGCAATGTGATCAATACGATGCAAAGGTCAAGAGCTTCGCTGACGCGTATCAACGATCTGCTGTCGGTGGAATCGGAGATTCAGGATTCGCTTGAAGCGAAGCCTGCCGATCTTAGCCATGCGGGAGTGGCGATCCGCCATCTCTCTTACACGTATCCCGGGGCTTCCAAGGAAACGCTGCATGATATCGATTTGACGGTGGAGCCGGGCAAGACGCTCGGGATTATCGGCAAGACCGGAAGCGGCAAAACGACTCTGATGAAGCTGCTGCTCCGCGTTTATGATTCCCCGGAAGGGACCATTCTTTTTGATGACAGGGACATTCACGAGCTGACGATTGAAAGCCTGCGCAGCCAGATTGCCTACGTGCCGCAGGATGGATTCCTGTTCAGTACGACCATTCGCGACAATATTGCATTCTTCCGCCGCGAATCGGGTTTTGAGCATGTGGAGAAAGCAGCAAGGCAGGCGCAGATCTACGACAGCATTGCAGCTTTTCCCGAACAGTTCGAGACCAAGCTCGGTGAAAGAGGCATTACGCTCTCGGGCGGCCAGCGCCAGCGCACAAGCCTGGCCAGAGGCATAATCAAAAACGCGCCGCTGCTTATCATGGATGACAGCGTAAGTGCTGTCGATGCGGTGACCGAGACGAGCATCGTCAATTCGATCCGCAAGGAACGCAAAAGCAAAACGACGATTCTGATTGCCCACCGGATCAGCGCAATCAAGCATGCGGATGAAATCGTCGTGTTAAACGAAGGGCGGATTGTTCAGCGCGGTACGCATAAAGACCTGCTGAAGCAGCAGGGCTTGTATGCGGAGCTGTACACCATTCAAGAGGAGGGAAGCCGACATGTCGACCATGTCCGTTAAGCGCGAGAGGCAGAAAGCTGACCGGGATAAAGCTCCGGTCGATATGAAGGGGAAAACGGGCTTTCGGGTGTTGTATGGTTATGTGAAACCGCACCGGCTTGCTTTCTCCCTGATGATCGTGTGCACGCTGCTGGCAATCGCTGCCGATCTGTTCCAGCCGTATCTGATGAAAATCGCAATCGATGACCATTTGATGGCAGGCAAAACCGACTACCGGACGCTGGTCATTATCGGCGGCATTTATTTTGCCCTCTCCATCGGCGGCCTACTGTTTACGTATTTGCAGAACAATTTGCTGCAATTTGCCGGCCAGAGCATCGTAGCCAGCATCCGCAAGGAGCTGTTCCAGCATATTTCCAAGCTGTCGATCCCATTCTTCGACCGTACGCCTGCCGGAAGTCTGATTACGCATGTATCGAGCGATACGGAAACGCTGAATCAGTTTTTCACTCAGGTTGTGCTCAGTGTGATCCGCGACGGGTTGACCTTGATTTTCATTCTGGTGCTGATGTGGCAGCTGGATGTCGAGCTTACGCTTTATTGTATGATTTTACTGCCGATCATCGCCCTGATTGCGATTTCCTTCCGTTCTTATATGAGAAAGACCTACCAGCTGTCCAGAGCCCAGCTGTCCCGGATGGTGGCTTTTGTAGCGGAAAATTTGGCTGGAATGGGCATCATCCAGGCTTTCCACCAGGAGAAGGAGCAAGGCAAGCAGTTTACGGGCAGGAATGAATCGTACCTGAAAGCGAATTTAAGAGAAATCCGCACCAATGTCCTGTTCAACCGGTCCTTCGATATTCTGGGCAATATGTCGATTGCGTTTGTGACATGGCTCGGGGGCATGGCGGTCTTTGATCATAAAATCGAATTCGGCGTGCTGTACGCGTTTATTACGTATATCCGCCAGTTTTTCCAACCGATCAATGCGATTACCCAGCAGTGGAATACGCTGCAATCGACATCGGTCGCCGTTAACCGGATCTGGACAATATTCTCCATCTCACCGGATGTGCAAGACAGCAAGAAACCGGTCGAAGTAGGTTTGCCGGATGTGAAAGGCGCCATCGACTTTAACCGTATCACCTTTGGCTATAAAGAAGATACGCCCGTTATCCGCGACCTGGATCTGCATATCGCACCAGGCGAAATGATCGGTATCGTCGGTACGACGGGCGCAGGAAAAAGCACGCTGATCAGTCTGCTCTGCCGGTTCTACGATACGCAGAAGGGAAGCGTCACGATTGACGGAACCGATATCCGCGAGCTCCCGCAGGAGAAGCTTCACCGGATCGTCGGCCTTGTCCAGCAGGAGCCGTATCTATATTCCGGAAGCATTGTGGACAATGTGCGGATGTTCGATGAATCGATTTCCAGGGAAGCGGTTATTGAGGCCTGCCGGTTCGTCGGCGCGGAGGAGTTGATCGCTCAGAAGAAAGACGGTTACGATACGCGCCTTTCCGAGCGGGGAAGCGGCTTATCCGCCGGCGAGCGTCAGCTGATCTCGTTCGCAAGGATCATCGTATTTAAGCCCAAGGTCCTCATTCTGGATGAAGCGACGGCGAACCTGGATTCGCAGACCGAGCAGCTGATCCAGTCGGCATTGGAGGCAGTGTCCGAGGGCCGTACGACGCTGGTCATCGCCCACCGGCTGTCCACCATCATGCAGGCGGACCGGATCCTGGTTATGCGCGAGGGACGGGTGGTGGAGGAAGGCACCCATGAACAGCTGCTCAGCCGCAAAGGATATTACGAGGAGCTTTACCTGCATTCGCAGGGAAGGCAGGTATCGGCAGCCAATTAACGGCCTCCAGAAATTTTGTTTTGTTGTCAGTGAACAAGAAGAGGTGCTGCCGATGACCTATCCTTCACAGAGAACCTTTATCCAACGGTTCTCTGTTGCCCTAACCGATACCGATACATATGGGGCCGGAATTGGGCAGGAGAGAACAATACTGCCTTCTCCGCCGGCGCCCTTTGTGGTAATCTTAGGGAGGCAAGAGCTTACCGATTCATTATTCATAATAAGGGAGCGATTAACCGAATATGAGCGAACCAACTGCATACAAAGGCAACTATCAAGGGGAAAAAGCCGTTTGGCTGAAGAACGGCAATTACGAGGCGGCGATTCTCCCGGAGATCGGCGCGAATCTGATCGCTTTCCGCGATAGCGCAAACGGTTATGCCTTTCTGCATGAACCCACGCAGGACGAGATGGAATCCTTCAAAGCCAGACCGTTTATTCATGGCATACCGGTCCTGTTTCCTCCCAACCGGTTCGAGGACGGGAAGTTTCCGTGGAATGGAAAGACGTATACGTTCCCAGTGAATGAAGAGAAGACGGGCAATCATCTGCATGGCTTCGTCCATAGCGAGACCTGGGCTGTAGAGGATTTCGGGCAGAGCGCGCAAGAGAGCTTCGTAACCGTAGCGCTTAAGGTGGACGAGCAGCATGCCGTATACCGGTTTCTGCCTCATCTGTTCACAATCAAGCTCAAGTATACGCTCAGCGCCGAAGGTCTCTCTCAGCATATCCTGATCCTCAATGACGGCGAGGATGTGATGCCTTGCCTGTTTGCTTTCCATACTTCGGTGAATGCCCCTTTCGCTCCTGGAAGCGAAGCGGCGGATTACCGGGTGAAGCTGACGATCGGCAACCGCTGGGAGCTCAATGAACGGATGCTGCCGACAGGCAAGTTCCAGCCGCTGACCGTGGATGAAGAGCAGCTGAAGGGCGAAGGCGTCTATCCGTTCTTCGCGGAGATGGACAATCATTATACGGCGGTGCCGCAGAACGGCCGCAACCGGATGGAGCTCACCGATACGAAGCTTGGCCGGACTTTGGTCTATGACGTGGGAACCTCCTACAAGCAGTGGATGATCTGGAACAACTTTGCCACTGAGGGTTTCTTCTGTCCGGAGCCGCAGGTCAGTCTGGTCAATGCGCCGCATGTCGAGCTTCCAGCAGATGAAATCGGTTTGTTTGGTTTGGCCTCGGGTGAAATCTGGGAAGAAACGGCGCGTTTGTATTTGAAATAGAGGAAATGGAATCAGGAGAATCCGCTTATCCAAGGGAGCAGACGGCATCAGCAGCCGTTAGCCGCGCCTTGCGATAAGCGGATTTTTTGCATGCGCATCTTCCGGTGCATTGAAGCTGGCCGACAATACAGTTGCAGGCTTGACCATACGGGTTGCCCGATGATATGATTCTAAAAATATATCTAAAACCAGACAAGGAGTGGAGAAGAGTGGCTCATTATTATTTAGAACCATCCCGGACTTTCAGCGAATTTCTATTAATCCCCAGTTTAACCACGAAGGACTGCACGCCGGCCAATGTGGAACTCAAAACGCCGATCACCAAATTTAAAAAAGGCGAACAGCCGGATATTTCCTTGAACATCCCGTTCACCTCTGCGGTTATGCAATCCGTATCCGACAATAATATGGCGATTGCCTTGGCCCGCTGCGGCGGCATTTCGTTTATTTACGGCTCCCAATCCGCTGAGGATCAGGCTGCGATGGTGCGGAAGGTGAAGGAGTACAAAGCCGGGTTCGTCGTGAGCCGGTCCAATTTGACCCCGGAAGCGACCCTTCAGGATGTACTGGATCTAAAAGAACGGAACGGCCATTCTACGGTCGCCATTACCGATGACGGCACACCAAACGGAAAACTGCTCGGTATCGTCACCAGCAGGGATTACCGGATGAGCCGCGATCCCCTCGACAAACGCATTAAAGACTTTATGACCCCCTTCTCCTCGCTTATATACGGCGATTCCAAAATCACCCTATCCGAAGCCAATGATTTGATTTGGCAGCATAAGCTGAATTGTCTGCCGATTGTGGACGAAGAGCAGAAGCTGCATTATCTGGTATTCCGCAAGGATTATGACGCGCATAAAGGCAATCCGCTAGCGCTTCTGGATGCCAACAAAAGCTATATTGTCGGGGCAGGAATTAACTCCAGGGATTATGAGGAAAGAGTGCCGGCGCTGGTTGAAGCGGGAGTCGATGTGCTGGTCATCGACGCTTCGGACGGGTACAGCGAATGGCAGCAGGAGACCTTGAAATACGTCAAATCCAACTTCAACGTCAAGATCGGCGCAGGCAATGTCGTGGACCGCGAAGGGTTCCTGTATCTTGTAGAATCGGGTGCGGACTTCGTCAAGGTCGGGATCGGCGGCGGGTCCATCTGTATTACGCGGGAACAAATAGGGATCGGCAGAGGACAAGCTTCGGCGCTGATCGAGGTTGCCAAAGCCAGGGAAGAATATTACGAACAGACAGGAATCTATGTCCCCATCTGTTCGGATGGCGGCATCGTGCACGATTATCACATCACGCTGGCTCTGGCTATGGGCGCGGATTTCGTCATGATGGGCAGATATTTTGCTCGCTTTGATGAGAGTCCGACCAAGAAGCTGAAGGTCGGCAATAACTTTGTCAAAGAGTTCTGGGGGGAAGGCTCGAACCGGGCGCGGAATTGGCAGCGTTACGATACCGGGGGCAAACAGAGTCTTGTCTTCGAGGAAGGCGTGGACTCCTATGTGCCTTATGCGGGCAGTCTGCAGGAGAATCTGGATAAAACGATCAGCAAAATCAAATCGACCATGTCCCACTGCGGGACAAAATCGATTGAAGATTTACAGAACAATGCCAGAATTACAATTGTTTCCGCAACCAGTCTCGTAGAGGGCGGCGCGCATGACGTTATTATGAAGGAAAGCACCTTGTCCGGGGAATAAGGGGCAAAAGAAACGAATAGAAGCTGCCGGCATTCATATAGGAATGCCGGCAGCTTTTTGCTGTTCAATCCGATGACAGCCGCCGCGTGTTGGAGCATGGATGGTGTACTTTAGCGTGCAGCTAAGTTTCTTCTTCGGATATCGGACGGCGTGCTGTCCTTGATCTTCTTGAACACCCGGCCAAAATAGGTCATGTTGGAAAACCCGACCTTATCGGCAATTTCAGTCACGGAAGCGTCAGTGTCTAGCAGAAGCCGCTCAGCTTCCTGGACCCGCAGCAGATGGAGATATTCGATGAGCGTCTTGCCCGTCACCTGCTTGAACACCTTGCAGAAGTAGTTCGGGCTGAGGTTGACCATCCGGGCAGCCTCATCAACACTGATCGGTTCATTGTACCGCTCGCGAAGTGTCTGGAGCAGGCCCGAGAAGTCCGGGGCATTCGCGAGGCGAGGTGCTTTCAGTCCTTCAAATTGCTGCGCATAGCGAAAATATTGCCCGAAAATCCGCAGCAGTTCGGCTTTTACCAGGAGCTCATAACCTGGCTGCTTACCCTTGAACTCGTCAACCAGCCTGGCGAAGGATTCGTTCATGCTCTGCATGAGCGGATCGGTCCTGCGGATCATTCCCGGCCATTTCAGGTGCTGGTTCAGATATGGCAGAAAATAATGATGCTCGGTAATATCCAGTCCGCTGCCCCGGACCAAAGCTTCGTTGAACACAATGCAGATCATCTCGGTTCCGGGTTCCAGATCAACCGCGCTGTGGAGCTGCCTGGAATTGACAAAAGCCAGCTCTCCCTGCTGCAGCGTTTCGAAATCGGCATCGATCTGAATGCGGGCTCTGCCTTCCTTGACGAAAATCCACTCGATATGGTCATGCCAATGCAAGCCGATCCGACTGACAAAAAAAACATTGATCGGAAAGGTCTGATCGGGAATCCAGGTATGCTCTTTATGGGGACTGACCGTCATTTGCGGATGTCTCCTTCATATGAAAGTGCGAATAAACAAGAACCATACAATTTTCTTATTATAATCGGTATTTTCGAAGCTGTCGACGTTGAAAGGGGTTAAAGATCATAAGATTGTATGAATGAAACACAATTTCATTCATAGCCTGATCGCTATCTGTCCGGTAAGATAAGGACAGATCACGGGTGTGAAACCTTAGGAGGGCATAATGAAACAAATTCGGATCGGTACACTTGTCGGCGGTGGAGATGCGGTGCGCGTTCTTCCGCAAATTATTCCCCATTGCTTTGAATCCTTCTCGCTCACCTTCTGGCAGACAACGCAGGGCGTGGATTTGAAGGAGCTTTCCAAGCGGATAAAAGAACTGACGGCAGAGCATGATATTGTTATCTCAAGTCTGGGTATATTTGGAAATGTCCTCACAGGAGCGGGAGATAATCAGGATACATTAGCGAGCTGGGAACGGCTCATCGACCATGCCGGGGACTTCGGCACGGATCTGGTCGCCGGCTTTACCGGGCGGATGCCGGGCTCCATCGATGAATCGCTGCCGCGCTTCGGCGAGGTGTTCGGCGAGCTTGCGCGCCGTGCGGAAGCCAAAGGCGTGAAGCTGGCATTCGAGAACTGCGATATGGGCGGTACCTGGCAAAGCGGGGACTGGAATATTGCGCATAATCCAACGGCCTGGGAAATGATGTTTAATGCCGTTCCGGCAGCCAATATCGGCCTGCAATGGGAGCCATGCCACCAAATGGTCAGCCTGATCGATCCCATTCCGCAGCTTCGCAAGTGGGTGGACAAGATTTTTAACGTTCATGGCAAGGATGCGACGATTGCCTGGGATATTGTGCGTGAATACGGCATCCATGGACCGAAGGAATTTGTCTGGCACCGGACACCGGGCTTCGGCGATACCAACTGGACGGACATTATCACGATTTTACGTCAAGCCGGCTATGAAGGAAGTATCGATATCGAAGGCTGGCATGACCCGGTCTACCGCGATGAGCTGGAGATGACGGGCCAGGTGCACGGGCTCAACTACCTGAAAAGATGCCGGGGCGGCGATTTTGTTCCTAATCCGGTTTAATTTTGAATAGCAGACGGGCTTGAATGAGACTATTAGAGTGAGAGGGTGTTTGGATTGTCACAGCATAAAATAGTCGTAGCAGGCTGCGGCGGTATGTCCAATACGTGGCTGGATTACGTAGGTCAGCGGGAGAATGCTGAAATTGTCGGCCTTGTCGATATCTTTGAAGACAGCGCGAAGAAAATGGCGGAGAAACGCGGGCTCGATGTACCGACGTTTACCGAGTTGTCCCAGGCCTTGGCGGCAACGGATGCCAATCTTGTGTTCGATGTGACCATTCCGGCCAGCCATAAACAGATCGTCACCACTGCGATGGAAGCGGGCTGTAATGTGTTTGGCGAGAAGCCGATGGCGGAATCCTATGCGGATGCCGAAGAAATCGTCCGCACCAGCACGCAGACGGGCAAACGTTATGCGGTGATGCAGAACCGCCGCTATCTGAAGCAGATTCGTTCGTTCCGAGATCTGGTCGGTTCCGGCGCTATCGGACAAATCGGCTCAATCCATGCGGATTTCTTTCTGGGACCGCATTTCGGAGGCTTCCGGGATGCCATGGACAGTCCACTCATTATTGATATGGCGATCCATACCTTCGACCAGGCACGTTTCATCATTGGCGCTGATCCGGTATCGGTGTACTGCCATGAATACAATCCCCCGGGATCCTGGTACAAAGGAAACGCGTCGGCTATCTGTATTTTCGAGATGAGCGACGGTTCCGTATTCAGCTACCGCGGCTCGTGGTGTGCGGAGGGACTGAGCACGTCGTGGGAGGCTGATTGGCGGGTGACCGGCAGTAAAGGATCGGCCAAATGGGATGGCGCAAGTCTGCCGATCGCCGAGGCTGTTGATACCAGCAAAGGACCGGAATTCATTCTGCCGATGCAGCAAATCGACGCCGCTGATACGTGGGAAGGACGCGAAGGACACTGGGGCTGTCTCGACGAAATGTTCCATGCCCTGGAGCAGGGCCGCCCTGCGGAGACGGACTGTCTGGATAACATCAAGAGCGTCGCAATGGTATTCGGGGCTGTTGAGAGTGCACGGACAGGGAAGAAGGTACAGCTGTAAGTCAACATATTCTGAAGCCATGCGAGCGAAATCGGCGCATGGCTTTCATTATTATAGGTATGATTCATATTGAAAGCTAATAGTAGCCGGGTAATTGGATGCCGCTCCAGACGCTTACATCGCATTGGCCTTCATTATTTCGCCCCACAGCCACCACTGTGCCATCCGATTGAAGACCGACGGTATGAGCGCAACCCGCCGCAACTGCCACAATATCGCGCCAGCCACTTATATTGCATTGGCCATGCTCATTCCTGCCTACAGCCGCCACAGTACCGTCCGATTTAAGGCCTATGGTATGATTACTACCCGCCGCTATTGCCACCATATCGCGCCAGGCGCTTACATTGCATTGTCCTTCTTTATTTCGTCCCACAGCCATCACTGTGCCGTCCGATTTAAGACCGACGGTATGAAGGTAACCCGCCGCAACCGCCACTATGTCACGCCATGCGCTTACGTTGCATTGGCCATACCGATTATTACCCACAATCGTCACCGAGCCATCCACTTTAAGCCCGACCGTATGCCAGTCACCGGCCGCAACCGCCACCACATCACGCCAGCTGTTTACATTGCATTGGCCTTCATTATTTCGGCCCACAGCCACCACTGTGCCGTCCGCTCTAATCCCGACGGTACGACGCCAACCCGCTGCAACCGCCACCATACCGTTCCAGCCGCTTACATCGCATTGGTCATGCTTATTCCAACCCACGGCCGCCACCGTGCCGTCCGATTTAAGGCCAATTGTATGAGCATTACCCGTATGAGCATTACCCGCTGCAACCGCCACCATATCACGCCAGTTGCTTACATCACATTGGCCATATTTATTATCACCCACGGCCTTCACCGTGCCGTCCGATTTAAGACCGACGGTATGACGATAACCCGTCGCTATTACGGTTTTCATAATGGAATTCCCCTTTATTCATCATTTTATTAGATAATATTGCAGAGCTTTTACGAATTTTTCAAAAGCACTTTTCCTTGTTTTCCTAAAACGAAGCCCCAACAATTGACTAATCTCCCGCTTGACGGTAGATGCGGTGAAACGTTTGATACAGGGGCAAAGTGAGGGCTCCCGGAATGATCCGGGAGCCCTCCTCCTGATGAAAAAGAAACGTGGCTGCTTATCGCAGATTCGGTACATCGACCTCAGCCGAAACATCAGCCTCGTAATCAACGCCTTCCGACTCAAAGCCGAACAACTGGAAAAATTCCTTGCGGTAGCCTTTGAGATCCGACAGATCGTAAATATTATCCGTAGTCAGCTCTTCCCAGAGCTTGGCCACTTCAGCTTGCACATCATCGCGCATTTCCCAATCATCGATGCGGATACGTCCGGCTTCATCGAGCTCCGTGCCTTTGGGATTGTAGAGCCGGTCAGAGAACAAGCGGTAGGTCTGCTCGATGGTTCCTTCGTGGATTCCTTTTTCCTTCATGACCTTGTAGAGAGCGGAAATATACAACGGCACGACTGGAATCGCAGAGCTTGACTGAGTGACCAGCGCCTTGCACACGGATACATATGCTTGTCCGCCTTTCTCCCCAAGCTGCTTGTTCAGACGCTGGCCGGTTGCTTCCAGATCGTCTTTGGCCCGGCCGATGGTGCCTTCGCGGTAAACCGCCTGGGTCAGTTCAGGCCCGATGTAGGAATAAGCGACAGTTGTCGCGCCATCGGCAAGCACGCCGGCTTCCAGCAGCGCGTCGATCCACATCTGCCAGTCCTCGCCGCCCATGACGGCAACCGTATTGTCGATATCTTCCTGAGTGGCAGGGTCAATCGTGATGGAACTGACCTCTCCGTTGTGGAAATTAACCGTCTTGTTCGTGTAAGGCTTGCCGATCGGCTTCAGGGTGGAATTGAAAACCTCGCCCGTTGTCGGGTGAATCCGTCTTGCCGAGGCGACACTGTAGACCACCAGGTCAACTTGTCCCAGCTCTGCGCGAATAACGTCGATGGTTCTGGCCTTCGTCTCATCGGCAAAAGCATCGCCGGTGACGCTGAAGGATTTCAGGCCGGCGTCCTGCGCCGCCTTCTCAAAGGCCGCCGAGTTGTACCAGCCGGCAGTTGCTGTCCGGTTGCCGGAGGCTGCGCCCTGGCGGTATACGCCAATCGTATTGGCACCGGCGCCGAAGGCTGCAACAATGCGGGATGAAAGCCCGTAGCCGGTGGACGCGCCGAGTACGAGCACATTTTTGAATCCGCTCAAAGCGGGCTGACCCTTCACGTATTCGATCTGCTCTCGAACCTGGCTGGCACAGCCCTCCGGATGAGCCGTTGTACAAATAAATCCGCGTGTTCTCGGTTTAATGATCATTATGTAAATTCCTTTCTTGTAACAGAGTGGGTGGAGCTGTTGAATGAAAAGGTGATCCTATTTATTTTAATGATTTTTTGGGGAAATGGGAAGTGTGGGTGAGTAGACTAATTGTTTTTATAGTATTCGTATTTCCTATTCAGGGATGATAAAAAGGGACAAGTATTAAATCGAAAAGAGATTAAGAATGGTGAAACTGTACAATTAAACTGTTTTACTTACAGTGCACTTGGATTAGTTAAAACCGCAGCGGATGGCAAGGAACCAACAACTACCTACGGATTTGAAAAGTATGTTTATGACAAAAATAACAATCTGGATAGGCTAGTGCACAAGAAAGGGGTAAAGTTCAAATACACCTATTCTTCAAAAAATGAGCTGCTTTCTAAAGAAGTAACAGGGTTCCCAACGGAAAAAATTAGTTTCCAATACGATCAGGTAGGGCGAAGAATAAGTATGCAAGATGAGACCGGAACAACTAGTTATAGCTATATTCTTGGGACGGGTGAACAATCCCAGGTTACTTATCCAGATGGCAATAGAATTGCTTATTCTTTGGATGAGAATGGAAATCGCAATCAGATGTCAGATTCATTCGGAGGAAATGAGATTTGTGCCAGTTCAAACGCTGCAATCTGCTATAAAATATGGTGAGAAGTTGGCTGATCCTCAGGGCAGTGCTGCGAAAATGTATTATACTGTTATGTATAAGAATGATAAAGCTTATAATTTAGAGGTGCTGTACGACAAAGCATTAAATACAGTTTATCATTTTGAGTATTTTCGAGACGCTCGAGGTCCGTTGTCTAAAATCAGCAAGTAATGGAGGTGCAGTATGAAAGAACGTTGTCCAAAAGAAAGATTATTTTGGTTGCTATCACAATATAAAAACGGAGAGATAGAAATTGATTCCTTTTGTAATGAGTTTCACATTACTTATGCCCATGATTTGGAGTTTGACGAAATAACTCAGAAAGAAGAGGAACTTTTTGAGAGATTATCTCGATGTGCAGCAAGATTTTCAAATGATATAGAAGATCAAGTGAAGTACCCTAATGTTTATACGACTACCGAAGAAATTCAGGAGATAGCAAACAAGATATTTCAAGAGCTGAATATATAAATGATAGGCCACATGCGAGTCAAACAATCCGTAAGTGCGTTTATTTATGTGCAGGATTGCAGAATCCAGACGTGGTCAGGCATGGATAGAGATGATCAAATTTTATACACCGTCCTTTTGCGAATACCCTGGGTATCCGGCATATCGCATTTGCTGTTGGGGATATTGAAGTCGTTGGTAGAGTGACCTCCTGATGGGCTTTTTGAGGCAATGGCCTATGGGAAATCGAATAATTTACCGCTATTTCGACAGCATTCTTGGGATAAAACAGAACCGCAAAAACAATTGACCGACATACTTCTTTGCGTTAGAATGATTGGTAATACCAATTAGTCATACATTAAATAATTTATATTTTGTAAAGCGTTTTTCAATAGACAAATTGTGCTAAAAATGTGACTAGATTGTTATGTGAAAAAGCTAGATTGCATCACCACGACATTTTGATAAAAATGGATACTTTCACTTCCTGCCTTAATTTTTTGCTTTTACGCAGAGTATTAAAGTCTGAATATTTTGACGTTCTATCCACATGTTTATTTACTTCAATTTTCATTTTGGATTTCTGGCTTGCATTTTCAAAAAGTTTTAATACAATGCTAATGGTTAATACCATACCATGTATGTCAAGGAGTTGAGTTGTGAAAACTTGATTTTGTTGAGGAAAGGACGCTTTGGAGGCAACACGTAAGAAACCTGCCGTATAGTCCAAATTTTGATACTAGTTTCGAGGGCAGGGGGTTGGTTGGAAAGTTAAAATAAGGGAATCGTTACGGTTTTCTCCTCTCAGGAGGTGTGTATAGTTTGTTGGTTTTCCAGTGTCTTCCATTTTAAGGGAGGAAAGGACGCGAGCTCTTTTGTGTTTTTAGTCTGTTAAAATTGGTCATACCATAATATATATGTGTGTTGATCATACTCTAACATTAGAGGAGACGATTCAAATGACAACGTTTAATGCAGATATGTTCAAAGGGGTTTACGTCGCAATGCCGTCGTGTTACGACAAACAAGGGACAATAGATACGGGGGCAGTCGCCAAGCTCGTCCGTTACTTGATCAATTCGGGCATACAGGGACTGTATGTTGGTGGCAGCACAGGGGAAGGCCTGCTGCAGACAACGGCAGAGCGCAAGCAGGTGCTAGAAGCGGTCATTGCCGAGAATAAGGGGCAGATCCAGATCATTGCGCACGTCGGCGCGATCACCACGCAAGAAAGCGTCGAGCTGGCCATTCATGCCGAGAAGTATGGTACCGATGCCATCTCCTCCATCCCTCCCTTCTACTATAAACCTACCGATCTAGGCGTCAAGAACCACTGGTTGGCGATGATTGAAGCGACCAAGCTTCCGTTCATTATCTACCACATTCCCGTAGCTACGGGCTTTAACCTAACCCTTGGGTTATTTAACCAAATGATCGAGCACGAACAAGTTATCGGCTTGAAAATTACGACAGCCAGCAGCTACGAGCTGCAGCAGTTCAAGCGGCATGGCGGCGACAACTTCGCTGTATTCAACGGTCCTGACGAACAATACTTGGCCGGGCGTGTTATGGGTGCTTGTGGTGGTATTGGCGGTACATATGGCGCTATGCCTGAGCTCTTCGTGAAAATCGAGAGCTGCTACCAAGCAGATAACATCGAAGAGGCCGCGCGTTGGCAGTTCCGCGTGAACGAAATCATCAGCGATATGCTGTCAGTACCAATCTATGCTGCGTTGAAAGAAATCATTCGTCGTCGTGGTATTGATATCGGCGCTCCGAGGTTGCCGATCGAGCCACTTTGGCCGCAGCATATGGAAGCGGTCGACCGGATTACGGCAACGATCGAACGTTACGTAGCGGAGTGCAAAGGTTATGAGCATGAATAATCGCGGATCGGGCATTTGGTTGTACGCGGAGCGTCTGCCGCATGTTTCTGAGCAGCATCTCGTCACGCTGGGAGAAGGGCGAGTACCGCTCGTGCGCAGCTGGCGTATCGGAGAGAAGCTCGGTCTACCGAACTTATATTTCAAGTTGGAGTCGCTTAATCCGACCGGCTCCTACAAGGACCGCATCTCCGCGTTAGCATTGTCGCTAGCTCGTGAGCAAGGTAAAACCGCCTGTATCGGCACGACCTCCGGCAACGCCGGAGCGTCGGTTGCCGCATACGCGGCACGAGCCGGTCTGCCCTATCATGTGTACGTTCAGGAAAATATCATCCAGTCGAAACTGGAGCAAATTCTTGTCCACCACGCGCATGTGTATAAGGTGGAAGGAATGGGCTTTAATTCACAGGTCGGGCAGCAAGTGTTTGAGAACGTGCGAACCAAGGCCGCAGCGAACAACTGGGAAGCGGTTATCACGGCATTCGCATACGCGCCCCAAGCAATGGAAGCGGTCAAAACGATCTCCTTCGAAATACAAGAGGAGCTCGGAACGCCTGACGCGGTATTCGTCCCCGTCGGCGGCGGCGGTTTGCTCGCTGGTATTCACAGCGGATTCAGCGACATGCTGGTGAGTGGGCAAGCTTCCCGCCTGCCGAAGATCGCGGCTTGCCAGTCGTCAGGCTGCGCCAATCTCGTGCGCGGCTGGGAGCAAGGCTTGAATAAGCCTGTTCCGGGCGACTCGACGTCGCTGATTTCAGGCATTCAGGTGCCCAACCCGCCGGATGCTGATCTTGTGTTCTCTGCACTCCGCGAGAGCGGCGGATTCGGCACCGCACTACAGGACGAGGCCACTTGGCATTGGCAGGAGCTGCTTGCCGTTGAAGAAGGCATATTCTGCGAGCCCGCCGGCGCGATTGGACTGGCCGGCGCTGTACAAGCGCTGCAGGAAGGCCGAATCAGCGGCAACGATACGGTGGTTGTCATTATTAGCGGCGCCGGGTACAAGGATGTACATCGGACCAAAGTGATGACGGAACATGCCCACGTGCCTATTATATCAGCCAATGAGATGTAATTCGGATATGATCGCCAAATTGAGGGGGAGGACTATGAGATGAAAGAAATTAAATTGGGCATCGTCGGACTGGGACGGTTCGCCCAGTTGCATCTACAATGCTACCGACAAATACCAGGCGTTAGCGTAGCGGCAGTTTGCGACGTCAGAGCAGAGGCCGCGCAGGAAACAGCGCAGCAGTTCGGCTCTAAGGCATATACCGACCCGCTGGAGATGCTGCGCAATGAGCAGCTCGACGCGCTCATCGTATTGACGCCTGAACCGCTCCATTATGATGCGGTCATGGCTGGTATTGATGCCGGCTTAGCCGTATTCGTCGAGAAACCACTGGCGACCGATCTGGCCGATGCCGAGCGTATGGTCACAGCGGCTGCCCAGCGCAATACGCTGCTGGTGGTTGGCCATGCAACCCGCTTCGACCCGCGCAACTTGCAGTTGAAGCAAGCGATCGACGCCGGCAAGATCGGCCGTATCCGCTCGATCTATGCACGGCGCAGCGACGGCCGGCAATTTTTTCACATTTACAAACGGACGCCTGCCATATACACACTCGGCATTCACGATATCGATCAGATTTTGTGGTACATGCGGGAGCTTCCGATAGAGGTGTACGCCAAATCATCCTCTTCCGATGTAGGCGAAGATATGGTATTGGCAATGTTGACCTTTCAGAACGGAGTAGTGGCCGTGATCGACAGCAATTGGATGACGCCGAATGCCTGGCCCGCCGGGCAGGATCAAACGACTCACATTATGGGCGATAGCGGCCAGCTGAGCATGGGGCATCCGGACAGTGCATTCGTCATGAGCACGGAAGATCGGCATGAAATCCCTAGTTTATACACCCTGAACAATATTCACGGCAAGCTGCAGGGTTCGCTTTATTCCGAGTTGGAGCATTTCATTGACTGCGTGCGGGATGGCCGATCGTCGTCACCGATCTTACCTGCGCAGGATGCATTGCGCGTCGTTAAGGTGGCCGATGCGATCGTCCGTTCGTATACCGAACAGAAGCCTGTGCTACTGGAGCCGGAACAACTATGAGGCTGAGCGAGTAAATCCATACGCTGGGCAGCGGATTACTCTGCATGAACGCGAGTCACGAGCTTGACTGCAATGTCTACCTGCTCGACCGCGACACAGCACAGGCAGTCATTGATTGTGGGACCGGCTATGGTGTACTCGCGTCGCTCGCCGAGCTAGCGCGGGACGGTTTCGCCACAGGTAACGTCTCCACCGTGCTGCTGACACATGCGCATCAGGATCATGCCGGCGGCGCAAGCCAATGGCGTCATGCGACCGGGGCGGCGATTGCCGCGTCGACCGAGACAGCCGCTATCATCGAAGCAGGCGATGAAGAAGCAAACGGCCTTTTCGGCGGTCGGCTTGCCGGCATCTACCCCATGGACTGCCGGCTGGACGCTTGTAAAGTGGACATACGGCTCGTCCACGGCGAGTACATCACAATCGGCGATTTGACGCTGGAGGCGATCGCTACGCCAGGACACAGCAGCGACATGATGAGCTATATTGTGCCCGGAGCTGAAGGCGCTGTTCAGCGGCGACACCGTCTTTGCGGGTGGCCAGATCGCTTCCTTACGAACAATCGACTTCTCGATCGCCGATCTGGCCGCATCCGTGCAGCTTCTGTCCCACTATGAGGTGGATAAACTGCTGCCCGGTCACCTGTGCCCGGTTATACGCGGCGGCGGCGCAATCGCAAACGCAGCAGCGGAATTCGCGCAAGGCGTCAACCCCCGCAGCATCGTGTGACAAGAAAGGAGCTCCCCATGACGACGATTATCGATATCGACAGATTCAACCTGAATGCGGTGCAGGCAGGAACGAAATCAAGCTTTTCTCTGCGCTACACAGGACCGGGGACGACTATCTCAACGCTTCCTGTCAATGTAATCAAAAGTACAGAGCCCGGTCCGACGCTGTTGATCATAGCTGCCGTGCACGGCGACGAGTACGAAGGCGTGGAAACGATAATCCGGCTGTTCCTCGCTTTGCAGCCTACCGACATTCGCGGTGCGCTTGTTCTCGTGCCTATCGCCTACATGCTGTCTTATGACGGTGTTTCGCGTACCACGCCTGAGGACGGATGCAACCTCGCTCGTGAGTTCCCGGGCGACCCGAACGGTACAATCACACAGCGGCTCGCCTGGCATATTCAGGAGAAGCTAATCCGGCACGCCGACTTCCTGCTCGATCTGCACAGCGGAGGGACGAATTACGCAGTTCCCGAGTTGGTTGGCTACTATCACAACGACGACGACGAAGTAGGCAGACGCAGCCGCGCGGCTGCAGAAGCGTTCGGCATGGAGGTCGTCTGGGGCACCCGCCGGCAATCGCCCCCGGCCGTACAGTATCGTCAGCTACAGAGCTCGGCGTTCCATGGCTGTATACCGAATGCTTCGGCGGCCGACGCATTCGCCCGGAGGAGGAGAAACACTACCGTGATGGCGCCTACCGTCTGATGGCGCACCTCGGTATGCTAAAGAATCCGCAGCTTATTGTGGACATCCCCTCTCGTCCGATTCGCTGTCGGCTGATGAGCGACGGCAATTTCGACTTTGCGATAGAAGCTGCTACAGAAGGCTTCTTCGTTCCTAGTGCCAAGCTGCTGGATACCTTAGCGAAGGTTGACCGGATCGGCGTCATTTATGACTGGGGTGGAACTGAGAAGCAAATCGTTCTGGCTTATGGAGACGGCGTGTTGGTTATGATCACGGGAACGCCGCGGATCGCGAAGGGCGGCTTCCTCTTTATGCTGAGCAAAACGCTAGAGACACCTTGATTATTGGCATGGCTGTCGCGCATGTGGAGGAGTTGCTGTTCGAATCCGGCAATTCCGTCGAGTTTGAAGGACTTGTTCGATGATCGCTTCCTTCTGCCCACCGTCATTCTTGACGATACGAGCTTGGTCGGAGTCGGGATAGTCCTTTCCCGCAAGGAAGGATTCTCTTTGCTGACAGGGATCCGCACGGGGAGGGGCAACATTATAATACATGGATTGCCGAACATCGACAATTCATCGTATTTCAAAATAACGGCTCCGGTGATACGGGGCTACACGTACGGGGTTCGCATCAAGGCGGCAAGAGCGACGTGAATACGGTGAAAGTTGGCCGGCATCATTTACACGAATACGGCGCTGTCAGGAAGCAATTTTGTCAACAAATTGTCATGGCGGATGGGAAATCTTTACTCTCTGGAGCGGGTCTCAGCCAGTCGAACTTGACTGTACGGTACAGCTGTCGGACCCTGTTTGCCAATGCGTCTTCCGGCGATTTCTACTTGAAAACAGGCACGGAGGCTATCGATGCCGGAAATAATCTTTCGTCTTCCAGCGTTGTCGACGATTGGACGGCAAGGCGCGGCCAGGCGGCATCGCCGATATCGACGCGTACGAGTATTAGCCGGTTATACGATGGAAGAGAAAACGGGGAGATGCATTACAGTCTCCCCGTTTTCTCTTGCGATTCGTACTCCGTCTGCGGCGGACCAAATCGATTCGAATTCGATTTTGTGTTTTTTCTATCCATTCTCAATTTTCAACATCGAGCTCCCAAAACACGTTATAGTATTATATTGCTGTAATACTATACAATTGAATTATGTCTAACAGATGACAAGGAAAAACACCCTGCGGCCAAACATTTTGCGCCGCATGTGGACACATTCGCTACCCTTAATGGGGCTTGAAAAAGAATAGGGGGATTATGAATATGGCACGTATCCGGCTTTTTTCTTTGGCGAGAAAACGAAACTTATTAGTAAAGTTGACTGCATTTATTCTGATTATTTCCTTGACGCCCTTATTGATAATGAGCGTATTAATCTACCAAAACATGCGAATGACGATGCAGCAGGAGCTGCAATCCGCTAATTTAAACTACTTGAAACAAACGGTAAACGCGGTAGAGATCGTAACGAATCAAATCAGTGAAAGTTTCCGACGGCTTCCGTTAGATTCGAATATTCGCGAATTTGAAAATTTTACGCGCGGGTCATATTACGAATCTTTGTCCGGGGATTACAAGCCTGAAGATCAACCGGGATTATACGCCTATTTAAACAGCAAATATCGGCTCGTTACGAATATTCAAATCTTGAAACAGTCGAACGATTATATTTATTCGGTTTATATGGTCGATCAGGGAAAACGAATGATTCTTACGTCGGACAACATACAATACAATCCGGATAACTTTTATGACAAAGAGTGGAACGTCAGTTTGAAAACGCTTTCCGAGTTCCCGACTGTAATGGACATACGGGAATCAAAGGCGAGAGACGGCGGGAGCAAAGCGGTCATTCCGGTCTTTTTTACGCTTTCGATTCCGGGCAATTATCTTATTGTGAATTTGGATGTCGACTCCATCTACAACTCGATCGTCAGCAAGCTGGATATCAAGCTTGGCAATTCGTTCTTCGTAATGTCGGAAACCGGCCAAATGATGCTGTACGACGGGCGAAACGAATTGAACGTTATGATAGGAGCAGACCATAATTTTCTGGAGCTGCTGGATACTAAAGGGGAATCCTCATCCTACGAGCACGAATACAAAGGCAGGAAGATGCTCGTCACGACACAGAAATCGGATTCGCTCGGCTGGACGTTCGTTACGGCGGCGGCACTCGACGAGCTGTACAAAAGCGTGTCCACAATGAGCAGCATGATCATTTTGATTTGCTTCCTTCTTGTCGCGGCTACGGGCCTGTTTGCCGTCGCGGCAACCCGTAATCTGTATAACCCGGTCCGGCATTTGCTGCAGTTTATCAATAAGAACGTCGACCCTGATTCGCACAAGGTGGATCCCGATCAGCGGGAACTGGGCGAATTTGGCACAATCCGGGGCAGTTTGGAAGCCGCCTTCGAGGACAGAAGAAGTTTGCAAATCCGTCTGAAGGAAGGCTTGCCGGCCAATCAGGAGAAGTTCATCCACATGATCATTCGCAAGCATTCGCTTGCCGTAGAAGATATTTCCGAGCGTTTGAAATTTCTCAGTCTTGATCTGAAGCTGGAAGGCATAGCGTTGATGCTGATCTCTCCGGAGGAGTCAGACAGAAAGGGGAAAAGTGTCGAAAACGAGAAACTGAGAAATCTGAAGCTGGTCGACATCGTGGAGAGCCATATTCCGGAAGAGCGGAAGCGAATCGTCATGGAATTTATCGAGGATATGTTTATCGTGCTTGTCAATTGTACCCCTCACGATTTTTCCGACAATTTTCAGCTTGCCAAACATATCATTCATCAAGCGGAAGAGCATCTGGGCATTCGATGCTCGATCGGCATTGGCGAATATTGCGAAGACATTTTCACCTTGGGGAAATCCTATGAGCAAGCGAAAGAAGCGCTAAGGTACCGAAGCATGACCGGTTCATGCGAAGTTATTTATATTGAGGACGTACGTTTGGAAGGGACCCCTTTGTTTATTTATCCGAAAGACAGGGAAGCGATGCTAATTCATTCGCTCATTAACGGCGATTTGCCGGAAGCGATGCAATCGTACCGGGAAATGATGAAAGAAATCCGCGCTTACGAAGGGAGAGTGCATTACCATCAAATCAAGCATGCTTTTATTCAATTGCTGGGAAGGTTCGTTGCGACTGCGGGCGAGATGCGGGCAGATATGAATACGCTGCTTCAGGAGAAAGACAACTTATTCAGCCTGTTGCTGCAGAAAAATGATTGGAACGAGATTATGGCCTGGTTCGAGGAGATCATCAAGAAGCTGTCGGATCATATCGGCAATGCATTCCGGGAGAAGAACAATCGGCATATTGTTGAGGCGATGCGGATCCTTGAGGCGGATTGCGGCGGGACGATCTCACTCTCTACCGTCGCGGAAAAACTAGGTTTGAATCCGTCCTATTTGAGCCGTATTTTCAAGGAAGATCGGGGAGAAACGTTCTCCGAATATTTAACACGCAACCGAATCGAGCGCAGCAAACGAATGATTGCGGAGACGGATATGAAAATTAAAGAAGTCGGAGAGCACGTGGGCTATTACAAAACCAACTACTTCATTAAGCTGTTTAAAGAGTATACGGGGATGACTCCCGGCGAATATCGCAGCTTGAAGCTTGCTTCCGGCGACAAAAATACGCCGGCCAATTAATCGCCGTTCATGTAAAGAAAGTGACGCTGAAATAAGCCAAATTCTTTACTTATCATCGTTGTGGACATGCATGTAAAAAAAGTTGCATATCTTTTTTAACGCCTCTCCTCCTACAATTAGCGTATCACAAGAACCAATCGGCCGATTTGGATTGCAGTGATAATCTCGAGGGGATAATTTAATGAATGAACACATGAAAGTTGCACACACAATAACAGGGAGGTTAAGAATACAATGTCCAAAGGAAACAAAGGAAACAAAATTTCCGCAGTACTTGCAACGATTCTGCTTAGCGTAAGTGTGCTCGGGGCATGCGGTTCCAATGACAATTCTGGAAGCGCTTCCCCGGCGGCATCGAACAAACCGGATACAACAAGCAGCTCGGACAACAAAAAAGTGGAAAAAGTATATTTATATGCGAACTACGGACAGTTTTCAACAAATACAACGATGAGCAGTCCAGAAGCGCTGGAAGAGATCAAAAAAGTGATCATCGAGAAAACCGGGATTGAGCCTGTCGCCATAATCCCGCCGAAAGGTTCGGAGAATGACAAGCTGAACTTGCTGCTGGCCGGTAATGAGCCACTCGATATCTTCGCCGGGGACATGACCACCCATCAGGCCAAAGGCGCCGTCATGCCGCTTAACGACCTGCTCGACAAGTATGGCCCCAATGTCAGGAAGCTGTGGCCAGAAGAGTGGGATGCTTCGTATGTAGCGATGTCGACCAAAGACGGAAAAATTTGGGGCATTCCGGACGTTCCTGCAATCAATGCGAACACAGTTGCTGTTCGCGAAGACTGGCTCAAGAAGCTGAATCTTCCAGTTCCAAAAACATTCGAAGATTTGGAAAACGTTTTGAAAGCGTTTAAAGAAAAAGATCCTGCCGGCAACGGACAAACCATTCCGCTGCTCACCGACTACAATACGAGCTCGGCAACCTTGAACGGTATGAATATGTCGATGGCTGCCGGCTTCATGGACAACGGTTACGGCAACTTTATTGATAAGGATGGAAAAGTCAAACCGGCCGTCTTCGATCCAGGCTATAAGGATTTCATTACCCTGATGGCCGACTGGTATAAGAAAGGGTATATCTACAAGGAAGCGTTCCAGATCAATGCCCGTTCGATGGAACAGGATCTGGTGAAGCAAAACCGCGTCGGTGTCGCAGCCCTCTGGTATACCGGGGTGCTGAACGGAAACGGATATATGGCTTTGCGGCAAATTGCACCGGAAGCGAACTATATCGTGGTCGACCTGAAAGGACCAAAAGGCGATTCTGTTACTTCGGGAGGCAACGCGCTCACTGGAACGATGATCAGCAAAAATTCCAAAAATCCGGAAGCGGCCATGAAATACATCAACTGGGTTTACTCCGATCTGAATAACTACATGCTGGTTTTCTTTGGGATTAAGGATAAGCATTGGAAATGGGTCGACGAGAGCAAGCATACGTTTGAAGGTATTGGCGATAAAGTCTACTACGGCGACTATCTCGCTGCGGCTACTTTTGCCTACACCGTACAATTCACATCCTTCAGCAAGGATTTCCCCGATAAAGGCGGATATTCGCCTGACTCCGAATACATCAACAAATATATTACGAATTTCAGCAGAGTCAAAAAACCGGGCACGTTCGAGTACGACTATAAATTCGACCAGAAAGAAATTACCGCCCAAATTCCGACTTTGAACGATTTTAACCGGATGATGGAGCAAGAAGTCGTGAAATTCGTCGTGGGCGCGCGGCCGATTGCGGAGTACGACAAATTTCTGGAGGAGTTGAACAAGGTTGGCCTCGACACATGGGTTAAAGCTTATACCAGCGAATATAACAAAGTGAAATAAGAATGCCTCTCTGACCGTATGGTGGGCATGCTGCGCATCGTACGGCCAGACGATATGCTTATTGAACGGAAGGTTGGGCGATTGGCATGAATTCGAAATTACTAGGCAGAATCAGAAGGAATCAACTGTACTATTTGCTCGTTATTCCCGGCCTGCTCTATTTTTTGATTTTTCATTACATTCCGATGCTAGGGCTAATGATCGCATTTAAGGACGTAGCGCCATTTGACGGGCTTGATGGTATTCTCACATCCGATTGGGTCGGCCTCCGTCATTTCAAAAATTTCATTAATTCGTATTACTTCTGGAATATTTTGGGGAACACGGTCATCATCAGCGCTTACAAGCTGGTGTTTGGTTTTCCGCTCCCAATTGTCCTGGCACTCCTTATTAACGAGGTCAGACATATGAAGTTCAAGAAGGTCGTTCAGACGATTTCATACATGCCGCATTTTATTTCGATGGTTGTATTGTCGGGCCTCGTTACCACACTGCTCAGCACGGACGGGGGTTTCGTAAACGCTGTGTTATATAAGCTTGGTTTCGAACCCATTGTTTTCCTGTCCGATACGCGGTATTTTCGATCGATTATCGTTGGTTCCGGCATATGGAAAGAAGTAGGCTGGAGCAGCATTATTTATTTAGCCGCGATTGCAAGCGTCGACCAGCAGCTGTATGAGGCGGCCAAAGTTGACGGAGCAAGCAGACTGCGTCAAATATGGCATATTACGCTCCCAAGCATCAGCTTTATCATTGTCATTTTGTTTATTTTGCAAATTGGCAGCGTGATGGATGCCGGGTTTGAACAAATTTTTCTGCTTTATTCTCCTGCCGTGTACCAGGTAGCCGATATTATCGACACCTATGTTTACCGGAAAGGACTTATCGAAGTTCAATATTCCTTTGCTGCAGCCGTTGGCATGTTCAAAGCGGTAATTGCCATCATACTTGTGGTTGGAACAAACTATATAGCGAAGAAGCGGGGTCAGGAAGGAATATGGTAGGTGAATCAACATGAAGCGAAACCGCAGGTCAGTCGGAGACATCATTTTTAGCAGCTTTAATTACAGTTTTCTGACGTTGTTAACGATCATCTTTATTCTGCCTTTTATTATCATCGTCTCGACGTCAATGGTCGGAGAGGCTGAATTGCTCAGGAGGGGGAACTTGATTCTATATCCCCACCAACTTGATTTTTCCGCTTACAAGACGTTATTGAACGGCGATTCTATTTTGTATAATGCATACGGAATTACCCTCATGCGGGTAACGATCGGGACAGCGCTTAACCTTTTCTTTACGTCGATGATGGCCTATGGCTTATCACGTAAGGCGATGCCGGGTCGTAATTTCTTTATTACGATCGTTTTTATCACCATGTTGTTTAGTGGTGGTCTGGTACCGAACTACTTGCTATTAAAGTACTTACACTTGACGGACACATTCTTGGTGATGATCGTCCCTTCGCTAATCAGCGCATGGTATTTGATTATCATGAAAGGATTTTTCGCGCAAATACCGGAAAGTCTCGAAGAGTCTGCGACCATAGATGGGGCATCACCGCTCAAGATATTAACGACAATCATTATTCCGTTAAGTTTGCCTACTATGGCGACGATCGGCCTTTTCTATGCGGTTGCCCATTGGAACGCCTGGTTCGACGCGACGATCTATATCAATAACCCCAAGCTCATGCCCGTGCAGGTGCTGATGCGACGAATCGTGCTTACCATGACAACCCAGGATTTGGCGGGGGAAATCAACAACGTATCCGATACCAAACCGACATCCCAGGCGCTTCGCGGAGCGATGATTGTCATCACGACATTGCCGATCATTTGTGTATATCCTTTCCTTCAGAAGCACTTTGTCAAAGGCGTTTTGACCGGTTCGATCAAAGGTTAATGGCGACAGGGCTGTACGATGACAGGATAAATGCGATATAAGGTAATTTTGATGGTTGGATTGTGGAAAGAAGCCTGCCCGCCGGCACTGCCGTTACGGGGTTTGGCAGCAGAGCGGATATTTAGCCCAAAACGCAGTTGAGAGAAATCAGCTGCGTTTCGCCGAATCGCAAACGGAACTGGAAGAGGCGCAATGGCAATATTCAAAAATTGAAGCGGCGGAGTGATCGGCAATGAACCGAACCGAGAACCAGGAAGACATTTGCACACACTATGCGGACGAATACGACAAGTACCTTGGGGCGATTGTCCCTCCGATATTTCAAAACACGCTGTTTACCCATAAAACGGAAAACCACGGCTATTCTTATACGCGCGCGAACAACCCGACGATTGAAATCGCCGAGCGAAAAATTGCCGCCCTTGAGGGGGGAGAGTCGGCTGCCTGTTTCTCTTCAGGGGTAGCCGCGATTAGCGCTGCGATACTGCATTGGTTAGCTAAAGACGATCATCTGATTTGCGTGAGCAGCGTGTACCCACGGACAAGGGCGTTAATTCACTCCTACTTGGACAAGTTCGGAATAACCGCCACTTTTGTACCCGGGCATTCGATTGAGGAATTCGAACACGCTATTCAGCCCAATACGAAGCTCATTTATTTGGAGAGCCCTTCGTCGATTATTTTTGCCATGCAGGATTTGGCGGCTGTCGCCGAGCTGGCGCAAACCCACGGCATCGTAACGATGATTGACAATACGTGGGCAACGCCGTTGTTTCAAAATCCGTTGCATCTCGGCATCGATGTGGCCATTCACTCGGCTACCAAATATTTAGGAGGACATAGTGATATTTTGGGAGGGGTGGTCGTTGGGCGAGCTGACGCGATCAAAGGTATCGTCGAACGGGAAAGAGGACTCCTCGGCGCGATTATGGACCCGCATCAGGCCTGGCTGCTTATACGCAGTTTGCGTACGCTTCCGGTGAGGATGAAGCAGCATCAGGAAAATGCACGCAAGATGGCGGCTTTCCTGGAAACGCATGCTGCTGTATCGCAAGTGTTTTACCCGGGGTTGCCGAGTCATCCGCAATATGAAATCGGAAGAAAACAAATGAGTGGCTTCGCGGGCGTCATGAGCTTTATCGTCAAAGCTTCTTACGAGCAATTGGATAAAATGCTGCACGGATTGATGATGTATGAGATGGGGGCCAGTTGGGGAGGCTTCGAAAGCTTGATCAGCGGCATCGCGATCGACGAACCGTTATCTGTTTACACCGGGTTACCGGTTGGAACACCGATCATTCGCGTGTCTGTCGGTCTTGAGAACATCGATTCATTAATTGCCGATCTTCATCAAGGCCTCGACCGGCTTCTTTTGTAAACATGATGAAGGGTTGAAAATATACCATGGGGAGAGCTAAAGACATGAAGATCGAGCATAAAGGGTTCGAACAGTTTCGTCAAGGCGTATTCGGGAACGGGGGAGACAACCTGTTCGTCGATGCTGGCGGCACGATCCGTAGAATCATGGATAATGATCTGAATGGCAAAGGGACTTTCGATATTGTGCTTCCTAACAGCCACGGTTATATCGAACGCGCACCGACCTATATATATACGAACCAGGATGGAGCGTGGATCAAAACGCAGTTGCCTCATGACAGCTGTTGGATGTCGAAAGCGGTCGACGTAGACGGCGACGGTTATCTTGACCTCATTGTTGTAAACGGAGAGAACGGCGTTACTTCCGAATTGAAATCGTATATTTATTGGGGCGGAGCAAGTGGGTTGACCGGCGAATGTACAGCGCTGGATACGATCGGCGCATATGACGTTGCCGTATGCGACATTAATGGCGACGGACGGAAGGACATCATCTTCACGACAGCTTGGTTCGACCATCATAACGGCGGTATACCCATGAATCAGAAAGTGTATATCCAATCGACGCCACGGCAGTTCACGGACGCAACAGAAGTGTACAACCTTCCAGGTGTCGCCACGGTATCGCTATTGTGCGAGGATTTGAACGGGGACGGCTATCCGGAGCTGGTGCTGGCCAACTACCGCGAACAATATGAATATGATACCGAATCGTTCATCTACTGGGGGGGGCCAGACGGATTCGATGCGGCGAACGTCACCCGTCTGCCTACTCACTTTGCGCTTCAAGTGATGGCTGCGGACTTGAACGGCGACGGGTTCAAGGAACTGATTTTCACCGGGGGCAACCAGCTGATGATCTATTGGAACGCTGGCGGCGTCTTCCAATCGGACAACCGACTGGTGTTGAATATCACGGGAACGAACAGCCAGTTCAGTCAAGGCATCCTGCCGCTGGATATCGCAGACATCGATGCCGACGGCATACCCGAGCTTGTGATCGGCACTGCCGCCGGGGTTGAAATCCGCAAAGCGGGCAAGCTGGACTCCGTATGGCAGAAGCTGCCCTGTTACGGCGTTACGGGCATAAAGGCAGCAGATATCGGAAATATCGGCCTCATGGACATCATCGCATCCCACTACTGTTCGACCAAATCTTACGATACCGAGTCGCTTGTATTCTGGAGCGGCGAGGAGGGATACAGTGCCAGCAACACGACCGCGTTCGCAACGCATGGCCCGATGGGCTGCACCGCCGCTGATCTCGACAATGACGGTGTGAAGGAGATCATTTTCTGCAATACGATGCGGGGGCCATCACAGTATGATCCTGAATTTCCCGTTTTCGTTTATTACGGAACGGCCGATCACCAATATGAAGAAGCAAACCGCAAGGAGTATCCGATTCCGATCATGTCACATTCTTATGCTGTGGCGGACGTGGATAACGACGGTTATGTCGAATTGATCGCCACAACCGGGAACGGCGTACGCATATTCAAAGGAACGCCGGACGGACCCGACCCGGCGCAATACTACGATCTCAACGAAATGCGTGCCATTGGCGGCGTCTTGATCGGCGATTTCAATCGCGACGGCTGGCTAGATTTGATCGTGACGCCGTGGATGTACAGCAGCAGCGATAAGGATTTGGCTCAATCCGTATTTATTTATTTCGGCGGTCCCGAAGGGTACTCCAACGAAAGGCGCCAGTCGCTTCCTTCTAATATCGGATGCGCGCAAGCGGTACTGCTGGCCGACATCGACAATGACGGCTACATTGATTTTCTATACGGCGACAACGATGGTTTCGTTGGCGTGCATTATGGAGGCCCGGACGGGTTCAGCGGGGATCGCGTCGGCAAAATTCAGTTAAAGGATCCGAACGGCGCGCTAATTCTTGGGCTGGCGGCGGCCGATGTCGACAAGGACGGTTGGCCCGAGCTTTTCGTCACGACCGCCGGGCACTACAGCCGCAAGAAGAGTCACCTATATTACATGCGCGACGGCAAGAGCGGATTCCCTCTGGAAAAGACCGTCAAATTCGAAACCGGCGGTTCCACTGGATTCCCGTCGGTCGCTGATATGAACCGCAGCGGCAATCTCGACCTGCTCCTGCCGTTCTATTCGACGACGGAAACAAGAGAACTCCCCGCCCGCATCTTTTCTGGCGACGGACGGGGGAATTTCGATTGGGAGCATCCGCTGGAAATCGAATGCCTGTCCTCGATCGCATTCAGCCCCGTCGACCTGACCGGGAACGGGTATCCGGACCTGTTCATCTGCTGCCACCGGAATGACATCGGCCATATCGTGCATTCCAAGCTGATCATGAACGGGCCTGACGGCCTTCGCCTGGAAAAAACGCAGGAGATACTGGGCTATGGCCCGCACAGCTTCACGGCCAAAAATCAAGGAAATGCACTCGATAGAAGCGAAGACGAGCACTATACGTCTCCCGTATTCGAATGCGCCATGCCCAAGTGGATCGATTGGCAGGCAGAAACGCCGTTCCGTACGTCGCTTGTTTTCCGCTTGCGTTACGGCGCCAGCGTGGAGGAGACGATGAACGCTGTGTGGAGCGGGACCGTCGACACAAACGGAAGCGAAATCCAGGTTCCGGAAGGGACGAAGTTTATGCAGTATCAAATCGCATTCCGGGCTCCCGGGCTGGTGAGTTCACCGAAACTGACAGTGGTGACGATCGAATGCGGATGACCATGGAGCTGCCGGCCCAGTTGTACGATCTTGGCGGTGTTAAGCCCGGGACGAAACAAGACTGGCTGTTGACGTTTGCAACGGAAGAGGAGGCGCGGGGCGAAATACCGCTCCATGTTGTCAAAGGACTCGAGCCGGGCCCTACACTGCTAATACTGGCGGCAGTGCACGGGAATGAGTACGAAGGGGTACAGACGGTCATGGAGCTGATCCATGCGCTTCAACCCGGGGATATTCGCGGCACGGCGCTGCTGGTGCCGTTTGCCAACAAGCTTGCGTACGAAGGCGTATCGCGGGAAACGCCGCTGGACGGGCGCAATCTGGCACGCGAATTTCCGGGCGACCCGAACGGCGCGTACACGCAGCGGCTTGCTTGGCATCTTGACCACACGTTGATAGCCCATGCCGATTTTTTGCTGGACTATCACAGCGGCGGAGCGAACTTCTCCATCCCGCTGTTAATCGGTTATTACCATCATGACGAAGATGAGGCCGGTCGTCGGTCGCGCGCTGCTGCGGAGGCGTTCGGCATAGAAACGATTTGGGCTCACCCTGAAGTCGGTCCGGGACGAACAGTATCCTCGGCCACCGATCGCGGCATCCCATGGATCTATACGGAAGCGTTCGGCGGCTTGCGGATCAGGGCGGAGGAGCAGGAGCGGTATCGGCTCGGCGCGTTCCGGCTAATGGATCACCTCGGCATGCTGCTGCAGCCGGAGCGTTGGATCGTCGGTGATTGTCCGCGGGTTCGGAACCGACTGCTTGGAGACGGCAATTTCGACCTTTCGTTCTGCAGCAATACCGCCGGATTCTTCATCCCGGCCGTGCAGCTGCTTGACGATGTGCAGACGGGCGATCGCATTGGAACGATATACGGCGCGTTCGGCGAAGAGCTGCAATCCATTCATACGACAGCGGCGGGTGTCGTCGTTGGCTTGGCTGCTAGGCCCAAAATTAACGCAGGCGACTCTATATGTGCGATCACAAGGCGGTTCGAAGCCGCGAAGCCGCAAACCGGTCGGTAACCGCCGATCGGAGACGGTTTTCGAGCCATGAACAGCAATAGGCTAAAGGGGAGGGATATTCGATGAAAATCGTGATGAATATGGATTATTACGACGACGTGCTTACGAGCGAGACTCCTTATGACGAAACGAAAATCGAACAATTCATGCGACAATGCCGCGACAATGGTGTCGAGATCGTGCATTGGCGCCTGTCGATTTGTGGCAAGCTGGCGTATCCAAGCAAGGTCAGGGCGGAAGACGTGTTCCGCGAAGGGCCTTCCAACGTCGCTGGTGACAAGATGAGAGCAATACTGGAATCTTTCGATCCGCTTGAAGCTGCTGTCCGGCTCGGGCATCAATACGGTATCAAAATTTATGCATGGATTACAGTAATGGACGAATATTATATGCGCCAAGGCGATACGATCGGATTGGAAAGTGAATTTGTGATAAAGCATCCGAAGTACACGTGGATTAGCCGGGACGGACAGCATCATATGCTGGGCGCCATCTGCTACGATTATCTGGAAGTGGTGGAGCACCGGCTGCGGGAGATCGAAGAGGTGCTGACGTACGATATCGACGGCTTATATTTGTGCACGCGAAGTCATGCCAAACACAGCATTCCCGTCCTGCAGGACGACTACTACGGCTATAACGAGCCGTGGGTGCGGAAGTATAAGGAGCGGTACGGCGTCGATGTGCGGACAGAAGCGTTCGACTCGGATCTGCTGTCGGAAATACGCGGCGAATCGTTCACTGAGTTTTTGCGTCTTGCAAGCGAGCGGGTTCGCCGCAAAGGCATTCCGCTTATCATCGGCTTGCGCAAAAGCAAGCACGAAGCGATGAATATGTATCCGTATGCGAAAATGTTCTACGATTGGCAGAAGTGGGTGAAGGAGGACATCGTCGACGAAGTGTCGATGTGCGCCGGCGAAGACTTCCACGATCAAACGCCGGAATGGTTGACCGAAATTGCCGAAGAGATGGCCGATTATTGCCTCGCGTACGGCAAGAAGATGAACGTCTGGATGCGGATGTGGGACTGGAGCAATAAATACTCCGAACGCACGGCGGTGCCTTGTCCGACGAAACCGGCGGAGGTGGTTCGCGATATCTTGCGCACACTGGCTTCCTATCCGAAGCTGAATACGGTTGCGCTGCACGAAGCGCTAAACGTAGAGCATCATAACTTGTGGGCGGACATCGATCCGCGCAAATATAAATGAAGGAAGGGTGAGGAGCAACGATGATTGTAGGGGACTTTCGCGGTTATGATCAGGAGCGTGTGCTGTATCCGGCCGCTCTTATCCGAGCGCTCGATTATTTGAAAGAAGCCGACTGGTCGAAGCTGGAGAATGGGAGATACGACATCGACGGGGATCGCATCTTCGTCAATGTGGGCGACGGAACGACGGCTCATGCGTCGCAGCGCAAGGCGGAGCGGCACATTCGTTACACCGACGTGTAGTATGTGATCAGCGGCGAAGAGACGATGGGGTTCGCGCGTCATTCGGAACGGCTGTGCGTAAGCACCGACTTGTCCGATCAAGACGCGTATTTGTTTGACGAGTTGGAGAACGAAACGTTTCTTCATTTGCAGCCGGGCCAGTTCGTCGTATTTCTGCCGCATGACGTTCATCGTCCGGGCTGCGCGACGGGAGAGCCGGGGCCAGTCAGAAAGGCGATTGTAAAAATCGATACCGTGCTGCTGTTGGAATAGCAGCAGCATGACAAACAGCTCTCGGCGATCGACAATGATTCGGATGCGGCATACGGCCGGGGAAGCCGCATCGCAACGTCCTACAATTATCAGGTTCGGGATCCGGATGCATGTGGATGTTTGGCACAATAGCAAAAAGATCGGGCTCTTGACCACTGCGCCGTCCATTGGTTCGCTGCTTTCGCCGCTATGGGCAAGCTGTATTGAAGCAAGAAACCGGTTGAAGCCGTTTGCCGTCATTCCGGGGCTGATCGCCCGGTTGTTGCTCATGATCCCCGTCATGGAAGCGTCCATGCTGAACTATATGTTCCCGCTGTTCATCGTGATGCTCGGCATTACCCTTTTCGGCGAAACAAGTCCGTGTAAATCGCGGACTTGTTAGTTTATCGGACAGTGTTCTTGACAATTTGATGACAAGAACATAGGAAGAGTTCACGGGAATGGAAACACACTCAACCGACATTGAAAACAGCAAGACACATCAAGATAGTTCAGCATCATTTGGTATGCCAAAATCTTTGCGCGGTAATCGCTTCGGCGTTTGTGGAGCCACGGTTTCCGGCTACAGACGAGGAAGAGGAGAATGATATGGAACAGAGAAAGAGCGTTCTGTTAAACGATTTCAGCAAATGTATGCCGCAGGAGGCCCTGTCACCCACGCGCCCGGCGGACAAATGGGAGCTCTGCCCGTATGAGACGATGGACGTTAAGGGGACGATGCTCGTATCGCTGCGGGGAGGCACGCCGCCGCCCGTTACGGCGCCGCTGGGGTTATCGGGAAAATACGCAATTTTCGTGTGCCTAGGAGCATATGGGCAGCACGGAGCAATGACAATTAATCTGAAGCTCAAAAACGATGGAAGCTTCTCCACGTTTTCCTGCACGGAAAACGCACAGAACAAGCTGGAAGAGAGCTTTTGGAAGTGCGCTGACCTGACGGGGCAGGACATTACGATTTCAAAGTTCTGTGACGGGACATGGTTCAACTCCATGCTGGCATGGCTCCGCTTTGTGCCGCTGACGGACGCAGAGTGGGCGGCCTATCAAAAGGAGCAGGCGCGGAAGGATACCAAGCGCCTTTACGCGACACACGATATGCACGGCGTTCTCTGTTTGGGCAGTCCGTCCGACAAGCAGGAATGGCGCTACATCCTGGAGGATTACCGGGATTCGGACGTCAAGTACTTCTCCATGGAGAACATCTGGATTTTCGACGGGCCTGTTTCCACGGGCGACGCGGATAACATGACCTATTTCCGGGACGGGGATCGTCAGGTTCAGCACAAAATGGAGCTGTACACCGACGAGCAGATGAAAGAGCTGTTTCACTATGGGCGTACGATGGGGATGGAGCTGATTTACAGCCTGCGGATGGGCTTTTGGAGCATTGAATTCCCATACGACCAGATGTATTTCACCAATCAGTTTTACGAGAAGCACCCGGAGCTGCTGTGCATCAACAGGGATGGGGCCAAGGTGGAGCGCCTATCTTACGCCTATCCTCAGGTACAGGACTATATGCTGGACCAGTTCTCCCACATGGCGGAGTTCGACTGCGACGGCGTTGAAATGCTTTGGAACCGGGGCGCGCCCTATCTCCTGTTCGAACCGCCGTTCGTTGATGAATTCATGAAGCGGTATGCCGGGCTTGACCCACGGCTGCTGCCGCTGGAGGATGCGCGCGTTCAGGGCATGCGCTGCGAGATTATGACCGGGTTTGTACGCCGTCTTCACGAACGGCTGGACCGGGAGCGGGCAGAGCGGGGTCAGAAAAAGCTGAAATACGTTGCCCGTGGGCTTCTGAACCTGGACGATAATCTGGTATTGGGCCTTGACTTTGAGCAATGGGCCACGGAAGGGCTGATTGACGTCGCCATTTCCTATCAGCTCCAGATTCGTGAAAATCTGACAGGCGATGTATGGCAGGATGGAAACCCAGAGCTTTTGGACCTTGGGAAGTATAAGAGAGCAGTACTGGAATCGGACACTGCGCTGACGGAGCGCATCGGCGATTTCCGCTTTGTCGCTAACATTGAGACGGATTTTGGAAACAGCTTCCAGCTTCCTATTGCAGAGCGAATTGCACAATTTAAGCGGCTGGAGGCCTATGGCGTTGAGGTGTTCCACGACATCATGCCCCGGCAGCTAAGCTGCGAGGAGTATAGACGCCGCGCACTGGAGCTCTACGACAACGGCGCGGAGAACCTGAGCCTTTGGGATTCTTACGGACGCGTGCCGGTGCGCGCAACCTGGACGATGGCGAGACGGCTTGGACATAAGGAAGAGCTGCGGTCCTTCAACAGCGGCGAGGGCGTACTCTGGCAGCACCACCGGCTGCTGATGGTACGGGGCATCAACGTGAGCGTTTATCCGCCGAACTGGGGCTGATTTTGTATATTTATTCATGCTCACAGAAAAAAGCGACAGTTGGGCAATCACATCAGAACGGTATATGACGCGTTCAGCGAAGAGCTGCAATTCAATCATACAGGGGAGAGCAACCGGATTGTTGTTTACTGGCCGTTCAACATAAAAGTATCTCTAGAGGATTGATTAACTTGCCTGCTTATAAAAAATCGATTCAAAAAAAAGCATTGAAAAATGCTCACTTTGAAGCTTTCAGTTCTACGGTTTTTATTAATTTGCTCCAAGGTCCTTATTTAACGGGCTACTTATTGTATCTTGGGGCTAATGCCGGGCAAATCGGCATGATTATGTCAATTCCGCTTGTGATGAATGCGTTTATTGTTATCTCCGCTTTTTTTATGGAGAAATATACAAACCGCTATCGAATATCTTTTATCGCGATCCTCATCCATCGCAGCTTATTGTCAGCTTGTGGACTGATCCCCTTTGTCGTTCCTAAAGAGTGGTGGGTACCGGTTTTTTTGATTCTGTATTCGGTTCTTAGCTTTTCCGGATCATTTTCATCCGTACCATTTACGACATTATTTACTGACCTGGTGCCAACCAAAGTACGCGCCAAGTATTTGGGACATCGCTTCACGCTATCTGGAATAGCTGCAGCAATCACGATGCTGACAGCTGGTTGGTTGCTGGAACGGTTAAATCAATCCGCGGGATTCGCCCTGCTTTTTATCATCGGATTCCTTATAGCCATTATAAATATTACTTTTATTGGGAAATACCCGAACCTCCCACATATACCTTCTGAAAACGGGCTATCCCTGCAGCATCTATTAATACCATTTCGTGATTCCAGCTTTATTAAATCGATTATGTTCGTATCTATTTGGATTATGGCGCAGGGCAGTACGATTTCTCTTTTCAGTTACGTGATGTTGGATATTATGAAAATAAATTATGAATGGCTGGGCATATCAAATACCCTATTGGCCATCGTGTCGATTGTCGCTTTTTCCATTTGGGGGAAATTAAGTATCAAGTGGGGAGCGCGAAAGCTGCTCTTATGGGTTTTTCCACTCAATGCGCTATCAATTATTTTCTGGGGACTCCAAGACTTTACACCTGTCTCCGTTATGCTTATTGTTGTCTACAGCTTTTTGGGCATAAGCATGGCAGGCTTTGGGCTCCTTGTTTTCAACTTCGTAGTGAGTCATGCTCCTAAGAGGGATCTTCCGATATATTTTGCTGTTTATGCTTCATTAACCGGTCTGTTTGGATTTTTTGGACCGCTGATAGGGGGCCTTATTTTTGATCACATTAAGACTTGGCCGCTCTGGTATCAAGAGTATGGTTTGCTGGTTTGCATCGGATTCTTGATGTTACTTGGTTCGTTAACTCTTGCATTTCGCATATTTAATGTGAGCCGAGTCCCAAAATCAATTAAAAACTCTGAGCCCTGAAGCAAACCTTAGATCGGATCATAACCTCGTCGAAGATGTCAAATTGCTCGTCCCTCCTAAATGTGCGGTCGTGGCGGAATCGGCAGACGCGCTGGCTTAAGGTGCCAGTGGCAGCAATGCCATGGAGGTTCGAGTCCTCTCAACCACACCACCCTAAGAATGAATTAGCTCTTGAACTTGTCCTTATGACGGTTCAGGAGCATTTTGCGTAATTGGGATTTGTAAAGTGTTATTCATAACCTGTGCCAATGAATTCTTAGATATATCTGCTTTGGATCTTGCCCAGACCTCAGAACGCGATTATGAATAGATCTGCGATTTTCTCCGCAACAATCGTTTTCCCGGCTTTCAGATCGAAGTCTGAGGTCGGAAAAGCCAACAGAGTTTTTAGTGAAACAGCAGCGTTTAAGTTTCCAAATACCCTTAAATTCAGGGTATGCCTGATTTAGAACCCCGGCAGCAAGTAGATGTTGCCTTCTTTCAGGTCTTTGACGTGGAAGGCAGGTCGAATAAGGGAGACAGTGGCCATGGGGCAAACCGGATTGACGAAACTCACCCTTATGCACGTGCGTGAAGGAATATGAGACAACTTTGAAGATCGAGGCGATTGCGTGATTCACTTGGTGGTGAGAGGATGGGAATTCAGAACGTGCTGATTAATATCCCGGTTTGTTCCATAATTATTTAGAATGTATATTTATAATTGTCATGCAAAAAAGCGGCTATTTAGGTTTATTCCTAAGTAGTCGCTTTTCTATAGTGGCAGTCCATATATGTAGCAAGCATCAGTGAATGGATATTTTTTTCAGAAACTTTGAAATGTATCAGACAATTCTAAGGTGGCACCGTTGGTCCGGGTTGAAAGCCTGTCACGAGATGAAGGGGAATGACTCCTTGATGCATAATTTGCCTTCCTATTGTCTAAGGGTTAGTCTCCTATGCCACTGAAGGGGTACTTCAGGGTGGAAAGCAAACGAGCATCAGATCAATTTAAGCTGCAGCATGCATTGCTTGACTTTATCTTGAGCGGCTGAATCAAGTTTAATGTTGTAATCGGGACCGAAACCACCCTCAAAACCAAGTAAATTCATTGCATACGTAAATCCGTTGAACACGCCTACACTGACGAATGTATTCCGCAGCAAGAGGATATCATCCAAACATTGGCTTGCCATCTTCTGGTCTCCAGCAGCTAAACTTGTATATAATCGCTTGTTAATCGGTGTGGTACATGCAAACATGCCATCCAATTGCTTCGTTAAACCATATCCATAGGCCACATCAAATACATCCAGTCCGCTGAACAAAACGTCGAAATTCGTACCATTCTGTTGCTGTGTCCGATGTAATTCTCTTGCTGTAGGCAGGTCTCCGGTTTTGATGCCGACAATATTGTCCAACTGCATCAACTGTGTTGCAGTGCTGACTTCGATTTTCGTTTTGGTTACCCCAGGTAAATCATACATGTATACCGGAAATTTCGAGGAAGCAGCAATCTGCTCAAAAAATCTTTGGACCTCGCTCTGGTTCATGCCGAAATAAAAAGAAGTCGTTGCAACCACGCCGTCAATTTTCAAGTCTTTCAAACTATTAATGCGATCCAACACTCTTTCGATGGAATTGTCCATCACACCCACAAACACGGGGCAATCTCCCTTGGCTGCATCCACAGCAATTTGGGCGACTTTGGCGTACTCACTGTTTTTGACAGTGGGTTGATTGCCCATCGAGCCCATGACTAACAAGGCGGCAGGGTCTGCAGTGAGTTGGTCCTCCACATGCAACTTCAAGCTCGATACGATCACATTACCCTGTTCGTCTAGTGGTGTTCCAATTGCGGGATAAAATCCGTCTCTCATTTGTCAAAATCTCCTTCAATTTATATTTATCATTATTTTATATTTCAGCGGCAAATGGATAGCTTCAAGGTTGTCAAGGTTATCCACTAGTATCCAGCGCGAATCCAAGGCAGACCGAGTGCTTCTTCGTTCCCTTCGCGCATATAACGGGCCGTTGCTGGGGAACAAATGATTTGAGTGCAGTGAGCTGCTGAAATTGATAGGCCATGCCAATAAATGTTGAATGCCAAGCAAACCACTGCCAAGATGAGGTACACAATTAGATCGCTGCATCGTCAGTTATTCGCCTCACCTCTCCATGAATAGAGATAATATGGTCTAACCAATATTAATGTATCATGGAGATAAATGGGGGTCAATTAATTTTTCTTTTGCGGATCAATTGATTTGATTCGGCCCGGTTTCTATGAGACCTTTCTTTAAGAGAGGGGCTTGCTTATGATAAAACTGATGATCGTCGATGATGAGCCAATTATTCGCAAAAATATAATTTCAGCCCTAGATTGGCAGGAGCATGGCATCGGTTGTTGCAGAAGCAGTGGTTGGCATCGAGGCGCTCGAGAAGATTACGGCTTTACGGCCGGATATTGCTCGAATCGATTGTCCTCAGGTGTCCCAATTCAGCCCTCTTTACGACACAAGACGAACAATTTATTTGGCTGATTGCATCCAACAAAGCGGAGAACAGTGCTGTTTCGGAGATTTGCGAGCAGATCGTCACATCCTTGATGAGCATTCTCGACATCGAAGTCACGATAGGTGCTTTGTATTTTCGCTTCACAAGCATGTTCTCCATAGTGGGTTATTGTCATAACGAAGAGGGGGGAAGGGGGGCTTTATCGATGAGTTCGTATGTGAAATACCGATCAGGGCGAAGTATGCGGGCTGCCTTGCATATGAAATGAATGCCGACGAACTGCGAATGAAAGTGAACGGTATCCTGTTCCCAATCGGTTGGAGAAACGAATACGCTTAACAAGCGACCTTGCGCTTCGTATCGACTATCGCGCCTGTTTAATAAAGACCTTTCATAATAATTTCTTTCAACGGGCTTAGATGTTTCACCATCGTTTTTTTGGCGCCTTCCAAATCCATCTGCTTAATGAAATGAACGATTTGCTTATGCTCGACCAAAGTATTTCCATATCCTTCCGGTATGGACATCCTGCTCTCCCTGACCTCATGGAAATATTGGGTGATCACTTCGCTCAACTCGTAGAAAGTTTGATTGCCTGTCATTTTGAACAGCTTACGATGAAATTCGATATCTTCTTCCATAATAGGTAACTTCAACTTTATCGCCTTTTCCATCTGTTCTATTCTAGCATCCATCTCTGCGAACTCAACGGCCTCAGGTTTTGAGTTCAATCTTCTAATAATCAATTCAAGGGCCGACAGCTCCAACATAACCCGCGTTTCCAATAGCTCCAGCATTCTGGAGCGGTCCCGCGACCATCGGAACGAAAACTGGTTAACCAGATGGTGTAACGAAGATTCATTAACGATGATGCCATCTCCTGGTTTAATCCGCAGCACGCCTACGGCCTCCATCGCTTGTAACGCTTCGCGCACAACTGTCCGGCTTACTCCGACCAAACTAATAATCTCCTTCTCGTTTAAGAATCGATCTCCCGGCTGCAGTTGATGATCCACAATATGCTTATGAAGCTTCTCGATTACGATATCCTTCAAGCTCATCCGCTTCAATGGTTTCATTCCTCAACCTTCCTCCCGTTTAAATGCATTTTCAGCAAATGTATCGCGCCTTCCTTGTCCTTCTCCTGCAGTAACCGAACGATGTTGCGATGCTGTTGAATCGTGTCTTGCCTTCGAAAAAAGATTCCGACCTTTAACTTGCCTGTGTCTATCCAATGGAAGTACTTATTGATAACATCAGTAAGTTGAAAAAATAACGGGTTGCGCGTTAAACTTAGCAACTCGCGGTGGAACAAATAATCCAGCTTGATAAATTCACTAAAAGTTAGTGAATCCTGTTCAGATTGTGTAATTATACTATATAATCGTTCATAATCCGAAGCTTCTGCCTGTTCGATGATGGACTCTACAGAACCCTGCTCCAACAGAACCCGGAACTGCAGCAGTTGTTCGGGATTGTCCTCATCCTGCTGCCAAACGCCCATCATTTCATGGAACAATACGGAGAAATTGGGATTTGTAAGGAAAGTCCCTTTTCCCTGCCGCTTTATAATTAAGCCTAAAGCTTCTAGCGTGCCGAGCGCTTCCCGGATGACAGGACGACTAACTTCCAATTGCTCCGCGAGAACTCTCTCAGGAGGTAATTTGTCTCCTGATTTAAGTCCGTTGTCGGCGATATACCCTCTAATTTTATTGCCGACCATCCGGCTTAACATTTGATATTCGTCTTGAGCTATTGGTTCCATATTCTCACTCCTTAATGATATCATCTATAGTAACATGGTAATACCAATAATTTATACACAAAGAATATCCATTTACTATGCCATGTGGAATCATCCTATCAACTAATTCCTTGTATTTATCATTTGTTGAAGCATTAGACCAGGCGGTCTCGCTTTTAAAATTTGAATGACCTACCCATTGCCGAATGATTGACTATATGAAGTATCCTTGTTTTCTAAGACTTTGTGAGCCTCTTTTTTTAAATTCCCAATATTTACAATACTTGTTATAATGGAAAGGCAGTCACCAGGATGTTAGATGTACGATTACTGGATGTAATAATCAACAAATTTGGAGGTCAGATGATAAGGAAGTTAAATTACACAAAACCAGTCATAACCGATCTACATTATGATAAACCGGAATGGATTACGAACGAAGTTATTCGGAAGGAATTCATATGTCTATCTTTCGAAACTGACACACAAGAAGTTGAATTATTTTTAATCCATCTATTTGGTTTCAACCAGATCAATGTGGATCAATCGATTCAACTGTCTTTCGATGAATTGTTTAAGCAAGACGAAGTCGCTCTTTCTGGTGGGATTGCTTTCTTTGAAGATGAGAAAAAGTATGTTTTGCCAAGCTGCTGCTGCGGACTAGAAGATTTTCTGAAGTAATTAATGCGATAACAAAAAAACAAAGCCCATGGATGGGACATGATCCTGCGCCATGTATTACATATAACAACTTACAAGTATTTGTTTGGCCTGATGATCCGGAAGCGATCGGAAGAAATACAAATAATTGCATCCAATATTCGTATCCAGAATTACTCGAAAGTCTTGATGAAACTCGAAAAGATGTACAAAGTTTTATTGAAGGGCCATTATTTAATTGGATTGAAAGGAAAGATAGTGAAATTGCAAATACGATGAGAGATAAGATGAAGAAATGGATAACGAAGACTTAAATTGATTTTGAATATACAAGGAGAATGCCTGTGACCCAATACAATGCTTCTGACATGATGCGAGCTTATGCAGAATATGCCTTAGATCTCGCGGAACAGTTAAAAGTAAACTTGGATTTCTCGGAAGAAAGTTTAATGGACTTGAATCACATTAGGCCCTTCTGCTCAAGATATTCGGGGAAGGGGCTAGATGATAACGATTAAACTATTGTTTGTTTGCAGTAGAAATAAATGGAGAAGTTTAACAGCAGAGAAGATTTTTGAACAATTCAATATTTATGAAGTAAAATCAGCAGGAACGGAAGAGGGGGCAAGAATAAAAGTAAATGCTGGACATATTGGCTGGGCAGATTGGATATTTGTTATGGAGAAAAAACATGAAAGAAGACTTAATGAAAAATACAGGCAAGAACTGATTGGAAAACAAATAGTACGACTGGATATACCCGATGATTATGGATTTATGGATGAAGAGCTGATTGAAATCTTAAAGAGCAGAGTATCTGATTATATGGAAATACCTGAATGAAGTAAATAGGAATCGTGATAGGACGTATGCAGCATGCATGCGTCTTTTTGCGTTTGATTTCTACAATATTCGCCATGAAGTAACAAGAAGTCAAGAAAAGTAAAAAGAATGCAATCGATATAGATAGAGGCAGACAGGAATAGGAAGGCATGATAGCGAACTGGAAAACAGATGTCATTTTAATTCAATAAAAGGATGTGCTCTTATCATAAATATTCGTGCCTTGCTGCGCAGAATGACGATCTTTCTCAAGCTGATTTTGACTTTTCTCGTGGCGATTGTACCGCTCTTTGTCGTCAGCCTGCAGTTCAACCGAATGGGTGCGGAGAGTGTGCGCAAAGAAATATGGGGCTCCATGGAGACGCGTCTTCGCTTCGAGAGATCCGAATTGCTTAACATGAATATGGCTCTGTACATGCCGGAGGAGCAGGTTCTTGGTCCCCTGAACCAATACCGGACCTGGTTCTGATGATTCTTATGTAGTGAAAAATCTTATCATGAAGAGGGACTTCATCAGAGTGAAGCATGGGATATACCGGCTATGATGAACCAGATTAAACTCAGTACCTATATCAATGAGTGTATACAGACTGGATTTCGGATGGAAAGAGTGGTCGAAGATGTGGTTCTGCCAGAGCATACTGAACCAGATCATCCAATGAGATGGTACTCGCTTGAAAAAGCATCACTCATTCCTCCTGCATTTATTGTGAAATGTTCCAAACCTCAAATCGTAACCTGACACACTGTTGTCATCTTACGTGTTATATACTGATGTCAAAAGTATATAAAGGAGCGAATGGCCATGAGCAAAAAAATAGAATATAAAAAAGATTATAAACATCTTTATCTGCCAAAAAGCATTCCGGTTATTATGGATGTCCCTGAGATGCCATTTATGATGATTGAGGGTACAGGTGATCCAAATGGAGAGGAATTTGCCCGAGCGACAGAAGCATTATATAGCTTAAGCTACGCGGTTAAAATGTCCTATAAAAATGAAGATGTACCTGTGGGTTACTATGAATATACCGTTTTTCCGCTTGAGGGAATTTGGGACTTAATTGATAAAACAAAGCCGGCGACAGACAAAAATAATCTGAAATACACCATTATGATACGCCAGCCAGACTTTCTGACTGATGAATTATTCATGAAATTTGTGGAGCTGACCAAAAAGAAAAAGTCAAATCCCTACCTTGATCATGTAACATTCGGTAAAATTACGGATGGCTTATGCTGCCAGGTGATGCACACAGGAAGTTTTGATGATGAACCGGAAAGCTTTGCGAAGATGGAGGAATATTGCAAGGACAACCGCTATGTTCGTTCTGATTTAACCCACAGGGAAATTTATCTGACCGACCCGCGCAAGACTGAAATGCTGAAGATGAAGACAGTTCTAAGATTCCATGTAAAAGCAATAATGAACTGATCACCTAGATCTTGCTTCTGAAAGGCAATGGGCATTGATGCGCCGCTGATGAAAGCAAAGCAAAAAGCCGTTAGAATAACTCTAGCGGCTTTTTGAGTACTTACATTATTATTTTCCAAGATGCTTTTGTCTTTCAATTAATATGGTTAAACTAACGAGCGTAACAAATATGGTAGCTCCCATATCGGAGAGAATGGCAATCCATAAAGTGAGCCATCCGGGTATGGTAAGCAAAAGCGCTATTACTTTCAGCCCAAGTGATACGATAATGTTGAAACGAATAATACGATTTACCTTTTTGGCAACCGAAACGGCTTCCGGAAGTTTGCCCAGGTGATCCTGCATCAAGACGATATCCGCTGTCTCGATAGCACTATCTGTTCCTTTGCCCATCGCAATGCCTAGCTGCGCAGAAGCGAGGGCGGGAGCGTCATTAATACCATCACCAATCATGGCGACATGATGATTCACCGAAAGCTCTTTAATTCGTTTTACTTTGTCTTCCGGAAGCAAATTCCCGTAAAATTCAGAGACTCCAACGGCCGAGGCCACTTTCTCTGCTGTTTTCTGATGATCGCCAGTCAGCATGACGGTGCTTTTAATTCCTATTTTGTGTAAGGCTGCAATTACATCTCGGCTTTCTTCACGAATTTCATCTGCAATTCCGAACATACCGATTACTTGTCGCTCGTCTGCAACCAGAACAAGGGTAAGTCCTTCTTCTTTCAATTGTTCAATGCGGGTTTGTATAGAATCAGGGATGGCGATGTGGGCAATGCTTTTTTCATTCCCAAGCCAGTACGTTTGACCATCCACCATCGCTTTAATCCCTCGACCAGTAATCGTTTGGATTTCATCCGGTTCTGGAGTGACGATGTTTCTTCTGTCTATTTCTTTCATAATCGCTTTCGCCAGCGGGTGAGAAGATGACTTTTCGATTGCTCCGGCAACAAGGAAGAATCGTTCTTCATCATAGGACTCCAATTGAGCTACATGTGGTTCACCTTTGGTTAATGTCCCTGTTTTATCAAAGGCAAGCGTATCGATCTTGCCGAGCTGCTCCAGGAACACACCGCCTTTGACTAGTACGCCGTTCCGCGCGTTTCTCGTAATTCCTGAAACAATCGCAATAGGGGAGGAAAGAATCAGCGCGCAAGGGCAACCAACAATTAATACGGATAAACCTTGATAAAGCCATGTCATCCAATCTCCTTGAAAGAGGAGTGGAGGTATAAGTATGACAAGAGCTGCAACAATCATAATGAGCGGTGTATAATACTTCGCGAATTTATTAATAAAGAGTTCAGTTGGTGTTTTTGTTTCTTGTGCTTCTTGAACGAGATGAAGAATTTTTGCTAAGGAAGAATCCTTATAGGCTTTTTCTATACGTACGAGTAGAAGCCCTTCATTATTGATGCTTCCACCATATACAAGCTCACCGGATTCTTTCTCTACCGGAAGTGATTCGCCAGTAATGGCAGCCTCATTAACCGAGCTCTTTCCTTCTGAGACGATACCGTCCGAAGGGATTTTTTCACCTGGCTTAATCTTCACCAAATCACCGGCTTGTAGAGAGGAAATCGGAACGATGATTTCTTGACCGTTCTCCATCTTCAAGGCTTCCTTTGGAGCAACTTGCAGTAAAGCTTCCATGGAACGGCGGGCTTTTTCCATACCGTAGCCCTCGAGTAATTCATTAAGCCCGAACAGGATCGCAACAAGAGTAGCCTCTTTCCATTCCCCTATGGATACGGCGCCCACTAAAGCAATGGTCATTAAAGTATCGATATTAAATTTTAATTTGAATACGTTTTTCAAACCTCTTAAGAAAGTTGTGTAACCACTTATGATGGTGGCGATTAAATATAAAAGAACGACTGCTTGTTTATCAAGGACACCATCCAGCAGTAAGGCTGCAGCATAAATAACACCGGATGAGATGAGCATTTTAAGCATCTTCGCATTACCTTCAGTATGGCTGTGATCATGTCCATCATGATCATGGTCACTGTGCTCGTGCCCAATATTTGTTTCCGAGCTCTTCTCAATATAAGCATTGTCTGATTTCAAAATCTTTTTGACATCAGTTATTGAGACTTGTGGATTTACCGTTAACTTTCCAGAGTTATAGCTTAGTTTGGCATCTTCACCATGCTCCAATTGTTGAATTTCTTCTTCAATTCTTTGGGCACAACCAGCACAAGAAAGCCCCTTTATCCGATATTCATTCATAAGACATCCTCATTTCAAAACGATATATGAATACTTGTTCATATGATATTCGATTCCATGATTTATGTCAAACTTATTCACTCCTATTATTTTAGTGAAGTGAAAATTTTATTTGTGTATTGAATGATTATTTGCTCATGTGTTAATCTTTTGAGTGTGTCTATTAAATAGTTGAGGTGGATTATGAACAAAAAAAGTAAGAAATCGCGCAGTTTAGTTCTTTATACCTTGGTGGTTATCGTATTGTTTGTGGCCTTGTTCGCTATAAATCAGGCAACAAATAAAAAAGATAATATGAATCAAACGACGACTGCAGAAGCCCCATCTACGACTTCACAGCCTGTAATGGGAAATGAAGATGCCAAAGTTTCCATTGTTGAGTTCGGTGATTATAAATGTCCATCCTGCAAAGCGTGGGGCGAACAAGTTTGGCCGCAATTAAAGAAAGAGTATATTGATTCAGGAAAAGCAAAATTTTCGTATACGAATGTTCTATTTCACGAAGAGGAATCAAAATTAGGTGCTCTAGCTGGAGAAGCCATATTGAAGAGTAACCCGGAAGACTTCTGGAATTTTCATAAAGCATTATTCGATGCGCAACCAAAGGATAACCATGATGGACTTTGGATAACAGAAGAAAAACTGTTAGAGGTCGCTAAGCTTTCTGTTCCTGCAATTGATTTAGAGCAATTCCAACTGAACTTCAAATCAAGTGAGAATCAAGCTTCGGTAGATCTAGACCAAAAATTAGTGGAACAGTTCAATATTAAACAAACCCCAACGATTATGATTAATAATATCGTGATTGCTAATCCGTTTGATTATGCTGCAATTACAGCAGCCATAGAGCAAGAAATGAAATAATTCGAAGAGGAGTAAGGGGTAATGGGGATTAGGCAATATACCTTGTATATGGCATGGATTGTAGCTGTCGTTGCAACACTCGGCAGTCTTTATTTCAGTGAAATTAGAGGTTTTATCCCTTGTGAGTTATGCTGGTATCAACGCATTTTAATGTATCCGTTGAGTTTGATTTTAGGGATCGCAGCTTTTTATGAGGAATACAAGATTAAGAAATATGTGTTACCGTTATCCATTATGGGTATTTGTGTATCCTCCTTCCACTACATGGAACAAAAAATACCAGGATTTGCGGCGATTAAACCATGCACGCAGGGTGTCCCGTGCAATATCCAATATATTAATTGGCTTGGATTTGTTACTATTCCTTTCTTAGCGCTGTTAGGGTTTAGTCTTATTACTCTGCTTTTGCTTATGAAGAGAAAATAGCCCTGAAGGAGGATTACAAGTGTCGCAGGTTATTGTCTTTTTTGCCATTATTACTATTGTAGCGGTTATATTGCCTCTCATCGTTGTAAAGTCTGTGAGATCGTCCCAATCCGGCCAGACGACTAAAAGACAAATTGAAAGAAATGATGATGAAATATGAAAGTATTCTAAAGAACTTATTGGAGGGTTATGCCGAAAACAATCGAATTAAACTATGATTCATAGTCTAATAAACCGCAACGGTAAAAGAAACAGATGGCAAAGAATTATCCTGGGGGCTTAGCTCAGTTGGGAGAACACATCGCTGGCCCGGCCACGAAAGGCAAAAATATCAAGAACGTTGTACCTTCCCCCGCTTTGCTGCGTACTTCAATCCAGCCTTGATGTACAAGAATGTTTTGCTGGGCGATAGCCAGACCAAGACCGGTCCCGCCGTTTGGACGAGTCCTTGAATGGTCAGCCCGGTAAAATCGGTTGAAGATATGAGGCAGGTCCTCATCGGGTATACCGATTCCGTTATCCTCGATCATGATCCGGACATGCTCAACCTGTCGGTCCTTCATCACTCGTTCTATACGTATTTGAACTTGTCCACCGTTGTTCGTGTAGTGAATCGCATTAATCAGAATATTGTAGAGTGCCTGAACAATGCGATGTTTCTCTATGGACACCTCAATAACATCCTCTGAAAAATACGCGGATAAGCGGATTTGTTTATCTTCCGCCAGAAACTGGATTTTCTCGATCAATTCCTCCATAATCGCGACAATATTCTCCATTGCCGGGCGGAGTTCTGCCCCGCCAGCCTCCAACCTGGATAAATCCAATACATCATGGACCAATCGATTTAGCCGTAATACTTCGTCGAGAAGAGACGATATTTTCTCCGAAGAAAGGGACGTCTCGAGCTCCTGGGCAAGTTCCATTTCCCCCTGCATGATCATGAGCGGGGTTTTCAATTCGTGTGCAACATCGGATAGCAGTTGCTTACGGGATTGTTCATGACTTGCGAGACTGACGTTCATCTCCTGAAGCGCTCGGGAAATTTTCCCGAATTCGTCTTTTCTGTCGACAGGTAGCGCCACTTCAGGCGTTCTTTTCTTGATCATGTCGATTCCCTTCATGATTTTACCAATAGGAACGGTTAGTCTCCAAGACAATAGGAAGATGGTAACCAGAGCGGCAATACAGGTAAATAACAAGGATACACGGAGAATATTTGGGAAAATGCCATACCACATGGATTTGAATTCATAGGTCTTGTACTGGCTTTCATTCATCACGTAAATTCGGCCAATCTTCTGGTCATTTGCATGAAGGACCAGTGGGAAGCCTCCCTCCCGAAGATCCTCTTGCTGCAGCTGTCCTTTTCGATAGATCGCTTCCCCGTCTATAACTAGGGCGATTTCAACAAAATGTTGAGTATATGCGAACTTGTTATGTTCCACGCCTTCCCAAGATTCATCATGACTTGTGTAGTATTGCTCAAACTCCCCACGCAAGGATTCGAAAATGGCTTTCTTTTCAAAATAAGAATAATCACGAGCTATGTAAAATTGAACATGTGTGACTAAAAACAAGACAAGCAGGATGAATGAAATCAGAATGCTCATCGACAGAATCAACTTGGTTCTAATTTTCATGCTTTGCCCCGAAACGATATCCAAACCCGTAAACCGTTTGGATGTAAATGGAATGATCGATATCGTCCTCTATTTTTTTGCGCAGCTTGCTAATATGGGAATCTACGGTACGTTCATCAATGACGAATTCCTCTTCGAAGGCGTGCTGAAGCAATTGCATCCGGCTGTATACCCGCCCAGGCTTCGATGCCAGCAGATGAAGGAGCTTGAATTCGGTCGGAGTTAACCTCAGTTGCTGATCCCCTTTAAATACTTGCAGACTTTCTTCATGAATGATTAAATCTCCCCTTCGGAGCACGCTGCCCTGCCCGCCGCTATCCCCTCTGTTCATGCGCCGCAATAAAGATCGGATTCGTGCGGATAGCTCCCTCAGGCTGAAGGGCTTCGTTAAGTAATCGTCCGCGCCCATTTCCAAGCCGACGATTTTATCCGTTTCCTCGTTTTTGGCCGTCACCATGATGATTCCTGGCTCGCCTATTTGTCTGAAATGACGGCATGCATCCAGACCGTTCATGTGTGGAAGCATCCAATCAAGGACGACAATATCCGGCTTGTTCTCAGCGAATAGCTGCACGGCAGTTTTTCCGTCTTGAGCTGTGATGATGTCATAACCTTCGGTCTGAAGAAAGGTTTCCATTAACGATAAGATCTTTTCTTCATCTTCCACGATTAAAACTTTGATCCCCATTTCCGTCTCCCCATCTCATACGCTTCATTTTCCCTATTATACAACATGTTTATCGGATGAGTTAAGGCATCACAACCTCTCCAGATGTCCTCCATAAGTTCGCAACATTTCAGTGTTAGCATAGGTTTCAGATCGTTACAGATGGCGTTGGAAGGAAGTAATTCTCGAAGGAGCCACAGCAAACATCATTGCGCTTGTTTGTAGGACGGCAATCTCCTATTTCAAACCGTTCGGTAAAATTAAAACAAAGAGGTGAAAGGTAACCGTGTTCGAAACAATTGCAAGCATCTTATTATCTTTCGCTATGACGGCATTATGGTTGGTTGCCGGTATAGTTGTGACGGGACTTCCTTATGTTAAAAACAATCAACATCTGAAAAGCTGGAGAATCTTCCTGCTCTGGGTGAGCTGCATCGCTCTTGTCCTTGGTGTGTTATGGGCCATCTTGATCACAAGCCTGTTCTTGCGAAGTGGATGGATATTCGTAGAAGGCACAATGAAAGCGATTGTTCCTGCCCTGTTCATTAGCTATTTGCCCGTCGCTATTTACACATTGCCCAAATTAAGAAGCTTGGGACAATCCAATAAAGAAAAACCTGCGGCAGACACATTAGCTAAAGCAGCCCATCCTATGGTGGTTATCCCTATTTATGCGGCGGCATTAGCATCCGGTCTATGTGCTGCTAGCCATATGTTTGCACAACCCGTCCTGCCAAGCTTAGTTGAAATTGTACAAAGGCCTGTCCTGCTCCTTCTAATTCTGGTCGTACCCTCATTCTTTGTAATGAGAAGGTATAGTACGGTTCTCAGAGGCGAATTCATCCTGCATAAATTGTGGAAGCGATTATTGAAGCTTGGGTTGGTGAGTGCGTTGACGGCAGGTGTTGTGATTGTGATCTTTGTCATTCAAGTTCTTATCGGAATAAATTCGTCCAAATTGCCGGAAGCCTCCGATATGATGAACCATCATTTAATGGATGAAGGGGGTGGAACACCTACTATGCTAACTGGTAATCAGATGAATCAGGATCATTCCAATCATTCCAATATGGTTGAGGTGGCAGCGTTGACGGGAGATGTTTCAGCTCCGGCAGATATCAAGTTTGAACTCGTCGCACAGAAGCGGGAAATAACGCTTGCTTCCGGTGCCAAGATCGATACGTGGACCTACAACGGTGAAATAGCCCCTGAGCTGCGTGTGCGTTATGGAGATATGGTGGAGGTCAAGCTGGTTAACAAGGATGTTGACAAAGGAGTCACCATACATTGGCATGGTTACAATGTGCCGAATGCGATGGATGGCGTGCCTGGAATGACCCAGAATGTTGTTAAGCCGGGAGAATCCTTTACCTATAAATTTCGAGCTGCTCAGGAAGGAACCTATTGGTTTCACTCTCATCAGCAAGCCGCAGAGCAAGTCGAGAAGGGGCTGTTCGGTTCGCTCATTGTCGATGCTGTCAATGAAACAGAGGTTTACGATGAAGAGATAACGGTAATCAATCATAGATGGGATACAGACCAAGGGGATAAGATCGCCTTTGGGAACCACGATCAGACACAATTGAAGCAAATCGAGACAGGTAAGAAAGTAAAGCTGAGAATCATTAATACGCATAATCTCTCTCGTAAATACTATCTTCAAGGAGTCGATTATCAAGTCACGAGTATTGACGGTGTACGAATTAAAGACCCGGATACCTTGTCCGATCGGACGGCATTCCGACTTGCGTCCGGTGGAAGATACGATATTACCTTTACAATGCCGAATCATCCCGTCTTGTTTAAGATTGGCGATTATAACGACGCTGAGAATCCCAGTATTATTTTCTATAGGGATGCCCCACCAATGAAACCGAGCTTCAAAGCCGAATCGAACTTGTTTGACCCGTCACAATATGGGAAACCTGTAGAGAATGATTTAACCTCGACCACAGAGTTCGATAGGGGATTTACGATGATACTTGGAAATCGGATGGGATTTTATAACGGACAATTTCATTTTCTATGGACGATTAATGGAGAAGTCTACCCTAATATACCAACCTTTGTTGTCAAAGAAGGCGAGAAGGTCAAAACTACCTTTGTGAATAGAAGCTTCGCAGAACATCCCATGCATCTCCATGGGCATCATATGACGGTATTAAAGAAGAACGGCAAGAAAGTAAAGACTCCATGGATGACAGACACTTTAAACGTATATGCAGGTGAGACCTATGAAGTGGCATTTATCGCCGATAATCCAGGGATGTGGATGGACCATTGCCATAACCTTGACCATGCGGCGACAGGCATGATTTTGCATCTGATGTATGACAATGTGCTTCCTTCGTATGAAGTAGGAACGAGATCCGGGAATTTGCCGGAATAATCATGAAGATGAAGCGTCTTTCACGTAGATACGGTGGATAGTGGGCAGTGTAACAAACCAATGTGGGAGAGCGCTTGAATGGCATGCAAAAAGTCTGCGGTTCGATCCTAAAAGAGAGAGAAAGTATTAATCAATCGTGTCCGGGTAGGGTCTTTATGTGGAAGGCTCTGTTAAATTGATATTTGATAGATTTTCATATTCTAGATAAAATCATAATAAGAACGAAATGGAGCGTGCAGAAATGGATAAGAAAAAAGAATAAAGTGCAATTATTTTTGAATTGGAGCGTGAAGAATTTATGACTGTACAACAGGTTATTAATCAAATAAGTAATGAGCTTAGTGGAGTTAAGGGCATTGTGGGCGTAGTTTTAGGAGGTTCACGGGCAAGAGGAACGAATCATGCTACTTCTGACATTGATATTGGGATTTATTATGATGAAACGGCAGGCTTTGATGGAAGTGAAGTTAGTAAAATCGCTACAAAATTAGATGATGAACATAGGGAGAATATCATCACATCTTTAGGAGAATGGGGTCCATGGGTAAATGGTGGGGGATGGCTCATTGTTCAAGGATATCATGTGGATTTTTTATTCCGTGATGTAAAACGTGTATCACAGGTTATGGATGACTGTTTGATGGGAAAGGTTTCTCCCCATTATCAGACTGGACACCCCCATGCTTATATTAATGTTATGTATTCGGGGGAAATCTCAATTTGTGAAATATTATTTGACCCCACCAATCAAATTGCCCAACTAAAAGCTAAAACCATGCCGTATCCAAAACCATTAAAAGATGCAATGATTGGATATTTTATGTTTGAATCATCTTTCTCCTTAATGTTTGCTGAGAAAAATGTAGATAAGGATGACATTTCGTACGTTGCAGGCCATGTCTTCCGCTCTATTTCATGTTTAAATCACGTGATATTTACATTAAATGGAGAATACTGTATCAATGAGAAAAAGGCAGTTCGGATGATTGAAGGTTTTAATGCAAAACCCAATGATTATAAGAAAAAGATAGACCAAATTATTACTTTGATTTCATCAAATCAAGACCGTACAAAGGAAGGTATTGGAGTACTTCAAGAACTCATTTCAGAAACAGAAAGATTATTAAACAAATAGTTGTTCATAAGGACATAAAGAAGATGGGGAACCTTTTGGGATGGGGTTCCCCTTATTTTTTTTCAGCAGGATTCTTAAATGCCGACATTTTAGTGTAATCGTGGTTGACAGATTATAAAAATTACCATATTCTAAGATTGAACGGTCGAACCAATCAACAAACAATTTACAGTTTCAACAAAATGAACAGCATGAATTCACAATTGGAGGGATAGTATCATGAGCGAAACGAATGTAGCGGTTAACCAAGGAAAGTCAGAACGTGCCATTATCATCGGGGGAGGAATTGGGGGGTTACTTGCTGCAAAGGTGCTTTCCGAGTACTACAATGAAGTATTGATTGTCGATAAAGATGACCTCCCTGAAAAACCTGAGAATCGTGCCGGCACTCCACAGGATAATCAGCCACATCGTCTAACACCTCGCGGGGGCATGATTATGAACCGTCTCTTTCCTGGATTTAACGATGAATTACTGGCACAGGGTGCACCGTCATCACTTAATAAAACCGCTCATCTGAGCAATCCATATGGAAGCCACGCTATGCCAAACTCAGAGAATGAAGCTACGTTTAGCAGAGCCTTGCTGGAATGGGTCTTTCGTGAACGCGTAAAGGGGATTGCGAATGTTCAGGTCCTTCCCAAACAGGACGTGATTGGTTTGCTGACAAATACGGAACGAACCATTATTACGGGTATTTCCATACGAGATCGAGGTCAATCCAGACAGCAGAAAACACTGACAGCGGATCTGGTATTGGATTCCAGCGGACGTTCTTCCAAGCTGGTGACATGGCTTCAGGAGCTGGGTTATACTGTACCTAAACCTGACATTCTAAAGGTTTCTCTTGGATATAGTACCCGGCATTATCAGATTCCTCCCCATATAGCAGATAAATGGGATGTCATTCGGGTAGATGGGAACCCCAATAAGAAGGAATTCACAGGAGTTTTTTCCATTGTTGAGAATAACAGAGCAGAGGTGCTGCTTTGGAATGCGGGTGGAAACTATCCTGCCACCAAAGCTCAAGAATTTGAACAAACCGTTGCCCAGCTTGCAGATCCGCTAATTGCGGAAGTTGTGAAGGAACTCGAACCGCTCACATCGCCCCGAAGTTATCGGATAACCGAATTGTTCCGTCATCACTTTGAATCAATGGAACGATGGCCATCTGGACTGTTAGTTATGGGAGATGCTCTGTGCAATTTTGATCCGATATATGGTCTTGGAATGACTATGGCAGCGATCCAAGTGGATATGCTGGACAATTGTTTAAGCGAACAACGGACAAATCCCAAAGCCTCTTTTGAACAAAACATACTCCAAAGACTTCAAGATGTGATTGAGCCCGCTTGGTGGTTGAATTGCGTGTCTGATTTACAATGGTCAGGCGTAGAATACGAGGGTCAACCAATGGTCGGGATTGATTTTGCCCAAAAATACTTTAATGTGTATCTTCAACAAGCAACTGTGAAACGTGATTTTGAGCAAATATTATTGTATTGGGGTGTGAATTCATTATTGTTCTCCCCAGCTTTAATGATGAATCAACAAATGGTAAGCTCTATTCTCGCTGATGCATCTACCGCAGACAAACAATGGTTCACTGATTTTTTGCAAAAAGAGGGCCAATCATTAGAAACGTATTTGGCCAGTTTGCCTTCCTTCTCTGAAGCCTCCTTTGTGTCCTTTTCACCGGAAAGTTAACGTGCACATGCTATTCATGAATTGAAAAAGGAGCGAAATACATTGTCACCTTTGAACGAAGAACAGCTACAACATATTCGTGATGAACGAAAAGAACAGATCATGGAAGCAGCTCTTAAGATCTTTGCACGCAGAGGCATCATTGGGACAAAATTGAGCATGATCGCCGCAGAAGCAGGTATGAGTCAAGGTCTTCTATACCATTACTTCAAATCAAAGGATGAGCTGTTCGTTATTCTGATTCAGCAGGCGATCCAAGCATCAATCGATAATATGAAGACCATTTATCAATTACCTGGATCACCAATCGAAAAATTAAGAACCTTTACCCGGCTTGATAATGAGGGTCAGCTTTATTTCATGCTGATCCACCAGGCTCGTACATCGGACGGAGTACCTGAGAAAGCCAAACAGCTTATTGAACAGTACTCCTTGGAATCCTATGTTGTCGATATATTGGAACCATTATTCATTGAAGGACAGGAAGCGAAGGAATTTGCACCAGGTGATCCGCGGAAGTTAATTTCCTCCTATTTTACAGTTGTTTCTGCATTAATGACCTTGAATATTCACGAGGATGAGGCTTATGAAATGCCGGAGGTAGATCTTTTATTGCGGATTGTAACAGGACGTCCTTAATGCTAAAAACAAGGAGATTATTATAATGGCTACGAAATGGTCGGTACGAGGCAAATACGTCGTGATTACAGGAGTAACCAGCGGCATTGGCCTAGCTGCAGTCAAGGAGCTTGCGTCTCTAGGTGCAAACCTGGGAATCATCGCACGAAATCAAGCCAAGGCGAATGAAGTAGCAGCCCAAATTAAAGCATCAACCAGCGGAAATATCACTGTTGATGTGTTTCTGGCCGATATGTCTTCCCAGCAGTCTATACGCAAAGTGGCTGCAGACATTCTGGCCAAGTGTCCCCGAGTGGATATGTTGATCAATAATGCCGGTGCTATGTTCGAAACGCGGCAGCTGACTATCGACGGTATCGAGATGACTTGGGCTGTTAATCATTTAGCTCCGTTTCTATTAACGACACTGCTCCTCGATCGGCTGAAGGAAAGCGGGAAAGCCCGGATTATTACAACCGTATCCGACAACCACATGATGGCGAAGAAGGGGATTAATTTCGACGATCTCAGTGCGGAACATCTCTATCGTTTCCCCAAAAGGTTAATGGGAGGTCCTACCTATCGTTACGGCGAAACCAAGCTGGCCAGCATCTTGTTCACTCTAGAATTAGCGAGGCGGCTGGAAGGTAGCGAAGTTACGGCACACTGCTTCCATCCGGGTCTAGTAGCCACGAATTTCAACAAAAACAATGGAATAATGGCTCGTTTAACCATGTCCGTAATGAAAATGTTCTCCATCAGTCCCGAGAAAGGTGCAGAAACTCTAATATGGTTGGCGAACACAGATGAGATTCCCGGTCATAGTGGCAAATACTATACCGACATGAAATTAGGAGCTCCATCTGTGCCCGCCCAGGACGTTGAAAGCGCAAAACGATTGTGGGAGATAAGTGAGAAACAGATCCGGGCCACTGAAAAGTAGTGATTCAATGCTGCAGGGCTAAGGTGCTGCACACTATTTCGCAGTTGAAAGGAGTAATGACATGCAACCATTTCGTGCACTCGTTGTAAATAAACAAGACGGTCAATTTTCTATTGCAACGCAAAAGCTGACCCTTCATGATTTGCCAGAGGGGGAAGTACTGATTCGCGTACATTATTCTGGTGTGAACTACAAAGATAGTTTAGCTGCTATTCCGAACGGAAACATCGTCAACACCTACCCCTTTGTTCCTGGAATTGATTTGGCAGGTATCGTTGTCTCATCGGAAGATCCCCGTTTTCAAGAAGGTGACGAAGTTATAGCGACAAGCTATGCGATCGGTGTTTCCCATTTTGGTGGCTATAGTGAGTATGCTCGTATTCCAGCTAATTGGATTGTTCCACTTCCCAAAGGTCTTTCGTTAAAAGAAGCAATGATTATCGGAACAGCTGGATTTACTGCGGCATTATCCGTTCAGCGGCTGGAGGAAAATAAGGTTACTTCCGAAATGGGAAAGGTTCTCGTAACAGGTGCAACTGGGGGCGTTGGAAGTTTTGCTGTCTCTATTCTCTCGACTCTCGGATATCAAGTCGAGGCAAGTACGGGCAAAGAATCGGAACACGAATATTTGAGAAAAATCGGGGCTGCTACGATTGTCTCGCGTGAAGAGGTCTATGGTGGAGATATCAGAGCATTAGGCGAGAAGAAGTGGGCTGCTGCTGTCGATCCCGTTGGCGGCGAACCGCTTGCAGCTGTCTTAAGCCAAATTCAATATGGCGGTTCAGTGGCTGCCAGTGGACTAACAGGGGGAATAAATTTATCTACTACGGTCTTTCCTTTTATCCTAAGAGGTGTAAATTTGCTCGGAATCGACTCTGTATATTGTCCCATGGAGACTCGATTGAAAACGTGGGCTCGTTTAGCTACTGACTTCAAACTAGCAAACCTGGAAGAACTCGTTCAACAAGAAGTCACACTGGAACAACTTCCCGACGCTCTTCCTACCTTGCTAAAAGGTCAAGCACGAGGAAGAATACTTGTCAAAATGGTGAAATAAAGCGACCAGGTTAAGAAAGCTCATGCAGACAATAAAGCATGGGCTTTTTTTTGTGTGCCAACGATGTCATCTAATGATTAGGAAAGGTCAAATGATGATTATTTTAAGCGCACTATTCAACGTTCTCCCCGTTCGTTTACTGGTGTTTGAATAAAGTCATGAAGTGATTATTTTTAGAAAGTGCTTTCTTTAATAAGCTAGGAACATCTCTTCATCCAATAACTGCGAGGTGTTTGAAATGAGTAATCAACCATTACTAATTGATACTGATGTCCATAATGGCATTAAGAGCCCAAGGGATTTACTTCCATATTTATCGAAAGTCTGGCATTCACAATGGTTGGCGTCTGGAACGGGTCTAGGGCAGCCGTATTATTCACCGGTTGGTGTACTTAGACAAGACGCAGTTCCTGATGATGGCTCGACTTCAGGCAGTGATCCTCATTTTATGGTGAAAGATCATGTTGAACGATTTGGTTTTGATTATATTGTGTTGACAGGCCAAAGCATACTGGAATTGTCCTTGCACCCTGATATTGATTATGCAAACGCAGTGGTTTCAGCTTACAATGATTATTTAATTGAGCAATGGCTAACTGTAGATAAAAGGTTCAAAGCAGCGATGGTTATTAACCATTCCGATCCTCACCATGCTGTTAAAGAAATCGAACGTATTGGATTGCACCCTGATATCGTTGAAGTCATCATGTGCAGTGCTGCCAATAAATTGTATGGTCATCGTGTTTATCACCCAATATATGAGGCATGTGCAAACATGAATTTACCCATTGCGATACATCCGGGCACAGAAGGAAGAGGTCAGACGGGTGCTCCAACTGCCTCAGGTTATCCTTCCCGTTATATGGAATGGCATAATATACTACCAACGAATTATATGGCGCATGTAAATAGTCTTGTTTGTGAGGGTGTTTTCGAAAAATTTCCGGAGTTAAAAGTAGTTGCCATCGAAGGCGGCATAGCATGGCTGACTCATCTCATGTGGAGAATGGATAAAAACTATAAAGCGCTTCGAGATACTACACCTTGGCTGAGAAAAATGCCTTCTGACTATATAAGAGAGCATGTCTTTCTTACAACGCAGCCTATTGAAGAGCCAGAAAATCCGCAACATTTAGTTGATATTATTAAAATGTGCAGGGCAGAATCACAAATTTTATTTTCAAGTGATTACCCTCATTGGGATTTTGATCATCCCAAACTGGCATTACGTTCCTTTCCCAAGGATCTTAAGCAGGCCATAATGGGTGACAATGCAGCCAAACTATATGGCTTAACGCGAGTCTAATTATAAAAAGGAGGGGTACTTTGAGAGCGCCATCATTGCAAGTGATAAAAGACATACGTAAAGACTACTGGCTCTATTTAATGGCCATTCCTGGTATTTTGTACTTTATCATATTCAAGTATCTCCCTATGGGCGGCGTCATCATTGCATTCCAGGACTTCCATCCATTCTCCGGTTTTTTGGGCAGCAAATGGGTAGGGCTTAAACATTTTGAACGACTTGTTACAGATATGGACTTCTGGATGCTTCTGCGTAATACATTGATGCTGTCTGTATTTCAGCTTGTATTCGCTTTTCCTGCTCCCATTATAATTGCCATTATGCTAAATGAAATTCGAAAAGAGGCGTTTAAACGCTCGATTCAGACCATCATCTATATTCCTCATTTCATGTCTTGGGTTGTCGTAGTTTCTATGTTCTTTATTATCTTTGAATCCGAACGCAGCCTATTGCAAAGTTTATTATCTTCTTATGGCGTTGACAACTTTACGATTATGATGAGTGAGAAGCTATTCAGACCTATGTATATTTTGCAAGTGATCTGGCGGGATACAGGCTGGGGAACGATTATTTACTTAGCTGCATTATCTGCGATTAGTCCAGAGCTGTATGAAGCCGCGCGAATGGATGGCGCAAGCCGAATTCGTCAAATATGGCATGTCACGCTCCCCGGTATACGCAGCACAATTGTCATTCTATTTTTATTAAAGCTGAGTGATATTCTAGAAACCAGCTTTGAACATGTCTATGTGTTAGTTAATTCTTTAAATCGAGAGGTAGCTGAAGTTTTTGATACTTATGTTTATCGAGTCGGTATTGAAAGCGGTCAACTAAGCTATGCTACTTCCGTTGGTTTATTTAAAGGCCTCATAGGCTTGCTGCTTGTTGTGATGGCGAATCGGATAGCCAAAAAATTAGGTGAGGAGGGACTGTATTAATGAAGGAAAAATCATTTGGGAAATATACCTTCGATATCGTTAATATTAGCCTGCTTACTATATTTGCACTGATTACCATTATTCCATTCATTCATATTATCTCCAGCTCCTTCGCTTCAGTCGAAGAGTATAACTCGAGAAGCTTCTTGTTAATTCCAACAGACTTCTCGCTATCTGCCTATAGATACATTTTTTCAACGAATGCTCTGCCTGCGAGTCTATGGATAACAATAAAAATCACGGTTATAGGTACATTGTTCAGTTTGTTAATGACGACGTTGCTTGGTTATCCGCTGTCTCGACGCAGATTTCATTTTAAGCGAACGATCATGTTTTTAATTGTTTTTACGATGATCTTCTCGGGCGGGATGATTCCAGATTACTTGATCGTTAAAGAGTTGGGATTGTTGAATAATTTCGCTTCACTTATTATTCCGAGAGCTATAATCGCTTTTTACTTAATCATACTGATTAACTTTTTTAGAGGGATTCCCGAAGAGATTGAAGAATCCGCTAAGATAGATGGTTGTGGAGATTTAACATTGCTGTTCCGTATTATGTTGCCTTTAGCGTTACCAGCAATCGCTACTTTAACTTTGTTTTATGCGGTATTTCAGTGGAACACGTATCTTCACGCTATTTTATATATCAATGATACCGAAAAATGGCCCATACAAGTATTGCTGCGCCAAATTGTAATGGTTTCTCAAGCTGGCTTTGTTGAACAGGGTTCCGTTGACGGTGAATCGTCTATTCCCCCTGAAACCGTCAAAATGGCGGTCATTACAGTAGCAACTTTACCTATACTTTGTGTCTATCCTTTCCTGCAAAAATACTTTGCTAAAGGTGCATTAATTGGTTCTGTTAAAGGCTAATGAAGGGAGAATTGAAATGCAGAAATATTTAGTGGCATCGAAAGAGGAAGTGGTTGAGGGCAAATGCAAAATCGTGAAAGTGAAAAACACGGAGTTTGGACTTTATCGTGTGAATGGGCAATATTATGCCTGGAAAAATGCCTGCCCCCATTTCGGTGCACCCGTTTGTAGAGGGGTTATTACCGGCACAAGGCTTCCTTCTCTTGTTTATGAATATGAATATGGACGAGAGAATGAGATTGTACGCTGCCCTTGGCACGGATGGGAATTTGATCTAATGACCGGCGAACATCTTGTAGATCCCAATACGAAGCTATTTAAAGGAAAACTTGATCATAACACCGAAGATGAGGGCTTGGAAAAAGGCGAGCTCGAAGAAGATGATAAGGATCTGTATATTTGGCTGTAGGTTCCCGATTGGTTTGTAGCATCGCCAGCTTCTTCTACATTGGCGAGCTGGAAATAGATAATGATAATGGAGGTCAATACATGAAGAAGAAAAAGTTCTGGTCTACGGTATTAAGTGCTACTTTGGGAGTATCGATTGTTTTGAGTGGCTGCAGTTCAAGCAATAGTGGTACCCCAACAACAGGAACTAGCGGTACTTCTTCTACGGGAACTGGCGGTACGTCATCCGAGGGATCTAAAGAAAAAAACAAAGTATCCATGATGAACGTATTCTTCTCCAACACAGCTCCTTCAGACGATGGTCCAATTGTAACGGAAACGGAAAGAATTACAAATACCGACTTAGACATCACTTATGTACCTTTCAATGTATACGCAGACAAATTAAATGTTACGCTTAGCTCTGGTGAATTACCACAAGCAATTATGGTAGATAATCCATTCATTACAACGGTAATTAACGGAATTGAGTCTGGAATGTTCTGGGACATCACTCCTTATTTGGATGAGTTTCCTAATCTGAAAAAGTATGATCAGCAAATTTTAGATAATCTATCGATTAATGGAGGTTATTATGTTATTCCGAGACCTCGTCCACTCGTTCGTCCGGGAACCATCATTCGTAAGGATTGGCTTGAGAATGTTGGAATGTCAGAGCCAACCACGGCAGATGAATTTTACAACCTCCTAAAAGCATTCAAGGATAAAGATCCTGACAAAAATGGAGTCAATGACACCTACGGTCTCATGTTTTATGAGAACGTTATATCTCCTGAAATCTTCTCATGGTTTGGAGCGCCAAATCAGTGGAAGGTCGATGACAGTGGAAACTTTGTCAAAGACATTGAGACAAAAGAATTCCGCGAAGCATTAGCATTCGTACGGAAGCTCTATGTTGAAGGATTAATCAATAAAAACTTTGCAATTATAGTACGTAATGAAGCACGAAAGGATCTATATAATAGCAGGGTTGGTCTAACTATCGAATCAATTGACGCGGTTGTGCCATTCTATTATTTACAAATGAAAGAAACGAAAAACGTCTATGATATGACAGTAGGTCCACCTGTTAACAATAAGGCCTATGCTGATACTGGAAATTTTGGAGGAGCTTTAATTCCAAAAACAAGCGTGAAAACGGAAGAAGAATTGAAAAAAGTATTAAGCTACTTTAATGCGGTAAATAGTGATGAAGCGAAGGCTGAATTCGTTAGAATTGTAAAAGAAAATGCATTAAAGCCAGCCGAAGAGCAATTCAATCTTGATGACTTGAAAAATCTAATTACGACAGATGCCGTTATGTATCCTATTAGTGAAACAGATACGGATAAAATGCTAAATGAGCGCATGGTTGAGTATGCTGCAGTTGGTGTTTCCAATCCATCAAATGGATTAATCTCACCGACACAAATCGAAAAAGATGAGCAGCTGAAAACAATTATTTCGGATGCAAAAACAAAATATGTGATGGGCGAAATTGATGATGCTGGCTTTGACGCTGCTGTAGAGATGTGGAAAAAAGCAGGTGGTTCGAAAGTGGCTAAAGAATTTTCTGAGCTTTATAAAAATAAATAGATAAATAGCCAAGCAGGGGATTCTATCGGGAGATATGATCCTCTTCTTGGACGCTTTTTATCTATGGTATGATAGTGAAAAAATGGGAGGAACAACATGATAAAGCTTGTGCCGAGAAGCTTTTTTAATAAAATGCTCATCATTAGCTGTCTGATTGGTGTTTTCCCAATTCTATTATTAGGATACCTATCATTCCATAAATCTGCATCCGTATTACAAGAGGAGTTAACCGCAAGCAATAAACTTATTTTGCAGCAAAATAAAGCAAGAGTTGAATCGGTTTTGAAAACAGTCGACACGTTAACAACACAGACGATTATTACTCCCGTTACGACCAATGCGATATCTATGCAAAGCGTATTGGATTTACCATTTGATTACGAGAATCGTGAGGTGTTTGAGAAACTAATCATTAGCTTGGTACAAATTCAAGTGTTTGAGCTGGGTATTACAGATATTAAACTCGTCAGCTACAACGAAGACTGGCTAGTGGATAGCGGTGCCGTATACAAAATGAAAAATCGTGTCCGCGTCGATAAACATGATGATCTATTATCTGAAATTTATCATGAGCTTACACTGGCGAGTGCTACCGGCAAGTCCTCCTACTGGAAGCTGGATTTTGAAGAAAATGGGAAATCCATCATTCAATTAAATAAAAACATACCATTAAATTCAAACCATCCATATGGTTTGATTTCTGTACATATTCCATTAACCGAGCTTAATAAACAGCTATCTGGAGATTCTAGCAGCGACAATACGTTTGTCGTGGATTCAAACGGTCAAGTGGTTTCCAGTCTTATACAGTCAGATGTAGGAAGTCTGGTTACTGAACAAGCGTACTTCAAAGAAATCCAACTTATTGACCAGTTAGAAGGCTATTTTATTGACACAATCGACAATAAAGAGCTGCTCATTCAGTTTAATAAAGCCCAATATAATGACTGGATTTACATATCAGTAACGCCTATTAAAGAACTGATGAATAAATCCAAAAACATCAAATTTTACACCATCATTAGTGTATCGATATTAATTTTACTCGTCATCGCAACTTCATATTTTTTCTCTAATCATATGTCTTCTCCAATTAGAAGGTTGTATCGTTCGATTACGAAACATCAAGGAGAGCCTGATCATAACGAGATCCATTTTATAAGTGATCATCTCAGTGAGCTTACGACCTCAAAGCACCAGTTAAAGGTACAGATGAATCAGCTGTATAAGCAAGCACAGGAATTTTTTGTGATAAAGCTTTTATTAGGACATGTTAATACCAGTACGATTGATGAGCAGTTGGAGAAGCTATACTTGCCTGTGAACTGGGAAACCTGGAGCATTGTATCCTTGCAAATTGATCGACAAGAATTACAGTACTCCGCTCAGGATTATGATTTAATGCTGTTTGCTATTTGCAATATTATCGACGAGACCATTGATAAAGCGTATACATTGCCTCCGGTAATAAACAACCAAATGATTCATCTTATTATGGGTAGTCCGCTTGAAAGCCCTGTTTCGTTAAAAATCTATTCGTATAATGCAATGGTGCAGCTGCAGTATAATATTAAATCTTTCTTAAAGCTTGCTGTAAATATCGGGATTAGCCGTGAGCATCACGACTGGATATATACCTCTTTAGCTTATGATGAAAGCATTCATGCGCTCTATTACCGGGCTCGTCTGGAGGATGAATCTATTTTAAGTATTGAAGAAGTAGAGCCGCATAACTCGGAATTATTCCGTTATCCGAAAGAATTAGAAAATCAGCTCATTGAATCGATTAAGCTATTAGATGAAGAGCATGCGGAAGCAAAATTAGAGGAGCTGCTTAAACATATTTGTTCCTTTGCCAATCATCATAGTGATTATCAGCATGCCATGAATCGATTGTTTAATAACCTTACAGGCATCATCCAGGATGCTGGTGAATCCATAAGCATGGTACTTGAGCAGCATCGTTTGCCTTTGTATATGCTCGAAAGCTCTCATTTGGTAGATGAAACGAAACAGTGGCTAATTGTTCATTTAGTAAAGCCTTTAATCGTATGGAATAGAAAGAAAATTCAAAAGTCAGAAATCAATATTTCGCAATTTGTGACATTAGAGATTATGGAGCGGTACGATCAGGATCTTAGTATTGAATATTTTGCGAGCCAGCTGAATTATCATCCGAGTTATATAAGTCGCGTATTCAAAAAGGATGTTGGAGTTTCATTCTCTGACTATTTATCTAATTATCGAATAGAAAAGGCTAAATATATGCTAAGGCATACAAATATGAAAATAGCTGATATTGCTGAGAAATTAAGATACAGCACGGCTTCTAATTTTAATCGCCAATTTAAAAAGGTTGTTCAGTTAACTCCTAGTCGATATAGGGAGCAAGAGGATTAATTGTTGAGGAGATACAGGTATGAAAAATACAGGAGTACAATTGGCTGCTCACGTATGCAAGGCTGCCAATGAGGTGAGTATTTCAGCTGGCAAGCATATTCCAAGAGGTTGGTCAGCTTCGGTGATTGGGGATGAAGAGAACTCATTAAGCTTAAACTGGGATGATCATGCGCTGCAAGCCATCGAAAGTGAACAGGTAGCCGATTATCGTTTGCGCATTACAAATGCTGTGGATTATCGGGATGAACAGCTCATACTCGTGAAACTAAAGCAAAGCAGTGAGCTCATTGGTACGATTGATGTTCGTTATAGTTATGTGTTTCAATATTTTGAATTCATACTGGATAAAACAACAGCGAAAAAGGTTGTTACGGAGGGATTAGTATTAAGCTGTTCAGGCGAGATGCAGCAACTTTGGATCTTTAATGATCAGAACAAAAGCATTGATCAGCATTTTTTTGTTCCGCATATACTCGTTATGACTGCAGAAACTACTAAAATTGAAGAGGCTATTCATAGCCTGCTGTCTTTTAAATCCATACAGCCGTTTGGCTGGATTGAGGGATGTGTACTCGATGGCATAGACAGTTTTATGTATGGTAATTACTCGGAGAAGGCTAATCAAGCGCTCGATACACATCTTGGTCAATATGTAACAGCCGATGGAGAGCTTGTGTATGAAGATTTGTATGGAAATATAGCAGATGGCTCTTTTACTACCATCGAAGCAACCTTACCCGTAGCGATAATTGCTAAACGCCATCCTCATCACCCATTAATTGAAAAAGCAGCAGCTTTTTTTAAACAAAGAATGCTCAAGTCAGCGCTTATTATCGATCATGATATGGTTTCTGCTGAAGGTTGCTATACAGTCGCCTATCCTTTAGCGGTGATAGCGAAAGTCTCGCAAAATGAATCATTTGCGAAGCAAGCGATTGGGCAAATATTACTTCGCAAAAAATATTTAACGACGGATCAGGATGTCTATTTACGTTATATGCTTGATTCCCAATCCTATACGTTTAAAAATTGGTCGAGAGCATACGGCTGGTATTACTTAGGATTAGTTAAAACCTATTGCACGCTCATGCATTCTGTATATAATCAGTTGCCTGAATTGGATGAGCTGCAACAAGAGATTGTAAGGATGAGTGAACTCGTATTAAAGCGGCAGCAGCCACATGGATTATGGAATGTATTTTTAGATAGGCCGGATACAATTGTTGAAACTTCTGGATCTTCAGCTATTGCAGCAGCAATGGCTATTTCAGTTAAAGAGAAAGTGATAGGTGACAGGTATTTGCAGGAAGCTGAGCAATGTTATCGGAATTTGGTAAAGCATTTAACGAACGATGGCCTATTAAGCGGAGTATCACAGCATAATGCAGGCGGTATGCAGCTGCAGCTAAGCGGCTATCGGGTTTTATCTCAAATGGGTTTAGGTCTATGGGGGCAGCTTCATAGTGCACTGTATGAATAATTAGCTTAATTGGCGACTGATCTTGAAAGCAATTAAAGGCTACCGATCGATTAAGTCGGCAGCCTGTTGTATTATTTTCAGTTAACGATCCCAGTACTTCATCTGATAAACTTACAAATGGGATCCTCCACTAGCATCTATCAATTGGCCGGTTACCCAGCGGCTGTCAGGAGAGGCAAGAAAAGCAGCTATATCCGCCACATCACTTGGCTCTCCCCATCTTCCAAAAATAGAGAAAGCAGCACCGAACTTCCATCCGTCGGGATCTTTCAGCGTTGCAGCTTGCATGTCCGTGGCAACGAATCCAGGTTGGATTGCATTAATCGTAATCCCACGGGGCCCTAATTGATTGCTTAGGGCGAGCGTTAGCGTGTTGATTGCCCCTTTGGTCATGCTGTATGCGGGAATAGCCGGGAGGGATATTCTCGTCGTTGCAGACGAAATATTAATAATACGACCTTCGTCTCGAATACGCGGCAGAGCTTGTTGAGTCAAGAAGAACGGCGCTTTCACGTTGATGGCCATAATCTCATCGAAAGCTTGTTCCGTTGTCTCCTCAATGGATGTTGCTAAGGATATTCCCGCATTGTTTACCAGAATATCGAATCGAGTGTCACCCGTACGTTCCTTCAAAGCTATATCTAGCTTTTCATAAAGATCTTTCACGCCTTGTACAGACCCAAGCACAGAACCTATTGTGAAAGCAGAACCGCCCATCTGCTCAATCTCACGAACCACGGTTTCTGCAGCATCATGGTTCCTTCCATAATGCACGGCTACTAAAAGTCCATCCTGAGCGAAGCGTTGTGCAATGGCTCGCCCTATTCCTCTACTTGCTCCTGTTACTAATGCAATTTTGCCTTTTAACTTGCTCATTTCCCCATCCCCTAACATTATTTAGAATACCTTTTGCACTTTATTTATATCATTAAGTGACTTTTGAAATGTTGCTCTCTCATTCGAAGGACTCATTAATCATTTAGTTTGGAGATATCGATTTTTTTGTCTCTCCTCTCCACACATGTGGAGTGTACAGTGTTACTTAAATGGAAAGGGGCTTTCGATTAAGCCCCTTGCAATAATTCACCCATTCCCTTAGGGTGGGCGATGTTGTAATGAATCTTGATAGAGCCATCTTGATGGACTTCTATCTTTTGAATGACCTGATGAAGTAACTGTTTTAGGAAAAAGCGCGGCGCCCGGCAGGAGCAACTGGCGTCTTTGTCGTCGGAAACGATCACCCACCGGTTAGCGGACACAGAAGCGTTCTGTCCGTGCTGCAACGGCACCTTGCACGAGATGAGCAAGGAAGTGCATCGGGAACTGAAAATCATTCCGGCCCAAGTGAGCGTCGTGGAGAACGTGCAGTTCGTCTACGGTTGTCGGTTCTGCGAGCGCAATGACACTCGGGGACCGGTGATCACGGCCTCGATGCCGGCGCAGGCGTTTCCCGGCAGTATCGCCTCGCCCTCGGCGGTTGCGTATGTGATGACGCAAAAATACGTCGACAGCCAGCCGCTTTACCGGCAGGAGCAACAGTTTCAGCGTTTGGGAATCAACCTTTCCCGGCAGACGTTGGCGAACTGGATGATTGCGGGGGCAGAGCGGTGGATCGGGGCGCTATACGGACATTTGCATACGCGTCTGCTGGAGCAAGACATCGCGTATGCGGATGAGACGACCAGTGGCAGACGGTCGTGCTGAAGTTGATTCGTCAAAATTTGAATGAACGGGATAAGAAGCAGGTGCAGCCGAGGCTGCAACAAGCCTACGCAAATAATGGGGAAGGCTTTTATGTGTATGCGCCGAAACAAAAAGGGAATGTGAAAGCCCAACTGGGATTCATAGGCCGCTACATCAGAAGACCGGCGATTGCGGTAAACCGGATCGTGAGCTATGACGGAGAATATGTGGAATTCAGGTACCATGACAAGATAGATGGGCAGGAGAAGACAGAGCGAGTAACCGTGGAAGAATTCATAGCGCGGCTTATTCGGCTGATCCCGGACGCGAATTTTAAGACCATAAGGTATTACGGGGTATATGCCCGTCGAATCAAGGCGCTGTGTAAAAAGCTTGTGAGTGAATGGCAGCAAACCGCACGGAAATGGATCGTACGAGCCAAGCGCATGCTTGGGCGCAGAACATGGAGCGAGCAAGTGAAAGAAAAGACAGGACACGACCCGATGACTTGTCCGAAGTGTCAATGTTATTATGAATAGAAGGGAGAAGTCTGCCTCGAGGGAAGCGCGCCGCTGAGCAAGTTTCTGCGCGACAAGATGGCCGGCAATTACATATGCCTGCAGTGTGAGGAGCAGGAAAAGATCCCGTATGACGCAGTGAGAAGCTTTGACAGGATGGATATCGGGGATCCGATGGCGTCGCCGCAGTTTTCGTGCGGGTTTTGCGGAGGAGCGATGTACCCCGAGTATTACAAAGGCGTGCATGGTTACGAGTACAGGATTGAGGATGTCCGTAAGGGGGACGTCGAAGAATAACTCATCAGCACGAACGCAAAGGACCGTCAGGGCGATCTTCCCTGACGGTTTTTCTTGAAATTATCTTGACTGTCTAGAATGCGTATCTTTTCAGAGTAGAACCGGTGAAATAATATAAATTACCGAACCAGTCCGGGCTCAAACCAATGGCCCCTCCTGAATCAAGAACCGTCATTGACATCGTGGATGGGACGATTCTGAATAATTTCAGTCCCGAGATGGTTCCATAGACATTACCATCTTTGGCACTTATAAGAGTGGCATCTCTTACCATAGTTGCGGTTGCTGTCGGATTGTAGGACACTGTAGGAAACCAGTTGTAATAGTATACAAATGCATTTGTCGTCGGATTGTAAAGGAATAGATATCCTTCTGCCATCATCCATATGTTCCCATCGGGTCCAACTGTTACAGCAGTAATTGCCTTTAACCCTGAAACGGGTAAGCTAATTACCGTTGAGGTTCCATCAGACACTTTGTATTTAAGAAGCTTGGCTTCCGTTTGTGACGGTGCTATCCCCAAGCCCCCCGATACAGAGCTTCCGCCGTAAACATAACCATTCAAGTACGTCAGTGCAATAATACTTTGTTTGTTCACAATGTTCTGATGTACGGTATATTGCGATGTGGCCGGATTGTATATAGTCAGTGCTCCGCCGAGAATGCCGTATTCAGGCGCTGTGCCGATGAAAAGCAATCCGCCCCCGCTTGCCATGCCGAAAGGCCGATCCTGTTGATTCGCCTCAAGGCTAAACATTTGACGAGGATTCGTGCCACTTACCCATGCTGAATTTGGATCATGCTCGTAGATGATGGCCCCCGGATAGCCGCCGAAGTAATTCTTGCCATTCAAGGTCGTCATCCCTTCCGCTTGTTCCACGCCGCGCAAAGTAGGTGTATTCAAGTCGGATCTCAAGGGGGTGTAGATGCCGGTTCCGCCGGTCAGATAACCGCTCGAATATATTTTACCGTCCGCTCCCCCAAGAATGCTCTCAATTCCAGATACCGATTCAGAGACGGATAGAGGGGCGTAGGCAGTATAGCCTGTCTGGATGTCGTATTTGCTTACGCAAAGTATTCCATTGCAATTTCCGATTCCCACCACAGATTTTCCGGGGTAATTCACTTGATCGGTTAATGTAAGAATGCCAAAAGCATAAGGATTCACCCCAAAACCGGAGGATAAGGAAGTGGAGACTTTGCTGGCCATATTATAAGAGTATAATGTTGTGTCTTTTGTATAATAAACTAATCCGTTATCGGCTGGAGATACATAGGTAGAGGTCATAGAAGGGATCACAGCATCTAAAGTAGCGACACCACCCGAGGTTACATTCATTACGACTACGCTGGTGCTCGGACTCATATGTGCGAATACTTTGGTGCCCGAAACATTGAGTCCGTAGATTAAAGATTCGCTGCTATAGGCCGCAGGCAATATATTCACATTAGTGCCTGTTTTATTATCGAATCTCATCAAGCGGGCATTTGTGCCTGTTCCGACATAGGTTATGTCATTTGCAGCATCGTAGGCGACCGCCCGGGAATAAACCGAGCCGGGACTAAAGGGTGTCGGTCCGATTCCTGCAAACCCTGTACCTGGGGTATATTTAAATAGACGTGCGTTAGGGAAAGTTCCCGCATAAACCTTACCACTTAACCCTGGGGTTAAGCCGTAGATAAATGTCTCGCCTGCTAGCGCTTGACCCAAATCAATTACACTTGCAGCTCCGGGAGTATACTGATATAGATGGCCATTCGTATAGGCCCCAACATAAACTTTTCCATCTGTTGCCGTCGTTGCAGCCCATCCGCCTGAGGAGCCCGGCAGCGTAAATGAATTGGCGACAGCTAATGTGTTTGCATTAATCGCAACTAGCCTGGCTTGTGTGGTCCCATCCAAAGCTCCGTCAACTACAGCATAAATCATGTCATTGTTGGCTGAATCCTTGCCGAATGTTGCAGCGTGAATTGAAGCACTGGTCACCTGAGGCCCGAGTGTAGTAAATTCAGCTGTTACAGTCACATCATCCCAATAAGCAGTTCCAACATTAGCATTGTTTGAATATAGCAATACCGCTAAATAGGCTGTTCCCGCAGGCGCTGTCATCCTTGCCTTCAAATAAGTCCATTGATTGGTCGGAGAGCTTTTACTCACATATGTAGATGTAATTAGCGTATGGGAACTATCGTAATACCTAAGATACAAATCCGCTGCGCCGCTAGTAATATATGCCCATGCATAAGTTTCATACGTGGTTCCTGCGGTTGCACTCATAAAGGCGCTCTGGATTCCAAATTGACCGGTATTTAATGTATCCGTAATTTTAATGCTCTTAGCCCCAGAATGTTGTTGTGCTGTGGAAGCCGTAATCCCGCCTGTACCAAAATTTTGCGTCCAAGAGGTCAGATTTGACTCGAAACTGTAGTTAGGGATTAACATATCCGCAGCATTTGCCTGAATAATTGGAATAAAGGAAAGCAGTAACAGAATGACGGCTAAAATTTTTTTCTTCATAAAATATTATCCTCCTTGTGGTTTGTAATTTAACAAATTTTTAAAAAGAATAACGTCAGCAAAAAAACTATCACCTCTTTCCTCCAAGCTTATTCTCAATTTCACCTCCCTTCTTATTCGTAAAGGCGACACTCCGGCTTTCAATATTCAATTGATGAATTTCGAAATGCGTCACGTATGTCTTTGATCGCGGCTACATCGACTATTCCGCCTTTGATCGTTACTGCCTTGACGGCATCTGGTTCGTGACACGTTTGAAGAGCAATACGCATATCGAGGCCGCTAGAGGATCTCGGTATCCCTGAAGGCAGCAAGGTCTAGGCCGATTGGCACGTCCGAATCGGCTCACAGCAGAAGAAAATGAAGCATGTACTGCGGATGATCCAGTCGTAAGATTCGGAGGGTAACTTGCTCTTTCTGGTGACCAACCGCTTCGACCTGACGAGTGAAGAAATCAGTGAGATGTACCGCAGACGCTGGGCGATCGAGACGTTTTTCAAGTGGATGAAACAGCATTTACAGAACAAGCATCTCTATGGTACCTTCGTTAACCAGCGTGTGAGTTGCAACAAACTGTGTCCGACCTTGTTTTCCAGTTTCACCAGTATGAGCAAGCAATACGCAATCAGCGCGATCCAGATCTGGTTGGTTACGGCTTGTTCGCCGCTAAGAATTTTTACGAAAGAGAGGTTCAAATCACTGATAAAGCAGAATTTTATATAGGATTGGATTTTTGGAATGTATTCAATTTATATTTAATTGTTAAATTCCTTATGGTTTCCATTTTTTTAGTAAGTTCAAAATAAATGTTTAGGTAACTATCAATGTTTTTAATATAGATAGAATCCCCCAAGTATTTTATACGGTTAACCATAAGTTTAGAATGGATCGTCTACACTAATTTAGACAGAAAAAATAAGGGCTAGTAGAATGAAGGGAACAGATAGGGGAGCGAATCAACGATGCCAAAACCAAGACGTACATTTACAGCCGAGTTTAAGAAGCAGATGGTCCAGCTTTACGAGAGTGGAAAATCAAGAGCGAACATTATCAAGGATTATGATCTGAGTGCTTCTGCATGTGATCGTTGGATTGCACAAAGTCAGAAAACAGGTTCCTTTAAAGAAAAAAATAATCGCACAGAGGAAGAGAATGAACCCCTAGCCTTACGCAAAGAAAATCAGCGTTTGAAAATGGAGAACGATATTTTAAAGCAAGCCGCGCTGATCATGGGACGAAAGTAAATGTGATTCGCAATAATGCACACAAGTACTCGGTATCAGCAATGTGCGAAGTCCTTCAACTACCACGAAGCACCTATTACTACAAGTCTGAGCCCGCCGCTAACGAGGAAGAACAACGGCTAGAGGATGCGGTTCGAGACATCTTCGCAGCTAGTCGAAACAACTATGGGACACGAAAAATCAAGGTGGAATTAGGAAAGCGGGCCCTATTAGCCTCACGCCGCAAGATCGGTCAGATCATGAGCAAACATGGGCTGGTATCTAAGTACACAGTAGCGCAGTACAAGTCTGTTAAAAGCGATTCTAATGAGGCTATCGTAAAGAATGTGCTGCAACGGGAATTTGATCAAGATGAGCCATACGCTGTTGTCATCAGCGATTTGACGTACGAACGGGTAGCCGGTAATTGGCATTAAGTATGCTTGTTTGTCGACCTCTTTAATCGTGAAATTAGGTGCGGCAGCTCGGTGAGGTTGGATCGCATTCAAATGTTTCATATAGATCGTGGCAGAGAATTTGATAACAAGCTCATTTCTGAAGCGTTGACAACGTTTGGCGTTACACGTTCGCTTAGCCGAAAGGGCTGTCCCTACGATAATGCCGTTGCAGAAGCAACCTTTAAAATCTTCAAGACGGAATTCGCTAACCAAGCACATTTTCTCACGGAGGAGCAGCTTGACGTCGAACTCCATGATTATGTCCATTGGTTTAATTACCATCGGATTCACGGAACACTAGATTATCCGACTTCTGTTCAAGCCAGGAGTATGCCCTTATAAAAGTTGTTCAGTTTTGTGTTAACAATCCAGAACGTTCATAAAAGAGATGGTAAGGTCTGATATCGATAACCGCATCAGTTTCATGAACACGTTCTAAATGAAGTAATATATTATTATACACATCTAATCCAAAACACCAATTCTGTGAGGGAGCAGTTTTATTTCTATAACGAGCTGATGAATTTCTAGAACCTAAATAATCCTGTAACTCCTCAATTTTGCAAATCAAATTTATAAAATGAACTGTCATTATACCTCCACAGTTCTATTTCTGATAAATGATGTTCATAGTCAATTTTCAAGGTTTCTTCAATTGCATTTTCAATCTCTTCAACAGTAGCTATCATATAAATATATTGACCTTTTACATAGTCAGCAATTTGAAACGTTTGTCTTAACGAGTCGAAACCATAAATAAAAACCTCATGAAAATATTTGTTTTTTTTGTTATAGCTCAATATTTTTGAGATGTCCAAAACTGCATAAATATAGTAACCATTTCTTAAACTAAGAATTAATAAATCACCGAAAGTAGACATTTCTTTAACTAAAGATTTCGAAATGCTATTCTGCTTAAGAAAACGACAACTATAAGAATGGATTAATCCGTTATTCAGGTAAAAATCTGCAAAAGTTATTTCAGGGTCTGTGTCCATATATATTTGTATGTAATTACTATAAATCCAAGCTAAAGAATCGGGATGTTTTAATATTACGGATTGAATATTTGAATGCCAATTATATACAGAAAAAAATCGGTTTATTCAGCGGGAGACTAACTGATTTCACATTATCTTCTCCTGATATCGACAGTCGGAACACCTCCTTGAATAGAGTAACAATAGCATATATCCAACTAACAATTATGCCAAAAATTTAGTATATCAAGTCAGATCTTATAATTCACGTAGTCTATACTAGCACAGCCCTCGGCCTTTCCACAGGTGGGGGCTATTTGACGCTAACTCATCGAGAGTTACCACTGCCAGCTGCGTAAGGCGGCGAAGGGCAAAACGAATTCCAAGGAATGATTTCTTATTGAAAATGCTTTATCTGGTCATCATGGGCGTGACCCGCAAGTGGACAGATCGCGTACAAAATTGGGGATAATGCTTCTCCAGCTATCCGTCTTCTTCCCAGATAGCATCTCAGATAATTTCTCAGCGTGGAGAAGCGGTAAAAGAGTTTGCACAAAAGATTTGATAGACCCGGTAGTAATCGCTTTTTTTGAAAGTAATCGTGTGTTATCCCGGAGATGCTCAACTGTCGTCACAATTGTAGGCGAATATCGATTGAAGGCTCATTTCGTTCATGAGGACAAGTGATTTTGTACATCCTTAAACAAGAAAAGTGTCCATGTTAATATTGACATTTATACTTATATTTCTTCAGCCAAATCTCTATACTGTCCTTGTCATTAATCTCTAGGTGAATATCTTTTCGCTTACATTGCTCGAACAACTATTCAATCAGTGGGTGAAAGGGGTTCGAAAGAAAGCCCTCATCGTTCTTGTAACAAGAAGAAATTTAAGAGGGTGCAATTTCGATCCACTAAGGTGATGCCGGCTAAAGTCAATGACCGAATTCCAATAGAGGAATTACCTAATGAAGAAGGTGTCACACATATGTCTTCGATTGAGGCTATGTCGATTATCCAGCCTTATTACATGCTATTAATTTATGAAATTTACGAAATGTACAAGCTTACCTTTAAGAGGCTCTTGACCAAATCTTCTTAAAATTCAGTCAATTTTGGATTTAAGGTTTATGCAAGGCTGACGACTGAGGATAAGATTTATAGGGAAAAAACGTGCAAAAAGTGTCAAATATTAAAGAAAAATTCAATTATTATTGATTTTCTCCATCTGTTCATGATATTTTGTGGTGACTATGTAATTTTGGTAAAGGAGGATATTATTGACTTAAGTACATGTGACTATAGGAATAACTTCGGTGATGAATTACGTAGTGATTTTTTAATACAAACAATAAATAAAGACCCAAATAAAAAGGTATATCTTAATCATAAATAAACCTTAATCCGTAAGGTTTCTGAATGATTGCTAGCACCTGTTTGTCAGAGCCCGATTTTAGAATATAATGAACGGTCCTCAACCAAAATGTGCATACAGGCGACGTAACTGCGGATTCAAGGGCTTTAACGGCCAAAAGAAATTTGAAGCTGAGGGGATGTTTCACAAAACGGGCTGAAGCGAGTAGAAGATCCTGACTAACCGGTTGGACCCGCTGACGAAATACCTTCTTCTTCATAGGTTCAAATTCCCCAGAAGGTAGACACTCTAGATCCAGTTCGGATTTTATTCTCACTATGAAACTTTTCACTGGTCGCATGGTCTTTGTAGAGTAAGACGATCTGCTCCTCCGGGCACAGAAGGGATGTCCAGAACAAATTTCAGGAACTAGGTACAGCTGTCCGTTTGGTTATTTGGTAAACGAGCTAGGCCGGCGTCAGGATGTTTCGTAAGGTTTCCCCCTGCATGTACTCCATTAGCAACCAAGACTGAATACCTTGAGGGTATAATTCTAGCTTTTGTACCAGAGTACCACTTACTTGAATTACTTGTATCATTGTCATCAACCTTTGAATCCTCTATTACCTTATCAATAACGAATCCCGTATTAATTAGTTCATTAATGAAGGTGCTTATTTTTGATTGTGCATGACTATTGGAGTCCCCCTCCAAGAATCATGTTTTTCAATTTCCTCATGAACATAAGAACGTCTAAAGCTTAATTGTTCATTCGTGTATTCAACAACACTGTGTACAGGATGTTCCCAGCTAAAGACTAAAATACCGCCCGATTTTAGGCTTATATAGATATTGCTTAGTGTTTTTGGTAAATCTACTGTCCACCCCAGTGCATATATAGAGATGGCTTTATCAAAATAGCTTTCAGGAAGACCGGGAATATTTTCCATCGGTGATTCAATAAAGGTAATTGGAGTATCTAGATTGGAGACAACTTCCTTTGCTGTCTTTATTTGAGTGCTGGATAGATCTACGCCCCATAACTCTCATGCTCCACGTTTAGCGAGATATTCCAAGGTATGAGCGCTTCCACAACCAACCTCTAAAATAACGCTATCTTCGATTTGTCCAAGTAAATGTAATTCTTCCTCTGTTGGCGCATATGTACCGTAGTCAAGAATGTCAAACGAGCCTTCGAAAAACTGATTAGCGACTTTATCCCAGCCACTTTTGTTTATTTGTACATCTCTCTTTGTTTCAGCACTCGCAATCACCTCATAGAACTTATATTTGTGTGCTATTGCTTAGTGGACTTCTTGAGATATAGAGATATTTGTTGATTGTAAATCCAGTATCCTTGGTCGAACGTCATTTTTTGAGATAAAAATCTCTTCTCCATTCTTGCCGAAGCAATATGCAATTGGTATCGACACGCCAGTATCGCCATAGGAGCCATCGGCGTGACTTGTGCCAATAATCATCGTATTATAAGTGATTGCAATTTTTCGAGCTTCATCTATCCACTCTTGAAATTGTTCCTCACTAAACATCCCTACACCAATTGGATGTACAACTAAATCGACGTTCATTTCACTTTCGTTCTTAATTCCTTGGACGATTAATTCGTCACAAAGTATGTGGCCAATTTTCAGACCTTCAACTTCAACAAAAGATGTTGGGCTATATTTGATTCTATCTAGAATAACCGTCCCTGAACGGTCAATAATAATCGCTCTATCCTTTGGTCTATCATTCAATCTTCTATGTCCACCGATAAGTATGGTATTAAATCGTTTTGCCAAATGGCATGCTGATTCAATATTTTCATTCAAATATCCCTCTGGAAATATTACTATATCTGCAGAGTTGTTGTTATGTAATTCATTCTCCAGTTGCTTAATCGTGTGCTCTAGCTTGGGTTGAATAATAAGTATCTTCATCTAATCCCTCCAAAAGTGTTCTGTGGAATACAAAAATCATATCATTTTCTGGAAGAAATAAACAAACGGTAAAAACAAGCGTTCGTATTTTGTTTGATGATAGGATTATAGGCACAGAATGCTTTCAAGGCGTTTTCACAAATAAGGTTCTCTTTATTTCTCGCTATGACGTCAGTATTCATACATTTATAAGATTTGTTATTAAAGCTGGCTTCTCGCGTAACGAGCGGCAGGGCGCGCGTGGTATTCGACGGCTTCAGCGGGGGGGGGGGAGGAAATTACCAATCCCTCTCAGGCAGTTGGACTGTACAAGGACATACCTATCAAAAGAGCGGTACAACCGGCCTTGGTGTTACTAAAATCAAAGACAAACGTTGGGGCAATGCGACTTATGAATTCGATCTGAAACTGAATAACAGCGGAGGCGATGTGGTCTTGTATCGAATTAATAAAAATCAGCTTCTCGAACTACCAGCATGTAAAGATCGAAAATTCCGGTTCCAACATCAAAGTGTTCGTCAACAATGAAACAACTCCGCAAATCGATTTCAACGATCATACGTTTGCCAATGGATATGCTGGACTTGTAACGCATAAAAGCACCTGGTCCTTTGACAATCTGAGCATCTCTGGGGGAGAACTGCTCTATCAGATCGAATTAGGGCCGGAGGAGCTCCTTTATACGGATGCCTCGCTGCCTATGAACAGGTACGTGGAGATAAGGGATCGAAAAGCGTTCCTTGTATATAGTATGATCGGTGTGTTGGTTAATGTATGATGGATAATAGAATGATTGCCTTAACAGGTATTTATATTAGATCATAGGAGGATAACATGTCCTGGAGCAAATTGAAGCAACAGCTGGAGGGTTTTCTCTGTCCTGCGTTACAGGGAAGGGTCGAATACCGGGCTACTGGCTACCGTTATTTGCCTGATAAAGCAGGCCTTTGTTATATTGCTGTAGATAAAAAGAACGTACTCAATATGAGCGATGCAACGACCCTGGTCAAATGGTATCAGACGGAGCTGGAAATTAAGAATGATCCAGATTTCCATGTTCCTGTCAGTCATGAAGAAATTGAAGCGGCCAGAATAGAGACCAAGGGGAAAGTGCCAGAGGATCGTCTAAGGGTAATTGCCAGAAGCAGAAAAATATCAGAATATGCCAAGGAGCTTTTGTCTGCACAGTCATCATTAAGTAAATCAAATTTTGTCGTTGTTGCAACTAAGTTTTTATCTATTTCTATAGAGGAAAGCCTGGAGAGCCCGGATATCTTATTGAATATTCTGGCCTTGATCGACAGACGGGTTGGAAAAAAGCGGATTTTAAACATGAACGAGAAGATGAGGTTAAAGCATCCGATTGTGCAGTATTTTTATGAACTTCGGCGCAGTACGTTATGAAAATAAATAACTCATTCGCTTCCCAACGGGAGCAGGCCCTCACGATAATTCCAGTTCATAGGTGAAATACCTTCAAGACATTTTACGAAGAAAGTGTGATGAAGACAATGTCAGAGATCACCTCAATTGAATTAATAACAGCAGATGAGCATGATAAACCAATATTGAGAAATTTAATGCAATACTACCAATATGATAGTTCAGCATATACCAATGAAGATCCGGGAAGGTTTGGACTTTTTGATTATAAATATCTTGATCATTATTGGACAGACCAAGGGAAAGAAGAAGAGGGGAGACAGGCTTTTCTAGTTAAAGTAAACCACATGCTTGGTGGATTTGTATTGGTAAACAATCATAGCATTTTGAAGAAACCCGGGAATGAAACAAAAACAATAGCTGAGTTTTTTATTATGCGTAAATGGAGAAGACAAGGAGTAGGTAAGGAAGTAGCATATAAAACGTTTGAGATCCATAAAGGGATTTGGGAAATAAAGCAAGAGAAAGAGAATATCGGTGCTCAAAGATTTTGGGAAAACGTGATTAATGAATATACAGCAGGCAATTTTAAGAGAGTTGAATCTGTCGGCGATGACTGGGATGGGCCTGTAATCTGGTTTGATAATTCAAAGTGATTGAATGGATCACTACAAAACATCCCGCGAGGCGATTTCCGCCTTGGGGCCGAACTATCCTGGGGATCCCAGTTTCGCTTTTTTTATTACACGTCGGCCGCAGGTGCAGGCTTTATGCCTCGCGTACAAGGAAAGTCGATGCAGTTGATCGTTTTTAGGAGGGGGAGACCGGATGAAGCTGCACTATAGCATGGCTCATGAACCTTTGCTGGATCGGACCGGAAGGGACGAGTTAATCGCGAATATGAAGAAAGCCGGCATTCAGAAAATTTGGATTGCGGGTTTCTTCTCAGGCAAGATGGTCGACATGGAGGAGCTCAAGGAAGCGAAAGCATTTGCCGAAGCACATGGATTCGAGGTGGGTTCGGTAACCATCCCGATCGGTCACCCGGGCAATTCGCTTAATCCGGATGATCCCGATCTCGATCTGGAGATTCCTGATCGCTGGCATTATCGGGTCAATAATCTCGGAGAAACGGTCTATTTCTGCGGGGCAATCGATAACTGCCTCATTGAGGACAACGGCCAAGCGGCAAAACGGCTGTATGAGGCAGGCTTCCATGAAGTTTTCCTGGATGACGATCTGCGCGTCGGTAATTTCAATGCGTTGATAGAAGGCTGCTACTGCGATGTTTGCATATCGGAATTTAATGAAATCTACAAGCATCAGGAAACCAGAGCGTCCTTAATGCGGCAAATAACGGAGAAGCTGAGCACGGAATTAATGAAAGATTGGGTCGCCTTTCAGTGCGAGAAAATTACCGCGGTAATAAAAGCGACGAATATTGAGGGCGTTCAGCCCGGCATCATGGTCATGCATTTTGGTGATGAGCGGCACGGGATTGATATTCCCACCATCCGCAATCAAATACCGGACACGCTATTCCGGGTCGGCGAATTGCAGTTCAATGATGCAAGCTTCACCAAGCCCTATGCCAAGGCCGAAGAAATGCTGGGTATCGCCTATCATCTGAACTTTATGGATAAACAATTCGCTTACAGCGAATCGACTATTTTTCCTCCCCGTTCGCTTAAGGAGCATAATTTGGTGTATAAAGCGAAAATGGCGATCGCGTCGGGGCTTGAAAACGTGCTCTTCATGAGCGGTACATGGGTACTGGAGGAAAGCTATTGGAAAGCGATCGCGGATGCGCTTCCGGTGCTGCGGGAATTTGACAAAGCCGGCGCAGGCGTGGAACGACATTATCCCGTACACCTTGCTTATGGAACGCATGGAGCTTATGCCGAACCTATCGTTCCGACAAGCTTGCCTGTGCTGGCAGGTTTGCCGGTCAAGCCTGTCCGTGCGGATCAGAGAAGCGAAGGCGGAGAATTGCTGCTATTCTTCGGGGATTATGAACTGGGAGCGGAATGGCAGAAGAAGCTGCCTTTGTATAAGCAGGTCATCTTTGATCAAACGGCCGCGTTAAAAAATAAAGCTGTCCTGGAGCAGCTGAAGCCGGATGCGGCACAACTCATTTGCTGGGATCATGCTGCATCCACAAGACCTTCCAATGAGGAGATCTCCTTGCTTCAAAAACGGGTTGGTGAGGAATCCCGGAGTTTCCCCCGCGTGATGGAAGGAAGCAACATCGGCCTGGTCTGGTTAAAGGACAGCGGCAAGGTCATCTTATTTAACTTATTGGAAACAAAGAATCAGGGTGTGGTGATGATCACGGATCACCCGTATACCGTTACTTTGAAAGCATTGTCCTTCGCGATTCTGGACGGCGCCGGAACATGGACCGAATATGATACAGAGGTCAATCTCGGGAGTTAACGATGCCGAACAAGAGTGGGGAGGCAAGAGGAAAGGTCCGTTATTTCCGATTTCAAGTATAATCCTCCTAGTGGTATACTGAGGGTAAAATCCTGGGAGCGGATTGAGTTGCTGAAGAAACGTAATGAATTTCAAGAACGATACAGCAAGCTAAGGCATGACTTACTTCAGGAAATGAAGGACGGAAAGCTCGGCCCGGGAGATTATTTACTGTCGGAACGTGAATTAAGCGATAAATATAACTTAAGCCATATGTCGGTTCGCAAACTGCTGGCTGAGCTGAAGAACGACAATCTTATCGAGAAAATCCCCGGCAAAGGCAATCGGGTCCAGTTGTCCGCCGGGCCTCGGGAGATCGCCCCCCTTCGAGTTGCCTGTTATGCCGACTCGCATGAACGGGATACGTTAAGCCGCTTATTAGCTGCATACCAGAACGAACATCCAGAGCTTAGGATCGAGCTCATTCCGATTGCGGCTGGAACCTATTTGGACAATCTGCTCAGTATGACCGACAACGGTGAGGCTCCCGATCTTTGGGTGATTTCCGATCAGCATTTTCGATGGCTTATAGACCGCGGCAGATGTGATCTGCTTTTACCCGTTTCCGCAAAGGAGCTGGATCCCGGTCGCAAACTTTATTCCGCTTTATTTGATCTGTTTACCGATGCTAAGCTAAGGGCTGTCCCTTTCGTTTTCTCTCCGGTCGTCTATTGCTACAATAAGGACATGATTTCTGAAGCCGAGCTTGATCAGTTGGACAATTGGCGAAACCTCCTGATCTTGGCAGAACGGCATACATGCAAAGACGAAATAGGCGCCATCCAGCAATATGGCTATGGATTCTCAATCTCGAATCACCGCTGGCCGATGTATCTGCTGCAGAACGGAAGCAGCTTCTTCTCCGGGGAAGGGAACGCGCCCTTTCTCTCGAATCCGGCGACCATTGAAGCCTTCCAATTCTGTCTGGACCTTATGTATAAATATCAGGTGTCACCCGTGTTTCTTCAAGGAAATACACGGTTCGTCGAAAATCTGTTTATGAAAAACAAAGTAGCCCTGATTACGAGCACGTATTACTTTATGAACGAGTTCGCGAAAAGCGGGATAAACTGGGATATTGCACCGCATATCCCAAGCCATATCCGTAAGGGTACGCTGTTGTTGGGCGCGGGATTGGCTATCCATTCGAATAGTCCTTCGATTCCTCAGGCCAAACGGTTGATTCAATTCCTGATCGGATCCCAAGCCCAGACGCAATTGAAACTAAGCGGCTGCACCGTTCCAGCCCGCATCTCGGTGGCGGAGGATGAATCGCTGCATAATCCGCTCTTGCACCCCAAGCATTATCATTACTTCCGAGACGTCTTGCCCTATGCCAAGCCCGTCAAGGAAATGAACATGAATCCCAGCAAGATGGAGAAGCTGCAGGAGGAGTTGTTCCTCATGTGGATGAACATGGAGAAGCCGGAAGAAGCCTGCAAGCGGATCGATGCTGATTGGAAGACGAGCTGGATCAGCGATAGCGGCACATAGAGAAGACCGTCTGTGAATAGCCAGACGGTCTTCTTCCTGCTGGGTGCAGGTTACGGGATTAAGCTGTCAATTCGTATAACGCTTCAATTCGGTTCCATAAAAATAGTACAAATTGCCAAATTCGTCTTCGGTTATCCGGTTGGCGCCGTTGTTGACCAAGGTGATGATGTTCTTGGACGCATCAATCCGGAATAAATATTTGTTCTTAATGGTACCGAACACCTGGCCCGACTTTGATAGAAGCAGTTCAGCATCCCGCCACACATTGCCGTTGTAAGAAACATCGGTGAATTTCTGCTGGAACGAATCGAAGGAGTTCGTTGCCGGGTCGAATACGAACAAGTACCCTTCGGCCATCCCCCACAGCTTGTTATCCGGGCCAACGATGATGGATGTGATGGCATCCATGCCGGATACCGGCAATGTATATTGCGCTGCAGTATCACTTGCCACATCGTACACGAAGAATTTGGCCGCAGTTGCGGTCGGGGTACTGCCCAGTCCTCCCCAGATGGAAGTTCCGCCGAATACCTTGCCGTTATAGTAAGCAAGCGCCGTAATACTCTGGTTGCTGATGATGTTTTTCTTGACGGTTTTCGTGCCCGCAGCTGGATCGTAGATCGTTAAAGCGCCTTCAAGCCTTCCATAGTTTCCCACGGTTCCGATAAAGATCTTCCCGCCTCCTGACGTCATCGCCACTGGCCGGCTTTGCTCTTCGCTCTTCAGATCCATCACCTTTTGGGGATTGCCTGCGCTCATATCCCAAGGCAGACTCGGGTTGTATTCGAACAAGCGGGCGTCAGGATAGGAGGCGAAATACATTTTACCGTTCAACGCCAACATGCTTTCCGTCTGCATAACCCCGTCATATTGCGTGTTCAGGTCATCCCGTATCGGTGAATACACGCCAGTTCCGCCAGTTAAATACCCGCTTGTATAGATTTTTCCATCCGGGCCGGTGCCTACATCCTCCAGACTACTCGGCGATTCAGGTGTGTCCAGGATGACTGTCTTGAAGTTTGCCGTCTGCAGATTGTATTTGAACAGCAGCGTCTGCCCGCCCAATGTGCCGACGCCTGCCAATGTCGAACCTGGCCAGTTCGTCTGATCGCTTAATGTGGCGAAGCCAATCCGCACGGGGGTAATCAGTGTATCCTTGTTCAAGGATGCGTAGCTTTTTGCTGCAAGGTCGTAAGTGTGGATGACACCTCCGCTTGTATAATAGATTTTGCCGCCAAGCACTGGGGAAACCCCTAACGTACCGACATTCGGCACGACAGCATCCAGAGCCAACGTCGTCTTGTCGATTACAAGCATGTTGTTGCTTGGCGTCAGACGTGCGAATATTTTGCCGCCCTCTACGTTGACGTTATAAACGAATTCCTCGCCGGAATAGGCGGATGGCAAAATATCTGTTTTAGTCCCTGTTGCGTTATCGAACTTGATCAAATGAGCGTGTGAGCCAATGCCTTGGTACGTAACGTCCTCGGCTTCATCGTAATCGAGACTCTGGACATAGTCTTCGCTCCCCCATATCGGTTTGGAGCCAATCTGCAGGAAGCCTCCGCCAGTAGAGCCGCCATAATAGCGGAAGAAACCGGCATCCGGATATGTGCCTCCATATATTTTGCCGCCGAGTCCAGCAGTTAAACCACGGATATGAGTCGCCCCTGTCAAGGGTTGCCCTAAATCCACCGCCGACGATTCTCCTGGCGTGTAGGCATACAAATGACCAAGGCTGAACGTACCGGCATAGATTTTCCCGTCTGTCCCCGTTGTCGCCGCCCATCCGCCACCTGCTCCGGAAAGAGAATAAGATGCGCTGACCGATTCCGTATTCAGATTGATTTTCGACAGCTTGGCGTCCACCGTTCCGGCTGCTCCATCCATGACGGCGTACAGATTGCTGGCATCGGTTCCAATCCCGAATGTAGCGGCATGCGGAACAGAATTGGTCACCTGGCTGCCAAGATTGCTATATTCCGGCGTCACGTACACATCGTCCCAATAAGTGGTACCGGTATTGCCGGCATTGGAATACAGAAGAACAGTGACATAAGCCGTATTGGCTGGCGCAGCAGCCTTAACCTTGATTGTGGTCCATTGATTCACAGGAGTGCTCTTCCCAGCGAATGCGGAGGTAAGCAGCATGTGCGAGCTGTTGTAGAAGCGTATATATAAATTCGCGCTGCCACTTGACACGTACAAACGGGACATGGCGGCATAGCTGAGACCGGCAGTTGCAGGCTGGAAACCGCTCTCAATTCCATATTGCAGAGTCGCGCTGCCGTCTGTAATCTTAACGCTTTTGGTTCCGGTGAAGGCTTGATCGGCGCTTACAGTGATACCCCCGGTTCCATAAGCTTGCGTCCAATTCGTCAATCCGCTTTCAAAGCTGTAGTTTGGAACTAACAAGTCGGCGGCGGATGCGGGCAGCACAGGAATGAACGGTACGAGCAAGAACAGCATTAAGACCAAGCTTTTGAATGGCTGCTTGCGAAGCATTACCTCATCACCTTTCCCTGGTTAAAGTGGTTGGAGCGAACTAGGTTCCGGCCTCTGTGTACAGTGTGTCTGTGTAATTGCCTCCTTTCTTGTTCTTTCGCACCCGTTAAAGTACAATGAGCATGGATATAGAACAGTTGTTTATAGGTGTAATTAGAATATAACGGCTGCCCGGAAAGCTGTCAATATGGCTGAATTTCGTACAACTCACCCCAAAAAGGCCAGGTATAGCACATTGTCTGTTAAAAATAGTTCTTCGCAAGAGAGGATTCACAAGAAGATGATTCATGAATGTCCTAACCAAATGGACAACGGGGATATGCGGGCTTTAGGAGAACGTTCTTATTGCTGGCTAGAAATACGGTTTATTTTGGATTCCTGCAATTGGCGGAATTCTGTAGGCGTAATGCCTTTCATAAGGCGGAAAGCTCTGGAGAAGGTGCGGTAATTTTCATAGCCTACTTCATAGGCAACATCGGTTATATTCATTTCAGTGGTACATAAGAGACTGGCGGCCCTGTTGATCCGGAGTATTTGCAAATAATCGCTAACCGACTGTCCTGTCTTTTTCTTGAACATGCGGCTGATGGGAGTTGGCTGCAAATTGAAATGATCAGCGATCATATTAAGGGAGAGCGGCTGCATGAAATGGAGATGAATATACTGAAGAACGTCTTGAATCCGGTTTTTTCGATCATGTATTCTGGGACCAATATGAGGAGGCGGAAGCTGGTGGTTGAGATTCCGCATCATCAGGATGATCACTTCGATCAGCTTGCTGCGAAGCATTTCATTGCGTCCCAGGCGTACATTTACATACTCCGCCATCATATCCTCCATCAGTCTGAGAACGGATGAGTAGTCTTCATCATTTAAGCGGCAATGAATGGGAGTTTCATTGTCATTATCGGCCATATAGGTATTCAAAAGGGAACCGCAATCCGTGCTCTGCAGAATGTTCATTTCGAACATGCAGGTATAGGCAAGCAGCTGCATGTTGCTCCCGTTATAGCTTTCGTGGAACTGATTGGGAAGGATCAGAGTCAGCGTTCCCGGCTCCAAAGTGCATTCGACATTGTTGACCACCTTCTTGCCATTTCCCTTGTAGGTGATGGACAACTCGGCAAATTCATGAAAGTGAAGCGGAAAATGTTTTTGAGGCGGATGAAGGCTGGATACGAGAACAAAAGGCAGTTCTCCCTTGCCGATCTTTCTTTCGTTTAGGACATCCTGATACTTTGGAAATGCCACCATAGCGATCCCTCCAATGTTAGGTTATGTAACTCAGACATTATTAAATAGTCAAAATTGTCTTGCACATATCCAAAATTGTCATGACAGCCTTTACCGGCTTTTTATATAAATAAGGTGATCAAATTACCTTTCTGAAGGATAGAAGTGGAGATGGCGCCTGATCGGAGCTATACTGGAAAATGCTAACATTATTCTCTACCCAAGTATATAAATATAAAAATTATCTGTAAAGTGCGGGGTGGGGAAAGGCAGTTTGGCGGCATCTTTGATTTATTGAGCAGGTTCTATCCTTTTTAAATTCCGAATGAAGAGGTGTGAAGAAGATGACAGAAAAAGTGATCACGGAGAAACTGGCTATACACGGGGGAGCGAAAGTGAAAACAACCTCTTTTGGGGAGGGGAAACGATTCGGAATCGAAGAGGCGACACAATTGCTCGAAGCATTGGAACAAAACACGCTGTTTTATCACCAAGGCAACAAAGTTAAAACCTTTTTGAATGATTTTAACCAGCTTGTTGGAGTGAAGTACAGCGTGGCCACATCCTCAGGAACGGCTGCGATACACGTCGCGTTAGGGGCGGCGGGGATTTCGGTCGGCGATGAAGTCATTACCGGTCCGATTACAGACCAAGGCACGTTGATTGGAATTCTGTACCAAAATGCGATTCCAGTCTTTGCGGATTTGCTGCCGCATACCTACAATATGGATCCAGCAGCGATCGAATCGAAAATTACGGAACGAACAAAAGCAATCCTGGTTGTTCATCTGGCAGGCAACCCAAGTGATATGGATGCCATTATGGAAATTGCGCGGAAACATCATTTAATCGTAATTGAAGATTGCGCCCAAAGTTATATGGCGAAATATAAGGGCAAATATGTAGGCACTATTGGCGATTACGGCTGCTTCAGCACCAACGATTTCAAACATATATCCACCGGGGACGGAGGCATGGTGACGGTCAATTCGGGCGATGAAGACGATTTTCTGAAAACGCATGCATTTGCCGATAAAAATTATCAACGTTTCGGGCAAAGCGTGCAGCGTGACTTACATTACGTTGCCCCGAATTATAGAATGACCGAGCTGCAAGGCGCGGTAGGAATTGCCCAGTTAAAGAAGCTGCCATGGATTTGTGAACAGAGAAGGCAGTTCGGAGACCGCATTACAGCCGGTATTAAGGATTTGCCCGGGGTTGCCGCACATGAGGTCACAGAAGGGGGGGAATGCACATACTGGTTTTATATGCTTCGGTTGAATGAAGCCAATTTGACCTGCACGCGGGAGCAATTTTCCAAGGCTCTTTTGGAAGAGGGGATTCCCAACAGTGCCGGCTATATTCCGGATGTCGTTTACATGCAGCCTATGTTCCAAGCTCGCCAAGCTTATCTGAACAGCCATTTCCCTTTCGACATTACCGGAATTACATACGACAGAGGCTTGTGTCCGAATGCCGAAGAAATATTGCAAACTGCGATCCGGCTTAGAGTAAGCGAATTTTTCACTGCTCAGGATATCGAAGATATGATTGCCGGAATCCGTAAGGTGGAGCAATATTACCGCAAAAAATAAAGATAAGAGCAGTACACCTTAATAAGGAGAGGGCCTATATGAAATTTGCCATAATTGGCTGCCAGCATTCCCACATAAAGATATTTATTGACCAAATGATAGGTTTGGGACATCAGTTTATCGGGATTTATGATCCAAGCCCATTTTTCCTTCCGAAACAATACGCTGAGGCTTATCAGGTTCCATTGCTGAACAACCTCGACGAAGTTTTGGAGCGCGGGGTAGAAGTCATTGGCAATGCCGCTGCTTACGATCAGAAAATCGGGATCATCGAGTGGGCTGAAAAACACGGAATCCACACCATGACAGATAAGCCGATTGCGATTGATTTTGATGGATTGAACCGGCTGCAGAAGGTGATTGAACGAAGCAAAATCAAGATTGGCATGATGCTGACCGAGCGTTTTGAAGAAACGTTATATACCTTAAAGCAATTGATTGATCAAGGGGAATTGGGCGAGCTTCTCGACTTTACTTTTTTGAAGCCTCACAAAGTGAATGTCTCGTCCAGACCGGACTGGTTTTTCAAAAAAGCGATTAACGGCGGGCTGATTATTGATCTGATGGTTCATGACATTGATTTGTTGCGATGGTTGACGAAGAAAGAGGTTGCAGGCTGTCAGGGAACGCTCATTAAAAACATACTCCCGGAGTATCCGGATTTCTATGACAACGCACAAATGAGTGTGCTGATGGAAGGCCGGGTGACAGCAACGATCAAATCGGACTGGTTAATGCCGGAGGCGTTTGACGCGTGGGGTGACGGCCGAATTTTCGTTACAGGAAGCAAAGGAAGAGTGGAAGTAAGATCCGCAGGTGACGTTCTTGGAGAACCGGGTCCATTTATTATGCTGGCAACACACCATAAGAAAGCTGTCCGGTTGCATCCTGTCCATCCGCCCTGCAGCTTGACGGAAGACTTCTTGAAACAAATTGCCAATGAACCGCACATCGTAACGCAGAAGGATATTTATGAGAGCAATAAAACCGTACTTTGCATGGACATGGCATGCACCAAAATAAGCAAGACTTGACTTCCTAGTTGAATCAGAATAAGTCGTTGGCTGCCGGTACCAGCATAAACGGAATTGATGATTTTATAACTAATATGGGGGAATTGGAAGTATGAAAAATCGGGGTAAGCTTTTATCGGGTTTCATTATTTTTTCTATGCTTTTTACAATTGTTTTGGCAGGATGTTCGTCGAACAACGCTAATGAATTGCCGGATTCAGGCGCTGAATCACCTGCAGCGGATAATCCGGATGCCAAGAAGATCGACTTAACGATGTTTATGGGAACTTCGGGAAAAGATTATCCGGATGGTGTTGATCCTAGTGATAATCCTTTTATTGATATAGTGGAAAAATATTCCAATGTTAATTTGAAAATGAATGTTCCCGGGTATGCCGATTTTAAAACAAAATCGGATTTGCTTTTAGCATCAGGAAAACTGCCTGATATCATGCACAGCTGGTATCCGGAGGAGATGGAAAAAGCAGCCGATGAAGGTGCGTTTATCGATTTGAAAAAATATTATGATAATTCTCCTATTGTTCAAAAAGTGATTTCGCCTGAAATGATGGAGCTCGCCAAATCAAGCGACGGCCATTATTACCGGATACCCATGTCGTACAGTGATGCGCCGCTGGGTGCCGGGTTGCTCACAAGATATGATTTGGTGGAGAAATACAACGACGGCAAATGGCCGACAACCATTGATGAATGGGTAGCTCTGATGGAGAAGGAGCATGAGGCCGATCCGAGTGCCATCGTTATGTCCAACAGGGTAATGGGCGACAAAGGATTAAGTTATGGCGGTGTGATGTACTATCAATTGTATGGTGCTCCGGTTTATGGCTATCGGGTTCAGAATAGCAAGGTAATCAGTACGTTTGAACTGCCGGAATATCGTGCAGCTACGGTACTCATGAATAAGCTGTTTGAAGATGGGGTTCTCGAAAAGGATTTTGCAACAGGTAAAAACTATTTTTCGGCCTGGGCCAATAATAACTCATTGATGCAGTGGAATAGTTCGGATCAGCTCGTTCCTGCTGCCCAAGATGCCGCATCAGGTCAAAACGACCCATTAACCAAAACATGGAAATTAGCTATGGCTCCGCCACTAACAGAATATCCAACCGATGCGAAGTATGTTTGGCCTTACAAAAATATGCCGATTAGCGGTCATGGCGTTTATATATCCACAAGCAGCAAAAACCCGGATCGTGCCTGGAAGGTTATTGAAGGATTTGCCTCTGATGCCTTGAAGGAAGCAGTCTACTGGGGAACAGAAGGAGAAACATATACAGTGAAGGACGGCAAGCGGATTCCCGATGCCGCCAAATTAGGCGATAAGAACCGGGCCTGGACACTGGGTTTGATGATTATTCATGGTTTTGTTACAGGTCAAGACGTTAAACAGGCGCTCTCTACGCAAATCATGGGTCCCGATTATGCCAAGGTGGTATACGACAGCCAGATCCCTATCGCGGAATTGGCGGAACAGAAGGGATATGCCCTATCTAATTTCTTTCGGGCTTCAGATGAAGCAAGCAAAAAAGCGGCGGAAGAAAAACAATTTATTACCAAAACAACAGTCGAAGCGATCATGGGAAGAATTTCGATGGATGAGTTCGATAAGCAGGTGGCCGTCTACCATGACAAATATGGATTCATGTATGACGAAATGACAACTTATTTGAACGATAATAAAGATGAATTATTGAAGAAAGGTGTTATAGAAGCAGGATGGTAGAACCGATTTAACAGGGATAGCACGCAGCAAACCTCATTCCAAGAGAGCTGCAAGGACAGTAGTTAACTTCTAGGTGCGGGTTTGATGCTGCTATCCTCTTTATTCATTGTGGGGTCCTATTATTAGAAAGGAGTGCTTCTATGCCAGCTGCTGTCGAACTTGCCCAACAACCGGTGAGAAAACAACGCAAGCAATCCAAAAAAATATTCAGCCTCTACTTGCTGCTTGCTCCGGCAATTGTTTTATTGTTTGTATTTCATTATTTGCCGATGTACGGCGTTCTTATTTCCTTTCAGGACTTTTCTGTTTTCAAAGGTATTGGGGGAAGCGATTGGGTTGGATTAAAGAATTTCAGTTACTTTCTGAATGACGATACATTTTGGAAAATTATGAGGAATACATTGATTTTTAATTTTTACGATATCATTTTTGGTTTTACCGCCCCCATTATTTTCGCCATCCTGGCAAATGAGCTTTACAGCATAACGTTCAAAAGGATTATGCAAACGGTATCTTATTTACCCCACTTCTTATCCTGGATTGTTGTTTCCGGTATCGCTTATGAAATATTGTCACCTTCACATGGAATGGTTAACGACGCCCTGAATGCATTATTCGGCACCAAGCCCATTTTCTTTATGACGGATCCGCAGCTATACCGTGGAATCAACGTAGCGATAGAAGTTTGGAAATCAACCGGATGGTCAGCAATTTTATATTTTGCCACGATTGCCGGGATTGATCAAAGTTTGTATGAAGCGGCAAAAATCGACGGAGCGAACCGGTTTAAACAGATCATCTATATCACGCTGCCGATGATGGTTCCCATTATTGTCCTGCTGTTTCTATTAAAAATTTCTACGATATTCACCGCCTCCTTCGATCGATTCTATCTTTTGGAAAATCCATTGGTGTATGACGTGGGAGATGTGATCTCCACCTATATCTACCGGATCGGATTGGAAAAGGCACAATATAGTCTGACCACTGCTATAGGTTTCGTTCAAAGCCTGCTCGGTTTTATTATGCTGGTAGCGGCGAATAAGATATCGAAAAAACTGGTAGGCTTGGGATTATATTAAGTTCGGAGGGGGTTTGGCATGATCAGGGAGTCTGCATCCAGAAAATTATTTATGGTCTGCAACTATATATTTTTCAGTCTCATTTGTCTTTCCGTATTGCTTCCCTTTCTGAACGCCATCGCCATCTCACTAAGCAGCTACGAAGGGATAGTCAGAGGCGGCATTCATATTTGGCCACATGGTTTTAATTTTGAAGGTTACCATAAATTGATCTCAAGCACGCAGTTTTTGCGCAGCTTTCTTAATACCGTGTTCCTGACCGCAGTGAATACTTTCCTTGTCATTGTGATATCGCTGGCCGCGGGTTATGCATTGGCGAATAAGCATATGATTGGAAAAAGTATCGTGTTTTACTACATCATCATTCCGATGTATTTCAGCGGCGGGCTCATTCCAACCTATTTGTTAGTAAACAAATTAGGTTTGGACAACTCCTATTTAGCGCTTATCCTACCGAATATCGTCAGTATGTTTTATATGATTGTGTTTAAAAATACGATCGAGCAGCTGCCCAGAGAGCTTATGGAATCGGCAGAAATTGACGGGGCAAGCGAACCCGGAATATTGATCAGAATTATACTTCCATTGATTCTTCCGATGACCATGGCTTTTGTTATTTTTAGCACTGTGGCTTATTGGAATGAATGGTTCGGCGTGCTGCTATATATAACAGATAAGACCAAGTGGACCCTGCAGTATCAATTGCGGGATATTCTGGTCAATGCAAGTCTGGTTGATGCGGATACAGAGGCTGCCATCATACAAGGATCGGACAGGGTGAACCCGGAAAATTTAAAAATGGCCGCCTTGATGATTACGGTGCTTCCGATCATCGTTGTTTACCCGTTTGTACAAAAATATTTCATCCACGGACAGTTGGTTGGTGCGGTTAAGGGGTAACATTTCGTATTCATGTTGTGGAGGGGTTTGTTATGCCTGCAATTGGCAGTCAGATGCAGTATGAACGCTTGGAGGAACCATGCAGAAACTTCAACATCCTTGGTTCAACGACAATCGTCGATCCCAAGGACGGACGTGAGAAAATCGTGCTTTCCAATTTCGCTGCAGGAGCTGTCGGAAATGTGATATTAATGGACAGTATGACCGGTGAAGGAGAATCGATTCAACTGCCAGGAGACCATGGAGCCTGGGCAATATTGAATGTAAACAATGAAAAGCTGCTGATTGGAACCTGTTCCAAATTCGGATATCTGCACAGTCTTGATTTGAAAAGCAGAACGTGGGCAGAGCCATTGAGAGATGAGAATGAATCGTATATATGGAATCTGACGCTGGGATCTGACGGAATGGTTTACGGGGGTACTTATCCGGGATGCTCACTCTTGCGTTATAATCCCCAAAAGCATACGTTAGAGAATCTGGGCAGGATGTCGGATAATCCGAAAAATATATACAGCCGTTATGTTTATGGAGATGTTCCGGGGTATATTTTGATTTCAGGCGGATTTGACGCTCCTTTTCTTGCGTCCTGGAATATTGAAACGCATCGTCTAAAACAATTTGCGTCTCTGGATACGGTCGGAGTTGTCCAGCAAATTACGAGTGAATATATTTGTGTGGGATCTGGTAAAGACAATGAGAAACTCAGCTTTTGGGATCCAAACTCCTTTGCGCCTCTGGATGACTCCACGTTCAAAGATAAGAGAATGGCTTCAAAAGGCTTGATGCTCAAAGATGACAGATTGTTGCGCGTCAGAGGACAGGATTATTATACCTTTGAGAATGAGGAGGATCAGCCCGACTATAAACGTATCCCAACATCAGCGCCGGCTACTGAAATTCATACCATTACCTCAGATGCGGAGGGTACGATTTGGGGGGCCTGCGGTTTCGGGCAAACGATATTCTATTACAAGCCTGAAGATAAAAGCTATTGGAATTCATCGCAAATCACGAGCAGCGGCGGAGAAGTTTACGGGATGAGTTTTCATCAGAATAAACTGTATATGTCGGCATATGCCGGCGGTGATCATATTGTATACGACCCATCAAAACCATGGGATGAGTTGAATAATGTAAATCCAAAAACATTAAATTCGGTATCCCCGCAGTTAATCCGCCCAACTGGAAGAACTGTCGTCGGTCCGGATGGCGGCGTGTGGACAGGTTGGTCGGCTAAATACGGCAAGTATGGTGGCGGGCTTTCCCGGATTGATCCGTCTACCGAAGAAGTTCTCTCTTGGTACGATCCTATTGCGAATCAGCAAATTGCCGGACTTTCCGCAGATGATACTTTTATTTATTTCACTACGAATGGCGGTGCCAGCGGGCTGACCTATAATCAGGATGTGCGTTGTCACTTTGTTGTGTGGTCGCCTGAAGGGCGCATCGTTCATAAGCAGCCATTTCCAAAAGATATCGTATTGCGAAACGTGATTGCTGCAGGTGGGCGTGTGCTTGTAAATGCCGGGGAACACATTCAAATCTTCGATCCCTCCCAAATGGCCTTTGTTAAGAACATTACCATTGGTGAAGCATGTTCTTGCATGCTTGAGACGGATCATGGGTATGTTCTTGCGTTCTGCAAAAACCATGTGTATCGAATCCATTGCATAACGGGCGAATTCGAGCCTATTTCCGATTTGCCGGGATCTGTGGGGACAGCAGCGATCACCCCTGATGGAACTGTTTATTTTGCACACGCTACTGTCCTCTATCGATTAGTTCAAGCTGCGGAGACAGAGAAGGCGGGGAAATTGAATTGATGCCAAAAAATATCAGAGTGGAAAAAGACTTCCTGGGTTCGATGGAAATACCCATTGATGCGTATTACGGTATTCAAACGCAGCGGGCCGCTCAAAATTTTCCTATTACCGGTTATCGAATTCATGAGGAAATGATAGTTGCCATTGCCATGGTCAAAAAAGCGGCTGCTTTGGCAAATATGGAGATCAAACAGCTTGTGCCCCGATTAGGAAACGCAATCGTGGAGAGTGCCGATGAGATCATACTGGGCAAGTGGCATGATCAATTTATAATCGATCCCATCCAGGGAGGCGCAGGTACTTCTTTTAATATGAATGCAAACGAAGTCATTGCCAATCGCGCTATTGAATTAATGGGAGGAACGAAGGGGGATTATCAAATTCTGAGTCCGAACACCCATGTGAACCGGGCACAGTCTACCAATGATGTTTTTCCAACATCCATTCATATTGCTGTTCTTTCCTTAATTACAAAACTGTTGGAAACCATGGATCAGCTGCATCTCGCCTTTCAAATAAAAGCGAAGGAATTTGCAGGGATTATTAAAATGGGACGCACTCATCTGCAAGATGCAGTTCCGATCAGACTCGGTCAGGAATTTGAAGCTTACAGCAGGGTTTTGGCCCGTGATATTAAGCGGATCAAGCAGACACAAGAGCATCTCTATGAGGTGAATATGGGAGCCACTGCCGTTGGAACGGGTCTGAATGCCGATCCCCGCTATATCCGTACGGTTGTGGAATTATTGGCTGGACTAAGTGGATTTCCACTACGCAATGCGGAACATTTGGTTGATGCCACACAAAATACAGATGCTTACACAGAGGTCTCGGCGAGTCTGAAGGTTTGTATGATCAATATGTCCAAAATTGCGAATGATCTTCGGTTGCTGGCATCCGGTCCACGTGCAGGCTTGGGGGAAATCAATCTTCCAGCCCGCCAGCCGGGTTCCTCCATTATGCCAGGCAAGGTGAATCCGGTCATGTGCGAGGTTGTGAACCAGGTAGCTTTTCAAGTTATTGGAAACGACCATACCATTTGTCTGGCGTCTGAGGCAGGGCAGCTGGAATTGAACGTGATGGAGCCGGTCATGGTCTTCAATCTTATACAATCCTTAAGCATGATGAATCAAGTATTTAAATCTTTCCGAACGTTTTGTCTGGAAGGCATAGAGGCGAATGAAATTAGATGCCGCGAATATGTAGAGAAAAGTGTAGGGATCATTACAGCGCTTAACCCGCATCTTGGTTATGAAGCCGTGGCTAGAATCGCGAAGGAAGCTATTCTTACAGGGCAATCGGTTATTGAACTATGCTTGAAATATCAGGTGCTGACAGAAGAGGAGCTAACGCTTATTCTGGATCCATTTGAAATGACAACCCCTGGAATTGCAGGCGCAAGTTTATTGGATAAATAATGAATATCCGAATCATGTTTCAAAGCAGAGGAGAACGAGAGATGGAGTCATTAGAAACCCTTTACTCGCTTGAAGGCCGGCCTTGCCGTAATTTTACCATATTCGCCTATACGAACATGATAGATCCTTGGGACAGCAAAGAAAAGCTGGTTTTAGCTAACTTCACCCCTGGCGGAATCGGATCGATCATTTTTATCGATTCGATTACGGGTATAGGAGAGTCGTTTGAGCTGCCGGGAGATTCGGGTGCATGGGGACTTGTCAATTGGAACAATGAGAAACTGATTGTCGGTACCTGCTCCCAATATGCCTATCTGCATAGCTTTGATTTAAAAACGCGTACATGGGCTGAATCGCTTAAGGCCCCGAATGAAAAGTATTTTTGGGATATGGTAGAGGGCTCCGACGGCATGATCTATGGGGGCACATGGCCTGGATGTTCACTGATGAGGTACGATCCGAACCATCATACCCTGGAGAATGTGGGGCGGGTATCGGACAATCCCAAAAACCTATACAGCCGTTATCTTCATGCGGGGCTTCCCGGTTATATTTTTATCACGTATGGCTATGATAAGGCTGCTATTAGTGCGTTTCATATGGAGTCGGGGACGTTTCGCGATTTCGGAATGCCGGGATATCGGGTCAGGGAAGTGACGGATGCGTTTATTGCACTGGAGAAGCTGGATAATGAACGGGATCTTGTTTTTTATCACCCGGATACTTTCGAACGGATTTCCGACGATGCCGGACTTGCGGAGCGGTTAACCCCCCGCGCAGTTCTGCTCCCGAACGGCAAGCCAAACCGCGTGAAGAAGCTGACTGACGGGCGGATGGCAGGCATACGCGGGCAGGATTATTTTATTCTTGATCATCCGGAACAACAAGTTGAGCTCAGGCGCATTCCGGTAGAAGCCCCGCCTACAGCTATCCATTCCATGATTGCCGATGAGAATGGGATGATATGGGGCTGCACTGGACTGGGGCAAACGATATTTTCTTACGATCCGGCAACCGGAGCTTTCTGGAACTCCTCTGGAGTATGCGACGCCGGAGGTGAAGTGTACGGGATGCAGTTTGCCGGAGGCCGCTTGTTTATGTCCGCTTATGTAGGCGGTGATCATATTGTTTATGATCCGAAGCTGCCATGGGATCAATTGTATAATCACAACCCCAAGACGCTTCGTCCGGCCGGTCCTGACTTCATACGACCCGAAGGCCGCAGCGTGATCGGCCCTGACGGCGGCTTCTGGACGGGATGGTCAGCCAAGTACGGCACCTATGGCGGGGCTTTATCGAGGGTGGATCCCGATACGCTTGAAGTCGGGATTTGGGCCGATCCGGTTCCGGAGCAGCAAATTTGCGGTTTAACCGCGGATGATAAGTATTTATACTTTACGACCAATGGCGGGGCCAGCGGACTCGCTTACAAAAATGTGCCAAACCATTTTGGGGTCTGGTCTCCGGAGAAGGGCTTGGTGCATCTCCATCGTTTCGAGGAAAACGTGATGGCCGGGAACGCCGTTCTTGCTGCGGGAGGACGTGTGTTTGTCGGGGCGGGGGCCAGCATTCGCATTTTCGACCCCATTACGATGAGCTTCGTGGCCGAAAGGACGATCGACGACACGTGCAGCTGGATGGTTATTCTAAGCGAAAAGGCTATGGGCGTATTCAGCGGAAACCGCCTGCTTGTTATGGATCCCGACGACCTGTCAATTATCCATATTATTCCTACTCCCGGCCTTGTGAGGACGGCTGTTGTAACGGAGACGCAGCACTTGTACTTTGCTGTGGATGCGGCATTGTATCGATGCAAGGTGTCGGAGTTGAATCCGGGAAGGTAATGAGCTATATACAGAGAACGGCCAGGCAGTTGCCCCGTTCATTGGCGGTAGTGAATATTTTACGGTGTAAGCGCATTTCGCGGCTTGCGCCGTTTTTTTTATTTCTGAGGCCCAACCGCCGCACGATTTTCTTGGTCAAGATTCACAATCTGTCGTATACTGACAGGTGTATGTAATCGGTTCCCCCGAAGTTGCGGCAACCTAATACGAGGAGCAAAGGGTGTGATGAGATGGAACAAGAGCTGTACAAGGAAGATCCTGCTGTGGGTAATGGGTTTCGTGAACAGCAAAAAAACCAATTCGATCATTTGATTGTTCGCCTGCGACAGGAAGCGGACGGGAAAAGACAATCGTTATTCAAGTTGGATACATCGAGCGTTGCAGCATACGAGCTAGAGACCGAACCCCTACGGGAGCAGCTTAAGCGGATGGTTGGATGGCCGCTTGCGATGGAGCATGATTCGGGCCTGGAGATCAACTCTCCGGTAGTACCCGATGCCAAGGTGAGCTTTGTGTCCGAAGACCAGTTGGGAAGAATCTTCCGTGTGGAGGTTGAGGCTGGGGCTGGTTTAACGACCTATGGCCTTTTATTTCTTCCATTCGGGGAGGGACCGCATCCGCTTGTCATTGCCCAGCATGGAGGCGGGGGAACTCCGGAGCTAAGTTCCGGCTTGTACGGAGAGACCAATTATAACGATATGACACGCAGAGTTTTGAAGCAGGGGGCGGCAGTGTTCGCACCGCAGCTTTTCCTCTGGAATCAGGGTACATACGGTCCGGAATTCAACCGGGTTCAGTACGATAATCAGTTGAAACAGGTGGGGAGCTCAATCGCCGCAGTGGAAATTCACAAAATCCAGCGTGCGCTTGATTATCTGACAGCAAGGCCGGACATTGATGGTTCCAGGGTGGGCATGATCGGATTATCCTATGGCGGGTTTTATACGATGTTCACCTCTGCGGTCGATACGAGAATCAAAGCTGTATACTCCTCCTGCTTTATTAATAACCGATTTGTGGTCGATTGGCCGGATTTCACCTGGTTTAATGCGGGCAGCAGGTTTTTGGATGCGGAGGTATGTTCATTGATTGCCCCGCGTTTTCTTTATCTGGAAGTGGGAAGGCATGATGATCTTTTTCTCCACAAGGATGCCCAGCCTGAAATCGATAAGGTGGCTGCTCTCTACAAGCTATTAAACTTAGAAGACCGGTTTGCCTCCAAGGCCTTTGACGGCGGGCATGAGCTGGATCCGGACAATGAAGGAATTGAACGATTTTGTCGTTATCTTTCGATGTGTTAAGGAGCGCAATAAAGGTCAAATAACCAAAACAAGAAACGTGGAGGGGATGGATAACATCTCTCCACGTTTTTTTGTTATTCGTCTCCTTGATTGTTCGGGGATGAAGCTCCTAATCATTGCTGCTGATCAGCCGGTGGCCGGGCTTCGCGGTGGAATCCCGGATGACCAGCTTGGGCGGGAAGAACAGCTTCTGATTGTTCTGTTCCGGGTTCTCCATGAGGGAGATGAGCAGCCTGGCGGCTTCCATGCCGAGCAGATTTTCTTCCTGGCTGATAAAGGTCGGCCTGATGCTGTGGAATTCGGAAAGCTCGAAATCGTCGAAGAAAATAAGGGAGAGGTCCAGCGGAATCCGGATACCGATTTCCGAAGCCAGCTTGATGACCTGCAGCCCAACGCCAGGATTAATGGCGAAAATCGCCGTCATTTCGGGATTTTGGTCCAGGAAAACTCTGATCTTGTCCTTAATGGGGATCGGCTCCCCAAGGTCGATGTCGACACAGCGGTAGCGGTGGTCAATGGGGATATGGTTGTCCGCCAGCGCCCGCTCGTACCCGGCCAGACGGTCTTCAACACTGCTTGTGCCTGCAATGGCCGTTGAGAGAAAGCCGATATTGCGGTGGCCCAGCGAGATCAGGTAATTGACCCCGTCCCGGGCTCCCTGGAAGTTATCTGGGCAAACGCAATTCGTGTCAATTCCCCGCAAATAACGATCCATTACGACAAGTGGAAAAGAATCCAGCGTCAGCTGCAGAATTTCACGATTATACGACTCCCCGTCAACGGGATAAACGATCATGCCCGCTACTTGTTGTCCGATCATCTCCCGGATGACACGCTCTTCCTTCTCGATAGAGTTCTCCGTGTTGCAGAACAGCAGGGAATACCCGGCTTGGGAGAGTATGTTCTCCACGCCGTTTAACAGCAGGGCATTATGCTGGTTGTTGATAAAAGGCAGCAGCAGCGCAATGGTTTGTTTCCCGGGCTGGCCAACAGGCATCTCTTCCGTAGATGGCTCCGCTCCGGGAGAAGAGACGAAGGTGCCTTTACCTTGCACCCGGTAGATGACGCCTTGATCGACAAGGTCCGACATCGCTTTCTTGACGGTAATCCGGCTGACCGAAAACTGCTCCGTCAATTCGTTTTCCGAGGGAAGCTTGTCATGGCTGTTCCAGTGTCCCTGGTTAATTTCAGTTAAAAGATATTGCTTGATTTGTTCGTAAAGCGATACGTTTGAAACCGTTTTTCCCATTTTAAAACCTCATATCCTTTAAGCTTGTTATATAACATCTTATATTCAGAGTTGAAATTTGTAAAGTTTTGAAAGAGACCGTAAGAAGAGGTGTAAATCATTTAAAAGAGTGCGATAAAGCTACAAAATGGAGCGTTATGTGGCTATCCTGCCGATAAAAAACGGAAAATGGGCCTAAAGCGTCATTTACAACCCTTTGCTTGTAATGCTAATATCCATACCAAGATCATGATTTATCATTTGAATACATAACAACATAAAACAATATATCAACCCACACGCTGACCACCCGCATATCCTTCACATAATAAATTCAGTTCCTCTTCTGAAGTTTCTGTTTTTCGAGTTTGTTGTAAGCGCATCCATCTCTTCTTCGCGTAAACAAGTGCGATAGTATCAAAATGATTGTAAGCGCATTCTTTATGGATTGGTGAAAATTCCCGCAGGGAAATTTCATAGATAATCTGATACCGGAGTAGGAGGGCCGCTAGAAGACTTGCCAAACAAATAGCTCTGAGGAGGAAGAACATGGATCAAGAAAAGAGAGCCAATAAGCGTGCACGGAAGCTTGGACTGTTATCTCTTGTAATGATTATGCTGCTTAGTCTGGTTATTGGGTGTGCCAAGAACAATTCCGGATCGACAACTGAAGGCAATACGGACGGGGGAAAAACAAAAGAGAACACCGGGGAAAACGCAGGAGATGGAGGCAGCAGTCCTAGCAAAGGACCGTTGAAATTCAGTTACTCCAGGCCAACCTGGGGGCCGGCCACCTATACCAAAGGCGGAGCGTATGAGAAAGAATTGTTTAAGCAAGCAAACGTCGAAATCGAGGCCCGGATTATTCCTGTCGTTGATTACGACGCGACAATCAAGACGACAGCTGCCGGCGGCAACATGCCTGATGTCATCTGGGGCTGGGGTCCGGTAGACCCGTTCTGGAAGGATCTGCAGAATCAAGGAGGATTCCTGAAAATCAATGAATATCTGGATCAGTACCAGGCAGTTAAAGATGCTGTTCCGGCAGGCATCTGGGATAAAATGGCCGATGACAAAGGAGACATCTATTTTGTTCCCAATCTGATTTATCCGGTTGTCCCCTTCTTCATCAATTACCGCGCCGATATCTTCGAGGAGCTTGGAATCGCGGAACCGACCACCGTTGCCGAGCTCGAAGCCGCACTGGAGAAAATCAAAGCCAGCGGCAAAGGAATCGTGCCGATGACGCACGGCAATACGGTCCCCTTCTGGGCGGCCAAGGATCTTGGCACCTCATTTGGCACATATTCCGGCTGGGCACCTACCAAAGAGGATCCGGAGAAGATCATTCCTCCCGAGATGCAGGAGGAGAATCTGGACTTCAAATTCTGGCTGCAGGACTTGAAGAAACGCGGGTTATTCGATGAAGAAGCAGGCGTAAACCCCGATGCTTCATTTGGCGAAACCAAATTCAAGGCCGGACGTGCAGCCGTTATTCTGGGGGGGAATCTTCAATCCCTTTACATTGATCTCAAGAAGAGCGTGCCTAACGGCGACATCAAGATCATGTCCCCGCTGACCGGACCAGAAGGCCAGAAGGGCGGAACGCGCGTTGTTTTCCCGCAGGACAGGGGGTTCTATATTAATGCCAAAGCCAAGGACAAAGCAGCTCAATTTTTCGAATTTCTGAACTGGTCGTTAACGACAGGAAGCGACTTTAGAAGATACGGCATTGAAGGCAAAACCTATACCGTGGATGCGGAAGGAAGAAAGGTGCCGATTCCCGACGAACAGCGTGAAGCTCCCTACAAAAACGCCCAAATCGAGCCGCTAAAATTCCTTGATCCGATGAGCGAGAAGCTGGACTGGGAAGCGCAGGAGCTGTCTTTCATCGGCACGGGCATCCAGGACAAGTTTGAATATTACAAGAGCATGTTCGAGAAATATGCAGCTACGCCATATAACGACTATAAAGATCCAACGGTAACATCTCCCACCAACGCAGAGGTCGGCCCCCAGATCTGGGAAGATTATATGGCCAAAGTGGACGGAAGTATCCTCTCGGATATGAAGCTTACCAAAGATGCTTATAAGGCAGCCCGCCAGAAATGGCTGGACGCGGGAGGACAGAAAATTATCGATGAAGTCAATGAACTGCAAAGCAGTAAGTCAGAACCGAATTATGTCGATTAAATGAACGGGATTGAGGGGACCGGGCAGTTTCCGCTGCCCTTTCCTTGCCGATATCCGGTAATCTTTCGGAGAAGGAAAGGAATGATGGGATGAGTGCGAAATCCGTCTATGCTCCGCCCGGCACTACGGGGACGCCTAACAACCCTGTCGGGATGAAGAACAAAAGCCGCAGGCTGGGTACGCGGATTTGGAAATCACGATTTATTTATCTGCTGATTCTGCCTACGATTGTTTATTTCGCCGTCTTTACGTACGCACCGTTCTACGGTATAACGATCGCCTTTAAAGATTATAAAATCATTGCGGGTATCATGGACAGCCCATGGGTCGGCTTTAAACATTTTCATGCGATGTTTATGTCGGAAAAGTTTCCGGCGCTGCTCAAGAACACCATTCTCATCAGTATGTACCGCCTGCTGTTTGGTTTCCCGGTACCGATCCTGTTTGCCTTGCTGCTCAATGAGGTGAGGAACATCTGGTTCAAGCGCTCCATTCAAACGATTACGTATTTCCCTCATTTTCTATCATGGGTCGTATTTGCCGGGATCATTTACAATTTCATCGGACCTAGTGGAATTATCAATCTTGTGCTCACGAATATGGGCCTGGAAAAGTTCAATTTCACCACTAATCCCGATGTATTCCGGACGCTTGTGGTCATTACGGCGATCATGAAGGAATTCGGCTGGGGGGCTATCATATATTTGGCTGCTTTATCTGGCATCGACTCGCAGCAATACGAAGCGGCAAAAATTGACGGCGCCGGAAAGCTGAAGCAGATCTGGCATGTGACCCTGCCCGGAATCCGGTCCATTATCGCCCTTCTTTTCTGCTTGCAGCTCGCAGGCATATTGGATGCTGGTTTTGACCAAATCTTTATGTTTCTGAATCCGGCCCTCTATGATGTCGGCGATATTATTGATACGTATGTATACCGGCTCGGTATTCTGCAAGCCCAATTCGAGCTTTCGACTGCAGTCGGGTTGTTTAAAGGCGTGATCGGCATGATCCTCATCATTACGGCAAACACCATCATTCGCAGGATGGGGGAGAAATCGTTATGGTAAGAAGAAAGGATTTGGATGCGAATCCATGGTGGGCGCAAGGACTCATCTATCTGATTCTAATTGCAGCCGGCCTGATTACTCTCATGCCTATGGTGAATGTGTGGGCGATTTCCTTCAGCGAAGCGCATGAGATTTACAAGAATCCCATGATGCTTTGGCCCAAGTCGTTTACGCTGGAATCGTATAAATACATTTTCAACACGGAGGTTCTGCTGAAAGCCTTCGGCATTACGGTCTTTGTCACGGTGGTAGGGACTTTCCTGAATCTGGTATTCACGGCCACCGGCGCGTACGGCCTGTCGAAGACGCATATACCGGGGCACCGGTTTCTGCTGTGGCTTGTCATCATCCCCATGCTGTTTGGGGCAGGCCTCATCCCGATGTATATTCTGCTCAAAAATATGGGCCTGCTGAACAGCATCTGGGTGCTTATTATCCCGCAGCTCGTGGCTCCATTCAACCTGATCCTGATGCGCAATTTCTTCTGGAGCATCCCGGACAGTCTGGAGGAATCTTCGCGAATCGACGGGGCTTCGGAAATGCGCGTATTATGGAGCATTATTCTGCCACTGTCCAAACCGGTTATCGCCACGGTCGGCTTGTTCTACGCGGTGGGGCACTGGAATGACTTCTTCTCCGGCCTGTTCTTCATCAGCGACAACAGCAAGTGGCCGCTTCAAATGGTTCTGCGCTCCATTATTATCGATTTCAATATGCTGAATATGGGAACCCAGAACACCAGCACGTTGAATGATTCAAGCCGCTTGGTCGTCCAACCGGAGAATATCAAGGCGGCCACGATTATTTTTGCCATTGTACCGATCCTGATTGTTTACCCCTTCCTGCAAAAATATTTTGTCAAAGGCATTATGCTGGGGTCCGTCAAAGGTTAATCAAACTCACAATGTGAAAGCGAGGCTGATGAATGTGGCTTTATCCGCTTACCAAACGACAAAAGAGGACATTCTGGCGCACTATAAAGAAAATGGCTTTGCCGTAATTCCCGATGCATTGTCCCGGGAGGAGCTTGATTATCTCAACGGGATGGTCGAGATTTCATTGAAGAAATCCCCGGAGCTTTGGCATAAACCAATGGAAGGGGCAGTGGGGACAGGCAGCTTTCTGGAGCAGCATCCGCTTGAAATGGATCGATTTATCCGCCATTCCGGAATTTTTCCGCTGATTCAGGAGGTATTGCTCGGCGAGGCCCGTTTTGCCCAGTTCGATTTCCGTGACGTGTCTGCGGAAAGGGCAAGCGCAAGCGAGATGAATTTCCACCGCGACATCAGTTATTACGGCACCATGGGCGGGAAGATTTACGATCCCGAAAATCCCTATATCAGTACGTATACCTGCGTTATTTATTATTTGTCGGATGTCCATGAATGCTGCCCGGCCTTTTGCCTGGTACCCAACAGTCATACGTATGCTACGCTTGACGAAGCGAAAGAGAAGCTCGGTGAGGCCTATCAGGAAATTCCGATCCGCGGCAAAGCGGGAACTGCAGTGCTGTATAATATCACCACCTACCATACCCGTAAGGGCGGGCGGGACGACTGCACGCATGGACGGCGGACCATGCATAATTACCATTCGCGGGCAACCAGTTATCCTTTGACCAATTGGGCCACAGTGCCGGAGGTGCTGGCGATGAGCGAGGATCACGACACCCGGTTGTTCTATTCGCAATGGACGCCCAACCAACTCAAGTATGCCCGCGATACGTATTCGAAGCCGGTGCCTCCCTATTATCCGGTGCATATGATCAAGTAGGTTCGAACCGGAAAGGATGGATGAAATGACAAGGATCAAACGGATCAGGCTGATTCGTACGCGCCAGGATAACAGCTGGTCGATTGTGAAGGTGGAGACGGATCAGGACGGCCTCTATGGCATCGGCTCGGCGAACGATTATTTCAATCCAGGCGCCGTAGCTGCCGTCATCGAGGAGCTGCTTGCGCCGACGCTGATCGGCCGTGACGCCGGTGCGATCGAGGATATCTGGCAGTCTATGTACCAGAGCGGGTATTGGCGCAATGGTTCGGCTTTGATGACAGCCATTGGCGCTATCGATATGGCGTTATGGGATATTAAAGGCAAGGAAGCGGGCATGCCGGTGTACCGGCTGCTCGGCGGTCCTTGCCGCCCGGCCGTTCCCTGCTACGCCCACGCGAGCGGTAAGGATCTTGCCGAGCTTACGGAAGATATCGCTCGATACATGGAGGAGGGATATCCGGTCGTCCGCTGTCAGCTTGGAAATTATGGTGGCGGCGGCTTCGTCCCCGCGCAGCAGGCGAAAAGGCCGGCGAATGCCTGGCCGGCCACAGTCGTGTTTGATGAAGAAGCTTATCTGGAAGCGATTCCGAATATGTTTGAACAGCTTCGCGGACATTTTGGGCCGGATGCCAAATTTACGCATGACGTGCATGAGCATCTGAGCCCTCAAGGAGCGGTCATTCTGTCCAAGCGGCTGGAGCCCTACCGCCTGTTCTTTCTTGAGGATGTGCTGCCGCCCGAGCAAATCGCCTGGTTCCGCAACATCCGCCAGCAAAGCACAACGCCGCAAGCGATGGGCGAACTGTTTACGAACCCGCATGAATGGATCCCGCTTATCCAGGAGCGGCTGATCGATTATATCCGTGTCCGCGTATCCAAAGGCGGCGGCATATCGGCCTGCCGCAAGCTAGCAGCGTTCGCTGAGGCTTACGGCGTCCGCACAGCTTGGCAGGAAGGCGGTGATAACGATCCGGTTAACCAGGCGGCGGCCATGCATCTGGATATGGCGGTCTGGAACTTTGGCATCCAGGAAGAGAATACATTCAGGGCGGAAGAGCTTGAAGCGTTCCCGGGTCATGCGGTTCTCCAAGGCGGTCATCTCTATGCCAATGAGCGGCCTGGTCTTGGCGTTGATATCGACGAGGAGAAAGCGGCTAAGCTTGTAAATCCGGAGCTCAAAACCCGCATGTATCATAGGCCGTATCCGATTGACCGCAAGGCGGACGGGACAATTGTCCGACCGTGATCGGAATCAGGGAGGGAACTTCAAATCGATGAAGCATATCGCAGTCACCGGAGGAAGCGGCAAGCTTGGACGGCAAGTGGTGTCAGACCTCACCGAACATGGCTATAAAGTAACCGTAGTGGACAACAAGCCGCCGGATGGGCTGCCCTGTACGTTCATTAACGCCCACCTTTTGGATGCGGGCGAAGCTTACGGCGCACTCAAGGGAACGGATGCGGTTATTCATCTGGCCGCGATTCCGGGGCTTACGACTTATACGCACGGCCGTATTTTTACGAATAACGTCATCTCCACTTACAATGTGTTGGAAGCAGCCGAAGCGCTGGGCATGAAGAGAGCGGTAATCGGTTCCAGTGAATCGTCATACGGCTTTTTTTGGGCGAAGCATCCCTTTGTCCCGGACTATTTGCCCGTGGATGAGAATCATCCGAAGCTTCCGCAGGAAACATATGGCATGTCCAAAGTAATAAATGAGATGACAGCCGGGATGTTCAACCGCAGCTCGGGCATGCATATTGCGCCGCTGCGTTTCTCGACTATCATTTCCGAGCGGGAATGGCCGCATATCGTCCGTCAGCTGCTGGCAGATCCTGCCCGATTCAAACGCAATCTATACAGCCATGTTGACGTGCGCGATGCGTCTGCGGCATGCCGGCTGGCTCTGGAAATGGATATTCCGGGAGCCCAGCCTATGAATATCACCTCTGGCACGACGTTGTCCGATGTCGATACACCCGAGCTTATTGCGCGTTATTTTCCCGGCATCACGGATATCAGGGAAGATCTCTCCGGGCACCGGGCGCTTGTCAGCAACAGCTTGGCAAGAGAGGTCCTTGGTTGGCAGCCAGTGCATTCCTGGCGGGAATTCGTCTGAAGAAGTCAGAGAATAGGCTGGAATGATAACTTGGACATTTCGGAATGTGGTGAGGCATATCAACGTACATCGCAGAATAACGGGTTCCATGGCAACTTCGGCTTTGAGGGATAGCATCCTTCAAAGCTTTTTTTATGGGATTGTCAAAATGAAAGCGTTTTATAGAATAGTTATGATTTTGTGTAGGATCCTGAATCCCTACTTCCCCGCTACCATCCTTTAATTCGTATAGACCAGAAAATAGAGAGAGAATTTTGACCTGCAATTTCATAGCGTGAAAATGGCCGTTTCCGTTCATTATCCTCTTGAACATTGATCCAAATAAAGCTATAGTAAACACAGGAAGTTTATTATAAAGAAATCGGTTTATTATAATGAACTAGCGAGGTGGGGAGCAATCAGGTGACGGAGGAACGAAAGTATTGGGTGCCTGCGCTGGATAAGGCGAACCGCGTGTTGTCCGTCGTATCGCAGGAGCCGGGGAAATACAAGCTGATCGATTTGTCCAGGCGGCTTGATATTAACAAAAGCTCCATGTTCTCGCTGCTGCACACGATGGAAACGCTTCAATGGGTGAAGAAGGGTGCTGACGATACGTATTCGCTTGGCGAAGTCATAGCGGTGCTTGGATCCTTAATGATTAGGCAGTTTGATCTTCAGGATATTTTTCAGGAAGAAGCCGCGGGGGTAAGAGACCGATTGCAGGAAACGATTCAGCTGGCGCGGCGGATTGACGACCATATCCTTTATCTGGGCAAAGTTGAGGCGCCTACACCTGTCCGGCTGCAATCCGAGCCTGGTATGCGTTTGGCGGCTCATGCGACAGCATTGGGCAAAGTCATGCTCGCCCAGCTTCCCGAAGCGGAATGGGAACGGCTTTATCCCGGCAGAACGCTTGCCAAGATGACGCCCCGGACAATTGATGACCGGTCAGAGCTGTTCGCCGAGCTGACTGAGATTCGCAAGCAGGGTTATGCGCTGGATGATGAGGAAGCGGTAATCGGTTTTCAATGTGTGGCCGCACCGATTTATAATCTGGCGGGGGAAGCCATTGCGGCGGTAAGCTGCTCCATGCCGCTGCATCAGTGGGAACAAAAAGCAGAGGCAACCAGGCAGGAAATCGTTGACCTGGCAAGAAGATTGTCCCGGCTACATTAGGCCGGTCCCGGAAACGGAGAACTTCAAAAAAACAGGAGGTTATCTCATTATGCGATTGCAAGGTAAAGTTATCCTCATTACTGGCTCAGGTTCGGGGATTGGCAGAAGCACAGCACAGCTGTTCGGACGCGAGGGCGCAAAAGTTATCGTTAACGATCTGAATACCGAACACGGCGAGGAAACGGTCCAGCTTATTCAACAGGCAGGCGGAGAAGCGGTATTCATCCGTGCAGACGTAACGAATCCCGGCGAAGTGTCAGCCATGGTCGAACAAATCATTGCCCAGTACGGCCGCATCGATGTGCTGTTCAATAATGCCGGCATCAGCGGAGTCGGTCTGCTTCATGAAATTGAGCCGGAAGCTTGGGATAAAGTAATCAACGTGAATATCCGCGGCGTCTTCATCCCAAGCAAATACGTCATCCCGCATATGATGAAACAGCAAAGCGGCTCGATTATCAACATGTCCTCCTGTATCGCCGAGATCGGACTCGCCCGCCGGGCATCTTATGCAGCCACCAAAGGCGCCGTGCTGGCACTCACCAAATCCATGCAGGTGGATTACGCGTCCTACAATATCCGTGTAAATGCGCTGCTTCCGGGGACCATTATGACGCCTTTTGTTGAAGATTATCTCAAGAAGTCGTACGATAATCCAGAGGAAGCGATTGAGGGTCTGAAGAAACGCCAGCTGAGCGAAGAGCTTGGCCGTCCGGAGGACGTGGCGCTGGCCGCCCTGTTCCTGGCGTCCGACGATTCCAAGTTTGTCATGGGGGCGCCTTTCTATGTAGATGGAGGAGTCGTTTTCGGCAAAAACGCTTAGCGGAAGTTCAAAAAGCCCCCGATTGATCACGAAGCAAATGCAGGGGAGCGTACCCGGCGTCGAATCTTGCGTTCGCCTTTGAAGTGAGGTGCTCATGTAGGTTTAGCCTACACTGCGCTCCACCTTCTGCAGGCTTGCGCAACCTTCTCGGTGCTGAATCGTTGACTTTTTGAACCTTGATCTTAAGCGGAAGTTCAAAAAGCCCCCGATTGATCACGAAGCAATTGCAGGGGAGCGTACCCGGCATCGAATCTTGCGTTCGCCTTTGAAGTGCGGTGCTCATGTAGGTTTAGCCTACACCGCGCTCCACCTTCTGCAGGCTTACGCAACCTTCCAAGCACAGCACTTATATTATGATGAAAGAGGTTGAGTATCAATGAAGTTAGTTACAATTGCAAATAATGGAAATAATGAGCTTGGTGTGAAAACAGAAGCCGGTATTATCGATATCGGCAAGGCGTTCCAGCAAATTCCGGCAAGCCCGGATACCCCCAAGACGGTTATGGAGGTTATCGAAGGAGGCGACCAGGCAGTTGCGGCTCTGCAGAAATACATCAATGAGCTGCCGGCAGAGGGAGCGTCTTATGTACTGGATGAAGCAGCCGTTCAGTGGGGACCTTGCGTCACTCACCCGAACAAAATCATCTGCGTGGGCTTGAACTACCGCAAGCATGCCGAAGAAACCAATGCCAAAATCCCGGAATATCCGATTCTGTTCAATAAATTCAACAACACGCTGACTGGCCATGAACGCGATATCGCCGTACCGAAGGTGACCAAGAAGCTGGATTACGAAGCGGAACTGGTTATCGTCATCGGCAAAGAAGCCAAGTATGTGTCGAAGGAAGATGCGCTGGGCCATGTGTTCGGATACTGCAACGTCAATGATTTATCGGCGCGCGACCTTCAGCTGCGCACACAGCAGTGGCTACTCGGCAAAAGCTGCGACGATTTCAGCCCGCTTGGCCCTTATCTGGTAACGGCGGATGAAGTTGGCGACCCGAACAATCTCGCTGTTAAAACAACCGTGAACGGCGAAGTGCGCCAATCGTCGAACACTTCGGATATGATATTCCATTGCGATGAAATTGTTAGCTATATCTCGCAGCATATGACCTTGGTCCCTGGAGATATTATTCTGACGGGAACGCCGGAAGGTGTTGTACTAGGTTTGCCGGAGGATCAACAGGTCTATCTGAAGGCAGGCGATGAGGTTACGATTGAAATCGAAAAGCTGGGCGCGCTGACGAACCGTTTTGTGGAGGAAACGGTGTAATAACCGATCGCTTCCAACGATTCATAGCTGAACGAAAAACAGGGAAAGCAGCCGTATGCGGCCATTTGCTTCCCCTGTTTTTTCGTTTCACAGCCTGCTTATCTTGAGGCGGTCTGGCGGTATTCGGCTGGAGCGGCACCCGTTAACCGCTTGAACATCCGGTGAAAATGAGGCAGGCTGTCAAAGCCGCATTCCAAAGCGATTGCGGATATCTTAAGGTCGGTCGTGACCAGCAGTTCCTTGGCATGAATCATTTTCTTCGTATTGATGTATGTTTTGAAGGTCATGCCGATCAACTGCTTGAACAATCGGCTGAAATGCTCGGGCGATACCGAATACAAAGCGGCAAGCTCGGTCAGATTGGAGGAGCCTGCCACATCGCGGTCAATATGCGCAAGCGCCTCGGCAAACCATTCCGGTCTGGCGGCGTTCTGTTCATTGAACGAAGGCTGATGCAGGGCGGGCACCAGCCGGCTGATTTCCAGCAGGGCCAGCTGCAGCCTGGCGGCGATCATATGCCGGTATCCATGCCCGCGCCGTTCGGATTCCAGCTTAAGCTCATCTATCATGGCGCTGAAATTCGCCGCGGCAATCGGAGGCAGAGCGAGCTTGTAGCTGATTGCGCTTGAAGACCGGAATAGCTGATGGAAGGAGAAGGCTTCACCATAGGTCTCCGCTGGAAGAATGGAGGAATTGAAGAACAGCGCCGTCGAGGTGACGGGATCCTGTTTGTCGGGAAAAGCGCGGTGAATCGTATTTCCCGGAATCACAAACAAATCGCCCGGCTCCATTTGATAAAAGGTATGGTTAATAAAGATCGTCCCTTTGCCGCTGTATATATACACCAGTTCATGCCAGTCGTGAATATGATCGGGAAGCTCGCTTTGCGGCTGCTTCGTATCCTTGTAAACCATGCTGAGCGGGAATGGATGGTCATCGGGAAAAGGTTTGACGATAGGCTTCATGTCGAACATCTCCTTTCATCATTTAAGTGCATTATATCAAAAAAAGATATGTTTATATCTGTTTTAACACTTTTAATCCAAATTATTGATGCTATGATGAGAAGATAAGCGAAAACGGACACCGATATGGAAGCGGTATCTCCAAAAGCTGGCACTTCATGTTAACGCCGATCATCTGTTTGTAGCAAATTCAAAAATGAAGAGAGGAGCCATTGCCGTTGCCTAGAATTGATGCACACCAACATTATTGGGATCCTGCACAGATTGATTATGGATGGCTGACGGAGAAAAGTTCTCCGATTCTTTACCGTTCCTACATGCCTGAGGATCTGGAACCTGCGCTCCACGCAGCCGGAATGGACCGGACGATACTGGTTCAGGCTGCGACCCATCATGAAGAAACCCATTATATGCTGAAGCTCAGCGAGCAGCATGAATCAATCGCAGGGGTGGTCGGCTGGCTTGATTTGAATGATCCGCAGTGGGCAGCCGTATTGGAATCTTTCCGGAGCCATCCGAAGTTCCTTGGTTTCAGGCTGATGATCCAGGACATGCCCGAGCCCAGCGAAATCCTTCGACCCAACGTGATCGAAGCCCTGCGGGAAATAGCCAAAATGGATCTGCCGGTCGATCTGGTGGCCATGTGGCACCAACTGCCGGTTGTTCTTGAGCTGCTCAGAAATGTGCCCGGTCTCCGGGTCGTGATGGATCACCTGGCGAAACCCCGGATTAAAGAAGGCATTTTCGAGCCATGGGCCACTCAAATGCGGGAGGTCGCAAGCTATCCCAAGATTTATTGCAAGCTTTCCGGGCTGGTGACGGAGGCGGACCACACCGCTTGGGAAGCCGGGGATTTCACCGCATATGTTGCCCACATTGTGGACATTTTTGGCACCAGCCGGATTATGTATGGCAGCGACTGGCCTGTATGCCTGCTCGCGGGAAGTTATGCCCAGGTTCATGAAGCGCTGGGCAAGGTGCTGCCGGACACGCTGACTGATGCCGAACTTACCGCGTTGTATGGAGGAAATGCGGCTGTTTTCTACAAACTGGATGCTATACCGGAATAAAATATAAACCGCTCAGAGATACAAGAATGACCCGCCAAAAGTTGGTGGGCTGCGTGGGCAATGAGGAACAGCCCGTGCTGATACGGCTGGGATTTCCAGGCCCCGTCGTGGAAAGTCAGAAGGCTGCTGCCTTTAGAGACCACAGCGGCTGAAACAACTAAAGGAGGTATATCTTGAATGTCACAGACAAGACAAGGCAGTGATGCCAAACCGCTTGACAGCCAGGTGCTAAATGCGGAGGAATCGGCGGCGTTCAAAGCGATGAAGCAAAGCCCCGTGCGTATCGTCCAGATTGGCGAAGGCAATTTTCTGCGCGGCTTCGTCGATTGGATGGTCCATGAGATGCGCAGGCAGGGCAAGTATGACGGAGCGGTTGCCGTCTCGCAGCCGCGGCCTTCGGGCAAGGCCAAGCTGGAACAGCTGCAGGCGCAGGACGGGCTCTACACATTAATTGTCAGGGGCATTGAACAGGGGGCTCCGGTGGAACGGATTGAGAAAATCGCTGTTTTTGGCGAGTTTATCGATCCCTACACCCAGTGGGAGGCTTTGCTTGCCTTAGCTGAGCGACCGGAGCTTGAGGTGCTGGTGTCGAATACGACGGAAGCGGGATTAACCTATCAGCCTACGGAAGTTTCCCTCGATAAACCCGCTATCTCATATCCGGCGAAGGTAACTGCCCTGCTTTACCGGCGTTTTCTGACCTTCGGCGCCGACCCCGCTAAAGGACTTCTGCTGCTTCCCTGCGAGCTTATTGAAGGCAACGGGGATGAGCTGAAACGCTGCGTTCTGCAGCACAGCGCCGATTGGCAGCTGCCGGAGCCGTTTATGGCCTGGGTGCGGGATCATAACCGTTTTCTGAATTCGCTGGTGGACCGGATTGTGACGGGCTATCCTGGCGAAGAAGCTGCTCAGTGGCAGGAGCGGCTCGGCTACGACGATAAGCTGCTGTGTTCAGCAGAGCCCTATTATTTATGGGCAATTGAAGGCGAAGCCGGGTTGGAGAGCAAGCTGCCTTTCCAGGCAGCAGGTCTTGATGTCGTCTGGACCGGTGATTTGAAACCCTACCAGCTGCGCAAGGTTCGTATTCTGAACGGGGCGCATACGCTGATGACGCCGATCGCGCTGCTGAATGGCGTTTCGGAGGTGCGGTCTGCGCTTGAGCACCCGCAGCTGGGCCCTTATATAAGGGATGCCGTAGAGCTGGAGATTATCCCTTCCCTGGCTTCCGAGATGGCTCCCGCCGAGACGAAGGCGTATGCCGCCACCGTCTTCGAGCGGTTTGAGAATCCTTATAACCGTCACCGGCTGCTGGATATCGCGATGAACAGTATCAGCAAATTCCGGGCGAGGCTGCTGCCGTCGCTTGAAGGTTATATGTCCGCCCACAACGGAGAACTGCCCGAACGCATTGTGAAGGCACTGGCTCATCTGCTCCGGTTGTACAAGGTGAGGCTGGTAGAGGATCAATTTGCAGGCGAACGTTTTGACGGATCTGACTATACGATTCGCGATGACCGGACTGCGCTGGAATTTCTGGCAGCCGCGTGGGACCGGTATGAAGCCGGAACCCACGACCGGACACAGCTGGTTGAGGAGCTGCTGGATTCCGACTTGCTCTGGGGCAAACCATTGAACGGCATACCGGGACTTGTGGAAGCGGTGGTGGAGCAGTTCAAGGGAATGAAGGAGGAAACAACATGAGTGACTCTATTAAACTGAGCCCGAACGATCACGTCATGATTGCGCTGCGGGATCTGCAGCCCGGTGATACGGTGCAGACCCGTGAGAGCGGAGGCGCGGCGATCACAGTGCTGGAACCGGTGCCCAAAGGACATAAAGTACTCGTCAAGCCAGTCACCCAGGGAGATGATGTGCTCAAATTCGGTTATTCCATCGGCAAAGCAAAGGAAAGCATCGAGGCCGGCCATTGGGTGCATACGCATAATCTGGAGACGGGACTGAGAGGGAAACTGGATTATGTGTATACGCCATCAGCTCCGGCAGAGGAGAATGCCCTACAGCAAACGTCTCCCACTCAGCTGACATTCCAGGGTTATATCCGGGACAACGGCGAAGTCGGGATCCGCAACGAAATCTGGATTCTGAATACGGTCGGCTGTATTAACAAGACCTGTGAGTCCCTGGCCAGGATGGCTTCCGCGGAACATAGCCAGCGTATTGACGGGGTCTATCATTTCGCGCATCCTTACGGCTGCTCCCAGCTGGGAGACGATCTCAAGTATACCCAACAGCTTCTGGCTTCATTGGCCAATCACGGCAATGCAGGCGGCGTTCTGGTGGTAGGTCTGGGCTGCGAGAACAACCAGATTGATTTGTTCAAAGAGGTGCTGGGCGATTACGATCCCGACCGGATCAAATTCATGCGTTCGCAGGATGTGGCCGATGAGCTCGAGACAGGGATGGAGCTGATCGGCGAGCTTGTCGACTATGCGGCGAAATTCAAACGGCAGTCGGTACCCGTATCGAAGCTGAAAATCGGGCTCAAATGCGGCGGCTCCGACGGTCTGTCCGGCATAACGGCCAATCCGCTGGTCGGCGCGCTTTCCGACCGCGTAATTGCGCAGGGAGGGACGGCCATCCTCACGGAAGTGCCGGAAATGTTCGGTGCGGAGACGATTCTGATGAATCGAGCGAGCGACGAAAGGGTGTTTCATAAAATCGTGGATCTGGTCAACGATTTCAAGCAATATTTTATCAATCATGGCCAGGATATTTACGAGAACCCTTCACCAGGCAACAAAGCAGGCGGAATTTCAACGCTTGAGGAAAAGTCGCTGGGCTGCACGCAGAAGGGCGGCCATGCCATAGTCATGGATGTCGTGCCATACGGCAAACGGATCGCGGCCACTGGCCTCAATTTGCTGGAAGCGCCGGGAAACGATCTGGTGTCGGTTACGGCCTTATCCGCTGGCGGAGCGCATATAGTGTTGTTCACGACGGGGAGAGGCACACCGTTTGGCGGGCCGGTGCCGACGGTCAAGATTTCGACGAATTCCGAGCTTGCCGCGCATAAACGCAACTGGATTGATTTTAATGCAGGCCAGCTGCTGGAAGGCAAGAATATGGAGGGATTGTCGGAGGAACTGCTTGATTATTTGCTGGAGGTGGCGTCCGGCCAGCAGCAAACCAGGAATGAGCGCAACGGCTACCGGGAAATTGCGATTTTTAAGGACGGCGTTATTTTATAGAAACGGGAAAGCCGTCAAGCTGCTGCTCAGCGGCAGACTGGAACCTATCCATTACGGTCGGACCAACTGGCAGATACCGACTATTTAACAAAAGAGGTGCTAATGATGAAAACCATTATTTGCGAACATCCGGATAAGCTGTATATGACGGAAACGGAAGCGCCGTCTTTTGTGCCCGGTGAGGCGCTTGTCCGGATCCGGCGTGTCGGTATTTGCGGTACAGATATGCATGCCTACAAAGGGAACCAGCCTTTTTTTGAATATCCCCGTATTCTGGGGCATGAGCTTTCCGGCATTGTTGAGCGAGTAGAGGATGATGCCAGCGGAATCCGGGCAGGAGACCAGGTGGCCATTATCCCGTATATGGCTTGCGGAGCCTGCATTGCCTGCCGTGCAGGCAAAACCAATTGCTGCACTTCCATGCAGGTGCTTGGCGTTCATCGCGACGGAGGGATGCGCGAGGTGATATCGGTGCCAACTTCCCTTCTGATCCGCACGGAGGGGCTGACACTAGACCAATCGGCTGTTGTGGAGCCGCTGGCCATAGGTGCCCATGCGGTGAGGCGATCTGAGCTCAAGCGCGGCGAATTCGTGCTGGTAATCGGAGCCGGACCTATCGGGCTTGGCGTGATGGCTTTTGCCAAAGAGAGAGGGGCGAAGGTCATCGCCATGGACATTCATGACGAACGTCTAAGCTTCTGCCGCAGTTGGGCCGGAGCGGAGTTTACGATCAATGCTCGGGACAACCCTTTGGAGAAGCTGGACGGAATTACCGGTGGAGATTATCCGACAGTTGTGTTTGATGCGACAGGCAATGTCCAGTCCATGGGCGATGCCTTTGGGTATGTCGCCCATGGGGGCAAGCTGATTTTTGTTGGTCTTGTGCGGGCAGATATCACCTTTAACGATCCGGAGTTTCATAAACGCGAGCTGACGTTGATGGGAAGCCGCAATGCCACGCCGGAGGATTTTGATACCGTGCTGGAAGCTCTTCGCTGCGGGGCTGTTGGCGTGGAGCGTTATATTACGCACCGTGCGCCATTTGACGGGATGCTGGAGCAATTCCAGCATTGGCTGAAGCCGGAGAGCAAAGTGATCAAAGCAATGGTGGAGCTGTAACCGCCGCAACATAATCCGCTTTAAACGAGCAAATCCTGCAATCCACCGTTTACGCGGTGGGCTGCAGGATTTGTTGTTCGTAAATTCGTCGGCTGCCGGTTTACCACAATGGATAGATCCTTAAACTTTACTGGGAATGAGAGTATCCGCATAGAGGGAGAGCGTAATTTCAAACACAAAACAGGCTCCGCCTTCATAGGATTCGTCAAGCCAGATATCCCCGCCCATCAGATCAATTAATTGCTTGCAAATGGACAAGCCCAAGCCGGATCCGCCATAGTTGTTCGGATTGCTTGAATCATGAAGCTGGGAAAAGGATAAAAACAACCGGTGTTTCTGATCAGACGGAACGCCGAGACCTGTATCCGATATATGAAATGCCAGGGTTACCGTCCGGGTGTCGTAATTCGTACTTTTCAGTTTCACCTGTGCATGAACTTGGCCATGATCCGTAAATTTAATCGCGTTGCTGATTAAATTGACAAGAATCTGACGAATCTTGATTTCATCGCCCACCAGAATGAGCGGGATTTCATTGCCTATCTCGGAGGTAAGCGAGATCCCCTTTTTATCGATTTCTGATTGGAACAAATCCATGACTTGTTTCAGGCAGCCGTGAATATCGAAAGCCGCAGCATCAAGCTCCATTTTGCCGGCGTCTATTTTAGAATAGGCCAGAACATGATCGACGAAGGTAAGCAGGGATTCTCCGCTCTTGCGGATAACTTCCGTCATGCCCCTCTGATCGTGATCAAGATCCGTAAGCTGCAATAATTCGGTCATTCCCAATACACCGTTCATAGGCGTGCGGATTTCATGGCTCATTACAGCAAGCAGATTGGATTTCTCCTCCATCAGCTTCCGCTTTTCCGTTTCCGATTCTCGCAGCGTGGTAATGGTTTCCTCAAGCTCAAGCACATTGGCAAAGAAAGCCGCAAGGGAGCTTAATAAGGAAACCTCTTTTTCTGTGAAGCGGTAGCCCTTATCGTCAAACGCGCAAAGCGATCCGAACACGATCCCATTCAGCCCAACGATACGCACGCCCATAAACGAACAAGCTCCGACGAATCGGGTGGCATCCATATCCTTTGTTAGAGGATGAGTTAAATTATCATCAATAATCAAAGGTCCTTCCGACTTCTCAATGACCAGATGGCAATAGGATTCTTCGTTGTCGACGATGAGGCCCTCTTCCAGCAAAATGGCTTCCCGGTTAAACGCTTTAAGGACGGTAGTGGTTGAACGGTCGTTATTGGCAATACAGAAGGTATTGGCTCCAATCAAATCACTGGCGGTTTTCATCAGATTACCGGCTGTTTCGTACAGATTTTGAGTAATTAATTCCAAGACATTATCGACATATTCTATCCGCAAATATGCACCTGCCTTTCTGCTTGTTAGATGTATCTTGTTAGATATATATGGATTGTTCTAAATAAAAAGGCTAAATCTTTATCACATAATTTTGTTCTTGTCTACCCTTTCCTTTAATGATAGAACAGATAAGACTTTATGTCTACTAGATATACCCCACTAAATCAATCAACAAAGTGATAATAATAGGATGAGCATACGTCAAAAGTATCCTATAGTGACTGAACCGTATGGGAAATGCTGCTGCCCTATCTATTTGCGGCCTTCCGGCAGGAGGTAGGGGGTATGAAGTGGAAGAAAGAAGGATAAGACCTGTTTTGCACGAACACAGGCAAGATTATAACAACGAACGAGGTGGATAAAAAGCTCATGGAACTAAGAAATTTAAAATTGGACGATTTCGACGCCAGTGTGGATTTGTCCCAATATGCTTTTCAATATTCTTTGACCGCCGAACAGCGTGAGGAGCATCGCAAAAGCTTTAAGCCCGAGCAGGTTTGGGGCGTTTTTGAGCAGAACGAGCTGGAGGCTCAATTGACCGTGATTCCTCTGGAGATGCATATACAAGGAAGGAAATATGCAATGGGCGGGATTGCCGGGGTGGCATCCTGGCCGGAGCACCGCCGCAGAGGAAATGTCGCCCAACTGCTTCGGCATGTGCTTCTTCATATGAAAGAGAATGGCATAAGTGTCTCCAGTCTGGCCCCGTTTTCCTTTGGCTTCTACAAGAAATATGGCTGGGAGCTGTATGTGGAATACAAACAGTATACCATCGAAACGGGGTTATTCCCGCAGCGTAAGGAAATAGAAGGGAAAGTGAGCCGTGAGGCTGCTGATATACCACTGCTTTCACGACTCTATGAAGCGTATGCGTCGCGTTATAATGGGACGCTTCATCGGAGCGAAGAATGGTGGAAGAACACGCTGAAGAACAGCAAGAAAGGGTATACCGCCGTTTATTACGGGCAGGATGGCGAAGCCGTGGGTTACATTCTGTACGAAATCAAAGCGCGTGTGCTGCATGTTCATGAAATGGTATTTGAGAACGAGCAGGCCCGTCAGGCACTCTGGACCTATCTGGCCAGCCATGACTCCATGGTAGAAAAGGCTGTCCTGAAAGCGCCCATGGACGATACGTTGCCGTTTCTGTTGTCCAACCCCAGGATCGGTCAGGAAATCGTGTCCTACTTTATGGCGAGGATTGTGGACACGGAAGCTTTTGTGCAGCAGTATGCATTTGCTCCCACAGCGCAAGGGACTCGCTTGACAATTCGGCTAAATGACCCGAATGCCCCATGGAATGAAGGGGATTGGAATCTGTCCGTAACGGCGGATGGCAAAGGGACGATGGAACCGGTCAAGCTGGAAGAAGGCGCACAGCCCGATCTGTCCTGCGATATTAATACATGGTCCGCACTGATGATGGGTTACCGCAGCGCAAGTGAGCTGAACCGCTTTGGGCGGCTTGCAGGATCACCGGAGGCGGCAGAACAGCTGCACGCGGTCATTCCGCAGCGGCAGACCTATTTGATGGATTTTTTCTGATCCATTGGATATCCAGCAGTCGGCTTCGGCTGCAAGAAAATAAGCAGCTTCCTTGTTTTATAAAGGGAGCTGTTTTTGTTTTGCTGGCGTGCCTATAAGGCATCAAAACATAATCTTATATATCGGGATAATAAAAAAAATTATCCCCTTACTGAACCTTTTTCCCCATGGGAGCGAATTAAGGGTTGTAACATGTTCAGGAGGGGCCCCATGAATGATAAAGAGTTACTTCCTTGGCTTGAAAAAGCGACGTTGGGCGACTAGTCGGCCTTTCAGCTTGTCTATCAGGCAACTCACCAAGACGTCTATCGGACGATTGCTTTTCTCGTCTACAACAAACAGGACATTGATGATATCGTGAATGAAGTTTATTTGCGCATGTGGCGGTCGTTTCACACGTACGACTCTAGTCGGCCTTTGCGATTTTGGTTGCACGGAATCACTGTACGTCAGGTCCAGGATTGGAAAAGAAAGGCCTGGCGGCGAATTCGCCTCTTTGAACTAAACCGCCAGATGGCTTGCGAACAGTTCGAGTGGACGGACAAAGCTGTCCTGCAGTCCGAAATGCAGCATGAACTGATTAGCCATGTCCGCCAGTTGTCGTACAAACTACGTGTGGTCGTCATCCTGCGCTATTTTCACGACTATGCTTTGGAAGAAATCGCAGACATGCTGCAGATCCCCGTTGGCACAGTGAAATCCAGGCATCATCTGGCACTGAAAGAACTCCGGAAACGTTTCGATATGACGGGAGGAGACGTGTATGTCCATTGACAAAAAATTGCGTGAGGAGCTTCGCCAGGCGGCAGATTCGATGTACTGCCCCCCCGATTTGCATGGACGTGTCCAAACGTCCTATCAACACTATTTGAACGAAAAGAGAGGTAGATCACCCATGAAAAAACGCATGTTAGCAGGCATTGCTGCAGTAGCAATCCTGATTCCGTCTGCTGCATTTGCTGCTTCCTATCTGGCCGATGATATTTTCGGTTCTACTAAGACCATTGAACAGCACGGCGGTTCGCAGGAAGAATATCAACAGATCGAGGGAATGCTTCAGACAGCAAAAGGCAAGCTCACGGAAGAAGAGTTCAAGGAGTATATGGAGCTTAAAGCTGAAGATCACCGATGAAAAAGGGGTCGTACATGAGGAGAAACTGACCAAAGAAGAGCAGCAGCAGTTTGAGCGACTCGCCTCAAAGCTAGCCCCGTACTTCGAGAAGATTAACGAGACCGCACAGCCGTAAGAAGATGAAGCTGGGACCCTTCCGATGTGGATTGGGTCCCTTTTTTATATAGACTCCACCGAATAGGAAAACCGTAATATTCTCCCCCGTCGACCATTAGATAGTTTTGGCTCATTAACGAATCTGGGAATTGCCGCCACCTGTTTGTTCTGCCGCCATCGGCTGGCTGGAGCAGAGTAGCCCATATGCCACATTTTAACAATATCTTCATAGTAGCTTGATAATCATTTTACAATGGGACTTTATAATCAGATTTGTACATAACGTTGGCATTCTGGGAGGGTGAGAAACCCGGCGGGCGATGAAAGCTGGGGCGGTCGGCAATTTTAAAAATAGACACATACCAAAAACGTGAATCCAGAAAGGTGATACGAGCCCTATGTCGATGAAAAAAAAGCTTTTTCTTACAGCGTTTGCAGCAGCAGTTTCCACTTCAGCGGTCAGTGCTGTTTCAGCGTCGCAGCTCCAGAAGAGCGTGGCAATCCAGCAAACCTCTTTCGTCATTAATGATGCCGCTGTACCTGTGCGGGCTGTCTCGCTGAACGGTGTTTCGTATGTATCATTGCGCGATTTAGGTACTGTAGCAGGCATCTACTTCGAAGTGGGCGGCAAAGGCATCACGGCGATATTTAATGAGCATATGGCCGAACTGCGCGCATTATCCAGAGAAGTGGTGGTGGACGGCAGCGTCATCGAGTTGAAAAATGCCATCGAGAATATCAACAATGCTTACTTTATCACACTCGAAGATTTTACAAGCGTGTTCGGAGCAGAAACAACGGAGGATGAGGCAGGACAGGTAGCCATCAGCACGATCCAAATGGTGAAGGATGCGGACCGTGTCGTCTGGATCGACTCGCAACGTCTGCTGGCATCGGTAATTACCGAAGACGGCAGGGTAGATTATGTGGTCAACGCAGCGACAGGCGCTTATACCGAGCTGATGAAATCAACGGATGCGTCCGATTTAGTTGTTTCCCCTAATGGACAAAAAGCAGCGTACACGCTGGAAAGCGGAGCAGTATATACCGTTGATCTTGCCAGCAAGCAAACGAGTGTAGTGACCTCCGAAAATTCGATCAAGCCCGAGCTCGTATGGTCTGCCGACAGTTCTGCGATTTATTTCCTGCAGGGTGACAAAGGCAGCGTAATTGCCAAGCTGAATCTCGCGGACGGCACGATCACTAAAGTTCTCGAAGATAAAGTGGATTACAAATCCAACCTGAGCGTTTCCGCGGACGGCACAAAATTCTATTACACCGTGATTAAGCCAGGCGCGGTGACGGCCGATGCTTCCAAGCCGGTGGAAGAAGACAATGTGGCAATAGATATGACGGGCACCGAGCCGCAGATTATCCACTATGATGCCGCAGTTAAGGACGGCAAGCCGTCAGCTCTGACAACGACGAACGATGATAAAATCTTTGTCGGTTCCGCTTCCGACGGCAGCAAAGCCTTCTATGTCAGCGTGGAAGAAGGCAAAGCGTCTTCGCTGATTTCCATCGCCAAGGACAAAACGGCCGTCAAGCTAATTGAGGACAAGGACGTCCTTCAGGCTGTTATGGCAGGCGATAAAATCTATGCGGTTACCGATAACGGGAGCAATGAAACGGTTTATGAAGTCGATACCGCAACGGGTGCTAAAAAAGAACTTTACACCATTCCAGGCAGCGTAACAGAGCTTCTTGCCGCATCGGGAACACCGGTAGCGGTTATCGCGGACGGTCAAGTATCGGTCAACCAAAACGGTACTTGGAAGAAAGTAACCCACTAATAAACAGGGGCCTGATGCCCAAGAGGAGAATGCGTTCATTATGAAAACAAATTGGTTGAAAAACATGGCCTTTACGGCAATTGCCCTGACCGTCGCTTTTGGATCGGTATCCGTGGCAAGCGCTGCTAGCAAGCTTAGCGGCAAAATCGTGGTCAACGGCTCGTCCGCTCTGCTTCCGCTTACGCTTCAAGCAGCCAATGAGTTCAAAAAATTGAATCCCAAAGTGAAAATCGCCGCTTCCGCTGCCGGTTCCATAACGGGACCACAAGCCGTCCGCAAAGGCATCGCCGATATCGGAGCAGTTGACTGGGATGCCTCCACAGACGTGCCGGGGTTTAAGAAATTCGATGGGCAGGTCGCTCACAAGGTTGCCGTTATCCCGTTCGCAGCCGTAACGAACAGCAGCGTAAAAGTAGATAACCTGTCGACGAAGCAGCTGCAGGACATTTTCTCCGGCAAAGTGAAGAACTGGAAAGAGGTTGGCGGTTCGGACGCCGATATTGTCGTGGTTAACCGCGCATTCGGATCCGGAACTCGCGTCAACTTCCAGATCAAAGCGCTGGATGGCAAAGATTTCATGACCAAAGGCGACAATTACAAAGAAGTGAAGTCCAGCGGCGACATGAAAACAGCCATCGAAACGACGCCCGGTGCAATCGGCTATATTGACCTTGTGTATGTAACGGGAAAAATGTCCGCTGTGAAAATCAACGGAATCGCACCAACCGAAGATAATGTTATTAAAGGCTCTTACAAAGTATGGGGCTATGGCTACTACATGACCAAAGGCCAACCGGAAGGCGCTACAAAAGCATTCATTGAATACGTACAAAGCAAAACGTTCCAAAACGGTTCGCTCAAAAAGCTAAAATTTATTCCGATTTCCGCTATGAAAAACGTGTAGACCGCGCTGCTGTCAGCAGACGGATGTAGAAAACAGGAAGCCAGCACCCGGTACTGCTTGCGGTCGGAGCTGGCTTCTCTTCATGAATAATGACGAAAGGATGTATCCAATATGCTTGAAGCGCCTGCTTCCAGTCAGGCTATGACCGGCGCCGATTTGGGGAAAAGTCTCAAAACCGGCTCTGCACGCACATTCGATCGCAAGAACCGGCTATCCTTTTACAACAGAACCTTCAAACTGATCTGCATCGCATGCGTGATCTTCGTTTGTTTGATTCTGTTCACGATTCTGTTCTTTATGGGCCGCACCGGCATCCTGACCTTTCAGACCGTTTCGCCCTTCACCTTCTTTTTCTCTACGGAATGGGCGCCGGAGAACAATCAATATGGAGCGCTTGTCTTTATCTTCGGGACATTGGCATTAACCTTTCTGACGATGCTAATCTCTGTTCCTCTGTCTGTGCTGATTGCAATCTTCCTTGCCGAAATGACGCCGACGTGGCTGAAAACGGGCCTGCGTCCCATTATGGACCTGCTTGTCGGCATTCCCTCGGTCGTGTATGGCTTTCTCGGCATCACGGTACTCATTCCTATGCTTCGCAGCGTAACGGGCACCAGCATGGGTGACGGGCTTTTGGCTGCTGCCATCGTACTGACGATTATGGTGCTTCCGACAATCAGCCGGATCACGGACGACGCTATTGTTGCGGTACCGAAGAAATTCCGCGATGCTTCCTACGCCTTGGGAGCGACCCGTTTCCAGACGATTGTCAGAGTGGTGCTTCCGGCAGCCAAAAGCGGCGTGATGTATGCGGTTATTCTGGGGATGGCGCGGTCAATCGGCGAAACGATGGCAGTGGTCATGGTCATCGGAAACACACCGCAGCTGGCGAATGCCATGTTCAAGCCGACCGCGGTACTGACCAGCAATATCGTCATGCAGATTTCCAATGTCCCGTTCGATTCCACCTGGAACTACGCGCTGTATATGATGGGCTTCCTGCTGCTTATTATTTCGTTGATCATGATCGTACTCGTTCGGGTCATACAGCGCAAAGGAGCCCAATCATGATAAAGTCCGATGTCAAACAACACGCCGGCAATCCGTTCGCTTCCCGTAAAAGCATGAATCATATCAATAACCGGATATTTACCACAGTTGTGTGGGGAGTCGGCATCGTCACTGTCCTGTTCATACTGGGCCTGCTTTTTCTGATCCTCCAGAAGGGCTTGCCCAAGCTGGAATGGGGCTTTCTTATCGGGCTTCCAAGCGAGATCGACGAAGGCGGGGGGATCGGGCCGACCCTTTTCAATTCCTTCTATGTATTAATCATTTCCCTGATTATTTCCATTCCTCTGGGTATGGCGGCAGGAATCTATCTGGCAGAGTTCGCGCCGGACAACAAATTTATTGCGTTTGTCCGTGTCTGTGTAGAGGGACTGGCTTCCGTTCCTTCTATTATATTCGGGCTGTTTGGAATAGCCTTATTCGTAGAAGCTTTCCAGATTGGACTTACAATTATCGGAGGTGCGGTCAGTCTGGCGTTTCTGAATTTGCCTGTCTTGACCCGGGTGACGGAAGAAGCGATCCGGGCTGTACCCCAGGATATGAAAACAGCATCCTTCGCCATGGGCGGCACCCATCTGCAGACGATCCGCCGCGTGCTTGTGCCTGTTGCGCTCAATGGGATCATTACTGGCATATGTCTGGTGGCCGGCAGGGCATTTGGGGAAAGCGCGGTTATCATTCTCACAGCGGGCGTCTCGACATCAGGCGAGATGTGGGATTTCAGCTTGTTCTCGCCAGGCGAAACGCTCGCTGTGCATTTGTGGTATGTGCAGTCTGAGGCGATTGTTCCGGACGCTACGGAAATTGCCGAGAAGGCTGCGGCTGTGCTCGTGTTTGTTGTGCTTCTGATCAACTTGTTTTTCAGGGTGCCGCTCTGGCTCAACTCCCGCAAGATGAGGTGATTCCCCCTAAATCCCCCAGAGGGGGACCCCAATGAGGCCGCCTCCTCTGGACACCCGGAAAGTCATTCGGGACCCACTTTTACTGTAGCGCACCCGAGTCACCAGATGCCCTCCGGGACAGGGAATAACGTTTGGGAGGAAGAGATGCACCCGCGATATTTCTCCCTCGAATCCTCGTTTACGTCCTTCCAGGACACACTTTACAGAGTCCGAAATTCGGTTTCGATTTTCCTATATCATATATGGAAATTCGAAACCGAATTTCAAGTAATAAGCCCCAAAGGTAAACATTCACATCGAATATATAGCCCCAATGCGTCTCTGACGCGCCAACGTTCTAATGGGACGAAGTCCACCGGGTGCCCCGGGAGGGCAACAAGGAAGTGTGTCCCGTGAGGGACGAAAACGATCCAAGCTTAAAAGCAGCTCACAACCGATTCTCTGAAGCGCCAACGTTATACCATTCCGGGTGTCCAGAGGGGCGGTCCTCTCTGGGGTCTCTCCTATGGAGGGATTTAGGGAGGGGGCATAGTAGAACCAGATAATGAATCCGCAAGGAAGAGAGCGTGATGACAATGACATACGTGGAAGCCTTGGAAGAGCCGCAGGTTGTTTCCAAGTCTCATCAGGTGAAGGACCAGGAATGGTTGGATTTTATCCGTCCTGCCCCGGTTGTATATGCTTCTCACACATGCCAGGAAGTAATTCAGCAATTCGGTTCGGAGCCGGATTGCGATTGTGTGGTTGTTTGCGACGATGCCAACAAGCCGCGCGGTCTGGTGATGAAACGGAATTTGACCATTATTCAGACGCATCGCTTCGGCAGAGAATTGTATTATAGTCGTTCCATTGTGAAGCTTATGGATGCCCATCCGATTGTCATAGACGAACATACACCGCCCCAGAAGCTGCTTGACCTTGCGCTTGGACGAAATGAGAAGACGCTGTATGACAGTGTGATTGTGACAAGCGAGGAGAGGCTGATCGGCATCTTGTCCGTTGCTGATCTGCTTCATCTGTCGCGGCTGATGCAGCGGCTTAGCATTGAATCGCAGCTTCGGACCATTCACGGGGCGGAGTCGATGATTCGGGGAATTGACCAGGCAGTTGTTCATGTGCGGAGCGCTTCGGAGCAGGGGGAGACAATGTCCAGGGTGATGGTCGACCTGACCTTGCAGGGCAAGAAGGAGCTGGATAAAATAACGGCCGCCTTCCGCAGCTTGAGTGAAAATACGACCAAACAGGAAGAGCAGATTAGCGAGCTGCAGCAGCGGGCCAGCTCTATCAGCTCCGTCTCCAGGCTTATTCGCGATCTCGCCGAGCAATGCAATCTTCTTGCCGTCAACGCAACCATCGAAGCGGCACGAGCTGGCGAGCATGGCAGGGGTTTCGCCGTAGTGGCCAATGAAGTCCGCCTGCTCGCGAACCAGACCAAGCAGTCTGCCGATCAGATTCATGCGCTCATCCGGTCGATTCTGGAATCGGTGCAGCAATCGGTAGCTTTGGTAGGCGAGGGAAGGGCGGAGGCTGCTTCGAGCAAGGCTAATGTCCAGGCTGCCTTCGATGCGTTCGAGCAGCTTTTTCAGGCGGCGGCGAACAACAGCCGAAGCGCGAAGGAAATCGGCAGCTTGTCCAAAAAGGCTAATACGCAATCCGAGTATGTGATGTGCGAGATGAAGCGTCTGGTTAACGAGATTCAGCTGGACCAATGAGCTTAAATTTAATATGGCGTTAACAAAACCAGCAAACCCGCTTTACAATTTGCTTATACAATACAACTATTGATGTGGACGTCTGTCCACGACAGGAGGTGTCCGCCATGCAAGCATTAATCGATATTCAAAAATTAAATTTGTATTACGGGACCTTCCATGCGTTAAAGGATGTATCCATGGATATCCCGGAGAAAGCGATCACCGCGTTTATCGGGCCGTCCGGCTGCGGCAAATCTACGCTGCTCCGCACGTTGAACCGAATGAACGATATGATACCCGGAACACGTATTGAAGGACTCGTAGCGGTAGGCGGCGCAGATATTTATTCCAAAGAAGTCGATGTGGAGACGCTCCGCAAAAAAGTCGGGATGGTGTTTCAGCAGCCCAATCCATTTCCCAAGTCGATCTACGACAACGTCGCTTACGGACCGCGTCTTCATGGTATCCATAACAATCAGAAGCTGGACGAAATCGTCGAGACCAGTCTTCGTTCCGCCGTCCTGTGGGAGGAAGTGAAGGACTATCTGAAGAAATCGGCGCTGAGCTTGTCGGGCGGCCAGCAGCAGCGGCTGTGCATTGCCAGAGCCCTTGCGGTGAATCCGGATATCCTGTTGATGGACGAAGCGACATCGGCCCTTGATCCCATTTCCACCCTGAAGATTGAAGAGCTGGCCCAGGAGCTTAAAGACAAATACACGATCGTGATGGTTACGCACAATATGCATCAGGCTGCCCGGGTATCGAACCAGACCGTTTTCTTTCTCAATGGCGAAGTAGTGGAATTCTCGGATACGGAGAAGCTGTTCTCCAATCCGCGGGACCAACGTACGGAAGACTATATCAGCGGTCGGTTCGGCTAAGAAAAAAAAGGAGCGCATGCCATTATGATGACCCAAAGAAAAGAATTTGATTTAGGGCTGGAGGAATTAAAAGCCCATATCATCGAAATGGGCAATCGTGTCGAGCGGTCGATCGGTGATTCCATGATGGCTTTGGAAAATGTGGATGTGCCGGAAGCGAAGCGTTTGATTGCCGAAGACAAGGAATTGAATCAGATTGAGGATAAAATATCGGAGCTGGGCGCCAAACTGATCGCCACGCAGCAGCCGGTTGCCAAGGATTTGCGGCGTATTCTCGCAGCCTTCAAGATTGCCAGCGATCTGGAGCGGATGGGCGATCTGTCCGTTGATGTTGCGAAGGTCGTTGTGCGGCTGGAAGGCCAGGTTCTGATCAAGCCGCTGATTGACCTGCCCCGCATGGCGGAGATTGTCCAGATGATGACAAGGGAATCCATTCAGTCCTTTATTCAAGAGAATGTCGATCTAGCCTACAAAATGGCCAAGGATGACGATCTGGTGGATGCCTTGTATTCACAAATCATCCGTGAGCTGTTCACGATCATGATGGAAAATCCTAAAACGATTTCGCAGGCCAACTTGCTCAGCTTTGTCGGACGGTATATTGAGCGTTTTGCCGACCATGCAACGAATATCGGCGAATGTGTGGTTTATCTGGTTACCGGATCGCGTCCGGATTTGAACTCGTAGGGTTACCTCTTACTGTCCTCATTGATTCTTTATTTCAGAAGAACCGCGCATGAACCCGACCCTCGAGTTCTGGCGCGGTTCTTCATTTTAATCGGCCTCCTCCCGGCAAACCTGATCAGGTTTCTTATTCTCCGATGTGCGCCTTTCTTGTCCGTTCATCCTGATTTTCTAAGTATATTCTTCTTCATCCCGATATCATTTTTCTCTTGCGGTCGGAGCAGAAACAATCCAAGCTTACTACTCTTCCCGGCGGGAGACGTGTTCCGGAGAACGATCAGGCCGGCGATAAAGATAATGACCCCAATGGGCTGGCTAGTTCGATGCCTAAACTCACGCATGACAAAGGGATGCTCTTCAGGTTGTAAACCTGAAAAGCATCCCTTTGATGTTGAGCAGCGCCTACAGCCGGCGCTGTTTGCCGCCCTGCGGTGCGGGCTGCTGCTTGGTTGCATGGAATCTTAACGCACCATCCCACCTTGTTGGGCGGGTACCATCTGGAGTACAGTATTGTCCAGAAAATCAATCAGCTCATAATTGAATTTCTCCTGTTCGTCAAACAGCAAGCCATGTCCGCTGTCGGTAAAGCGGACCAGTCTGGAATCCGGTATTGCGGCATCCATAGCCAAAGCGAAGTCGAACGGACATATCTCATCGGTTTCTCCGTGCAGAATGGCAGTAGGTACGTTGAGTAGCGGCAAATCCCCACGCAGATCCTCATCCCGCAAAGATTCCAGACATTTAATCGTTCCGTGAGCGGATGCCATCGTACCTTGTGCCTGCATCCAATCCATGAAAGGCTTGCTGTGAGTCTTATGAAGGAACATGCCGCCGAAATCCGCAACCATTTTCGGCCGGTCGGTTTTGGCCTGTTTAATCAGCTTGTTCACTTCAGATTCGGGCATTCCCAAGGTATAACCCTCCCGCTGGGTGAAGGAAGGGGCCGCCGCTCCGGCCAGCACCAGCTTATCCACTTTGTAGCCGCTATGACGGGCCATATAACGCACAGCAATCGCCCCGCCAATCGAGAAACCGACCAGGTTCACATGATCCAGTCCCAGCGCGTCGATTACAGCCCGGATGTCATCCGCCTGCCGGTTATAATCATAACCGTCCCATGGAGCATCCGATTTGCCGAAGCCCCTCTGATCTACTCCAATATAACGATAACCGACCTCTGGCAGCTGGGACATCTGGTATTCAAACATCGTATGATTCAAAGGCCATCCATGTATGAACAGGACGGGTTTCCCGCTGCCGATATCTTCGACGTACAACTTTACATCAGGTTCAACCTGAACATATTTCCCCATAACAAACGCCTCCTGTATGCAGATATTCAAAGCTAAAACGACTTATGAACATTGTTCGACAGTGATAGGCAAGTAGTGGTTATTACCCAAGGCGGGAGAAGCCTTAACAAAAGCCTCCTGGGAAAAGCATCCACGATAGATAGATTGTCATTTCTGGGATGCACCTGCATCTTGGTGTTAATCTTCCCGATCTACCCCTGCATGGCGACGCGAAGTCTGTCCATGACACGCTGCATTAGCTGAGGACGGGGATAATCGCTGCGCCAGGCTGCATAAAGTTTCCAGACAGGAAGCTTGCCGGGAAGCTTGATAGATGGAAAGCTACCGGACGACGCCTGCTGGTTCAGTCTTGCAGGCAGGATGGAAAGACATCCGCCGGTGCGGACCGCCTGCAGTGCAAAATCCACGCGATCGGTCTCTTGCTTCACCTGCAGCGCAATTTGCTCTTCATTCTCCCACTGCCGTACGATCCTCATTAGCGATTCCTCATTAAGCAGCGCGAAGGGTTGGCCACTGAGCCGGTAGGACCCCGGTCCGGAATAGCGGGTCAGAGGATGATCGGGCGGTATGATCAGAGCCAGTTCGTCTTCGGCGACTAGCTCGCATTGGAGTGCGGGATGCGTAAGTTCCAGGCCGCATAAGACCAGATCAATGCTGCCACTCGCCAGCATTGCGTATAGTTCTTGTTCGCCGCTTGTCCGGATGGAGAGAAGCATGTCCTCGGGGACCTGCGAGTTCTGGAACACTGCGGATTGGAGAAGTAGAAGGGCGGCGGTATCCGTACAGCCAATGATAAACGGGTTCCTTCCTGTATGGCGGAGGGCTTGCATCCGAACCTGCGCTTCCCCATAGAGGCCGTCGATCTGCTGAGCGTAATGATGAAGGGTCCGGCCGGCTTCAGTCAGCAGCACCTTGCCTGTTTTCAGCTCAAACAGGGTCAGGCCCCATTCTTCCTCCATTTTCTTCATATGAAAACTGACCGTCGGCTGCTTGAGATTCAGTTCATGGGCGACGGCTGTTACTTTTTTGTACCGATCAAGGAGCACGAGAATCCTCATTCTTAATATACTCATGACACGGGGCTCCTTTTGCTTCAGATTTATAGAATAAACATATAATAAACCGTGAAATTATACAATAATTCTATGTATTTTTAGCATAGCGTTAACACTTAGAAAATATCAGATTAACACCGGCAACCTATAATGAGTTTGTAAATCAAATAACCGTGCGAAACGGAAGGAGAAACCAAAGAGATGAAAAAGCTGGTGTTACTTGTAGCGGTGGTCTTATTATCGATTAGTCTGGCAGCATGCGGATCAGCTAAAAATGAAACGAATTCCGGCAATACGCCTAATAGCGGCGGAACGAACACAGAAGCAGGAGGCAATGCGGGAGGCGATAAAACAGACGAGACGCCGATAACCGGGTCGCTTCTGGCAGTCGGATCCTCAGCGCTGCAGCCGCTTGTCGATCAGGTCTCGAAGAAATTTATGGATGACAAAAAATATAGCGGCATAACCGTTCAGGTTCAAGGCGGCGGCAGCGGCACAGGACTTACCCAGGTTCAAGGCGGCCAGGCGGATATCGGCAACTCGGATATTTTCGCTGAAGAGAAATTCAAGGGTGACGATGCGGACAAAGCCAAAGAGCTGGTTGATCATCAAGTAGCGGTCGTCGGCATGGCGACAGTCGTCAATAAAAGCGTCACAACCGACAACTTGACCAAACAGCAGCTGGTGGATATTTTCACGGGCAAAGTGAAGAACTGGAAAGAAGTTGGCGGCCAGGACGAGAAGATTACGATCGTCAACCGTCCATCGAGCTCCGGTACACGTGCGACATTCGAGAAATATGCGCTTGGTGTGAAATCGGAAGATCTCCCCGGCTCCATTCAGGAGGATGCATCCGGCACGGTTAAGAAACTAGTTGCTGATACCTCTGGCGCAATCGGATACCTTGCTTTCTCCTATATCGACGATTCCGTTAAAGCGATGAAATACGAAGGCGTAGAAGCCAAAGAAGAAAATGTCGTGACAGGCGATTATCCGGTATGGGCTTATGAGCACATGTATACCAAAGGCGAGCCGAACGAAGCTGCCAAAGTATTCCTGGAGTATATGATCAGCGATGACGTTCAGAAGAACGATGTTGCAGAACTAGGCTATATCTCCATCAAAGCCATGCAGGTTAAACGCGATGTTGACGGCAATGTGACGAAATAATGATTAAATAAATCAGCCTTAAGAGGTGGAGACATCCGCCTCTTCTTGGCCATTAAGGAGAGGTCCCTATGGAGCGGCAGGCCGCGGGCGGGCAACCCGCTCATCAACGATCGAATCATAAGCAAATCAAACCGCACATTATGGAAGAATGGGTCGGCAAGGTTTATACGACTCTTTGCATCATCGTACTTATTGTAACAATAGCAGCGATCGTTTATTTTGTAGCTTCCCGCGGACTGAGCACTTTTTTTGTGAGCGGCGTAAATGTCGGCGAGCTGCTGACAGGATTAAAATGGATGCCGGAGGGCGATATCCCCATGTTCGGGGCGCTGCCTTTCATCTTCGGTTCCTTCAGCACCTCGCTGCTTGCCGCTCTCATTGCCGCTCCTCTGGGATGTTGTGCGGCTATCTTCATGACGCAAATTATGCCCGGAGCCGGCCGCCGCGTACTTCAGCCTGTCATTGAGCTGCTTGCAGGCATCCCTTCCGTTGTATACGGCTTTGTCGGACTGAGCATTGTTGTGCCTTTCCTGCGCTCGGTTTTTCCCGGACAGGGAATCGGGATTGCCGCGGGGGCGATTGTACTGTCGATTATGATTCTGCCGACCATCACAACGATTGCAACCGATGCGCTCGCCGCTCTGCCTTTCGGGTTGAAGGAAGGCTCTTATGCGCTAGGAGCAACCCGCTGGCAGACCATCTACCGGATTGTCATTCCCACGACATTACCGGCTCTGCTGACGGGGGTTGTACTGGGCATGTCCCGGGCGTTCGGCGAAGCGCTTGCCGTGCAGATGGTAATCGGGAACGCACCGCATATTCCCCGTTCCTTGTTCGAATCCGCGTCTACTTTGACGAGCGTGATCACCTTAAGCATGGGAAATACGGTTAACGGCTCTCCGCATAATAATGCGCTCTGGTCGCTGGCTCTGATCCTGCTTGCCATGACCTTTGTGTTTGTATTCGTGGTTCGCTTCCTGGAAAGGAGAAATAAACAATGAGTGCCAAAGCCGCAGACAAGATTGCTACAGCCGTTATCTATATCGTATCCGCATTGATAGTCCTTATTCTCGCCGGACTGCTCGGCTACATTATTATCCGGGGACTGGGTCATATCAGTTTTGATTTCCTGACCTCGGCGCCGCAAACGATCAAGGCGGGGGGCGGGATTGGCCCGCAGCTGTTCAATTCGATATTTCTGCTGATCCTGACTCTGATCATTACAATCCCGCTGGGGATTGGAGCCGGTATCTATATGAGCGAATATTCCAAGCCCGGACGTCTGACGGATACGATCCGTCTTGTGGTCGAGGTATTGTCTTCCTTCCCGTCGATTGTGATCGGATTGTTCGGGCTGCTCGTTATTGTCAACTTGTTCGGTTTCGGATTCTCCTTGTTTTCGGGCGCGCTTGCACTGACGGTATTCAATCTGCCGCTGATGGTGCGGATTACAGAGCAATCGCTGCGCGGCGTACCCCGCGAGCAGAAGGAAGCAAGTCTTGCTTTAGGCCTATCGCGCTGGAAGACGATTACGTCGGTTATGATGCCGATCGCAATGCCGACGATCGTAACCGGTACGATTCTGGCCTCGGGACGCGTGTTCGGCGAAGCCGCCGCTCTGCTCTTCACGGCAGGCATGAGCTCGCCAAGGCTGGATTTTACCAACTGGAATCCCCTCAGCCCCCAATCACCGCTTAATCCGTTCCGCCCGGCTGAAACGCTGGCCGTGCATATTTGGAAAATCAACAGCGAAGGACTTGCCCCGGATGCGGGTGAAATTGCCGCAGGCGCTTCTGCCGTCCTCTTGATCATGGTTCTGCTGTTCAACTTCGCTGCCCGATGGTTCGGCAGAAGATTGCATCGCAAATTCACGGCAACCAAATAAGAATGAAACCTTAAGAGAGGAGGGACATCGCATGAAGGAAACGGAATTGTCAGCGAAGCAGCTGAGTGTGTTTTATGGAGAGAAGGAAGCGATCAAGCGTGTATCGCTTGATTTCGAGGCGCGCCAGGTTACGGCCCTGATCGGCCCGTCGGGCTGCGGGAAATCCACTTTTTTGCGCAGCCTGAACCGGATGAACGATACAATCGGCGGCGTCCGCACGACAGGCGAAATCTGGATGGACGGCCAGAATATCAATGATACAGGCGTCGATGTGGTGCTTTTGCGCCAACGTATCGGAATGGTGTGGCAGCGTCCAAATCCGTTTCACAAATCGATTTATGAGAACATTGCGTTTGGCCCCCGATATCACGGTATCAAGAATAAGAAAGAGCTGGATGCCATTGTAGAAGATTGCCTGCGCAAATCGGCGCTGTGGGAGGAGACGAAGGATCGTCTTCACAATTCCGCGCTTGCTTTGTCCGGCGGTCAGCAGCAGCGGCTTTGCATCGCCAGGTCCATTGCTGTTAAACCGAAGGTCATCCTGATGGATGAGCCGGCTTCGGCGCTTGATCCGGTATCCACCTCCAAAGTTGAAGAGCTGATCTCCGAGCTGAAGCGGGATTACTGCATTGTCATTGTGACGCATAATATGCATCAGGCAGCGCGTGTCTCGGACAAAACTGCCTTCTTCTATATGGGCAAAGTGGTCGAATTCGACGAGACGCATAAAATATTCACCAACCCTGCGGAGAAAGCGACAGACGATTATATCTCCGGACGGTTCGGATGATGCCGGCAGTTTTGAACAACGACGTATTCGAACCGGATTCCCAGGAGATTTTGTCGAACATATCGGAGGGGACGACTTCATTGTTCTCTCCGGGCATCCCCATCCGGAAAGGCTGTGCGTGCCCGCCCGTAAGAGCAAGAGTCAGACAGCCCTGGATATCCGCGGGTTGTTTTTTTTATTTCCCGTGAGAGCTGGAAATCATTAGGATAGACCCTGATCGGGGAATGTTCGGGATATCTGATTGACTAAAGGTATGGAATCAGAGGAAATGTTAACGTCTGGAAGGGTTTGAAGATGGGAAAGCTTGCTCCCTTTATGCTATGATAGTCATAGGAAAATCAAGGTGAGGTGTACCTTTCAGATGGATAAATGGATATTGATTGATGGTAACAGTATTGTTTTCCGGGCGTTCTACGCGATGCCTCCACTTACCAATTCAGCCGGGATGCATACGAACGCGGTTTATGGCTTCACGACGATGCTGCTCAAGCTGCTGGAGGAAGAGAAACCCACGCATATGCTAGTCGCATTTGATGCCGGGAAGGTGACCTTCCGTCACGAGGGATATGAAGACTATAAGGGCGGACGGGCCAAGACGCCGCCGGAGCTGTCCGAGCAGTTCCCGGTGCTGAAGGATCTGATCCGTTCCTTCGGCATTGCCCAGTTTGAGCTTCCCGGTTATGAAGCAGATGATATTATCGGGACTTTAACCCGGATGGCCGATGAGCGTAAGGTTGAGACTCTGATTGTCTCCGGGGACAAAGATATGCTGCAGCTCGCTTCCGACCATGTCACAATCGCTTTGACGCGGAAGGGCGTGAGCGAGGTTGAGCGGTATAATCCGCAGGAGATTATGGATAAATACGGCCTGACGCCGCTGCAAATTATTGATCTAAAGGGACTTATGGGCGATGCTTCCGACAATATTCCGGGAATTCCGGGCGTTGGCGAGAAAACTGCACTTAAGATGCTGCATGAATATGGTTCCGTAGAGGAAGTGCTGGCCCACTCCGGCGAACTGAAAGGCAAAATGAAGGAAAAGGTCGCGGCCCACGAGGAAGACGCCAGGATGAGCAAGAAACTTGCGACCATATTCCGCGAGGTTCCCCTTGATGATGAAGAGGGCGTAAAGGCTTATAACGGTTACGATCCGGCGGAGCTGGCGGAAGCGTTCCACAAGCTTGAATTCCGCTCCCTCATGGAGCGGCTGGAGCTGCCGGAGGTCGGTTCTGCCGGATCTGAGGCAGCAGCAGAAATCAATCACAATCTTGTTTCGCTAAACGATTTGAAGACAGAGGAACTCGAGGGGCTGCTGTCCGGCGCATCCAATGTATATATTGAAGCCATTGGAGATAATCCGCATCATGCGGAGCTGCTCGGGCTTGCTATCCCTGTAGAGGACAGAATGCTTGCCATCACGGCGGAGGAGCTTCTGAGCGAGGCAGGCAAGCCGGTGCGTCAATGGCTGGGCAATCCTGATGTCAGGAAATATGGATATGATCTGCACAAAGCGGATCTGACGCTGCATTGGCGCGGCATAGATTTATGCGGTACGGATTTCGACGTCCTGCTCGCCGCTTATTTGCTTGACCCGACCGAATCCAACCAGACGCTCGTCTATCTGATGCAGCGCTACCAGCTGCCGGCGATCCAATCGGATGAGGCGGTCTATGGAAGAGGTGCCAAGTTCCGCGTTCCTGAACACGGGATTCTGATCCGCCATCTAGCTGCCAAGGCAAATGCGGTTCGCGAGCTCGTTCCTCTTCAGCAGAAGGCTCTTGAAGATACAGGGATGAGCAAGCTGTATTATGAGCTGGAACAGCCTCTTGCTATTGTTCTTGCGGGTATGGAGAAACAAGGCATTCAAGTGAACGCCGGAACGCTGGAGGAGCTTGGTTCGGAGCTTGAACAGGGCATTGCCCGCTGTAAGAATGAGATTTATACACATGCCGGGATGGAGTTCAACATCGGATCGCCGAAGCAGCTGGGTGAAGTGCTGTTCGAGAAGCTCGGTCTGCCGGCCATGAAGAAAACAAAGACCGGTTATTCCACCGATGCCGATGTTCTGGAGAGGCTGGAGCCTTACCATGGAATCATCCCGCTTATTCTGCAGTACAGGACGCTGGCTAAACTTCAGTCCACCTATGTGGAAGGGCTGCTTAAGGAAATTCGCCGTAATTCCGGCATGGTTCACACTTATTACCGCCAGACGATTGCGGCAACCGGCCGTTTGTCCAGCCAATTCCCGAATCTTCAGAACATCCCGATCCGATTGGAGGAAGGCCGTCGCATCCGTAAGGCCTTTGTTCCGTCCGAGCCGGGCTGGACAATTCTGGCGGCGGATTATTCGCAGATCGAGCTGCGTGTGCTGGCGCATATTTCCGGAGACGAGAAACTCAAGGAAGCTTTTATTGCGGATATGGACATTCATACGAAGACTGCGATGGATGTGTTTGGCGTGAGCGCCGATGAAGTCGACAGCAATATGAGGCGCCAGGCGAAAGCAGTCAATTTCGGCATCGTCTATGGTATCAGCGATTTTGGACTGTCCAACAACCTGAATATTTCCCGCAAGGATGCCGGGCGTTTTATCGAGCAGTACTTTGAAGCTTTCCCCGGAGTTCGAGGATATATGGATAATATTGTGCTGCAGGCCCGGAATGACGGGTATGTCACGACCTTGTTGGAGCGCCGCCGTTATTTGCCAGATATTAAAGCGTCCAATTTCAATCTGCGGTCCTTTGCTGAGCGAACGGCAATGAACACGCCGATTCAAGGTACAGCGGCGGATATCATCAAGCTGGCTATGGTACGGATGGACGAGATGCTGCGGGAGCGCAAGCTTCGCAGCCGTATGCTGCTGCAGGTTCATGATGAACTGGTATTCGAGGTGCCTGGGGACGAGCTGGAGCTGATGAAGACGCTGGTGCCCGAGGTTATGGAAGGTGCCCTTAAGCTGGATGTGCCTCTCAAGGCGGACGTCAATTATGGCGTGAACTGGTACGAAGCGAAGTAGGAGGCAGCTTGTCCGGTAATCGGTTATAATGGTATGGAACTGTCAGGAGGGAGTGCATCAGCCGTGCTCTCCTTGCCCGAACGATTCGTAAAGGAATGATTAGCTGCGCTGGCGGCAGCGCGGCTTCTATCTATAGCGTGAGAAGAATGATTTGTCAGTTGCTAGCGTCTGACGGTCATAAAGCAGTTTTGCAGCAGAAAACAGGAACCAGCCAAGCAGATGAAAGCAAAACGCTAATCGCTTGCTTGGCTGCTCGGGGGTGAGGGAATTGCCGGAATTGCCGGAGGTGGAAACCGTTCGGCGGACACTGAATCAGCTGGTTGCAGGTAAACGAATACTGCGGGTAACCGTTTCGCTGCCGCGGATTATTCAGCGTCCCAAAGCGCCGGACGAGTTTGCCGCGATGCTGGCCGGCAGGACGATTCTGTCGGTGGAGCGAAGAGGGAAATTTCTGAGAATCATAATGGATGGACTTGTGCTCGTTTCGCATCTAAGGATGGAAGGGCGCTATGGCGTGTATCATGAAGACGAAACGACTGAGCTTCATACGCATGTCGTGTTTCATTTCGACGATGGTATGGAGCTTCGTTATAAAGATGTCCGGCAGTTTGGAACGATGCATTTATTTGCATTGGGGGAGGAGCTTGCGCTCCCGCCTCTCAACAAACTGGGCATGGAGCCGTTGGAGGATGCCTTCACGCTGCAAGCCTTCAAGAAGAGACTGGCGAAACGTACAACGAAAATCAAGCCGCTGCTGCTGAATCAGGAATATGTGGTGGGTCTTGGCAATATTTATGTAGATGAAGCGCTGTTTACAGCGGGAATTCATCCTGAGCGGACGGCTAACTCGATCAAACCAGCGGAATGGGCGCGTCTGCATGTATCTATTGTGGCCACCCTGGGACGGGCGGTTGAAGCAGGCGGGTCTTCAATCAAGTCTTACGTGAACGGACAAGGCGAGATGGGTATGTTTCAGCATGAACTGCTGGTCTATGGCCGGAAGAATGAACCCTGCAGCCGCTGCGGACAATTTATTGAGAAGTTTGTCGTAGGAGGCAGGGGTACCCATATTTGTACGAGCTGCCAACCCCTTCCAAAAGGCTTGCAAGCAGGCAGGCTGTCGCGTAAATAAGGCACGACTGGAAAACAGCCGCATATGATGTACCGTTCATGTTAATGGGCGAATGTACAGTATTGCTCCCGGAGCTGAAGCTTGCTTTCAAGCTTACGGGCAAGCTGGAGCAATCGCCATTATGGGAGGGACATCGGTTGCTGGCACATGGCATTTCATTATTGCTCCTTGCTTTCGCCGTCAGTCTGGACGGCTTCGGCGTTGGTGTGACGTACGGACTCCGGCGGATTCGGATTCCGGGCTTGTCAATTGGGATCATCTCCTTATGCTCGGGTCTGGTCGTATGGTTGTCGATGCAGATCGGCACGATGTTAAGCGGCTATCTGTCTCCGGAGACAGCCAAATGGATTGGAGCTTGTCTGTTAATGCTGATTGGCTGTTGGGCGCTGTTTCAATTATGGCGCAGACGCAAGGACGCCATAGAAACGGATACCCGAATAACAGAGGCTTCGGGCGTCACCAAGGATGCCCCTGAGAAAAATCCAAAGCTGCCGGCCGTGCCCGTGCTGCTTCTGGAATGGAAAAGACTTGGAATTGTGATTCAAATTTTGCGGACGCCACAGATTGCCGATGTGGACCGTTCCGGTATCATTACCGCCTCGGAAGCACTGCTGCTTGGCATTGCTTTGTCGATTGACAGCTTTGGTGCAGGTCTTGGAGCAGCGATGGTTGGATTGCCGCCGCTATGGACAGCTCTTGTTATTTCTTCAACAAGCGGATTATTTCTGCTTGCAGGCATGCGGCTGGGCTTTCGTTTTGCTGCCTGGCGCGGAATGCGGGCGTTGTCGGTGCTGCCGGGATTGATGCTGATTATTATGGGATGTTTACGATTGTTATAAAGGCGTTATGAGGTGAAATCATGATAGTAGGGTTAACAGGCGGTATCGCTTGCGGCAAAAGCACAGTATCGGCTATGCTTGCGCAAAGAGGGGCGGAGATCGTCGATGCAGACCAGGTGGCCCGGGAAGTAGTTCTTCCCGGCGAGCCTGCGCTTGCGCAAATAACAGAACTATTCGGACAAGCCATATTGAACGAGGACGGGACGATGAACAGAGGCGAGCTCGGGCGTCTTGTTTTTGGCAATCGGGAGAAGCTGGATCAACTGGAGGGCATCTTGCATCCGGCCATTCGAAGCCGCATGTGGGAGCGTATGAATGCCAGTGAACAGAAGAATCCCGGCGGACTGATCGTCGCGGATATTCCTCTTTTGTATGAGACGGGACAAGCTTTGCTGTACAAGAAGGTGATTGTGGTGTATATTCCGCGCGAGCTGCAGGCAGAGAGACTGATGGCCCGCAATGGGTTTACGATGGAACAGGCGGAGCAGCGGATTTCCCTGCAGATGGATATTGAAGAGAAGAAGAAGCATGCGGATTATGTAATCGACAATAGTGGTTCACTTGAGAATACAGAGACTCAAATTGAACAATTATGGCTTGAGTTGGGACTATCCGGATGTTGAAGAAAGTTTTAAAAAAACGCGTACTGCTATTCCTGGTTATTGTACTGCTGGTCATGCTTTATCTGAAATCCGACTGGATGAACCGCTGGATGTATCCGATTCATTATCAGTCGGACATCCAGATCAGCTCCGTCAATTATGGGCTGGATCCTCATCTGGTTGCCGCGATTATTCGAGTGGAGACAAATTTCAGCAATAATAAAGTATCCAAGAAAGGCGCGATCGGGATGATGCAGCTGATGCCGGATACGGCGGACTGGATCGCCGAAAAAGGAAAGTTCACCAAAATATCCCATAATGCCATAGCCAGCCGGGCAGATATCAGCATTGAAATGGGCGCCTGGTACCTCAATTCGCTTCAACAGCAGTTCAAAGGCAACACCTATGCGATTGTTGCGGCTTATAACGCCGGGCCGGGAACGGTGAACCGCTGGCTGAGCGACGGAACCTGGGACGGAAAGATGGAGACGGTCAACCAGCTCCCATATGGCGAAACGCGCCACTATGTACAGCGGGTCATTTATTATTATAATAAGTACAAAAAGCTTTATCCCGATTTTGGGGCAAAATAATAAGGAAGCCTTGGCAATTCCGCCCCAGGGGCGGCTGCCAAAGCTTCCATTATGAATCCTGTGTGGCTTATTTAAACTGACCTGCGATCGATTGCTCAGCGATTTGTACCAGTTTGCGGGTGATATAACCCCCAAGGGAACCAGCGTCACGCGTAGCCATGTTGCCATAGTATCCATCTTGAGGGATCGAGATACCCAGCTCTTGAGCTACTTCATATTTCATTTGATCGAGCGCTGCATTAGCTTGTGGTACAACCAGTTGGTTGCTGCTGCGGTTTGAACTCATTGTCTTTCACCTCCTCGCGGTTGGTACAAGTATTATGTGCGATAGCGCGAGTTTCATTACAGGAAACGTATGGAAATTTTTATGAAGATGAATATGGGGGTCAATAATTCCGATGAAATGTCCGTATTGCGATTACGCGGGAACCAAAGTATTGGATTCCAGACCTGCGAACGACAACAAGTCCATCCGCCGTCGCCGTGAATGCGAGAAATGCACCCGAAGATTTACGACCTTCGAGATGATTGAAGAAACCCCGCTGATCGTTGTCAAGAAAGACGGTAGCCGTGAAGAATTCAATCGCGACAAAATCCTGCGTGGTCTGATCCGTGCCTGCGAGAAGCGCCCTGTTCCGGTTGAGAAGCTTGAAGTGATTGTCTCCGAGGCCGAGAAGGAACTGCGTACGACTGCTCAGGCCGAGGTCCAGAGCCGCGAGATCGGCGAGCTTGTCATGATGCAGTTGTACCCCGTAGACGAGGTGGCCTATGTTCGTTTTGCCTCCGTATACCGGCAGTTCAAAGACATCGATATGTTCATGAAAGAGCTCAATAGCCTGCTCTCTAATGGCGGCAATAAAAGTGATTGACAGATACGCTAGTCTGATGGTATGATCTTACTTGTCGCCATGATTCACGGGGCCTTAGCTCAGCTGGGAGAGCGCATCGCTGGCAGCGATGAGGTCAGGGGTTCGATCCCCCTAGGCTCCACCAAACAATAAATTTAAACCACTTCATTCGAAGTGGTTTTTTTATTGTTGGTGGAGCCCTAATAGGGGGCGAACCCGGGTTCGCCCGCGCGGACGAAATGGAGGGAGTAAGCTTCGAAGAAATACCTCTAATGTAGGAGCACGGCGTCTGAATCTACCGCTAAAAGTCATCGTCGAGTAGGCTTCGTCAGCCTACAATCAAGATTCATACATCCCATGAACCGGCATGCCAAGTAAAAGGCATCCCCCTAGGCTCCACCAAATATTACAAGCGCACACGCGCACACTCATTTATTAGAGTGTGCGCGTTTTTTGCGTTTTCGGGGAGGATATATTTAATGAACCATGTGAACAACATAGGTGATTTGTTTTGGTTGGATTTGAAGTCGTTAGATGTTGATAAGACCAAGACATTTTACGGGGAAGGATTTGGCTGGTCATTTATAAATGAAAATTGGGGTCACCGAAAGCAAACGGTGATTTATTTCGAAAAGTATCGTATTGGAGGATTAACAGATCTTCGTTCACCGGTCTATCCACCTGAGACGGAGCCGCATGCTAGTATTTATATTTTGGTCAATCATGTAGATACAATGCTGGATAGAGCGGTAGAAGCGGGTGGAAAAGTTATGCTTGAGCCATTTGATCTTCCTGGGATGGGACGTATGGCGACGCTGCAAGATCCGCAGGGGGCTGTGTTTTCTGTCTGGGAGCAAACTGGGGCTTTTACGGGGATTGGAACGCAGGAAGGGGCTGCGGAGAGGCTAAGCTGGATCGTACTTTTTTCGAGGGAAGTTTTCCAAGCAAGTCAGTTTTATCAGCAAGTATTTGATTGGGAAATGAAGCGCATGCGTGACGGGGATCGGGTTAGAAATGGGATTTGGAACAAAGGAGAGCAGATTGGTGCCATCGTGGAGAGGGATGGAACAGAAAAACATATCACAAATGAGTGGATCATCGGATATAAAGTTCAAGCATTGGAGAAGCAATGCCAAGACAGTTAGTTTAGGCGCACAGGCTGCGGAAACACGGTCAGAGCGTCAAGGAACAAGTAAAATGGTGTATGGGATCGGAGCGGATGGTATTCCGTTTGTGTTGATTCAAGTTTAATTTTCAGGAATATATCTGTAAATAGACTTCAAATCTTTTGGACATAAAGGGAAGCCCAAGTCATATTGGACGCTTCCTGCGAACAGCATAGCGAAATACTTGTAAAAGGCTTAGAGCGCAATGTAGATGTTGAGCTTATTACGAAATCCAACGGCTGATTAGAAGAAAACAACCCATAAAATGCCCGTTCGACCTCCTACGGGGAGGCGAAAGGGCTGAAAAGTCTGAAAAGTCTGCTTTCACGGTACTTGGATCTTTGTTAACCTTTAGGAACCGCCGTATGCGGACCCGCATGTACGGTGGTGTGAGAGCTCAGAGGCTAGTCGCCCCCTGCTACTCGATTATTTTCTGACACGTTGGTTGAAGGCTGCCATTGTTTCGCTTGTAGAAGAACTCGAAGTAAACATTCGCAGAGATTCCAGACACCGCGCGCCCAGAGAAGAAGTTACGGAACAATTCGAACAATTCAGCCGCTCTTTTTTCGAAGCTCAGCAAAAGTTGTACTCCAGTTGGGAAGAGAAACGGGGCTTTTTAGGCGCAATGGAAAAAGAACAACTGTATATCCATGGATTTATGGATGGTTACAAGGTAAACGGCGGATTCAATGAATGAAGTCATGAAAGATCATCCAGTATGATTATTGATGATGGCAGCCGCATGCAACCCATGTTTACAACCGAAGCCCTGGATGCGATTTACGCGCATACGCACGGCATCTGCCGGGAGATCAATAACATCTGCACCGCTACCCTGCTGGATGCCGTCTTGCGAAAGGACAAGCTGATTGATCTGGCTCCACATCAAAACCAAGCACGTAGTACTGGCTTCAATTAGCCTTCCCCGTGCAAATTTTTTTGTCCGTCACTATAGTTGTCGAAACCTGATCGCCATCTTCATGTCTGCGGAGAAAAAAAAGCCACCGTTATTGGCGGTTCCGAATGAATTCTCCGTCAATTAATGTGGTGTATGACATTAACAATTACGGTAATTGGAAATCGATAAATGATATTGACACAGAAACTTCCTCCTTGTAATATAGACATGTATAAACATGTATTTATTAGAGAACCATCTGATTGGACTGAATTACAATCCTAAAGGGGGGATATAAAGAATGAAGATTTATCAGTCTACGATCAGAATTGTCATGGCTTTGACGGTGATCGGCACGATGATGTTATTCAACCATTTTCCGGTTCATGCTTCCGATTACACGTATGACAGCTTTAAGAAGTACGATCAAAGTTGGAATTATGGCAGAGGCTTCAGCGATCCTGTTCTGACTGCGGATGCGGCCGATGGGGGGACTGTGGCATGGGCGCAATCCTATCTGCTTAACGGGTACGTAAACAGCTATCATGCTTCCAAGGATAATTACTGGCTGGACAAAATCGTGGATCAGACCGACAGGCTGCTTACAAATGCTTCGACGCTTGGCGGTACCGCCAAAGGATGGCCGTCGTTGTATTCCTATCCGATGCTGGATAACCGTGATTTCAAATTCGCGGGCCCCTTGAACGGAGCAACGGAAATGGTGCTGAACGGCGGATTCGAGACTGCCACGGGAGGAATACCGAATAACTGGACAAGGACGGGCGGATCTGCCGATGTTTACGTGTCGACGACGGAGAAATTCGCCGGAAATCAGGCGATTGTCATTAAGTACAATGGCACAGGAACGCCGAAGCTGACTCAGACAATTACTGTTGCGCCAAATCAGGAATACACGCTCAGTTACTACGCCAAAACAAATGGTTACCAGACGGGAGCCATCCTCAGTGCAGTCGATACGGCTACCGGTTCAGTCTTGGCCAATTCAAAGGTGTCGGATATGGATCCGGTCGTCTATCATCCGAATTGGGAACGTTACGCCTACAATTTCACCGCGCCTTCTTCGGGGAGCATCAGGCTGGAAATCGCCCTGACTTTCTACCAGGATACGGGGTGGATGGCTTACTTCGATCAGATTTCTGTAATGGCCGCAAACGCATCAAACGCAGCCACGATTGTCCAAAACGCGTCCTTCGAGACAGTGAACGGCAGCGATTCCACGCTGCCGCAAAGCTGGAGCCGCTGGCAGGGAAGCGCGTCTACCGCTTATCGGTCCATGTTGGTTACGGATGGATATGACGGCACAGCTTCGGCGGTCATCAAAGCGAACGGCACATCCTGGCAAACGATAGAGCAGACGCTCGCATACACTCCCAATACCGTTTATACAGTCAAATTTTCCGCCAAGAATAATATGTCCACCGCAGTCGGCAAAGTGGATGTTATAGACGAGAACAATATTACGTATGGGAGCATCACGTTTCAAAATGACACATGGTCCGTTTATAACTTTACTTTCAACGCTCCGTCCGCAGCGGGACACACCTTGAAGCTGAGACTGCTTCAGAACGATTACACGAACAACAAGTGGGTCACGGTCTACGATAGCGTGAACGCGTATCCGGTTCAACAGACGTCGTCCGCATCCTGGGAGCTTGTGAACGGCAATTCGGCTAACGCCTACCGGACCAATCAGTACAGCCCGAATTCAAACGTTCCTTGGGGAGTGGTCGTTTCCAACAGCAGTACGCAATCTCCATATTACAAGCAAAGACTGCTGGGATATGCCGCGGGAACCAAACACGGTCTTAGCGTAACGGCGAAAGCGCTCAGCGGCTCAACGGGCAGAGTGACGGTATACAACGAAACGACCGGTACGGAAATCGCTCGTAAAGACTTTGCCATTAACGAGTTCGGGTCGTTTGTCCTTGGTTTCACCACCCCTTCAAATACCTCGGATATCGTGACGATCCGGATTGGGTTGGCGGATAACGTCAATGGGCACGGGGCGGTTTACAGTAACGTGAATGCTGGGGAATACGGATTTTATATGGTTCACGAAGGCATGATTATGAATCCCGTTTTGAATTTCGTGAAGCTGGTTCAGAACGATTCGTCGCTTCATACCGCGTACTTGAGCAAGGCCAACGCATACAAAGCCTTTATCGTCGATAATTTGTACAGCAAGTGGGAGTCGAATTGGCAAGATATTAACGCCTCCTCGGGGATTTACAAGCAAACGAACAGCAACGTCGGGCAATCGAATCCAGGCAAAAGCTTGGCTAACAATCAATATTTATCGTACGGAGGAGCTTTGTACTTGCTGTATGACGTTACAAGCGATTCGACTTATCTGAACAGGGCCAATAAAATGGTTACCGCGTTCAAAAACAAGCTGAGCACGAACGCGTCGGGGGGCTATCAATGGAATTACTGGAGCAATCACGGCTCATGGGATAACAACTTCTGGTTTGATGACGCCAGCGTTTATAGCTTCGTTGATGATCTGACTCATTCAGCGGTGGCGCTGACCGGCCCGATCGAGGCTTATCGGCATGGTCAAGTGTTTACCCAGAGCGATATGATCAAGTTCTCCAAGACATTCACAGATGTGATGTGGAACGGTTCGGCGTCGCCGTATTTAATCAGTCACAGCCTCAATACGACAGGGGCGTATCCGATCCATTATCATTCATGGACGCCTTATGCGGGCTTCTGGGGCATGCTGGCAGAGGTTAATGCTTCTATGAAAAATATCATAAGCGGAATTGTGAAGGATCCGAAACAATCGGTCTACTTTCCGTTGACGGGCACCGCTGCGTTGAGATGGGCGAATGAAAACACAATGTTGAATCAAGGCTTCGAATATACCAATCCCGCAGATTCAACGTTGCCGCTTTATTGGCAAAGGTGGCAATCGACAAGCGCTACCGCATATATCGATACGGTCAATTTCCGGAGCGGAAGTGCGGGAATGACAGTGAAAACAAACCCGGCAGCAGGCTGGCAGGTGCTTGAGCAGATCGTTGCCGATTACGAGCCGAATACGGAATATACCTTGAGCTTTTATGCGAGGAACAATGCGACGCCAGCCAAAGGCAGGGTGGATATCGTTACCGATACGACAAGCGCCTTATTGACAACTGTCAATTTCGACAGCGGGACTTGGACGAAATATACGGCGACATTTCGTACCCCGGCGGCAGCGACAGAAAAGCTGAAAATCAGGCTCTATCATCAGGATTATGCGGTATCCGGAGGGATCAGCTACTTCGACGACGTATCCCTCGCTCCCTCCTTGTTCCACTCCGCAATTCCCAATGGGGGATTTGAATACACGGAGTTTTCGGATCCTACGTTGCCCAAATGGTGGAGCAGAGGGGGGACGACTTTGGAGAGCAAAGCGGTTGTGGCTCCCGCATTTAATTACCGTGGCACTCAAAGCCTCAAGCTGGAAACCTCGCCAGCGAACGGCGTTCAGGAGCTTATGTATTCCTGGTACGGCTACAAGCCGTCCGGCAATTACACGCTGAAGTTCTCGGCATCGCTTGGGGCGGGTTCAACTACGGGAGGGAAAATCATCGTTCGAGATAGGACGGCCGGAACGGATTTGGCGACGGTAACCTTCACGGCGACAGGACAATTTTACGATTATTCAACGACCTTTACTGCCCCGACAAGCTATGACCATGAGTTAAGGGTTATCATTCAGCATGATAATCCTGCCGCGAGCGGGGGCGTGATTTATGTCGATGAACTGGGTATTACGTTATAAGGCACTTCAATATTGATAAAGAAACGGAGTTTATCAAAGATGAACAGACTGGCGATTAACGGCGGCAATCCGGTACGAACGACACCCTTTATGGAGTGGCTTGATCAATGGAGCTATGTCGTCCAAGGAGAGGGTATGATCCGATGAAACTGGGGGTAATCGGCTACGGATCACGCATTCGGGACGTATTAGAAGAGCTAAGAGGCGTTGATGATCGATGTTTCGTCGGGGCGATTGCGGATGTCCGGCATGCGGAAATCAGGAATAATTGGCATGAGCGCGGAGGGGATGTTCCCCGGTTCTATAAGACGACTGAGCAAATGCTGCAGAAGGAAAGGCTGGACGGTATTCTGATCGGTACCCGTTGCTCGCTTCATACGGACATCGCTTTGAGAGTGCTGCCGACGGGGCTGCCGCTTTTCCTGGAGAAGCCGGTCGCGACCAGCATCGAGGATTTGCAGCGTCTGAAGCTCGCGTATGAAAGACACCCGTCTCCCGTACTTGTTTCTTTTCCGTTGCGCACATCGCCGATGATCCGGCTCGTCAAAGAGATCATCGACTCTGGCAAAATCGGAACGGTCGAGCATGTCCAGGCGGTAAACAACGTAACCTACGGAGGCGTATATTTCCATAACTGGTACAGAGACGAGCGGGAGACCGGCGGATTATTCTTGCAGAAAGCGACACATGATTTCGATTATATCAATCACTTGACAGGGCAGAAGCCAGTGGCGGTATGTGCGATGGTTTCAAAACAAGTTTTCAAGGGCGATAAGCCGGCGGGTCTGAAATGTGCGGATTGTGCCGAAAGGGAAAGCTGTGAGGAAAGCACGGCCAGCAGTAATAATCGCAACCGTACGCCTAAGGAGTGGGAATACTGCTGTTTCGCCGAAGATACGGGTAATGAGGATTCCGGGAGCGCCATTGTCAAATATGAATCGGGCATGCACGTCAGCTATTCGCAAAACTTTTTCGTGAGACGCAAAGCCGCAACGCGCGGAGCCCGATTGGTCGGCTATAAAGGTACATTGGAGTTTGACTTTTATACGGACACGGTCAAAGTATATATGCATCACACGCCACGCGTCGATACGTACGCGCTTGATCCGGATCAAGCGCATTTCGGCGGAGATGTCGTATTGGCGCAAAATTTCATCGAAATGATGAATGGAACCGGGAAGCCACTAAGCACGCTAGATTCCGGCCTGCTAAGTGCATTAATGTGCTTGAAAGCGAGAGAATCGGCACACACAAGCACCTTTCAACAAATCGTCTGGTAGATATCGCATTCCCGTTAAGGCGGCTTACCACCAATTGCCCTTCGTTGCTCTCGAGGTAGTTATCCCCTATAATGTAGACATGTATTAACAGGTATGCAATAAAGGGGTGTCGCTACGAAGCTTTTCGTGCAGCGGGTACTCGAGAGGAACGGTTGGAAGATGAAAGAGCTTAAACGCAGAAACAATTTTGATGAACGTTATCAAAAGCTGCTGGCTGATTTGAAAACCCATTTGAATACGGGAGTGCTGCGGCCGGGAGATCCGCTTCAGCCGGAGAACTGGCTGGCGGAGCATTATCAGATGAGCCGGACTTCCGTACGCAAGGCATTGGATTCGCTCGTTGAAGCGGATATCATTGTTAAGGTGCCGGGGAAAGGGAATTATATCAAACAAATCCCTTCCGTTAGCCTGAGCAAGGAAACGTTAAACATTTGCCTATATAAGCCCTTCTATGACCAGGCTGCGGTGAAGGCGGTCTTCTCTTCTTTTGAATCCGCCTACCAGAATGTCTCTATAGAGGTTACAGAAATATCCAGTCAGACGTACTTGCAGGATTTGGTTGCGATGCTCTCGTCGGATGAGGCGCCGGACTTGTTTCTATTGACGGATCTGCACTTATCCCTGCTCGATTTCAGCGAGTATTTATTTGATGTTACCGGATGCCTGCCATCTGGATTTGATCTGGAACGGGACAGCTTTGCGCCGGTATGGCAGCCCTATCTGAAGGAAGGCCGGCTCTATGGCTTGCCGGTATCCTTCTCACCGGTGCTGCTCGCGTACAATAAGGATTTGCTGAGCAGATACGGAGTTTCTTATCCGGCAGCGCCGATGAACTGGGCCGAGCTAAAGCGATTGGCCCTGCAATTAACGAAGCAGGAGGACGAGCAAGCCGTTTACGGTTTCGGTCTAAGCACGACGATTAATCGATTCAGCAGCTTTCTCATGCAAAGCGGTTTCCATGTGAAGGCTGGTGAATCGATCGACTGGAACAGCGAGGAAGTCCGCAAAACCGTTACGTTCGTTTACGAGATGCTCTTCAAAGATCAAGTATCGCCGATTTATCCCGCTTCCGAAGGAAAGATGGTGGATGAATTGTTCCATCTCGGCTATATGGGTATTGTTCAGACGACACTGATCACGATGAATAATCAGCGGAAGGATCATTTTAACTGGGATATTGCCCATCCTCCATATGAAGATGTCAAGGCGACTCCGGTTCTTACCGCCGGGATAGGTTTGAATCGGCGCAGCAACAAAAAAGCGCTGTCCCATCTTCTGTTACAGCACTGGCTTAAAGAGGAGACGCAATTGGAGTGGAGCCGGCATACGTTAAGTCCGCCGCTGCTGCGCGCCGTTGCCAAGGAAGCGGCCGCGCTGCCGAATAAACCGGACAACTGGAGACTATACGAGGACATTATGGCTTATGGGAAAGCGATTTCTGAAGTGGTCAATCCACATGATTTGCAATGGTTTGTCGACCAGCTATATCCATTATGGGCGAATATCGAAAGTCCGAGAACAGCTTGCGAACGGATCCAAAAGGAATTTGTATTAAAACAAAAAGAAGTAGCGCAAACTTAAGTGTGAGCAACGTGTAATAAATGTTGACGCATTCTCGCGAGTGTGTTAACTTAAAATTATGTATACATGTATACACATGTATACATTGCAGGAATCAACAGGGAGGCGATGCTGTCAGACTATTTCCACGAGCAACAAGGGGCGAAACGAAACAGGAGGGGGCGCCAACATGAAACCATGGATTATTCCTACGCATTACTACCAGCAGTTTGATGCTGATTATTCGCTGGAGCATCCGGCAGAAGGTTATGGAGGCTGGAAATGCGCCGACCTTCCGATTCAGCCGGACCGCACGGCAATCGTGATGATGCATGTGTGCGACTGCGGTACGCGCGATGAATATCCAGGATGGTTCAACAGCGTGGAATATTTGGAGCGTTCCTACCGGATTGCCAAAGAGGTACTGAAGCCGCTTGTATCCGCAGCGCGTACATCCGGAGCGATTAAAGTGATACATGTTCCTTATGACAAGCGCTACGTAACCGGATTGCCGGGATATGAAAGGGTTTGCAGGATGAGTCCGGATACGCCGGATCGGCTGGAGAAAGCGGATGAGGATGAAGTGTTATTCCAGCTTCGCAGCTTTAGAAGCAATCAGGTATATCCGGGAGAACGCAATCTCGAAGACGTGTTGCAAGGTGTAGAACGAATGAGTTTTGTCGATGGACTTGAACCGTTGAAGGACGAACTAATCACTGCCAGCAGCGAGCAATTGTTCGCCATATGCAAGGCGCAAGGCATCAATCATTTGATTTATACCGGCTTCGCCATCAATATGTGTCTGCTGATGTCACCCGGGGGGATGCTGGATATGTCGCGCAGAGGGATTCTTTGCTCGGCTGTCAGACAGGGGGTTACGGCAGTGGAAAACAGGGAGACGGCGGCAACGGAGATGGCCAAAGAGGTTGAATTGTGGCGTGTGGCATTATCGTTCGGATTCCTATACGATGCGGACGATCTGATCTCTTTATTGGCTTCAGATGGGCAAATGCAGCAATCAGGAGTTTCATAACCGGGAGGAGAACTTACTCATGAATCGATGGACGAACAAGGCATTACTCGTGTTGGCAGCGATACTGCTCTTATTTAGCGCAGCCTGCGGCTCCGGCGGCAACAATAAACCGGCTGATACCGCATCCGATTCACCATCCGCACCGGCCAAAAGCCAAGCAACCACTTCGGCATCCAATGAGCCGCAAGAGAAAGTCACCTTGAGGCTGTATACGCTTGATGATACCGACAAAGAACTGGTTGATTCCACAATCGATGAGTGGCACAAGATCAACCCGAATGTGGATGTGGAGGTTGTTATTCTCACAGGCGAAGACTCCATGGACAAGCTGAAAGTCATGCTGGCTGGAGGGGAGAAAATCGATATCGTGTACTATGATTTCTCGAACAGCTCCCGGGATAAGGCGTCGAAAATATATTACAAGCTGAACGACTTGATGGCTGTGGACAATTTCGATTATTTGGGAACCTATGGCGAGTATGGCCGGGCGACCATGATCGGCGACGAAATCTATGGCTTCGCCAATTGGCTGTCCCCAAGCGCGATCTGGGTCAATACAAAAACGCTGGAGCAAAAAAATATTCCAATACCGGATGACAACAACTGGACGTTCCAGGATTACTTCGATTTGATCGCGCAGCTTTCTTCGGACGAAGGGGGCAAACGCCAACATGGCGGCATGCACTTCCAACGGGGAATCTCCGGTATACTCGACGTGGCGGCTTACGGGGACTGGGAAGTCGTTAATGAAGACGGTACTCCCAATCTAGACAACCCGGTGCTGAAGCAGTCCGCGCAATGGTTCTATGATGCGATGTTCACGAATAAGTCAATGCCTACTGAAGCGGACGTAGACGCAAACAAGCTAGTCGCGTTGTTTGATTATGCCAAAGGACAGCTGCCCACGATGTTGGGTGCTGCCAACAGCGCCTTGTTCTTCGACGTATGGAAGACAATGGGGTATTTGACCGAGGAAGTGGACGCCCAAAATCCGTTCAAGCTGCTCAAAATGCCGAAGTGGGACAGCGCTAGCCCTTCAAGTCGCCATACAGCAACCGTTATCTCCCATGCCGTTGCCAAAACATCTGGGCACCCGAAAGAAGCTTATGAATATTTGAAGTTCTTTACACAACAAGGGCTTGTCCTCTCCTCCAAAAGCGTGCACCGCATTCCGCTCTGGAAAGATGCAGACGTGAACACGCTGATGAGCAACTGGAAATTTTACAAGGACAAAGACGGCAACTTGGTAGAAGGCAAGGATCGTACCGAGCTGTACAAGGCGGCATTGAATCGGGAACAAACGCCAATTTTCCCGAAATACGCGAATAAGTACGCCTATTCGTCCTTAATGCTTCAGGAGCTGAAGAAGGAGCTGAGCCTTGTGCTCGCAAACGAGAAATCGATTGATAAAGCCTTGGCCGACGCACAGAAAGCTTCCGAAGCTATCTACAAAAAGAACAGCTAAACCCCTTTCCGCTATGATTAGCTTGTCGGAGCCCCGACTGGACTTAAGTTGCGGCGGGGCTTCGTAACCTCTTGGTTTGGAGCGAGTGCGATGCGTAATTTACGCCGAAAAACGAAGGAAAACATGATAGGGTATTTGTTCATAATGCCCAATATTATCGGCTTTGTGCTGTTTACGGCGTTTCCCGTCCTATTTTCCATGGCAATGAGCCTGACGGACAGACAGATCTTCGATACCTTTGCCGACAGCAACTTTATCGGCTTGGACAACTACAAAGCCATTTTCACAGATAGCTGGTTTCGTGCCGCCATTCTCAACAACTTTTATTTCTTGCTGTTTATTCCACTGCAAATGTTTCTGGCTCTCGTATGTGCGGTTATATTCAACGGAAAGTTTCTGGCCTCGGGCGCGGTTAGAATGACGATATATTTGCCCTATATTACAAGCTTCGTGGCGATCTCTCTTATATGGTTTCAATTGCTTCATCCTAGTCAGGGCATCGTTAACGAATTACTGCGGACGCTCGGAGTCTCGAATCCGCCCGCGTGGCTGGGCAGCAGCACGTGGGTAAAACCGGCGATTCTGGTTATCCTCACTTGGCAAACACTAGGTTATAAAATGCTGCTGTATATGGCAGGCTTGCAGGGGGTCCCCGCTTACTTATACGAAGCGGCGGAGATCGACGGCGCCGGACGCGTCCGCAAGTTTTTCCATATTACCATACCGCTCATCTCTTCCGTCAGCTTCTTTATTCTCATCATGTCGATTATCGAATCGTTTATGGCGTGGTCGACGATTCAAATATTGACTGGCGGCGGTCCGGGTACCTCCAGTACGGTAATCGGATACTATATTTATAATACGGCATTTGAGAACGATAATCTCGGGTATGCTTCCGCGGTGTCATGGGCGCTGTTCTTCATTGTTCTGGTTGTCACCATGCTGCAGTGGTGGGGGCAAAAAAAATGGGTCAACTATTGAAAGGTCCGGTGATTCTATGATCAAGCTGCTCCGTATCGTTATCGCTTACGCCATCGCGGCCTGCATGTTGCTTCCCTTCCTGTGGATGGTGTCTACTTCGTTCAAAAATCCGGCGGACGTGTTCGAGTTTCCTATTAAATGGATACCGGATCCGATTAATTTTGACGGCTACCGCTATGTGTGGCAGGCATCGGTAATCGGAGTGCCCTTCTACTTGTTCTACTGGAATTCGTTAAAGGTTGCATTCCTCGTGTTGGCCGGCACCTTTTTCAGCTGCACATTAGCTGCATATGCTTATGCCAGAATCGAGTTTGCCGGACGAGGCTTCATCTTCATGATTCTCATCGCTACCATGATGATTCCCTTCCAGGTAACGATGATTCCGATCTTCATCATGTACAAGGAGCTCGGATTGTTAGATACACATGTGGCCTTATGGCTGCCTGCCTGCTTCGGCTCCATGTTCGGCGTATTCCTGCTTAGGCAGTTCATGAAGTCCATTCCAATGGAATTGTCGGAGGCAGCGGTCATCGACGGGGCCGGACATGCGCGTATTTATTGGAGCATCGTGCTTCCGTTGATCAAACCGGCGGTTACCGCCTTGCTCGTGCTGACGCTTGTTTCCACCTGGAACAATTACGAAGCTCCGCTGCTGTTTCTCCGAAGCGCAGAGCTTTATACGATTCCGGTAGGGCTTAAAGCGATGGCGGATGATATTTACAACATCAATTATTCAGGCATTATGGCCGGTGTCGTCAGTTCGATTGTACCGATCCTGCTGCTGTTCGTGTTTGGCCAACGGTATTTTGTGCAAGGCATTACTTTCTCGGTAACAAAGGGCTGATACACATTATAGTAGTTGATAAAAGAGGGATGATGATGAAAATCGCGCGTGTAGGCGTATTCGTGAACCGACGCGAGCTTGAAGACAGATGGAAAAGAAACGAAAATTTCTTTCCTTTGTATATAGAAGAAATATTCCGGCATGCCGGCATACCATTCGAATTTGTCAATGAACCGGTCGGCAAGGAAGCGCGTGAACGATGGGATGTTATGATCGTGTTGGGGGATCTGTCACAAGGGGCCGAACTGGACGGAGTTCGGGAATATGTTAGGGCAGGCGGTCATTTGATCAGCTACGGCGGATTGACGGGGCTTGTGGACGAACTGGAAATGAATATCGTGCGGATGAAAGCCGGATATGCGGCATTGGAGCCGGAAGATCAGCCCTTACGGTTCGTACAGGCTGAGCTGTGGAAGCAGCGGGCGATAAGCGGTTGCAGGATTGAAGGATATGGAAATATCCGTGAGCAACCGAACGAGGATACTCTCGGCCCGGCGCTCGTATCGTTCGCGTATGGCAAAGGCCGAATTGATCGTTGGGCGGTGAACATTCCAACAACGGTCGTTGCGCTCCAGCAAGGACAGCACCCGGTTTATCAAGACGGCAAGCCGGCTCCGGACGGCACGGCAGCAATTGATGAGGGTATTTTAAAAGCGGATGACGGAATGGTATTGGATTGGCAATGGGATCGCATTGTCGACGGCAGAGGGATGCCGTACTTTCCTTATCCTTTTGCCGACTGGTGGAGAGAGGCGCTTGTCCGCCATGTGTTGCAGTTGGTGACGGAGCATGGCAAGACACTGCCCTTTGTCGACTATTGGCCGGATGGCGTGGAAGCGATTGCAATGATCTCCCATGACAGCGATCTGAACAGGGAGGAGGACGCTGAGACCACCCTGGGAATGCTGGACGAATTGCAGATCAAATCCACGTGGTGCATGCTGGAGCCGGGGTATTCGCAGGATATGATGAGCAAGATTCAGGCGAAGGAGCATGAACTCGCGTTGCATTATAATGCGCTGGAGATGGAAGGGAAAACCTGGGACGCCGTGGATTTCGCCAGACAGGCCAGATGGCTGATGGGTGTGGGGGGCGTCTCCGAAATTGTGTCGAATAAAAACCATTATACGTGTTTCGAAGGCTGGGACGATTTGTTCATTTGGTGCGAGGATAACGATATTTTATCCGATCAGACAAGAGGCCCTAGCAAAATCGGAAATATTGGATTTTTATTCGGAACGAGCAGGCCTTATTTGCCTATTTCCTGGTTTCACCATCGCAACCGGCTGTTGAACGTGCTGGAAATCGGATTTTTGACGCAGGATATCGGGCACCCGGACAGGGCGGATTTCAGCGTAATCGAGCCGTTGCTTAACCAAGTGAAACGAGTAAGGGGGGTAGCCCATTTCTTGTTTCATCAAGTGTGCCTGAACATGTACGAGGGAGTCCGGGAAGGGATGAGAAAACTGGTCCATGACGCCAGGTCAAGCGGTTTTGTCTTCTGGACAGGCAAGCAGATTAACGACTGGGAACGGGCGCGGCGCAGCGTAAAGCTGTCTATTCTCAATGGTGCAGGATGTTTAAGGCTCGAATCCGACAATCGGATCGAATCGTTGGTGCTGTGGGTACCGCTGACGAAACAGGAGAAAGAGCAGGATTGTACTCGGATGGATTTGGACGAAGAGGTGCGGCTTGTAATGGGCGTAGCCTGCCGAAAAGTTGCCATAGGCGAATGGACGGGCGCAGTCGATGTGGATATAAGCGGACAAGAGGTGAACACTTCCCGACAATGAACATTTATATAATGACTGATATGGAAGGGATAAGCTTGGTCTCCAAGTGGGATCAGGTGAAGCAAGGCCAGTCCTTCTACGAAAAGTACCGGACGATTCTGACGCAGGAAATTAATGCTGCGGTGGAAGGGGCAATTTCCGCAGGAGCGACCCGGATTGTTGTGAACGATGGGCATGGCAGTCAGGATTATAATGTGATGTGGGAACTGCTCCATCCGATTGTGGAGCTCGAACGGCCAGATTCGGCTGCCGATATATGTCCATCGCTCGATGAAAGCTTCCATGCTGTTCTGCACATCGGAGCTCATGCCAGAGAAGGAACCCCCAACGCCATTATGCCGCATACACAAAATCATGAAACATGGCTGACTTATGAAGTAAACGGGCAGGTATACGGGGAAATTGGGCAATTGGCGATCGTTGCGGGTTATTCGGGAGTGCCTGTTGCCTATATTAGCGGCGACGCCGCTGCCGTTGCCGAAGCGAAGGAGTTGCTCGGCGACGCGCTTCCGGCTACGATCGTCAAATGGGGACATGCCGCAGGGGCGGCGACGTGCTTGCATCCTGAGGAAAGCATGCGAAGAATTCGTGCGGACGTGGACAAGGCACTAAGGGATATTCTCACGAAGCCATACCGATTGGAAGGCAGGCTCGAAGTTAAGGTGACTTACAAGTCGACCAAGGATGCGATGAAGGCCGCCGAAAAGCCGGGAGCGGAGCTGCTTGATCCTTTCACGGTGCGCAGGATGGTTGACAACGCAAAACGGGCTGTCGATATATAGAGCATCAGGCTGCGCTGCCAAATCCCCCGGCTGGGTAGTAAACTCGCCTCAACCGGGAGAGCGCATCGCTGGCAGCGATGAGGTCAGGGGTTCGCCCAATACGCTTCGTCAGCCTACAATCAAGATTCATACATCCCATGAACAGGGATGCCTTATAAAAGGCATCCTCCTAGGCCCCATGACTTCGCACATATCCGCTTTTGAAAAAAACAGTGCGACAGCCTGATGTTCAGACTTCTGCACTGGTTATTAACGATCGTTCTCCGGTTCCCATTTGTTGCCCTATAGATCTGCGGTAGCAGTTGATAGCCTTCAGTCGTTCAGCTCATTCAAAGAAAAGGGTTAATATGGATGATAGCTCCTGTTGATCGGTCCAAAATCGATATCGTTGCGTGGTTATAAAGTTATAGACTAATTGTCGTGGTTTATCGCGGTTATTTATCCTGGATTTGAGATAAAAGAGTAACCGCGTCGAAACAGCCGCGGAAGCAACGTTCGGAAAATCCACGAGTAGAGTAAGCTCCGTTGTGAAGGCCATCAATCTATCAAGTTCTCCCGGTTACTTTTCAGCAGATCGATTTGCATTTCCAGCTTTTGTTGGGCTTCGTCTAATGTTTTTCTTTGTTTAATGATTTCGTTTCGTTTTTTTTCATATACTTGCAGCAATTCTTCGCAATACTCCCCTTTATTTTCGTCTGCTTCCAGAATTTCAGGGTACTCGCAATACATGATATCCTTGATCTGGTCTGTTGTTAGACCCAAGCCCAAATACAATTGTATGGTACGAACGGTGTCAACCGACGATTCGTCAAACTCGCGATAATTGTTGGCTAGACGCGAAATTTGAAGCAATCCCTTTTTCTCATAATGGCGTATGGAGCGTATGCTAACTCCTGTACGATCTGCCAATTGGCTGATTTTCAATGAAAACCGCTCCTTTACATCATGTTATTGCTTTTGCCATAGTATTACACAGCATCCTGATCTGAGCAAACGATCAAGGCACTCTCCAATGAAAGAGTGCCTTGATCGAAGGGTTGCCGCATACTTATTAGCTAAAAACGCGCAAATGTTCTGCAACCCACTGGGCAAACGTCCGGGCATCTTGGCCGGTAACGTCTTTAACTGTCGGTACGACTGTGAATGCTTCTTTAGGCAGATTCTCATGCCAATTGTGTACATAATCAATCATCTCATTCGAGACACCTGTTTGTTTAAGCCGCTCCCGAGCCTGTTGCTTCGTAAGCTCATCGAATCGAATGTCACGCTTGAGCGCTGCTGCGATGACGTTCACTTTATCGCGTGGGGTCAATGCTTCAGGACCTGTCAGGGTATACGTTTTGCCGGCATGACCCGTTTTAGTCAACGCCGCCACTGCTACTGCTGCCACATCCGCCTCATGGACGATGGCATTTAAGTAATTGGCGAAGGGCTCCTGAACGACGCTTGCCGTACGAATCGACTCTGCCCACGACAAAGTATTGGACATAAATTCGCAATAAGGTTGAATATGCGTCCACTCAAGATCGCTCGCTTCGGCTGCTTGCTCAACCGTTCCCTTCACGCCGCTCCACAGAATGGCAACGCGCTCTACGCCTGCCTTCATAGCCAGGTCAATGATTTCGTCTCCGGTCTGAAGTGGGGTGCCGCCTCCGCTGCTGGTCATCAAGTAGATGCCCTTGACTCCTGCCATTACCGATGTGAGCGTCTCCGGCGCTGCCAAGTCCCCGTATACAACCTCTACACCTTTAGGCAGCACTTCTTTCGCCTTTGCAGGATTACGCGTTAAAGCACGTACTTGTTGTCCGGATTGAACAAGCTGATGAACGACATGGCGGCCGACATTTCCGGTTGCGCCTGTTACGAGAATGGTCATTGTGTTTCTCCCTTCGGTATTTGGTTTTGGAACAAATGGATACCCAGTTCCTCAAGAACATCGATTGCCTTCTCAACAGGCAGTCTCGGTAAGTTAAACTCGCGGTCGATTACTTCCCGGACCTCGTTGCGGTTAGCTAATATACGTTTTTCGACCTGCCCGCGGCTGTTCCTGATACTGAGCACATTGTTGACTAGTGAAAGTGATCGCTGCTGATCCAATTGCCAAATTTGACAGCGTAAGAAGGAGGTGAATATACCATTCGGCTTGTAATAGTTTTCGATTGCTTTTTGAAAATCATCAAAGCGGTACTTATTGCGGGTATCGAAAGTCCAGTTCAATTCAGTAATCGGCTTTCCGTCCACCTCTCTGTGATACGTGTACGTTCCGGGTTCAGCTCCAGGTCGCAATCTTACTTCTATACCGCCGTAACGGGACACCTGATGGGGATCGGTCTCCAGTCGAAAGGGTTCAAAAAATGGGGCGCTGTTCCCACAATCCACGTACATTTCTTCTTGTTCATCCGGGAGTCGGACGAGCAGCGCAACATGCCCGCCGCCCAATAAAGCATAGCGGCTGTGAAATCCAAGCCGGTTCAGCAATTGGTGGAGACTGCTGTTTAGGACATAGCATGTTCCTCCCATATGGTGCTGAAAGAGTTGCTCCACAAACAGCTGTTCATCCTGCTGAAGATGTTTTTGCTTGTGGTAAGCTTTAAAATTCATTAATGTGCTCACGTTTTCGAAGGGAATACGATTCAGATGGGCGGTGCAAATCATTGTTAAATAGTCATAAGAAGGTTCTTGCTCCGGAACTTGAATGTAGTTCAAATACTGGATCGCCCAGGGTGGCAATGGCTTTCGAATCAAGGTAGTCACTCCTTTACGTTTTTTATAAATTAACCGCAAATTTATCTTAAACTGTAGCACTAGTGTCATAGTCAAGACAAAACTTATGCGAATGAATCGATTGTTTGGGATGACAATGGAACTATTGGAAAAAAGAATGAACGACCAGCAGTAATAATGATCGTAGGGTCTTAACTCAACGGGGGGTCCTAATTCTGGTGGTTACACGGTTCGATTCCGCGGAGCTCCACCACACTTTATCATTAAAACTTCCAATTGGAGGTTTTTTGTTATAATGAAACAAGCAAGCATCGACAGGTCAACTTTATCTAAAGTTGGGGGGGTGAAAAGAATGTACGAGGATAAAACGCTGCAATACAAGGACTTGCTTATCCTGAAAACAATAGCAGAAACGCTGAACCAAAATCATGACATGAAGCCCATGCTTCAAACCACGCTCGAGAAGCTGCTCGAATTGACTGGATTGAAGACGGGGTGGATCTTTCTGGCGGACGAAGAGCCAATCTATCACCATGTGGCGGACCATAACTTGCCTCCAGTGCTTGCTCAGGACGACAAAGAACCGATGCGGGGCGAAGTGTGCTTCTGTCTGAAGCTATACTGGAAAGGCTTGCTTAGTCAAGCCGTTAACATCATCGAATGCGAGCGTCTGCATGATTCCAATACCAATTCACAATGCGATACAAATAATCTCACTCATCACGCAACGGTCCCGCTAACGATATGCGGGGAGCGTTTCGGAGTTCTTAACGTCGGTTCACCCGGCAAAGAGCATTTTAGCGACGAAGAGCTTGCTCTTCTGGAAGGGGTCGCATTTCAGATTGGTACGGCGGTAGAGCGAACACGGCTGCTGGAGCAAAAGGAGAAGCTTGCGGTCGACAAAATTGCACGCTACATCGTGGATTACTATGCCAATACGAATGAAGTGACTAGACAGATCTGGACGATTAATAACTTAAACGAACTGTTATTATCCGTTGTCACAAACATCGGAACGTATTTCGATTGGTCGACGGTGGCCATCGCCATTCATCAAGGCAATCGCTTAACGTTACGCGCCCTCTATGACAAAGATAACCCCATATTAATGAATGATTCCGTACATCTGCAGCAGAAGGAATCTGCGGATATGATCCACAAGGCTTTTACGGAACAGAAAGTATGCCAAAGTAAGAATGAAACTTTTTCGTTTGCTGCACTCCGCCAAAGCGAAAACATGTTTTCGATTGCACTCCCTCTAAAAAAACAAGAGCCTTTATTAAGAAACGAACCGCTTGGCATTCTTTTCATCGGAAGAGAAACATCAACGTTCAGCGAACTGGAGATTGAAATATTGACGATGCTGGCGTATCATATTTCATTGGCCATGGAAAGAATTCGCTTGTATGACGAATGGCAAGACTTGCTGCTGTCCGAAGAACGGAACAGACTTGCGCTCGATCTGCACGATTCTGTCAACCAGAAGTTGTTTTCTCTTTCGTTGACCGCACAAGGCATCAAGGAAATGATAAACGACCAGAATCCGCTCGTCGTAGATGGTATAAACGACATTCAGCTTTTGACGCAAGAAACTTTGACCGAAATGCGTACGTTGATATGGCAGCTTCGGCCTTATAGCGCCGAGAAGGGGATGATTGTTTCTTTGAAGGAATACGCCGAAAAAATCGGATTGCACGTGACCTTACAGATGAAGGATGATGTGCATTTCCCTGTTGAGGTTGAGAGAATTTTATGGCGAATCGGACAGGAAGCATTAAATAATGTCAGCAAGCATGCCCGGACGAACCACGCAACGATCAAAATTCAGTCGATCGAGGATCACATTCAAATGAGCGTAACAGATCATGGCTGCGGCTTTGTGCCTGAGCAAGTGGAGTTGAAGGCGGCAACGCTCGGCATTATCGGCATGAAAGAAAGAGCGTTGCAAATCAACGGAAACTTACATATCAGCAGCATGGAAGGCAAAGGAACGATCATTTCCGTTACGGTGCCGCAATCAAGGGAGATCTAATATGAAGACGATAAAGGTTCTAATCGTAGACGATCATTTGGTTGTGCTCAGGGGACTGCGTTTCTTCTTGCAAACCCAGGCCACAATTGAAATTGTCGGTCAGGCACAAAATGGGGAGGAGGCTCTGCAGCTCGTGCACGCGTTGCAGCCCGATATCGTGCTCATGGATTTGATCATGCCGGGATTGAGCGGGATCGAGGCCACAAGGAAGATAACGGAACATTATCCTCAAGTCAAAGTGATTATCCTTTCCAGCTACTCGGATCGTGATTCCGTTCTGCAAGCCATAAAGGCTGGAGCTATCGGCTACCAGCTGAAGGATGTGAGGCCGGAAGTGTTGATCGAATCCATTCAGGCTGCGATGGACGGCGTAAAAACACTGCATCCGCAAGCCACTCATCAACTGATGTCCCACGTGGTAATGGAGATTGAGGATGAGAAGAGTATCGACATCCTGACCGCGAAGGAAATAGTGGTTCTGAAGCATATCACTTTAGGTCAAAGCAATAAGGAAATTGCGGCCGAGCTTCATATTTCCGAGAAAACGGTTAAAACGCATATCACCCATATTTTAGCCAAATTGGAGATGCAGGATCGTACGCAAGCCGCACTATTCGCGACCAAAAATCATTGGTTCGATTAAATCATAGGTCGTAGCCAAGGTCTTATCTTCGGATAAGACCTTTTTCTTATGCGTTCATAAGACGTATGCAGGACGTATTAACTTGGGGATTGATGTAAATTTAAGAAGCTCGATTAATCCGGTTATTCAAATCAATTTGAGGAGGATGAACAAATATGACCATTCTAGTAACGGGAGCAACAGGAAACGTAGGACGGCACATTGTAGATCAGCTTGTTCGTTCAGGTGCTCGCGTTCGGGCCCTTTCGCGTAACCCAGCATCCGCGAATCTACCTCAATCCGTGGAAGTCGTATACGGGGAACATACCAATCCGGACAGTCTTGTTCAGGCGTTGGACGGTGTTACCGCCATGCACTTGATCACGTTTAACAGCGTCGACTCCGCTCCGCTGCAAACCGGGGCAGATATCGTAAGGCTTGCAACGAAAGCCGGCGTACGAAAAATAACGACATTGTGGAGCGGTGCAAAAGGGGCAGTGGAAGAGGTTGTAGAAGCAAGCAGTCTGGAATGGACCCATTTTCAGCCTGACGTTGAGTTTATGTCCAATACGTTGGCATGGGCGGACTCCATCCGGTCGGAAGGCGTGGTTCGGCAGCTGAACGGCCAAGCGTTAAATGCCATGATTCACGAGGCAGACATTGGAAGTGTCGTTGCGACCGCGCTATTGGGAGATGGGCACGCCTTCAAAAGCTATCCGTTAACCGGACCTGAAGTACTGTCCGTATCCGATAAGATTCGAATGATCAGCTCTGAAATCGGCCGGGATCTCCGATTCATTGAATTGTCCGAAGAAGAAGAGCGCACCAGGATGCGCCAGGCCGGCGTTCAGGAAGACATGATCGACTATGTCGTCGGATGGTACGCGAATCCTCCCAAGGAGGCGTATCGCGTGCTTCCACTCGTCGAGGAAATTACCGGTCGTCCGGCTCGAACATTCGCGCAATGGGCAGCGGAAAACAAAACAAAATTTTAATAGAACGGAGAAGAAGCAAATGAAAGAGCAGTTAAAGATCGGCATTATTCTAGGCAGTACCCGTCAGGGAAGAGTAAGCCCGCAAGTGGGCGAATGGGTGAAAAGAATGGCAGAAAAACGTAATGATGCACATTATGAGGTTATCGACATAGCCGAATATAAACTGCCATTTGCCGGGGAAGCCCGCCCCGATGATGCAGGGGTAAAGTCTTGGTCGGAAAAAATCGATGAAATGGATGGGTATGTTTTCATCGTTGCGGAATACAATCACAGTTTAACCGGAGTTTTGAAAAATGCACTCGATTCGGCCTACAAAGAATGGAATAACAAAGCAGCGGGCATCGTCAGCTATGGCTCGACAGGAGGTGCTCGCGCAGCTGAGCATCTTCGCGGAATCTTAGGCGAATTATCGGTAGCAGATGTACGTGTACATCCTACCCTGTCCATTTTCACAGACTTTGAGCAGTTCCATACGTTTAAACCTGCCGAGCTTCATGCAACAACGGTGAATGACATGCTTGATCAAGTTACGGCTTGGAGCGGCGCGCTAAGAATTTTGCGTTAATTCGATCATATTCAAGGGGATAGGATATGATGGAACATACAAGTGGGAATAGCGGGTATTGGTCGGCGGCATTCCTGAAAATCTGCTGCTGCAATATGTTGGTCTTCTTCTCGTTCCAAATGATGCTGCCGATACTTCCGGTTTATCTGACGGACACTGGCGCCGAGCGGTCTTCCGCTGGACTCGTTGTGGCCATCATAACGATCGCCGCCGTCATGATCCGTCTATTGACGGGTTATGCGCTGGATCACTGGAATCGCAGGCGTATCGTTCTAGCAGGATCGCTCGCGCTCCTACTCGCAATGCTCGCTTTTGTCCTATTGCCCTCAATAGGCTGGATTATCGGCTGCAGTATCGGATTAGGTATCGGATGGGGCATCCTGACCGCTACTTACGCGACCATTGTGTCCGATCTGATTCCACCCGGAAAACTAGGGGCGGGTATCGGTACATTTATGTTGTTCGGTTTGGTAAGCATGGCCGTCGGGCCTTACGCAGGCGGTTGGGTATATGGTCAATTCGGCGCATCGGCGCTGTTCGGTACGGCTTCAGCGCCTCGATCCTTGTTCGACCGTTGGCCGGAAGATTATTCGACACAAGAGGTCCGGCATATGTTCTTGTTCCAGGAATCCTGCTTGGCATCGTCGCTCTATATTTGCTCTCGGCGGCAGCAGGTTTCGGACTATTTGTTACGTCCGCCTTCGTTTATGGCTTGTCGTTCGGCGCAGTTCAGCCCTATATGCTGGCATGGACCGTCCAAAGGGCGAAGCCCGAAAGGCGCGGGGCAGCTAACAGCACATTCTTGATCGGGATGGATGGCGGTATCGCAATAGGTTCGGCTTTGCTGGGATTATGGATCAAGAACGGCGAATACGCCGCCATGTTTCGTGGGTCGGCGGGTATTCTCGTCTTGCTCCTCATTCTTTATGGCGTTACTCTTATTTATGCGAGCAGGTCGAAAGTGTCTCGATCCGGCTAATAGTGGGGTTGAATCTCGATGTTTCAGTATTTGAATCGGCGTCTGAATCTACCGCTAAAAGTCCAAGAGGCTGATCTTGGAATCAGCCTCTTTCTTCATTCTTATTTGAAACTTACATGAGCATACTAACAACGATCCTTAGAACTTCCTATCCTGATACGTGAGTCCTTCAACTCAAAGGATATTGTAGTACCAACCCATTCCGGATCTGATTCCGCACTAAGGATTTAGGATAATAGAAATTTTTTTACCACAGGAGCCAATACAGGCGCTTCGAGGTGATGGTTTTGACCTTCCAGACATATATACTGCCCATTAGGAAGATCGGTTGCAAGCAACTCGTTTGATTGCTTGAATGAGTCTTTGCTTTCTTCCCCAGTCACCACAAGTACAGGGGTGGAAATACCAACCAATTCTTCACGCAGAGGGGGCTCACAAACAAGTCTTGTATCGTAAACTGTCGTGTGCGCGAGAGCCTCTAAGTAAGGTCTAAAGGGTGCATTCCGAAGTTGGGTCACGACATCATCCGGGAGACCGACTAATTTGGATTGGAAGAACTCGACCGCATCGCCGCGACGACCTGCGGAGATCAACTCAGATAGCTGATTAACAAGGTTATTGTCGTGCCCTTCGACGGGTGCTTCATACAATACAAGTTTGGAGATGGCGGCTCCTTTGACAGCTGCTTTCAGTGCAAGGTTGGCGCCGGATGAGTAGCCGAATACGCATGCAGATCCGCCAGCAACATCGATTAAAGCTTCCAGATCTTCAATCTCTCTTTCGATCGCGTATGGTAAAGTGTCTCCGCTTGCTCCCTTCCCACGGCGATCGTAATTGATAACCGTGAAATTGGATTCAAGGAGCTTAGCTAAATGCGCACCGGTTGAACGGTCGTTAAATGCGCCTACAACCAAAATAATCGGCGGTCCTTCTCCAGTACGATCGAATTCGATAGAAGTGCCGTCTTTGGAAATAACTTTGCTCATCCTAAAATCCTCCTTTTTTTCTCCTTGATTTTGTTCAGAAATCTCCCAAACAAACGATTGTTTGTATATTGGACAAAAAAATTAAGAAATGTAATTCATAATTCGTTGCTTCGCTTCTGCAAGATATTCGGAATCGGAATAAATCACACTTAAGATGATGGCGCCCTGCAGCTCCGTGACCGCTTGCCTGGCAAGCTCCTTCGCACGTTCTACGCCTAATAATTCCTGAAAGATTGCTTCAAAAGCGTGCATTGTACGGCGTCTGAATCTACCGCTAAAGTCCAAGAGGCTGATCTTTGAATCAGCCTCTTTTTCTTCATTCTTGTGTGTAACTTACCTGAACATACTAACCATGATCCTTAGAACTTCCTGTCCTGATACGTGAGTCCAGCACCATCTTCACAGTAGGTTTTTAGACTATATAAGAACATAGCCCAATTATAATTGCAGGAACGATAGAAGTTGGTGATTTCCCTCCAATTCATATGCCGTAGAATAACGTCGGTTTTGCCATGTTTCTCGTTCAATTCAAAGGATATTGTAGTACCAACCCATTCCGGATCTGATTCCGTACATAACCATTCAATTCGTTTTGGAGGGGTTAGCTCCATAATCTGCATCTTCGTCAAATCGTCGTTACCGAATTGAAATTCATTGATCTCTCCGACCTGCCCATAGACCTTTAGTTCACGGGTCCACACTTCAGATAACCCTTGGGCTGAAGTTAAAGCTTTGTATATTTCTGTTGCGGGAACACGAATCGTTTGCAAATGTTCGATATTTGCCATGAATTACGTCTCCTCCTACCCTGAATTTATCTAAATTATATCAAAAGGAAGTAGCAAAGGTATCTTACGGATTGCGATAATTACAGTTACAGATTCATAAAACATCCCCTTGTAAGACTACAATTAAATGGGACTGTCGGCGCTTGCAGTGTAGAGGATTATGACGCTTTAAGAGGCCTACTGCCATGGGAGGAAGTACAAATCAGGATCGACAAGCAATGGCCGATATGTGACAGGGGCCCCATTTCCTCGTTTTGGCAATGGGATACAGAATACCGATTATGGAAAGGCAGATTTGATTATAGCTCATAGTAGGAAGTGGCAAAATGGGACAAGCAGAGAATAATAAGCCAGTACTGGGCGTTATCGTAGGAAACAGAGATTTTTTTCCCGATCATTTGGCTGCTTCGGGTCGAGCTACGATTTTGAAGGTGCTGGAGGCAGAAGGAATCGAAGTCATCATAGTAGGAGAGACCCAAACAAAAAACGGCACAATTGAAACACATGATGAGGCTAATATATATCAACAGTTGCTAATTTACATTTGCGAACAAGGTTTTGAGCATCATGTCGCGGTGAATTTAAACAATGTCTCAGATTCGGTTAAAGAGGCGTTCTCCAAATATTTAGGCAGGAAAGTCTATCACCACGCAGGTTGAGGAGGTAGCGGGCTTCATCCTGTCAATAGAACGTCACCACAACACGTGGTGGCGTTCTTTGATAGGGGCTGTTATCGCCTCGGAGGTATTACATTTTTGAATCCATTTAAAGACGTTATTCCGACCTTCTTTTTCTGTTGCAGAAATGATATATTGGTAGAAGTTGAAGATATTAACGCAAAGGAGAATTCCGTAAAGATGACCTTGACAGCAGCAATAATCGGAGCAGGCGGCATCGGAGCCGCACATTTGGAAGCGCTTTCCGAAATGGAGGGCATTGCGGCCGTCGCGTTGTCAGATGTCAGCCCCGAACGGGCAGAGCAGTGCGCGCAGCGCTTCGGCATAAAGGCATATTTGGACTATCGCGCTATGATTACCGAAACCCGGCCGGATATCGTCATTATCGCGCTTCCTCACTTTCTGCACAAGGAAGCTTCCCTTTATAGTCTGAAACACGGCTGCCACTTGCTGATCGAGAAGCCGATGGCGATCTCCGCAGCGGAATGCGACGAAATATTGGCTCTGGCCGACAGCAAGGAGAGGATTCTGTTCGTCGGTCACACACAGCAGTATTTGGCTATGAATTTGCGAGCCAAATCGATCATTCTCCAAGGCGGCCTGGGTAAACTCGTTATGATCAACGACACCCGGCACAAACCGTATTTCACTCCGGAACGGCCGGCGTGGTTTCTTGATCCTGCCAAGTCGGGCGGCGGCATTGTCGCCAACCTCGGTGCACATGCCATCGACAAAATCCAGTGGTTGACTGACAGTCGGATCGTGCGGGCACGTGCCACGTTAAGCTATGAGTCCGCCGGCTATCCTGACGTGGAAGGAAGCGCGGCAATGCTGTTGACCACTTCCCAAGGCGTGCCGTGCACGGTGAATCTTTGCGGCTATGCGGATGTTTCGCACGAGGAAACCGTGCTGGTATTCACGAACGGCATGCTGAAAATTATCAACCGTAAATCAGTCTGGCTATCCCAAGGCGGCCTCTTTCGCGAAGTGACTTCGGACAATATTGCCGATCCGTTACGACTGCAATTCGAGGATTTGCTCGCATGTATCCGCGACGGCAAACAGCCGTATTGCTCGGGGGATTACGGCCGTTCGGTCGTACGGGTAATCGAGGCGGTATACGAGTCGCATAAACGAAGCGCGGAAATTGCCGTTCCGCAATAACATAACCGGATAACGAATGTCGCTGCCGCCCAAAGCCGATGTCGCGCGATCGACAACGGTCATCATGTCTCGGGCAGGCGGCAAGCCGGGAACGATAAATCAGCTTAGGTGCAGGTTCATACGCGAGAGGTGGTTCGCATGCGGTTGCCCGGAAAGGCTCATAAAAGCAATATATACAAGCGCTTTCTGGTTTCGTTTCTGCTGATGCTGATCATCCCGATCATGTTGTCGAGCTTCACATATTATGAGGCCGTCAACATCGTGGAGACACAGTCCCGCGAGGCAAAGCTGTCCGTCCTGGAACAAACGCGCGATTTGCTAGACAAGCAATGGAAAGATATGGACGAGGCTTCGATCCAACTCTCCTTCGATTCCCGACTGAATGGGCTGTTCAACGTGAAAGCTCCGCTGGACAACTCACCGGTGCTGTTTGATATTTGGAACTATTACAAGGATTTTCGTTCTATGGCTTTGACTGGAGGCGCATTCACGAATACCGTATTCGTCGTGCTAAAGAACAGCGATCTCGTGTTCTCCAAGGCCCAGACGACCGACTCGACGCGAGAGTTCTATAGTGACGTGTTTCACTACGACGGGGTGTCGTACGAGGAGTGGCACGCCCTCCTGTTCGACAAGTCGCATTTCCGCGAGGTGCTGCCGTCTCGTCAAGCCCGGGTCAACGGGGTCGACACGTCTGTGATCATATACATGACTTCATTGCCGCTTGGGGCCACTCAGGAGAGCCAAGCCGTGGTCGTTTTCGCGATCGAGGACAATGACATTCGGAAGCTTGCCGGCATCGATGGGGAGAATGGCCATACATTCGCGATCCTGGATGACAAGGGGGAGCTGCTGATGGGTGATACGAACGTGCCGATTCCGGCGGCGATCCGCAGCTCGACCGAACGGCACGGCTACATGCACGCGAAAATCGGAGGGGAAGACCACCTCTTCGTCTATACCCGCTCGGGTAACAACAATTGGGTCTACGTCGCTTCCGTGCCGATTGAGCAAGTGATGGGCAACGTCTACTACATCCGCACGATCGCCTTGTCGGTTGCCGCCGGGACACTCGTCGTAGGTACGATAATATCGCTCTGGATGGCAAATCGGCACTCCAAGCCGTGGAAGGAAATCGTTTCCGTCCTAAGGGCGTTTTGGGGCCAAGACCAAGGCGTTAAACACGAACTGGTCGGGTTGCCGGACAAGCCGAACGAGGTCGATTTCCTTCAGAAGAGCATCACACGGTTGATCGACAACAACTTGACGCTGGAGCAGTCACTGCAGCGGCAGGCGGACACGCTGAAGACGGTATTCATCGAGCGGTTGTTCAGGGGCGAGTTCGAGGACCGTTCGCAGATGCAGGCGATGCTTGCCCACGTCGGGCTCGAGCTGCGCGGGAGCGGCTTCGCCATTGCCGTGTTGCACATCTACAAGATCAACGTCGCGTTCAATCCGGAAAGCTTGGAGGAGCAGAGCATCCTGCGGGCTCTGATGGAGGAAGTCGTACAAGAGCAGCTGCAAGGAGACGGTCACCTCCATACGATGCACGAGAACGAGCTCGTGATTCTGATCCGGTCGGACCTTGCGGACAAAACGGTGTTCGTCACCGTCCTCGAAGCCCTGTTCACTCGGATCAGCCAGCAGATCAGGGAGCGCTATGTCATCGCGCCGATGATCGGCGTCGGGGAGATTTACGACGATTTGTTCGACGTGCACTATTCGTATCAGGAAGCCAAGCAAGCGGTGACAGACACGCAGACGGCGGGCGGTGAAGAACCGGCTGTCGTTTGGTACGCGCAGATGAAAAACCGGCATACGGGGTACTATTACCCGACGGAGTTGGAGATCCGCCTCATGAACGTGGTCAAAGCGGGCAACGCCGCAGAGCTTGAGCATTTGCTGCAGCACCTGCACCACGAGAACTTTGCGGTCCGGTCGCTATCCCCGGTCACGAATCAGCACTTGCTTGGCGATCTGCAGGCGACGGAGCGCAAGCTGAAGGACGAGCTCGGCGGTCAATTGCCGAGCGAAGCGGCGGATCCGGGGCCAGTACCTGCTTTCGTTGGCTACGACAAAGACTTGCAGGACATGTTCTTTCAATTCCTTCAGCTCTGCCGGTCGATCGAGAAGAACAAGAAAAGCCGTAACTCCCGTCTCATGGACGAGATTGTGGCGCACATCGACGAGCATTTTCAAGACGCCAACCTCAGCTTGTACGCGATTGCGTCCCACTTCAATTTGTCGGAATCGTATTTGTCGCAGTTTTTCAAGGAGCAGTCCGGCGAGAAGTTCAGCTCTTATTTGGAAAATCGCCGCATTTCGCTCGCATGCAAACTGATCGTGCAGGACACGCAGTCCATCGACAGCATTGCGGTGCAGACCGGGTACAACAGCACGCATTCCTTCCGCCGGGCGTTCAAAAGGACGATGGGTGTGTCCCCATCGTCCTATAAGCAGCTGTGACCGAACGCTGCAGCCCATACAAATTATTTTGCCTTGTTGTACGCGTCGGTCCGCAGATTCACGACTTCCGACAGCCCGGCTTTGTTCGCAGCTTTGATAAACTTCTCCCAATCCGAATCGTTGGTCGGGTCGAGCGCCCCAATGATGAATTTCAGCCAGTACTCGTCCCGCACGCCGTTCAGGTTTGTCTCGAGCGCCACCAACTCCTTGCGCTCGTCTTCGCTGAACTGGAAAATCGGCTCGATCGGGCCGTAGTAATTCGGCTTGCTCGGAATGACCTTGCTCATGTCCAGCTTCACTTTATTGAACGATTCGTCGAAAGCCTTGTGTAGCGTCATGAAGCCGCCGAATCCGATCAGCCCGATATTGATGCCGTAGGTTGGCAGCTTGTCGCCCTCAGCGTTGGTCGGCGTGCTCATAGTCGGGAGGTAGGTGGGGACGCCGTTTTTCATCTCGTACGTAGCCCCTTCCTTGCCGAATGTATACCACATCTGGCCTTCCTCCGAAGCCGCCCAGTTCAAGTAGTCCAACAAGCGGTCGACCTTCTCCTGGCTCGTACCCGCTTTGATCGCAGGTCCCCAGAACGAATAGTATGCTTCCTTCTTGTAGATCGTCTTCTGCGGGTTGTTCGTCGGATGGTCATAGTTCTCGACCCAAGTCCAGTTGACGTCAGGCGCGACTGCCTGTTGCAGCTCGTTGTTATAGGCTGGATCGGTAATCGTCTGCATGATGACGTTGTTGCCCTGGGCGATCAGTTTATTCGTCTGGTCCGCTGTGGCGGTGGCGAAATCCTTCATCATCAAGCCGTTTGTATACATCTTGTTCAGGAACACGAGCATCTCGCGGCTCTCTTCTGTAGCGAGCGGGTACGCGTGGAATTCATTCGTGACCGGATCGACGTAGGAGTTCCAGTTCAGCACGAGATCAGGGAAGCCGAACATTTGAAAGAACGTGCTGACCGCCCACAGCGGACTCGAGGTGTTGCCGGGGGACACGAACGGGATCAGGCCGGTCTTGTCCTTGATCGTCTGGAGCGCAGCAAGCATCTCGTCCGGCGTCTTCGGGAAATCCACGCCGTATTTGTCAAACAGATCTTTGCGGTACTGCCACGCGTTTTGGACGGGAATCGTCCGCTTGGAGGGCAGAAAGTACACCTTGCCATCGGAGAAGCGAGTCGATTTGTACACCGTGTCCCATTCCTCGTCTGTCCAGATCTTCAGGTAGTTGGGCAGCTTCTGCTTGATCTCGTCCAACTCGAACGGGCGGAGGTAACCAGAAGACATCCATTCCACCGATTTCCACTGGTCGCGGGAATAGGGGATGAACTCAGGCCCGTCTCCCGTGGAGAGCAGGAGTGTCATCTTGGTCGGCCAATCGTTGCGGCTGTAATCCTCCGACTTGAACACCAGATTGAACTTCTCCTTCAGCATCTTCGCTTCCAAATCTTCTTTCACGTTCGTGGCGTCCAGAATCGCCCGGGACACTGTGATCGTCAATTCCTTTTCGTATTTGCTGTTGGCAGTCGCCGTGGGCTCGGACGACGGAGATGCCGCGGGCGCTGGAGAAGGAGACGGCGCATTTCCGCTGTTGGAGCAGCCGACGACAAGTAAGGCCGGCAGGATGAGAGACATGAGAAGCGAGAATGGTTTTTTTAACACAGAAACTCCCCCTAGAGTCATTGAATTGGGCGTCATCCCTTTAAAGAACCGATCATAACGCCTTTGACGAAATATTTCTGAATGAAGGGATACAAAATCATCATCGGCCCGATGGAGACGAAGAGTGTCGCGTACTTGATCGATGTGACATCCGTGGACGCCATCTCGCTGGCCGATGCCTCACCAGCCCGGATCGACTCCATAAGCAGCTCCGAACGGATGATGATCTGTCGCAGCACCATCTGCAGCGGGTATTTGTCCTGGTCTTTCAGGTAGAGCAGCGAGGAGAACCAGGCGTTCCAGTAATTCACCGCGTAGAACAGCCCGATCGTGACCAGCGCGGCCATCGACAGGGGCAAGGTGATGCGGAGAAAGATGACCAGATCGTTGGCGCCGTCCAAGTAAGCGGATTCATTTAACTCCTCGGGAATCGCCTGGAAGTACGAGCGCATGATGATCAAATAATACGTCGACACCGCCGTGGGCAATACGATAGCCCAGACCGAGTTGTATAAGCCCAAGTTCTTCACAACCAGGAAATTGGCGATCATGCCGCCGTTGAAATACATCGTGATCAGCACGAACGCCATGTAGAAGCCCCGCAGCGATAAGCGCTTGCGCGAAATCGCATAGGCGAGCGAGGTCGTCAGCATCATGCTGATCGCCGTGCCGAGGGTCGTGTAAACCACGGAGTTCAGAAACGAATGAGTGACTGTTTTCGCTTCCCAGATAAGACGGTATGCCTTCAGTGTAACATCAACCGGAAAGATTGACACCTTGCCCAGGTTAAAAGCTGCCGGGCTGCTGAGCGATGCGGACAATACGTACAGCACCGGATATAGCGTGGCGACCAGCACAAGGATCATCACCACGTGCACGACGACGTCCAGCAGTCTCGAAGACAACGAGCGGTCTTGAATCATTGAGGCACCTCCATCGGGTTAAAATAAGCTGTTGTCGGTCGTCTTCTTGACGATCCAGTTCGCGGTCAGCAGCAGGAAGATGTTGAGCAGCGAGTTGAAAAAGCCGACGGCGGTGGCGAAGCTGTATTCGCCGAACTCGAGACCTCTTCGGTACACAAATGTACTGATCACGTCCGACACCTCATAGGTAACCGGAGATTGCATGAGCAGCACCTTATCAGCGCCCAGAGACATCATCTTGCCGATCTGGAGTAGAAGCATGATCATGATCGTCGGTTGGATTGCCGGCAAGGTAATGTGCCAGATCATCTTCACCCGGCTTGCTCCGTCAAGCGAAGCGGACTCGTACATATCCGGGTTTACGGTTGTGAGCGCTGCCAAGTAGATGATCGCTCCCCAGCCGAGCTGTGTCCAGATGTCGGACAGGATATACAGCGGTCGGAACCATTCGGATACGCCCATGAAGTTGATCGGCTCCATATGGAACACCTTCACGAGCAGCATGTTGATGGGCCCGTCCTGCGGTGAGAGGAACATGTACAGCATCCCCACGATCGCCGGCAGCGAGATGAAATGCGGCAGATAACTCACCGTCTGCACGAAGCGTTTGTAGAATTGTTTTCGTACTTCGTTCAGCAGGATGGCGAACGCAATTTGCAGCGGGAACACGAACAGCAACTCCAGGACGCTTAGCAGCAGCGTGTTACGGATGACCCGCCAGAAGTACATGTGTTCGAAAAACTTCACAAATTGGTCGAAGCCGACCCAGGGGCTGCCCCGCACCCCTTTCAAGGGCTGATAATCTTGAAATGCGATCAGGATACCGTACATCGGGACATAGTTGAAAATTACAAAAAACAGGACCCCCGGCAACGCCAATAGATGTAGATACTTCGATCGCGCCCACCCTTTTCGGATCACCGATCTCCAATCGCTTCTCACTTTCCCCCGATCGCGAGCAAGGGGCGCCGCATTGTTCAAATCTATCGTCTCCTTTCGCTTGCGCTTCGATTGCTTCCGTGGAGGATGGAAGCGTTTCATTCACATCTTACAAAGGTCTTTCCGGATGAACAAGGTACACCTCTCAATAAGGGTACGATTACTTAGAATCCGGGCTAGAGAATGCCAATTCTAAATAATCGTACGGTTGCCGAAGGAAATGGATCTAGCTCTGGACGGAAACAGGGAGTATCATCAAACCTACGGGAGCTACAAGTAAGCGTTTACAAAACGCTCCTCAAGTGATTAAAGGGGGGGCCGGATGGCAGTCGAGGCAGGCAAATGAGATCTGCATCATGATATCACACGATCCAGTTCGGTATTATCAAACGGACAAACGGAGGAGGAATATGATGAAAAAGAAATTAATTGCTCTATTGCTGTCATTATTGCTGGCGCTGCAGTTGCTGCCTGTAATGCCCGCTCATGCTTCGTCCATTGGCATCGACGATCTGACGCTGAATAACGAATGGTTCGCGCCAGTCACGTATGCGGTATATGACGATTTGCAAGTCGATCAGCCCGTGTACGTGAATGATCCCGCCACCAACTTTTCCAACGTAGGCCCTTATGCCGGATTGTCCTATATTCAGACCGGCGGCGGAACGGAGCATAAGAACGAGCCAACCAACCCGTTCCTTAATTTCACTATCGATACCGACGCAACGATCTATGTCGCGATGCACGCGGACGACGCGTATACCGATCCGTTCTCCGCCGACTTCTGGCTAACCCCTCAGTATGGATGGACGTTTACGGGGAATACGCTCGAAGCCGAGGTGAAAGATGAGTACGGCAACGTCACGGCGACGAACATCTACCGCGTCTATTCGCGCACATACAAGGCTGGTACCGTCGCACTGGGCGGCAACAATGCGACCGGCCACATCGGCTTTGGTCTCATGTACTCTGTCCTCGTCGGCCCGGCCGTCGGCACGCCGCTTGATCCGCCGCCGCTGCCGCCCGACGTTGTGCCCGGCACGGTTCCCGCTTTCCCCGGTGCTGAAGGCGGAGGCAAATACACCACCGGCGGACGAGGTCAAGACGTCTATTATGTCACGAATCTGAACGATTCGGGACCGGGCTCGTTCCGCGACGCGGTCAGCCAGAGCAACCGGACAATTCTGTTCAAGGTGTCGGGCACGATCGAGCTGCAGTCGTTACTGTTCGTCACGGCGTCCAATTTGACGATAGCCGGTCAATCCGCGCCAGGGGACGGGATTACATTCAAGAAGCATACCATCGTGTTCCAGGGTGATAACCTGATCGTCCGGTATCTCCGGTTCCGCACCGGCGACGAAGCCGGAGTGGATATGGACGGCATCACGGGGCGGTTCCGTAAGCAGCTCATGTTCGACCATATCTCGGCGAGCTGGGGTACCGACGAGTCGGCTTCGTTCTATCAAAATACCGACTTCACGATGCAGTACAGCACGATCGCCCAGACGATCGTATTCTCGAACGTGGCCGGCAAAGGCTTCCATGGCTACGGTGGCATATGGGGCGGCGACAACGCCACCTATTATTACAATCTGCTTGCCCACAACGACAGCCGCAACCCGCGGTTCACCGGCAAGTCGATGGACGTGCGCAACAATGTGATCTACGACTGGGGCTACAAGAGCATGTACGGCGATAGCCAGCAGGGCAACATGGTGAACAATTATTACAAGGCCGGCCTCAGCACCCAGGATCAGGATCGTATGGCCGAGGCGGAGCCCGGGTCGAGCATCGCCCTGACCGGCAACAAAAGCGTCCGCCGGGACGGCAGCTTGTCGTCCGCCAGCCATCCGAACAACTTCGCCGGCATCAAGAAAAACCCGCAGCTTTTTGTCGCGACGCCGTATGCGATGCCGAATCCGTCGCCACAGGACAGCCCTGACGTCGCTTACGGCAAGGTGCTGGAATATGCCGGGGCCAGCCTCAAGCGCGATTCGGTCGACCAGGCAATCGTGAGCGATGTTATCAACGGGACGGGGACCGTGATTTATACGTCGAACAGTGTCACCCCCGAGGAGCAAGTCCTACTGGATGGGAAGAACGCGACCAAGGTGACGCTGCAATGGCCGACACTGCAGACGGGCGAAGTGCCCGCGGATACGGACGGCGACGGGATGCCGGACGTGTGGGAGCGGGAGCACGGCTTGAATCCGAACAGCCCACTGGACGGGAAGACCGATTTCACCGGTGACGGATATACGAACGTGGAGAAATATTTGAACGAGCTCACAATCGGCACCTTCCCGGAGGGAGTCGTGCCCGCGGTGCCGAAGGCCGCTGTGAGCGGAGCCCCTAGTGGACTGCGCGCGCAGGCGCTGGACCGGGATTCAATCCGGCTCGACTGGACGCCCGTGGCGGGAGCGACCGGGTACCACGTGTATCGCGCGGCCAGTGTGAATGGCGCGTACACCAAACTGACGTCAACGGCGCTGACGGCTGCGGCCTTTACGAACAACGGGCTGACCGCCGCGACCGAGTATGCTTACAAGGTCACTGCCGTTACGGCTGGCGGCGAGTCGGCTATGTCGCTCCATGCCGCCGCTAAGACGAAGGCGCCGCTCCAGCCGATCTCCGTCGACTACAACGACGGAACCGACGGGCAGCCTTATTATGCGCCGGCCGAGTGGCCGGCGGCATGGACCGTGTCGCCAGTGCCGAGCTCGGCGGACAAGAGCCTCAGCGTGGCGCCGAATGCGACCGGAACGTTCACATACGATTTCACCAATACGGGCACGACCGCGCATCTGCGCTTCGACTATATGCGCGAGGCGAACTTCGATTTGGATAAACTGTTGATCTACACGGGGACGAACTTCCTGGAGACGGTCACCGATTCCGATAACGGCTTGCGCTACCGCCTGGGCGCCACGACTGTGTACCGCGATCTCATCCCGGGCTTCCAATTGAACACTTGGTATACGGTGGCGGTCGATCTGGACTTCGCGGCAAACACAGTGACTTTCCGCACGGGGCCGAAGAACGGGTCTCTGACCGTGCAGGCACATGAATCGTATACGGCGGCCAGTCCGAAAATAAGCGCTTTTCGGGTCTTCCACCAGCGGTCGAGCGGCAATGTCTACTTCGACAACTTCACAGCCTGGAACGGGCCCGCAGAGCCGACCGGCGTGACCGCAACCGCCCGTCGGAACGAGGTCGCGCTCAGCTGGAGTCAGGTCGCTGGAGCAGATTCCTACGCCCTCTACCGGGCGGACAGTTCGAGCGGGCCTTATCGCAAGCTGGAGGTGGGCCCAATCACCAACACCTCCTATCGAAACAAGGGCCTGGTGTCGGATACGACGTACTACTACAAGGTGAGCGCGATCAATGCGGAAGGCGAATCGCCGTTGTCGGCTCCGTTGGATGTGATGGTCGGCGGCTCGTCCTCGGACTTGTTCGTCGATTTCAACGACGGTACCATAGGGCAGCCGTATACGGCTTATCCCGACGCCTGGCCTACACCGTGGTTGGTCGCGGACGTGCCGGGTAGCACTGATCTCAGCTTGAGTGTGCCCAGTGGCGCGGCGGGGAACTTCGTGTACGAGTTCCTGGCCGAAGGACCTACGGCGCATTTCAAAGTAGATTACATGCGGGAAGCGAACTACAACGGGGATAAGCTCTTGTTGTATACCGGCTCAAACTTCCTGGAGATCCAGACAGATACCGCGAACGGCTTGAAGTACCGTTTGGGTACAACCAGCACCTATCGCAACCTCATTCCTGGCTTCCTGCTGAACACGTGGTACACGCTGGAGATCGATCTGGACTTCGTCACGAATACCGTGACGTTCCATACGGGCCCGAAAAACGGCACACTGACGCAGATGGCCCAAGAGTCGTACACGGCGGCGAGTCCCAAGATTAGCGCCTTCCGGATCTTCAACCAACGGTCAGCGGGTAACGTGTATTTCGATAATTTTAATGTGACTCGTAATTAAACGGGGCTGACTTGATTCCCCGCCTGCTCATGACCGTGCAGGCGGGGGATTTTTTTGTTCTTATATATTGGCTCGATAAATATCGGAATGGTTTTGTGACTTTGTTAACAAGTGGTTGGATAGTAGGGACGTCAACGGGGCGGTAGAGAAAGGCTAAGCAGCGCTCATATATCCGATTGTTGGAAGTCTCGCGAAGCGCATTTTCAACGATTTGTTTTCTTCGGTTATTGTCAATAAGATCACGTACTAAAGCTCAATTATTCAAAGTGCAGTTCTTTAATTCAGTCTATATAGTGTGAAGGTCAATAGAATCATTTTCGCACCAAATATTACATAATAATTGCTTTACAGGTCACATAATGGTGTTATACCCTTAAATAGGACACTGATAGGTGTCGGATAATAATAAATGAATAAGGAAGTGGATCCATATGCATATTTTAAACATCGTTCTTCAAAGTTGGCTGCTTTTCTCCATGGTTTTCTTTGGCGGAAGCAAAATTGCAGGAGCCAAGCATCAGGTAGAACTGTTTGACTCGATTAAACTTCCTCAATGGTTCCGGGTCATTACGGGCTACATTCAAATTGTTGGATGCATAGGACTCATTCTCGGTTATTGGTATCCGGGGATTGCTGCATGGGCAGGAATATTGATAGGCATTATGATGCTGCTGGCGTGCCTCGCGCACCTCAGAGTCAACCATCCGATCGGGAAAATGATACCTGCCTTATTGAATCTCTTGATTGCAATTGCGGTAGTATTCTTATATGCAGACGAACTGCCCCGTCTTTTTGGGTAAGTTCATATCAATGGTATTGAAATAAAAGCTAAAGCCTTGCAGGGCAAGGCTTTTCCAGACTTTACGTTTATACGTTCGATTGCACCAACGCTCACCAATTTCCCGAAATATCCAGCATGCAGGACCCTCTCCACAGCGAAGAGTCGGTTTATCCGATTAGTTTTAATAGGTTTTCCTGACATTTCGTTTCTGGTATTGGGATGTAGACGGTTAGAGCCGTCCCCTCATCTTCACACCGGTAGAACTCATGCGCTTCCATCTGCAGCCTTCCCACTTTAGGATGCATGATCTCTATCGAACCTGTTAGCGCGCATCGTACGTCGTGATCGGTCCACCATTCCCGAAATTCCGCACTGCGTTCAGACAATGCGGCAATAAACTCCCCATACCATGGATCCTCCATATTCCGGGCGTAATAGCTGCGGAATTGCGCCAATAGATTTTTCGCCACTCCCTCCCGATTGACAAGCATGACCCGAATCTCCTCCGTAGTAAACATCTGCCAAACCAAATTACTGCTGTACTTGCCAACACTTCTGAAATTACCGAAGACGAGGGAGGCCACCCGATTCCATGCCAGTATGTTCCACCTTTGGTCCGAGAAAAAAGCGGGGCATTCCGCAAATTGATCCACGATAATTTGAAGAGACGGAGGTGGCGCTGTACCGGGATTCAGTACTGGGAGCAGAGGGGTTTGCTGATTCGCCAGTGTATACAGATAAAGTCGTTCATCTCTATCGAGTTTGAGTGTTCGAACTAAGCTTTCGAGTATCTGCTTGGAAACCTGGATATCGCGGCCTTGTTCTAGCGACGTGTACCACGGTAATGAAATACCGGACAAGACGGCAACTTCCTCCCTGCGCAATCCTGGCGTCCGACGCTTTGGAGCCGTGTATTTTAATCCCGCATCCTGCGGAGTTACCCTGGCGCGGTGGGTTTTGAGAAAGTTCGCCAATTCCTTACGGCGTTGTTCGTCGTTCATTCAAACCTAACCCCCTAACAGATAGAAATTATATTAGTTTCCCGACTATTACTACAGGTAATTATACTATTAATGCTCAACTATTTCATTCCCTCCCCATGACATATACTGAATTCGAAACGAAAACTATTGAGAGGATGGAGTATTGCATGACATCAGTTCTTTACATTACCGCACATCCGCTAAACGGGTCAGAATCGTTTTCCATATCGGCTGGTGAAACGTTTATTGATGCATATCGGACTGTCAATCCCGATTGTGAAATCATTCATTTGGATTTGTATAAAGCCGACGTCCCTTCGCTGGATGCGGATATTTTAAGAGGGTGGGGCAAGCTGGAAGAGGGGATGGAACTAGAGCAGTTGCCGGAAATCGAACGAACCAAAATCGTCCAACTGGACAAGTTGGTCGATCAATTTATTCAAGCGGATAAATACGTCTTTGTAAACCCGATGTGGAATTTCTCGTATCCGCCAGTTATGAAAGCCTACATCGACGCAATAACGGTGGCAGGCAAAACGTTCTCATACACGCGCAACGGTCCAATCGGATTGCTTCAAAATAAGAAAGTGCTTCATATCCAAGCGAGCGGTTGGGTCTATACGGAGGGGCCAGACGTCGAGGATGAAGTGAGCCATCGTCATCTGAAATCAATCATGCGTTTTATCGGCATAACCGATTTGCATGCGTTATTTATTGAGGGACACGACCAATATCGTGATAGGCGTAATGAAATAAAAGAGGAAGGTATAAAGAGGGCACGTGAACTTGCGGCTACCTTCTAGAGATCATTTACAAACAAAAGCAACCTGCAAGGGGTTGCTTGTTTTGTGTTATGAGGAACTGCAGGCAAGGATTTGTGCTGTTGGATTCATTTCCTGGAAGAGATGTCTTGTACTGCTCTTATTAAAGCAACAGGAAGTAAGGTAATAGAAAAAATAGAGGGCTGGCGTACCTTGAAGCAGCAAACGTAGTGCACTCAGTTTTTATCATGATCGCTAAATTGCGACAGACCGACTATGGGGCGTGTTACCGGGGCCAACTGGCTTCAGTTATCTTGCAATGCTCAATATACTCACTTCCCCAATCCGTTAGCCCAATAATCGTTGGATAAAGCTTTTTCCCCAAATCAGTTAAAGAGTATTCCACTTTTGGCGGAACTTGATTATAAACCTCACGGTGAATAAGTCGAAAGTTTTCCAGTTGCCTTAGTTGTTTAGTCAGCGACGCATGCGTTAAGCCGTCAAATTTCCGTAACAGTTCGTTAAAACGTATTGGTCCGTTCATTAGATGAAAAATTATCATGAGAGACCATTTGCCGGACAATACTTTCTGAGCTGTATTGAACGAACAGGTTAGTTCAGAACTTTTTAATTCAATCATGGAAATTCACCTCTTCTTTATATTCTAAGTTCATATAACCTCTATCAGATATGCTAAAAACAAGCTGCGTTTGAACTGTTGTCCTCCCTTTCTTAGGTATACCATTTGATCCTAACGATACAAAAATATCGTACTATTCATATCTATCATAATCTAATAATATTGATTATGCATTAAATTTATCTTAAAAGGAGCAGGAATAATATGTCGACGAATGAAGGAAAATTCAATGGTAAAATTGCCTTGGTTACAGGGGCAAGTCGTGGGATAGGGGCTGAAATAGCCAAAAAATTAGCTGCTGGCGGAGCAGAATTTATAGGCGTTCATTACGCCAGTAATAGGGATGCTGCTTTAAAAGTTGTTGAAGAGATTAAGGCGCTGGGCTCAAAGGCTATAGCTCTGGAAGCAGAATTAACCACGGGTATTTCCGGTGTAAAAAAGCTTTGGGCTGCATTTGAAGATGCTGTTCGTTCGGAAATTGGATCTGTGCAATTGGACATCTTAATCAATAACGCAGGTATTGCACCGGGTAATCCTTTTGAAGAAACGTCAATTGAAACGTTTGAAGATGTAATTAATGTTAACCTTAAAGCTCCATACTTTATTACTCAAGCAGCTAGCCCGTATATACGGAGCGGTGGACGAATCATTAACATTTCTACTGGCTATACTCGTGTTGCCAGCCCAAATGCTACCATTTATGCGGCTTCCAAGGGAGCCCTAGAGACATTTACTTTGGCTTTAGCTCCACATTTTGCATCAAAAGGTATTACTGTAAACGCAGTAAGGCCTGGAGTTACGGATACTGATATGAACAAGGATTGGCTCGCCGACCCAGAAGCTCGTGCTGCAGCAGCTTCAATAATGCCCGCTTTCGGAAGAGCTGGCACCACTGAAGACGTTGCTGATGTAGTTGCGTTCGTAGCATCTGAGGAAGCGCGATGGATCACGGGGCAATTTATTGATGCCTCCGGAGGAACTAGGCTTTAATAGCAATAAAAATTACTGGCATTTGATGTTAAAGGGGTTGTAATTAGGAAATTGCCTCCAATTTTAGATACTGGAGGACAATTTTTACTGTACTTGCAATATATCAATCCATAATGCAGGTTGATTTCGGTTGAGAAGTGGAATGGTGCATTGGAGAAGTATGAAGAGGGTGCCCCGCAGCCATAGGCTATAGAGGCACCGTCTTTTTTATTTATCGTGGAGCCCTTAAGGGGGGCGAAGCCGGGTTCGCGGGTCAACTTTCGCCTAACACACCGTTACGGTGTACATCCTCCGCAGGTATAAGAATATCTACGCTCGTTCCCTTGTCTTCCATGCTATGGTAAGTCAACCCATACTTATTTCCGAAATAGTGTCGGATGCGCATGTCAACGTTTCTGCTGCCATAAGAGTCATCTCGTACAACTGGCTTGGTGAATTGGTCATTCAGCTTTGCGAGTTGGTCTGCGCCCATGCCTATGCCGTTATCACTTACCGTGATCAGGATATCATGACCAGCCCTTGCCGCAGTAATTTCAATCGTACCTTTTCGGCTCTCTCGTCCCAGGATACCGTGAGCAATGGCGTTCTCTACTAACGGCTGAAGCGTTATTTTCGGAATGAAATAGTTGAACATATCCTCTGGCACATTGACGAGAAATTCGATTTCATAATCATAGCGGATATTTTGAATTTGCACATAAAATGAAACATGATCAAGTTCTTCTCTCAGGGTAATGATGTCTCTTCCATTGCTGAGACTGACTCTGTAAAAACGGGACAGGGTCTTTACGACGTTCCTGATCTCATTATTCATGCCTCGGGTAGCCATCCAGTTGATCAGATCCAATGTATTATAAAGGAAGTGTGGATTGATTTGCGATTGCAGCGCTTTCAGTTCTGCGCTTTTCCTCTCCTGGCCAAGCTGAAACTGTTGTTCATTCATGGCGGATATTTTCTTGATCATGAAGTTATACGTTCGAATTAACTCGCCCACCTCGTCTCTCCCATCGATGGGGGACAAGGGGAGCATATTGCCGACTTCCACCTCTCGAATACGTCTAGTCAGCCGTGATATGCGCCGTGTAATGGATATTGCAAGAAGATAGGCCAAAAAATAAGCGGCAGCTGCGATAACAATCAACAACAGGTACAGCTGGTTGCGCAGCTGAAAACCTTGTTTGACAACTTCATCCAGCGGAATGACAGTGACCATACTCCATTTTGAATATGGAACTGGGCGTGCAGAATAGTAATTTCCATTGGTTGTAAATATTTTCGTTTCATCGCGCAACTGGATATTGTCCAGTGGTTGAACAAGATCAACAGGGACTGAGTCGGAAGCCAGAATAACGCCCATTGTTGAGTCGTGTAGAAAGGTTACGCTATTTTTCACGACATTTGCTTTATTTAAGATCATTCTTAGTTTTTCTTTCTCGACATCAACTCGAAGGTGGCCAATTGGCGACTGATAATCGTTCGGATCCATTATATTCCTGGCAACTGAGATGAAAGATGCATCATCTGACGGTGAATATCCAGCAAGAGTGTCAGCCGTACACCACATGTATTTTTGCTTTTCCTCTATTAACCGTTGAAAGCAGGGGCTATGATCCGCGAGACTAATAGGCAGGAAGTTCTCCATCTCCCTGGCAAATAAGAAGGTGTCCGGGACGTACATGACAACGCCCGCAATATCAAGGTTATCGCGAATCGAGATCATAAGCCGTTTGAGTTCGTCGTATTCCTGAAGCTCATTGTTTATATTTTGAATCGTTTTCAGCTTTTGGATGGAGTTGGATACAGCAGGATTGGTGACCAGCATGTCTGTCGTCTTGGCAATGCGCTCCACGCGATAACTGAAGTAGGAATAGGTTTGATCAAAGCTTTGTTCCGCCGAGTAGGTAATCTGATCGACGATCAAATCCGCTATTTTGTCTGAAGCGACATATTGGAATATCCCCAGAGGAAGAATGATCAACGCCAAATAAGTAAGCAAAATCTTGTGTTTCAATTTGGTGTTGTACAACCATCCTTTGTATATTTTAATGACGATTGATTTCATGGACGGTACCGGTTCCTGTATTCGGATGGTGTCATCCCTGTATGTTTTCGAAACACCTTTGCGAAGTACTCCCCGTCTTTGAACCCCGTTCGAGCAGCGACAACACTCATTTTCATCCAATCCTCCATTAATAGCTGCTTGGCTTTTTCCACTCGGTATTCCATTATATACTGCTTGACGGTTTTGGCCGTACTCTTCCTGAACACCGCAATCAAATGAGAGTTTGTCATTTGCAAGTATTCGCTCAAATCTCCCACTGACAAGCTTTCTCTTGCGTAATGTTCATGGATGTATCTCATGATCCGTGATGCCGTAGCGCTCTTGCTTCGTTCGGCGACTTCCTCCTGAAGCAGTCTGATCTTAGACTTGACTGCAGAAAGCACATCGTCAATATAATGGCATCCGAGAATGAACTCCAAAGGGGAATCCCCGTTGTTCAGTGTGAATAGTTTAATGCTGCGGGATTCAGCGAAGGTCTCCAATTCGATGGCGATCCGACAGTACAGATCCTTGGTTGTACTCACGAGTTCCATAGGACATTCCCTTATAAGGTCGGTTAGCTGTTGAACAGCAGCGTCGATCTCGTCGAAACGTTCCAGCTGAAGTGCGGCTTTAATATTATCCATTAACAGTCGCTTCTGTTCTTCCGGAAAGCTTCGCAAGGCAATGTCATCCGTCACTACGGCGCAAGGGGGCAGGTAGAAGGCTCGTTGCATCCTTACGACGGCAGTGATGTAGGATTGTCTTATGGAATCGATACCGCAGACGATAGCTCCGGCAGCGACAGCGTATCTTTGATAGTGTGAGCTTAACGCTGAAGCCAGTTCATGACACATCGTGCTGAGAGTAGGCTTATCCAGGCGGCAGGCAGACCCCGGAAATAGATGGAGAACATAGTGCATATTGTCCTTGGGAGCAAGAAGAAAGGGGCATACGAGCTGGTGTGCCGCATTTGTGATGATAGTCATGGCTTGGTCGGTTTCTGCTATTCGGTCGATAACTTTGACAAGCACGGTCGCCCCTGCGACAGGGGATGGCAGATCGAAGCCCGTCCAATCCAGCTGTTTGCGGAGCTGAGGTTCATCGATTGACTCCCCGATCATTTTAAGTGTGGCTTCCTGCCGTACAAGTGATGAGTTGGCCCTCGCAAAAGCTTCGTTCTCATTAGAAGACAGGTCATCCATGCGTTCTTTGACCGCTTGTTTTACCGCTTCCTCCAGTTCATCTATATCTATCGGCTTTTCCACATACTGTACGGCTTTCAGAGAAATAGCTGCTTTAAGGTAGGCCTTGTCGGCGTAACCGCTTATGAAGATCACCTTGCAGCCAGGGTTTATCCGGCGCAATTCGTTTGCCAGCTTAATGCCGTCCATTCGTGGCATGCGTACATCGGTGAGCAGGATATCGGGCTTGAATGTATCCAAAATAGATAACGCGTTGAGTCCGTCGTACGCTTCTTTTATTTCGGATATCCCGATATTCTTCCAATTTGTTTCGTCCCGCAGTCCCTCGCGGGTCAATCTTTCATCGTCAACAATGAGCAGCCTCACAACATTTCCCCCCTTTTCTTCAAGCTTACCTGCATCCACAGTGTAAGGCTATCATTTTTTCGCAGGATCGATATAGGTTACAGAAAACCGATATTTGCACGGGTTCTAAATGGCTGGGCGAGCTGTTAATTTATAGTTAGATAAAATTCATACAAATATGAAGGGAGGGATTGGACGATGAAGCGGGGGATATTCTCTTATATGGCAAGTCGTAAAACGCTGCTTCTCATGCTTGCGCCCGCAGTCATTTACTTCTTTATTTTCGCCTATTTGCCAATGGCGGGAATCGTCTTGGCATTCAAGCAGTTTCGCTATGATTTGGGCATCTTCGATTCGCCGTGGGTAGGATTTGATAATTTTCGCTTTTTCTTTTTGACTGGCGATGCTTTGCGTGTCACGCTGAACACACTTGGGTACAATGCTGTATTTATCATTGTAAATAATATCCTTCAAATTTTTGTTGCGATCCTGCTTGCAGAGATTGGAAAAAAATGGTTTAGAAAAATAGCACAAACGATCTTGCTGCTGCCCTATTTTTTATCCTGGGTTGTTGTGGGAGCCATTGCCTACAATCTCTTTAGTTTTGAGTACGGCCTGATTAACAGCTTGCTAAGAACCTTTAATCTGGGGCCGCTGGATATTTATACAACACCGGATTATTGGAAGTATATATTGGTGATTACTTCGGCTTGGAAGACAGTAGGGTACGGAGCTGTGTTCTATATGGCTGCGATCATGAACGTAGACCGCGAATCGTATGATGCGGCGGAGATCGATGGAGCCAATATTTTTCAGCGAATCTTCCATATTACACTACCGGCGATCAGGCCGACGATCATTATTTTGGTGCTGTTGTCTGTAGGCATGATTTTCCGTGGAGATTTTGGTCTGTTCTACCAACTGGTCGGAGGAAATGGACTGCTTTATCAAGCAACGGACGTTATAGATACTTATACGTATCGCTCACTCATTGTCGATAATGAGATCGGCATGTCGGCGGCTATAGGCTTTTATCAATCGGTACTCTGCTTTATTACGATTCTTGCTGCGAACTACCTGGTGCGGCGTGTCGACAGAGAAAACGCATTGTTCTAGGGTGATTAGGAAGAGAGAGGTGCATGCATGAGTAAACCTGCCGGGGCCAAGATGGCGAGAGACCGCTTGCTCCTTCATAGTATTGGCTACTTTTTCATTACATTGGTTGTATTATTTTGCTTGATTCCCTTTGTATTGGTCGTGAGCGGATCTTTAACGAACGAATCGGACATTTTGACTAATGGTTTTCGGCTCTGGCCGACTTCCCTGGATTTCAGCGCCTACGAATATGTGTTCAGAGACCCGGAGGTATTAGTTCGATCTTACATGCTGACCATATCGCTTACCGTGGCAGGGACATTGTTTGGCTTGTTCACTTCCGCGATGGCTGCCTATGTGCTTCAAAGGTCGGATTTTAAATGGGGCTATGGTTTCTCGTTTTATTTTTACTTTACGACACTCTTTCAAGGGGGACTGGTTCCCTGGTATATTCTCATGGTAAATTATCTGCACGTTAAGGATACCTATTGGTCTCTGCTGCTGCCCCTTATGCTCAACGTATTTTATATCATCATATTGAGGACCTTCATGCGCAGCATACCAGATGCGATTACCGAATCTGCCAAGATTGATGGAGCAGGGGACTTTACGATCTTTGTGCGTCTCATTCTTCCTCTGGCAAAACCGGGTCTGGCAACAATTGGGCTGTTTACGGCATTAGGGTACTGGAACGACTGGTTTAACTCGCTTCTCTACGTATCGGATGAGCGTTTGTATACGCTTCAGTATTTGCTTTATCGATCGTTAGGAAATCTTGAAGGGGTAAGAAGAATCATGGCACAGACGGGGATTGTAGTCGGGCAGCTGCCGGGCGAGAATCTCAAGATGGCGCTTGCTATAGTGGCCACGGGGCCGATCGTTTTGTTGTATCCCTTCGTTCAGAGATATTTCGTACAAGGCATGACGATTGGCTCAGTCAAAGGATAATCACGGCTCGTCCGGTTATCACATATAAAATATATGATAAAGGGAGGAAGAAAAAAATGTCTACAGGAAAGAGAAAAAGTCTTAAGACCTGGGGTACTCTTGTTTTTCTCGTGTTAACGTTAGTTCTGAGCGCCTGCGGAAAAAATGCTGCACCGGAACCATCTAATTCTAATGCGTCTACAACTGGTCAAAATGCTGCAGATGCCTCGAATGCAGATACGAGCAAGGAAGTGGTCCTGAAAATGGTGCTGCTTGGCGCAAAGCCTGCCGATTTCGATGAGGTGTATGGCGAAGTGAACAAACGATTGAAAGAAAAAGTGAATGCAACGTTGGATGTCAGTTTTATCGATTGGGGAGATGTGGAGCAAAAGTATCCATTGCTGTTTGCGGCAAACGAAGATGTGGATCTGGTGTTCTCCGCCAATTGGAATAAATACAGTCAAATTGCAACCAAAAAAGGATATATGGAAATAACGGAAGAGATGTTGAAGAAATATGCCCCAACAACTTGGGAACAACAACCGGAGACTGCTTGGGGGCAGGCACGGGTTAATGACAAGATTTACATGGTGCCGCAGAATGGTTTCGAGTATTCACATAAGTTGATTGCGGTCCGCGGCGACTTGAGAGAGAAACATGGCATTCCCGAAATCAAGACACTGGAAAATTACCAAAACTTCCTGGTCGAAATTGCAGCAAAGGAGAAGTCGGTCATTCCAAGTCTTGGCCCAGGAGAAGGATCTTGGCTGGAATACGTGCAACCGAATGAATTTGCTGATGTGATGTATCCGCTGCCGATTGGCTACAGTATGAATGATGCGACAGGCAAGGTCTTCAACTACATGGACACTCCCGAATTTACTGCGTATATCGAAAAGATGTACACGGCAGCCAAAGCCGGAGCTTGGCAAAGAGACGCGATTGTAAGCAAAATGGATAAGCTGCAGGCGTTTAAAGATGGGAAGCTTGCGGCGATTGATTGGAACCTCGGTACGCTGCTAGGAGCAAAAGCGTCCATTAAGAGTTCTAATCCGGATTGGAAGATTGAGATTATCGATATCAGCGATGGAAAGAAAAGATACAGTGTTCCTTTCACCGCCAATGGAATGTCCATCAGCGCTTCAAGCAAAAATCCTGAACGCGCATTGATGGTGCTCGATCTGCTTCGTTATGATAAAGAAATACATGATCTGACCTTCTACGGAATTGAAGGCAAGCATTACGAAGCGATCGGTGATGATCAATACAAGTCACTGCCTGCTTTTGAGGGCTTCCCGCCAGGCGGAGTTTGTCCATGGGGATGGGTTTCAGATCATGAACGTCAAAACGTAGAAACAGCAGAAGAATATTACAAAATCATTGACGAGTTCAAGAAAGTCACTGTGAATCATCCTTTGGAAACTTTCGTATTCGATGACTCGAATGTGAAGAACGAGATCGCCGCGATTAATAACGCCATGGACACATTTGGTAAACCCCTGAAGTACGGTATGGTGGAGCCGGGAGACAAAGTGCGCGGGGTAGCCGTTTTCCAAGAGAAACTGAAAAGTGCCGGCATCGAGAAGGTCATCCAGGAGATGCAAAAGCAAGTAGACGAGTTCCTGAAATAGGAGCCAGCATGCGCGCCTACGCTCCATAAAGCAAAAGGTCCAACCGAGAGGGTGGACCTTTTGCTTGTCACTGCGTTCTCTAAATTTCTCGCCCTGCTTTCATACCGTTGTTATACATTTTTTCTTCTTCAACGGGACTTTCTTTAGCCGTCACTTGGTGCGGAATAATACGGCAAACTTGGACCGGTCCACCGAAAACAGCCGATCTATACTTTTCCACATGCTGCTTGGGCAGGGGGCGGTTATAATAGCCGGGTACATATTTATGGATCATTTCCTGAAGGACATGGGTGGCTTCATCCAAATCTGTTATCGGCTCTGCTTGTCCAAATATCATTACGCTCATATAAGCCGTATCCGTTTTGGCAGGTACCGGATCCGTGATGGTTCCGTATTCCTCGCATACCGTAAAACATACTGCTGAATTTTCACTCATGACCTGGTTGCGTCTTCCGTCCCCAGCGCCATGAAAATAGAGCTTCCCACCTGTCCATACATAATTAAGCGGTACAACATAGGGCAGATTCCCGTCAACCAACCCCAGATATCCGATTCTTGCCTGGTGAAGGAAACGTTCAATTTTCTCTTGATCCCGGCATTCCCTGATTTTGTAACGAACCGAATTCATTTCAAAGTCTCTCCTTTATCTCATAAAATATAAAACATCCCATTCGAAGTATTAACTCCGAATTTCGACTAGCGTGCATCAACGACTCTCTTGCAAAGCCCAGTGTTATTACGGTAGTATAGCAACGAATGGAATGCGCATAAACATCCAAAGTTCGCATTTATAAGCAATCCATAAATAATATAGTACAGTTTGCGTTTCAATTTGGGGGTGTGCGCGATGTTGAAAGTAAACCGAAACGATAACAGACCGATCTGGATGCAATTGCTTGATCAAGCGATTCATAATATCAAAAGCGGGATTTGGCCACCGGGAGAATTGCTGATTCCTTCCCGGGAACTCGCGCACCTGATAGGTGTCTCTCGCTCAACGATTCAGATCGTTTATGAGGAATTGTTAAGTCGAGGCTATACGGTTACATCTCGTCGAGGAGGAACACGAGTGAGTGAATGGAATCAAGTCACTGGCTCAACGAAGGAAATAATAACCGATGGCCCCATTCCCCCTTCGCTTCCCTTGTTGAACTCGGCAGTTGAACAATTACATGACTGGTTCAGAGGGAAAGAACATCGGGAAGTGGATATTGATTTTAGTCCCCATGAACCATATCTGGATGATTCATTTCAAAAGAACTGGCGACAATCATTTCTCCATGCATCCACTTCCATGAACTTATCAAGCTGGGCTTACGGTAATCCCTATGGGTTCCTACCATTACGGGAGGAAATTCAGCGTTATTTATCACTTGAACGAGGCATCCATATCCAAACCAATCAGATTCTGTTAACTTCAGGAGCTCAGCATAGCATTGACTTGATCGCTCAATCACTGTTAACTGATGGGGACATTGTCTCTGTAGAAGATCCCGGTTTTCCGGCTGCGTGGATGGCAATGAAATATCGGCGTATGAATGTGGTGCCCGTTCCCGTTGATGAGTATGGTCTTGTCATTGAGCGGATTCATCCACAATCCAAACTGATCTTTGTGACCCCATCGCATCAGTGCGCGACAGGAGTTGTGATGTCGGAACCGCGAAGGCAGCAATTGCTTCATAAGGCCGTTCAAGAACAATTTTGGATCATTGAGGACGACTATGATAGTGAATTCCGATACCGTGGTGAGCCGCTTCCAACGTTGATTAGCCAGGAACCTAATAATACGTTGTACCTTATGAGTTTTTCTAAAATGATCGCGCCAGGCATTCGTATTTCGGCAATCGTGGGCTCTGTCGAGGCAATTGCTCAACTGGCCAGGGTACAGGAGCTGACTTATCGTCATCTTCCGATTATGGATCAGCTAACACTAACCCACTTCATCAAGAATGGGCATTTTATGCGCCATATGAGAAGAGTCAGAAATGTGTACCGGCGAAGGCATGCTGCCATGACAAAGGCTATTATGGCTAGCGGTTTAGGGGAGCGATTCACACTAAGCGGAGTAGAAACGGGATTGCATATGTTACTTGAAGCGGAAGAGTCCTACGATGAAGAAACCGTGACAAAGTTAGCCCTTCAAAAGGGAATACGAGTGTATCCTCTCGGACCCTATTGTTTGGAAAGCAAACGAAAGGGATGGGTGTTGGGGTTTGCAAAAGTAGATGAAGTATCGATTGAGCAGGGGATTTATCGTCTTGCAGAGTTGAGCTGCTAGCTTCATTGCGATCCGAAGTTCACTTGCAGTTTCCATACAAAAGCAGGTCATTTATACAAAAAAAGCGCTGAGTTGTTGGTATCAACTCTGCGCTTTTTTTGTTATATGGTCATTTTTTTCTCAACTTTCCGAGCTAGTTTTAAAGCGCCTTGATCAATATATTTCATATAATAATGCGACAAAATAAATAAGGGCACCATGGAAACGATAAATGTAATTGCATAGGCAAAATTATAATTAAAATGATGAATCACTTTACTAAACAGGAACGCGGAGAACGTATTGAGGAAAGTGAAATGAATGAGGTAAAGGGAAAATGAAATCTGTCCTAAATAAGCAAACGGTTTCCATCCAAACACATGCTGAAGCACTTTTAAACGGAGCAGAGCAAACAAAATCATAGCAGAACCGAGAGTTCGCGCAAGAAGTCGTGGATCGATGTTAAATTGAATCCATTTATTGATCATTTTTGTCCACACTTCTATGGGTTCGTACATCGTCCCCATTAATGGAGTATAAGGCGCAGAACCTGCATAAATCCCCATTATAAGGACAAGTACTGCCGTTATTTTATTTTGGACCCATTTGTGCTTGAGCAAATCGGCAAGCAGCATTCCCCACAAAAAAGCGACAAAATAGGTTTGAATAAACGCAATGGATAAGACCCCATACACAATCCATCTTTTTTTCACTCGTCCAAATAAAGCAAGAAAACCGAAAATTAAAAAAGAACCTAATAGCTCGTAGCCCATTGTCCAAAGAACAGGATTGTAAGGATGCCCGTTAAAACGGAAAAACGGATCAAAAATAGCAGCCTTGATAACGGTATATACATTTGTATCTAATGCGTAGTAGTTCTTTTTCATATCCGTCCCTGTTGTTCCCCATATTTCCTGGAGATGAAAGACATTCGTAATAATGGCCAGATACACAAGCAATACGGATACCGCTGCCGGCACGGCAAGCCGAATGTACCTTCGTATGGCGCTGGAATGCAACAATTTTTGAGAGGTTTCATTATCGAGCTCTTTTTCAAACATTTTGACACTGAGCACATAACCACTTAGCACAAAAAACAAACATACGGCAAATTGTCCATTATAAAATAAATTAATCGGAGAATGTCCATACCAGATATCCCATTTAAAATGAGCTTGTTGCGGTCTTCCATTTAACGCTGCTGGATAAAACACTTGTATGTAGTGCGAAATAACCACGGCAAATGCCGCAAGTCCTCTGATACCATCCAAATAGAATAGTTTTTTCTCGGATGTTTCTTTAATCAATTTCATTTTTTCCTTTCTTTCTTGAATAAAACTATTATAACATGCGGCGAGCATGATAAAACGCATATCGTTAACCCTTTTATTCTTTTAAATACCAATTTATACCACATAATAATGATGGTTAATTAGATATATTCTTGTATGTTTAGGTTGGAGCCTTAACAATACTGCGGATCAAATCAATCTCATTTTGAAGGCATATCGAAAGGTAAAAGAAATTAATTGACAAGATAAAACAAATATAATAGTATGAAACGAAACAATAAAGAAACATAAAGAGTAACCATTTGAATGAAGAAAAGATGCTATCGGATAGTTAAAGTGAATATTGCCGCACATTCCCTGACACAATTTTCGGTTATGAGTTGATCCGTAATGAAACGCTAGCCAAATGACATTTTATGATGAGGGATTTTTTTATGACTGACTATCAAATTGAAGATATCGACATTGATGAGAGAAGGAAGAGGATCCTGGATTTGCTCCAAAGGGAAGGAAAAGTCAGGGTCACGGACTTAAGTAAAATCTTTGGTATATCAGAGGTGACGATCAGGGGCGATCTTGATGGCCTTGAGGAGCAGGGGCTGCTTCAGCGAGTTCATGGAGGTGCGATCAGCACGTATAAAGGTTATTACAATATGACCTTGCATGACCGCATGGAAACCAATAAAGATGAGAAAAGAAGAATTGCCGTTGAAGCTGCTTCTATGATTTCGGATGGCGATACGATCATCGTTGGTTCAGGAACAACTCCGCTTTTTGTAATGAGAGAATTAAAAAACCATAAGAATCTTATTATTATTACGAATTCCTTGGCTGTTGCTCATGAAGCCGGCTTTAACAGGAACATTAATGTTGTTGTTTTGCTTGGCGGTAATCTTAATTTGCAGTATCAGTTTGTATCTGGCGACGATACGATAAGCCAATTAAATAAATACAAGGCGGATAAATTAATTCTTTCATCAGATGGAGTAAGCTTCGAGTATGGGATTACAACCTATCATCACACGGAAGCGGAATTGTATAGACGGATGATTGCCAAAGTGGACATGACGATTCTGGTCGCCGATTCCATTAAAATAGGCAGAGCGAATTTTTCCCAAATCGAAACGATTGATAAAATTGATTATTTAATTACGAATAGTAATGCCAATAAAGAGGAAGTCGACGCCCTGAAAGAAAAAGGCATTGAGGTGCGTCTGGTATAGCGCATCTATCTTGATAGCAAGGAAGGAGTATTCGGATGTCGGGTGAAGAAGTTATTCAACGATTTAATGGAGGACTTGACTATTTAATAGGCCTTGACATCGGAACATCTGCTGTAAAAGGGGTGTTAATGTCTACGGATGGTCTGATTGTTTCCAAAGAGAGGAAGGAAACCGAATATCAGTCGTTTGCAGGCGGATGGATTCAGTTCGACGTTGATCAATTATACCGTATAACCGTGGATGTCATTCGCAGACTGACAACTGTTTTGCCGGAAGGAGCATCAGTGGCAGCGCTCAGTATCGCTTCAGCAAGCGGGAATACCGTGCTGGTGGACGATCGAGGCGAGCCTATGATTCCAGCTTTCAGCTGGATGGATACGCGTGCTACGAATGAGATGCAAACGGTGTTCGGGACATTAAAGGCTGATGATGTACATGAATTAACAGGGTGGCCCTTGCTCAATATGTTCCCTCTGGCTCATCTATCATGGCTCAAATGTCACAGACCCGAATTTCTGGATCATTCCTCCAAAATTTGCATGAGCACAGAGTATATTAATTTTAAATTAACGGGAAAGTGGGGGATTGATAACTCTACGGCCACTACTTTTTATTTACTGGATCAGGAAAAAGGAGAATGGCATCAACCCTTCCTGCAGCAGCTGGGTATTACCGGTGAGAAGCTTCCTCCCATCCATGCACCGGGAACGGTTCTGGGAACGATCACATCAAATGCGGCTTTAAAGACGGGACTTCCGCCTGGAACGCCTGTTGTTCTGGGCTCATTTGATCATCCTTGTGCAGCGAGGGGGTCAGGTGTGCTGGATGAAGGACAGCTCTTGATTTCCTGCGGGACTTCATGGGTAGGTTTCTCGCCAGTGAAAGAACGCCAGAAAGCGCTGAGGCAAAAGATGCTGGTGGATCCTTTTCTCCATCCTGCGGGCGCTTGGGGCTCCATGTTCTCACTTCCGGCAATTTCGGCTTCGGTGGACAAATATATAGGTACATATATTTCCGCCGGGCCTGATCGATATCTGGCGTTTGATAAGCTTGCCGGATCTGCTCTTCCCGGTGCTGGAGGGTTAATCATAAATCCAATGCAGGAGCCTGGAAACGCAAGTCTTGCAGGGTATGCAAAAGCAGATATAGCAAGAGCCTTGATGGAAGGAACGGTTTATCTCTTTAACATGCAGCTGGAAAAACTGGAGCATGCGGGGATACCATTTTCATCTGTAGCCATGGTTGGTGGTCCATCTGAGAGCTCCAATTGGCCGCAGATCGTATCGGATGTGCTGGGCATGGAGGTCAGCGCCATTAATGGAGCAAGCGCTGGAAGCGTCGGAGCCGCTATGCTGGCAGGTATAGGAGTGGGTGTATATCTGAACGAAAGGGATGCTTTTCAAAAGTTGGCATTTTCAAAACAAGTCCTGACGCCAGATGAAGCCGCACAGAAGCTACATAAGGATCAGTACCGGGAGTTTTACAAGCAGACCCATTCATAATGTTGGAGGTTATTCGATATGGCATTGTTTGAGATTAAAGACGTAGACAAGATCTTCTATGAAGAGAAGTTGAGGGATTTTTTACCGGAGCGAATGATTGATATCCATACCCATGTTTGGCTTGACAGCTTCAGAATTCATGCCGCAAATGCACCGGTGAGGGCAGTTAGATGGCCATCCCTGGTTGCAAAAGACAACTCAGTGGAAGATTTATTCGAGACATTTAATCTGATGTTTCCAGGAAAAGAAGTTACTCCGCTGCTCTTCTCGCAAGTAAGTCTTGTATATGACGTTGAGGCGGGCAACGACTACGTAAAAGAATGTGCCGCCAAATACAAGCTGCCATCCCTGATGGTGACCAGGCCTGAACTGAGCGCTTCAGAATTTGAAGAGGGAATCGAAAGAGGCGGCTTCCTGGGATGCAAAGTATATTTGAATTTCGCGAAACCTTATATTCCTGAAAAGGAGATTCGCATTTATGATTTTCTGCCTCCTCATCATCTGGAGATCCTGAATAAACGCGGTTGGATGGCGATGCTGCATATACCGAGAGACGGCCGGTTAAAGGATCCGGTTAATTTGGCGCAAATGCTGGAAATTGAAAAGAAATATCCTTCGCTTAAGCTGATTATTGCCCATGTAGGAAGAGCTTATTGCCCTGAGGACGTAGGAAACGCTTTCGAGATCCTTGCGGAAACTAAAAATATGGTTTTTGATTTCAGCGCGAATACGAACACCTATGTATTTGAGCAGTTGATTAAGGCAGTAGGGCCCAAAAGGATTTTGTTCGGCAGCGATTTGCCCATTCTTAGAATGAGAACGAGACGGATTTGCGAGAATGGAAACTATGTCAATTTAATTCCAAAAGGATTATATGGGGATGTGTCAGGCGATATCCACATGCGCGAGGTTGAAGGCGAAGAGGCAGAAAAGTTAACCTTTTTCATGTATGAGGAGATTGATGCCTTCCGGCTTGCTGCCGAGTCGCAAGGATTAAATAAATCCCATATCGAGGATATTTTTTATAACAACGCCAAAACAATAATCGATCTTATCGAGGAGAGACGTTAATGGAGAATCTTAAAATTGGCCTCTTGCCGCTGTATCTCAAACTATATGATGATACTTCGCCTAAATTAAGAGAACGAATAGACTCTTTTCATCATACAATTGCCGGCGAGCTTGGGAAAAGAGGGCTGGAAGTTGTATCTACTCCGGTATGCCGGATCAAAGCGGAGTTTGAGCAGGCCATTCGGACCTTTGAAGAAGAGGAAGTGGATGCGGTTGTAACGCTGCATTTGGCATACTCGCCGTCTCTTGAAGCTTCAAGTGTCCTGGCTGCGACTGACCTTCCGTTGGTCATACTGGATACGACGCCAACATTCCATTTCAATCCAGGGCAGCATCCCGATGAAATCATGTTTAACCATGGCATACATGGTGTTCAGGACATGTGCAATCTGTTGATAAGAAACGGGAAAGCGTTTCTAATTGAATCGGGACACTGGGCAGAGTCGGATGTTCTGGAGAGGATTGCAGATTGTGTGAAAGCTTCGCGGATAGCGGGGAAATTAAAGCAAGCCAGAGTGGGAAGGCTGGGAAACCCTTTTCAGGGTATGGGAGACTTCGCGGTACCGTCAGATGTGCTCCGTTCAACAATAGGAATTTCAACCATTCCGTTTGACCTCAATGAAAGCGGTTCACTCTTTGAGGAGGTTACAGCCGAACAGATTGACGAAGAAATCGCGAAGGACAAACAGGATTTCCATTTGGGCAGCTTTGACAATAACACTCACAGACAATCCGCAGATGCATGTCTTCGGGTAAGAAAGCTGATCGAAACAAACAATCTGACAGCGTTTACAGTGAATTTTATGGAAGTGACCAAAGAGTCGGTTATTTCCTCCATGCCATTCCTGGAAGCCAGCAAAGCCATGAGCAGAGGAATCGGTTATGCGGGCGAAGGCGATGTGCTTACTGCGGCTTTGGTAGGAGCGCTGCTTTCGGTTTACCCTGAGACCTCGTTTACCGAAATGTTTTGCCCGGACTGGAAAAATAACCGCATTTTCTTAAGTCACATGGGTGAGATGAATTTACAAGTCACAGCCCGTAAACCTGTTCTTCAGGAAATGAATTTTCCCTATACAGATGCGGATAATCCAGTCGTCGCGTATGGGAGATTCCGCGGAGGCAAGGCCGTTTATGTGTGTTTGGCACCAGGAAAAGACAATACCTATTCCTTAATTCTATCCCCCATTGACATGCTTGAGGTGAACGATGAGAACTGGGTGGCGGATACGATACACGGATGGTTCAGAACCGGCCCTTCTGTGGCTGACTTCCTAGCTGCCTTCAGTAAACATGGGGGGATTCACCATGGAGCCATAGTCTATGGCGATGTGTTAAAGGTTATGGAACAATTTGGCGAAGTGATGGGCTGGAATGTTGTGAAAATCGAGTGAGGTGTAAGTCACACCGCATGTGAGTACCTTGAAGACACAACGATCAAGGGGGTGATTGTTCAACTCGGAATTTCAAGCATTACGAACTGAAAACGGTTTCAAATCGACACTGGGGGATCTGCAGCACTTCAAATGGAATAGTTTTTCATTAAAGGAGGATAAACGAAGATGAAGTTTTATCGTAAAGGACTTGTTTCAATCCTGGCGATCGCCATGTTAATTCTGGCAGCATGTTCAAACAATGGATCCGGCACCGCCCCGTCCTCTCCAAATCAGGGTTCCAGTAGTTCCAATAATACGAATGAAGAGTATGTCATTAAAGTCATTAGTGATAGTTCAAAAACGATTAAGCGCAGCGATGAGACGGAAATCGGAAAGGTGATTAAAGAAAAATTCAATATCGTATTTGAATATGTTTATTATACCGGAAATTATATCGATAAATTAAATTTGATGCTGGCTGCCGGAGATTATCCGGAAATCGTATGGATGCAAGGCAATGATTCACTTGATAAATATATCAGTTCAGGCGCTCTTCTCCCATTGGACGACTACTTGCCAAACGCACCTGAATTTTCAAAACGCTATAAAGAGCAAATTCCGCTATGGAGATTAGTTGCATCTGATGAGAAATTGTATAAATGGGAAGCCGGTGTTCCGACCAGTTTTGAAAATAATGTCGAGGTGCTGGATGTCGGGGTTCGGATCGACGCTTTGGAAAAACAAGGCTGGCCAAACCTGTTGTCAACGGATGATTATATCAAATTCTTCAAACAGTCGCTCAAAGATTTCCCGACGACGAATGGGCAGAAAACGATTGGCATGGTTGTTCCTTTCGCAGAGCCTTGGGGAATGCAAGGAATTGGCGGAATTATGTACGAAAAAGGCGGCCGGACAGCTGGTGGCGCTGGAAACCTCGGTGTGATCTGGAACGCTGTCGACAAAAAATTCGTGGATTACATGATGGACGAGTATGTGAAGGAGAACCTTCAATTCTTTAACCGGCTTTATATCGAAGGAATTTTGGATAAAGAATCTTTCACGGATACGATGACACAAATAAACGAGAAGCTCGCCAGCGGCAGAGCGTTGTCCCATTGGTACTTCTTTGGCGGGCAAAACCAAAGTGTGATCCAGGCGGGACATCCTGAATTGCAAATGATCAACATGCCGATCCGGAGCATGACGCAAATGCAGCGTAACGAAAAGCGCCAAATTCGCGTTGAGGATACAAGATCCCATGAAATGTTCGGCATTACCAAAAAGGCGAAGCATCCCGACCGCATTTTCCAATTGTTAGAGTGGGCCTCATCGGATGAAGGTCAAATTCTATTGCAATCCGGTATTGAAGGAAAGCATTATACCATTGAAAATGGCAAACGTGTTCCTACGGAAGAGTTTGTCCAGGTAATTAAAAATCCGGAGTCAAGCTCGAAAGTCGGCTTCAGCCTGTTCCGCTTCCTTGGAAATGTAGGAACAAATGCTCCTGATGGCGGGCCCTATAGTATGCAGTCAGCTCCGGATATGCAAGATAAATTGACATTGACAGACGAGCAAAAAAATGCGTTTACCAAACTGGGCTGGAAAAACTCGAAAGAGTATTTCCTCGAAACGGGCGAGCCGGCTTATACGGGAATAGTAGCTTCTATTTCACTTGATTCGACTTCAGAGCTTGGCAGCCTGCAGCAGAAAATGGTCGAATTCCGTGTCAAGAATATGGCGAAGTTAATTATCGAACCGAAAAACGATGCAGAATTTGAAGACATGTATAACACGGTCATCAGTGAATACAAAAAAATGAACCCGGAACGCGCAGTCGATAAATATAACGATCTGTATAAAGAAAAGCAAGCGCAACTTGACAAGTTGAAGTAGGCAGCAGCGTGCACCGGCGGTTATTGGGTCTGCAGCTACAATAACGCGAAGCCCAATAACCGTTGGCTTTTTTCAAAAACTCACTTGATCGAGGTGTAGGATGAAGAGCGTCCAAATGAAACTTGAACCGGCTAAATACTCTGTAAATGGAAGAGGCAAGTTATCAAGGAAACTATATAACCAACGTTATTTATTTCTTATGCTGCTGCCTGCCGTTATTCTGGTATTTGTTTTTTCTTATGTCGTCCTTTCCGGCTGGTTGATCGCCTTTATCAATTATCGTCCGGGTTTTAATATCCTGCGTTCCCCGTGGATCGGGTTTGAGCAGTTTAAAGTGTTTTTAACGCAGAGTCAGGATTACAGTTACCTTCTTAGGAATACGCTCATCATGAATATCGGCTCGTTGATTACAAATTTGTTTACGGCTTTTATTTTCGCCATTCTTCTCAACGAAGTCCGCTCGCGCCTGTTTGGTAAAATCGTGCAAACCGTTACCTTCTTTCCTTTCTTTGTTTCATGGGTCATTATTTATTCCTTGGTGAATGCCTTGTTCGCGCCCTCAACCGGAGCCATTAATGAAACGCTCGTCAATTGGGGGGTTCTGAATGAAGGTCTGAACTTACTGGGCGACAAAAGTTATTCCTGGGGAATGATGATATTGCTCGATGCCTGGAAGACATTGGGCTATAATAGTGTAATTTTTCTTGCTGCCATTGCAGGCGTTTCTCCCGATGAATACGAAGCGGCTGAGATTGACGGTGCCAATCGTTTTCAAAAAATTGTGTATGTTTTGATACCTAACTTAATGCCCACTGTAATCGTCTTGTTGATTCTTAATAGCGGCTGGATTTTGAACTCCAATTTTGAACAGTTCTTCCTATTTACCAATACGACTAACTGGGAAACCATGGAAGTGTTTGATATGTATGTTTATAAATTCGGTTTAAAATTGCTTAATTACCCGTATGCCACCGCAGTCGGGATCATGAAATCGATAGTCAGTTTGTTAATCCTAATAGCGGTTAATGCGATATCCAAAAAATCAACGGGGAGATCCATTATCTAATGGAACAAAGGGTGAATGTATGAAAAGACGTTCAGTGAGCGGGTTAGTTTTTGATATTAGTAACCATCTGTTTTTAATTCTCGTCTTTTGCGTAATGGTTCTTCCATTCCTTTACATTATCAGTTACTCGGTTAGTAATCCCAGCTTGTTAAAGGGCGGGCTGATTCTTTTTCCGGTTGGATTCACATTCGACTCCTACAAACTTGCCTTTCAGGATCCGGCGATCATCACGGGGATTTTTATTTCTGTCGCACGGACAATCATCGGTCCGATAGTTATGCTGTTTTTCACTTCCATGGCCGGATATGTATTAACGCGCAGGGAATTGGTGGGCGCCAAATTTTTCCGTAAATATTTTGTGTTTACGATGTACGTTTCCAGTGGCCTGGTGCCCATGTATATTGCCATGAACCTCTTGCACCTGACAGGAACCTTCCTGATTTATGTGCTTCCCGGGGCGATCTCAATCTTCAATATGATATTAATTAAAACCTATATTGAAAGTGTGCCAAAAAGTCTTGAAGAAGCGGCGATTATTGATGGGGCCAATGATTTCGTGTTGTTTTTTAAAGTTATTTTCCCTGTTTGCATGCCGGTATTGGCTGCCGTGACGTTATTTACCTGTGTAAACCAGTGGAATACATTTATCGATGCGCAAATCTATAATACGATGTACCCGAACCTGTATCCACTGCAATATGTCCTGTACAACACGCTAACCTCTGTCTCGTCTTTGGAACAGTTGCAGAGACAAGCAGCGGAATCACAGCCTTTAGCCACGCCGCAGAGTTTGAAGATGGCGATTACCGTCATCACCATACTCCCAATCGCTTGTGTGTATCCCTTATTGCAAAAGTACTTTATGAAAGGCTTGTTAATTGGTTCAATTAAAGGATAAAAGGTATGACAATATGAGGAGGTAGAGAACGGATGAAGGATTATGTACGTTTGGCAGTAGTAGGTGGAAGCAGGGGAGCAAGTTTCGATAAAGTGCTTCAGAGTTTAGCCAGCAAGGTGCAGCTTGTCGCCGTATGTGATTCAAACGAAGAGGTGTTGAACAGGTGGAAAGCTGACTATCCCCACGTACATGCTTATATTGATTACGAAAAACTGCTTGAAGATGATCAGGTAGACGCCGTTTTTTTAGCAACACCGATGCTTATTCATGCCAGTCAGGCTATACGCGCTTTACGGGCCGGCAAACATGTTCTGAGCGAAGTGATTGCCATCCATAGGCTGGAAGACGGAGATGAATTGATCGAAACGGTGGAAAAAACCGGCCTTACTTATATGATGGCGGAAAACTATTGTTACACGCGGCCGAACATGATGGTTAGGCAAATGGCGCGTGCGGGACTACTCGGTGACCTTGTTCACCTTGAAGGGGGTTATATTCACGACTGTCGTACATTAACCCATAACCCGGAAGGCCAACTAACATGGCGGGGTGAATTAATCCGCGACTATAACGGCAATGCTTATCCAACCCATTCGTTAGGTCCAATCGCCCAGTGGCTGGGCATTAACCGGGAAGACGGGGATGATTTTGAGGAATTAACAACGTTCGTCTCCAAAAACGCAGGTGGACGGGAATATTTTAAAGAAGTTTTTGGGAGCGAACACCCTGGGGCACAGGATCACTTCCTGACTCTTGGTGATTCTTCGATGACGCTTATCCGTACGAAAAAAGGTGCCCTGATAACGTTAAGATTCGACATGCAATCCGCCAGGCCGCATAACATGACCCATTATGCCCTGCAAGGGACTAAAGGAGCCTATATGTCTTCGCGATACCATGGTGAGGATGATCTGATTTGGATCGACGGGCTTTCGCCAGGTAAATCGCCAGATGGCTCAGCCGAATGGGAATCCCTGTGGAACTGTGCAGAAGATTGGGAACACCCTCTCTGGAAGGAGCTCGGGGATAATGCTCTGAAGTCCGGACACGGTGGCGGCGATTTTTTTGTGCTAAGAGAATTTATTTCCGCGATTCTGGAGAAAAGAAAGCCGGAAATTGACGTTTACGACGCTGTCATTTGGAGTTCAGTGTTCCCTCTTAGCATGCAGTCGGTGGCAAGCGGCGGCGCCCCGGTTAAATTCCCTGACTATAGAGCCCGAAAAAAGCAATAGACCCAAGTGGATTCCAAGAGACTCCCGGAGATAACGGGACGTTTCAAACGCAATAGTTCTAACTCTGACAACGTCAGAGAAGGCTTTTCTTCAGGCACCTCACAAAGCAAAACACGAAAAGTGTTCTTTGCCGGGGTGCTTTATTATATAAAAAGGCGATGACTACGCAGATTAAGATGAGAATAGGGATAAGAGTGGCGTATTTTTTTACCCAAACAAAAAAGAAAGTTAAAAGAAACAAATTGACAACAAAATAGAAAGTGTATATCATTAAATCATAACAACAACGAAATCGTAATGGAGTGAGTTGAGAGCATGCGAACGGTAAAGAGGTCACTGGTCCAGATTCTTGGGAATGATTATATGGAAGCTGTAATCGCCGGAGCGGCTATACTGAAGGACTTGGACAGGGAAGAAACGGAACGCTTGGCTGAGGAAGAGATTGATTTCATGCCGGAGGCTTATATAAACAAGATGGATCGCTTATTGGCGCAGGTAGGAACGAGGATTGTCCCGGCTATGCAATCTTCCATCGCCGGTGCGCCTACGGATTCATTCAGGAAAGCAGCCAATTCGAAAGCCAGTCCCATCGGCGGATTAGGGTATCTTCGTCTGGGTGAGGATGGAAGATTATACCTCGCGGCCAAAAGTGAGCATTATCACATCCCTTTGGGGCACCATTTTCCAGGCTATAAGCTGATTGACCATGCAAGGGCTCTCGGGATCACGAATGCAACACACAACAACACCAGGGGACATATTACACGCTTGCTAGAGAGAGAGCTAATCCGAACAGTTAATGGGATAGACCGGGATGACGCTCATGCTGTGGATGAAATATTGGATTCCCGCGAAGCCCATGTGCTGAACCGCGTAATCAATCTGGATACGGGCTCATTGTCTTGCGAAGCGGGGATAAAGATGATGCTCTCCAGGTTCTATAAACTGGATGAGCAAAGCCCGCAACCGAAGTATGCGGATCGAACACCTGTGTTTTTTGTAATTGCGGATAAAGAAGGTAAAGGAAAAGCAAATTATCACGGCACAACAATCATCGCTCAGACGATGAGGGATTTATGGCCTGATTTGTATGATAAAATGGACAAAGCAGGCATGATGAAAGTTGTTCCGGTTAACATCAATCATATGGAAGATTTTCGCGAGAAATTCGAGCGGTACAATAAGCCGCCATTCAAAGCGGCAGGATTTATCCATGAAATTATTATGATGAATTATGGCGGAATCAAGCTGGAAGAGAGCTTTCTGAAGCAGGCGTATGAACTTTGCCATGACCATGACACTCCGGTGATGTGCGATGAGATCCAGTCGTGCATGTGGTATCCAGGCATGTTTCTGTTCAGGGAATATGGATTGAATCCGGACTTCGTCGTCATCGGCAAAGGCTTTCCGGGGGGAGAATACTCCGCCTCACGGATCATTACGACCAGCGGGATGGATACGCTTAATCAGTTCGGCGCGCTGGTCACCAACGGGCAGGAAGAGCTGGCTGCCTTGTCTTACCTGATTACGATGAGCTTTGCGGAGGAAAATGCGGCCTATACGCGCAGGATGGGCGACTATTACGAAGCGAAGCTCAGGGAAATGGGGTTGCGCTATCCGTCTCTGGTCGATTGCATAGAGGGCAAGGGGCATCTGGCGACGATTTTCTTCCATGAAGCGGCGAAAGTTATTCAATTCACAGACATTCTCAATGACAAATGTATTGATGTAAGCTCTCAAACCTACAAGGCGATGTGTCCGCCTACGGCACTTACGAAACCGCCTATTATTGCGACTCCGCAGATGCTGGATTATCTTCTGGACAAAATGGAGGAAGCGTTAATGACGATCAATGGGGAAGCGCCGCTGCAAATTATCGGAAAAGAGGGATAGCATGACGGAACTAAGACTCGAGGATCTTAAAATAGAAGAGAGAAGAAAAACAATTCTGGAACTGCTCCATAAAGAAGGCAAAGTAAAAGTTATTGAATTAAGCAAGCTCTTCGCCATATCGGAGGTAACGATCAGGGGAGATCTGGATGCGCTGGAGAAGGAGGGGCTGCTTGAACGCGTCCATGGCGGCGCGGCAAGCAATTACAAAAGTTATTATAATATGAATCTGAATGACCGCATGGAAACCAATCAGGAAGAGAAAAGGAAGATTGCCATTGAGGCTGCTTCCATGATTAGTGACGGGGATACCCTCATTCTCGGTTCCGGAACGACTCCCTTGTATGTCGTCAGGGAACTGAAGAACAGGAAGAATCTAATGATCATTACCAACTCATATTCTGTGGCCCAGGAAGCGGGTCATAACCATAACATTAAAGTTATCGTACTGCTGGGAGGCAACCTAAATCCCGAGTATCAATTCACATCGGGTGATGATGCTATCAGTCAATTAAGCAGGTATAAGGCAGACAAGCTCATTCTCTCATCGGATGGAGTCAGCGCAGAGTTCGGGGTCACGACTTATCATCATCTGGAGGCGGAATTGAACAGGCAAATGATCGCCAGAGTGAACAAGACGATTGTCGTAGCGGATTTCACAAAGATCGGAAGAGCGAACTTTGCCCATATCGCCGGGCTCGACAAAGTCGATTGCTTGATTACCAATGAGAATGCCAACAAGGATGAGATCGCAGCTATTCATGACAGCGGCATTGAGATTCGTCTCGTTTAGCTGCAGTAAGAAAAAGGGGAGAATTCACAAATGATCATTGGTTTGGTTAAGGAAATCAAGAACAATGAAAATAGAGTGGCACTTACACCTGGCGGCGTACTTGAACTGATAGGGAATGGACATCAGGTGCTTGTTGAGAAGGGCGCAGGCTCCGGAAGCGGATTTGGAGATGAGTTGTATGTGGAGGCCGGAGCATCGCTGTTTGCGGACAAGAAGGAACTCTTCGACCAAGCGGAAATCATCGTTAAAGTGAAAGAACCGCTGGAATCGGAGTATGAATTATTCAGAGTGGGGCAAGCCTTGTATACCTATTTGCATTTGGCTCCCAATCGTTCTCTGACGGAGATGCTCATTGAAAAAAAGGTGACAGGGATTGCGTATGAAACCGTGCAGCTGGCAAATGGACAGCTGCCCCTTCTTTCACCCATGAGTGAAGTGGCAGGTAGAATGTCGGTTCAAATCGGAGCGACGATGCTTCAAAAGTATAATGGCGGAATGGGAATTTTACTTGGAGGAGTACCTGGTGTAAGCAGCGGCGAGGTGGTCATTATAGGCGGCGGTGTTGTAGGAACAAATGCGGCAAAGATGGCTTTGGGACTTGGCGCAAGAGTTACGGTATTGGACGTGAGTAAAAATAGATTAGCGTATCTGGATGATATATTTGCCGGTAGAGTTTCAACGTTGATATGCAATGATTTCAATGTTGCTCAAGCTGTAAAAAATGCTGATTTGCTCATTGGAGCTGTTCTGGTTGCGGGCTCCAAAGCACCTAAGATCGTTAAAGAAGCTATGGTGAAAACCATGAAGAAGGGGTCTGTTATCGTAGATGTGGCCATTGACCAGGGAGGTTCGATCGAGACGATTGACAGAGTAACGACACATGATAATCCGTACTATGAAAAACACGGGGTCATCCATTATTCTGTTGCCAATATGCCCGGTGCTGTACCGCGGACTTCTACTTTTGCGCTTGAGGCAGCTACACTTCCCTACCTGATCCAAATTGCGAATAAGGGAGTTAAGCGTGCGCTTCTGGAGGATCCTTGCCTTATGGCAGGCTTGAATACTTATGACGGTATGATCACTTATGAACCAGTTGCAGTAACCCTGGGATTTAAATATGAGGATCCGAAGAAATATTTATAATACAATAGAACCAGCTCAGATCTGCCTGGCAATCGCCGGGTTTTTTTTAATTCCGTGTCATCGACTATTCCCCTTTATCACTCCCTCTTCTTACTCCTCCAAGCTTGTCTATTCAGTGCGGCTTATTAGCGGTTCATATTCCGTTCATATTTTTGCTTTACCATTCTTGAGTAATCAGTTGTATAGGAGGAATTGTAATGGAACATGTTTACAGAAAGGAAATAGATCCGGGGAATGGCGGCTGGGCCGTCGAAGCGGAGGGACTGGTCAAAGCATTTGGCAGCAATCGCGCGGTGGACGGTGTGGATTTGAAGGTGCGCACCGGATCGATTTATGGCGTGCTTGGGCCCAATGGGGCGGGCAAGACCACCACAATCCGCATGCTGGCGACCTTGCTCCGGCCGGATGCAGGATCGGCACGCATCTTCGGGCACGATGTAGCGAAGGAGTCGCAGATCGTCCGTCAATTGATTGGGGTGACCGGGCAATATGCATCCGTGGATGAGTCGCTCAGCGCTACCGAGAACCTGATTATCTTCTCCCGCCTGCTAGGACTGGGCCGAAAAGAAGCGAAGCATAAGGCAGAGGAGCTGTTGGAGGAATTCGGCCTGTCGGAGGCGGCGAAACGGCCGCTGAAGAATTTCTCCGGAGGCATGCGCCGCAGGCTGGACCTCGCGGCGAGCCTCATTGCACAGCCGCCACTCATCTTTCTGGATGAACCGACTACCGGATTGGATCCGCGAACACGTTCACAGATGTGGGATACGATCCGCAGGTTGGTCAAAACAGGCTCCACCGTTCTGCTGACGACACAATACCTTGACGAAGCAGACCAATTGGCTGACCGGATCGCGGTAATCGATCTGGGCCGGGTTGTTGCCGAAGGAACCGTAGATGAGCTGAAAGCATCCGTCGGTACCTCATCTTTACACTTGAAAGTCCAGAATCCGGAAGATATCGGAAACGTCCGCCGGACCATCGAGCAGGTGCTCCACGTTCCGTCTCAACTATCATCGGAAGCCGGAACGATTACGGCGCCGATGGCGAACGCAGATCTGGTCACTGATTTGCTTATCGCCTTGCGTGCAGAAGATATTCACCTGATCGAAATGAGTGTCCAGAAACCGACGCTGGACGAGGTGTTTCTGACCATTACCGGCCACGGCGCAAAGAGCGGCGAGCAGCAGACAGCTCATGAACCATACAAAGCAAAGGAGGCAAGAGTATGAGAAGCACTTCCGTTTATCCTGCCGCCGATCTCAAGCTTAAGAACCATACGAGCTTCGGTCAGACGGTACGCAATTCGCTTACGATGGCCTATCGGGGGCTGCTGAAGATACGCCGGACGCCCGAGCAGTTGTTCGACGTTACGCTGCAGCCTATTATCTTCACGCTGATGTTTACCTATATCTTCGGCGGGGCCATATCTGGCGATGTGCAAAGCTATTTGCCCGTTATTATCCCCGGTATCCTTGTACAGACTGTAATTACGACCTCTATCGTCACGGGCGTCCAGCTGCGGGAGGATATGGATAAAGGGGTATTCGACCGATTCAAGTCATTGCCTATCGCCCGCATTGCACCGCTTGCCGGAGCTCTTCTGGCCGATACCGTCCGATATACGATTGCGACTGTTCTTACCTTCGCGATGGGCTATATAATGGGCTATCGGCCTGAGGGCGGACTGGGTTATGTCGCGATCGCGGCTGTGCTTGTCATTTTTTGCGCATGGTCAATCAGCTGGATTTTTGCCTTTTTCGGCGTGATCGCCCGTACGGCCTCAAGTGTGCAGGGGATATCCATGATCGTATTGTTTCCGCTCACGTTTCTATCCAACGCGTTCGTACCGGTCAAGACGATGCCCGATTGGCTGCAATGGTTTGTCAACATGAATCCGATCTCGCATCTGGTTACTGCAGTGCGTGACCTGGCCAACACAGGGACCGTAGGCTGGGATCTTGGGATCTCCCTTATCGGATCGGCGGTCATTGTGGCGATCTTTGCCCCCATCACAGTACGTGCTTATATGCGCCGGACCTAAACCAGCCCATTTAGAAAAACACCTTATGGAGCAGTCATTGGATAAATCCTATCCATTGAAGCTCCATGGGGTGTTTTTTGTGTTTCTTGTCAGGATTTGGCGACCGTTTCCAGAGCAACCTCGATCATGTCGTTGAAGGTGGTTTGTCTCTCGTGCGCCGTAGTCTGTTCGCCTGTAAGAATATGATCGCTGACGGTCAGAAGACTCAGGCCTTTTACATTGAATTTAGTCGTTAGATAATATAACGCAGCTGTCTCCATTTCGACTGCCATCACGCCATGCCGGCCCAGTTTGCTTACGATTTCTTTATTTTCCGAATAGAACACATCAGATGAAAGCACATTTCCTACACGCAGCTCAAGACCTTTGCCGGTTCCGATCTCATATGCGGTTTTGATTAATTCAAAGTTGCCGATCTGAGGGAAATCAAAGCCCGGGAACTGATTGCGGATCATAGCGGAATCTGTGGCCGCTGCTTGGGCAACAAGGACATCCCGCAAATGGACATCCTGTTGAATAGCGCCGCATGTACCGATACGAACGAGATTCTTGGCGCCATAGTCGTTGATCAACTCATGAATATAAATTGAGGCGGAGGGCATGCCCATTCCTGTACCCTGAATCGATACGCGATTACCTTTATAGGTTCCAGTAAAGCCTAACATGCCGCGGACATTATTATAACAGACGGCATTCTCGAGGAAGGTCTCCGCAATATACTTCGCACGTAACGGATCGCCGGGCAGTAAGACGGATTCTGCAATTTCACCAGTTGCGGCTTCAATATGAACACTCATTTGAATGACCTCCATAAATTCGTATTAGGGTGCATCAGAAACAGCTTGCCCGAAAATCATAGCACAAAATAAGTCCGCATTATGTTAAAGAGCCAACTTTGAATCTGTGAACGGCCAAACGGCGGAGGGCTAGAAGTATTGTAGCATGGGTTTGCGGAATAATAGCAATACATCGCCAGTCTTTCCATGAGAATGAGGAAACTGTATGAAATGCGAACGATTTGCCGTGATTGGCATTTGCCGATTTAGCAGCAACCATCGCAGAAAAATTTGGGATCACCAAACCGAAATCGGGGAAAGCTTTTTAGAGTTATTAGGTGAACATAACTAACATTCTGAGAGGATCGCTTGCTGCGCCCGGTGGAGCGACGATTGTATTGGCCTCGAACAGCAGCTTTGCATATAATACCATTTCAGGACAAGGCTATATTGCGCTTGCAGCCGTTATCTTCTGAAAATGGAATCCGGCCGGAGTATTGCTTGCTTCCTTGTTTTTCGGTTTAGCCCAGGCGGTGAAGGATCAGCTACAAATTTTCGATTTTGCCGCAAATATTCCGAATGAATCTTTTATATGCTGCCCTATGTGTTAACATTATTCGTATTGATTGGAGCAGTAGGGAAGGCTCGTTCGCCGAAAGCATGAGGTGAACCTTACGAGGTCGGCAAACGATAAGAGGTGGTTCAACCATAATGAATAGTCCATTGTTCAAACGGTTCCAGATTGAAAGAAAACAAACGTCGATACGGACGGAACTTGTTGCCGGGACAACATCGTTTATGACGGTTGCCTACATCGTAGCGGTGAACGGAGCCATCCTGCATCTGGCGGGCATGCCCTATGAAGCCGCAACGATTGTCACCGTAATCTGTTCGTTTATCGGCTGCATGCTGATGGCGCTTTGGGCCAATTCGCCATTGATACTGGTCCCTGGCATGGGGGACAATGCTTTTTTTGTTTTTACCCTGGTATTCTCGCTGGGATTGACGTGGCAGCAGGCTCTTGCTGCTGTATTCCTGGCCGGTATCGTTTTTCTGGTAACGGCGGTAACCAAAGGAGCCGATTATTTATCGCGCTCGATTCCCAAATCGATGATAAGCGCCATGACGGCTGGAATCGGACTCTTTATCGCTTTTCTGGGGCTGAAGAATGGTGGGATAATCGTCGCGAGCGAAAGTACTTTCGTCACATTGGCGAATCTTAGCGACCCTTATGCGTTAACGACGATCCTGACTTTAGTGATCGCGATACCGCTTTTCATGCGCAATGTGAAAGGGAGCTTCCTGATCGCCATTCTTGCAGGTACAGGGATCGGTGCGCTGCTGGGTATCGTCGATTTTTCAACGCTGCGCGATTTTAGCATTTCTTTTGAAGGTTACGGCGAGCTTTTGTTTGCCCTGGATTTTAGCGGAGCGGGTTCGCTAAATTTTTGGACAGCCGTATTTTCTTTATCGATGGTCATCATCTTTCAGAATATGGGCGCACAGCTGGGGATGCTTCCGGATAAGGGGGAGTTCCGCAGGTCCTTTCAAGCCAATTCCGTTTCGGTTATCAGTGCAGGGCTTCTGGGCTGCAGTCCCATGACGACAGCAGCTGAATCGGCAACAGGCATCGCATCGGGCGGGAGAACGGGGCTGACTTCGTTTACCACAGGACTTCTCTTTATTCCCGCATTGTTTCTGATTCCCCTCTTCAAGGTCATTCCAAGCAGCGCCATTGCGCCTGTTCTCATTCTTGTCGGCTGTCTGATGGTGCAGAGCATCAGGGAGATTCCGTTCAGTGACTTTACGGAAGCCTTTCCCGCATATCTGATGTTGGCGATTATGCCTCTATCTTTCAGTATCGCCAATGGAATTGCCTTTGGATTCATTGCTTACCCGATTCTGAAGCTGGTTACAGGCAGGAACAAAGAAATATCGGTGACGATGGTTGTAATCGCCTTATTTTTTCTGCTTTATTTTATATTGGGATCCATTTAAAAGCGGTCAGCGTCCAGCCTGCCTAAATGGGACATAAACGGCAGAGATGCCGTTTTTTTTCTGAAAGGATCGTTATCCGGTCGTTCCTTTTTTTGTCTGGTTATGGATCGGTCGCCATGCCATAATAGCAGGAAACCACGAATGATTATATTGATGATGATGCAAACCGATTTGGTGAATAGAAGGAGGGTATATCATGCTAAATGCTTCTTACTGGTTAATGAATGTACGATTGGAACAGGGATATGCAATGGAAGACGGCCAAGTGTCCGGTACGAATACGGAGATTTGTCATCTTCGCATACAAGGCGGTACGATTGCCGAAATTGCGGGAACTGACCCGCAGTCTTCTGGAGATCTTCCGAAATACGACTGCAAGGGTTTATTGCTGCTTCCCTCATTCGAGGAGGCGCATATCCATTTGGACAAAACATATTACGATGGACCGTGGAAAGCCGTCAGGCCTATTACCAGCATCTTCGAGCGGATGGAGGAAGAGAAGATTCTGCTGCCTAAGCTGCTGCCAAGGGCCAAACAACAGGCAGAGAGCATTTTGCGCCTTATTCAGAGCTTTGGTGCCACACATGTTCGGAGCCATTGTAATATCGAGCCTGTCAGCGGGCTTCATCGGCTGGAGGCAACCAAACAAGCCCTGGATACCTTCTCTGGGAAAATATCCTCTGAAATTGTAGCTTTCCCGCAGCATGGGCTGCTACGGTCAGATTCGGTTCAACTGGTAAAGCAGGCGTTGGAAGAAGGGGCCACTCATGTAGGCGGAGTAGATCCTTATACGGTGGATGGAGATATTGAGAAGTCGCTGCAGATTACCGTGGAGCTGGCGGTACAGCATCATGCCGGCATTGATATTCATCTGCATGATGGAAATAAAGCGGGAAAACAAACGTTGATGCGGCTGGCCGATCTGACTGAAGAAGCCGGATTGCAGGGGAAGGTCACGATTAGCCACGCATTTTGGTTTGCCGGCGCCCCGCAGCATGAAGCGGAAGAGGTGGCAGTGAGGATGTCATCCCTGGGCATGTCCATTGCTTCGACTGTGCCGATCGGAAAGACAAGCATGCCGCTTCCAATGCTGCATAACAAAGGTGTAAAAGTGAAGCTGGCAACTGACAGCCTCACGGACCACTGGTCCCCATTCGGTAACGGAGATCAGTTGGAGAAGGCGGGGCGGTTCGCGGAATTATACGGGTATAACGATGAACGGTCGTTGTCGCGAAGTCTGGGTTTCATTACTGGCGGGATTACACCGCTGGACCAACAGGGGCAGCAGGTGTGGCCGAAGGCAGGGGATACAGCGAGCTTTGTGCTCGTTCATGCCAGCTGCTCAGCCGAAGCGGTTGCGCGAAGAGCGCAGCGTCAAGCTGTATGGTATGAAGGGCGTATCGTGAGCGGCTCAATATAATAATAAGCAAATTCGGCCCCGGGCTTAAGGAGAAGCCCGGGGTCGTTATGGGTTGATCCCTGAGTAAATGAGCAATTTATAAGAAATCATAATATTTGATAGATGCTATGATAGAAGCAACTTCGCATGATAGGAGAAATAAAAATGTCAACTAAACGTGATCCTGCAATGGAACGATTGAATGTTTTCGTCGGAAAATGGAATACAGAAGGTGTGATTAAAGCGAGTCCGTCCGGAGCAGCTGAACAGTTAAAAGCAGTAGATACCTACGAATGGCTGCCCGGGGGTTATTTTCTTATTCATCATATTGATGGCCATATGGGGAAAGAGGAAGTTAAGGCTATTGAGATCATTGGCTATGATCCTTCCAGTCAGAAGTACACCACACACTCCTATGACAACCAAGGCAATTTCAATGCATACAAAGCGAATCTGCTCGACCGTGACTGGACCATTTTGGGGGAATCGGAGCGTTTCACAGGAATGCTTAGTGAAGATGGCAACATCTTAACAGGTACTTGGGAGCTGTCACACGACGGTGAGAATTGGGCGCAGTGGATGGACATCAAGTTGACTAAAGTCATCTAGCTAAAATTGTCTACTTTACTAACTGATACATTAGCTCAATTAACCGCCTTCCTTAGAAGGCGGTTAAATTTTCAACTCAGAATCAATAGTAAGGTTTAACATTGCCCAGGAACTTTAACCAAGTGTTCATGGATTGCCTTTATTTGATTGAGGCTGCATAGATTTCCTGAATGGATTTGGAAAGCATCCTGTTGAATGCATCGTCTGTCTGCCCGGCCGTCAGCCCTTCCGATAAAGCGCGCGAGAAACTGGCAATGAGACCATGATTTTGCGCCAGCCTTTCATTCGCTTCCATTTGCGAGTAGCCACCCGACAAGGCCACGATTCGTACAACATGCGGATCTTCCATTAAATCGCTGTAGAAATTGTCTTCCGTTGGAATGGAGAGCTTGAGCATGATTTGAATGTCTGGGTCAAGGGTTGATAATTGAGCGAGAATCTCGTTTTTTAATATTCTTTCCGATTCGGCCTTATCCGCGCTGTTGATATCCACTTCGGGTTCGATAATCGGTACCAGTCCCATCCGGGCAATCTGCTTGCCGATCACAAACTGCTGCTCTACGACTTTTTTGATTCCGGCAGGATTGGCTTCCTTGATCAAGGAACGCATTTTGGTCCCGAATATATTTCGCTGAGCCGCCCGCTCCAGGAGGTCGTTTAACCCGGGAATAGGCTTCATTAGCTGAACGCCGTCTTCGAGGCCGGCAAGCCCTTGATCGACTTTCAGGAAGGGCACGATGCCTTTCTTCTCCCACAGATAATCGGCTGTTAATTGACCGTCTATGGAACGGTCCATCGTGTTCTCAAACAAGATCGCGCCTAAAATATGACGGGAATCAAACGCGGAACTCTGAATAATGCGCGTTCTCATCTCATGTACCAATGCGTACATCTCTTCATCATCCGAATAGCTGGTTTCCTGAACACCATATTGCAGCAGTGCTTTAGGGGTACTTCCGCCGCTTTGGTCCAAGGCCGCAATAAAGCCCTCACCCGTACGGATTCGTTTCAATTGCTCTGTGTTCATGAATCATTCTCCTTTCCTCTCGGGGATGGAATGGCAGCATCTTGTCTATTATAGCACTTCTCCGAAATAAATTACTTTTCCAGGATCGCTCTTTGCGGTTTTTGGTCACATGATGGCACTAAAACACGAAATTCGCTACAACAACTATAGTATTTTGTTCATTCCAAGTTGATATGTATTGCTGTAAGATAAGGGAGACAGGCATAACAGGAATAAGACTACTGTTAAAAGATGTTGATGGCATGGATGTACCGAGCGATAGAATTAGTAAGGGCGCTCTATGGCCATCCGCCGCATGTTTAGAATTGCGGTATTTGTACCCATTGTTTTTCTTTGGATGAGGTTTCAACGGCTTCAAGAACGAGCTGATTTCGATAACCATCTTCAAAATTAGGGGACGGACTTCTGTTCTCCGCAATACCCTGCATCAGCTCATGCGCAATGTTGATAAAGGTATGCTCGTAACCAATGATATGTCCGGCAGGCCAATAGGCACCGGCATAGGGGTGGATCGTCTCTGTACAGCTGATGGTCCGGAATCCCTGCGAGCCTTCCTTGTCAGTGTCGAGGTATAATTGCAAATCATTCATATGCTCCATGCTCCAGCGTACAGAACCCTTGGATCCATTGATTTCGAACTGGTTGGTATTGCGGTTGCCTTTGCCGAAACGGGTCGCTTCAAATACGCCCATCGCCTCATTATCGAAACGGCAGATAAATGCCACAGCATCGTCGACATCCACCTCGCCGACCTGTTCGCCACTGGCCTTGGCACTGAGCCCGCCGCTCATTTCACCCAATGGCCGCTGCTTGATGAACGTATTCATCATCCCGGAAACTTCGGTTATTTCGCCTGTTAAATATCGGGCCAAATCAATCGAGTGCGCCATGAGATCCCCGTGCGTACCGGAACCGCAAATATCCTTGCGCAGCCGCCAGACCAGGGGGAAATCCGGGTCCATGATCCAATCCTGCAAATAATGGGCTCGCATATGATAAATCTTGCCCAATTGTCCGCTGTCAATCAGCTGCTTGGCATAACGAATGGCAGGTACGAAGCGGTAATTATGGCAAATCATATGCACGACTCCCGCTTTGTCGACGGCTTCCAGCATGCGGCGGGCTTCATCGGCATTCAAAGCCAGGGGTTTCTCGCAAATGATATGCTTCCCCGCTTGCGCAGCGGCGATTGCGATTTCCGCATGGGTATTATTCGGCGATCCGATATCAATCAGGTCAATATCGTCCCGTTCCACCAGGCGCCGCCAGTCCGTTTCATAAGAAGCCCAGCCCATTTTGTCCGCAGCAGCTTTGACACCGGCTTCATCGCGGCCTGCAATCGCTTGCATAACAGGCTGGACATCGTTATCGAAATAAAAAGGCAAATCACGATAAGCGTGACTATGGGCTTTCCCCATAAATTTATATCCCACCATACCAATCCGGACTTGTCGCTTCGCCATTCTTCAAAAACCTCCTGACGTTATTGCATTTATTAAGTGAATTATATATCGCCATATTATGAATGTAAATAATTAATACATTAACCAAAAAATGATATATTTCGTTGTTTTATCTGTTGTTTTGAGGAATTACGACGTCTTTTCTCATAAAATATAAATCAAAAGTCGGTTTAACCCGGAATAAAGGATATTTCATCGAATAACGGAGGCAAGGATTTTTGACGCGGGTGGTTGTGTAATAATAGGTAGTTATTCAGATAACCGGAAATGAGGGAGCTGCTTATGAATATTAAACAATTTTGCGAGGGAATTAAACTTGATCCGGCTGCGCGGCGGCAGCTTGAAGAATTCACGATTAGCGAGGAAGAATATCTCGGATATAAACAACATTTCTATATGGATCACGCAGCTTTTTTTGAATCGGTGAAACAAACGGCCGGCTACCGGAAGCTGCTTCTCTATTTATTTGTAAGATTCGCAGTTGATGTTTACGAGAAGTACAAGCTCCAGCAAATTGACGATGCTATTTATTATGATACGTTCTCAGACTTTCAGAACTGGTGCATGCAATGCAAGGCCGATACCGGTGAATACGGGATTGAAGAATACAACTGGCTGAAAGAGCATGTTCAGCTTCGATTATTCCGTTTAGGCCGATTACAGTTTCAACCGCTTGCCTTTGATCGTGAATTAATCGTAAACGACTATAAAATAAGAGTGAATCAAATCGTGCTCAATGTGCATATTCCCGCGGGAGATCCGCTTTTGGCGGAGCAGGTAGAGCGTTCATTCGAGATGGCGAAAGCTTTTTTCAGAGGCATACCTCCGGTATTTATTTGTCATTCCTGGCTGCTCGAGCCCGAATTAGGGGAAATCCTTCCCCCGGAATCGAACATTCTCCGGTTCCAGCAGCATTTCCACCTGTATAAGATCGATAAAAACGCCAAGCAGGCGGAAGAACGAATATTCCGCAAGACTTGTGATAACCCGCATGATTACGAAGCGGTTACCCGATTGCAGCGCAGCGCAAAAGCCTTCCTCATCGCCGGCGGCAAGCTGGGGATCGGCTTTGGCATTAAAGTGATTGAAAACTGAATTGAACGTTAACGGGTGAATAAGAACGAACCGCCATGGGGGCTGTTGAACCCGGTCAGCGGTTCGTTTTTTACATCGGCAGCCTGGGGTTAAGCAGTTGCTATCACCCGAGGAAAGACGCAGTTTGACTTCTTTTCCGCTTAAGAAGCGGCATAACGATCAATATTCCTAGCATAAAACAAAATGCGGCCATTGAATAAACGGAGGCGAGGGAAAGCGTATTTTTTAAGGTTCCGGAAACACTCATCATAAGGAGCATCGAACCAGTCATCAGCGGAGTGCGTATCCCGGTAACCCGACCGATATAGGATTGCTCGGTCTGCTGCATCACTAAAGATATATTTCCAACAAAAATAGCCGGTTGAAGGAAAGCGATGAAAAATTGCAAAAGCATCGTTAACCATAATTGTGAAGACAAGCCTAATAATAGAATACCGGCTCCATTGACGGCTAATCCGGTCATCAATAACCGCTGCGGGGCCACTTTGGCTGCTATCATGAATATGACCAACCCACCGATAATTTCTCCCAAGCCGTAGGGAATGGTGAGCCACTGTAAAAATTGTGCAGAAAGCTCCAGCCGCTCCGTAACGAGAAAAATACTAAGCGGTGTGATAAGTCCAACCCCGAGTCCAACAAATGTGAAGCAAAGGCTTAACCGGAACAGTTCTCTTCTGTACCAAACATAACGAAACCCATCCGCCATCTCATGGAATATAGAAGGCTGCTCTGCCGTTCTATGTTTGGATGAGTCAGGATCCGCAGGAACAAACAGCATGGCAAACGCGGACAGCAAGAAAGACAGTCCGGTTAACAGGATCGAAGGCTTAATGCCCAGTTGTTGATAGACAAACGTACCAAGAATCGGGCCGATAATCATAAAAAGAGAATTGAGGGTCTGTAATAAGGACATGCAAGCAGGAGCATCCTCCTCCTGTATATGGTCTTTGAACAGCTTCATTCCGGATGGACCGGCGAATTGCGATAGAATAGAAGAGCATAAGGTAGCTAGAAAAACGGCTTTCCATGAACCGGTTTCGAGGATGAGAAACACGATTAACACGGAGAAGGCGCTTAAATATTCACACCAGACCATCGTTCTCTTCGGGCGCCAACGATCCGCGAATACCCCGCCGACGAAGGAAAATATAAAAATAGGCGCATATTCAGCAATTGAAATCATCGAGACGGCAAAAGCATCACCATTTGTCCTATCCATTATATAGAGCAAAATGGCGAAGTTCCGAATCCATATCCCGCATTGGGAAAATAAATTGGAAATAAATATGGTTCTTACAAAGCCGTTCCGGAGCAGTTGAAATGAGCTTGCCATGAATGATTCCCCCTAGTATCGTTGATTGGTTTGAAAGAGAGCTTATCTCCTCCTCCAGGGTCAGAGTCAATCGTTTTTTTTTAATATCTATTCCGGTGTTGACTCTCCTCCTAGGGGAGCCTTTACACTTTATACAGAAAGGAGCGCAAGTTCAATGCTATATACGGTAAAGGAAGTATCCTCATTATCGAATGTAACGATCAAGACCCTTCACCACTATCACAAAATCGGCCTCCTCCTGCCGGGCGAGGTCAGTGAGGCGGGTTACCGGCTGTACGGGATAAAGCAATTGGAGCGCCTGCAGCAGATTCTGTTTTACAAGGAACTGGACTTCACCCTGGATCAAATCAAGCATCTGCTTGAAGGGGATCCGGATCCATCCTCTATTTTTGCGAAACAGGAGAAGCTGCTTCTCCAGCGCAAACAGAGATTGGAAACGATCATTGAAACATTAAGAAAATCGATAAGCAGAAGGGAGAATGGAGAACAGATGGACGATAAGGAAATGTTCAAAGGTTTTGCAAGCGAGGAAGAATGGGAATCGGCCATGGAGGAACAAAATAAACATCTGAAAGAAACCTATGATGTCGAGTTGAATCAGTCGGCTCCATTGGATATTCAGAACATGAATGATCTGGCGTCGGAGGCGGCATCCTTCATGACAGGCATGGCGGAAGCTTTACGGGCGGGACTCAAGCATAATGACGAGAAAATCGGCCATTCGATCAGCAACCATCTTGCATTTCTGAATGAGCATGGACACAACTTATCCGCTGCGGATTTTGCAGCGCAGACCCGTTTTTTTCTTGCCGATGATTTCCATCTTCAGATGCTTGAAGGCCAGCAGACCGGATTGGCTTATTATCTGTCCGCAGCGGCAGATGCTTATGCAGCAGCTCCTCAACCCTAAGTGAGTTGTTGTACCGAAACGCCAGAAAGACCCTGTTTCTCTACATTCGTAGAAAATCAGGGTCTTTCTCCACCGTAAAGAAGGTTAGAGTTGTATAATTCTGTATTCCCCATTCCGATCAAGATTGTAGAATTGGCAAGTTGCGGTCAGCAGCAATAACAGGCAGACAGGGATTAAGGTTATGGAATCGTACCAATGGATGCCGCTGGACTTTGGCATGACAGAATACAGCAATCTGTAAGAAACGAGGGTATCTCCTCTATGTTACAATTACCGTACCAGGAAAACGAGAGATAATCCAATCGATTTAAAAAGGAGTATGGGAGTATGCAGAAAATCACCACGTTCTTATGGTTTAATGACAAGGCGGAGGAGGCAATGAATTTTTATATTTCCATTTTCAATGATTCTAAGATAATAGGCGTATCCCGTAACGGAGATTCTGTAATTTCCGCAACCTTCCAGCTTGAGGGACAGCAGTTCATGGCTCTGAACGGCGGCCCGCATTATTCCTTCACGCCGGCCATATCATTGTTTGTTAACTGCGAAACGCAGCAGGAAGTTGATGAATTGTGGGCGAAGCTTTCCGAGGGAGGCGCGGCAGGAAGATGCGGTTGGCTGACTGACCAATACGGGCTGTCATGGCAGATCATTCCCCAAGCACTGGGCCGGCTGCTTCAGGATCAAGATCCCGAGCGCTCGGCAAGAGTTATGCAGGCTATGCTTCAAATGGATAAAATCGACATTGCGCTTCTGCAGCAAGCTTATAATGGATAACAAGCAGAGAAGCCCTCATTTGACTGGAGAAAGTGAAATGAATCCGGAGCAAACAATCCATACGTAAACCAATTAAATTAAGCCTCCAGAATGCCGACAGGCAATCCAGGAGGCTTATTTTAATTCCTTTTCCTATTTAACCGCTCCGGCAACGATGCCATCATTAATCCGGTTCTGGAAAATGATATAGATGATCAGCACCGGAATTGTCGAAATCAACAAACCGGCAAATAGGGGACCAAACTCGATCCGATATTGCATCTCACCTTGCATAAAGGCGAGCCCGACAGGAAGGGTATATTTCAGAGCATCATTCATTAGAATCAAGGCATACTGGTATTCATTCCAGAAATTCAATAAATTAATGATACTGATGGTAACCAATCCCGGCATGGCCAGCGGAAGCATAACTTTGAAAAACACGCCGTACAACGAAGCTCCATCGATCACGGCCGATTCTTCCAGTTCACGAGGCAGTGACTTGAAAAAACCCATTAAGACGAGTAAACCAAGCGGAAACGCTGTAATGGAGTATAACAAGATAAGTCCGCTGTAGGAATTGTTCAAATGCAGGTCGTTGAATAAGAAGAACATGGGAACGACGATCATCATTGAAGGAATCGTCATGCCAGCCAGATAGATGTAATACAGAAAGCCGCTTCCTCTGAATGAGAATCTGGCCAATATATAGGCAGTCGTAGAAGTCAGAATAAGAGTTAGCACAATACTTCCTGCCGTAATAATGGTTGTATTAATGAAATAGGAACCGAAGTGATATTTTTCCCAGGTATAAGAAAAGTTGGACCAAAGGAGCGGAAGATCCGGAAGCTCCCAGGATTTCCCGGTGAAAAATTGCTCGTTATCCTTTAATGACTGGAAAACGGAGAATATAAGCGGATATATGGCGAAAAAGGTCCAAAGCAGCAGAAGAAATCGGAACACCCACCGAACCGGAGGGCTAATCACTTTATGTTTCAATCGGATTGCCCCCTTTTATGAGACTTCATACGTTTCTTTTTTCAGCAATTTCTGCAAAATAACGGTTGTCAACAGGGAAAGGACCAGTATGAGAACGCCGACAGCGGATGCGTATCCCATATGGAATTGTTTAAATCCCATCTGATACAAATAATAGCCCAGTACTTGAGTGGAATTATCCGGGCCTCCTTCAGTCATAACACTGACAATGGCAAAAGAGCCATTCAATGATGTTATGACGATGAGGACAATGGAAACTTTGATCTGCTCCCAGATCAGCGGCAAGGTAATATGCTTAAATTGTTTCCATTGCTTAGCGCCGTCTATTTCGGCTGATTCGTATAGCGACAAGGGGATGCTCTTGATGGCTGCAATCAACAGAATCATAAAGAAGCCGATACCCGCCCAGATTGCCGGGGGCAGCAGTGCCCACAGGGAGTATTGGGTATCGCCCAACCAGGGAATTTCCACTTTTCTGTTCAGAATAATAGATAGGATATTGTTCAGCAGACCAAAGGACGGATTGTAAATGAACCGCCACAGCACGGCGATGACGACAATGGAGAGCACGTTCGGGAAAAAGAAAACGGCTCTGAAAAATTTTTCCCCTTTCATCCTGAAGCGTGTAAGGGCCACGGCAAATAAAGTAGCCAACAACATAATTCCAACTATTTTCCAAAATATGAGAAAATAATCGTTGACTATCGCCTTGTATATGATCGGATCTGAGAACATCTCACGGAAATTTCCGAGCCCGATGTAATCCATATTTTCAGAGGAGCCGGACCAATCGAAGAGACTGATCTGTAGCGCCTTAAAAATCGGATATACAGTGAAGATGCAATAGAGTATGAAGGTCGGCAAAATAAAAGAGGCAATAAATAGGGTGCGTTTCCGTTTAGCTGTCATAGTTTACCCTTCTTCATTTGATTTATTTCACTGTTTGTCGGAATAGAGAGATGTCTGCGCTGTCAGAAGACAGCGCAGACGTTTCAAACTTCTAATTTTTCGCGCGCAACTTCGCGGCAGCTTTCTCTACACGGTCCGCCCACTCTTCTGGCGTAAGTTTGTTGTCTGTCAAGGCAATCATGGCATTTTCCATTTCCTTGTTCAAATCTGCATTGTTGGTGAAATTAGGAAGAACAACGAGATTCGGATCGCTATAGTACTTGCTTGCACTAATGGATAATGGGCTTGCTTTCGTGCCGGCGAGATCGACTTTGAAATTCATCAGGGATCCCGTTAATTCGGCCCATTCTATAGCCGCTTTCTTGGTGTACATGAATTGAATGAACGCTTTGGCAGCTTCCGGATTTTTGGCTTTGCTGGCGACAGCAAGCACAGTGGAATAAGGATTAGCAATATATTTTCCGCCCGGTGCTTGGCCAATCGAAGGAATCATTGCGAATTCAAAGCCTTCAGGCGTATCTTTCTTCATTTCATTCTCAACCCATAATCCATTCGGGATAAAAGCGTCTTTGTGCTGCACGAATTGAATCTGCGAATCGGTATGGTTGAGTGCAATGGAAGCTTTATCAATGAAGCCTTTATCACGCATCGTGACGACCTGCTGCAATGCCTTCATGACGGGTTCGCTCTTGAATACGCCTTCCTTCATATCAGCAATGTCTTGCAGGACAGAAGGATCGTCTCCGTTAGCTGATACGGCTGCCGGGAAGAAGAATCCTCCCATAAAATATCCCGTGTATACGCCAGTGTGAATATAAGGCGTGATGCCTGCCGCTTTAATCTGTTCGCTAACAGCCAGGAAGCTGTCGAAATCGGTCGGTACTGCCCAGTTGTTTTTCTTGAATAGAGCCGCATCATAGAAAGTTCCCCATGATCCGAATACATTGGGAATCGTATACGATTTGCCATCAAAAACCTGGGGCTGCGTAATCAACAAGCTGGAGATTAATTCGCCGTCCACATTCTCGGCGGTTTTAAACCATTCGGTAATATCCATCAGTTGTCCGTCTTTAATAGCCGTTGGAACATCAAGTCCGCCAGCACAATCGATAAACACGAGATCCGGCGGATCGCCTTGAATCCAACGAGGTTTCATTTGATCGTTGATTTTAGGTCCTGCAGATTCTTTGATCGTTACATCTGGATATTTTTCCTTGAACTGTGCGATGGTCGACTTCTGCCAAGCGTCTCCGTAACCGCCAACGCAGTATTGAATCTCAAGCTCTCCTGCGATTTTGGGTCCGGAATCAGTATTCGTATTGGATTGCGAGTCCGATGGTGCGGGTTCAGACGCGGGTTCGGAAGGCTTATTCGATCCCCCCGGATCATTGGATCCTCCGCAGCCGGCTAATACAATCATGAGCATAAGCAGTGCGGCCAAGCTAAGAAGCGACAACTTTTTTGTTCTCATTTTCTCGATCCCCTCAAGTATATTTTTGACTGCAAATCTACTATAGAGGAAATGAAAAGGCTTTCCTATTACATAAAATCCATTTTTATACCACTTTCTCCAGTAGATATCGAACCTGCAGTGAGCGGAAAAATATACATGTAAAAAAGAGGGGATCTGGAAATTTGGACCTGTTTTTGCCGGATTCGACACAATTGGGGTTAAGCGCTTTCAATAAAAGAGGCGCATAATAGCGGGACGAAAAGGACGTAAATTCGTGATGCTGGTTAATCGCGATTAAAATAACGCCAGAGCGGTAAGTTTCATTATTAATATTCCGCATCCGGATCCGTGACATGGTCAGCACGGTTGCGGTAATCGGTAGGTGTCATTCCGAACTGCTGACGAAATAATTTGCAGAAATATTTGGCTGAGGAATAACCGATCTGATCTCCGATTTCGTAAGTCTTCAGGTGAGTTTCCCGAAGCAGCTTCTTGGCATGATTCATCCGGACGGAGGTAAGATAGGCCAAATAATTTTCACCGGTAACCTCTTTAAACAAATCGCTTAAATAGTTGGCGTTCATATGCACAATCTTTGATAGCGCTTCAAGCTTGAGGGACTGGTCGCTGTAGTTTTTCCCGATATACTCTTTGATAACCTTTATGACTTTATTCTTCTCCAGGCTATCCGTCTGGGTGGAGGTCATCATTCGAATCTCGTTCTCGAATTCATGAAGAATGGACATCAGATGAAGGGACGAGCCTGGCGATGAAAGGCTGGCAAGCATGTGAGCAAGCGTCTGCCGCAGCGCCAGGCTGAACCTGGATTCGGTCTTATTCAGCAGGGGCATTAACTCGAGCAGCATAAAGCGGAACATTTGGGACAGCACGATGGAGGGGGAAGTTTGTGCGTGGCGCTTAATTTCCGCTACACTTTCCTCCAGAAATTTGCTGACGCCCTCGGAATCGTTCATTTCCAATGCGATTCGAAACCTTTTCTGCTGCTCGTTCCAATCGTTGTCCCTGTAAATCGAATGAAGCTGCTTCTGCGCGTTGACCGAGCGATACGTTTCTTGAATCATCTTCCCATAGATTCCGGGCAATTCGCTCCATGAAGAGAAAGAAGAACTAACTGCCGCAATCGGAGCCAGCCTGAACTCTAACAAAGAGTAAGAGTCCGGCTCCCCCGGGAGCCAAGCCTCCAACCACCATCCTTTTATCCGCTCTGCAGGAAGAGACGTTCCCGAACTGATCAGAAAGAAATGCTGGGAGTCTGCGAAGAAAGCAAAGGCATCCTCCACATCCATGAAGAGCGTTTTGTAATCCGCTACAAGATGCAGCAGCTTTTCCTCTTGGATGGCGAAGCCGTCAGCTTCTCCGATCAAGAGCAGCAGGGAGAGCTCTGTCCCATTGAAGCTCCATCCGTTTCCGGCCAGAAGCTGTTTTAGCTCATCTTCCGGCACGTCCACACCGCATAACAGCCATTCCAGGCTTTGCTGCAGTTTTTGTCGTCTTGCGGCCGCCTCCTGCTGCGCTGTTACCATACGTTCTGCGATCAAATGTTCTGCTTTCTCCAGAGCTTTCAACAGTTCTTCGCGAATAATCGGCTTCAGTAAGTAATCCAGAACCTCAGCCCGCAACGCGTTCTGTACGTAAGAAAATTTATCATGTCCGGTAAGAATGATCTTCAGAATATCAGGATACTTCATCTTTAAATAATGGGCCAGCTCCAACCCGTCCATCCCGGGCATATTGATATCGATCAGCATGAGATCAGGCTCATCCACAGCTAACTGCTCTATTGCGCTCTGAGCGTTTGTGCATTCACAGATTTCCCAGCTCGGAGCCAGCCGCCGGATGATGGACACAATTCCTTTGCGAATGATGACTTCATCGTCAATAACCATTATCGTCGGCACTGGAATTTCCCTCCTGCTGGTTATAATTGTCCCAAGTGTTGTCCATGTTCGTTAGCATCTGTTCGATGGTCAGCGCCTTCAAATAAACGCCTTGGGCAGACTCCATCATTTCTTCCGTAACATAAAATCCGCTCGTCTCCCACCGATTCGATAGAAATTCACGCGTTGATCCTGTCTCAAGCGAACGGGAAATTTCGTGCAATTCTGCAAGTGCTCCGCTTTCCACGTTGTTCAGAGTCAGGAATGATGCCTGACTTATAGCCCATTGTCGTAGCGTCTGCCCTGTCGACCAGAACGCCAGATACTTCCTCGCGGCCTCCAATTGTTTCGTCTTGCTGCTAATCGTCCATGTCGTTCCGACAGCCGCAGTCACGACGGTTCTCTCGCCCGGCGGATTGGCCGGCAGAGCGAACATACCAAGTTCAAGATCGGGATTGCTCTTCATTAAACCGGGCAATGCCCAGCTTCCGTTAATAAGCATGCCGGCCTTTCCGTCCATAAAGTACTTCTGAGCTTGATCCATGCTTACCTCCGTGCTGTTCGGAGTCAAATAGCCTTTGTCCTCCAGGTCATACCACATCTGCACCATTTCGTTCCAGGTTCCGTTGAATTTAATCTGACGCGCATTGAGTTTCTTGTCGAAATCGGGGTCCTTGATCAACGAGGCGCCCATCGCGTACAATGCGGCAAGCGTCATCCAGCCGTCGTTGTTGCCGATCGAAATCGGCGTAAGCCCGCTGCTCTTCAGCTTAGCGCAGACTTCGACAAACTCGTCCCAGTTCGTAGGTATTCGCAAAGAATGTTTCTTGAATAGCTCCTTATTGTAGTAAACTCCGAGCACGACCATTTCGTTTGGGGTTCCGTACACTTTGCCGTCAATGGAGACGCCTTCAATCGCCCACGGAGTGAACTTGGAAATCCAGGGCTCATCGCTAAGATCCCGAATAAAGCCGGCCTTGGAATAACCCCCCACCTCGTCCAAACCTGGATGAAGCATAATGACATCGGGAGCTTCGTTCATTGCGAACTGGTTTCGGAGCTGCTTGCTGAATTGCACTCCCGGCATGCCGTCATAGATCACTTTGATATTCGGGTTTTCCTTCATGAACCGTTCGTTCAATTCAGGAATGGCTCCGATTTCGGAGCCGGATTTGTACCCGGCCACTCTCAGCTCGATGACCGGTAGGGGTTCTACTGTCGGAGTTTGCTCCTGGGAAGCATTGCAACCGCTCAGTACTGTCATCATTCCGAGAATCGCCGTCAATAAGACCATGAACATACTTTTCATTCGTCTCATCTCTTCTCTAGTACTGTTTAGAGGGAAGTCCTTGCTATACCCCATTTTTAACATATCTCGTTCTCCAGTTCCATCAATATTCATCTTGATAGGCAATGCTGGTGCTCGCATCCGTCATATATTTCATTCGGATCTCGACCGTAGTACCCTGACCCGGTTCGCTCTGCACGGTGAGACCATACCCTTCGCCATAATAGTGCCGGATTCGGTCGTATATATTTTTCAAGCCGATATGAATTTCATCATCTTCTTTGTTCGCATCCGTCAGAAGGTGTGATTGAATATCTCTGCGCTTGCCTTCTTCGATTCCGACACCGTTATCGATAATGCGGATATACAAATCTTCGTTCAATTTTGACGCTTCGATGCGAATCCAGCCTTCATTGTTCAGCGGAGCAAGACCGTGAATCAGAGCATTTTCCACCAGCGGCTGAATGATCCAGGGCAGCATCAACGAGGAGAGGACCTCCTGCTTGATATCCAGAATGAAGGACATCTCGGGGAAACGAATTCTCTGCAACTGGATATAATTCTCTATATATTCCACTTCTTTGGATACGCGAATCAATTCGCGGTTGTAATTAATCGTCATTCGGAACAGACGGCCCAGCCGCGAAATCATGTCAGCCACCTCGTAGTTGTGGTCAAGCTCGGCCTTCATGCTGATGGACTCCAATGTGTTATACAGAAAATGAGGATTGATCTTGCTCTGCAATACTTTGAAATCTGCTTCCCGCTTGAGAATCCGGATGGCGAATACGTTGTGGACCAACTCGTTGATCCTTTTCACCATAATATTGAAGCTGGTCGCCAGCCTGCCGATCTCATCACTGGATTGCACCTTGAATTGAACCGTATAGTCTCCGTCTTCGACTTTGTTCATCAGGGATTTCATCTTCTTAAGCGGCAGCAGCAGCCTTCGGGTCAGGAATACGGAGAGTCCGATCGATAAGATGAGGGCGACTATCGTTAACGTCCATAACAGATTTCGTAAAATCTCGATATTATGGGTGAGTTCACTTACGGGAATAACGTTGGCGATTTTCCAGCCGGACACTTGGGTCGTGATGTAATTGACCATCGTTTCTTTGCCGTCCGCCCGAAAGATGAAGCTGTCAAACTCCTTGTCCAAAGGCAAGGGGAATTTTTCCGTAATTTTGATTCTATTCCGGTCATAAACGATGTTGCCCTGCTGATCGACGATGTACAACTCCTGTTTGGTATCACCAAGCACATTGGAGAATATTGAGCTGAGGCTATTCAAGTTTAGATCAATACGGAAGACGCCGGCCGATTGGTTCTTCGGGATATTGATCATGCTCCGGAGGAAAGTGAAGGCGAGCTCTTCTCTGCCGTCGATGCTTTGCAGCGCATATGTCGGGAGATAGATCCCCTTCCCGTCTGCCGTCAACGCCTCCCGATACCACCGCTCCTGCTGGAACTGGCTGTAATCCGCCTGACGGTTCGAACTGTACCGCGAGAATATTTCTCCGCTGGGCTTGAACAAATAAGTTCCAATCACATCTTTGAACGGAACAAGCACGATGTTCATCAACGCTTTGTCGATAAGCTTCTTGTCGTTGAACCGGTTGGCAGGAGAGTCGTTCGTCTCCGGCAGCAGCGCTTGCTGCACTCCCGCATCCATGGAGAAGGAGAGAGAGATTCGTTCCACTTCGTTCAAATAGTTATCGAGATTTTTCCCGAGCTGATTAAGCAGCTCCAGACTGAACTCACTGACTTTATCCTTCATGTTCTCGTTGTATCGCTGAAATCCGAGGAAGGTCACGACGAGCATAGGCAACAGAATCATCAAGGTATACATCAGAATCAGCTTCTTGTCCAGATTCCAATTCCGATAGGAAACCCGCCAGTTTGTCTTTCCCATTCAATATCTCCCTGCAACCGCTTTATTCACGCATCCATCATTCCTGCAAATCTGCGGTTATATCTACTAATTTTATTCTTATTATAGCAGAAAAAGCCCTTGTAACGATCGTTTTCTATGACCTAAGAAGCACTCCCGATTGTTTTCACGACCCGCTTAATTATTCCGTGGTAGTTTTATACACGCGTTCTCGTGATTGCCGGGACTTACACTGTGAAATTGATTTTATGGAGTGGCGAAAAGAACGGTGCAAGACGATGATGCTGGATTTTCGCTACAGGAAGGTTTTGCCTCACTGGAGCGGGGAGGAAGGGGCTTAAAAAAACTCCAGCAAGGTTTGTCCTTGCTGGAGCACGGAAGTCGGGCGGTACGATATCGGGCAAGCCGGAGCTTATTCCACCGGCTTGGAGGTGGCGACGGTAATGGTACGGAAGGAATGCAATTCTTTTCCCGTCCTGTCACCATCCTGGTAAGGCCGGACAGCCGTATAGAAATGATACAGAACATCGTTATAATAGAGGATGCTGGCCTTGTGGGCATGGATCTCGTCCAGGGATCCGATATAGCCGGACTCTAGTATGGGCCTGTCATGCTTGCGCCAATGAAGGAGATCCGCGGAGAAAGCAAGCCCTTCCTGGGCATGAACGCCATCAAATCCGAAATAGAAATTCAACCAAAGATCGCCATCCCGGCAAATGTAAGGATCGGAGACAAATTTACTGTCCCACTGGCGTACCGATATCTGGAGAATAGGGTTATGGTCAAACCTGGTCCATTCCAGCAGATTTTGTGAGACGGCTGCTCCGGTCTGTTCGGCCCATGCCCCATGAGTCAGGTTCTTGGCATTATAGAAGAGATAAAACTTGTCTTCATGTTCGATCAGGCAAGCTTTGTACAGACCGCCTTTCTCCCAATCGTCACCATCCTTCCAGGTGAATACAGGTTCCGCAAGTTTATGCCATTCCAGCAAATTCTCATCCTCGCACCAGGCCAGCCCGATTTCGGCTGCTCCTTCTTCATAGCCAGGGGAAGGGTAAGAATGATAGACCATCCAATAGCGGTCATTAATTTTCTTAAGCTGAGGCAGCTCATACAGATCATTGGATTGTTTGAGAATCCATGTCCCGGCCGCTCCGATCCGGTCCCAGCGATCCGAGTCTTCGCGCCCCAGAATGACACCTTGAAAGGACCAGTCCAGCAGGTTGTCACTGACGGCTAGAGCGGTTTGATAACCATCTCCGTCAAAGCCTACATAGGTCATATAGAAGCGGCCGCGATGAAAAAAAACGAAAGGAACATCCACGGCAAGGCTGTCGAAACGGCCCTTCATGCCAGATCCCGTAAGAACCGGGCGTCCCAATTTGTAAGGGGTGGCGTACTTTTCAACCTCTGATTTATTCATCTTTTCTCTCCTTAATGTGCATTTTCCGTTCTTCATTCAGGTGTTGCAAGAACAAGATATCATAGTTATATTTAACCTGATATAACAGGATCAGATTTAAAGTTGACATTATCCGACATTAGGGATAGTGCCGTATACAGAGCGACGAGAGTGAGCTAGGGATAATGTCAGACTAACAAGGAAGCGTTTATATGCATCAGTTGGACAAGGAATCCGGCGGATTTCAGGAGATCGTCGTCTATGAAGCAGCCCAGCTGTTTGGAGAGACTGGAAAATTCCGCTTTCTCCAGTTTTCGGACCAGGCCGTCCAGGGCGCTGTCGACCTGAATAATCCCGGGCGTATCGTGCTTGAATATCCAAGAGCAATCATACATGTAATGGAATGCAACCGTCCGTCATTTGAGAATGTATTCATGATCGGGCACGGAATCGGCACCATCGCCAGCCATTACCCCGACAAACGGTTTAAAGTAGCAGAAATCGACGGGAATGTCGTGGAGTTAAGCAGGCGTTATTTTGATTACCGGGCAGATAATGTTGAGATTGGGGACGGGAGGCACCTGCTCGGGAAGGAAGAGGCAGGCAGGCTGGATTACATCATTGTGGATGCCTTCACCCGGAAGGGCACACCTACGCATCTGACTTCGCTGGAGTTTATGAAGCTGACCAATGAAAAGCTTGGCTCCCGGGGCTCGCTTATCATGAACTTGATGGGCAAACCAAAGGGCGACCGGTTAATCAATGCGATTTATTCGACGCTTGGCGAAATCTATCCCTATCGAACGGCTTTGTCCCTGCGGGGCGCGGGGGAGGAGTTGCGGAATATTATTGTTGTTGGAAGCTCAGGCGCCATCGAATGCGATTCACGTGAGTTGGCAGGGTTTGAAGTTATTGAATTGGATGAAGGACATATCATTTGGGATAGTCCGCACGGAGATTTCCTTGAAAGAATCTTCTGACTTTAGGGTGTAGAATACAAGCCCAAAGAGCAATAAAACTCTCCGGGCTTCAACTACAATTGTAAATAGTGGGTTGGATTCTAGAACAAACTAATATAAGAAGAAGCACGGTCAAACAATACGGATTTTATCGCTGACAGATTATATCCGGGATTGATTTTCAACTGCTCTAGGGCGGTAGAGACCAGTACGCTTTGCAAGGTTTCTTCATGGTAATACTTCAGTAACAAACCGGGATTGCAGGGCTCCGTGGAACCCAGGATGTCCCGGAAACGGCTGGACCATGTAATCCAGTCCGCAGGCTTTTGCCAATTTTCGAGCACCATATCGCTCCATGCTTGACCGGTGTTTGCAGTCAGGAACAGGATGACCTGATAGCGGATCCATTTGTTGTCATTGAGGGCCACAACAAACAGTTCCATCCTTTTGATTTGAACAATCTGTAAGCGGAGTTCCGGTTCAGACAGGGGGTCAACGGTTTGAACAGACATTTTTAAATTCTCTCCCTTTTTTTCGTTTACGAGGTTAGCTGTCGGATTCGGACGAGAGAGCCGCCCTGCCAGAGCCGTTAAGCATCCGGCTTCACCCCTTGAATGAAAGATTTTCCAGTCGTTCACATGGTTCCCCCGCTGCTTCCTTTGGAAGCATTCAACGAATAAATGATAGCCGTGATCAGGCTTGCCATTTATCATATTCCGTTCCTATTATTCTGTAAAATGAACCGCAGCCTGATAAACACGCCATAACCCCATATTTTTCATTTACAGTGAATATAAGTGGCTAAAACCAGTCATTTTGCGTAATTCCTCGTTCCCTCTCCATGTATCTTCTGCTCTGCTCCAAGCCCGTAGTACTGTTGATTTCTGTATTTGCAGAGATTTAGAAAACGGACGAAAGACTGCGCTAGAAGGGGGATGGAGGATTAATGACTACTTGGAAGCGCTTAAAAAGAGGCGCAATGATGTTTTTTATGCGGATTTGTGTTCTGGACATGCTTTACACACCGTATGAGTGGGGAGTATGATTCATATCGTGCTAAGCAACATATATCCATTTTTTGATCGCTGAGTTTCCGCCCTCGGGCGGAAAGCGGGGGAACCATAGAAGCGCTGCCGGATTCCGATGTGAGAGTCGGACACTGGCAGCGCAGGGGTGAATCGTTGTGTGAGTGTCATGAAACTCATGCAATGTAGGGCGACTCTCACCGCCCGAATCCGACAGCTAACCTCGTAAGCGCAGGTGGAGAGAGGAATGGTGAACGAAGTGATCGATTAAATTCGACCGCAGAGCGTCACGTGCCTCTGCGGTTTTTTGTTGTATAGATTTTTGTATAAAACATTGAATTTGTTTCATTCGCTGAATATTGCGCAGCAGCTGCAGTAACGGGGGAACCAACGACTGTCCTCGTCCAGTGGGACGAATGCTACGGTCACGGGGTGAATCATCCGGCATTCCAAAATGCCGGGCGTAGGGCGACTCTCATGCCCGAATCCGACAGCTAACCTCGTAAGCGTACGGGAGAGGCAACACTTATCGCGAGCGATCAGGACAATGTCTTGGTCAAAGAAGCCGCAGGTAAAGGTTACTCTTTTCCTAAGGCTTCTTTTTTGTTGCCTTCTTCCTGTGAATCTGGAGGAGAAACGTATGGAACAACAGCTAATAATGGTGGCAGCATCGACCGAAGCGGGAGGAAATTCGTACGGCTGCTGTTATCGCTGCCTGTATTGTGCGCATGCAATCCGGAGAAGTCGGGTTCTTGCTCAGCCGTTTGAATGATCAACCATAAAGGGAGTGCTGATATGCTGGATGTTTGGATGACTTTGACTTTGTTTGTATGCTTCCTTCTTATCGCTGGATTTATGATCTGGTGCGGCAAGTCGATCGATGAGTCGGAGGGAGAACGCTCATGACGGTAGTATTGATTTTTACAGGTGCGTTGCTGATCTACCTGGTGTATGCCCTGCTGCATCCGGAGAAATATTAAATGAAATATAGACCGGTGAATGACGTTTTTGCATGAGCAGCCAGATTTTTTCAGCGGACGTTTAGAGTCGATTAAGCCCCAAGGAGGAACGGCTATGGATATATTGCAAATTGTGATTGTGATCGGCATTCTGATGCTGATTGCCAAACCGCTCGGGAATTATTTGTATCTTGTATTCTCGAATGAACCTAATCGCACAGACAAGGTGTTCGGTCCGGTGGAAAAAGTGATTTATATGATCATGGGACTCAAGAACAGGGCAGGGATGAGCTGGAAGAAGTACGCCATCAGCTTTGTCACCATCAACTTCGTACTTGTAGCGATCAGCTACGTGCTGCTGAGAGTGCAAAGCGGCTTGCCGGCAAATCCAAACGGAATCGGCAATATGGAGCCAACGCTCGTACTGAATACTATCGTCAGCTTCATGACCAATACGAATCTTCAGCATTATAGCGGTGAAACGGGGCTGACGTATTTCTCGCAAATGGCGGTCATCATGATGATGATGTTCACATCGGCGGCGACCGGCTTCTCGGTTGCAGTCGCTTTTGTAAGAGGCATCACAAGAAAAGGCAAGACGATAGGAAACTTCTTCGAGGACTTCGTCAAAGCGCACACACGGATTTTCTTCCCGTTGGCGGTTATCGTCACGCTGGTGCTGGTTGCGCTGCAGGTGCCGCAAACGCTCGGTCCAGCCTTGTCCGTCGTTACGCTTGAAGGTGTGACCCAGCAGATCGCAATCGGGCCTATTGCTTCATTGGAATCGATCAAGCATTTGGGCACCAACGGAGGCGGGTTCTTAGGCGCCAACTCGGCGCATCCATTCGAGAATCCAAGGCCGCTTACAAATGTTATCGAGATTTTGTCGATGTGGTCGATACCTGCTGCACTTCCATTTATGTACGTTAGATTTGCAAAAAGCCGCAAGCAGGGCTGGGTTATTTTCTCATCCATGATGATCCTGTTCCTTGTATTCCTCACTGTCGCCTATACGGCTGAAAAAAGCGGCAATCCGGTGCTGAACGGGCTTGGGATCGATACCTCACAGGGCAGTATGGAAGGTAAGGAGGTACGCTTCGGGATTGCACAGTCTGCCTTATTTACGACAGTTACAACAGCGGCGACAACAGGAACAGTCAATAATATGCACGATACGCTTACACCTCTTGGCGGTCTTGTACCGCTTGGGGAGATGATGCTTAACGTCGTGTTCGGGGGCAAAGGCGTCGGGCTGGTCAATATGCTGATGTATGCCATTCTTGCCGTGTTTATCTGCGGCCTGATGGTCGGGCGAACGCCAGAGTTTCTCGGCCGTAAAATTGAGCCAAGGGAAATGAAGCTGATCGCGATCGCTATTCTGGTGCATCCGTTTATTATTCTGGTACCGACGGCCGTAGCCTTTCTTACCGATCTCGGAAAAGGGGCAATTTCGAATCCAGGCTTCCACGGCATTTCACAGGTCCTGTACGAATACACCTCTTCCGCGGCTAATAACGGTTCGGGATTTGAAGGACTTGCAGATAATACGCCGTTCTGGAATATTTCCACTGGCCTTGTCATGTTCTTCGGAAGGTATATTTCGATGATTGCGATGCTGGCCGTTGCCGGGTCGCTGACCCGCAAGCAATGGGTGCCGGAGACGATCGGAACGTTCCGCACGGACAATGCGCTGTTTACGTTCTTATTGATCGGGACTGTGGTTCTGATCGGCGCTCTGACCTTCCTGCCAGTTATCGTCATGGGACCGATCGCCGAGTATTTGACAATTCGTTAGAAGGAAATGGGGTGAGCCGAGAATGAATGGAAATCGTAATAAAAGTATGTTTTCTGGCGATCTTGTCGCCCAAGCGCTAAAAGCCAGCGTAATCAAGCTGAATCCTGCAGTCATGATCAAGAATCCTGTCATGTTTGTCGTTGAAATCGGCACCGTCATTGTGCTGCTGATGACGATATTCCCGGGATATTTTGAATCAAGGGATCGCATCGGCTTCAATTTGACGGTGTTTGTGATCCTGCTGTTTACCGTGCTGTTCGCCAACTTCGCAGAGGCTTTGGCTGAGGGGCGGGGCAAGGCGCAGGCGGATTCGCTTAAGAAAACCAAGCAGGAAATTATGGCCAACAAGGTTGTAAGCGGCGGCATCAAAATCGTCCCCTCCACCGAGCTTCGCAAAGGGGATATCGTTATTGTCTCGCAAGGGGAGATGATTCCCGGTGACGGCGAAGTCATCGAGGGTCTCGCATCTGTTGATGAATCGGCGATTACAGGCGAATCTGCACCTGTCATCAAGGAGGCCGGCGGCGACTTCAACTCCGTTACCGGCGGAACTAGGGTTGTCAGCGACCGCATCAACGTACGGATTACAAGCGATCCCGGCGAAACGTTCATCGACCGGATGATCGCGCTGGTCGAGGGGGCGAAGCGGCAGAAAACGCCGAATGAAATTGCCTTGAATACGCTGCTGATCAGCTTGACGCTTATTTTTCTTATTGTCGTCGTAACGCTAGGGCCCATTGCTTCCTATGTGAATGTCGATCTGGAAATTCCGGTTCTCATCGCTTTGCTCGTCTGCCTCATACCGACGACAATCGGGGGACTGTTATCGGCGATCGGCATCGCCGGTATGGATCGGGTCACGCAGTTTAATATTCTGGCGATGTCCGGCAAAGCGGTGGAAGCCGCCGGCGACATAAATACGATGATTTTGGATAAAACAGGGACTATCACTTTCGGTAACCGGATGGCCAGCGAAATCGTCCCGGTGGGCGAGACGAATGTGAACGATACGGCCGCCTGGGCGGCAATCGCCTCAGTACAGGATGAAACGCCGGAAGGCCGTTCCGTACTGGAATGGATGAAGAAGAACGATAAAAAGTATGATGCTTCGCTTGGCGAAGGCGGAAGCTTTGTGGAATTCAAAGCGGAAACCCGGATGAGCGGTATCGATCTGAAGGATGGCCGCAACGTGCGCAAAGGAGCGGTCGACGCGATCCGCAAATGGGTGCTTGCCCAGGGTGGTGTTATTCCGGCGGATCTGAGTAAGCAGGCTGACCGCATTTCCTCTGCGGGCGGCACGCCGCTGGCAGTAGCAGTTGACAAAGAAATCTTCGGATTGATTTATTTGAAGGATACCGTGAAGCCCGGTATGCGGGAACGCTTCGAGCAGCTTCGGGCCATGGGCATCAGGACGATCATGTGTACGGGTGATAACCCCCTGACGGCGGCTACGATTGCCAGGGAAGCGGGCGTCGACGATTTCATCGCGGAGAGCACGCCCGAAGACAAGATTGCCGTTATCCGCCGGGAGCAGGCCGAAGGCAAGCTGGTTGCCATGACAGGAGACGGCACGAATGACGCGCCCGCACTTGCGCAGGCGGATGTCGGTCTTGCGATGAACAGCGGCACGACAGCCGCCAAGGAAGCGGCGAATATGGTCGATCTCGACTCCGACCCTTCGAAGATTATTGAAGTGGTGGCAATCGGGAAGCAGCTGCTGATGACCCGCGGAGCATTGACTACGTTCAGCATTGCCAATGACGTTGCCAAATATTTCGCTATCATTCCGGCAATGTTCATGCTGGCCATTCCGGAGATGGATGCTTTGAACGTGATGCGGCTGGGTTCTCCGCTGTCAGCGGTATTGTCGGCCTTGATCTTCAATGCGATCATCATCCCGCTGCTCATCCCGCTGGCCATGAAAGGCGTCGCTTATCGCCCGATGAGCGCTTCGCGGCTTCTCAGCCGCAACCTGTTCATCTATGGATTGGGCGGAATAATTGCTCCGTTTATTGGTATAAAATTGATTGATTGGATCGTTCATGTGTGGATCTGACGAACGGGGCCAGGTTACAAACTCAAATAGAAAGAAGGAATCGTACCATGAGTGTACCACTTACGGATAACGGGAATGACAATCAGTCCGGAGGATCGGTTTTTCTGATTGCCCTGCGGGCCGGCGTGCTGTTCATCGTGCTTTGCGGAATTGTGTATCCGCTTGTCAGCACGGGGCTTGCGCAGCTGTTGTTTCCCGCCCAGGCGAACGGGAGTCTGCTGAAGGATAAAGACGGTCATGTAGTCGGCTCCGAATTAATCGGCCAGAACTTTACGGATTTGAGCTATTTTCAAGGACGCGTATCCAGTATTGAATATAAAGCGGAGGCTTCAGGATCCAATAACTATGCTCCATCCAATCCGGATATGCTGGCGCGGATGAAGGCTTCGAACGAGCAGTGGCAAAAAGATAACCCGGATGTGCCGCTTGCGCAGCTGCCGCTTGCCCTGGTGACCAACTCGGGTTCGGGTCTCGATCCCGATATTACCCCGCAATCAGCCCTGGTTCAGATTCCCAGAATCAGCAAGCTGACCGGCATTTCCGCTCAGGAACTTGAGTCCTTGGTCAATGAGCATACGATTGACCGGGACTTGGGCATATTCGGCGATAAGCGGATCAACGTGCTGAAGCTCAATCTGGCTTTGTCGGAGCTGAAGAAATAATCATTAAACCGTACCCAGTCCGATAGGCGTTCCACGGACGGGGCAGCGGGAGGGGGCGGATACGTGACACAGTTCAGACGCAAGACGCCGGAAGAGATTCTGCAATCAATCTCCAGATTGCACCGGGGACGCTTGAAGATCATTATCGGCGCTGTCAGCGGATCCGGCAAAACCTATCATATGCTTCGGGAAGGCAAGCTTCTGAAGCAGGAAGGGATCGATGTAGTTATTTGTGCGGTATCGACGATGCAGCGGTCGGAAACCGTCCAGCAGGCGCAGGATCTGGAACGCGTGCCAAGCATACATTGGCAGCGGGACGGCAAGGAGCAGAAGGACCTGCCGCTGGACGTCCTGCTTGCCCGGAATCCGGAGGTTCTGCTCGTCGACGGTCTCGCCCACCGCAACCGTGAAGAAGCCCGCTTCAAGACCAGGCTCGAGGATATTCAGTATCTGATGGACCACGGCATCAGCATTATTACCACGATTAATGTCTATGAGCTTGCGGGTGAAGACGAGTTTGTCTTCAAGCTGACAGGCATCAAGGCCGAAGAAACCGTGCCCTCGAATACGCTTGAATTGGCTGACGAAGTCCGGTTGATCGATGCTTCGCCAGAAACGATACTGAAGCGGATTGATGAAGGGGTATTGGGAGAGAGTATGCATCCGGCTCTGTCCCGCCGCGGCAATCTCGGCGTGCTCCGCGAGATTGCGCTCCGACTGATGGCCGAAGGCGTCAATGAATCGTTGGAGAAGCACCGGGAGGAGCAGGGTCTTATAGGACCCTCCGGGGCGGCGGAACGGATTCTTGTCTCCGCGCAGTATCACTGGAACGGCTCGCTCTATGTTCGCAGAGGACAGCAAGTTGCAAAACGGCTGAACGGGGATCTGGTGGTCGTTACGTTTGTGCTGCCCAGGCAGAAGCTGAACCGGAATCAGCAGGCGTTCAAGCTTTCCATCCAGAAGCTGGTGGAGAAGGTCGGGGCTAAATTCGAGGAACTGCCTCTGCCGCATCTGCGAAAGCTTCCTTCCGTGCTTGTGCGTTATGCCAGACAGCACAATGTGACCCGGATCGTCATGGGCCATTCCAAGAAAAACCGCTGGCAGGAGCGGTGGCAGGGCTCGATTGTGAACAGAGTACTGAGAAGGACCAGGAACATCGATGTATTTCTCATGGCAGACCGCGCGGAGCATGAGGGCGAGCGCATTCTGCCTGTCAAGCCCAATATGGCTGGAAGAACGTTCCGCCGGCTCAGCTCGCGGGAAATCGAGGAGAAAATCGAGACGATCCGGCGCGGGACTTTAAAGGTGTACATTGGCGCTGCCCCGGGAGTCGGCAAGACTTATAAAATGCTGCAGGAAGGTAATATTCTCCGCAGCAAGGGCATCGATGTTGTCATCGGCCTGCTTGAGACCCACGGACGGAAGGATACGGCAGACCAGGTGGGCGAGCTGCCGGTTATTCCACGCGCGAAGACCAGCTATCAGGCAGCGCAGCTGGAGGAGATGGACACGGAGACGATCATCTCGGTTCATCCTGAAGTGGTGCTGGTCGACGAATTGGCGCATACGAATGTGCCCGGCAGCCCGTTCAAGAAAAGATACGAGGATGTCATCCGGCTGCTGGAAAGCGGGATTTCCGTTATTTCCACTGTGAATGTTCAGCATCTGGAAAGCTTGAACGACGCCGTTCTGCAGCTGACCGGCGTGCGTGTCAGGGAGACCGTGCCGGATGCCATTTTGAAGATGGCGGACGAGGTCGAGCTCATCGACGTCACCCCCCAAATGCTGCAGACACGGATGCGGGACGGGAAAATCTATGCGCTGGAGAAGGTAGATCAGGCGCTGGGCTCTTTTTTTAAAATCGGCAATCTAATCGCCCTGCGGGAACTGGCTCTGCGTGAAATCGCAGACGATGTGGATGAACGGCTGGAGGCATGGGACCGCAATACCTCACTGCGGGGGCATTGGCGCAGACGCGAGGTGATCTTCGTCTGCGTGGACACGGGCAGCCGCTCTGAGCGTCTGATCCGGCGCGGGTTTCGGATTGCCCACCGTCTGAAGGCAGAATGGCATGTGCATTATGTGCATTTTGGTGCGGTGATGACGGAGGAAGAACAGAAGCGGCTCGATACGCTGCGCCAATTATGCGAACGGCTGGGCGGGAACATGCAGGTAGCCGCAGCGGACAGCCGTAAAAGAATGCGCAGGACGCTGCTGCAAAGGATGAACGAAGTCCACGCCACGCAGCTCATAATCGGGCAATCCCGCAGACCGCTGTGGTACACGCTGTTTAAGGAAACAGTCGTTCATTATCTGCTCCGTACCGCCCGCCATATGGATATACTGATCGTAGCGGATTTTGATCCTTCGATGAAGGAATAAACATATTATACAGCGGGAATCCCTCCTTAATCAGGATGGGATTTTTTTTGATTGGCTAACCCTTTCAGTTCGTCATGATGTTCAATGACCTCGCAGTTCTTAGATGAAATTGTGTCCGGCGGGCAAGTATACTATCATAATAACAGGTTGACAGTTCAGGCAGGAATGGCAGCAATGGAGGAGAATCATGGCAAAACATTTATTGATCGCAGATGACGACAGCAATATCCGCTCCTTGCTGAGGCTTGTTATGACAGGTGAAGGGTATCATGTGCTGGAAGCGCGGGACGGACTGGAAGCGTTGAGTCTGCTTGCGGAGAATCCTGTGGATTTGGCTATTATAGATATTATGATGCCCAAGCTGGATGGACTGGAGCTGTGCGAGCAAATCCGCCAGCACTACGATATTCCGATTATTATGCTGACGGCGAGGGAGCAGCTGAAGGATAAGGAACAAGGATATTTACGCGGTACGGACGATTACATTACGAAGCCGTTCGAGCCGATGGAGCTACTGTTTCGGATAAAGGCGTTATTCCGGCGTTATTCCCGCGTCTCAAGCGACAGAATCCGGCTGGGCGGCGTGATTATCGATATCATCAACTACGAGATCATCGCCGGCGATACGGTTCTGCTGCTGCCGCTGAAGGAATTTGAGCTGCTCGCACAACTGGCGCAGTATCCGGGACGTCTGTTCTCGCGGGAAGAGCTTATAACTCTGGTATGGGGTGCGGATTATATGGGGGATAGCCGGACGGTTGACGTTCATATCAAGCGGCTGCGCGAGCGTTTTGCCGATTACCGGGAAGACTTTACGATCCAGACCGTGAGAGGGATCGGCTATAAGGTTGAGGTGGCTACCTAATGAAATCGTTATATTACCGTGTGCTGTTCATCACGATCGCGACGGTCGCGGTCAGCAGTCTGCTTGGTTTTTTGGCATCCAATCTGTATTATCACACAAAGCTTAAGGCTTTTAATGATGAGAAGCTGATCCGTATAGCCGGGGAAACAAGAAACTTTGCATCGGAGCATCCCGATTTAGCGGACTCCTATCTGCAGAGCGCTGCGGAGTTGGGTTATGAAATTTATTTAACGGATGGAAGCGGCATTGACCGCTTCTATGGCAACGAATTCCGGGAGCACGATCTGCTGCCGGAGAACGTCCGGCTGGTGCTTGGAGGAGATGTGTACCATGGGGTGGCTTCTTTCCCCAATAAACCCTTCGTTACCGGCTTTTTTGAAAATAGTCTAAGCAATACGGTAGGCATTCCCTTACAATTGGATGGCAAGTCGTATGCGTTGTTCCTGAGGCCGGATACCATGCTGCAGTTTGGCGAGCTGCGCATCTTTTTTGCTCTGGTGGGCGGACTTACGGTCGTGTTCAGCCTATTGTTTTTTCTGATCAGCACCAGATATCTCGTGAAGCCGATAACAAAGCTTAGCGAGGCGACCAAAAAAATAGCCCAGGGACATTACAATTTGACTCTGCCGAAAAACCGGCGCGACGAGATTGGGCAGTTGGGCGTGCATTTCACGATGATGGGCAAAGAGCTGGAGCGGGTCGAGCAGGCTCGGCGGCAGTTTGTCGCTGATGTATCGCATGAGATCCAGTCCCCGCTGACTTCGATCCACGGCTTTGCCCAGACGTTGTCCAATCCGGAGCTAAGCGCGGAGGAACGAATCCGCTACGCGGCTGTAATAGCTGAAGAGAGCGGGCATCTCTCACGGCTCGGCAGACAGCTGCTGACATTGTCCTCGCTGGAGCAGAGCGTGGATGGCATGAACATCGCCTCATTCCGTCTAAAGCCGCATATCCGCCAGGTGGTTCAGGTGCTGGAATGGCAGCTGGCGGAGAAGAAGCTGGCGCTGGGCTTGTCCGTGCCGGATGATCTGGTTATTAAGGCGGACGAGGATTTGCTTTCCCAGGTCTGGATGAACCTGCTTGCAAATGCCGTGAAATACACGCCGGACGAAGGGACGATCAGGGTCAGCGCGAAGCTGACCGGGGGTCAAATCGAAGTTGCCATTTCCGATACCGGACAGGGCATTCCCGACGTCGAGCTGCCTTTTCTGTTCGACAGATTCTACAGAGCGGACCACTCGCGTGAACGCTCGACCGGCGGATCGGGCCTCGGTCTTTCCATTGTGCAGAAAATTGTTCATATGCATGGCGGGCAGATCGAATTGGCCAGCAAACAGGGTCAAGGAACCACAGTTACCGTTAAGCTCCCCCAATTGTAATTTGGTATTCACACGCCGTTCATTTTCGATTCCTACACTGGATCTTAGAAACAGGAGGGATGAGAAGATGTATCTGGCATTAAGAGAAATGAGGTTTGCCAAAACCCGCTATATGCTGATTATTACCATTATGCTGCTTGTATCTTTTCTGGTGCTTTTCGTTACCGGCCTGGCAAGGGGACTGGCTTATGCGAATGCATCGACGGTCAAGAATATGGCAGCAGACCATTTTGTCGTTCAAAAGGATGCGGACCGGCGGTTTACGCGCTCGCTGCTGTCCGAAGATCATTTAAATAATGTCCGATCCGTTGTTGGCGAAGCCAATGCGGCTCCGTTAAATCTTAGAATGACGTCCATTACGGAAAAAGGAGAATCCGTCAAAACCGATGTAACGCTTTTTGCGGTAGATATGGAAGGATGGCTTGCCCCTGAAACAGTCAAAGGGAAGGAAATCTCGAATACATCCGACGGTCAAATCCTTGTCGACCGCAAGCTGGAAGATTCCGGCGTCCGGATCGGAACGGTGCTTGAGGACACCATGACCGGCAGCCAGTGGACGGTAAGCGGCTTTGTAAACAATGAATCGTTCAGTCATACGCCAAGCCTATTTATGAATGAACAGGACTGGCTCAAGCTTCAGAAGCTTGCAACCGTGAATGGCAAGGATCCTGGTGCAAATACCTACAATGCAATTGCCGTCAAGACGGACAAAGGCCAGGTAGATCTGTTGAAGGATAAGCTGCCGGATGCCGAGGTCATCTCCAAATCCGAGGCTGTGTCCGCAGTTCCGGGGTACAAGGAGGAACAAGGATCGCTGCTCATGATGATTGTGTTCCTGTTCGTCATCTCGGCCATGGTGCTTGCTGTCTTCTTCTATGTCATTACGATTCAGAAAACAAGCCAATTCGGCATTCTGAAGGCGATTGGCGCAAGAACGGGTTACCTTGCGCGAAGCGTCATGGGACAGGTGCTGCTCCTGTCAATCGGCAGCCTTGCCATCAGTCTACTGCTGATTCGCGTTGTGTATGCGGTACTTCCAGCTTCCATGCCGTTCCAGCTTGACAGCTCGACGCTCATCCTCACCTGCACATTGTTTATCGCAATGTCGCTGATCGGATCGCTGCTGTCTGTCTTCAAAATTGCCAGAACCGACGCTTTGGATGCGATAGGGAGGACTGCCGGATGAGTGCAAAGCTGATCATGAATGAGGTATCCCGGACGTTTCACGACGGGGATTCGGAACTGACAGTGTTGAACAAGCTGTCGCTGAAAGTCGATGAGGGGGAACTGGTTGCCGTTATGGGTCCTTCAGGCTCGGGCAAAAGCACGTTTCTTTCGATTGCAGGCGCGCTGCTCAGTCCAACAGCCGGTGAGGTCATTATCGATGGCGTGCCGCTTTTCGGAATGAGCGAGCTTGAACTTGCGGAGCTTCGGCTGAGCAAAATCGGATTTATTTTTCAAAGCGCCAATCTGATTCCTTATCTCAAAGTGAAAGAGCAGCTGCAGCTTGTAGCGAAGCTTGGACACCGGAGCCCGGCTGCATCATCTAAACGGTCGCTGGAATTGCTTGACCGGATGGGCCTGCGGCATCGGCTTTCCTACTATCCGGACAAGCTGTCCGGAGGTGAGAAGCAGCGCGTGGCGATTGCCCGCGCATGGATGAACAAGCCGGCTCTGCTGTTTGCCGACGAGCCGACGGCGAGTCTTGATGCTTCCCGGGGACAGGATGTGGTGAAAATGATTGCCGACGAAGTCAAAGCGGAAGGCAGAGCAGCTGTCATGGTGACCCATGATGAGAGGGTGCTGCATCTATGCGACCGGGTTCTGTATTTGCGTGATGGGGCTCTGAAAGAAACGCAGGAATAGGCAAGGTGGACAGCATTCAATAAAATAAAGCGTAACGATGGCAAGGATGAACTCTTGCGGCTGTCGTTACGCTTTTTATTTGTCGCTAACCCAAATCATGTTTCACCTCAATAGGTCGTTTGTTTTATCCATTTTGTGGTAATTAATACTAACTGACAGCGTGCTTTTCGGACTGCCATTAGATTCGATACCCTTTCGTGTAACGAAATCATAGTTAATCAAGGAGGAGAGTACATGAATTACGCTTATGCTTATGTACTGGATACGATGGCGGATTGGGAGCTTGGCTTTGTAACTGCGGAGCTTAACTCGGGTCAATATTTCAAAAGACGTGGGAGTCGTATTCCTGTCAAAACGGTTGGGGCTTCCAAACGACCGATCACGACAAAAGGTGGCATGAAGATCCTGCCGGACCTGACGGTAGATGAGATCTCGCATGAAACATCCGCGATACTGCTCTTGCCGGGGGCAGACAGTTGGAATGATCCCGAACATGCACCAGTTGTCGAAAAAGCAAAACAACTGCTGAAGGCAAGCGGCAATGTTGCCGCCATATGCGGAGCGACCACTGCGCTTGCCAATGCCGGATTATTGGATGACCGTCAACACACGAGCAACAGTCTGGAGTATTTGACTATGTTCTGCCCCGCATACAAGGGAGCTGCCTTTTATAAAGAGAAGAAGATCGTTGCCGACGGGAATCTCATTACAACCGGTTCTGCCGGCGGACTTTTATTAGCTCGTGAGGTTATTGCACTGCTGGATCTATTTAAAAAGGATACGTTAGAAGCGTGGTATAACTACTTCAATACTGGCGACGGCAACTATTTTGCTGCCATGATGGAGACGCTGCAAGAGAGCAATTCTACCGAGAAAAAATAATCGCTATTATGTAATATGATTGCTATTTATAGAAAAAGACAGGACCGCCCGCCGTAGGATCAGCGGTTCTGTTAGTCCTTATCCACCATACTTTTCTTAGCTTGTTCGAGTAAATTGTTTACATAATCGGCTTTTTCATCCGAATAAGCGAGTAATGTCGTGTGCCCTTTATTTATGGAATGGAGCTTTATTTCTGAGTAATGTTTGGCTGCATTCGGGTTATCCCTTAAGAAATTTCTTATGAGGAGATTATTTACCCATTGCTCACCGTTCCAGATCACTACAGCAAGGTTATAGGCATGTTCCTGGCGTTTCCGAAAATATAATCTACCTTTTACCCCAGCTTCTCCGAATCCTTCATATCCCAGTTCTATTAAATTGTTAATTATAGAATTGTTCAACTCAAGCGTTTTCAAGCCAACCAAGATATCAATAATCGGTTTTGCAATCATTCCTTGTACCGAGGTGCTGCCGAAATGCTGTATGTCGATAACATCTTCTCCGAAAGCTTGCAAAATATTTGCCTTTTCATTTTGAAATAATGCAGGCCACTTATCATCGTATTGAACGACACGTATAATCTCATCAATTCCCATTCAATCGTTCACCCGCTTTTATTTAGTTTGCAGCTCCACTCACTTGAGAATAAACGTGACTGTTAATGCAAAATGCTAAGCTTGCGGTAAGCTCGGGGAGAAATGCCCTGCCATTTTTTGAACACTTTGCTGAAATTATGAAGATCTTCATAGCCGAGCTGACGACCGATCAGCTCGATTTTCATATCGGTTTCCCGCAGCATTTTTTTGGCTTCGCGATGTCTGATAAACTGCAAATATTTGCGTGGACTCATGCCGACGATATCCTTGAACAACCGGATAAAGTGATCCTCGCTCACATTGAAACGACCCGCCATTTCCGCATTTGCCCATGGCGCTCCGGGACGAATCTCCATTTCAACAGCCAACTCCTTGATTTTCCCCTGGTATCCGGAATGAAGATTAGGCCGGCTGGACTTCGTGTCCAGGCTGAGCAGCTGCGTGAAGATCAGGAGCATAAGTCCCCTGCATGCCAGCTCATAACCCGGATTTCCCCTGCCTTTTGCATGCTCCTCCACAATCCGTTCCATCCATTCTACCATTTCATAAGGAACCGACTCATAATGAGCGCCAAAAACCGGATGGCCTTCTCCCATCACGGGAATAGAACAGAAGCGCTCCGGATCGATTTTATCCTCACGCACAGTAAGGTCCTGTTCAGCCAGGACGGTTTGCTCGTTGAAGAAATCAAAGTGGATGCCAAGCAGATGGGTATGGGGGTCGGCAAGCAGTTCGATGCGGTGGCGCATTGCCGAGGAAAGCAGCAGCAGATCCCCCGCTCCTACAGGAATAGGGGCAATCTCATCATTGAAATGAATCAGCAGTTCCCCCTGAAAGACATAAATAAGCTCGAAGTCATAGAGGGTCCGGTATTTGCCTGGACCGGGAAAAGGCCTTTGAATCTGGGCCCAATGGACACTGGGACACAGATGCGGCCATTCAAGTCGCCGCGGTTTGGGATGTTGGAACATCTGCCTCGCCTCCATATCGGAAAAGGATAACTTCATATCGATCCCCACCAAATCCATCATAGCTTATTTGTGCTAATATCTGAAGTAATCCCGGGATGATCCGTTTATTCTTCCGTTTTGAAATTGTATAACATCATAAAAGGTGGTAGAAACCGATGGACCGCGATCTTAAACAACAGTTTGCAGAGCAGGGTTATGTCATTATTGAAAATTTATTTTCTCTGGAGGAAGTGAAGGAGCTTAAGGCTGAGGTCGCCCGAGTGCTGGAGCAAGTCAAGCAGGAGCGTGGGGAAGGTGCCGTAAAACACGGCGTATACGTAGGCATGGCTGCGGCAAGCGGATTGTTCAAACAAGCGGCGGCAAAGGCGGAGCTGGCGAAGGTTCTGAAAAAGATAGTCGGGGATCAGGTTACATTCCTTAGTGATAAAGTGGTTTTTAAGGACTCCAGGGTCGATTTCGGATCTCCCTGGCATCAGGATTATCCCTATTGGGAAGGCAGCCATAAATATTCCGTCTGGATTGCGCTGGATGACGCCACGCCGGATAACGGCTGTCTGAAGATACTTCCGGGTTCGCATCTGAAAGGCTTCCTCCATCATGGCGGAGGGGATCATGACGGCAACGGCTTCTCAAGCCGGTTGAAGGATGAGAATATCGAACAATCGCAAATCATTGACCTTCCGGCATCGCGGGGAACGGCTATTGTTTTTCACGATCTGCTTTTCCATTCTTCCTATCCCAACCGGTCAGGCAAAGATCGCGTAGCACTGATATCGACCTATAAGGACGGGACGCAGGATGACCCGGATTATGAATGGGCTATAGCAGCTTTTCCGATCTGAAACGACACCCAAAATGAGTGGATAACGGAGGAATCGGCGGATGGAGGATCACAGATTTGGCAGACCGGTTGCGGCCATCACAGCGGAGGAAATATGCCAGCCTCCGGAATGGGCCTTGCTGCAAAGGCTGCTGCTGGATACGATGAACCAAGGGGCAATGGAATTCGTGGATAGGTATACCCGCAAGGACAGAACACTCATCTGGCGGGAATTTTGGCCCGGGATGGACGGATCGGATGATCCTTATGAGGGCTTCATGAATTTTCCACTGCTGTATGCGCTGGGCGGCAATGAAGAACTGTACCGCGTGTCGCGTGAAATTTGGGAAGCGATTACATGGCAGTGGACGGAGTACGGACAGATCCATAATGAATTCGATGCCTATTATGATTGGATGCATCATGGGGAAGGTTATTTATTCTTTTATTTCTTCGGTCTGGCCGACCCCCGCGTACTCAAGGACAAACAGCGGGCTGTCCGGTTTGCCGGCTTCTATGGCGGTGATAATCCCGATGTGCCCAACTACGACAAAAAGAAGAAACTGATCCGTTCGCCAATTACCGGCAGCAGAGGTCCGCGCTTCCAACAAACTGCGGAGGATTGGGAAACGCATCGTGAAATCCTGGACAATTATTTGCCGCCGTTCGAGGACATACCCGGTGTGGACCGTTATGGCAGCAGCTGCCCCTGGTCCGACGATGAGGTGTATAAGGAAATTCTGCTCAGAATCAACGACAGGCAGGCACGTGGAGATGTGCCGCTGAATCTATGCGCAACCAGCATGATTACTCATGCCTATATGTATACGGAGGATGACGCCTACCGGAGCTGGGTGCTTGAGTATCTGGAAGCCTGGAAGGAGCGCACCGCAAAGAATGGCGGGATCATGCCGGATAATATCGGATTATCCGGCGATATCGGCGAATATAATGACGGCAAATGGTGGGGCGGCTATTATGGCTGGCGGTGGCCGCATGGAGCAGTGACGATCCTGGAGCCGACCATTATCGCCGGAAGCAATGCGGTGCTGCTGACGGGTGATTATTCCCATCTGGATCTAGCGCGTTCGCAGATTGACAGGTTGTGGTCTATGGCAAGGGAGGAAGACGGAAAGTATTTGGTACCCAACCGCCATTACGATGAGGGCTGGAGGGACTACCGGATTCCGCACCCGATGTTCGCTGTATATGTGTGGAATATCTCGATGGATGAAGCGGATGCCCAGCGGGCAGAACGCGGTTGGTCCTCCCCGCATTTCGACAGAATCGACTCGCGATACAGCAGCTATGGACAGCAGACCAATGGCGGGCATATGGGCTTTAACGGCAATACCGCCCAGTGGTTCCGCTATATCCGGGGCAAGGATCCCGACTATCCGGTAGGCATCCTGAGGTCGAATTACGCGATGATCCAGGCGCAGTTGAAGAAGATCCGTTCGCCGGAATACGCGCCGGAGAAGACGGCATTGTCGCAAGCGGCGCTCAGCATCCACCAGTGGCAGGAACTGACGCCGGTGCTTGTCGAAGGTTTGGCCCAATTAACGATGGGCGCTCCGATGCATGTTTATCATGGGGGACTGCAGCACGCGAGGGTACGGTATTTCGACGCGCTGGCAAAACGCCCCGGACTGCCGGACTCGGTCGCCGCGCTGGTAGAGAAGCTGGCTGGCGATTCGGTCACTCTCCGGCTGGTGAATCTGAGTCTGTTCGAGGCCAGGGATGTGATTGTCCAGGCGGGAACTTTTGGCGAACATGAATTTACTGCAGCCCAGAAGCTGACGGAGGAGGGGGAAGTATGCGGAATGCAGCAGGTACAAGGGAAGTGGCTGCTTGTTCGAATGGCTGCCGGAACGGGTGTCCGGCTGCGGCTGGGAATGAATCGTTATGTCAATCAGCCCACTTACGAAACTCCCTGGAGCGCATCGGAAGAAGCGGAGAAAATCGTGCAGGGCAGGAATCAGGAGCAAGACACGAGCAAATAACGCAGCAATCTGAAGAAACCTGACCCCAATATGATAACGAAGGAGCCATTAATCCATGTTCACATTGGAACGGCAAAGCACGCATCAACAGATGCAATCCGTGCTGCTTGACTATATGAAGACCGTTTCTGCCTGGATCGACAAGGAAACGGGAGCAATTGAAGACCGCTGGGATACGATTTACAGCGAGAATTATACGGCTGGTACTGCGGCGGTTATTTTCGCCGGGGGTGCGGGATTCAGCGGCAATACGGAGCTTCAGGATACGGCAATCCGCCTGATCCGGCGTTCCATTGTGCGCTTGAAGGATATGAACGCCGCGCCGTTCACCCGCATGTTTATTTATCATTTCAGTATGATGGCGCTTCTGATCCTGCCTGAAGACGTCCGCAGCCGCCATAAGGAGGAATTTGCGGAAGATTTCCTGCATGGCGAGCCGCAGGATTGCGGCACCATTAATTTGAACTGCGCCGCCCTGCAGCTGGGCAATGAGTTGTTTCTCGAGAAGCTGGGTTACCGCCTTGCAAACAAGGCGTTTATGGCAGATTTGATGGCCTTGATTGAAGAACGCGAGAATGAGGGGTTTCTGAACGATTCGTTTGATCAGCATGATCAGGAAACCTTCAGAGAGCATGATGGCATGCCGATTTCCTATTCCGCGTTTATCATGTTTATTCTGACAGGCGTGATGTCGGCGATTGAGGAATGGACGCCAGAGCAGCTGGAGATTCGCGCGCGGCTGCAGCTGCTCATTGAGAAAGGGCAGGCGTGGCTGAATCATGCAACATCCTTCGACGGAACCTTCGCGATGATGGAGCGGAGCCGCCATCAGATGTTTACCTGGGGATCGTTTGTGGCGTATCAGGCTTATGCCGGAATGGGGGATAAGGGGCTGTTCGATAAAGCCTTTCAAGCCTGGCTCCCGTACAAGAAAGAGGATGGCACCTACAGCATGACGCCAAATTATTTGCCTCATGAGCTTCGAGTGGGTTATGAGTGGTATACCTTGGTGAATTGTTACGGTATTCTGGGAATGACCGGAATTTCCATGGCGGAACGAATTATACGCAGCGACCTGCAGATGGAACGGATCAATGACCGCCCGCCGCTCCCTGTAAACAATCAATACCTGGATTTACGCAGCGGCTATGCTTTTGTCCGCAGCGGAGATGATTTCTTTGCTTGCAGCCTGAGAATGCATGTGGGCAAGTACAGTCCGGCCCTGTGCGGATTTCATTACCGGCTGGGTGGTACCAAGCCGCCGCTGGCGGAACCGAAGCTGAACCCCGCAAATCTTGCGCCTGGACTGTATCAGCAGGGGTATGATCTGGGAGCATGGGAAGGATTTCTGCTGCGGGATGTTGAAGGTACTTTGTATTACCCCGATATGACGGTCAACCCGGAAACAGAGTGGCTTGAGAAAGGGATTGCCATGACGGGACAAAATGAATTTCTGAAGTACCGTAAAACGATTGCGCTTACCGGAACGGGAATCGAATGGACGTACCGGCTGAAAGCCAAGCGTGATTTTGTCTCATGCGAGCATATTCTGCCGCTGCTGCTTACGGATGGTCGCGATGGAACAAGAATAGAGAAGCGGACAGAGCATGGCTGGATGCTTTCCTATGCAGGGAGAAGATACGAAATTTCCTGCGATGCCTGCGACAATACGATCCGTACGCCCGATGCGGTGTACGCAAACGAGAATAACCTTTCCCTGTCCCGTTCCTTGCGATCGGTATCCGGCGTTTCCGCCAACCTGTCGCTGGTCGTGGCTGGACCCCGTCAAGCCGGGGACGAATGGACATGGACAACGCGGTTAGTGGAGCTGAAGTGACAATCTGCAAGTAAAAGGAGAATGAACATAAGTGGAGTATACACAGCTTGGCCGAACGGGGTGGCAGGTTTCCAAGCTGGGACTTGGCGGCGCGCCCCTCGGCGGCGATTTTGGTGAAACCACGGACCGTGAGGTCGAAGACGTGGTGCATGCCGCAATCGACCTTGGCATTAATTTCTTCGATACTGCGCCCTTGTACGGCCAGGGAGAAAGCGAACGCAGGCTGGGGCTTGCGCTGCGCGGCCGCCGGGACCGCGTTATCTTGGCGACAAAGGCCGTCATGCGCGGCGAATCTTATTCCTACGATAATACCATCCGCTCGGTGGAGGAAAGCCTGCGCAGGCTGCAGACCGACTGGATTGATCTGATTCAGCTGCATGAACTGGAATCCTGCGGCGAGGAAATGGCCAGGAACGAAACGCTGCCCGCTTTCCGGACCCTCCTGGAGCAGGGCAAGGTCAGGGCGCTCGGTGTAAATGCCGGTCAGCTTGGGCTGCTGCTGCCGTTCGTACAGGAAAATCTGGTAGATACCGTGCAGACCTTCGGCAAATACACACTGATCGATCATACCGCGGCGGAGATTTTGTTTCCCCACACGAGGGTCCATGGAACAGGTGTTATTCACGGCAGTCCTTTGGCCATGGGAATGCTGGCGGACAGCCCTGCGCCGTTTCTACACAAATATCCAGCCAAACTCCAGGAAGCCGAGCGCCGCAAAGCGGAGCTCGCTTTCCTGCGTCAGCCGGGTCCGGGCGGTCTGATTCAATCGGCGATGCGTTTTTGTCTGGGCTGTCCTGATATTTCGGTCACGCTTACCGGAACGACCGATATTCGGGAGCTGACCAGAAATGCATCGTATTGTGATGGCAAGGGACTGGATCCCGAAATCGAAGGCCGTGTGCTCTCTACGTTCAAAGGTGAAGCAATGCTGTAAGCGACTGACGGCATTTCAGACGAAAGGTCGGTGAGGTGTTCGGTGATTGCGAAATGGAAGAGCAGCTATTATTTCCGGTTGGTTCTGTCTTATACGGTGTTGGCCCTTGTGCTGATCGGCATTACGGGCGGTTATTTATTGACCAATGCGAACCGTATGGTGACGAGCGAAGTTTCCAAGGAAGCCAGGTACGGCTTACTGAATGTGAAGGATCTTGTGGAAAACAATTTTCTGCGGTTTTATGAGGATGCTTTCTTTAATAAGGTACTGATGACGTTCAACAAGGACAGCAACGAGGAAATCAAATACCTGCTGGAACATAAAGCGGAAGGTAATGTTTCGCGGATTGTCCGGTTCATTACGGATCTCGGATTAATTAAGGAGATGACGGCGGGGCTTGACGGGATTACGGTGTATATGCGTGAGGGCGAATATGCCATGGATCACAACCGCTATTATACTTCTCCAGATAATTCCAAGGATGCCGCCTTCATCCACACGCTTGACAAGGCGGTGCCGAATCACTGGTTCAAGCGGGATAAAGCAGATTCACCGGACCACCAAGTCATGACGTATGTGTTTCCGCTTCCCTACCAATCATCGCCTGCCAATGCGGCGGGCTTCCTTTATCTGGACATCAGCCTGGAGCATTTGAACACAATGGTGCGAAATGTGCTGAATGTCCCACAATCCCATGTTTATATGTTTGATGAGAACGGTCAGTTGATCCTCGGGGGAGAAAATGCAGAGGCCGGGGAAGTCGCGGCAGTCCGGCGTGAAATGGCGCGTTCGTTGATTAACAAGACCGGAGATGATGAGCTTTCCCGTTTCGGCAGCAGCATCATCTCCGTCCTGCCCCAGAACGATTCCGTTAACCGCTGGAGCTATGCGATCGTCAAGCCGATGAATTCTTTCCTGCTGTCGGCCAACAAGATGAAGCGCCAGGTATGGACGGCCTGTTTGATGGCACTGCTCGGGGGAATTATCATTTCCTTTCTGATGTCCAGGCAGTTTTATTTGCCGCTCAAAAAACTGCTGTATTCCATCCGCAATCTCTATAATGGACCTCCGCCGGCTGCGGGGAATCATGAATACGCTGCCATTGACCATATGTTGATGTTCATCGATATGAGCATGCTCCAGATGAAGGACCAGGTAAGGACAAAGCAGATTACGGGGTTGATTACCGGTCAGCAAACGGCTGCGGAGTTCGGACATTTTCCGGCGATGCCGCTGGAATGCCGGTATGCGGTAGTCTACATGGCAACCGCACCCGGAGATAGCGATATGCTGACGCGAATGGTCAGTGAGCAGACTGGGCTTGCAGCAGAGCTTGTCAGTCTGAGCGCAACGGAAATGGCATTGCTTCTATTCATTTATGACCAGCAGAAGGATACTTTCGACATTGTCGTAGAAAGTTTGGAAGCCATGCGCGATTTCCCTGGCGCTGTGCCGTTTGGTGCCGGTATCGGAACGGTAGTGGAGTCTGTGGAAGCGATTCATCATTCTTATCAGGAAGCGATGCAGGCTTACAAATATTGCTATATCCGCGGCAAGGATGCGATTATCCGGTTCGAGGAAATCTCTTCATGCCGGGAGACCCTGCTTCTACCTCAGGTTGGATACGATATGCTGCAGAACAAGGTGCAGACCGGAAATGCGGCCGAAGCGGGGCAGTGGATGGATGAAATGACAGTCACCTTGAAGACGGAACTTCTCAGTATTGAGACAATTGAACTGATCAGTCTGCGGATTGCCACGGTACTGTCCCAGGTTGTAATTGAACAGAAGCTGCATGAATTATTTCCCGTATTCGGGTTCCAGGAAAAGATCAGAAAATGCACGATGGACGAAACGATGGCTATGCTCAAAGAGCAGGCTGTGGATATCGCCAGGCATATCCAGGAGACCCGTAACGATGCCCACCATGAGAAAATCATTCAATTAAAATCCTATATCGCCCAGCATATGGCGGATGATCTTTCTCTTGAGAAGCTGGCCGGAAAAGTGAATCTGTCGGCGAATTATGTTTCGACCTTATTCGGTTCCATCTCGGGCGAATCGTTTACCGAATATTTGAACCGCATTCGTTTGGAGCAGGCGGCTTTTCTTCTTGTTTCAGACAGAGAATCTACTGTGGCGGAAACTGCCGCTTCCGTAGGCTTTCGCAATTCGCAATATTTCTGCACGAGGTTCAAAGCCAAATTCGGCGTGACTCCACTTCAGTACCGCGGCAAAGGCAAACTGCAGGAGAGTCTTGCCAAGTGACCCGCCATTCTTAGGTTATATAAATCTCCAATCGATAAAATTATAATCCTCCATCAGAAAATATTGAACGGAATCGGAAAGAATTGAAATGGACGCCCGCCTCCATCTTCCACTACATTAGACATATCACCTGCAGGCAAAAGCTAAAGAGAGGATGGGGCACGGATGCAGACGGCATATTGGCGAAGAACCTGGAAATCCTATAAGCGGTATAAATTTTTGTTTATTCTACTTGCTCCTGCCTTGATATGGTACGTGGTATTTGCGTATGGCCCGCTCTACGGGATTCAATTGGCCTTTAAGGATTTCATTATTAACAAAGGCATTAATGGCAGCCCTTGGGTTGGTCTGAAACATTTCCAGTCGATGATCAGCGGCGCGCAGGATTTTCATCTTATTATCCGCAACACCATTGTGCTCAGCTTATACCATTTGATCTTTGGGTTCCCGGCTCCCATTATATTAGCCTTGCTTCTGAATGAAGTGAGAGGCGAAATTTTCAAGCGAATTTCGCAAACGCTTTCATATTTACCGCATTTTTTATCCTGGGTCGTTGTGGCCGGTTTTATGTTTACGGTCCTATCTCCTTCCAGCGGTATTGTGAATATGATTATCGGCTGGTTCGGTATCGAGCCGATCTATTTTGTCGGCCAGGCAGCCTACTTCCGGTTCACGCTGGTGATGTCGGCCATTTGGAAGGAAATAGGATGGGGAGCGATTATCTATTTGGCGGCTCTCGCCGGAATTAATCCTCAAATGTACGAGGCTGCCGTAGTGGACGGAGCAAGCCGGTTCAAGCAGCTGCTGTATATTACGCTCCCTTCCCTGATCCCGGTTATCTCCATTATGTTCATTCTGCGGATTGGCCATATTCTCGACGCCGGGTTCGACCAGGTGCTGAATATGTATACGCCGGCGACTTACCGGGTAGCGGATATTCTCGATACGTACGTGTATCGCGTCGGTCTGGAGCAAATGCAGTTCAGTTTCGCGACGGCAGTCGGATTGTTCAAGAATGTGATCGCCTTCGCGCTGGTATTGTTCACCAACTACATCGTGAAACGCTCCGGACAGGAGGGGTTGGTATGATTCCGTGCTGCCTGAAAAGGGGATGGCGAGGATGAAAATGACATGGCCCGAAAAAATCTTTCAACTCCTCCTTGTGCTCGGTCTGTCGCTTATGTGTCTGACTATGCTGTATCCGTTTCTGCACCAGCTTACGTTGTCGCTCAGCGCCGATGCGCCAAGACTGGGAATCAGTCTGATCCCCAAGAAGTTTGCTGTATCCGCATACTCTGAACTGTTCAAAACCAAGGAAATCTGGACAGCTCTGTACAATTCCGTATTCCGCACCGTGATCGGTACGATTATGATGGTGGCGATCATGTCGGCTGCCGCGTACGCCTTATCGAAGAGAGGGCTGCCGCACCGGAAATTTTACACCATGTTTATTGTCATCACGATGTTTTTCAGCGGTGGACTGCTCCCCACTTATCTGCTCGTTCAGAATCTGGGACTGCTGGATTCCCGCTGGGCGCTTATTCTGCCTTGCTTGGTCAACACGTTCTGGCTGATCATTATCCGCAATTTCTTTATGGAGCTGTCTGAAGAAATCGAGGAATCGGCCAAGATTGACGGTGCCAACGACATCCGCATTTTTGTGGGGATTGTTCTGCCGGTATCGATGCCGATCATTGCCACGATGACGTTGTTCTGCGCGGTGTTTCATTGGAACGCCTGGTTTGATGCCTTGCTATACGCGCAGGATCAGAAGCAGATCGTCCTGCAGATTTACTTGAGACGGCTGATTGTCAGTCAGGATGACAGCATGTTGACTTCGGCGCTTATGAGTATCAGCGCCCCTCCCAAGGAATCGCTCAAAGCAGCTGTGCTTGTTTTTACGACGCTGCCGATTTTACTGGTTTATCCTTTCCTGCAAAAGTATTTCACGAAAGGCATTCTGGTCGGTTCAGTCAAAGGTTGAAGGGCAAGCTTACAGTGTTATTAAGAGGCGGTTCTGATGCTTCTTGATATAAAAGCAGGTAAAAAAAGGGAGGATTCATAAACATGATGAAGGGAAAAGCATTTTTCAAGTCAGGCGTTTTTGTATTGCTGTTCATGATCGTGCTGGCAGGCTGCGGCAGTAAAGACAACAACAACCCGCCGGCCCCGGCAGCGGATCCGGGCAACACGTCCACAGAAGAGAAGGCTCCCGAAGAAGCAGCTCCCGAAGCGGAACAGCCTATCGAGATTTCATGGATTGGCGCCTATATTCCGGGAACAGATACACTTGCCCAGAAGTATGTGGAGAAGCGCTTCAACATGAAAATCAAGCCGATCGGTATAGACCGCGCCAACTGGGAACAGCAGCTTAACATTAAGCTGGCTTCAAATGAGAAGCCCGACTTTTTTGGAAACTTGGATTCCCGCATGGATAATTTCAAAACCTGGGTCAAACAAGGCATCATCGGTGAAATCCCGGTTGAGAAAATTCGCGAGTTTGCACCCAAATATTCCAAAATGATTGACGATGCCGATCCGACTGCTTGGGATGTACCAGTCGTGGATGGAATAAATTACGGCATTCCGAAGATTTATGCCGAAGGCGATTCTCCATTTATTCCGGCCTATAACGAAGCCTGGTTGACCAAGATTGGGTTCAGCGAGCCGCCGAAAACGTTGGAAGAGCTGGAGGAAGTGCTTACGAAATTCCGCAATGACGATCCCGACGGCAACGGCAAGAAGGATACCTACGGAATTTCCGCACGCGGTAAAGATACGCTCGGGAGCAACCAAATCTTCAACACGGTCTTCGCCTCCCATGGCATTACGCCTTCCGGATGGGTTCTGCAGGCAGATGGCAAAGTACAGTACGGCCTCACAACGGAACAGGCCCGCGCAGCTTTCAAGCTGCTGAACAAATGGTATAAAGCAGGCATCATCGACCCTGAATTCGTTACCGACGACTGGAATGCTTACCGCGCCAAATTTGTCGGTAACAAGACAGGCATGCTGGATCAGGCTCTATGGTACCACGATCATAGCTCCGGCCAGGTAGGCATGGATGCGGAGAAAGCAGGTATGAAGATGGTTGTCGGCAAGCCGGTCATCGGTCCTGCCGGAAAAATGATGGGGATCGCGCAAGGGTTTAAGCAGGTTCCTTTTGCTATCGGCGCGGACGCCTCCAAGGATCCGAAGAAGGTAGAAGCGATTCTGAAGATGCTGGAGACGCTGGCAACTGATGAAGAAGCCTATCTGTTGACCTCATACGGGGAGAAGGGCGTCCATTATGACTTGGCGGAAGGCGGAGGCGTTGTGCCCAAAGCTGAATATACCGATCCGATCCAGGCGACATCCGCACTCGGGATCAATTTCTTCAATCCGACCAAAGGAAACAATATGCTGATGCTCAAATGGGATTATCCCGCCGAGAAAGTGGACTTCCGCACGCAGGTTAACGACAAAGGAATTACGCCGATAACCGATGCCATGCAGATGAAAACATTGCCTGCCTGGGATGCCAACAAAGATGCTCTGTTGAAGATGGCTAAAGAATATGAGCTGAAGCTGATTCTTGGCGAAGTGGACACCGATAAAGGGTTCGACGCATTTGTCGCTGATATGAACAAAGCAGGATTGGAACAAGCGACCATTGAAGCCAATGAAGTTTACGCGGCATCGAAGAAATAAGCATGCAGACATGGCTGTCCTTTAAGCGACTTCCAGTCGTTTCCTGGACAGTCTTTTCGCTTTCGCAGCTTGTTTCCCATAAGGTTCGCTTCCGCACGAAATCAATCTGGTTCAGACAAGGAGGATTAGGATGGAAACGGTCAGCGGTCATACTTATTATGTGGCGGTGAACGGCAGCGACAGCCAGGATGGTCTGCATCCGGACCAGCCATGGCGGACGATCGGTTACGCTGCTGCAGCGATGGTGGCGGGCGACTGCTGTATGGTAAGCGAAGGCGTTTACCGTGAGACGGTGTCACCATCGTCTTCGGGCCGCGAAGGTGCGCCCATCACATTCAAGGCTCAGCCTGGAGCACGGGTAGTCATTAGCGGCTGCGATCCTGTGGAAAACTGGGCGCAGCGGCAGGGTGGGATATATGAGGCAGCGATGGAATGGAGCCAACGGGGTGACAGCGGCAATATCCTATTCATAGATGGCGTGCTCAGCCATGAAGCGATGTGGCCACCTATTACGGACCGTCTGGATCGTTCACAGTATGCGGTTGTCGACTCGTGCACCAATGCCTTGCCTGTCTATACGATTTATGACGAAGACCTGCTCGCTTTTTCCGATGGGCATTGGACCGGGGCGGTCGTGGCCTGCGTCAACGGGGCGGGTTATTATATTTCAACCGCCCGGGTGACGGATTTCCGCCAAGGCACGCTTTATTTTGACGGGTGGGTCAGCTCGGCTCCCCACTACCGTACCCAGTCAGGGGATATCTATTTTCTTACCCGTTCCTATCAGGCGCTTGAAGAAAGCGAAGGCTGGCATTGCGATGCCGTGAGTGGCAGATTATCCATCAGGCTAGCAGCCGGCGGAGATCCCAATGACCATGTTGTCGAGGCCAAGCGCCGCGATTACGCGTTTGACCTGCGCGGACGCCATTATATTGAAATCGAAGGTTTTGAAATTCGCGGAGCCTCCATTACAACCGAACAGGCCTCTTACTGCAAGATCAGTCATGTACGCGTCGAGGGCATCGACCGCTGCTTTGGCGACCGTCAATCCATCTATGGGCAGACGAAAGGGATTGAGCTTGGAGGGCATGACAATATCATGAGCGGAAGCGAGATCGGCTACTTTGAAGGCATAGGTGTCAATCTATCCGGCGAACGCAACCGGTTGGTCAACTGCCATATTCATGACGGCAATATGGAAGGCTCCTATGCCAGTCTTGTATGGGCGAGCGGTTCGCAGCATCTGATCAGCCGCTGCACGATTGCAAGGTCGGGACGTACCTGCATTTCCGGCGTATTCTCCCGCTCGGTAATCGAATATTGTGATATTTCCCATGCGAACTGTCTGACCAAGGACTCCGGCATTATTTATTTGTTTAATCACGATTTTGACAACACCGACATTCATCATAACTGGCTCCATGACAATGAGTCGCCGCATCTGAGTTTCGGCTTCTATATGGACGCATGGACGAGCGGCGTCAACCTCTTCCGCAATGTAGTATGGAATATTCCGCATCATGGGCTGCATCTTAACCGGCCCTTGCAGCGTACCCTTATTTACAACAATACGTTTCTGCGCAGCGGCGACGCGGATTCAGCCGTATTCTTGTTAGATGATATGTACGGCATGCAGATGATCAACAATATATTCTCCGATGGCAAGCTGGTGAAATGGGGCGAAGACTGTCTGGCTTCCCATAATCTGTTCGGACATGACGGCGGTTTTGTAAATGCTGATGAACGGGATTTCCGGCTCCGTCCAGATTCCCTGGCTTATTCGGCGGGGAGGAGAATCGCGGGCGTTACAGCTTCCACAGGCAAAATGCCTGATTTGGGCGCATATGAAAGCAATGAGCCTTATTGGATTCCCGGCCATGATTTTGGCAGAGAGACAGACGCGAAGCTCGTCCATTCGGCCCTCCGCAGCAAAAGCGCCATCGGCAACGGCGGCTTCGAGTCCAACCAGTGGGCCCCATGGGAGCCGACGAAGGGAAGTCCCAGCATCGTCTATGAATGTGCATGGGATTTCAGCCGGGAGGGTTATCCTTCCGTTGTGCGCAGTAATAAATATGCGGCGATGCTGGGCCCAGGCGATGAGATCAGGCAGAGAATTACAGGTGCCGAGCCCAATGCGGAGTATGAATTATGGGCCGGAATCAAGCTGGATGGCGAATACCGCAGCGCAGAGCATTTTGATGCCATTCAGAAGAAGGGGGCATTGGATACCGCTCCGGACGGCGGTTATGCTGTCTACCGCGATTTGCGTTATGTCGGTCCGCTGGTTGAAGGCGATTGGTTGAAGTATGCGGAAGTGGATTTTGGAAATCCGGGCAAATACGATCATTTGGCGCTGGGTCTGACGAAAATATCGGGTCCAATAGCGGTGGAAATATGTCTGGACAGCCCGGATGGAGAATGTCTTGGCATCATTTCCCAGGAAATGGATTACGAAAATGTGTGGCGGTATTTTTTTATGCCCATCGAAGTAACGCCGGGTGTGCATGATGTTTACATCAAGATCAAAGGAACAGGACGGCTTCTGTTCAGCGGCTTCAAGCTGGGTCACAGTAATTTTTTTGGCGCTGGTGCTACGATGGCCATCCACAGTTCTGATGGTGCCGTTGCGGAGCGCGGGGTATTCCGCCTGAACTGGGAAGCGAAGATGGCGAAGCTGCCATTCATATCGGGACCGGAAGAAACGGAATTTGAGGTGTCATTCAGGAATAACAGCCGGTATACCATTTATTTGGATGATGTCGGGCTGTGGCGGCCTGATCCTGGTAAATAAAGGGGCGGCTCTGTTGCGGCGGTGCTTCAAATCTACGCCAGAAGGCGGATAAGAGTGGAGAGGGTGATTGTCTTGGCTAGCGTTAAAGGGATGGTTCACAGTTTCACAGAGGAGCATTTGGTCGTGCTTGCTGATAATAATCAATGGTATAAATTCCCGATTCCTGAGCAGCGGCCGGAGGTCAGCAAGCGGGTGGTGGTTTGGCCGCGGGAGGATGGTCAGTCTACATTTACCTATGACGAGAAGCCGGTGGATGCCGCAGCAGCTATAGCGCAATCGATGTACCGCTATGATCATATTGCTTCGGACCGCGCGGCAACGGCTCAGGATGTTAACGATTACCGGATCAAGCAATTTTGGGAACAGGGGTATCTGGTTGTTGATCAGCTGCTGACAGAAACGGAGGTCGCAGCTGCCAATGAGGCCATCACGGACATTATCCAGGGACGGATTGTTGGACCCCGCCTGCAATTTATGAAGAAGGATAACGAAATGCTCACCCCTGAGGACCGGGACAGAGCGATGCGCAAACTGCATAAATTCATTGATCATGCTCCGGCCCTGCACGATGTTTGTTTTAATAGTCAGCTCCAGGACATTCTTGAGCGGATCTTCGGGGAGAAGGCGCAGTTTCTGGAGGATCAGGCCATTCTGAAGCCGCCTTCTTCGGAAGCCGGCGGTGAGAAGCCCTGGCATCAGGATATGGCTTATGGGAATCTATCCCAGACCAAAATGATCTGCGGAGTCTGGATTGCCCTCGACGAGGCAGCGCTCGACAATGGCTGCATGCATGTGATCCCTCGCTCCCACATGGACGGTCCCGTACCCCATTATGCCATTCGGGATTGGCAGCTGTGCGATACCAATGTCGCTGTTGAGCGCGATGTTGCCGTTCCGTTGAAGCCGGGAGGCGCGCTTTTCTTCGCCGGGTTGCTCCATCATGGAACGCCGCCGAATTTCTCGAGCAAGCGGAGAAGGGCGCTGCAATTCCATTATTCACCGGCATCATCAAGGAAGATGACCCCCCAGGAGTTCAAAATGATGTTTACCAACGAGATGACCAATGCTGAATGCTAAAGGAGAGACCATTATGAAACTGTTAAAAGTGGGCATTATCGGGCAAGGCAGAAGCGGTCACGACATTCATGCCAAAACGCTGAAAGGGCTGCCGGAGCTTTTTGAAATTGCAGCCGTTTCGGATTACGAGGTTTCCTACCGCAAGCGTGCCGAAGAGGAGTTCGGCTGTGAGGCTTACGAAGATTACAAGCAGCTGTTTGAGCGTGAAGACCTGGATTTGATCGTCAATGCTTCGCCCAGCCATCTGCATGTGCCGATCACGCTGGAATGCCTGGAACATGGCTTTCATGTATTATGCGAGAAGCCGCTTGCGCGCACGGCGGAAGAAGTGGATACCTTGATCGACGCTGCCAGCCGGGCCGGAAAGCTTCTGACCATATTCCAGCAGTCCCGCTATTCTCCGGCTTTCCAGCAGATTATGGAGGTAGTAGGGTCCGGTGTGCTCGGGCGTATTGTCCAGGTTAGTATCTCGTTCAATGGATTCGCGAGGCGCTGGGACTGGCAGACGCTGCAGGCCAACAATGGTGGGAATTTGCTGAATACGGGGCCGCATCCGCTTGACCAGGCGCTGCAGCTGTTCGGGACGGACTCGATGCCGGAAATCATGTGCTTCATGGATCGGGTCAATACCTTTGGTGATGCCGAAGATTATGTGAAATTGATTATGCACAAAAACAATCATCCGTTGCTGGATCTGGAAATTACCTCCTGCGATGCTTATCCTGGCACTACCTACCGGATTCAGGCGCAATACGGCGGCATCAGCGGGACAGGGACAAAGCTGAACTGGAAATATTTCCGGCCGGAGGAGGCTCCCGAACAGCAGCTGATCCGCACCCCCTTGAAGCATGCCGACGGCTCTCCAGCATATGGCTCGGAAACGCTGCCCTGGATCGAGAAGCAGTGGGAGCTGCCGGAAGAACAGAAGGATATGCTGGGCCATGTATGCCGGACCTTTTATGGAAAACTGCATGCGGCTCTAGTGAACGGGGAACCCCTTGATATCACACCGCAGCAGGTCAGACAGCAAATTGCCGTAATCGAAGAATGTCACAGGCAGAATCCTTTGCCCAGATTGTAAGTAATACCAGGAAAGGAGAATGGCCTTGAAAGAATTAAAGCTTGGTATGATCAGCCTGGATACTTCCCACGTTGTCGCCTTTACAGAGCTGCTGAATGATAAGGATCATCCGTATCATGTTGCTGGCGGAAAAGTGACTGCCGGGTATCCCGGAGGATCCCCTGATATGCATGCCAGTTTTTCCCGGGTGGAAGGATACACCCGTGATTTGCGCGACCGGTTTGGGGTGGCTATCGTCAATTCACCGGAAGAGGTTGCAGAGCGCTGCGACGCGATTCTGTTGGAATCGGTGGACGGACGCGCACATCTGGAACTGTTCCGCAAAATCGCCCCATACGGCAAGCCGGTCTTTATCGACAAGCCTTTTGCGACGACTACAGCCGACGCTCAGGCCATGGTTCAGTTGGCCCGGCAGTATCGTGTTCCGATCATGAGCTGCTCGTCTCTTCGTTACGCTGCAGGGCTGACCGAGGTGCTGGCTGCCGCCGATGAAACGGCGGACGGCCAGATCATCGGCGCCGACTGTTATGGCCCAACCCCGCTTGAGGAACGGATGCCGGGCCTGTTTACGTACGGGATTCATTCCGTGGAAATGCTTTATGCCGTGTTGGGACCAGGCTGCGTAGAGGTGAGCACCCGCTCGGGAGCGGATTACGATCTGGCTGTCGGTGTGTGGCGCGACGGACGGATCGGGACGGTGCGGGGCAACCGCAAAGGAAACTATCGTTTCGGGGCTGTGATCCACAGGGAGAAAAGCACGCAATATGCGGATGTAAGCGCGCATCCCAAGCCCTTCTATGCCGGCCTGCTGGAGCAGGTGATGGTTATGTTCAAGACAGGCGCCGCACCGCTTGCTATCGAAGAATCCCTGGAGCTGATCCGGTTTATTGAAGCTTCCAATGAAAGTGCGCTGACCGGCAGGCCTGTCAAATTATAATGGCTTCCTGTGAACAAAATTGCTATATTTCGAAGCCGATTTCGAAAGAAAACGTTTCCTAATCCTTGTAGAATGAAGATATTCCAAGCAGCGGGAGATGAATATCCAAATGTCCAACGTATCGAATTTTCAGCTTACTGAAGAAATGATCGAGCAGTTTTACCGCGAGGGTTATTTCTACGCCCCCGGCTTTCTGACAAGAGAGACCGTGGACGCGATTAACGAGGAAAATGTGGAATTCGCTAATGCAAAAGGCGACGGGAAATGGCGAAGCAAAGGCATTACGAATATTGCCGAGGCTAAGGCCGAATATCCGAAAACAACCGATTTTCTAACAGATCCGCATATTGTTCGCATATTCGAAAGAATTGTCGGCGAGCAGGTTAAAATTTGGATGGGCATGTATGCTGTAGTCGCTCCCCAGGGCAACGGTCTGGAATGGCATCAGGACAACCAGTATACCCATATTCTTGGCCATATGTTCAACGGCTTCATTGCCCTTGATGAGATTACGCAGGAGAATGCCGGTTTATGGCTTGCTCCAGGTTCCCATCTGAATGGGCGTCAGCCGAATCTCAATGGCGATGGCGAGCACAGGCGCGCAGCGGACCCCGAGAATGGAACGCCCTGCGATCCAATGAAGCCCGGGGATGCCGTGTTCTTTCACCGCGAGACCCTTCACCACAGCAAGAAGAACCACACGGATAAGCCCAGACGGGCTTTCGCCTTCCAAGTCGCGGCTGCCAGCTGCCGGTTGGCGAAGACGGGCAAGCTGATTGAAGACCGGGAGTTATTGTCCGGTTACCGCAAATAAAACGGTCAGACACGAAGAAGAGGCTGCCACGCCAGATGATATGCTCCCCATACAGTAACAGGTTTTTATTATTTCACCTGTCTATCGTATGGGAAGCATATTACAGATGTGGGCAGTCTCTTTTTTTGTGTCCCCTGCGGGCGTTTACAATTGCTTCCGAAATTCCCCCGGCGTCATCCCCCGGAATTCCCGGAACACTTTGTTGAAATAGCTGGAAGAGCCAAAGCCGCAGGACAGAGCGATGTCCGTGACGGAGTGGTTGGTAGCACGCAGCTGCTGGCTGGCATACTGCAGGCGGAGCCTGACAGTAAAGGCCAAGGGGGTAAGACCGGTTATCGCTTTGAATTTGGTGTAGAACCACGTTTTCTTTAGCTGTGACCGCCCGATCAGCGCATCCATGTCGATTTCCTCGGACCAGTGTTCCATCATGTATTCGACCGCTTCGATGATTCCGGAAAAAGCAGCCGTATCGACGCTGTTTTCAACCATCTGCTCCATAAAATAACGATGAATATGGACGAGAATCTGGATCAGCAGGCTGTAATGCTGGAGCTCCCAGCCGGGGAGGGCAGTTCGCCTCTCCTCCATTGCTGCAAGTACAAGCCGGTGGACGTTCATTGCATGCGGTGAAGCCGCGGGAATGAGAGGCGAGATATCCTTGGTATAGAAAGGGGTGAGCAGACTGTATCCGTTTGGCACTTGACCCACAATCGAAGGGAAGAAAAGCAGCATGACCCAGCGGCCGGGCCTGCCTTCTTCCTGGATGAGGTTCCAATGCGGCTCGAACGGACGGAGCAGAAATACATCACCCGGCGAAGCACAGTACATCTCGTTGCCGAGAGGATATTTCATGGCATTATCCAACGGAACGCTGATCTCCAGCGCGTCATGCATATGACATTCATGTTCGGTGAACTGTGCCAGCCTCTCTTCGATCGTGTAGCCATTGGCCAGCTGAATATTGGAATCGTACAAGGGGTTATCCACTCCTGAACGGGAATGTGATCTTCCTCTCTAGAATATCATGTTAGAGTAAACGAGAGAAGCACTCTTCTTCGCTGCAGCAGCCCGCAGATTGTCTTATGATTTACAGTTCCGAGCGGGACATGGTATTTTAAGGGAAGCTATAATTTTCCATCAAGCAGGGAGCTGAAAACAGTTGTATATTGTATCGGAGAACAGGCTGCCGGTGCCCGCCACTGAATTGAAACGATTTCAAAGCAAGCATAACATCAAGCTGCCTATGTCCTATTGCCGGTTTTTGAGTGAATATGGACAGGGCACCTATCGCGGTGTGATGAATATCGTTCAGCCTGATGTACAAATTCTGGTACCTTTTGCAGAGCATGAGCTATGGGATCATGAGGGGGACAGTCCTCTGACGCAAAGCCAAATCGCAGAATGCGTAGCCATTGGCACATCGATTGACGGGGATTTTATTGCTGTTCATCGGAATGTCGAAGGACTGCTGTGGCTTCCCAGACACGGTACGGATATAAGCGTCAAACAGGTAGACAAAGCCAGTTGGGCTGAAGTGTTGGACGGGATTTTGGAGGAAGAGTATACGGCAAATAATTCCGAAACGGGTTATTTTGAGCCATGGAACAACGAGCGTAAGCATGTATTTCTCAAATTCAACGAGTACGGGAAGTCGATGAAGGAGCTGGCGCGGCTGTTCCGGGAAGAGTTCGAGATGGACTTCCAGTTTGAAAACGAATATACCTGTCAATTGTTTCTGGCGCGCCTCCATGGTTATGTCCGCTTCAACTATGCCTATAACACCGAAATTGCAGTTATTTACGAACCGGCAGGAGCGGAACTGTACGGGCAAGTCATCCGGTTTCTGGAGAGGCATCAATGCATGATATTAAAATGAAAGGGGAGGAAGTTCAGTGGACGGTGTGAATAACTGTCCTTCCCCCTTATGTCCGTTTGGCTTGATAATTCTTAAAGAGTCGGATACGATACATAAATACCGAAAGTTGAATGATTATGTCGTTTTGGTGAAACGTTCCGGGTTTTGATCCGTATTAAATGGAGTGAATAATGGCAACGAATAAAATCGGATTATCAGATTAAACAAAACGAGGGAAGCATATGGAAGTGTTGCGCCAATTTTTTGCCCATTCTATTGTAAAAAGAATTGTATTTCTATTGCTTGTTCTGCTGCTGCTCTACAGTCTGCGGCATATGATCAATTTGCTTCTTCTCCTCTTTCTGGTTACCTTCGTGATGGGGCGCCTCGAGGGAATCGTTACGCGAAAGCTTAATCGTTTATTTCCCGTTTCTCCGATCATTGTGAATGTCGGACTTTATCTGCTCCTTATTTCCTCGCTGGTTTATGGCATTTTTAATTACGCGCCCAAAATCGTAAGCCAGGTCGTGGATATGATCAACAACATTTCCAGGTTCCTGAGCCATTCGCAGAATGACGAAGTAGCCCGCCAGTTAGCCATCGCACTGGAAAAGGTGGATTATCAGAAATATTTGGGCAGTGCTGTCGATTATATAATGAAGCTGGGGAAATGGCTGGAGATTATTCTTTTTGTTATCCTGCTGAGCTTCTTTTATTTGCTGCAAAAGAACAAGGTCGTCGCGTTCACGAGCAAATTCGGCAACAGCAAAATCGGTTGGATCTACAGAGAGTTCGATTATTTCGGCACAAAATTTGTTTCTTCCTTCGGGAAGGTCATCGAAGTTCAATTGATGATTGCGTTATTTAATACCATACTGACCATGATTGGTCTTTGGATACTAGGCTTTCCGTATTTGTTTGCCCTTACGATTATGGTGTTTCTGCTTAGCCTGATTCCTGTGGCGGGTGTGATCATCTCTTTCATTCCCATTGGCATTATCGGCTATCAGATCGGCGGATTCTCACTTGTACTGTGGGCGATCATTTTGATTTTGGTTATCCATTCGCTGGAAACTTATTTTTTGAACCCCAGATTGTACGCGCATAAGACGAAGCTTCCCATGTTCTATACCTTTATTATCCTTATTTTCTCTCAGCACTACATGGGCATATGGGGATTGATCATTGGAATTCCAATCTTCATGTTCCTGCTGGATGTACTGGAAGTGGAACAATCAGAGTGATATAACATACACATTTTGCGGAGGCTGTCCCAAAAGTCATCATTAGATGACTCAGGGACAGCCTCTTATTTGTCTATTTCCACTCCATACAGCAGTCGCTGGCAGAAGACGTATAAGCGGTAGTCAATATGACTCCAGCTTCACAGGCTTCCAGCCATAATACTGCAGCGTTTCATCCTCGCTCTCCGGCATGCCGGGCAGAATCAGCCCGCCGTCGATCTTCAATGTTATGCCGGTAATGTAAGATGCGGCATCGGAAGAAAGCCACAGCACCGCCTCCCCGATATCCGCCGGCTCGCCGATCCGGCGCAGCGGAATTTTCTCGGCCAGCACCTTATAATCCTCTTCGTTAGCACGTTCAATCCGGGTCGCTCCCGGCGCGATACTATTCACCCGTATGCCATGCATCGCAAGCTCCAGTGCGGCGGACTCGCCAGCTCGCTGAAGCCCGGCTTTCATGCCGCCGTAGAGGACGGAATGCGGATACGCGCGCTCTGCCCGCGTGGATGTGATGTTGATGAGGCTGCCGCGAATGTTCTTCTCCAGCATATGCCGGCTGACCGCTTTCATCAACAGAACCGGGGCTACGAAATCAATATTAATGAAAGCAATCATTTCTTCCGCACGGATTTCGGTCAGCTTCTCCGAATAGTAAGCTCCGGCATTATTGACCAGAATGTGCACTTCTTGGGATATCTCCAAGGCCTCCCGGGCAAATTGCTCGACATAAACCGGATCGGTCAGATCCCCCTGAAAGGCATGAAATCTCCGTCCATAGGTTCCGCTCACGATTTCTTTCAGCTGCTCAATTCCTTCTGTATTGGATTGATAGACTGTTACGATATCATAGCCTTCTCTGGCGAGCACGATTGCGATCCCTTTGCCTATTCCGCTGCTGGCCCCGGTGACAATGGCCGTATGTCCGCGGGAAGGCTTCATATGGCTGGCAGATGGTGTTCCTTCAGTAATCGGGTTATAGGTGCGCATGAGCGGGTTAGCCCCTTTCGATGGATATTCTTCCTAATTGTTACCCTATTTCATGACAGGTAAACAAGCTTGCCGAATCTATATTCCCCTTCACCCATAACACTATCACCCCGTACATAATATATTAGATTATTAATACGGAGGTGGTAGAGAAGATGAGATATTACAATACCAAGCTGGGCAAACATAGCTTTTTGAAGACAAGCACAGCGCTTCGGGGTCATATTCCCCATGCGCAGTTGGCCACATACGGAAGCATCAAGCACATGCTGGATAAGTATCGGTCGGTTTATATTAAACCCAATAACGGGACCGGCGGGTACGGGATTATGAAGGCGGTCAAATTAAGCAATGGCGCCTATCAGCTGAAACGGGGTATGGGCACCTCATTATATGCTTCTTATTCCTCTCTGTACGCCTCGATGTCCAATAGTCTTTCCCGGCGCATGCATCTGGTCCAGCAGACGGTTCATCTTCAGCACTACCGCAGCCGCCCTTTCGATTTACGGGTAATGGTCCAGAGAAACCAAATGAACCAGTGGGAAGTTACCGGCATTATCGGCAGGCTCGCCCAGGCGCACAAAATCGTGACCAATTACCATAATGGCGGGACACCGCTCACGGCCAGGCAGCTGCTCGCGCCAAAGTTTGATCAGGCAGGTTTAACGCGTTTTATCAAAAGAATCGAAAAGCTGGGGCTTGAAACCAGCCGTTACATCAGTAAAGCTTTCCCTTCCTACAGGTCTTTCGGTATTGATATTGCCGTCGACCATCAAATGAGGCTTTGGATTCTTGAGGTGAACACACGGCCGGACAAATATATTTTTAGAGCGATTTCCAATAAATCAATGTTTCATAAGATCATGCGTTATTCCAAATTCACTTGGCGGCGGGATAAGCTGCCTGCAAGAATCGTACGTAATCGGCGCGTTCACAGGTGACCCTATTCTCCGGGTACCTGCACAAGTGATAAGTTGTACCTGTGTTATGATGGGATGGACATGCGGATTTCCATATGAGGATTTATGCCCTGTCATGTATATTCCCATCTATAAACAGGAGGTTTCTATGAATCTGCATGCTTTCGGAATTATTGGCGGCGGCTGGCGCGCCGAGTTTTTTTTGCGGATTGCGGAAGAGCTGCCGGAACGTTTTTGGGTTGCGGGCATGGTAGTCCGCAGCGAAGAGAAAGGCAAAGAGATAGAACGGCGCTGGGCGGTGCCGACTTACCGCACGATTGGCGATATGCTAGGCGGGACCCGTCCGTCATTTGTTGTGGTCAGCGTTCCCCGCTCCGCCGCGCCCGGTATTCTGCTGGAGCTTGCGGCTGCCGGCGTTCCAGCGTTGTGCGAGACACCGCCGGCGGAGAGTCTGGAGGAGTTGGTGTCCCTGTATCAAAAGTTAGGCGGTAAAGCCAGAATCCAGATTGCCGAGCAGTATCCCTACCAGCCTAATCATGCCGCCAGGCTGGAGCTGGTCCGTTCCGGCAAGCTTGGGCCAATATCGCTTGCGGAAGTTTCGGCTGCCCATGATTATCACGGACTTGTGCTGCTTAGACGGTTTCTGGGAATCGGATTCGAAAATGCCGTCATCCGCGGGCAGTCGTTTACCTCCAAGATTGTGCAAGGCCGGGGAAGGGAGGGAGGACCGGATGACCACCGCCTGGTGGATTCCGAACAAATCCTGGCAACCTTCCAGTTTGACGGCAAGCTGGGTGTGTATGATTTTACGGGAGATCAGTATTTCTCATGGATTCGTTCGCCGAGGCTTTTGATTCGGGGTGAGAGAGGGGAAATCAATAATTTCGATGTGCGTTATCTCCAGGATCATCGCACGCCTGTACATACGGAGCTTAAGCGGCTGCATGCCGGACATGACGGGAATCTGGAAGGCCATCATTTGAAAGCCATCCTTTGCGGCGACGCTTATTTGTACCGGAATGAATTTGCACCCGGACGGTTGTCGGACGATGAAATAGCGGTTGCGGCTTGTCTTGCGAGAATGGGTGAATATAGCGAAGGCGGACCTGAATTCTACAGTCTGGCGGAAGCCTGCCAGGACCATTATCTGGGGCTTATGATGCGCAAGGCGGTGGAGTCCAAAGAAGCGGTCCATACGCAAACCCAGTGCTGGTCATGACGTGGATGAAGATCTTGCGGAATTGAAGCATCCGTGGTAAACTCTAACCACAAAGGAAGGAGGTGCGTCAACATTCATAATCACATGTTGAACGTATCCCTTACCCGATTCAGCAGCTTCAATTAATCGATTCTGCTGAAGGCGCGGGATGCGGATCAATGTTTCAAACAAGCGCCACGGGTGAAAGAGGCTGTCTTCGGACAGTCTCTTTTTTACTTTATCCAGCTTTGATAGTAGAGAATGAGAAGCTCATGCTCCAAAAAAAACAGCCCTTTGCAGGGCTGCGTCATAAGGGCATGTTATTCCTGTTCCGATTCACCGGTTTGTTCCGGAAGACTGGATTCATTCTTCCAGGGCTTGCCGATCCATTTGGTCATGAGTAGAAACAGCGGGGATGAGTCCATTTCAATCAGACCGAACATTTCAGCCCAATTGTAAACGAGCAGAAAAGGCAATAATGCAATAGCCAAGATACCAAAGATCAAACCGGCGGAGAGACTGCGTGCAAATTTGCCAAGCGTCATATCTTCATCTCCAATCCTTTGTCTTTCTGTAGCGGCATTGACGGCGATTTCCTAATGTTCTCATTTAGTATAACGCATTTCTGACATTTTTTCACTGCAGCTCTTGCGGGCGTTCTATTTGGCTTTGAAATGAACCACGGCGCTGTACTGCATTTTATGGGTCATAGGGTTGAAAACAGCCTGGTGGCTGAGCGTAAATACATCCAGCATCAGAGCCTTGTTGTTCTCGATCTGATCATTGATTTTAGCTTCCAGCGTCCGCAAATCCTGTGCTTCAAAAAATTCGATTTTATTCTCAATCCGGGAAAGTGAAATTTCCACTTGCGATCAGCCTCCTGCCTTGGTTTGAACTGCATTCATTGTAATATAGAAAACAATCAATTAACAACCGCGATGACCTTCTGGCGCACAGAAGGAAGAAACACGAGCAAGATGTTATTTGACTATGGAGAGCCTATAATAAGAATAGATCCGTTAAGAAAGGGGCAGCGCGTATGATCGTCTATGAAAAAGCGACTACCTTTGTGCTGATTAACCAGCATGACCATGCTCAAATATCCGGTGATCTCGCTTCGCAGTGGAAAGACAAAGAGCTTCCAGGTCCTGACAGGAAAGATGATCTTGTTTATGCCGCTTACGAGCATGACCGGGGATGGATCGATCTGGATGCCGCGCCACTATGGAATGATGCGAAGCAATGTCCGTATTCTTTCCGCGATTTTCCGCTCAGGCCCAGATTTGTCTTCTACAAGAAAGGCATTGACGAGGTTGCAGCCCGCAATCCGTATGCCGCCTTGTTATGCAGTCTTCTGTATACCACTTTGTTCGAGCGGATCAGGGATGAGGAAACGAATCGATACCTGCAAGCGGAATATGCCAGACAGCAGCAGCTGCTTGGGCTCCTGCAAATCGATTCTGTTGAAGATCCCAAGGTTCGGCATCACCTGGGGATCATGCTTGTCTGCGACGAGCTGTCATTGTTTCTATGCATGAAGGCGCCTGGAACACCTGCCAGGGATTATGAGTGGTTTGGCAGCGGAATCCACTATTATCCGGAAACCGACATAGGGGAAACGATAAACGTACATTGGATAAGCTCCACTGTTATCGGACTCTCACTGTTCCCTTTCCGTCAGGATGTCAGCGTGGTCCTTCCTTATAAGGAGGTTGGCAAACGGGACATTCAGGCGAGAGGCATGATTCAAGCCTACCGGGAAGCGGTTCAGCGCGAATTGCGAGTGACCTTTACAGGGCAGCGGCAGGCGTAAGGCTCGAAACTCCCTGTCAGGAGGGGGGGACGGATGAGCGGTAACGGGAAGGACTTACTCCAAAATGAGCGGTAAATTGTCTCGTGAAATGATTGATGGAGGTATACCCTAGCTCTATCGCGATTGAAGTGATGGTGCGGCCGGTTTCCTGGAGAGCGGCAACCGCTTTGTTCAATCGGGATTTCACGATGTATTCGTGAAGCGGCAGCCCGGATTCTTTTTTGAACAGCTCATAGAAATAGGATTTGCGCATTCCGCATGCCTCGCTCCATTGTTCATAGCTCAAGCGCCGCTCGGGATGGGCATCGATTTCGCGCAGAATTCTCACGATCCGCTGGTCTGTGGCACGCGGCTCGAACAACTGATGATGAAGCTCCAGAATCCAGGCGTAGAAGAGGCTGTTTGCCATCTCTGCGCGATAGGCTCCGGATTCTTTGAACACCCGCGACAGATAGATGAAATTATCCATCAGATGCGGATATGCGCTGAGTGAGATGACGGAAGGCAGCCTGTCCAGATCCTGGCAGCTTTCCTGGGTGGTTTCATTTTCTTTGCGGTAGGGAAAGGGGGAATAGGTAAATTGCGGTACTGTGGAACGAAAATCGCTTTTCTGCCACAAATCGCAATACACATTATGCGAATGGACAGGCGAGCCGGGCGGGATTACAAAGGAATGCGGCTGACCGGGCCGGACGAAAACAAGGACTCCCTTGCTTAAAGGGATGGTCCGCTCCTCCAGGGTCATGCAATCGCTGCCCTTGCCCCCCATAAACAAGTGGAACGCATAACAGTTTCCGCTTCTTTTGCGTTCGTTGATACTCCCGTCATAGAGATATGGTCTTGCGATGCCGACATGCGGGGTTATATCTTTCAGGCTTCTCATGGCACTTCTCCTCCAACGATTAATTAGGCGGAAGTTTTGGCAACTGTGCGGAAGGCCGGCCAAAGACAGTTAAACGCTTCCATGATACTATAATAGCTGAATAGATGCTATCAGGGAAGGATGAATAAACCGATGTCAGGACCGAAGACAGGCGGAAGTTTGACTAACGAGCAGTTAGCCGCATATGAACAGGAAGGTTATCTCGTTATACCGGATTTGCTTAACGCAGAGGATATGCTAGCCCCCAGAGAAGCTATGGAGCAAAAGGTATCAATTATCGCGGATGAGCTGTATTCGAATGGATTAATATCCGACAAGCTGGAGAACCGTCCATTCGAATACCGGTTGGCGGAATTGTTCAAAGGCCTCTCCGATCAGGAGTTTCTTAAATTTGGCCGGGGCTGGAGAGACCGGTTTCCGGGTTATTTTCATTTGATGAGCAACCCCAAGCTGCTGGATGTGGTGGAATCACTGATTGGCGGCGAGATTTTTGCCAGCCCGGTATATAATGTCCGGCCCAAGGTGCCTGGCGTTGCGGCAGGTGCTGTACCCTGGCATCAGGACAAATCCTATTGGCCGGATGCCAATGCCAATCCTGTCATTACGGTATGGCTATCCTTCGTTGATGCAACACTTGCCAACGGTTGTCTCTATATCAAGCCCCGCACACACCGGAAGAAGCTGCTCGACTGGCATCAGGAGTCATACAGCGGCACGGGCTACACGGCATTGCATGAGCATCAGCTAGGGAAGGCGGCTCCTGTCGCACTTCCGGTCAAGGCGGGGACAGCCATTCTGTTCAATGACAGGCTGCTGCATATGTCGACGCCCAACGAATCCGATACTGTACGCTGGAGCGTGGATTTGCGTTACCAGCCGACGGATCAGGACCCCATGAGGCAGCATGGAACCGGATTTCTTGCCCGCAGCGGCAAATACCCGGAACGGGTGGCGGGTCTTTCGGATTGGCTGGATGAAAGAATGGAGAAGGCATGATCCGCCGGTGAGTGAGCATACTGCAAAAGAAGGCTTCCACGGTTCTACCGGGAAGCCTTCTTCGTCTTTCCCGTTGCCGAAGGAAGCCTGCATTGCTGGCTTAAACACAGCCGTTCACAAGGACAAAAGAGGAATCAAGGATACCGGGAGAGAATAGTAATGGAGCTTTTCAGACCTGACAGCCAAGAGTGGCATCATTAAAGGAGGTGTCCCATGCCGGATATCAAGCCGTTGTGGCGGCGTATGAACGGCAAGCTTTTTTACAAGATGATCGTTGTTTATTCCCTGCTGACCGTCATACCGATGATTACCATCATCAGTTTGTTCTATGTCAGGACAACAGACATCCTGGAGAAAAAAATTCAAACGTCAAGCAGGCAAACACTGGTGGAAACGACAGACAAGATTGACGGTATTCTGAAGCTGATGGAGCAGCAGGCCTTGAGATTAAGCAATACCTTGCCGCTTAACAAAATCCTGAATAATGATTTTGATCCCGATACGTCGCCTTTATCCGATGAAGAACGCGCCGGGCTGATTGAGGAATTGCTCCGGGATATCGGCAGCGAAATGAATGTTAGCGATTTGATTGACGAAATTTATGTCTTTAACCTGGAAGGCCAAGCCTATGCATCCACAAAGGCCATCGAGGTTACGAGCTTTCCGGCACTTACCTATATTGCCCACCAGCAGGAGCCGGGGACGCTGGGCTGGTCTTTTTTCACCGACCACAAACGGGTATGCTCAGCTTTGGAAGTTATTAATAAAGCAACGGATAAGGTAACCGGATATATTGTGTTTATGCTGAAACCCGACTTGTTTACCGATACCTATTCGTCTTACACCAGCGGAGACTTCATGATTACCAATTCCAACAGTCTGGTTCTGTCGGCCCGCAACGCAGATCTAATCGATACAAAGATCAAGCTGGAGCAAGTCGGCGACGATATGGTCGTCAACCGCCGCAGCTCCTATTACACGGGGTTTACGTACATCAGCTTTCTGCCCAAAAAAGAATTGAATGGGGAAATTACCGACTTGGCTTATTATGCGATCGGGATTACGCTAGCTGCCTGGCTGGTTGTCTTTATCCTCACGTTTATCATTCTCAGGCATATTACCAAACCGCTTGTACGGCTCTCCAATCTGATGCGCAAGGCGGAGCGTGAGGAGTTCTTCCAGATCAGCGGCATCACCACCAACGACGAGATTGCCCAGCTTTGCCGCAGCTTCAATCAGCTGATGGAAAAAATCAAATTTCTGATTCAGCAGGTTTACCAGGTGGAGCTGTTAAAGAAGGAGGCAGACCTGAAAGTGGTCAAAATGCATTTGAATCCCCACTTTCTGTATAATACTCTGGAATCGATCAGTATTATGGCGCGGGGGAACGAAGCGGCTGAAATTCCCAAGATGATCGATCTGCTGGCCAAAATTCTGCGTTCGTCGCTCATGCCCAAAAATGATTACGTTCCTCTTGAGGCGGAAATCCAGTTGGCCTCTTCTTATTTGCAGCTTCACAAATACCGCTATAAGGAGAAGCTACAATGGTCATCCGAGGTGGAAACGGGTCTGGACGCCTTGCTTGTGCCCAAGCTCATTCTCCAGCCTATCGTCGAGAATGCCATCAAGCATGGCATCGAACATGTCCATCATACGGGGCGCGTCGTCATCCGGGCGTATGAGCACCAATTCGATCTGGTTCTGGAAGTCGAAGACAGCGGACCGGGTTTCCAGAAGCTCAATTCCAGCCATGCAGGGGGATTCGGCACGGGACTGGATAATGTTGCGTCACGTTTGCGCCTGCTCTTTGGAGGCAAATATGGAATCACAATAACAGAAGGTACGAAAGGCGGAACAGTTATCCGGATCCGCCTGCCGATCATGATGACGGAGAGAGAGGCAGCCCAATGAGAATTTTGATAGTCGATGATGAGACCTTGATCCGCCAACATTTAAGCAGCCTTGAGGAATGGGAAAGCCTGCAGTGCGCCATCGTAGGGGAAGCGGCAAACGGACGGGAGGCATTGGAGTTGATTCCGCTGGTGAAGCCGCAGCTGGTGATTACAGATATCCGCATGCCGGAAATGGACGGAATTGAGCTTGCGGGCATGATCCGCCGGATTTATCCCCATATTCATGTGATGTTTATTTCAGCTTATGACGATTTTGAATACGCCAAGCAGGCGATGAAGCTGGGAGTCTGCGATTTCATTACCAAACCAATCCAGGTGTCGGAGATGATAGACTCCGTGGAGCTGCTGCAGCAGGGGATACTGCGCATGAATGAGGATGAGCGCCTGGAGCGTGAGAAGGCCATTTCTCTTCTGCTGTCGGAGGATACGGGTATCATGGAAGCCCAGAACCTGCTGGTTGCCCATCATGTGCAAGACCGCAGCATTCAGGTCATTCTGGTGGAAATCGACAATGCCGACCTGATGCATCTGTCGGAGAGGCCGTTATCCTTTATCGTGCTGAGAGAGCTTGTGGATCACCGGCTGCAGGATCAGCCTCAAATGTATTGGACGTATCTTGACCGCAGCGGCATCTATATTGTACTGTTTGCCGCCGACGATATGCCGCTTGCAGGAGGTGTGCAAAGCATGCAGATCGCCAACCAACTCCTGGACGAAATCGGAAAACTCTCCGGTTACAGTCTGTCCATCGGGATCAGCAGGCCGCTACCTTCCGCTGCAGAGCTGCGCGAAGGCTTCCGTCAGAGCAAGCAATGCATGGAATACCGGATGCTGCTGGGTAAAGGCTCCATTATATCCTATGAAGCGCTGATTGGACTTGAGAAAGGCAGGATGGATAAGGAAGACAAAGCGATGACGGAGCTGCTGATGCATATCCGGCGCGGGGACGGCAGCCAGATACCGGCTGCGTTGCGGGTGATTTACCGGGAAATGCTCGCTGCAGGGCTGGACAAGAAAGTGATTCAGCACTATGCACTGGAAGTCCTCACGCGTGCGGATCAAATGCTCGAGGAGCTGCATATCCCGATTCCTCCGGAATCAAGCATTGATGCGAAGCAAAAAATTTTCAGCTATAGCATTCTGTCCGACCTGCTTGAATTTTTATCCGGCTATTTGAGCCAGGCAGCGTATTTGATTGCCCAGCAGTCCGACACCGGAACCCCCTCCATTATCCGTAGGATCCATCTTTTTCTGGAGCAGCATTACAAAGAGGATGTGACGCTTGCATCGCTTTCCGCGAAGCTTCACATGAATCACTCCTATCTGTCGAGATTGATAAAGAAACAAACCGGCGTCCACTTTCGCGATTTGCTGTGGAAACACCGCATTGACAAGGCTAAGGAGCTGATGAGGCAGCAGGAGCTGAAGACCTTTGAGATCGCCTATGAGCTCGGATTTAAGGATCCTTCCCATTTCAGCCAGGTGTTTAAGCGGATGGTCGGCGTAAGCCCTTCGGATTACAGGGCATCGCTGCCGCCAACCTGAAATAGTCAACTGGGTCACAGAAAAGTAAACTGGGCACATTCCGTCTTTCCGGCAGACTGCTTAGAATAGAAGCATGGCAGTCGTACAAGGGGCTGTTGTTATGAATCTATTGAAAATGAAGGGGTGTAGGACATGAGAAAAAGGCTGCTGGCATTTGTAAGCGGTTTATTCGTACTAATGCTGCTGGTAACCGCCTGTTCAGGTAATGGGGGCGGCAATTCGGGCGGCAATGCCGCCGGAGGAAACGCTGGAGATGGAAATACAGGAGGAACAGAAGGCAAGTCTGGAGAGAATCTGAAGAAAGTCGTCATTAAATTTGATCCTCAGTCCCATCTTCCCAAGAAGCCGGACGCTCAGGATCCGACAGAGCGCAAGGTTCTGGACGAGTTGAACAAAGAATACATGGAGCTTCATCCCAATGTCACCATCGAGCTGGTTAAAGTGCCGTCCACACAGGACCGCAGCGCCTGGCTGCAGGCAAGAATGATGGCCAAGGATGCGCCGGATATTTTCTGGTCCAACTTTGAGGAGACGTGGAACAACTACAAGAAAGGCTGGTTCCTGCCGGTTGATGAATGGCTGAAGAAGCCGAACCCTTACAATGAAGGCAAGGAATGGGAATCCACATTCATTCCCGGTATTCTGGATTCGGTCCGGGCCCCGGACGGCAAGATTTACGATATTCCGGCGGACGGGGTTGGCGTGGCGATATTCTACAATAAAGAAATCTTCGATAAGCTGAACCTTCAGATCCCCAAAACCTGGGTAGAGTTTATGGATGTTCAGGCGAAGATCAAGGAAAGCGGCGTTACTCCGTTTGCCTTTAACATTGTCAACAAAGGCTGCTGCGATGCGCAGTGGACCGACGCTCTGATTCATAACCAGTTTCTGATCGGCAATATCGATGATCTGGACACCAATGCCAATAATCGTCTTGATCCGATGGAAATTGCCCAGGCTACGCAAGATGGGAAAATGCCGAACAAAGACATCCGGAGAGAGGAATTCACCCTCTACAAGGAGTGGGCTCAATACTGGCCGAAGGGTTTTGCCGGCAAATATGACAAGAACGAGATGTTCGCCTCCGGCAAGGTGGCGATGATGTTTGGCGGAAGCTGGACCATAGCCGAGCTGAATGCCATGAAGCTGCCGTTTGAATTTGCAAGCTTCAACTTCCCGATGATCACGAAGGAATCCGCTTCCTTATCGACGGAAACGGGAGCGAAGATTTATGGGCCTTGGGGGCCTGGACAATGGATTATTCCGGGGTATTTGCAGAAAGATGATCCCGATAAAATCGAGGCCATCATGGATTATCTGATGTTCCTGAGCAAACCGGCCAATATATCGGCGCTCGATAAGGAAACGGAATCCGAGCCCAATATTATCGGCGCTGAAGCCCCTGCCGGGCATGAAGTGTTCCAGGCGGATATTCCGATTATCGTCGCCCAGCATTTCACGGCTTATCTGGGTCAGGCTTTCTCCGATAAATTCGAGAGCGCTCTGACGTTGTATCTGACAGACCAGCTCAGTCTGGATGAATTCCTCACTCAGGTCGAGCAGTTCTACAAGCAAGGCGCAGCCGATACTATTTCCCAGCAGGGAAGCTGATTTTGTAAAAAAAGAGAGGGGGCTTGCCCCCCTCTGATGCCTATGATCCGTAAGGAGGTTATCCGATGTCACTTGGCAGAGCCGAACCGGCCGCCAGATCCAAGCCTGGTCGCAGCAAGTCTCCGAGAACGATGAAAACCAGACATAATCTGATCGCATTTGCATTTTTGCTGCCAACCATGTTCATGATACTGGTATTTAATTATTATCCGGCCATAGCCGCTTTTATTTATTCCTTCACGGATTGGAACGGCTTCACCACAGCCCGTTATGTAGGACTGAAGAACTTTACCGAGATGTTTACTACCACCGTATTTTCCCAGGCATTCCTGAACTTATTGTGGCTGACACTGGTGCGGGTCGTCGTCGCGATTTCCATCCCGCTCTTTGTCGCTTTTCTGATTTATAAGGTGAAGAACCCGCGGTTGCAAAATATATACCGCTTGATGTTCGTATTTCCGCTGGTCATTCCAATGATGGTCGTTCTGCTGCTCTGGCAGTTCATCTTAAGTCCCGACGTGGGGCTTATCAATGCCATCCTTTCCGCTGTAGGCGTTCCCGAAAGCAGCCAGCCGATCTGGCTGGGCAGCCCCGAGACCGCTTTGATTTCCCTGATGCTGATCGGCTTTCCCTGGGTGGATGGTGTGGCGCTGCTGATTTATTTGGCCGGGTTTCAGAGCATTCCCCGGTCGCTGGTGGAGGCGGCTACCATGGACGGGGCAGGCGGTTTTCGCAAGCTTATTTCCATCGAGCTGCCGCTGGTCTTGTCCCAAGTCAAGCTGATTCTGATTCTGACCATCATCGGCACACTCCAGGGCTTCCAGACTCAACTGGTGCTCACCGGAGGCGGGCCGGGTTATTCTACGACGGTTCCAGGCTTGGTCATGTACCAGGAGGCGATGCGCAACAGCCGCTTCGGCTTTGCCTGCGCGATCGGGGTTGTCCTATTCATCCTGATCCTTGGTTTAACGATCTTCAACAACAAATATCTCAAATCTTCCACGGAATATGGGAGTGAATAATCGAAGAAAGGAGGAAGCGGGTTGCCCAATCAGTTTCGTTTCCGCACGTTGTTCGCGCATGGCGGCATATGGATTTTCGGTCTCCTGACCATCATCCCATTTCTGATCCTGCTTAATCTGTCTGTCAAGGATCTTTCGCAGTTCAATCTGCAGCGCTGGTCAATCACCTTTCCTTTTCATTTCGAGAATTATTCGGCCGCATGGGCCGTTATCCGTTTATATATCTGGAACAGCTTTGTCATCAGTGGTGTTACCGTGGTCGCTGTACTGGTCCTTTCCTGCCTTGCGGCGTATCCAATGGCAAGAATGAAGTTCTTTATGAAGGAGAAAATCTATTATCTGATCATCGCGCTGCTGATGATTCCGTTCACGCTCACGCTAATTCCCTTGTTCAGTCTGATCATTGAGTTCAAATTTCTGAACAGCTGGCTAGGACTATGGGGGCCGTATATTGCGGGAGGACAAGTGTTCTGCATCTTCGTGCTGCGATCCTTTTTTGCTTCGCTTCCGGAGGAGATGTTCGAGGCGGCGAGGGTTGACGGGGCAGATGAGCTGAGAATTCTGTTCTCGATCGTGCTGCCGCTGTCCAAGGCGATTATCGCCACGCTGGGGGTATTGAATATTCTCAATACGTGGAATGATTATATCTGGCCGCTGATGGTTATCAATGATGATGGAAAGATGCCGATAACCTTGGGGCTGAGCACCTTCCAGCAGATGTTCACAACCAATTGGGGGCCATTGTTTGCAGGCTATACAATTGCCTCGCTTCCGCTTATTCTGTTGTTCATGTTCGCAAGTAAACAATTTGTGGAGGGACTGGCTTCCGGTTCGATTAAAATGTGAGGGATGCGGGGAAGAAGCGTGCTTGATAGCCGTTTCTTCCCCGCAAACTTATTTGCCCGGTTATGTCCAGTCGAGGGAACGGAACATGCCGGTTTCTGCCGATTCCTTTGCTTTCAGGCACATGAGAGCGCTCAATAATCCGTCATCAAGCGTCGAGAGAGAATCGGCGCCTTTTTGCATGATATCGATGAAATTTTGTGCAAGCGCCGTATCTCCGCCAAAATGCCCTTCTCCTCCAGAAATGTCGTATGTTTCCACACGCGGCGTATGATGCATATACACATTTACTTTACCGGTATAGAAATCAAAATCGAGCGTTCCTTTATAGCCGAGTAAACGCGCCCCTCGGGCGCCGGCTTCCCTGCGTGCAAAAAAATTCTGCGAATACGAGACATGCATGCCGGATTCATAACGGATCAGCGAGCTGCCGGAATCCTCATTGCCCGTATCCTCCGCATAACAGCAGGAATCCCAGCTTTGCTTGTCAGGTGTTTTGAAAAAGCTGCTGTCGAGACAAATCCGGTTATCTTCGCAATTGCCGCATGTTAAGCCTGCAGGGCGGCTTCCTTTGAAGATCTGCTTGGAGGTCATGGCGCATATCTGGGCAGGCTTGCTTCCAAGAAGAGAATTGATATAGTCGAAATCATGCGTCGCTTTCTGCAGAAATAGACCTCCGGTTTCCCGTTCGTCGCGGTACCAGCTTTGAAAATAAACCGATCCATACGGCACATTGTTTACAGCTTGAACATGTTCGACCGTGCCGATTTTACCGGAATCGATAATTTCTTTGGCCAAGAGGACGATTGTCGTCAGTCTGAGCGGGAAGGATACCACCACCTTGGATGCCGAGGCTTCGAAGGCGCTCTTGAGGCGGATTAAATCATCCATATTCGTCGCTACCGGTTTCTCCAGATAGAGAGGCAGTCCGCTTTGCAGCACCTTAATCGCCATCGGCGTATGCAGCGAGCATCGTGTGCCGATCAGGATGCCGTCCAGCTCTTCTATGCGCAGCATTTCCTCGGCCGTGTCGTAAAAATGTATTGCGTGTTGACCTTCTGCCTGAAGCTCGGCACTAATGGCATCCTTCCGTATATCAACGATAGCGGTCACTTTGCAGGACGGTTCCTGCTTGATGATCTCTGAAATGATTGAACGAATCCGGAGTCCGTAACCGATTACACCTAATTTCATCCCAAAAGCCCTCCCATGATCTGAATTCCATTTCAGTATAAAAGGTAAAGAAGGGGATGGCTTTGTTTAAAAAGCCCGGTTTTTTGTTGTTTTGCAAAAGGAATATGCCCTTTTCGTCCCGTAGAACTCGCGGTATGATAGTTTTAACCGAAATAGCGGGAGTTGATGATGGCTATGGTCCAGCAGTCAGGACTTGACAATATGAAGCGAACGGCATTGCGGCAAACACTCGAGATTCAACAGTTGATTACGATGTACTATTTCGAGTTCGACAAAAACTATGTGTTTAACGGCGAACAACATAATTTCTGGGAATTTTTATATGTGGATAAAGGGGAAATTGAAGTGCTGGCCGACGGCCGGAAACATCTGCTGAAGCAGGGCATGATTATTTTCCACAAACCTAACGAATTCCACGAGTTTTATGCGGCGGAGGGCAAAGCGCCAAATGTCATTGTCATAACCTTTGACTGCAGCAGCGCCTCGATGGACCGCTTTGCGGATAAAGTAATAAAGCTCGAGGATGAGGAGCGCAATTTGCTTGCCCAGATGATCAAGGAGGGGGAGAATGCCTTCATCTTTCCATTCCGGCATCCGCTGGAGCGGCGCGGGGAGACGGTATTCGGCAGCGAGCAGCTGCTCCGCTGCTATTTGGAAATTTTTCTGATTCGCCTGCTGAGAAGAAGCACCCTGCCCGATTCGGAAAAATCCCCCTTATCCACTTCCGCCAGGGAAAAGAGCAAGGATGACCAAACCAAGCGGGTGCTTCGTTATATGGAAGAAAAAATAGGGGATCCGCTGAATATTAACGGTATTTGCAGTGAACTGCTGATCAGCAAGACCCAGCTCAAAAGTCTGTTCAAGCAAAACACCGGGTACTCCGTCATGGAATATTTCACAAAGCTTAAGATCGAACGGGCCAAAAGGTATATCCGGGAGGATAGCTTTAACGTGACAGAAATATCCCAGCGGCTTGGCTTCAGCAGTGTCCATTATTTCTCCAAAGCTTTCAAGAACGCCACCGGGATGAGCCCGTCGGAATATGCCCGTTCGGTGAAGTCGCGAATGACCCTTGAATCCGGGGGATAAAGACTCACAGCAGCAGTTCCTGGATATCTTTCATTTTGGACTTGGCAATTAGCGCCTGCCTGGGATAATTTCCGAAGAAGACCTGATAGGTTTCTCCCATTTTGACAATGCGGGTCACTCTATTAAGATTAATCAGATAGGATCGATGGGCCTGTACCAGCTTCATGGGCGCAAGCTTGTCGTAGGTTTCCAGAGGATCGTTATGCATGGTATGCACGATTGATTTCTTTCCCATTTTTTCTATAAAAAGAACTTCGTTGTAAGCGATAATATGCAGGTTTGTATTGATTTTAACGATGAACTTCTCCGGAATTTCAATTAAACAGTCTAGCTTTCTTTCCATATTGAGCATCCGTTTCGTTCTGTCCAATGCCTTGTAAAGCCTGCTTCGCCCAATGGGTTTAATAAGATAATCGGCTACTCCTAAGTCAAAGGCTTCGGTCGCAAAATCCCCATGCGGAGCCATCCATATCATTTTCAAATGGGAGACGTTTTGCAGACACTCTTTCAGCTCAGCAATGCCGTCTATTTCACATTGTGAAGGATCTATCAGCAGGAGATGAGGTTGTTCCCGTGCGATTAAATCCATGAGAGCGCTGGCGGATTCCGTTTCGCCGACAATCATCATATAGGGAAGATCGGCCATATATTTTTTGAGCATGCGTCTGGTTTGGTCATTTTCATCCGCAATGATCACTCTTATATTTTCCATCTATTTACACCCCAATCATAATTTCGGGCAGATCCATCTTTGTCCTGGAGGAATAAAAAATAGACTTCATTTCAGTGGAAAAATTGCTGAAAAGTCGATTTTAAACCATGAAAGATGAGAATTTTGGCATGAAAAGCCAAATTCCCGTATTCATCATTATTCGTCATAGTTAGACAAAATACCTCCAATGGAGTAAACTGAACATAATAGGATAAGGTATATATACCTAATTTACTCAGAAGAAATTAGGGATAAATAACTAACTATTTAGAAATTCGGCATCTATATTTGGCAGCGTCTTCATACCTTCAAGCAACCAGACCGGAAAGGCCAAGTTTTAGTCCTTACTGCAGGAAGATAAACCGCAGCACCAAAAATGAATAGCGGAGGCTTACGGATATGGCGTCTGTTGCGCGCATGCAGAAAGTCATGGTTATTACAATCAAACGATGCCAAAACGGCGAACTAAAATTAAACAGCGATATTTCGCTCCGGTGGGATGGCATGCTTGTCCTGGCTTCTGAAAGCGGTGATATCGCCTGAATCCGACTAAATGGCAGTACCAGTACGTGGGTATGAGAATCAATAAAAATATGTACAATGAGTTCGGCGCCCTGATTGTGCCTGCGAATGCTTTGCTGAACCGAAAAAGCGTCAGGCGGCTATACCAGCATCGGATTTTGCTGCAGGAGGAGGACGTTGAAAACCTGCCTATTCTGCATCTACTTAATTCGGCCATTGTGGAATTGAAAGAGGTATTCCATAACGTCAGGCATTTCAATTCGATTCCAACTACGGATATCCGCAATAATCTGGTGCCTATCATCATTGAGATGAGCAATCATATGAATTTAAAGCAGGTGTTCAGCCATTTTGGCGAAAATGACGAATATACGTACAGGCATATTATCGGAGTGGCGCTGATTTCCCGGTTGATCGGTAAAGCAAAAGGGTATGACGGGGAGGAATTGCTGAATTTAACGATTGCCGGCTTCCTGCACGATATCGGCAAGGCGAAGATCTCTGAGGCGATTCTAAATAAGCCTGGTAAGCTGACTCTCGAAGAGTTCCAGGAGATGAGAAAACATACGGTTTATGGTTTCGATATGATCAAACAAACGCCGGGACTGAATTACAGGCATGCTCTGGTCGCACTGGAGCATCATGAGCGTGAAGACGGCAGCGGCTACCCACACGGAAAAAGAGGCTGTCAGATGGACCCGTTCAGCAAAATCGTTGCAGTTGCAGATGTATTTCACGCGATGATCTCCAAGAGGGTCTACAAGGAGCCGATTCCGTTCTATCATGTGCTGCTGGAAATGTCCCGCAGCGCTTATGGATTGCTGGAGCCGGACACCACGTTATGCTTTCTCAAACGGATCATGGATATGCTGATCGGCAGCGATGTCCGGCTTTCTAATGGCCAACAGGGAAGAATTGTCATGGTCTGCGGCAATGAGCCATTATCGCCCTTGATTAAGGTGAAAGGCCAATATATGGATTTGAGCCGAGACCGGTCGGTACAGATCGAACAGATTGTTTGATTGAGCGGACATTCGGTTTATTATTGTGATTGAAGTTCTGCCGCCCGCAGATTCCGAATATACAACAATACGGAAGCACGATCAAAGCGGGGCTGAAACGGGCGGGAGGGACTTAAAATGCTGCAGAAAATCAGGCATATGGGTATGGAATCGAAATATTCCGTCTTGTCGTTTATGTCTGTGATCGGCGTTGTCGTGCTGCATGGGATTCATTGGGCATTGGCACCACTACTGATGGGGGCCGCTTCTGAAATGAGGAGGCATCATCAGGATATGGAAGGCACGGGCTCCATCATCATGGGGCTCTTTATGCTTGTCTTGTTTCTTGTGAATATAGCCAGCATGTATTTTGCCTGCCGGCAGCTGGGAATGGCCTGGATGAACCGCACGAATGTTACAAGGCATACGTATTTATGCTGCGGACTATCTGTAGTTGTACTAGGTATCGGGATTTATACCTTATTTTCTTTTTGAAAGGAACAAGACGAAAGATTGTCGCAGGTTTATTGGGGAAAGAGCGGTTGTTGTGCTGATAATTATTTTGTCTATATAAACATCAAGCCGGTGAATTGCCAGTAAAGAGGCAAATTCTCCGGCTTGATGTTTTTAGAGTTGTCAATTAAATGTCATTAAACATAACATATATTCGGCTATTAAGTGGGTGTAAAACAAATGAATTGATTTTTGACTCCATTTACGTTAAATTAATGTTATATAAAATAACATAAAAAAGACCTGGAGAGGGAGAAATCATCATGAATGTCGCTTTCGTTGCTCATGACCGGAAGAAAGAAGAACTGGTGAATTTTGTTATCGCCTATGAGCCTCTTTTTAAGGAACATACGCTTTTCGCTACTGGAACGACGGGTGGGCTTATTATGGAGAGCACGGAACTGGATATCATGAGATTCAAGTCAGGTCCGCTTGGCGGGGATCAGCAGCTTGGAGCGATGGTCGCCCGAAATGAAATGGATCTGCTTGTTTTCTTTCGCGATCCGCTTGCCTCCCAGCCGCATGAGGCGGATATCTATGCTTTGCTCCGATTATGCGACGTATATGGGATTCCTGTTGCAACTAATATGGCGACTGCCGAATTACTGATCCATGCGCTGCGACGGGGGGACTTCCAATGGCGGGATATTGTGCATCAACACCGTCCTGTCTACATGGCGGAGAGGAAACCCAGGGCGGCTGATTACAAGATAGACGACTATGATTTGACTTCCAGAAAAGCGACCGGTTTATAAGGATTGTTCGTACGGACCCATCCCGCCCCGATTCGGCGGGATTTTCTTGTTAATAATTGTTTTCGTTATTGGGCTTCTGATGCTGTGTTAGTGCGATGAACGGGAGCAGCCGCATCTTGCCTGATAAAGACAAGTCAGCCAAAAAAACAAAAGATCTGACAATTCGTTTAGGGGATGCAAAATCCGTCGAATAGGTATACAATAGATACAGATGTGACCTACTCGTTCGCATCAGTCTGGATCCGGCACGCCTCTATGATTCTATGTGAAGATTTTCACTAAGAAGGTTAATATAATCATCATTATCCTTATGAAGAAGAAGAGTATCCGTTTTCAGCAGCGAGCCGGCACTATTTATTTGAATGAAGGAGGAAACGTGCAAATGTCAGAAACAACTGCCCCACAAACAGAATTGGATGTTACCGCAGTACAAGCAGCTGCCAAGCCGGATGTGCTGGATCAACTGCTTAAGCCGGAAGTGCAAGAGTCCTTAACGGTATTGGTGGAACAACTGCCGAAGCTTACCGAAATGATGACTCTCCTGACCAAAACATACGACCTGGCTTCCAAAGTAGCAACTGACCGCGTGCTTATTCAGGATATGGTTGGTGGACTTCAAGAAGTGGTGAAACCTCTGGAGAAGAAAGTCAAAGGTTATGCATCTGCTGTAATCGAAGCCAATGACCGCGCCGAGCATGCTGAAGGCACAATCGGTCTGTTTGGCATGCTTAAGCTGCTGAAGGACCCTGAGCTTCAGAAGATGCTTCGTTTCAGCCAGGCTTATCTGGATATTCTTGCCGAAAGAAACAAAAAAGAAGACGAATAGATTAATCATTCAGAACGGAGGATGAACGTGAGTAAACATATTCTTATTTTGGGCGGCGGATACGGCGGCTTGTTGAGCGCTCTTTCGGCCCGTGAACATTTGTCTGCAGAAGAAGCTACAATCACCGTAATTAACCGTGTTGCTTCACACCAAATCATCACGGAATTGCATCGTCTGGCAGCAGGTAATGTTGACGAGAAGGCGGTTGCTCTGCCACTTGAAAAATTGCTTAAAGGCAAGCAAATCAACATCAAAGTCGGCACAGTTCAAAAAATCGATGTTGCCGGCCGTTCGGTCAAGCTGGAGGACGGTTCTTCCTACCGTTATGATTCCCTGGTTCTGGCTCTGGGCAGCGAAACCAACTACTTCGGTATTCCGGGACTGCAGGAAAACAGCCTGACTCTCAAATCCGTATTGGATGCCAACCGCGTCTATGCGCATGTTGAAGAGCGCATCCGTGAATACAGCAAAACCAAAAACAAAGCGGATGCAACTTTCGTTATCGGCGGCGGCGGTCTTACCGGCGTAGAGCTTGTAGGCGAGCTGGCGGATGAGCTTCCCGGCATCTGCCGCAAGAATGGCGTTGATTTCGCCGATGTTTCGCTTTATCTTGTTGAGGCAATGCCAAGCATTCTGCCAATCTTCTCGGCTGACCTGATTGCCCGTGCAACATCAAGCCTCGAGCAGCGCGGCGTGCAATTCCTCACCGGACTTGCCATCACGGAAGTGAACGGATCCATCGTCAGCCTGAAAGACGGCCAAACGATCGACACGAACACGCTCGTGTGGACTGGCGGCGTTCAAGGCAGCACGCTGGTAGGCGAAAGCGGAGTGGAAGTCAACCGCGGACGCGCTACGGTGAATGAATACCTGCAATCCGTTTCCCATCCGGAAGTATTCCTTGCCGGCGACTGCGCGGTTGTATTTGGTCCGGAAGGACGTCCATACCCGCCGACGGCACAGCTGGCTTGGCAAATGGGCGAGCTTGCTGGCGCGAACATCGCAGCTTTCTTCAATGGCAGCACCATGGATACGTTCAGCCCTGTATTCTCGGGTACGCTGGCCAGTCTCGGACGCAAAGACGGGATCGGCAGCATTGGCGGCAGCGGCATCGAGCTGAAGGGCACGCCGGCTTCTCTGATGAAAAAAGCGAGCAACGCTCGTTACCTGGCTCACATCAACGGCCTGTTTTCACTTGCTTATTAAGATTCGCCCGCAATACATTTCTATTTATGGCAAAAGCGCCCGATTTCTTTTTTGAAATCGGGTGCTTTTTTAATGTTGGTATGAGTTCTCCCCCTAAATCCCCCAGAGGGGGACCCCAAAGGTTTCCGACCTCTGGACACCCGGGAAGGTATAACGTAGGCGCTGCTGCCAGCGTGAGAGCAGCGGCGAGCAAGCCGCGTTTACGTCCCATTCGGGACCCACTTTCACATGTTGCGCACTCGGGCTGTCGAATGTCCCTGCGGGACGGGGAAAAGAAGCAAAGTCTAGAAGTAAACTTTCTCATCGAACGGGTAGTTAAACGCGTCTCTGGTGTATCGACGTTATCATGGGACGAAGTCCACGGGTGCCACGGGAGCGCGATAAGGAAGTGTGTCCCGGAGGGACGAAAACGATCATGGTAAGCAGTAGCTCACATCCGATTCTCTGTGATGCCAACGTTATACCATTCCGGGAGTCCAGTGGGGCGGTCCTCTCTGGGGTCCCTCCTATGGAGGGATATAGGGAGGGCATTTAAAGGGGCATAGGGAGGGCATTATAGGTGAATTAAGGAAAAATTAGGGGGTAAATAAGGGGGAGCGCCAAAAAGAAGCGGCCCCCTTGGACTTGCATTCCAAGGCTGCCGCTTCATAAGTAGTGCTATATAGCCTGCGAGAAGGTACTGCATTCATCGGAGCAGTAATGATCATGTTCATTCGCACATTCCTCGCAAACGATATGCTGCAGATGGCAAAGATCATTGGCGCAGTTGATATAAGTGTCGGCGGGTTTGGCGCAATGGTGGCATTTTCCCACAACATTGGCTTCCTCCGTGTGATTGATCGGGATGGAAATGCGCTCATCGAAGACATAGCATTTGCCGTCGAATAATCTGCCTTTCACTTCCTCGTCCTGTCCATACGTGACGATGCCCCCATCAAGCTGGTACACATCCTCAAACCCTTCCTTCATCAAGAAGCTGCTCAGCTTCTCGCAGCGTATGCCTCCTGTACAGTAGGTGAGAATGGGTTTGTTCTTGTTCTGGCTTAAATGTTCCCGGATCCATTCCGGAAATTCCTTGGATGTTTCCACATCCGGACGGATGGCATTGCGGAAATGGCCTAAATCATATTCATAACCATTGCGTCCATCGAGCACAATAACATCATCCCGCTGCAAATATTCATAAAATTGCTTGGGCGCGAGTCTTTTGCCGCTTTGCACATTCGGATTAATATCTTCCTCATTGAAACGGAACGTGACCAGCTCTTTCTTGTAACGGACAAACATCTTGCTAAAGGTATGTCCTTCGGAAGCGTCAATCTTGAAGACAATATCGGCAAAAAGAGGATTCTGGCGCAGATCATGCATATATTTCTCCGTCTGCTCAATCGTCCCCGAACATGTACCATTGATTCCTTCATCGGCGATCAAGATGCGTCCCTTGATGCCAAGCTCCTTGCAATAAGCCAAATGCTCCTGCGTAAATGTTTCCGCATCGGGCACGTCTATAAATTTGTAAAACAATAATACAGCGTAATCGGATTGCGCGTTCAACTTGTTCACCTGCTTCATTAAATGTAACTCATATTTTAACATAATGCCGTCTAATAAAAAACGGAAATAATTATGGCTATTTCGCAAGCTCGCCAAATCTGGAGAATATCGCAAGCGCTGGATCTATCGGAACCTCTGCGCGCTGTACATCATGGGGAATCGCAATCGTCGGCGCAGCTTTAGGTTCGCGGCCGGCAAACTGCGGCAGCCACTGTGCCTGCGCTTCCAGCATTTCCGTTACCATTTCCCTGATTTCCTTGAGCGAAAGCACCGCCGAGGTTAAGGGATCCAGTGCGCATGCGTGGACGACCGCTTCGGGGTCCCCTGATTTGGCAGCCAGCACGGCGAGCCGCTGCACATTGATGTTGGTCATATTAAGCGCCATGCATTGCGGAGGAAGATCACCCAGCAGCGTGCGGTGGAGTCCCGTCCGGTCCGCATAAATCGGGCCTTCCGCGCAGCAGTCATGTGGGAGATTGGCAATCATCCCGTCGTTGCGCACGTTGCCGTTGAATGCGAAGGGCTTGCCTGTCTCCAGCGCTTCAATAATATAGGCGCAATATTCGACGCTCCTGGCAGGCAGCTTCGTCGGCTCGTTATCCATAATATTCGGCTGATTGTATTTGTCCGCCACATAAGCCGACCACGCATAAGCTGCGCCGGATTCACCGCCGAAAGCCGGTTCGTCGCAGTACAGCGCCAGCTCGCGTTCATTCTTGCGGAACCAGGGGACATATTCGGACAAATGGCCAGTCGACTCCGTCATGAAATATCCGAAGTGACGGAATACTTCTCCCCGCACCTTCTCGTTAACGTAAAATTCCGGCTGCTCGAACTTCTCGCGGAGAAGCGGGTAGAGGTCTTTGCCTTCGTGCTCCAGCTTGAGAAACCAGCCCATATGATTGATGCCGGCGCTGACGTAATCGATCTCTGCTTTGGGAACGTTCGTATAACCTGCGATCAGGTCCAGAGTCGTCTGCACGCCATGGCAGAGCCCCACGAATTTCACCTTGGTTTCACCGAGCGCCCAGCAGATCATCGCCATGGGGTTTACATAGTTAAGCAGCAGCGCGTCCGGGCAGAGTTCTTCCATTTCCCTGGCCACATCGAGAATAACGGGAATGCTCCGCAATGCGCGGAAAATACCGCCAGGACCCAGCGTATCGCCGATGCATTGGTCCACTCCGTATTGGAGCGGGATCTTGTAATCCATTTCAAAGGCGGCAACTCCGCCGACCTGGAAGGTGCAGATCACATAATCGGCGCCTTTGAGCGCTTCCCGTCTATCCGTCGTAATGGAAACCTTCGACTTCAATCCGTTCTCCGCAATGACTTTATTGGCAAAAGCCTCTACTTGGGACGTCTTCGCGGTGGAGGGAGCCATGAGCACAAATTCCGTTTCTTCCAGCGCTTCCGTCGCCATAATATCCAACATCAAAGTTTTGCAAAATACGATACTTCCTGCACCAATAATGGCAATTTTCCTCATAATCGCATAAAACCTCCTGTACGCTTGTCTATCCTCATCATAACATGATTTGGCGGGGGATCTGTAGCAGGATCATCTGGAGCCCCGCACTTTGAAAAGCCTCTTATGTCCGCATCGGGCTTAAATTTTTTTGGACAAACCTGCATGTCTGTATTGACATTAAAAATGGGGAATGATATAAAATAAGGGTTGGCACTCAACGGATTAGAGTGCTAATCACAAAACCTCAACCTATTTTACAAAAAACGGGTGTCTTTTTATTATGGAAGGGAGAGATAAGGATGGCAGTAAAAGAGTTTAAAGCAGAGTCCAAGAGACTGCTGGATATGATGATCAACTCCATCTACACGCAGAAAGAGATCTTCTTGAGAGAGCTGATTTCCAATGCCAGCGACGCAATCGACAAAATCTATTATAAAGCGTTAACCGATGATAATCTGGCCTTCGACAAGGACAGCTATTTTGTTAAAGTGACCGCGGACAAAGCATCCCGGACGCTGATTATTACAGATACCGGTATTGGCATGACCCAGGAGGATCTCGAAAATAACCTTGGGATTATCGCCAAAAGCGGTTCTTTGGCGTTCAAGAAAGAAAATGAATCCAAAGACGGCCACGATATCATCGGTCAGTTCGGGGTAGGCTTTTATTCCGCCTTCATGGTTGCCGATGTGGTAACGGTTATCAGCAAGCCTTTGGGTGGCGAAGGTGCTTTCAAATGGGAATCCCATGGCGCTGAAGGTTATACCATTGAGCCTTATGAGAAGGATTCGGTCGGTACGGAAATCATCCTCAAAATCAAGGAAAACACAGAGGATGAGAGTTATGATGAGTATCTCGAAGAATATCGCTTGAAAGCGATTATCAAGAAATACTCCGATTTCATCCGTTACCCGATCAAGATGGAGATTTCCGGCAAGCGGCCTAAAGAAGGCAGCGAGAATGAATTCGAGGATTATCAGGAAGAGCAGACTGTCAATAGCATGGTTCCCATTTGGAGAAAAAACAAAAGCGAGCTGACTCCCGAGGACTACGAGTCCTTTTATATGGAGAAGCATTACGGCTTTGACAAGCCGCTTAAGCATATCCATCTGAGCGTTGATGGCGCGGTACGGTACCAGGCGATTTTGTTCATTCCGGCTAACATTCCGTTCGATTATTATTCCAAGGAATACGAGAAAGGTCTGGAGCTGTACGCCAACGGCGTGCTGATTATGAACAAATGCGCCGATCTTCTCCCCGACTATTTCAGCTTTGTCAAAGGGATGGTCGATTCTGAGGATTTGTCACTTAATATCTCCAGGGAAATGCTGCAGCATGACCGTCAATTGAAGCTGATTGCCAAGAACATCCAAAGCAAAATCAAAAGCCAGCTGCAATCGCTGCTTAAAGACGAGCGGGATCAATACGAGCAATTCTACAAATCATTCGGCCGCCAGCTGAAATTCGGTGTTTACAATGAGTATGGCCGCCATAAGGATGTCCTTCAGGATCTGCTGATGTTCTACTCTTCCAAAGAGAAGAAACTGGTCACGCTGGACGAATACGTTGCCAGAATGCCGGAAGACCAGAAATATATTTATTATGCGTCCGGTGAAACGAATGAACGAATCGACAAGCTGCCGCAGACCGAAATGGTTGCGGATAAAGGCTATGAGATTCTCTACTTCACCGATGACATTGATGAATTTGCCATCAAAATGATCATGGCCTACAAAGAGAAAGAATTCAAATCCGTTTCGAGCGGCGACCTCGGCATAGAGGAAGACAAGGATCAGGATCAGTCCGATGCCGACGAGAATGAGAATAAAGAGCTGTTTGACGCCATGAAAGAATTTCTGGCGGATAAAGTAAGCGGCGTTAAAGCCTCCAAGCGGCTGCGGACCCATCCCGTATGTTTCTCCACAGACGGCGAGGTTACCATCGAAATGGAGAAAATACTGAAAGCCATGCCGAACAGCCAGGATGTGAAAGCGGACAAGATCCTTGAGATCAATACGCATCATGCGGTATTCCAGTCGCTGAAGGATGCCAATGGCAAGGATAAGGAAAAGCTTCAGCTCTATACGGCTCTCCTTTACAATCAGGCGCTGTTGATCGAAGGACTGCCGCTGCAGGATCCGGTGGAGTTTACGAACGATATTTGTAAAATTATGGTTTAGGTTTTCATATAGGATGAATCTACGATTGGGGTGGGCCGGCAGCGGCTGCGCCTCTTTTTTTTGAATTTATTGTCGGATAATGTTTAGGTTGACTTCCCTACATCCTTCTTATATCTTATATATAAGAATAGGCGGTATGATTTTTCATCTTGAGAAAGAGGCGTGGTTGCTGTGGATTTACCTAAAATTCAAACTTCCAATTTATTCGATCAGGTATACATAACTTTGAAGCAGTTAATTATCCGCCGAACCTTCCGTTCCAATGAGAAAATATCCATTCCCGTCCTAGCGAAAAATTTGGGAATCAGCATCACTCCAATCCGGGAAGCGCTCAACCGTCTGGAAGCGGAAGGGTTGGTCAAAACCGTGCCCAAGGTCGGGACTTTTGTCGTCGGAATTGACAAGAGCTATGTGGAGCAAGTAATTGAATTCAGACTGATGATCGACTACTGGGTGATTGAACAGTACCGTCAATTCTCCGCAGAGCGGTTTGAAGAAATCGCCGGCAGGCTCGACCAGCTTACACGGCATGCCGTTGCGGAAGTTGACCCGGCAGTAACGCCAATCGAGCAGTATGGCCATTTTGATATGATTTTTCATACGGAGTTTATCAATGCCTGCGGGAATATTCAAATCTTGGAAACCTATCAGAATCTCATGAATTTTCGTATCTTGACCGTCGGCAATCCTACACCGAAGCAATATAATTTGTCCATGACACAGCACAGGGAAATCGTGGATCAGCTTTTGAAGCAGGATTGGCAGGGGACCCGCGATGGATTACGTCAGCATTTGAACTATTCCAAACAAAATTTAATCGATTGGATCGACAGCAACGGCGGGGAGGTGTAAACCTTCTCCGACATTCATGCAAACGTTTACAACAACTATGCGCCCCCATACTCCCTCCAATATGCATCAGAACTCCCCAAGCTTATTACCTTTATCGTTCTTTTCGCAGCTCCAATCCGAGACCGGCAACCATTGAAAACGCTATCCTTCTATTATTCAGTATTGCTATAAAGGTGGTGGTTTTTATTTGAAATGTATATAAATAGCTAACGAACCGTTCAAACAGCATGAGGATTTATACACGTCAATCTCGCTTGCGGAAATTCATATAAGGGGCTTGAATGTAAATCTATCCTATTCCTGTGGAGGGTTATGCATGAAAAAAATCAGCACGATGCTAGTAATAATGGTCTTTGCTTTAACATCCATTCTTTCTGCATGCAGCGATTCTTCCAAGCCGATTGTTCCCGCCAACAATGAGCCTGTTACCAACGAGCCGTCAGCAAATGGAAATAAAGATGAAAACAAGCCGGTGGAGCCTGCTGCCGAAGAGGAACCGCCTGCTGCGGGGGTGAAAGCCTTCAGCGGTGAAATCGTCATCTCCCTGAATGGGAGCCCGGAAGACACAGGAGCTGCCAAAGCATTCGAATCCCTGGCAGCGGCCTACAAAAAAGTACAGCCTAATGTAAAGCTGATATGGGAGCCGAAGGGCAGCACGGCCGGTGATTACCCGACCGTCCTTGGAACGCTGCTCGCTGCTGGCACGCCTCGCCCGGATCTGGTGGCGGGCAACTACGTGCCTACCTATGCAAAGTATTTGAACTTTGACAAATACCGTTATCAAGTCAACCCGTATACCGGCAACAAGTGGGATGACGACCTGGACTTCAATTTCTTCGTAGCCAAAAATGCCAAAGGCGAACGCATCATGCTGCCGACGCAATCGGTTCATATTATGTGGTTCTACAATAAAGACATCTTCGACAAGCTGAATCTGCAGCCGCCGACCAACTGGGAAGAGCTTGTGAGCGTGTCCGAGACCATCAAAGCGGCTGGAATGATTCCCATAGCCTCCAATTTTGTATGGAAGGTGCCGCAGTGGGTCATCGAGATCTATCTCGATCAATTTACCCGTGGCTGGCATGATATTGTCCGGGCGAAGGAAGGCGATTACAACTACGATGATGAAATGGATGGTACATTCACGGCCGATCCGAACGATCCCTATATTGATCTGAAATACAATTTCAATCAGGCAAGGTTTTTTAAGGCCATTAAAGAGGGGCAAATCCGTTTCGATACGCCGGAGATGACGGAGATGGTCACGAATATGGCCAAAGTATTCCCGAAATATGCGCAGAAGGATTTCTTCATAAGCTCCGACGATTATCCCTTGTTCCTTCAGCAGAAAGCCGCCATGATCATTGACGGCACCTGGAGCCTTCCGACTGTGAAGCAGGATATGGCCAATCTGAATGATCCGAAACGGCTGGAAGAGCTGAAGATTACGGATACCAGCTCGCTCAAGCCTTTTAATTGGGGGACGTTCGAGAATCCGCCGATGACGGGAGATCTCGTTCAGGGGCCGGTGCGCAGTGTAGAGTCTGCCTCGGGCGAATATGTAAGCATTATTGAAAAGAATCAGAATCAAACGGATATGGTACTTGATTTCGTCATGTTCTGGCTTTCCCAGCCCGGCTATCAGGCTTGGGTCGACGGCATGGTGGCAGCCGATAAATTCAATCCCGGCGGTCCAGTCATGGTCAAAAACGTCAAGGTGCCGGCAGAGATCGAGGAGATGTTTAAAGGGGTCCAGATGCTCGGTAACGCGGAAATTCCGATTAATAATCCGTTATCGACAAGTGTGCCGGACTTGAGCAAGGCCCACTTCAACTTGTACAAAGAGGCGCTTGAAGGCAAGATAACGCCGGAGGAATTCGGCAAGAAGCTCCAGCAATCCTGGATGAAGAACTTTGATGCCATCATCAAGAACGCAGGACTGACCGCGGAAGACATCGAGCATCCGGAACGGGCGCCCGGGCAATAAGCGTCCAGGAGGGAGGGTATTATGCCGAACCTATCACGGGAGAAAGGCGCGTTGCCGCTTGTAAGTAACGCGCTGCGGACAGCGATCGGAGCTGTGATCCTCATCATTATTGCCAACTTGCTGTATTACTTCGCCTTTGCATCTTCCGGGGAACCTGTTCAGGTGAGCAGTCCGCTTGGCAGCGGGAGAATCATGAAAGCAATCGAAGTGGGCAGCCGGACAACTGCTGCCATTACCAGCGATAGCCGGCTGATTATTGTGGAAGGGCGGCAGCTGCTCCTTGAAAAGAAGCTTGCAGGGACAGTAGCGGATCTGGCTCTGTCGGCTGACAAAAACAAAATCTATGTCGGCACAAGCGACCGGAAGGTTTTTGTATTTGATTTGTCGCTGAATGAGCAGTCCAGCTTCAATGTCAACGGGCGGGTTATCGCACTGGACTCCGGGGCAAGCGGTGAACTGGCAATTGCTTATGGCATCGGGCAATATACGGATAAATTTTGGGTCGGCTTGTTCGACGAGTCTGGCAAGGCCGTCTACAAGACGAAAATTGGTTTCGATGTTACCGCTGTCGCTGCAGGGAAGAATGGCGTATATTTCGGCACTGCCGATTCCAAAGTGGGATACTTGTCACCTGAAGGAGATGAGTTGTGGCGAACGAATCTGATTCAACCCATCGCGAGGCTCGGTTTGAGCGGGAACGGGGAACTATTGGCGGGAGACGAGAGAGGTCATGTTTCGCTGGTATCGGAGCAAGGGAAAGTACGCTGGATCAACCAGATCTCATCCTATCCCGTCACGATGGTTGCAGCAGTCGATGAAGCAGGTCATATTCTGGCGGGTGACAAGGAAGGCAAGCTGTATGTACTGGATGCGCAGGGCTATGGGCATTATGAAGCGCGTGTGACGGCTGGCACAATAAACAGTCTTATGGGCACAGCGGGCGAAGAAATTTTGCTATTGACCGATCGGGGAGAGACGGTAACGGTTTCTCTCCAGAGCGCGCTCGACGCAGACAGACTGCGTTATTTCAAAATTACCCTCATTGTGGTGAATGCTGCGTTGATCTTGACCATAATATGCGCTCTGGTCTGGTCAATCGCAAGCTGGCGTGCAGCAGTGCTCGGTTTCGGCCGAAAGCTGAAGCGTTCCAGGTCGGCTTATCTGCTGCTGCTGCCTTCCATTGTGCTGATTCTGATCTTTAATATTGCGCCGACGCTGATGGCGGTCTTCTATTCCTTCACGAACTTCAGCTTGAAGGAGCCGCTCAAGATCATCGGCTTTGAAAACTTCGCTGCCCTTTGGTCCGATTCGTTCTTCTGGGTCGGGATCTGGAACATGTTCATCATTCTGATCACTTCGATTATTAAAGAAGTGACGATGCCGCTGCTCGTTGCGGAGCTGATTTTCTGGCTTCGCAGCAGCCGCATGAAATACTGGTTCCGCACGGCTTACGTTGTCCCCAGCATCGTGCCCGGCGTTGTCGGCATTCTGCTGTGGAAGATGATGTATGAGCCCGAGGTGGGGATGATCAACCAGTTTCTGGACGCAGTCGGACTTGAGAGCTGGAAACGTGCCTGGCTGGGCGAGGAGAGCATTGCCCTTTGGAGTATTATTATGGCCGGTTTTCCATTTGTGAGCATTTTCGCTTTTCTGATATATTTCGGCGGGCTGATCGGAATCAGCAGGGATATCTACGATTCATCCTCGATTGACGGGATAGGCTCATGGGGACGTTTCTGGAAAATTGATCTGCCGATGATCCGGCCGCAAATCCGTTTGATTCTGTTTTTTACGTTTATCGGAAGCATTCAAGGGTTTGCCAATATCTATCTGTTCACCCGCGGCGGACCGGGTACGGCTACTTATGTACCAGGCTTGCAGATGTATAACCAGATCTCCGATGCAAATTTCGGTTATGCTTCCGCGATCGGATTTGTTCTGGCAATCTTCGTGTTGGCCGGCTCAATACTGAATTTGCGATTCTCGAAACAGGAAGGAGTCGAATGAGGATGCCAAGGAAAATAAATGCGAAAGCGATCATCAGCTATTCCTTGCTGGCTGTTATCCTGATTCTTTCTTTTGTGCCTATCATTATGATGCTCTCCATGTCGCTGCGGAACAGCCTGATGATCTACGGCGATTTCTGGGGAATGCCCTGGCCGCCGATTCTCAGCAATTTTTCATTTGCGCTGTTCGATTTGATGGCTCCGATCCTGCGTACGATCTATTTATGCGTCATTTCTATCCTCGGCATCATGCTGTTTTCGACGCTTAGCGGCTATGCGTTTGCCCGGTTAAAGTTCGTAGGCCGGAATCTGATGTTCTGGGTTATTGTCATGCTGATGACTGTACCTGGCGTATTGCTGCTGACGCCAAACTTCGTGCTGGCGGACTGGCTGCACTTGAAGAACTCCCTGGAAGGGCTGGCCGTCTTCTATATCGGCGGCGGTCAGCTGTTTGCAATATTCCTGCTGCGCACCTTCTTCACCTCGCAGCCTGAAGAACTGTTCGAAGCGGCAAGAATGGAAGGAGCCAATGAATTCCGCTGCGTGTGGTCGATTGCTCTTCCGCTGGCGCGTCCCATATTGATTACGATCGCAATCATGAACTTTCTTTCGATCTACAATGATCTGATCTGGCCCATGCTGCTGATCAGCACGCCGGACTTGCAGACGATTTCCATGGCTTTAGCCAGCTACGCGCCGGATTCGGGTAACTCGGTAGGGAAAATATCCCGTCCGGATCTTGGCATTATCACATCGGGTTATGTGTTCGCTTCCGTACCCTTGCTGTTGATGTTTACGCTGGGCATGCGTTATTTTATCGAAGGACTTACGTCCGGCTCGATTAAAGCGTAGCTGGCGGCAGGATGGAAGCGAAGTAGAATGACTACAGCGATAAGCAGTACCATACGGAAGGAGATGTAACAAGTGAGTGTAAACGAACTGTATGTATCGACATTAGGCAAAGACACATGGACGGGGAGACTGCCGGAGCCTCATCCTGAGGACAATGACGGTCCTCTGGCAACCATTGCCGGAGCGCGGGATGCCATCCGGCATCTGAAGCAGTCCGCTCTGATTTCCGGGGCGGTTACGGTATGGCTCCGCGGGGGCCATTATCATCAGACGGAACCTGTCGTGTTCACGCCGGAAGATTCGGCGGCTGTCACCTATGCCGCTTATCCGGGAGAAACGCCTGTTGTGGATGGCGGACGCCGGTTATCCGGCTGGCGGGAAGAGACGATAGGCGGCATTGCGATGTGGGTCGCCGATGCTCCGGTTGCAGACGGAGACAACGGATATTTCCGTCAGCTATTCGTCAATGGGGAGCGGCGGTCCCGCACCCGTCTGCCCAAACAGGGTTTTTATTGGATGAAGGATGTGCCGGGCACCGGATTTCAAGGAGGGGAGATGAGCAGCGATCTCTTTGCCGGAACAGATACATTCGTGTGCGCACAAGGCGATATCGATGCTTCATGGCGCAATAGGAACGACATCGATGTCGTGGCTGTCCATTATTGGATCGAGGAAAGAATGCCGGTGGCATCTTTTAATCCCGATACGGGGGAGGTGAAATCCAGCCGAAAGAGCATGTTCGTGCTTAAAGACGATGTAGCCCGGCGCTATGCCAAATATTACGTGGAGAATGTATTTGAAGCTTTAACCGATCCCGGCCAGTGGTATCTCGACCGGACAGCCGGCAAAGTTTATTATATCCCCCTTCCGGGGGAAGCGTTGGCGGAAACGGAGCTGGTCGCATGCTCCGCCCGCCAACTATTGAAGCTTGAGGGCAAGCCGGAGGAAGAGAAGTATGTGGAGCATTTGTCGTTCCAGGGATTGACCTTTGCCCACACGGATTGGATCCAGCCAAAAGGCGGCGGCGAACGGTTCGAGCTGCCGGGCATTGACTTTGCCGCAGCGCCGCAGGCGGCTTTCCATATTCCTGGCGTGGTTCACATGCGCGGTGTCCGCTACTGTTCCATCGAGGATTGCCGGATCGAGCGAATCGGCTGGTACGGGATCGAACTGTCCGAGGGCTGCATGTCCAATCGGATTGTCGGCAACACCATAAGCGATATGGGAGCTGGCGGAATCAAGCTGGACGGCGCGGATGCCAGCGGTTCCATCCTGCTGCGTACAGGCAGCAACAGGATCACGGACAATCATATTCACGCCGGCGGGCGTATTTTTCATAGTGCTTGCGGCATTCTCTCTGTTCATTCCGCCGGCAATACATTTTCGCATAACCATATTCACGACCTGTATTATACGGGGATCTCCTGCGGCTGGGTATGGGGCTATGCGGAGAATGTGTCGAAGAACAACCGGATCGAGAAGAACCATATACACGATATCGGCCACGGGCTTCTAAGCGACATGGGTGGAATTTATACGCTTGGCGTCCAACCCGGAACCGTCATTCGCGGCAATCTGATCCATGATATTGAGAAATGCAATTATGGGGGTTGGGCGATTTATCCGGATGAAGGCAGCTCGCATATCCTTATTGAGAACAATATTTGCTTCAGGACGAGCAGCCAGGTGTTTCATCAGCATTACGGCCGGGAGAATATCGTACGCAACAATATTTTCGCATTCGGCCGTGAAGGCCAGGCCGCGCTTGGCAGAGCGGAGGATCATCTTTCCTTTACATTCGAGAAGAACATCATTGTCGCCGACGGGCAGCCGATGTTTGTGGCGGGCTACTCCGGCCAGCTTGACAAAAAAGGATTCAGCAGCGATTTGAACCTGTTCTGGGATATCTCAGGCGGCGAGCCGGAATCCGGCAATCAAAAGTTCGACGAACAGGCGAATTTTTCGCTGAATGACAAACGCTCCATGGAGGATATGAACCAGCTTGGATACGATCTGCATTCGATCTATGCCGATCCCCGTCTGGAGGATCCGGCAGGCGGTAATTTCACGCTTTTGGAGGACTCGCCTGCATGGGCACTTGGTTTCCAGCCGATTGATCTGACCGACGTCGGACCCCGCTCCGCTGCTGACAGGGAATAAAGCCATTACCATTGCCGGGAGATGAAGAAATGAGCGTTCAAGGTAAAACGGCAATTATTACGGGCTCAACGAGCGGGATCGGTCAGGCAGCTGCAGAAACACTGGCACGTCACGGCGCCAGAGTGTTGATAAGCGGCCGGGACCGCGAGAGAGGGGAAGGCATCGTCCGGGGCATTACGGAAAGCGGAGGCGATGCCCATTTCCTGCAAGCTGATCTGGCGGACCGCAGTAGCCCTGACAGGCTTGTCCGCGAGGCGCTAGGCAGATGGGGCAGGATCGACATTATTGTCAACAATGCGGCTCTCGTATGCCATAAACCCGTCGATGAGATCACGCACGAGGACTGGGACAGACTGCTCGCGGTCAATTTAAAAGCCCCGTTCTTCCTCGTCCAGGCGGCGCTAGCCCATCTGAAGGAAAACGGCGGGAGCGTCATTAATATCAGCTCCATCAACGCGATTCATAATGACAGCAACAACCTGGTCTATGACACGATTAAAGCCGGATTGAACCATATGACGCGGGGCCTGGCCCTTGATCTGAGGGAGGCAGGTATCCGCTTCAATGTATTGATGCCCGGAGGAATTGATACTCCGCTGCTCAATCAATGGTTTGGACAGTTTGCGGGCAGTCCCGAGGAGGCGGACCGGATGGCTGAGGCAGCCAAACAGGAACCGAATGTAGGGTCCCCGCAGCAGATTGCCGATGCGGTGCTGTTCCTGTCCGGCAGTAAGTCATCGTGGGTCAACGGCGCGATTGTCCCGGTCGATGGCGGTTACCATCTTTAGTTGAAGCTAGTAGCGGGAAGTCCCAATTCATAAATGAGGTGAGATCATCATGGCAGTGAAACGGCAACAGGTCCTATTCTTATGTTTGGTTAATCCTGAGCTCAGCTCCAAAACAATCGCTTGGGCGCTCTATGACGGAGCTTCGTCCGCAGAAGACAGCCGGATGGAAACAGGAGATTCCGCCGTCCCTCCTTATGCGTCCGTGCTGGATGCGATGAGGGACGGATGGAAGGTGCTCCAGGCTCCCCAGCTGCCTTATTTCATGCATGGCCATGAGAATGAAACCGGCCATCTGCCTTGGGAATATCTGTTGGAAAGGGAGGTCGAGACCGATGGCTAGAACAGCAAACGAGCATCTGCTGGATGCCCGTCAGATGGCGCGTTTTTGCAGCGACGGGCTGATCGTCCTGGAGGATCTGGTTCCCCGGGAGCTGAACGAGGCTGTCTATCAGGATGAGTTGAATGTCGAGCCGCAGGGATATGAATTCTGGAACAGCTCGGAGGCGATCCGCAGCGTATTTGATTTGCCCCAGGTGCGGGGAGTCATAGAAAGTCTGGTCGGCCGGAATTATGTGTATGACCATTCCTACCTGCACACAGTCAAGCCGAACAACAGCAAATCGCAGAACTGGCATGTGGATTCCGGCATCATGAATCCCAACCCCCACAATTTCGATATTCAGGCTTTCTATTTCGCCCATGATACGCCTGTCGAAATGGGGCCAACGCTCGTACTGCCCGGTTCCCATCTGCGGCGCGCCAGCTACTGGAGCATCTCACGCTACAAGAATATCGAGGGACAGCGCCATCTGGCCGCGAAAGCGGGAACGATCGCTTTTATGCACCAGGATATTTGGCACTGCGCGCAGCCCAACAAAACGGACCGAACCCGTTATGTGTTCAAAATCCGCCTGGATGCGGTGGAGCAGCAGCGGAATCTGTTTAATACGGACGGGTTCGATGATCCGGAAGTGATTGAGATCCTTAAGACCCAGTATCCCTGGTATGGATCGGATGGGCAGAAAGAAACGTACCAAAGGCTGGCATTTTGGCGTTTCCTTGTCGGCAATGATTTTATTTTGAAAAAACGCTGATGTTCTTATTCCACTTACAACGGGGAGATGCAGATTATGATGAAATTGGCGGCTGAAGAAACTTGGGATCCTCCCCACTGGGCGCTGATGGAGAGATTGCTATTCGATACACTGAACCAAGCGGCAGTTGAATTCGTGAACCGGTATGTGCGTCCTGACGGCACCTTGATTTGGCGTCCGGATTGGCCGGGCATGGATGGGTCAGACGATCCTTATGAAGGGTTCATGTATTTGGCGCTGTTGTATGTGCTCGGAGGAAGCGATGAAACCCTGGAGCTGGCCCACAAGGTGTGGGAAGGGATTACGTGGCAGTGGACGGAATACGGGCAAATCTCCCGTGAATTCGATGCCTATTACGACTGGATGCATCATGGGGAAGGCTATCTTTATTTATATTTCATGGGGCTTGCGGACCCGGATTATTTGAAGAACCGGCAGAGAGCCAAGCGGTTTGCGGCTTTATACACCGGCGACGATCCGGAAGCGCCCAATTACGATCGGGAAAAGCGGCTGATCCGCTCGCCTATCAACGGCAGCAAAGGCCCTCAGTTCGATCTGACGGAAGAGGACTGGAGCACGCACCGCGGGATTCTGGATCATTATCCGGCCCCATTTGAGGATGTGCCGGGCGTAGATTATGCTTTGGGCAAATGTCCCTGGTCGGATGATGCGGTTTATAAGGAGATCATCCAGATGATGAATCAGCGGATGACCAGGGGAGATGTCCCGCTCAATTTGAATGCTACAGGAATGGTGACCCATGCCTATCTGTATGCGGGGCAGGAATCCTATCGCGATTGGGTGCTGGAATACACGGCTGCCTGGCAGGAGAGGATCGATGCGAATGGCGGAATTATTCCGGATAATGTGGGATTAAGCGGGATAATCGGGGAATACATGGACGGCAAATGGTGGGGCGGCTATTATGGCTGGCGCTGGCCGCATGGTTTCCTGACGATAATCGAGCCGCTGATAAACGCTGCTGCCAATGCTGTGCTTATGACAGGGAATATGAAGCAGCTGGATTTGGCCCGCTCCCAGTTGGATCTGATTTGGGAGCTGCGGAAGGAGGAGGGCGGCCATCCGGGCCTTCCGCTAGTGCCTTACAAGCATACGGACGGGGGCTGGACTGATTATCGTCCTGCCAATCCTATGCATCCCATTCACTTATGGTTTATCTCCATGGCGGATGAGGATTTGGAGCGGATCCTGCGAACCGGTCTGGATGAGAGCTCGCTGGAGGTCCATATTCCGGGGCTGTCGGGGGCAAGCAAGGGGAGTTACCAGAGTACCAAACATTATAACGGCAATACCATTCCCTGGTTTCAATATATGCAGGGGAATAACCCGAATTATCCGACGCGGATTCTGGAGGCTAACTACCAACTGATCCATAATCAATTGCGGAAAATGCGATCGCCGGAAGGCGACCCGGAAGAATGGCGGTCGGACGGGTTCAATTTGGAGGATCTGTCAAGCATCCATAAGTGGCAGGAGATGTGCCCGGTTTATTTTGAAGGGCTGCTGCAGATGACACTTGGCGCGCCCATGCATGTTTCACATGGCGGCCTGCAGCATGCCAGCGTCCGTTATTTCGATGCGCTCCGGCAGCGTCCCGGGCTGCCAGCTGATGTGGCGGCTCTTGTGGAATCCGTTACGGCAAGCGAATTGACCCTGCAGCTGGTGAATTTGAGCTTGTTTGAGCGGAAGGAACTGGTTGTGCAGGCAGGTGCGTACGGTGAACATAACTTCGAAGAAGCGGTCATGTACAACCAACAGGGGGAAGTCATCCAGCAGGTGGAAGTCCGTGACAAGTGGATTTGCGTGGAGCTTGCACCTGGTGCCGGAACCCGGTTGAAGCTGACGGTTGCCCGCTATGTGAACCGTCCGGCCTATGAATCACTATGGCCGGATCCTCATAAGGGAGATATCCTCAAGGGAAGAACGAATTAGCAGCATTGTGGGACCCTGCGCCGGATGGTGCCGGGTCCCATGTTTTTTGGACAGAAGGTGCTGCTTGCCATTCGTCAGGTACATACAATTTTTGAGTGCCGCCAGGTGTAACAATATGGTAAATTGGATGAGATTGAATCCAACATTCGGGGACGTGTTTATTTTATACAAGTCTCTCAAAAAGGAGGCAACATGAAAACAATCCTTTATATGGTCCGGCATGCTGAATCCCCTTTCGAATTCGGCAAGGAAAGAAGCCGGGGGCTTTCGGCAGAAGGGATGGCGGAAGCGCGGCGTGTCACTGAGGTTTTCACTGGGATTGACATCCAGTATATGGCCTCCAGTCCCTATACGAGAGCGAAACAAACGATTCAATATATTGCCGAGCAGAAAGGCTTAACGATCACCGAATATGAGGCACTTAGAGAACGTTCCATGGAGGGGCCGGATGATAAGACTGGTTGGGATCAATTGTATGAAGCCATACGCAAATCCTTTGATGACAAGGATTTTGCATTGGAGGGAGGAGAATCTGCCCGCAGTGTGCAGCAAAGAGCCTTACCTGTCATACAAAGTCTTTTGGATGAGCAACGGGGCAGCACTATTGTCATAGGCACGCACGGCAATATCATGACGATCATCATGAACTACTACGATGATCGATATGGCTTTGAGTTCTGGGATAAGACTACCAAGCCCGACATCTATAAATTGACTTTTGACTGGAATCACTTAGAGCAGGTCGAGAGGATCTGGAAATGAGAGGACGGCGGGAGGCGGTACAAGGTATGTTTCAAGCTATCGTTCTGGATTTGGATGGGACTTACCTGAGCTCCGATAAGCGTGTATCCGAAAGAAATTTGCAGTCCGTAATGGCCTGTTACAACAAGGGAATTGCGATTATCATTGCCACCGCCCGGCCGCCAAGGACTGTAAAGAATTTTCTTCCTGAACCATTATTAAAGATTGCTTCTTTTGTTTATTACAACGGGGCACAAATTTCCTGTCCTCTTTCAGGCCTGGAAATGAACGAATCCATTCCCGGCCCGCTTACTTCTGAAATAGTCGATTATTGTTTGCAGTTTCATGCCGAAGCGGAAATGACAATGGAAGTGCAGGATGAATGGTACAGTTTAAAGGAGCTTGATTATTCGGCTGCGATGAGCGTCCTTACAAATCCCGTAGTGAAATCGCTGGAGGATTTCAAACGATTCGATGCTACAAAAATCCTGCTGACGGGATTCCAACAATTAGAGCCTTTCATTCATCAATTCGGAACACAAGTAAATATTTTGATAACAGACGATAACGGATTGGTGCAAATTATGTCAAAAAAAGCCTCGAAAGAAGAGGCGGTTAAACGGTTATGCGATAACCTTCACATTGATGGCCAATCCGTTCTGGTATTTGGAGACGATTATAACGACATCGGTTTGTTCCGAACATTCGGTTATTCCGTCGCGATGGGGAATGCAATTAAGGAGTTAAAAGAAATAGCCAGTGATACAACGGGAACCAATGATCAGGATGGAGTGGCGCAAGTTTTGGAACGTCTCGTTCTTTTATGAATGAAAGGATAATTAAAAAATCAGATTAGTTTGGAGGTGGATGCCAATGAGCGATGTGACTTCTGCTCCGATATTACGATCGTTTCCTGAGCAATTTGAAAGCGATCGTTTGCTCATTCGGGCTCCTTTATGGAACGATGGCATACTGGTCAACGAAGCGGTAAAGGAAAGTATAGAGGAGCTGCGGCCCTGGATGCCGTGGGCTGACAAAATTCCATCCGAGGAGGAAAGCGAAATCAATATCCGGCAGTCCAGACTGCAATTCCTTGAGCGGACGGATCTGAGGCTGCTAATATTTCTGAAACAAACAGGGGATCTTGTCAGCAGCAGCGGTCTTCACCGGATTAACTGGGTAGCACGCAAATTCGAGATTGGTTATTGGATTCGCACCTCATTGAGCGGTAAAGGTTATATGACGGAGGCTGTGGATGCCATCACAACTTTTGCCATTGACGAATTACAAGCCAACCGGATTGAAATACGATGTGATTCGCGGAATTTCCGAAGCGAGCGCATAGCCCAGCGATTAGGTTTCATACTGGAAGGGATTTTACGCAATAACGATTACGCGGTGGACGGTTCATTGAGGAGCACCAAGATTTTCTCGAAAGTTCGCGGCATTGAATATTGAAAATGTGATTTTTCATTGGAATACCAATCGCTGAACGAAAGGAAGTTATCCCAATGTTGAAGCTGAAAATGGAAAATAATACTCCCAAACTCGTCGGAGCCGGGTCTGCTCTCTCTTTCTCTGAACGCCCTTATCAATATGAGATTATTAGCCGTCTTGAAAAGGGGACGATTCATCAAGAAACAATAGCTGCGTTAGTAGAGAATCAAGATGGCGGAATGACCATTTGCAGCGGCAGCTTTCCGGACTCCGGCCTGGTGCTGGAGCAGAGCTTCCAGTACGTGGAGGACGGAGTATCCGAAACGCTCACGCTGTCCAATCCGAACCCCTCCCCTGTTCATATCGATCAAGTCCGGTTCGGTTTTACAGCCCTGTTGAACGACCGGGAAAGCTGGCGTCTTTGCGCCATTCCCTTCAAGGTTCAATTGGACGGGAGCAAACATGATTATACCGTTGATGAATTGATCGCAGGGAAAGGCAAAAATGCGGCTTATGTGGATGCTTCCCGGGAGGAGCCAAGCTTTACGGAGGAAGGACTGCGGTCGGAAGCCTGGGCTTGGGGAGATGCGAGCGGAGGCCTGGTCATCATCAAATATAACAATGAACAGATAGAATACTCCATGGCCAGGGTGGATTCAGTTGTGGAGGGCAAAGAGGAGAAGGTGCTGCGTTTTGGTGGAGCAGGCCTCGCCCTTTATGGAGAGCCCTCCGGCACAAGAGTATTGGAGCCAGGCGAATCTTTTAAGTTCGGCCAAACTTTCTATTATCTCTATGAGGGCGAAATAGGGCAGGCTTATAAACGGTATCGTTCGTTCCTGAAGGATAGAGGACATACTTTTCCGCAGGATTACAATCCTCCCGTTAACTGGAATGTGTTATATGATATCGGCTGGCATCATTCGGACGCGGATCAGCTTCGTGAGCATTATCACAGGGACGCTGTACTGCAGGAAGCCGCCAAAGCCCAGGATTGCGGCTGCGAGCTGCTTTATCTCGATCCGGGCTGGGAGGTTGCAGAAGGTCTCACATTATGGGATGAATCGCGTCTGGGCGACGTTAACGGACTCGTTGTCCAATTAAAAGAAGAGTATGGCCTTGATCTGGGCTATCGTACGATACTGCGGGCTTATAAACCTCACTGGAAAGAGGAGTATATGGTCCGTCATTCTTATGGCTTGATGCAGCCGGAGAAAATGGAACCGGTATGGGGATATCATTTCGAGGAACCCTGTCTGTGTAATCCCGCATATTTCGAGGTGAAGTTAAAGCGCATTCTTGCCATTACAAGCCAGGGTATCCGCTTCATGATGTTTGACGAGATGGATTGGAGGGGACCATGCTATGATCCGAGCCACGGACATCCGGTGCCGTCTACCCCGCTTCATCACATCGAAGCAGTTTACCGGCTGGCCGAAGCGGTGCGCAACCATTGCCCCGTGGTGCTGACGGAGGTCCATGATCCGGTATGGCCATGGTCGAATGCTCTTTACGCACCAACGTATTTCCGCCAAGGGGCCCAAGGAATCGGCAGCTATAACGAGAACTGGGGCTTCGAGTATATGTGGAATTGTATTGAGGACCTGAAGACGGGCAAAGCACTTGCGCTGTATTATTATAATCTGGGCTGCAGCATTCCCTTATATCTTCATATAACTATGGCAGCGGACAATGACGCCTGTGTGTTCTTCTGGTGGACGGCTTCGACGGTCCGGCATCTGGGCATTGGCGGGAAAACGAGCCATCCAACAGTAGAGTTTGCGGGAGAACTGGCTCCTTATGATAAGGAACAGCGGTATGAAGGCTACAAAAATCAGATGGCCTTGTACCAGAGGTTGAAGGCTTATTTCGTTAGGGGAACCTTCCATGGTTTGGCGGAGCATATTCATCTCCACACGTTGGAGGGGCAGGAAGGCGGCGTGATCAACGTATTCAATCTGGCAGATGAAGAGCTGGAGCTGGTCTTCACGGTACCCGCTAATCTGCTTGGCAGTCAAGGAAATCTGAAGGTGGTCGGAGCAGAAGGGCAGTGGCAGGAAGCCTCGGCCGAGTTCCGGCTTGTGCTTGGCCCAATGTCCCCCGGAGTTGTTGCAGTAGGAGAGGCTGCGGAACTGATCGAATAAGCCGGCAAGCATACGGAATCTTCCTCGTGATCGGTTATGAGGAGATTGAAGGTACGAAAGGAGTGCTTCATGTGCAAGGAATAGAGTTGAGTCGTCGATTTTATGCAGAAATGGTTGAACCGATAATGAAAAGCTTCCCGAATACCGAATATTCTGCCGCGCTTATCGGTCCGGGAAGCGAAGTGCTCGGTTACGATACTGACATGTCAAGGGATCATGATTTCAGTCCGCGTGTATTCCTATTTCTTGAGGAGACGGATACTGTGTTAACCGGGCAAATTCAAGCGCGGCTAGCCCAACAGGCCCCGCCTCTATCGGTCACAACTGGATTAAATCTATCAAGTTTAAGGGATGATTCATTTTTGCTATAAAGTTTGTCCGCTGTCCACTGTAATGATTTGACCTGTAATCGCTTCTTGTTCCAGGGTCGCGCAAATAAATGCCGCAATATCTTCAGGAGTAGAAATCCGCTGGAGCAGAAGATTAGGCGCGAGCTTCATCATTTGTTCTTCCCTTCCCTCCCACCATCTTGTCGCTACGGCTCCGGGTGCAATGCAATTGACCCTGATATCCGGAGCCAAGGCGCGAGCCAACGATTTTGTCAAAGCGTGAACGGCTGCTTTGGATACAGCGTAAGGAAGGGAAGAGCCTAATCCGGTATTTCCCGCAATACTGCCGAGATTGACGATGGCTCCTTGTTTATTCATCTTCATGAATGGGGCAACCGCCCGCGCGCAATAGAACATGCCTTTGACGTTGACATCATAAAGCTCATCCCATATTTCCTCCGTAACAGCCTCCAGATCAAAGAGCGGGATATGCCGGGTAATGCTTGCATTGTTTACAAGCACATCGATCGTCCCGAATTGCTGCACGATGTCATCAACCATTTCACGTACTTCATTATCCCGGGAAACGTCAGCTTTTATGGTTATGGCACGCCCGCCGGCATCATGGATCATTTGTGCCGTTTCATTTGCCTCCGCCCTGGAGCGTGAATAGTTCACAACGACGGCCGATCCTTTCGCAGCAAGCGCAAGGCAAGCGCCTCTGCCGATCCCCGTACCGCCGCCGGTTACAAGGGCTACTTTGTTTTTTAAATCCATATGAGTCATCTCCTTTAATTGCACGTTGAAAATAATCATATAGAAGATTTTTGAATTTGTATAATTGATTTTAAAACTTGCTCCGGAAGGAATCCTTACCGAATCACCTTTTTTTACGCTGTACCGGCTTTCATCCTGGTGCCGTAACGGAAGGACACAACTGCAGCCATGAAAGCAAGAAACAATGCAGCGCTGGCGATCCAGGGATTATAGAATACAGTAGCATTCCATGTGACTGCCATGCCCCCTAAACCCGCTCCGGCCGCCAAACCGATCTGCGTCACGGATGTGTTGAGGCTGATAACCAGATTGGCCGATTGCGGCGCTTTCTCGATGAAGTAGGTTTGCGTTGCCGGACCCATAACGAACATGGACATCACCCATAAAGATAGAAGTGCAATCGCTAGCGGAAAAGAGTGGATCGTCAGCGGCAGCATAACCAGTGTCACGACATGAATGGTCATGCTGATGACGATGACCCGCAAGGTTCCCCATTTGTCCACAGCAGATCCACCAACCCTTGACCCAAGTGCACCGGCAATTCCGAATGCGAGCATGATGAATCCGATGTCGGATAAGCTTCGATGCAGAATCGTGCCCAGAAAAGAAGTTAAATAAGTGAACATGACGGAGTTGCCGACTTCTCTGAACAAAACCAGCACCAATGCGAACAGAATAACAGGGTTGGCAAGCACGGTGAATTGTCTGCCAAAAGGTACGGGAGCATCGCCTTGAATCTCCGGCAGCATGAGCGCCATGGCAATCAGGATGATGAGGCTGCCGGCAGCGAGGAAGATGAAAATCACCCTCCAGCTGAACATGTTGGTAAGCGCAATGCCGACCGGAACGCCAAGAATCATGGCACTGCTGAAGCCAAGAACAATGGTTCCAAGTGCGCTGCCGATTTTCTCGGGTGGAACCAGCTTGACAGCGGCACTGAAGGCGGCAACCAGCAGGACGCCAGAGCTTGCGCCCAATAGAATTCGAGAGGCTATTAACGGGGTGAAGCTTGTACTGATAAATGCAATGACGTTTCCGATGATGAAGACAAGCATAGCAAGGAGCAGCAGCTTCTTGCGTTCCATTCGCGCGGTCAGCGACACGATAATTGGCGTTCCGATTGCAAAGGCAAGCGAATAGACGGTAATAAGCTGCCCGGCGAGAGCAATGGAGACCTGCAATTGCTCGGCTAACACGTTCAGAATGCCTGCCACCACCAACTCGGAAGTAGCGGTGAAGAAGACGGCTATTGTAAGAATGTAAATACTGATTCGGTTCACAGTCAACAATCCCTTTCTTAATTAGAGTTTCAGCCGTAGGACCACTCCGGGAAGCTCCATTGATTTTTAGTACTTGGCAATGTCCTGCACCAGGCTTAATCAGATTATAGTAAAGTTACTTTCATAAAGTAAGAACGCAATTCATTTGGATATAGTCCATATTGTTGGATCAACTAACATTTAGTAAGTGGATGCCGCTCATGACAAAAGCCGCCCAACACAAAAAGCCATCCGACACAAAAAAACCGCCAGGGCAATGTGCCCTGGCGGTTAAAATCAAGCTGCTATGCGTTAAGAGGTTTGGCCCGCCGATTCAGCGGACTTCACCGGATTTCCCCATTTCTGAACCCATTTGTCCATTTCTTTCAAGGCTGCTTGAAAATCATTGCCTTTCTCCGTCAGCGAATATTCGACCGTTACAGGAACGGTGGGGAAAACTTTACGGAGGACAAGTCCGTTGCTTTCCAGGTGGCGGAGTGTATCGGTAAGGGATTGGGTCTTGACGATGGATAGATTGCGCTGAAGCTGATTGAAACGCTGTGTCCCGTTCAGCAGTTCTTCGAGAACAAGGAAAGCCCATTTGGCACCTAAGATCTGCAGAACTTCACATATGCTGGAGCCGGCGGACTCCTGGCGTTCCTTGCTGTCGCAGGCTTGTTTGTCCATCTGGACGCGCCTCCTTTGAATAGGGATAACCGACTCTCTTAATGCCATTATGACCCTGCGCATTTGTTTATGTCAATCCTTGCCAAAGCCGGATGCTGCAATAATCCACTGCTCTGCGGAGCGGCTGTTGCTCCGAATCAGCTGCTGGCACTGGATGACGTTTAACAGGCACAGGTCAAATATCAGAAGCGGCTGGATTTTGGAAAAATAGTGATGTTTCTGCGCAGATGATGGTACAATACCAATTGAAGGCTGTCTGGATTCACATAGGAAGGTTTTCATTGGATGTTAGGATGAATTGAAATAGAAGGAGAATGGATCGCTTGAATGAAACGGAAGCAACAAACGAATTACCCCCAAATTATGAGGAATTGAAGAAAGCGGCAAACCGTACATCAAGCTGGAAGGAGCGTTTGGAAGCGGTTGAGGAGCTGGGTCAGTATAACCATCCGAAGACGATTGATGTTCTTACCCACCGGATGATGCATGATACGGTATTCAGCGTCCAGGAAGCTGCTTTCCGCAAGCTCCAGGCATTTGGCGAAGATGTACAAGCACCGGCACGTCCCAAAGGCGAGTTGATTAAAGGTGTCGGCAAAGTTCTGGTCCGAGTCAAGAAAAGCTTGCCTCAGGGCCATTCCTATGAGGAATTCAAGGAAAAGCTGAAGAAGACCCGCCTTGATATCTATGACACCTATGAAGGCGACAAAGGCGACGAGTTCGATGCCTGGCTTGAACAGACCTGGGCTTCCTTAACAAGAAGATAGGTGTCTGCATATCTGTATCCGGTACAAAATAAAAGCCGTATCCGCAGGGTCGCGATGACCCGGGATACGGCTTTATGCCGTTTAACGCCGCGATTATGACGTTATTTCGCCAGTTCTCCGAACCGGGAGAAGATAGCTAGGGCCGGGTCGATCGGAACTTCCGCCCGCTGCACATCCTGCGGAATCGGAATCGTCGGTGTCGCGCGCGGTTTGCGGCCTGCAAACTGCGGAAGCCACTGCTGCTCCGCTTCGAGCATTTCGGTAACCATCTCGCGGATTTCCTTGAGCGAAAGTACGGCTGAAGTGAGCGGGTCCAGCGCGCAGGCATGGACCACATATTCCGGATCGCCGGTTTTGGCCGCCAGCACCGCCAGGCGCTGTACATTGATATTCGTCAAATTCAACGCCATACATTGTGCCGGCAGGTCGCCTACCAATACACGGTTCAATCCGTTGCGGTCAGCGAAGATCGGACCTTCCGCACAGCATTCCTGCGGCAGGTTGGCGATCATGCCGTCATTGCGCACATTGCCGTTGAATTTGAACGGTTTTCCTGTCTCCAGCGCTTCCAGGATATAAGCGCAATATTCCACGCTGCGCTGCGGCAGGGCTGTCGGCTCATCATCGAGAATGTTCGTCTGACTGTATTTGTCCGCCACATAATTGCACCAGTTGAAGTAGGCGCCGGATTCGCCGCCGAAGGACGGCTCGTCGCAGTAGAGGTCAAGCGCTTTGTCATTCTTGCGGAACCAGGGAACATATTCCGACAGATGGCCCGTGGATTCCGTCATGAAGTAGCCGAAGTGACGGAATACTTCGCCGCGTACCTTCTCGTTGACGTAAAATTCAGGCTGCTCGAATTTCTCGCGGAGCAGCGGGTAAAGATCCTGGCCTTCATGCTCCAGCTTGAGAAACCAACCCATATGGTTGATGCCGGCGCTGACATAATCGATCTCCGTCTTCGGAACCTCCGTATAACCGGAGATCAGATCCAGCGTGGTCTGTACGCCATGGCAGAGGCCGACGAATTTGATGTTGGTCTCCCCAAGCGCCCAGCAGATCATCGCCATTGGATTGACGTAGTTAAGCAGCAGGGCATCCGGACATAATTCCTCCATGTCCTTGGCGACGTCCAGAATGACCGGAATACTGCGCAGCGCACGGAAGATCCCGCCTGGACCCAGCGTATCGCCGATACACTGATCGACGCCGTATTTGAGCGGGATCTTGTAATCCATCTCGAAGGCGGAGACACCGCCAACCTGGAAGGAGCAGATGACATAATCCGCCCCGGTCAAGGCTTCACGGCGATCAGTTGTAATGGACACCCTGGATTTCAAACCGTTCTCCTGGATCACCTTGTTCATGAATGATTGAACCTGGGAGGTTTTGTTTGTGGAGGGAGCCATCAGCACAAATTCGGTTTCCTCCAGCGCTTTGGTGGCCATGATATCCAGCATCAGCGTTTTGCAAAATACAATACTTCCCGCACCAATGATTGCAATTCTTCTCATAAACCTGACCTCGCTTTATGTTGGAATGGTGATTCTCATTGATAGGCTTCAAGCAGGCGGATATAATCCCGGGCGATCTTCAGATCTTCCAGCGCTTCGGGAGCAGCGCACGGGGCAGGGCGTTCGCCGCGGATCGCCGCCAGATAATTTTTGGCCTGATTGCGCATGGCCGATACATTCGGCATAACGGGCGTCGTATAGGAAGGGGCTTCCTTGCCATTGTCGCGCATAATCGTCACATTGCCGGATTGCTGGCGGACAAGCGGTGCAGGCAGATCCACTTTCACAAAACCTTTTTCAAAGGCAACCAGGATGCCTTCATGCCATTCAATCGACGTGCTGTAAGGAGCCATTTCCAAAGTAACGCATACGCCGCTTTCGCTCTCTCCGACAAACAGCGTCTCGGAACGATCGGCGAAAGTGACTTTATAGGATTCTCCGAGCAGGAAGCGGATGGCATTCACTTGATGGATGTAATAGTTGACGAATGCGTCGTATTTCCTTCCGTTTGCTTCGCTGAACTCCGCCGGAAGCGGCTCGAGAACGCCCGCTGTTCCAGGCTCGCTGGTACCGATCGGCATATCGGTAGCTGCCGTCCAATCGCCGGGCGGCATTGATACGCGGATATAACGCATCTTGCCGAATTCACCGCTTTGCTTCCATTCGTCGACGACGCGCTTGGCATGCTCCATCGCGGGGTCGGAGCGTTTGTGATACCCGACCATATGCAGGGAGCCCAATTCCTGCCCCAACTTGACCAGTTCTTCTCCGGCCGCGACGGATAAGGTGACCGGTTTTTCCGTCAATACCGGAACGCCGGCGCGCAGAATATCCGGGACTAGAATACTGTGGCGCGTATAAGGCTGCGAAGCGACCACGGCATCAACCAGGCCGCTTGCCAGCAGTTCCTCATGATTGCTGAACACATGGGGAATGCCATAACGGGTAGAGATGGATTGCGCAAGTACCGGACGCGGTTCGGCAAGAGCAACGATCTCACATTCCTCCGGCAGATTGATATAGTTGGTCATATGTGCGAGCTGACCCATGAAACCGCTTCCGATAAAACCAAGTTTGATTTTTTTGCTCATTTCTTTTCCACTCCTTCGTTATGAACCGAGATTTTCAAACAGATAAAGCCCGTCCTTGCCTGGGGCTACGAGATCGGGTCGTCCGTTGCCGATCAAATCCTCGATCCAGAAATAAATGCCGCAGCCGGTCGCTTCGCCGGCAGGTCCGTAGTCGATCACATGCTTCTCGAACTTGCCGCCGTTAATCTTGAAATAATAAATGCCTACGGGATCAAATGCGCCCGGATCGCCGTCGTTATGGGCGCGGTAGCGTTTGCCGGTAACCAGCTCAATCTCCCCGTCGAGATCGATGTCCACGAGATACAGGTCATGATACTGCGAGCAGGTAGGATCGATTTCATGCTTCAGCCAGCTTCGATTGCCTGTCGAATCGACGATTTGCTCATACCAGTCGAGACCGTAATCATGCGCCTGGCCGACAATCAGATCATTCAGTCCGTTTCCTGTAACATCGTGGGCGATGATGGGAACGCTTGCAGTGCCCAGCGAAAATTCGGGATGAAAGACCCAAGGCGTCTGGAGCGGATTCTCCGGCTGCTCCAGCCAACCTCCGTTTAAGAGAATGTCCGTACGGCCATTTCCATTGATATCGCCGAAGCCCAGCCCGTGGCCGCTCGGCTGCTCGCCGATCACATATTTCTCGAATTTGCCTGTCCCGCGGCCGTTCTCATCCACAATCAGCTTGTAGAAAAGCTGCGGACCGCCTGGCGTATTGGGGAAAATCTCGGGAACGCCACAGCCGTCAATATCAAAATATCGAATGGTTTCAATGCTGCCGATATGCTCGATATCAAAGGTCTGCCATTCTCCTCCGGCAGCGCCGGGATTTTGCCGCCAGCGCAGCGTCTCGCCCCACCAGGCGCCCGTTATAATATCCAGATATCCGTCGCCGTCCACATCCATGGGATAGTCGGAAAAATCATCATGATATTCGTGGATAGCCAGAATATCGCATATTTTATGTTTTTTTGTGAAATCAGGTCCTTCATACCAGTATTCACCGCTGACAATATCGAGCTGTCCGTCGTTGTTGACATCGAATACGGCACAGGCTTCGAATGGTGCAGCATCTATCAATCGCTTCTTCCACTTCACAGACACTGGTGTGTCACCTCCATGTTGGGATACGTCCATTTTATAGCAAGATCAACTCTTCTATAAGAGTCAAGAAGGACATTATATTACGTTATCCGGACATAAAGCATTGATTAAAGTCTGTTATCTGTTATTCTGATCATAAATCATCCATTAAGGGTTATGGAGAGTGAATATCATGCAGGTAACGTTCGACCAAATCGGGATTGAAGCGAATTTTATGGGATATGTTGCGCCCAAGCCCGGCTGGTATATTGCACCGCATTCCCACCAGCAGTATGAGCTGCATTTCATCACAAAAGGCAAAGGCATTAATTGGCTCGAAAAGGACCAGTTCGATCTGGTGCCGCAGATGGTGTACATGGCTCCGCCAGGGGAGATTCATGAACAGCAGTCGGATATGGTGGACCCTATGGAAATCTTCTTTCTGCCCTTTTCCCTGACCGGCCTTCGCCAGGATTTGCCGCATATTCACGGCGCCTATCCGTTGATTCAGAAGGAGCTGCAAACGATTCTGCATCTGCAGCAAAATGTTGGCGGCCATCAAATATTTCGGGTGCAAATGAGAATTATTGAGCTGATCTGGACCATTATTTCGCCGCTCGTCGAGCTCAAGGATCATGCGGCAGGCAAGATCGTCGATGCGGAATTCGTCGTTCCCTTGCAAATTGTGGAGCAAGCCCTGCTCTACATCCAGGATCATAAGCTGGAGAATCCGACTCTGGAGCAGGTCGCAAGGCATTGCCATATCAGCCCGCGCCATCTGTCCCGGGTTTTTGCCGAGATGATGCATATGACCGTCCATACGTTTATTCAACAGGAGCGCTTCCTGTGGGCCTGCAGGGAGCTTGAGCAAACGGAGAGCACAATCGACGAAATCAGCGAAGCGCTGCATCTGGGTTCGAAGCAGTATTTCTGCCATTGGTTCAAGCGGTATTCCTCGAAGAGCCCGTCTGTATACCGGAGGGAAAGCTAGCCGGGGACATTCCAAGCTTACTGGTGCCGGCATCCGGGCAAAGGAAGTTGCTTCGATGGGTCAGATTGCTTTCATGGAGGGCGGCGACTTGTGGACCGTTCGGATGGATTGCTGGGAAATCATCAGCAAATACGCAGCGTCCAGGATGAAGATCAGCACATACAGGATCGGCAATAAAAAAGAATGCGGAAAAAGCAAATAGCTGAAGAGGGAGGCGCATAAGGTGCCTGCCAATTTGAAGAAAGCGATCGACCGGGATTGGCCCTGCATCCCTTTTTTCAGCAGCATTTGTATGAATAGGATGGACATCAGCAGGTTAATGCCAAAAGCCGAATAAATTCCCCATTTATCCTGAAATTCGACCGCAATTCCAATATGAAGCAGCAAAGCGATGACAAGCAGTGAAAAGACGGAAGCAATTAGCACAGGCTGCGGATATAATTTTTTTGAATAGAAGAAATATTGCAGCAGGATGATGCAGTCCAATAGAAACCATACCAGCGTCACGACTTGCTGAAGCGGGTGGAACGGCAGCAGAAACGTAAACAGAAACTCCCAGGTGATATTAGCGCAGATGGAGGGGAGGGGCATTCCGCAGGTTTGATCCTTCAATCCTTTGTAAATGACAAGAATATAAACGATCGTCCAAAACAGAGCTGTTCCAAACATCAACAGATATTCAACTTTCAGTGGCAGCAGGTGCTCCATGTCGGGGTTCTCGCATCCTTTCTTAAATATGATTGTCGGACAAGGTTTGAATATCGGCTTGTCTATCTATATGAATCAGGCAATTTTTGTAGACCGTAAGGCCGACAAGCCAAGTGTCGATAGCTTTACCGAGCTGCTCATGGCTTCCAATGCCAATCTGGAGGAATGGGAAGAGATTGATTATTGATTCTTTCATCCGCGGGCGCTCACATATACCTGCTGATGGCAGGTTTTTTTTATTGCGCAATTCCCATTCCCCCGTAGAGGGAACCAATTCTTTTCCTGCGCTGTCTAATCCATGAGAGGTGAAGCAGGTGGAACAATCCGACTGGAATTACATGGCTCATATCGAGCGCATGGAAACATCCCATCTTCGAGATTTGATGAATACATATGGGCAGGATGTGTGGAACTTGGCATATTTGCTCACCAGCAAATATGACCTGGCTGACGATATTGCGCAGGATGTTTTTTTGAAGGCCTACTCCAATATTGCTTCCTTCCGCGGAGGATCGTCCATGAAGACCTGGCTTCTGGCAATTACCCGCAATACTTCGATTAACTATTTGAGAACGGCTTTCCTGCGCAGGGTTACTCTGATGGATCGGGTGCAACCCAAGGGAACCAGTCCGTCCGCGGAACAGGAAGCGATTGATAGAACTCTTGCATCCGCTATTTGGCAGGATGTATTGAAGCTTCCGGTCAAGCAGCGTGAGATTCTGATTCTTCACGGCAAATATGGGATGACAACGAATGAAATTGCTGCGATGCTCCAGCTCTCGGAAGGCACGGTCAAGTCCCGTTTGTCACGGGCCAGAAGCCGGATGTCTCTTTACAGAAAGGAGAGTGGAAGCTATGAATAGGAAGACGGAGGAATTATACAGACAATTGCAGGAGGACCCTTTCCGCAAGCGGACGTTCACAGCAGCCAAGATGGATGAGATTCTGAGGCTGGCCCGGGAGCAGGAGATTGCAAGCAAGCGAGGCAAACCTTCGAGGAAACTGTGGGTGATATCGGCAGCCTCGATAGCGTTCGTCATTCTCGTCATTCTGTTTGTTCAGCATCCCTGGAGGGATAAGGATGTCGGGGATGGAGGAGAGATAACAGCGAAACCACCGGTTACAACTCCGGAGCCTGTGAAGCCGGATATTTCAGTTGAGCTTAGCCGTGAGACAGGTGAGCTCAGGGACCAGCTGCCTTTTGATACGGAGAAAATCGAATCCATCAGCTTGCTTCCAGGCAGTAGCGGACAGGAGATAACCGTTCCTGCAGACCGCGTGTATGTGTTTCCCCAAAACCTGTACAATGAGAATCTTTCATTGGCCAAAGCGGATGTGCAGGTGTCCGGGGATCAGGATGTGTTGATCCGCATTCACATGGCGGACGCTGTTTATGCCATTCCATACGACGTGGACAGCAATACCTATAAGCTTGGAAACGCGAGATTTTATGCGGATGATCAGGTTATGCTTCTCATGCATGGCTTGTTCCGGCCGGAATCGGCTCTTGCGCTGGTTGACCGGATTATGGCGCAAGCAAGCAAGGAAATGAATGAAAATGATACGAATATTGATGAAAGCTTCCTCTATGAGCGGGAACGTTTCGATATCGCAGGTAAAGATTATAACGCCTGGGCAGACATAACAGCCAATGATGACAGCTACAGCTACTCCATACCCTATTACGACTTTGTTGCGGAAAAAATGGGCTCCGTGAGAGAATTCACAGATAAGGGGCTTATCGTTTTGCAGGGCAATCTCGTTTTTCTGAAGGATACAGTTGGTACGACTGACGGTATCAAGGTAGGAATGACGAAGGACCAGGTAATGACCATCCTTGGGAAACCCAATCTGAAGTTGAATACCCGCTGGAGCTACAAACTCGGAGATTATTTGAAGTTTCATCTCTATCTCGAGAACGATCAAGTGGTCTTCATGTCATTAACGATGCCATAAAGAGGCGCCCTCCGGAATTTTTCCGGAGGTTTTTTTGACTTGCAGCGAAGGGGGATCACTTCTTCATTCTCAGCCAATGGATACAAATAGTGGCGGTGGTGTCCGTAAGAAGTGGAAGCTGTTCAGTATGACGTTAAATCATTGAAGTCCATTTCCACTGTAATTCTATTGTGCTATAGTTCTCTTGTTGTATGTAATCGGTTACATTTGCTGTTCACCGACACCTTTTTTTGATAAACGACCTTTCACGAATGGAGATTTACAATGAAATCATCTTCCCTTTTGTTCATCAGCAACATGAAGCTTAAGCACAAGCTGATTTATTCGTTTGCCCTACTTATTTTTCTCTCTGCGTTCAGTATCGGAACCGTATCCTATTATCTGCTCAAACGGTCCATTGTGAGCGAGCTTGGCCAATCCATCCAGGAGACGCTGCAGCAGACGATGCAGAATATCGACTACAAACTGAGGGATATCGATGAGATCTATGTGAAAATGATTATGAACCAGAAGCTTCAGCAGCTGATGGAGCAGCCGCTTAGGCCCGGGCAGGCGGATGACGCGTACAAATCCTTCTATGAGGAAATTTACCCCGATGTGTTCGGCGGCCGTTCGGAGCAGCTGCAATCTGTCGCCATCTACGGTGAGAATGGCCTGAACCTGACCTATAATCTGGGAGAGAATGCGATGAACAGGCCCATTCAAGAGGTAAGGGGTACTCCACTTTACAAAAAAGCGTCTGAGGGCCGCGGAAAACCGCTGTGGTCGTTTGAGAATCAGGATTTAATTCCCGGTGCGGGCGGTCGCTCAAATACCATCGTCAATGTGCGCAAAGCGCTGGGGTTGTTGACCTTCAAGGATTGGGGCCTCGTCATCATCAGCGTGCGGGAGAGTTATATCTATGAAAGCTACAAGGACACGCTGAAGAAATTTCATTCGACCACCTTTATGGTGGATGAGCAGGGTGTGATTATGTCGCATCCCAATAAGAACCGGTTGTCTTCCCTGGCGGATCCGGCCGTGCAGACGGAGCTGGGTAGAGGACTGAATGACAGCTCCCTGATCAAGCTCGAAGGAATAAATTATTCACTCCATTATGTAACTTCGGATCATACCGGGTGGAAGCTGGTTACCCTCGTGCCCCAATCCGAGATGAATCAAAACCTAGATCTGGCCAAAAATACGATTTTACTTATTATCGGCTTGACGGTGCTGCTGGTTTTTATTCTCTCGGTTGTGATCTCCACGGGTATTACCCAACCCATCGTGAAGCTCCTGCGGCATATCCGCAAAATCAAAGGCGGGGATATGGACACCAAGCTCAATCTGGGCACGCAGGAGGAGTTCGGGGAACTGGCGGAAAGCTTCAATGAGATGACCGGAGAGCTGAAGGAGCTTATTACACGGGCGCGAGAGGATGAGCGGCGCATCCGCGGGGCGGAGCTTAGAGCGCTGCAGTCGCAGATCAACCCGCATATGCTCTACAACTCGCTGGACACGATTTATTGGATGACGATGACCAAGGATTATGAAGAAATCGCCGAGATGACCACTTCACTTGCCCAATTCTTCCGTCTGGTTCTGAATAACGGAAACGAACGGACAAGTATCGCCAAGGAAGTGGAGACGATTGAACAGTATCTGCGGATTCAAATCCTGCAGTTCAAGGATAAAATCCGGTACGAGATCCTCATTGAGAAGGAGCTGCTGGAGATGTCCTGCATCAAGCTGATTTTGCAGCCGTTGGTGGAAAACGCGATTCTTCACGGGATCAAGCCTCTGCGCAGCGGACAAGGCCATATCAGCATCACGGGGCAAAGGCAGGGCGGCGACATTCTTCTTGAGGTGGCGGACAACGGGGTCGGGATGGATGCCGCCCGAAAAAAATCGCTGCTGGAACCTCCGGTTCAAGGAACGGGAGGTTATGGCGCCTATAACGTACATGAGCGGATTATGATGGCCTACGGGCCGGGATACGGCATTGAATATGAAAGCGAACCCGGGTTAGGAACAAGGGTACGCCTTCTTATACCAGGAGGGGAATATGTATAAATTAATTGTTGTCGACGATTCCGAGCGGGTCAGGAAAGGGCTGAAGGCCAGCGTGGATTGGAGCGAGCATCAGATTGAAATCGCCGGCGAAGCGGAGGACGGGGAAGCGGCGCTTGCATTGATCGACCGGGTGAGACCCGATCTGATATTGACAGACGTTGTGATGCCCCATATGACGGGGCTGGAATTAATCGATAGAGCGCTTGCGATCGTGCCGCTTGCCAAGGTTATCCTGCTGAGCGGTTACGATCAATTCGATTATGTGCAGTCCGCAATCCGCAGCGGGGCGTTTGATTATTTGCTTAAGCCGACGAAGGTGGATGAGCTGCTCGCTGTATTGAATAAAGCCAAACAAAGCGTGGAGCGGCAGCGGGGGCAGCTAAACGGGGTAGTGGAATTAAAGCAGCAGCTTCATGAGAGCATCCCGATGCTGAAGGAGCGTTATTTGGGTCAACTGCTGGAAGGGCGGATGCCGCTCTCCGAAATCCGCGGGAAATACGGGTATTTGCAGCTTTCGATCGGGGGGAACGGCTGTATTTGTCTTATTCTTGAGCTGGACGAGGTAGAGGCTCTGACACCGTTTGAGCGGCACGACGACCGCCAGCTTGTTCTATTTGCCTGCAAAAATATTGCCCTGGAGCTGTTCAAGGACAAATTTCAGGCCGAAATGATAGAGATTGCCGATGGACAGATGGTGATGATTGTCAGCGGAAGCGGCTTGCAGGACATGAAACATGATCAGGAGCGTCTGTATGCCTTGCTTGGGAAGGTGAAAGCGTATATATGGAATTATTATAAACTGCGCGTTTCGTTCGGAATCGGCAATTTGTACGAGTCGGCGGATCAAATTACGCAGTCCTACGAGGAAGCGGTGCAGGCGATAAAATACAGACTGTATGCCAAAGATGAGGGTTTCATATTCTACCGGGATATCAGCGGAGCCCGTATGCAGGAAGCGGCGGAATACCCTTTTGAGCTGGAAAAAAAGCTCTGTCTGGCGCTGAAGGCGGGAGACAAGGAAGCGGCTTCAGCTTGCGCCACAGAATTTATGCAGGCCATTGTAAGCGGATCGCCCCCTGGCCCTGAGCAGCTGCGCAATATGTGCTGCCAGCTTGTGTATACGATGCTGCGTATGCTGGTGGAATGGAATATCTCCGATGGGCGGGTGATGGATTTCGCCGCTTTAGATGGTCAGATGCGCAAATGGACAACGACAGGGCAGGCCGAGAGATGGCTGGTTCATTATGTGGAGGAGCTCTCCGACATGGTTTCGCTTCGGATGCAGCAGCGAGGCGCCTCGATTGTGCAGAAGGCAATCGCCTATATGGAGCAGCATTATGCCAGGGATTTATCCCTGCAGGAAGTGGCGGAGGCCGTCCATTTGACGCCGAATTATCTTGCAAATGTGTTCAAGCTGCGCACGGGGGAGACTGTGCTAAATGTATTGTCGGGCATCCGTATGGAAATAGCGAAGCAGCTGCTCAGGCAAACGGATATGAAAATTTATGAGATTGCCCGTGAAGCGGGGTTCACAGATCCCAAATATTTCGGTCAGGTTTTCAAAAAAATCGTCGGCGTCACGCCGCTGGATTACAAAAGGCAGTAGGCCGCGCGCTTCAATACCATAGAATCGCAAACCGATCATAGGAATTTCACCTGTCCCGTCCTTGCCCGATTCCGGATAATTAGCCTTACGGGAAAGCAAGGGGGTGAAAAAGTGATACTGAAGAAATTAGGCATGTCCAATAAGAATGTCGTCGGGTATTTGTTTTTGCTGCCGCTCATTTTGGGCGTATTGACCTTCTCCCTCTACCCCATTATCGAAGCGTTCCGCATCAGCCTCTACCATCACAACGGCGTGCGGGGTGTCTGGGCGGGTCTGAGCAACTATGATTTTATTTTGCATGATTCCACCTTCTGGAGGGCGCTGCGCAATACGTTCGCGATGGGACTCATGGGGCTTGGCATCGGGCTGCCGCTGAGCTTTATCGTCGCTTCCCTGGTCAATTCCATCGTCAGGCCGGGGATGAGCATGCTTTTCAAAGCGATTTATTTTCTGCCGAATGTAACCTCCACCATTGCGGCGTCCATCGTATTCATGCTGCTGTTTTACCCCACTGAGAAGGGGATAGCGAACTCGGTTCTGGACGTTTTCGGAATGGAGCCGCTGGGCTGGATGTCGGATCCCCGATATGCCCAAATCAGCGTCATTCTGATGGATACCTGGCATGGTTTGGGGTATTCGGTGCTGATCTGGCTTGCGGGACTGCAATCGATATCACGCGATCTTTACGAGGCGGCGGAGGTGGATGGGGCAAGGAAGCTGCAGCAGTGGCTGTATATTACCATTCCATCCATGAAACCGGTCATTTTCTTCATGGTCGTGATGGGTACCATCAACGCCTTCAAAAGGTTCGGGGATGTTTTCGTGATCGGGGGACCGGACGGCAATCCGGGCGGCGCCTTGTTCACCTTGATGCTTTATGTGTACCGCTACGGGTTCTATACATTTGATTTCGGCAAAGCCGCAGCCGCCTCCTACATTATTTTTATTATTATTCTGTTATTTACGCTGCTTAACTTTACGGCCTTCAAGAATAAAGACTGACTGACCGGAGTTGAAATGTATGTCACAGCTAGCTGCTGGAACAAAAAGACGGCTGCAGACGCAGTCGAAAAGAAGATCGGACTTGTTACTCCGTTCTTTCATCATCCTCGCTTTGCTTGCCGGAAGCGTGCTCATCATCGTACCGTTCGTGGTCATGCTGTCCATCAGTCTGGACCAGGACGCGGTTTTTGAATTTCCTTTTCCGTTTCGTCTTATACCCGAGCATATCAGTCTGGACAACTTCAGAATGGCTATTGCCAATACGAATATGATGAGACTGTATGTGAACACCCTTATGGTAGCGGTCGGGGTTATTGCCATCAGCACATTTTCCGCTCTGCTTGCGGGTTATGCGCTTTCAAAGCTGAAGGTTACAGGAGGCAATATCATTCTGCTGCTGGTGCTCGCTACGCTGATGATTCCCGGCGAAGCGACGCTCATTCCGCTGTTCATGTTATTTAAGCAGCTCCATATGATCAACACCTACTGGGCTTTCTATCTGCCGGCGATTTCCAGTGTGTTCGGAACTTTTCTGGCAAAGCAGTTCATGGACAGCATTCCGGGGGAACTTCGCGAAGCCGCGATTATTGACGGGGCGAATGAGTTCAATTGCTTCACCCGGATTTATTTTGCTCTGAGCATGCCAATCGTGGCGACACTGGTCATTCTTTCTTTTCTGGGGGTGTGGAACAGCTTCCTATTCCCGCTGATCATGCTCAACGATCCAGCCAAATATACCATTCAACTGGGCATCGCCTTGCTCAAATCGCGCACATCGAGCGGTGAAGCACCGCCGGGAATGAATATGGCGGCTACGGTCATGTCGATCATTCCGGTACTGCTGGTCTATCTTTTTTTTCAGAAATATATTATTCAGAGCGTGGCGCATACAGGGATTAAACAATAATCGATATTCATATAAGGGGAGAAAACATGAAAATGCTCACCAGACGATTTAAAACATGGGGAAGTTTGGCGATTTGCGCACTTCTGCTCTTCTTGACGGCTTGCGGCGGAAATGGCGGAGAAAAAGGGGCAAACGGCAGCAAACCGGTTGCCGCGGACGATTCCGGTGATTTATCCGGTGTAGTAAAAATCGCAGTGACCGGCTTTCCGCTTGATGACGGCATTAACCCTGCTACGGGCAGAGAAGCCAAAGGTATCAAAACGCTGTTCGAGCCTTTTCTTGCCGAACATCCGAAGCTGTCCATCGAATATATCGAAGTTCCCCAGGATGACCGCAAAGCCAAATGGCAGGCGCTCCTGCTAAGCAACAGCGTGGACATTCTGTTCCTGGACGCCGCGATCGATTTCTATAACCAGGGTTTTCTGATGCCGCTTGACGACTATATGGCGAGGGACAATTGGAAAGCGAATTTCCGGGAGTCCTTATGGACGGACAATGAACGGTTGACCAGCAATTCGGACGGCAAGGTGATGGCCATGCCTGGAGGGATTATCACAAGTACTGTCGTGTATGACAAGCAAATTTTCGACGATTACGGCGTAGAACCACTGAGCGACAAGCCTACTGCCGAAGAAATATTGCAGAAAGCGAAGCAGCTTACCGGAACGAATCCCAAAACGGGCAAGCAAACGTACGGCTTGTTTTATAACCCGAAAGGCTCCTCCCATCTGAATCTGGATATATTGTCGGATGGACAGGGCGTTGAGTTTGGCACTATAGACTGGGGCAATTTCGGGAACAGTCAGTTAAATTTCAATACACCGGCGATCAAAAAAAGCCTGCAAACGATGATTGACATGAACCCGTATCTTCCTCCAGGCTATGAAATTGGCCGAGGCTCTGAGAATTGGGGCAAGGAATCCAACACGATCGCGATTTGCTTATGGTGCAACAATATGGATGAGGTATTAAAAAACAAGCTCACGGACCGTTATGTGATGACAAAAGGCATTCGCGATAAGAACGACAAAACGAGCTTTGGCACCGCACGCGTCATGTCAATGGCCAAGGAAAGCGCCAACCCCGAGGCGGCGTGGCAAACATTAAAATTTTTATCCGGCCCGGAGGGACAGAAATTTTTGTATGATAACTATAAAGAGCTGCCATCCTGGAAAGACGCCGATTGGGTGAAGAAAGAGGATAATCCTTACGCGGATCAGCTGCTTGCCGTGGTCGAAGATACAAAAAATCAGCTTTTTCCTCCGATAATGTTCTCGACGATCCGTCCATGGATGGCAGATCTGATTTCCCGGGCCGTACACGGTCAGAAATACGACATTGACAGCGAGCTCGCGCAGATTCAGGAGAAGGTAGACAAATGGGTGGAAGAGCAAAAAGCGATCAATGCGCAGAAGAGCCGCGGTTAATGGAATCGGCAGTTTAATCAGGAGGGGAGCTTGGAGATGAACGGGAATACGAAAGCATGGGGAATCAAGGAACAGAATGAATTGTTTGCAGCGGGAGGCGCGCAGCACCAGCAATGGGGGGTGCATATTACCCGCCTCGCACCTGGTGACGGCTGCGTCATTATCGATTGGGTGAGCGAGCTTCCAGAGGGCCAGCCAGGCAAGGAAGCTTTACGTTTCCAGGTCGAATATGGTCTAAGAGGGGAAGCGGATAAGAGCGTCCATGATGCAAGCGGACCCTCGGGCAGCTACACCATTGCGGGAGTGATCAACGGGTCGGATTATGAAATCCGCCTGCTTGCTATCGACGGGCCGACGGGGGACATCGCTGCAAGCAGTCCGATGAGATTAGCAAGGCCGGGGGTGGTGCCAGGTACGGTGATCAATTACATCCACCCGGAGGATTACACCTTTAACTTCTCAGGACGGTCGACGGCGAGCCCTTCAATAATCCGACTTCCGGATGGAGCGCTGCTGGCCTCGCATGATATCTATTGGGGGCTCAGCGGACAGAATGTCAGCACGATCTTCCGCTCCGAGGATGGCGGACAAACATGGCGGTATGTGACCTATCTGTATCCCTGCTTCTGGGGCAAGCTGTTTCTTCACCGTGATCGGGTCTATATGTTGGCATGCAGCACCGAGTACGGGGATTTATTAATCGGCGGTTCTGCGGACAGCGGAGAAACCTGGAGTCCCCCTCGCGTTATTATCGAAGGGGGATCGCGGGAGAAGGGTGGGCCTCACAAAGCGCCAATGCCCGTCGTTGCTCATCGTGGACGAATCTGGTCAGCTGTGGAGTATGGCTCATGGTCCACAGGAGGTCACGGAGCGGGTGTTGTTTCTGCACCGGAGGATGCCGATTTGCTGGATCCCGCCAATTGGACGGCATCGCCTTTTTTGAGATATGACGCAGCGTGGCCGGGTGCTATCGAAGGCGGAAATGTGCCCGGCATTCTGGAGGGCAATGTTGTCGTTACGCCCGAGGGGCAGCTGGTTAACCTGCTCCGGTACCAGACCGACGGCGGAACGCCGAATTACGGCAGGGCTATCCTGCTTGACATCGACCAGGATCAGCCGCAGGCGCCGCTGCAGTTCCGCAAGGTCATCCCTTTTCACGGCAATCTGTCGAAATTCGCCGTTTATTATGACCCGCAATCGAGCAGTTACTGGTCGCTGGTGAATCGGGTGACGACCCCATTCGTGAGTCAACGGAATATACTGACACTGGTCAAGTCGGATAATCTGGAGGAGTGGGAGATTGTGCAGGATATGCTGGATTACGAAAGCAACGGTTGGCATGAGGACAGAACCAAAGTTGGTTTTCAGTATGTGGACTGGTTTATGGATGGAGACGATATGCTGGTGGCATCCCGTACAGCCATTAATGGGGCATTCGATTTTCATAACGCGAATTATACGACCTTCCACCGTATCGGAAACTTTCGCAGGCTGGGAGAGAAAAGAGGGGATGCGCAATGAACAGTCTGGCAGCGGGGGTATGGCCGACGATGGTGACGCCCTTTACAGATAAGAACACTATCGATTATGACGCGCTGGAGCGGGCGGTTGAATGGTATATTGGCAAGGGAGTCGACGGCCTCTTCGCTGTCTGTCAGTCGAGCGAGATGTTTTGTCTGAGCCTGGAAGAGCGCGTCGAGCTGGCCTCATTTGTGAAGCGGAAGGCTGCTGGCCGGGTGCCGGTCATCGCTTCAGGCCATATTGCAGACCGGTTTGAGGATCAGGTCGCGGAGCTGCAGGCAATAGCTGCTTCCGGAGTCGATGCGCTTGTTCTGATTACGAACCGTCTTGCGCAAGAGCAAGAATCCGACGACAAGTGGAAAAATAATTTGGAGAAGCTGCTGCGGCTGCTGCCTGAAGAGCTTCCCCTGGGCTTCTATGAATGTCCATATCCTTACAAAAGGCTCATCTCTCCGGAACTGCTGCGATGGTGCGCCAATACAGGAAGGTTTCATTTTCTCAAGGATACCAGCTGCAATATTGCCGATATGAAGGCTAAGCTTGAAGCCGTCGTGGGATCTAACCTGGGCATCTTTAATGCGAATTCGGCTACGCTGCTGGAAACCTTGAAGCTCGGAATCCGGGGCTACAGCGGGGTTATGGCCAACTTTCATCCCGAGCTTTACGGCTGGCTGGCGAAACATTGGCAGCAGCAGCCGGAACAGGCCGAAGCATTGGAGGATCTGCTGAGTACCATGTCGCTGATTGAAAAGCAGCTTTATCCCGTTAATGCCAAATACTACCTGATGCTGGAGGGCGTATTCGCCACCATCCATAGCCGCTCCCGGGATCACCGCGACTTTACCGCCACCCACCGTCTGGAGATCGAGCAGCTGAGCAGGCTGTCGGCCAGGACAGTCGGGCAGTTGAGAGTTGAGTTTAGCGGATAAGCAAGGAAGAGTGGGGTACAGCGGGGATCACATGCGCTGTACCCCTTTCTCATAATTGCCGGGTTTGACCAAAAATTTTTTTGTGTTGTGCCGCCTATGGATTTATCCAAAAAGACCATCACCTTGTCCGTATGCGGTTAGGTACCGTAGGCGCGCTCGCTTACCGGGCTGCTGAAGGGATACTTACATACCGGAGCAAGGCGGATTGCTGGTGTGGATGCTATCCAACAAAGAAGAACCTTTCGGTCTATATATAGACGGAGAGGTTCTTCTTTGTTGAGATGATACGTTTAATTCCAGACCAGGATTACAGCAGCTTGAGCTTATCATCTTTATTCTTGTCCGTTACGATAACGGCATCGTCATCGTCGGCAATGCCTTTTGTGGAATTGCGGAATTCGCGCAGCGTGTCTCCGAAAGCCCGTCCCAGCTGAGGCAGCTTGGCCGGTCCGAATACAATAAGCGCGATCAGCAAAATAATGACGAGCCCTGAAATGCCGATATTATTGAACATGGCTTAAACCTCCTTTCATGTTTGGCTTGAAGGTACAGCGGATATTCCTCTCCGGCGATAATAGTTCACGGAAATGAGGACGCTGATTTCGAATAGGACCAGCAGCGGGATGGTTACGGACAAATGCGACGCGAAATCCGGCGGGGAGATACACGAGCCCGCTACAGCCAGGGTTACATATGCGTATTTCCGGGTGCTGCGCAGCTTGTCTGGTGTCAACAGGCCAAGCCGCGTCAGAAACAAAATAACGAGCGGCATCTCAAAGGCGATTCCAAGCGGAAGCACCAGATTGAACAGGAAAGAGAAATAACGGTCAATGCCGTAAGTTTCCACCGCTCCGATGCTCTGGTTCATCTGTTCCATAAAGCGCAGCATCATCGGGAAAACGAGAAAATAGCTGAACGAAATGCCGGATAGAAACAGCAGGAACGATACCGGAACGTAGGAAAGCGTTCCTTTGGCTTCTTTGGCGGTCAAGCCTGGCCTCGCAAACGCCCATATATGATACAGCAAGAGCGGCAGCGTAAGTAGAACGGCAAACAATAAGGCACAGCGCAAGTAGATAAACAGCCCGTCCGTGAATGAGAAGACGTTCCATTGAATGTGCACCGTACCGGGACGGGATTTGATGTATCGTAATATCATAGGCGACAGATACAAGCCTCCGCAAAAGGATGCCGCAAACCAGGCGGCGACGAGAATAAGCCGTTTGCGTAATTCGCTCAAATGACGTATCAGGTCCTCGTCGTTATTTTTCATCCATCGTCAGCCTCCCGATAATTGAATATTTTCCTCTTGAAATGGCTTTTCAGGGATACTTTTACTTTGCCCATAGTATGCCGCATTATTCGTAACTTGAGACCTGTGTGTCCCATGAATGAGGAGAAGGAAGTCGGGAAAGCTTAAAGACAAGCAGTCTACCGCTAACGTCAAGGAGGAAAAATCGTTATGCTCAAAACAATAGGATCTTTGGTCATTATGATGGCAATCGTAATGATGATTGCCGCAGGATGCGGCGGCAACAATACCAACAATGCACCGTCGGGCGGTACGAACAACGCTCCGGGTGGAAACAATAATGCTCCAAGCGGGAACAACGAGTCGGTTAATGCGACAGCGGAAGCGGTATACAAGCAGCAGTGCATCTCCTGCCATGCCGCAGATCTGGCCGGTGCAGTCGGACCGAATCTGCAGAAAGTCGGCGCAAGGCTGGATGCGGAGCAAATTTCAACCCGGATCCAAAACGGCGGCGGAGGCATGCCCGCGTACAAAGGGAATTTGACGGACGATGAAATCGGCGCACTTGCGGAATGGCTGGCTGCGCATAAATGATTTCATGCTAAAGAAAGCTTGCTCTCAAAAATCCCCATACCACTGGGGATTTTTTTTTTGCTGCCAAGCATTCTTCTGCAATGAGGGGTTGTATGGTCCGAATTCCCAAGTCCAGATTCATGCAAAGTTTTCAATGAAATCAGGGTGATTTTTACCGTGTAAAAAAAATGACTCGGGTTCGTCTTTATACATCCCGGCATGGAATAGACTATAATCCAAAGAGTTAAGATTGCGAAGTTAACAATACTGCTATATTCTGTTAGTAATACGAAATGTGGAGGTTATTTATGGAACCGGTACAATCGTTATCCGAGCTGTTTTCGAGTGGCGCACCTGGTACTTTTGTCGAAGTACCCGGTTATATGGCGCGGACATTTGGTCAAACTACGTTGTCTGCCACGCTACCAATGAGCAAGTTGTTTTCCATTTATGAAATTGATCTTGAGGTACAGCGTCAGCTTATCCCGAAGAATGTTTCGCGCCTGGTGGATTATATTTTGTTATATCTGGACCATGGGCAAAATATTTATTTTCCCGGTATTATTCTTTCCGCCAGAGGAGCGGGCAAATACGACTCCAACCGAAGCTCCTATGATCTGCAATCGGTGGAGAAATGCTACGTCGTAGACGGACAGCATCGCCTGGCTGCATTCCGCCGCGTTATGGAAACGCTTCAGGGCAACATGGCAAGGGCCAAGGACAGGCGCGAATACGACAGAGTGGCAGAGCTTACGGAAAAGCTGCGCAAACTGTATGATTTTCCTATGTCGGTCATGATCTATCTCGATATCCATTCCCGCCAGGAACGCCAGCTGTTCTCCGACATCAATAAACTGCCGCGTAAAATCGGCGGGAATCTGGCCTCTTTGCGCGACCAGAGGCGGTTCTATCATATTATGGCGACACGCCTTGTGCAGGAATATCCCGTCATGGAAAAGCTGCCGACCGATACGTTCTCAGAGCGGGGCAAGGGGCCGGACTATCTGTTTGCCTATTCCCTCGTTATCGAGCTGTTGATTGCCTTGTTTGAGGGAAGGCTCAAGTCGGCCGCCAGAAACAATGGCTACCATTATACCGAGGTTTCACTGAACGAGCATCTGGAGCAGGCCAATGATTATTTTCAGGGAATGCTGCGTTATTTGCCTGCTCCCGACCGCGGAGAACTGTGCTGGTCGGAGAATGTTCAAATCGCGCTCGCGCTGTTTTTCAATGAGGAAGCGTTCAAGACCCTGCAGTTTAACAAATATTCGCTTGGTCATGCCATGAAAATCCTGCCTCATATTGATTGGAGCCTGATTTACAAGGATGAGGAGAAGGATCGTCTGCCCAGACGCAGCCGGATTATGAAAGCGTATCAATACATTCGGGACTTCTATGATAAAGAGCATCTGTTTCTCATTTCGGACCAGGGAGGGATCGGTTAATGGATGGTTTACGCTTGAATATGACGATTCATCCGTATTGCGGACGTTTCGGGCTGGCGACGGTATCGCTGCGGATCCATGATTTGCTGAACTATACGGCTATCGATCCTATGGTACAGCGGAAGCTGAGCGGAATGCAGCGCCGCAAAATCGCCAACTATCTGCAGGAGCGGGAGCTGGACCATGTGTTCTTCGGTCCTGTCACCCTGAGCTTGCGGGAAGTGGGGGCGCTGGCCAAGGAAGAGGACCATCTTGTGCTGCTGCATGGCGCAAAGCTCAGCATTCTCGATGGGCAGCACCGGATTCTGGCCCTTGGTTATACCAATGAACAACTGCTCAAGGAAAATCGCAAATGGGAGAAGGAAGTCGCGAAGCTCAAGCTCAAATGCCGTCGGTTCCCTGAAGATTCAACGGCCAAGGAGGAACTGGAACAGGCGGAAGGGCTGCTTGCCCAAATGGAAGCCCGAAGGCTGGACTTGCTGGAAAGCGAGCTTTCCGTACAGCTTTATGTCGGCCTTGGGGAAGAGGAAGAGAAGCAGCTGTTCGGGGATATCAATTCCAAGGTGCAGCTCGTTAGCAAGGAATTGGGACATTCCTATGATGGGAGCGATCCGCTCAATCTGGTGCTGCAGCAGGTAGCCGATAATAATGAACTGTTGAAAACCGTCGGCATTGAACGCCGCAACAATCTGACCGCCTATAACAAAAATTTTACATGCTTCAGCTGGCTGTATTCCGTCGCGACTCTGCTCTTTACGGGTAAAATGAATCCAACCTATGAGCTTGCCCGCCGGATTCGCAAGGATCCCGCTACGCATGTGGAAATTCTCCATCAGTTTTTTAATGGGATCCTGCCGTATATGCCGGAGCAGCCGGGACTGGCTCCTTACATTTCTTCAAGCCGTGTTGTGCAGGAATCACTTGCGCTGTATGCCCATGAATTCCTGTACAACGAGGACGGCAAATATAATCCAGGCTGGGCAAGCTGCCTGAAAGTGCTCGAAGGGGTGGATTGGACCCATCAGAATACAAGACTTGGCGAGTATTTCGGAAAGCTCGACAACGGAAAACTTAATATGGTCCATGAGAAATCCATGCGCAAGCATCTCCAGCTTATTGAATACTTGAAGGGAATGGAAAGCACAGTTGTCAATTAGGAGAGTCTAGCAGTATGATAGGTCATGTAAGCCTACTAATGCTTGAGGAGGTTTTGGATTGATGGTAGATATCGCGATTATCGGTGCGGGTCCCGCAGGAGGCAGCGCAGCGCTGTTTACAGCCAAAGCAGGGAAGAAGACGTTGCTGATCGACAGTGACCAGAGCGTTACGAAAAAAGCATGGCTCGAGAATCATTATGGCGTTCCGGAAATTAAAGGCCCGGATCTTGTTGAGGTCGGGATCAAGCAGGCGCAGAAGTTTGGAGCCGAGTTGGTCAAGGCTAAAGTAACCCAGATTGAGAAAACTGAGGACGGCTTTCAAATCACAACCGATCAGGAAACCTATCAGGCAAAAGTGGTCATTCTCGCGACAGGATTTTTGCTCGATCTGGCGGAAACGACAGGCCTTGCGACCAAGCCGGGAACCGAACCGAGAGTGAAGGCGGTTTTTGATGTTGACGCTGCAGGCAGAACGAATGTGGAAGGAATCTGGGCGGCAGGAACCTGCGCCGGTGTAAGTGTCCATACGATTATCACGGCAGGCGATGGCGCAAAGGTCGCGATAAATGTAATTAGCGAGCTGGACGGTGCGCGTTATGTCGACCATGATATATTGAAAGCGTAATGAAAGCCTAAGCTGTTATCATATTGAATAATTCCTATAAAAGGCAGGGCAGCCGCTCTTGGAGCAAAGGCTTTCCTGCTTTTTTCCTATGCTTGAAAGCAATGACGTTAGCCGTTTCTTCTTAATCCAGTTATAATAGAGAGATGCGGCGTATAAGCATCCTTAGCAGAAGCGGAGTGAATGTATGAGGGTTTTTCGGATGGTTGGCACAATAATTGCGGTGCTTGGGGTTTTTATAGGCCTGCAATGGTATATTGGCTGGAATGGATCGGTTTTTCTTTCTGCTGTAACGGATGGTAATTCCGGCGCTGTTTATTGGGTTTTTTTCTGGTTGATAGCTTTCTCTTATATCATATCCCGCCTGCTTGAGAGATTGATTCCAGGTCCTCTGCCGCGCGGGCTCAAGTGGATCGGCTCTTATTGGTTTGCGGTATTCGAATACAGTGTTCTGCTGCTGCCAGTGGCGGATCTCATAGTCTGGATCCTGCTGCGGACAGACACGCTTTCCCGGGAAACAGCGATAATCGCTGTTGGTTCCGCCGTTCTGGCCATTCTGGCCGCTATATTGGCACGGGGCTCCTGGAATGCGTGGAATCCAGTTGTACGGCATTATTCAATCGTTGTAAACAAACAGGCGGGCCAGCTGAAACAGCTTCGCATCGCGGCAGCGTCCGACCTGCATTTAGGAACTATTGTGGGTACCCGTTACCTGAAGCTGCTTGTGGAACGGGTTAATCAGCTCAAGCCGGATATCGTGCTGCTTCCGGGAGACGTAATCGATGACGATGTTGAACCTTTCCGCAGGCTTGATCTGGGGAGCGTAATGAAGGGTTTTAAATCCCGCTTCGGCACCTATGCGGTGCTGGGCAATCATGAATATATTGGCGGCAAGAAAGAAGAGTTCATTGCACTTATGGCTAAAGCGGGAATTCCCGTCCTGACGGACCAGACTACTAAAATTGCCGACAGTTTCTATTTGGTGGGCCGCAAGGACAAGGCCGCGCAAAGTGTCCGGACCGGCCAAAGCGGCCGTCTATCCATCAAGGAGCTTATCGGGGATTTAGACCAACAACTACCGCTAATTATGCTTGATCATCAACCATCCTCGATTGCTGAAGCAGCTGACAACGGGATTGACGTTTCACTTCATGGCCATACGCACCGGGGACAAATGGCGCCGAATCATCTGCTTACCCGGAGGATTTTTGAATTGGATTGGGGTTATCTGCAAAAAGGCAAGCTTCATGCCATTGTAAGCTCCGGCTACGGAACCTGGGGGCCTCCCATACGGATCGGGAGCCGTTCGGAAATCGTAGACATTACGATTTCCTTTGAGCCGCTTGTTTAGCTGCTATGCATTAGACGACGGGCAGCATTTGGTTTAGGTCTCCTCGTAAGCCTTTATGTACCAGAGGGTCGAAGGCGTATCCACAACTACACCATTTTTGGGAGTGTATGTCGAAATGGAGATGGAAATCCGGCCTGTTCGCCGAAATTCTATATTTATCGAATGGCTGCTTAATCGAATATACAGCATGTTTGATTACGATACGCGCTACTGGCGATATTCGCTGATTGGACCTTGGCTTGCCTGCTCCGCTATGCTGGCGGCCGCGGCGCTTGGAATGCCCACAGGATTTGGCGTGGTTTTCGACACGACAGCTATTTTTCTGCTTGGTTCGATCGGCCTGGCGCTGGGTGCGGTAATCATTGCTTTTATACTCTCGCTTTGCTATTTGCCATTGCCCCGTTTTTATGCGGGTGCGCTGCTTTTTACCGGTATGGTTATTTATGTGATCTGGTATTATGCGGATGCGGGAACGATATTATCGCTTATTCTTTCACTTATCCTTACATTGGCGGGGACGGCGGCCGGGCTGCTGGCGGGGCTGCTGGCCAGCCGGCAGATTAAGCTTCGGTCAAAGCTGGCCGTACTGCTGACTGGGTTTATCCTTTGTATGGGAGCGGCTTATTGGCCTTGGCAGGACAACGCGGCGATGCCCGCCTTAGCCCAGGAAGTCCCCGACGATGCATTCGTAGTCCCTTCCCTGGAGGCGGATAATCCCGCTAAGCCTGGCCATTTCAGCATCAACAGCTTCACTTACGGCAGCGGGGAGGATCTTCGCCGGGATGAATTCGGCGAGTCGGCCGATTTGGTCTCGCAATCTGTCGATGCATCGGCATATATCAGCCACTGGCCTTGGCTTCGCTCTTTTTTCTGGGGATTTGACGAAACGGCGCTCCCCTTGAATGGCAGAGTGTGGATGCCGGAGGGCGCCGGGCCTTTCCCTCTGGTGTTGATCGTCCATGGCAACCACCTGATGGAACAGTTTTCCGATGAAGGTTATGAATACCTGGGCGAGCTTCTGGCCAGCAGAGGATTTATCGCTGTTTCTGTGGATGAGAATTTTCTGAATTATTCCGTGTGGGCCGATATTCCCAATCAGGATATGAAGGTAAGAGCCTGGATTTTGCTTCAGCACCTCCAGCAGATTGCGGTTTTCAACAAGCAGGAGGGAAATCCTTTTTACAATAAGGTGGATCTGCAGCAGGTGGGACTGATCGGGCACTCCAGGGGCGGCCAAGCGGCAGCGATGGCGGCTGACCCTTCCAAATGGTTTGCTTCCGATACGACCTTGAATCTGTTGGACGATATTGAGGTTCAAGCGGTTATCGGTATTGCGCCTACGGACAAAACGGTCGACAAGCAGCTCGCATCGCTCGATGACATCTATTATTTGACGCTTCAGGGTGCTAATGACGGCGATGTCGATACTTTTACGGGAGAGCGCCAGTACATCCGCAGCACTTTCACGCCAGGCTCGGAACGCTTCAAGGCCTCCCTTTACATCGCACGGGCGAACCACAGCCGCTTCAACTCCGATTGGGGCACCAGGGACGACAGTCTTCCCGGGGGGTTGTTGTTGACGCAGAAAGGCATGATGGACGCTGCCGACCAGCAGCAGATCGCCAAGGTGTATGTTTCTGCATTGATGGAGGTAGCGCTTCATGGCAATACGCTGTACAAGCCGTTGTTCAGCGATTACCGGGTGGCGGGGAAATGGCTTCCCGAAGCTGCCTATACAAGCCGCTTTGAAGACGGGAGCTTTAAGGAGCTGGCCCGTTTCGACGACGCATCCGGTAAACTGAACCAGCAAGGCGGAGTCACCGTTCAGGCGGATGATTTGAAATGGTCGAAGGAAGATGCGGAAGACCGTAACGGCAACGGCAAGGGCACAAAGGGCGCAGTGCTGGAGTGGAAGGAGCAGGAGGGGGGTTCCTACACGCTGGAGCTGGACGATTCTCTGAATGAAGAGCTGGCTATAAATGAGAATACGAGTCTGGTATTCTCCATGTCCAATCTGGAGCAAAATGTACAGGGCGGGGACGAATCCCCCGTTATGTCATTGCCTTTTGTCGATATTCAGCTGGAAAGCCGGGACGGCGTACAGGTGAAGCTGGCGCTTGACCGTTTTCTTCCCGTAGTCTGGCAGCCTCATGCCGTATTCACGATTGCCTCATGGCTGGAGAACGGAATCAAGGACGGCAAGTACAAGGAGTCCACTCAGCCTGTATTCCAGACGTACCGTTTGCCCTTGGCTCAATTTCAGGCGGAGAATCCGCAGTTTGAACCAAGCCAGCTATCGCGTATCACTTTCTTTCTGTCTGGCAGCGAAGGCAAAATTATGCTGGATGATATCGGGATCGATGAGCCGGCTTTTTCATAAATCCCCGATAAAAAAGCTTTTATGAGCCGTGCCGCTACTTAAACGCCAAGGGCACGCTTTCGCTTGGCAGCCATGCCGGTCACCGCCTCTTTACAGGAGCGCGGCGACCGGCTCTTTTTATTAAATGAATAAATGTTCCGCTTGATATACGGTTATCCTACATTCATCCATATCGCTGCTAAATGCGTCCATATTCAGCTATGCGGCCCGCACCTATACTTAAATCGTATTGGCAAGCTTACAGGAAGAATTTCTAGGGAGGACATAGAAAAAATGACCATTCACTATAATCCAAGCCATCAGCTTTTTCATTTGCAGACTCCATCCATGAGTTATATTTTTCAGGCGCTTAACGGTTATCCGGCCCAACTGTACTGGGGACGCAAAATTAAGGAGGCTCATCCCGGGCGCTTGCTTGAGCGTGTAGAGCGGGCTTCCTTCAGTGCCACTCCGCTACGGGAGGACCGCACAATATCCCTGGATACGCTGCCTCATGAATATCCCGGCTACGGAACGACAGACACGCGAACGCCTGCCTACGAAGTGCTGCTCTCCAATGGATCAAGCGCCACAGAGCTCCACTATGTCTCGCACCGGATCGAGACCGGCAAACCCAAGCTGGACAATCTTCCGGCGGTATATGCGGAGAACGAGGATGAAGCGCAAACTCTGATTGTTGTACTGGCTGATGAACAGGCAGGACTTCAGGTAGAGCTGAGCTATACGGTATTCGAGAAATACGACGCTCTTATCCGCTCCTCGCGGATCATCAATCAAGGAACGGAAGCGCTGATGCTGCGGCGCGCGCTTAGCGTCAGCGTCGATCTGCCTCATGACCGCTACGATATGCTGCAGCTGTCGGGGACTTGGACGCGGGAGCGTTACATCCATCGCCGCTCTCTGATGCCTGGCACGCAATCGGTCGAGAGCCGGCGGGGCTCCAGCAGCCATATGCACAATCCGTTCTTTGCCCTCTTGGGCACGGATGCCACGGAGGACCAGGGAGAGGTGTACGGCTTCAGTCTGGTCTACAGCGGAAACTTTGCAGGAGGGGTCGAGGTGGATCAGTACCATACCTCCCGCGCTTACCTGGGTATCAACCCTTTTGATTTCTCCTGGCTGCTTGAGGCCGGGGAAATGTTCCAGACACCGGAAGCGGTTATGGTCTTCTCCGCGCAAGGTCTGGGAACGATGTCCCGCACCTACCATGAGCTTTACCGGACGAGGCTTTGCCGCGGGGTATTCCGCGATGCCGTGCGTCCGATTCTGGTTAATAACTGGGAAGCCACTTACTTCAATTTCAACGCGGACAAAATCGAAGCCATTGCCAAGGCGGGAAGCGAGCTTGGTATTGAGCTTCTTGTATTGGATGACGGGTGGTTCGGACACCGCGACAGCGATAACAGCTCGCTTGGAGACTGGGTGGTAGATAAGAGCAAGCTGCCGGCCGGTCTTGCCGATCTCGCAGAGCGGGTGCGCAGTCAAGGTCTTCAGTTCGGGCTCTGGTTCGAGCCGGAGATGATCTCGCCTGACAGCGACTTATACCGCGCTCATCCGGATTGGTGCCTGCATGTGGAGGGCAGAAGACGCTCGGAAGCCAGAAGTCAGCTTATCCTTGATCTCTCCAGAGCAGATGTTCAGGATTATATTGTTCAGGCGGTAAGCGATATTCTCCAAAGCGCCCCGATTACGTATGTGAAATGGGATATGAACCGCAATATGACGGAAATCGGGTCGGCGCTGCTGCCTGCCAGCCGCCAGCGCGAGACCGCCCACCGTTATATGCTTGGCCTTTACAGCGTGTTGGAGAGAATTACCTCCGCGTTTCCTGATATCTTGTTCGAGAGCTGCTCCGGCGGCGGAGGCCGCTTCGACCCCGGCATGTTGTACTACATGCCTCAAACCTGGACCAGCGATAACTCCGATGCCATCAGCCGGCTGAAGATTCAATACGGAACAAGCATCGTATATCCCGTTAGCTCCATGGGGGCGCATGTGTCCGCTATTCCGAATCACCAGGTGGGGCGGAACACGCCGCTTAAGACCCGCGCGGATGTGGCCATGTCCGGCAATTTCGGTTATGAACTCGATCTAACGCAGTTCAGTGATGCTGAGAAATCGGAAGTCAAAAGCCAGATCGAGATGGTGAAAGAGATTCGCGAGCTCACACAGTTCGGTCTGTTCTACAGACTCCTCAGTCCATTCGAAGGCAACGAGACCGCCTGGATGTTTGTATCTTGCGACCGCTCCGAGGCGCTAGTAGTCCACGTGACGGTGCTAAACGAACCCAATGCCCGGCTTGACCGCCTGCGTCTGAAAGGACTGGACCCCGACCGCAATTATGAACAAGTCGGAACGGATGAGCTTATCGGAGGCGACGAGCTGATGTATGCCGGAATTGTCAAGCCTCAAGCCCGGCATGATTATGCCAGTGTCGTTTACCGTTTTAGGGCGGTGTAGCGTTTACCGGGGCGGCATCGGGTCTTCGTTGTCAAGGATCCTCTTTTTGATTTAAGCTTCTCTATTAAATGGTTGTTTTTACCGGGACATGACAACGGACAACCTTCCCAGATTCCGCATATGGTGTTATATGGAACCATAAAAGGGGGGGGGGAGGACCGTGCAGCATTTCAGTGTTTGTTCGTTGTTGGCAGCAATTGGCTCCGTATTGACGTTTTCCTTTGGAATGTGGCCGGAGTCGCTCACTCTGCTGCTTGTTGCCATGGGTATTGATTATATAACCGGTATTTCAGCGGCCATGATCGAACAGAAGGGGCTGAGCAGCCTGGTGGGGGCTTGGGGTATTGCCAAGAAAGGCATCATGCTGCTGGTTATTCTGCTTGCACACCGCATTGACGTTCTTTTTGGGCTGCAGAATATGGCGATGGGCGGTGCCATATATTTTTACTTGGCCAATGAGCTGATTTCTATTACCGAGAATTTGGGCAGAATCGGTGTTCCTATGCCGGACAAACTGCGTCAGCTCATCGAAGTGCTCAAAAATAAAAAAAATTAAAGCGGTATAACTCATCCTCCCCGAGGTCAGTCTAATAGGACTGGCCTTTTTTTGTATTCGGGTGCCTTCCTTGCATTACAGGTGTTTCTAGTTTATAATGGGAACAAATGTTCTGTTTAGTGGAGATAATGGAGGGGTCTTAGAATGGCCATTAATATGAGCCCGCAGCCGCCCGTTCAAATCGGCAGAGAGCTGGAGCTTGTGAAGCGTTATGTTCTGCTCGGTATTTTGATGCTTATTCTTGACCATGATATTCGTGTTGTCGGATCGGCGGCAACGAAGCTGCCAAGAGTTTATGAATCGATGCTGCGCGGACTGCAGGATCGCGTAATGCTGGAGCTGGCCGCGTTGCGGCGGCAGTTTCGGGAAAGCGGGATTCATATCTATGAGGAGAAGCGTGGCGATGTTGGAATCACAACCAAATATGTCTGTCAGGGCTATCATCATGAATTTTCGCTGCGCTGGACATTCATCCGTGCCGAGGCGGAACGGCTATTAAAGACGTATATGGTCAAATAACGTTCATCGTTTTGTCAAAAAGCCAATTTTTTTTGCTCCTTTATGCACTTTATGGTTGAGAACAATGGATGATGTTAGGTAATATAAGAAGTAGACATTCTGATGAAGAAGGGGAGCAAGGAGAAATGCATAAGTGGATTATGTTCATCGTTTTCGCAGCAGCTTCACTTTTAGGCGTGTATTTACTGACAACTCAACTTCCGGGCAAGCCAGTGGATGAAGCCGCCTCGCTGCCGCCAGGTACGACGCTCTTAAAAGTGGAAGCATCAAGCGACTTCGTATTCGACAAACCGGAATACCATGTTAAAGCAGGAGATAAAGTAATCATGAAGCTTATTAATAAGAGTGGGGTTCATGGCTTGGCTATTCCTGAACTGAATATTGATCTGCAAGGTGACAAAATGGAACAAGAGCTCACCTTGGACAAGCCTGGCAAGTATGAAATGCACTGCTCCATCATGTGTGGAACAGGGCATGCAGATATGAAGTCCGTTCTAATCGTTGAATAAACGGAAAAAGGAGCCTTAGGGCTCCTTTTTTCGATCAGGTTTGACTTCGGCGTCTTGTGCCGCGGGCAATCATCCAATCACAGAACAAGCCAATCAGCGCCCAACTGATAATCGTCAGTACATACATCAGAATGACATTCAGCTCATGAATATCCATGAATAAATCGGCAAACCAGCCGGGGATGCTGAACATGAAGAACACCATGTTGTGCGGGTCATACCCCGTATAATTAAAAAGGCATAGAACAACGCCGATCAAAGTTGCGACAATCGTAACTGGATAACGCACAGAGATACCAGCCCCTTTTTGCAAAAGAATTGCCGATGTACGGCAGCATAGGTTATTATGTGACAAAAGGGATCACATCATGCGATACATATCCCAATAGAAAAGGAGCGATTTAGTCATGATAACGCATATTGTATTATTCAAGTTGAAGGACCGTTCTCCCGAGAGCATTGCCCGGACCGTGGAGGTGCTCAAGGATATGGAAGGCAAAATTGACGAACTCCGGTCCATTGAGGTAGGCACCGATGTTCTCCACACGGAGCGCTCTTATGATATTGCACTCGTTACCAAAGTGGATTCGTTGGAAGCACTGGCTGCTTATCAGGTACACCCTGTTCACAAGAAAGTGATTGAGCATATGACGGAAGTGCGGGAATCCTCAGTAAGCGTTGACTATGAGAGCTGAATCCTTTAGAACATGAGACTTTAGGCTGTATGGACTCGCAATTGAATACACATGTAAACAATGGCAGGAGCTTGATGGCATGTATTATGTAAATCGGGAACAGATATCGGCCAGACTAAACGTCATTCCGAAGGTAGTAGATGCGCTGGAATTAATTGCGGCCGGCTGGGATGGTCAATTGCTCAAGAGCTTTGCCCAGGAACGGGCTCTGCATTTGGCCATTGAAACGGTAACCGATGTTGGCAGCTGCCTGATCGACGGTTTTATTATGAGGGATGCCAGCAGTTATGAGGATATCATTGATATTATCGCCGGGGAAGGCGTATTTTCGGCGGATATCCATGGGACGCTGTTGGAACTGGTCCGGCTGCGGAAACCGCTGGTACAGGACTATTATGAATGGGACAGAGCTCAGCTTCATCCTCTTACGCTTGTCCTTCCGGCAATCCTGCAGCAGTTTCAGACTGCGGTCAATACTTATCTGGAACAGGAATTGGATCGATAAATTCGTATTTGAGAGGGGCAGCAGCAGGCGCAATCGGGCCGGCAGCTGTCCCTTTTTTATAGAGAGACATAGGTCCTGCGATTTACGAAACATTAAAAGTGCGATACAATGACGCTAATATATCGTGCGGATAAAGCTTGAAGCAGGAACCGTGCGGCGCGTAAGGTGGTGGTGAAGGTGGAACAGAATGGCGAGTTTTTTGCACAACAGGAACTGCCTGCCCGGCATGAGGGATCGACGCGCCAAACCGTCCTTCTGCTGCTAAAGACGAAGGGACAAATGAGGGCCAGCGATCTGGCGAAGCATCTTGATGTAACCGAAATGGCCGTCAGACGCCATCTCAGCACTCTGGAACGGGATGGACTAATCAAGCTTTCCGTCGTTAGACAGGCTATGGGCCGACCGTCCCATGTCTATCGATTAACAGAGCAGGCCGAGCATTTGTTTCCTAAGAACTATCATGTGCTGGCGCTGGATCTGCTTCAGGAGCTTGAAGACGATCCGGATACCGCTCTCTTGGTCGACCGTTTATTTGAAGGGCGAAAGCGAAAGCTTATGGAACGGTATGCGTGGAGGATGGAAGGGAAGTCGCTGACGGAGAAAGTAACAGAGCTTGCCGCCATTCAAAATGACGGCGGGTACATGGTGCAGCTGGAGCAGGATCAGGATGGTTTTGTTCTTCATGAATACAATTGCCCGATTGCGCAGGTGGCAAGCCGTTATCAGCAGGCCTGTAAGTGTGAGTTGGCGCTGTTCAAGCAGCTGCTGGATACAGAAGTCGAACGAACGGAATGTCTGGCCAAAGGCGGAGGCAAATGCAGCTACCGGATATCCGGGGGATGAAGCTGCTATTATGTCAAGGCAGGGAATAAGTGACAAACAAAACACGGGGGAGCTGTCCCCCGTGTTTTGCTGCGTTTATTTCGGGTAATCCGCCGCAACTATACCGTGAAGAAATAAATCTATGACCTGACTGGCAAGCAGGGATGGAGATTTATGACCTGGCAGAAGCTGTGTGACGGTCAGACGTTGAATAACGCCGACCAGACTTTGCTCAATCAGCTCCATATCGACTTCCTGACGGAAATAGCCGCTATTCTGCTCGAACAGCAAGTTTTCAGCGATGATGGCGGACATCCTGGATTTGATGTTCTCCGATTCCTCGCTCTGAATAAATCCGATCCGGGTCAGATCGTGCCGACTGTCCAAATAGCTGAAGATCCGTTCCATTACAAGTGATACCTTCTTATACTGGGCCAGAGGAGCGGCAGTTTGAAACCGAAGGCAAAAGCAACGCGGGCGGAAGCGTGCACGCTTCTGGCTTCTATTCTGAGACAGCTTCGAACGCCAAGTTGACACGGAGCGTATCCATCGGACTTCCAGCGTTTGGTAACACATGGGTATGACCAAACACAACTATCGCTCTGCCAATGCAGAGCGATTTTTGCTTTGTGGTTCTTACTAAAAATACAAGGGCTGGTCCAATCCTAAAAACCAGTGTCAAGTCAAGCCCATGCTGCTTATACTGTGGGTAGAAATGGGCATTAGTCTATCGTACAGCAAAAGGAGGGCGGAAGGACGATGCTGACTCTTTGGCTCACAGCTGCCTCTGTTGCCGCATTTGTTATGCTGGTGCTGGGTGTGCTCTTATGGCTGCGGTCCGTGGACCGCAAGCTGGTTCAGCTTATAAAGGCCGCAGAGGCGATGGAGCGTCACGCAGGAGCAGCAGCCGCACAAACCTGTGAGCTGATGGAAGCGGCCTCGAAAACGCTCAAGACGGTACAGCGCCAGCTTGACGATGCATCCGGAATGTTGAAGTCGGTCCAGAGAATCGGGGAAACCGTGGACCACACAACCCGGGCGATCAGCGCTTTGTCGGGCGTCTTGTCGGAGACGACAGAACGTTATGTGGCAAAGTCGGGCGGCAAGTATCAACGGCATTTGAGCGAAGCGCTGGATTGGGCTGAGGTGGGATATACAGCTTGGCAGTTCTGGCAGACTAAGCGCAAAGAAAACAGGAATTCTTCTGCATGCCCGGACTATGTGAAGGGGCACGCTAGTAAAGAGAACCAATAAAAGGAGCGATTAAAATGGCGAAATACAAACGGAGTAACAGCTTTTTGTTAGGTGCATTTGCCGGAGGGATTATCGGGTCAATTACAGCATTGCTGCTCGCGCCCAAGGCCGGGAAGGAGCTTCGCAGCGATATTTCCGCAAGCACCCGCGAGGCAACAAGCCGGACCGTGAGGGCGGTTACGAATGCCAGTGATTGCACGGCGCGTGCGGTGAAGCAGGTCGGCCACAAAGCAGCCGTTCTCACCGACAAAGCCAAAGACACAGCAGGCCAGGTCATCGGAAGCATCAGCAGCTGGCGAGGAGCCAGACAGGATGATCTGCAAGGCAGTATTCTGCTGGATTCAGTAGCTTCAGACGCCATACAAGAAGCCAGGGAAGAAGCCAAGGAAGCGATAGAGAACGATCGCTAGGAAATTCTGGTCGTTCCCGCAGCAAAAGTTCACGAACATAAAAACAACAATAAAGGCAGAGCCATTATGAATGGCCCTGCCTTTATTGTTGTACGCTATGGTGTTCCTTGCGATGCCGCGTGCGGTATTCCGACGGGGCCAGACCGTAGGTTTTGCGGAACTGTTTGGAGAAATAGAGAGCATCCAGGTAGCCGACAGAAGAAGCGATCTGGTCAATCGACAGATAATGCTGTCCCACCAGAAGTTCCCGTGCCCGTTCCATGCGGACTTTCAGCAGAAACTGCATGGGGGAAACACCCGTTACCTGCTTGAACATTTTGGATAGATGAGTACGGTGGTAACCAAGCTTCCGGGACAGATCCTCAATGGAAATCTGCTGGGCATATTGGAACGAAAGCCAGCGCACAGCCTGTTTGATCTGCCGTTCAATATCCGGAACGATCGCCAAAGAGTTAAAGGTCAGCTTACCCGCATTGCAGACTCCATACTCCTTGAACATAATGCGCAGCAGCCCGCTCGCTTCCAGATCAGCCAGCTCCGGGTAAGGCGCACGTTCAAGCGTTACCTTCATCCGCTTGTAAAGATCGCGGAGCGGACGCAAATCATCGCTGTGGATCACGGGGTTCAGCGGTGTGATGCCCATGGTCAGCAGCAACGGCTCGGCCATATGTCCTTTGAAGGCGACCCATCGGTAGGACCACGGATCATGGGCATCCGCGATGTAGGAGAACAGGACATCCGGGAAAATAAAAAACGTATCTCCTTTACTGCATTCGTACCTCGTGCCGTGGATTTCAAATACCCCGCGGCCGGAAATCACGGTATGGACCAAATAATAATTATGGACCGATGGACCGATCCGGTGGTTTGGAAAAGGCTTGCCCTCGCCTGCAAACAAAACCGACAATTCACCGTGCGCCGGCAGGGTATTGGATTCGATGGATATTTTATAATGATCGTCCATGATTGTTCATTCCTTTCGGGAGGATCTTGTTTAGCCGCAAACGTCATTTACAGCGTATAATATAAAACTACATATGTCCATATTGATCATGCATTAATTCCTACTCAAACCTATGTTTATTGATTTATAGTAAGGATAAGGAAATACATTAAACCGCTTTCTTGGTTGAAAAAATGTTTATCTATTCAAGGGAGGATACTCATGTCTAAAATTACGTTTCTTGGAGCAGGAAGTACCGTATTTGCTAAAAATGTGCTAGGCGATTGTCTCAATACACCGGCGCTGCAAGGATTTGAAATCGCGCTGTTTGATATTAACCCGGAGCGGTTGTCGGATTCCGAAACCATGCTCAACCATATCAAGAATACGAGCGGCAGCACAAGTGTGATCAAAGCCTATTCGGACCGTAAGGAAGCATTGCGCGGAGCCAAATATGTGGTCAACGCCATTCAGGTCGGTGGCTATGACCCTTGTACGATTACGGATTTTGAAATCCCCAAGAAATACGGCTTGCGCCAGACGATTGCCGATACCGTCGGCATTGGCGGAATTTTCCGCAATTTGCGTACCATTCCCGTGATGCTTGATTTTGCCCGCGATATTCAGGAAGTTTGTCCGGATGCGCTCTTCCTCAATTACACCAACCCTATGGCCGTCCTGACCAATGTAATGAATACACACGGGGGCGTGGAAACAGTCGGCCTATGCCACAGCGTCCAAGCTTGCGTCAGCGGGTTGTTTGACAGCCTGGGTCTTGATCAAACGGGTGTCAAATCGAAAATTGCCGGCATTAACCATATGGCATGGCTGCTTGAGGTAACCAAGGACGGGGTCGATCTGTATCCGGAAATCAAACGCCGCGCGCGCGAGAAACAAAATGAGAAGCATTGGGATATGGTCCGGTACGAAATGATGTTGAATTTCGGTTATTATATTACCGAATCCTCCGAGCATAATGCGGAATATCACCCCTACTTCATTAAGAAAAGCTATCCGGAGCTGGTGGACCGCTTTAATATCCCGCTGGATGAGTATCCGCGCCGTTGTGTCGAGCAAATCGACAGATGGAAGAAACTCAAGGATGAGCTTGTTCATAATTCCGAGCTGCATCATAAGCGGACCCATGAATATGCTTCCTATATTTTTGAAGCCATGGAGACCAATGTACCTTTCAAAATCGGCGGAAACGTCATGAATACAGGCGGTCTGATCTCCAACCTGCCGCGCGAGGCTTGCGTCGAGGTACCGTGTCTGGTTGACCGCAGCGGTGTAACGCCTACCTATGTCGGCGCCTTGCCGCCGCAGCTTGCAGCGCTTAACCGTACGAATATCAATACGCAGCTGTTGACGATTGAAGCGGCGATTACAGGCAAGCGTGAGCATATCTATCATGCCGCCATGCTTGATCCGCATACCGGGGCGGAGCTGTCCATGGATGATATCCGCTCCATGTGTGATGAGATGATCGAAGCGCATGGCGAGTGGCTGCCAAAATACAAGTGAGGTCCAAAATGGCCAAAGAGCCGCCCATCCTCGAAGAGGACGGGCGGCTCTTTGGCAGCCCCACCAGATAGCCGGATAAAGAACTGAAATATGTGATAGGAAATGATTGGATATTCCGGGTTCGGGACCCTGGCAGATGCGGAAAACCGTTTTGCAGAATCCAGGGAGCAACCCCGGTTCAACTACAGTACCGCCGCGGTTTGGCGGACTTCTCGCTTTCTTGAACCTTGTCCATGGTTAGGCTAAGATGTAGGTACGTTTTCATTCCCGTATTCATATTCTATTGAAGTCTGCCAAAACGTACAAGAAAGCGGTGTGTCTGTGCAACAACCGATTGCAATTCTGGATTCCGGCGTAGGCGGTCTTACCGTAGTCAAAGAAGTGATGCGCCAGCTTCCACGCGAGAAAATCATTTATTTCGGAGACACGGCACGCACGCCTTACGGTCCGCGTCCTGCCGAAGAGGTTACACGATTTACAAGAGAAATTGTGGATTATTTGATTCAATACCGTCCGAAAATGATTGTGATCGCCTGTAATACGGCAACAGCGGTTGCACTGGAGGATATCCAATCACGAGTTATCATTCCTGTCGTCGGCGTGATTTATCCCGGCGCGAGAGCGGCTAACAGCTCGACCCAAACGGGGGTTGTTGGCGTGATCGGTACGGAAGGGACAATCCGCAGCGGAGCCTACGAACACGCGCTCAAACATTTATCTCCAACTATTGACGTCATCAGCCTGGCTTGCCCGCGGTTTGTGCCTCTGGTGGAGCAGGGGAATTTCCGCTCCGAAGAGACGTTTGAAACGGTCAGAGCATCGCTGCAGCCGCTCAAATCGGATAAATTGGACACGCTCATATTGGGCTGCACCCACTATCCGTTTCTGGTAGAAACGATAGCCGAGGTTATGGGGAAGGATGTAAATCTAATCAGCTCTGACGGAGAAACAGCCCGGGAGGTCAGTACGATCCTTCAAGACCGCAACCGCCTGCAGCAGGGCGAGGCTGTGCCTGTGCATCAATTTTTCTGCAGCGGGGATCCGGTGATGTTCAAAAGGATTACTCAGCAATGGCTGGGTGAGCAAATTGAGCTGATGCCCATTGTATGGCAGGTTCCAAAGATTGGCTAGACCCGCAGGACCCCATTTAAGAACAACTGCCTGAATATTTAAGATGCCATTTTAACATCCCCTGCCAGAATAAGTAATCTGGCGGGGTTTTCTTATAATATATCATGCTCGCTTCATCGCGTGCATAGCATGGGTCTATAAGGTGCCCTGCAGGCTGGGCGACCATATATGAGCAAGGAGGCTGTCCTATGTTCCCATATATCGTAAGGCAAGGAGATACAGTGCTGAGAATTGCCCGGGAATTCGGAGTGAACACGGAATCGCTGCTGGCTGCTAATCCGCGGCTATCCGCTGCGATTAAGCTTATACCTGGCTTGCTGCTGTTGGTTCCCGACCAGTTGGCTTCCATGTATTGCATTCAAAAAGGGGATACGCTGCTGCGGATTTCCGAAGCCTTCAATGTTCCTGTAACCGGACTCACCGCTGCAAATCCGCATCTGGATCTGAAACAGCTGGTACCCGGGCAAATGATCAAGATCCCTCTGGGAGCTCGCAGCCGGATTGTTGAAGGCGGGGCAGAATACGGGCATGCTGAGCTTAAGCGGGATTTGGAAGCGCTGGAACATGAATATCCCTTTCTGCAGAAAGCTGTGATCGGTTACAGCGTGCTGAACAAACCGATTTCTGCGGTTCGGCTTGGCGATGGTCCACGCAAGTTGCAAATTAATGCTGCCATGCATGCCAATGAGTGGATTACAACTCCGCTGCTGATGTTTTTTATGGAGGACTTAGCCAAAGCTTGCGCTTGCGGCGGGAGTTTTGGCGGAGTGGATATGCGCAGGCTCATGCAGCAAGTATCGGTGTGGTTTGTGCCACTCGTGAATCCTGATGGCGTGGAGCTTGTACAGGAGGGCTTGCAGCGTGACCATTCCTATTATAATCAGCTTCAGCTGTGGAATCGGCATTCCAGTCATTTCGCAAAGTGGAAAGCCAATGTGCGGGGAGTGGATCTGAACGATCAATTTCCCGCTTTCTGGGAGGAGGAAGTGAAGCGCAGAGGAACGGCGGGACCGGGTCCGCGGGATTATCCTGGAACGGCTCCTCTATCGGAACCGGAGGCGCAGGCATTGTTTTCTTTTACACAGGAACAGGGCTTTGATATGGTGCTGGCCCTTCATACGCAAGGCCAGGAGATATATTGGAACTATCGGGGCTATGAACCGCAACACGCTGAGGCGCTTGCCCTCAAGCTGGCGCTAGCCTCCAGTTACAAGCCTGTCAAGCTTAGCGGCAGCGATGCCGGCTTTAAAGATTGGTTTATTCAGGATTTTCGCAAGCCAGGCTTCACGGTCGAGGTAGGATTAGGCGTTAATCCGCTGCCGATCGCATCCTTTCCGGATTTGTATGACGAACTTTGGCCGCTCTTGGTCACTGCAATCGAAGCGCTGGCGGAGGAAGCGTGAGCAAAACTACTTGGCAACAAAGTTGAAAGCAGTTCGCGGGGCTAAGGAAAGTTCAAGATAAGCGTCAGTTGTCCATAGAGGAGTTGTCGGAGGATTTGTAATTTGTTATAATTAAAATTAAATAGTAATTATTACTGAACCTTACAGAGAGCCGGTGGGTAATGATGAGCATACTCGATGAAATGGGCACAGCCAATCGACAGCTGATCGTCATGGGTTACAAAATAACACGGCAACGTGAAGCTACTCTGCGCGTGTTATTCGAGAATGAGGCCGAACACCTCAGCGCCGAGGAAATATTCATGCTGGTAAAGAAGAACAACCCTGATATCGGGCTCGCTACTGTATACCGGACTCTTGATCTGCTGAACGAACTGGATATCGTCGAGAAAATAAATTTCGGCGATGGTGTGGCTCGTTTTGATTTGCGCAGCAAGGATCACGAACATATGCATCATCATTTGCTCTGCAGCGAATGCGGCCAAGTCAAAGAAATCAAGGAAGATTGGCTGCAGGAGATGGAAGTGCGGCTTGAGAAGGAATTTGGTTTTAAAGTATCCGACCATCGCCTGGAATTCACAGGGAGATATCATAAATGCGCGAATAAATCCTGCAAAAAAGTCAGGAAAGCCGTATAAGAAAAGAGCCTTTCCATGGAGAGGCTCTTTTTATGTGAGTCATTTTCCTCCCGTATGCGGCTGGCCTGTGATCCAAGCTTTGATAATTTTTGAATCCCTATTGTCTGGCTTGCGTAAATATTCTTAATGGAAATGCGGCACTTCCTGCCGTTTGGGATAGATACCTGCAAGAGGGTAATCTTATAACCGACATGCATTCGGAAATGTACGCTCCAGCAAAACAGGTTATACCCAAAGGAGGCAGGCAATTATGAGAAAATTATTTTCGCTTCGGCATTGGCGGCATGTGTTTGCCCGCATCTACCGTCTCCTTACTTCGCGCCATGTCAAATTGATTCACAAGCTGCTGTACATTGTTCCGGTATTCCTGTATTGGGTGCTGCCTGATGTATTGCCTTTCATGCCTATTGATGATATTGCCGTCACGATGCTCGCGGCGGAGGGATATACGCGCTATATGGAACGCAAATACGGCGAACATCTCGGAATCGGCAGCAGCGCCGGACAGTCTCGCGAAAAATAGCAGAACCTATACGGTTGAACAATTGGCCGGGTTTCTTTAAAATAGGAAAAGACGTGTTTGAACATAAAGGAGATGTTTACCGCAATGAAATGCAAAATAACCCGGAATGCCGCCAAAGTTTTGCGCCAGGAGCTGGACAAGTCTGAAAATGAAGGCAAGTTGCTGCGTGTTTATGTGACCCACTCTCATGGCGACCACGCCCACTACGGTATGCGTATGGACGATGCCGGAGAGAACGATGCGGTTGTTGAAACCGATAAGGAAATTACGGTTCTGCTTGAGAAGAACGAAGAGCTGCTTGATGGCGTCAAAATTGATTATTTATATTTGCCCAAGGAAGGGTTCGTCATCTCCAACCCGGTTAAAGGTAACCACGGCGATCATTAATGGACAAGGCTTTCTGGCAACAGGAGATTGGGGAGACGACTAGGATCATGGCGAACGATATTCGTATCTGCGACAAATGCAAGCATGTCCGTATCAAATCGATGCTGCCGAAGCTTGCGCAGATGGCACCTGGCACCGAGGTGCGGGTAGCTTGCAAGTCCTATTGCGGACCATGCTCGCGCTTTGCTTTTATTTTTATCAATGGACGCTATGTCACCGCGCCGACCGAGGATGAAGTGATAGAAAAAGCGCGCAAATATGTGAAATAACTCATCATGCCGCCATTTGCCGGTGTGAACGCAGGGCAAACGTCACCGCTTCGATGACGTTTGCTTTTTCATTGTCAGGGTAATGGTCCTGTATAACCCCCTGGATGGATTTGTGCTTGCTGCTTCCGCGTTGTAAAATGTGGGAAAAGGATGATTCACAAAAACTCTTAGCATATGCTTCCGAAGTGATTTTTTGCTCGCAGTGAAGTGAATTCAACGGGGTATCACAAAAACTCTAAGCTTATGCTTCCGAAGTGATTTTTTGCTCGCAGAGATGGGGATTCAACGGGAGTATCACAAAAAATTAAGGAGGCCGTATATGAACTCAAAATACTTGGCGGGAATATCATTAGCTATTATGGCCGCCGGCTTTCTAGTTACCTTATTTTTTCCGGAGAACACGTTTGTTTTCTTGCTGAAAGGGGGCTTTGAAGCCGGCCTGGTTGGCGGGATTGCTGACTGGTTTGCCGTTACGGCGCTGTTTCGCCATCCCTTCAGCATTCCAATCCCGCATACAGCGCTGCTGCTGAAAAATAAAAGTCGGATCATACAATCCCTGATTTCAGCGATGGAAAATGAGCTGTTGAATAAAGAGAGCATTGAGAACAAGCTCAGCAAGCTTCATGTGCTGCGAATGGCTTCTGTCCAGCTCACCAAGCTGATGGGAAGAAAAAAAGCGAGAATTCAAATCGCTGATTTCCTGGTCCAGCTTGTACTCCGCTTGCCGCTCGCCAATGCGGTCCCGGTCATTCAGTCCTGGCTGGTCTCGTATTTGCAGAAAACGGACATGAAGGTCGTTGCCGAATCGGTTATTACGAAGGTGATGAACGACGGCTACGATGAGAAAGCGCTGGATTTTGTGCTCGGTGAAGCGGCGAATTGGGCAGCGCGGCCCGAAACAGGGGTCATGCTTGGCAAATTGGCCATTGAGAAGCTGTCGGAGGTCAAGGCAGGCGGATTCATGGGCTTTGCGCTTCAGGCTTTCGGCGGTCTGATGAACGAGGATAAGCTGGGTTCGATTTTGCAGAATATGATCCTGGGCGGGATCAATGATTTGAAGGTGAAGGAAAATACATACCGCGAGATGATCATCCGGGAGATCCGCATTCAGCTGTTCCAGCTGGCGGATAACGAGAATCAGCTCCTTGCGGCGAAAAACTGGGCGATCGAACGCATAGCAGGCGAGAGCGGGGAAGCGTTCCTGCAGGCAAGGCTTGAAGATATACGCAGTCTGGCACTGGCCAGACTGGAGCAGGAGAAGCAGAACGGTGGACGTTCCATATTCCGTCTGTACCGCGCAGTGATTCGCCATCTTGCTCTGGAACCGGAAAAAATCGATGAATGGGAAAGCCGGCTGTTGGCCTACCTAATTCAACTGGTGGAGTCCAATCATTTCCGCATCGGTCAGCTGGTAAAGGAAAATCTCGATCAGATGGACGATGCCGCGCTCGTGAGTATGCTGGAGGAGAAGGTTGGTCAGGATCTTCAATGGATTCGGGTGAATGGAGCACTCTGCGGATTTGTCGTGGGGATCATTTTATCCGCGATCCAGCTGCTGAGCTAGCCCGGGTTACTTTCAGGAGCCTTAAGACTATGAACGTTTGGATACAGAAAAAAGCACCCGTTGTCTTGAAGCTGATCCATTCTCAGCTTCCTGGACAGCGGGTGCTTTTTAACGTGAGAATCTAGGAGGATCTGTTCCCATCTGTGTGAGTCTAGCGCTCTGCGCGGAATGTTTTAATCAGATTATGCTCGATTACCCGGTCGGATGCAATCAACTCCTGGCGTGCTTCGTCAGCTCCGCTTTTACAGGTATCGGGTGCCACTTGCTGGCCCGTCGTAACATCCAGACATTGGGCATGCTCAGCAATATAATCGTCGGATGGCATATAGAATTGGCTGCCGTCCGTGTAGCCGCCATTGCGGAATACCACTTTCTTGCCTGCAAGAGGCTTGTCTGTGATAAGGGGCATGCCTGCCATCGTTTTGTCAGCGGTAGAAATCCCGAGCAGATGAAGCACCGTAGGAGCGGCGTCCAGCTGCCCGCCGACCTGTTCGTAGGTGCCGGCTTTCGCCCCATCCGGCAGGTGGACAATCAGTGGCACCTGCTTTGGAATATTGATCCGGTCAAGCTCGGTGAGCGACCTGCCGAGGAATTTTTCGAAAGGCTCCCATTCCTTGATGGAATTGTCGTGATCGCCATAGAACAGAAAAATTGATTTGTCCCACAGATGCTCCGCTTTAAGCCTGTCCATCAGATCGCCCAGCGAATCGTCGACATAATGGGCAGCTTCCAGATAATCACCGAAAATGGTTCCTTTGAATTCGCCGACATCCAGCGTCTGGACGCTTGCAGGCAGCGTATAGGGATGATGGCTGGATAAGGAGACCATGAAGGAATAGAACGGCTGCTGCTTGCTCAGCATCAAATCTACGGACTGCTGGAAGAACGAACGGTCGCCAAGCGACCAACCGAGTGGTTCATCGATGGTGAAGCTTTTCGTGCTGTAAAACTTATCATAATTCAAGGTGCTGTACATCGCATTGCGATTCCAGAAGCCGCCGTCATAGGCGTGAAACGCACCTGTCGCATAACCGTTGTCCTTGAGTGTATCCGGCATGCTGTCGTAACGATTCTGGGCAAAACGGATGAATACCGAGCCGCTTGGCAGGGGGTGTAGCGAAATATTGGCTGCCAGATCGGCATCGGATGTACGGCCTTGTGCAGTCTGGTGATAGAAGTTTTTGAAGTACAGGGATTCCCCGATCAGTTTGTTCATATTCGGGGTCACTTCTTGGCCATCCACCTTCTGGCCGATCAGAAAGTTCTGGAAGGCCTCCAGCTGGATCATAATGACATTGGCACCTTTATAGCGGCCAAACATGCTGTCTTGCTCCAATTGCTTGCGCATGCTGCCGCGGTCCTGGAACCACTGCCTGGCTTCCTGGATCTCTTCATCCGAAATTTTATTGTCTTTCAGCCAATGCTGCTCGGCGTAGCGGTAGAGATCATAACCGTGAAAACCGATGACGCCGGTCACATTGTAGAGGGACATATTCCACCAATTGCCTGTAAACAGCCCCAAGGCCCACGTACGCTGCGCATAGGATACAGGAACAAAAACCAGCGTCAGACCGGTTGCAAATACGATCAGGCTGAGCGAAAGACGGATCATGATTTTGCGCAGCTTGTTCGGTTTAACGAAGGACAATGAAATGTCATTGCTTGTCTTTCGCTTGCGCAGCAGGACGAACCCCGCATAAGGAACAATGAGCAGCCAGTCGGCAAATAACCAGATGTCCTTCCAGGCGAGGAGCGATTGAATGCTCTCCCCCAGTGAGCTTACTTGCCCGGCTTGTGTGAGCACCGGGATCGATATGATGTCCTGAAAATAACGGAAGTAAATCAGGTCAGCATATATAATGACGGTCAGCAGCACATTCAGCACCACCAGCGCCAGGATACGGCCACGATGTGGAAGCCACAGCGTCCAGAAGCAGAGTAGGGCCAGCGTGCCAAGAGCGATCAGAACATCCTGACCGTCCATCGCCATATACGGAACATGAACGTAACGGTCGAATAAGACCAGCTTTATCATCATTAAAGCAAAGAAAAGCAAATACTCGATGCCTTTATACCGGGTGACAAGCTTCATGCCCGTTCCGCTCCGCCGGATGGGTTGCAGCGGTTGAGTCATAACAAAAGGTGTCCTTTCCTGTTTACAAAATGTTAATAATGTCTTTACCCATTATAGTACATTTCATATTCAGATCAAGGCTCGGGATGCTTGTCCTAGCCGCGGAAAGGAGGGCGTGGACCAAAATATTGGTAAAGCGCACATTCGATCCGGCCATTGTAAAGCTTGCGCCTTTTGTCGGCATTACGGCCGAAATAATGCTCCACCGATTTGGATGGGCTAAGTGCGAAGAAAGACCAGGTAGGCAGGTAAAGTGCCGTATGGCCTAGCTCCCGCAGCGCCCTCTCGGCTTCCGTATCGTCTCCCAGCCGCGACCCGTAGGGCGGGTTTGTAATGATGCAGCCATAGTCGCCCTGCGGCTTCGCCTTGGAGACAGGAAGCACGCTAAGCTTGATATCGCGGGCGAAACCGGCTTTCTTGACGGCAGCCTCCGCTACGTCGATTGCTCCAGGATCGATGTCCGAACCGGCAATGGATAGCGGGATATCATCCTTAACGGCATCGAACGCTTCCTCGCGGGCCGCTTCCCACAGCTCTTCAGGGATGATCGGCCATTGGTCGCTGTTAAAGGAGCGGCGCAGGCCGGGCGCGATGTTCCAGCCAATCATAGCCGCTTCGATAGGAATGGTGCCCGATCCGCAGAAGGGATCATAGAGCGGACGATCCGGCTGCCAGCGGCTGAGCAGCACGATCGCCGCCGCCATGGTTTCCTTGAGCGGGGCTTCCGTAACGAGCTTGCGGTAACCCCGTTTATGCAGACTTGGGCCTGTGGTGTCCAAAGTAATCAACGCTACATCGTTCATTAGCGATACCTCGATAACATATTTCGCTCCATCCTCCGGGAACCATTCTGTGCCGTAGGTGGCTTTCATTTTCTCCACGACCGCTTTCTTAACGATGCTCTGGCAGGCCGGTACGCTCGTCAACTGGGATTTCTGGGATCGGCCGTTAACGGGAAATTCGCCATCTTCGGGAATCCAGTCCGCCCAATTGACCGCTTTGGTGCCCTCGAACAAATCTTCGAACGTGCGAGCAGGGTATTCGGCCATCTTGATTAGAACGCGGTCCGATGTACGAAGCCACAGATTCGTGCGGCAGATATCGGCCAATCCGCCAGTGAAGTTGACGCGCCCGTTCTCCACCTGCACATCGTTATAACCCAAATCCTTCAATTCACGGGCTACTATCGCTTCAAGTCCCATAGGGGATGTTGCTATAAGCTGTAATTTTTCCAATTCAATCACTCCGATTCACCTACTCCGGTTGTCTCCGGTCATTAAAAATCATACAATCAAGTATAGTCATTGTAAGGCGGCATGACAAACTAAAACTCACGGGAAGAGAGGTATGACGGATGTCGACAGAACAATATGTGGAACGGCTGCTGGGCGAGGATGCCGATCTGGAGCGGGTCCATAAGCGGATCCGGGAACAGGATATGCCGGAAATTTCAATCGCGCCCGGTTATGGCAAATTGCTGACCATGCTTGTGCATCTGGCAGGTGCGAAGCAGGTGCTGGAGATTGGAGCGCTTGGCGGCTACAGCGGCATATGTCTGGCAAGAGGGCTCAAGGATGGCGGGATGCTGACTTCTCTGGAGTTGAAGCCTGAATTTGCCGATGTAGCCAGAAGCAATCTGGAGGCGGCTGGCCTTGGGGAACGTGTGGAGTACCGGATTGGAGATGCCAGGGCGAGTTTGGACATTCTACTTCAGGAAGGACGCACTTTCGATTTTTTCTTTATTGACGCAGATAAGGAAAACTATCCGGTTTATCTGGATTATGCCATCAAGCTGGCGAATCCTGGTGCGGTCATTACCGGCGACAATGCCTTGCTGCACGGCAGGACGATCGATCCCGAACGTACGGGTCCCTCTGTGATTGCAATGCGGGAGTTTAATGAACGGATGCTTAGCGACGAGAGGCTGATCGGTACCTTGCTGCCAGCCTATGATGGGCTTGCAGTTGCCATTGTGAAGTAGGGTTGCTTAGCCTGATAGGTACTGAACTGGTAGTAAAGGACGGACATCCCTGCAGGGATGTCCGTTTTTTTGGTTGATTGGCAGATCATCTTGACTTTGCCGCCCTGTTCTTTCCGGCAAGCGTATGCCGCACCCAGACGGCATTAACAAGAAACAGCGCGGAGGAGACGAGGAATACGCCTCCTATACCGATCCAACCAGAAATCACACCGCCGACAAGCGGGCCAAACATGTTCCCAAGGCTAAGGGTGCTGGTATTGAAACTGTAGGCCCGCCCCTCCATTCCGTCAGGCGTGAACTTGCGGATCAGGGCATTCACGGAGGGGATCAGCCCTCCAAGAAATACCCCCTGCAGGAATCGGAAGAGAAGCAGCTGCCAGACACTGGTTGCCACAGCTTGAGGAACGAACATTAGTGCAGCGCCGATCAGGGAAACGGCGAGTATCCGCTCCTGTCCGATCCGGTCGCTTAACCGTCCAAGCATGGGGGAGGCGAACATATTGGACATTCCCGCAGCGGCGCTTACAAGTCCGGCCCAGAAAGCTATGTTCTCGTTGGAGCCATGCAGCTGCTGGACGTAGAGGGGAAGCAGAGGCATGGGCCCGACCATAGCGAACTGAATGAGAAAGGTAACCGCGAACAAAGAGGTCAGCTGCGGAATCCGGCCAAGCTGCCGGAAACCTTCAAGCACAGATGCATTGGGCCTGGTTGCAGCCATCTTGTGATCGAAGCTTTCCTTCACGATTAACAAGGCAAGCAAGGAAGCCATAAACAGCAAAGAACCCGTCAAATAAAAAATCGGTCGGAAGCCGATTCCGTCGGCAAGGAGCCCGCCGAGGAGAGGTCCCAGCATAGTGCCGGCAATCCCGCCGGACTGCAGGGTGCCCATGGCAAAGCCTGTCCGGTCCTTTGGCGTTGTCGCCGAAACCAGTGAAATGGCCGCAGGATTGAAGCCGGATATGGTGCCGTTGATCATACGCAGCACCAGCAAATGCCAGGGGGAGGTAGCAAACCCCATGAGCACAATAACGATCGCCATCCCGAAACCGGAGCGAAGCAGCATAACTTTGCGCCCATACCGGTCGGAGAGCTTGCCCCAGAGAGGTTGAAACAAGAAAGCTGTAACGAAGTTACCGGCGAATATAAGACCTGCCCATGTGGCGATTTCGTCAGGGTCGGTAAGACCAATGCCAGGGGACTGCAAATAGAGGGACATAAACGGAATAATCATCGTCATGCCGCCCATAACGAGAAATTGCCCCACCCACAAGACGGCCAGATTCTTTTTCCATTGCTCCATAATCGTAGGTTCTCCAATCATTTGCTCGTCACATAAACACGGATGGAACAAGTATAGCATACCCGAATAAACAAAAGATTTAAGCGGAGCAAGTCTCTATTTGTCATATAGTTGTCATCGAAAAGCCAGGGAGAGCGGTTGTTACGCCTCATTAAAAAGGGCATAATGGTAACGAAGAGAATACGTATAGAAATGGGGAACGTCAATGAGCTACAACGATCGGTTCATCCGGGCGAGCCGGAAAGAACATGTCGATCGCGTACCCGTCTGGTATATGCGACAAGCGGGACGTTATGATCCCGAATACCGTAAAATCAAAGAAAAATACTCGCTGCTTGAAATTTGCCAGCAGCCGGAACTTGCTGCTGAAGTCACGCTGATGCCGGTGAAAAAGCTCGGTGTGGACGCGGCAATTCTATACTCCGATATTATGAATCCGGTCGCTTCGATTGGCATCGACTTCGATATTGTTGCAGGGGTAGGGCCGGTAATTGCCAACCCTATACAATCATCTGCCGATGTGGCCAGGCTGAAGCCTATTGATGTGGAGGGAGACCTGTCCCATATTCTGGAGACGATCCGCATACTGGACCGAGAGCTTGATGTGCCTCTTATTACATTTGCCGGCGCGCCGTTTACAATCGCCAGTTATTTAATAGAAGGGCGACCTTCCAAGTCCTATATCCGCACTAAGACAATGATGTACAGCCAACCGGAGATTTGGCATCAACTGATGCAAAAGCTGGGCGATATGGTTATTACATACGCCCGTGCCCATATGGCGGCAGGCGGCAAAGCATTTCAATTGTTCGACAGTTGGGTCGGAGCACTAGCCCCCCATGATTTCCGGCAGTTTGTGCTTCCGACGATCGAGCGTATTTTCTCGGAGCTATCCGACCTGGACCAGCCCAAAGTGTACTTCCCCGGCGTGGCCTCCGGCGAGCTGCTGCCGGAGCTTGGCGTACTGGAAACCGATGTTATCGGGCTGGACTGGCGTGTATCGATAACCGAGGGCAGGCGCCGTATCGGCGATCGCTATGCGGTTCAGGGGAATCTCGATCCGTATGTGCTGACGGCTCCAATGGATATTATTAAAGCCAATGCCAATCGAATCATTGACGAGGGAATCCAACAGCCCGGATTTATCTTCAATCTGGGACACGGGTTGTTCCCGGAAGCTTCGCTTGAAAAATTGCGGGATTTGACTGCCTATATTCATGATTATTCCGCTGAGGCGATTGCTGCAGCCGATCAGAAGGAGGGGCGCCATGTCTGAGCGTAAAACCGGAGTGCTTGTCATGTCCTATGGAACGCCAGAGACTCTTGACGGCATTGAAGAATATTATACGCATATTCGCAGGGGGAACCCCCCTACTCCCGAGCAGTTGGCAGATCTCAGTAGCCGTTATGAGGCTATTGTAGGAGGATTCTTTCCACTGAGAGAAAATACGAACCGTCAGGTGGCATGCATTCAGGACAAGCTGGATACGATGGCACCGGGGCGTTATATGTGCTATCAGGGGCTGAAGCATGCTCGTCCATACATTGAAGATGGGGTAGCAAATATGGCGGCGGACGGCATTCAAGAAGCCGTCGGCATTGTGCTTGCCCCTCATTACTCCACCATGAGCGTGGGCAGCTACGTGAAACGGGCTATGGAAAAGGCACTGGAGCTTGGGATCGAGATGCATTTTGTAGAAAGTTATCATTTGCATCCAAAGCTGCTTGAAGCCCTGATTAGTCGCGTAAAAACAGCCCTGAATGCTTTTGATTCTTCAAAGCCGTTGAAGGTGCTTTTTAGCGCCCACAGCTTGCCGGTTAAGATTCGGGAGATGAATGATCCCTATGAAGAGCAGCTGCTGGCAACATCGAAAGCAGTGGCCGAAGGCGCCGGTGTTGCAGATTGGGAGTTCACCTGGCAAAGCGCGGGCCGTACACGCGAGCCTTGGCTTGGGCCGGACATTTTGGAAACGCTCAAGGATGTTGCGGAACAAGGGTATACGCAGGTATTATCGGCTCCCATCGGTTTTGTTTCCGATCATCTGGAGGTACTGTACGATCTTGATATTGAAGCTGTGGCCGCTGCGGAACCATTGGGGGTCCACTTTGCCCGTATTGAGATGCTGAATACCGACCCTCTCTACATGGAGACGTTGGCGGAGTCCGTCATTTCGCAAGATACCTGGCGGCAAGGATAAAGGCCATTTATGAGGGTAGAGGAGATGAACCACATGCGGGGAAGCGGACAACCTGATCGCTTGGTCGTCATTGGCGGCGGGATCAGCGGACTGAGCTCCGCTTTTTATTTATTGCGTGAAGCGGAAAAACGCGGACGCCGGATCGAGATTACCATCATAGATCCTGCGGAGAAGCTGGGCGGTAAAATCAATACGCTAAAGCGTGACGATTTTGTCATTGAGCGCGGTCCGGACTCGTTTCTTGCACGCAAGAATGCCATTATTGACTTGGCTTGGGATCTGGGAATCGAGCAAGAGCTGGTAGGAACCAATCCTGCCGCCAAAAAAACCTATATCCTTCATCTGGGCAAGCTGCATCCCATGCCGACCGGGCTTGTTCTTGGCATACCGACGGAAATTTCCCCCTTTCTCAAGACGGATTTGGTCTCTTGGGGAGGCAAGCTGAGGGCATTGCTGGATTTTGTGATTCCCGCCCGCAAGGACGAAACGGATGAAGCTCTGGGCGATTTTCTATCGCGCCGATTGGGCGACCAGATGATGGAGCGTGTTGCGGAGCCGCTCCTGGCAGGAATTTATGCAGGTGATTTGCGCAAGCTCAGCCTGCAGGCGACATTCCCGCAATTTCGAGAGGCTGAACGCAGGCATCGCAGTCTGATTCGCGGGATGAAAGCGAACAAACGTCTGGCGCCGGCTGTCGCCGCTGGGGCAAGCAAGCTCCCTGCTGCTGTACGCGGCAGCATGTTCCTGACCTTCAGGGGCGGGTTGACGACGATGATTGAAGCGCTTGAAAATGCACTTGCAGGTACAGAGCGCAGAGTCTGTACCAAAGTCGTAGCCTTCCGGCCTAACGAGCCGGTGGCGGATGAAGGTTCAGATGCCGGACAGGTCGGGGCTACGAGGATGGATACCGAAACGGGTCAGACTGTTGATCCAAGCCAGGCTTGGGCGCCTTATGACGTTCTGCTTCATACTGGTGAAATTATTCAGGCGGATGGCATTATCATTACGGCTCCCGCTTATGACGCTGTGGAGCTGCTGGATCCTCATTTGGATACGCATGCGCTGCGCGCGATTCGATATGTTTCTGTAGCCAATGTGGTGATGGCTTTTGACAAGAAGGATTTCGGAGTGGAATTCGATGGTTCGGGTTTTGTCATCCCGCGTTCGGAGGGTACCACCATTACAGCCTGTACCTGGACATCGGCGAAATGGCTGCATACCAGTCCCGGCGATAAAGTGCTGCTGCGTTGTTATGTGGGCCGTTCCGGTGATGAAGAGGTGGTCGATCTGCCCGAATCGCAGCTTGAGGATGCGGTACGCCGGGACATCCGCGACATTATGGGAATCACGGCAGTGCCGCTTTTCACGGAGATTACCCGGCTGCATAAATCCATGCCGCAGTATCCGGTTGGACATGTTCAACAAATCGCCGCGCTGCGTGCGCGGATGAGCGCCAAGTTGCCAGGGGTTTTCGTGACAGGAGCTGCATTTGACGGCGTTGGCCTGCCTGATTGCATCCGCCAGGGCAAGGAAGCCGCTGCTCGGGTCTATGAAGCGATAAGCAAGTTTTAAGCATACGCAGCTATAAATGACGAAGCGCCTGGCGCTTCGTCATTTTTTTTTGGGATGTAAGAGTATGCGGGGGCATGAAGACACAAGTTGTTTGAACGATGGCTGCAGCACTTGCAGCAAGGTTTTCCCTTGCTATAGGGGGAAGAGCGGGTTAATTGTTGAACCTATGTTCCGGACATGCGAGTCATGCTGCTTAAAAAGAACCGTCAGTTTCACCTGACGGTTCTTTGGGTTGCCGATGAAAGCTGCATTCACTTGGGGTATTATCCGCCTTCTTATACGGCAGAGACCGCCCGTCAGTCCAGCGGCGGGCCGATAACTTCTTCAATTTCAGCTTGTTTACGGTGGGCAATACGGCTGCTTGCCGAGGCGGCAATGGCACCTACAATATCATCTAGGAAAGTATGGCACTGTTCGCCTTCCTTATCGTTGAGCACCTTCAAGATCCCCGGCTTCAGTTTATCAACATAACCGAAATTAGTTAATCCGATGCTGCCGTATACGTTTACGATGGATAGAGCGAGAATTTCATCGCAGCCATACAGGCCTTCGTCATTCTCAATCATTTCCTGCAGAGGGGTTAGCAGCTTGCCTTCCTCGGCGAGCATATCGAGCTGGATGCCTGTCAGAACCGCATTCTGAACTTCCCGTTTAGACAGCACTGCTTCTATGTTCTGCTCGCATTCTTCCAAAGTGAGGCTTGGATAATACGATTGCTGTAAAAACATAACGAGTTCGGCGATTTGACTAACGGTAACGCCTCTTTTGGCAAGCCATTCCTTAGTCGTTGAAGCAACAATTCCACTGTTCAAGCTGTATAATTTCGACTTAGCCACAGGCTCACCTCTAGTTTCCATTTTTTTATTACCTGCAAGCAGGCGGTCAGGCATGGATGCATGGATATGCTGTAATGCTGTCTAAGGATTAGACCTGGCAAAACAATATGCAAAAGCGCTTCATGCATCCTGGACAAAACTGGTCTAATTCACGGAGAGGGCTCGTATACATAGTACTACAAAAGAGCAACTTGTACCAAATGAATGGAAGGGCTCGCGCTTGATTATGAAGTCTACGGGGAGGAATTAGGAACATGAAACATTATCGCCTTGTTCGCCGGGCGGCGCTCGCCGGAGCGCTGGCGTTGCCCATTTTAACATCCGGCTGCGGTTTATTCACACAGGAACCAAGCGAGTCTATCGACCCGCCGCAGAGCAGCACGCAGGATGTCGGCGGCGCTATAGCCGATGTCGGACAGGCCGCTAATCATGCAGGCGAGACACAAATGACCGTTTACCTGAAGGATCAGAATGGAATGCTGGCGCCTGTTACCGTACAGATTGCAATGGGCGAAGGGGAGAAGGCAGGGAAGAAAGCACTGGAAATGATGGTGGATGGTGGCGCTTATAACGCAGAGCTTCCTGAAGGATTCCAGGCTGTGATCCCGAAAGGGACGGTAATCAAGGATTTTAACATCGTTCCTGATCAAAAGCTGGCAGTCGTCGATTTCTCCAAAGCATTCGGAGAATACAATGTCACGGATGAGCGGCGTATTGTGGAGTCGGTCACATGGACATTGACCAGTATGACCGATATCCAAAAGGTGGAAATCTGGATGGAGGGCGCGAAGCTCGGTGAAATGCCAGTCGATGGCATGCCGATTGACGCTCCTCTGACGAGATCGGTTGGCATTAATCTCGAAGCAGCCGACGGGGTGAACAATTACAGTCAGACAACCCCGGTCACCCTTTATTTCTCTGCTCTTACACCCAATAATGAGATGTATTACGTTCCGGTTACCAGGCTGATCAACCGCTCCGACAACCGGGCTAAATCCGCGATCGAGCAGCTGATTAGCGGACCTTCCGAAGGACGTGAGCTGACGGCTGTTATGACACCGGATGTAACGGTCAAGAATGTGACGAAGAAGGATAATATCGTAACGGTCGACCTGCAGGATGAATCCTTTGTGCCTGGACAGCAGGAGCCTGCGGAAATGCTGCAAGCCATCGTCCTGGCTCTGACGGCCAATACAGGCGCGGCTAAGGTGCAGATTAAACTTAACGGGCAAACGGATTTCACGGATACCAATAATCAATCCTACAGCAAACCCGTATCCGCTCCCGAGCATGTGAATGCTTTTAAATCCTGATTCTTCTGGCTAAAACGTTAAGCCCGTCCCGGGAATTAAACCCGGGCGGGCTTTTTCATGTTCAAATCAGCACAAAGATTCCACAATAATTCCATTCAAGGAGCCATGGTATGCAGCTGTTTTCCGGCAGGGTGCTTTTCATCTTTGTCTTTGGTAAAATGATTGAGATTGCTTAAGAGGAGGACTACATAATATGAGAACAGACGGACGTCAATGGAACCAGCTGCGGCAGGTTGCAATAACTATGAACCCCAATAAATATGCGGAAGGCTCGGTACTGATTGAATTTGGCGACACCAAGGTGATTTGTACGGCTTCCGTAGAGGAGCGGGTTCCCCCTTTTATGAAAGGACAGGGAAAAGGATGGATCAATGCCGAATATTCCATGCTGCCAAGGGCCACGCAATCCCGTAACCAACGGGAATCGGCAAGAGGCAAGCTTACCGGCCGCACGATGGAGATCCAGCGGCTGATTGGCCGTGCGCTGCGCTCGGTTGTGGATTTGCAAGCACTCGGAGAACGGACGATTATGCTGGATTGCGATGTGATCCAGGCGGATGGAGGTACCCGAACGACGTCGATTACAGGCGCTTTTATTGCAATGGCAATTGCCGTCAACAAGCTTTCTAAAACGGTGGACTACGGGAAATACCCGATTACCGATTTTCTGGCGTCTGTCAGTGTAGGCGTTATTCAGGAAAAGACGCTGCTGGATCTCAATTATGAAGAAGATTCCAAAGCGAAGGTCGATATGAATGTAGTGATGACCGGATCCGGTAAATTCGTTGAGGTTCAGGGAACCGGAGAAGAAGCGCCGTTCACAAGACAGGAGCTCGATGGTCTGCTTGGCGCCGCTGAGGAAGGTATTCAGTCCTTGATCGCCAAGCAGCGCGATGTCCTGGGACCAATGGGCAGCCGAATCGGAGCTTCACGCATATGACGGCAGGCGGCACGGTTGTTGTTGCGACGAAAAATGCCGGCAAAGTACGAGAATTTGCCCATGCATTCGGTAAAATGGGATTGCAGGTTGTCAGCATGTTCGATTACCCCGATCTCCCTGATATTGTCGAGGATGGGGCTACCTTCAGCGAGAATGCGCGCAAGAAAGCGAAGACCGTTGCAGAAGCGCTGCACATGATGGTGCTGGCCGATGATTCGGGACTTGAAGTAGAGGCGCTTGGTGGCAGGCCAGGCATCTATTCCGCTCGTTATGCAGGAGAAAGTGCAAGCGATGCACTTAACAATGCCAAGCTGCTTGATGAATTGGCGTTGGAAGGGGCTGCCGTTCAAAGGGATACGGTCCAGGGCAGTATTCCTCAAAACGATTCCCTGCTGCTCAGCAAAGCGAGGTTTGTATGCGCGCTCGCCTTGTATAATCCGTCCAGCGGATCGTTTGTCGAGGCGGAAGGGACGGTTGAAGGTTTCATCACCGACACGCCCTCCGGAGCTGGGGGATTCGGATATGATCCTTTGTTCTGGCTGGCTTCCCATGGAAGAACGATGGCGGAGCTGTCCAAGGATGAGAAGCAGGCGATCAGCCATCGTGGACAAGCTCTGGCATCATTGCTGATTCAACTGGAGAACGCCCAATAAAAACGGAGCGCAATCCGTTCCGTCAGGTTTAAAGCCATAAATAATAGCCCGCGGCATGTGTAATAAGCGTTCTGCCGCAGGGCTATTTTTTTTGTGCCAAATATATTAGCGGATTGTCACGTTATATTCCCGCAGCCACATATCCGTCTGAAGCAGATAAGCGAAGAGCTGCGGGCCGGACATCAGTTGTCCGAACCAGGGAAGATTGGAGCTGGCCTCTTCCGATTCCGCAATTTCGCGGATCTTCTTCACATTGATAAGCGGCAGCAGCGGGGAGTTACCATCATTGATTATATCCAGCACTCTGCTGCGAACGGCACTCAAATAATTGGGGTTATGCGTTTTAGGATATGGACTTTTTTTGCGGTACAGCACATCAGAAGGGAGCACGCCTTCCAAAGCCATACGCAGAATGCCTTTCTCCCGGTCTCCAGCCGTTTTGATTTCCCAGGGGATATTAAACACATAATCCACCAGCCGGTGGTCGCAAAAAGGGACTCGAACCTCCAAGCCGACCGCCATGCTCATTCTATCCTTCCGGTCGAGCAGAGTGGGCATAAAACGTGTGATGTTCAGATAGGACATCTGCCTCATTCTTTGTGCATAGGGATCTTCACCCGGAAGCTTCGGTACCTGCGCGATCGCATCCGAATAGCGGTCTTTGATATATTCAAGCGGTTTGATCCAGGCAGCCACATCCTGGGATAGAAGCCCCGCCCTCATGTCCGCCGCCAGCGCCCAGGGAAATGTGTCGGCATTTAAAGCATCCTCCCGATGAAACCACGGATAACCGCCGAAGATTTCATCAGCGGCTTCACCTGAAATAGCCACCGTCGCTTCCTTCTTGATCTCCCGGCAAAAAAGCAGCAGCGATGCATCCACATCCGCCATCCCAGGAAAATCCCGCGCCAGAAGGGCATCCCGCAGCGCATCTACCAACTCGGGCGTATCGAACTGCACAGAATGATGGACGGTATCCAGATGTTTCGCCATTCTCTCGATCCAGGGTGCATCTGAATTGGGCTGAAAATCATTAGCCTTGAAATGCTTATTGTTATCCACATAATCAACGGAAAAAGTATGGACTTTTCCTTGTCCGTTCTGGTCATAATATCTCACAGCATAGGTGGTAAGAGCGCTGGAATCCAGCCCGCCGGATAACAAGGTGCAGAGCGGGACATCGGAAACAAGCTGCCGCTCTACGGTATCTTTCAGCAGATCTCTTACGGTATGAGCGGTATCCTGTACGTTCTGGGTATGCGGGCGGCTCTGCAGCTTCCAATACGTTGTTACGGATACTCCGGAACGGGTCACCATGGCGCATTGACCCGGAAGCAGCTCGCTGATGTCCTTGTATACTCCATGACCGGGCGTGCGTGCTGGACCCATGATAAAGATTTCAGCGAGCCCCTCCGGCCCGACGACAGCCTTGACAGCCGGGTGGGCGAGAAGAGCTTTAGGTTCGGAGCCGAACACAAACCGACCGGGCTGCTTGGAAATAAACAATGGCTTGACCCCAAGCCGGTCCCGGCCAAGGAAAAGCTGTTCTTCCCGTGAATCCCAGATAGCAAAGGCAAATATGCCATTGAATTTCTCGATGCAGGCCTGACCCCATTCCATATAGGCAACCAGGAGCACTTCTGTATCGCATGTGGTTGCAAACCGTCTGCCGCGGCCCTCCAGCTCCCGCTTCAGCTCGGGTGCGTTATAAAGCTCCCCGTTGTAAACGATGACATACGTATCGTCTTCGACAGTCCGGATCATCGGCTGGGCACCATTGACCGGGTCAATTACGGAAAGCCGGCGATGGCCCAGCGCACAGCTTCGGGAGAGCCAAGTACCCGATGCGTCCGGCCCGCGATTCTCCAGCGTTTCGGTCATTTGTTCCAGCGTGGCGTATTGTTTGGTTAGGTCATCGGTCCAATCGATCCAGCCCGTGAATCCACACATGGTACCTCATTCCTCTCTAAGCAGGGCTTAAACAGCGATACTAATATGGTTATGCAATCCGCTAGCATAAAATGTCTGTCCTGGGGGGGAAGCTAGAGAAGCACTGACGTCCTGCCGCAAGAATCGCCCGAAACAAGCAGCAATGATGGAACGAAAGGGGTCATTTTGAATGGAAAAGAATCACGAGTATATACAACCATCCATGGAGCGAAAAATCTATTATGTTTCCGTGCAATCGGGATCCATTCTTCAAGAACAGGGTGCAGCTGCCTATGAACTGGTAATTTCCGCCAATGAGGCGGAACTCGGCCATCTCCAGGAACTCATGGAAGAACTGTCCAGCATGGATGAAGCAGAAGCCTTCCATTTCTCTGCCCACCCTTACGGCACGGCATCGGAAAAGCAGATGAACGCCGGCGTCGACGGAATCCTAATGGATATCTACAAGCTGCTGTATGAGCTTGGAACCGAGGAAACCAAACGTCACATTGAAACGATGGATCTGTTCCCCGAGGGAAACCGGAAATGAATGTCTCACGGGCGGGTTGATCTTAGTGCTATTGTACGGCCTACGCTTCGATCGCCTGTCCGCTTTGGTAATGTTTGTTGGCGTTTGCATCTTGATACTTCATGGTTTGCTATTGACGATGACTTGTCCTTGCAGTATCTGGGAAGCAGCGTCATAATGGAACCAGGCAAGAAAGCGCCATCAAATCAAAAAGGCGGTTGATATCATGAACTATAGACAACTGGGAAGCACCGAATTGCACATTAGTGAAATCAGCTTCGGAACATGGGCTATCGGCGGATCATGGGGTGGAACGGATGACCGTTCTGCACTAAAAGCGCTGTCACGTGCAATAGAAGAAGGCGTCAACTTCTTCGATACCGCAGATGTTTATGGTGAAGGACACAGCGAAGAGCTGCTTGCCAAAGCGACAAAAGGGCGGGAAGATGATATTTATATCGCCACCAAATTTTGCCGCGCAGGTGATCTTCACGATCCGACTTCTTACTCTTATGAGTCGGTACGCCGCTTTTGCGAAGCAAGCCTGAGACGATTGGGCCGAGAACGAATTGATTTGTACCAGGTGCATTGTCCGCCTGCCGATATTCTGCGAAGCGGCGAGGTATTTGGAGCGCTTGACAGACTGCGCGAGGAAGGCAAAATCCGCGAATACGGCGTAAGCGTAGAATCGGTGGAAGAAGGTTTTATTTGTTTGCAATACCCGAATGTAAAGGCCTTGCAGGTCATCAATAACTTATTTCGGCAGAAGCCAGAACTGGAACTGATCCCCAAAGCTTTTGGGCAGGGTGTAGGTATCCTTGTCCGTTTGCCGCTTGCCAGCGGGCTACTGACGGGCAAATTCACCGAGAGATCTACCTTTGCAGCCGATGACCATCGTAATTTCAACCGCAACGGGGAAAGCTTCAACGTCGGAGAGACATTCGCCGGGCTTGCTTTTGAAATGGGGGTCTCATTGAGCAAGGAGCTGTCCTGGATTGCCGAAGGAAGAACGAATATGACAAGCGCCGCTCTGCGGTATATTCTCGATAATCCGTATATAACATGTGTTATACCGGGTTTCCGGAATGTCCAGCAGGTCGAGGACAATCTTCGGGCGGCCAACGTTCCGGGATTTACGCGAAGTGAGATGGCGAGGCTCCACGAATTCTATCGGCAGGAAGTTCGCGACTATATAAGAGGACCTTATTAAATAAAGCACCATAAAAGCTCAGGCCCTGCAGTGGATTATGATCCGCGCAGGGCCTGGGCTTTTATCGGCTAAACTCGTTAGGTTAGGCGGCCATCTTGCTAGCCATTGACGATTTCGCCGCCATTAATGTGAAGAACTTGTCCGCTCATATAAGACGAATCCTCGCTCGCGAGGTAAACATAGGCCGGCGCAAGCTCCTCGGGTTGCCCTGGGCGCTTGAGCGGCACATCGGTCCCGAATTGGGCGACCTTCTGTTCGTCAAAGGTAGAAGGAATCAGAGGTGTCCAGATCGGTCCTGGTGCAATTGCGTTCACACGGATTCCCTGGTTGGCCAGATTAAGGGACAAGGAACGTGTAAATGCCACAATGGCTCCTTTTGTTGCCGAATAGTCGAGCAATGAAGGGCTTCCTTTGTAAGCTGTTACGGATGTTGTGTTGACGATGGTAGAACCACTTTTCAGATGGGGCATGGCCGCCTGGATCAGGTAAAACATCCCGAATATGTTGGTTTTGAATGTACGCTCCAACTGCTGCGGAATGATCTGCTCGATTTTATCCTGCGGATGTTGTTCCGCTGCATTATTGACGACAATATCGAGCCTGCCCAGTTCTTTTACAGTATCCTCTACGGCTTGCCGGCAATAATTAGGATCGCCGATATCCCCGTCCCGAATAATGCATCGCCGGCCGGTCTCCTCTACGTACTGCTTGGTCGTTTCCGCATCGCTGGTCTCGTTCAGATACAGAACGGCTACATCTGCGCCTTCTTTGGCAAAGGCGACGGCTACAGCCCGTCCAATCCCGCTGTCTGCTCCGGAAATGATCGCCACTTTACCCTGCAGCTTGCCCGCTGCCTTGAGGGCGGATGATTCAAATTGCGGACTTGGCGTCATCTTGGACTCCAGCCCTGGCTGGGTGTTTTGATGTTGAGGCGGTAATTTTGTTGGCCGCGTCGGGGCTTCTCCAGAAGATGGTGTTTGCTGCTGTGTCATATTGAAAGCAACTCCTTTCACCAGGTTATCATTCCAAGAACAGGACTTTCTTAATCAGTTCTTCCTGAACTGTGAATTATTACCCCCGGATTTTCGGGATGAAAACCATTTATCAAGCGAACAGCTCAAAGTAGCCATGCCAGCAAAGACTATTACACATGGGCTATAGCTTCACTAAGTAGAGAACATAAAAAAAGACTTCTAAACAAAGTCGAATATGATTTGAAGCTTTTTCATGGTTCCGAATCCCTAAGTGTACAAATCTCTATTATATTAGAGGGATTAACATCAATGGTTCAATTACTTGAGTTAGATTAGGTGAAAGATACTGCAATTTATTTAGCGAAGAATATTCAGGTTTCCGAATAATGAATAGTATATAGGGAGAGAATAGTCTCGTGAATACATGGTTCTCTATTTTTTTTTAATCATTATAATGAACGTTATATATAAAGGTGTGACTAATATGAATGAAAAAAAATTAATCGTAGTGGGCTTGCCAATGATTGCCGTGACGTATGGTTTGGCTCGGTTTAGTTATGGTCTAATGCTTCCATATATTAATGAGACAATGAATATGGATCCATCCACTAGCGGCTTAATCTCGTCTTTATCATACATTGCTTATTGTATCGCGATCATATTTGCAATGGCGTGTTCTAATAAATTCACTTCAAAATCTATTCTTGTGGTAGCTGGATTATCATCCATTATTGGTTTGGGTATCATCTCCATTTCTCCTAATTCGGTAGTGTTAGGGTTAGGTATATTCCTTGCAGGGCTAAGTACAGGATTATCATCCCCACCATATGCTAATATTGTTAGCACTAACGTAAAGGCAAGAGTACAAAATCAGGCTAATTCATGGATTAATTCTGGAACAAGTATTGGAACAGCTTTTACTGGGGCAATTGCTATTTTTATGGCTAATAGCTGGAGAGAAACGTATTTGATATTTATGGTCATTGCTATTTTTGTGCTCATTGTTAATTTTATAATACTTCCAAAGCAGCAGGCTTCAGAAAAGAAGGTGATGGTTGGATTTTCTAAAAAGGAATGGAGACACTCTATTCAACTAATTATTGCCTCTTTACTAATAGGAATATCCTGCTCTGCCTACTGGACATTCTCAAGAGACTTTATGTTGAATTTAGATAATGTTTCTACGTACTTAAGAGAGTGGTTTTGGGTAATTATTGGACTAGCAGGTTTACTGGGAGGAACTGCTGGTGCATTTATAGATAAGTTTGGTTTAATGAACGCCTATAGGATTTCTGTATTAGTACTTTCAACTTCGTCCCTGCTTCTAGGAATTTACCCAGATAACAACGTAACATGGTTCCTGTCACCAGTTCTTTTTGGAAGCTCTTATATTTTCATGACTGGTGTCTTTATAGTTTGGGGAATTTCCGTATTTAAGACTAATCCATCATTCGGGTTAGGTGTACCGTTCTTAATACTCGCACTTGGTCAAGCAATAGGGTCTATTTTTTCAGGGGTAATAGCTGATTTATCAGGATATAATACTCTTTTTATTGGATCTTCTATCATTGGTTATGTGACCTTGGTATTTAAACTCAAAACAAAGTAGATACCTCGATTTAGAATCTATAATCTTTTGTATTAGTTGAACAACAGATAATACTCACAAAGATCAAAAGCCTAATTTCAATTAGTTTTGACAAATTGCGGAGTTCTGACTAAACTTTTTGGAATGTTTGCTGTAAGTCTTTCTCGATTTCTAAATATCGTGTGTAGAGCCGTTGTACGTAGTCGTAAATAGGGGCTTTCAGCTGGAACTGTCAAAAAGGTCCACAACCTGTTAGCTACTCTTCATGCATTTTCATCACGTCCTTCAGTTTTAGAACATGGAGTATGCAACCATACAGAGACCCTCGGGAAGAGGGCTGCGAAGGCTCCACACACGGTGTATGGTGGACAGGGGTACGCTTGCTTGCTGTGGCTGGACCCCTTCATCCCTCATTTAGACGCAAAAACAGCCATCTTCACTTGGAAGATAGCTGTTGGCTTTCGGTGCTGTCCGTCGATTGCTAAAATATCCATTCAATGGTTAATCGGAGACAAAACGCTTTAAAGCTTTAATAATTTCATAGTACTAAAAAGGAGTCCGTAGACACGGACTCCAAGATTCACAAGCTAAACGTCCCAGGAGGGATTCGAACCCCCGACCCACGCCTTAGAAGGGCGTTGCTCTATCCAGCTGAGCTACTGGGACACGTAAGTGATATTATAGCATGTAGTTTTTTATTTGTGCAAGAGGAAATATGAATTTGTCTATTTTATGACTGACTGTTCAATTTTTTGGAATATGACTTCCATTTTGTTGACTTTTGAACGCTGTTCAAATAGTATGAAAACATATTTGAACGATTGGTCAAAAGAGAATGGCAAAGAGATGAGGAGTGGAAGGATGAAAGGTATCATACGATTTTCCCTGAACAACAAATTCGCTCTCTGGATCATGACGATTATCGTCACGGTAGGCGGATTGTATGCCGGTCTGAACATGAAGCAGGAGACGATTCCGAACATTAGTGTTCCGATACTGGTCGTCAACACCGTGTTCCCTGGTGCCGCGCCGGAAGAGGTAGCGGACAAGCTGACGATACCGCTGGAGCAGCGGATCAGAAATATGAATGGCGTTACCGCGTTCACTTCTACATCGTCAGAAAATATTTCTTCTATTATCGTGGAATATGATTACAGCAAGGACATGAAGGAAGCGGAAAGCGAGCTGAAGTCGGTTACAGACGGCTTTCAATCGCCAAGCGGTGCTCAGGATACGCAGATTTCAAAAATCAGTCTCAATGATTTTCCAGTCATGTCCCTGAGTATTTCAAGCGGAAGCGAAACCAGTCTGGAGGATGTCACGAAGCTGGTCGAAGAAGAATTGAAGCCAGCGCTTGAGGGTATCGACGGCATTGGTTCCGTAGCGATTTCCGGCCAGCAGGTGAAGGAAGTCCAGTTAACGTTCAATAAAGAGAAAATGGCTCAGCTTGGTTTGAGCGAAGAGACGGTCAAAGGAATCATACAAGCTTCCGCAATTAAAGCGCCTCTGGGCTTATTTGAAATGGATAAAACCGAGAAAACCATTGTTGTCGACGGCAATGTTACGACGCTTGAGCAACTGCAAAATGTTGAGATTCCAGCGATTCCATCGGGGACTGGCGGCGCAGCTCAGCCAGGCGCTCCTACGGGTCAGGAACCGATGAACCCGGCTCCTGGCGCTGATCAAGGAGGGATAGCTCAAACCCCGCAGGGAGCCCAAGGAGCCGCGGGCATTCCAACGGTCAAGCTGTCTGAGATTGCTAAAGTCGAATTGGTCTCCATGCCGGAATCCATTTCCCGTACAAATGGCGAGCAGTCGATCGGAATTAATATCACAAAAGCATCGGATGCCAATACTGTTGATGTTGTCAATGCGGTGAAAGACGAGACCGCACAGTTCGAGAAGGATCACGCCGGTGTTAAATCGCTGGTCATGCTGGATCAGGGCAAACCGATTGAAGAATCGGTCAGTACGATGATCGACAAAGCGCTGTTCGGAGCTTTGTTTGCGGTCGTTGTCATCATGCTGTTTCTTCGTAATTTCAGAACGACGATTATCTCGATTATCTCGATTCCATTATCGCTCGTTATCGCTTTGCTTGTACTCAAGCAGATGGATATCACCCTCAATATTATGACGCTAGGAGCAATGACGGTTGCGATCGGGAGGGTTGTAGATGACTCGATTGTGGTCATCGAGAACAACTACAGGCGAATGTCGCTTCGCTCCGAGAAGTTGAAGGGCAAAGAACTTATCACAGATGCCACCAGAGAGATGTTTATACCGATCTTGTCATCGACATTGGTGACGATTGCCGTTTTCCTTCCGCTTGGGACGGTAACCGGGCCAATCGGCCAGATCTTTATGCCATTTGCGCTGACGATGGTTTTCGCTTTGCTGGCATCCTTGCTTGTTGCCATCACGATCGTGCCGATGATGACCCATATGATGTTCCGCAAGGGACTGAAGGAAAACCAAAAGCATGAAGAACGTCCTGGCGTTATTGCCACCCGTTACCGTAAAATACTGCGCTGGTCGCTGGACCACAAGCTGATTACCTTCATCAGCGCAATAGTCATTCTTGTGGGGAGTTTCTTCCTGGTTCCCAAGATCGGCGTCAGCTTCCTGCCGGATGAGCCTGAGAAATATGCAATGGTGACCTATTCCCCAGGTCCGGGAAAAATCATTTCTGACGTTGAGAAGACGGCTCTTGAAGCGGAGAAGCTGATCATGGACCGCAAGGGCGTCACCAATCTGCAGTATTCGGTTGGCGGACAAAGTCCGTTCAGTGCAGGACCAAACAAAAGCGCCTTGTTCTATGTCCAATATGAGAGCGACACAAAAGACTTCAATACCGAGAAGGACGCCCTGGTTGAAGCTCTGACTGCCGTTGAACCGTCAGGCAAGTGGGGTCAAATGGACTTTGGAGGCGGCGGACTGGGCGGAAGCCAGCTAAGCTTGTCCGTATACGGAGACAGCTATGAGGATATCAAGCCGGCCATCGAACAAATCCAGGACTTGATGAAGAAGAATGATTCTTTTGAAAAGATCGATAACTCTCTTTCCAAGCAGTATGAGCAGTATACGCTGGTTGCCGATCAGCAGAAGCTGAGCAAACTCGGTCTGACAGCAGGCCAAATTGTGATGAAGCTCAGTCCGGCGCGGGAGCGTCCGGTATTGACACAGGTGGCCGTCGACAACAAGGAATATAATGTATACATTCAAGTTGACACAAAAAAATACGGATCCATATCTGATATTGAGAACGAAACGATCACTTCGCCACTGGGCATTACGGTGCCGCTCAAGGATGTCATTAAAGTGGAGGAAGGTACGTCAGCCAACACGGTTTCCCGTAAAGACGGCAAACTGTATGTAGCGGTTACGGCAAATATTGTTTCCAAAGATGTGAATAAGGCCAGCAATGATTTGAAAACGGAAATCGACAAGCTGAAGCTGCCGGCGAATGTAAAGGTTGATTTCGGTGGTGTCGCGGAGCAAATCAATGAAACCTTCACCCAGCTTGGGATTGCGATAGCTGCGGCCATTGCGATTGTATATCTGCTTCTGGTTATTACATTTGGCGGCGCTCTAACACCGTTTGCCATATTGTTCTCGCTGCCGTTTACGATTATTGGAGCACTTGTCGGGCTGTATCTGGCGGGAGAAACCATCAGTGCAGCAGCCATGATGGGAGCGCTGATGCTGATCGGGATTGTAGTGACCAATGCCATTGTTTTGCTTGACCGTGTTCTGAACATGGAAAAAGCGGGACTGGCTACGCGGGATGCGCTTATCGAGGCAGCTGGCACGCGTCTGCGTCCCATATTGATGACGGCTCTGGCAACCATCGGCGCTCTGTTGCCTCTTGTCCTCGGATTTGAAGGCGGCAGCGGCGGATTGATTTCCAAGGGTCTGGGCGTAACCGTAATTGGCGGATTGGCCAGTTCAACGATACTGACATTGCTTATCGTGCCAATCGTTTATGAATTCCTTGCCAAGTTCCGCAAAAAGCCCGCAGCTGGTGAGTAAGAAAGGCGGTGTGCTTGAAAGTGGAAGGGAAAAAACAGCAAATTCTTGAAGGCGCAATAAAAAGTTTTTCCGAAAAAGGCTACCGGGGGACGTCCATTCAAGATATTGCGGACGCTCTCGGTATCTCCAAAGGATCTCTCTATTTCTATTTCAAATCAAAAGAGGATCTGCTACTATCCATTTTCAAATATTACATTGAATCAATGGGCAAAAAATCGCAGGAGCTTTCGCAATCCACGGAACTCTCCTCCCGCGATAAGCTGCGCAAACAAATTACGATGAGTTATGAACTTTACGACCAGCATAAAAGCTTTATCAACATCATCATGCAGGAACGGTTCGACCTCAACGAGGAGCTTCATGGTCTTATCCTCACGCTTAGGGCCAATTCCCTGTTGGCGACCAGAATCGCAATCCGCGAGCAGTACGGACCGGATGCGGAGCCGTATGCCAATGATGCCTCCATATTGTTCAATGCCTTCATTGAGGGTTATATGGGTTTCGTCATTATGGAGGGTAAAAGGTTTGATATTGAACGGCTGGCTTCGTTTATTTTGGAGCGGATGGACCAGATGATTGCCGGAATGATTGGGAGTCAAGCCGATATTATGATGGAAACGGAAGTTTTTGAGCAATGGAGCTGCATGGCCGCGAAAACTGCGGATTCGGGCGGGAAGCCTGATATTCATGCGGAGCTCGAAGTGATCCGGACTATCATTGACAAATCGGAGCTGTCAGCCGAAATGGCCTCTGAAATGTATGCTTCGCTCCAGCTTCTGGGTGAAGAAATTGACAAGGAAAAACCGCAGCTTGTACTTATTAAAGGCATGCTGTCGCTCCTGAAGAACTCCAAAATCGTAGAATTAAAGAAACCGGTTTTCAAGCTCGAAGCCATTATTGGCGAGATGTTCTGAATATCTGAGAGATGAATGCTAAACACACAAAAAAACGGACGGTTACGACGCATCGAGGCGTCAATCGTCCGTTTTTTAATTTGTTTTAGCCTGAAACATCGAGTATTGGCGGTTAGAGAGCATGATAAAGTGGTAATAGTACGTTGGAACAGAGGCTCTGATTCTGGAGAGGGATTGGAAAGTCCCTGCGGGAGTGCTGGATGTGTATATGGACGCTCGTCCTGATGGAGGAATTCGTAAGAGGTTTGCACGGACGGTCGAACCTGTAAGGGTTCAATTCCCTTCCGCAGAAGAGTATTCATAATGGAGCGGGTGAAGGGAATACTCCATATCTGGATTTAATGTCCCTGCGGGAGTGCTGGATGTGGATATGGACGCTCGTCCTGATTGAGTGATTCGTAAGAGGCTTGCACGGACGGTCGAACCTGTTGAGGGTTCAATTCCCTTCCGAAGAGGATTACTCATAATGGAGCGGGTGAAGGGAATCGAACCCTCGCCTCAAGCTTGGGAAGCTGGCGTTCTGCCATTGAACTACACCCGCAGAGAAATAAATGGAAAGTCACTGCATCAATAAATGATAGCATAGGGCCGAATGGAAATCAACAAAAGAGAATGTTATAATCGAACTCAAATGAAGTGCAGTTTCCGCTGCGGTGCGGATGGACTGACAAGGTGGTGATACTATTACAACTTCAAATTTCCCGCAAGGCGACAGCAAGGAAAATGTATATTTGTTTCCAAGAATGCTTGATCAATATCAGCTTCAACTCACGCGGATGCTTGAGGCCGAGCAGTATAGCGAAGCAAAGGACCTGCTTCGGTTTCTGATGAATTGCCAGGGTGAGGAGAAACGCCATTATGATGAATGGGGCAGTTTGCTCACATGGCTTGATATGGCGTTTCCTGCCCAGGGAGAGGATCCTTCTGCTTTTGGTTCTCTGGAGACTGTCGAGCTGAAGGTCGACGAGGACGAGGAGTCGATCAGACGCAACGCACTGGCCCCGGAGGAATACGACGACGCTTATGTCCAGCAAGTCCTGTATATTATGAGGAATCATCCAATTCCCGATCAGCAGGTGCTGGCATTGGAACGGGCGGCTCACATCCAGCATCCGGATGTGGATGAGGCCATCGTAACTTGGCTCACGGGCAACGAGCTGCACCCGGCTCTGCAGTTCAAAGCGCTTCAATGTCTGCGGCGGAGGGGCATTACTGGCAAGCTGCCGCTCATGCGGATGGGAGAACAGGTGGAGCTGGAGATTGAACGGACTCCTCTTTCCATGGATGACTTTCCTGAACCGGTCTCGAAGGTGGTTGAGCGGGTGGAATCGGTGACCGAGGTTATCGATGTAACCATGCCTCATTTTGCCCGTGAAATGTGGAAAGAGTGCCTTCAGTGCTTTTATGGAACTTCGATCTATGAGCGGCTGGTCTACGGTGAGGAAGATTCCGTTGACTGCTTTGCCGCAGCCCTTCATCTCATCGTTGAATTATCGCTTTATGATAAAGCAAATGATGATGATATCCGCGATACATACGGTATAACGCAAGCGCTACGGTTTCAATATGAACAAGCCTGCCGGTCTCTCAGACAGGTCGCATTGCTCCAGGACAGGGATGATGGAACCGAGTCTTGATATTCGTCCGGATGTTGATTATAATAGAATGGTTTATTAGCGTGAATCAACCAACGCAGAAAAGCGTTATTTAATTTGGAGGGGAAAGCATAATATGAAAGCAACATGGGAAAAAATAGACAAGAACCTTGTCTCCATCGACGTTGAAGTCGGAACGGAACAAGTGAGTGAAGCGCTTGACAAAGCATTTAAAAAAGTGGTTGCAAAAGTGAACGTACCCGGATTCCGCAAAGGCAAAGTACCCCGCGGTATTTTCGAAGCCCGTTTTGGTATCGAGAGTCTCTATCAGGATGCGATTGATATTCTGCTTCCGGATGTTTATTCCGAAGCGTTGAAAGAAACGGAAGTTATTCCGGTGGATCGCCCTGACATCGAAGTCGAGCAATTCAGCAAAGGCCAGCCTTTCAAATTTAAAGCAAAAGTAACGGTAAAGCCTGAAGTTGAATTGGGCGAATATAAAGGAATCGAGATTCCGGCGGGAGACGCCGAAGTCACGGAAGAAGAAATTACGGCTGAACTGGATCGTTTGCAGCAGCGCCATGCCGAGCTTGTTGTCCTTGATGAAGGAGCAGCCGAGCAGGGTGATGTCACCTCGATTGATTTCGAGGGATTTGTAGATGGTGAAGCGTTTGAAGGCGGCAAAGGCGAAGGTCATTCGCTGGAACTTGGCTCCGCTACGTTCATACCGGGTTTTGAAGAAAAGGTAGTTGGCATGCAGATCGGGGATTACAAGGACATTGAAGTCACATTCCCGGAAACGTACCATGCCGAGAATCTTGCAGGCAAGCTTGCAGTATTCAAAGTGAAGCTGCATGAAATCAAACGGAAAAACCTTCCGGCACTCGATGATGAGTTCGCCAAAGATGTTAGCGAATTCGATACGCTGGAAGAGTTCAAAACCGATCTTGTAAGCAAACTCGCTGAGAACAAGCAAAAAGCGAGCGAGCAGGCTCGTGAGACTGCAGTTGTTGAAAAAGCGGCGGAAGCGGCAGTCATCGATATTCCCGAAGCGATGATTGATTCCGAAACTAGCTTCATGCTTCGCGATTTTGAGAACCGTCTTCGCATGCAGGGCATGGATCTGAATATGTATTATCAGTTCTCCGGACAAGACGAAGCGGCATTGCGCGCTCAAATGCGCGGTGATGCGGAGAAACGCGTACGCAACAACCTGGTGCTTGAGCAGATTGCCAAGATCGAAGGCATTGAAGCTGGCGATGAAGATCTGAATGAAGAGATGGAGAACTTGTCCAAGCAGTACAGCCGTTCCGTAGACGAGCTTCGTGAAATTTTCGCTGCTAACGGTAACTTGGACAACATCAAAGAGGATCTGGTTCTTCGCAAAACCATCAAGTTCCTGTTGGACAACAGCAAAGTCGCAGCTGAAGTAGCGAAATAATAGCTTTAAGGTTAAGTAAGCGATATATAGTCACGATGAGCGGATAAGGCACGTGTTTACGTGCCTTATTTCTCCCTTATCAACCAAATGGGATAAGTGTCCCGTACATAACGTAGTACCAGCTAAGATCATGCAACGATTCGTAAAAAATGACATTGCCTGCGTAACATGTTAAAATAACAGCGTATGAAAAACCGGGGTTCAAAAAGTCTTTGTAATGGACTTTGGGAACTACCTCAAAAAGTCAAAAAGAGAAAGAAGGTTGGTCGCATGAATCTGGTACCTATAGTCGTTGAACAAACGAATCGGGGAGAAAGATCTTACGATATTTACTCTCGTCTGTTGAAGGATCGGATCATTTTTCTGGGAAGTGCGATCGACGATGATGTGGCAAATTCGATCATCGCACAACTGCTTTTTCTGGCTGCTGACGACCCTGAGAAAGATATCCACTTGTATATTAACTCGCCGGGCGGTTCGGTAACTGCCGGGATGGGTATTTATGATACGATGCAGTTCATTAAGCCGGATGTCTCGACGATTTGTGTCGGACTTGCGGCAAGTATGGGATCGCTCCTGTTGACAGCTGGCGCCAAAGGCAAGCGCTTCTCGCTTCCTAACAGCGAAGTGATGATTCATCAGCCGCTTGGCGGCGTACGCGGTCAAGCATCCGATATCAAAATTCATGCGGACTGGATTTTAAAAACGAAACAAAAACTAAATCAAATCTATGTTGACCGCACCGGACAGCCTTATGAGAAAGTTGACCGTGATACGGATCGTGACTTCTTCATGAGTGCGGAAGAGGCGCTCAATTACGGTCTGATCGATAAGGTCGTAACATCAAGCAGCGTTAGCAACCTGTAACAAATCGAAGAAGGGGTGATCCCATGTTTAAATTCAATGAGGAGAAGGGCCAGCTGAAATGCTCCTTCTGCGGCAAATCTCAAGATCAGGTACGTAAACTTGTCGCCGGTCCAGGCGTGTATATATGTGACGAATGTATTGAATTGTGTACGGAGATCGTGGAGGAAGAGCTTGGTCACGAGGAAGAGCTTGATCTTAAGGACATTCCTAAGCCAAGAGATATCCGCAATATTCTCGATCAGTATGTAATCGGTCAGGAGCAAGCGAAGAAATCGCTATCCGTGGCGGTTTACAACCATTACAAACGCGTCAATTCCCAAAGCAAGCTTGAAGATGTTGAACTTCAAAAGAGCAATATTTTGCTAGTAGGTCCTACGGGCTCCGGTAAAACACTGCTTGCTCAAACAATGGCGAAAATTCTGAACGTGCCGTTTGCGATCGCGGATGCGACATCGCTGACGGAAGCCGGCTATGTGGGCGAAGACGTGGAGAACATTCTGCTGAAGCTGATCCAAGCGGCTGATTATGATGTTGAGAAAGCGGAACGCGGAATTATTTACATCGATGAAATTGATAAAGTAGCCCGCAAATCGGAGAATCCCTCCATTACACGCGATGTTTCCGGCGAAGGCGTGCAGCAGGCGCTTCTCAAAATACTTGAAGGTACGGTGGCATCCGTTCCGCCTCAAGGCGGGCGCAAGCATCCGCATCAGGAGTTTATCCAGATTGATACGACTAATATTCTGTTCATCTGCGGCGGCGCGTTCGATGGTCTGGAGCAGCTGATCAAACGTCGTATCGGCAAAAAAGTCATTGGCTTCAACACGGCCGGAGACAGCCAGAAAGATCTGAAAGCCGGCGAATACTTGTCCATGGTGCTCCCGGAGGATTTGCTCAAATTTGGTCTAATACCGGAGTTTGTAGGCCGGTTGCCGGTCATTTCCACTTTGGAGCCGCTTGATGAGCCTGCGCTTGTCCGTATTCTTTCCGAACCGAAGAATGCGCTTGTGAAGCAGTACCAGAAGCTGCTTGAAATGGATAATGTCAAGCTGGACTTCGAGCCTGCGGCATTGGATGCGATCGCCAAGGAAGCGATCAAACGGAACACGGGTGCCCGCGGTTTGCGTGCAATCATTGAAGGTTTGATGCTGGACGTCATGTATGAAGTTCCTTCCCGCGATGATGTGAATAACTGCATCATTACCGAGAAAGTCGTACAAGAGCGGGTAATGCCAGAATTATCCTCCAAGAAAAACAAGAAAAAGGAAGAAAGCGCCTGATATAGATAAATGAACGCTCCAAAGTATCCACCTCTGTCCGAAGAAGGGCTATCAATAGCCGAATCTGACAGGGGTGGACTTTGACGTTAACGGGAGAGGTTACCTGATATGTATACACGTAAAGATACCGTACCGGTTAAGTTAGGTCCGCTTACGATTGGCGGAAGTGACGAAGTGATCATCCAAAGCATGTGCACGACCAAAACGGCGGATGTGGAAGCGACGGTTGCTGAAATCCTTCGTCTTGAGGAAGCTGGCTGCCAGGCTGTCCGCGTTACCGTTAATAATAAAGAAGCTGCCGAAGCCATAAAAGAAATTAAAAAACGCATTCATATTCCGCTCGTTGCGGACATTCATTTTGATTACCGCCTGGCATTGGCAGCTATTGAGAATGGCGTAGACAAGGTGAGGATCAATCCGGGCAATATCGGGCGCCGCGAGAAGGTGGAAGCCGTTGTCAAAGCTTGCAAGGAGCGGGGGATTCCAATACGGATCGGGGTGAATGCGGGTTCTCTGGAAAACCACCTCCTGGAGAAATACGGATATCCCACGCCGGAAGCCATGGTCGAAAGTGCTTTATTTCATATCGGCATCCTGGAAGAGCTCGATTTCCATGACATTATCGTTTCACTTAAAGCGTCCGATGTTCCCATGGCGATTGCCGCTTACCGGATGGCTGCCGAGCAAATACGGTATCCGCTGCATCTGGGCATCACCGAAGCAGGAACACTCCATACCGGCACAATCAAAAGCTCTGCCGGTATCGGCGCGCTGCTGGCAATGGGGATCGGCAATACGGTAAGGATCAGTCTCAGCGCTGACCCGGTGGAAGAGGTGAAGGTAGCCCGGGAGCTGCTGAAATGCTTTGGCCTGATAACCAATGCAGCGACGCTTGTTTCCTGTCCGACCTGCGGACGTCTGGATATTGATCTGTTCTCGATCGCCAACGAGGTCGAAGAGTATATTAGCAAGATCAAAGTACCCATTAAGGTTTCGGTTCTCGGCTGCGCTGTAAATGGGCCAGGCGAGGCAAGGGAAGCCGATATCGGAATTGCCGGTGCTCGTGGAGAAGGTATGTTGTTCCGTTACGGGGAAATGATCCGTAAAGTGCCTGAAGCCGATCTGTTGTCCGAGCTAAAAAAAGAAATTGATGAAATTGTTCGTGTATTCGAAGCCACCGGAGAAATTCCGGGACGCAAGCCACATCCTGTTCCGAACATTTAAATGTCAAGCAATCGGTTCAAACTTTAGAATCATATAGCGATTATTCCAACCGGCTGGGGGCAATACTGACAGGTATGAGTCCCGTTATGCCGGTTTTTCTTACAAATGGCAGCGGAGCTGTTCTTTATATTGCGCCGCTGTTATTTACAGGGAATAAAACTAATTTCACCGCACAAAAAGCGGCCCGGATGCCCCGGCAACAATCGCTGAAAACATGCGAAGGCATCTGGACTGGCTATCCCGTGGTTTGAGAGGAGTCGTAATCGCTATGAGTTTGAATTTGATTCTGATGCTGATACAAGTGTTTTTTGCGATCGTGATCGGATTGTATTTCTGGAATTTATTGCGCAATCAGAAAACCAACCGGTCGGCTGTTGACAAGGAGTCCCGCAAGGAGATGGATAAGCTGCGCAAGCTTCGTTCGGTCTCGCTGACTAAACCGCTGTCCGAGAAAACGCGTCCGCAATCGATTAACGATATCGTAGGTCAACGTGATGGATTGCGGGCCTTGAAAGCGGCTCTATGCAGCGCTAACCCGCAGCATGTCATTATTTATGGACCTCCGGGAGTCGGGAAGACCGCGGCCGCCCGTGTTGTTCTGGAGGAAGCTAAGAAGAATCCGACCTCGCCATTCTTGCCCGAAGCTAAATTTACTGAGATTGATGCCACGACCGCCCGTTTCGACGAAAGGGGCATTGCGGATCCGCTGATTGGTTCCGTGCATGATCCGATTTACCAAGGTGCTGGTGCGATGGGGGTTGCCGGGATTCCTCAGCCCAAGCCCGGTGCCGTGACCAAAGCTCATGGCGGCATGCTCTTTATCGATGAGATCGGCGAACTGCATCCCATCCAAATGAACAAGCTGCTGAAAGTCCTGGAAGACCGCAAGGTCTATCTGGAAAGTGCGTATTATAATTCCGAAGACACATCCATTCCCATGTATATTCATGATATTTTTCAAAATGGGCTTCCTGCTGATTTCAGGTTGGTGGGGGCGACAACCCGGTCTCCACAGGAGATTCCGCCAGCGCTTCGTTCCAGATGTATGGAAATCTATTTCCGGCCGCTGCTGCCTGATGAAATTGCCCAAATTTCAGTTAATGCTTTGAAGAAGATTGGGCTTCCGTCCTGTCAGGAAGCTATTGACGTTGTAACTCGTTATGCGACGAATGGCCGTGAGGCGGTTAATGTCATTCAGCTGGCAGCCGGCCTGGCTTTATCGGAATCGCGCGAAGCGATTTCGGCCGCAGACGTCGAGTGGGTCGTCAATAGCAGCCAGATTCCGCCAAGACCGGATCGGAAGGTTCCCGCACAGCCGCAGATCGGATTTGTTAACGGCCTTGCTGTATATGGGCCGAATATGGGCACGATGCTGGAGATCGAAGTGAGCGCTATTGCCGCAAGGCCTGGTAAAGGAAATTATACGATCACAGGCGTTGTGGAGGAGGAAGAACTGGGCGGAGGGAGCAGCAGAACGATACGCCGCAAAAGCATGGCCAAGGGATCAGTGGAAAATGTGCTGACAGTGCTGCGGCGGATCGGGTTCAAGCCGGAGAACTTTGATCTGCATATCAATTTCCCCGGCGGCACGCCGATTGACGGGCCTTCTGCGGGAATAGCCATGGCGACCGCAATCGCTTCGGCGATAAAATGCGAGCCTGTAGACAACAAGCTTGCTATGACGGGTGAAGTCGGTATCCATGGGGACGTCAAACCGGTTGGCGGCGTATTGGCCAAGGTGGAGGCTGCTTTCCAGGCTGGAGCGGATACGGTCATCATCCCGAGGGAGAACTGGCAGGCGATATTTGCGGACCTGCAGGGACTGCAAATCGTTCCAGTCGGTCATATCGATGAGGTATTCAAGCATGTTTTCCGCGATATGGATAAGCTGATACCCGCGCTTCAGCCATCATCTGCAAGCGAGGTTTTTATCACCCCCAGTCTCCCCTATTTGCAGGCGGATTCCGTTGAGTGATAAAATAGAGACAGGCACAATAGTCAAAAGCCTTATTTTCCTTCAAACAAAAGGGATGAAATTGCTTCAAGAACGGAGGTGCTGGTATGGGACCTGCAAAATGGAAAGGTCGAAGGCTGCCCCTGCTACCGCTCAGAGGGCTGCTTGTATACCCCAGCATGGTGCTTCATCTTGATGTCGGCAGAGATAAATCGGTTCGCGCATTAGACCGTGCCATGCTGGACGATCATATGATTCTACTGTGCTCGCAATCAGAGGTCAATATTGAAGAACCGACTCAAGAAGATATTTACCGCGTCGGCACGATCGCGCGCGTCAGACAAATGCTCAAGCTGCCAAACGGCACGATCCGCGTACTGGTGGAAGGGGTCAACAGGGCGGAAATCATGGATTACCTGCCCAATGACGATTTTTACGAGGTGACGGTCAAGGAAATGCCGGAAGAGGAATCCAGCGATCCCGAAATCGATGCGCTCATGAGAACGGTATTGAACCAGTTCGAGCATTATATTAATTTATCGAAGAAGGTGACGCCGGAGACACTGGCTGCTGTTTCTGATATTGACGAACCCGGACGGCTCGCTGATGTGATTACAAGCCACCTGACGCTCAAAATTAAAGACAAACAGGATATATTGGAAACCATTGATGTTCGTGACCGTCTGGAGAAACTGCTCGATATATTGAATAATGAGCGGGAAGTGCTGGAGCTTGAACGCAAGATCAGCCAGCGCGTCAAGAAACAGATGGAAAAAACGCAGAAGGAATACTATTTGCGTGAGCAAATGAAAGCCATCCAGAAAGAACTTGGCGAGAAGGAAGGCCGCGCTGGAGAAGTGGAAGAGCTTCGCACGCTGATGGCGGAAGCCGAGCTTCCCGATAAAGTGAAAGAAAAGGTCGAGAAGGAAATCGACCGCTTGGAGAAAATGCCGGCGTCATCCGCAGAGGGCGGCGTCATTCGCAATTATATCGATTGGCTACTTTCTCTGCCCTGGAATAAGAAAACGGAAGATGATCTGGATGTAGCCAAAGCGGAAATGATACTGAATGAGGATCATTATGGTTTGGAGAAGCCGAAAGAACGGGTACTGGAATATTTGGCTGTCCAGCAGCTTGTGAAGAAGCTGAAAGGGCCGATTCTATGTCTGGTTGGGCCTCCTGGTGTGGGTAAAACCTCTTTGGCGCGTTCCATTGCCAAATCCCTGGGCAGGCAGTTCGTGCGCATCTCGCTTGGCGGTGTAAGGGATGAAGCAGAAATCCGCGGACATCGGCGCACGTATGTGGGAGCGATGCCGGGACGTATCGTGCAAGGGATGAAAACAGCGGGAACACGAAATCCCGTATTCCTGCTGGATGAAATTGACAAGATGGCAATGGATTTCCGTGGAGATCCCGCTTCGGCGCTGCTGGAGGTGCTGGATCCCGAGCAGAATAATTCGTTCAGCGATCACTTTATTGAGGTCCCGTTTGATCTGTCGAACGTGATGTTTGTGACAACGGCCAATGCGGTGCATAATATTCCGCGGCCTTTGCTGGATCGTATGGAAATGCTGTATATTCCAGGCTATACGGAGCTGGAAAAGCTGCAAATAGCCGAACGTTATCTTCTGCCCAAGCAAAAAAGGGAACACGGTTTGCAGGAAGAGCAGCTACTTCTGAACGAAACCGCCATGATGCAGGTTATTCGCGAATATACGAGGGAATCGGGTGTGCGGAATCTGGAACAGCAGGTTGCAGCAATATGCCGGAAGGCTGCCAAAGCCATTGTTTCCGATCCGGAACGCACGCCAATCGAGGTGGATGCGGTCAAAGTGAAGGAATGGCTTGGACCTGCGAAATTCCGTTATGGCATGGCTGAAGTTGAAGACCAGGTCGGGGCGGTTACCGGCCTTGCCTGGACGGAAGTCGGCGGTGATACGCTTGTAATCGAAGTAACGGTTCTTCCGGGCAGCGGGAAGCTGACGCTTACAGGCAAGCTTGGAGATGTCATGAAGGAATCGGCTCAGGCGGCATTCAGCTATACGCGCTCCAAAGCCAAAGAGCTCAACATCGACCCTGATTTCCATGAGAAAAATGATATCCATATTCATATCCCGGAGGGCGCTATTCCCAAAGACGGCCCATCCGCAGGGATTACGATGGCGACTGCCTTAATATCCGCATTAACAGGACGTTTTGTATCCAGGGAAGTGGCCATGACCGGAGAGATCACGCTGCGCGGCCGCGTATTGCCCATTGGGGGCCTGAAAGAAAAGTCATTGGCCGCGCATCGGGCCGGTATCAAAAAAGTGCTTCTTCCCAAAGAGAATGAGCGCGATTTGCGCGACATTCCGGATAGTGTAAGAAACGATCTGGAATTTATTCCAGTCAGCCATATGGATGAGGTGCTGCAGCACGCTCTTACGCAGCTGCCTATTCAGACGCATTAGAAAGCAGGTCATCGAAGCATGAATATCAATAAAGCAGAATTTGTAATCAGTGCCGTTGAGCCCTCGCAATACCCCGAGGACGCCTTGCCAGAGATTGCTCTGGCAGGGCGTTCGAATGTCGGGAAATCATCATTGATCAATAAATTGATTCAACGCAAAAACCTCGCCCGCACCAGCTCACAACCGGGAAAAACCCAGCAGCTGAATTATTACCGTATCGAGGAGAGGCTTTATTTCATCGATTTCCCAGGTTACGGTTATGCTAAAGTATCCAAAACCCAGCGCGAACAGTGGGGCAAAATGATTGAACGGTTTCTGCAAAACAGGCAGCCGCTCAAAATGGTCATGCTGATCATTGACGTCCGCCATGAGCCTTCCAAGGACGACAAGATGATGTATGACTGGCTCAAGTTTTATGATATTCCCGTCTGCATTGTAGTGACCAAAGCAGATAAAATACCACGCAGCAAATGGGACAAGCATATTAAGATGATTAAAAATACGCTGGGCACTCTGCCGGGAGAACCGATTGTGCTGTTCTCCTCAGAGACTGGTCTTGGCCGCGACGAAGTCTGGAGCATTATTGTGGAACGGATTTCGGAAGCCCAGGAAGAAGAGGCAGAGCAAGAAGAGAAGGAAGACCTTGATGTTTCCTCCGAATAACGAGGATACTGTACTAAATGATGTCTTCGTGGGAGATTCTTCGCGATTATTCTAAAATATGCGTGAATATCAAGAACAACCGGCAGGAATAAACCGCAATGATGAAGTATAATATATTTAAGAAAAGTGTTAGCAAAGGTGCACGTTTATAGAATTGAGGAGATTTTTATGGCTCAGCGGATAGCCACGGAATACGTCAAAGCTTCTCTGCAATTAATGGCTGATGAGATGGCGGGATTTGTTCGTTTCTTCGAAGAGCATCATATTGAACAGCAAGTCAAGGTGCTGGATAACGGCAATCACGAGATGATTCTCGAAGACCAAGCAGGACAAGAAGAAGTCCGCTTAATATTTGAACGTCAAGAAGATCGTTTCATTTGTGAACTTTCCTGCCGGTTGGTTAAGCCTAAATTAACAAATATCATGCGCAAAGCGGTAGCTGTATTCCGCGGCAATGCCATTGTGAACCGGATTTATCCGTCCTATACCATGGTTTATTATTATGAGTTGGGATGCGTCCGCAAAATTGTGGAGAACACAGCCGGAGAGAAGCGCGTTGTTTTTGAATACAAAAACACAATCGGCCAGCTTGAAGAGCGGTTTCGCAGCAACGATGTTGAACGCGAGATCAAGAAGATACATCGGACGATCAATGAACTGCTTGATCTGCGCAATCAATGCACGGACCGCGAACAGATTGACGGAATCGATGAGAGCCTGAAACGTCACACACGTCATTTATTCGTACTGGAAGCTTAATAAGCTTAATCCTCATGCTATTATATGCAAGTTTCGAGCCGCCGGCCCTGGCGGCTTTTTTATTATTGTGGCACCTCGTACCGCCAGTTAGAGCATCGGAAATTTCGCTTAAAAGCTCGTTATAGGCGCTTATGCGATTCTTATTGTTAAGATTTCAAAAAAAGTATTGCTTTTATCTGCGATAGATGTTATTTTTATTCTCGTTGAAAAGAATATTAGGAACCAGGATTCACTCAGGACATGGTAATGTTGCGAGAGATTATTCCCTCGGGCAGTGAATGACGTAGGTCCTAGCGGATGAAAGTTTTCAAACATTTTATTCCTAGGAAGGGGGAACCGAAAGATGGAATACTCAACTTTCGGAAGACACGTTGCTGTTGACACTTGGGGTGTAGACTTCGATTTGCTCAACAACGCGGAATTTTTACAAGCCCAAATGGTGGAGGCTGCTGAAAGCTGCGGCGCTACCGTACTCTCTGTGCAAGGCAAACAATTTGAGCCACAAGGCGCAACCGTTCTTGTACTGCTGTCTGAAAGTCATCTCTCCATTCACACGTATCCTGAGAAGGGTTTTGCTGCTCTTGACTGTTATACGTGCGGAGAAACAGTGGATCCGCAGCTTGCGATCGACTACATGCTGTCTGTTTTGAAACCGACAAAGACTCATGCCAAGAAATTGATTCGTGGAATGGGCGAGTTGCAGGTTGTAGAACCGGATTTGAAGCAAGTCGAGCTTGTGTAACATTTTTCATATGACTGTGAACAATGACCACGATATAATCGTGGTCATTTTTAATGTGATTTTAGAATGCGGTTGAATCAATTTCATATTGCGAATTCCCTAATTATGAAATTGATTCGGTTTTCAAACAATTTTCATAATTGCAGGAGTACAGGTTGTCGAACTATGCTATAATTACTGAGGAATAAGACGATAATAACTGTAGGAAAGGCAGGTGAACGCGCATGCACATCTTGGTTGTCGGCCTTAATTATCGCACGGCCCCCGTTGAAGTCAGAGAGAAATTTACTTTTGATGAAAGGGAGCTGCCGGAGGCTCTTAAACAATTACAGCAGACGAACAGCGTCATGGAATGTGTCATTGTTGCGACCTGCAATCGTACCGAGCTCTATGCTGTCGTGGATCGTCCGCATCTATGCGGTCATTATATTCGTCACTTTATGGAGCAATGGTTTCAAATGCCAAGGCAGCAATTCACGACTGATCTATATATGTATGAAGATGAGCGGGCTATTGAGCATCTTTTCCGCGTGACATGCGGGCTGGATTCCATGGTAATCGGGGAGACACAAATTCTCGGCCAGGTTAAACAGGCATTCCTGCTGGCCCAGCAGCAGAAAACAACCGGTACCATGTTCAATATGCTTTTTAAACAAGCGGTAACCCTTGCCAAGAAGGCACATTCGGAAACTTCTATCGGCGAAGCCGCCGTTTCAGTCAGCTACGCGGCTGTTGAATTGGGGAAACGGATATTCGGCAACTTCGGCGGAAAGACCGTTATGATTATCGGTGCAGGCAAGATGAGCGAACTGACGGCCAAGCATTTATACGCAAACGGCGTAAGCCGGGTATTTGTGGTTAACCGTACCTATGACCGTGCAGTGGAACTTGCCGATAAATTCAATGGCATTCCATTATCCATGGAGGATGCGGTCTACCGGCTGCACGAGACGGATATTGTGATCAGCTCGACGGGTTCAAATGGTTATGTGCTGTCCCGCGAACAGGTGGCATCGGCAATCAAGTCACGCAAATCACGTCCCTTGTTTATGATTGACATTGCAGTGCCGCGGGATCTTGATCCTGGCATTGCGTCCGTTGAAAATGTGTTCCTTTATGATATCGATGACCTTGAGGGTATTGTGGAGAGCAACCTTGAGCAGCGCCGGACAGAAGCGGCCAAGATCGAGACCTTCATCGCCGCTGAGCTGGATGTCTTCCGCCAGTGGTACAAGACGCTTGGAGTAGCACCGCTTATTCGAGCTTTACAAGACAAGGCTGCTACTATCCATGAAATAACGATGGAGAGCCTGGCCAACAAGCTCCCGGACCTGGATGAGCGTCAGAAGAAGATCATCCGCAAGCTGACAAAAAGCATCGTGAACCAGATGATGCATGATCCCATTGTGAGGATTAAAGAGATGGCTGCTGAAAAACATGCCGACGATGCGATGGACCTTTTTGTGAAATTATTCGCATTGGAAGATGAAGTCCTGGAGGCGAAACTTGAAGAGCAGAGCAGTTCCTCAAAACGAGATGACACGGGCTCTTCCAAGGAAAATGCTTCAAATTCGACTTTTGGGAACAATTTGCTTGTTCAAACAGCCTCCCGCACAATCGCAGCTGTAACCACTTAATTCGTATATCGAAGGAATGGGATTCATGAGGAGATGACAGGCGGCGAATAGCCGCCATTTTCTTATCCGGCGATCTCATGCCGTTCATGTGGAGGCGCCTATGGTTACACAAAACTGGTTATATGATGCAATGCTTTATATTTATGCCCTGAGCCTGTTGTTTTACTTCTCGGATTTCGTGGATCGAAACCGGAGGGCAAAACGGATGGGCACAGGGCTGCTTACTTTCGTATGGGTCCTTCAGGCTGGATTCCTGATTCAACGCATTGCCTCGCATCTGGATATGACCTTCATGAGTCTGTTTGAATATCTATTTTTATTCTCATGGCTGCTGGTTACCGTATCGCTTGTGATGAGCCAGTTTTTCCGAATCGAATTTATCGTTTTTTTCGTAAATGTTATAGGTTTCGCTGTAATGACGCTAAATTTGTTCGGTATCGGTTCCGGCGCTTCATTGGCCCGTTGGGAGCTTGCCAGGGAATTGCTTGTGGTTCATATCAGTCTGATGATCTGTGCGTTTGCCGCATTGACGATAAGCGCTATTTTTTCCGGCATGTATTTGTTCCTGCATGGAAGACTGAAAGGCAAACGATGGACCAAAAGCGTTCAACGGCTTCCGAGCCTGGATGTGATTGACCGCTTTATGTTCCGGGCCTCGCTGATTGGCATACCGCTGCTCAGCTTGTCATTGGCAGTAGCCGTTACTTCTATATTGACAGAGGGCCGCTACAGCCTGCTGATTGACCCGAAGGTGCTTACCTCTTTTGCCGCGCTGGCGATCTATATTTATTATGTGCTGCGTCACGGCTTATTTAATAGTGCAGTCTTGAACAGCGCCCGATTTAATCTGATCAGCTTTGGTGTTTTGCTGCTCAATTTACTAATGAATAAGGCTTCTTCGTTTCATGGCTGGTCATAGAACAGACTCCTTAGGCCTTATACGCAAAGGAAAGCGGGTGCAGGAATAATGGCTGATTATTATCCCATGATGGTTAGCCTGAAAGGTAAGCGCTGCGTTGTGTTCGGAGGGGGGGCTATTGCCACCCGCAAGGTGAAGGGGCTGGTGGAGTCGGGAGCAGACCGTGTTGAGATTGTTAGTCCCGATCTTTCCCATGAGCTCCAGCAAATGGTACGGATCGGGGCTATCGTGCACCGACAAAGGGAATACAAAGAAGAGGATTTGGCGGAGGCTTTCCTTATCTTCGCCGCAACGGACAACTACAAGGTCAACCAGTCGATTGCAATGGCCGCTGAACGCAGCGGGCTATTATGCAACGCAGCGCACAAAGCGGAAGAGGGAACTTTTGTGACGCCCGCGGTGGTCCGAAGAGGAGAACTGCTGCTGGCTGTCGCAACCGGGGGTGCTAGTCCCTTGCTTGCCGCCCGGATAAAGCGGGATCTTGAAGCACGTTACGGGGAAGAACTTGTCCATGACACGGCAAGGTTAAAGCTCCTTCGCGAGCGCGTTCAGTCGGAAGAACCTGATGAGAAACGAAGACAATTGATTTTAAAGCTGGCTGTAGAGGACCTATTTTCCAATTCATCGGAAGTCAGATCTACAGTTGAGTGCCTGGTATCAATAGATGCAGAAATCGGTAATTGGCTAAGAGCGCTTCAGCAGAAGGCAGACAGGGGGCATGAGAAATGACATATATCATTGACGGTCGGCGAACGATTGTGGTGGGTACCCGGCAGAGTGCGCTGGCCCTTACTCAAACGGGTCAGGTCATCGAACAGTTGGAGGCATTATGCAGACTGCATCAACTGGATTATGCTTTTGAGGTGCGCAAGATTTTAACCAAAGGCGACCGGATTTTGGATGTCACGTTGTCCAAAGTCGGAGGAAAAGGCCTGTTTGTGAAAGAAATCGAGCAGGCTTTGCTTGACGGCGAGATCGATCTTGCTGTGCACAGCATGAAAGATATGCCTGCGGAGCTCCCGGAGGGACTTATTAATGGGGCTACTCCGAAGCGGGTAGATCCCAGAGATTGTCTGGTCAGTAAAAATAATCTTTCCTTCGAGCAGCTTCCTCAGGGGTCCAAAGTGGGGACAAGCAGTCTCAGACGGGCCTGTCAGCTTAAGCATGCAAGGCCGGATTTGCAAATTGAATCGATCCGCGGCAATATTGATTCGCGTATCCGCAAGCTTGATACGGAAGGCTTTGACGCTATCGTTCTGGCGGCTGCAGGAATCAAACGGATGGGCTGGGAGGACAAGGTATCCTCTTATGTGCCGGTAGAACTGTCTGTCCCCGCAGTAGGGCAGGGAGCACTTGGCATACAGTGCCGGGAAGATGATGAAGAGATTCGACAACTGCTTGCTTATTATAATGACCCTGATACTTCGGTAACCGTTCGTGCAGAGCGCAGATTTCTTGGCGAGCTGAATGGAGGATGCCAAATACCGATCGGAGCTTATGCGACGATCGTCGACAGGGACGAGTCACAGGAAAACCCGGTTTTGGAGCTTACGGGAATTGTCGGTTCTCCGGACGGTTCCGTACTGCTCAAGGAAACGGCTCGCGGTTGTGATCCCGAGAAATTGGGCAGGGAAGTGGCAGATGCACTCAAAGGCCGAGGCGCGGATCGTATTTTGGCTGAAATTGGGGGATGAACGGCGTGAACGAGGGGAAGGTAAAAGGGAAGGTTTTTCTCGTGGGGGCAGGTCCCGGGGACCCGAAGCTGATTACAATTCGGGGATTGGAATGTATACAAGCTTGCGATGTCGTGGTATATGACAGGTTAGCCAGCCCGCGTTTGCTTAAATATCTCAAACCGGACGCCCAGAAGGTGTATGTGGGGAAACTTCCGGACCGTCATACGATGAAGCAGGAAGATATTAATCAGCTTTTGGTTGACCTGGCGCTGGAAGGAAAGATTGTAACGCGTCTCAAAGGGGGCGATCCAACCCTGTTCGGACGCGTTGGGGAAGAAGCGGGCTTGCTGCAGCAGCATGGTGTGGAATTTGAAATTATTCCGGGCATTACTTCTGCGATTGCCGTGCCTGCTTATGCGGGAATTCCCGTTACGCACCGGGATATGGCATCCTCCTTATCCATCATTACGGGGCATGAGAGTCCAGAAAAACTTGACAAATCCATCCACTGGGACAAAGTAACGAATGCAACGGGCACCCTTATATTTTTGATGGGTGTTGCCAAGATTGGATATATTGCCAGCCAGCTCATGAAGCATGGTAAATCCCCGGAAACACCAGTTGCTCTTATCCGCTGGGGGACCAGGGTGGAGCAGCAGACCATTACCGGAACGCTGAAAACAATCGAGTCGATCGTCATAGAAACCGACTTCAAGCCTCCGGCGGTTATTGTAGTAGGAGAGGTTGTCCGCCAGCGGGAGAAACTGCAGTGGTATGAACGCAAGCCCCTGTTTGGGACAAGAGTTCTTGTGACGAGGGCAAGGGCGCAAAACAGTGAACTTGCCGACCGCATTGAAGAAATGGGCGGTGAACCGTGCGAATTTCCGGTGATCCGGACGCGTGAGCAGAGTTTGGCGACTGCGGTAGAGGCATTGACAGCGGCGCTCCTTGATGAGCGGCCTTATGATTGGCTCCTGTTCACCAGCGTGAACGGCGTGGATTATTTTTTTGGCTGGCTGAAAAAATTGGGACTGGATATCCGGAAATTTCATCAGGCGCGAATTGCCGCTGTTGGTCCCAAAACGGCGGAAGCGCTGGAGCAGCGTGGTCTACTGGTGGAAACCCTTCCTGTGACCTTTCAGGCTGAAGGTTTGCTGGACAGCTTGCAGGACAGCTTGCTGCCCGGCCAGCGCGCGCTTTTGCCCCGCGGTGATTTGGCCCGTGAAGTCCTTCCCCGGGAACTGGCTGCACGCGGAGTGGTACCGGTTGTAATCAATATCTATGAAACCGTCATGGAAGACAATCAGGATGAAGAGACGCTTGCTATGTTGATTGAACGCAGGGTGGATGTCATTACATTTGCCAGTTCATCAACGGTCACCAATTTACTGGAAATTATGAAGCGCATGGGAATAGAGGATCCCCCACAGCTATTAAAAAGTGTGGATATCGCCTGTATTGGTCCGCTTACAGCCAAGACGGCTGTTGAAGCCGGACTTGTCGTTACGATCCAGCCGGAAGATGCGACGATCGACAGCCTCATTGAAGCTGTAGCCGCATCGCGATTAGCTAAAGCAACAAACGGCTGATACGGCGTAATTCCAACAGATTGCGCTGCAGTAAGCTTCTATTGATTCGCTAATAACTGCTCAGGAGGGTGTTACGATGACATTTCCGATTACAAGACACCGCCGGTTGCGCCGGTCAGCAGGTCTGCGCAATATGGTCCGTGAAACCCAGCTTACCGTGAATGATTTCATTTATCCGATATTTGTTACCCATGGTCAAAATATTAAAGAAGAGATCCCGTCCATGCCGGGCGTTTATCATCTCTCGCTGGATCTGCTGAAGCAGGAAATCGATTCCGTTGTAGCCTCCGGCGTGCAATCCGTCCTTCTGTTTGGCATTCCTGAGCATAAGGATGCGGAAGGCACATCGGCTTACGAGTCTGATGGGATCGTCCAGCAAGCAGTACGGAAGGTCAAATCGTGGGCACCCGAGCTGGTAGTAATTGCAGACACCTGCCTCTGCCAGTTTACGGATCATGGCCATTGTGGTGCAATCGTACATCACCCTTCTACCGGGAATGCGGAAGTTGATAACGACCAGTCGCTTGCGCTGCTTGTGAAGACGGCAGTTGCCCAGGCGGAAGCAGGAGCCGATATTATTGCCCCTTCCAACATGATGGACGGTTTTGTTGCGGCGATCCGTGAGGGTCTGGATGAAGCAGGCTTTGAGATGATCCCCATTATGTCCTATTCGGTGAAATACGCTTCGGCTTATTACGGGCCATTTCGTGACGCGGCTCATTCCGCCCCGCAATTCGGCGACCGCAAAACATATCAGATGGATCCGGCGAATGTCCGGGAGGCGCTTCGTGAAGCGGAGTCTGATGTTATCGAGGGCGCGGATATGCTGATGGTCAAGCCGGCCCTTGCTTATCTGGATGTTCTTCGCCAATTAAAGGAGCATTTTGACCTGCCGGTGGTAGCGTACAATGTAAGTGCGGAATATTCCATGGTTAAAGCCGCCGCCCTTAACGGCTGGATCGACGAGAAGGCGATTGTGCTTGAAACATTAACCGGCATGAAACGTGCAGGCGCGGATCTGATTATTACCTATCATGCTTTAGACGCGGCACGCTGGCTTAAAGGCGAATAACTCGGTGGATCAGCTATAATGGGATATGATAAGCCTTATTCCTGCATGTCAGGCATGAGCGGCAACAGGATAGCGACAATATAACAGGTGGTGTGTCGAAATGAGCGATAACAATCAATTGCGTCGGGATGAGCGGTCCAAAGCGGCTTTCGAGCAAGCAAAGGTAGTTATTCCCGGTGGCGTCAACTCGCCGGTCAGGGCGTTCCGGTCCGTAGACCTAACACCGGTTTACATGGACCGGGGGGAAGGTTACCGGGTATACGATATCGATGGCAATAGCTATATCGATTACGTAGGCTCTTGGGGGCCCCTCATTATGGGCCATGCCCATCCGGAAGTTATCGAAGCGATCAAGCGTACAGCCGAGAAAGGCACCAGCTTCGGCGCTCCGACGGAGCTTGAGACCCGAATGGCTGAACTGGTATGCGAGCGTGTGCCTTCTGTTGAAGTCGTGCGCATGGTGAATTCCGGCACGGAAGCGACCATGAGCGCTTTGCGGCTGGCAAGAGGTTATACCAAGCGGAGTAAAATCCTTAAGTTTGAAGGTTCTTATCATGGCCATGCGGACAGTCTGCTGATCAAAGCGGGCTCCGGTGTAGCAACACTGGGCTTGCCAGACAGCCCCGGTGTTCCGGAGAGCGTTGCGTCCCAAACGATTACGGTTCCGTATAATGATTTGGAATCGGTCAAGCTGGCATTTGAGAAATTTGGCGAACAGATTGCCTGTATCATCGTGGAGCCGATTGCCGGCAATATGGGCGTAGTTCCACCGCTTCCCGGTTTTCTGGAAGGTCTGCGCGAGGTCACTGAAAAGTACGGCAGCCTGCTCATCTTCGATGAAGTAATGACAGGGTTCCGTGTCCATTATCATTGTGCTCAAGGCTTGTATGGAATCACTCCGGATTTGACCTGTTTGGGCAAAGTAATCGGCGGTGGTCTGCCTGTCGGCGCTTATGGCGGAAAACGCGAATTGATGGAGCTTATGGCTCCGAGCGGTCCCATCTATCAGGCCGGGACTTTGTCAGGGAATCCACTTGCTATGGCTGCGGGTTTTACCACGCTCAGTCTGTTGACACCGGATAAATATGAACATCTGGAGCGGATGGCGGTCAAGCTGCAGAAGGGATTCGAGTCCAATACCCGGAAGCACGGAATTCCAAGTACAATCAACCGCGTTGGCTCGATGGTTTGCCCATTCTTCACCGATACGCATGTTATTAACTATGAAACGGCAAAAACATCGGATTTGCAGCGGTTTAAAGTATATTTTGCGGCGATGCTGAATTTGGGTGTCAGTGTAGCTCCTTCCCAGTTTGAAGGCATGTTTGTCTCGGCCGTTCATGACGAAGCCGCCATCGATGCCACAATTGCGGCCCACGATGAAGCGCTGCGGCGATTATAGGAGCGGACCTTAATGGGAGAACATGATCAGAGCTTAGCTTATACGCGTAACGGAGAGTGGCTGGAGCTGCCGCTCTCCACACTTGTGGAAAGGTCGGAATTCAACCAACGACAAGCTCCAACATTAAAGGCTGGGAGTCACCCGCATGCTGTGCGGCAGTGGCTGCTGGCTCTTGCTTTATTTCCGGACAAATGGGTCAACCGGCTGTTCTCCGTTGGCGGAATTCAGCTCGCGGGGGAAACGCTCAGATTACAGGCCTTCACGCCTGTATCTGTGGATACCGATCCATTGTACCGGCAGGCAAGCCGCGGGCTGGATCAACCAATGCCCTTGGCGGCGGGGGTCTTATTTGAGGATGAATGGTGTATGGTGATGGATAAACCTACAGGAATGCCGGTCCATGCTTCAGCACCCGGTCAATCCGGTACACTTGACGAAGCAGCCGCGCGCCATTGCTTGTTGAAGGCAGATCCGCTTCCGGTCAGACATATCCATCGTCTGGATGACGAAACTTCAGGACCTGTATTATATGCAAAAAACGACCTGGCCCAGCTGCGTCTGGATGAAGCAATGAGAGCCAAGCAGATTGGACGCCAATATGCGGCGATTGTTCAGGGACGCATGCGAAGCAAGCAGGGAACGATTGATGCTCCGATCGGCAAAGACCGCCATCATCAGGCTCGCAGACGCGTTTCACCTAATGGCGATTCAGCTGTTACGCATTATGAGGTGCTTGAAGTATTCAAGGAGGCAACCAGGGTTCGATTGACACTGGAAACAGGTAGAACGCATCAAATTCGTGTCCATATGAGCCATATCGGCCATCCGCTTATTGGCGATGCGCTGTACGGAGGTGTCAGCGCGCTGCTGCCGCATCAAGCGCTGCGGGGAGAGCGGCTGGTATTTGCCCATCCTTTTACGAATCAGACTCTTGCGATTCTCTCCCCCGAGCCTTCCTGGTTCCGCAATGTCGCCTTGCAATTGAGCGTTCCTCCGAAAATGTAGTCATGCCCGCCTTCCTCCCGCCATATAGATAAATAGGGAAGATAGCTATAACCAAGCTATGAGAGGGGAAAGGAGGACGACTAGCGTGTCCAATCCATCGAGCGGTTTACGCTTTGACGTTTACGAACGCGTTCATTTGCCGGAAGATGTAGCTGCAATCGACGAGCTTGAAGAGATCGAGCTTGTTCCCCGCATCGAGATCGTACAGCAAGGGGAACAAGTCTTGCTTAAGGGGCATCTTTTGCTCACAGGGGTATACCGGGCGCCTAACGAGCTCGCGGGAGAGCAGGATCTGGAGCATTTCATACCAGTGGAAATCACGCTTCCGATGAATCGGATTAACAGACTCGATGATATCGCGGTGGAAATTGACAATTTCGATGTGGATCTGTTATCCGCCAGAACGATCAATATAACGGGTGTATTGTCGCTTCTGGGCATTGAAATGCAGCAGCGCGAGCAGGAAGAATGGCGGGAGGAGCCCTTTACGGTCATCCACAAAAGAGAAGAGGAAGCGCAAGGGCAGCTTCCCTCCGAGCAAAGCCAACTGGCTCCGCTCTTGTATGAAGAGGAGCAACCCGCCGATTTTGCCGGCTGGGCAGATCCTGCGACGCAAGCATTCAGAGAGCAGGCAAGCCGCGAGTCTGCCGAGCGTGAAGCGGCAGAACGCGAAGCTGCAGAACGCGTAGCGGTAGAGCGCGAAGCGGCAGAACGTGAAGCAGCGATAAGGGAGCAGCGCAGGCGCGAAGAAGAGGAAGTTCAAATGGAGCAGCGTAGACGGGAAGCCGAGGAGCGCGAGGTGTTGGCCTTTAAAGCTGCTCAGCAAGCGGATGCCGAGCGTGAAGCGGCAGCTCTGAGGGCTATGCGGCTGGAAGAGGAAGAACGGGAGAGGTTGCTTGAAGAGGAGCGGGAGGATGCAAGGCAGGAGGCTGCTGAATGGGAGGCTTACAGGCAGGAGGAATTTAGGCGTCAGCAAGCTGAGCAGGAAGAAGCGCTCTCGGTGTATGTCCAGCCTGACCCTCTCTCTGAAGACCCTGGTGAACCCGACCAGGAGTTTTCATTAACGGGAGAACCTTCCGTTAATGCTGCTGATAGTCCATTTGCGCCGCAGCAAAGTTTTGACGATCCTGCTGGTGTCCAACCAGATCCGGAACCGAAGGAAATGCGCGTAGCTCTGGGCAGCAAACCTTCTGAAGATCCTTCCGGACAGCCTGCAGGAAATGTTGGCTTTCGCTCGCTGTTGCAATCCAGCCTTAGGGAGCAGGAAGCCAAAGCTGTAGCGGAGAAGGATGCCCAGAAAGCCGCAGAGGCGGCAAACCAGCCGAAAGATGAAGAAATCGAATGGAAGAACCTGTTCTTCGGTAGAAGCGATGATGATCGTTCGTTCCGCAAGCTGCGAATGTGCATTGTGCAGCGGGAGGAAACGCTTGAAACGATAGCCGGCCGTTACCAGATGCAGCCCCGTGAAATTGCCTTGTACAACCGTTTGAATGATCAGAGCATCAGCGAGGGCCAGGTTCTTTATATTCCTTAAGGTTTCGTATCAATTCCCTTGAAACGGCTTGCCGCTTCAAGGGGGTTTTTGCGTTGATCGGGTTAATTCGTGCACCGCTTGCCCCATGAGGATTGACGAGGACAAATCATAACGTGTATGATAGAAAAAATAAGGCAATACTTTTATGTATAATTAACGTTGAAGGGGAAAGTGGCAGGCAATGCCTACAGAGAGTGGAACCGTTAAGGCTGTGAGGTTCTGCAGGATAGTTGCTGCTACTGGTCGCCCCGGAGTTGCTTGAATGAAGCGAAATTGCGATTTCGTTAGTTCGGGCCGGCTGCAGCCGTTATCTGTTCGAGGTGTCGCACCAGGGGAAACTGCTGGTCGAAACAAAGGTGGTACCGCGGAAGCATAACCTTTCGTCCTTTGCAATAAGGGGCGGAAGGTTTATTTTTATTTGGAAGAATATGACTCCTTTCATAGGCTTTGTCATTGCGTATTCACAACTGGAGCGTGCATCAATGCCTGGTCCGGTTTGCAAACATATTGGAGGTAATTAGCCATGTCAGAAAAACAAATGATGACAGAGATGCCGACGACGTATGATCCAAAAGCCTCGGAAGCCAAGTGGTATGAATATTGGCTGCAGGGAAAATATTTTGAAGCGGGCAAACGCCCTGATGCCCAGACCTATACGATTGTGATTCCACCACCCAATGTGACGGGGATGCTGCATATTGGTCATGCGCTTGATTTCACCCTTCAGGACATCATGATCCGTACCAAGCGGATGCAGGGATTCGACACGTTATGGCTTCCCGGAAGTGACCATGCGGGCATTGCCACCCAAACCAAAGTGGAGCAGAAGCTTCGCGAGGAAGGAATCAGCAGGTATGATTTAGGGCGTGATAAATTTCTGGAGAAGGTCTGGGAATGGAAAGAGCTTTATGCTGAGACCATTCATGAGCAATGGGGAAAAATGGGCTTCTCGCTGGATTATTCGCGTGAGCGTTTTACTCTAGATGAAGGGCTCTCCCGTGCAGTGAGAGAAGTATTCGTACGCTTATACGAGAAAAAATTGATTTACCGCGGCAAAAAAATCATCAACTGGGATCCGGCTGCACGCACTGCGCTATCCGATATCGAGGTTGAATACAAAGAGGTTAACGGGCATCTGTACCATTTGCAGTACCCGCTTAAGGATGAAGGCGGCTTTCTGACCGTTGCGACGACTCGCCCTGAGACCATGCTCGGCGATTCTGCCGTTGCCGTTCATCCTGAGGATGACCGTTATAAGCATTTGATTGGACAGGTCATTGTGCTTCCCATTATCGGCCGGGAGATTCCGATTATTGCCGATGAATATGTAGAGAAGGAATTCGGTTCCGGAGCAGTTAAAATAACGCCGGCCCATGACCCTAACGATTTCGAGGTGGGATTGCGCCATAATCTGCCTCAAATAGTGGTGATGGATGAGAGTGGCACAATGAACGATGAAGCGGGGCCGTATAAAGGGCTTGACCGTGCGGAATGCCGCAAACGCATTGTGGCGGATCTACAGGACCAGGGCGTTTGCCTCAAGATCGAGGATCACATCCATCAAGTGGGACACAGCGAACGCAGCGGAGCGGTAATTGAGCCTTATCTGTCTACGCAATGGTTTGTTTCCATGAAGCCTCTTGCGCAGGCGGCCATTGAGGCTCAGCGTGCGGGCAACGGCGTTAATTTTGTGCCGGACCGTTTTGAGAAAATCTATTTGCAGTGGATTGAAAATGTCCGCGACTGGTGCATTTCCAGACAGCTATGGTGGGGTCACCGGATTCCGGCATGGTATTGCGAAGATTGCGGCGAACTGCTTGTTGCCCGCGAGGATATCCACACTTGCGATAAATGCGGAAGCTCTTCGCTGAGGCAGGATGAGGACGTGTTGGATACATGGTTCAGCTCCGCATTATGGCCGTTCTCGACGCTTGGCTGGCCGGAACAGACTGAGGATTTGAAACGCTTCTACCCAACGAACGTGCTCGTGACCGGCTATGACATTATATACTTCTGGGTAGCTCGCATGATCTTCACTGCGCTTGAATTTACGGACCAGAAACCATTCCAGGACGTTCTGATGCACGGACTTGTACGAGACGAGAATGGAAGCAAAATGTCCAAATCCAAAGGCAACGGGGTGGACCCGCTTGAAGTAATTGAGAAATATGGCGCAGATGCTATGCGTTTCATGATCTCAACGAGCAGCACGCCTGGCCAGGATTTGCGTTTCCGCTGGGAGAAAGTTGAGCAAGCGCGTAATTTTGCCAACAAGATCTGGAATGCATCCCGGTTTGCGCTGATGAATCTGGAGGGCGTATCAGTTGCTGATATTGATATCAGTGGAAAACTCGGCACAGCGGACCGCTGGATTCTGCACCGGTTGAACGAAACCACCCGTGAAGTTACGCGCCTTATTGATAGTTACGAGTTTGGGGAGACCGGCCGGCTGCTGACTAACTTCATCTGGGATGATTTATGCGACTGGTATATCGAGTTCGCGAAGCTGAACCTGTATGGCAGCGACCCTGAAGCCAAACGGGCTACACAATCGGTTCTTGCTTATGTGCTGGACCGTACTCAGCGCCTGATCCATCCTTTCATGCCGTTCATTAGTGAAGAAATCTGGCAGCATCTGCCTCATGAAGGCGAGACGATCACGCTTGCTTCATGGCCCGTTTATGATTCTGCGCTGGAAGCGGCGGATGCTGTCCGTGAAATGGATCTGCTTATGGAGATCATCCGCTCGGTCCGTAATATCCGCGCAGAGGTCAATGTGCCGATGAGCAAAAAAGTCGAATTGCTGATTAAACCTTCCGGAGAAGCGGAAGCGGCTATTCTCAACCGCAATGAAGAATTTGTCAGCCGTTTCTGCGGGACATCGCGCCTTGCGATCAACATGAGCCAAGCGGCGCCGGATAAAGCGATGACGGCAGTGATTACAGGGGCCGAGCTTTATTTGCCGCTGGCCGGACTGATTGATATTGACCAGGAGATTGCGCGGCTGGAGAAAGAAATTCAGAATTTGACCAGCGAAGTCGAGCGAGTAGAGAAGAAACTGGGCAATGAAGGATTCGTGGCCAAAGCGCCTGCCAAGGTCATTGATGAAGAGCGGGCTAAAATGGCCGATTATGCGGATAAACGGGAAAAAGTAAAAGCCAGATTGGCCGAGCTTCGCGGTTAATTATAATCAGCTCAATAGTGTCATCAGGAACAGCTAAGGTTATAGAGGAAGAAGGACGGAAAACTTATGACAGATCAGTTTCTCGAGTCCGCTGACGGCGGGCTGGCAACCTATCAGGATGCGCGGGATTGGATAGAAGGACTGATACCGCTTGGTATTCGTCCGGGCATGGAACGTATTGAGCTCCTGATGGAACGGCTCGGCAATCCGGAGCGGCGGTTGAAGTTTATACATGTCGCTGGAACAAATGGCAAAGGTTCTGTCTGCGCCTATTTGACCAGTGTGTTGATTCGCTCAGGATATGATGTGGGGACATATACATCCCCTTATATCACCAAGTTCACGAACCGGTTTCAATACAACGGCGTGGATATTCCGGAGGAATCGCTGCTTCGGTTGGCCAATAGGCTCAAACCGCTTGTGGAGGACATCGCCAAATCGGACCTGGGTTCTCCTTCCATGTTTGAGGTATCGACCGCACTTGCGATTTTGTACTATGCAACGGAGGTTTATCCGGATTTCGTAGTTTGGGAGACGGGACTCGGGGGAAGGCTTGATGTAACGAATATCGTCAACCCCCTCGTCTCAATCATAACGAATGTCGGACATGACCATATGGATATTCTGGGCGATACGATTGAACAGGTCGCTCTTGAGAAAGCGGGGATTATTAAACCTGGCGTTCCCGTCATTAGCGCTGTCAGCCAGCCGGAAGTTGCGGAGATTATTGCTTCTGCGGCCAAAGCCAAAAACAGTTCCTTGTATTTGTTCGGCGAGAAATTCAGCGAGACTCCGATAGCGGTCAAGGAAGACGAGCAGCGGTTCCGTTTCAACGGAGTGTTTCGTTCGATTGATGATTTGTCTATCACACTCAATGGGGCACATCAGCGCGCCAATGCCGCGGTTGCGGTGATGACGCTTGAAGTCATGCGCCAATACTATGCGCTTGTGATGGAAGATGAGGATCTCAGGCAAGGACTGCGCGAAGCCGCCTGGCCTGGCCGGCTGGAGATGGTCCTTCAGTCACCCCGGCTGCTGCTTGATGGCGCCCATAATCCAGAGGGCGCACAGACGCTGGCGGCAGCGCTGCGCGACACTTATACCTATGACCGGATTCATCTGATGGTGGGTATGCTGGCGAACAAGAATCATCCTGACACACTGCGGCATATACTACCTCTAGTGGATACGCTCGTGGTAACCGAGCCTGATTTTCGTAAAGCGATGTCGGCTGAAGCATTGGCGGAAATCGTCCGGGAGATGAGGGAGGAAGTCGGCCGTCCCTTCGAGCTCATCGTAGAACCGAATTGGAAGCAAGCGCTCGCGCGGCTTCAGTTGTTGACCGGTGAAACCGATTTGGCGGTTGTGACCGGAACGCTCTATTTGATTGCCGACGTCCGCTCTCAATTGCTCTACAATATGGATTCTGAAAAAGGTTGGTGAACCGTCTTTGAATACAGCAGAACACGTACATTTCATCGGTATCGGCGGTTATGGTATGAGCGCCATTGCTCGGGTCATGCTGGAAATGGGGTACAAAGTATCAGGCTCCGATGTCGCGGGACAGGAGCTCACCGAGAAGCTTGCGGCTAACGGGGCACGGATCTATATTGGCCATGAGCGGGAGCATGTGAGAGGCGCCGATCTGGTTGTTTATTCCACAGCATTGCCCCGCGACAATGTGGAACGCAAAGAAGCAGAAATACTGAACATTCCGATCTTGCATCGTGCGCAAATGCTTGCGAGACTGATGAATAACGGAAAAGGCGTGGCTGTTGCGGGCGCTCATGGCAAGACGACGACCTCATCGATGATCGCGCTCGTTATGGAAAACTGCGGAATGGACCCCACCTACATCATTGGTGGAGAGATCATTAATGTAGGCACCAACGCCAAGGCCGGGAAGGGCGAATATGTAGTGGCGGAAGCAGATGAAAGCGATGGTTCCTTCCTGCAATACCATCCTGCAATCGCGATTGTTACCAACATCGAGCCGGATCATTTGGAAAATTACGATGGTGACTTCACCAAGCTGAAGGCCGCTTATGTGCAGTTTTTAAGCCAGGTCAAAGATGATGGGAAGGCAATTATCTGCATCGATGACGAAAACCTGCAGGATATGCTTCCTAATCTGGAAGCAGGTCCGCTGGGCAGCGAAGGTATTATCACCTACGCCATCGATAGGGAAGCGGTGTATACGGCAGCGGATATTGAGCTTGGCGACCGCAAAGTATCGTTTGAATTGACGAAGCACGGAGAGAAGCTGGGGCGTGTCAATTTGTCCGTTCCTGGAAGACATAATGTTTATAATGCGATGGCGACGATTATCACATGCCTGGAAGCGGGCGTACCATTCGACGCAGTAGCCGAGGCCATAGTCGGGTTCCGGGGCGCAAAGCGGCGCTTCCAGGTGCTTGGCGAGGTTAATGATATTCTGGTCATAGACGATTATGCGCATCATCCTACCGAGATTCAGGCGACCATCAGCGCCGCCAAATCGACAGGCAAGCGGATAATTGCCGTGTTTCAGCCGCAGCGCTATACAAGAACCTTTTTTCTGTTCGATCAGTTCAGCCGTGCCTTCTCCGAGGCGGATGAGGTGATCATCACGGACATCTACTCCCCGGCTGGGGAACAACAGATCGAAGGTGTTCATTCGAAAAAGTTGGTCGAGCTTATCGTTAAAAACAGCAACGCGAACACCACCTACCTTCCTACGAAGGAAGAGGTACTCGCCGAGCTTTCCAAACATGTTTCACCGGGCGATCTGGTTATTACCATGGGGGCCGGAGACATCTGGAAAGTCGCCGATGGACTCGCCCGATTACTTGCATCCAGACATGCCTAAATCCCCCTGCGACTCTCCGGGAGCTTCCCGGAGGGTTTTTTCTATTTCCCCCCCTAAATCCCCCAGAGGGGGACCCCAAGCTCCCCGGCCCTCTGGTCACCCGGAATGGTCTAACGTGAGTGGCACACCCAAGGGGATTAGTTACAGCGAGCTAAGCCTCGTTTACGTCCCGTCCGGGACCGTATGCCCCCCTAAATCCCCCAGAGGGGGACCCCAAGGGCCCCGGCCCTCTGGACACCCGGAATGTCTAATGTGAGCGGCGCACCCAAGCGGATAAGATACAGCGAGCTAGGCCTCGATTACGTCCCGTTCGGGACCCACTATCACTTTACCGCATCAGGGCACTAGAAGAATGGAAGTGTGTCCCGAGAGGGACGAAAAACGATCTTTGCACATCGTACCTGACACGCGTCACTATACATCCGACGTTATTAAAGGACGAAGTCCACAAGGCGACCCGGGAGCGCAGACAGGAAGTGTGTCCCGTTAGGGACGAAAAACGATCCAAGCACATTGTCACTTACAACCGATTCTCTGTAACTCCAACGTTATTTAAACCGGGTGTCCAAAGGGTCGAAGACCCTTGGGGTCCCTCCTCAGGAGGGATTTAGGGAGGGCATTAGAAAAATGGAAGTGTGTCCCCCAAGGGACGAAAACGATCTTTACACATCGTACATGACACGCGTCTGAGTCCCTCCGACGTTATTAAAGGACGAAGTCCACAAGGCGACCCGGGAGCGCAAATAGGAAGTGTGTCCCGAGAGGGACGAAAAACGATCCAAGCACGTTGTCACTTACAGCCGGTTCTCTGTAACTCCAACGTTAGTTAGATCGGGTGTCCAGAGGGTCGAAGACCCTTGGGGTCCCTCCTCGGGAGGGATTTAGGGAGGGCATTTGGCATAAATCTCTTAATCTCTCCATAGACTATTACTAGAGAATGTGGACAAGGAGAGAGTGATATGAATTCAAAAGCACGCATTACGTACCGCTTCGACAAGCAGAACGGAGCTCATGAGCAGCGGGAGCCGGAGAACAAGGAGAACGCGAACCATTCCAATGTCGTGCAGATTCATCGGGAAGAGCTTAAATTCACAACGGAGAGAGGCACCTGGAACAGCCCGTTTCAGAATGATCCCCATGCGCTGGAGCAGTTGATCCGCGAGGCGGACCGCGAGCCGGTAATAAAATCCGCTCCTGCATTAACACCGCGCACAGTGAAGAAAGGCATGGAACCTGCCCAGGTGAAATCCGCCTCGGAGCAAGAAGCGGCACCGGAAGAGAGTAAGGTGCATGCGTGGGAAAATGCTTATGAAACCCCACTTCCGATCTATAATCCTTACGATAGTGTGGACAATTGGCCTGCCGAAGATGAAGCCTGGCAAGGTATAGTCAAAAGAAAACAGACGAATCAGCCCATGATAGATTCAGAAGTCCCGGTTGAACTTGAAGGAGAAAGTGGGTTACCAGTGACTGAAGGCAAGCGGGGTTACTTTCAAACTGCGACGGTCTATCGTCATGGCCGGAACCCCTCCTGGTATAAAGTATTTGCTTCGGTGGCAGGCGCGGTTGTGACCGGAGCGTTGTTCGGTTATTTTGTGTTGGCGCTGTTTACCGGGGAAGTCCCATCGGGCCCGGATACGGGGACAAAGGCTGTTTTGCCGGCTTCGGGTGCCACAAACGGCTCGAAAGGAACAGACGTTAACGCTGACGTTCCTGCGGCAGGCAAGAGCGCCACAGGGACAACGGATCAACCGTCCGGCAGCAGTAACGGCGCAAAGACCGGCAGCGCTCCGGCAAAAACGGAGGGGACGGCCGCGGCAGGAGCTGCAAAAATCAAGGCGGACATACCGGCTGTTTCTTATTTTATGCTGCAATATGGCGTATTCAGCAATCAGGAAGGAATGGATGAGGCTGTAAAGGGACTGACGGCACAAGGTTTGGCCGCAACCACCTATGAGAGCGGGGAAGATTATCGAGTTTATGTCGGGATGGCTTCAGAACGTGGGGAAGCAACAGAGCTGGGCAAAAGCATGACTGGAATGGAAGTTTACGTGAAACAAATTGACAGGCCAGGGCTTTCCGCGATCCCCTATACAGGTGATTCAGCAGAAATTGTGAGTTTTTTCAAACAAACCGACGAACTCATTCGTCTAATGAATGCCGCAACATTAGAAAAGCTTAATAAGTCTTCCAAAAGCACTTCGGCTGACTGGGAAAATCTTCATCAGAAGTGGATTAAAACGGCTGCGGCAGCGGAGCAGGGAATGACGGACAAACAGCAAAAGACAGCGCTGTTAAAGGTAATTCAGCAAGTCAATAAAGCTGCAGTTGCTTACGGGGAATATGCCAAAAAACCATCCGATGCCCATTTGTGGTCCATTCAAAACACATTGATGGAAGCGGTGTTCATTCAAAAATCCTGGTTTGCTTCTATCGATGCATTGTAAAGAGAAACGTTGGAGCGTATAATAGAGCGAACGTGTCAAAAAATGGCGAGGGACGATGGAAGATGAAGAAAAATGGTTGGATCTTGCTGTTATTCATCATAATCGGATTACTGGCAGGCACCTTGGTGTCGCGCTGGCTCGCCCCCGTCCCTGGACTTTCGTTCCTGACTACAACCTCCGAAGTTCTATGGTCGCCCGCTGCGGATTTAATTGTTCTCAGCTATGACCTCACAATCCGCTTAAAGGTAAGCCTGCTCAGCATCATCGGGCTAATTGCAGCCATTTGGCTGTACCGCAAAATGTGAACATGCATAAGTAACCAATAGGAGTGCTACAAAGATGGATGCATCCCTTCCAACTCACTCGTTCCAAGTTCGCCAGCTTGTGCTGGCTTCATCATCTCCACGCCGGCGGGATCTGGTCGAATCGCTTGACCTGTCCTTGCCGGTTCTCATTTTGTCTACCGATGCGGATGAACAGACTCCAGCAGACTGGTCGCCGTCCCATATTGTCGAACAACTCTCGCTGCGTAAAGCAAGAGCGGCTGTTTCCATGCTGAGCGGCCAGGATGCGGACCGGTCTCTTATTGTCGGAGCGGATACGATTGTTGTAGTAGACGGGAACGTTTTGGGGAAACCTGCCAATGAGCGGGAAGCGCATGCGATGCTGTCCCTGTTACAAGGGAAGGAACATCAGGTATATACCGGGGTTGCCTGCCTGGAGACGGCTACGGGCCGGGAGCTTATTGCCCACCGAATGACCCGTGTCACGATGAAACCGCTTGATCCGGAACGGATCAAGCGCTACATTGCGACAGGCGAACCAATGGACAAGGCAGGAAGTTATGCGATCCAAGGGTTGGGAGCAGCGCTTGTGGACAGGCTGGACGGCTGTTATTTCAATGTAGTCGGACTGCCGGTCTCCCTGTTGTCGGATATGCTATCCTCCTTCGGCGTAGAAGTCATCTGATTCTGATGAGCTAAGAACTGATAATTTGCCACAAGAAAGCGGGAACTGGACATGGAAGCACGGCAATATGTGCTCAAGGATGTCCCTAACGAAGACCGACCAAGAGAACGCCTGATGACTGTTGGGGCAGAAGCGTTAAGTCATGCCGAATTACTTGCTATTTTGCTGCGGACCGGAACGCGAAGCGAATCCGCTGTGCTGCTGGCTTCACGTATTTTGAAAGAATGCGGCAGTCTGTACGGTCTGGTTGATATGAGCATTGACGAGCTTACGGCTATACGCGGCATAGGACCGGCCAAAGCCGTTCAGCTGCGTGCAGGCATAGAGCTGGGAAGACGTCTGGCGCGCAGTCAACAGAATGAAACATTTACCATTCGCAAGCCTTCTGATGCAGCGAACTTTATGATGGAGGAGCTCCGTTATTTAAAGAAGGAGCACTTCGTCTGTTTATTTTTGAATACCAAAAATCATGTCATTCATCATGAAACTCTGTCAGTTGGAACATTAAATGCGTCGCTCGTGCATCCCCGGGAAGTGTTCCGGGCAGCTATCAAGTGCAGCAGCGCGTCGATTATATGCATGCACAACCATCCCAGCGGCGATCCTACGCCGAGTCCGGAGGATATTACCCTGACGCGCAGGCTGGTGGAAGCAGGCGAGCTGGTTGGCATCGATGTGCTTGATCATCTGGTAATAGGTGACAATCGGTTTATCAGTTTGAAGGAGCAAGGTTGTATGTAATATAATAGGATGGATTGCCTTAAGAAGAGAAAGGAAGATTATCATGTTCGGTGGCACAAAGGATTTGGGGATTGACCTTGGAACGGCTAATACGCTTGTTTATTTAAAAGGCAAAGGGATTGTCGTAAGAGAACCCTCTGTGGTTGCTCTGCGTACAGATACAAAAACGATTGAAGCCGTGGGCGAGCAAGCCAAAAAAATGATTGGTCGTACGCCGGGCAACATTCGGGCAATAAGGCCGATGAAAGACGGTGTGATCGCGGATTTCGAAACAACCGCGACCATGATTAAATACTTTATTCGCCAGGCGCAGAAGCAGCGTTCATTTTTTCCGCGTCATCCGAATGTTATGGTATGCGTGCCATCGGGTATTACGGCGGTGGAGCAGCGGGCCGTGAAAGAAGCGACGGAGCAGGCGGGAGCGAAAGAAGCTTTCACGATTGAGGAGCCGTTTGCTGCTGCGATCGGGGCAGACCTTCCGGTTTGGGAACCCACAGGAAGCATGGTCGTCGATATTGGCGGCGGTACGACTGAAGTAGCGGTTATTTCGCTAGGCGGCATCGTAACGAGCCGTTCGATCCGGATTGCCGGTGACGACATGGACGAGGCGGTCATTCAATATATTAAACGCATGTACAACTTGATGATCGGTGAGCGTACTTCAGAGCAGCTCAAGATGGAAATTGGCTCTGCGCTGCCGTTGGACAAGCCGGAGACCATTGAAATCCGGGGCCGCGATCTTGTATCCGGTCTGCCCAAAACGCTGCCGATCTCTTCCGGAGAAATAACAGAAGCCTTATTGGACACCATTAATTCTATTGTGGAAGCTGTAAAAGTAACACTGGAGAAATGCCCGCCGGAGCTTTCCTCTGATATTATGGATCGTGGAATTGTGTTGACCGGTGGCGGCGCTTTGCTGCGCAACCTGGATAAATTGTTGGCCCGTGAAACGGGGATGCCGGTTATTGTGGCGGAAAATCCGCTGGATTGTGTTGCGATTGGAACTGGACGTGCGCTTGATAATATTGACTTATTTAAAACGCGGGGCGGCCCGGTTTCTCGTTCCAAACGATAAAGTCCGGATAGGAATCGGATGAGCGGAATGGACGGGTGATCATAATTGTTTAATTGGATGCGTAAAAGACGCATGTTTGTTCTGATGATTGGATTTATCGTTTTTGTTGCCGTGATGGGTTTCTCTATTGGCGACCGTAAGAAGCTCACCTGGCCGGAAAACTTTGTGCTTGATTCAAGCGCTTTTGTGCAGCAGTGGTTTTACAGGCCCGCAGGTTATATCGCGGGCTTGTTTGAAGATTTGGCCAACCTGCGGGATGTTTACCGGGAGAACGAAATCCTGCGCGTGAATGCGGCCAATTACGCCAGAGATTCGGTCAAATTCAATATAATCAAGGAACAAAATGAATCCTTGAAGGAGGATCTCGGTTTTACCGAGCGGCAGAAAGGCCTATATGAATATGAATACATAATCGCCCAGGTCGTTTCCGCCAGCAATGATCCTTACGACCAAACGATCCGTATTGATTTGGGATCCAAAGACGGCATTGAACTGAATATGGTTGTGATCACGACCAAAGGTCTGGTCGGGTTGATCAGCCGGGTGGATCCGTTCTATTCCTCGGTCATGCCGATTACGGATCTGGATGCCAATTCGCTGGATGCCAGTACCAAGCAAATACCGGCAACCGCGGAGAATAAGAAAAAGTCCTTTGGCATGATTGAAAGCTACCGCAAGGACACAGGCAAATTGGTTATGAGCAAAATACCCGAAAACGATCCCATTGCCAAAGGCGATACCGTGATCACGTCGGGGCTTGCGAATGTATTTCCACGCGGCCTGATCGTCGGAACCGTGGACTCTGTTCAGGTTGGCGATTTTGGTCTGACCAACACCGCAACAATAACGCCGGCGGCGGATTTTAATCATCTGACGGAAGTATTTGTGGTGAAAGTTCCCAATCCGGGAGAAGAGACGAAATGAGCATTCAACGAATCATTCTTGTGATGCTGCTTTTCTTTTTTTCGGAAGGAACTCTTTTTTACTGGCTGCTCCCGGATAATCTGGTAGGCCGCGTGGTCCCGCATTTCGTATTGGCGTTTGTGCTTTTGGCCGGGATGTACAGGGGCCGACATTCGGCGCTCCTTCTTGGCTTTTTCTTCGGCCTGCTGCATGATATTGCGTTTTACGGGCGGATTATCGGTCTTGATTCGTTTACATTTGCGCTTGTCGGGTATTTGTGCGGCTTGCTGCTGGAAGGCAGAAGGAGCACTCTCCTGATGGCTTTGACCATGATTGCTTTCTTTACTTTTTTGTATGAGACGATCATCCATTATATCTATCGCGTCTTCAAGCTCACTACCTTGTCTTATGAATGGGCCATCTTCCATCATATCCTCCCAAGTCTGTTTCTTCAGCTGTTGTTTGCATTGCTTATGTATGTGCCGGCAAGGCGATGGTTCGAGGGAAGTTTGAAAAAGAAGAAAGAAGATGAAGAGGAATAACCGGTCTAGGCAGGAATCGGGAGGTTCGGAAAAGAATCGTTAACTAGAGGTTGTTCAAAACGTCCGGTTCGCGTCTCATTCCATGTCTATTCAACCTTCTCGGTACTTAATTACGTACTTGTTGAACTCACATTCATATTCTGACAGAGAAGGAGGGACGAGCGTGACCGAGAAGCAGCATATTACAATAAAAGGTGTTAAAGAAGGGTTAGTATTCCTTCTCGACGACCAATGCGAATTTTCCTTGCTGCTTCAAGAACTGCAATATAAATTGGAAAAGTCGCATCAACAGCTGCTGACCGGTCCGATCGTTCATGTTCATGTGAAGCTGGGCACACGTCTGGCCAATGAGGAAGAGAAGGATCAGATTAAATCCGTTATTCGCAAGCAGGGCAATCTTATTGTCCAGTCGGTGGAAAGCGACGCGCAGGAGAAGCCGGAGATTGATGAAGGAAATAATCTTCGTGTATTGACGGGCATTATCCGATCCGGTCAAACAGTTGAGCATCATGGCAATTTGCTGCTAATGGGCGATTTGAATCCTGGGGGCTCGCTTCTTTGTACGGGCGATATATATGTTCTCGGATCACTCCGGGGATTGGCGCATGCCGGCACGGCAGGCAAGACGGAAGCCATCATTGCGGCTTCCCTGCTCAGACCCACCCAACTGCGGATCAGCGAAGTGATCAGCAGACCCCCGGATGAATGGATGACGGGCGATGCCGCGATGGAATTTGCCTATTTAAATGACGGCATGATGAAGATTGACAAAATGACGCAGCTGTATCGTATTCGCAATCAATCTTTTATTTTTAAAGCATAGAATGGCCGGATCCATAGAAGAGGGAAGAATCTTGTTACACCGCCATGTGAAATTCCCAGGTGCGAATTGGCATCGCGGGTCCTGTGCGGAGTATATGCCGTATCTTCTGGTACAACGTTACTTAGACTGCCAATTGAAGCGTCGCCTCCAGGGGAAGCTTTAATGGTTGCAGCGGGGGAGTGTTAAGCTTGGGAGAAGCGATCGTGGTAACATCGGGAAAAGGCGGGGTCGGAAAAACAACGACTTCAGCCAATTTGGGCACGGCACTTGCTTTGGTAGGGAAAAAAGTCTGTATGGTCGATACGGATATCGGGTTGCGCAACCTGGATGTGGTAATGGGGCTGGAGAACCGGATTATTTATGACCTGCTTGATGTTTCCGAGGGACGCTGCAGACTGAATCAGGCGCTGGTCAAGGACAAGCGTTTCGACGAGCTCTACATGCTGCCTGCGGCCCAAACCAAGGATAAGAACGATATCACCCCGGAACAGGTCAAAGATATTGTGCTGGAGTTGAAAAAAGAATTCGATTATATTGTCATCGACTGTCCTGCCGGAATTGAGCAGGGCTTCCGCAATGCCATTGCCGGAGCCGACCGCGCAATAATTGTTACAACTCCGGAGAACGCCGCTGTCCGGGATGCAGACCGGGTAATCGGCCTGCTGGAGCAGAACCAGATTTCCTCCAGGCTGATCATAAACCGGATTCGCGCCAATATGGTCCGCACGGGTGATATGCTGGATATTGATGAGATCTGCCAGGTGCTGGCTATCGATCTGCTGGGAATCGTTCCGGATGACGAGAAAGTCATCCGTTCAGCCAATGCAGGGGAGCCGACTGTAATGGATCCTACCTCCCGTGCAGCAATCGCTTACCGGAATATCGCCCGCCGTATGCTGGGCGATATGGTGCCGCTCATGCCGCTTGAAGAAAAGACCGGCGTTATGAAGCGTTTCCGCAAGTTTCTCGGGCTGGGCTGAATGCTGATCACCTGGAAGGCATACGGAAAATACGGTGCCGGGAAGCGATTGGTAGATGTGAGCATTCGAAATGGAAGAAGAACCGTTCAGCTGCCGGCTGAATGGTTCTTTTTAGGTTTGGCGCGTACAACGCCACTCCCAACATAAACAAGCCTTCGATCTCATATATATGAATGAACAAGCCTTGATGAGATGGAGGGATGGGCCATGGATACGAACAATGGCATCCGTCAACGCCGACAGGAGCGGATACGGCGGATTATGGAGCAGGAGCAGAACCAGAAGCTGGGCCAGACGGTGATACCGGTCCGCAGCTTTAAGGAGAAACAGCCGCTGTCTGTCAAGCCGCTTCCTGATCCCCACAGCGAGGAAAGAAAAGGAAAGTCCGATTTACACTTTCAGGAACAAGGCCCGGATCCGGAACAAATGTGGAAGGCGCAAGCCAATCCTTGGGAAAGCGTAGGCTGGGAGCTTGCCCCCAAACCCCACACCAAACTTCGAAACGTCCCGGCAAATCCCGGAGTGGATCACCCCCGCAAGCCATTTGTCATCCAGGGACTTTTTATTCAGAGCGCTGTCGCGGCTGCCATCTTCGTTATCGTGTTTGCGATGTTCCGTCTTGATACGCCGATTGCAAAACGCGGACAAGCGATGGTCACCTCAGCGCTGACGGAACAGATCGATTTCGGACAGGCCGCATCCTGGTATAACCGGATGTTCGCCGGAGCCCCTTCCTTTATCCCCTGGTTTCGGGACGGACATGAGGGAGAGTCCAGGCTCGCCGAAGGTGAAGTCGCGCTGGCAGTGGTTGCACCTCTTCCACAAGGAACAATTGTCCGCTCGTTTGCGGAAACGCTGAGCGGAGTGGAGCTGGCCGGGAGCTCCGCGGCTCCGGTTCTGTCGGCCGAAACCGGGCGGGTTCTGCTCGTGTCCGAAGAGCAGGATACAGGTAAAACCATTGTCATTCAGCATGCCACTGGGCGGATGACGGTGTATGGGCGGCTTGGACAGGTGAATGTAGCGGTGAATGACTGGGTTGAAGCCGGGCAATCTTTAGGAGAGCTGCCGGCAGCTCTGGAGGGCGGACAAAGCTTGTTATTTTTTGCGGTGAAGGAGAAAGGCCGGTACGTCGATCCCGCCGACATTATCCCGTTTGATTAGGTTGTACGGCATAAACTGGTCGGTTCACCCGCTATTTGTGCTGGTCATGCTGGCGTCCATTGCTACAGGTTATTTTGTCGAGCTGATTACCTTGTTTGCCATTGTGCTCGTCCACGAAATTGGGCATGTCTTGGCCGCGAAAGGGTTTGGCTGGACGGTCCATGAGGTGAAGCTGCTGCCTTTCGGCGGTGTGGCCGAGGTCGAGGAGGGCGCGAACCTGCCAGCCAGAGAGGACGCTATCGTAGCCATTGCCGGCCCGCTGCAAAATGTGTGGATGGGGGCATTGGCTTGGGCTTTTGGCGAAACGGGATTGTGGAATCAGGAATGGTCCCTCTATGTCATGCATGCAAATATAATGATCGGGTTGTTTAATCTGCTGCCAATTTTGCCGCTGGATGGCGGCAAGCTGCTGCAGGCTGCATTAAGCCGGATGATGCCCCATAGACAGACGCTTGTGTGGATGGGAAGGATCAGTCTGGTTCTTAGCTGTATGATGATCATTTTCGCCGTTATTCCCGCATTCCATGAACCTGGCGGAGGGATCCAGGCGAATTTGCTGGCGGTCGGGTTATTTCTGCTGCTGACAAACTGGACAGCCTACCGGCATATCCCGTTTCTCTTTATCCGCTTTCTGACACACCGTGCGGACGTCTCCTCCCGTTCGATGGCACTCGGCGGCTGGGCGCTGCCGATTGTGGTCTCGAAGCGTCATTCCATCGCCTCCGCGCTGCGTCTGTTCCGACGCGACAGCTATCATCTGATTGTTGTGATGGAAGAGCCGGGAAACATCGTCGCCGTGCTTCCGGAGCAGCAGTTGGTGAACGGTTATTTGGCGGAAGGAAAGGCTGACCGTGCAGTTTTGGAGCTTTTCATGTAAAATAAGACCCAGAACACCTACTGGGCAGGTGAAAATAAAAGATGAAGCAGATGCTTGTGCATAAAGAAAAGGACAGGCTGCAAATCGCAATTCTAGACAATGGCCGATTAGCTGAGTTCTATATGGAAACGGCAGACAAGGCCAATCAGCTTGTGGGCAGTATTTTTAAAGGAAGAATCGTGAATGTTCTCCCTGGCATGCAAGCGGCGTTTGTAGATATCGGACTGGCCAAGAATGCTTTTCTTTATATTGATGATGTGCTTCATCCCCATTTGGAGCAGCAGCCCAAAGAGAAGCCGGCCATTACCCAGCTACTGCGGGCAGGACAGGGAATTCTCGTGCAAGTCGTAAAGGAACCATTAGGCGGCAAAGGCGCTCGAGTGACCACGCATTTCTCGTTGCCGGGCAGATTTCTTGTGTATATGCCCCATGCCGCTTATGTCGGCGTATCCAAAAAAGTAAAAACGGAGCAGGAGCGTGCAAGGCTGCGCTCGCTTGGGGAACGGCACCGGGAGGCGGAAGAGGGCATCATATTGCGGACTGCGGCGGAGAGTGAAAACAGTGATGCCCTATTGGCGGATGTACGTTTTCTGCGCGAGCTGTGGCAGGGAATCCAAGCCCGAGCGACGGACGCGGCAGTACCTGCAGAGCTTCACCGGGAAGCCGGCCTTTCCCACCGCCTTGTGCGGGATTTGCTCTCCGTGGAGCTGGATGAGTTATGGATTGACGATCAGGACTTCTATACGGAAACGGAAGCCCTCATCAAACAAATGGCGCCAACCATGCAATCTCGTTTGAGGCTTTATGATCAAGCACATGCAAGTCACTCTTCGGTCGGACTTTTGAACCGCTATCAGGTTAACCATCAGTTGCAGGAGGCCTTCGATCGCCGCATCCGACTGGTCTGCGGCGGGGATCTGGTATGGGATCAGACGGAAGCCCTTACCGTAATCGATGTCAATACGGGCAGATTTGTCGGGTCGCGGGATCTGGAGGATACCGTTTTCCGGACCAATATGGAAGCAGCAGAGCAAATTGCCAGACTGCTCCGGCTGCGTGATATCGGCGGAATAATTATTATTGATTTTATAGATATGGAGCAGGAAACGCATCGCGAGCAGATCGCCCGCCTGCTGGAGGGGCTGCTGAGGCATGACCGCACCAAATGCCAAGTGGTTGGCTGGACCCGCCTCGGATTGCTGGAGCTGACCCGCAAGAAGGTCCGGGAGCATGCGATGAGCCAACTCCTGGAGATTTGCCCGGTATGCAAGGGTAGAGGAAGAGTGAATGCTGCAAAAGTGACGGGCAGCAAAACATTTTAATCGCATCCAAAACTTAATAATATAGTTGCTATTGTCTCTGTTCCTGTGATAATATATTATGGTGCCTGTGGATTAGGGATTTCCTTCTACAGCCATTTACCGCACAGAACAGGTTCACAAGTCCATCCGGTCCGCCGGAGGCACCTGCATCAGGCGAGTCTTCGACAATAAGGAGGTGCACTACATGTTCGCGATTATTGAAACGGGTGGTAAACAATACAAGGTTCAAGAAGGCGATGTTCTTTACATCGAGAAATTGAACGCCGGTGATGGCGAGAACGTAACGTTCGACCGCGTACTGGCTGTTTCCAATAAAGACGGTCTCGTAACCGGAACTCCGGTTGTGGCTGGAGCTACTGTTACAGCTACAGTTGAGAGACACGGCAAAGGTCAAAAAATTATCGTTTATAAATACAAGGCGAAGAAAAACTACCGTCGTAAGCAAGGTCATCGTCAGCCGTATACGAAAGTAACGATTGGCGCGATTAAGTCTTAAGTGAGGTCTGAGCAATGATTACGATCACTATTTTGCGGCATTCCGCCGAGAATTCACGAATCGTATCATTTGCGATTGAAGGACATGCCCAGTTTAAGAAGCCCGGCAAGGATATCGTTTGTGCAGGGGTTTCCGCCATTTCGGTCGGTACCGTCAACGCAATTGAAGAGCTTGCAGGCTTGGAGCTCCCGGCTTCTATGGACAACGGGTGGCTGCAGTCGGACATTCCGGAGCAGAGTGATCCCGCTGTGAACGAAAGGGTTCAGCTGCTGCTGGAATCGATGATTGTCATGCTCTCCACAATCGTGGCCTCATACGGGAAGTTCGTTCAGATCCGTCAACAAATTCGTTAACAAAGGAGGGTACAACCATGTTGAAACTGAATCTTCAGTTGTTTGCATCGAAGAAGGGTGTAGGTTCCACAAGAAATGGTCGCGACAGCCAATCGAAACGTCTCGGCGCTAAACGCGCGGACGGTCAAGTGGTAACAGCGGGCAGCATCTTGTTCCGCCAACGCGGAACTAAAATCCACCCGGGCAATAATGTAGGAATCGGCAAAGATGACACATTATTCGCATTGATCGAAGGCGTTGTGAAGTTCGAACGCTGGGGACGTGAACGCAAGAAAGTCAGCGTATACTCGGTCGAAGCTGCTCCGGTAGCTGCGGCAGTCGAAGTGCAATAATCAAGCTCGCCCCGGTCTGTACGCAGGCCGGGGCTTCCTTTTTTCCTTTAGCGTCTGCCGGGAAGCATGTGCTATACTGGTAAAGGTAAGGAAAGAATAGGAAAGTAGGATCGGTCCATGAGTCGCTATAAACTGATCAGGATTTGTGCAGCCGCATCGCTGCTGTTCCCAGCCGCTGCCGTTCTCATCTGGCGGTCTGAGCTTTGGCTTTTGGCCTGTTTCGTTGTCTGGTTTCTGGCTGCCGGATTGCTCTGGCTATGGTGTGATCGAAAAGAACAGGCTTGCCGTGAAGCCCGACTGATTCGTGAACTGCAAACATTATCCATCTCCACCTTAAATCATCACCGTCATGACTGGATGAACGATTTGCAGGTGCTTTATGGTTACATTCGGATGAAGAAAGCTGAGAAAGCTGCTGAGTGTGTGGAACAGATAAGGGAACGGATGATGATTGAGAGCAAGATCGCCAAACTGGGCGTTCCCTCGCTTGTCGTCTACCTCCAGTCCTTTCGTACGAGAATGCATGCTGTTGAACTGGATCTTGAAATCGACGGCGACCTGAATTTGGCCGAGCGTGGATTGGATGGACAACGCGCGGCTAGGACCCTTCAGGATATATTGGATGCCTACCGGCACGCGGTAGCCACAGGCTCAGGAGAAGTGGCCAAGCTGATGGTCGATCTGTCGCTCAACGAGAATACAATGACCGCTTCGTTTCATTATGACGGCGGAATGAATGATAAAGAGGAATGGAAGCATAAATGCAAGCGTGCGATAATCAATTCGCCGCTGAAAGCAGCCGGCACGGATGTCGAGCCGGATAACCTGACGCTCCATGCGGAGCTTGTGAAATAAACGGAGGCTGGGGCATGTTTGTCGATAAAGCGAAGATATTTGTAAAAGGCGGGGACGGCGGGAACGGAATCGTATCCTACCGCCGTGAGAAATATGTACCCGAGGGCGGACCGGCTGGCGGTGACGGCGGACGGGGAGCAAACGTTATTTTTCGTGTGGATGAAGGGCTTCGTACCCTGATGGATTTTCGGTACCAGAAGCATTTCAAAGCGGAAAAAGGCGAGCGCGGCAAAGTGAAAAGCATGCATGGAGCCAATGCGGAGCATATGATTGTCCGGATACCTCCAGGCACCATTATCATTAATGACGATACCCAGGAAGTAATAGCCGATATGACCCAGCATGGGCAAGAGATTGTTGTGGCTCGCGGCGGACGCGGCGGACGCGGCAACTGCCGTTTTGCTACGGTTAGCAATCCGGCGCCGGATTTTGCCGAGAATGGGGAAGAAGGCGAGGAGCGCTGGATTGTTCTGGAGCTCAAGGTGATGGCCGATGTGGGGCTGGTCGGTTTTCCAAGCGTAGGCAAGTCTACGCTCCTTTCCGTTGTTTCGGGAGCGAAGCCAAAAATCGGCGCTTATCATTTCACGACATTATCGCCAAATCTTGGCGTAGTCGAAGTTGGCGATGGACGCAGCTTCGTCATGGCGGATTTGCCGGGACTGATCGAAGGCGCCCATGAAGGCGTCGGACTCGGGCATGATTTTCTCCGACATGTTGAGCGGACCCGCGTCATCGTACATGTCATCGATATGTCCGGTTCCGAGGGTAGAGATCCTTTTGAGGACTGGAACAAAATAAATGAAGAACTGGCACTCTACAATCCCGTTCTGGCCGATCGCCCGCAAATTATTGCCGCCAACAAGATGGACATGCCGGACGCGCCGGATCAGCTGGAGCTGTTCCGCGAGCAGTTGGCTGAACGGGACGGAGGCATGAATTACGAAATTCTGCCGATGTCGTCTTTGACCAGGCAGGGCGTACAGGAGCTGCTGTACAAAGCAGCTGATCTGCTCGAAACGGTACCGGAAATGCCGCTTATCGATGAGGTAAAAGATGTGGCCGAACGTAAGGTTTATACCTTGGAGAAACAGGAAGACGAGTCCTTTACCGTCGGCAAGGAAAATGAAGGGTTCGTGGTACGGAGCGCTGCTATCGAGAAATTTATGAAACGCGTTAACCTGAACACGCATGACGCGGTCTTGCGGTTCGCCCGTACGTTGCGCAAGATGGGCGTCGACGCTGAGCTGCGGAAAATCGGAGCGAAGGACGGGGATTCGGTCCGGATCGGCGATTTCACGTTCGAGTTTTTTGAGGGCAGTGATTATTTTTACGAATAATACCTGCGCCACGATGGGATGGGCCGGAAGGATACCGGTTCATCTTTTTTTTTTTGATCCTTATAATATCATTCTCAAAATTGATTCAGGTATAATAGGCATTATGGTTTACATGGAATTGCCTATTGCCGCAACGCCGGATATTCGCTATAATGTCCACTATAGACGAACAGATGTCTTTCTTAGGAGGACTATCAGTGGCGGAACGATTTTTTATCGTCCGGGAGGACATTTTGCCTGAGGCGATTGTCAAGACGATTCAGGTTAAAGAGATGCTCCAGCGCGGGGAAGCGGCTACTGTTCACGAAGCGACTGAGCGCGCCGGCATCAGCAGGAGCGCTTTCTATAAGTACAAGGATGGCGTACATATGCTGAATCAGCTGGAGCGTGAACGCATTGTTACCATATCGATGGATCTGGATCACCGCTCCGGTGTTTTATCCAAAGTGCTTGGACTTGTCGCAAGCTCGGAGGGCAATGTGCTGACGATTCATCAGACCATTCCTCTTCAAGGTTTGGCCAATGTGGTCATTTCGGTGGATACTTCGCAAATGGGCAGCACACTGACGGAGCTGATGGAAGCCATCCGCAGGCAGGACGGCGTCCGCAAGGCGTCTGTGATCGGACAAGGATAGAACGAGTTGATGGAGGAGAAATCATGAAACCGGTAAAAGTTGGACTGCTTGGTCTTGGAACGGTAGGAACGGGTGTTGTCCGGATTGTCGAGGGACACCAGGAGGATTTGCAGAATCAGACAGGTTCTCCAATCGTGATTGATAAAATATTGGTGCAGGATGCCAGCAAGAGCCGTGCCGTGAACATTGATCCCGGCAAGCTGACAGAAGATCCCTGGGATATCATTCATGATCCCGATATTTCCGTTATTGTGGAAGTTATGGGCGGCATCGAGCTGACTAAAGGGTATATCCTGGAGGCGTTGGCCAGGGGCAAGCATGTCATTACCGCCAATAAAGATTTAATGGCCCTTCACGGACCAGAAATTTTGGCTGCTGCACAGGAGCATGGATGCGATGTCCTCTACGAAGCAAGCGTAGCCGGAGGCATTCCCATTATCCGTACGCTGGTTGAAGGTTTCTCATCAGACCGGATTACGAAAATTATGGGCATCGTCAATGGTACGACCAATTATATTCTGACGAAAATGACCCAGGAGGGAACGGTTTATTCGGAAGCGCTGGCAGAGGCCCAGCAGTTGGGGTATGCCGAAGCCGATCCGACCTCCGATGTCGAGGGACTGGACGCAGCCCGCAAAATGACCATTCTTTCCACATTGGGCTTCCGTTCGAATGTTGCTCTGGAAGATGTGGATGTGAAGGGGATTTCGTCGGTCAGCAGAGAGGATATCTTGTATGCCGGCCGGCTCGGTTATGTCGTGAAGCTGCTCGGTATCGCAGAGAGCCAGGATGACTTTATCAGTGTCAGCGTTCAACCGACAATGGTTAAGCATTCCCATCCGCTCGCCTCGGTCAACGGGGTGTTTAACGCGGTTTATGTATTTGGCGAAGCAGTCGGCGAGACTATGTTCTACGGTGCGGGGGCAGGAGAGATGCCGACGGCAACCTCTATCGTTGCAGATCTGGTAGCTGTGGTCAAAAATTTGAAGCTGGGCGTTAACGGCAAACAGGCTCTGCTTACCTACAAGTTGAAGAAACTTAAAACAGATGAGCAGATTTCGTCAAAATATTTTATGCTGCTTCATGTTGATGACCGCGCAGGTGTGCTGGCGAAAATCACGCAGGCCTTTGCCGAGTGCGAGGTGAGCCTGGAATCCGTTCTACAGCAGCCCAATGCGAGCATAACCGAAGCTGAAATCATTATTATTACCCATGACGCCAGTAAAGCGGCTGTAACCAAAGTATTGGACGCGTTCAAGCAGATGGACGTCGTCAAAAACATCAGAAGCGTTTACCGTGTGGAAGGCTGATAATAGGCCGCTTAAAGGTAACCCTTTTTTTAAGGAGCTTGGACAAGATGAGAGATCGTGAAGGGCTGAACCCTACCGGTTCATCCAAAGACTGCGTAACAAACAACCGCAGGATCATAGTAAAGGTTCCGGCAAGCACGGCTAATCTTGGTCCCGGATTTGATACACTGGGAATGGCGTTGTCCCTCTACTCCTGGATCGAAATGTCGGTTCCCCGCACCGGTGAAACGGTCATTGATCTGGTGGGTGATGGATGGGCAGGCATTCCACTGGATAAATCCAATCTTATCTACAAAGTAGCTCAGTTGGTATTTGCCGAAGCAGGCGTTGAGGTTCGTGAGCTGTATATTGCCATGTACAGCGATATTCCGCTCACCAGGGGGCTGGGGAGCAGCGCTACAGCGATTGTAGGAGCTTTGGCAGCTGCGAATGCGCTTATCGGCAGCCCACTGTCTGATGACCGGCTCTTCCAGATTGCCACGAAGCTGGAAGGACATCCTGATAATGTGGGAGCTTCGCTTTTTGGCGGAATCGTCGTTTCGGCGTGGGACGGCAAGCGGGCGGAAATGGTGCGACTTGAACCACACTCTGATCTGGAGGTGCTGGTGGCCATACCGGCTTTTCAATTGTCCACGGAGAAAGCCCGCGATGCTCTTCCTTCACAGATTGTGCGTACGGATGCTGTCTTCAATGTCGCCAGCAGCTCACTGCTGGTCGCCGCACTGGCAAGCGGCAATCTTGAACTGCTTGGCTATGCCATGCGCGACCGGATCCATCAGCCTTACCGTGCTGCGCTTATCCCGGGAATGACGGAAATACTGGACAAGGCTACCGACTATGGCGCCTTGGGCGCTGCTCTAAGCGGAGCGGGTCCAACGCTGCTGGCTCTGGTCGATACGAACAGTCTGCGCAAAGCGGAGCTGGAGCGGTTTCTAGTCCGGACGCTCGCCAAAGAGGGGATTCAGGCGGAAACGATGTGGCTGAAGCCATGCGGTGCCGGTCCGCAAATATCGGTTCTGCAGGATAGAGAAACTGGCGGATCTCTGCTGGAGCGAATTAAAGGAGAAGTTAAGGCATGATACGAGTAGCATGTTTGACACAGGGGTCGGTATCGGACGAGGCGGCAAGGTATTTGTTTTCCGGAACCGAGGTCGATTACAAGTATTATCGGATTATCGGGGATGTGTTCCTCGCAACGGCGGAAGGCACGACCGATTACAGTATCATACCGATCGAGAATACAATTGACGGATCCGTCAGCTTGCATACCGATTGGCTGATTGATGAGGTTAACCTTCCCATCCAGGCGGAATGGGTGTATCCTTCTATTCAGAACCTGATCGGCCCGCTTTCCGAATTGTCGGGAGACGATGGTGTGCTGGATTATAGCCGGATTACCAAAGTGATGAGCCATCCTGTTGCGATGGCGCAGTGTCTGCAATATTTGCGCAAGCATCTTGCGCATGCAAAGCTGGAACATGTCGGCAGTACGGCTGAAGCCGTAACCATTGTAAAAGATAATCCATTAAGCGGCTGGGCTGCTATCGGTCAGATTACGGCAGCCTGGAACAATGGTCTTGATGTGCTGGAGCGCGGAGTAACCGACCACGACAACAATTTTACCCGTTTTCTGCTTATTGGGCCCGAGCCGTTTTCCAGCAGACAGTCGGGTACCTATAAGACAAGCATCCTGATTACACTGCCGGAGGATTACCCTGGAGCGCTTCATCAAGTGCTTTCGGCCTTCGCCTGGCGCAAAATCAATTTATCGCGGATTGAGTCGCGTCCGACCAAGAAAAAGCTCGGCAATTACTATTTTCTGATTGATATCGAGATGTCACTGGATACGGTACTGCTCCCTTCCGCGCTCAGCGAAATCGAGGCGATCGGCTGTCAAGTCCGTACATTGGGCAGTTATCCCAGTTTTACTTACGAAGGTTAATATTTCTGGAGGTGTACTCACAAACATGGCAGAGCAGGTTATTTATTTAAACGGAGAATACGTCACCAAGGAAAATGCGAAAGTATCGGTCTACGATCACGGTTTTCTATATGGAGACGGTATTTTTGAAGGCATCCGCGTGTATAACGGCAATATTTTCAAATGCAAAGAACATTTGGACAGGCTGTACGATTCGGCGAAATCTATCATGCTGGACATTCCTCTTTCTTATGAAGAAATGGAGCAAGCGCTCGCTGAAACGATCCGACGCAATGAATTCCGTGACGGCTACATCCGTCTGGTTGTTTCGCGCGGTCCCGGCAATCTTGGACTGGACCCGAAACGCTGCCCGTCCGCATGGGTCATCATTATTGTCGAACAGCTGGCGATATACCCGCCTGAAGCTTACCGAGATGGACTGGTTTCCGTTTCGGTATCGCAGCGCCGCAATATTCCGGATGCCCTGAATCCGAAGATCAAATCACTCAATTACCTGAATAATATTCTGGTTAAAATTCAGGCAAACCTGGCCGGTGTTGGCGAAGCGATTATGCTCAATGCCCAGGGTTATGTAGCGGAAGGCTCCAGTGATAATATTTTCATTATCAAAAAAGGAATCGTCTACACGCCACCTTGCTATATTGGGGCGCTTGAAGGCATTACCCGCGGAGCGATCATCGAGCTATGCGATAAATTGGGCTATAAGCTCAAGGAAGAGCCATTCACGCTGCATGATGTTTTTATCGCTGACGAGGTTTTCTTTACAGGAACGGCGGCTGAGGTTATTGCCGTTCGCGAAGTGGATGGACGGACGATCGGTACGGGCAAGGCGGGGCCGATTACGACTCATTTACTTGAGGAATTCCGCAAAATCGTTGAGGTTGACGGCTATAAGGTATACGAGTAAACCTATTTACGGCTGGCCCGCTGCAGGGATTTCGTCCTGCGGCGGGCCATTTTTTTTTTTGAAGAAGAGGGTGGCAACCGCCTACCTTCCGCATAGGATGTAGGGATTGGTGGATGGGCGTTTGCCGTGATAGCCCATTAACTACAGACCGTGACAGGAGGTAAGTGGCAAGTGAAAATTCATATTGTGAAAAAAGGCGATACATTATACATGATCGCTCAAAAGTATGGCGTATCGTTGGAAGAGGTTGTTGAGCTCAATCCATCCATAACGAATGTTGATATGCTGGAGGTGGGGATGAAGATTAAAATTCCTGCCTCAAAGCCCGCGGATATGGACATTATGCATCAGCATGAGGTGAAGCAAGGGGATACGCTCTGGAAGCTGTCGAAAGCATGGGGTGTTCCTTTGAGCGACATGATTAAAGCAAATCCGCAGCTAAAAAATCCGAATGTGCTGCTGACAGGTGAAGTGGTCAACATTCCTAAAGCCAGCTCGCCGAGCCAAGTGCCGCAGATGCATCAGGAGCATCACGGAACAAATATTCAGCATGAGATGAACGAACAGCATGAGATGAATGAACAGCATGAAATGAACAAACAGCATGAAAATAATGAACAGCATCATGCTGCCGGTCATCATCTGCTTCATCCTGCTACGGTTATGCACGGCATGCAAGGGCTGATGGGCAAAATGTCGACAGCGCCTTTTTCAGGCAAAAAAAATACAGGACAAAAACCGAGCACGATGCCGATTGCTCAGGCGCCTATCCCGACCCCGGTACCCATGCCGCTTCCCGAGCCTGCCCCGGTACCCATGCCAATAGCAGAAAAACCGGTTGCGGAAAAACCGATAGCGGAAAAACCGATAGCAGAAAAACCGATAGAGAAAAAGACGTACCCGATCCATATCGAATACGAGAAGCACATCGATCTTTTCCAGCAATACGGAGTACCGGCTACAGAAGTGATGTCATTATACGAAATGCCCAATATGCCTGAGAATATGGCTCCTGTCATGCAGTCTCACGGCTACGGACATACCATGACATCACCGGAAATGACCGGAGGTTACGGCTATCCTATGCCGGTGAACGTAAGCCCTGCTGCGCAGGCGCCTGCCAACTGGTGTCCGCCGGGACAGGTGATGGGCTCATCAACATTGCCTTGGGGGGCACCGGTTTCTCCTATGCCGCAAACTCCGATGCACGGTTATTATGGAATGGAGAACGAAATGCTCTCTCCGGCAAGTAGTGGACCGCAAGGCGGCTACGGGTATTCCAATCCGACAGCGATATCTCCGTCCAATATGGCCCCGCAGGGAAGCGGCTACGGGAACTACGAACCGATGGCAGTTTCGCCAGAAATGACAGGTCCTTATGGAGGCGGCTACGGGTATTCCAATCCGACAGCGGTATCACCGGCCAATATGGCCCCGCAGGGAAGCGGCTACGGGAACTACGAACCGATGGCAGTTTCGCCTGAAATGACAGGTCCTTATGGAGGCGGCTACGGGTATTCCCATTCGACAGCGGTATCTCCGGCTAATATGGCTCCGCAAGGAGGCGGCTATGGGAACTACGAACCGATGGCAGTATCTCCATCAATGACAGGCGGTTACAGCTATTACAATCAGCCTGGCGTATCCCCTGCATCTGCGGACCCTTACAGTGCTTATGGCTACGGCGGTTACCCAAATGTCCAGTCCGCGATGGTCAGCGAGTCCGCATCTCCATACCCGTCCTACCATTATATCGGGAACGGTCAGGTTTCCACGCAACAACTGCCCGCTTCCGAAAAAAAACCATGCAGCTGCGGTTGTCATGATCGCGATAAAGAGAAGGAAGAAGAGAGCTTCGGCGAACAGATTCAGCCTGTCAAGCAGGCTAAGATCCGTAAGCCTGCTGCCAAAGCGTCCGTCCGTGTATCCCGCAATACCCGGTCGCAATCAAAAGCGAATCGTCGCGGCAACGCCCCTTGGATTAACCGATAGGATAAGGTATAACCGGCTCCACTCTCGTCAGCAAGCTTCGGGAGTGAGCCGGATTTTTACGGATGAAATGCCTGAATAACCATAATAAAACAAATAACGCATATTTCCTCCAGGCTGAAGGAATACTAGCAAAAAAGAATAAAGGGGAGTTCCTTCATGATGGAATTCAGCCTGTGGAAACAGTTGAAGAAGAGGATTCGCCGCCGTCGAAGATCTTTGTGGACATTGGGCACTATGCTGGTCCTGCTGGGTTTGTCACCCGCATTCGATGTTCCTGCCGCATCAGCGGCGGCCCATGATCAGAACGTTTCCGGCGCCCATACGGCGGTTCACGGTATATCCCCACAGACCGGGGTGGACAGCCAGTCCGGGGCTGACAGCGGAAGTGTCATCAAGCTATTGGCTGAATACAAAGGTCCAGTTAAGGTTATGCTGCACCGGACCTATGTCTGCGGCGAAGAAACCTCATCCCTGGGAACGGTGGACACCAGGGAAGTTTTGCAAATGCTCAAGCATCACCCGGAATGGACAGCTGTAAGGGGCGGGGATCATGAGGTGATCATGGAGCAACGGATGGATGATCTGTCAGAGGCCTGCAAAAGAAGAGCCTACATTGGCATGGATAAGGACGGAAATCTGTCCTTGTTTGATGGTCCGCCAAAAAAAGAAAAGGTTATGCGGACCTTTTTTCAGCTCGATGTTCATTATATGGAAAGCAGCCTGTCCAAGGATCGGATGGACGAGCTGTTGAACGGCATACGCATTAGCGATTTAGACGACTATAACAGCGTAATTTCCACCTTTAGCGACTATGCGAAAGACAAAAGCGAAAAGGTCATGAAAACTACGTATTGATGAACAGGAGCGGGGCGGCGAGCATAAATCGCGTGCCCCGTTTTTTGCTGTGCACAACAATTTTCTGACTCAAAATAACACCGGCGTATCTCAAAGCTTGGCACCGCCAATTTTCAACGCTGTGCGTTTTTTGTCATATCCCCATTAACAGTCCCGTGAAAGACAAAACGCGTGTTCTCATACTCCACTTCATTTGGTATAATGGGTGGTAGGCAAAAAAGGCCAATTGACTGAATAAGGAGAGATTAGGCCTTGCGAGTATTAGGAATCGATCCGGGAATTGCCATTGTAGGGTTCGGATTCATAGATAAAATCGGACATAAACTGGTTCCCGTTCAGTATGGATCAATTGAAACCAAAGCTCATACACCCCAGGAGGAACGGTTAATGCAGGTCTATGAATCGGCATGCTCTCTTCTTGATAAATACAAGCCGGATACCGTCGCGGTAGAGAAACTTTTCTTTAATCGCAATGTTACGACAGCGTTTGCGGTGGGGCAGGCCCGTGGCGTTATTATTTTGGCGGCCGCCCAGCGAGGGCTTCCGGTAGCCGAATATACGCCTCTGCAGGTAAAGCAGGCGGTAGTCGGCTACGGAAAAGCGGAGAAGCGCCAGGTTCAGGAAATGGTCAAGATGCTGTTGAAACTAAGCGCCATCCCAAAGCCGGATGATGTTGCGGATGCGCTGGCGATCGGTATCTGTCATGCCCATTCTGCCGTACTCACAGAGAAGATTAATGAGGTGACGCGTCGATGATCGATTTTGTGAAAGGCCGCGTTGTCCATTTGGATGCAGAATATGTAGTCGTTGATGTCCGGGATATCGGGTACCGGGTCTTTACCCCTAATCCTTATGCGTTTGCGGCAAGCGAAGAAGCGGTAACGATTTATACCCATCATCATGTCAGAGAAGATGCAACCTTGCTGTTCGGGTTTCAAAGTCGTGAGGAACAGTCGATGTTCCGCAGACTTCTGGAGGTATCCGGAATCGGACCGCGGGTAGCTTTGGGAATACTTGCGGGCGGCCGGCCGGAAACCATTATTGCCGCCATCCAGCAGGAAAACGTAGCTTTTCTGATGAAGCTGCCGGGGATCGGCAAGAAGACGGCGCAGCGGATGATTCTGGATCTCAAAGACAAGCTCGCCGCCGTCTCGACAGGAATTGGAAACAATGGAGCGTGGAGTCCGGAGGATGAGCTTGTCGCTGCCGGATCAGCTGAAGGCGGAGCTGTATGGCAGGAAGCGCGGGAAGCTCTTGGCGCCCTTGGCTATACACCGGCTGAGCTGGATCGCGCCTGGCACGGGCTGCAGGGTACTGTCGCTGCGGATGAGACAGTGGATGCGCTTATGAAACGCGCGCTGCAGCAGTTGTTCAAAGGCTGAGAAAAAGGAGGCAGGCGTGAATGGATGATCGGATTATTTCCGCTAACCTCATGATGGAAGACCAGGCGGTGGAGCTCAGTTTGCGCCCCCGTTACCTGGCTGAATATATCGGTCAAACGCAGGTGAAGGAAAATCTGAAGGTTTTTATTGAGGCAGCGAAGCTGCGTAAGGAAGCGCTGGATCATGTGCTGTTGTATGGCCCTCCCGGACTGGGGAAAACAACGCTTTCCAATATTATCGCCAATGAGCTCGGTGTAAATCTGCGCACTACAAGTGGACCCGCTATTGAAAGGCCTGGCGATCTTGCCGCCCTGCTGACGAATTTGCAGGAAGGCGATGTGCTGTTCATCGACGAGATTCACCGTCTCCACCGCAGCGTGGAGGAAGTGCTGTATCCGGCGATGGAGGATTTCTGCCTGGATATTATGATCGGCAAAGGACCCAGCGCACGATCCGTCAGGCTGGAGCTTCCGCCATTCACTTTAATTGGCGCCACGACCAGGGCAGGCCTGCTGTCGGCCCCTTTGCGCGACCGTTTTGGGGTAGTCAGCCGCTTGGAGTTTTATAATGTGGATGAGCTTGCTTATATTGTTACACGGGCGGCGGAAATTCTGGGCGTAGGCGTCATCGGCGAAGCAGCCGGTGAGATCGCCACCCGTTCACGGGGAACGCCGCGGATTGCCAACAGATTGCTGAAGCGGGTTCGCGATTTTGCCCAGGTGCGGGGAGACGGCATCGTTACTCATGATTTGGCGCAGTCTGCGCTTGGTCTGATTCAGGTTGACCCGCTTGGGCTGGATCAGATCGATCACAAAATGCTCCGTGCCATGATTTCCAACTACCGCGGGGGACCGGTGGGATTGGATACAATAGCTGCTACGATCGGTGAAGAAAGCCAAACAATCGAAGATGTATATGAGCCTTATCTGATGCAAATCGGGTTTCTCCAGCGTTCCCCCCGCGGCCGCATCGTTACTCCGCTTGCATATCACCATCTTGGCTTGCCGGTACCTCAGCGTTTAATCGGGGATGAAGAAAGCTAAGGGCTGATGATGACCCGTTTCATGTTCATTTGCCGGCAACGGCTGCAACAATAAGGAGGCGGTCTTCTCAAATGGGGAAGCGCGTGAAAGAAGACGTAGGCGAAAGGCTTACCGTTTTGTATGACGACATCTGCAATTTGTGTCTGACCACTGTAAGAAGGCTGAAGGAGCTTCGTTCCACAGCCGATTTGAGGTTTGTGTCGATTCAATCGCTGGAAGAAAACGAAGAGGAAATTCCGGGGATTCAAGGTTATTCCCGGGAACAGCTGTTAGCCAAGCTTCATGTTGTGGATCAAAGCGGAGCGGTTTATGCGGGAGCGGACGGCGTGATCCGGATTCTCCGGACGGTTCGTGGTTTGAAATGGCTGGCGTTCTTCTACCGCATACCCGGCATGCGGGGGCTGGCTGATATTTTATACCGTTATATAGCCGCTAGACGCTATGACTGGTTCGGTAAAGCAGACGATGGCTGTGCCAATGGGGCATGCACCCTGCCGAGGCGCGAATAAGCATAAGGGGATGGGCGGTTTGATCAAAGTCTTACGTGCAATAACGCGTTGGAAGAAAAATGAAGAACCCGTTCGCGGGAAGTTGCGTTACAAAAGAACACTCGCAGCAATGCTCGCGGCAGTAGTTGTCTTCTCTGTGGCGGCTGCGACGCCGTCACAAGGAGCTGTTCCTGCCCTGGATACGATCCGGGTAGGATTGTTTATGGATGTGCCCGGCAAATATACGCTGAATACGGCCACTGCTACGGTAACGGCTGCTGCACCTATTCAGGTGGGTCTCCGGCAGCCTTCCGGCGTTATTCCTTTATTTCAATCGTCTGCTGCGGAAACCATTCGTTTCACTCTGGACGACTACAAGCCGAAGGTGCTGGAGAGCAGTGAGTTCAAAGCGGCTTTAAGCGCCGCAAAACGGGTAAAGGCATTGGGAGGCACCGCCCTTCTGACCTCGGTATTCAAAAACAACGGAACGGTCTATCAGGTCCTCGAAGGTTCCTATGGAACGGCTGCGGAAGCCAAAGCAGCCGGCGATAAATGGCAGAAAGATGCAACAATCGCATCCCTTGGTGGACAAACTGAGATTACCGGCCCGTTACATTATGAAGCAGGATCATTCAAGACTCAGGCCGAAGCGTTGGCCGCTGCCAAATCCTTTGGTAATACAGGTGTGGATGCGTTCGCCGCTGTTAAATCAACCGGCGGGGCGGAAGCTTCTTACACTGTAATCGTTGGGGCTGCTGCCGAGCCGGCGGGTCTGAATGCCATCAAGTCACAAGCTGAACAAGCGGACAACGGACTGCCGCTCATCGCAGCCGATGCGGCAGCGACGTATATGGTGCTGCGCGGCGACCATACGTTGACAGAAACTCCAGACTCCGCTCAGATCCTATATTCCGTCCCTCAGTCAGAATCCAAGCTATGGTTGTCCACAACAGCCGCCAGTGGCCTGAAATTGACAGAACGGTATAGCCGTAGCTACCGGGGGCAAATCGAGCTTAGCGGGGTCAACAAGAAGCTGACCGTTATTAATGAGCTCCCCTTTGAACAATATCTTTATGCGGTTGTAGGTGCGGAAATGCCCGCCTCCTGGCCGGCTGAGGCGCTCAAGTCGCAAGCGGTAGCCGCCCGTACTTATGCGCTTTATCAAGGATTTAAGTTTCAAATCGCCCATGTCGTGGATACAACTCTCAGTCAGGTATACGGGGGAATCGGTTCCGAGAAGCCGACGACGGTCGCGGCGGTGGATGCGACCAAAGGCGAAATAATTATGTACAACGGGAAGCCGATCGAAGCGGTTTTCTCTTCCAGCGCAGGCGGACAAGCAGCTGACGCAGTGGAGATCTGGGGCAGTGAGGTCGGATATCTCAAAACGGTAGCAAGTCCTGATGAATCCTCGGAGAAAGGGCTCAAACGCTGGCATCGCGCCGTTCTGGCCAACGGTACCGCCGGTTATATCCGTGAAGATCTTCTGGAAGACAGCGGGCAGAAGAATGCGGCCGGCAAGCCGCAGATGCGGGTGAAATCCGACTCTGTCCAGGTAAGACCCGCTCCTCAGGTGGAGGAAAAGGTAAGTCCTCTGGCAACACTCTCGAAGGGAACTCTGGTGACCGTCATTGAAACGGTCACGGAATCCAATCAAATGTCCTGGATCCGTGGCCCCTACACCTCGGATGCGCTTCTAGCGCTTATGAAGGGAAAGACCTCGACCGCAGTTAGCGGTCCGGTCCAGACGCTGGAAGTAACCCAGAAGGGACCTTCCGGCCGTCCGACTGAGTTAAAGGCTAATGGTCAGAAGGTAGAGGTCAAAACACCGGATTCACTCCGCGGCGTTTTTGGCAGCCTGCCCAGTACTTTGTTCACAATTGATCAAACGGCCCGTTTGACGATTGTGGGAGCAGGAGAAAAGGTTAGCCAGCGGCCTGCCGACAGCGGCAAACTGATGGCTGCGGGAAGTGGTCAAACAAGCGAGCTTGGAGCAAATATGTATATTATGAGCGGCGACGGCACCGTTAGAGCCGCCACCAAAGAGCCGACATTCCGTTTTGTCGGTCATGGCTATGGCCACGGCGTCGGTTTATCCCAGTACGGAGCTCTTGGTCTTGCGGGGTCAGGGTATGACTATAAATATATTTTGAAATACTACTATAAAGATGTAACCATCGAGAAGGAATGACGAACTCCATCATGAATGTTGACGATTTTGATTTTGACCTGCCGGAATCACTGATTGCCCAGACTCCGCTTGCGGACCGAACCTCATCGCGCCTGCTCACCCTCTCTGCCAGAACCGGTGAGGTGGAGCATCGCCATTTCACGGATTTACTGTCGATGTTAAGCAGCGGGGATCTGGTCGTGCTGAACGACACGCGCGTCATGCCGGCCCGATTAGTTGGAGCCAAGGCGGATACCGGGGCGAAGGCAGAATTGCTGCTGCTTAAACAACTGGAAGGCGACCGCTGGGAAACATTAGCCAAACCCGGAAAAAGGCTGAAGACGGGAGCCGAGCTTGTTTTTGGCGAAGATCAGGACGGGGGGCCTTTGCTGAGAGCGGTTGTGGTGGCAGAAGGCGAGATGGGCGCGAGAATCGTTGAATTTCACTACAAGGGCATTTTCAATGAACTGTTGGACCGCTTGGGAGAGATGCCTCTCCCGCCTTATATCAAGGAAAGGCTTGACGACCGGGAACGGTATCAGACCGTTTATGCCAAACACGAGGGTTCAGCCGCTGCTCCGACTGCGGGGCTTCATTTTACGCAATCGCTGCTGGAGCAGATGCAGGCAAAAGGAATTCAGCTTGCTTATGTGACCCTGCATGTGGGACTGGGGACGTTTCGTCCCATGTCTGTCGGGCAGATTGAAGAGCATACCATGCATTCGGAATATTATGAATTGAGCGAAGAAACTGCAGCTGCGCTCCAGGCAGCGCGCGCACGCGGCAGCCGTATTATAGCGGTTGGAACAACTTCGGCAAGAACACTCGAAACGGTGGCAAACAAGTTTGCGGACGGACTGGTTCGGGGCTGCAGCGGGTGGACGGATATTTTTATCTATCCGGGTTATGACTTTAAGCTTGTCGATGCCCTGCTGACCAATTTTCATCTGCCGAAATCGACACTTGTCATGCTGGTGAGTGCCCTTGCCGGACGTGAAGCGATTATTAAGGCTTACCAGGAAGCCATAAATCGAGAATATCGTTTTTTCAGCTTCGGCGATGCGATGTTCATCTACTAGGATTGGAAGAGAGCAAATTGGCGATTACTTATGAATTGATAAAAACCTGCAAACAATCCGGAGCCCGACTGGGCAGAGTACATACTCCTCACGGGATTATTGAAACACCGGCCTTTATGCCGGTCGGTACCCAAGCGACGGTAAAGACGATGAGTCCGGAAGAATTAAAGCAGATGGATGCGCATATTATTTTGAGTAACACCTATCATTTGTTTATCCGCCCTGGACATGAAATAGTCAGGCAGGCAGGCGGACTGCACAAGTTTATGAACTGGGACCGGCCGATCCTTACGGACAGCGGCGGTTTTCAAGTTTTCAGTCTGAGCAATATGCGTAAAATCAAGGAAGAGGGTGTGGAGTTTCGCTCTCACCTGAACGGGGACAAGCTATTTCTTTCTCCCGAGAAAGCGATGGAAATACAAAATGCTCTGGGGTCGGATATTATGATGGCCTTCGATGAATGTGCGCCTTATCCGGCTGAATACGATTATGTGAAGAAGTCGCTGGAAAGAACCACACGCTGGGCGGAACGATGCCTGCAGTCTCATGCGAGGCCGCACGACCAGGGACTGTTCGCTATTGTACAGGGAGGCATGTTCGAGGATTTGCGGCGCCAAAGCGCGTCCGAGTTGACTTCCATGGATTTCCCGGGGTATGCTATTGGTGGACTAAGTGTAGGAGAACCGAAGGATCTAATGTACAACGTGCTTGAATGTACGGTTCCGCTGCTTCCAGCCGATAAGCCACGCTATCTGATGGGAGTCGGATCGCCTGACGCTCTGCTTGACGGCTCAATCCGCGGTATCGATATGTTCGACTGTGTTCTGCCGACCCGGATCGCCCGCAACGGCACCACCATGACAAGCAGTGGGAGACTCGTCATTCGAAATGCCAAATATGCTGAGGATTTTGGCCCACTTGATCCGGAATGCTCCTGCTATACGTGCAAGAACTATTCCCGCGCCTATATCCGCCATTTGATCAAGGCGGATGAAAGTTTCGGAATCCGGCTGACGACGATTCACAATTTGCATTTTTTACTGCAGCTCATGCGGAACGTTCGCAAAGCGATTTTGGAAGACCGGCTGCTTGATTTCCGGGATGCCTTCTTTGCTCAATACGGTCTATTTGAAAATACCAAGGGATTTTAGGGAAAGGGGTGAAACGATAATGACAGGAATCGCTTCTATTCTGCCATTCGTACTGATGTTTGCGGTGTTTTATTTTCTGCTTATTCGTCCGCAGCAGCGCAAATCGAAACAACGCAGCCTTATGTTGAACCAATTAAAGAAAGGCGATAAAATCGTCACAATTGGCGGAATGCACGGTACAATTTTGGAAATCACCGATGATATCGTGGTTTTGCGTGTAAATGACGCAACGAAAATCACGTTTGATCGCAGTGCTGTAAATAACATTACGTCAGCAAGCGCTGCCGTTTCTCTGGATAAGAAAGAAGAGCCAATTACATAATAAACAGGCTTATTGCAGGACAGGGCCGTTATCCGAAGTTGGATAACGGCTTTTTTCTTGCCCTGTATGTTCCAAGTAACGGAAGACTTTATTCCATTGTAACAAAATACCAATCGCTTTCCCGTAGAAGCGGCATCTGGGAAACAATACTGAGTCCGTTAGCAGCGGCCATATTAGCCAGCTCTTTCTCGCTTGGAAACGGGAATGGTTTTTTCTGAACAGGTGTGAAGCTGTTGAAATCATCGGTCAAAAAGGTATCGCCACTTTTTCTTCGAATCGGCGTAATAATGGAAACTGAACCTTTTTTAGAGAGGAATTCCCTCGCTTTTTTCAGTAACAGCTCGCGTTCCTGTGGTTTCACATCATGGAGAATATTGTTCAGCATGATCAGATCGACCGGTTCCTTAGGCCCTTTCCATGAACGGATATCGCCATGAACCAATTCAATCCGTCCGCCATGATAACGGCAAGCAGCTTTACTGGCTCTCTTGACCAGGGCCAAGTTCTGTTCTATGCCAATCAGCTTGAGCTTTCTGTACCTTCGGGCTAACCGGATCAAATTGACGGCTCGGCCGCAACCCAGATCGAGAATGGTTTTGGCGCCCTTTCGCCGCACCCATTGCGAAATTTTCGGATAAGCCAAAGTCTCAAGCATAACATCAGAAGGTGTTAAACGGGGAGACAAGCTGCTATTCCGGGGTTGTGCTTTCAATAGCTCTGGAAAGCGCAACAAAGTGGGAATATACACTTCCATCATTTCCTTCAACAGGTTTCCATTTTCTTCATCATTATCTGATGAGAAGTATTGCCTCATAATAGAGCTTGTCATAAATATTTCTCCACTCTTGTGAAGATGCCCGACTTCGACGCCCACTTCAGCCCATTGCTGCAGTAGAAAAGGGTCCAGTTCATACCGCTGCGCGATATGGGCAACCGTTCCTCCCTGGGAAAACCGTTCGAAGAGCATGGCCTTGTAACCTACATATGCATGCCAACTTGAAATGAAGGATGCGTTCTGTTTTTTCCATTTTTTGGCCTGAAAATATCGATTCCATTCAACAATGTGCTCTAACATGAGAGCACCTCCAATTTATGCGTATTAATCGGAACCAGTCTGGTCCTGTGATGTCAGGGCTATATCCTTGTGGCTGGCCTTTGTAATCTCTGGGTCAATATTGCCAGCAGGCAAGATTTAAATCTCGCGTTCTCGTACTTTGGTCTGATATCCCTGACATTATTAAATAAATACCGCCAATTCCAAGAGTTGAAACCTTGTCGTTTTTTTAAATCGGGGGAACAGCGCAGAGGGCGGAGAAACGCAAAAAAAACACGCTTTGGCGTAAACCAAAACGTGCGATAGGAAGTTTAATCGTCGTGGCCCTTCGGATTAATTCCGCTCCTTGCCAACAAAGCTGACATTGGCGGAGGAAGAACCCGATGTTACTTTACTGCGGCCTTTAGCAGAACCCTTGAGGGCACTCAGCTTCAAGCCTATTGTGGAAGCTGCGAGCCCGAGCAGCAGGCCTCCGGCCATATCAATCAGCCAGTGGATGCCCAGATAGAAAATCGCAAAGATAACGATTGCCGCGGTGATGGAGCAGAACCATGCCCAGCGTTTATTCCCTGAGCGTAGAGCGAGCACAGCAAGCGTCACCGATATGGAAGTGTGCAAACTGGGGAAACAGTTGTTAATGCCGGATAATGCCCGGTATTCAGTCTCGAAACTGGGAAAAGCGTCCAACATGAGAAACTGGACATTGGGATCATGCGCCCACACTTCATTAACCGGGAAAAATAAATAAAACGGAATAGCAACGAGATAATTTATCATGATGGCATAACATAACGCATAAAACATGCGGCGGGATTTATCCTGATGTGTATACAAACCGACTGAAGCTATGAGCATGGCCTGGAAAACGACTACATACATCATCGCCAAAAAAGTCGTCAGTATATCATTTTTGAAAAAAAGCTGCAGGTTTTCCACAAACTTGCCTTCAATCGACTGAAAAAAAGCTGTGAAATCGTATTGGATGTTCATGTTCTCTTCGATGGAAAGCTCATATTTATTGAAGAATAAAATCAGCATCAAGGCTACAAAATGAAGCAGGTACTTGCGGTTTGTGGCCAATTCCTTTACGAACAGACCGCCTATGCGAAGCGGGTTGACAAAAGAACCGTACCATAATAGTAATCCAACCGCTATTGTCGTATAAATGGCTACGGTTGTCATATTGTTAAACAGGATCATGGTCGTGCTTTCCCCCTAAAACAGTTTCTATGGCTGCGACTTAGTATAGCATATTTTAAAGGGAAGACTACAATTTCAAAAACTGTTCACGAATTGTCAATTATTTCGATTACATCCTTTTGGTATTTACACCCACCATACCGCCCAGCATCCCGCATAAGAGCGTCTCAACCAGCATAATGAAGGTTCGGCCACTAATCCCGGTATTGGTAGCCATAAAGCTGATGAACAGCACCAGCACGGCATAAAAAAGGCCGAGCATGCCACCGGAGTACCACCCGCGGCGTCCGGATCTTCGTCCGGATACGAAGCCTCCGGCAAGGGCTGCGCAGCCGTGCACAATCAGACTGTAGGAAGGCAGGTCGCTTTCCTGCATATTACCCCACCGTAACATGGCCGAGAGCAGAAGGGCTCCGGCAGCCAGCCATACCCCGGCATACAATAGTCCCGAAAGCATGGGCGCTTTCATATGCACATTAGGAACATTTTTCATCGGATTCATTCCTTGCAGCCTCCTCATGGAATTAAATTCTTAGCGGTACTCACTTCAGCCTTCTTCATGTGAAATTCGATTTATGGGGATGTACCGTCAAAAAAGAAATGGATTAGTACAACATATGGTCAAGCATTGCGAAATAGTACAAGTTGTGCCATCCTGATTCACTGCGGCGCGTTGCCGTGAAAATGTTTGTACTCCCATAATTTCGAAAGCCGGTTCTTCGTATGACGCCGGGCGCGGAGGGTGAGAATAGACCTTACGAACGGCTGATGCGCAACATAAGGTATCGGCTTGAAATCTTTGGGAGGACGTGATCTGGTGGACCTCTGGGAAATTACACTCCGCACCGTATTCATTTATTTCATGGTGTTCCTTACGCTTCGGTTTATGGGGAAAAGGGAAATCGGCAGGCTGTCCGTGTTTGACCTGGTCATTTCTGTCATGATTGCGGAAATTGCAGTCATCGTCATTGAGGACACCAAAAGACCGCTGCTTGATGGCCTCCTGCCTATGGCGGTGCTGGTCGCGATCCAGATCTGTACAGCCCTGCTGACATTGAAAAGCCAAACCATGCGATCCTGGTTCGACGGCAAACCATCCGTTGTCATTCAAGGTGGCAAGCTGGACCGTAAAGAGATGCGCAAGCAGCGGTATAATCTTGACGACTTGATGCTGCAGCTCCGCGAGAATAAAATCGGTACGGTTGCCGATGTGGAATTTGCTTTGCTCGAAACAAGCGGGAAATTATCTGTTATTGAAAAGCCCAGGTCATCGCCTTCTCTTGACGAAGCGGAGCAAGGAGAGCAGCAACCGGGAAGATCCAAGCGCTCGCAAGCACCTGATCCTTTTCCGAAAAATTTCAGGTTTGAGTCGCTTCCAGTTGCCTTGATTATGGACGGTAAACTGCAAAAGGATAATTTGGAGCTTCTCGGCAAAGACCGCTTCTGGTTAAATAATCAGCTTCGGCAGAACGGTGTGTATGATGTGAAAAAAGTATTCCTCTGCACAATCGACCATAAAGGTAAAATTTATATCGATGACGGGCTTAAATAGGAACGGTTCTTCCTCTTGTAAAGGAGGAGAAAGAACGGTTCTTTTATTTTCGCAACAAAAACTTACCGGAAAAATCTCCCAATTACAGGAAGGCGTGCCGCGTCATTGCGGTCGATGATCCGCAGCATGACCATCAGCAGCAAATAAACAAGAACCCCCGCGGTACAGGCGGCGAGCAGGTTCTGCCATAGGGCGGGAAGCACCTGCCGATTCATTGTCCACATCGCAACGGATCCCATAATTACCATGGCTGTTCCTACTTTCAGAAAGTCGAAAAGATTCATCCGGAAACGCACAAAGCGCATGACGCTGTATCCATGCAATGTCGTAACCATGGCGATATTGATATTGATCGCAATTAATGCGCCGTATATGCCAAGATCGGGATTAGAAGCCAGCTGCATGATCAGCAGCAGCTTCACAACTGCGCCAATGAAAGTATTCATCAAAGCTGTACCAGGTTTGTCCAGCGCCTGCAGGGCAGCCTGGAGCGGAGCCTGCAGGTAGATAAACAGCCCGATGGGAGCCATCCATTTCAGCATGGGAGCAATCTCCACATGATTGTACAACAAAAGGCAGATAGGTTCGGCGAACAGCGCCATGACGACAACGAACGGGGCGCCAGTGACAAGAGCCAAACGCATCGATTGATGAAGCCTTTTATGGATGGTCCCCCAGTCGCCTTTGGCTGCAGCTTCGGAAAGCGAAGGCACCAGCGATACCGCCAAAGAGTATGTAAGCGCCGTTGGCAGAAGCAGAATCGGGATGATCATTCCCTGAAGAGCGCCGTATTGGGCTGTTGCAATGCCTGTTGCAATTCCGGCAACGGCAAGTGCGCGGGCAATAAATATGGACTCCAGCAAGTAGGAGAAGGATCCAATCATCCGGCTTGCTGTAACCGGCAAGGACAGATTGATCAGTCTGCGCAGGATGGGCTTGCGGTAATCCGCTCCAAGGAGCTGCAGTTCAGTTTCATTCGTCAGCAAAACCCCGCTGGGTGCAGCAGCTTCTTCTTCAACCGGCAGCTTCTTCTGGCGGACATACTGCCACACGAGGACCAGGAGTCCGGCGATTTCACCGGCAACAACGCCGATCATCGCCCCGGCGGCAGCCCAAGCCAGCCCGTATGGAAGAAGGATTTTTGCAAACAGGAGGACAAAAACAATACGGAAAATCGTTTCGACGGTGGTTGAAACAGCGGTCGGAATCATATTTTGCTTGCCTTGAAAATAACCTCTGTATACGGAAGAGACACCGATAATCACAAGCAATGGACTCATCATGAGGAAGGTCTCGTAGACACGCTTGTCCGTCATCAGATGCTGGGTCATCCAGGGCGTAAGCAGAACGAAGGCAACCGTGAGCAAACAGGAGAGCACCAGAACAAGCCCCATGGCAGTCCGGAAGATTTGCTTCACCCGGCGATGGTCCCCAACCGACTCCGCCTCCGCAATCCATTTGGCGACCGCAAGCGGAATTCCTCCCGTAATCAGGGTGAGCAGCACAATCAGGAACGGATAACCGAGCTGATAGAGTCCTACACCTTCAGCGCCGATGATTCGAGGAAGCGCAATACGAGGGACAAAAGCAAGTATACGATTAATGATTCCTGCCGCAAGCAGGATCAGAGCGCCTTTAATAAACGTTTGCTTGGTCACGTTCTTCCCTCTTTCCTCGGAAATGGATTCAGTTTATATGTAGGCATGCGGACTAATGCCCGATTGTTGTCCTGTTTCATGTTTATGCGGAGCATGTCCGGTTCCATGCTGCCAATTTTTGGAGCGCAGCAGGAATGGCAGAGGAGGATAGCGAATAACTTACAGGATGCTGAAAAGCAATGAAGGAGATGAGCCAATGACAATAGAGAACGAAACGCCGATGACAAATGAGGAATGGGTAAGTACGATAGAATCTCTTTGTCAGAGCAAGGCTGAGGAGTTCAGGCTTGTTGGCTACGAATATGTCTCAGGCAAGGATATATGGGAATGCGTCAGCGAGAAGTATGCCAAGACCGGGGAGCCGATGATGCATCAGGTGGTCAATGATATTTTGTCGCTAAAAGTGATAAAATTTATGAATTTCATGACGATCAGCGCCTACAAGGGGACCCATTTTTAGAAGCGGGTCTCTTTTTTTTTGACTCGTTTTTATGGCATCGGTATAATAGGAATATTGACATGAGAAATTAAGGGGGAACTAAGGGGATTATGAACCGTCGTCTGCTAGCTTTTGTGCTCATCGTCGTGGTTTCTGTCGGCGTGGTAGCAGCTACAAGCCCGATGATCGTAGACAAGGTCAGGCTGGGCCTTGATCTGAAGGGTGGATTTGAAATTCTGTATGAAGCACAGCCGGTTGAAGCAGGTGGGAAGATTACCAAAGAGTCCTTGCTTGAGACCGCCAGAAGTCTCGAGGTGCGTGCCAACGCGACAGGCGTTGCCGAGCCGGATGTAACGACGGAAGGATCCAACCGGATCCGCGTCAAGATCGCCGGCGTCACCGATGAGAATAAAGTGCGTGATATTCTCAAGAAGCCAGCCGAGTTGACATTCCGCAGTGCCCGCGGCTGCGCGGAGGATGCAGGCTATTGCAAGGTGGAATTGCAGGGAAACGACTTCAAGCAGAATGGAGCGGATGTACGCCAAACCAATCTGAATGAATATGAAATATCCATTAAGCTGAAAGACAAAGACAAATTTGCCGAGATTACGCGGGAAGTTGCGAAATTATCGCCCAAGAATCAATTGGCGATCTATCTCGATGATAAAGAGCTCTCTGCTCCTAATGTTTCTTATGAAATCCCCAGCGATGAAGCCGTCATTTCCGGTAATTATACCCGTGAATCGGCTAATGAACTGAAGAATACGATCAATTTGGGCGCTCTGCCGCTCAAGCTGACTGAGAAATACACCCAGAGCGTAGGCGCGACATTGGGTAAGCTTTCACTTCAGGAAACATTGTTTGCCGGTGCACTGGCCACCGTCCTAATTTTACTGTTTATGATGATTTTCTATCGCCTGCCGGGCATAATCGCCAGCTTGTCCATCGTGGTGTTTATCTGGCTGCTGTTGTTATGTTTCAATCTGCTCAATGCTACCTTGACACTTCCGGGTATAGCGGCGTTCATATTGGGAATCGGGATGGCCGTCGACGCCAATATTATTATGGCGGAACGGATCAAAGAGGAAATGCGCAGCGGCAAAAGCATCATGTCCTCGCATAAAGCGGGTTCGAAAAACTCGTTCCGTACGATCATCGACTCCCATGTCACGACCGCTATTGCGGGAACGGTGCTGTATTTCCTTGGGACAGGCGCTGTAAAAGGCTTCGCGGTTATTCTCATTCTGACCATCATTGTTAGTATATTGAGCAATGTGTTCATTTCCCGCTTCCTCCTGTCCCTGCTTATTCGCAGTAATTTGGTGAAGAAACCGGGAAGTTTCGGAGTCAAGGAGGATGAGATCCGTGCGCTTTAATAAATTTGGTCATGACAGTTCCATTAAGTTCGATTTTGTCAAAAAAGCCCGTTACTTTTTCATTTTTTCGATTGCCATCACCGTATTGGGGATTGCATCGCTGGGAATTTTCGGAATGCATTACGGCGTTGATTTTCGCTCCGGATCAAGCGTAGATATCTCGGTTAAGAAAGATATGAGCGGTCAAAAAGAAGCCATCGAGAAATATTTGGCTGATAATGACTTCGGCAAGCCAAACCTGACTGTAGGTTCAAGCCGGGTAACGATCCGTTTTGACGACGTTCTTGATCCTGCCAAGGAGAAGGAGCTTAAAGCAGGCTTCGCCGAAAATTTTGACAAAGATGCATCTGCTGAAGTTAATACGGTCGATGTTGAAATTGCCAAAGAGCTGGAGCGCAATGCTTTGATCGCTATGCTTGTCGCAAGTATTGGTATTATGCTTTATGTCAGTATACGGTTCGAGTGGCGTTTTGCGCTTGCGGCTATTGTATCGCTTGTACATGATGCCTTCATCGTTATCAGCGTGTTCTCCATCTTCCAGCTGGAAGTGAATCTGCCTTTTATCGTTGCGGTGCTGACCATCATTGGTTACTCGATTAACGATACGATTGTTATTTTTGACCGGGTACGCGAGAATTTGCGGTTTTCCAAAATCAAAAAGCCGGCCGATCTGGATGATCTTGTAAATGCGAGCGTCGGACAAACCCTGGTGCGTTCCATTAATACCGTTTTAACGGTTGTTGTCGCAGCGGTGTGTCTGCTGATATTCGGCTCCGAAGCGATTAAATTGTTCTCGCTGGCCATTCTGATCGGACTTGTTTCCGGCGCTTACTCTTCAATTTTTATCGCAAGTCCGCTTTGGCTCGTGCTTAAAAAGAAACAAAAACCAAAAACGGCTGTAAAAACGCCAGCCGCTTCATAAGACTCATGGATTCAAATTACGATGGTTTAGGAGGCCCCCATGATAGCGAAGCAACGTTACGCTAAAGCGGAATCTGCGGCATGGACCGGACTTCTCGGAAATGTCTGCATCGCGGCGGTGAAAGGTGGAATTGGGGCGCAGACTGGCAGTAAAACATTGCTTGCCGATGCCTGCCGCTCCGCCTCCGAGGCTGCCTCATCGTTTGTCTCCCTCACCGGCATCAAACGCAGCCGGAGACTTGGCGCTCCTGATGCTCCTGTACCTGCGTTTAAGGGACGTACGGAAGCGGCTTCCGGGGTGATGGCTTCCATTCTTTTGATGATAGTCGGACTGGAAATCGGGATATCCGCTATCAAGTCGATTGCTGATGGCGTGAATAAAGGACCCGGCTGGCTGGCAGTTACAGTCGTCGTGATCGCTTTTGTAGTCAAGGAGCTGCTCTTTTCCGTTAAAGAACGGCGGACCGACTTTTATGCATCCCTGGCCGCTTTCGTTGGAACCGGTGCAGCTGCACTGGGCAAGCCGCTCGATCTGCCGGTACTTTATTATTTTGATCCTGCGGCCTCCCTGATTATTGTGGTCATCGTGTTTTCCAGCGGCTACCGGGTAGCCTCGGCTTCCGTGCTGAAGAACCGTTCCTGTGAGGTTGAGCCTGCAGACCTCAATGAATTCAAAGCAGCTATTCAGCGGATTGAAGGTGTTATCGCCGTTGAAGAGCTTCGCGTACGCGAGCATGGACATTATGTTGTCGGCGATATCGTGATCAGCGTTAATCCGCGGATCTCGGTGCTGGAGGGCAACGAGATTGCCAAGCGGGTCAAATATTTTCTGATGAAGCGGTTCAGTCATGTGACTGATGTATCCATTCATGTGGAGCCGTACGATCCGGGTTATCCTTACAAAACGAATCATGATCCGAATCAAGAACATATTCCTACGCTGTTGCAGTAGCAGCAGCGTTTTTTTTAATGAATGCCGGATGGAATCCGTGACTGTCCATGCCTGTCAAGGAAGGCGGGCCAATATAGTTAGGGAACGGTTTGGAGAAGGAGGGGGTCGTCTTTGATCAGATCGAAAACACGCTGGACTGTCGCATCTCTGGATGCCGCTGGCGAGGAGCAGGCTGTGAATCTTGCACGTGAACTGTCACTGTCAGCTTTGGTAGCCAGATTGCTGGTACAAAGAGGGTTTGGTGAGGTTGACAAGGCGCGGCGGTTTCTGCATGGGGGCGCCGAAGGCCTTTATGATCCCTTTCAGTTGAAAGGCATGAAGGAAGCCGTCATGCGCATCAGGTTGGCGCAGGAACGCCGAGAGATGATCCGTATCTTCGGTGATTATGATGCGGATGGCGTTTCTTCCACGGCGTTGATGACTTTTTTGTTCCGGCGGATGGGATTGATATTTGATTCGTACATACCGCATCGTACTCTGGAAGGGTACGGTCTGAATATTAATGCAATTGATCTTGCCGCTGAAGCCGGCGTTAAACTGATTGTAACGGTGGATACGGGTGTCAGTGCGGTGGATCAAATCGCTCATGCGAATGAATTGGGAATTGATGTGATTGTTACCGATCATCACGAACCTCCGCATACACTGCCGGATGCTTTGGCATTAATTAATCCCAAACAGGAGGATTGTCCGTATCCATTCAAAGGTTTGGCAGGCGTGGGAGTAGCCTTCAAGCTTGCCCAGGCGCTGCTCGGCGAACCGCCGCTGGAATGGTGCGATGTAGTCGCGCTTGGCACCATAGCGGACCTGATGCCGCTTACCGATGAGAATCGCGTTCTGGTTCGACTGGGACTGGAAGAGCTGCGCAAAGGGGACAAGCCTGGATTTCGTGCTCTGGCCGAGGTGACCGGAATAAAACTGGCCCAGATGAATTCGACGGGAATTGGATTTGGCATGGCTCCGCGGATTAACGCTGCCGGACGGCTGGATCATGCGAAGCGGGCTTTGGACCTGTTGACGTCATCGGATGATGAAACGGCCGCCGAATCTGCTTTTATGCTGGACACTTTAAACCGGGAAAGACAGCTTGTCGTAGAGACGATTGTGAAGGAAGCCGAGAAACAATGGTTGGACAAATGCCTTGCCTGTGCCGAGTCTGGCATCAAAGAGCCTTCTGTGATTGTGCTTGCTGCGGAAGGCTGGAATGTCGGCGTGGTCGGCATTGTCGCTTCTAAAATGATTGAGAAATGCTACAAGCCTACACTTATCCTCAGTATCGACAAGGAAAGCGGCCAATGCAAGGGATCGGCCAGATCCATCGCCGGGTTCGATCTGCATGCCGCCTTGACGGAATGCGAAGCGCTGCTGGATCATTATGGAGGTCACCAGGCTGCAGCAGGCATGAGCCTTCATGTGGATCATCTGCAGCAGCTGGAAGCCTCGCTGGGCCGGTTAGCCGATGAATGGCTTACGGACGATGACTGGATTCCGGGGACAATCATTGATTTGGAATGCAGGTTGAGTGATGCGTCATTAGAAGTATTGGAACAGCTGGAAAAGCTCGAGCCTTTCGGAAACGGCAATACGTCCCCCAAGCTTCTGCTTCAAGGAGCTGCTCTTGCCGACCGGCGTACCATGGGCAAGGAAAACAAGCATTTGAAACTATCGCTCAGAGGCGACGGAAAACTGCTTGACGCGGTCGGCTTCGGTTTCGGCTCTCTTTCGGACAAGCTGTCCGATGGAGCTGATCTTGAGCTGGTAGGCGAGCTGTCGATCAATGAATGGAACGGTCAGCGGCGTGTTCAATTTATGGTGGGGGACCTAAGAGTGCCCCATATTCAACTCTTTGACCGGCGGGATGCAGCTGGCAGCGATTCGCTGACTTCCCTGCAGAAACTGATCCGCAAGGAAGAAGCGGATACGGTTCTTGTGCTTGTGCCTTCACCGGTATGGCTGGATGCTGCGAGGAATTCTGAAACTTTTGCCTTGCTCGAAGAAATCCGTATGGTCACGTATGAAGAAGCGGCGACGGAGGAGCAGACGTGCACGAAACTGGTTCTTCTCGGGAGGCCGCCGTCCACAGACAAGCTGGCGGCTGTCTTGCGATTCTGTCCAGGCATTGAAGCGTTGTATGCCATGTATGGAGAGTCTTCTTATCCAGTGGATAAATCCGAGAAACCGCGGGCCGCTTCCAGGCAGGATAACCAAAAGCATACATCCGAGGCGCCATTATCGCGCACGGACCGCAAGCATTTTGGCCACTTATATCAGACTCTTCGCCGCGTTTGCCCGATACAGGAGGAAGGCGCTGCCGAACGTCTGGCCGTTATGATGGGCTGGAAGAAGGAAACGGTATCCTTCATGTTCAGCGTATTTCTGGAGCTGGAGCTGATAGTGGCTAATGGCAATGAGCTGGAGCTGCCGGCTAACCCTGTCAAAAAAGAACTCATTCATTCACAAGCCTATCGTGAGGCGCAGCGGCGCGAGGAAACCGAACAGATCTTGTTCGCCGACACTCAAACATTCGCCGGCTGGATCAATCAGCAGATGGACAAAACACAAACGTTAACTAGCCAAAGAGGAGTGGAGATTTCATGAATTTCAAGGATTATATTCGCATCATCCCGGATTTTCCGCAGCCGGGGATCCGGTTTAAGGATATTACGACGCTCATTAATAACGGACCTGTCTATCGAGCCGTAATTGATGCGTTGAGGGAAGCTGTCGCCGATAAACAGATTGATCTGATTGCCGGGCCCGAAGCGCGCGGGTTTATTGTCGGAGCTCCGCTTGCCATCGCCCTTGGCACCGGTTTTGTGCCCATCCGCAAAAGCGGCAAGCTGCCGGGCGAAGTGGTGGAAGCCAATTATGACCTGGAGTACGGCAAAGACAAGCTTGCGATTCACAAAGATGCCATCAAGCCAGGCCAGAAAGTGCTCATTGCCGACGATCTGCTTGCTACAGGCGGAACGATCGCGACGACGATTAATTTGATCAACCAGTTGGGCGGAGAAGTAGTCGGTGCAGCTTTCCTGATTGAGCTTGGTTATTTGGACGGCCGCAGCAAGCTTGGCGACGTGGATATTTTCTCACTGATTACGTACTGATTCTTTCCGGCTGGAAACTTTAACAGAATGTTCAAAAATACAGCAAGTCATTCACTAAAAGTTCGGAACGTCAATTTTAGCCACCCCACGCGGGAGGCGGAATATCTAAAAAAACACCGGAAACATCCTGTTCTGGTGTTTTTTTAAAATTTCAGAAAGTATTTTGGCCTATTCTTTTCTGATATTTCAATGGGAAGAAACTTATTGCGCCACTAAAGACGGTGTCAGCCGTTTCTTCTTGGTAGTGGGTTTATCGTAGCGGCCACTGACCTGCTGTAAAGTCACTTGTCAAAAACCTGTAACCAAGCCGCCATAGTTGACGCTGGGCCCTGACAGGGGGCATAATGAAGGGAAATAGAAATCGGGAAGGGACGTTTCATGGGCATCGAGCAGTTACTCAAACAAGCTTCCACCTATATGAAGGAACAGGATTTGCAAAAAATTCAGGAAGCTTATGATTTTGCAGATCAGGCCCATCACGGCCAAGTTCGTAAATCAGGAGAGCCCTATATCCTGCATCCTGTTGCTGTCGCGGAGATTCTCGTCCATATGCAGATGGATGTATTGTCGATTATCGCGGCTCTTCTTCATGATGTGGTCGAGGATACGACCGTTCCGTTGGAAGAGGTCCGTTCCCGGTTCGGGGAACCATGCGCTGCGGTTGTGGACGGACTGACCAAGCTGGAAAAAATCCAGTTCCGCTCCAAGGAAGAACAGCAGAACGAAAATTATCGTAAAATGTTTGTCGCGATGGCACAGGACATTCGCGTCATTTTGATCAAGCTGGCCGACAGGCTTCATAATATGCGCACGCTCAAATACCAGTCGGAGGAAGCGCAGCGACGGATTGCCTATGAGACGCTGGAGATTTTTTGTCCCATTGCAAACCGACTCGGTATTTCTGCGATCAAGTGGGAAATGGAAGATATCGCCTTGCGTTATCTGAACCCGCAGCAGTATTACCGGATCGCCAACCTGATGAAGAAGAAACGGACGGAACGGGAGCAGTACATCTCCGATGTCATCGGACGGATTACCGAGAAGCTGGAAGAGATGAATATCGAAGGCGATATTTCCGGCAGGCCGAAACATATCTATAGCATCTACAAAAAAATGACGACCCGGAGCAAGCAGTTTAATGAAATTTACGATTTGCTCGCCATCCGGATCATTGTGGACAATATTAAGGATTGTTACGCTACACTTGGCATCATTCACACGCTTTGGAAGCCGATGCCTGGCAGATTCAAGGATTACATCGCGATGCCCAAAGCGAATATGTATCAATCGCTCCATACAACGGTGATCGGACCGACAGGCGAACCTACAGAGGTGCAGATCCGGACTTGGGACATGCACCGGACATCCGAATACGGTATTGCCGCCCACTGGGCGTACAAAGAAGGCGCCGTCGTGCCGGGCGGTTATTTCGAGGATAAAATGACTCTCTTCCGCGAAATTATCGAACTTCAGCATGAAGCCAGCGATGCCTCCGAATTTGTGGAATCGCTCAAAATGGATTTCTTCTCGGATTTGGTTTTTGTATTTACGCCCAAAGGGGAAGTATTCGAGCTGCCTGCCGGTGCGGTCCCGCTGGATTTTGCCTATCGGGTTCATACGGAAGTTGGCAACCGTACCATAGGCGCCAAGGTAAATGGCCGTATCGTGCCGCTGGATTACAAGCTCAAGACAGGCGATATTGTTGAGATTCTTACCTCCAAGCACTCTTACGGCCCCAGTCAGGATTGGATTAAAATCGCCCAGTCCTCCCATGCGAGGAGCAAAATCAAACAGTGGTTCAAGAAAGAGCGCCGCGAAGAGAATGTGGAGAAAGGCCGCGACATGCTCGAGCGTGAGCTGAAGCGTCTGGGACTTGAGCCTTCGGCATGGCTCAGTGATGCGCAGCTGCTGGAGGCTGCAGGCAAATTCACGTTCAATGATATCGATGATATGTTGTCTGCGATCGGCTTTGGCGGCATCACCGCTGCTCAGATTTGTACCAAGCTGACGGAAAAGATGCGCAGGGAAGCCGAGGAAGCCAACCAGATCGAGCTGACCAATGAGAAGAAGGAAGTCAAGACTGCTCCTACTACGCGCAAGACGCGTCCCACTCACGGAGTCACCGTCAAAGGCCTTGATAATCTGCTTGTTCGTTTTGCACGCTGCTGCAATCCGATTCCCGGCGATGAGATTATTGGCTATATTACAAGGGGACGGGGCGTCTCGGTTCACCGGTCCGATTGCCAGAATATTCCCCTTGGGGAAGGCGGCGAAGAGGCGGGCCGGGTTATTGAAGTAGAGTGGGAGCAATCCATTGAAGCCAACTACAGCGTAGATATCGAAATAACCGGTCATGACCGCCGCGGATTGCTAAATGAAGTGCTGCAGGCCGTTTCGGAAAGCAAGACCAACATCTCCGCCGTATCCGGACGTTCGGACAAAAACAAACTGGCCATGATTCATATGACCATCCTGATCCGTAATCTTGAGCATCTGCAGTCCGTTGTGGAGAAAATCAAGCGAGTCAAGGATGTTTATTCGGTTCAACGGATCATGCAATAGACGAAAAAGAAGGGTTTAGACTTATGAGAGTAGTTGTGCAGCGAAGCAAACAGGCATCCGTAGCCGTCGATGGCGAAACTGTCGGTTCCATTGACAAAGGTCTGGTTCTGCTAGTGGGTCTTACACACGAGGATACCCAAGAGGATACCCGCTGGATGGCGGATAAAATTGCAAATTTGCGTATATTCGAGGACAACAGCGAGAAAATGAATTTATCGGTGCTTGACACCGGTGGGGACATTCTGTCCATCTCCCAATTCACCTTGTACGGTGACTGCCGGAAAGGCAGACGACCCAACTTTATGTCAGCCGCCAAACCGGACCAGGCGCAAATGCTCTACGAGCTGTTCAATGACGCGCTGAAGAACGCAGGACTTCAAGTGGAAACGGGACGCTTCGGAGCGATGATGGAAGTATCCCTGGTCAATTGGGGGCCTGTTACCCTTATTCTTGACAGCAGGCAGAAGGAATAAAGGCTGTGAGAGACAAATGGTTCCAATTCTGCAGGATGGGGCTTAAATTTGCAGCGCGTGGGCAACACTAGAAACCATATTGAGCAGGTCCCGACTTCCTGCGATACACTTCATGGTGAAAGGGGTTTATCCACAATGCACCAGTCCCGAAAGGAACAGGGAATCGAGCGGACCTCAAGGAGTCTGCTTCATCCCGACAGGCGGGAAGCCTTGATTTTCTCCGAGCTTGAAGCGGATACCGAAACCGCCGCGGAATGGATGAGCGGTGCACCGGTTCGCCGCCGCTCCCCGGGTGAGCACGGGCGTTAAAGAGGCGAAAAAGAGAACCATAAGCTTAGCTAAAGGTCAGTCCCTGTAAGCGATTTGGGCTCTTTTTTCGTTTCCATCCCATTCGCGAACCTTTATCTGCACGATGAAATGAAGGAAACGCTTTTATTTTTGTAATGAAACTGTAACTTGTTTTCAATGTTCCCATAACATGCTCCGCCTATAATAAAAGTCGACCCCCTTTTTTGAATATATTATTGATGGACCTACAACTCGTTTGTAGGTTTTTTTCTGTCCATTTTAAGGCCCTCCCTAAATTGTAGAGCCCTCCCTAAATCCCTCCCGAGGAGGGACCCCAAGGGTCTCCGACCCTCTGGACACCCGGAATGGTATAACGTTAGGCGCTCCAGAGAATCGGTTGTGTGTCACTTGCCTGCTAAGATCGTTTTTCGTCCCTTACGGGACACACTACACTATTGCGCTCCCGAGTCGCCCGTGGACTCCGTCCCAGAATAACGTTGGAGATACAGAGAGCGCTTGTAAAGGACAGTGGCGTTGGGATCGTTTTTCGTCCCTTACGGGACCCACTTCACCGTAGCGCTCCCGAGTCTCCCGTGGACTTCGTCCCAGAATAACGTTGGAGTTACAGAGAGTCTCCTGAAGGACAGCAGCGTTGGGATCGTTTTTCGTCCCTTACGGGACCCACTTCACTGTCGCGCTCCCGAGTCGCCTGTGGACTTCGTCCCAGAATAACGTTGGAGTTACAGAGAGCGCTTGTAAAGAACAGTGGCGTTGGGATCGTTTTTCGTCCCCTCCGGGACCCACTTCACTATTTGCGCTCCCGAGTCGCCCTTGGACTTCGTCCACTTAGGACGGGATTGACATATCAAAGTGCTGCTTCAACAGCGCGGGGAATGAACTTTTTTCAATATTTATTTTTGTGACGGTACCATGCTGCCATTGGGTTAAGGAACTGTCCGTCAACGTTATACTGCCGGCGTTTGTAAGTTTTGTCACTAAAGGTTTTTTATTAAAGGTAGACTCCGGGTGCTCCGAAATAATCTGTTTGATCGTACTACCCTCCGATATTTCAGTTGTTGTCTGCGCGGAATCGAATGCATAACCGAGTTTCCAATCCGTATCTTTATGTTTTAAGATCATCTCAAGGGTATAATCGCCATGCTCGTTGTTTATTTTTTTGACCCTGAATTGACCGTTTGCCGAAGATGTGACTTCCCCTGTTAGCGGTACAGGTCTGAGCGGCAGGTTCCCTCCAAATCCTGTATCGATTAGATATATTTGATCCTCATGCGTGAGAAGAATGGTGAAATGCGTTCTTCCGGTACCTGAATACTGCTGGGCCTCCTGGTTAAAAACAATTCCGCACGTTAGAACCGCGTTAAATCCATTTTCGATCAGGAAGAGGCACAATAACGGATTAAGTTCGTAACAGAGACCGCCTTCGTGGTTGATCAATATTTTTTCCATCAAATAATTTTTGGAAATAGCGTCCGTATTGTTTTTCAAGATGCGCAAATTTTCAAATGGAACAGTCTTTGCCATGTTTTCAAGAACATGATCCAGGTTTTCGAAGGTGATTTTTTCGCTAGCTGAAATACCGATTCTTTGACGAAATAAAACATTGAACTCACTCATTAATTATTCCTCCATTCATCCCGGATGATCGTCACGATCGGAAAACACTCGTCCTTCTTCTCGTATGCAAGCCGCGTCGTGCTGGCGAACAACAATCCTTTATTACAAGGATAAGTCCGAATCCCTTCTTCTACAATGACACAATATCGAAACTGTATCGATACAGTTGGCCTTTGTCCGGTATAATAAGTCAGAGGGGTGGAGGAAAGAAGCATGAAAAAATATCTGGATATTGTAAATGCGATAGAGCAGAACATCAGGGAAGGTACCTATCGTCCGGGACAAAAGCTGCCTTCCATTCGCAGTGCATCCAAGGAGTATAAGTGCAGCACCAGTACGGTTGTGCATGCTTATGCAGAATTGGGGAAGCGGCACGTCATTTATTCCATTTCGCAAAGCGGTTATTATGTCGTTGAAAAACCGGAGGATCAGGAAGGAGATGAAATACAGACCATCATTGATTTCGCTTCCGTGCTCCCGGATGTGAATGTGTTTCCGTATTTGGATTTTCAACGCTGTCTGAACAAGGCGATTGATTTATATAAGCATCAATTATTCACTTATGGTGATTCGAAGGGACTGGAGAGTCTTCGGCATACGCTTTCCTCCCATTTGGCACGGGATCAGGTATTTGCCAAGACGGAACAGATCATGGTTACTTCAGGTGCACAGCAGGCATTGGAAATTTTGGCGAAAATGTCGTTCCCAAATGGGAACTCGGCTGTTCTGGTGGAGCAGCCGGGCTATGATATTTATTTGCGGTATCTAGAGGCAGAGGGCATCCCGGTCAGTAGAATAACCCGTACTTCAGCGGGTATTGATCTAGATGATTTGGAGTTGAAGTTCAAGCAAGGCGGAATTAAGTTCTTTTATACAATGCCAAGATATCACAACCCGCTGGGCACATCGTACAGCGCAAATGAGAGGAAAGCGATATCCAGGCTGGCCAGCAAATACGATGTGTACGTAGTGGAGGATGATTATATGGCCGACTTGGGTGAAGAACGGGGATGGGATCCTATTTTTTCCCACAACAGAACGGCACACATCATCTATGTCAAAAGCTTCTCAAAGGTCATTTTTCCGGGTCTGCGGCTTGGTGCTGCGGTATTGCCGGAACATCTTGCGGAGAAGTTCCACTCTTTCAAAGCATACGGGGACACCTCGCTTCTGTCGCAGGCTGCTTTGGAGGTCTACATTAAGAATGGCATGTACGAACGGCACAAACGCATCATTGCGCCTCAATACGCAGCGAGGATTCGTGCCTTGAATGAAGCGGTCGAACAATACAATCATGCTGGATTGCTGCAAACATCGGATGTACGCTCAGGGATTTATGTACAGTTCAAGCTGCCGCAAACGGTTAACCTGGACCGGCTCATAAAAAGTCTGGAGAGCAGGAAGATCAGGGTGGTCTCGGGGAAAGGATTTTATTTAACGGACAATCCGGATCGGGAAAAATTTTTGCGGATCAGTATCTCCCGTGTCCATCCTGAACAAATCGAGGAAGGAATCAAGACGATCATCGAAGAAACGGAGCGGTTCTCCAAAGGATATCATGTAACCCCGTCCTAATATCCCAGATCCACTAACATTATGCTGGGACGAAGTCCACAGGCGACTCGGGAGCACAACAGTAAAGTGGGTCCCGCAAGGGACGAAAAACGATCATTGCAGGCTAATTCTCACACGCGCACTCTGTCCCGCCGACGTTATTCTAGGACGAAGTCCACAGGGCGACTCGGGAGCACAATAGGTGAAGTGGGTCCCGCAAGGGGCGAAAAACGATCATTGCAGGCAGTATCTGAGGGGCGATTCTGTGTAACTCCAACGTTATTCCATTCCGGGTGTCCAGAGGGTCGGAGACCCTTGGGGTCCCTCCTCGGGAGGGATTTAGGGAGGGCCTTAGGCATTCCCCCTTGACAGCCCCCATTCCCACCGCTACAATGATTGTTATATTGTGTCGATCCAGCGATGGGACCGCGCCGTTCAACCCGCACCGATTCAGAGAGGGATTCCTTGGCTGCAAGAATCCTTGGCGTGCATGAACGGACTTGACTTCCCGGAGGACAATCGGTGAACCTTGAATGAGCGATTTGCCCATTCTTCATTAGCCGGTCTGCGTAGTCGGGCGTTAACCGAATGAAGCGAATCTTTTCCGTTTATTGCAGCGGTCCGGATTCGAAATGTGGGTGGTACCACGGCAGCTTCGCCTAGCGCAGCTCTCGTCCCTTTTGCCTTTTTAGGCAGGGACGGGAGCTTTTTTGGTCTTCATGGATGAACGCAAACGCCGGTTTTTCAAAAAAGAGGTTTGGAATCGAAAACGATAACTAGGGGCTAAAGACAAAGGAGGCGCTGACCATGGCTTTTCAGAAACCGCCTGGCACACAGGATTTTCTGCCTGGTTCTGTAGAGAGATGGCAATTTGTAGAGAGCAAAGCGCGCGATATCTGCCGGCGGTTTAATTTCCGCGAGATCCGTACGCCGATATTTGAATTCACGGAACTGTTTCAGCGGGGTGTGGGCGAAGCAACGGATATCGTGGAGAAAGAAATGTATACCTTCACGGACCGCGGCGACCGCAGCATTACGCTTCGTCCGGAAGGGACCGCTGGCGCTGTAAGGGCCTTTGTGGAGAACAAGCTTTATGGCGAACCGGATCTGACCAAGCTGTATTATATCGGTCCTATGTTCCGGTATGAACGCCAGCAAGCCGGCCGTTACCGCCAGTTTCACCAGTTTGGCGTCGAAGCGCTGGGTTCAGTCTCTCCTTCGCTGGATGCCGAAGTGATTGCGCTTGGATACTTGTTTTACAAGGAAATTGGCCTTAGCGGCGTCCATGTGGAGATCAATTCGGTCGGAACCCCTGCGGTCCGTGCGGTGTTCCGCGAACAACTGCTCGGTTTTCTGAATCCAATCCGCGAGAAGCTCTGCAAGGACTGCCAGTCGCGGATAGACCGCAATCCACTGCGCGTGCTGGACTGCAAGGTCGACCAGCATCATTTTGAAGGAGCTCCTTCCATATTGGACAGCCTGGATGAGGAGTGCCGGAACCATTTCGATGCTGTGCAGCGCCACTTGAGCGATATGGACATTCCATTCTCGATTAATTCAAGGCTCGTACGTGGTCTCGATTATTATTCGCACACCGCATTTGAGTATAAGGCAAAAGGAATCGGAGCTATCGATACGATAGGGGGCGGCGGCCGCTATAATGGCCTTGTTGCCGATATCGGCGGTCCGGACCAGCCGGGCGTCGGACTCGGACTTGGCCTGGAGCGCGCCGTAATTCTGCTGGAAGCACAGGAAGTTCAGCTCGAACGTCTGAATGCCGTCGATGTCTATCTGATCGCCCTTGGCGAAGCGGCTGACCAGGAGCTGACGAAGGTGCTGCACCAGCTCCGGCAGCGGGGCATCGCGGCTGAACGCGATTACCAGGGACGCAAGATGAAAGCGCAGATGAAGTCTGCGGACCGTCTTTCCGTGAGGTACACGGCGATCCTGGGGGATGACGAATTGGCGAAAGGCGAAATCGCCCTGAAAGATATGACGAGCGGCGAGCAGCGGTTTGTCCCGCTTGACCGGCTTGCAGATGAGATTTTGAGCTAACAGGCAGTGCTAAATTATCGAACACAAAATAAAGGAGTCGACTCTAATTATGATGTTGAAAACTCATTCCTGCGGATTGTTAACGAAAAAAGAAGTAGGTCAAACTGTTACGTTGAATGGCTGGGTGCAGCGCCGCCGCGATCTTGGAGGCGTATTGTTCATTGACTTGCGCGACCGTACAGGCATTATGCAAATCGTATTCAATCCGGACTTCTCCGGAGATGCGCTGGCAATCGCAGACCGCGCGCGCAATGAATTCGTGTTGGCGGTCAAAGGCGAGGTTGTCGAGCGCGATGCCGAAACGGTCAACAAAAATATCGCTACGGGCGAGATCGAAATCCGCGTGACGGAAATCGAAATTATAAATGCCGCCAAAACCCCGCCATTCCCAATTGAGGATGGATTGGAAGTGGATGAGTCGATCCGTCTGAAATACCGCTATCTGGATCTTCGTCGTCCTGAAATGCAAAGAACGCTTCAGCTTCGCTCCAAAGCGGCCAAGATATTCCGCGATTTTCTGGACGAGGAAGGCTTCATTGATGTAGAAACGCCCATTCTGACGAAAAGCACGCCGGAAGGCGCCCGCGATTACTTGGTACCAAGCCGCGTCCACGCAGGAGAGTTTTTCGCGCTCCCGCAATCGCCGCAAATTTTCAAACAACTGCTGATGGTCAGCGGATTGGAACGTTATTACCAGATTGCCCGCTGCTTCCGCGATGAGGATCTGCGTGCAGATCGTCAGCCGGAATTTACTCAGGTCGATATCGAGACCTCATTCCTGTCCCAGGAACAGCTCCTTGAACTGATGGAAAAACTGGTGGTCCGTCTGCTTAAGGAAACGGTCCAGGTTGATATTCAGGCACCATTCCAGCAAATTACGTATGCCGATGCGATGAACAAATATGGCTCCGACAAGCCGGACCTGCGTTTTGGCCTGGAGATGGAAGACATCACCGATATCGTCAGTACAAGCGATGTGAAGGTGTTCGCAAGCGTAGCTGCAGGCGGCGGGGTAGTCAAGGCGCTCAATGCCAAGGGCTGCGCCAACTGGAGCCGCAAGGAGCTGGATGACCTGCAGCCGTTTGCTTCGCGTTATGGCGGCAAAGGATTGGCCTGGGTAACAGTGAAGGAAGGCGAATGGCGCGGACCGATCGTGAAGTTCTTCAAGCCCGAGGAAATTGCTTCGCTCACCGAGCGGTTGGGCGTGGAAGAAGGCGACTTGCTGCTGTTCTCGGCTGACAAGAAGAAGGTAGTTGCGGACGTTCTGGGTAATCTGCGCCTGAAGATCGGCAAGGATCTGGGTCTGATCGATGAATCAGCTTTCAAATTCGCGTGGGTTGTTGATTTCCCGCTGCTCGGCTGGGATGAGGATGCCAAACGTTTCGTGGCGGAACATCATCCGTTCACGCGTCCGAACGAAGAAGATCTGGCGCTGTTTGAATCCGACCCCGGACAAATCCGCGCACAAGCCTATGACCTCGTGCTTAACGGTTACGAAGTAGGCGGGGGATCGATGCGGATTTACAAACGCGAAGTGCAGGAAATGATGTTCAAAGCACTTGGCTTCACTCCCGAGGAATCGTATGAAAAATTCGGATTCCTGCTGGATGCATTTGATTATGGAACTCCGCCGCATGGAGGAATCGCATTTGGTTTCGACCGTTTGGTGATGCTGTTGACCGGCCGCACGAATCTGCGTGAAACGATCGCATTCCCGAAAACAGCCAGTGCGACGGACCTGATGGTCGATGCCCCGTCTGAAGTTGATATCAGCCAGCTTCAACAGCTGCATATCCGTACGCTTCCGAAGCCCGTCAAACAACCGGAAGCCGCGGCTGCCGCAGCGGGAACCGGAACCTCAGCCGAGTAGAATCGTCCGCAGGACAGGATTCGCTCTAAAAATGGCTTCAAAAATGATCGGAGCGGATTGTCTCTCTTAACGGCTTGCGGTTGTTGAAATGACAGATCAATGCCATTTAGGTATCTGCCCTGGCATCTCAACAGCAAGCCGCTAAGGGTGGAGGGCTGCTCTTTCTTTTGCAGGATTTAGGAGGTGCTGTACAGCATGCTACACCAATTTTCACGTACGGAGCTGGCGATTGGCCCCGAGGGGCTGGATATCATGAAGCGGAGTACCATTGCCGTGCTGGGCATCGGCGGTGTCGGCTCGATAGCCGCTGAAGCATTGGCGAGAACAGGCGTGGGCCGTATTATTCTGATTGACAAGGATGTCGTGGACATTACGAACATCAATCGTCAGATCCATGCGCTTACAACCACGGTTGGCCATCCCAAAGCGGATCTCATGCGCGACCGGATCAAGCTGATCAATCCTGACTGCGATGCGATTTCACTGCGGATGTTTTATACCGAGGAAACCTATGAGAAGCTGTTCGAGTTCGACCTGGATTATGTGGTGGACGCGTCCGACACGATTTCTTACAAAATCCATCTCATCAAGCAATGTCTGGAACGAAAGATTCCGATCATCTCGAGCATGGGCGCGGCCAATAAGATGGATCCTACAAAATTTCAGGTAGCGGATATCTCCAAAACCAGTATGGATCCGATTGCGCGTGTCGTACGCACCAAGCTTCGGAAGGATGGGATCAAGAAAGGCGTGAAGGTGGTTTTCTCAACCGAGGAGCCGCAAAAGCCGCGCGTGGATGTTACCCAAAGGATCGTGCCGGAGAACGCGCCGGAGATCCGCAAAGCGCAGCAGCCGCCAGCAAGCAATGCATTTGTCCCACCGGTCGCAGGTCTGATCATGGTAAGTGTCGTTGTAAAAGATTTGCTACATGCAGGAGGACAATAACCATGAACGCAGCATTAGTTAATAAATTGCGCCTTTCTCTGGATATGCGTGCCTTAATTCTTGAACCGCCTTCCGAGGAATATCTGGAGGAGCTCAGTATCAGCGGTGAAGCGGTGGCTTATGATGCGAAGCTTGCCGGCACGTATGGCTTTGTACTGCTCTTTGCTGCCAGCATCGCCGATCTGAATGAGCATGCTCCCATCGTGATGGAAGCGGCCGCGGACGATGCGATGATCTGGATCTGTTACCCCAAAGGCACTTCAAATATCAAGTCTGATTTAAACCGGGACCGCGGCTGGAATGTGCTCAAAGCCGCAGGCTGGGAAGGGGTTGCCCTCGTGTCGCTGGACGATACGTGGACGGCGATGCGTTTTCGCTCGCCCATCAAACCCAAAAGCTCCAAACGTCCGGCGAAGAAAAAAGCCGGTTCCGCTCCGGTTAAGGAACAGCCTCCGGCAGACAAGCAGGATTAACAAAAAAACGAGAATAAGAAACCGTTTCAGTGAAATCATGAGAAATGATGACATTGAGACGGTTTTTTTGCGTTAATCAACAAAAGTTGCTTTTGACAAACTTTTTTGTGGGTATACAATATAAAAAGGGAACAACGACAAGGTTCGGGCATACAGGTAAGGAGTAGATCAAGCATGCAATTTAGAGGTGAAGGCAAAATGAAAGAATCGGCACCGAAAATCAATAATAGCGGTTGGCGAAATGAACGTGCATCATCCTCTCTGCCGGAAGTATACAGGTCGATGAAAATCCCCAAAAACGGATCGTGGTTCCGGAAATTTCTCGCTTTTGCAGGGCCTGGTTACCTGGTTGCCGTAGGGTATATGGATCCAGGAAACTGGGCAACGGATATTGCCGGTGGTTCCATGTTCGGCTATACGTTATTATCCGTCATTTTTTTATCGAATCTGATGGCTATTGTCCTTCAGGCGCTTGCCGGCAAACTGGGCATTGTAACAGGGCGGGATCTGGCTCAGGCTTGCAAAGACCACTACAGCAAACCGGTTTCGATGATACTCTGGATTTTATGTGAGCTGGCGATTGCCGCTTGTGATCTGGCCGAAGTCATCGGCTCGGCAATTGCGCTCAATTTGTTGTTTGGCATTCCACTCATTGCGGGGATTATCATTACGGTCGTAGATGTGCTGCTTGTTCTGCTTCTGCAGAATAAAGGCTTCCGTTATATCGAAGCGCTGGTTATTACCTTGATTGTAACGATTGGCGGCTGTTTTTTCGTTGAACTTTTTCTGTCCAGACCCGAAATCGGCGGCGTGCTGAAGGGGTTCGTTCCTAGTGCAGAAATTGTTACGGATCCGAAAATGCTGTACATCGCAATCGGAATCCTGGGGGCAACGGTTATGCCTCATAATTTATATCTGCATTCTTCCATCGTTCAGACCCGTCAGTTCGAGCAAACAACATTGGGCAAACGCCAAGCAATCAAATACTCGACCTGGGACTCCACAATCGCTTTATTTTTCGCCTTGTTTATTAATGCCGCGATCCTGATCGTATCCGCTGCGACATTCCATACGACTGGGAATACGGGAGTAGCTGAAATAGACGATGCCTATCATATGCTGGCTCCTCTGCTTGGCACTGCCGCAGCGAGCATTCTGTTCGGGGTAGCGCTTCTGGCCGCAGGGCAGAATTCCACGCTGACCGGAACGCTTGCCGGCCAGATTGTGATGGAAGGGTTCCTCAACATACGCCTCAAACCTTGGCTGCGCCGGTTAATTACCCGGCTGATTGCCATAATTCCGGCAGTTATCGTCACCATGATATATGGTGAAGAAGGAACATTGGATCTTCTGATCCTCAGCCAGGTGATTCTGTCGCTGCAGTTGTCCTTTGCAGTCATTCCGCTGGTGCAATTCACCAGCGACAAGCTGAAGATGGGGGAATTCGCCAACCCGCTGTGGCTCAAAATTTTAGCATGGGTAGTGGCGGTTATTATCGCGGTGTTGAATATCTATCTTCTTGTCCAGACATTCAGCGGAGTATAAAGCGGGATGGAGACAGCAGCCCTCTATGGAATACGGCATCCGAAGTTTATCGGCGCCTTCTCTGTAGAGCGGCTGCTTTTTTGCTTCTAACCTGTTAAGCCCATTGCGATTAGTCGCTGGCGAACATTTGTGCTTGTATGGTATGATGACAGTATTATACAGACATCGGGGATTGAATTCGGATCTTAGTAAAGGTAGTGTTGCGAAATGGATTTATTCAGTTATCAGGAAACAGCCGACTCCTCCAAGGCCAGATTATTGGCGGACCGGATGCGTCCGCAGACCATAGATGAATATATTGGCCAGGAGCAGATTGTCGGCCAGGGCAAGCTGCTCAGACGGGCCATTGAAGCGGACCAGGTCTCTTCGATCCTGTTTTACGGCCCGCCAGGCTGCGGCAAAACAACGCTTGCCCATATTATATCCCGGAGAACGCAGGGAGAATTCGTGAAGCTCAACGCTGTGGATGCGTCGGTCAAGGACGTCCGCGCCGTTATCGAGGAAGCCAAACTGAACAAGTCCATGTACGGACGTAAAACCATCTTGTTCCTGGACGAGGTACACCGCTTTAACTCTTCCCGGCAGGATGCACTGCTGCCGGCAGTCGAGCAGGGCATCATAATTTTTATCGGGGCCACAACAGAGAATCCGTTCCATTATGTAAATGGCGCGCTGCTGTCGCGTTCGACGCTGTTTCAATTGGAGGCGCTGACGCGCGAGGATGCGCTTGAAGCGATGCGCCGGGCTCTGGCGGACAAGGAGAAAGGGCTTGGCTTCATGGATCTGCATGCCGAAGAAGAAGCGCTGCAGCATATCGCCGGCAAAGCCGGAGGGGATATCCGAAGAGCGCTTAACGCGCTTGAACTGGCGGCTGTGACCACGCCCTCCGAGCAGGACGGTTCGGTCCGGATCACGCTTGAGGTGGCGGAGGAATCAATTCGCATGCCTACCATCCGTGCGGATGAATCGACGCAATACGATGTACTCTCGGCTTTTCACAAAAGCGTCCGGGGCTCAAGCGATGCGGCGCTGTTCTGGTTTCTATATGCCGTAGAGAAGCTGGGAATGGATCCCATGACCTTCATCCGCCGTCTGATTGTCGCATGCAGTGAGGATATCGGTCTTGCCAATCCGCAAGCTATGGTTCAGGCGGTTACGGCTATGGATGCTTATCACAAAATCGGTTGGCCTGAGGCGAAATATAATATTGCTCAAGCCATTTTGTTTGCGGTGGAGAGCCCCAAATCCAATGCTTCAGCAGTGGCAATCGGCAATGTGATGAATACCATCGAAGCCATGGGGTCGGCCGAGGTACCGCTTCATTTGCGTGATACCCACTATAGCGGCGCGCAGCAATTGGGGCATGCCGGTTATCAATATCCCCATAACTTCCCCGGGCATTATGTGAAACAGCAGTATTTGCCCGATAAGATCCGCAGCAAATCGTTCTATGAGGCAACCGAGCAGGGGATGGAAGACAAGATCCGCTATAATCAGCAGCGTCGGAATGGGCGATAAACGTCGTCTTTCTTTATAAAAGTAAGCAATAGCCAGCAAAACGTGCATAAAGGGCAACCTTTACCGAATAATCATTACTACACACTCGAAAATGACGACATGCAGCGATCAGATGGTTTGACGTAAAGTTCGCATTCGTCTAATCTTAGATTATAAACTTTTATTATAATTTTCATGGCCAGAAGGAGGTGCACCTGTCGTTGCTACCGTCGTTTATACGGGCGACAAGCGGCAGACAGGGAATCGTTGAATAGTGACCCGTTACCCATATTGTGGAGTGGTATTCTGATTTTGTTGCTTGTTTTTTTGAACGGTTTTTTCGTAGCTGCAGAATTTGCAATGGTGAAGGTAAGGAGCACCCGGATCGACACACTTGTCCAGGACGGCAACCGCCGTGCTCGTTTTGCCTCCATGCTGACAAACAATCTGGATGCTTATCTGTCCGCCTGTCAGCTCGGCATAACGTTGGCCTCTCTAGGCCTTGGGTGGCTCGGAGAACCGGCGCTGAAGCACTTTATCGAACCTATACTGCTCAAGCTGGGTTCCAATGACACGGTAATCTCTACGGTATCATTTGCAATCGCATTCTCCATCATCACGTTTTTGCATATCGTGCTTGGTGAGCTGGCACCGAAAACAATCGCAATACGCAAGTCGGAAGAAGTGACGATGTGGACAGCCGCGCCGCTCATCTTATTCCGCAAAATTATGTTTCCCTTCATATGGTTCTTAAATGGCACCGCTAACTGGATGCTTACAAAAATCGGAATCGAACCGGCTTCCGAGCATACATCGGCGCATACGGAGGAAGAAATCCGTATTTTGATGAAAGAAAGCCATAAATCCGGACTCATTGACAACACAGAGCTCGCACTCGTGGATAATATATTCGATTTTGCGGAGACCAACGCCCGGGAAATCATGATTCCAAGGACCGAGATGGTTTGTCTGTACGCCAATCTCTCCTTTGATGAGAATCAGGCCATCGCGCTTAAGGAAATGCATACCCGCTATCCGGTATGTGATGGTGATAAAGACAATATTATCGGATTCGTCCATATAAAAGATATGCTGAAAGTGACGACGGCGCCGGGCATTTCCGATCTGCGGCAAATAACCCGGCCGATGACGACCGTCCCCGAATCGATGCAGATTAGTACGCTGCTGAAACTGATGCAGAAGAAGAAGACGCAGATTTCCATCCTGATCGACGAGTATGGGGGCACATCAGGCCTTGTGACGCTGGAAGATATCATGGAAGAAATCGTCGGAGAAATACAGGATGAATTTGATGAAGAACGTCCCGATGTGGAACGAAAGGATGAGTTTTCCCACTCCATTAACGGAATGATGCTCATCGAAGAAGTAAACAGCTATTTCGGCATCGACATTGAGAGCGATGATTATGATACGATTGGCGGCTGGATGTATGCCCAGATCGAGATTCCGCCTTCGCGGGACCAGATGGTGATTCACCCAGATGGCTATGAGTTTGTCATTGAGGAAACCGATCATTTGCGAATTTCCCGCATTCTCATCCGCAAGCGGTCTGAAGAGCAGTTCGATCCCATACATGAGCTTCAAGCCGGTACTGGCTAATCAAATATAATGACCAAAAGGGATTGTCCCCATCGTCGTTCATGATGGAGACAATCCCTTTTGTGCTGCCATATTCCGCGGTGCGGTCCTTTGGTTGGAATAGGTTACTCCTGTTGAACAGCATCTATGGTGCCGCCGCCCAAACAAACATCGCCAGCATAGAAAACTGCAGCCTGTCCGGGCGTGATCGCTTTTTGCGGCACATCAAATTGGACTTTCCCGGTCAATCCGCTGCCATCCAGCGTCAGGGTAACACCTTGATCCGGCTGGCGGTAACGGAATTTGGCGGTGCAGCGGAAGGCGCCTTCAGGCCTGGACGGAGAAATCCAATTGATGCCAGACGCTGTCAGCCCGGTCGAATACAAGCTTGGATGCTTGTCGCCCTGTACAACATAAAGAATATTTTCCTTCAAATCCTTGGCCGCTACGAACCAAGGCTCGCCATTTCCGGAGCCGCCGATGCCCAAACCCTGCCTTTGGCCCAGCGTGTAATACATCAGCCCGTCATGTCTGCCTTTTGTCTCGCCGCTTTCGATATCGACCATGGTGCCGGGTTTAGCCGGCAGGTAACCGCTCAGAAATTCTTTGAAATTGCGTTCCCCAATAAAGCATACGCCAGTACTGTCCTTCTTCTTGGCGGTTGCGAGGCCGAATTCTTCCGCGATTCTTCTCACTTCAGGTTTTGGTAAATGACCGATTGGGAACATGGCTTTAGCGAGCTGCTGCTGACTCAGTGCATGCAGGAAATAGGTCTGATCTTTATTGCCGTCCACACCGCGCAGCAATTGGGATTCGCCGCTTGGAAGCTGTTCCAGCCGCGCATAATGCCCGGTTGCCAGGAAGCTCGCTCCCAAATCCAGCGCTTTCTGAAGAAACTCGCCAAACTTGATTTCACGGTTGCACATGACATCGGGATTTGGCGTGCGTCCACGGCGGTATTCGTCAAGAAAATAGGCAAAAACCTTATCCTGATAGGCTTGCTCGAAATTGACGGTATAATAAGGAATACCGATCTGATCACAGACGCGGCGGACATCCTCGGCATCGTCCTCCGCGGTGCAGTGGCCGAACTCATCTGTATCGTCCCAGTTTTTCATAAATATGCCAATCACATCATAACCTTGCTGCTTCAGCAGAAGGGCAGTGACAGATGAATCCACACCGCCGGACATACCGACAACAACGCGAGTTTGACTGTTGCTCATTCCAGTTCCACCACCTTGATTATTACAATGGGTAGCCATTCTGTTATAGTAATAGAAGGTTGCCTCATAAGTTTCTTTATTGTAGCACAAAATAATAAACTTTTTCATGAAGAAGTCAAGCTTTTCTCCCCTAAAGCGCATTGCGTATGTTAACATATATATGTTATGGGAATACCATGATTTATAGGCCTTCAGCGTAACCAACATATTACGAAAAGATAGATCTCAAACAAAGAAGAGGTGTCGAAGTTGAAAATATCAACAAAAGGACGTTATGGACTTACGATTATGATGGAACTTTCCGCCAAATTCGGGGAAGGTCCAACTTCATTGAAAAGCATTGCGGAACGAAATAATTTATCAGAACATTATTTGGAGCAGCTGATTGCGCCCCTTCGAAATGCGGGGCTGGTCAAAAGTATCCGCGGGGCTTATGGCGGCTATATTTTGTCAAAGGAACCGGAATCCATTACATCGGGCGATGTGATCCGGATCCTGGAAGGGCCGATTTCACCGGTTGATTTCACCGAAGAAGACGACCCGGCCAAAAGAGATCTGTGGCTTCGTATCCGCGACAGCATTGCGGAGGTGCTGGATTCAACGACTCTTGCGGATCTGATCTCGTATAAAGAGAATGGAGAATTGGATTCGTATATGTTTTACATCTAAAGAAACATAAGCTTCACTCCTGGAATCAATAAGGATTAGAAGCGGGTAAGGGTGAAGAAAAAATGGCATATATATATCTGGACCACGCTGCAACAACGCCGCTTCTTCCGGAAGCGGCAAAGGCGATGATGGAGATCTATACGGGAGAACCCGGCAATGCTTCGAGCATCCATCATCTTGGACGGGCTGCGCGCCAGCGGATGAATGACGCCAGAGACACCATAGCTGAGGCGGTCGGATGCCAGCCATCGGAACTCATGTTCACTTCCGGCGGCACCGAAAGCGACAATGCGGCAATCACGGGCGCGGCCCGAGCAGGTAAGCTTAAAGGGAAGACACATATTATTACGTCGGCTGTGGAACATCACGCTGTGCTGCATACCTGCGAAGCGCTTGCCAAGGAAGGCTTCCGGACAACGATATTGCCTGTGGATGAAACAGGCCGCATTTCACCTTCTGATGTGGAGAAAGCCATCACCCCGGAAACGGCTCTTATTAGTGTGATGTATGCCAATAATGAGACGGGAACGGTTCAACCGATTGAGGAGATCGGTGATATTGCCCGCCTGCACGGGGTTCTTTTTCATGTGGATGCCGTACAGGCGCTTTCTATGCTGCCGATTGACCTCAAGCGGATGCCTGTTGATCTCATGAGCTTCTCTGCACATAAGATCAACGGACCGCAAGGAATCGGCGCTTTGTATATATCGAAACGCACCGCTATACTGCCGCTGCTTTACGGCGGATCGCAGGAAAGAAAACGGCGCGGCGGTACAGAAAATGTAGCCGGAATTGTCGGTTTCGCCAAATCGGTTGAACATTCTGTGAATTCATGGCCAGATAAGAAACTTTTTATGGACAAGCTTCGTTATAAATGGGTAGAGAGTATGCGGGCGATTGCCGGATCAGACCAACTGATCCTCAATGGTCACCACACCCAAAGAGTGCCGCATATTGTTAATTTGAGCTTCATCGGGATAAACAGGGAAACAATGCTGATGAATCTTGATCTCGAAGGAATCGCGGCTTCAAGCGCATCGGCCTGTACGGCTGGCGCACTGGAGAAGTCGCATGTGTTGGAAGCCATGGGTCTGCCGCCGCAGAGATTGTCTTCCGCTGTACGTTTTAGCTTTGGTTTGGGGAATACTTTGGAGGAGCTAGAAATCGCGGCGAAAAAAGTTGAAACTTTTTATAACCGGATTCGTACTAATGCCTAGGAGGCCTCCAAACCCTTTGATCCGACTACAGCATATGATTGGACTTCCTGTTATTGAAATCAGCAGAGGAAAACGTGTTGGTTATGTGAAAGACGTCTGGTTTAACGAACATTGGCAGCTTGATGGAATTGTACTCGAAGCAGGCAGGCGGTTCTTGACCGCAATGAAAACCGTCCGGTGGATGGATGTTCTAATATGCGGCGGAGACGCTGTTCTTATTATGAGTGAGGCCTCGGTCCGCAAGATGGAAGTCATTGAGGTCCTGCGAACTTTCCATTCCGGTCTCGTGCATCTGAAGGATTTGCCAATTGTTACGGATCGCGGCGAGCAGCTTGGCCGGGTATCGGATGTTTATTTTGAGGATTTACTGGGTACACAAATAGTAGGCTTTGAGTTGACAGATGGTTTCATAGCGGATTTAATGGAAGGCCGCAAGTGGCTGCCCATTCCGCAAGATTCCGATTTGGTCCTGCTCGGGGAAAATGCGATAATCGTTCCGGCCGGCATTGAAGCGTTTATGGAGCCGGTCGCCGCTTCTGATTCGGATATAGGGAGAAATGAAATATGAGATGCCCAAATTGCAACTCGAAAGATATCGGGAAAATCGGATCCCACCAGTATTACTGCTGGGGCTGCTTCATTGAATTGACAGTCAACGGCGACAAAATGTCCGTCTTTCAAGTGGAAGAGGATGGAACGTTAAGCTCCCTCGACGATTTGTTTTTTGAAGAGGAAATGCCGCAAATTCACGCAAACTAAAAATGGGAATATAAAAATAGACGAGCCTCCGGCCGTCTTTTTTTGTTTTGTAAAGCTCACAGTGATCAAGAAGCTCTCATAATCCCAAAGGATGATTTGTCCGCCTTGTACATATACTGTATGGAAGAAAAACTTTCGGACAGGTTTTCATAAAATGGGTGCAGGGGGACGCCGGATGGAGCGTTTTACGAAGAACCGTTTATTTGTTTGGCTCGTATATCTGATTCTGGGACTGATTTCCCTTTATTTATTGTTGCTGTTAAAACCCATTATTGTGCATATATACGGTTTTCTCAAAGCGGTGTTGACTCCTTTTCTGATTGCGATGATTGTGTCGTATGTGCTTAATCCCGTTGTCAATCTGCTCAATGAGCGGAAAATGCCCCGGACGATGGCGGTACTGCTGATCTATGCGGTATTCTGTGCATCGCTTACCGTCGTTCTGATCAACACGATCCCGATGTTCCTGGAACAGCTGCAGGAGCTGAACGAGCATATGCCTGACTTGACGATCCGTGCCCAAAATCTGGTCAATGATTTGAACAACACATCCTTTCTGCCCGAGAGCATCCGCAGCGGGATCAACAATTCTATTTACAAGCTGGAAAAAAAGGCTTCTGACGCCATCTTTGATTTTGTCAATAACATCGGCGCGATGATTAATGTGATCTTCATTGCTTTCATCATTCCGTTTCTGGCCTTTTATATTATGAAGGATTTTAATGTGTTTGAGCGGACGGTACTGACCTATGTGCCCAAAACGCACCGCAATCATGCCGTCAGATTGATTAAGGATATCGACAATGCGCTGGGCAGCTATATCCGCGGGCAGTTTCTCGTATGTCTCATTGTAGGCGTGCTGGCGTATCTCGGTTATTGGATGATCGGCATGCCCTATCCACTGCTGCTGGCAAGCGTGGTCGCGGTTACAAATATTATTCCATACCTGGGTCCTTTCTTTGGCGCGGCTCCTGCTTTGATCATGGCTTCGACAATCTCCATGAAAATGGTGCTCATGGTGGTTATCGTCAATACCGCCTGTCAGATACTCGAGAGCAATGTCGTTTCGCCTCAGGTTGTCGGCAGAACCTTGCATATACACCCGTTATCGATTATTTTTGCCCTTCTGGTCGGCGGCGAGCTGGCAGGTATGGTGGGTATGATTTTAGCAGTACCGATATTCGCTGCATTGAAAGTGGTTTTGCAGCATATGTTCGCTTATTATGTCAGACGAAAGACAATTTGACAGCAGGCCCGCTCTGTCGCTATACTAAATGCAAATAGTTAATTGCATCCTTGCCCAAAACGTGGATGAAACTTTAGTAGGCTGCAGCCCGTCAATCAGAGAAAGAATTCCTTCGCAGAGATCGTCTGCGCTGGCTGAGAGAATTCTTTGGCGAAGATCAGCTGAATGCTGGTTTCGGAGTGTGAACGAACTTCACCGGTTGGACCCGTTAGCGTCTGTTTGAGGAGATTGCCTTTATAGGAGATCAGCGGTATTTTGCACAGCTGGCATCCATGGGCAATAACCAGGGTGGTACCGCGAATGATTCGTCCCTGATTTTAGGGGCGTTTTTTTTATTTTCACTAATCGATGGAGGTTGAACCTTATGAAAGCCAGTGAAATTCGTTCCAAGTGGCTTGCTTTCTTTGAAAGCAAAGGCCACAAAATCGAACCAAGCGCATCGCTCGTTCCGCATAACGATCCTTCGTTATTATGGATCAATGCCGGGATGGCGCCGCTCAAGTCCTATTTCGACGGACGCGTGATTCCCGACAACCCGAGAATTGCCAATTCCCAGAAATGCATCCGCACGAACGACATTGAGAACGTCGGCAAAACACGGCGGCATCATACGTTTTTTGAAATGCTGGGAAACTTCTCGATCGGGGATTATTTCAAGGAAGAGGTTATCGCCTGGGCTTGGGAATTTCTGACCTCTCCGGAGTGGATCGGCTTCGAGCCCGACCGCCTGTCGGTTACCGTGTACCCTGAGGATGAAGAGGCTTTCCGCTATTGGAATGAGAAGATCGGACTACCGGCGGAGCGCATTTACAAGCTTGAGGAGAATTTCTGGGATATCGGGGAAGGGCCGTGCGGTCCCTGTACGGAGATATTCTACGACCGCGGCGACAAATACGGGGATTTGAGCGATCCCGAATGCTGGCCGGGGGGAGAGAATGAACGTTTCCTTGAAGTCTGGAACCTGGTATTCTCCCAGTTTAATCACAATAAAGACGGAAGCTACACACCGCTTCCGAATAAAAATATCGATACCGGAGCGGGACTCGAGCGTTTTGCTTCCATCCTCCAGGATGTGGATTCCAACTTCGATACCGATCTGTTCCGTCCCATCATTGATCGGACCTGTCAAATTGCGGGCGCTCACGTTACCTATGGCGTGAACACGGAACATGACATCGCCTTGAAGGTCATTGCCGATCACATCCGCACGGTGGCTTTTGCAGTCGGCGACGGCGTTCTTCCTTCGAATGAAGGGCGCGGTTATATTATCCGCCGCTTGCTCCGACGTGCGGTCCGCTATGGCAAATCGCTGGGTGTTGACCGTCCCTTCCTGCATGAATTGGTTCAGGTAGTGGGCGATATTATGGGCGTTTATTATCCGGAGATCGTAGAGAAGCGCGAGTTTATCGAGAAGGTTATCCGCACCGAGGAGGAGCGCTTCCATGAAACGCTGTCGGACGGACTTGCGCTGTTGGATGAGCTGGTTCAGTCTGCCAAGACGACGGGCGGGGAGGAAATCAGCGGTCCCGATGCGTTCAAGCTATACGATACGTACGGTTTTCCTTTTGATTTGACGGAGGATTATGCGGCAGAGCACGGCCTCCGAGTGGACCGCGATGGTTTTGATACCTCCATGGAAGCCCAGCGTGACCGTGCCCGGTCAGCGCGGCAGGATACGGGCAGCATGAACGTGCAGGGTGGTCCGCTTGCAACTATGACGGATAAATCGGAATTTATCGGATATGATGAACTTACGGCCGAAGGCGCCTCGGTCATCGCTATTATAAAAGATCAGGAGTCCGTGAACGAAGCTTCTGAAGGCAGCCGTGTTATGGTGCTTCTGGACAAAACGCCGTTCTATGCGGAAAGCGGAGGACAAATTGGCGATCGGGGTACGATTTCAGGAAGCGACTTTACGCTGCAGGTTGAGGATGTGACCAAAGCGCCCCACGGACAACCGGTCCATCATGCGATTGTCACAAGCGGATCCCTTCGTGTCGGTGATCGCGTACAAGCCGCCGTCAGCCGGCAAGCGCGTGAGGCGACGGTGAAGAATCACACAGCGACCCATTTGCTGCACCGGGCGCTCAAGGATGTGCTGGGCGAGCATGTCAACCAGGCCGGATCGTTAGTTGAGCCTGATCGCCTACGCTTCGACTTCTCCCACTTCGGCACGATCAGCGCCGAAGAGCTTAGTGACATTGAACGCCGGGTCAATGAGCAAATCTGGACCGGGACACCGCTTCAAATCGGTTACAAATCTTTGGCGGAAGCCAAAGCGATGGGAGCCATGGCGCTTTTCGGCGAAAAATACGGAGATGTTGTCCGTGTTGTGCAAGTGGGGGATTACAGTCTCGAACTCTGCGGCGGCTGTCATGTTGCCAATACAGCGCAAATCGGACTCTTCAAACTGGTCGGAGAAAGCGGAATTGGTTCCGGTGTACGGCGGATCGAAGCTGTAACCGGCCGCCATGCTTATCTTTATATGGAGAGCCAGCTGGACCTGCTGAAGCAGTCAGCAGGATTGCTAAAATCCAATCTAAGCGAAGTTCCAAGACGCATCGAAGCGCTGAACGGGCAGATCAAAGAACTCGCCCGGGAAAACGAATCGCTGCAAGGCAAACTGGGACGCATAGAAGCAGGTTCGCTGGAATCACAGGCGAAGACCGTCAATGGCGTGACCGTTCTGGCCAGTCAGGTCAGCGCACCATCCATGGATGCACTGCGAGGTATTGTGGATGAACTTAGAGCAAAGCTTGGCGAAGCGGTGATCATTCTCGGTGCTGTGGCGGATGACAAAGTCAATTTGGTAGCTGCCGTATCTCCCGAGCTTGTCAAGCAAGGCTATAACGCCGGAAAAATCATTAAAGCGGCTGCTGCTGCATGCGGCGGCGGGGGCGGCGGACGCCCGGATATGGCTCAGGCGGGCGGGAAAGATCCTTCAAAAATAGACGAAGCACTGCAAATTGCACAAGAACTGGTTCTATCCCAGTCAAATGTGATATGATGAGCTATATTACCGTTTTTAAGCGACTTGGAAAGTGAGGTGCTGGCGATGAGTTCCATGGACAAGACAATGAAATTCGACGTGAAGGCGGAGGGACCCGAGACTTCTTCTGAGGAGATACTGCTATCGGTATACGATGCGCTGCTGGAGAAGGATTATAATCCGATCAACCAAATTGTCGGTTATCTGTTGTCCGGAGATCCCGCGTACATTCCGCGGCATAACAACGCCAGAAGTCTAATTCGCCGTAAAGAAAGAGACGAGCTTATTGAAGAACTCGTACGCTCGTATTTAAGTCAGCACCGTACGTAATCTTCGAGTGAAAGAGGTTATCTGTCGTATGCGTCTAATGGGTTTGGATTACGGCGACCGCAGAATCGGTGTTGCCGTCAGTGACGCATTCGGCTGGACTGCCCAGGGACTCGGTATTGTCGAGAAGCGTCGTGACAACAGCGAAATGGATGCCATTGAACAACTGGTCCGTGAGCATGAAGTAAGCGAAATTGTGGTCGGTTTACCGAAAAACATGAATGGCACCATCGGTCCGCGTGGCGAAATTTGCATCGCATTCGCACAAACATTGCAGCAAAAGCTAAATGTACCCGTTCACCTATGGGACGAACGTCTGACAACCGTTGCGGCAGAGCGTACTTTGCTTGAAGCGGATGTTAGCCGGAAGAAGCGAAAGTTAGTGGTGGACAAAATGGCGGCAGCGCTCATTTTGCAAAATTATCTCGATTCTAAAACGAAAAGGTGAGGGTAACGATGACAAAGGACGACATGCAGTACGAAGAGCCGGAAATCATCTACATTCCAGATGAAGAAGGCAACGAGGAAGAATTCGAGGTTGTCATGAAATTTGAGGTAGATGGATCTGATCAGAAATATATGATGGTTGTGCCTTTAAGCGCGGATACTGATAACGATTCAGAAGATGCCGAAGAGGTTTATGCCTTCCGTTACGAGGAAGAAGGCGATGACCTGAAGCTGTACACGATCGAGAATGAAGAAGAGTGGAACATGGTTGAAGAAACCTTTAACACCCTTCTTGCCGAGATCGAGGAAAGCGAAGGCTAATTACATCAGTTTCGGATGAAGGGTGGGCATAAGGTGTCAACTGTCGAGAGAATTTCTGTTCTGAGAACGGCTTTCGGACAGGAAGTCGAGCTGATTGGCGAAGATGGACAAACAGAGCTGCTGCGTGTTGTCGCTGAGTTTCGGCTAGGCGCCTCTGATTATGCCGGACTGCAATCTGAGGCTATGCGCAAATCTGATGAAGTGGCTTTCTTCCGTGTACTTACAAGCGGCTCAGAGCCGACTTTGGAGTCCATCGAGGACGAGGATGAGTGGGAAGCGGTGGCGGAAGCTTTTGACGATTTGTGGTTTGACGGGGACCAGCAGCCTTAAACAGAGCGGGCTGCCAGGTGCGTCTGGCCTCGATCGGACACTGGTGAATAAGCCAATCATGAAGATGCAGCCAAAATCTCGTCCTGGCACGAGGGCTTGTATCTTCACATAGAAAAGGTCGGGGAAACAGGGAAACCTGTTCTTCTTCTGATGCTTCAAGGATGGGGGCGGCGCATGGCCGTCCTTTTCCGCGATTTTATAACAATGGAGGAAATATCCTTGGATCGATCAGACCAGCAGCCGGTAAACGAAAAGCCGGTTAAAAACAGAAATCGTTCAGCCGGGCCAAGCCGCGGGCGAATCACCTTTTGGGTGATTGTTTCCATCTTGGGCTTTTTCATTCTTCTTGCGGCAAGTGCTTTATTCTATGTTTGGAATGGCCTGCGGCCTGCCTCTCAAGGCGAAGCAAGGCAAGTTGAACTGAAGAAAGGGATGTCCCCTTTTAAGTTCGCTGAAACGCTGGAAGCCGAAGGAATTATTCGGGATTCTTTTCTTTTTAAGTATTATTTGCGACTCAAGGATGAGGGTCCGCGTTTCCAGGCGGGGGTATATGCTCTGAATCCGGGAATGGATAAGGACACCATTATTACTGTTTTGAATGCAGGAGAGACTTTGAAGAAAGAAACCATTCGTTTCACGATACCGGAAGGGTTTACGATTGAACAAATCGCAGATACTTTAAGCAAAGCGGGATATGTGGACAAGGAGGCATTTTTGAAGCTGGCGGATACGGACCGGAGCTGGGGAGACGCCGAGGCTGCCAGAGGCATCCCCAAAGACAAACCTTCCTTGAAGCACCGCCTGGAGGGCTATTTATTTCCGGAAACCTACGAGCTCGAGAAAGACAGCCAACCAGAAGCGATCATTATCAGAATGCTGATGGAGCTTGACCACAAGCTTGATTCACTGCCGGAAAATTGGGAAGAGCCCATGCTTGAACGTGGAATCGATTTTCATGCCCTGATGACGATCGCATCGCTGGTAGAGCGCGAAGTTGTGGTCGATGAAGAAAGGCCGATTGTAGCCGGAATTATCTATAACCGGCTTGACAAGGGAATGCCGCTGCAAATTGACGCTTCCGTTCAGTATGCGCTGCCAGCGCCTAAAGAACGGCTGCTCGAAGAGGATACCAAGGTGGATAGTCCTTATAACACGTACCGGGTGAAAGGGATGCCGCCAGGCCCCATTGCCTCGCCGAGCCTTAAATCCATTGAAGCCGCACTGTTTCCGGAAGACACCGATTATCTGTATTATGTAACCAAAAAAGACGGAAGTCATGAGCATCTGTTTGGCCGTACGCTCAAGGAGCATAACCGGAATATTGCCAAAAGCAAAGAGTCGGCAAAGCAAGGAGGGGCGAACAATGGCAACTAAACCAGAGCTGCTGACAACCACCTCCTCGCTGGATGAGCTTAAATGTTTGATAGAAGCCGGAGCAGATGCTTTTGTATTGGGTGAGGCGCGTTACGCCCTGCGTTTGCCGGGTGAATTTGATGTGGAGGCGATTTCCAAAGCGGTGGAGATCGCCCATCCCAAAGGCGTCTCCATCTATGCTGCCGTTAACAATGTTATGGATAACGCCGCTGTGGACACACTTCCTGATTATATTCGGGCTCTTTCAAATGCTGGCGTGGATGCTATTGTATTCGGAGACCCTGCCGTTCTGATGGCTGTGCGGGCAGCGGCACCCGAATTGAAGCTTCACTGGAATGCGGAGATGACCTCAACCAATTATGAGACAGCCAATTATTGGGGACGCCGCGGGGCTGTTCGAGTCGTGCTAGCACGGGAGCTCAATATGGATCAGGTGCTGGAATTCAAAGCAGGGACTAAACTCGAAGTGCAGGTTCAGGTGCATGGATTGACGAATATTTATCATTCCAAAAGACCGCTGGTGCACAATTATTTGCAGCATCAGGGACAGGCGGGGCCTGCAGAAGCAGCGGATTCCTCCATGCCGCAGGGAATAGCCCAGGGCACTTATGAGGAAGGCTTATATTTAATTGAGGTCGAGCGCCCTGATGAACGCTTCCCTATCTATGAGGATTCAAACGGTACGCATATTATGAGTTCGGATGACATCTGCATGATCGAGAACCTGCACGAGCTTATGGAAACCGGCATTGACAGCCTGAAGATTGAAGGACTGCTGAAATCGGCGGCATACAATGAAATCGTGATACGTAGTTACCGCGCGGCTATCGATGCCTACTGCGAAAGTCCTGCGGATTATGTTTTCCGGGAAGAGTGGCTTGATGCGATCAAAGCCGTGCAGGATCCGGCGCGTGAGCTTTCTTACGGTTTTTTTTATAAGGAACAGGTATATTGAAATCGGTCCAATCTAGAATAATCAGGAGGTGACAACCGTGACGACCGCTGCATCGCCACGCTATACCGGCAAACGTCATCGGCTCGCCAAACCGGAGCTGCTGGCGCCGGCAGGGAACTTGGAGAAACTTAAATTTGCCGTCCATTATGGGGCGGATGCCGTTTATATCGGCGGACAAAAATACGGCCTGCGCTCGGGGGCCGGCAATTTCACCTTTGAAGAGATGAAGGAAGGCGTGGAGTTTGCCGCCCGCTATGGAGCGAAGGTCTTCGTGGCAACGAATATATATGCCCATAACGAGGACATTGCGGGTTTGGAAGATTATCTACGCCATCTCCAGGAAGCCGGCATTGCCGCCATTATCGCGGCTGACCCTGTCATTATCGAAACTGCGCAGCGTGTTGCGCCCAAGCTTGAGGTGCATTTGAGCACCCAGCAATCGACTCTCAACTGGCAGGCCGTCAAGTTCTGGAAGGATGAAGGTTTGCCCCGCGTGGTATTGGCGCGTGAGGTGAGCCTGGAGGAGATCGCACAGATCAAGGCGAATGTCGATATTGAGATTGAAGCCTTTATTCACGGCGCTATGTGTTCATCCTTCTCCGGTCGATGCGTTCTCTCCAATCATTTCACGGACAGGGATTCAAACCGTGGCGGCTGCTCCCAATCCTGCCGGTGGAAATACGATATCTTTGAGGAAGACAAGCCCATGTTTGGAACCGAAGAAGATAAATTTACGATGGGATCCAAAGATTTGTGTATGCTGGCGGATATCCCTGATCTAATTGAGGCCGGCATCGATAGCTTCAAGATTGAAGGACGAATGAAAAGCGTCCATTACGTAGCGACAGTCGTCAATGCTTACAGGCAGGCTATCGATTCTTATATGGCCGACCCGGAGCATTATGAACTGAAGCAGGAATGGCTGGACGATATCAATAAAGCGGCAAACCGTCCGCTCAACAGCGGTTTTTTCTATGATACGCCCGGGCCGGAAGATCATATTTATGAGCCTGAAGAAAAACCGGCGCCTTACGATTTTGCCGGCGTTGTATTATCTTATGATGCCTCGACAGGTTTAGCCGTTGTCCAGCAGCGAAATCACTTTAAGCCCGGTCAAGAAGTGGAATTTTTCGGGCCGAAAGGAACCTTCTTCAAGCAAATCGTCGGTCCCATCACCGATGAAAAGGGAATCTTGCTTGAAGCGGCCAGACATCCGCTGCAGACTATTGTGTTCAAAACGGACTATGCGGTTCAGCCAATGGATATGATGCGCAAGCGGGTACGCCTTTAGTTAAGTCTATTTCTATGCCAGAAGTCTTGCCTTTCCGGAGAGTTTTATAACGGAAAGGTTTTTTTTGTGAGTTTTTGCCGAAATCAACTAACATTGATGACCTTGATTACCGATATATAGGATAAAGTGTTCATTAAACAGAAATGAAAGGGTGGGACATAAGGAGGATTCATGGGCCTGACTATTTTTGGCTGTACAAATTTTTTACATAGAAGCAAGCCTTTGAGAACGAGAAGGTTGACGGCAGACGTAAACTTCAATAACAAACAAACAATATATCAGGTGGTGTCTGGTCGATGAAATGGACGAACAAAGAAAAAAAGAAAGAGCTTGATGGCTCAGAAGCAAAGAAGAAGGATGCAACAAAAGAGAGTTATAGTTCATCGTTAAGCAATTTAAAAAAAATCAGATTGGGAAGCCCGCTGAAATCCGTGGGGATTAAATTATTTCTTATTATTTTCAGCGCAATTCTGGTGTGTGTCTTATTTGTCGGATTGTTCTCCTATTCCACATCCAAGTCGATTATCAAAAAGAAAGTGTCGGAATCAAGCTCCGTGGCGATCGCGCAATCCAAAGGCAAGCTGGATCTTATGTTCCGCAATTATGAAGACTTGACAATGCAGCTTATGCTCGACAAAAACGTTCAGGAAAATCTGCAAGTTCTGAATTCCTCGAAAGAAGAATATGCCAAATTCGAAGCGATGAAAAAATTGACCGACACGGTTCAAACTTATGTAATCGGCAATAGCACGATTGTAGGGGTATCAATTGTTCCCATTAATGCGGGTGCCATATCAAGCATAACGGTTGGCGGCAGCTCCGTTAATGCCGGGGAAGCCCAGCAATCGGAATGGATGAAGCAGGTTGTCGAGGGGGACGGCCGGCTTGTATGGCTGCCTACCAAAGTGCAGGGTTACTCCGGAAACTTGTCCGAACCCTCGTTTGCACTCAGTCGTGTCTTGAAGAATACGATCTCCAACGAGGGCAAATACATTATTGTTGTCGAAGTGTTCCTCAAAGAGCTTGGGACACAGCTGGAGGATTTGAAATTAGGCGACAACAGCGAGATTACGATTGTGACCAAAGACAACAAAATTGTTTACAGTGCGGACGAAGCGGAGCTGGAGAAAGATTCTCTGGTCGTTCTGCCTGACGATAGCAAATCGGCTGCCACCGGCTCGCTGCAGGTGAATGACAAGAACGGGGAAGAAGTTCTGGCCATGTATCATCAGTTCGCTACATTGAATTGGAAGATTCTCGGTACGGTTCCGGTGAAGGAGCTGGTGAAAGATGCCGCTAAGATTCGTGATTGGACCTGGATCATTGCCGCTATAGCTGCGGTTCTGGCAGCCGGGATCGGATTGCTTGTTATCCGTATGGTCGCTATGCCGCTCGGAAGACTTCGCAATCTCATGAATGAAGGCGAAAGCGGAAATCTGTATGTCAGGTCGAATGTGAAGACCCGTGACGAAATCGGCCAGCTTTCCCAAAGCTTTAACCAGATGATGGCTCAGATTACTGCCCTCGTTAATCAAACAACGCAATCTGCTCACGATGTGCTCAGCACAGCGGGCGAGTTGACGGATGCATCGAAAAAAACGGCTATATCCGCCAAAGAAATCGCGGTCGCTACCGAAGAAATTGCTAATGGTGCAACAAGCCTTGCCATGGAAGCGGAGAAAGGCAGCGATTTGACCAGCGAAATCAGTATTCAGATGAAGGAAGTTATGGATGCCAACCAGCAGATGGGCGTCTCCGCTTCCGAAGTCGAGAATGCGAGCCGTCAGGGTACAGTCTACATGAACAGTCTGATTGAAAAAACGGGATTGACGGAAGAAATGACACGTTCCATGGTTGAGAAGGTTGACCGTCTGAAGGACAGTACGTCCTCGATTCGTAAAATCCTGGATGTTCTGAACAATATTTCGAAACAAACCAATATATTGTCTTTGAATGCAACAATTGAAGCTGCGCGCGCCGGTACGGCAGGGAAAGGGTTTATGGTGGTGGCGGACGAAATTCGCAAGCTCGCCGACCAATCCCGTCAATCCATTGATGTAGTCGGCCAGTTTACAGACACGATCCAAAAAGAAATTGATGAGACGGTTAATGTGCTTTCCGATGCCTATCCGATTTTCCAGGAGCAAATTGGTTCGGTTAAGGAAGCAAACCAGATATTCTTGACCGTTCAAAGTCAGATGGGCCAGTTTGTCGATCGTCTCAGCTCGGTTACGGAATCGATCAGCGTGCTCGAACGTTCACAGCTTGTTTTGTCCGACGCGATGGGCAACGTCAGCGCGGTTGCCGAAGAATCTTCGGCAACTTCCGAGGAAGTGGCATCTTTAAGTAATGAGCAGACGAATATCAGCGAAGGACTTGTCGGCCTATCGGATAAGCTCCAAACGGTATCAACAGGACTCAAAGAAACGTTATCGCGATTCCGTACAGAAAAACAATAGAAGGCGGATAGGTGAAGAAGCCGGACAAGCTGTTGTCCGGCTTCTTGCTGTTATTTATCCTTTGTACTTTGGCCTGATAGCCAAAAGTTAGGTCATAACGGGGTCACAGTGCAATAAAAAGAGGCGGGACCCAGGGTCCCGCCTCTTCGCATGCCGACGCTCGTTTTGATTAATCGCGGCTTTGCGTGAAGATCATGATATACTTCAGCAACTCCAGGAGTGAAATGAGCGCAGCTGCTACATAAGTAAGGGCAGCGGCATTCAACACTTTAGCAACGCCCCGCTCTTCCTCATTGGAAATGAAGCCTTCGGATATCATCAGCTCACGTGCCCGGTTGCTGGCGTTATATTCCACGGGCAAGGTTACGAGCTGGAAGGCAACGGCACAAGTAAAGAAAAGAATGCCGAGCCCGATCAGTCCGGTCGCCTGGAACAGGAAGCCGGCAATCAGCATGAAAGGCGCAACGCCGGAAGCGAATCTGACGACCGGGAAGATGCGGTGGCGGACCACCAGCATCGGGTAATGCTGCTGATGCTGAATGGCATGGCCGACTTCGTGACAAGCCACAGAAACGGCGGAGATGGAGTTCTCGTAGTAGACCGGCTCCGATAACCTTACCACCCGCTGAACGGGGTCGTAGTGGTCGGAAAGTCTTCCGGGAACCGGCTCAACGGGAACATCATGAAGACCGTTGGCATCAAGCATTCTTCTAGCGGCATCATAGCCGGTAATGCCGCTCATTATCGGTACTTCGGACCAGCGGTTGAAAGTCCCTTTTACCCGAAATTGAGCCCAAAGCGACAAACCGAACGCGATAATAATCAGAAAGTCCATGGGATGGAATAGAAGCATGCTAAATCCCTCCATTATTTGGTTTACATGAGTCCGCCCTTATTCAAGAGCAGTGCCAGCGCTTCGACACATGCCGCTGTTTGGGGAACAAGACGTTTGAACACCTGCTTGGCCTGATGAGGTTTCATTTGGCTTAATACAGGTTCGAGCTCCTTGACATACCGCTGCAGCTGCTCCAAATGCAAGGAAAGGTCTGTAAGCTTGCTTGATACCTGTTCCTCGCGGGAAACCTTGTTCCACACGTTTATATTTTCCTTGATTTCTTCAAGTGAATATTTATCCTGCTTCATTTGTACAATACGTTTGAGACGAAGCAAGGTTTCATCACTGTACAATCGGTAATTTTTGGCTGAACGCGTTTCAGGCTGGATTAAACCAATCGAGGTATAGAAATCGATTGTGCGAGGGCTGACGTCGGCCATTTTCGATAAAACGCCAATACGGTATAAGGTTTTTTCCGCCAACTTTCCCACCTCTTTCTTTAAATAAAAGGCTGCTGCTGATTCTGTTCATGAAAGGTGCTTCACAACGCAAGAAAAGCGCTGCTGCGTTGTTACGGATGAAAACTACTCTTAGACTTATCTTATTATATGATACAGAAACTATAACCATACAGTCAAACGTAATGCTTTTAATTCGCGAAATGTTCAGAAGTTTTCACATTTTCGAATCGCAGCAATCGGATCACCTGCAGCGCTTAAACAATCCTGAGGCCATTGGAGAGCAATACCAAGCCCTTTTACATACCGACCTCCGCTAAATGCGAAGGATAATTCCCGAAATAGAACAATTTGAAACTGTACCCGTCAAAAAACTTAACATTTGAGTCCAATCATGTCTTGAATGTTTGATTTTTTTATAGGAATTCAAAAAAAATATTGTCAAGATAAGCTGTTCTGACTATAATGACATTAAGTCTTTCTTACAATGTTAAGTAACATTACACAAATGGGGAGTGATTGTCATGTTTAAAAAGTTGGTCTTGTCGATTGCAGCATGTTCTCTTCTTTTTCCGGCAATGGCGTTTGCCGAGGATTCTGCCGCAGATACGCTGAGTCTTGGGATCAACTCGATCTGGATTTTGGTTTCTGCAGTCCTCGTTCTTCTGATGCAAGGCGGATTTATCCTGCTTGAAGCCGGATCGACAAGAATGAAGAATGCCGGACATGTAGCGGGCAAAACAATCTTTACCTTAGGTCTTTGTTCCCTGGTATACTGGGCCGTAGGATATGGCCTGATCTTCGGAGGAGACAATGTCGATCATGCCATAAATCGTTTCATTGGATCCGGTGATTTCTTCTTCAATCCTTCTATTGTAGGTGAAACCGGTGATGATTATCCCTCCAGTGTATTTTTCATCTTTCAATTGGCATTTGCGGCTATCTCGCTGACCATAGCATGGGGCGGTTTTGCGGAACGAGCGAAATTATCCGCCTATCTCATTTTCAGCATTTTATTTACGGCTTTGATCTATCCTGTAGTTGCACATTGGATTTGGGGCGGAGGCTGGCTTGCCGAGGACGGCGCCCAGGATTACGCTGGTTCGACAGTCGTTCATTTAACTGGAGCGCTTGCGGCTTTAGCAGCAACAATCCTGCTTAAACCCCGTATCGGCAAGTTCAACAAGGACGGCTCCGCCAACGAAATACTCGGTCATAACCAAGTATTCAGTTCCCTGGCCGTATTGCTTCTGTGGGTCGGCTGGTTTGGATTCAACGCAGGCTCAGCCCTCACGGTAGGCGATGGATTCTTTGGTTATGTCGCGTTCAATACTCAGCTTGGCGCAGCAGCTGGCGCCGTGGCGGCACTGCTTATTTCCTGGCTGGTGAATGGAAAAGCAGATATCTCAACGATGCTAAACGGAGCGCTTGCCGGGCTCGTCGCCATCACAGCTTCCTGTGCGTTCGTTGATCCTTGGGCAGCGGTTGTGATTGGTCTGGTTGCAGGCGTGCTCGTATTTTACAGCGCGAAATTTTTCGAGAAAATCAAGGTGGATGATCCGATATACGCCATGTCTGTACATGGTGCCGCAGGAATCTGGGGTACCTTGGCGAATGGTATATTTGCAACCCAGGCATTGGCTGACCAAGTAGGCGTCGGTCAAGGCGGACTGATCGATACAGGAAGCTGGCACCAGCTTTGGGTACAACTGGAATCGGTTGTGGTCTGCGGCGCTTATGCGCTTGGCGCATCCTTCCTATTGCTTGGAATTATGAAGCTTGTTATGGGTTTACGCGTTACGGAAGAACAGGAAATTATCGGTCTTGACCTTTCCGAACATGGCACATACGGCTATCCTGAGCAAATGAAAAAAGCTCACGCAGAGGCATAAGCGATTATTCCGACATAAACAATCATACTGGCCAGAGGAGAGGGATGCATGAACGATTCAGTTTATGCCCGGCTGCTGGGACAAATCGGCGTCTGCGAGGATGCGGATGCGCTGCGCGGCTTGAGAGGTCAAATCCATGAACATATGGAAGCTCTGCTCTCTGAACGGACAGTCGAACAATTTTATATCGGGTTGAACGAGGTGCATGACGCTTTCATCAAGCGTGCGATCGTCCTCTCGGAAGCGCAAATGGCACGGATGGGGTATGGACCCCCACCCGTGCTTTACGCTTATGTATTGTTCGGCAGCGGAGGCAGGGAAGAACAGACAATGTCCAGCGACCAGGATAGCGGTATTGTATATGAAGATTCGGAAGATACAGCTCAGAAGGAAAACGTATCGGGCTATTTCAGGCGATTCTCTGATCACGTGGTGAAGCTGCTGAAGCATCTTGGTTATCCGCCATGCGATGGAAATGTCATCAGCTCCAATCCGGAATGGTGCCAGCCCCTGTCGGGCTGGGGCTCCAAACTGGAAGTATGGTACAAAGAGCCGGATTGGGAACGCGTCCGCTATTTGCTTATAGTTGCCGATTGCAGAATGATTTACGGGGATGCCGGGGTAATGGCCTCATTCCGGAATCAATTTAATGCCGGATTGAAAGAGAACCCCGATATTATAAGAAATATGCTGAACAATACAATGCGGCATAAGATGCTGGTCGGCATATTCGGACAGCTGCTTAAAGAACCTTATGGCGAAGATGCAGGCAGTCTCGATGTCAAATATGGGGCATATATTCCGATGGTTAATGCCATTCGGCTGATGAGCATCACAAGTGGGGTTATGGAAACTTCGACGCTGGCACGACTGCAGGGACTGCTTGCGAACAAGGAATTGACGGAGCGGGAAGCGGCGGTATACAAAGATACGTTCCGGCTCTTCCTGCGGATCCGGTTAATGGCCACGGAACGTTATGAAGGAGGACTATATACCAATAATGGCAAGCTCGCGGGCCGTAAGATGACCAGGGAGCTGACGGATCAGCTTAAGGCCGCCCTGCGCCAGGGCAGAAAGCTGCAGCGTCGTATCTATAAAGAAACGATAAGCAGGTTCTAGAGGCGAAAGGAGAAAACCATGAAGGAGCAAAAAGGCGTCGGTCGGATGTGGCATTTATATAAAATGGGCGGCATTACGCCGGCGATCGCTTCCATGATGGGTGCGCAAAATGCCCAGCAGATGGCTTTTATCCGTTCCATGTCCAAAGAGCAGCGCAAAGAGTCCATTCTGGATCAGCCGCTGAAAGAAATGGAAGTGATTGTGTTTGATTTGGAAACCACCGGTTTTTACCCGGCGAACGGCGATGAAATTTTGTCCATTGGAGCTGTGACCTTAAAAGGGGAGCGAATTATGGAAGAGCGTTCCTTCTATAGTCTAGTGAAGCCGGGACGCAAAGTACCCCGGCACATTACAGAATTGACGGGTATTACAAACGAAATGGTGGAAGGCGCTCCTGATTTAATGCAGGTTCTTCATGATTTTATGGAGTTTATAGGGAAACGGATGCTGATTGCGCATGCCAGCGGACATGACAGGCAGTTTCTGAATGCCGCGCTCTGGAGGACCTCCAAAGTGAATCTGACACATCGCGTGCTGGATACGATGATGGTCGCCAAATGGCTGAAGCCGGGACGCGAGGGATATGGACTGGATGAACTGCTTGAAGATAGCGGTATTCCTGTTACGCAGCGTCATCATGCATTTGAGGATTCCATGATGACTGCACAGCTCTGGCTGGTGTATCTTCAACAAATCTTCTCGCGAAACATAGTGACTTTGGGGGACTTGTACGCCTATTTAAGCAAGCACTAATGGATGGAATGCACGGTTCTCCCATCGGTATGGCTGGATGACGGGACAAGCCCTGTCCGCCAGCGATATGATCCAATAGGATGCGGCGCTCCCAAACTGCATGCCTTGATGATCCGCTTCCGATGGAAACGCAGGCTGTACAGGATGGGAATGATAAATGCCGACAAGCGATTGTCGGTTTTTTTGTATCCGGTACAGAGTATTGATCCAATCCTGAGGATGGAACGAAAAAGCTGCTGCCGTATCCGATGCGGTATTGCGTATGGGATAAACCGCCGTCACCCGGACGACGCCATCGGCCTGGTTTGCTGCCGGTCCGGGAAGGTCCCCGGCAAGAACGCCGCATGCCTCTTCGGGATAAGCGGACTGGCAGGCATCCAGAAGCTGGCTGCGGGTCTCTGCGGACAGTTCGGCTCTTTCCGTCCGGCTTGAACAGCCATGAGATACAAAGGGTGATCCTTCAATGCCCATCATGGACGCCTCCTTCATGTTTGCTTCATTATACATGAGAGAGGAATGTTTATTAAATGGCTGTCCTAGCCTTCCAACTGTTTCGGAGGGCGTATGAATGCCACTATCAGGAATAAGCCCGCAAGCGAAAGGAATGACACAACCCCGAACAGCAGCATGTCCGACTTTCCCGCCATCCAGCTGAACAGAGGCGGCCCGAATGCGACACCCAGAAATCTCAGACTGCTGTATAGTGAAGTAATCATTCCCCTGTGGGAACGATCTACAGATCCTGTGATCAGCGTGTTAAGGCATGGGAGAACCAGCCCGGTTCCGATACTGCTAAGCGTAGTGAAGCCAATCAGCGCATAGATATGGCTGTGCAGAAAAGCGCAGGCACCTAGAGAGAGGGTCATAATGCCCAGCCCGATAATCATCAGCCAGCGCATCAGCTTTCCATTGTTTTTGATGGTTCTGCCGGTCAGGTAAGCCGTAGCGACAAGTCCCAGAAGCGGGATCGCCAGAATGCCGCCCTTTGCTACTCCGTCAATTGAATAAGGCGGCTTCTCCAACAGGTCGGACAATCGGAAGAGGACGCCGAACAAAATAAACAGTCCGAGCGAGCCGGCAATAAATGATGCGGACAGCCAGCGCCCTTTTTTGCGGAACACCTTGACCGCATCGGATACATACTGCTTGAACGTCGAACTTTCCTTCTCGCGGGGAGGCTCTTTGATCATTACCTTCACTGCAACGAAGGATGCAGCGCAAAATATGGGAAAAGCAAACAACGGCGCGTACCAGACGATAAGGGCGAGGAGGGAGCCGAGTATGGGGCTGATTACTTTTCCTGCGCCATTGGAAGCTTCGATCAGACCCAGCGCTTCACTTTCCTGACCGTCCTTGTATTTGTCACCCACTAGCGCCATCGCGATCGGGGATGTACCCGCGGCTCCAATGCCCTGTAATGCCCTTGCCGTTATCAGAAAACCGTAGGAATGCATGATAGCAGCAATGCCCGCCCCGATTCCTGCTATACCATACAAGGCTAATGAAGGCAGCATAACCGCCTTGCGGGAGTACCGGTCCGATAAATAGCCCGCTGCGGGAATAACGATTCCGGCTGAAACGGAAAATAAGGTTATAACCAGACTTGCCTGAAAGCTGGAGATACCAAGCTTAGTTTCCATCTGGGGCAATATTGGAACAAGCATGGAGTTGCCGAGGACCAGAACCAGCGGAACAGAGGATAAAGCGATGTATTCCCGCCATTTGGAGCTTCCTTTGTCCTGCTTGTCAGTCGCGGATTTGTTTCCACTGGACTGTCCTGCGTCGCTGGTGCGCACTGGTGCAGGGGGCTTGGTGTTGAAACCGGATTTTGCTTTATTCATGATTATCTACGCTCCCGTGGAATCTGCTGAGTACCTATAACCAGTAATGTACCCCTTGACTTGAGCTTCCATTCCCCATCATGGTAACATGTAGAGGACCGGGGACGGTGCGATGAATGAATAGACGAGTCCCCTATACGATTATTCCGGACACTTTGGATCGATCATCTTTGTTCAGGAAAGGAAAGTAGGCATAAAATGAAACGGACATGGTTATGGCTCGCGGTTGTACTGGTTCTGGCAGGAGCCGCAGTGTATCAAAATAAAAGCAAGCAGAGCGAAGCTCTGTCTGCTTCAGCAGATATGAAACCCAAGCCCGGTTTCACAGCACCCATGCTTGAGCTGCCTGATTTGGACGACAAGCAGATCGCGATCGGCGGGGAGCGGGACAAGCTGGTTCTGCTCAACTTCTGGGCATCGTGGTGTTATCCTTGCGAATTGGAGGCGCCTGATATGGAGGAGCTGTCCCAAACCTATGAGGGAAGGATGGACTTGTTTGGGGTGAACGCGACGAGCTACGATAAAGAACGGCAGGCGAGGGAGTTCGTTGATGAGCAAAAGCTGACCTTCCCGATCCTCATGGACCGTGAAGGCGAAGCGACGGAGCTCTATAAAGTTTCTTCTTTTCCTACCAGCCTGCTGATTGACAGTAAGGGAATTGTGCGTGAGCGCATTACCGGCGTTATTTCCAAGCAGGAGTGGCAGGATCGGATTGATAAATGGCTGAAAGTGCAGGAGGATAAACAGGGACCTGCATGAACGCTATCGGACGAAAAAGCCCGGCCAAGGTCAGTGGGGATTTGAACCACTGACCTGGACCGGGCTTTTTTTTTGGATGACGGTTTACTGAAACGCTTAATGATTAACCAGGCCAAGCCGGACACGAGGCTGGTCCTCGCTGGAATCAACTTTATCCATATTCATCATTGCATAACGAATGCTGTCTACGAGCGCTTCCCAGCTGGCTTCAATAACATTGCTGGAAACGCCGACCGTATTCCAGGTGTTCTTGAAGTCGGTGGATTCGATAAGCACACGAACCTTGGCAGCTGTCGCATCCTTCTCGTCGATGACACGGACCTTATAATCAGCCAGATGAATATTGTTGATGCTGGGATAGAACTGAACCAGCGCTTTCCTGAGCGCATTATCAAGTGCATTGACCGGTCCATTGCCCTCGGCAGCCGTATAGACGGTTTGACCTGCGACATTGACTTTAACGATCGCTTCGGCGTTCATGCTCCCGTTGTTTTTTTCGACGAGCATTTTCAGCGACTCCAGCTTGAACAGCTCTTTCATCTCGCCGAATGCATCGCGCAGCAAGAGCTCAAGGGAGGCGTCAGCCCCTTCGAATTGGTACCCCTGATGCTCCAGCTCTTTAATCCGTTCCATGATCTGCTTCGTTTTCTCGTTATTGGCGTTCACATCCAGGCCCAACTCCTGCGCTTTGGAAATAATATTGCTTTGTCCGGCAAGCTCGGAGACCAGAATGCGCTGTTTGTTGCCCACCAGATTCGGCTGGATATGCTCATAGGTCTTGGAGTCCTTCATGATTGCGGATACATGAATACCGCCCTTATGAGCGAAAGCCGCATTTCCTACGTATGGCTGTCCAACCGGCATATTGACATTCGCGATTTCGCTAATATAACGAGCGGTCGTCGTGAGTGATTCCAACTGCTGGTCAGAAACGCAGCGGTAGTCCATCTTGATCTGCAGATTGGGAATGATGGAACACAGATTGGCGTTGCCGCAGCGTTCGCCGTACCCGTTGATTGTGCCCTGGATTTGGCGGGCCCCTGCCTGAACGGCAGCAAGCGTATTGGCTACGGCCAATTCACAGTCATTATGAGTATGAATGCCCAGCGGTGTAGTGAGCTCCGCACGGACGCGGGTGACGATATCGTGTATTTCCGTTGGCAGTGTACCGCCGTTAGTGTCGCACAGCACAACCCAGTCTGCTCCGGCATCCTGCGCTTTGCGGAGCACCGAGAGGGCGTACTCCGGATTATGCTTATATCCGTCAAAGAAATGCTCGGCATCGAAAATGGCTTCTACCTGATTTCTCTTCAAAAAGGCGAAAGAGTCATAAATCATCGCCAGATTTTCTTCCAAAGTGGTTTGAAGCGCCGTATGCACGTGGAAATCCCATGATTTTCCTACCAGCGTAGCTGCAGGCACGCCTGATTCCACAATTCGCAGCAGACTGCTGTCCTGATCCGCTTGGCTGAACTTGCGGCGCGTGCTGCCAAATGCGGTAAGTTTGGCATTGAGCTTAAGAGCCTTTACCCGCTGGAAAAACTCAATATCCTTGCTGTTGCTTCCCGGATTGCCGCCTTCAATATAATGAACGCCGAGCATATCGAGCTTCTGGGCGATTTTTAATTTGTCGTCCGCTGACAGGCTGATCCCTTCGCCTTGCGTACCGTCACGCAGCGTCGTATCGAAAACCGAGATAATGTTGGTCATTGCTTGGACGCCCTCCTCTATCCATTCTTTGCAAAGTGATAATTTCATATTATAGCATAAAGTGCTGATGACTGTCGCTAAACTGCCTGTGCCCGGGAATGGATTTTCTTGACGAAATTTTATGGTATGCTAACAAGAGAAGTTGGTGCTTAAATTTTGTATTAGGAGGTGCGAAAGCTATGAAGACATGCATGTCCTGCTATAGACTGGAGCAAACGGCACATGGTCTTGAACTATATCTATGTGCGGTTATTACCCGATATGAAACAGGCTGATGAAGATAAACAAATTAGAAAACACCGGATTATCATCCATGTGGATATGAATGCTTTTTATTGCTCCGTTCACGAGGCTGAAGATCCCGCCAGTTATAAAGGAAAGCCGACAGCGGTTGCCGGAAGTGTCGAGCAGCGCAAGGGGATTATTGTCACCTCATCCTATACCGCAAGAAAGAGGGGCATCAAGACCGGAATGACTGTGAGGCAAGGACTGCAGCTTTGCCCGGATTTGATTCTGATCAAGCCGGATTTTGAGCTGTACCGCAAATACTCGCACGGTTTTCTGTCGATTGCCCGCCAGTATACGCCGCTGGTAGAAATCACTTCCATTGACGAATGTTATCTGGACATTACGGGATCTTCGGCTTTCGGACAGCCTCTTGAGATCGCGGAAGATATTCAAAAGCGTATTCAAAGCGAATGGAGCCTGCCCTGCTCTATAGGCGTCGCTCCCAATAAACTGCTTGCCAAGATGGCGTCGGATATGGAAAAACCCAATGGCCTGACCGTGCTTCGGATAAGGGATGTGCCCCGTCTATTGTGGCATAAACCATGCGATTCGCTGTTCGGGATCGGAAGGAAGACCGGCGAGAAGCTAAGGAAACTGAACATCCATACAATCGGAGAACTGGCTGCGACAGAAGAGACACTGCTTGTCAAACAGTTTGGCGTTGCCGGTTCCTGGATGAAGGCGGCGGCGCATGGATATGATGATTCACGGGTCAATCCCGCCAGGGAGCCCAATAAGTCAGTTGGCCATACGACGACGCTGCCCCAGGATGTAACGAAGCGGCAGGAAGCCCATCGCATCCTGCTGAATCTCGCGGATCAGACAGGCAGGAGAATGCGGCGCCAGAAACTGGTTGCCTCAACGGTCCAGATTGTCATCCGCAAGCCGGATATGTCAACCGTGAACCGCTCCGCAACCCTCGATGTACCGACGGATACGACAGCTGACATACATCGCGAGGCATGCAGACTGTTCGATAAACATTGGCGGGAAGGGGACCCCGTAAGGCTGCTCGGCGTCACGCTGCAGAATCTTTCTTCCCGGAACGAAACAGCCATGCAGCTTGATCTGTTCAGTTATGAACAGCAGCCGCGAAAAGAGGCGTTGACCCGTGCGATGGACCTGCTTCGCGACAAGTTTGGGGAGGATGCGGTACTGACGGCGGGGATGCTGGGCAATGATCCGTCAACGCTGATCCGAAACAAGCGAATTCGCGGGACATCCTTGCAAACGGACGAGGATTTGTTATATAGTGATGAATAAGGACTGCTCATTTAAGTTTATATAAACTCAATAAGCTTACGCGCTTACAAAACTAAAAACTGATGCATGCCAGGCATCCCCGCTAGATTCGTACCAGGGTGCATGCATAAAACTTTATGGGAGGGAATACGATGTCGAAATTTACATGGGTTGAAAAAGATACGTGCATTGCTTGCGGAGCATGCGGAGCAACGGCACCGGACATTTATGATTACGATGATGAAGGTCTTGCCGAAGTCATTTTTGACGGAGACGCCAACAAAGGGAACACGGAGATTCCTGAGGATTTGTATGATGATTTGCAGGATGCGGCAGATGGCTGCCCAACCGATTCCATCAAAATAGCGGATGTTCCGTTTAATAATTAATAGAAGTAGCGTATATCCCGATGGACAGCGCGTACTATAGAAGAAGAATCCCTTTCTTGTTTCGACAAGAAGCGGGATTCTTCTTTTTTTATCGACATCTTTTATATTGCTAGTTTCTATAAACTTAACTAGAATAGATAATGGAAAAAGCAGTATTTTACATAATTAACTGGGTGAGAATTAAGGAGACAGGGGGTCTTTATGCTCAGACGAAAGTGGCTGCTTACATGGTTTGCGGGAGCGGTGATTTGTCTGTTCTGGTCATTCATCAGCAGTCTTGGTACCGGCGGCTCGCTTAACCGTTTGGAATCATCGCTGCAGGATTTGATTATGAAGAAAACGGATGTCCAAAGGGTGCCGTATGATGATATCAAAATCATCAAAATCGATCAGGATTCACTGGATCAGCTGGGGCAGTTTCCATGGGACCGGAGTCTCTATGCCCAGTTGATTACGTTGCTTGCGGACGCTGGGGCAAGGGCGGTCGCGCTTGACGTCGTGCTGGCTGAGCCGGGCCAGGATCCTCAGGGCGATGCAGCCATGACTGAAGTAATGAAGCAATATCCCAACGTTGTGCTTCCTGTAGTAATCAATTTTAAAGCACGGCAGGACGAAGTTAACGGACTGCTGACGGAATCGGTATCTTATCCCGCCTCAACGATCGGTTCCAGCCACGAACAACAGGGACATATCAACGTCCTTCAGGACAAGGACGGCACTGTCCGGAAGCTGACTGTGGGCCTAGCCAATCAGGAGGGCCTCATCATACCGGCTTTTAGCGTGAAGCTTGCCAACTATATGCTCGACAAGGATGAGCAAATTACCTGGAATCAGGATGACGGTCACTGGTACCGCGGCTTGAAGCGCCTGCCGACAGATTCTCGAAATCAGATTGCAACCGAATTTTATACGCAGCCGCGCGAGGCCATGAGCCTGGTTACGGGCTATGATTCACAATCCTTTTTCGACGTGCTCTCAGGTAATATTCCTCCCGAATATTACGAGAACAGCATTGTCTTAATCGGCCCGTATGCACCCGGACTGCAGGATGAATATTTAACTCCTCTGAGCACTTCTCTCAAAATGTACGGGGTTGAAATTCACGCAAACATGGTTCAATCTCTCGTAGCGGGCAACTTCTATACCAAGACCGGACCGCCTGTCACCTACACGCTTATCATTTTGCTCACCCTGTTTTCCCTGCTTCTGTTTGAGCGTTTTACCGGGGTTGGCTCTTTTATCGTGTATGGAGTGCTGACAGCCGCATTCTTCGGAATCTGGATCGGCTTCTATTATATGAATACCTTTATTGCGTTTACCTATCCGTTCCTGGCCTTAACGACGGCATTCATATGGGCGGTGGTCACGCATTATGTCATGGAACGGCGGGAACGCAGCCGGGTTACGAATATATTTGGAAGATTTGTGCCCCGGACCGTGGTGGATGAAATGCTCGCTTCCGGCGAGGATGTCAAGGTAGGAGGACAGCGTCGGGATATCAGCGTTATCTTCGTTGATATTCGCGGGTTTACGCCGATGTCCGAGAAACTGGAGCCGGAGCAGGTGATTCAAGTGCTTAACGAGTACCTGGATATCTGTACAAAAGCGGTATTCAAATGGAACGGAACGCTCGATAAATTTATCGGGGACGGTGTAATGGCGATCTTCGGCGCTCCGGTCGATCAACCCAACCATCCGGAGCTGGCGGTGAGGGCTGCTCTGGAGATGAAGCGGCAGTCCGCCGATCTTGAAGAGCGCTGCCTGCGCGAGATCGGAGTGCCTGTTCGTTTCGGAGTCGGCATCAACAGCGGGCCGGCTGTTGTTGGCAATATCGGCTCGCAGATGCTGCGGCTCGACTACACGGCCATCGGAGACACCGTTAATCTCTCTGCGCGGCTGGAGGCTAATGCGAAGCCGGGGCAGATCCTCATCAGCGAGGAAACGCTTGCCAGGGTATCAGGGCTTTTTGAAACGGTGACCATTGGTGAGATTAAGGTCAAAGGAAAAGAGTTGCCCGTACTGGTCACGGAAGTGGTCAGAGAACGGGACGAGGATTCGGCAAAGAATCTGACGGCTATTAAGGAAGGGAGAGAAGGAGCATGAGAAATAGAAGAATGCAGGTTCTGATGATTGCCCTTTGCCTGCTGTTGATTGGCGGGCCGCTGTCATTGTTGGCAGGAGGAGGCTCCGCATCCGCACAGGTATTGCGTGTAGCGGTAGTCAAATCGCTGGAAGGCACGGTGAGTGTGCTCAAATCCGGCGGGACGAAATCGTTTAAGGCATTCAAAAACATGAGCTTGAACGAAGGGGACCAGATTGCAACAGGCAAAGACAGCAGTGTGAAGCTGGAGCTGGCAAGCGAGGATGCCGACAAGGACAGTGTAACGATCGGCGCAAGCTCCCAGGTTACCTTTACCAAGCTGAAGGATAAGAGCGGAGCCAAAACAAAAATGAGCATATGGGCGGGTTCGCTCTGGCTAAAGGTCAAGTCCGTATCCAATGCCAATGACCAGTTTGAAGTGGAGACGCCCACATCCATCATGGGAGTGCGGGGGACGCAGTTTATGGTTGGCGTTGATCCTTTAACCGGGTTAACCCGTATTTTTCTCGCCTCGGGAGTTGTCCAGGCTTCTACGGACTCCAACCGGCTGAACCCGGATGAGAAGGAAATCGATCAAACACTTTTTATTTATCCCTCCCAGGAAATTGTCGAGGCGCGTGACGGCAATTCGGCGGATAATTTGCTGACCTCCATTTCAACGATTGACATTGAAGCGCTTGTTCGGCAGATTTCGCCGGAAATCATCAGGCAATTGATCGCAGATGCCGCTTCGATTAAACAGGAGAATGACGATTTCATAGCCGCTCAAAAGAAAAAAATGGAGTCTGGCAGCACGAATGAAAACGATCCTGCCCTGGGCGGCCTGAACCTAAATGATTTAGCGAAGCTGGAATCGGTAAAGCGCAATCTTGAAAATCTTGTTGGCTTGATTGCCCAAAAGGCAATCGAGCAGAATAAAATCTCCATAACGGAAATGGAAAAAATCATTCAGAAAGTCAATCAGGATGCAGGCAAAATCATCCTCGATCTCTCCAAAGTAGCCCCGCTGGAGCTGGATGAGAAACAGAAGCAGCAGGAAAAAGAAAAAGCGGCGCTTATCAAAAAGCAGCAGGAGCTTGCCGCGGCGAAACAAAAAGAGCAGGACAAGTTAAATGCCCAGAAGGAAAAACTGGCAGCCGCTATGAGAGCGTTGGAAGAATTGAATAAAAAGAAATTGGAAGAGCAGCAGAAAAAAGCGGAAGCAGATTTTCTAGCCGGTCTCTCGGACGAAGAGAAAAAACGTTATGAAGCTGACAAGAAATCGCTTCAGTCCGGGGAGGCTGCCCAGCCTGGAACGACATCTCCGTCTACCGGTGGTGGAGACGGAACGGTTCAGCCGTCCCAAACGGGCCTGGCATTTGACGATCCCGCTTTTGCGGGTGGAACGGCAACGGCCGGTGGATCTTCGCTTCCACTTGATCTGGCTGTGAAGCTTGGAGGATTCAACGGTTCAAGAAAGATTTACGGGTATCAGATCGAGGTGGAGTATACCAAATCGGTTTCCTCGTTTAATAGTATCAAGTTTAACGATGCCAATCAGATGCTCGCCTATCGAGGAGGGAACGGTATCTTTAAGGTGGAGCCAGAAGGCTTATCGGTAAGCGGGGCAGACAGCGTGGACGATGTGCGGGTTGTAGCAGGTACGGGAACGAAATCGACCGTTATCTATTCAGTCACTAAATTCAGCGGCAGCGCCGTCCAGATCAACGGAAATACGACCGTTGCGAAGCTGCCGTTCCTGGTCAACCGTCCTGCCGGCCAGAATGGCGCGGTAACAGTTCCAGTCACCTTCCACATCAAATCCATCACAGCGGTCGATGAGCAGGGCCGCACGATTGTGACATCAACCGGACAAGATCTGAATCTGAACGTTGCGTTCAATCCTCTAACTTAAGGAGCTGTGGCTGTATGAAAAAAATGACAAAAAACACGGCCCTGCTGCTGACGGCCGCAGCTGTGCTTGGAGCTTTCGGCCATTCATCCGCTGCGCAAGCCGCTCAAACGGGCGATTCATTGATTGCCAATAAGGCGCTGTATGAACTTCGGACGGAAGCCGGGACGGGGGAATACGCGCTGCGCGACGGGAATTTGCAAAGCGCCGCATTTCGGGGACCGGTGTCGCTGCTGTATGATGCGAAGCTGAAGACTTACCTGGCAGCAGATACGGGGAACCAGCGCCTGCGCACGATCAGCTCCGGGGACACGAAGACCTTCGCCGGCCTCGATATCGGACTGGATGATTATCAAGCCCCCATCGGCGCTCTGGCCGATGGCAGCGCGCAGTCGGCAGCCTTTAATCATCCTGCGGGTCTCGCCGCAGACGGCAAAGGGCAGATTTACGTGGCGGATTCGGACAATCATGCGATCCGCATCATTAACAAGGATGGATCGGTTCAGACGCTTGCGGGAAGCGGCGAGCTTGGCAGCGCGGACGGCCGGAACGCGGATGCCCGTTTCTATCATCCGCTGGATGTGGCTGTTACGGACGAGGGAATTGTTTATGTGGCCGATACCCTTAATCATGTCATCCGCAAAATTCAAAACGGCTCCGTCACAACGCTGAATGCGGCTTCGACACGCGCAGTGGAATATATACCGGGTGCGGTCGAGCCCGCAGGTGATTTCGCTGACGGTGCCTTGAAGGACGCCAAGTTCAATGAACCTAGCGGCTTGGCACTGGATCATGCAGGAAATCTGTATGTGAGCGATACGGGGAATCAACGGATCCGTTATATTGATTTTGCTAAAGGCACTGTAACAACAGTAGCAGGTGGCGGAAGTGCAGAAGCGACCTATGCTGCTTCCTCCCCGTATGCAGAAGGCGGCTATGCGGATGGCAAGGCGCTAAATGCCCGCTTCCATGCGCCTCGCGGCTTGACGGTGACACCTGATGGAGGCGTCTTGATTGCCGATTCCCTGAACCATGTCATTCGTTTGTTGAAATCCGGCGTGGTGACAACGGTTGCCGGCAGCGCGCAAGAGGCGGGCAGCACCAATGGTGTCGCCTATGCGGCTGAATTGAATCGGCCGACAGATGTAGTATGGATCGGCGGAAGTTCCTTTGCCATTGCCGATGCGGGCGGCAACAAGATCCGTATCGCGGCTCCTTACGCATTGCCATCTGGTGTAAAGGCTGGATCGGATGCCCAGATTCTGTACAATAACGCTGTGCTGCCATCGGATGCTCCACCTGTTGTGGTGAAGGATTCGACCTTCGTCCCTATGCGGGTGCTCACGGAGAAACTGGGCTTCAAGGTACAGTATACCGGTTCGAAAGCGATATTAAGCCGGGATGGTGTATCGTATACTGTCCAGGAAGGAAGCCTGAACGTAATGAAGACAACGGAAGGTCAATCGCCGCAGACACTTAAACTGACATCGGGGCCATTCCTTCGACAGGATCGGTTGTACCTGCCGGTCCGATTCTTCGCTCAGGAAATCGGACTTGATGTGCAGTGGCTCTCTGATGTGAGAGCGGTGCTCATCCGGGACAAGCAATTTTAATCTCCTCATCTCGAAACACCGGAATACCGGATAATCTAAAAAAAGGTTAAATTTATGGCCGTCCGATGCGAAATCGGGCGGTCTTTTGCCGATATAGTAGATAGCTCGGATTTCTTGGGAGGGATGGCTATGGAACAGCAGGACGATATGTCGTATTTGAAACGTTATGTACAGAACCATCCTGATAATCGAATGGCATGGTACTTGCTAGGAAAACAGTATGTTAATGAAGATAAACAAGCGAAAGCGAATTATTGCTTCCTGAAGTCAGGCAGCATCTATGAAGCATTCGAGCGCAAGCAGCACCCGCTGGCAAGCGAGCCCCAGCAGTTGATCGCACAATGGAACCGGCGCAGGCGTATGAAGCTTCTTGCATTGCGTTCAACGATTGCGCTCCTTCTTCTGATTGGTGCGGTTCTGACCGACCCTTTCAGAGGCGATCACAGCAACAACAGCAATCTAACGGGCGAACAGGCAACCGAGGCAGCTGGCGAACCGGTGGGGGAAGATAAGGGAACCGCGCGCGATGTTCGCGTGGTCTTCGTGAAGCCAACGGACCCAAATGGTGTGGGAAAAGCGATGGGCGCCCTTATGAGAAACGGTAAACAATCGGCCGATTTGGGACTTGCCGCCATGCTGGAGGAGGAAGGAAGCTGGAGAAAATGGATGGGGAATACCCGCATGCTCCTGTCTGCCAAGCGGCAGGGGAGCGGTCAGGCCTATAACGTTGGCATGCTCGACGCAAAAACCTGTGACTGCCAGCCCAGTGATGCCGCCGGCGCCAGGAAGGCTTACAGCAGTTGGAGCAAGCAGCAGGAGCAGCGATGGACGCTGTCAAGTACGGTAGCGCAATACCGGAACCTGTTTAATCGTTGGCCGGACAAGATTGACGATATGGTAAGACCCTATCCCAATAATATCCTGTCGGGGGAAACCCAAGCGATGCGGATGATGTTTACAGAGGTTCTCCAGAAGCTAAAGGCTTCGGAAGGCTTAAGCAGCGGAGCAGCTGCAGGCGGATCTGACCGAACAGCTTCGGGGAAGAATGCGAGCACAAGTCCGGTTGAAGAGCTGTCGCTTCCGGATAAGCCGTTGTCCATCATTATTGATCAGGAGCGCCACAAACTGGCAGTCGTAAGCGGGGATGTCATTGTCCGCAGCTACAATGTCGGACTCGGAGGAGAGAAGACGCCCTCCGGTAGTTTCACGATAAGCGAGAAAGTGAAAAATCCAAACGGACGCGATGATGGCGAGTTTGGAAGCAGGGGAATGACTCTGTCCGCAACGCGATATGCCATTCACGGTACTGACGAGCCCGGGAGCATTGGCAAGGATGAATCCCATGGCTGTGTCCGGATGGGCAAAGCGGATGTGGAGGAATTGTTTGATCTGGTGCCTTTGGGGACCAAGGTCGAGATCGGCAGCGGTCAGCTTCCGGCGTCCCCATCCAAGCCGGCTGACGAGCGTTTCCGCTTGCAGCCGATGCAGGATGAGACCAATCCGGATGTTGTGTATCGCTGGTTGAATTGATTATTGTTCTACTATTTGTAAAACCGCCACAATGACGACGATCAGGACGATAACGGCACCGATCCACAACAGCGCTTTTTTGTTTACTTCATCTTTGGGCTTGGATTTTAAAATAGGTGGTTTCTTCTTGGCTTGGCTCATGTGGATCAACCTTTCTTTAAATGGGTAATAGGATGTGATCCCATTGTAACCGTTTTCCTTTAAGCCCGCAATGATAAGAAAGACAGCCAAATTGCCCGCTTGCGCAGATGATCGACGCGCCGGGCTCTTTCTTTTTCCAGTTGAACACGTTAAAATGTTGCATAGAGCCAGCATGATGAACGGAGTGAAGATGTTGTTGTACAAGTCAGTTGCCAAACCTTTTTTGTTCCGGATAGATCCGGAGAAAGCCCATCATCTCGTTATAGACGGCCTGCATTCCGCCAGCCGCGTACCTGGAATTCCCGCAATGATGCGGTCGATGTACGGCGTCAAGGAATGCCCCGAGCTTGCGGTTGATGTATTCGGTGTGTATTTTCCCCATCCCGTTGGGCTTGCGGCCGGCTTGGATAAGAATGCCAAAGCAGTCGGCATGTTTGCCAATATCGGCTTTGGGTTCGCGGAGGTCGGTACCGTCACCCCCAAGGGACAAGCCGGCAATGAGCTGCCCAGGCTGTTTCGTTTGCCCCCTGACGAGGCACTGGTCAATCGTATGGGATTTAATAATGAAGGAACCGCCGCAATGGCGCAGCGGCTCTCAAATGTCAAGGATCGGCGTATTCCGATCGCTGTCAATATCGGCAAAAATAAATCAACGCCCAATGAGCTGGCGCATGAGGATTACCGCGCTTGCCTTCAAGCTTTGTATTCCTATGGCGATTTCTTTGTCGTCAATATCAGCTCGCCTAACACGCCCGATCTCCGTGCATTGCAGCATGGCGACGAGCTGCGGCTGCTGCTCTCCACCGTCATGGAGGAGATGCGGGGGCAAGCGAAGAGTCACGGCGGTACGGTAAAGCCAGTTCTGGTCAAGATTGCTCCGGATATGACAGATGAGCAGCTCAGGTATACGGTGGAGACAATAGCCGCTAGCGGAGTAAACGGTATTATTGCATCGAATACAACGCTCAGCCGCGAAGGACTGTCCCATCCGAATGCACAGGAGACCGGGGGTCTCAGCGGAAGGCCGCTAAGGGAACGTTCCACCGAGGTGATCCGCGAGGTGTACAGGCTGACCGGCGGCAAGCTGCCCATTATTGGATCTGGGGGCATCTTTACGGCAGACGATGCATACGATAAAATTCGCGCCGGCGCCAGCTTGGTAGAGATCTATACCGCTCTTATATACCGCGGTCCGGAGCTCTTGAGGGAGCTGACGCGAGGTTTGAAAGAACGTCTGCACAAGGATGGCTATCATTCGATTGCGGAAGCAGTTGGTGCAGATCACAGGTGACTGACAGGAGGCGGCTGGATGGACGGTAGAGATTGGGGCCTGTTTTTGCAGCCTTATGAACAGGCTGTTGAGGAATTGAAAGTGAAGTTCAAGACGCTCCGGACGGAACTGAAAACAAGAGAGACTTACGCACCGATCGAATTTGTTACCGGACGGGTAAAACGCATCTCCAGTATTCTGGAGAAGGCAAAGCGCCTGAGCGTCCCCATGGAAAACATCGATACCGGCATTGAAGATATTGCCGGTATCCGCATCATGTGTCAATTTGTGGACGACATTCACCGGGTGGCGCAGCTGATCCGCAGCCGCAAGGACCTGACGCTCGTGTTTGAGAAGGATTATGTGACGAATTTCAAGGACAGCGGCTACCGCAGCTTTCATATGATTGTAGAGTATCCCGTACAGACCGCGATAGGACTCAAAATTGTGCTTGCGGAGGTACAGATACGGACCTTGGCGATGAATTTCTGGGCAACGATCGAACATTCCCTTAATTATAAATACAAAGAAAGCCTGCCGGATGATGTGCGGGCAAGGCTCAAGAAAGCGGCGGAAGCGGCATCGGTGCTGGACTCGGAAATGTCAAGCATCCGCAAGGAAATACTTGACGCCCAGCGGGATTTCGAAGAGAAATCCAATATGGTGTCCAGCGTTCTCAGTGATATCCAGGATCTGTATTTCTTTCATCGGGTGAGGGAGGCCGTGCAGTTTCAGCTGCGGTTCAACGAGCTTTGGGAGAAAGAAGACGGGTATGCCATACGCATGCTGGCTGATGAAATCCGAACGGCGCTGATTAAGGTGAAGAAAAGCGGGGGTTCCTAAGTGGCGGATGAGATGCGGTATGATGAACGGCTGGTTCATTTTATCGTACTCTTTAATGTGGATGAAGATTATTTCGAATGCCATGAAGTCATGGAGGAGCTGTGGCTGGAAGAAGGACGCAATACATTGTATCAAGGCCTGCTTCAAGCGGCTGTCGGGCTTCACCATTGGCGGAACGATAACTTCTCGGGAGCGGTAAAGCTGTTTGCACAGGCGGAGAACAAGCTTGCGCCTTATCCGCCCATTCTCCTGGGTCTGGATTTGGCGATGCTTCGCCATGATATTGCAGTTGTGCTCGCGCCTCTTCGCATCTGGGTTAACGGCGGTGGCAGCTTAACCGGCCGGATATCCGCACCAGGGGAAGGCAGCATGGAAGAGGAGAATGGTCATGCAGAAGCGCATGCACCTCCTCCGTTCACGGCATTTCGGCTGACTGTCGTAGATCAGGAACTGTTGGCGCTTGTCGAAGAGATGTCGCAAATCCCGCACGAGGACCGGCTGCATGCCGGAGACGATTCATAAAATGCTTCTATCAGGCATAGTCCGCTGTTGATGCTCGTTCACCCTAACCGTCTGCCGCTGGCTTGCATCCAAGAAGGAGCGAAGCTTAGGTCAGGCGGTTTATTGCTCAATAAGCGATTCCTTGTTAAATAGATAAAGTTGGCGGTGATGACTGGCTTGTGAATGAGCGGCTCACCGGTTGGAGGTGGAGTTAAATGGCGAAGAGAATGAGGTTGGACAAGCTGCTGGCCAATATGGGCTGCGGCTCGCGCAGTGAAGTGAAAGTTGCGATCAAGCAAGGCCGCGTGAGTGTTGACGGGGTTTGCGTCAAGGATCATGGGATGACACTTGATCCTGAATCGGCTGTTGTTCAGTTTGATGACGAGCGGGTTATGTACCAGGAAGTCATTTACGTTATGATGAACAAGCCGCAAGGGGTTATCTCCGCAACGGAGGATAAGCTGGATCAGACTGTTATCGACCTGCTTGAACCGGTGGACAGGGTGCTTCAGCCATTCCCGGTGGGCAGGCTGGATAAGGACACCGAAGGTTTGCTGCTGTTGACGAATGATGGGCGTTTGGCCCATGAGCTGCTGTCGCCTCGCAAGCATGTACCCAAGACATACGAAGCTGTCGTGCTGGGAGATGTCGCCCAAGAGGATGTGGAGTCATTTGCTGAAGGCGTCACATTGGACGATGGATATGTAACAATGCCTGCAAAGCTGGTGGTCAACGGGCAGGAAACCTTGGAATCCGGGGCCGTACAGAGCCGGATTACGCTGACGATCCACGAAGGCAAGTTCCACCAGGTGAAGCGGATGTTTGAGTCTGCCAGCAAGAAAGTGACTTTCCTCAAACGGGTAGCCATGGGGCCGCTGAAGCTTGATCCGGCTCTCGCACCCGGAGAATACCGGCTGCTTGCGCAAACGGAGCTTGCGCCGCTGCTTGCAATTAAAGAAGCGAAGGTCAAGAGCAGATAAGCGGTCTGTCTATACGGACCTGCGATACAGCGCCTGCAAGGGCGCCAGTAAGATTGAAAGGAAGTTGGACCAGATGTCGATTAATTATGATTTGATCGCGCTTGATGTGGATGGAACCCTCCTTACAGAAAATCATACACTGACGACGGCGGTCCGCGATTCCGTCCGCGAAGCCGCTTCCCGGGGAGCGGAAATCGTATTGTGTACCGGCCGCGGCCTTAATAGTGCGCTGCCAGTCCTGGAGGCGTTGGGTCTGTCAGGAACGATGATAACGCATAATGGAGCGGCTACAATGGATGCGGACCGCCGTACCGTCTTTCATCAATATGGTGTTTCAGAAAATGAGCTTTCCGGTTTCCGGGAATACTGCCTGCGGGGCGGTCACCATTTCGATGTAAGCACCGCTTTTGACTTGTTGATTGAAAGCATCACACCGGAAGCGGAGGAAATGTACAACAGATTTGAGATAAAACCGCTTTGGCGTGAAAGAGAGGCACCGCTTCCGGAGGGGCTGATTAAATTCACGGTGTTTGGCAGCCTGCCGGAACTGGACCGGATAGAAGAGGATTGGAGCCTGTGGGAAGAGGGCCTTCAGTATGTGCGGAGCGGGGAATATTTTATCGATGTGCAGCATCGTGAGGCAACCAAGGCTGCGGCACTGACGCGTCTGGCTCAGGTGCGTGGCATTGACAGCTCGCGGGTGCTGGCCATCGGCAATTATTTTAACGATATCGGGATGCTTTCCTTCGCTGGCCTTGGTGTGGCGATGGCCAATTCGCCGGAAGCGGTCAAATCGGCTGCCGATCAGGTAACCCTCTCCAACGAAGAAGATGGTGTGGCGCTTACGCTGCGCTCTTTCGCTTGGTGAAGGAGCCCGGCTCGCGCCGGTCCCCAGGAACGAAACCAAGTGAATCTCTGTTCGCAGATCCGAAAAAACCGCCAAGGCAACTCCTCAGGCGGTTTTATTCTTAACCCATTTCTATGGTAGGACTAGTATAAGAACCCTCGGGTAATGATGACCAGCAAGATGAATAAAACCAGGATTCCGCCAACTGAAGTAAATCCGCCGAAGCCGCCGCCGTATACACCGGACATGCAAATTCCTCCCCTAAAGGTATTTCCGGTGCCGTTAACTGATATCCATGATGTTCTTCCGGCACACGGTTTACCGTATCATATGAAAATTTCTCTTCGAGTGATTGGACAGTTGCCTGGGGAGTGGAATTATTTAGGTGTATGTCCTGCCGACGCAGGCTTCTATTTAAGATTACAAGCTGCAAGAGAGATGCCGGTGTATGCCAAATGCCGGTTATACGGCTTGATCACGACGAGAAACGGCGCAGCCCCTTTGGCAGATGATTCTTGATCAGGCCCGAGCTGGCTTTGCCCCATCCCAGCGGCAGACCATCTACGGCGACGAGTCCCCATCCGCTGCTTCCAGTCTCAGCGGCCAAAGTCTCGCCATGCAGATAGGCGGCAATCTCGGGAGCTTCGGGCGGGTATGTCTGCATCCACGCAGCGGTTTGCGCCGGTACGGCCATAGCCAGCGCATGGCCCGGCTCCAGGCGGTTCTTTCGGATATCGCCCAGGTGCAGACCGGGGCGGGGGACCTTAAGGCCATTCAGGTCATTTGCCCGAATGGGGCTTGCTCCGCTTCCGGGCAGATGCGGCAGCCAGTATAGGGCATCGCCGAAGCGCAGCGGCTCGCCGGGCCCAAGCGCAAAACCACCTGGAAGCGTGGTGTCGATGAACCCTTGCGCGAGCGCCATGTCCGCTGCCAGGCTTGCGGCTCCAGCTGCCGGATGGCTGTGCCTGTCGCGATTGTTCCGGCCTGGCGATTGGTCACGGGCAGGTTGTATCTCGCAAGCTTGCGCTGCCTGGCCTCTGGAGGCTTTTTGCAGGACAGCGATAAAATGACCTTCTCCCCGCTGTTCATGCGGCCATACCCGTTCAGTCTTCACGATACTGAACAGCGGATATTTCGCACAGAAGGATTCAAGTGCTTCTTCATTTTCCTGGCGGTTGAAAGTACAGGTGGAATAAACCAGCCTGCCGCCTGGCTTAAGCAGTATCGCGGCATGGTCCAGAATATCCTTCTGCCGGGCCGCGCACATGGCAACATGCGATTCTGACCATTCGTTAACCGCTGCTTCGTCCTTGCGGAACATCCCTTCGCCGGAGCAGGGGGCATCCAGCATGATCCTGTCGAATAGGCCGGCAAACCGTCTGGACAACTCTTCCGGGCTGGCGCAGGTCACGATGATATTCGCGATTCCACAGCGCTCTGCGTTTTCGCTTAGAATTTTGGCTCGGGCCGGATGAATCTCATTGGCGACCAGGATACCGCGTCCGAGCATTTTTCCGGCAATTTGGGTTGTTTTTCCTCCCGGCGCCGCCGCCATATCGAGAATAAACTCGCCCGGCTGCGGCTCCAGCAGCTCGGCTGCCGTCATCGCAGAAGGCTCCTGAATATAATAAAGACCCGCGGCGTGATAAGGATGCTTGCCGGGCCTTGTCGATTCATCGTAATAATAGCCGGTTGTGCACCATGGTACAGATTCAAGCCTGAACTGACGGACCGCTTCGACAAGGAGCGGATACCGCCCGGCGAGCTTGAATGGATTCATGCGAAGACCATAGGTCCTGGGCGCATCATAGCTTTGAATAAAGGCATCGAAGCCGGTTGGCAGAAGCTGCTGCATTTGAAGGCTGAAGGCCTCCGGAAGTTTAACGGGCACGGGATTTTGACTCCTTTTAAAATGGAATAACTTGATAGACTCTGCTTCTTTGTGTAAGACATTATATCATAAGATATGAATAAGGCAGTGGTCATGAAGAGAAAAAAGGGAGCCTGATTCATCAGGAAGAAAATGATATTTATCCTCGAATCCGCAACAATCGATTAAGCACTTCGTGGTATAATTTGAAAAAAGGATCGATGAAACAAGGTGGCTCGGACTAGCCCATCAAAAGGAAAATGGAAGGTGACGGCCATCTATTGTATAGATTCATGCGGATGGTCTTCTTTGGACGGCAAAAGGACGGGGAGGACATGCAATGACGAAATTGAACCATTTTATCCGGCTTTGCGTAGCCATACTGCTTGTTATCGGGATCATTTATATGGGGTCAAGAATCAATTTTATCTTTATGCCAATTTTTTCGTTGTTCAGCATTATCATTGTGCCGTTAATGTTATCTGTATTTTTCTATTATTTACTCCGGCCTTTAGTAAATGTGATGGAAAAATACAAGCTCAACCGAACGCTGTCGATTCTGCTGATTTATTTTGTGATTGCCATTATATTGGTCGGTTTCAGCATCGGCGTGTGGCCTTCCTTGCGAACACAGCTGTTTAATCTGGTGGATAATGCGCCTAATCTGTTCAACTCCTTAAGTGAGCAGGTAGAGGAATTGGAGCAGAATGGATTTCTGGCTGATTTTTTTCCTGAAGATTTTAGCCCTTTGTCCCGGTTAACGGAATTTCTGAATAAAGGCTTCGGGGTCTTGACGAATTATTTCACAAGCTTGTTTTCGATCATTTCCAATTTTGCTGTCATTCTGTTTATTTTCCCGATCATTCTCTTCTATATGCTCAAGGAAGGCGGGAATTTCGGACGGAAAATCGTTAGTTTCATTCCCAAACGTTTCCGTGATGACGGCAATGATGTAATGGACGAAATCGATAACGCGCTCAGCGGTTTTATCGTGGGCAGGGTGATTGTTAATTTATCGCTCGGGGTCTTGATGTATGTGGGTTTTCTTATTATCGGGCTGCCGTATGCACTGCTGCTGACGGTAGTTGCGGTTATTATGAATTTCATTCCCTTCGTCGGCGCGATTCTCTCGGCCGTTCCGATAGTGATTATCGGATTTATCGAATCGCCATCAACAGCGATCTGGTCCCTGGTTATTATTCTGGTCGCCCAGCAAATACAGGATAACCTGATAGCGCCTTATATTTTTGGCAAGCAGCTCGACATCCATCCGCTAACCACCATTATTCTCGCACTTGTCGGAGGAGATTTGGCGGGAATTATAGGTATTCTACTCATCATTCCGGTATATATGATTCTGAAGATCATTGTTACGAAAATCTATCAATTATTCATCAAACAACGTTGGGAAGATGCGTAAAATCAGGCGAGTATGATGCTGTACTTACCTGGATTGAAGAACTGAAATTTGCAGGAAAAGAGTGGTTTACATGATTCGAGCGGTTGTATTTGATTTTGACGGATTAATTATTGATACGGAAACACCTTCCTATCATGCTTTCTGTGAAGTATATCGCGAGTATGGGGCGGAGTTGCCCTTTGAAATGTACGCCAAATGCGTAGGCACGACATTCGAGCATTTTGATCCTCATCTTTATCTATCCGAATGTGTGGGAGAGGCCATCGATCCGAAGCTGGTCAACACCCGGTTTAGAGCTGTTTATTCAAGACTCATGTCTGAATCGGCGCTCCGGCCCGGAGTGGTGGAGTATTTGCAGACCGCGCGTAAATTGCAAATCAAAACAGCCATTGCCACAAGCGCAAGCTTGTCGTGGGTCGAGCCTTATCTGCAGCGGTTCGAGTTAAAGGATTATTTTGATCACATAACGACAGCCGATGATGTTTCCAAGGTGAAACCTGATCCCGAGCTGTATCTTCAGAGCTTAAGCAAGCTTGGCGTCGCGGCGGAAGAAGCGATTTCTTTTGAAGATTCGCTCAACGGCTTCAAGGCGGCCAGAGCCGCTGGGCTCAACTGCGTAGTGGTTCCCAACGAAATGACAAAACAGTTTGCATTTGCAGATTATGATCTAATGATGGATTCCATGGCAGACCGGAGTCTCGAAGAGGTTATTCACTTGCTGAGCCGGGTCAATGAATCAAATAGAAGTGGGACGTGAGCACATGGATCGGATTGCTGTGATTTCAGATATTCACGGGAATATTCCCGCGTTGGAAGCGGTATTGGCCGATATCAGGCAGAGGGGGATTACCACGATATACTGCCTTGGTGATTTGGCCGGCAAAGGTCCGGGATCGGACGAAGCCGTTGACCGCGTAAGAGATGCCTGCACGCTCGTAATAAGAGGCAACTGGGACGAGAATATGGCCAGGGACAGCGAATATCCGCCGATTGTCTGGCATCAGAACAAGCTGGGAGCCCGGCGTCTGGACTATCTTAGAGAACTTCCGATCATGATTGAGCTGCATATGAGCGGCCGGTTGATCCGGCTTTTCCACGCCTCTCCCCGAAGCGTCCATGAACGGATCCAGCCCTGGGATTCGCATGAATCCCGCTTGTCGTTGTTCCACGCTTCGGAATACAGCAGCTATGCCGGGGAAGCGGATGTGGCCGGCTATGGGGATATTCATAATGCTTTTGTGCAGCATTTGGACGGAAAAGCCTTGTTCAATGCCGGAAGCGTCGGCAATCCATTGGAGATGACGCAGGCCTCTTATGCGATATTGGAGGGGCGGCTGAATGGCAGGGATCTGGCTCCTTTTGGCATCCAGCTGGTGCGTGTGCCTTACGATATCGAGCTCGCTGTCCAGCAGGCGGTAGAGGCACAGATTCCGGAGCTGGAAGCTTATGTTGTAGAATTGAGAACGGCTGTATACCGGGGGAATCAAAAGAAGACCGCGGAAAAACGGTAACTTCGTCAGGATTTGTTCTTCGCAGTTATATAACGGATGGCCTCCCCGACATCTTCGGTTTGCAGCAGGAGCTTCTCCTGGTCAAACAACAAGATCGTGGGGAATCGCTGGATCCCGTAGATTTTTTTGAGATCCACAATATATTCTGGTTGGTACATCATCGAGCTAACACCGCCTTGAAGACCGCTGCCTGCTTCATTCAGGAACTGGTCCATTATTTTCTGATTGAGAGGAGCGCTGCTCTCGTCACCCAGTATGGTCACATGTATGGATCCTTTCCCCCGGGCAAACAGCCCAAGGCGCTCCAGCGCCTCTTCCTGCCGTATCGTAAGAATAATGATTTCCTTAGGCGGTTCCTTTGAAGATTTGGTATGGGCTGGTTTGAGCTCCACCTTCTGTCCGACACGCAGATCGGAAGCGGACGCAGAATCGCCATTTTCTTTGTGGATATTTACAGATGGGGTAAGCTGGACTTGAAGCTCCACGCCATAGTCGTTAATATCCGGCCCACGGGTATGGCGTTTCTCCCATTCGGAAATGTCCACGGTCAGATTCCGGTTATCCAGGTCAATGGAGCTGACAAATCCAACCATCTCCTGGTCCTTATAGTGACCGTAAGGATAGGTTCCATTACTCCGGCATCCAACTATTATGAGAAGGCAGACTGCGAGTCCGAAAACCGCAATGCAGCGGCTTTTTGTCATGACATCCACCCTTTTTATATTTATTTACGTGAACGGATAACAAAAAGTTATCGGCTTACTGGAAAAACTTGAAATTCTGTATGAGTTGAAAGGGCTCAAACCCTCGCCTTGACCGAGCGGGCATATTCGGATGGCGACATGTCCATCGCGGATTTGAACTGGCGCGAGAAGCTGTGGATGCTGCTGTAGTGCAGACGTTCGGCGATTTCCGAGAAATTGTACTGCTCCTCGCGGATCATCTGACGGGCCTGATCGATCTTCAGGCTGCGGTAGAACTTCATAATGCTTTGGCCGGTCTTCTTCTTGAACAGCGCTAGCGCATGGCTTTTGCTGAGGTTGAAGTTTCTGTAAATCTGTTCGAGATTCAACTCTTCATAGAGGTGGTTCTCCATATAGGCGGTCATTCGTTGAACAAGATTATCCTCGCTTTTTTCCTTGGTGGCACCGGAGAGGCGCTGCTCGGAGCGTGTCGGGCTGCTTCCATGCAGCAGCTGGATCAACAACAGCTCCAGATGAATTTTGATCAGCTGCTCTGATCCGACCGGAGCATCGGCGCGCCGGACCAGCGTATGATCCCGCGGATTGTCAAACGGGGGCATGAAGGCGGCGAAGCCGCTTTTGACAAGCTGGGACAGGATTTCCCGCTGCCCCTCGTCCAGCGTGAAAATTTTATTTTCAAAAAAAGCCATTTCGGCCGAGCGGCACACAAAGGAAACAATAATGACATTCGGGGCGATTTTGTTATTGGCCCATACGCCGTGAAATTCATTGGGTTTGTGAAAGATCATATCGCCCTGCTTCAGACAATACCCCTCGGTATCCGCAAAAACTTCCATTTCCCCTTTATCCACATAAATGAACTCCCAGAAATCGTGTTTTTCCCCTTCGAAGGTGAAATCCTTGGCAAATTCAAAGTAATGAAACGAAATGATTTGTTTGATGGAAAAAGCCTCGTAGAGCCTCGTTCTGGCGAAGCGGTTATCCTTCATGAGCGGCCCACCTTTCGATATGAATCTATTATAGCACCCGGCGATCAAGACGAGAAAGGCAAGACTATTTGAAACATCCTCCGGTCTTTTTGCTAAAGATCATCCGTCATCGAGCAGGTAGAATGGAGCTAATGCTGCTATGAAAACGTGCTTGTAAGCATAAGGCTTGAGGAGAGGAAGAATACACATGAATGTGCTGGCTGTAGGCTGCCATCCCGATGATCTGGAGATTGGCTGCGGCGGAACCCTGGCGAAGCTTGCTTCACAAGGACATGAAATTACGATGGTGCATGTAGCTAACGGCAATAAAGGTCATAAGATTATCCCGCCTGCGGAATTGGCAGAAATTCGGGAGCAGGAGGCCAAGAAAGCCGGCAGCTTGATCGGTGCCGAGGTCATTAGTTTAAACAGGCCCGATCTGATGGTGAAATCGGATCAGGATGAATTGATTTCATTATTGGCAGGCGTGATTCGCAGGGTACGTCCTGATTTCATCATTACGCATCCGCCTGAGGATTATATGAAGGATCATATGGAAGTATCGCGGGCGGTATTTGATGCCAGCTTTGCGGCTACAGTTCCTCATTACGAAGCGGACGGCGGGCATCCCGCGGCTGCAAAGGTAGCACCGATATATTATATGGATACGCTTGCAGGGGTTGGTTTCCTGCCCACCGAGTATGTGGATATTTCAGATTTCATTGAAGTGAAAATTCAGATGAATGATAGCCATCAGAGCCAGATCAAATGGTTGTATGAGCATGACGGTATCGATTTTCTTGATTTTGTGCGGACCGTATCCAAATTTCGCGGCCTGCAGTGCGGCAAAGCCTATGCGGAAGGCTTCAAGCAGTGCCAGGCCTGGCCGCGTCTGACGACAGAGCGGCTTCTGCCATAATTGAGCCGATCTGCAAGATCCGGATGACATGTACTGAATATTACAGAATTGGAGCGTGAGGAATTTGAATTTCATGCAAACGTTAAAGGGATCGCTTCTGGAAGGTTTCTATCCGGAAGGCTGGGATATGGAGCGTATCGACCAATGCTGTTCGCATGATCCGGCATCCATTGAGGAGCCTCAGGATTTCTGGCATGCCGAATTTCAGCCGGTGTCCTGCGATGAGGTGCAGGAGCTGGATGTGAAAATGGGGCATGAGATCGCGAGCGAAATCCGTAAAAGCAGGGATGCGGGACGCAAGCTTGCCATTATATTGCCGGCTGGGCCGATGGGCATGTACAAATGGGCCGTTTATTTTCTGAAGGAGTGGCAGGTAGATTGTTCGCATGTCCACGGCTTCAATATGGATGAGTGGAGCGACGGGGAAGGGCGGACGCTGCCTTCCGACAATCCCGGCTCCTTTCAATATGCGATGGAGCAGGCTTTTTACGGGCCGCTTGGCGCGCTAACCGTACCTGCAAGCCAGCGGAATTTTGCCACAGCCGATCAGCTGCCTTCCTATGCTTCCAAGATAGCCAAGCTGAAGGAAGAGGGGGCCGAGCTCCTCACTGTCTTCGGAATTGGCCGTATGCTTCATATTGCTTTTTGGGAACCGCATTTTGCTGGGGAATTCGATAGCGAAGCCCAGTGGCGCGAGCAGACGCACCGGATCGGCGCCAAGCTGCACCCGCTGACGATTGAACAGAACGCCATCACCAGCTTCAAAAGCCGGACCACACATGTGCCATGCCGGGCAAACACCGTCGGACCGGGTTTGTTTCTCCAATCCGACCGGATTATAGGCGGCTGCGACGGCGCACTGGGCCGCGGCATGCAGTGGCAAGGACTGTCTCTATGGACAACCTTGCGCTATGGCCCGGATACGTGGCTTCCATCCACATTCATGCCGACACTGCCGGGCAAATTATTTTATTTAAAAGAGCTCGCCGGCCCTCTTCATGCAGAGATCAATTAGCCGCCTGATCCTGGCAAACCGGAAACGGGTTGCTAGATAGTATTTCATGAAAAAAAAGCGAGAGGAAGAGAGAAATCTCTTCACTCGCTTTTATGTGCAGGGACTAAAATGGGGGAACGGACATCTTTCGTTTTCGTTCCTGCCGCTGGTTATCCGGTTTTTATGTTTGTGCGGGTGCCGCCTGAGGCTTCCTTATGGAATAGCTTCCGCAGATAAGGCTTGGCGTAATAATCAATGCCCAGTCGGCCGCCATTGGCGCCTGCTATCATAATGAGCCCGCCAAGCAGGACCAGCCAGGGGTTCGTGCTGATTGTTCCGGCGAACAAGAACATGAAGTTCATCAATAAGCCGAAGAAAGCAGCAGCTGCCGTTAAAGCTCCTAGAATCAATCCGATGCCAATCAATGCTTCGCCAAGGGGAATCATGAAATTGAACAGCTTGACATTGGGCAGCGCAAAATGTTTAAGGAAGGCGGTGAAGGTCGGATAGATGACCTCGCCGGTCTGATCGGCTACCGGCTTGGCGACAGCACCAGTCAGGTAGCCTTTCGCGTCAAAGCCATTCGCCAGTTTGTGGTATCCGGCGTATAACCACTCCCAGCCAACATACAATCGGAGCAAAAGCATGAGTACAGCCGCATAAATATTTTCCCTCAAAAATTTCATAATCATCCTCATTCAACCCTCTCCATATTGGATTACATTCTGCACAGTTCGATGGGGCAGTTCTCACATCGGCAGATGTTTTGCAAATAACCCCGGTCATGTATGGCGATACATCCATCCTCTACCGAAATAATGCCGTCTTTCTTCATATCACTCAGCATCCGGTTCACACTTTCCCGGCTGGTTCCGATCATGTCGGCCATCTGGGTATTGGTCAGCTTCCTGCTAATGAAGGTCAGGTTATCGCGTTCCACTCCGTAGGTGTTGGACAGCCGGATCAATAAAGAGCAGAGCGCGCCAGACTTCCCGAAGAGCATCAGATCGCGGAATTTAGCTTGTGTCATCCGGTGCTGCAGTCCCATCCATTTCATGAATTCGATAGCCAGATCTCCATGCTGCCACAGTAGAACTTCCAGGTCCTTCTGCAGAATGACGCCGATTTCGCTGTCTTCCATCACTTCGGCATTAAAGCTGTGTACGGAATCGTGGAAAGGGTCCATCTGACCGAACAAATCGCCGGCAGGATGCAGATGCAAGGTGAGCATGCGGCCGTTATCAGCCGATTTGGTAATATGGATCATTCCCTTTTTGACAAAATAAAGCTTATCCGACACTTCGCCCTCCCAGAACAGATGCGAGCCCGCAGTGGCAGACCGTGGATACATGATGCTTTGAAGCCGCTGCATGCTGTCAGGGGAGAAGAATTGACTGATGCCCGCATGGGCCTTCATATCCTGCTCGTGCTTTCGATTCATTACACTTTGTATACTCATTGCCACGCCGCCTTCTCGTTAGGTTCTGACTTCATCATAAAGGAAAGAGAGGGCTGCTGTAATCGGGGAAAGACCTTATATTGGAATAGGGAATTCCCGTAATCTTCGTGGAAATTGCAGACAATGGCAGCCGAAAACACCCTGATTTGCTTGGATGATAGGGCATGTTGAAGTTTAAGAAAAACTTTATGTTTAACCACATTTCTTTTTTAATTGTTTTCCTTATCCTAGAGTGAATGAAGGGTTAGGAGGAAACTAAGATGAAGAAATGGTTTTTTTGGCTTGTTATACTTTTACTGCTTGGCTATGGATTAGCCCAACACAAATTGAGAGTCGTTAACGATAAACCACCACAAGAAGACAATCAAGCTCAAGAGATAATTTCTCAAAAGAACGAGGTTTCGATTAAGGTAACAAAAAATCAGATTTACAAAGGCAATTTGTTGTTGGTCAATAAGGATCATCCTGTGCCTCCAGTGGGGGAAGAGTCCGAAGAAGCGGTCAATCTGTTTCAGAATAAGGAATTGGTGAAGGGATTCGGTTTGCTGGATAATACGATTCAGTTATCGCCAAGATTGGTGCAAAAATTCTCAACAATGATTGAGACCGCAAAAAATGATGGAGTTAGTCATTTTTTAATCAGCAGCGGCTATCGGGACGACAAACAACAACATCAGCTCTATCAACAAATGGGTGCTGAATATGCTTTGCCAGCAGGCTATAGCGATCATAACTTGGGTTTATCGCTTGATATTGGATCTACGCAAGCGGAGATGAATCGAGCGACTGAAGGAAAGTGGTTGAAAAAAAACGCATGGAGATACGGGTTTATCTTGCGTTATCCGAAGGACAAAACAGCAATTACAGGCATTCAGTATGAACCTTGGCATTTTCGCTACGTTGGTTTGCCGCACAGCGCATTTATGGAGGAAAAGAATTTTGTCTTGGAGCAATATCTGGATTTCTTGAAAGTACAGAAGACCATTACGACTACTGTAGATCACCAAATATATGAAATCACATACTATCCTGTTTTCAAAAATACAACTATCTCTGTGCCGGCGGATGGACGATATGAGATTTCAGGCAATAATATAGACGGTGTTATTGTGACCGTAAATCAGGGATCATGAGTCTCAAAAAGGTGAGGATGGCGTATGAAACCTAAGAAAATGTTGATTGATATTTATATCCTAGTGCTGTTTACTCTATATGTGTACGCGTTATTCAAGATTATTCTATTTAAGTTCGGCTCCATCGATATGACATTTCTCTGGCATCAGCTTAAGCTGATTCTGGGGAACCCTGATAATATCAGATGGCAATTTCAAAAAGGTAATCTAGTTCCCTTTAAAGAAATATCTAGAGCGATCCATACTATATCGAGCCATGGACTAATTAACCTAGTTGGGAATTTCGCGATATTTATGCCTTTCGGAATCTTGCTTGGGCTAATGTTAAGAAACAAAAAAATATCTTTTATAGGATCGTTCACACTTTCTTTAGGTTTAAGTCTAATCTTGGAATGCGCTCAGGCGTTATTTTCTATTGGAAGTTTTGATGTCGATGATCTCATACTAAATTCCAGTGGAGGCTTGATTGGTTTTATTATTTTCAAAATATTCGCTAATTTAGTGACTACATCAAGTGTTAACCAAGCAAGAGGGAGGCCCATCTGATACAATTTAAGCAATACTAACGCGATACAGGGGTGGAACGTATGAAGTCGATTACAATTCTGATAGCGGATGATGAAGCAGAGATTGCCGATCTGATTGAGCTGCATTTAGAAAAAGAGGGTTACCGCTGCATTAAAGTAGCTGATGGACAGGAAGCTATTTCAACTGTTCAGTCACATTCCATTGATTTGGCGATTTTAGATATTATGATGCCTAAACTGAATGGCTATGAAGCAACAAGGCAAATTCGAGCGCAGCATCATCTGCCTATTATTTTTTTAAGTGCCAAAGCGACTGACCTCGATAAGATTACAGGACTGGTAAGTGGAGCGGATGATTATGTGACCAAACCATTCAACCCGATGGAATTGGTTGCTCGTGTGAATGCACAGTTGAGGCGTTCCAAGCAGTTTAATCAACCCATGCAAGCGAACAAGCTTGCTTTGGAGGCAGGAGGATTGGTCATCTATCCCGAAGAACGCACATTATTCCTTTACGGTAAGCCAATTGAACTAACTCCAAAAGAGTTTGATATTCTGTATCTGCTAGCCAGTTATCCAAAGAAAGTCTATAGTGCGGAAAACATTTTTCAACAGGTGTGGGGCGATGCATACTATGAAGGCAGCAATACGGTGATGGTGCATATTCGTACCTTGCGGAAAAAGCTTGGAGAAGATATTCATAAAAACAAACTGATCAAAACTGTTTGGGGGGTGGGATATACATTCAATGGCTAAAATGATCCGAAGCTTTCGATTTAAAATGATTCAACTCTTTGGTATTAGCATGCTTTTTTCCGCTGCCGTTACCTATTTACTCTATAAAGCTATTCAACTCTATTATTATACGACCAAATTCGAAAATCCATTGACTAAAATTCGTTATTTTATGAGAGATATTGGGGATGTTAACTTCTTTATGCTTATTTTTATTCCTCTCTCTTTTTTGTTTTTCTTTCTCCTCACCAAACGTTATGCAACTTATTTTCATGAAATATCCAACGGGATTTATCAACTTGCGAATGGCGATTTCAACAGTCGTATACGTATTCCATCCAATGATGAATTTGGGGATATTGCGAGAGACATCAATCTGGCAAGTGGAAAATTGAAGCAAGCTTTGGAGAGAGGAGATTTTGCGGAAAGCAGCAAGGAACAATTGGTCTTGAATTTAGCTCATGATTTGCGTACGCCGTTGACTTCGGTTTTAGGTTATTTGGATTTCATTCTTCAGGACGATCAACTGACCGCAGAACAAATCAAGCACTATACGAGTATTGCTTATACCAAGTCCCAACGTCTAGAAAAGTTCGTTGACGAGCTATTCGAAATCACTCGAATGAACTATGGCAACCTTCCCATTGAAAAAAAACCAATCGATCTAAGCGAGCTTCTCATCCAATTAAACGAGGAATTATATCCTGTGTTTGAGAAAAATAACCTAACAACTCGATTGAATGTGACTCCTCATTTGACTATTTGGGGTGACGGAGAGCTGTTGGCACGTGTATTTGAAAATCTTTTGACGAATGCCATTCGCTATGGAAAGGATGGTCAGTATATAGACATTAATTGTAATCTTGATGCAGAAAATTTGGTGATTCAAGTGGTCAATTATGGAGATTGTATTCCCCCGGAAGAGCTGCCGCATATCTTCGATATGTTTTATACCGGCGATCAAGCGCGAACTCATCGTGAGGGGAGCACGGGCCTTGGCTTGTCTATTGCGAAGAATATTGTAGCGCAGCATCAAGGTACAATTTCGGCTGAAAGCAGTTTAATTCGTACTTTATTTGAAGTCCGTTTCCTGCAAAAAATTGCATCCGAAGCACTCGGTTAACTATTGTGTCGATCATTTAAGGAAAATTTTATATTTACCCCACTTTTTTATTTAACAGCCTGCCCTATTCTAAATGTATGAATGGGGAGGAGGAATCTGTGAATGAAGAAGTGGGGTTTTTGGCATGGCTTCATGGTGAAGAGAAAAATAATAAAATGGATTCGCAAGGATTCAGCGGCTGCATGGATATTTCTCGCACCGAGCGGTATCGGATTTGCGTTGTTCTACCTTATTCCGTTTGCCATGGGATTGTTCTACTCCTTCATGGACAGTACGGTCAACGGCGAATTCGTTGGATTGGATCATTACCGCGAGCTGATTGCGAGCAATTCCTTCCGTAAGGCGTCATCCAATACTTTTTATTTTAGCGCGGTTAGTGTTCCGCTTATACTTGCGCTGTCGTTAGGCTTGGCGATGCTGTTGAATAAAAATATATATCTGCGCAAATGGCTGCGAACTGCATATGTACTCCCGCTTGTTGTACCGGTCGCCTCGATTATTCTGATTTGGCAGATACTGTTTGATTGGAATGGCTCCCTGAACGCCTGGCTGAGCGGCTTCGGCTTCGAACGTGTGGATTGGATGAAGACCGATGCAGCCCGAAATGTAATCATTATCGTTTATTTATGGAAGAACGTCGGCTATAACGTGATCTTATTCTTGGCAGGACTGCAGCAAATCCCGAAGGATTATTACGAAACCGCCCAGGTTGAAGGGGCAGGACGTTTACGGCAGTTTAGCAGTATTACACTTGTCTATCTAACATCCACGATGTTTTTTGTAGTCATCATGTCGATCCTTAACTCGTTTAAAGTATTTCGGGAAACGTACTTGATCGCAGGCGATTATCCGCATGACAGTATATACATGATGCAGCACTTTATGAACAACATGTTCACATCGTTAGATATTCAGAAGCTGACTGCCGCGGCGACCTTGATGGTCGGCTGTATTCTTCTGATCGTTATGGGATTGTTTGCGCTTGAACGCCGGTATCGGCAGTTCATGGAATAGGGGGAAGGGGCCGTGCTGGTTACCAAAGTATTGCAAAAAAGTGCGCTAACGGTCGTCATGGGCGCTATAGCAATCCTGTTATTATTTCCGATCGTAATCACTTTCACTAATTCGCTCATGACAGAACAGGAAATTGGCATCAATTATGGACCCATTGGGCAGATGAACAAAGCGGCTGAAGGGAGAACAAGTCCTTACGTGAATTTAAAGTTGCTGCCGGATCAAGTGACCTTGGAGCAGTACGGCAAGGTGTTGGTGGGCAGTCCCAGATATCTGGTGATGTTCTGGAATTCGGTCTTTATGGTGGTGCCAATCATCACAGGACAGACCCTAGTAGCAGCACTCGCTGCATACGCATTCTCCAAGCTGCAATTTCGCGGACGGGATCACTTGTTTCTCGTCTATGTCTTGACGATGCTCATGCCATTCCAAGTAACGCTGGTGCCGAATTACATTATGGTGGATAAGCTTGGTCTGCTGGATAGTCCGAGTGCGATTATATTACCTGGTATTTTTGCAGCTTTTGGTGTGTTTATGCTCAGGCAGTTCATGCTGGATATTCCATATGCCTACATAGAAGCCGCCAAGATTGATGGAGCCGGTCATTTGCGAATTTTCTATAAGATTATTATGCCGATGATCAAACCGGGTCTGGCTGCACTTGTTATCCTCTTGTTCGTCGATTATTGGAACATGGTGGAGCAGCCGCTTATTTTTCTGGACGATCCGTTCAAGCAGCCTCTGTCGGTTTATTTATCCAGGATAAATGGTGACCATGGGATTGCTTTCGCTGCATCTATGCTTTACATGGCTCCGATGGTGCTGCTGTTTATGTATGCGGAAACGTATTTCATTGAAGGCATTCAATTGTCAGGCATTAAGGGGTAATTTTTGCGAAAAGGAGAAGTCGGGATATGGAGTTAGAAAAAGAACTGGGTGATCGTAGGCGCAAACGAAGCATTCAAGTCGTGTTCATTGTTTTTATGGGATTGTTAATCTTTTTTACATTGTTCAGCAACACGCTGCAGTCGTTGACCTTGCCCAAAGTGAGAACGGAAAAGCCGGCTAGTGGAAGTCTAGTATTTACGCTCGAAGGTAGTGGTATACTGCAACCGCTCGCCGAAGCGAGATTATCTAACCCTGCCGGCTGGAAGGTCCAGAAGATTCTCGTAAAAGAAGGAGATCGTGTGAAGAAGGGACAAAAGCTAATCATTTATGACAGCAAAACTGCCAAGCGAGAACTGGAAGACGAAATAACCAACCTGAACAAACAGAACATTGAGCTGAAAAATATTCAGGATCAATACATACAGTCGACCATGGAAGGGGACGAACGCCAGATTCGGAAGGTAAGACGCGATATCGAAACGAGTAAACTTAATCTAGGCACACAGGAGCGTAAAATTAATGAACTGAGAGACCTTCTCATAAGCCAACAGGAAATCACCGCTCCTTTCGATGGTATTATTAACAATTTGAATGCCGTTGAGGGGTTAACATCAGCGGGAGAACCGGATGTCCTTATTTCGAACAGCAGCCTAGGTTATCGATTGGATATTTCTGCCGATTCAACGCTGCTGTCCAGCTTAGGGATTTCGATCGGAGAGAAGATAGAGGTCGAAGTACAACCTTTCCAAAAACAACAAACCCTTACGATCAAAGGCATGATTGTTGAAGTGGCGAATGCACAATCGCGTACCGAGAGCTCATCTGGTAAAGATGCTGGCCAGACCCTAACGATCCCTCAGAAGGCTCTTCGCATAAAGGTCGTTAATTCCGAGCTGAAAGGGGGTGAGCAGGCAGGGATCAAACTAGAGAAACGCTCACACCAAGAGGGATTTGTTATCTCCAATGAGGCTATTCATCAGGACCGTGACGCCATATTCGTTTATAAAATTGAAGAGCAGAAAGGTGCTTTAGGCAATATCTATGTTGTCCGTAAAGTCCGAATCCAGTCTAGTGAAACAAATGGCAAAGAAACGATGATTCGAGCGGATAGCCTCTATGAGGACGACCTGATTATTATGGAAAGCAGTGAGCCTTTACAAGACGGAAACCGTGTTCGTCTGTAATAGTTAAGCATGAATGCAATGAAATTATAGGAGGAATTCATCCGATGAAAAAGTGGCTGTGTATAATATGTTGTGCTATTTTAATCGCGTCAATGACCGCATGCAGTTCTGGGGGCAACGGTGAATTGGCAAGTACGGAGAAACCGGTAATCAAAGAGGGGAAAACGGTCGTTACTATGGCGATGCAAATATGGCCTTCGGCGATGCAAGAATATAGAGCATTTTACCAGGCAGTAGAGAAAAAGTTTGAAGAAAAGTATCCGGACTTCGATCTGCAAATTCAGATTTCAGAGGATTATGAAAAATACATAAAAACGACGAATACAGCGCTGCTATCAGGGAAAGGGCCGGATATCTTCGAAATAAGCAGTTTGCCTATCGACGATTATGTGAGCAAAAAGCTTCTCCTGAACATGGATGAGTCCATGAAGCAAGACAAAACGCTGGCTAAAAGTGATTTGCAAATGAACATTTTGGATGTATTGAAGCAGGATGGCGGTATGTATGCCATGCCTTTAGGGTTCTCCCTGCGGGCGTTCATAGGCGATGGGGACAGTATTAAGAACACAAATGTCGACGATAAGCATTGGACCTGGAAAGAGTTTGAGGAGACATCGAAGAAACTGGGGGGAAACGGCACGGAACGCCGCTATGCTTTAGCGAATGACCCGCCGGAATTCCTCCTTCAAGAAATGATTGTGGATAAATACTCAGAGTTCGTTGATCATATAGCGAAAAAGGCAATGTTCGACTCTCCCTTATTCGTGGAAGTGTTGAAACAAATTAAAAAAATGTACGATGATAAAGTCATGACTTCTGAACCGGCGGATATAGGCAAGCAAATGTTCTATTCTACCGTTTTGCGGTCGCCGGCGGACTTTATCAATGTTCTACATCAATTCTACTCAAATCCGAAGCTGATGCAGAAACCAGAACAAAAAGGTGGAACGAGGATTATCACCGAATCTCGGTTTGCGATTCAAGCCAAATCTTCGGTTAAAGAGGAAGCTTGGAAGGTTATTTCCTTCTTGTTATCCGAAGAAGGGCAATCCCTGCAAGAAAGACAAGGGTTTTCACTGCTTAAGTCCGTGAATGAGAAGCAACTGAACGACATTCAGAAACAAGTTAAAAGTGGAGCGTACAAGCTTCCAGACGGGAAAGCACCCAAGGTTTCGGACGAAGAATTTACTCAGTTCAAACAATTCATTCATACAGCGAATAACTTTGCGATGGTGGACGGTAGGGTGATTTCCATTATAGGAGATGAGTCCAGAGCATTCTTTAGCGAACAAAAGTCTGCGGAGGAAGTAGCCAAGCTGATCCAGAATAAGGTGACAACCTTATTAAACGAGTAGGAAGCTTTGAAACTGAAGCAGCGCACCGAATGCGCTGCCCCCTTAGATTTTATCAATAATAAGTATTCCACACATGTGGAGTGCTTATTGACACTTGACCCTCACACTAATGTCAGCGAATATAATGTAACCGAATCGTTCATGTGGGGGCGCTAAAGGATGAACATTGGAGAACTTGCAGTCCGTACCGGGGTTAGCATCCGTTCGCTTCGTTATTACACCTCTCATGGATTGATCATACATTGAGGAGGAAACTGACATGCTCAAGATTGCCACCATTATCGGAAGTACACGTCCGGGACGAAACGGAGAAACCGTAGGACGCTGGGTGTACGAGATCGCGAACAAACGCAGCGATGCTGAATACGAACTCGTGGATATCGCAGATTATCATTTACCATTGCTTGACGAACCGATGTCGCCGGTCATGGGCCACTATACAAAGGAGCACACAAAGGTTTGGTCGGAGAAGATCGCTTCATTCGACGGATACATTTTCGTAACGCCGACGTACAACCGCGCAACATCGGGGGCGCTCAAGAACGCCATCGATTACTTGTACAAGGAGTGGAACAACAAGGCAGCCGGTCTGATAAGCTATGGAGCGTCTGGCGGCAGTAGCGCCATGGACAGCCTGAGATTGATTTTGTCGGAGCTCCGAATAGCCCACGTTCGTTCACAGGTGAGCTTTTCTCTACACACCGATTTCGAGAACTACCGTATTTTCAAGCCGACGTCGCATCATGAGAGTGCGGTTAACGCCATTCTCGACGAGGTTGAAGCATGGGGAGGAGCATTGAAGACACTAAGAAACACAGGAGTCGATGTCGTATAAAAAGATTGAACCAACTCCCGGGCGGGGCTTGCATCGATTGGGCCCTGGTTAGTTATACGAAATTTTGCCGCTTAAAGGCATGGACTTGACCGTCTGTGTCTTTTTTTGTATCTGAATGAACCTTGCGGCATTTCCCCGAAATGAATTTCAGGGATTTCCCTTACTTACAAACAGGCGGTCATTGCTTACAATGTGGAGTAGCTGACAAACCACTCATTAAACCGTGGAAATATAAAGGAGGCCTCCATTATGGAAAATCTGGCGGATATCGCGATTGAACGGGAACTAAGCGCGCTATGCAGCCGCGCCGATGCCGATTTTGCCGCATTGGCGGGACTTCGGAAGAGTGAGCGGCAAGCGAAGTGGGAGTATCTGTGGGGCAGCCGGAGCCTCCGGACGAGACAGATGACGGTGGCTTCCGGCATCGGGCTCGCTGGCATGGCCATCCGGCATGGATCCGTCTGCCGGATCGATTCCCTAAGCGGCTTAATGAAGCCAGCCGACTGCCCGGTCATGCTTGCGGAGCACTTGAAGGCGGCAGCGGCCTTTGCACTTGTCGCGACAGGAGGCCTGAATCCTGAAGGGATATTGTTTATAGGGAGAAGAACGGACAAGGCATTCAGCGATGATGAGATTACAGCAGTAGCCCAACTGGTTGCCGGTATCAAAAAGCTGTACTTGCTATAGATTCATTACGAAGACAAAGGAAGCATTCGTGCGTCTTTTGTATTAAACTATAAATAGAGATTATGATACTGCCAAAAAAGCGGCTGGAGGTGCCTATGATCAAAATCATCATTGTCGACGATCATGTGATGGTTCGTTCGGGGCTGCGTATGCTGCTGAGCGGCAAGGAAGATATTGAAGTGATTGGCGAAGCATCCGAAGGAGATGAGGGAATCCGCAAGGCTGTTGAACTTCGTCCTGACGTTGTCCTTATGGATTTGAGCATGCCCAGCGGCAAGGATGGCCTGACTTCTGCCGCAGAGCTCAAGGCCGAGCTGCCGGATATTGCGATCCTGATTCTCACGATGCATGACGACGACGAGTATCTGTTTCGCGCCATCCATGCGGGAGCTGCAGGATATGTGCTCAAGAGTGCGCCCCATGAGGAGCTTCTTGGCGCCATTCGCGCCGTTTCCAAAGGGGACGCCTATCTGTACCCGACCGCGACCAAGCGGCTGATGAAGGAATATATGGAGCGGATGAAACGGGGAGAATCCTCGGACCAGTTCGACTCGCTATCGGAACGGGAGCGGGAAGTGCTGACTTTCACAGCTAAAGGCTATGCCAATAAGGAAATCGCGGAACAGCTGTTTATCAGCGTAAAGACAGTAGAAACCCATAAAAGCAATGTGATGGAGAAGCTGGGGTTCAAGTCTCGCCCCGAGCTTGTCAAATATGCGCTGAAGAAGGGGCTGCTGAACTTTGAGTAACGCTTCCAAAAAGCAGGACACGGAAGAGATTGGACAGCATGTCAAGATGCTGCTGTCCAGTGTGGACGAGGTCGTTCAGGACGAGCAAAGCCGCAGAGCGATCAAGCAATCGCTCAAACAGCTGGCTGATGTAAAATTCGCCCTTGATGAATCGTCGATCGTTGCGTTAACGGACCATAAGGGACGCATCCAATATGTGAATGATAAGTTTTGCGAAATCTCCCAATATGACCGGGAAGAGTTGATTGGCCGGGACCACCGGGTCATTAATTCGGATTTTCACGACAAATCGTTCATGCGGGAGTTGTGGGAGACGATCAGTTCCGGAAGCGTATGGTTTGGAGAAATCCGTAACCGCGCGAAGGATGGCAGTCATTATTGGGTGAGTACGACTATTGTGCCCTTTGTCGATGAGGATGGCAAGCCCTATCAATTTCTTGCAATCCGCAATGAAGTGACAAGACTCAAGCAGGTGGAGCAGGAGCTTCAAACGATGATTTCGAATGTGATACGAATTCAGGAGGACGAGCGGCGAAGGTTTTCCCGTGAGCTTCATGACGGTATCGGTCAAAGCCTGTTTTCGCTGCAAATACAGCTTGACCGCTTTATTTCCGACCAGGGGAAAAACAATAACGAGCTGCAGCTTATCCGCGAATCCGTTTCCTCCTTGATGGCGGATGTTCGCGGCCTGGCCTGGGAACTGCGTCCGTCCGTGCTGGACGACCTCGGGGTGGTGCCGGCGATCCGTACGTATATCGAGAATTATTCGGACCATTACGGGATAGAGGTGACATTCGACTGCAATCTCCGCAGAAGGCTTGATGTCCAGGCGGAAACGGCGATTTACCGGATTATCCAGGAAGCGCTGACCAATATCGCCAAGCATGCCGATGTATCGGAAGCTAAGGTGCACCTAAGCGAGACCGACTCGGAAATTAAGGTGCAAATCAGCGACAGCGGCCAAGGTTTCGATACACAGACACGGTCACAGGGAGTTGGTCTGTTCAGCATGGAAGAACGCGCCCGCATTGCCGGCGGCCAGTTTCAACTGGAATCGACGAAGGAAGAGGGAACGACCCTTACGCTTATTATTCCGCTTTAGACAAACCTGATCACGCACTAGGATGTCATACGAAACCAAACCCAGCAGTTCGATTAATGGCCTTGCGCCGTTAGCCGGGCTGCTTTTCCTATTGCAAAAATCAGGCGTCGCTTGTGACGAAGCTCACAGCCGGTATGGCTTCAAGCTGGTAGCATCTATCTCAAGAACTTCTTAGATCCATGTAAAGGATGGTTGACGGTTGGCGCTTGAGAAAGGAGAGCTGCGAATATGATGTCAGGGGTAATACTGGCTGGCGGTTTGAGGGGCAGACAGGATGGCGAGCCGATTGCGCTGCTTCCATTCGCGGGGGAGATCCTGCTGCAAAGGCAGATCAAAGAGCTTCGGAAGGTTTGCGACGACATCCTGATTTCCGTCGATGAACCAAGGCCGTTTCTGACGGCGGTGGAAGCGGACATCCGCATTATAACGGATTTTTACGCTGGAAAAGGACTGTTGGGTGGCATGCATGCAGGTCTGAGCCTGGCAAAATATTCGTCCGTATGGATCGTTGGCTGCGGAATGCCTTTCCTGTCGGCCAAAGCGGCTCTTATTCTGAGGAAGCTCCAACAAAGCGGCATAGATGCAGCCATACCGGTATCCGGCGGTTATCGCTCACCCCTTCATGGCGTATACAGCAAAGATTGCGCTGCTCACATTCAGCGGCTGATGCTAAATGAAAATGCAACGCCTGAATTGCTGATGGATACGCTTCATATCGCCGAAGCAGCCGAGGAGCTGTTTATGGCAGCAGGGATAAATCCTCATTTTACGATGGACCTGGACAGTGTGGATGCTTACCGCGCAAGTGCCGTAAAACGAAATATCCAATTTCAATGACGAAAAGAGGAGTAACCATGACCAATTATGAGGACCAAACGCCAGATAATTTGCAACAAGAAGCTGCCGGTCATCCGGGTGGAGAATCCGGCTGCGGGGGAGCGGTCAAGGAGCAGGATAAGCCCTTGAAATCAAAATGTCTGCATAGCTGCAGCAATTGCCAACAGAAAATGAAAGCGCAAGAAAATGCCGGATGAGGGCAGGCTAAGAGTATATCTTCAGGCATACGGGATTTGTCAAGGCGGTTTTACTCAGCAAATTCTCATAATATTTTAATTAACTTGTTTCATTGCGCGTGGTAAAAGGGTTTCTCCTCCCCATGGGAAATAGTGGTGGTTTGAAGCTGTGTTATGGTGATTGCAGATCATCACCACATTCAAACTTACCAGCGGGAGGAATTATTCGATGAAAAAAAATGATATGAGTCGTATGATAATGGGAATCGGTTTTAGCCTGACCGTCGCTTTTTCCGGAAGTATGTTTGTTGTGCCGCATTCTGCCCACGCGGCTGTTTCATCCGCTTCAGCAGCTGACAATGTGATTGCGACAGGAAAACAGTATATCGGCGTACCTTATCAATTTGGAGCTCAATCGGGGATAACCACCGCATTCGATTGCTCCTCGTTTACACAATACGTATTCAAACAAATGGGAATAGAGCTTCCCCGCTCTTCGAAGCAGCAGGCAGAGGCAGGTACAGAGGTATCCAAAACTCAACTGCAGCCAGGTGATTTGGTATTCTCGGATACAAATAGAGACGGAGTGATCAATCATGTGTCTATTTATATCGGAGACGGTCAACTGCTTCATACGTACCGGGTCGGCGTAGGCGTCACGGTTTCCGAATTTGCCGGAAGCGCCTGGGAGAACACCTATGTAACGGCTCGTCGCGTCATTCCGGCAGACAGCGTATCTTCACCGGCAGAGCGTTCATCCGAGTCGACAACTTCAGAGACGCAAGACGATCCATCACAGACTGCTCCTTCAACAGATCAGACAGATAAAGTAGATCAGTCATTTTCAGTCCCTTCGGAAAATGAATCCGACGAGTATCCAACCCGTTGGAGTGAGGGCCGAAACAAAGACTTCGGCAATGGGAAAAACGATAAATTTGGCAAACGGTATGGCTTTCAATAAACCAATGAATATAGATTGCTTGACTGAGAAACCGCCGGTATGGCGGTTTTTTTTTGTTTCTTCCCACGATTTTGAAATGTGTGTTATTATAGAAATTCAGCCGATGATGCTAGGAAAGATAGTGAATATAAGATAGTTAGCTGCTTTACATTTTATCATCAACCGCAATGGTTAGGAGAAACAGCATAAGATGTCCACATCAAAGAAAAATCAAAAGACGCTGCGGTTTGCCCTTATTCTCGGGGCCTTTTCAGCGCTTGGTCCACTTACGATTGATATGTATTTGCCCTCATTTCCTGAAATCGCAGATGATTTCGGTACCAAAGCCTCATTAGTCCAACTCAGTTTGACGGCTTGTCTCGTCGGTATGGGACTTGGCCAGTTGTTGATCGGTCCGCTGAGTGATGTCTACGGAAGGCGAAAACCGCTGCTTGTTGGTCTTGTCTGCTATTTAATCGCCTCGTTTGTTTGTGCGTTTGCCCCGAATATTACGTTCTTCATTGCCGCCCGGTTTATTCAAGGCTTTGCCGCATCCGCTGGTATTGTCATCTCCAGAGCTGTTGTGCGTGATTTGTACAGCGGCCATGAATTAACCAAATTTTTTTCCATGCTGATGCTGGTCAATAATGTGTTTCCGCTTATAGCACCTGTGGCCGGCAGCGGCGTTATCGCATTTACGGCATGGAACGGCGTGTTTATCGTGCTGGGCCTCGTTGGGATCCTCCTTGCAATGATTGCCGGATGGAAACTGGAGGAAAGCCTCCCGATGGACAGACGGGTTACAGCGGGACTGGCCAAGCTGTTTTCAAACTTTCTGGTGCTATTGAAGGACCGTCAGTTCACAGGTTATGCGCTTGCGCAGGGGATCATGATCGGCGGGATATTCGCTTATGTATCCGGTACGCCTTTTATTTATCAGAATATATACGGTGCTTCTCCGCAATTATTCGCCTTGTTGTTCGGATCGAACGGGATCAGCTTGATCATCGGGTCGCAATTGGTTGGCCGTATGACACATCGGGTGTCGGAAAGCCGGTTTCTCCTGATCGGGCTGCTGCTTGCCGGCGCAACAAGTCTGGCCGTATTGCTGGTTATTCTTCTCCAGGGTCCGCTTTACCTGCTGGTTGCCTTGCTGTTCATATTCGTCGCATCCATCGGGATGACATCGACAGCTTCCTTCTCGCTAGCGATGGAAACGCAGAGCCATATTGCAGGAAGTGCATCTGCTTTGCTGGGATTGTTCCCGTTCATTATTGGGGCGATTGTTTCACCGCTTGTGGGGATCGCCGGCGAATATACAGCTGTTCCTATGGGCGTGATATTGCTGTCGACAAGCCTGCTTGCCCTGCTTGCTTATTTTGGACTGGTCCGTAGACCTAAGAAGCAGACCGCTTCCTGAAGACAGGCAACTCCATTGAAACGACTTCAACCCGCTTCTGACAAGAAGCGGGTTTTTTTGACTTGCGTTAAACGGATGGGCAGACGGACCGCAGTCAACCGACATTTTTTATAGACTTATTTTTGAAATGGTTAAACAAAATGTGACCGATCGACGTTGTGGATTGTGTATAGGCAAAGGGGGCCAAACCATTATGCATAATCATTCGCTCCGGCCGGGCGGAGATTTTTCCCAAACGTATCAGCTTTACGGCGGCATGCTGTTTAAAATCGCCATGATTTACCTCGGCAACAAAGGGGATGCGGAAGAAGCCATGCAGGAAACATTCATCAAGCTGCTGTACCGCTCGCCTGAATTCAATAATCGGGAGCATGAGAAAGCATGGCTCATCAAGGTGCTTACGAATCAATGCAAGAACATGCTCGGCAGCCTGTGGCGAAGACGCGTTGTGAAGATGGAGGGAATGGATGACTATACGAATTCCGCCAGCGACCGGACCGTGATTGAGAATGTGATGCGTCTTCCTTTTAAATATAAAGCGGTGATCCATCTCTATTATTACGAGGATTATGCAATCAGACAGATTTCAGAAATTATGCAAATCAGTGAATCTGCTGTGAAGATGCGCTTGCAGCGCGGCAGACAGCTGTTAAAAATGGATTTGGAAGGGGACGAATGAATATGAAACGTGATGAATATAAAATAGCATTTCATTCCATTAAGCCGGACACCGGTATGCAGCAGCGCCTGGAACAGGGATTATTGCATCAAAAGCCCGTTCAAACCCGCAGTAACCGGCGGTTTACCTATATTGCAGCTTGCTTGCTGGTTCTCATTTGCGCGGGAATCGCCGCTCCTGAGGTATGGAAAATCACCAACCGTTCTTCTTCGACTGTCATGCAGCCAGCCGGTCCGGGGAATACGGGAGCTGTAACGCCCCCGATAAAAGGGCAGGCCGATCCCCATCCGATTACGATTCCAGCGATGAAGCTTCCTGATACCTCCAGTGAATCGGCAGATATGGTAGGTCTGGTTGTCTATAACGGAAACATCTATACGCAAACCAGCACCCGCATTGAGCCGGAAGCCGCCAAACAGCTGCTGGATGAGAAGCTGGGCCGAACGAAGGCAGGAATTGATGAGTGGAGCAATCAAACGGATTATACGGAACTGGCTTCCACTATCGGAGAAACGGATATTTACTCCGTAAAAGGCTACGACAGCGGGTTTAGAATAATGTCCTATCAAGTGGTGGAAGGAGAAATTTATGCGGAATTGTACGAGCATCTTAACGGGATCACGGTCACCAAAGGCGAAGATTTAATCGGGAAAACAAATCTGCTGGGTCATGTGGAATCGGCAAAATGGCAAAGTTATGACAGCTGGAATTACAGCAAACCGGAGTTTAACAAGCTGCAAACGGGTCCGGCGCTTCAAACGTTTCTGGAAGCTTTGTATGAAGCAAGTCCTGTTGATGCAGACTTCTTATACAAGGCGGGGATTTACGATAACGGAGAAGAGAAGCAGAAGGTGCTGTACCTCAAGCTTGAGGATCAAACGGAAATCACCTTGTGGTTGTTCAAAGGAAATTATGTGAAATATTCGAGCGCTCCGGTTTTTTTCCAGATGAAGCCCGATCCGTTCTTGGCATTCTGGGACAGTTTACAGCCTTAAGGCCGCTGGGGAGAGCAAATAAATCCGCTATGCAGCCAAGTCTGGAAGGGAATCCGGAAAATCTGGCGAATAAGAACAAAACAAGAACGTTGGATGGCGATAATGTGACGAAAAGATCTGCGGTTTCGACAGCCTCAGGTCTTTTCGGAAATGGAGGAAAGCGAGGTTGCGTTATCAGGACATCGGAAGCTCCAGGAACGCCTTTGGTTACGCCCGAATTCTTCGAAGCCGTATTGGATGCTTTCCGCCGCCGGCATCCGCCTGCTATTCAGGAAGCTTACTTGCTGCTTGTGGCCTCTGGAGGGAAACTGCAAGGGATTCGCGCGATATGCGGAAAACTATATTTTACGTTTCTGGAACCGGACGGCAATCAGCTGATGGTAACAGCGTAAGCGTTCTTTCGGCAGCGGAATTTTTCTTCGGCAGTCTGTATGGTTTCGCGGCAGCTGTTCGTTTATGTAAAGAAACAATCAGCCGGATGCATATCCGCGAAAGGAGTGTCGAAGCTGCCGGTTCGGCGAATAGGCGTCTTGTTGGAATATAATTCAAGGAGGCTAAAGGATCATGAAGAAAAAAGCATTGTTAAAACGCATTGAATGCGCCTACCTTCCGGTGACCGATGTTGCCGCATCGGTTGCCTGGTACGAGCGTGTGCTTGGCTTGACCCTTCGTTCGCCGCTAAAGCCGGGCCGCGGGGCGATCATGATCATGGACAGCGGACAATGGCTGTTCTTGCTGCCAAGTGTCGGAGGACATCCGCTGCATTTTATGACAACCGGCTGGGCAGAGGATGGCTCGCCCTTTGAGATGTTTCCGATATGCTTCGAAACGGAGGATATCCGGGAATTGGATCAATCCCTCCGGGAATCTGGCGTGTGGACGGAGCAGGCGATTCGCGATGAAGGCGGCTGCGGGCTGCAGTTGGACTTCAAGGACCTGGACGGCAACAAATTTCAAGTGTGGCAGCTGCCGGTTCAAGCTGAATTGCCAGCTCAAGCGGAAGTGCCGGTTCAAGCCGAATTGCCAGCTCGGTAAAACAGGTCCGCAGATTTATATTTGCTTTTTCAACTATTCATGTTAGTATAAAGCCAATCGAATAGGATGTATCACTAGGGGAGCCAATATGGCTGAGATTGAAGAGTTATTCAAACCCTTTGCACCTGATCTGGATAATACCAGCGTAGGGAAGTGGTCACTCAATGCAGGGTCTTTTCAGCATTATTTTTGATGCGTTTGCCTGGTTGAATAACGGCCGCCTTCTTACCTGGAGGGCGGTTTTTTTGCGTTCTTATCCATGCTTGCGTTAGAGGAGGCTGATGATGGTTTGACTGTGCTGGAACTGCATATTATCTCGGATGGACAGAATAATTTGGACAGATTTACGGAAATTGCGCAGAACATTCACCCTTATATCACAGCTTTCCATCTGCGGGAACCCCGGCGGAATGCTTGTGAACTGTGGCAGGTCGTGCAGGCTATGCTGGCAAGAGGCGTGCCGGCAAACAAATTGATGATTAACGACCGGATCGATGTAGCATGGGCGGCCAAATTGCAAGGAGCACAGCTTTCCTATCGGAGTTTGAACGTGCGGGACGCCAGAGCCGCATTTCCCGGTTTGCGGCTGGGTTGTTCCGTGCATGAACATGAAGAAGCTCTTCTGGCAGAAGGGCAGGGGGCGGATTTCCTGCTGTATGGCCATGTGTTCGAGACAGCCTCCAAGCCTGGGCAGCAGCCCAGGGGGATTTCCGCGCTGGAGCAAATTGCCGGAAGCGTGAAGATTCCCGTTATCGCCATAGGAGGAATATACCCGGATCGCGTGCATGAGGTTGTGGCGGCAGGTGCTGCGGGCGTGGCCGTTCTCTCAGGCGTCACGCAAGCTGCGGATCCTCTCGTTGCGGTCAAGAAGTATGCAGAAGCTTTAAATAAGGCGAGGAGACAATGAAGATGACGAGAAAATATGACGCCATTATTGTGGGCGGAGGGGTGATCGGCAGCTCAATTGCTTACCATATGGCAGCCAGAGGGCTGAAGGTCGCGCTGCTGGAGCGGGAACGTCTTGGCGGGCAGGCCTCAAGCGCTGCAGCCGGCATGCTGGGCGCACAGGCGGAGATCAGTGAGCCAGGTCCCTTGTTCGAGCTGTCCCGCCGCAGCCGGTCCCTTTTTCCCGAGCTGGCCATCCGGCTGAGGGAGCTCAGCGGAATCGATATCGGGCTGGAGCGCAAGGGGCTGCTGCGCGTGGCAACGACAGAGCAAGAGATGAACAGCCTGCTGCATACGATTGAATTCCAGCGTGGAGCAGGAGAACAGGCGGACTGGCTGAGCGGTAATGAAGTCCGGCGGCTTGAGCCGGGGTTATCGCCGGATATTCTTGGCGCCATGCTCGCAGAGGGAGATGGACATGTACTGGCCCCGGAGCTGTCCCTTGCTTTTGCCAAAGCAGCAGCGGTGCTGGGTGCGGATATTCGCGAATATTCGGAGGTCCAATCGCTAGTTCTTGAGCAGGGCGCCGTATCAGGGGTCCGCACCCGGGACGGTACGCTATACGGGGAGCGTGTTGTGATGGCAGCTGGTACCTGGAGCGGTCCGCTTCTTGCACAGGCGGGACTTGCCTGTCCCATCTATCCCGTTCAGGGCGAATGTTTCTCGGTGCTTTCGCATGCGCCCCTGGTGAAGGCCACGATCTTCGGGCATGGCTGCTACCTCGTTCCCAAGAAAGGCGGGCGGCTGATAGTCGGAGCAACCATGAATGAACATTCCTATGACCGCAAAGTTACGGCGGGAGGAATCGGCGGGCTGCTGGCGGCCGCTATCCGGCTGTTGCCGGGCATAGCGGCTGCGGAATGGGAGAGCGCCTGGTCGGGGCTGCGCCCCCAAACGGCAGATGGTCTTCCTTTCATCGGCGGACATCAGGACCTGTTGCACGTGTATGTGGCCGCCGGCCATTACCGTAACGGGATTCTGCTTAGTCCCATAACCGGGCAGCTGGCCGCAGACTGGGCGGAGGGGAAAGCGGCGGAAGGTGATTATTTGGAAGCATTCCGACTGGACCGTCCGCTTCCCAAAACAGAAAGGGTGAACCAAGATGAATTTGCACATTAACGGAGAGAATGTCGAAGTGCCCGTTACGCTTGTATTCGTTCAAGATTTGCTGCTTCATTTCGGGCTTGAAGAGAAAGTGGTCATTGTCGAGCTGAATGGGAACATTCTGGAGAAAGCCGATCACCAGACAACTCGTTTGTCGGATGGAGACCGCATTGAGATTGTCCATTTTGTAGGAGGTGGCTAATTTGTTGAAGATTGGCGCGCATGAATTCCATTCCCGGTTATTGCTTGGCACAGGAAAGTTCCCGAGCTTTGACATCCAGAAGCAGGCGGTTGAAGCGTCAGGAACGCAAATCCTGACGTTTGCCGTCCGAAGGATGAATATCTTCGAGGCCAGCCAGCCTAATTTCCTGGAAATGCTGGATGTTGGCCGCTTCACGCTGCTGCCGAATACGGCCGGAGCCAAGACGGCGGAAGAGGCGGTGAGAATTGCCAAGCTGGCCAAGGCATCAGGGTTATGCGACATGATCAAGGTCGAGGTGATCGGGGATTTCAAGACGCTGCTGCCCGATCCTCTGGAGACGCTTAAAGCCTCGGAGATCTTGCTGGCCGAAGGTTTCACGGTGCTCCCTTATACCTCCGACGATGTTCTGCTGGCCAGACGCCTGCAGGATCTGGGCGTTCATGCGATCATGCCCGGAGCATCGCCGATTGGAACCGGCTTAGGCATTATTAACCCGCTGAATCTCAGCTTCATTATCGAGCAGGCAACAGTTCCGGTTATTGTTGATGCGGGTATCGGAGCACCGTCGGATGCAGCCATGGCGATGGAGCTTGGCGCCGACGGCGTGCTGCTCAATACGGCGGTTTCCGGGGCTAAGGATCCGGTCAAGATGGCCATGGCAATGAAGCTGGCGATTGAAGCGGGAAGGCTCGGACAGGAGGCGGGGCGGATTCCGAAGAAACGGTACGCGTCTGCCAGCAGCCCGATGGAAGGATGGAGCTGCAATTGAACGGGCGTTATTCCAGGCAGGAGCTGTTCCCGCCGATTGGATCCTCCGGGCAGGAAGTGCTCGGGAGCAAGCATGTTCTGCTTATCGGAGCAGGAGCGCTTGGGACGGGTAACGCAGAAGCGCTCGTACGTGCGGGGATTGGTAAGCTGACAGTTGCAGACCGTGATTATGTGGAGTGGAGCAATCTACAACGCCAGCAGTTATTCAGCGAAGAAGATGCACAACGGAGGATGCCTAAAGCGATTGCGGCCAAGACGCGTTTGCAGGCGATTAATTCCGAGGTGGAGATCGAAGCATTGGTTATGGATATGACAACCCGCGACATCGAACAGTCGGTCGAAGGCGTTGATCTCATAGTGGACGCTACGGATAATTTTGATACGCGACTGCTAATCAACGATATTTCAATGAAGCATCGGATTCCCTGGATTTACGGGGCTTGCGTAGGCAGTTACGGCATTACCTATACGATTCTGCCCGGCGAAACGCCCTGTTTGAACTGCCTGCTCGAAACCATTCCTGTAGGAGGGGCGACCTGCGATACGGCAGGCATTATCAGTCCTGCCGTGCAGATGGTGGTCGCGTATCAGACGGCGGAAGCGCTGAAGCTGCTCACGGGGAACCGCAAGGCGCTTCGCGGCAGGCTGACTTCCTTCGATCTATGGACCAATATTCAATCGTCCATTGCCATAGAGAAGCTGAAAAAAGAGAGCTGCCTATCCTGCGGCGCAAGTCCCGCTTATCCGTATCTGTCGGCGGCGAACCATACGCGGACAGAGATCCTTTGCGGCAGGGATACCGTGCAGATTCGTCCGCCTGCTCCAATGAAACGCGATCTGGAAGCGGCAGCAGCTAAGTTGTCCAGACAAGGCGAGAAGGTGGAGTCCAATGGATATCTCGTCACGCTGCATCTTGGTGCCCGCAGGCTGGTGCTTTTTGAGGATGGCCGGGTGCTGGTACACGGAACGAATGATACGGCGGAAGCCAGGAGCCTGTACCACCGTTATTTGGGATAACATTCCAACGGTTGGCGGGTTGGGGCGGCAATCATGGGTTGAGAGGTTCGGGAGGGGAATATACGAATATGCATGAACAAGAAAAAGCAAATGTGTTGCCGGATCAGGATCCAGTCTATCTTACCGTCGGAGTGGAAGAGAAGCTGCCGGTGCATAAAACAGTACTCTATGGCTTGCAGCATGTCTTTGTTTCCAACGTGTGGCTGGATCCCGTATTCGTTGCGGCGCTGATCGGGCTGCCGATGGCGCTTGCCGCCAATATGGTCAATGCGATCTTCATTGCGGCGGGACTGGTTACCCTTGTACAGGCGACACGGCTGGTCAAGCTTCCGGTTGTACAAGGGCCATCGGCCGCATTCGATTCCCTGTTGATATCCTCCGGCAAGGATAACGGGCTTGCGGCAGCGGGCGGCGGCATCGTTTTGAGCGGACTTATCGTATTTGCTTTAGCTGTTACGGGCGTCCTGGGACGATTGAAATCGATTTTTACGCCGGTCGTTTCCGGTGCGGTCATTCTGGTGGTCGGCATTGCGTTATCCGGCTTCACTCTGTATGAATTTCTGGGAGGCTCACCGGATATGGACACCTTTGCTACTGTCCCGGTGCTGACGATGTCTGTCACGACGGCGCTGGTTGTCATCCTGCTGTCGGTGTTTGCCAAAGGATTGCTGCGCTCCTTTGCTTTTCTGATCGCGCTGGTGGTAGGCGATCTGATCGCTTTTGGATGGGGCAAACTCGATTTTTCCTCCGTTGCGGAGAAAAGCTGGCTTGGCATGCCGCATTTTCTTCCTTATGGCTCTCTTACTTTTGACTGGCCGACTTTCGCGGTCTTCTTCTTCGCCTATATGGTTGCCGTCATTGAAGCAATGGGCGTCTATCACGCGGCCTCGGATATGGTGCGCGTTCCGTTGACGGCCAAACAGATCCGGTATGGATTCTCGGGTGAAGCAGCCGGATCGATTGCCTCCACGCTGATTGGCGGATTCCCTACAACCGCGTACGCGCAAAATGTCGGTCTTCTGCGACTGACGGGAATGGGCTCGCGTCATGCAGTTACTGCCGCCGGAGTGATTTTTCTGATCCTTGGCTTTGTGCCCAAAGCCGGCGCGCTGCTGGTCGTTACACCGGGGGCTGTAGTGGGGGGACTGTTCCTGCCCGCGGCGGCATCGCTGATTTATTCCGGTGTCGGTATACTCGGCCGCATGGCCAAGACCGAAGCCAATTTCGCTATTGCCGGCCTGTCGATCCTGCTGGCGATATCGCTGCCGCCGATTTTTGAGGGTGCCGCCGGCTTTGCCGGCAAGTTTTTGTCCAATACGATTATGGTTGGTGCTCTGACCGCTATTGTTCTGCAACTGGCGCTGGTCAATATACCCGGGTGGCTTAGGATGCTGCGCCCTAAACCAAGGGAGGCGAGCTCATGATTGCCGATTCCGATATTATGGTACAGGATATCCTGGCTTTTATGGAGCGTTTCGGGAGTCTGACTGCGGATGAGGCTGCCGGTACGATTGTGTATGAAGCTTTCAATAAGCTGGCGCTTCAACTGTTCCGGTACCAGTTTCAATATAATGCGCCGTACCGCAAATATTGTCAGGCGCGCAGGAAATCGCCATTGAACGTCCGGAGGTGGGATGAAATTCCGCCGCTCCCCGTGTTGGCTTTCAAGGAGCTGACTTTATCCTGCGAACCTCCCGATGAAGCGGAAGCACTGTTTATGACCAGCGGGACTACCCATGCCGACATGAGAGGGTGTAACTATCACCCTACCTTGCGGGTTTGGGACAGATCGATGGCATTATCGTTCAAGGCTTATGTCCTGCCGGATACCGAAAAGATGACGATCTTGGCGATCTCGCCGGGCAGCGATCAGAACCCAAACTCATCGTTGTCCCGATATATGAGCCAAGCTGTGAAGTTGTATGGGAAGTCGGACAGCCGGTTCTTCCATCACGCCGGCTCGGGACTGGATATGGAGGCGCTGGCATCCGCGCTGCAGGCGGTTCGGGGCTGCGACGAGCCTATTCTAATTATGGGTACCACCTTCTCCTATGTTCATTTTCTGGATTACTGCAGGGACCGCGGACTCGCATTCGTTCTTCCTGCGAACAGTGTTCTGTTTGATACCGGTGGTCTAAAAGGGCAGGCACGGGAGGTATCGGCCCATGAGCTGTACCGGGATTTTTCCTCTATCTTCGGCGTCGGATGCAGCCGGTTCGTGAATATGTACGGGATGACGGAGCTTAGTACCCAACTGTACGACCGGACTCTGCTGCACCGTAATCCGGATGCGGATGGACAGTTTTACCAGAAGAAATCCGGTCCCGCCTGGGTCAGGACGCTTGTTCTTGATCCCGGCACGCTTGAACCGGTCGGGGAAGGGAACTCGGGCATTCTGGCGCATTTCGATTTGGCGAACTGGAACGCCGTTATGGCGGTATTGACAGAGGATCTCGGCGTTATGACCGGGAACGGGTTGGTATTGGAGGGCCGGCTTCAGGGTTCGGAAGCGCGGGGCTGCTCGGTAGCCGCCGATCAATTATTGCAGGCGGACCGGCATGAATAGCCGGTATTTGGCGGAGGAGCCAGTCACCGGGCAACCGCAGGACATTACTGTATATCCCGTTTATGCCGTACCAAGGGGAATCACCTTCGAAGCTTATACGGAGTGGAAGATTGTAACGGCTGAAGGGACGCTCATTCTATCCTTTCCACTGCTGACCCCTGCCAAGATTCAAGAGATCGCGACAATGGTGAAAACCCGGCGAACAGCATATCTGGCACGCCTTGGCTGCGGCCGGATTGTTGATATTATTGATGCTGCCGTGCAGCAGTGGTTGAATCCGCAATATGAGCTCCGCAGGCGGGCGGAGAGCTGGCTCCCGTCTATTACCGGCTATGATGCAGGTATGATCAAGCTGGAGCTGAAGCGGTATATGCGCTTGTTCCGCCGCAAGGAGCTGCTTCGTTTTCTTGATGAGGAGCTGGAATCGGCAGCTCTGCTGGACGAATTCCGCCCCCGCAAATCCGGGGGGATGAGCCGCGCCTACGGGCCGGAGCTTATCTTTCAGGTAAGCTCGGGGAACGTTCCGGGTCTGCCCGTCTGGAGTCTGGTCATGGGTCTGCTGGTCAAGTCGGCCAGTCTCATGAAGACGTCATCCTCTGAGCCTCTCATGGCGGTATTGTTCGCGGAATCGCTTCGGCAAATTGATCCGGAACTTGCGGATTGCATAGCCGTTCTTCCCTGGAGAAGCAGCTGTCACGAACTTGAAGCATCCGCGATGGAAGCGTCGGAGATGGTCGTTGCCTATGGCTCGGATGAAGCGGTCAGGCAGATCCGCAGCAGGCTGCCGGACCATAAGCGTCTGGTCAGCTACGGCCATAAAATAAGTTTCGCTATGGTCGGGAAGGAGGCGCTGACTCCCGATCGCTATGTCGATACGGTATACAAGCTGGTTAAGGATGCCGGTACCTACGATCAGCAGAGCTGTCTGTCGCCCCATTCGGTCTTCGTTGAAGAGGGCGGTGCGGTGTCGGCTCGGCAGGTTGCACAGCTGCTGGCCGCAGAGCTCCAGCGTCTCCAGCTCAAGCATCCGTTGGCCCCTATAACGAGGGAAGAAGCGCAGGCGATTCAAGCGCTGCGCAGCCGTTATGAGCTGGCAGCATTGGGCGGTTCGGGAGGCTCCGTGTATGGAAGCAAGCCGGGTACGGAATGGACGGTCGTTTATCATCCGGGAGGAGAGCTTATGGCGTCACCCTTGAACCGGACGGTTCATGTCATCAGCTGTCCCTCGCTTGAAGAAATAATTCCTTCTCTGTCCCGCCATCGGCGGTATCTGCAATCAGCGGGAATTGCAGTTGGCCCGGAGCGTCTTCAGCGGCTCGCCGATGCACTGGGCGAAGCAGGCATCAACCGGATTTGCGCTATCGGACAAATGACGCGCGCTGCGGCGGGCTGGCATCATGACGGCCGTTATAATCTGTTGGATTTGCTGCGCTGGACGGATTTGGAATGGAGTGCTGAGCAGAATGCCGAGTCTTATGACCCGGATGCCGAGCAAGGATGACAGGAGGGAAACAGGGCATGGATTTCCGGAACAAAATCGTTCTCGTAACCGGCGCCAGCCGCGGCATTGGTGCTGCGATTGCGTTGGCATTCGGAGCTTTGGGCGCAGTTGTCATCGTCAATTATCTGCGCAGCGGGAAGCTTGCGGATGAGGTTGCACAGCGGATTGATGAAAGCGGTGGCGAGGCAGCAGCCATGCAGGCGGATGTGACGAATGAGGATGAGGTGCGGCAAATGATGGCCGCAATTACGGATAGCTTTGGCGGTGTCGATATCGTGGTAAACAATGCGCTCAGCCACTATAGTTTCAACCCGAAGACGCGCCAAACCGCCTGGAGCATCGATTGGGCAGATTATCAGCGTCAGCTGGACGGCAGCCTCGGAGGCGCTTTTCATATTTGCAAAGCGGTGATACCCATTATGAAGCAGCAGGGGGGAGGTCGAATCATTAATATGGTGACCAACCTGATCGATTTTCCCGTGGTGCCTTACCATGATTACACAACTGCAAAAGCCGCCCTGCTCGGCTACAGCCGCAATCTGGCTGCGGAGCTGGGCGCGTTCGGTATAACTGTCAATTGCGTGGCGGCCGGATTGACACAAGGTGCGGATTCCAGCCGCGCCACACAGGAGGATGTGCGTGAAGCGATTATCCGCTTGACCCCGCTCGGGCGGCTCGCCGTACCGGAGGACATAGCCGGGGGCGTACTAATGCTCGCTTCCGGGTGGGGTTCATTTGTTACCGGACAATGTTTGCGGGTCGATGGCGGATTGGTTATGGTCTGAAAGAGGCGTGGAAAGAGGAGAGGAGCATCGGGCAATGAAAATTGGCAAAGCGTTAACGATTGCCGGCTCGGACAGCGGAGGCGGAGCAGGGATTCAGGCTGATATCAAAACCTTCCAGGAGCTGGGCGTATACGGCATGTCAGCCATCACAGCGGTCACCGCCCAGAACACGCTTGGCGTTCAAGGCGTGTATCCCATGAGTGTGGAGGCGGTAGCGCGGCAGCTGGATTCGATCGGCACCGACCTCAGGCCGGATGCCCTGAAGACGGGCATGTTGTTCAGCGGGGAATTGATCAAGGCGGTTGCTGGCAAAGTAAAGCAGTATGGCTGGCAGCATCTGGTGGTCGATCCCGTGATGGTAGCCAAGGGAGGATCGCAGCTGCTGAAGGCGGAAGCGGTCGATACGATGATCAGCCATCTGATCCCGCTGGCTACAGTCGTCACACCGAATATACCGGAAGCAGAGGCGCTTACCGGCATCCGGATCAGCAGCAGATTGGACAAGATGAAAGCCGCCCGGGCGATCTGTCAGATGGGCGCAAGATATGCCGTCATCAAAGGCGGACATGAGGAAGGGGATGAGAGGCAGGCGGTGGATCTGTTCTCAGACGGAGAATGGTATGAAGAATATGCCGGTCCACGAATTGATACTCGTCACACGCATGGTACAGGCTGCACCTTCTCCGCGGCGATAGCCGCAGAGCTGGCCCAAGGCAAGCCGATCCGCGAAGCGGTGCGAATTGCCAAAGCTTATATCCAGGCGGCTATCTCTCATTCGCTCCACATTGGCGGCGGGAGCGGGCCGACCAATCATTGGGCATACCGGTTGGAGGAAAGAGAGCCTGTCCATGAATAAACAACCGTATAAGAGTGACATCCGCCGCAAGCTCCGCTTGTATCTGGTTATGGGAAGCATAAATACAGCCGGTCATCCGGTCGAGGTGCTGCAGGCTGCTATCAGGGGCGGCATCACAATGTTTCAGTTCCGCGAGAAGGGCAGCGGTTCCCTGGAAGGCCAGGCTAAATACAGTCTGGGCAAGCAGTTGCAGCAGGTTTGCCGGGAGAGAGGCATTCCTTTCATCGTCAATGATGATGTTGAGCTTGCCCTTGAACTGGAAGCGGACGGCGTGCATATAGGACAAGAAGACGGACCGATTTCCGTCATCCGCCGCCAGATCGGCATCAAGCTTCTCGGGGTATCGGCGCACAATGTAGAAGAAGCAAGACTCGCCCTGGAGCAAGGGGCCGATTATTTGGGTGTGGGACCGATGTATGTCACGCGCTCCAAGCCCGATGCGAGGGAAGTTCAGGGACCGCAAGTTATTCAGCGGATCAGGGAAGCCGGGATAGCCGTACCGCTGGTGGGCATAGGCGGCATATTCGCTGCCAATGCGTCTTCCGTGATGCAGGCCGGAGCGGATGGAATTGCTGTGGTATCGGCCATCACTCAGGCGGCGGTGGTGGAAGAAGCTGCGCGCCAGTTGCTTGCCGTAACGATTTGAGAAATGGAGAATTTAATTTGATGTGGGTCATCCAGGGGGATCTGGTTGGCCTATTTTGGTTAACGACATAGGTTTGATGAGTACGGCCAGCGGTCCATGTGTGAACGTTCAATTCCCTCGATTGGTTACCTGCCGGGTTGACTTTTGATGAAAGGTACAGTAGGATGATTTTTATATTAGTAAATTAGTAATTTAATAAATTACTAAATCACTAATAAAGATTTCATAAAATCGGGGAGTGTAACCATGAAAATTCCAACCACTTTAAAACATAAACCTGTTGTCGTCTCAGAAAATTATGAGCAGGTCGACGGCCGATACGCACGGAATACGGATGCAAAAGGTCTATCCCTTGGCTTGGCCCAGTGGAATGACAGGGGGAAGGTCGATATTTCGGCTAAAGTATGGCGCTATACAGGAGAAAAATGGTCAAGACAGTCAGAGGAACTGCCCATGCATCGTGTTCTGGACCTTGCCATTTTGATTTGCAGTTCCACCTTGTATTTTCAGGATGCATACCGGTTCCCGAAACTATACGATCCCGATAACACGATGATTGAGCGTATCGGGCTGCAAGGGGATGCGATGAATGTATCGGTATGTGCCGACAATCCCATGATCGACAATGATATTAAACTGTTTGCGCAGGCACTTAGCGATGATGGCGAAATGGTCGGGGAACGCCTTCGCATATTATCCCGTCTGCTAAATGAAATGGGGTATTGATTTCAATCACCGGAATTCCAGAAGGAGTGTGTCTTAATGAACAACCTGGAAGAAAATAGATTGTCGCTTGACCGGAAATTGACCGCCTCTGAGGAAACACTGGTTTGGAAAAAACCGCTCTCTCATAAGGCCAGCGAAGCAGAACGGCGTCTATGCCAAGAAATAAGGCGCAACTGGAATCGCGGGGAAATGAAGATCGCCACTATTCTGTTGGAGGGCGATGCCGGATCCGGCAAAACGCAGTTAGCCAAAGCGTTGTCGGCCGAATTAGGGCTGCCCTATACGAAAATAACCTGTTTTGCAGATATGGACAAAACCGATATTATTGGCGCAATTTTGCCCGTTATCTCATCGGAACGGATGGAGAAGCTGGAATCCGCCGAACAAGCGGTTTTGAAGGCTTTGTATGAGAGCGACGGATTTCAAAGCACGACAGAAGTCGTGATGAATGTCCTGGGAATAACGCAGGAGCAGGCTGCCCTGAAGATGAAGCAGCTGCTTGAGCTGATTGAGCGGAACGCGGGGGATGAAGCGGTCGAATATCGATTTTACCCTTCCGAAATCGTCAGAGCTTTTAAAAATGGCTATCTACTGGAAATTCAGGAACCAACTGTGATTCGCGATGCTGCTGTGCTAATGGCGCTTAACTCGGCATTGGAGCTGGATGGCAGCATTAACCTTCCGACTGAAACCGTCCATAGACATCCGGATTTCATCGCGGTGATCACAACGAACCGCAGTTATGCGGGAACCAGACCACTGAACGAAGCGCTGCGCGACAGGGTTCAGCATTCGGAAAAGATGGATCTGCCCACCAAGGAAGTCATGATCGAACGGGCAGCGGCAAAAACCGGTTATAAGGATGAGAAAATGTTGGATGTTCTAGCGGATATTATTATCCGTCTGGATCAGACAGCCCGGGCTAATGCGATTAAAGGCGTAGCGGGGATGCGTTCATATTTCTATTGGGCGGATGCCGTTGCCGGAGGGGCCTCTGCCAAAGAATCCCTATATCATAAAGTCATCTATAAGATCACAACCGACTCGGAGGAAATCAAAATCCTGGAAGAAGCGCTAAAAAATCAGGGGTTGTTGGCTAGTTTGGAAGAAGTTGAAGCGGAAATGCTAAAAAAAAAACGAATTTTTGATTCCATAGAGATCCAGACCTGGGGTGACATCGACGAGACCGGTTTTGAGCATAAGAATCAGACAGAGGTTGACGGTATAGCTCTAAAGAAGTCATCGGACAGTGATGAAAGTTCTTCGAGCGTTACGGATGATTCCACCACAGTGGAAAGATCGGATAAGGTGGAGAACGGCTTCACCAGCTATCAACCGGCTAATCCCGAACCGATGACTGAGGATGCGAAACAACAAGAGCGGGATTTCCGCAAAAAGTTGAATCGGAACGCCCGGGAGGTAGTATCCGATACGTTGCATAAAGGAGTTAAACTTATTGTTCACCGTCCGGAGTTCGTACTGGACAATGTACGGGAATATGCCAGCCTGAGCAAGGAGCTTATGCCCGTCGTGCGGGAAATTGCCAGAAAAACACTTCCGCTGCTGGAGCATGAAAATGCAGTCGAATATGCGAGGAATCAATATTATGGCAGTAAATTTCAAGCGGATAGTGTGGCATACCGTGATTTTAGAACGTTTGCGAAGAAGCGTCCTCCGGCAGAATCGCCTTCCCTCGCGGTCGGCCTGAGGGTGGATGAGTCCGCATCCATGTCAGCTTTCGGAAGATTGGAAGCGGCTAAACGTGCGGTAATAGCTGTCTATGAATTTTGTCAGCTTTGTCATATTCCAGTGTTGATCTATGGTGATACAGCGGATACATCCAAGCTGGAGCAGATGTCCATCTATGCCTATACCGATTGGGATCGGAGCGATCCCTCTGATCGCTTCAGGCTTATGGGGATTCAGGCCAGAAGCAATAATCGCGATGGAATGGCCCTGAGAATTATGGCAGAGCGCTTAGCAGGCACAAGTCAGCAGACGAGATTGTTGATTAATATAAGTGACGGGCAGCCCAAAGCAATGGATGATTATTCCGGAAGTTATGCAGCCCAGGATATTCAGCAGACCATCGCCCATTATGAGCGCAAAGGAATCACTTTCCTGGCTGCCGCAATCGGTCAGGACAAGAATCTCATTAATCAAATTTACGGGAATGAGAGGTTTTTGGATATTACAAATCTCCATGAATTCCCTGCCAAGCTGGTACGGATGATTGCACGTTATTTGTAATGTTCATGACAATATGCCAGTGGTAAAGGAGAGAACCGGGCATGGATAAGAACAAACGCAAGGAGCTCCTGGAGGAATACAAACAGATGAAGACGTTTATGGGTGTCATCCGAATCACTAACAAGGTCAGCGGCAAAATGTACGTAGACAGCTATCCCAACCTGAAAAACAAATGGCTGACTCTTCAGGCTCAACTGGATATGGGAAGGTTCGCTAATGCCAAGCTGCAGGCGGATTGGAAGGAACTCGGGAGCGAAGCATTTATTTATGAGGTACTGGAGGAGAAGGAAACTGAGGGCGTTGCCGACGTCCGCTGGGAGATCAAGCAATTGGCAAAGCATTGGCTGGACAAATTGCAGCCTTATGGGGACAGAGGATATAATAAACCACAAGAATGATTGTGATATTTTAGAGGCTCCTGCTGATCGTATTGGCGGGAGCTTTTTTTTGATCGTAAACAAGGGCTAGCTATATTCACATCTATATGGAAATTGCATAGAAAAATAGGGTGAGCTAAAATGATTTTAGCTGGTATGAGAGTGGTGAGTTGGCTGGGCAAAATGGAAAAGAAATTTACACATAATGAATATGCATCTCTTGAGGGTATGTGTTTCAAGCTTCGAGATGTTGAGCCTGTCAAGAACCAAGCGAATGAATGGGAATTAAGGCTTCATTTTATCGAATCCCACATGATTCTGGTTGCGGCAAGCGGCCAAGGCTGGTTGAAGGTTGATGGGCAATTCACCGAAATCCGACAGGGCAGTGTTTACATTTGTAACCCGGGTCAACTCGTTGAAGCAGGCGTGCACAACTTTGATGAGCGGGGATTCTATTTATTGCGGTTCGATGTTTTGGAAGATGCAGTTTCTTCGATCCCTGAGCTGCAGATTATTAAGAAAAGCAGTTCGTTCCCGGTAAAAGGGGAAGTTCACGTAACATCCCCGGTTTCTGTTCATGCCCTGTGCGATACCATTTATCAATGTTTGCAGGACGAGGATCAACTAAAACGGTTTCGCGGTCAAATTCTCTTTCAGGAACTGCTGCATACTATTCTGCAAGATGCCCGTCTTGTACGGGAAAATAACTCGGAAACAGCCCTTGATTATATTAAAGGTTATATCGAGCAGCATCATCAGCAAGAACTTACAATCGATCATTTGGCCAAGGTGGCAGGAATGAGTCCCCGTCATTTTATGCGGCTATTCAAAAAAAGGTATGGCTGCAGCGCGATCGACTATTTGTCCGTTTTCCGAATTGAGCAGGCACAACAGCTGATGAGGACGGGTGGGCAGAATCGTCTTCGTGATATTGCGCGACATGTAGGCTACCAGGATGATATTTATTTTCGGCGCAAATTTAAACAGGTTTCGGGCATGCCTCCAGCGGCATTTATGAAGAACAGCAGAAAAAAAATAGTCGCGTACGATTTCCTGAACATTGGCCAATTAATCCCGCTTGTCATTAATCCTTGCGCCGCACCGGCCGATCACCCATGGACAGATTATTACAAACGAAAGTATCATATGGAATCCATGCTTCCGTTAAGCTCTAATCCATTAATCAAGAGAGAAGAAATTCGGCTTGCTGAACCTGATTTCATTATTGGTATCGACATTCTTGTATCTCCCGGGGAACAGGACAAGCTGGGTGAAATCGCACCTTCATTTTTTGTGCCTTGGGTGAAAAACGATTGGCGTCACCATTTGCGTTTAATTGGGCAGTTTCTGGACAAGACAGCGGCAGCGGAGATTTGGCTTGAAAAATATGAACGAAAAGCTCTCTTCGTAAGAGAGCAGGTGAACCATGTATTCAAGGAAGACAGTCTCCTCCTGTTGAGAATCACAGGTGACCAGTACAATGTTATGGGCAATAGGAGCTTGAGCACAGTATTTTATGACGATCTTCATGTTATACCCGTGGGAGGCATCGATCTTCAGAGGCCGGATCAGCAGATAACGTTGGAGCAGTTGGCGGAGTTGGATCCGGATCGTTTATTGATCATTGTAGATGAAGACATGCAATCTCAATTAAGCTGGCGGACACTCATGAACGCGAAGCTATGGAACGATCTTAAAGCGGTCAGATACAGCCAGGTGGACTGCCTGCCTTCCTATCCTTGGATAGAATATACGGCTTTCACCCATGAGCTTATGCTGGATGAAGTGTTAAAGATTTGGCGGGATCGTGCATGAAAAAAAGTCATTATCGTCAATATTCCGTAATTGCAAATTCATCTATACTCCGTATATATGATAATGATAATCAATTTTAATTAGAGATTGTCATAAATAAATCAAATATTCAGGAGGATCATTTTAGAATGAAGAAGCAGCGAAGTTTGATCACAGGGTTAGTTATTTTATTGTTCGTTATGCTTATTACTGCTTGCGGAGCTGAAAATGAAGGGAATTTAACTGGTAATGCCGGAAATTCAGCCGGGAAAGCTGACCATACAGGAGAAGAGGCAGCCGCCGTAGATACACAGCACGTGGTTTCAACTTTAAAAGGAGATATTAGTATTCCAACTGAGCCCAAGAGAGTCATCGGACTTTCGGTTGTCTACCCGGAGTTGTTATACGCACTTGGCGTTGTACCTATTGCGATTCAAAACTATCATCAGGATTTTCCGTCCTATTTAAAGGAGCCCTTTAAAGACACAATCAAAATGGGAATTGCCCAAACCCCTAACTTTGAAGCCATTCTGGCTTCCAATCCGGATTTAATTATTGCCCCTTCCTGGTGGTCCGATAAAGATTATGATCAGCTTTCCAAAATAGCGCCAACTGTCCTGTTGCCTCAGAGGGATGATTGGCGTGATGAGCTGCGGGATATAGCCAAGGTTTTAGGCAAAGTCGAACAAGCGGACGAGGTCATTCAAGATTTGCAAGCGAAAGAAACGGAAGCCAAGGAGAAACTTGACTCCTTAGTTGGTGACGAAACAGTTATGTATATGATGATTATGGCGAAGGAGATCGTTATCTATGGAGAAAATATCGATCGGGGAAGCTTCATCCATAAGAAACTGGGGCTAAAGCCGATTGATGATTATCCACAGAGTGAGTTAAGTATTTCCATTTCATTGGAGAAGATCCCGGAATATAATCCTGATCATATCATTTTGCAGTTGGATGATGAGTCCAATGAAGAAGTTCAGAACAGATACGAGGAAATGCGGGATAGCTCTTTGTGGAAAAATATGACGGCCGTAAAGAAGGATCAGATTCACATCATGGGAGGCAAGGAATGGTTCAGTCTCGGCATGTCTCCACTTGCAGATCTTCATGCTATTGAAGACGTCCTTGATGCTTTTGAGAAATAGATTCGAGTAAGGGGAGGGTACGCTATGAGCACGGTAGATTTCCGACAATTGGAAGAGAAGTTTTTCCTTACTTTGCGTGAGCCTGAAAAAACCGTGCTTGTCGTCCCTGCCACCGATCTGTTAAACGTTGAGGTAATGAAGGATGTAATTGATACATACAGCAAGCTCATCAAAGCAAGAGAACGTTCGGCTGCCGCAGCTTTTTTTACCACCTGGTTAGCAGGGGTATGCGGTGCGATGCAATATATGCTGTATCGAGGCGACAAGATGCTTTTGGATGTATCCTTATCTAATTTATCCGTACAATTATATAAAGGAGATCACTATCCCCTTTTTTCATTTAAAATCAACGAAAAGCGATTTAACCAGGTTCCGTTAGTGGATCATGATGACGGGTACAAGAAATTGCTCGATTCTTTTTATAGAGAACAGGTAACGCCTGTTATTCAATTGTTGTCCCAACTGGCCTCCATTCACGTTACTGCATTATGGGGACAAATCGTTTATGCCTTACAGGCTCAAATGGAAGAAGAGCTGGCCGCAGCTTCTGGAGAAGAGAGTAGAACATGGATCAATAATACGTATAAATTGCTCATACACGATGTCGATGCCAGTGCATTCGGGCTCCGCAACAACCCGTTTAATAGGAAACCAGCCTACATAGAACACCCCACTATCCCTAATCAAAGAATGTTAATGAAAACAGCTTGCTGCCTCGCTTATTGCTTGGAAGGCGATTTTGGCTACTGTTATACTTGTCCTAGATTAAAAGCAAAGGACCGGGCACTGAAGCCCTTTTCTTGATGTTCCTAAAACATAGGCAATTATAGTCCATGAATGTTGATCATTTCGACAAAGGCCTCCAGTGCCTTACTGTTAAATTTTTCCTTGCGGCGTACGAAGCTTGTAGTAGTAAATCTGTACTTCTCAGGTATCGAACGGGAACCCAGGGTATTGTATTCCCCGGTTAAAACAGAGGACGGCAGCAAAGTGGAGGCAAGCCCTGCCCGGACAGAGCTGAGAAGCGTGTCCAATGAACTGATTTCGATAAAATTTGTTAGTGGTATCCCTTCACTGCGCAGCCACTGCTCCAGTATAGAACGAAAATGGCTACCTCTTGGGGAGACGGCCCATTTCATATTGGGGAGATCGGCAAGCGGACCCGCATTATTTTTTGATAATAGTACAATCTCTTCCTGAATGGAATAATCGACATTTAATCTTGCCTTTTCATCCAGTATTTCTAAATTCCCTGTCAGAAAAGCTCCATCTACTTGATGGTTCATTAAATGGTTCAGTAGCTCAGATGTGTTTCCGGTAATTAGAGTGAGCATCACGTCGGGGTATTTGCTTTGAAAAGTAGTGAGGGTGTTCATAAAATTACCGCATGTCGCTGTCTCGGCCACTCCTATAGTCAGCATGCCGCTGGGGTAAGATTTTTCCCGTACGTTTTTGATCGCTTCATCAGCCAAGTTCAAGATTGTCAATGCATAATCGAGGAAAGCCGTTCCCCGATCTGTTAACGAAACGCCTTTGGGATGTCTATGAAATAGAGAAACCCCCAGCTCTGCCTCAAGCTTGCGAATCCGGGCGGTCACGTTTGACTGCACGTATTCCAGACGCTTGGCCGCGCGAGAGATGGAGTGTTCCTCGGCTACGCTCACAAAAACTTTGAGATCCGTCAATTCCATCGCATATCACTCTCCGTAACTGGTATCAAAAAAAATGATACATACATGAATAACTATCATTATACGTTATTTATTTGTTGCGTTACAATCATAGTGAAAAACCTGCTGCGTCCGTCAGTGGTTACTATGAAAATTGGGGAGATGAAGAAAATGGATAGGATGACAAAAGCGAAAAAACTTTTAATACTAATTGGAAGCCCCCGCCGAGCAGGTAATTCCGCCACACTTGCGGAAGCTGTGAGGCGCGGTGCGGAGGAGGCTGGCATACAGGCGAATGTGCGTTTTATAGACGATTTCATATCTAGTTTTCTTCGTGATTGCCGGGAATGCCGGCTTGATAATGGAGAATGTGGCATAACGGATCAATTCCGGAAGTTATTTTTCGATGATTTTCTCCCTTCAGATGGATTTGTGCTATGTTCCCCCATATATTGGTATGGCTTGTCTGCCCAGGCAAAGGCGTTTTTTGACCGCACCTTCTGCTATTACGCTGCTTCTTATCCGGACTCCGAACGGATTATGGAAGAAATGTCCGCCAAACGAATCGGGTTAGTGCTGTCATCCGAAGAGACATATCCCGGCGCAGCGCTTGGCATCACTCATCAGATACAGGAATTCTCCCGCTATACCCGTTCCGAATTTATAGGCGTTGTTCGGGGAGTGGGGAACAGCCGAGGGGAAGTGGAGTCGGATCCAAGCTTGCCAGTCGCGGCAGCAGTACGACTCGGGCAGCAATTCTTTGAGCTCAACTATACGGACTATAATATGAATACGGTGCGAAGCAGTCGCGTATGGCCGAAGAACGAATGATGGAGGAGGAATGACTATTGGTTGAATATACTTGTCAATAGTTATCCCTATGCAGTTGTGGAAGAGTAATCTGTGAAAGGAGGAAAAGGGGCTGGCCCATAATCAAAAGCCAGCCCTTTTATATATGCGTTTGAACCAGATTTGAGCTGTTCCTTTCCCGAATCAGCACAGTCGAAATAATCACAATAGAGACAAACACCAGAACCAGCGGGATAATAAAGATGGATGAATCATAGCCTTCAATGAACAGCGGGAGCAAATATCCGATCAAGGATGCCGTAAGCGAGATAAAGACGTACAAGCTTGCGCCGAATCCGGTACGGCCTGCGAACATGCGCTGCACATATCCCATCGCCACCCCGTACAGGATGGACACGAAGAACGAATAGATCGGCTGAATGAGGAAAAACACGATCAGCGGTGAGTGCAGCACATAGACCGAATACGTAAGCAGCGCCCCAAGCCCGCCGAGCAGGATAATTTTTCGGCTGCCGTATTTAGCCGCCCAGTATCCAGCAATGGTCATAAACAGCAGCTCGAATACGGCTTGCGTACTCCAAATATACGACATATACTCCGGTTTGCCGAATAACGATTTGACAACAAGCGGCAGATACAATCCGCGAATGGCATCGGCGCATGCCAGAAGCAGCAGCGCGATTAGCATGATGAAGGAAAACGGCTCACTTGCCCCTGAACTTGCCTGCTTCTTGTCTTCCACGCGCTCCCGATAGAACAACAACAGGAGAACAAGCATGGCATAACCCGTAAAATTCCCCCACAGAACCCCCTGGAACGTAGCGATCAAATACAGATTAGCACCAACGAGCAGCCCGCAAAAAAATCCCACGCTGTATGCGGCGCGCAACCAGATTTGCGCCATTTCCAAAATATCCCCGGCCAGCCTGGCAAAATGATTCCGCGATATAGCGAACAATTGGCCCATAATGAGTCCTGATGGCGCGCTCACCACACACATTCCGATAAGGGCCTGGGTATAACCTTCGGCGCGCATGTAGATCAACAAGCCGACAAGACACAACGAAGCCGCGGCAATCACCAGTTTTTTTCGGCTGCGCAGCTTATCGCTAAATAGTCCGACGGTAATCGTCGTTCCCATGTTGAGCAGCAGCGACACCACGAAGATGGACACCACTTCGCCCTTCGACAGACCGATGCTGTCACTCATATAGATGGCATTCATCGGGGCTAACGTTCCCATACCGATTCCATAGCAAAATAACGTAAGCAGCATCCTGCCGGATTCTGCGACCTGAAAGAAACGTTTTAAATCCTCGGCAATCCGCATTTCATCCTGCTCCAATCTCCTCATGTTTTTTGCAAATTCGAACAAAGCGTATCTCACTTTCCTCATAATGTCCAGAATAAAACCTTATTTTTTTCGGCCTCATCCAATGGGGAAAGTCTGATTAGGCTTAGGGATCCCTCCGCCCAAAGGCTGAAAAGTTTTCATTCTGCAGACAGTTTGGCGCGATTGGACATTCCGATATAGTAAAGCTATCCAATTCCATTAGGAGGCTTAACATGAGCGCGCAAGCCAAACTTAAATTGAAAAAGGACGTCGCTCCTTATGAAAAATCCAACCTGAAATCCAGCTTATGGCAAGTAGGCAACACGGTCGTTCCTTTTTTTCTGCTCTGGTATCTGGCTTACGTGAGTATATCGCTCTCTTACTGGCTGACGATAGGCTTGAGTATCGCAGCCGCAGGCTTCCTGATCCGGACCTTTATTCTCTTTCACGACTGCTGCCATCATTCGTTCTTCAAGAGCCGGCTGGCCAATGAAATTCTGGGTACGCTGACAGGAATTCTGACGATGTTTCCGTATCACAAATGGAAGAACGAGCATGCCATCCATCATGCAACCAGCGGCAACCTCGACAAACGGGGAACAGGCGATCTATGGATTCTGACCGTGGACGAATATGCGGCAAGTCCGTTCCATAAACGTCTGGCTTATCGTCTATATCGCAATCCGCTTGTTATGTTCGGCCTCGGTCCGCTCTACATCTTCGTCATCGCCAATCGTTTTAATGCCAAAAAAGCGAAATTAAAGGTCCGTCTCAACACATACCTGACCAATGCGGCGGTCATTGGTATTCCGCTGCTCATTTGCTCGCAGATTGGGTGGCAGTCATTTCTGCTCATTCAAGGACCGATATTTTTGTTGTCAGGTGCTGCGGGAGTATGGTTGTTTTATGTGCAGCATCAGTTTGAGGACACCTACTTCGCTCAAGAACCGGAATGGAATTTTGTCAGCGCAGCAGTGGAAGGAAGCTCGTATTACAAGCTGCCCGGATGGCTGCAATGGCTGACAGGGAATATCGGCTTTCATCATGTCCATCATCTGAGCCCAAAGGTTCCGAATTATAATTTGGAAGCAGCACATAACCATACACCAGCTCTCCAAGCCGCCCCTACCATTGATATTCCCGCTAGTCTGAAAGCGATCCGTTATCGGCTGTGGGACGAGAAGAACACCCGATTTGTCGGCTTTAAAGAGGCCCGGTCGATGTCCGGCGAGAGCAGGCAGCAGTAGCCTGTAAATATAACCATGAAGCAAAGGAGCAGACGCAAATGAATAGGGAAACGGAAACGATCTTGACCGGTACTCATCTCAACAAAAGCTTTGGAAAACACGATGCGGTTTGCAATCTGGATCTGGTCTTGGAACCCGACACCATCTATGGCTTGTTTGGCCGTAATGGAGCGGGTAAAACAACACTGCTCGATATGTTAACAGGCTCGTCGTTTCCAGGCAGCGGAGAAATCACAGTCTCAGGAAAACGTCTGCACATGGGGGATACTCCCCGGGACATCTGTTATGTGAGGGAACGGAACCTGTTTATCCGAAACGCCAAAATAATGGAGATTCTTGAGGTCGCCTCTGCCTACCACAAATACTGGGACTGGGCTTTCGCCCATGAGCTGGTTAAAATCTTCAAGCTAAATCCGAATAAGAAAATCAGTCAGCTTTCCAGAGGAATGGAATCGATGGTCGGAAATCTGATCGGGCTCGCGAGCCGGGCGCCTATTACCCTCTTTGACGAGCCGGTTCTCGGTCTGGATGTGCTGATGCGCGAGAAATTTTACCGGCTGCTGGCTGACGACTGCGCCAAATATCCGCGTACGGTTCTCCTGTCCACGCATCTGATCGATGAAATAGCTGAAGTCGTCGAGAAGGTCTATGTCATGGAGGCAGGGAGTATTCTGCTTCATGACGAGGCGGATAACATCCGGAATCAATCGCATGTCATTAGAGGCGACAGGGAAGCTGTTTTGGCTTTTAAGGAGGGAAAACGTGTTATCCATCAGGAGTCTGACGGCAACAACGACCTGCTGGCTGCCATATATGACAAGATTGGAGATGCGGATCGTGCGAAGGCGGCTGAACAAGGCATATCCATTACGGGTTTGCCGCTGCAGAAATTTTTTGCTTATTTAATTGAGGAGGGCGATCGCGTTGGCTAAATCGTTTATGTTCGTCAAAGCATCCTATCTGCAGCTGCGCCTGTATTTGTTCATTATGTTGGGTCTTATTGCGTCGAGCATCGTCGCAAATGTCGTGATATACCTGTCCATGGGGGACGATAGCAACAACACATCCGTATCTATAGCAAATATGTTTACGATTTTCCTGCTGTTAGCCCCCAGCATCCTTTCCTCCATCTTTTTCAAAAAAATGATGAATCTGGGCGCATCGCGCAGACAATATTATTCAGGTCTGATCCGTGTCTATGTTCTGCTGGCTGCCGGATTTGCCGGACTTAATCTGGTTTGGCTGAAGCTTGAAACGGACTATCTTCGCGAGTATGGGGAAAATTTCAATATTCTGGAGATTTTCCACTGGAATCAATTTGGCAGTTGGGGAATGTTCCTATATCAGTTCGGGGCCTATATGATGCTGATGTCGTTGTTGACTTTGCTGTTCTCCGGACTCCGGCACCCAGCAGGCTGGGCTATCTGGATTGCATTGATCGCTGCGATTCCTATAGGCACATCGGTGCCTTCGCTTCGGCCGGGTGTGGCGGATGGATTTCGGGCGCTGCTCTTCAACAATTCTCTGCAGGAGGGATTCTCTCTCACAATGAGTTTCAGTCTCTTGTTCCTGATTGGCGGATGGCTGTTTACAAGAAGACGGACAGTCTGAATGTGGAGAAGGATTTCTTGCTTGCTAAAGAGAATGGGTAAGCCAGGGGATGTATCCCTATGAATCAGCACCTTCTTATTGGAGGAACGGCCACATGACGGAGGTGCTGGCGCATGTCCAAAATTTTTTTGGGCGCACTTCTACCCGGGCGTAAACATACCATATCCCACAGGGCTAACGCCTAGATTCTTTCAAGAGGGGAATGGCTGCAATTGGCAATTTCGTATATGGATTATACTTCGCCTTCAACACAATTTACGTATGATTTGAGCAAAAATAATTTTTTCACAAAAGATGACCGGAATTTGATTAATGTTTTATCCATCAACCAGCTGAGCACACTCGGTAATACTTCCTTGCTGGATATTTATCTGAGCAAAGGAAATGTGATTGAGCCTCATACCCACCAGAACGCCACTGAATTGGTGTACTGCATATCGGGTGCGGCAACTGTGTCGATTGTCAATCCATTTACTCAAGAGCTGCTAAATTTTCCGATTCAACCGGGTCAAGTGGCGAATGTGCCTCAGGGCTGGTGGCATTATGAAGTCGCGACAGAGGACAACACGCATTTGCTGGCTATATTCGATGCGCCTATTCCTGAATTTATCCCGGGCTCTGATTTACTGCGGTTAACGCCGGCAAATGTGCTGGCACATACCTATTGTCTGGATGAAGCGAAAGTAAAGGAAGCGCTGGCCCCTATTGCCAAAACGGTTGTTATCGGACCGCCAGCCGATTGCAAGAAGCCATCAACCAGACCCTACAACGAACCTGCCTACGCCCGGCAGCCCCAGCCCGAGTATGCTCAGCAAAGGGGACTAAATCAGAACCCGTATGCTCAGGAATACGGATATCAGCATAGGGTGCCTAGTTATTATCCGCAGGCTCAGCCTGTAAGCGGAAACGGGTATACTCCTTATTAATTCAAATATTTACCTGAAATAGTAATTCGTGATATAGTTAACCGTAATGGGGCTCGGGAGCGATTTGATCCTGGTGCTCTTTTTTTTATAGAGGTTTGGCAGCCATATATCATATCGGCGGGAGAGTGTTTTATACTTGCAAACAGAATTCAGGAATAAGCCTAATGATTTGAAACTGTCCGGACCCGAGGGACTTGGGGGATGGCTGGTGCTTGTGCAGATCGGACTGTATTTTACCGTTCTCAACCTGATTAATCAATTGTTCCGATATACCATCCCGGCATTTGCTCCTGATACCTGGGAGTTATTAACGGACAAGGATTCTTCGGTCTATCATTGGCTGTGGGCACCTTCTCTTATCTTCGAGGCCCTTTATAATATCTTGCTTCTGCTATTCAGTATCTTTATCCTTGTCTGCTTTTACCGGAAAAAAACTATACTACCTGTCCTGATGATCTGTTTCTACAGTACGGGACTGATTGTGGTCATCCTGGATTATATACTGCTTAACCAGATCCCTGCGCTAAAGGAAGTGCAGGATACAGGCTCAACTAAAGTGATCATCCGCTCCGTTATCAGCTGCGCGATTTGGATTCCGTATTTCCTTAAATCAAATCGTGTGTCCCGTACATTCGTAAGGTGACATGACATTGTTCACAATGGCAGTGCTCAACCGCACTGCCAGGTTGTGTTTTTTTGCGTTCTTGACTTAGGGTATGCTACACTTTTCGTAGATAGCTGTGTTATGGAGAGGAGCATCTGCACATGCTTGTCCATGAAAGGCATAATACCATTTTGCAAAAGCTTCATGAGCAGCAGTCGGTGAAGGCAGCTGAATTGATTACCTTGTTCAACGTTTCATTCGAAACGATACGGCGGGATTTGGAATATTTGGAGAAAGAGGGATTCCTGAAGCGGGTACATGGCGGAGCAACTCTTCCGGCTGCGGATTACCGCAAGGAGCTTCCATTTACGGTACGGGAGCTCAAGCATATCCAGGAGAAAAGAGAGCTTGCGCAGACGGCTGCAGGTTTTGTGACAGAAAGCCAATCGCTTTTTCTGGATGTCAGCACGACCAACACCGAGCTTGCCCGCGTCCTGATGAAGCAATTCGAGAAGCTCACCATATTGACTAATTCCTTTCAGATTGCCTCTATGCTTATGGTCAAGCCAAGCTTCACGATCATCTTTGTCGGGGGAGTAGTGCGTAATTCGGAGCAATGCGTAGTAGGTGATATGGCTGAAATGTTTATTTCCCAGTTCCATGCCGATCTGTTCTTTATGAGCATCAGCGGGATATCGCTTACGGAGGGAATGACAGACTACGGAATAGCCGAAATTCAGCTCAAGAAAAAGATGCTGACACGTTCCAAAAAAATTATTGTACTTGCGGACAGCAGTAAGTTCGACGCAGTTTCACTGTCGCCTGTGTGCAGTTTTCAGGAAATCGACAGGATCGTCACGGATTCCAAAATCAGCGACGACATAGTGCACAGATACAAGGAAAATGGTATCGAAGTGGTCCGCTAAGCACCACTCGATCCTGATAACGATTTGTAAGCTTCCCGTATAGGGAAGCTTTTTTTGTTTTTTTTCCAGGATTGACAGCGGATAATCGGGATGATACGATTTGGGTTGTGTGTTGTGATAAATTGTGTTTGTGTGTGTTAATGTGTATTTTATAGAGAGGGGTTTTGATGGGAAATGATCTCCGTTATAATGGTGCTCGCTTCAGGCACAGCCCATGCAATTTGGAACATGCTGGCAAAGAAGAGCGAAAACAAGCAATTTTTTTTATGGATCATTTATATTCCTGCCACGCTTCTTCTTCTGCCTTCTTTTCTGGAGGAAATAATTAAACCGGCTACGCCCCAAGGTTATTTGCTGCTCCTGTTGTCTTTGATTATTCAAGGTTGTTATGCTTTTTTTCTTTCTCAATCGCTGACATACGGTGATATGTCACAGGTGTACCCAATGATGCGGGGAATTGCAACATTATTAGTACCGCTGATTGGTGTGTTGTTTTTGAATGAATCCTTATCCCCTTGGGGGTGGATGGGCCTCATTTGTATCGTTCTTGGTTTCTGTATCACGAGCGGGATGAATTTCTCGCGTAGCAAAAACGTCATTCCGCTGCGCGTCATTCTCTTGACGATCGCAGTCGGCATGTGCACTATGAGCTATGTACTGGTGGATAAAATCAATCTGCAGCATTTTTCACCTGTCGTGCTTCTGGAGGTTTCCAATATCGGTTTTATGCTGGGCCTTATGCCTTTTATCCGTTTTAAGCAGGTCCGCTGGAAGAAAGAATGGAAGGAGAACGGGGTCGTGCTCATGATGGGATCCATTTTATCGCCAGGTTCTTATTTGCTGTTCTTGTTCGCGATGAGCCTGACTCCTTTGACTTATGTGGCGCCGCTAAGAGAGATTGGTACGGTAATCGGCACGCTTGCGGGTATTTATCTGTTGAAAGAAACAAAAGAACTATCGCGGCTGGTATCAGCGGGGATGATATTTGCGGGAATTTTGTTGATCGGCATTTGGGGACTTTAGATTCTCATTTGCGTATATTTTTTTCTGCTCTTGAACGCAGTTGACTTTATATGAATAATAGAAGTGAGAGGTTTACAACGGGAATCCGGCGAGGAAAGGAGATGGAACGTGAATAATAATCTGATTGAAGCTTTCAAGGAACATATCCCGCTTCTGCAGGGCTGCATAAGCGTGGAACCTATTCTAAAAGGCTATTCTTCGGATAACAAATACCTTGTGCGCATGCGAGATGACACTTATTTGCTGCGCAGCTTCGATTTGGCGATGCTGAATGCAAAAGAAGCTGAATATGAAGCCTTGATCAACATGATGGATCGGGGGGTGCTTTGTTCCAGGCCGTTGGAATTTGGCTCGCTTCCGGCCCATCATACGGGTTATATGGTGTTGACCTATGTGGAGGGGGAAGAAGCGTCCGATGTTCTGCCCGCCCTTTCGGAAAGTGAACAGCTGCAGATAGGTATAGCGGCAGGGCAGGAGCTTTATAAAATTCATGAATATGAAGCACCGGGCGATGTGTTTCCATGGTATGACCGGAAAATGGCGAAGCATCGGGGATATCTCGACAAATACGCCGCTAGCGGGATCAAAATCAGGAACGATGCCCGGCTCTTGGCGTTTATCGATGATCATCTGGAGCTGATGAAGAACCGTCCCAACCGGTTTCAACACGACGATTATCATGTCGGAAACCTGATTGTGAAGGACAGGAGGCTTGCGGGGGTTATTGATTTTAACCGTTGGGATTGGGGAGATCCGCTGCATGATTTCCTGAAGGTGGGGATGTTCAGTGCGGAAGTGAGCATTCCTTTCTCCATGGGGCAAATCCGCGGTTATCACGCGGGACGCGAGCCGGAACTTGATTTCTGGCGGCTGTATTCATTGTATCTTGCCATGTGCCTGATTTCATCCATCGTCTGGATTCAGCAGGTGAAGCCGGAGGAAACCGATATCATGATGGCTAAAATTAACAAGGTGATGGCGGATCATGATGATTTCGGTCGGATCATACCACGGTGGTATACCGGATCATTCGATTTTTAAGGGGAGAGTTAATCTTGGGAGATGTTGAGCTGGGACCACGAGGCGGGGGCGAATCCGTCTTAAGCCGGAGGCAGGATTATTTAAACAGCCTGACCGTTTTGTCGGATTGGATTGACTGGGAGATTGTGAAATCTCGATTTACCGTGGATGAGGTTACCGATGAAGCTTTTATCAGCAATATTAGCATTATTCCGACCGTAGGCAGTAAATATGTCATGATTCAATTGGAGAATGGCAGATGGGAGCTTCCTGGTGGAACGCTGGAACCAGGCGAGCATTACAAGGATGCGCTGCAGCGCGAAGTGCAGGAGGAGCTTGGGGCAAACCTGTTGACCTACGAAATATTCGGGCATTTCAAATGCCGTTCTATCGCAGAGAAGCCTTTTAGAGCGCATATTCCTCATCCACATTTTATCCGATTGGTTGGATTTGGCGAGGTTGAGCTTGTGGGAAAACCATTGAATCCGCTTGATGCGGAGCAGGTAGCCGTTGTGGATGTCGTGGATATTGACGAAGCTGTGCGGAGATTGGAGGCAGGGGGCCGCTACGATATTGCCGATCTATACAAGCTTGCGCATTATATCCGGTCTGAGAAGGGTTAGGTGCCATCAGTGGAAATATTCAACCTGAACGAGATGGGATCCTCATGGGAATGCGTATCTCTTTAACGGTGAGCGGATAAGTATTTATAGAAAAGAAACAAGGCTTTAATATCCCTTTAGTTTGGGCATCAAAGCCTTGTTCCCTATTACCTAGTTCTGATTCCCGTAATAACGGGCAAGCTCAATGATCATCGCACCCATCCGCTCATTCTCCGGAGCGATGATCCGCTCGATGCCTTGTTCCCGTAATGCCTCTGCCGTCACTTTGCCGACAGCGACAGCAAGCGTTCCGGCTTCAAAGCCTGCTTTGACGGATGACAGCAGGTTCCGGTTCCGCGCAAACTCGAAGAAGAAGCGCACCTGTATAGCAGCTGTGAAACATACCGCATCCACATGGCCGTCGGCAATTTCCTCACATAGCTGAAGGGATATTGCGCTATCCGGGGGGATATGCAGATAGGGCATGACCTGCCGTACATTGGCTCCTTTTTGCTGCAGGAATGCAATCAATGGCGGCGAAGGTTCCCCATGCAGCTGGACCATGACGTCCTGTCCGGCAAAGTCATAGTCTTGAAGGGCATGGATGAGACCCTGGACGGTCCCGTCTTCGTCCACCACAACAGGAGTGATCCCGTTTTTTTTCAGCAGCGCAAACGTTTTGTACCCTCTGGCTGCCACCTTGGCCTGACCGATCCTGTCCAGAAGCTGGGGGCGGATTCCGATGCGTTCCGCTTGACTCAGCATCGTATCCAGTCCGCCTCCAGTTGTGAATATCATCCAATCGGACCGATGCTCCTGGATATGAAGCAGATCCTGCCCCATCCGTTGGTCGGCATCGATCAACGTTCCCTGCTGGGGGCGGACAAGCGCAATTCCACCTTGTTTTTCAATAATGGCGCTAAGCTCATCCGTTTTTCGCGAGCCTGTAATGACAACCGTCTTTCCCTCCAGGCCTCTGGCCATCATCTGTGCTCCTCTCTCTGGTTGCGTCCGTACCTATAACCCGAATGGAAACCATGTTCGTTCAAGCTTTCGCTTCCTTATTGAACAATAGCAGGATATTCGGCAAATATCCAATCTGAATTATTTATGCTTTAGCAGCAGTTTCCCTTATAAAGGGTTCGCGTGAAACGTGTCTCCGCCTTCCACTGTACCAGACTTGAACCCCTTGTAGAACCAGCGTTTGCGCTGCTCGGACGTGCCATGCGTGAAGCTCTCCGGCACCGCATAACCCTGAGCTTTCTTCTGCAGGGTATCATCGCCCACAGCGCTTGCCGCATTCAGCGCCTCATCCAGGTCTCCTTCTTCCAGTACATTCATATCTTGGGCATGATGGGCCCATACCCCAGCGTAATAATCTGCCTGCAGCTCGACACGGACCGAATTTTCATTGGATCCGCCACCCATATTCGTATCCAGTAAAGTCTGTACATGATGACCCACTTCATGAGCAATGACATAAGCCATGGCAAAATCTCCGGGTGCGTGGAATTTCTGCTGAAGCTCATCATAAAAGCTGAGATCGATGTACAGCTTATGGTCGCCTGGACAATAGAAAGGACCGACCGATTTGCCGGCTGACCCGCATGCGGACTGGACGCTATTGGTATAGAGGACGAGCACCGGTTTTTCGTAGACCAGATTTTGCTCCTGAAACAGCTCTGTCCATACATCCTCTGTATCGGCCAGAACGACGGAAACGAATTCGGACAGCTCTTTCTCCTGCTGGCTCTCTTCATAAGGAGCGCCTGAATCCGATCCCGTAAAGGAACCGAGCAGATCGGACGGATTGCCGCCGAAAAGCAGGACGACAACCAACAAAACAACACCGCCGATTCCGCCGCCGATTAACGTTCCGCCACCGCGGCCTCTGCGGTCTTCTACATTCGAGCTTCCTCTTCTGCCTTTCCATTGCATCGTGTCGCCCCCCCTGTAGGATATCAATCATCGTTTCTTCCATGTCATTACCCGTGTTGGAGTTGTTTATACCTGCCAAAATACCCTTCCTAAAACGACCCATCGTGTAACGGAAGCGAATTTCCCTAATTATGAATTTGATTCACGGATTATGCTATATTTAAAACAAGGAATAATTTCCAATCCTGCAGAATCACTAGATAAAGAGAAACTCCAAAGTTATCATAAATAAAAATGAGTATAAGGAGGTATTATGAACGCGGGGAATAATAATAAAAAATTGCGCGAGTCATTTGAACAAGCAGCGAATATTTATCAACAGGCACGTCCGGATTACCCGGAAGAATTAAGAAATACAAATTACGGCATCTGCACTGACAAACAGGAGCCTTTTATATTATAAATCAGCTTGAAATAGCCGTAATGGATTTTTCTTGAAAGCCAGTAGATGACAGATTACTGATATTGAGAAAGGTGAGAGCTATGCTGAAGGACGATCAGTTTTGGATCAGTGATGATAAAGCGAAGCTGGACATGAGCGTAATCAAGGGTTATTTGGCACGAAGCTATTGGGCTGGACAGCGGCTGGAAGAGATCATTGAGCGATCCGTTCAAAATTCGCTCTGTTACGGGATTTACCGTGCAGAAGGGCAGGTCGGTTTTGCCCGTGTTGTAACAGATGACGCTACAATCTACTATTTATGCGATGTATTTATTGATGAGGAGTTCCGGGGGATGGGACTGGGCAAAAAACTGGTCCAGTATATCACGCAATCCGAAAGGTTCAGAAACATTCCAGGGATGTTGGGAACGAGGGATGCGCATGAACTTTATGAGCAGTTTGAATTCAGAAGAGACGGCGATATATTGATGCGAAGACGTCCTGACCATATGAGAAGCTAATAAATGGGTTCCGGATGGAGCTAGATGTTGGAGCAGAACAAAAAACAAGCCCCGGAGCGATCGCTCCGGGGCTTGCCTGTTGTTAGTCAGACACACTTATGGTGTTACAATGCCGCTTGGACCGGATAAGGCATTGGAAGCAGGATTGCCACTGGCCGCGACCGATAGGACATACACTTTATAACTGCTGCCGCTGGTGATGGCCGCGCCGTTAACGTCTTTGTCGCTATCGTTGGTCGTGGTGCCTGTTCCTCCGTTAACCTGGATGAAATAAGCGGCATTGTTCGCAGCTTTCAGGTCAAACGCGCTGTCGGAAGGAACGATCATAACAGCGTAATAAGCGATTCCCGTTTGATTTTGCGGTTTGTCGAAGTTAACTTCAATTTTGCCGTTATCCGCGATTTTGGCTGACAGATTCGCTACACTGGCGATCGAAGTGTTCAGCGTAATATCAGCGGAAGGAGCGGACAGCGCATTATTTCCATTATTGGTGCCGGCTCCGACCGTAAGGATAAATACACGGTAGCTGACGCCATTTTGAATCTTGGCTCCATCCACATCGCGTGCGCCTGCATCCAGATTCAGTCTCAGATTGCTGCCGGTTTTGTTGACAGTCGTATAATTGGAGCTGGTGACAGAAGCAGCCGAAAGCAAGGTGAAGTTGCTTGCGTTTGCGGTTTTGACGACCAACACGCGATAATGGCTGATATTCCTTTCGTCACTGGCTTTGTTGAATGTCACCAGCAGATCGCGGCCGTCAGCATGATCATTGACGTCAGTTGCGGTGACGGAGGTTGCCGCGCCAATGCTGGTGTTGTCCTCTAATGTAACCGCCGGGGACGGGGATGACAAGGCATTGCTTCCATTGAAGCTGCCCCCACCCACAGAAAGGACGAATACCCGGTAACTGACGCCATTTCGGATGGTATCCCCATTAACATCCCGGGTTCCGGATGCAAGGATCAAGCTTAGCGTATTGTTGGTTTTGTTGACCTGGGTATAGTTGGAGCTTGACACTTCATTAGCTTTGTTCAGCGTGAAATTATTTGCATTGGCTGTTTTGACGACCAAGACACGATAATGGGAGATATTGGTCTCATCGTAAGCTTTGTTGAAGCTGACGAACATATCTCTGGCATCCTTGTAATCACTGATATCGGCTGCCTTCACATCCGTTACGGCCGTCAAGCTCGCACTGTTTGTCAACATGACGACGGGGGAAGGAGCAGACAGGCTGTTTATCCCCTTATAATCGTTCGTGCCTACCGATAATACAAATACCTTGTAGCTGGCGCCGTTCACGATTTTATCGCCGGTTGTGTCTTTCGCACCGGAAGGCAGGGACTGCGTGATATTATTGCCTGTTTTGTTTACCGCCGTAAAAAGCGTGCTTGGAAGAGCATTCGCGGTCGAGAGGGAGAAGCTGTCAGCAAATGCCGTTTTCACGACGAAAATACGGTACTGGCTGATTTTGGATTCATTGGCAGCCTTGTTGAAGATAACCCTCATATCCCGTCCATCATTATAATCGCTGACATCGAATGCGACAACGCTGCTGGCGGCTTCGATATTGGAGTTCTTAGTTAATACGACATCGGCAGATCCGCCGGATAACGTGTAATTGCCGGTATTATTGTCATTGGAGACTGACAGCACGTATACCCGATAGCTCACGCCGCTTGCAATGGCTGCTCCATCGGTATCGCGCGCTCCTGAAGAAAGCGTCTGGATGAAATTGCTGCCTGATTTGTTCACCGCCGTGTAATTGGAGCTTGCCGCAGCGACCGCCTTGGCCAGCGAGAAGTTCCCTGCGTTGACTGATTTGACGACCAGTACACGGTAATGATTGATTTTCGTTTCATCTGAAGCTTTTGTGAAACTGACCTGCAGATCGCGGCCGTCGCCGTAATCATTGACATCATTAGCTTTGACATTGGTAACCGCCGGAGCAGCCGCATTGCCGCTAATCATAACAGTCGACGAAGCTTGTGAGAGCGCGTTCTGGCCGTTGGCTTTTCCTATAGCCAGCACATAGACGGCATAGGCTTGATTGACTTGAAGCAAGTCGCCATTCACATCCCGTGCTTGCGCAGACAAGGTTATGGTTTGGTTTTCGCTATAGGGCACGGCAGTCGTGTAGTTTCTGGAGTTGACGGACAAAGCCGTCGCCAGTCCAAAGCTTGAGGAATTGGATGCTTTTACGACCAGGATGCGGTAATGATCGATTGCCGACTCCGTATTCGATTTGCTGAAGCTGATCTCCAGATCGCTGCCGTTCCCTTTTTTTCCAACCACCTGTGCGTACACATTCGAAGGTGGCGAAACGATGCCGGAAGTCTTGATGTATACGCTCTTTGATCCCGCGTTCCAATCGACTTCCGCGCCCATAGCTTCGCTGACAAAACGGACAGGAATCATTGTTCTGCCGTTTATCAGTTGGGCAGCAACATCCAGCGTGACTGTTTCGTTATTAATAGTAGCGGTCTTGGATCCCAGTTTCAGAACGATCGTTGTATCGTCCCTGGTTGCCGTTACTGTCTTGGCTTTGGCATTCCAATCCACTGTAGAATCGAGCACTTCAAATATAGCCCTGAGCGGCAGCAAAATACGACTGCCGACGATCTTCGGAGCCTGATCGGTGGCAAGCTTCACGCCATTCACATAAACAGTAGTTGTTGGGGCTGCAGCCTGTGCTTGTGTTTGAAACAACACGGAGAACATCAGTATACCTGCAGCCAGAGTAATCATTAACTTTCTCAACTCGCTCACCCTCCAGGTTTTCGTATCTTTTCTCTTCGATATCTAAAGACGCGTGCCGGTGGTTTAATGTTTCTCGATTTCAAAAAAAAAGTGATGGCCAATGATCGCCGGCATATCGATTTGCGTACATAAGAGGGAAGATATGAATTCGATGGTGAAAAATGAATGTTTTAGGAGAAACAGGAAGGATATATAGAGAGAGAAATCCATATAAACGTAAACTGGTTCATCTCCTTTTTGTAAAATAAAATAATTTAGGTTAATTTAATGGCTTAAAGGTTCAAACAGGCATTATAATATAAAGGAACAAATTCACAAAGACTGGAGACTCTTAGGATGTACAGAATGGCAAGCTTTTGTTTATTGATATTCTGCCTCCTGTTTGCGTCAGCCTGCGACAACAGCAGAACCGGCTCCGGTTTGGTCCATGAAGATGGCGGAGCGTCAAACGGGAAACCGGACGGCTATTATGCGAATCAAGTGATGATTGCTTACGAGCAGTCTATTATAGAAGCCATTAATAAAAACAGATTTTCTCTTGTTGAGGGCCTGCTGGACGAAGAAGGTCCTTTGTACCAGGATCAGAAGAAGCTTGTTGCTTATCTGAACAGAAAGCAGATCAAGGAGAAGCTCATCCGTTACCAGATCAGAAGTATTCAAAAGACCAATGGTGTCTACAAGTTTTATGTCATTGAGAATACTGAACTCTATCATCCCGACCGTGATCCGGAAGTTTTTGAATACGAGTGGATCTATACGGTTAAGGAGGATGCAGCCCGAGGCGTAGCGAAGGTATACAGCATCGAGAAATGGCATCGCTGAAATGAGAGATGTGCCTTCAGCGGCCTGCACATACGAACAACGTCCGTGATTCGGCAGCAGCGGGACATCATATCCAGCAGCTAAGAGAGGAGCCCGATCTTATTGCCAGACTGGTCCTATCAAACTTTATTCCGTCCCTTATTGTTCAAGCTTCCGGCCCGAGCGGCAAGATCCTTGACGCTTCATGCGATGGGAAGCCTGAGCGCCATACCCGGAGGTTCCCTTGTCATCCGCACATTGGGCCATATGGAAGTTTCTCCGCTGCTCCAGCAGCAACGGGACGGAGTCCAATTTACATATCCGGTGGGACTAAGCGGGGGGACTGACCCCAACGGAATCGCGCACCGTGCCTTGGCACAATTCGGTTTTGGCTTCATGGAGATAGGTCCGGTCACAGTTCAACCGGTCCGGCACGAAGAAGAGATAACAAGAAATACAGACGGCGAGGCGCTGATTTATTCCGGAGAGCTTGAGAATGACGGACTTGGGGCGGTTGCTGGCAGAATGAATCGCAAGCAGGGCCACAGGCTGCCTGTTTTTTTTCGTATTCGGCCGATGCGGGGATCTTCCGAGGAGCAGAAGATAATTGAAATCAGACAGCTGCTGGAAGGACTTGCGCCCTACGCTGCCGGATTCTACCTTGATTTCTTTGAGGATTGCACAGAGATGGACGGACAGAGAGCAGCAGCATACATGCTTGACATCATGCGGGCCGCGCGGAAGCTGGTTCCTGCTAAACCTCTGTTTCTTTATATTCCGCTTGAGATGCCCGATGCGAAACTGAGAGATCTGATCCATTTGCTCAGCTTGAACGGGATGTTAAGCGAAGGTATCATTCTAGGGGATAGCCTGCAATCAGAGCGAGGCTTTGAGATCGGAAAAAGCGGCAAGCAGCCAACGATTCACAAGCTCGCCCTGTTGAGGCGTGAAATCGGCCCGCAGGCTACCCTTATCGCATCGGGAGGTATTCACGAGCCGCAAGATGCGCTGGACTGTATCGATGCGGGAGCGGATCTGATCCAGATTCATAGCGGTCTTGTGTATTCGGGTCCGGGACTTCCCAAGCGCATAAACGAAGCGCTGCTTCACCGTATCGTCACGAAGAGCGAAGCGCAGCCGCGGCCCCCTTTCTGGTCAGGCTGGGGCTGGATGTGTTTATTGGGTCTGGGCATGATCATCGGAGGCATCATCGCCTGGGTCATCGCTTCTACAACCGTTGTTCTGCCCTACGATACCGCGTTCTTATGTATGACGCCAGCCGCGCTTGCGTCTGTGAACGAAAGGCTGATGCCATTTATGTCGCATGACCGTGTAACGCTGGCCGGGACAATGATTTCCATCGGCATTCTTTATGGCCAGCTTGGGTGGCATGGGCTCCGGAACCGTCTTCACTGGGTGCGGACAGCACTGATGGCTTCCGGAATCATCGGCTTCAGCAGCTTCTTTCTGTATCTCGGATACGGCTTCTTCGATCCTCTGCATGCTGCGGCGGCATTGATTCTGCTGCCGATGTTCCTGTTTGCTATGCGCGACCGGGTGGAATGGCCTTCCCGCAGCCCGGTGAATATTTGTAACGACCGGGTGTGGAAGATGGCCCAGCGTGGACAGTTCATGATGGTTGCGCTTGGTTTTGCCCTCGCGATCGGTGGGGTAACCATCTCCATAATCGGTATAACGCATGTTTTCGTGCCGGAAGATCTGGAGTTCCTGATGACAAGCGCTGCCGTACTGGGTGAAGCCAATGACAATTTGCTTCCTTTAATCGCCCATGACCGCGCAGGATTCGGAGGCGCATTATTATCCGATGCCATTGCGCTGCTGGCGGTGTCGCTTTGGGGCATCGGCCAGGGCCAGCGCTGGCTGTGGTGGACCTTGCTGGCTGCAGGGCTGCCAGCATTTATAGCGGGATTCAGCGTTCATCTGCAAATCGGCTATACGGATCTGCTTCATTTGTCCCCTGCGATTGTAGCGCTGCTGCTCTATGTGCTTGGTCTGATCTGGCTGTATCCCTATATGGTGAAATCGGCCGCTCCCCGTGACGTACCCCGGGAGCCGGCGACTGAAGGAGTCTGCTTGAAGTGATGAAGGCGTGGAAAGGTTTGTTGTGGTTTGGCTGGAACCAGGCCCTGTGCTGCGTGTTTGCCGTCGTTATTTTTGCTTCCATGGCGGTGACTAAGGTAGTGACGGTTCCATATATCCCCCGGTATGACCTCATTCTGCTTCTATGCATCCTGACCCAATATCTTATGGTCAAGTATAAGTTGGAAACGGTAGATGAACTGAAGGTCATTTCACTTTTTCATCTGATCGGATTGGGACTGGAGCTGTTCAAGGTCAATATGGGGTCCTGGGCATACCTGGAGCCGGCCTGGACCAAGATAGCGGGAGCCCCTTTATATAGCGGCTTCATGTACGCAAGCGTAGCAAGTTACATTTGCCAGGCATGGCGGCGCTTCGATTTGCAATTTTTCAATTGGCCTCGGGGATGGATCGTCGTTACGTTGGCGGTGCTGATCTATGGCAATTTTTTTACGCATCATTATATCTATGACTTCAGGTATGCGATAATGGCGGTATTGGCTCTTGTGTTTTATAAGACCTATGTGGTTTTTCATGTTGCAAACATAAGGTTGAGGCAGCCGATCCTGCTGTCCTATGTGCTTATTGCCTTTTTTATCTGGGTGGCGGAAAATATTCTTACGCTGCTTGGGGCATGGACGTACCCGGAGCAGCGGGCCACATGGCAGCTTGTCCACTGGAGCAAGGTAACCTCATGGTTTTTGCTGGTCATCATCAGTATTATGATTGTCGTCCAGCTCAAGCATGTGAAGTATAGAATCGGGCGGCAGACAAACCGAAATCCCGATATAAAAATCGAATCGGATTAACAGCAAAGAGGGGAAGACGCACCAGATGAATGAACTGGAATTTGAAACGTATACCGATGCCTACCTGGAGCAGGTTAGACATACCTATAACCATTATGTTGAGAATACAACGATTTCCTTCGATCTGAAGCCGCTCACTCAAGATGAAATGCGTGGAGCAATCATGCCGCTGAATGAGTCCTACCGTTCCTACATTATCAAGAAGGACCATCTTTATGCCGGATATATATTGATAACACAGCATCGCAAAAAAGCTGCCTATAACGCAACCGGAGAAGTGACGCTTTATCTGGATGCAGCGCATACAGCGAAGGGGATTGGCCCCCAGGCGCTCGATTTTATCGAAGTGGTGGCCAAAGCGTTGTCCTTCCATTCCCTTATTGCCACAATTTGCGCAGAGAATGAGAGCAGTATCCGATTGTTCGCGAAGCAAGGATATGAGCAAATTGCTTATTTTAAAGAAGTCGGCTTCAAATTCGGACGTTGGCTGGATGTGGTCTCCTATCAAAAACGTTTTCCTATTGAATGAAATTCCCGGTGATTGTATATTTATACACAACAATACATTCACCAGGAGGCTGGATTAAATGTACAGAAATATTGAAGAGCTTGCACTAAACGGCTGGCCCGCTCTGCAGACGACGCTAATGGACGGTTGGCTTCTGCGTACAGCGGAAGGGTATACGAAACGTTCCAATTCCGTCAGTCCGCTTTATGGCGGAGGAGAGGATTCCACGGAAGTGATACGCAAACGGATCCGGGCGGCGGAGCAATTCTATAGAACTGCGGGACAAGATGCCATATTCAAAATCACGCCATTTGCCCAGCCTGAGATTCTTGACATGCTCCTTCAGGAGGATGGCTATGACAAAGTGGAGCCCTCCAGCGTGAGACTGCTGGATGCGGAGGCTTTCCCCGAACCGGGGAAGCTATGGCCAGAGTTTGAAATGCGGCTTGAAGAGGTGCTGAGCGATCGCTGGCTTCATAACATGGCAAATCTGAATCAACTGTCTGAACCAGCTTTGGAAACAACCCGCAAGCTTGTTGTGGGCTCCTTGCAGCGGAAGTGCTTCGCTACCTTGTCAGTGCAAGGGGAGCCGGCAGCATGCGGGCTCGCCGTATTGGAGCGGGGATATATAGGACTTTATGACATTGTGGTCCATCCTGCTCGCAGGTCTCGCGGTATTGGTCAGGAACTGATCACCCAGCTGCTTCAATGGGGAAAAGCAGTCGGCGCTGACGCTTGTTATTTGCAGGTTGTTCAGAGCAATACTCCGGCTAACCGTCTCTATGACAAGCTGGGTTTCAAAGAAATCTATTCCTACTGGTACCGGGTCAAACGAAGCGGGTCCAACGAGCTTTAATCGATCGGCTTATGCACATGACATTCGCAATTGACAAGGAGGATGAGGATGAACAATGATCTGAATATACGTTCAACTGTTGAACAGCTTGGTTTGAAGGCGGTTATTTTTGATTTGGACAACACCTTATTGAACCGGACGGCAACCTTCCGGCGATTTTCGGAAAAGCTGATGGATCATTATTTTCCGGATCTCTCACCCGCTGACCGGGAAATCCGGATTGAATTCATCCGAACAGCCGATCAGGATGGTTACAAGAACAAGCCGGTCCTGTTTGCGGAGCTGGCTGCGCATGAGCTTTTTCCCTGGAACCCGGCGCCTCAATCGCAAGAACTGCTTGCTTTCTACGAGCGTGAATATGTCAACAGCTCGGTCCTGATGGAGTCGGCTGTCGAACTGCTGACACACTGTCGCAGGAACTATAAGCTGGGTTTGATTACGAACGGTCAGACCCGAATTCAATACGGGAAAATGGATCTTCTTGCTATACGTGACCATTTCGACCATATTTCAGTTTCCGAAGAAGCCGGCGTGAAAAAGCCAGACCGGCGAATCTATGAGCTGTCGCTCTCCAAACTCGGTGTTCGCCCTGAAGAAGCCGTCTATATCGGCGATCATCCCGTCAATGATATTGAAGGTGCTGCCGCTGCTGGCATGCATACCCTGTGGATGCGGCAGAACCAGCCTTGGGCGGAGCATATTACAGCGAAGCCTCTGGCATCCGTGGGGACATTGCGCGAATTGATTGATATCTTCTAATAGAATCCCTCATAAACCTTTTTTTGAACACGCTAGATTCCTCGTACATATACAGGTTTTTATCAGGAGTTGATTCAATATAGTTATGAAGCTGTTTGTTGCCCTGATAACGCTGGCGTATACCGTTCTGCTGCTCTACTGGATGTTTATCGGATTTGGCCGCTCCCAGTATCAGGCTGGGGAATATCATTATAATCTGGTGCCGCTTACAACCATCAGAATGTATGTTCAATACGCGGACCATTTCAATGTCCGCAACTGGCTCGTTAACGTGGTCGGCAATGTGGCGGTGTTTGTTCCGTTTGGCGTTTGGCTGCCGTTTTTATTCCGCATCCGGTTCTTTCCTCTCCTTTTTCTTTTTGTTGTCGGACTTTTCGCCCTGGAATCTTTGCAGCTGCTCCTCCGCCGGGGTACCTTCGATGTCGATGATGTGCTGCTCAATACGATTGGTATTATAGCCGGCTATCTTCTGTATACAGCTGGCAGGAAGTTGGGACTGTTTGGACACAGGAGGCATGGGAAACATGTATAAAGCGATACTATTTGACCTCGACAATACCTTGCTGGATTATGATTTTAGCGAACAGGATTCCATGAAGAGAACGATTGAGCATCACCGTCAGGAACTTGCCGATTTCCAGTGGGATCTCTTCCGGAGCACTTTTGGTCCGATCAATTGGACCTATTGGATCGAAAGGGTACAGCGGAATTTGACCATCGGCGAAGTGCTGCATTATTCGTTCCGCGATACGCTGGAGCAGCTCGGTCATGACCACGCGATCTCCCCCCGGTTGGCTCAAACTTACTGGACGTTGTTCTGCTCTACCTGTCACCTTATGGAAGGTGCGGATGAATTGCTCGGCAAGCTGCATGGCAGCTACAGGATGGGCATAATCTCCAATGGAATCGGGGAGGCGCAGAGGGGCCGATTGAAGAAAGGGATGCTGGACCACTACTTCGACCATTTGTTTATTTCCGATGAAGTGGGTTTCTATAAGCCTCACCGGGAAATTTTTGACACAGCCGTACGTACGCTTGGCGTTGATCATTCGGAAGTGCTGTTTGTCGGCGACTCCCTGCAGGATGATTATCATGGCGCGGCGGGAGCAGGCATTGATTTCTGTTATTACAACCCGCTGGCGAAGCCGCTCGGACAATCGCACAGACCGGCTTATATGATTCACAGCTTGTCCGAGCTTATTCATATGGATACACATAATCAATGGATCAAGAGAACGGCTCCGTGATGGCGAATACCTTGTACGTGACGGATCTGGATGGGACGCTGCTGAATGAAGATCAGGAAATAAGCGAAGAAACCAGAGTCATTCTGAGTGAGCTGATCCAGCAGGGGATGCAGGTCACCTTCGCGACCGCCCGATCGATGGATTCGGCAGCCAGGCTGGTTGCGGGAATTGCGTTCCGATTGCCCATGATATTCTTTAACGGTGTGTTTATTTACGATCCGGCTAATCGCAGCTTGCTGCAATCCAACCTATTGTCCGCTGAAACTTCAAGGGAGATGGTATCCACCTTTGAATCCAGCGGACTTCACCCGCTTGTCTATACGATGGACAGCGAGGGCAGAGCTCATGTTTACTATAAGGGCATATTCAACCCAAGCGAGGAACGTTATATCACGAGCCGGCTGGAAACTGGCGATTCCAGGTTCAGACTGGTGAAGCATTATGAGGATGCGCTAGGCGAATCGGTCATTACTGTCATTGCCGTAGGCACGAAGCAGCAGCTTGACCCGAACCATGATATTTTGCACCGCCGGGACGAACTGATCTGTCATTACGGTCCGGATATTTATGCACCGGGCTACCATTGGCTTGAGATTGCCGACAGCAAGGCAAATAAGCGCGAAGCGGTTGAATTTGTTAAACGCAGCATCAGAGCGGAGCGCCTGGTGTGTTTTGGCGATAATTTGAATGATTTACCGATGTTTGCCGCCGCTGACGAGAAGTATGCGGTCGCAAACGCGCATGAGCGGGTCAAAACCGCTGCCACTGGCATCATTTTGTCCAATGCGGAGCATGGCGTTGCCCGCTATTTGCAATCCCTCTCGGGCAAGGGCAGCGCATAGTCTTCGAACGGATCATTATTTCTGCTACAATGATAGGAAAGACGAGAGAAAGCAGAGGGAGCGACATAATGAATTTCAGACCATGTATTGATTTGCATCACGGTAAAGTCAAACAGATCGTTGGCGAAACATTGGGAACCGACCAGCAACAGGTGGTGGAAAATTTCGTTTCTACTCATGATTCTGCTTATTATGCGGAGATGTTCAAACGCGACGGGCTCACAGGCGGACACGTTATTATGCTGGGCGGCGGCAACGAGCAGGCTGCACAGGAGGCGCTTCGGGCTTATCCCGGCGGGCTGCAGATTGGAGGCGGAATTACAGAGAATAATGCCGCCCGTTATCTGGAAGCGGGAGCGTCGCAGGTTATTGTTACCTCCTACATTTTCCCGGGTGGCAGGCTGGATATGAATCGCCTGCAGGGCATGGTGGCGGAAGTCGGCAAAGACAGACTGGTTATCGATCTAAGCTGCAAGCAACGTGACGGGCAGTGGTTCGTCGTAACCGACCAGTGGCGAACATTCAGTGACTTTGAGGTGAATGAAGCAAACCTCCGTGAGCTGGCAGGCAGCTGCAGCGAGTTTCTCGTTCATGCTGTGGATGTGGAAGGCAAACGAACCGGTATTCTGGAAAGTCTGGTCAAGCAGCTTGCGGAATGGGTCACACTCCCTACAACCTATGCGGGCGGAGCACGATCGCTTGCAGATCTGGAGCTGTTTCACCGGCTGACGGAGGGCCGTCTAGACATTACGATCGGCAGTGCGCTCGATATTTTTGGAGGCAATCTGTCTTATTCCGATGTTATCGCAACTTGCAAAGAACTGGGCAATGAAACTGCCAAAGCAAATAGAGGGAAAGCATGACCTATCATATTCGGGTCCGTCCGACAGCTCTTATAATCGAGCACGAAGCTGTTCTTCTCGTGGAATACGAGGATGAAGAAGGCGTTCATTATAATTTGCCAGGCGGTGGAGCAGAACCGGGAGAGACGGTCATTGAAGGCGTGCTCCGTGAATTACGGGAGGAGACGGGTGCGGAAGCGGACATAGGTCCGCTTGCTTTTGTGTACGAATGCGCTCCTCACAAGCAGTCCGGTGAATATCCGCCGGATACGCCGCATGCCTTGAATTTGATTTTTGAATGCACACTGAAGAAGGATTCCCATCCGATGATGCCTGACCGGCCGGATCCGAGCCAATCGGGCGTCCGGTGGATCCCGCTTGCGGAACTTGGTTCTGTGATGCTTTTTCCCAATATACGTGAACATATTATTCGATACGCCAGGCAACGCCATGCGGTTGAATTCATTGAAGACCATCAGCTGCCCCGTTACGGTAATTCGTAAACAATAAGAATGAATCTTTGGCACTGAAAAGGAGAATCCGTCATGATCCCTGTCAAATTGCCGCGCGAAGAAAAGGACGCCATAATTGAACAACTGGTGGATTTCTTCCGTGAGGAACGTTCGGAAGTGCTTGGCCATATCGGAGCGGAGCAGATTGTCGATTTCATGCTTCGGGAAATTGCCCCTTATGTTTACAACCGCGCGATTGAGGATGCGCGTAAGGTCGTATTGGAGAAAAGCTCTTCGATCGAAGAAGAATTATATGCTCTGGAACGAAGAACCCGGTAACGAAGCGGCTGGCAGCAGTCTGTCAGTCTGCCTCAACGAATCCGTGAGAGAATCGGAAATGCTGCATCAATAGAAGAAAAGGGGAATGATGGATGGATAGTAAAACAAGGTTTTCCGATCGAGTGGATGCTTATGTGAAATATCGGCCAGGGTACCCGAGCGAGGTTCTGGATTTCTTGTATGCAAAAGCCGGTTTTCGGCAGAATGGTGTAATTGCGGATATCGGCTCCGAAACCGGAATTTTCTCCCGCCTTCTACTGGAGCGGGGAAGCACCGTATATGGGATTGAACCGAATGAAGAGATGAGGCAGGCGTCCATCAGGCAGCTTGCCGGAAGTTCGCTTGAGGAGCGTTTCATTGCGATCGATGGTTCAGCAGAGCATACGACACTTGCGGATCATTCCATCGATTCAGCCGTTTCGGCGCAAGCCTTCCATTGGTTTGATATCGAGCAAGCCAAGGTAGAATTTGCGCGTATTATCAAGCCCGGCGGAATGGCTGCACTGGTCTGGAACAGGCGGAAGGTGGACAGCGATCCGTTTGCGGCCGCTTACGATAAGCTGCTCATGCGGTATGCCAGCGATTATGACAAGGTGAAGCATACCCGACTTGGGTCGGAGCAGTTCGCTTCTTTTTACCGCAATGGTGAATACGGCTTGGAGCTTTTTGCGAACAAACAACTTTTCAATCTGGAACAGCTGGAAGGGCGTACGGCTTCTTCTTCCTATACACCTTTGCCCGGTCATCCCGATCATGTCTTTTTCTATGAGCAGCTGAAACAGATATTCATTGATCACCAGCAAGGCGGACAAGTGGCTTTTCATTATCAGACTGAGGTTTATTATGGATTTGTGTAAGGAGCAGGCATTTGGAAGGAGCAATTGACGTTATGATACTGGAGACAGCCGTCTTGCATGTGAAGCCAGAGCTTGCTGATTCTTTTGCCGCGAGCTTCAGGAAAGCCTCGGCGATTATTTCTTCGATGACAGGCTATATCAGTCATGAGCTTCAGCGCTGTGTTGACGCAGATAAAGAATATCAATATCTGCTGCTGGTTAAATGGGAAACACTGGAGGACCATGTAGTGGGATTTCGAACTTCGCCGCAATATCTGGAATGGAAGCAGCTGCTTCACCATTACTACGATCCCTTTCCTGTGGTAGAACATTATGAGCGAATCCATCTGAATTAAAGGAGCGGCGCAGATAGTGAAAACCTTGTCCACTTATACCATTTGGCTGTTCGATCTCGACGGAACGCTCACAGATCCAAAGGAAGGGATCACGAAGTCAGTCCAATATGCATGTTCCAAATTCGATATTCCCGCGGACGATCCGCAAACGCTGGAGACCTTCATTGGACCTCCTCTGGCGCTTTCGTTTCGGGAGCAATTTGGATTCTCTGAGCAGGATACAAAACAGGCGATTGCCTATTACCGCGAATATTTTACCGACCGGGGTATCTTTGAGAACAACGTGTACCCCGGCATTACCGAGCTGCTAACCTCATTGACAAGTCAAAGGAAGCGGATAATGGTCGCGACCTCCAAGCCGCATTCGTTTGCCCAGAGGATTTTAAAGCATTTTGATTTAGAGCAGTATTTTGAACACATTCACGGCAGCGAGCTGGATGGAACCCGTTCGGACAAAGCCGAGCTCATCGCTTATATGATCCGTCAATATAATATTGATCCACTACAGACCGTCATGGTTGGCGACCGCAAGCATGACATGATTGGAGCTGTTCGCAACCAGGTTCTCGGAATCGGTGCGGGTTACGGTTACGGGAATGAGAAGGAGCTTATGGATGCCGGAGCCTCCTATTATGCGCCCACGGTAGATAGCTTAAGGGAGTTGTGTGATTTTTCCTCCGATTCACGCTTTATATCCTAGTTATCTCTCATCATTCACGATATGGTTGCCTGTCAAGACGCTGTCGAATTCCATATATGGCGCAACCACATGCCGTTTCAACCCGCCTCTGCTGATTCAGCAAAGTACCCGATGAGAAAGTCGCGAAACTTGCGCGCAGCAAGGGATAGGTACCGCTTCTCATGCCATACAATTTGGAAATTGCGCTGGCAAACGGGGAACTCAATATGCAGCAAGCGCAGCGGGGAGTTCGGGCCACCGCAATTTCCTACAAGTGCAACACCAAGCCCGGCCCGGACAAGATTTGCAATGCCGGCAGGTTCGTCGACACGGCAGACGAAGTTAGGAGTTAGCCCAGCTTCTTGAAATAACAAATCGTTCATTTTTTGAAAAGGAAAACCCTCCTTGTATCCGATAAACGGATCCTCCGCTAGCTCGCTCAAACGGATGCTCTTTCTCCCGGCAAACCGGTGTCCTTGGGGAACAGCCAAATAAATATCTTCCTTAAAGACGGATACCATACTAATGTCGGGCCGATCGATCGGCATCGCCGTAAAGCACATGTCGACCTCGCCCGTCTCCACCAAATGCGTCATTTCATCCATCGAAGTCTGTGTAATCCGAAAGTTGACTTTGGGATGAAGCGCGAGAAATTCGCCTAGCGCCTCCGATAACCGGTCCAGCGTCGATGTCGCGAGGTGGATGCTCCCTTGTTCAAATCCCGCCAGCTCGGACACTTCTTTCCTTCCTTCTTCTAATAGGGCGAGTGCCTTCTCGACTTTTTCCAGAAACGCCTTGCCGAACACATTAAGGTGAATCCGTCCTCTATGCCGGTCAAACAAAGGAACCCCTACGTCTTCCTCCAGTCTTGAAATCGTCTTGCTCAGTGCAGGCTGCGCGATGTGCAGCTCCTGGGCTGCCTTCGTCATGTGCTCCATCCGGGCTACCGTTCGAAAATACCTCAATTGCAGAAGCTCCATACCCATTTCCCTCCCATATACCCGAGTATATAACCATTATGGTTCAAGATATATTTTTGTTTATTTATATGTGATTGTAAAATAAAGCATGTAAGGAAAGCAATACGCTGTGTGTACAAAATATTACTTAGGGCAGAAAGGAGAGTCCACCGCTATGGAAGCTGCTGTCCTGCAATAAACGGGGTGAAGCTGGTTCGGATTCTGGCCAGCCTTCACGCTGGTCATTTCCGTCATGAGTGCAACGATACACATTATTAATTGATGGGAGAAATCAAAATGAAACCACAAAACATTGGCATTATTTTAGGGAGCACACGCCAAGGACGCGTAAGTCCGCAGGTAGGAAATTGGGTTAAAGAAATTGCCGATCGTCGCGGAGATGCGAATTATGAAATCGTGGATATCGCAGATTTTCAATTGCCTTTTTTCGGAGAAGGCACGGGTGAGGAGCCTGGATTATTCGCTTGGTCAGAAAAGCTTTCCAACTTGGACGGTTTCGTATTTATTGTCCAAGAATACAATCACAGTATTACAGGGGCATTAAAAAATGCACTCGATTCAGCACGGGACGAATGGAATAATAAGGCGGCCGGCATCGTTAGCTACGGTTCAGCGGGCGGAGCCCGCGCAGCCGAACATTTACGCGGTATCTTAGGAGAATTACTCGTAGCGGACGTTCGCGCACATCCAACGTTTTCGATGTTTACGGATTTTGAAAACTTCAAAACATTTAAGCCTGCCGATCTGCACGTTGATAAAATAAACCTGATGTTAGATCAACTTATCGCTTGGAGCGGCGCATTAAAAACGTTAAGGTAAACGACACAACAAATAGGAATAAACAGGGGGAGGATTATACAATGAGAGCAGCAGTATTTCGTTCGGTCGGCGGACCCGAGGTCATGGAGATTATGTCGTTGCCCGATCCACAGGCCGGTCCAGGGCAAGTCAGGGTCAAGGTGAAAACGGCAGGGGTACAGCATTACGATTGCAGCGTGCGGAGCGGCTGGACCCCGCAGGGCGTCACCATTGAGCTTCCGCAAATTCCGGGCAACGAGTTCGCGGGCATCATCGATCAAGTGGGCGAAGGTGTTACCGGCTTTCACGCAGGCAGCGAGGTGCTCGGTTTCGGGCTATTGAATTGTTACGCTGAATACGTGGTCGTAGGCGCTGACCAAATCGTAAGCAAGCCCGCCAGCATGACCTGGGAAGAGGCAGGCGGGCTGACCGGCAACGGCCAGGGCGCGTATATCGCCATGAAAGCGATTGGCGTTGGACCGGGTGATACGGTGCTGATCCATGGCGCGGCCGGATCGCTTGGCGCCTTTGCGGTACAGTTGGCTAAGGAGTGGGGGGCCAAGACGATCATCGGCACAGCCAGCGAGAGCAACCACGACTATTTGCGCTCGCTCGGGGCTATCCCGATTACGTACGGGGAGGGGCTTGTCGAACGAGTGAGGGCGCTGGCACCGAACGGCGTCGACGCCGCGTTCGATACGGCAGGGGCGGAAGCGGTGCGGGCCTCGGTCGAATTAGTGAAAGACAGGAACCGTATTTGTACCTTTGTCGCTTATGACCTGATCGAGGAGCTTGGTCTTCGCGTCATCCGTGGCGAACGTTTGGCAGCCCGCCTTGCAGAACTGGTTGAACTGCATTCAAAAGGTAAACTGCACATCCATATCCGGCAGACCTTCCCGCTGGATCGGGCCGACGATGCGCACCGGGCCATTGAAACGAGACACGGCCGCGGGAAGATCGTCCTCACCATCCAAGTCTAAATATACTTGAAGTAGTCCAAATGGAATATAGTTACCACCTTGAAGCGGAGAGTGTATCTCCGCTACTTGATGTGTGCAAATAATGCGGATTTAGCTGCACATTAATCCGAATGTCCAAATAAAATATACCCCATAAGAGCATGAACATGGTACACTGAAAAGGGTCATGTACATCCTAAAGCGCAGGCAGCAGGCCCTGATCTCTTCACCAATTTATGCGGGAGGTTATTCGCGATGGATAATTGTACAGTCGTTACAAAACCAGCGCTAAATCTGGTTGGTATCAGTTACTGCGGTCCGTACTCGACATTTCCTGATGAAGCCATTCTTTTGCAGAGCGAGTTTCTCTCAAGAAAACACGAATTAAATGGTGAGGTGAAGTCCACTGCGCTGTACAGTCCTTATTTCGGCAATGAGGTATTTGCAACCTATTGGGCGAGCTTCGAAACGGCGCACATGGAAGCAGTGCCAGACGGAATGGTGCAGTTTATCATTCCTGAGCATACTTATGCCATGGTCACATGCACAAACAAACGGATTGGCGAGGGCTACGAGCAGTTGTCCGCATGGATGAACGAGCAGCAGCTGAAGAAAAGGGAAAATGCCGTTTCTATAGAAATTTTTTATATTGACGAGCATCTGGAAGAGGAAGCCGTCGACCTCCTTGTACCCATTGAGGAACAAGAAGGACAGACTATACTCGAAGAGAGATTCGGAAATCAATAGAATCAACCAGAAGTGGGGATGATTGAAAGAACGGACGCGTTCTGCCAATCGCAATGACCCACTTTTTTGCTCTCGTTTTTCAGATAGAGATAACAGAATATTTTGAAAAACTGAGCCGGGAGGTAAAGCATTTGAACCACGCTGCCCGATTGGAATGGAAACAGAAAATAGATATAGGCGGAATCGATATGTATACAGCCATTGGAACTCATGCTTAACATCAAGAAAGGTCGTTCATGATAAATAAAAAACAGCTGTCGCTATATGACTTGTTCATTCGCGGAGCGGCAATGGGTCTTGCGGCAGGTATTGGCCTTGGATTGCTGCTGAAAGCCATGGAAGCAGCAACGGGCATGCTTGTATATACCCTGCTGCTGAATGTTGATTTTATTGCATTTCTGCCGGCAGAAATGCCGGAAGCTTTGGAGTTTGCTCTCCATCTGGCCGTTTCAGTACCGCTGGGAATTCTCTATCTCTGGTTGGTTCAGCGCCTGGGCATCCGCCTGTGGCCGGGGCTTGCGCTTGGACTGTTGACTGCCTGCCTGTGGGTTCCGCTCACGCTGGCTTCGAATAAGGTTCCGGCCATTGATGAAGGTCTGGCGCTGCTGTTATGGACGGGAGCGCATCTTGTTTATGGATGCTTGCTGGCCCTTTTTGCAGGGAAAAGATACTAACAGGAGGGACTTATGACGATATCCATACATATTATCGATGCATTCACGAACGTTAGATTCAAAGGGAACCCGGCTGCGGTCTGCTTGCCTGCTGCGGAGCTTTCAGAAAGACAGATGCAGCAAATCGCGGCTGAAATGAATCTGTCCGAAACCGCTTTTCTCCTGCCTTGCGATGATGGCAGCTACTCTCTGAGATGGTTTACGCCTCTGAGCGAAGTAGACTTATGTGGTCACGCTACATTGGCAAGCGCTCATTATCTTTGGGAGAACGGAAAGCTGGGCTTGCAGGAGCCTGCGCGTTTCCACACGCGCAGCGGATTGCTGGGTGCTGAACGCATCCGGGACGGGATCAGGATGGACTTCCCGTCGGAACCGGTTGTACAGACAGCGGCGCCTGAAGAGCTTATACATGCTTTGGGTTTGATTCCCCGGTATGTTGGCCGTAATCGGATGGATTATTTGGTTGAGGTCGACAGCGAGGAAACCGTCCGCTCGCTTCGCCCCGATTTTGCCCTGCTGGCCAGAGTCGATGCCCGTGGCATCATTGTGACGAGCAGGTCGCAGGATTACGCGAATAACGGTGTGGATTTTGTGTCACGCGCGTATTTCCCGTCGGTTGGGGTGAACGAAGACCCCGTTACAGGCTCTGCCCATTGCGCGCTTGCTCCTTACTGGCAGAAGAAGCTGCGCAAGGACGAGCTGCGCGGCTATCAGGCTTCGGATCGCGGAGGATATGTGCAGCTGCGGACTGTGGGTGAACGTGTGTTTATTACCGGGCAAGCCGTTACGGTGCTAAAGGGCATTATGGCGGAATAACCGGAACTTCAGGATCCGCGAATTGATGTTAAATCCCTGAAAGGCGGCTATCTCATCATGAAACGAAAATTGGTTATCAGTGATATCCATGGCTGTTATGACGCTTGGCTGCGGCTTCTGGAGTTGGTGGATTATGATAAAGAAAGAGATCAGTTATTGATACTGGGCGATTACGTGGATCGTGGTCCTAATAGCCGCGAGGTGCTTGAGCATCTGATTTATTTGCGCGATGTGCATGGAGCGGTTGTACTGCGCGGCAATCACGACCAGCGCCTGATTGATCTTGTCCAGCATGCGGATGAAAAGGTGATCGGCAAGTTTCTGGACCATGGCGGAGCAGCAACTGCCAGGAGTTATCTCAATTTATCGGCGAATGGCGAAGATGATGTGACAGCTCAGACCATCAAAGAAATGATAAGCGTCATACGGAACGAACATGCGCATCATATTGCTTTTCTGAACAGCCTCCCATACTATGCCGAGGACAGCCATCACATCTATGTGCATGCAGGACTGAACCCGGATTACCCGGATTGGAAGAAACAGCCGCTGCAGGATTTTTTAACGATCAAGGAGCCGTTTATTAGCCAGCCGACAGTTGCCTTGAAGACAGTTGTGTTCGGACATACCCAAGCAAAGGCCATTCATGGGAGCCCGGATGTCTGGTTCGGCGAGGGAAAGATCGGCATTGACGGGTTTGTGCTTTCGGAATGCAGCTTAATCTGCTCGAAATTGATTGGAAGGGTCGATACCGGACCTATAAAACGGGCTTTCACATTTAAGTGAAGGCCCGTTTTTATTTTTTTGGGGGGATGGGAGAGTTGTATATTTCCAACAAGCTAGATATAATACCTATTATATCTATGCATAGATAATCTAGGTATAGGGGGCAAGGATGATGGATGAAAATTAATAAAGAGTTATTGAAGGGCAGCACTGTAATTATGATTCTGACTATGCTTAACCGCAATCCTATGTACGGCTACGAGATGATTAAGGAAATGGAGCGGCAGTCCGGTGGGATTTTCAGTTTGAAAGAAGGGACGTTGTATCCGATTCTTCATTCATTGGAAGCGGAAGACTGGGTAGAGGCATACTGGAGCGAGCATGATGGACGCAGAAGGAAATATTACCGGATTACCGATAAGGGGGGCGGGCAGCTGCAAGACAAAAAACAGGAATGGATTGTTTTTCGTACTGCATTGGATCGTATGATCGGGGAGGGAGGAGTATGATCACCATTCATTCCCATCCACAGGTACAGAAGTTTCTGCAGGCGGTATGCCAGGAGATAAAGGCGGTTGAGCTCCACAAGGAGATCAGAGAAGAACTAACGATACATATAGCGGACAGGGTGGAAGACTTGCTTCAGCAGGGGGAAGATGAAGCGCATGCTGTTGAGCTGGCTGTCGAGGCCATGGGTTCTCCTAGAACAATCGGCCGGGACATGCACCGCATACATCGGCCGATCATGGATTGGGGATTGGCTAGTCTGCTGGTTCTGGTCATCGGGATGGGGTTATTCGCGATCTATGCGATTCAAGTTTCGGATTTTCCTTATACACGTAATGAGCGTTTATTTGAAAAAAAGCTGATCTTCACTTTTTTTGGTTGTCTGGGACTCATAGGGTTGTGGTTTTTTGATTACCGGAGGCTGATGCGGTATTCTAATCTTTTGTTTGTTGCTGCTTTGCTGGTGATGTTCGCAGGCAATGTATTCCGCTCTACTATTAACGGAAGTGCCTATATGCATGTATTTGGTATGCCCATTGATGTGATGACCATCGGTGCCTTCATGCTTGTTCTTGCGCTTCCGGGGATGAAGCTCCCGAAATATTGGACAACCGGAGAAACAGTCATTCGATGTGTATATTTATTGGGGGTTCCCCTCGTTATTTATTGGGCAGCACATAGTTTTTCATCGGTTTTTTTATATCTTGGCGCAGCGACTGGTTTTTTATGGTTTAATCGGCGCTCCGTGCATCAATTTCTCGGCATCATCGGAATGTTCAGCATGGCTGCTTTCGCTATCGTATTGTCCTTCAAGACACAGTTTGCTTATACGATGCTGCGATTAACGTCGTTTCTTTCGGAAGATCAGCACGCAAGCTACCTAACCTCTCTATCTTTAAAGGTTATTCGTTCGGCAGGCTGGTGGGGCCACGGGTTCGCTGCTTCGGATCTTAATCTTCCTTTTCAGTACAGCAATACGATGTTCATTTATATCATCTACAGCTTCGGTTGGGCAGGCGGTCTGGTGATAGGTGCCATCTCGGTTTTATTTATTGCCAGGATTGCCGCACTCGCCCGAGAGGTCCGGGATGATTATGGCAGGCGGTTAATTGTGTTGTTATTGATCGTGATGGGGATTCAATTTGTTCTGCCTATGCTTATGGGAGTAGGACTTGCTCCATATATCAGTATAACATTGCCATTCCTAAGCTATGGCAATACGCTGCTGCTGCTTCACTTTGGTGCAATTGGTCTGATTTTGACCGTCTATAAAAGGAAGAATATGATCAGAAGCTCGAACGGCTGGATGCCTCGAAAGTTTGACATATGATACATTCAGGAAAATAGAGCTGCAATACGGATACCTCTCATTGAAGAAACCTAGATTAATTAGGTACAATGTGAGGTTTCTTTGTGTGCGCACACCTTTCGGTTGACAGTCAGTTACGAGCGCGATGAGACTTAACAGAGCGAATGCTTAAACGATGTCAAAATTTTTGAAGAATTAGTCACAGCATTCTGGTGTACTTTAGCTTCCCAAACCCCTCGTACGAAGAAGGTCCCAATCACGATTTTGGTCGGGCTTCTTAGGAGATCGTGAAAAAACTTCAGATTATATGCTCGAACAACAGGAATATGATATTCGGAGTTTCAGATGGTCTTCAGTTACTAAGTTTCGAATAATGAGAGGGTAAAACGTTTGATTCCATAAAGAAATTGAATTCGAAAAAAATTTGCCAATATTTCGCAACTATTCCAAGTAGTGTGTCGTCTTATTTGTCAATGTACTCAAAATGGACTGTCGGCAGACAGCCTTTCGCGTTGGGGGCAAAAATAGAGCAGGGGAGATATTGTATGAAAATTTCAAAATGGTTGCTGGCTTTGTCGTTCTTATTGTTGCCTTTTACTTACGCAGGATCGAGCATCACTTCGGCAGAAGGACTGGGGGCTATGGAATCTCCTTCCGTTAAGGAAAAGTTGGTCTTGGTAATGGGGGGCGCCAAGATGATCCATAACGACGTAACTTACCAATCCGCTCAGCCTGTAACCAGCAACGATGGCAGAACCTATATCCCGTTTAGTTCCATAGCAGCACGTTACGGCTATAGCATTACTTACGATGCATTGAAGAAGGAATCCATTGCGAAAAGCGCTCAACATGAACTCGTCTTCAAAGCCGGTAGCGGTTTCGCCATTCGGGATGGTGTAAAGACCAAGCTGGCCGGCATTCCATATATTTCGAAAGGCTACTTGATGGTACCGCTTCGTTCTTGGGGCGAGATGGCCGACAGCACAATCGCGGTCGTCGGCAAGCAGATTACGCTGAAATGGTCGATAGCGGTCATGCCGCAAAAACCAATGGCAGATTTCGAAGTTCAGCCCGCTGAGATTTATGCAGGACAAACGGTGGTCACATACGTGGATCACGCTACGAATACGACCGGTCTGCCTTTCGTGGAGGAACGTTGGGACGGACGAATGGATATGTTCCTTATGCCGGGCATCTACACGGTCACGAGAGAAGTGGAAGACAGCAACGGTGTCTGGAGTGATCCGTACTCCGTCACCGTGACGGTGAAAGCACCAAACCAGCCTCCGGTAGCGGACTTTGCTACTGACAAGACGCATTACCGAATTGGCGAAACCGTCCATTACAAAGATATCAGTACCGATGACGAGAACGCTATCGTCCGCCATACGTTTACGGGCAACGACAACGCATTCTTTGAGCCAGGCGACAAAATCGTCACGCTGGTAGTTGAAGATAAGCACGGGCTGACATCCACCATAGTGAAGACGATTACGGTCATGAATGAAGTTCTCTATACGCGAGATGAGTATGACCGCCTTTTCACAGCGGCTGGCGATATCTATACGATTGACGGTCAAGCTGTGAGGAGCTTTCCGGCGTATAAATACAAGATCATATCGGAATCAGCCCAAATGGTTCGCAGCAACAGTCCGGAAACGCTGGTTCAAGAAGGAATTGAATACTATGCTCAAATGACCGGTAAAGTAAGGTTCATGTTCCATAATGTCAACAAGATCGGCTACCCCGTCACCATTCATCTGTTAGCGACCAATATGGGGAATTCCACCGTAAATTATAACAAAAGTACAATGGGCATGGGCGGGCCAACACCATCACCTGAGTTGGCAGGCAAATTATCCACCTCCCGCTATCTGACCTCGCTGGTAAGCGATCCTGCAGAGGAATGGTCGGCGATCCGTCCAGGCGAGACGAAGGAAATTCTTCCCGAGATTGCGAAGTCACCGTTAAAGCCGGGGGATTCATTTAGCTCTTATGTCGATGTTTACTCCGATAAGGAGCTGCTATATAACATTGTCGTTGTTGCTGCGGGCAAGGATGCGGTGACCGAGCTGCCTAACCTTCAAGTTATGCCGCGGGATGGCAAACATGTCAGGGGTACATTCTACAAGGCGGACCGCTCTATCGATATTGAAGATCAGCTCGGCATTACGCAGCAACTTATCCAGATCGGCGAGAAGACAGTCGATACGATTCTGGACGGTATTGACGAGACGACGGGGCAGCTGGAGTATAACCTCGGGAACTACGGCGTGCTGTACCGCATGCATCTGTCACGTGTCGCGCCACGCACACTAATCTCGTTAAATGCAAGAGGCGGTTTATATACAGGAGCTTTCCTTGTCAATGGACAGCTCGTAACAGTCGCGAACAACCAAGCGCTGAGAAGCAGTGACCAGGCTGCCGTGCTATATCGAACGGGAGATAGCGAGGAGTCTGTTGACATCGTCTTCACCATCGCATCGGGAAGCAACCTGCCCGTCGCGATGACATTCACACCGCTGCCGCCGCTTCGCCTGTAATGAGGCAATCAGAAACAAATAAAACAGGAGAGCGTTGAAAGAAGGAGATGCTTGATGAGGAAGTACGCTTTTCCGAAACCCGGAATTAATCATACAATTCAAAAGATCATGATTTATGAAACGAAAAATAATGGAGTGTTTCTGTATCTATATCTATCACAAAAAGATATACCCTCGCATAATGATTTATGGTTTGAGTATATGCAAGATGCCGAGAAATTTAGCAAGGCATATTTTCACACTAATGAAGGCGGCTGGGTTATGATTGACGATCCCCATGAAGGCTGCCAAGACGATCTAATAAGACCCATTCGGCGGTGCAAAGATAATTCTTATAAATTGCATGAGGATGGTGTTTGGAAAGATATCGAGTTCTAATAGATAACTTTCAAATCATACATTACGGAATAGAGTTGACATTGTGTATATCATCCTGTAAAACAACCTGTGCATGATAGTTTAACGGAGTTACAGTATGATACTTTATGATCACTGAACAATTGGAGCGGAAACCAGACGTAACGATGACAAAAGGACTGATTGGGGGTTTTACATCCCCAATCAGTCCTTTTTGGTTTTTTTTTATTCCACGCCTCTGGGAGGGCATCTATTTGAAAATAAGGGATTGCTGCATTCGTTGCATAACGGGTTCGCCAATAATCCCGATCCGCCAGAAGGCGACACCTTTCAGATCATAACGTTTGGCCAAGCCGATTTTGGCATTGACGGTGTCGGGATTCTCGCTGTCCAGGGAAATGCCCAGAACAAGCTTGTTCTTTGGCACCTGTTTGAGTGCCATGACAATAGCCTCATCCACCTTTTTCATCGGCTCGGGACCTTTCGTATACGTATAATCATAGGCCATGATCACGATCTGATCGGCGTAAGCCGCAAGCTTCTTGTAATCATACCCTTTGTAAGAGCTATTCAGCGGATGTAAGGCCAGCGTCAGTTTCAAATTCCTGGGGGTTGCTTTCTCGTCCAGAAGACGTACAAATTCAGTAAAGGAATGCTGCACCTTGGCGGCATCACCCGTTAATCCAAGACCTTCAAAATCAAGCGTAATTCCTTCGAACTGCTTCTCCGCAGCCAATTCAACGATACTGTCGATTGTGCTGGCTCGCAAAGTGGAATCTTCAAGAATTTTCGTCAGCTCACCTTTGCCGTCTGTCGAGACGACCATCAGCTCTGGCGAGGTGCCGATTGCCGAAGCCGAGGTAATGATGGACTCCGGCGTTGTTTCTCCTGCAGAAGGCGGCCAGTAAAAGTCCTTGCCCTGCAAAGTCAACTGACCTCCTGCATCGATGCGCGCCCAGCCAAACGAGACGGAATCCAATTGGTTGATAAATCGTCGCTCATCATAGGATGAAATGGCATAAAAGCCCAGAGTGTACAGGTCCTCTTTTGGGGAGGTGATCGCAACCGTGCGGGTTTTGGCGTCCCAGCTTACAGTCGCTCCGAATTGGCTGCTGAAGAAACTGAGCGGTACAAGGACAGATCCGCCGTGGGAAAGAGGGGCAACCGTAAGTGGTTGGGATTTCCCGTTTACGGTCGCGGTTTTGCTCTTCATGCGCAGGATGATGGTTTGGTTTACGCCGTCTATGGATTTGGTAGCCACGATGCTTTGGGTCTTGGCCTGCCACTCGACCGAAATCTGCATAGCTTCGGCAATGGCGCGGAAAGGAACCATCGTAGTGCCTTGAATGACGATAGGGTCTGCCGGGAAAGGCAGTGGATAGCTGTCGAGAAGAATAGACGGCGGTACCGAAGCGGCTTCCGCTTTAGAGGATGATCCATAGCCGGAGAGAAGCAGGAAGGAAGAGCAAAGAATAAGGGCGATCTTTCTGGACTTACGCATCAATGTGTTCGCTCCTGTCTAATTCTAGTAATCTCTTAATTATAACAGGACGATTTCATAGAACAAAGTAAATGGGAAAAGCCGGAACCTAAAGAATTATTTAAAATCCCCCCAAAAAAGAGGCTCCCACATGAGTAAATGGATCTCTGCCTGGATGCTCAGGCACGAAGATTTTGTTTGGTTCCATCCTCGGATGAGCGGTTTCTCGAACGTTTCATGGAGGAATGAAGCGTAACTTTATTTTTGCCTGTGGTTTTGGACCGGTACATAGCTTCGTCAGCCAGCTTCACAACTTCTTCAGCCGAGATGCCGCTGCGTGAGCAGCTCACGCCAATACTGACTGTAACGATGCTTTCTTGTTCCACCCGGCTGCGGATGACTTCCGCGACATTCTCAGGCTTAACACCGGCAGCCGCGACGAGACCAAGCAACTCCTCGCCTCCGTACCGGCCGGCCAACCCGATTCCAGCTGTCTCCTCCCTGATAATATCCGCGACCTGCTTGAGCACAATATCGGCACGATGATGGCCTTCTGTATCATTTAGCATTTTGAAGTTGTCGATATCGCAAAAAATAATGGCGATCCGTATATTCTCACCCATCAATTGCGCCGCTTTTTTGTTGAAATGCCTCCGGTTGTACAAGCTGGTCAACCCATCCGTAATGGAGGATTGAAAGGTCGTGAACAGTCTCTCCAGCACCCAGTCGAACAGCAGCAGGAACAGCAGACCATAATAAACAACCGGCAGTAGTTGGGAGAGTATGACAAGCAACGGCTCGCTGCCATGAAACACATAGCTGTCGGCCAGATCGGATAACTGATACATGAAATAAACGATCAGACTGGCAGAGTAGCTAAACCGCCGGTCGATCCCCTGCAAATTAAGCAATATGATAAAGTTGATGACCAGGCCGTAGAAATTCAGTGCGAGCAGGGACAATTCGGACCCGTAGGAATGATTAAACATTTGCGGCTCCAGCGCGACCTGTAGGGCTGCAACCGCGAACAGACCGATAATCAACAGAAGAAAGGGCATGCCCTTTAATCGCGTTGAAGGCTGCGTGTACAATTTCATGAATACAAAGTTTATAATAATAAAAGCCAGATAGCCCGTAATGGCATAAGACAACTTCAAATAAGGCGAGTGCGATAATCCGGGAAAAGCGAGACTGACAAGCGCTCCTTGCTGTAGAATAACAATAGAAAGCACCACAATGAGCATGCGGTGAGTGGTATTCCGGCGATAGCTTTTATACAGGCGGACCGACATGAACAGCGTCAGAACAAGAATGGTCAAAACGCAAGCGGAAGCGAAAGTTTGTCCGGCAGGTCCGGCAAGCCACTGTAAAATGATCATGTTATTACCACCTAGCGAAGTTGATATGACCCTTTATGCTTCCTGTGGAAAATTTGCCGGGCAGATAACTTTACAGAAACATATGTTCTAGTATATCATGTTTTTTATTGGCCGAGAAGAGTAGTGATCGACACTTGCGAAGCTGCGTTTTCCTCACGGGAAACGCCAAAAGCATAAGCTTACGAAGCCGCGTTTCCCTCACGGGAAACGCCAAAAGTATATGCTTACGAAGCCGCGTTTCCCTCACGGGAAACGCCAAAAGTATATGCTTACGAAGCCGCGTTTTCCTCACGGAAAACGCCTTAGGAGGACAAAATGAACATATTACAAGCTTTGTTTTTTCCGCCGGACCAACCTGGCGGGGTGTCCTCGATGGTACCTTATATTCAAGAGCGTTTCAACAAAATGGGCTGGCAGATGGAGCTTTTCTCCATTCCCAAACGGGTGAGAAGCAAAGGCCAGGATGCTGTCCGTTTCGATACATTTGATATTCGCCGTTATGAAGGAAATCCGATCATCGATAAATATATCCAGACGTACAGGGACTATTTATGGTGGACGCGGATGCGGATTACGAAATCCTATGATCTCATCCATGCGCATCATCCTATAGCGGCGCTTGCGATGAAGGAGCTTTACCCGGAAATGCCGCTCATCATGACCATTCATTCCAGTTATGAAAGGGAACTGATCCTGAATGGAAAAATCAGGGAAGGCGGACTGGAGCATCAATTTCTGACCTCGATTTATAGCGAGCTGGAAGCCAAGGCGGACCGGATTCTGACGGTATCCGAGTCTTTCCGCACTTATGTCAGTCCTTATATCAAGAATCCTGATGCCATTAAAGTGATCCCGAACGGATTCGATGAGAAGCGGTTTCGGCCGATTTCTCATGAGAACGAGGTGGTGCAGCTGATTACGGTTTGCCGTCTGGTTCCGGCTAAAGGTCTGGATATTCTGCTTCATGCCTGTGCGGGGCTGAAAGCAAAGGGGCATGCCTTTGTGCTTCATATTATAGGCGACGGTCCGATCCGGCCTGAGCTGGAGATGTTGGCACAGCGTCTGAATTTGTACGATGACATCATTTTTTACGGATATATGCTCCATCCTGAAGAGTTTATGCCGTTCTTCGATGTTTTTGTTCTCCCATCGCGCGCCGAGGCTTTTGGATCGGTATTTGCAGAGGCTGCTCTTTGCTGGCTGGCGCTAGTGGGCACCAATGTAGGCGGAATTGCGGAACAAATCGATGACGGCGTCAATGGCCTGCTTGTTCCACCGGAAGATCCTGACGCTTTGTGCGATGCACTGGAAAAAATGATCAGCGACCCCAGCTTCCGCTACAATCTGGCGCGTGCCGCCTGGAATAAGGCGAAGAAGGTTTATTCGCTCCAGCGCGTCATCTCGCAGCTTAAGGCGGTCTATCTGGAGGTCCATCCGGAAACCGAAGCTACGCCATAACCGAAGCCAGGAGGTATTAAAACAAAATGAGCGTCCCGTTCCGTTTTATTCACGCGGCCGATCTGCATGTGGACAGTCCTTTCCAGGGTCTTCCGGACGCTCCTGCTTATGTGCGGGACACCCTGACGGATTCCACCTTTCAAGCCGTGCAGCGGCTGGTGGAAACCGCTATCATGGCTGAGGTTGATTTTGTCGTGATTGCCGGCGATCTCTATGATGGAGCAGACCGCTCTCTCCGCGCTCAGCTCGCGCTGCAAAAGCAGTGGCAGCAGCTGCACACCCATGGTGTGCAGCTATTTGTCATCCACGGTAACCATGATCATCTGGGAGGCAGCAGAGCGAATTTAACCTTGCCCGAAACCGTGACGGTATTCGGCTCCAAACAGATGGAATATGCACCGGCTTACCGGAAAGACGGAGGACTGGCGGCTTACGTCTACGGAAGGTCCTATGGTGACCGCGCCGTAACGGAGAATATAGCCCGCAGCTATCGTCCGCTTCCGGACGGGCCGTATCATATTGCTCTGCTCCACGGTAATGTGGACGGAAATCCGGCTTATGATCCGTATGCGCCATGTTCGCTTCCGGAGCTCGCCTCCGCCGGGTTTGACTACTGGGCACTGGGGCATATTCATACCCGCGCCGTATTGCACCGCTACCCCCATGTCGTATATGCGGGAAACACCCAAGGAAGGCATGCGAGAGAAACCGGCGCTAAAGGTTGTTATATCGTCAACGTAAATGCTGCCAAGGAAACGGAGCTGACGTTTGTTCCTCTCGATGCCGTACGATTTGGACAGTTTGAAATGTCCATTGAAGGCATAGAGCATGAGCAGGCTCTTCTGGATTCGCTGGAGCTTAAGCTTTCGGGCGTGCTGGCTGAAAATGGGAATCGGCCGCTTGTCGTCAGGCTGCGGCTGACAGGCAGAGGAACATTGCATCATAAGCTGACGGATGCTGTATTTGCGGCAGAGCTGCTGGATGGACTGCGCCAGCGCATGGAACATACAAGCGAAAGATGGCAGCCTGGAGATCCGCCGTGGTGCTGGGTGACGGCGCTGGAGACAGCGACGGGCGCAGCGCTCGATCTGGAAGCCGCTGCCGAGGAAGACAGCTTTGCCGGCGAACTGCTGCGCGGGGTTTTTGCGATGGAAACGGATGGAGCGAGACGTTTGGATCTGATGGAGGAATCGCTTGCGCCGCTGCTGGCCAACGCCCGTATGCGCAAGCTGGTACGGACCCGGATGGAGGAGCATTCGCTTGACTGGCTTCTGCAAGCTAAGGAGCTTGCTGCGGGATTATTGATGGAGGAGAGCGAAGTTGCTTCTCCGGCTGTAGCGAAGGGAAAGAGCGAAGGAGGGGACGCGACTTGAAATGGATCGGTCTGCATGTGGAAGGTTTTGGCAAGCTTGGCGATTTCCGCTGCAGCTTCGACGCTCCGGTGACGGTCATTTATGGGCCAAATGAAGCTGGGAAAAGTACCATGCTGGCGTTTATCCGTTCGATGCTTTACGGATTTGCGACCAGGAAGAATCCCGCTGAAAGGCTGGAACCGACAGCTGGTGGGCGTCATGGCGGAAGGCTCCAGTTCCAGGACTCATCCGGTCAGTCATACATACTGGAACGATTCGCCAAAACGATCGGCGGAAAGCTGTCTGTTCGTCCATTTGGCAATCCGTCGGCAGGATCGGATATAGAACGGATATACCCGGGAAATTCAGCGGGATCAGAGCTGCCGGAGCTTTCGCAAGGGATGTGGGAGCAGATGTTTCTTGGCGGGGTAAACGAGCGGATCTACCGTCAGCTGTTTGCCGTTACGCTCACCGAACTTCAGGCCATCGGCATGCTGGAAGGCGATGAGCTGGGCAAGCAGCTTTATCATGCGGGCTGGGGCGGCGGCTCCGCGATTGCAAGCACAGAGAAGCTGCTCAGCGGGCAATTGGACGGCTTATTCCGCCCACGGGGCAGCAATCAGCAAATCAATCGTCTATTGAAGGAACTGGATGCGGCGGAGACGCAGCTCCGTCGTCTGGAGGATGGGATCAACTCCTATAATGAGATGGCGGACGGACTGGCGGCTTCGGAACGGCAGCTTCAAGAGCTGGAGCAGCGCCTGCCCGCCTTGCGCAGCCAGGCGGCGCTGCTGAACAGAGCTCTGAAAAACAGGTCATTATGGATTGCCCGAACTGCTCTTGTCCGTGAGCTGGGGGAACTCGCTGCTACTAAAGTGCTGCCCTCGGATATCCGCAGAAGATGGGAGCTATGGACCGTGGAATATGACCGTTCATCGGCTGGTCTGCGCAGTGTCCGCCAGCAGGCAGATGAAATCGGCCGTGAGCTGGACGGTCTGACTTACGATGAACATTTAATTGAGGCTGTCGATGAGATCGAAACTCTTCTGCTTTCGGTGGAAAGAATGAGTGCTTTAGGCGTGGAACGCAGGGAAGCGGAAGCGGAGCTGCGCGAGCATAGCGAGGCGCTTGCCCGGCTGTTGACCCGGATCTCACCGGATTGGACCGAGCAGCATCTGGGCCGTTTCCGGATTGCCGTAGCCGACCGGGAGAGAGTGAGGGAGGCGAGAGCCGCGATGTCCGAAGCGGCGAAAGCCAGCAACCATTCGGAGGCCGAGCTGCGCTCCACGCGTGAGCAGATTCGCGAGGTGCAGGCGCAGCTGGCCGAGATCGATGATGCGGCGGGTGCTGGAAGCTCCCGGCTGAGCGAAGCGATGTCCGGGACGGGCAGCGGCGGACTGCTTGATGCGGAGACAGGTGCAGTGGGCGTAGACAGCCGGAACAGGGAAGCGGCTGCTGAGCCTTTCGCGGGAACCGGCGGGCTGTATCTGCTGCCGGCTACGCCTGAAGCGCTTCGTCATGCTGCGCGGACGTTCGAAGACGCGTGGCGGGAGCTGGAGCTCTCGCAGCTGCGCGCCGGGCAAGCGCAGCAAGGCGATAGTGGCGCAGGCGCTGCCGGTCGCAGCGGCAGCGCGGCGCTGTGGTCCGCGGCGCTGGCGCTGGCTGCAGCAGCGGCGCTGCTCTTCGCGGCCGGCTGGCCCACGGCCGCTGCAGCAGCAGGCGCTGCCGCGCTGGCCGTCGCGGCATTCGCGCTGCTGCGCCAGCGCGAAGCGCGGCAGGCCGCGGCTGCCCGCGCAGGCCGCGGCCTGCCGCGGCCTGCGGCGGGGCACGCGCCTTCGGCGGCTGCGGCCCAGCTCGCCGCGGCGGAGCAGGCCCTTGCGGCGGCGCTGCGCGGGCTCGTCAGCGAGCCGGAGGCGGTGCTGTCCGCGCTGCTTGCTGGCGGCGAAGCCCCTTCCGCACGGGGCGGCGCAGCGCACACTCCCGCGCCTGCAGCAGGCGCGGACAAGCCCCATGCCGCATCGCGCGCATACCGCCAGGAAGCAGCCGCTGGCATAGCGGACAGCGGCAGCGGAGAAGCGGATCGGCTGCAGCACACGCACGCGCACGCAGCCTCCCTTACGCTGCTGGAGCAGCTTCGAACGGCGATTGACGCCCGCCTTGACCGGTTGCGCGCAAGCCAGCACAGCGCGCAGCGCAGAGGAGAATTGCAGCGACGCCTATCGCGGCTTGCCGCTCTGGAAGCAGAGCAGCGGCAGCAAAGCGTCAATGCAGCGGGACATGCCCGTACCCTGGAAGGCGAGTGGCAGGAATGGCTCGCCTCGCAGACACTTCCGATTACACTGTCCCCAGAGGCTGCTATGGAAATATTTGATTTGGCAGAGCAGGCCGCGCTCCGGCAGCAAGCTCGCAGCCGAATTATACAGAAAACCATAGGGATGGAGGCGCAGCTGTCGGAATTTGAGGCAGCCGTAAAGTCGCTCGGGACCAGATTCCCAGCCGTCAGCAGAGGCTTTGGCGCAGCAGATTCCGGGCTTTCTCTGAGACTGCTGCACAGCGAAGCCGCCCGGCATAAGGCGGCGAGTGCCCGCGAACTGGAGGTAAAGGCGGAGCTTGCGAGGCTCCGCCAGCAGGAACATGAATTGCAAGAGACATTGAACCGCCTCAGTGATGAACGGCGTGACTGGTTTTCCGCCGTATCGGTGGACAATGAGCCTGATTTTGTAGAGGCGGTAAGCCGTTCCGAGCGCCGCCGCGAAATTGAGCCGGAACTATACAGGCTGGAAGCGGAATTGGATGCGGGATTATCCCCGGATGAGAAGAAACAGCTTGAACTGTGGTACAAGTCCGTGGACGGAGCCCGGCTGGAGGAAATGGCCCAGGAAACGCAAACCGCAGCAGCGGAAGGGGAAAAACGGCGTAACGAGCTGATGGAAACCATTGGTCGCCAGCGGCAGACGATGGAGCAGCTTGAGCGGGGGAGCGACAGGGCCAAACTGGTTGCCCAGCGGGAAGAAACGGCTGCAATTCTTGTTCAGCTGGTGGACCGTTATGCAGTGGCGGCGGCGGGACTGACACTGGTCCGCCGCACGAAGAGACTGATGGAGGAGCAGCGGCAGCCCGCTGTCCTCAAGGAAGCTTCGCGTTATATGGCAAGAATGTCGAAGGGGAGGTATAAGCGGATTCTGGTTCCCGAAGGGGAGCAGACCATCCGCCTTGAGACGCCGGACGGCCAGATTGTGGACAGTATCTATCTGAGTCGTGGAACGGCAGAGCAGCTATATTTGAGCATGCGGTTCGCGCTTGCTGACGAAGCGGCAGCAGCGGTGGAGATGCCGATGATTCTGGACGATCTTTTTGTTAATTTTGATGGATCCCGGCTGGAAGCGGCTATTGATCTTGTCGGGGAGCTTGCAGGACGCAGACAAATTATTCTGCTAACCTGCCATGATCACATCCGTGACAGGATCATGGAAAGGCTGGAGCACGCCAGACTGGTTCAATTGAGTTCCTAGTACGCGGCAATCCTGGACAGGATGATTATTTGCCAAGGGGGGCGGGCTGTCTCATCAGCAGATAAAGCCATCCGAGGCTGATGAGGCCGAATAGCGGATAGAGTGTGGACAAAAGCGGGCCAAACCCGATTTGACTGGCTGCATAGCAGATCGCCAAAACAATGAGGGTAATCCGGGTGTGAGACATATTCAACCGTTCCCGTAACTGCAGCGTCAGTCCGTAGATATCGGCAACAAGCGTCGTGAAGATTTCAGCAAAAATCAGAATGATGTAGATCCATTGCAAGCCATGGCCCAGTTCGCGGGCTATGCCGCCCATTGGGATGGCAAACTGCTGGATACCCGGCATGTACAGCGACAAGGCCATGTGCCCAGCTATCAGCATGAAGCCGATACCGATGCCGCCGGCCCAGGCGCCGCCGATAATAATTTTACGGTCTCGCACCTGGGCGCCAAGGGGAACAAGCACGGCCTGGGACATGGACAAATTGAATGCGGCATAAAGCAAAGGCGAGGCCCAGACGGCAATAGGGGAATAGTCGCTTGACAGGATCAGCCATCTGCTGGCCCCAGGTGTATTCAGGGTGTCCACAACGATGATCAGTGTAAAAATCAGCATAAGGGGAACGACGATGGAATTGATCGTGAGAATGGCGCTCATCCCTTTACGAACAAGAAAAAAACAGCCGACTAACGTAATCAGCAGTCCTGTTTGGTAAGAGATATTCCAGTTCTCCGTAAATATCGTACCGGCTCCGGCAAGCATGACGGCATTGACGCCAAGCAGGACAACCAGCATGAAATGGCTGACCCAGCGTCCGAAACGTTTGCCAAACAGCTGTTTGTTGACATCCTCATAGGACTTGGCCTTAATGTCGCTTGCAATGAGCATCATTTTAGCCCCGAGCCAAATAAAAATGATCGTTGATAGTAAAATAGTAACGGCGCCCAAATAGCCGAAACGCGTGAAAAACTGTAAAATTTCCTGTCCGGTGGCAAATCCCGCACCGACAATGGTACCCATATAGGTAAACGCTATTTGCATGACTTTTCCGAATCTTTTCATACCGTTTCCGACCTGCCTCTCGTTCGCACTTACCAACAGGATATGTGCGAACGGGGACAAGCATGACACTTAGCGTATGAAATTGAGATTGGATTATGTCTGCCTAACTATCTGCGAACAGTTTTATGGAAATGATTTTGTTGTTCTCAGGGTCCAAATCCAGCTTCAAAAGGGCATCTTTCGCTTTGTATGCCAGCACACTGGCAGTATGGGTGTCCGGTTTGCCCAGAAGATTCAGAGCCGACTTTTCGGGATCTCCTACACGCAGGCCGTTCAGCCCGGTGGAGGCTTTGCTGTCAAAGACTTCGATGAATTTAACTTTCTTGTTCTGGCCGAATCCGATGGAATACCCGCTGTATTCATGAACAGTCAACTGATCGCCGCCATCTTCGAAGGTATAGCTCTCGGCAGGTTTGCCCAGCGATTTGTCCAAATCGGATTGGAGATCCAATACGGCGATCTGTCGAAGCATTGGCGCTTGGGGATCCCATTTCTTCTCGGCATTGCTTTCGGAAGCTGTGTTCTTTAAAGTTGTGGATTCGGTTTTGGCATCCGCTTCGGACTTTTCATTATCCCCCGAAACGTGAATAACGGGGCTTTCCCCGTTTGTTTTGCTTTTATTTATCGTTTGCTGCGGACTGTCCGTAGGTGTGGAATTGCCGTCAGCTTGTCCGTTCGGCTGGGAATTGCCGTCGCTGATGGAAGAAGGTCCGCCTGTTTGAATCTGGCACCCGGCAATCATTAGGGACAGCAGAGCGGCCGACACCAAACGGACTGCGATGCGGGATTTCAGACTATTCACTTGCCAACACACCTCCTGCGTTTTCATTGCGCCAGTGGCCCTGGCGTATCCGATAATAATTAGACGTCTGACAAGGGCTGAAAGTTGCATGCCGGAGGTGGAAATTGCTTCAATGAGATGGACTTGTCTTGCGGAGTTGGCCTTGCATATGGTACTTTTAACGTAAAAAAGGTGTTCGGTGGAGGGAAAGCGATGGAACGATTAAAAGAACGGATATTACACGAGGCTACCGTCATTAATAATGATGTGCTTAAGCTCGATGCGCTGCTCAACCATCAGGTAGACCCCATTCTTACAATGGAGATGGGCAAGGAATTTGCCAGTCGTTATGCAGGCGAAGCGATTACGAAAGTCATAACGGTTGAATCGTCAGGTATACCGGTTGGTTTTACGACGGCTTTGGCCCTTGGTGTACCACTTTTATTCGCACGGCGGAAGAAGACGCTGATCGCGGATCCAGACGCATTCACGGAGCGCGTACCTTCATTTACAAAAGGTATCGTGACGGATATTATGGTATCCCGCCAGTTTCTGAACGACAGCGATACGGTGCTTTTCATAGATGATATTATCGCCAATGGGGATGCTGCTCGCGGACTTATTAAAATTATTGAACGCTCCGGCGCAAAGCTGGCTGGTCTTGGCATCGTAGTTGAGAAATCCTTCCAGGCAGGCGCTCGCACCATACGGGAGCAAGGAATTCGGGTGGAATCGCTTGTCCAGATTGCTTCTCTTGAAGGCGGAAAAATTCAGTTTCTGTAGGCTTGGCAGCAAATAAACCAGCATCAACACCTTTTCGATTCAGACTTTTTGCCTTATAATGTTCTTATTGACCGAGGGGAGGCACAAAAGCATGGGGAATCTTTCTGCAGATTTTTTAGAAACCAAGTTGTCCGACGCCAAAAACCACTTTGAGCGAGCGCTCGATTGCAAGCATACCGAATTTGATGACTTGTATCCTTATATGATCGAGCATCCACAATTTTTTTGGTACAAACGCTATGTTGCCTGGTCTGAATTATTGACAATCGTCAAGTTGTCCGAAGAGCTGGAGATGGATTGGAAGACGCAATTTACAGTCAAGCAAGCGGATTATATTTCAAGTCGTGTCATGTCTTCGCGTGTATTGGACGAATGGTATGAAACCATAGACTCCAACGAAACGGTAAGCTGATAATACAATATTTTTGCGCAAAGAGACCTCAATGGGCAATCTTGGTCATTGGGGTCTTTTACATATAAGCGATAGCCGGAAGGGAGGCGAAGCGGCCCATGATATCAGAGGAACAATTGGATGCCTACCGCTTGGAAGGCACACAGGTCCGCGTTGTCCGTGATGCGATTGAAGACAATGATGTAACCGGCATTGTCGTCGCCTGGGATGATGAGGTCGTAGCGATCCGGCGGCCGAACCGGCGGATCGTTAAAGTAAAGCGGGATTATATCATCGAGCCGGCATCCGCTCCCCGCTCCAGCCAATGGGAATAACGAAGAATTTGAGGAGATCCGCAGCGGATGCAGATCTCTTTTTTCTTGGGCTGCTTACAGGCAATATTTTCAGCTTCTGATCATCTTTCCCTGTAAACCCATAAATACTCGTCGAATCCATGTGGAAGACAACGCCTCTTTCATTTAATAGCGATCAGGAGTGAACATGTACGTGAAAAAGAAAAATAAATTAATCATTATGATCCTCACATTGCTTGTCCTGTTTATCATTTCCCGACTGGATCCTGATTTCCTCAAGGAAGAACCTGCTGCGCCGGTTTCAAAGCAGGCGGACCACACCATACATTTTCCGGCTGAGCGTTTCCCGGAGACGGCAAAGCATATCGAGGAAGCCATTGCCGCCGGGAAATCGGCTGTCTGCACGATTGACCGCGAGGGAGCGGAAGACAATCGGAAAGCATCGCTGAGAGGAATCGCGACCAAGAAGGGTTATGACCGTGATGAATGGCCGATGGCTATGTGTGCAGAAGGAGGGGAGAATGCCGATATTGCGTACATCAGCCCCTCTGACAACCGTGGAGCAGGCGCATGGGTCAGCAACCAGTTGGAGGATTATCTGGACGGGACACGGGTCATGTTTATTATGGAATAAAAGGGATACCCTGCTTGCATGCATCCATTTCCTGATTTTGTTCATCTTCTTTTGAAACCTTCTGGTATATCAAAGCGTAGAAATGAGCAAACCTTGAAAGGAATGGAGGAGATTTATAATGAAATGTCCCGTATGCGAAGACGTGAGAATGCGCGAGGTGGAGAAGAGCGGCGTGACCATCGATGTCTGTCCGGAGTGCAAAGGGGTATGGCTGGACCGGGGTGAGTTGGACAAGCTGACAAGCGGCTTCCGTGAAACCCGCAGCGAATATGACCGCCTGGAGCGTTCTTCTTATGACAGCCCGGACAATCGTGGATACAGAAACGATGACCGTTCAAACAATTCACATGGTGGCAAAGGATACGACCAGAATGGAAAGCCTTACAAGAAAAAGAAAAATATGATGGATGTTTTCGGCGATCTATTCGACTGATCCCTCTCTCAGGTTGTCCCGGTGAACGGTGACCCGCAAGAAGGACACTTTGAAAAAAAAGTGACCAACTTGCGGGTCATTTGTGTTTTAATCGAAGTAACGATAAGAGTGTGGAGTAAGAAATTAGGAAATTTGTAATCGTACCTTGTTCACAAAAGAGGGTAGAAGGAGGACTTGATTGATGAAGACTAAACCGAATGTGGTATATGTATTCAGTGACCAGCACCGGGCGGAAGCGACCGGGTACAGTGGCAATCCCGATGTCCTAACACCGCACCTGGACAAGCTTTCCCAAGAGTCTGTCGTTATGAAGTTAGCTACTTCCAGTGTCCCTTGCTGCTGTCCCTATCGGGGGACGCTGCTGACTGGCCGTTACCCTCTGACTCATGGTGTGTTTACGAATGATGTTCATTTGAATCACCAAGCGGATTCTATAGCAGATGCATTTAAGAAGGAAGGCTATCAGACGGGATATATCGGAAAATGGCATGTGAACGGAGGGGGACGAAGCGGCTTTATAGCGCGGGATGACCGTCAAGGTTTTGATTATTGGAAGGTGCTGGAATGCACGCATGACTACAACCATTCTTATTATTATAGCGATGAGCCCATTCAATTGAAATGGGACGGCTACGACGCAGAGGCGCAGACCCGGGATGCCCAGCAGTATATACGGGATCAAAAGGAGCCATTTTTTCTTGTGCTGTCATGGGGACCGCCGCATAACCCCTATCATACGGCGCCAGAAAGATTTAAGGCCATGTACGAGCCAGCAAAGCTGACAATCCGGCCGAATGTGCCTCCAGATGCCGGAGACGCGGCGCGTCAGGATCTGGCCGGTTATTATGCGCATATCTCGGCTCTTGACGAATATGTCGGCGATTTGCTTGAGACGCTGCGCGAAACGGGGTTGGAGGAGAATACGATCTTCGTGTATGCATCCGACCACGGGGATATGAATGGATCGCAAGGAACGATGCGCAAGCAGTGTCCTTGGGAGGAATCCATCCGGGTTCCATTTATTCTGAAGTATCCGGCTGTTCTGGGGCGGCAGCCCAAGGTTATAGAAGATCCGTTCAACAGCCCTGATATTATGCCGACTTTATTGGGTTTATGTGATATCCCGATACCCCAGACGGTTGAAGGAACGGATTATTCCCCCTTATTGCGTGGAGAACAAACCAGTATCGCAGAAGGGGCACTTATTGCCTGTATCCATCCTTCGGGCGAATACCACAGGGGTGCGGGCGGCCGGGAATATCGCGGAATCCGGACAAAACAGTACACATATGTCCGTGATTTGAACGGACCCTGGCTGCTTTACGACAATGAAATCGATCCTTATCAGCTTCACAATTTATGCGGCGCAGCTGAAGCTGCAGAATTACAGAAGAGACTGGACGAGCAATTATGTACCATGCTTGAGCAGCGCAGAGACGAATTTTTGCCTGGAGAGATCTACATGGAACGCTGGGGTTACCCGATGGATGAAACAGGAACGGTTCCATACAGCCCCTGATTAAATCAAGGATTGCTGAAATATATCTATCAACATGATGGATATATTTCGGCAATAATTATTGAGTATTTTGAATTGTGGAACTTTATGGTGGATGATTGACTTCGGGTTGCCCGGGTGATAAGATGAATCTCGTGGTTAAGAGATACAGACCACAAGAATTACCAATATTTGCGGTCATGGCGGAATTGGCAGACGCGCTGGCTTCAGGTGCCAGTGGTAGCAATACCGTGGAGGTTCGAGTCCTCTTGACCGCACCACTTTATCAGTAACAGATTTCTAAACTGCTCATTCGGGCAGCTTGGGAATCTTTTTTTTATATGTTCAACAAGTTCAGATTAGTGCACAACATGGAAATCCGAACCGATATCCATATTAGATTCAGTGGTTAATTGGTACATATGTATTTCACTTTAAGTTCTTCCATTTTTCTTCGCTAACTTTGTAAGAGCTCCATTTCCCTTCGGGCGGAGTTTCAAACCTTCCATAATGTTGTCCTGCCTTGAAATAACCCAAGATTGTTGGTTTTACCTCCACATGTTTGTAATAGCATTCTCGATGTAGGCTTTCAAAGTCTTGATGAACAAGCGCATGGCGTATCCGACATATCTGTCGCTGCGGTAGATCAGACAAATGTCCAGAGAAGGCGTAGGATTCCTCAGTTGCACGACTTTGATATTTGGATTACAAAGATTATGCAGTAGCATTCGCGGCAGTACACATGTGCCAACCCCGCTCTGTACCATCTGGAGAATGGAAGGTAACGTTGTCATCACCATATGTGGCTTCAGAGTAAACCCATTGTCCATGCAAAAGCGGTCGATCAGCTTACGGTATTGATGGTCGGGTGGGAACATGACCATTTTCAAGGCATTCAGCCTGTTCAAGGGGATGAAGCTCTCTGTGGCAAGGGGATCATTTATATTTATCGCCAGTGAGAACTCCTCGTGAAACAGGGGAATTGACGAGAGACGTCCATCAATAACAGGTCCAATGGTTACACCGACATCGATGCTTCGGTCCAGAACTTGTTCTGTTACTTTCATGGATTCTAGAAGGGACAGCGAGATGGTGGGGTAGGATTGGTGGAAGTTCAGTAGCAAGGAATAAAACAAGAGATCTGCGTCACCGGGTAAAACGCCAATGGATAGTGATCCGCCTTGCATGTGCTTCAAATCAGCAATGGCGTCGCTCGCTTGCTGCAGATGCCCCAACACGGCAGCACCATGTTCATGAAGAATCGATCCGGCTTCTGTAAGGACAATTGATTTTCCCACACGATCGAACAACAGTACCCCGAATTCTTCTTCCAATCTCCTTATCTGCTGGCTAACGTTGGGTGGGCTGACTCCCATTTTTTCGGCTGCTCTCGTGAAGTGAAGCTCTTCACAAATCGCCATAAAATACTGTAGTTGTTTTAACTCCATTGCTAACACCTGCTTTCAATTGCTGCGCTGAGTGCATGTCAAAGATTATTGTCACCTCCTCTCCTTTTTCTGTCAATGAATAATCGTTAACTCATACTTAACATTCCGGTAACACGTACTGCATTGATGGAAGGCTCACTGAGACATATACTAGGAACATATTAAGCGTTTTTTACTGCAAAGGGAGGGAATTAACATGTCTGAAGTGATTATCAACACTGCAAAAACCGCACGTCAAGTGTTGCTGCAGCAGGTGCAGGCTATCCCAGAAGAACTGTTCGACATTCAACCGGCAGGTTTCAACAATACAATCCGTTGGAATGTCGGCCATATGATTTATTGGATGGATATGTATTCTACCCTAGGCTTCGGCTCTCAGTCGGCGGCCTTACCGGATTCATATTATACGCTGTTTAGCTCTGGAACAAAGCCATTAGATTGGACGATTGCTCCTCCATCGAAGGAAGAGTTGGTCGAGATGTTATCGGCGCAGCTTTCCCGTCTGTCTGAGGTGACACCTGAAATGCTTGACGAAAAGCTTTCAACTCCGTTTGCCTTAGGACCGTTCCAATTCAACACATCAGGAGAGTTGTTAAACTTCAAACTGATTCACGAAGCTTTTCACCTTGGAACGATATCTAGCCAGTTAAAGGTCCTGTCACGCTAACAAATGAATAGCAAGAGCCCTTGATCATGGACAGCTTTCTGACTCGTGAATCATGCACTAGAAGGATCAGGAATCAGACGTTCATCGAGATTTTCACGCTTATGTTTTCTGTTGCAATAAAATCCCCAGCAACCTGCCCTTTAGTTTGAGGCCGCCCGATAGATCCTGCGGCGGCCTCATGATGTTTTTGTTGAGCTATCGTTCTCCGTTATTTAGATTTTCATAAGATAATTTTCTCACTTCAAGTGGCCCATTTATCCGAAATCTGGCATCTTTTATGATTTCCTCAGCAAGTTCATCAGGCGGCTTACGTTCGGCGTCCAGCAGGAATGGCACATTGGTCGGCGACTTCATCAACTTATCCCGAAGGAAAAGCGAACGGTGGATGTATTGCGCATCTCCTCGCTGATTGAGTCGGGCGGCCAGGGTATCCGGTTCTGCGTGCAGCACAACATAGTGGAGAGTTGCATCGAAATCCGATAGCTGGTCATAGAACCATTGCAGTTCGTCTTCAACGACGAAATCGATAACTACGTCTAGCCCGTCCTGGAGTAAGTTTCGCGCCACCGCAACGATATGAAGCCAAGCCAGCCGGAGTCGTTCCTCCCAGGGCGGCTCGGTTTCCCCTCGGTAGATATGGAGAAGGAGATCACCCTCAATCAACGCACATTGATTCAACGCGTCGGCAAGAGTCTTGGAGACGGTTGATTTCCCTACGCCAAGTGGACCAGAGATAAGATAGACTGCTACTGATTTTTTGATGAAATGCATAAGATATTCCATTCCCCCGTTAGCGTTACCCGATAGCGTAATGCAACTTGAGGTAACTTCATTTTAACATCTTAACATTAACTCAAATTCAATTTCGTGACGAACAGATATCCCTTCGAATCCCATCATCGGAATTGAAGGTTTGCGTTACAGATGTTATATGTTAATAGTCCCCTTATCTTATCTTAGATTCATACATTTTCCGCCCTCCTAACATCAAATCCAATATTAGGTATTCTATGATTGTATTGAGCAGTTCTGCCCATTCTGCCCATTCGCTCATTAAAAAAAGGAGGCCTCCACGCCTTCGCTTGGGCTTCGACCTCCAAATTATATTCCATTTCCAATTACTAATTAACGAACCTACGCGCGTAGCATGTAATGCTTAAAAAGGAGCCCAATTTTAATTTAATAACTAAGAAAATACTTTATTTTCTTCTGACACCGGTTGGCCTATTTTCCTTAATTGGGAGATAGAACGGTTGCCGCCAAGCGCATCGCTGCCTCAAAGCTCCACAATTTTGTTCGCGATATTTTTGCAAAACTCGCTATCGTGCTCTACAAAAAGGATGGTTGGGGAATGTTCCAGCAGCAGTTCTTCGATCTGTACCCGGGAAATGACATCAATAAAATTCAACGGTTCGTCCCACACATGGAGATGGGCTTTCTCGCATAAGCTCCTTGCGATCAATACCTTCTTTTTCTGACCGCCGCTGAATGACGTTAAATCCTTATCGAATTGTGTGCGTGAAAAATCCAATTTCCTTAAAATCGCTTTGAACAAGCTCTCGTCGATCCCGCTTGCAACCGCGTAATCGCTCAAGCCGCCCTGGAGCTGCGAGGTGTCTTGAGACACATAGGAGATGAGGAGCTGACTACCTTTGCGGAACGTTCCGGTAAAATCGATATCCTCGCCGCGGATCAGCTTTAGGATACTTGATTTTCCTGATCCGTTCGGTCCCGCCAGCGCAATTCTATCCCCTTGTTCAATGGTAAAGGTCACGCCGCTGCAAACGGTATGGTCCCCATAGCGAATCGAAACCTTATCCAGTTCGACCATCTGTTTTTTATTGTAAGCAAGCTGGGCTATTTTCAAGCTTTCCGAGCTTTCGATATTTTTTAACAGCTTGGAACTTTCCTCAATTGCGGAATGCTGTCTGTGTTCGATCGATTTGGAGCGTTTCATCATTTTGGCTGCTTTGTGTCCCACATAACCTTTATCCACTTTCGAACCGGAATTCCGGACGCCGTTTTTTGATTTCTCCACTTCATGCGACCAGTTATTCGTTCTCTTGGCGGCATCGGACAGCCGATTAATGTCTTTTCGCAGCTTTTCATTCTCGGCCAACTCATAGTGATCCTGCCTTTTTTTATTCTCCCACCATTCAGAGAAATTACCTTTCTGGACCTCAATATTTGTTTTGTTGATCGAAAGTATATGGTCCACACAGTTGTCCAGAAACGCGCGGTCATGCGATACCAAAATATATCCGCTCTTGGTTCTCAGGTAATCACTGACCAGCTTTCGTGCATGAATATCCAGGTGATTGGTCGGTTCGTCGATGAGAAGGAAACTGTTTTCCTTCAAAAACAAGGTGGCCAGCAATACTTTCGTTTGTTCCCCGTTTGACATGGATTCGAACGGCCGGTACAACACATCCTCAGATACCTTCAACAGCGTTAACTCGCGGACGATCTGCCAGTATTCATAGTCAGGATAAATACCGTCGATCACATCCAGCGTATTGTTTTCCTTATGTTCCACAGGGAAAGGAAAATATTCAAAGCTGACACTTGCTGAAATGTCCCCGCTGTATTCGTATTTGCCAAGCAGCAGCTTGAGAAACGTGGTTTTGCCCCGGCCGTTCCTTCCCGTCAGACCTAAGTTCCAATCCGTATTCATTTGAAAGCTGACATCTTCGAATATATTGTCATAGCTGCCGTCATAGGCAAAAGTCAGGTTCGTCACATTGATTAAAGACATGGACTATAACCTCCTAAAAAAAAATGAGCTGCAAGAAAGTTACCCCTTCTTGTAGCTCAAATAAATACGGCAAATCCAACCCTGTTCCAGGTTAGAAAGCGCGTCTATCTATTGAGTGAAGAGAATAGAGTAACTTTCCTGCTCAAAAAAGAATAAAACAGCTGCTGTTTTATCTTTCAAATCATAAGCAAGAAATATTACACTATTCTTCACATCTCCCGTCACTTAAGTTGAGGTTATTCTAGCATATCACCTGTGATCTTTCAACCAACTGAACTAATTTCTAATTCTCGTGTTCTTATTTTTTTGATATGCTCTAACTGGGTTTACATTTTGCGACATTTTTCGCGGGTATACATTCGCGCATTTGTGCATCCCCTGTGGAGCAAGGAGAGAATGGACATGCGGCATATCGGCTTACGAACAAAATTGATAGCGGGCTTCATCGTGCTGGTTCTGCTGCCGCTGCTGTTAGGCGGATTAACGGCATCCACCTATATCAGCCGGGAATTGAATGGGCAGGTGACGAAGATTACGGCGGAACGCCTGCATCAGGTCAACATGAATATCGAGCGTGAGCTGCTTTCCATGTCAAAGATTACGAATTTCATCCGGATTGACGATAATATCCCCAAGGCATTGGAAAGCCCTCTGACGAGCGAGAGGGACATGCTGCACTGGGTTCATCTGATGGATCAGAAATTCATGCAAATTTCCACAATGGCTGTCAACGAGCCGCTCTATATCTCGCTGCTGGACTTCAACGGTCACATGTATTCGAACTGGACCCAGTCGAGGCAATCGCTGGATGCGGTAAGAAGCTCCAATTGGTTCAAACAAACGCTGGAGCAGGACGGGTATCCCGTCTGGAGTCTGAATCAGGATAATTATATGGTTGCCGGCGGCCAGGGGCTGATTACACAATCGATGGTGATCAAGGATCAATATTTGAAAAAACAGCTTGGCGTCCTGGTGGTCAGCCAGCCGGTAGACCCGTATTTGAACATTCTGCAGACCCAGGATCCTTCTCTGAACAGCATCGGCTTCATCGTGGACGAGAGCGGGCGAATTCTGGGGGAGGACATTCCTCGCCTGCAGCAGTTGTATCCCTCCATCGAACCTGCACTGATAAGCGGTTCAAAGAGTACCGATACGATGCTGAACGGGCGGTTGACCTCCGTTAGCCATTACGGCATTGCGCTTACCGACTGGCGGGTCGTACAGGCCTTCTACTATGACGATGTATTCAGTAATTCGAAGAGAATTGTAGTTTGGATGATTAATGTGTTCGTGATCAGCCTCCTGTTCTTTTTCCTTCTGGTCATTGTCGTGTCCAATGTGTTCACCCGACATCTGAACCGGCTGCGCGTAACGATCAAGCTCATCGAGAGCGGCCAACTGGATGAGCGTTACGATGTGAGGACACGCGATGAGATCGGTTTGCTGGGTAAAAGCTTCAATCTCATGGTCAGCCGGCTCCGTTCTTCTATGGAAAGGGAGGTCGTGCTGGAGCGACGCAAGGAGCAGGCCAAGCTGGAAGCGCTGCAAGCGCAGATCAATCCGCATTTTTTGCAAAATACCTTAAATACGCTTAAGTGGATGTCCATTATGGCAAAAACAGAGCCGATCACCGAGATGCTGATGGCGCTGGGCCATCTGCTGGATGTCAGCATTCACCGGGGCCAGGAGAAAATTACGCTGGCGGAGGAGCTGGATAACGTCCGGCGTTTCCTGGTGATCCAGAAATACCGCTTCGGCGACACGATCCGAATCGTGGAGGAGGTTGATCCTCTGACTCTGGATATGCTGGTGCCGAAGCTGTCCCTGCAGCCACTGGTGGAGAATGTGTACAGCCACGGCGTGTTCGGGGAAAGCGGTGGCGAGGTGATAATACGGACTGTGCGGGAAAGTGACGTTGTTCGCCTTGCAGTCATCGATAACGGGAAACTTGTGTCCGCCGAACGGTTCGACGAGGTGCGCCAGCATCTGGACGGGACAGGCAGAGGAAGTTTTTCCCGCATCGGACTAAAGAATGTGCACCAGCGCATCCAGTTGATGTACGGCCTGCAGTATGGCCTTACGATCAGCCGCGACGAAGAGCATAACTTGACGAATGTCTCCATTACAGTTCCCGGAGAGGAGAAGTTTGACCATGACAACCAGAATAGCGGTTATTGATGACGAGGTTTTTGTCCGCAAAGGAGTGACTTCGAGTATAGATTGGAAGCGTTATGATATCGAGGTGGTGGGAGAAGCCGCTAACGGTCAGCAGGGACTGGAGCTTATTCGCCGCAGTCATCCACACATCGTATTGACGGATATCAAGATGCCGCAGATGGATGGGCTGGAAATGGCCCGGATTGTAAGAAGTGAATTTCCGGAGATCAAGATTTTATTTATGAGCGTGCTGACGGACTTCGAAACGGTCCGTGAGGCGATTCGGCTGAATGCAGCGGATTATGTGCAGAAATTTTTGGTCCAGCCCGAGAATTTGCTGGAGATTGTGCTGGAGATCAAGAAATCGCTGCCTCAGGAGGCGCATACTGAGGAAGCCCCTCCTCAAGAAAAGGTTCTTCCTTCCCTGGAATCTTGCGCCGCTTCCTTCCGGCCCGAAGTGCGGCAGGCGATGAATTATGTGAAGCAGCATTATGCAGAGCCGCTACGCGTTCAGGATGTGTCAGCAGAGGTAGGCCTCAGTGAGAATTATTTCAGCTTTATGTTCAGCAACGAAACAGGAACCACGTTCAGTCAATATGTCCAGGAATTTCGGATTGCCCAGGCCAGGACACTGCTGGAGGAAGGAAAGACCAAGTGGTATGAGGTCAGCACTCGGGTCGGTTTCGACGATCCCAAGTACTTCACCAAGGTGTTCAAGCGCTACACCACCCTCACGCCAACTCAGTACTACCGTAAATACGCCGGCATTCATCCAATCATAGAATTTTCCCCTAAATCGTAGAATAGACCCATTTTAGAAGAAAATTCACCCGAAGATGCACACAATACTCCTCCAAATCGAAGGGTATTGTGTTTTTTGTCCTCCTGGTTTTCCGTACAATTTGATTACGGAGCTTATGGGGGTGAATGTTATTAAACGCAACCGAAAACAAAAAGAAAGCATGACCGGTTGGCTTTTCATTCTGCCAAGTCTAATCGGGTTTCTCCTGTTTACCCTTATTCCGGTCCTGCTGTCCCTGCTGCTCAGTTTTACCAACTGGAATTTTCTGAGCGGAGCGGGTTCGATTCATTTTATCGGTCTGGACAATTATGTCAAGATGTGGGACGATGCTCGTTTTACCGCCAGTCTGCGCAATAATGCTCTGTTTACGCTGACTGTCGTTCCCTCTGTCATGCTGCTGTCGCTGCTGGCGGCCATTGCTCTCAATAAGAGCGCTTACCTGAAATCGCCGATCCGGCTGATGATCTTCATGCCTTATATCTCCAGTATTGTGGCGGTATCGATTGTTTGGGGTATTCTGCTGAATCCGTCTCAGGGCCCGGTTAATGCGCTGCTCCATTCAGTGGGCATCGCCGATCCACCGGGATGGCTGGCCAGCTCGGCTTGGGCGCTGCCGTCGGTAATCCTGATCACGGTGTGGATGAATATCGGTTACAACATGATTATTTATCTGGCGGGATTGCAGGGAATTCCCCAGGATCTGTATGAAGCGTCAAGCATTGACGGCGCAGGGGTATTTCGTCAATTCAGAAGCGTGACTCTGCCGATGCTGTCCTCGACCACTTTTTTCGTGATGATTACCACAATCATTAACTCCTTTCAGGTATTCGCACTGGTCTTTATCATGACGCAAGGGGGACCGGGTACGGCAACAACCGTCATTACCTTCTATATCTATCAGGCTGCTTTCAGCTTCTACGATATGGGATACGCTTCGGCCATGGCATGGGTATTGTTTGCTGCGATTCTGCTGATTACCTGGATTCAGTGGCAGCGTCAGCAAAAATGGGCGCATGAATAAGAAGGGGGTGACATGCCATGCGTACGGAAGTACGGAATCGAACGGCTAAACTATTGATTACGCTTATATTGCTTGCGGCAGGCATCCTGATGATTCTTCCGTTCCTTTGGATGCTGTCCACGTCGTTTAAGCGGCCTTTGGAAGTATTCCATTATCCGATCCAATGGATCCCGCCTTCCTTTCAGTTTGAGAACTATAAGAAGGTATGGCTGGGCAGCGATCCATTCTGGCTGTACTACTGGAATTCCATTAAAGTGACCGTGACATCGGTTGCGGGGACAGTGCTGATCAGCTCGGCGGCAGCTTACGGGTTCTCGCGCATTTCTTTCCGCGGAAGAGACGCGGTCTTCTTCCTTTACCTGGCTACGCTGATGATTCCCGATCAGGTAACCCTGATACCGCGGTTTATCGTGTTTAACTATATGGGCATTTACAATACGCACTGGGCGCTGATATTACCGGGACTGTTCATGGTGTTCGGCACCTTCCTCCTGCGGCAGTTCTACATCACGCTGCCAAAGGATTTCTCGGAGGCTGCCTTTATGGAGGGAGCGGGTCATGTACGGATCTGGCTGCAGATCATCATGCCGCTGGCCAAGCCTGCGCTTGTCTCCCTCATTATTCTGAGCTTCACGCAGCATTGGAATGATTATCTCAATCCGCTGGTATTCCTTTCGGACAAGAAGCTGTATACGGTCCCGGTTGGTTTGACCAATTTTATTGATGACATGGGAACCGAATATTCACTCATGATGGCAGCATCCGTAAGCTCCATTTTACCGGTTATTATTCTGTTTCTGTTCGGCCAAAAATGGTTTATCCAGGGTGTCGCTTCAAGCGGCGTGAAAGGATAGAAAAACAAATAAGGGGAGGAAGTAAAAAGATGAAAAAAATGAGTAGCGGTCTTGTGCTTATGTTGTGCGTAGCCTTGCTGCTGAGTGCATGCTCAGGAAACAATGGAAATGAAAAAACGGGGGAATCGAACTCCGGCAGCAACAGCGATACGGTTACCCACCTGAAGTTCTGGGGTGCGATTCCGGAGGAAAATGGTCCGAAGCAGGCTCTTGACACCTGGAATGCGGCAAATCCGGATATTCAAGTCGAGTACGTCCGTTATATCAATGACGAGGCGGGCAATACGAAGCTGGAAACGGCGTTGCTGGCTAAAGGGGAAATTGATCTGTTCATCAATTACAGTATGGACAAGCTGGTCAAACGCATCCAGGCTGGAATGGCCGAGCCGCTGGACACTTATGTGCAGAACGACAGCTTCGATTTGAAGGACCAGTTCGGCGAAAATGCCATCGTCAAGATGGAAGACAAGACGTATTATATTCCCGCTATCATTCTGAATGATTTTGTCTCGATCAATAAATCGATGCTGGATGAAGCAAATCTGCCGATTCCTACCGATTGGACCTGGGACGAATATGTGTCCTATGCTTCCAAGCTGTCCAAAGGCCAAGGCAACGACAAGGTGTGGGGATCGTTCGTGAATGGCGCCCAGCCAAAAATCTTCGAATATATGGATAAAGCCGTCAAGACGGAGCTTGGTGCCAACGCCATGTACAAGGAAGACGGCAGCAGCAACTTCGATAATGCGGCATTCAAGAAATATCTCGATGTCATGTTCCAAATGGAAAAGACGGATAAATCGCAGCCGCCTTATGCAGAGGCGAAAATGTCCAAGATGGAAGGCTCGCGTATGTTCCTTGGCGGCCAGGTTGCCATGAACTGGGTCGGTACGGCAAGTCTGCGCGACATCAAGAACCTGGAGAGCTATCCGCATGACTTCGTGACGGCATTCGCTCCTCCACCGAAGATCTCGACATCCAGCAAAAATATCGGCGGCGGCACAGGGTATCTGGATTATGTCACCATCAATTCCCAAACCAAAAATAAGGATGCAGCCTGGAAATTCATGAAGTGGTATGTAACGGAAGGCAACGAGCCGTTGATTGCAGGAGGACGGGTTCCTGCCTGGAAGCATGCGGATCAGGACAAGGTAGCTGAGTTGATTCTGGGCGACAACGCAGAGAAGCTTTTTGATATCAATTCGTTCAAGGCGGTTGCTTTTGGCGTGAAAGATTTTGTGGTGGATACGAAATTCGACAAATATCCCGAGCTTCAAGTAATTACTAACGAAGAAGGCGAACGTGCGCTGATCGGCGACGAGACGACTGCCGAGGCTGTCGCCAATATGAAAAAACGGGCCGATGAGCTGCTCGGGAAATAAAAAAGGGGGAAATGCGACTATGAATACGGAAACCTATCGTTATTCGGCCGACGTGCCAGTTGTTGCGGACATCGATGTGCTTGTAGTGGGAGGAGGGCCGGCGGGTATCGCCGCCGCTCTCGCTTCTGCCAGAGCAGGCGCGAGGACAGCGCTTGTGGAACGTTACGGATTTCTGGGGGGGAACGCGACAGCAGGTCTGGTCGGCCCTTTCATGACCTCTTTCAATGGCGACAGCAGCGAGCAGTTGATCAAAGGCGTATTCGATGAGCTTGTATCGCGTATGGTCGAGATCGGCGGCGCGATCCATCCGCGATATGTGGATGCAGGTACCTCATATGCCGGTTTTTTCCAGAAAGGGCATGGTCAGGTAACGCCTTTCGATCCGGAAGCCGTCAAGCTGGTCGCTGCGGAAATGATGGAGGAGGCGGGTGTGAAGCTGTTCCTGCATTCCTTTTTCATGGAAACGATCGTCGGGGACGGCGGGGTTGAAGGAGCCATTATTCTGAACAAATCCGGCACTCAGGCAATTCGTGCCAAAGTCACGATTGATTGCAGCGCGGATGCCGATGTCGCATTTCGGGCGGGCGCAAAGACCGAACAGGGGCGCGTTTCCGATGGACTGACCCAGCCGATGACGATGTTCTTCCGCATTGCAGGTGTGGAGGATGAGAAGGTGGAGCAGTATATCCTCGATCATCCCGATGAGATCAGCCCTTTCTCCGATATTGTGGAAGCGGCCCGAAAAGCAGGCAAATGGACGATCAACAAGGATCAGATCGGATTATATAAGACAGTTCAGCCCGGTGTATGGCGGGTCAACACAACACGCATATCCGGCAAAGACGGGACGAAGGTGGAAGATCTGGTCCATGCCGAGCTGGAAGGAAGAAGGCAGGTATTCTTCCTGATGAATTTCTTCCGCGCGAATGTGCCCGGGTTCGCGAACGCTTCTCTCGTGGATACCGCTTCACAGGTCGGAGTCAGGGAGACGCGCAGAGTGGTCGGCGAATATATGCTGACGGCGGAGGATCTGATAACAGGCAAGCCCTTCGACGATGTTGTAGCTTTATATTCTTACCCGATCGATTTGCACAGTCCTACCGGCGGTTCGGTGGAATTTGACGAGAATTTCCATACAGCCAATGTTTATCAGCTGCCATACCGTATCCTGGTTCCGGTAGAGACGGAAGGTTTGCTGGTAGCCGGCCGTTGCGTATCCGCTACCCATGAAGCGCATGCGGCAATACGCGTCATGCCATGTGCGTTCGCACTCGGCCAAGCGGCAGGCGCAGCTGCAGCAACGGCTGTGAAAACCAGCTCCCGTCTGCGGGATATCGAGATCGGCATTCTTCAGGAAGAGCTGATCAGACAGGATGTTGTGCTGCCGCAAAATCTGAATCTGGGAGCAAGGGACTGATCGCAAGGTAAATAACCGCCGCAAAGACGCATGCATGATCAGAAAGAGAGGATGGACAAGATGGAAAAAATGAGAACCGCTGTCATTGGATTGGGTGTGATGGGCAGGCAGCATCTGCGTATCTACAAGGAAATGGAAGGCGTAGAGCTCGTTGCCGTCCACGACATCAATGAATCATACGCACGGCAAGTAGGCGAGGAATATGGCGTACAGGCAGTCAGCAGTGCCGAGCAGCTGTTTGCCATGGAAGAACTGGATGCGGTCAGCATCTGCACCTCTGATGAGCATCATTACGCCCTTGCGAAGCTTGCCTGCAAGTACGGGAAGCATGTACTGATGGAGAAACCGCTGGCAACTGATATCGGACAGGCATCAGATATCGTCAGGATGGTCAGGGACTCCGGCATTGTAATGATGGTCGGTCACACGCTGCGCTGGGATCCGCGTTACTACCGTGCCTATGAGGCGGTTCGGGCCGGAAGCATCGGCGCTCCCTTGCATCTGTTCGCCAGAAGGCTGAATTCTTACGCCAACGGCAAACGTATTCAGGGAAGAACAGGAGTCCTGATGTTTCTTGGCGTGCATGATATTGATGCGATCGAATGGGTGACAGGTGACCGCATTGTTGAAGTGTACACGGTAGAGGTCAGCAACCGCCTGAAGGAATACGGTACCTCCGACGCTTCGCTATCCACTCTCAAATTCGCATCGGGCGCGGTGGGGCTGTATGAATGCGGCTGGGTGCTTCCCGATCATTATTCGGAAATCGATGCCAAGCTGGATATTGTCGGCACCGCTGGCGTTGTGAATGTCCATGTGCTGGATCAGAATATCAAGGTGCACACCGATACGCGGGAGCATTATCCCGATACCGCCTACGGGGTGGAGTTGTATGGCCGGATAAGCGGGATCATGCGGGAGGAGCTGGCCTCCTTCGCCCAAGCGGTCCGCAGCGGCGCCAAGCTGCCGATCTCCGTAGAAGAAGCATACCGCGCCGTCTATATCGCCGACTGCATGGAACGTTCAGCGCGGGAAGGAAAGCCGGTCAGTATAGGAAGTGAGCTGCCTTGAGAATGAATCTTGCGTCCCTCCAAGGCAGAATCATTGTTTCCTGTCAGGCGTTAGATAATGAGCCCTTATACGGTGCCGATCATATGGCGGCCATGGCCCGTGCAGCCGAAGCCGGAGGGGCGGCAGCGATCAGGGCTAATACGCCGGCTGACATCGCTGCGATCCGTAAGGCAATTAACTTGCCGGTGATCGGATTGTACAAGCGGGTTTACGAACAGTCGCCGATCTATATTACCCCTACAATCACAGAGGTACGCGAGATTGCCGAAGCGGGCGCCGATATGGTGGCTTTCGACGCTACAAACCGGCAGAGGCCGGATGGCTTATCGCTGTCTGCTTTCATTGCCGCTATACGCCTCGAGTTCCCCGGCCTGCTCCTGCTTGCCGATGTCTCCACCTTCGAAGAGGGAATTCAGGCTTTCGATCTGGGCTGCGAAGCGGTCTCGACGACGCTCTCGGGATATACGCCCTACAGCAAGCAGCAGTCCGGACCGGATGTGGAGCTGGTTCGCTCTCTGGCAGGCTTATCGGGACGACCGGTGTTTGCGGAGGGCCGTATATGGACACCTGAGGAATGCATGGCTTGCCTGAATGCCGGCGCGTACGCGGTTGTAGTCGGGACGGCGATTACACGGCCACAGGAAATAACGCGGCGGTTTGCCCATGCTGCTGCTGGTCGGGCATGAGCGGACTGGCTGTCGGCGTGGACATTGGTGGGACACGGATCCGCACCGCTCTGGTGGAGCGATCCGGCCGTATTGTGAAGCATCAATCTGTACCGACTCCCGCTGCACTTCAACGTCATGAAGTCATGCAGGCTGTTCTTCGGAGCATCAGCTGGATGATCGCTCAGGCGGAGGAGCTGGGACGGGAGGTCAAAGGCATCGGGATCGGCAGTGCCGGACAGATCAATGCGGACACCGGTATTGTTGAATTTGCAGTGGATACACTGCCGAATTGGCAGGGAACCCCAATACGCCCGTTGGTTCGTGAGCTATATGAGCATATTCCGGTTTGGGTGGATAACGATGTGAACGCTCTGGCGCTTGCGGAGAAGGTGTACGGGAAAGGTCAGGAATATTCGCATTTCGTATGTCTGGCTCTGGGAACCGGCATAGGAGGAGCTATCGTGGAGTCGGGCCGGCCGGTAAGGGGCTGCTTCGGTGGGGCAGGCGAATTTGGACATCTGTCGGTTAACTTCGAAGGCCCCCGGTGCAGCTGCGGCAATTACGGCTGTCTGGAGCTTTATGCTTCGGGGACAAGCATGGCAAGACTGGCCCGCGTAGAGCTTGAGAAAGCCGGACGTCTCGGTCAGGCTGAGATCGACCGTTATTCGGCGCATGAGCTGCTGCGTGACTGGGCAGCAGGGGAAGAGCCCGCGTCTATAGCAATGACTACCGTCATTCAGGCACTTGCCACAGGCATAGCAAGCATCATTCATATCTTTAATCCGCAGGTGGTCTTCATCGGCGGTGGCGTGGCGGATGCAGGAGAGGCGCTGCTGACTCCTTTGCGCGAGGAAACGCACGAACGCACATCGCCAAAGATGAGCGAAGCCTGCGAGATTCTCCCCATCTCCTTGGGGAGCCGCGCCGGAGTTATGGGCGCTGCCGCCCAAGTATGGACAGAAGGCGGCAGCAAAAGCATTGTCAATATGGATGGAGTTTGAGGCGGCCCTCGGCGCATGAATTGCAGATGGGCTGGAAAGCCTAATCCCATAACGGCAAAAGGATGAGCAGCGCGGGCGCGCATCGCCGAGCCGCCTGCAGGATTTCCGGTACGCGAGCAGCCTGATATGCCGAAAGAACACAGTCCAGGGTTGGGCGATATGCAGCATTAAAAGAAGCAATCGGATTAAGGAGGCATATAGATGAGCGAAGAATTTCTCAAGGAACATTCGAGAGTCTATTCCGACTTGTCAACGGTGGAATCTCAACAAAATGACCTGGTGCTTGAAGAGTTCCCGGAAGGTCCTTACGGCGCATCCATAATCTCCGAAAATCTCGGAAAAAGCACGCCATGGCGGATATCCCAGCGGACCTCACATCGCTTTGATTATGAAAATCACGCCTTACATGAAGGCATCAATCGCGGGTACCCCGGACAAGATGTGTTCGATTCCGACATACCGGATACCGTCGACAAACCAAGAACAGATGAAGCCGAGTGATATGCATATCTATCATTAAACCCCCAGCCTTCTCAAGGGCGGGGGTTTAATGATATGAGAAACGTCTGATAGCAGGAAACCAGATTTTTTGCCACAATGGATGCGATCCATAGCTGAAACCCTTAGCCGTGTGCAAGGGTTAATTTGGAATTTCCGCTCAGAATGCCCATTCAGATTTCATCCTTCTAAGATGAATCCGTTATAAGGTGGCCGTTTAGCGCTTTATTTATTCTAACATTTAACTGATTCGCCCTGGTGGAGCCTAATATCGTTTTCCCACTGCATTCGTATCGATTTTCCGGAAAACAAATCCTGATTGTCCGATACCTGAACATGCAGATGCGGTTCGCTGGAATTGCCGGAATTGCCGCATTGACCGACAGTGTCTCCTTTGGCAACTTTGTCGCCGGCTTTTACCGTAACCGATCCTTTCTTCAAATGAGCCAGAAAGCTGTATTCCCCGTTGCCGTGATCAATGACGACCACATTCCCCGCAGGCTGGTCAGGATTCATTTGTCCGGGTATATTATCATCGATATCGTTCACGATCTCGACCACTTTCCCATCCTGTGGCGCTGAGATTTCCTCGCCGAATGCATAATAACTCTCGTTTATTTTTGGATCGCCATTATATGAATAGCCATCCTTTACCTGGATCATATCGCTGGCATAACGCTGCGTTTCCTCTTCGTAATGATAATTGGCCAGAACATTCTCCCCGCCCCAGTATACGAACCATTCCCCTTTGAATGGCAAACTGTACACCCGTTTCGTCGGTGAGGAGTCCGTCTCCGGAAAGCTCTGCAGCGGTATGGCCTGAAGCATTGTGATTTCATTTTTTTCGCCCATTGTGAAAATCAAACCCAGTTTTTGATCCTGATTCGTAAACGTAACGTATTGCCCTTCATTCACGGACAGCTTCGATTCCGGTTTCCATGATTCAACACTGACCATAATTTTTTTCAGTTCCGTCTCCAGCTCCGCCAATGTCAACTGTTGCTTGAATGCTTCACTTAATTGTTCATAAATCTTCGGGTAGTCGCCGTCCAGAAGAGCTTGTGCAACTTGCTGCGCATTGAGCTTTGCTTCTAATATATCTGGCTTTGTGCCTGAATTTCCTGGCGTATTCGATCCAGCCTTACCGGCTGATTCAGCAGGCGGTCCTGCTTCCGGTTTCTTATCACCGTTTCCGCAGCCCGTCAGAACCACAGCCGTTAACGCCAATGCTGTAAATAGTTTGATTTTCATTCTCGCACCATCTTTCATTAGTATGTAATCATCATATCCTTCTAATCTTATGACCCTCAGAACAGGGTCTTATTTCCGTCTTAATTCCGGCTTGCGATAAATTAAGATTCCGTTAAGACAGCAGCCGTTCTCGCAGGTCACAGGCATGGTAAAATATAAGCACACGCATGCCAAAGGAGAGACTACGAATTGAACAATGGTTCCATTCTTCTGGTGGACGACGAGCAGGCGATTCTTCAGATGCTGGAGACCGTTCTGCGCAAAGAAGGTTTTGTCCACATCGACAAAGCAACTACGGCGGAAGCGGCTATTACTTCCTGTGAGCAGCATCATTATGATCTTATTTTGCTGGATGTGACGCTTCCGAATATGAGCGGTTTGGAAGCCTGTCCTTTTATAAGGCGGATCACGGAAGCACCTATTTTGTTTTTGAGTGCGAGGGCAACGGATTTTGATAAGCTGTCGGGATTTGCCGTAGGCGGCGACGATTATGTAACGAAACCGTTCAACCCCCTTGAAATCGTGGCACGCATCAAATCGCTTCTGCGTCGTTCGCGCAAGCATGCAGTGCCTGCGAGAAAGCCGGCTGGAACGGTGCACGATTTTGGCCGTTTCCAAGTCAATGAGACCGCTGCCAAGCTGCGGGTTCAGGGAGTTCCTGTAGGATGTCCTCTTCTTGTTTTTCAATTGCTGCTGTTCTTTTGCAAAAACCCGAATCGGGTGTTTACAAAAAGCGAGCTCTACGAGCGGGTCTGGGGCGACCAGAGCATCAGCGACGATAATACCGTAATGGTTCATATCCACCGCATACGCGAGAGGATCGAGACGGATCCTTCGCAACCGGAATTTTTGGTTAATGTCCGGGGACTGGGTTACAAGCTGGTCTGGAAGGAAGACGCTCATGAACGTTAAATGGAGGCTCACCTTCCGCATCATTGCCTGGTTTTTGCTTGTCGGCTTCATTCTGTCCGTCATCGCAGGCGGGATCCTGTACTGGACCTATCATCAACTGATGCGCATCGAGGCAGACCGCGATTTTGGGAATGTTGGACTCTCCCGGCTGGTCGACACGATTAGAACCGAAGGCGGCGATCTAAAGTTTGACTCCGAAATGCTTGAAATCGTCCACCGTAAAGGAGGGTGGCTGCAGCGGATCGACGAAAGCGGACATGTAACCGATGCTTTTTATACGCCTCCGGATGTACCGGATTCTTACGGTCCGGGCGAATTAAATGCCTATTGGATGAGGGAGGCTCCATTTCCTTACGATATCTATTTATGGATACAGGAGAAGAATGGCGTTACCCATACCCTGTTGTATGGGGTGAAAAAACAGGCGGATCCGCTTCTGAAGCAGCTGGCAGATCGGGGTTCCATTGCCGGGAGAACGATAGAGCTGCCCGAAAATTTGGGAGAGAAACTACGGGAGAGCGGTTCCTGGCTTCAGATCCTTGATGCGGATGGCGATGAACTGGCATCGTCCAATAAGCCGTCAACAGGAGCACTCGAACGTTTCTCTATTCAGGATATAGCGCTTCGATCCTTCTATCCCGACCGATATGGCACTAGGCAGTTTACCCAGTATGACCAGGCAACCGAACGGACCTGGGTACTTACTTCGCCATTGGCCGGCAATCTGCCGGAAGCATCACCGTTCATCGATCCGGTAAGCAAAGTGCTGGCTGTTGGAATCGGTCTTCTTCTGCTTGCGTCGATGCTGGTTTTCACGATTGTTTCCTATTTATTCGGTCATAGCTTCGGTGCCCCGATTATTCACATGATCAAGTGGCTGCGTTTGCTGAGGGAAGGCAGTTATGTAGAACCTGCAATGCCGGACGGCACCCCGAGAAGTTTGAACCGCCACGGTAGAAGGAAACGAAAATACCGCATATACGGGGATGTGATCCATTCCCTGGATTCACTGTCGGAAACGCTCCGCATCAACAAACGGAAGCAGGCGGAGTATGAGCGGAATCGGGAAGAATGGATTGCAGGAGTCTCGCATGATCTGAAGACGCCGCTTTCCTCCATTAAAGGTTACGCTCATATGCTGGAAGCCGAGACGTATGAATGGGCAGCGGATGAAGTGCGTTCATTTGCAAAGGTCATATTGGATAAATCCACGTATATGGAGGGTCTGATCAATGATCTGACCCTAACCTATCAAGCCCGGAGCGGAAGTGGAGCACCTTCTTTGGAAGAGGTGGATCTGAACACGTATATCGCAGAAGCGGTACGTGAATCTTCCTTCCACCCCCAATATCGAAAGAAGCGGATCCGTTTTGTTCCCTGGAATCGTGCTGTGATTTACTCCGTATACAAGCCGTGGTTCCAACGGATCGTCGACAATCTGGTTGCCAATGCCCTGATGCACAACAGGGAAGGAACGATCCTGACGATTTCGGTTAGTGCCGCTGCAGGAGGGGGGGTTACCGTTGCTTTCGCGGATGACGGGGAGGGGATGGACGAGCAGACGGCTTCCCGGCTGTTCGAGCGTTATTACCGCGGGCTGGATACAGAGAGCAGAGCGGAAGGCACCGGCCTGGGGATGGCTGTGACCAAGGCTTTGACGGAAGGGCTTGGCGGAACAATTGAGGTGGAGACCGCCCAAGGCAGCGGTACTGTAATTCGGCTGAAATGGGATTCGTCAGACCAACTCAAGCCATAGTCAGGACGCAAAGCGGGAAAATATAATATTGAATGTCAAAGGAGAACATCCCATTGAAGATGCTCTCCTTTTCTAGTGTAAATAGAACGAGTAGTTGGATCATCATTTGCTACTTTTTTTAAATGTAACTTGTTGATAATCCGAATATTGTCCATCATAATCCGTTAATGGTCAATTGTTCTCCGGCTGCTTCCTTAGTAAAGTTTAAGCATACGAGGAAAGGAGAACGAAGCCATGAATAAGAAAATCTCACAAGCTACGGTCCGGGAGGAATTCGTTGAAATTCCCACTTACGGGGTTGGAAATCCGGATAAAAATCCAATGTTCCTGGAAAAACGCGTCTATCAGGGCAGCACGGGGAAGGTTTATCCCCACCCTGTGATTGATAAAATAAATGATGACAAAGAAATGAAGACCTATCGCATGATTATTCTGGAGAATGAATATCTGCGGATCGAGGTTATGCCGGAAATCGGCGGACGCATTTACCGCGCCGTGGACAAGACGAACAACTATGATTTTGTTTATTATAACCGCGTGATCAAGCCCGCTCTCGTAGGCCTTGCGGGTCCCTGGATCTCGGGGGGGATTGAATTCAACTGGCCTCAGCATCACCGGCCCAATACGTATGGAGCAGTCGAATGCACATTCAGTGAAAATGTGGACGGCAGCGCTACGGTGTGGGTCAGCGAAATTGACCGGATGTACGGAACGAAAATGACTGCAGGGTTCACCCTCCAGGCAGGAGCGGCTTATCTGGAAATTCATGCCCAATTGTACAATCGTACGCCGGAACCGCAGACTTTCTTATGGTGGGCGAACCCGGCCGTTGCCGTCAATGATCATACCCAATCCGTATTTCCTCCGGATGTGCATGCCGTATTCGATCATGGCAAACGGGATGTGTCGCGTTTTCCTGTCGCGACAGGAACCTATTATAAAATGGATTATTCGGCAGGAGTGGATATCTCCCGTTATACGAATATACCGGTTCCTACCTCCTACATGGCTTACCGTTCCGATTATAATTTTGTCGGCGGCTACGACCATTCGGTTCAGGCGGGTTTGCTTCATGTAGCGAGCCATCACATTTCTCCCGGGAAAAAGCAGTGGACCTGGGGGAACGGCGAATTTGGTCAGGCCTGGGACCGCAATCTGACCGACGAGGACGGCCCTTATATCGAGCTGATGACGGGAGTCTATACAGACAACCAACCGGATTTCACATGGCTGCAGCCGTATGAAGAAAAGTCGTTTACGCAGTATTTCATGCCCTACAAGGGGGTTGGGGTCGTGAAGAATGCTTCCCGGGATGCTGCGGTCAATCTGGAAGTCGATCGCGCTTCCGGTACAATAGAAATCCGGGCCTACACGACGTCGCGGTTCGAAAGAGCATCAGTGGAGCTTTCAAGCGCCAGCAGCGGGTATCTGCAGCAGGAGGTGGACCTTTCGCCGCTTGAAGCATTCACGAAATCACTCAAGCTGCAGGGAGATGATCAAGCTCATGATCTGATTCTCTCCGTACGCGACAAGTCCGGACGCTTGCTGGTCCAGTACCAGGAGAAGGAACCGGCTATCGAGAAAATGCCTGATGCGGCAAAGCCGATGCCGCTCCCACAGGAGCTGCTGACGGTAGAGGAGCTTTTTCTGGCGGGGCTTCATCTGGAACAGTACCGGCATGCGACGTTCGAGCCGGAAGATTATTACCTGGAAGGATTGAAACGAAGCCCCGGCGATATCCGCATCAATGTTGCATATGGAACGCTTCTGCTGCGCAGGGGTCTACTCACGGAAGCCGAGGCTTGCTTCCGGCATGCGGTCCAAACCTTAACCGGGCGCAACGGCAATCCCTACGATAGCGAAGCCTATTACCAGTTGGGCCTTGCGCTCAAGCTTCAGGAGAAGGACAGCGACGCCTTCGATGCGCTTTATAAATCGGTATGGTCCGCCCAATGGCAGGACAGCGGATATTTTACGTTGGCTCAAATTGCGTGCAGCCGGAGCGATTTTCAGGAAGCGCTGGAGCTGGTCGAGCGTTCACTCATCCGCAATGCGCGGAATTACAAAGCGCGCGATCTAAAGGCGGTCCTGCTGCGGAAGCTGGGAAGGCCTGAAGAGGGTGCAAGGTTTGCCTTGGAAACGATTAGCCTTGATGTTGCCGACTTCGGCGCTTATTATGAAAGGTATCTAAGCCTTAAGGACAATGGGCAGCCGGAAGCAGCGCAAGGCGTCTTGTACAGCTTCAGGACACTGATGCGCGGCAATGCGCATAACTATTTGCAACTGGCAGCCGATTATATCGGCAGCGGGTTGTATGCGGAAGCGGCCGCAGTCCTTGAAGATGCCCTGCCGGAGCATGCAGCGGATGCGTATCCGATGGTGCATTATACCTTGGGATACGTACTTGGCAAGCTTGGACGGCAGGATGAGGCGGAAGAGCGTCTCAAAGCAGGGCAGGCAGCCAATTCCGATTATTGTTTCCCTAACAGCCTGCTGGATCTTCAGGTGCTGGAATATGCTTTGAGGCAAAATCCCGACGATGCCCGTGCTCATTATTATTTGGGCAATTTGCTCTATGACAAGAAACGGCACCAGGAAGCGATCGGGCATTGGGAAAGCTCAACCAGGCTGGATGAGACCTTCCCGACCTCCCACCGCAATCTGGCACTCGCCTATTACAACAAGCACAGCGATCCCGGCAAAGCGCGCAAATACCTGGAGCTGGCATATGCCGCTGACAGAAGCGATGCCCGTGTCCTGTATGAGCTCGATCAGCTGTACAAGAAGCTTGGCGTCAGCGCCCGGGAGCGCCTTGATCATCTGAACACCAATCGGGATCAAGTGGATCAGCGCGATGATTTGTTCGTGGAATATGTTACCCTTCACAATACAATACGTAAGCATGAGGAAGCGCTCAGCCTGCTTCATTCCCGGAAGTTTCATCCCTGGGAAGGAGGCGAAGGCAAGGTGACCGGTCAATACGTGCTGGCTCATGTGGAGCTTGCCAGACAACTTCTTGCCGGCGATGCGTATAAAGAAGCTGCTGACATGCTGGGCAAAGCCCTTGTCTATCCTGTAAATCTCGGCGAAGGCAAGCTCGCCGGCGCTCAGGAGAACCCTGTCTATTATTATCTGGGCTGCGCGCTTGAAGCCGATGGACGACAGGAAGAAGCGAAGCAGGCTTTCCGCGCGGCATCGCAAGGAATCGGGGAGCCGGCGGGAGCGATGTTTTATAATGATCAGCCGCCGGAAACGATTTATTACCAGGGTCTTGCCTGGCTGAAGCTGGGAGACGGCAAGGAAGCTGCATCCCGTTTCAACAAGCTGATCGATTACGGGGAAACCCATTTGTTCGACCAGGTGAAACTTGATTATTTTGCCGTATCGCTTCCGGATTTTCTTGTATTCGATGACGATTTGAACAAGCGCAATGAAATTCATTGCCGTTATATGATCGGACTTGGGCTGTCTGGCCTTGGCCGGGCGGAGGAGTCTCAGGCACAGCTCGATGAAGTGCTTCGCCTTGAACCCAATCATCAGGGCGCCATCACCCACAGCCTAATCCATCAGTCATTGGATGCTTAGCCCTGGAGCCACTCCTAAAACCACAAAGAAAGGTGTGCTGTCATCATGACTGCCAACCACAAATCAAGCGAGCTTGCAGGAAAATTAATTCCGGATACGATGAATGCCATTGTCGCTTATGCAGCCGGTGATTACCGTTACGAGCGCAGACCAGTGCCGCAGGCGGGACCGGGTGAAATCCTGATTGAAGTAGAAGGGGTCGGCATCTGCGCCAGCGATGTCAAAGCTTACTCGGGAGCGCCGATGTTCTGGGGTGACGAGAATCAGCCCGCTTATGTCAAGGCGCCGGTCATTCCCGGCCATGAATTTGTCGGACGCATCGCGGCAGTCGGCGAAGGCGTGACGAAGCACGCCGTGGGGGAGCGGGTCATCTCGGAGCAAATCGTACCTTGCTGGGACTGCCGTTTCTGCAACCGCGGGCAATACTGGATGTGCGAGAAACATGATATTTACGGTTTCCAGAGCAACGTCAACGGCGCTATGGCGGAATATATGCTGTTTCCGAAGGAAGCGATCGTTCATATGGTTCCGGATCAGCTGACGCTGGAAGAGGCCGTGCTGATCGAACCCTATGCGTGCTCCATGCATGCCGTTCAGCGTGCCAAAATTGAGCTGGGCGACGTGGTTGTCATTGCGGGTGCGGGCACTCTCGGCCTCGGCATGGTCGCCGCGGCCAAATTATCCGGTGCGGGCACTCTTATTGTGATGGATCTGTTCGATGACCGGCTGGAAACAGCGAAAGCATTCGGGGCCGATATCGTACTGAATCCTGGTCAGGTAAATGTAGTGGAAGAGGTCAAGAAGCTGACAGAAGGTTATGGCTGTGATGTCTACATTGAAGCTACCGGACATCCCACGTCCGTTGTCCAGGGGCTTGCGATGATCCGCAAGCTGGGCCGCTTCGTTGAATTCAGTGTTTTCAAGGATCCTGTAACGGTGGACTGGAGCATTATCGGCGACCGCAAGGAACTGGATATTTTGGGTTCGCATCTGGGCCCATACTGTTATCCGATCGTTATCGACGGCATTGCCAAAGGAAGTCTGCCGACCGAAGGCGTTGTCACCCATAAGCTTCCGCTGACTTCATACAAAGAAGGTTTCGATCTGGTCAAAAAAGGGAAAGACTGCTTGAAAGTGCTGCTGATTCCCGGTGCAGCGGAGTAAGCGATGAATACGGCATTCATAAAGGTTATGCTGGTGGATGACGAGCCGCTGGCTCTGGAGCATTTGAAGCATCTTGTTCCCTGGCGCGAGTTGGGTTTCGAAATCATTGCCGAGACCACTTATCCTCAGCAGGCAGTGGAGCTTCACCGGAAGCTGCGCGCAGACATTATATTTGCGGATATCAAGATGCCGGGCATGGATGGACTGGCTCTCAGCAAAGCTCTATTGAAGGAGGCGGGCGGCACGAAGATTGTGCTGCTCACCTCCTACAAGGAGTTCGATTATGCCAAAGAAGCGCTGAAGCTCGGCATTTCCGATTATCTGGTCAAGCATGAGCTGAGCAGCTCCCAGCTGACAGTGGTACTGGAGCAGATGAAGGAGGAGCTTAAGCAGCAGGAACGCAAAGGAAAACTGATTCGCCGCCAATTGTTTCAGGAGCTTATGAAGGGCAGCAGACCTGCAGAGCAGCAAAAGCAGCTCTGGGCAGAGAACGCGGATGCCAAGAGCCGGTTTCTGCTGATACTGGCAGGGGTCGATCTGCCGGTCGGCCCTTTTTCCGCATTACACTCTTATGCTGCGCCGAATCAGCTTCAGATCCCGGATGTGGGGACAGCCGACGGAATCCTGAATTATGATACGATCCAGCTGGAGCCTTGCCGATGGGCGATAGTCGCCACAGTCGCGGAGAAGGATGGGTATGCCCAGCTTCAGCCGCTGGCGCTGTCCATTATACGGGACCTCCAGCAGCGTTTTCGGAAAGCCACCGGCGAAACTTTGTCAGCCGTTGTATCGCTGAATGTATGCGGGCTTGACGGCATGCGTCAGCTTCTATCGCTTTATGAGCGCATATTCGCCTATACGCCTTTCTTTGGCAGAGAGAGTGTGATGCATCCGGATTCGGTTCTATTCGGAGAAGACAGAGATATGGAGCATTCAAAGGAATGGGTCAATCAGGTCCTGCATGGTCTGGAACGCCTTGAGGACACGGGTGAAGCGCTTATTGCCAACGCTTTCGAGCTGGAGATCGGAAGAGTCCATCTTAAAGCGGTCTATTGGCTGGGCGATAAACTGCTGAGTGCTATTCTCGCTTTCCGGACGGAGCGTAATTTGCCCGTGCCGGCTGAGCATGGCAGCGGGAATTATACATTCCGGGAGATGAGCGAATATTTGCAAGGTCTTTACCGGGAAACAGTTACTGACTGCAGAAAGCTGCTTAACGGACGATACTCGCGTAAGGTGAGGGAAACACTGCAGGCGATTGATGACCGGTACGCCGAAGGGTTGACGATCGAGGAGCTTGCCGCGCAGGTCGGAATCAGCGGGGACAGGCTGCGCCGCATGTTCAAGCAGGAGACGGGAACAAGCCCTCTGGATTATTTGACCCAGGTGCGGATCAGGGAAGCAAAGAAGCTGCTGCAGTCCGAGAAATACAGGATCAGCGAAGTGGCCGAAAAAGTAGGGTACCGGGACAGCCAGTACTTTAGCCAGGTATTCAGGAAAGCGGTGGGTGTAAACCCGCTGATGTATGTGAAGCGTGGAGGACCACAGCATGAGAACGAAGATTAGAACCAAGCTTATTGGCGTTACCTCCATTATATTGTGCATCTCGCTGCTCTTGAGCGGGTTCTTCACGTATTATTATGTGACCCGGATTATCCGTGAGCAGTCGATTCAGGACAGCCTGATCAAGTTGTCCCAGAATGCGCTGCAGCTCCGCCGTATTCAGGAGCAGACGAGGGAAATCGCCGAATATATCATTGTCGACTCGGAGATCCAGAATCTGATTCAACAGGAAACGCCGCTCGACATGGAGGAATCTTATTTCCACAAGCTGGATGTCCAAGAGAGGCTGAAGAAATTTACCGCTTTGAATGATTATATTATGAACATCGTCATCATTCGTTCCGATGGCGAGGTGTTTTCCAATAAAAGCGGATATGCCGAGTATTTCTCCTCTTACCAGGAGCAGCCCTGGTTCCGTCAAATGCGTGTACCCGACTCCGGTATGCGTTTTTCTGTTTCCCATGAGTCCTATTTTGTAAACCGCCTCCATCCGGCGATCAGCTATGTGGTTCCCTATAAACGGATCGGTGAGGAGGAACCGGCTGCTGTCAACACATTAATCATCGATATCAAATACAACCAGCTTGTGAGCACGATGGAGCAAAGCCTGGGGAATTACGACCGGATCATGCTGCTCAACCGGCTGGGACAAACGCTGTATGACAGCGACAAAGGCGAAATTCCGGCGCAGGCGCTGCAACTGCCGGAGGACGGACAAGAGCTGCCGGAATGGGAGGAGAACGCGGACTATCTGAACATCTACAATCGTTCCATGCTGGAGGACTGGGTCCAGGTCGCGGTTATTTCCAAGGACAAGCTGTTTGCCAAGCTCAAATCCATTCTGGTGTTCTATGTGCTGATACTGACCTTCAGCCTCATTCTGACCTTGTCGCTGATGCTTCCATTCGTGTCCAGAATGATCCGTCCTCTATCGCGGATGGTCTCGGCTATGAGGCGCGTATCTGAGGGGGATCTTAGCAGCCAGGTTTCCATTAAGAGTGGTGATGAGCTGGAGATTCTTGGAGATGGTTTTAACCGCATGGTGAAGCAGCTTCAGGAGCATGTGCAGTTGTCCGTAGAGAATGAAGAAGCCAAGCGGGACATGCAGGTGAAGCTGCTGATGGCCCAGATCAACCCCCATTTTATATACAACACGCTCAACAGCGTCATATACCTCTCCCATGCCAACCGCAGCAGCGAGGCGGTCGATATCACGCGATCGCTCATCGGGCTGCTTCAGGAGTCGATCCACAGGGGCGACCATGCTTTCTTCTCGACGCTTGGGGAGGAGATCCGAATCGCCAACCGGTATATCGATATTCAGGCTATCCGTTATCCGGAGCGCTTCCAGGTCATTTGGGAGATTGAAGAAGGACTGGAACAAGCTCAGATGCCCAAAATGATTTTGCAGCCGATTATCGAGAATGCGTTATTTCATGGGATATGTTCGGAGTACCGGACGGAGCTTGGCTACATTCGGATATCCGCGCAGCGTGCAGACGACAGCATGGAGCTGACTATTGCCGACAACGGAAAAGGCATGCAGCCGGAACAACTGCAGCGGCTTGCCTCCATGCAGGGAAAACAGAAGTCTTCCTCCGAGAACCAAGGCATTGGACTTGCCAATATCAGAGAGCGGATTCATTACCATTACGGGAAACACTATGACCTTACGATTGCGAGCGGGCCTGGCCAGGGCACGAGAGTAACCGTCCGGATTCCTCTCCAGCCTGCTAAATTATAGGCAGAAGGCTAACACACCCGAATTTTCAACAAAATACCCGGAATGTCCCGGTAAGGACCTCCTGATCATCCGCTATACTTACGTTGTAAACGTTGACAAGGGTGTCGGTCAAACAACCAGAGAAAAATGAGGAGGAACAACAATGGGTTTGAAGCTGAAAAAACGCAGCACGGTTATGGCCAGTCTGCTGCTGGCTTTGACGGTCGCGCTGACAGGCTGCGGGGGCGGCAACAATGCAGAAGGAGGAAACGATCCGGCTGCATCCGGAGGGAATGGGGAAGCGACTTCTCCCGAGAACATGAAAGCCACGATTAAAGTATGGGACTGGGACGAAGCATTTCTAAAGTACATGATTCCGGAATTCAACAAAGTATACCCCAATATCAAAGTAGAATATTCCATTGTCAATAATGTGGATTATTTGCAGAAGCTGCAAAGCGGCATTGCATCCGGCTCTGAGGTGCCGGACGTGATTCTCGGCGAAATGACCTACCGCGGCCAGTTGTTTGACCTGGGCGTATTGGCCAATCTTGAAGAAGCGCCATACAATATGGACAAAAGCCAGCTGTTCGACTATCTGATTCCGCTGCTGTCCAACAGCAAAGACGAGCTGGTTGCGGTTGATCAGCAGATTACACCTGGAGGACTTGCCTTCCGGCGCGATCTTGCCAAGGAATATCTCGGTACGGACGATCCTGCTTTGCTTGAAGGCATGTTGAAGGATTGGAACGCTTTTACTCAAAAAGGAATTGAAGTCAAAGATAAAAGCGGAGGAAAAGTCGTCATGATGTCGGGCCTTGGCGATGCGTTCCGTGTCCTTTACGGGCAGACGGCAAGCGATTACATCAAAGATAAGGAAATTGATCTGACATCGCGGGTCAAAGGGCCGCTTACCGACTTGTTCAACATGCGTGACGCGGGTATTCTCGGCAAGCTGGAGACTGATACGCCGGCCTGGTCCGCATCGTTCGCCAAAGGCGAAACGATCTTCTACCCGCTTGCGCCGTGGGGTCCCAAATGGGCCGTCGCAGCCAATGACAAAGAAGGCAAGGGACGCTGGGGATTGGTGAAAGCTCCTGGCGGCGGTACGACAGTCGGCGGAACATCGGTCAGTGTATACAAGGACAGCAAAGCCAAAGAAGCGGCATGGGCCTATGTGAATTTTGTTTATCTCTCCCGTGAAGGCACAAGCAAATCGTTCGAGAAATTTGGATTCCCGCCAGGCGTCAAGTCTTTCTACGAAGACAATGATTTGATCGAGAAAGGTTCGGAATACGATGAATTCTTCGGCGGCCAGAATTTGATGAAATATTTCTACGAAAATGTAGTTCCTGAGATGAAAGGTCAGTCGCAGACCAAATACGAAAGCTTCGTCGTGAATACCTTCAATATGCTTTATCCCCTGTTTACGAAGGACGCGACCATCACGGCGGACGCCGCGCTGCAAAAATATATTGCTGAGGTCAAGAATAAAGTACAGGGTGTCACGGTAAAATAGACCGCCTTCTTGTACAGCAGGGCAGCCGTTCGCCCGTTCAAGCTTCCTTTTATCGGGAGCGGGATCGGAAGAAGCGGCTGCCCTTTTTTGTTCCAAATTGAAGTTCTCGGGGCGGGATCATGGAGGGATTAGGATGAAAAATACAAGCGCGGGATACTCCCGCAAAATTCAAATATGGCCATATTTGTTTGCACTTCCTTTTGTGCTGAGCTATCTGGCTTTTCAGCTGTATCCGGTTATTTACTCCTTCTTCTTGAGTTTGTATGACTGGAATGGCGTATCGGACAAGGAATTTATCGGTTTCGGCAACTATTCGGATCTGCTACTTCGGGATCCGCTCTTCTGGAAATCGTTATGGAATACGATTATTATCATGCTGCTTGCCATTCCGCTCACGATCGGGATCGGCCTGCTGCTGGCCAATTTGACCTTTCAGCTTGTGAAAGGCAAACGTTTTTTTCAAACCGCAATTTTCACCCCTTATATCACAACGCCAGTGGCGATCGGATTTATTTTCTCTTATATGTTCGATTGGCAATCCGGCATACTCAATCAGATTCTGCTGAAGCTTGGGCTGCTCGGCGAGCCCTATTACTGGCTGCAAACTCCGTTTACCGCTCAATGCATCATTGCACTAATGTTCATTTGGAAAAACTTCGGCTATTTCATGACGATCTACCTGGCGGGGATGACCGCCATCCCACAGGATGTATACGAAGCCGCGAAGATGGACGGATCCTCCAGCAGGAACACCTTCTTCAAGATCACGCTGCCGCTTCTTAAGAATATCTCGATCTTTCTTATCGTAACGACCATTATTACCGGCTTTCAGCTCTTCGATGAGCCGAAGCTGCTTTATGGGGGATGGAGCGCCAATTCCGTAGGCGGACCGGACAATGCGGCGTTGACGGTCATTTGGAAATTTGTCGACAACACCTTTATTTCCGATTCGCGTCTGGGCTATGGATCGGCAATTGCTTATTCGCTGTTTGTATTTATTGTTCTGTTCTCTTTGATCAGCTATCGCGTTACAGCGGGAAAGGCGGACAAAAAATGAAAATCATTTCTCGTGCGTTTCTGATCATCCTGACGATCTTGTCGTTGTTTCCATTCTATCTAATGATCGTGATGTCTACCCATTACAATGAAGACTTGTTCAAGGGGCTGCCGCTCCTGCCGGGAAAATATATGGTGGAGAACTTCACGGCCGTGTTGAAATCGAATTTCCTGCAGGTGTATGCGAACAGCCTGATCGTGTCGGTCAGCTCCGTTGTTGTTGCGGTGCTGTTCAGCGCGCTGATCGGTTTTGCAATAGCCAAATATAATTTCCGCATGAAAAAGGCCCTCTATTATTTCATCGTCGTTACCATGATGGTTCCATCGCAAGTCGGTGTCATCGGCTATATCACGGAAATGCGTGTGCTGGGGCTTGGCAATACGTTGTGGCCCATTATTCTGATCTGGTTTGCGTTTCCTTTCGGCGCTTTCTTCATGTCGCAGTTTATGCAGGATACGATTCCCAATGAAGTGATGGAATGTGCCCGCATTGACGGCTGCTCGGAGCCGCGCATCCTGTTCCAGATCGCATTCCCGCTGATCAAATCCGGCCTGGGTACCCTGGCAATTCTGGTATTTGTCTGGTCATGGAATAACTATCTGCTGCCGCTGGTCACGATTAATGACAGCCGCTGGTTTACCATTCCCGTGTTTGTTTCCAACCTTGGTATCGTGCACCGGACGGATTACGCTGCAAGAATGGCTGCGCTTGCCATGACAACGATACCGCTCCTGATTATTTTCGTATTGGGCTCGAAAAACTTTATTAAAGGCGTTACAGCCGGAGCTGTGAAAGGCTGACGCTTATCCATTGAAGGAGGAATCACAAATGACGCATGAAATCCCGATTGATCCCATGTGGCGGTTCCAGCTTGATCCCGGTGAACGGGTGCAGGCGGAGAGCACAGCGGTCGACCAGCTTGAATCGCGTATCAGCGTACATGGCTCCTGGGAGGAGCAGGGTTATGGAGAGCGGTCCGCCCACCAGCCGATTGGAACATGGAAGAAGAAGAAGGAATACACCGGCACGGCCTGGTACGGTACGGTCATTGACCTGCCTGAGTATTTGGAGGACTATCATTTTCGGCTGATTATCTCCGGCGTCCACTGGCAGACAGCCCTATGGGTGAATGGGCAGGCTGCTGGACAGCGCCAATCCCTTGTCAATGATCATTGTTACGAGCTCGGCGAAGAGGCTAAAGCTGGCGGCAGCTGTGAGCTCCTCATCCGTGTTAATAACGAAATGAGGATGGAAATGGAAGAGACCCACATCCATTCTTATCATACCGCAACGAACTGGGGCGGCATTACCGGAGGAGTCCGGCTGGAAGCGGTGCCCCGGGTCTCCATGCGCGAGATTACGCTCACTCCGGATGCGGAGCGCAGGCAGATCGGCGTTGTCGCGAAGCTCGGCGGGAACGCAGCTTCCGGGGAATCCGCCCTCTACTCCGTGGAAGTCCGGGTGAAAGTGAACAACGGGCTTACAGTTATTGGTGCTGCTCAGCCGGATGAAGAGGGGACGGCGGCTGTCGAGCTTGAACTTGGCCTTGAAGCGGAATTATGGAGTGATTCCAATCCGCAGCTGTATACGGCTGATGTCTTCCTGAAGCGGGAAGGCCGGATTGTAGATGCCCAAACCCGGCGATTTGGACTGCGAAACATGAAAGCGGACGGTACAAGGCTGATGCTCAACGGTGAGGCCGTTTTTCTGCGCGGTTATGTGGACTGCTGCGTATTTCCGCTTACCGGTTATCCGGTATGGGATATCGAAGTTTACCGCAGGCAGTTCCGGATCGCCAGGAGCTATGGCTTTAACCATGTCAGGCTGCATGGCTGGAGTCCGCCGAAGCCTTTCTGGCTGGCCGCGGATGAGGAAGGGATGCTGGTGCAGACGGAGCTGCCGCAGTGGTCCAGGCATTATCGCACCCGCTCGCGCGATGCGGATTCCGAAGCTCATTCGTTCTATCGTCAGGAGCTGAAGGAGCTGCTTGGCGCCTTGAATGAGCATCCTTCCTTTGTGCTGCTGTCCATGGGCAATGAGTTGATCGGCAAAGAAGGGCATGCGCAGCTTAATGAGCTGGTTCGGGAAGCCCGCGAAACCGATCCGACCCGCTTGTATACGGACAATACCGGATTCGGCCACCTGCCGGAAGGTGACCGGGAAGGGGATTTCTATATCCCGACCTTGAACTGGCATCCGCCGGTCAATACCGATTTCGCGGCAACGCCGGACACGACGCAGGATTTTGCAGCGGTAACCCGGCTTGGAAGCAAGCCGATGCTGGCTCATGAGCATGGCCAGTTCACTATGTATGTAAGACCTCAGGAAGAGGAGAAATACACCGGTGCTCTGGAGCCGTCGTGGCTGTCCTATATCAATGAGAATCTGCAGTACAAGCAGTGGGAAGGCCGGCTTCCCGAATTTCAGCGCATTACCGGCTCTCTGCTCATGGATTGCCTCAAAGAGGCGATGGAGCGGGCGCGCCGGACACCGGATCTGGCAGGGATTCAACTGTTGGATATCCGCGATTTTCCCGGACAGGGACATGCGACAACCGGATTTCTGGATGTGTTCTGGGATGAGAAGGGGATCACGACACCGGAAGCTGTCCGCGCATTCAATGGGGAGACGGTACTGCTGATGCGCAGTGGAGGAAGGACCTTCTTCGAAGGTGAGCAAGCGAAGCTAGCGCTGGAAATTTCCCACTACGGCAGTGGAACACTGGATGAAGCGCTTATTAACTGGAGCTTTGCGGATCAGGACGGGGTTTTGGCCAGCGGAATTGCTGAAGCCGGTTCGATCGAGAAGGGCCGGACAACCCGACTTCAGCCGATTGCTTTTGTGATGCCGGAAGGAACAGCCGGGAAAATCAAATTCTCGGTTGCGCTGAGCGATGGCTCGCGGGCGATCAATGCCAATGAATGGAGCTTCTGGGTGTTTCCGCGGGTATTTCCGCAGGAGCACAAAGGGCAGGTCCTTACGAATATCGACAATGTACGCACATTTCTCCAGGATGCCGTATACAGTCAGCAGATCGGCATCCACTGGTTGAGCTACAGAGTGGAAGCTGGCACGAAGCTTATTATCGCGGACCGCATGAGCAAGGAGTTGCTGCAATTTATGCATGATGGCGGCAGCGTTTGGCTCATGCCCGCCAAGGACGCGCTGCAGGACAGCATCTCCATCCACCACCTGCCGATTTTCTGGAATTATCTCTGGTTCCCCAATCAGAGGGGCACGACGATGGGACTTATTCTTAACGAGCATCCGGCACTGGGCCGGTTTCCGCATGAAGGGCAGACCGATTGGCATCTGTACGGGATGACCGAGCATTCTGTAGCGGTGAGTCTGGATGCGATGCCTTCGGTGGAGCCGATCGTGGAGGTCATCGATCATTTTGCCCGCATGAAACGGCTGGCATCCGTGTTCGAATGCAGGGTAGGAGCAGGAAAGCTGTTCGTTTCGACGCTCCGGCTGACGGACGAGGATGTATGCAAAAAGCCAGAGACACTCTTTTTGTTCCACGAAATATTTACTTATTTGATGAGTGAAAAATTCTCGCCGGCAGCCAGGATCAGTGCAGCCGAGCTGCTCGCACAGTTTCCGATTGCCGGCGTGAGCTACGATGTGATTTAGCCATAAAATCATTGCAGAAGGCTGCTGAACTGCGTATGGTCAAATAAACGTGAAACCCCGTTTTTTTAAGATGGGGTTTTTCTTTTTGCTTACGGGTCGTTACTTTTAGCAAAAACAGAGAAAATGAGAATGAATCCGTAATTTAAAGCCTGTTTATTTTGGGCCTGCGGCGTTATAATTCAGATGAATAAAGCGCTTACATATTATGGGGCGCTACCGAATTGAATGAACGTTTTATGAAAGAAAATCCCGGCATCAAGGTCACTTATGAGGGAATGCCGGGCAATCAGTTTTCTGATTTTATTAAAACCCGCCTGGCAGCCAGAGACGCTTCAGATGTCATTATGCTCCACCCGGGCTTAAAGGAGGTTGTAGGTTATGGCAAAGCAGGCTATTTGCTGGATTTATCCAATGAAGTTTGGATTTCCAATTTTTCGCCGGCTTCGCTGAACAGTCTTCGATCTGATGACAGCGTTTACGGAATACCTAATGACATGGCTGCTTTAGGTGTCTATTATAACAAAGAAATTTTCGCTGAGCTGAAGCTGGAATTCCCCAGGAACTGGGAAGAATTCATCACCGCTTGCGAAGCTATACACGCTTCTGGCATTACGCCGATTTCGATTGGAACAACGATGGCTGGATGACGCTAGCCGCCTTGTATGCAATCACTCTAACGACGGCATATAAAGCGGTACCGGATTTCGACAAGAAGCTTAATGCCGGAGAAATGACATTCGCCGATGGCTGGAGGGCAGCGGCGGAGATGTGGTTTGCTTTGAAAGAGAAAGGCTACTTGACGTACAAGAGTACAGGCATCAGCCTGTATCAGGCCATGCGAACCTTCGCTACCGGCAATGCGGCTATGTATATTGACGGCAATTGGTCGCTAAGCGGCATTCTGGCTGCCAATCCGAAGATTCAGGTCGCGATGATGCCGTTGCCGGCAAACAAGCCGGCGAGCCTGTCGTTGCATGTGCAGCAGTCGGTACTTCATGGACGATTAACAAGAACTCCAGGCAGATCGATGCAGCCAAACGTTATTTGGCCTTTTGGTCGCAAGAGGATGTACAGCGGATATGGGCCAGGAGCGAGCAATCCTTCATGACAATAAAAGGGGCAGTCAGCGATATCGCGCCGGAGCTTCAAGACTATTCGGTTGTCCTGGCAAGCGGCAGCAGGATCAGGTCGAAAAAACAATAACCGTCAGGAAACTTTCCTGACGGTTATTGTTGGTGCTTTTTTTCCAAGCTGCGGGGGAGGATTGCAATTAAGGCGGGGGATGATATAATTTCAGATAAGGAAACTTGATAGGATAAGGAGCGTTATATGAATTATATAGTTGCATTTGTTTTTGCCATTGCGATTGTCATTGCTCTCATCCCGCCTTTGCGCAAGCTCGCGCTGAAGATTGGTTTTGTGGACAAGCCCCAAACCAACAATGAACGTAAAATTCACCGTGAGCCGATTCCCTTGACTGCAGGTATTGCAATATATGTGGCTTTTGTCCTTTTATATCTGATTTTCGTGCATGACAACTGGGTCAAAACGGGAGCGATCCTAGGCGGAGGTCTGATTATCCTGATTATCGGCCTCGTGGATGATTGGTATAAGACACATGGCAAGGAATTTGCCTCGCTGCCGAAATTTGTCGTTCAGATGGGCGCAGCGATTCTGGTCTACAGCTCGGGAATCGTGTTCAGCGGATTTGAGAACCCGTTTACCGGCAGCTATTACATGCTTCCTGAAATTTTCCAGTTTCTCTTCACCGTCCTGTGGATCTTCGGCGTCACAACCGTCATCAACTTTACGGATGGCATTGACGGACTCGCCAGTGGATTATCCGCCATATCGGGAGGAACACTGCTTGTCGTCGCACTTGTGATGGGGCAGAGCGAATCGGCCATGATGGCTGCCATTCTTGTGGGCGCTTCGCTGGGGTATCTGCGCTACAACCGGCCGCCTGCCAAGGTGTTCATGGGAGATGCCGGTGCGACCTTTCTCGGTTTTATTCTCGCTGTAATTGCGCTCAACGGGGCTTTCAAGCAAGCGACGGTGCTGTCCCTGTTCATTCCGATTCTGGCGCTTAGCGTCCCGATTCTCGACAATCTTCGTGTTGTCATTTGGCGCATGATGAAGGGCGTACCCTTCTATAAAGCAGACGCGTCGCAAGCGCATTATGTACTGCTGAAGACCGGGATGAAACCCGTTCAGGTCGTATCGTTTCTGTATTTGATCAATATTTGTACAGGCCTGTTTTCCATCATATTGTTATTGATCCAGTGATAAGGTACCTATAAAGTCACTCTTCTATATCTGAACAGTGTCAGATTGTCGAGAAACCCCCGTCTTTTTAAGACGAAGGGGTTTCTCTTTATTTTTATAGAGTATCAGTAATAATGGAGGGTACTTTACCCTAATTCCCTCCTTTCTTGCCGTAGGCTTGTTGGGGTTCAGCGTATTATCCCATTTTCCTTTTTTTGATTAAAGACGGCAGCGTGCAGCGGGGCAGAGAAAAAAAGGTGATCGATCACCTGATGCCAGACGAATACCTCCCTTGTGACAGGAGTTCGACTGGCGGAGAATCACCCTGAGTTCTGAAGGGCCGATTAGAGATTGGATCGAAAGCAGGCATATAAATATTTCACTATTCCTTGACTAACTTTGTGAACCATGGTAGTATATACAATGTTAGAGCATGAAATGCCTTAACACCAATCGCGGTCATGGCGGAATTGGCAGACGCGCTGGCTTCAGGTGCCAGTGGTAGCAATATCGTGGAGGTTCGAGTCCTCTTGACCGCACCATACCTTACAATCAAACTCCAGAGATTTCTGGAGTTTTTATGTACTTGTTAATGATGGATTAATGATGTTGCGACGTTTTCCTATTCGACCGGGTTGTAGGTCCTTGTTCTTGTTTACTGTCTTTGTGAAAGGCTGGCTTGACAAGAAACTTGTCAGGCCAGCCTTTAGCATTTTATCTCTTACGCTTGGTACGAGTGTGTTCGACCGGAATCCATTTTTGATGTTATTCTCCTATTTCATTGTGGACAAGCCATACGTATATTTGAATTGCATTAAGCGAAGAGTATCCCAGTGCTTGAGCGAAAGCCGCAAATTTGAATTCGTTTACTTCACCGATTATTGACTTCCACTTCCGCCAGCTTCAGTAAATAATCGCCCGCTTGCTGAATGCCAAGCTTCGTTGCCGTGAGCCGAACGTAACGCGCGTTCGTTTGCTTGAACGGCAGCGCCTGCGGTTCAGTCGGGTTCGTCATTGCATAGTTGACAAACGTTTTGGCCGTCGTCCAGTTGACGTTGTCCGTGGAGGTTTCAATCACAAAGTCGACCGGGAAACCATCCGCTGTATAAGACGAATTAATGATCGGATACAAGACCAACTGATTGATCGGTTGCACGCTCGTCAAATCGAGCTTTAGCCACTCGGTATGGTCCGCGTCGCCGAATGCCGTTGCCGAACTGAAGCCCACTGCGGCGCTGCGAGGCGCGCGAACGCCGTCGACCGCTTTCGCTTTTCCGAAATCCGTATTTTCCACACTTGACGACGAAGTGACGGTAGGCAGCTCGTAGTTGAACGTGTACCGCATGTAAATCGTCGGGCCGTCGGTCGCGATCGGAGAGTAAATCCAGCGCGCCGTGCTGCCGGCCGGGAAACCGGCGACGTTGGTGCCCCAGGGACTGACGCCGTAAGCGCCATAATCTGCCGCGTTGCCCCAACCGGTTTCGTTAAAGCCGAGTTCATTCCAACCTTCTCCAGTGGCCGAGGTGATTTTCCAATCGGTGCTCGTGACGATTTTAGTTCCGTTCGGAAGCGTAAAGTCGGCGATAAATCCGCCAACGCCTCCCGGATCGTTCTGTACCGCCACCGCAATCGTGTTGACGCCGTTCTTCAGGTAGCCGCGCAGCGAATCCGCCGTCGTCCAGTTGGGGCTTGTGCCCCCCAAAGCCTTGCCGTTCAGGTAGATGGAAAAGCGATTATCCGCGGTCGCCTTGCCTTCGATCGTGTTGATCGCCACGTTGTTCAGGTTGTAGGTTTTCGTGGTTCGTTCCAGGGTTACCGTGCCGCCGGCGGCGATCGTAACCGTCTCGTCGAATAGTCCGCTTACGGCCGTTCCGTTTACTTTCCAATCCGTGTAGGGACTGTTGTTGTCCAGCGCCTGGATGCGGACGGAAGTGTTGGTAACCGTAATTTTCAGCTTCATATCCCAATAATACATGGCGTTCAGGGTCAAGGAAGTCATTCCGCTCGAAGGTAAATTCGGTTTCATGTGCAAGCCGTCCTTGTCTGCGGTAATGCCCATAAACCCGTTCTTCAGCGCAACGGGGACGAGACCGCTTTCCGGGAAATCACCCCAAGTACCGACAAGACCTTCCGTATAATGCTGGCCCGTTTCGCCATAGTAAAGCGGGTTGCCGCCGGAAAGATGATCCAGGTTAAAGCGGTTCACCATCGCTTGCAAACGGGTATACGCATCGTTGGCGCCGGTCGAGCGAAGCCGACTCATGAGTTCATAATAGGAAGTATAGAAGATAGAGCCGCCGTTCTGGATTTGCATACTGCCGAATGAATTATTGCTGTCGTAATCGCGTATCCACCAGCCGCCGCTCCCTTTCGGCGGGTTATTGAACATGGTTGCGCGCGGAGCGAAAACGAATCTTGTAAACACGTCGTTCGTACCGGAAGACGTGTTCGTATTAGATAAATAGGCCATGATTGCATTTGCTTTCGTCGTGTCTGCCAAACCGTACGCGATGGCTTCGAGATTGACGAATACGCCGCCGTAATCGCGCACGACGCCGTTCACGTCGACGTTCATCACGTAATGGTTCGTGGACCAGAAGGTCGAATTGTATGCCGTCTTCAGATCGTCCGCATAACCGTTCAATTGCGTGCTGCGGGCTGTATTGCCGACCATGTATTCCAACTCCGCCATTCGACGAAGGGCGACGTAGCCGTAAATATTATCATAGGCGCTCTTATGGCCGAACGGCAATATATCCCAATAGTTACTGCCGATCGAAGCGCTTGTACCGTTGTGGTAAGCATTCGTGATGATAAACAGCTTCGACGTTGCGTTATATTGCGTAAGCAAGTACGTCATTGCGTTACGCAGCCGGTCGATGTTGTATTTCAACGCGTTCAAATCGCCCGAATTGATAATATGATTGTACAGACCATTGATCAGATTGGCCGAAGTCGTGATGTAGTGGTTGCTGTCGACATCGGTCGGAAACGGCCAGCCGGGGGAATCGCCCCACGTATACACATATCCGTTCGCTCCTTGCTTCATTTGGGAAGCGTCGTACTCCATCTGGTCGCGATTGGCATCGTCGGCCCAAGTGCGCTGCAGGCTTTGCCACTCGTACCAATCCGGATTTACGCCGCCGGGCACCCAGCCGTAGTTACGTTCATTGTAGATGGTGTTTACGCCGCTCGTGACCGCCGGGTCGCCGCCTTCGTATTTGGTATAAGTCGCAGGCGTTATATCGGCGGATGGAAGCAACTCGATGTCCAGTGTATGGGAAATGGTGTTTCCTGTATTCAAATGTGTTGGATAACCAAAGTAACGATTGAAGAAATTCATGTTTAAATAATCTTTGCCCGTTTCAGGCTGCAAGGCCTTTGTCTGCGGATAGAAGCGAAGATTGAAGTTAAAGCCGTTGGCGCCTTGCCAGTCGATCCGGTTCCCGGAGAGATTGAATGACCTGTCGTTACCTGAAGGAGTCCGTTTCAAGACATGAGGCCCGCGATACACTCCATTCACGTCCACCATCCTTGAAAAAGGAATTTTTAAAGTATTCACGTAATAACCTTCATTGGCCCATAAAGTTTCCATGGTGAGTCCGGCAGCCTCCAGTTTCTTGCCGTTGCCCAGAGCGGTTACCGTATAGCTGTTGCGCATCCACTTGCCATCGAGCGTGATGACCCAACTTCCAGATAATCCCGATCCGCCAAAACCGATGCCGTTGATCGTCAGTGTATTGCCGCTGATCGAGGAAGTGACCGGCGAATTACCGATGTAACGCGTACCTGCTTGATCGAAAACGAAATACATATTATCCGTAATCAGATCGTTGCTGTAGTTGCCTGTTCCGGTCGGATCGAAGCGCATGGTGTCGATTAATCCGTCGACGCCGGAGATGCTGTAGTATCCATTGCTGAGTGAATAGCGATTGGCTTTGTCCAGCACACGCAAGGATTCAAGTTCGAAGTCGCCGTTGCCTGTGTTGCGTGTCGGGTCGAAACGAAGCTGGGTTATAGTGCCTGTCCAGTTAGGGTTCCCGCTTAAATCGACCTGCAGCGTGTGCCATTCGCCATCGGCAATTGTGCTGAACGTTTGGCTGCGCGCCTGCGCCCAACTGCCTGCGCTGGAAGTCCAGTACAACTGCGCATCCGTATTTCCTGTGAAATTTCTGTAGGTAATCTCCAATATTTTGTAGGTGGTCGCTGAGATTGACACTGCGGGACCATTGATTTGGGGATCCGTGCTTCCATTTGGAACGTGGACAATCAATCTGCCGTAGATTACCGCGCTCGAATCAATCTGCGCATTCCGAGCCCAACCCTGGGAATCGTTATCGGTCCTCCAGTCCCAACTAATTGAAGCGCTTGCAAAAGTGCTTTGCGCTGATATCCACAAAGCCAATACAATCATACCTGCGGATAAACCCAACATTTTAAACATAGCATTTCGGCTCATCACATATCCTCCCTTAAATTATTGTGAGTTGCAATATCCATACGCATTAATTGTATGATGAAATTGTACTTCAAAAATATAGACAACTATGCTAATTTAACTGTGAATCCAATCATGTTGATAACCGTCGAGAGGAGAGCTTGATATTGAAGATTCCAAAAAAAATAATTAGAGGCGACTCGCTGTGGGAACCCGATTTGCCGCTGTTCGTAAACAGGGGGGGCGAGTCGTTCTTGTTGTCGATGCATACACATGATTTTGTAGAAATCGCTTATATTACGGAAGGCAGGGGCCTTCATTATATCGGGACGGATTTACTTCATGTTGAACAAGGGGATCTGTTCGTGATTGCGATCGGCACCCCGCATGTATTCCGTCCTTATTCCATCGAACAAGACAATAACCCCGTCGTCTACAATTGCGTGTTCGATCGTAACTATATCCAGCGCTTTCGCTATTCGCTTCCGCAATGGGGCGAGCTCCAGCGAATTTTTCAGAACGGCGATTATGAATATCGTTATTATAAAAATCAACAAGACGAAATCGGTGCGATGATCGAAAAAATGTATATGGAATATACGATGCGATTGCCCGGTTATCAGCTCGTATTAAACAGTTATATGTTAAACGTCATTTCTACCCTATATCGTTATGAAATTCTGGGAGTTTCTCCGTCTACTACAAGAAACAGGCTTGACCGGGTGTTTAAGCATATACATGCTTCGTTTCATGAGAACTTGAAGGTCGAAGATCTGGCCGCTTTGGTGCCAATCAGCACAAGCCATCTGCAAAGATTGTTCAGACAACTGAGCGGGCAAACGGTTACCGAATACGTTCAGAGTTGGCGAATAAAAAAAGGCTGCGAGTTGCTCAGTTATACTTCCGAATCCGTCCAGGAAATCGCCGGAAAAGTCGGTTATAAGGACCATGCGTACTTTCACGCATTATTCAAAAGAAAAATCGGCATGTCGCCAGTTCAATATCGCAAATTACAGGAGAGAAGCAGCACCGAGTTCATCCCGTTGAACAAGGCGGATCGATTAGAAGCGAGATCGAACCTGCCAGGGATGATCAATAAATCTTCGACTTTTCATAAATAATTTTGAAAAAAATATTCAAGAAAATTGTTGACACAGAAGATAATAAACAACATAATAAGTGTGAAAAATATTTTGGAAAGGAGCACCGAGTTCTGAACAACGAAAATAATATTGCAGGAGAACGAAAAAAGGAGTGGACTATGAATAGTCTCGAAGTCTCAACAAAAAAAAGCAGCTCGCCGCTCTTCATGAACCTTAAGCGAAACTGGCCACTCTATACGATGGTTATGCCTGGCGTATTGTTGATATTCGTGTTTGCCTATCTCCCCATGTATGGCATTGTTATGGCCTTTGAAAAATTTAAACCGGCATTGGGATTCTTCCATAGTCCGTGGGCCGATCCTTGGTACAAATATTTTGAGCAATTATTTACCGACGTATATTTCAAAAGGCTTCTGAAAAACACCTTGCTTCTCGGCGTTTATGCTTTGTTGTGGGGGTTTCCCGCTCCGATTATACTTGCGCTGCTCTTTAATGAAATCAGGAACTCCAAGTTCAAAAGGATCGTGCAAACTATCTCTTATATGCCGTATTTCTTGTCCACTATCGTTGTCATTGGCATTCTGCGCATTTTTTTCGCGACGGATGGGCCAGTCAACGACATATTCGGCAACTTCGGGGCTGGGATATCCAATATCTTCATGCTGCCGGAAGCTTTCCGATCCATCTATATTGGCAGCGGCATCTGGTCGACTGTTGGATACAGTTCGATTATATACCTGGCTGCAATTGCGGGAATTAATTCCGAGCAATACGAAGCTGCGATCGTGGATGGTGCCAACCGATTTAAACAGATGCTGTATATTACAATTCCGTCTCTGCTGCCTACGATTACCATTCTTCTTATATTTGCGATGTCGGGAATTATTGGAAACGATTATCAAAAAATACTTTTGATACACAATGAAGCGACGTATTCCACATCAGATGTTATCGGCACTTATGTTTTTAGGACAGGGGTTCAAGGCGATAGCCAGTCCTATGCGGCGGCGGCAGGTTTATTCTCATCGGTAATCGCCTTCGTAATGCTCTATTTAACCAACCTATTCGCCCGAAAATTTTCCGAAAACTCACTTTGGTGATTCATAAAGAAAGGACTGCGATATGGCTATGACCAAGAGGCAAAAGGGACATCTTAGTCTGTTTGATGCTTTTCTGTATTTATTCTTCATTGCTTTAAGTCTTGTTTTTATTTATCCGATATGGTATTGCCTCATCACTGCGCTCAGCAGCGGAGATGCGATAAGGCAATCCTTGCCGCTGATAGTGCCTGCCGATTTGACATTCGAAGCTTTCAAATCGGTGTTTGAAGGACCAAACGTCTTGATCTATTTCCGAAATAGCGTTTTTTATGCGGTAACCGGCACGGTCATTTCACTTACGCTGACATCCATGATGGCGTATCCGTTAATTATTAAAGATTTCAAGGGTGCAAAACTATTGAATATTTACATGATTATTACGATGTTCTTCAGCGGCGGACTGTTGCCCTACTACTATCTGATTACTGAAATCGGGATGCGCAATACGATTTGGGTCATGCTATTGCCGGGAGCTGTAAGCGCTTTTAATGTGATTATCTTCAGAACGTTTTTCAAGAGCGTACCGGCTGAGCTTCGGGATGCGGCGCATATCGATGGGGCGGGGCATTACCGCGTGCTTTGGCAAATTATGATACCGGTATCTAAGCCTTTGTTGGCGACATTCGGATTATTCGGACTTGTCGCCATATGGAACGATTGGTTTAACCCGTATTTATTTTTGACGAATGATCATTTGAAGCCTATACAGGTCTACTTGAGAGAAACGCTTATTGTGACATCGGGAGGAATAATGAACAAGTACGATGGCGTTAGGTTGCAAGAGGTAAACGTGACGGAGCTCAGCCTTAAATGTGCGATTGTCATCATTACGATTTTTCCGATCATATGCGTCTACCCATTCTTGCAAAAATATTTCGCAAAAGGCATGATGATCGGCTCTCTTAAATAGTGAGAGCTATGCCAATTGTATCATCATGGATATCTTTCTTTTAGAAAGTCATCTCCCTAAAAGACAGGCAGTACAAAGGGGATTGCTTTCAACGGGAAGTTCCAAATAAAAAAATGGAGGGTTACAGAAATGAAAGCACGTATGATTTCTGTGTTGGTAATCATCTGCATGATTGCGGCGCTGGCAGCATGCACCAAAGGCAATACGGAAGTAAAACGCACGGTTCCGAGCGCCAATGCCAGTCCAACCGGCGGCACGGAAAGCCAGGATGCGGAACAGTGGGCTCTGCCTTATAAGGGGCCGGAAGTCACGATCAAAATATTCGGATGGGAAAGCTTTAAGCCAATCGATCCGGCAACCGACTTTGGAAAATGGGTTCAGGGAAAGATTGGAAACATCAAGCTGGATTTTGAAATTCCGCCAGAAGGCACGGCTGCCAAATCCGATCTCTATCTGGCTTCCGGGGATGTGCCTGATATTATGATCTATCGGGAACCGGCAAAATTCATGAAGAATTATGGCGATGGCAGCCGATCGGTCAATCTTCTGGACTACGCCAGGTATATGCCGGAGTATACCAAACGCATAGCGGAGTATCCTCATTTAACTTCGTATGCCAAGGATGACAAGACCAACTACTTGTTCTTCCCGACCTGGTATAATACGACGAGCGAGCTTTGGTATATGAATCAGGATCTGATGGACAAGTACAATTTAAAAGCGCCTAAGAACTACGAGGAAATGGCGCAGCAGATGGAGCTCGTTCATAAAGCCGAACCGGATGTTAGCGGGTTGTTGTTTCACGGTTGGGGCTTTGAATACCAATATATTATTTATTCCATGCTCTTCGGCTCCAATGGGATGAATCAGATGGCGGTATCGTATGATCATAATAAGAGGCAATGGGTCTATCCGCTTACGGCGAATAACGAGGTCAACTTAAATACGGTTAAAGCGATGCGCGAAGCATATGCCAATGGCTCCCTTCATCCAGATTTCAGCACAATAAGCACCGATGTTTGGACGAACATACGTAATAACGGCAAATGGTTGTTTGCTAACCTTTACCCATTCTCTACTGCGGATCAGAATAATACAGTAAAAACAAAATTCACGTATATGGATCCTCCTGCCGCGACAGGCGTTAACCCGGCTGTCAGAACAGACTATGAATCCGATACGACGGGCTGGGCGTTCATTATTTCCAATACCGCTAAAAATCCTGAACTGGCTGCGGGTTTGCTTGAATTCTTCAGTTCCGAAGAGTTTGCTAACACTTATTATTGGGGCTTTGAAGGCGTATCTTACGAGACTGCGGCTGACGGTAAAAAGAAATTCCTTGATTCTTATACCCAAATGCCCGATGCGGATAAGCAATCGAAATTGGGCCTTACGACGCCCTATACAGTAACGCAATTCATCTCGAATTTCTATGCAGGGGATGCCATTGCGGCATCATGGTCAGATGAGACGAAGAGAGGCGTTACCATCGCCGCGGAGAAGTTGAAAAACGGTGAATTCGCCAATTATTACGGTGCAACGACTCCCGATTTCACGGACGATGTCAACGAAAAAATGACGGTTATTAATACGGCGGTCAAGACTTACGTTACTGAAAATCTCACAGCTTTCATTATCGGCAAAAAACCAATCGACGAGTGGGATAAGTTCATTGCGGGTATCCAGAAGTATGGCGACATGAACTGGGTCGTGGAGCAGTATAACGCAGCTCCGCAGAAGCCATTGCGCGCTAAAGCTACCGAACGTACATGGCTTGAAACCAAGTAGATCGATTCATAAATTCATTCATTAAATTAGTGTGATCGAATAAAACATAAACAGTGTGTGTTTCCTTTGCAGAGGCAGGCACACACTGTGTTTGTAAAAATATCAACATTATATTCGTTGACAGTAATGAAAAAAAACATCAAATTATGATTTGAAGAAATTTGATTTGCCCGCTGGACGAGAACGAGATGAAAGTATCTCAACTAATCGTAATCGACGTTCTTTACAATGCGCTGTACCGACGAATCAACGAAACGGCCATTCATAAAAAGGAACATACCCTGAGGGCTCTATCGGAAAAGCTGCAATAAAATTCGTTTATGGACCGATTGTTGCATTTTTACTCAAAATGAAAAAATATTCAATAAAAATATAGATAATGATGAAAATAATTTATTAAAACCCCATCACAATGTCCAAGAGGAGAATCTATGAACAGGGTATATAACGGGATTCTGAAAAGAGGTTTGATCGTTTCCTGCCAAGCGGACAATTGCGAGGCGTTGATCGGCGTCGGCATCATGGCGCGAATGGCTTTAGCGGCGGAATTGGGAGGAGCCGGCGGATTGCGTGTGGAAGGTATAACGGATTTGCAAGAGGTGAGGGCGCTATGCAAGCTGCCGATCATCGGCATTATCAAGAAAGAGTACCCTGGATTCGAACCGTATATTACCGCGACGATGCAGGAGATAGACGACTTGATGCAGGTTAAGCCGGATATTATCGCGATCGACGCCACGTTCAGGGCGAGGCCGGGTTTCGATTCTCCCCGGTCGTACATCGCGGCGATAAAGAACAAATACGATATCGAGATCATGGCGGACGTATCCAATTTAGAAGAAGGCATTCATGCTTGGGAGGCAGGGGCCGACGTCGTCGCGACGACTTTGTCGAGTTACACGCCGTATACCGCCGAAAGAGAGAAACCGGATATTGAATTGATTCGGGCGCTGAGCGAAAAGGTCGACGTGCCCGTCATCGCGGAAGGGAATATTGTTACACCAGAGCTTGCGTTGGCTTGCCTGGAGGCCGGGGCGTACGCGATCGTCGTCGGAGGCGCCATTACCCGCCCTGATTTAATCTCCAGAAGATTCGTCGATACGATCGGCGGCGCGATCCGGACAGAGCGGAGGGAGAACAGTTATGGATAAATATTACGCTAAAGTCACGGAAATACTGGCTACGGTTCAAAATACGCAAAAGGCCGCGATGAGCGAGGTGTCCGAACGTTGCACGAAAGCGTTGTTATCCGATCGTAAGCTGTTCTTTTTCGGATCAGGACATTCACATATGCTTGCCTAGGAAGTTTACTACCGCGCGGGAAAAGCTGTACGAGATCGCCGATATCGTCCTCGATAATTGCGGCTGCGACGGGGACGCGGCCGTTTACCTGGAACGGATCGGGTTACCGGTAGGGCCGACTTCCACCGTGATTGGCGCGTTCATGCTTAATAGAGTTGTTGTGCAAATCTCCGAAAATTACGGAAGACGCAACCTCGTACCGCAAGTATTCATTAGCGCCAATACGGTTAAAGGCGATAAACATAATACGAAGCTCTTGAAAAACTTCCAATAAGAAAGGCTGGATGCTTCATGGAAACGAATGCCGCATGGTATGAAGTTGGCACCTTTAGCGTCGAAATTACGCCGCCGATCACGATCCCTTATTTGGCCGGTGATCCGAGGCATAGCTATTTTACGGGTGTACACGACCCCTTATACGCTTGCGCTGCCGTGATTTCGGACGGCACTCGCGAAGCGGCTTTGATTAGCGTCGACGCTATCGGTTTCTGCAACCGTCTCTTGGGACCGGACAGAGACTTCACGGAAGAGTTGAAGCATCGCATCGCGTGGGAAACCGGAATCGGCGTGGATGCGATCATGATCATGTCGGATCATATCCATTCCTCGCCGGATACGATTAATTTCAGGCCCTTGAGGGAAATTCCAGCTGCATTGCCGTGGCTGGAAGTACTGTGCACACAGATTTGTAATGCGGTCGATATGGCGGCAAAGCATAAATTTAAAGCCAGACTCAAGCAAGGTTCAGGGAAAGTGGAAGGACTAATCATGAATCGGCGTGCAGAAGCCTACTTGGATACCGAGGTTGGCGTACTTCTGTTTGAATCGGAGGATATGACGGAGAACGTTATTCTCGTCAATTTCGCCTGTCACCCTGTGATCGTTCAGGTGCAGGAGCTCGTTTCCGCTGATTTTATTGGCGCCATGAGAAATGTGTTACAAAACGGATTGAAAAATATTAAAGGTTGTCTGTTTATTCAGGGAGCTTGCGGAGATATTAATCCTCTGGTTGGCGCGAGCAAGAGCTTCAATGATGTTCGTTTTTTTGGTGAAACGCTCGCTGAGGAAGTTATGGAAGTATATCGCAAGATTGCGATTCCCGATTATCCTGCCCAACCCGTGCAGCTTGCTGTCTTTTCGCGAAAGTTGCATTTGGCATCCAGACCTCTGCCATCGATTGAAGAGGTGAAGCATTTAAATAATGAAGAAGCGCTATGGAGAATTCACGAGGGGGATGCGCCTTTTCTTGCAGAAATTCAACTCATTAAAGTAGGCAATTGCATCATTGTTGGGATTCCGGGCGAGCCAATGAGCAGAATGGGCTTGGAGATAAAGGAAATGTTCAGACCGCTGATTTCTTTTCCTGCCGGTTATACGAACGGTTATGTGGGTTACTTGGCCTCGTTGGAAGATTGGGAAAAAGGGGGGTATGAGGTAGATCTCGGGCCATGGTCGAAAGTCGGTTCTGAGAGCTATGATGAGATCATTAATGTTTTGGCGTCAATGAACAATGACTTGATAAACAAAGGTCACTATGGAAGGCTCGGTGAACGCGATGAATGATTAATCTATCCATCGAATTTTCATATAAGAAAGCGCTGCCAAAATAAAGAGGAGGTGAATAACAAGCAGGCTTGGCGGGATGGAGGGAAACTTTTTATCTGGGAATCCCTACAAAAAAATAAAAATGGAGGCATTAGCATGAAAGTTTCTAAAAAATTTCTGGCAGTGTTTGTATCTATCTGTATTCTTGCCACAACCTTGTTTCTGGGACAAAGTACTGCATTTGCGGCGGCTTCGCATGTATGGACTGAATCATCTTATGTTAATGTTTTTAAGAATACACTCATGCCTGCCAATGCTGCGACATCCATTAATCTTACCGTTGCGAAGAATGAATATGAGGCAGCTCAGATTTTGATAAGAAGGGATGCTGCTTTTACAATCAATAGCATATCTTTTACCAATCTGACCAGTGGAGGAAACGCCATAGCGGCATCAAACCTGATGTATCAATTTGTAGAGTATATTTATCTTTCTGGAAATAGCGATTCAATAAGTCTAAAAGCCAAGAAAGGTGCCGGAGATTATCCCGATCCGCTTTCCAATGAAACAAGCATGGCCGTAGCGGCCAATACAACCCAGTCCATATGGGTAAGAGCATATATACCCACTACAACGGTTGCTGGCGTTTATACCGGTTCAGTTGCAGTAAATACGACTGCCGGAGTTTTTACAGTACCCATTACTCTTGACGTAAAAAATGTGACAATTCCAGACCCAAGTAATGGCAGCTTTAGCAACGCAATGTGGGCACAGTTTTTTGGTCCCATATCCTGGGATCTGGTAGGCGGTGAAAGTTTTGCTGATGCATTTCCCTATGCAAGAAGATCTGCTGATTGGTGGACGGTTGTGGGCAATCTGGCGGATCTGATGAAGCAAAACAGGTCTAATGTCCTGCCTCTCAACATGGATTACCTGCTTATGGACGGCGGGTCTTACCTCGGTCCCGGTGGAATATTCCACTTCGACTGGTCTGCATTTGACGAGGTTGTACAGTTCTTTATAGATAGAGGAGCAGTTAAACAATTGCAGGGTTTGTTTATGGCGCAGAGTGCAAACTATAGCGGCAGGGGAATGGTCCAGTTAATTGACGGCGATGCTCAGGGTAATTCCTGGAGGGGGTATTATCCGATAGAACATTGGGCTGCCCAAGCTTGGGTCGACCAATTCATACCTGCTTTGAAGGCACATTTGATTTCGAAGGGCTGGGTAGACATGCTCGTGTTAGCCATACTGGATGAGCCAGGCAGCGCCCAACTTGTAGCAGATTATAAAGCGATAACAAACAGGGTTAAAGCAGCATGGAATGCAGCGCCCGGATCATATACTTTGAAACTGGCAGACGCCGTAGTTTACAATGGTCCAAGCCAGCAGCTTGCAGGCGACATGAATGTGTGGATTGCGAACAATAGCTTATATGATAATGATAAATCTTTTTTTAATGCAAGAATGGCTGCAGGCGACGAAGTCTGGCTGTACAACTGCAGTGAACCCAGGGGATCATACCTAAACAGATTTATTGACCAACCCGTATGGGAGCAGAGGTCTACAATGTGGTATGCCTACAGGGAAGGGCTGACTGGATATCTTCACTATGGTTATAATGTCTGGGTGGGAAATATATATGGAGGAATCAACCCCTTATTGAAGGGCGACGCCTGGATCACATATCCTGATAATGCTAACAAGAAGTTCAAGTCTTCCATCAGGTATGAATCCTTAAGAGACGGAATAGAAGATTATGAATTGTTAAAAATATTAGAACAGACAATGCCTGATGTTGCAAAGAAACTGGTTGATAATATAGTAAATCTTGGAGTAAATTACACATTGGACACAAAACTCATGGAGCGTATAAGGGCAAATCTTGTAAGAGCGGCTGCAGGATTGCCGATATTTGATACCAATCTGGCATATACCAAAACAGCCACTGCCTCATCTTCAGCTTCAGGGTATGCAGCCTCCAGGGCTGTTGACAATAATTCATCCACAGACTGGAGATCTACAGCGGCAGGCAGCCAGTGGATACAGGTAGACCTTGGTGCGGCACAATACCAGGTAGATGGTGTCAAGTTGAAGTGGGGGAATGCAAATTATGCCACCAGCTATAATGTTCAGACCTCATATAATGGGATATCCTGGAAGACGGTAAGTTCTATAACTGGCGGAAACGGCGGAGATGACTATATACCTTTAACCCCTACCTACACAGACCCAATAACAGTAAAAGCCAGATATATACGTATAAATTTTACCGCGTCTTCGGGAAGCACTTATAACCTATTCGACTTGGAATTAGGAGGTTCGCAGCTTCCGAAGGTGAACCTGGCTGCAGGAAAGCCCTATACAAATAGCCATGCTGGCACTTCTCCATATCTTGATGAAGGCAATACGGAGGCTACCGACGGTGTTATTGCAGGGACTTATATCGACCACTTTTCCTTCGGTCAATATCTGCAAGGGGGCACCCACTCACCATACCAAGTAGTAGACCTTGGTTCAGCACAGACGGTTAATCAGGTAAAAATCCACACATATGGCGCTGTAGAAGATAATTATGCTGCTGAATGGGTGAAGGTATTTACAAGCACCGATAATGTTAATTTTACGCAAAAAGCATGGTTGGACAATTTGAATGCCAAGGAAAGATGGTATGATATTACCTTCCCAGATACTTCTGCAAGGTATATCAAGGTGCAATATTTCAAGACTCATACACCGGGGCAGGATCTGAACTGGCTGTTCCAGGATGAGATAGAGGTTTACGGAGGGGGAACCGGTACAAATAAAGCAGCGGGCAGACCTTATACAAAATCCGAAGCACCTAGTGGCATACACCCGGATACCGGCAATGCGGAATCTACCAATGGTGTTATTGCCGGCGAATGGCCTGACGAATTATCATATGGTTTCATCATTCCCAGCGGTACAACAAAAACGGTATCCATTACTGTAGACTTGGGAAGCGACATGTCTATAAGCCTTGCTCAACTCAGGAATTACGAATATGGCATCGGAGAATACGGGCCTGACAATGTTAAGGTATATACAGCTTCAAATGCAGCGCCAAGCACATTTTCAATACGTGGGGAATCTTCCAGCCCTATGGGATTGTGGTATGAAATACCTTTTAGCAGCGTAACGGCAAGGTATGTAAAGTTTGAAGTATCCAAACATAACTATGGGGGAAGTACGAATACCGACTGGCTGTTCCTGGATGAGTTGACAGTATACTAGACGACAGTAAATCGGTTGATGGAAATAACCGCCGGGTGTTCCTGGGATTGACACCGCTTGGACCCAGGAGATCCGGCACATCTATGAGCCGCTCATACTGGGTCCAAATGGTGTCGTGAGAAATATGCCGCAAGATTGCCTCGCTTTGAAGAAATGTTTTGGCGTCAATGAACAATGGCTTGATAAACAAAGATCACAATGGAAGGTTCGGTGAGCGCGATGAATGTTAAACGCATGGGTATTATTACGAATGATGAAAGCGATCTGCTTGGAATTTTTCTGAAATCTCCAATCGATACCGTAGTCATGAAGCCGGAAGAAATTTTCGATCACGATTTGGATTCGCTATTTTCAATCGCGATTTTGGGCGGAACCGCCGAAATGCCGCTGTTGTTCAATCCAAGAGAACGAGCCGTAATCGAAAAACAATTAAAATCGGGCAAAAAAATATTCAGCGAGTATTGCACGAGCATAGGAAACATTTACAGTGCGCCTCCCGTGACAACGAGGTTTGATCGGCTCATATCATGCACCGAGTCGGGGAGTATTCAGGGTTTGCAACAAGGCGATATCTTGGAGGAGCAATGCAACACTAGAATTAAGCCTTATAGCAACACCATTTCCAGCATTAGACCTATCCTTCAGTATGCCAAGGTAAATGCACACAGCAGCTACGAAGTCGATGAAAATATACTTGTCGATATAACGGATAGGGCGTTGTGGATAGATGATCCCGAAACCTTGCTCGTTTGCAATTTTCGCTTGGCTAATTTCGTTAAATCGCGATTTTCACCTATGACAAAGTGGAAAGGTGTTATTGCATTTATTGTTAACTGGTTAATTGACGAGAAAATAGGGCTTGACGATTTGGAGGATGCTTACGGATTTAAACCTTATGATCCCGGCGATTCATTCTCCGAGCAATTGTCAAAGTGCATCGATCGATCCATCGACTGGTATAGGCATGCGGATATGCTAGTAAACGGCGGGAAGGACGGGGTAAAGGAGGGACTTGGTACAGAGATTTATCCTGACGGGACGCAGCGCGTTATCCCTTCCATAAGGGCCGACTGTACGGGGGAAACTTCGCTCGCTTTCTATATGAATTATTTGCGTACAAAAGAGCCCGAAGACAAAGAAATATCGGAGCGATTAATCGAAGTATGTTTTGATTTCATGCAAAACAAGGATGAAGGCCCATTAAAGGGAATGCTGAGATGGACCCAAGAAGCATGGGGCGTATGTTATCAAGACGATGTAGCTAGAGTGCTGATCCCGCAATTATTAAAATGTTTGTATACGGACAGTAAACCCTATTTGAACGAATGTATAGAGGCTTTGCATTTCTTGGTTAATACAACGGGAACAAACGGAATTCGCGTTCCGCGAACGGACAACATCGACTTGAACGAAGAAAAATTAAGGGAACTTGCGTCTACGCCTACAAGTCATATCAGCGCTCATTACAATGCCTTTTATTTAGGATCGCTCTTGCTCGCCTACAAGTTAACGGGGATTGAAACCTTTAAAAAAGTGGGGATACAAGGACTGGAAACCATAATGTCCGTCTACCCGCATACGCAAAGGGAGTATAGTCAGACGCAGGAAATTTGCAGACTTATTTTGCCGCTATCGTGGCTGTACTGGGTTACCGGAGATCCGGAGCATAAACAATGGTTGTACCTTGTCACGGAAGATTTGCTGAAATTCAAACATATATCAGGAGGATATTTGGAGTGGGACGACGGTTATCGCTCTGCCCGGAATGATGCGAAAGAAGGAGAAGAAAGCACGCTGCTATCTCAGAACGGTGACCCTGTCGTAGATTTGCTTTATTCGCTTAACTGGCTTCCTATCGGCTTTACGCAGGCTTATTTTGTCACGAAAGACCCCTATTTTAAGGATTTATGGGAAGGGATTGCCAAATTCTTCATCTCGACCCAAATTCAAAGCAAGGATCGCATGATTCATGGGGCATGGGCCAGAGCTTACGACGTCGAAAAGAACGAGATCTTTGGATTAAATGCAGACGTAGGTTGGGGACCATGGGCGATCGAAACGGGTTGGACGGTTGCGGAAATCTCGGCAGGGTTAAGCATGGGGTTGTTGGAAGATGAATTAATCGCGTTTTATTAAGGCGGAGGTAAATATGGTCGATTCTTCAATTGGAATAGATATCGGGGGTACGGAGCAGGAAGAGATGCTTTATTGGCCAAAATCATTGATTTGATCAGTAAATATCAATTGTATGCAATATCAGAAGGAATAAATATAAAAAGCGTGGGCATAGGTACAGCGGGATTCGTTCATTTCAGCGAAGGGTCAGTAGCCGCGGCTACTGACAATCTTGCTGGTTGGGGTGGAACGCCCTTACGCACAATACTGTGCAATCAAACGAACCTTCCTGTTCGCATAGATAATGTGATATTAACGCGATCGCTATGGGCGAGCAGTGGATCGGAGCAGGTCAAGGCAAGAGAGATTTCGTCTGCATCGCGATCGGTACCGGAATTGGCGGATGTTTGTCGATCGTTTCGCTGAATTCGTCGCAGTAGGGCTAACCAACGTCATCCATTTTTTTAATCCGCAGTCGATATTAATCGGGGGAGCGATAACCGCCCAAGGGGATTTCTTGTTTGACCGAATAAGAGACCATGTGCTGACTAAGACATTAAGCGTATATTGGGACAAGACCCCGATTGAAATCGTCCAAGCGCGATTGGGCGAGCAATCGGGCGTAATAGGTGCAGCCAGATGAGCAATTGAATCGATTGCGTGATTTTTTTATTGGTCTTGGTGTGTTATTATCATATTGGTAATACCATAATACATATGGGGAGACAGGTGAAGCAGATCATGCATGTGCTAAAGATGTTTCAGCTCGAACGGAAGGTCGCCATCGTAACGGGCGGCTCCGGCTTGTATGGCGAGCATATTTCGAGTGCTTTGGGGGAAGCGGGAGCGATTGTCATTATTGCATCGCGTGGATTGGAGAAATGCGAGCAGTTGGCACAATCTTTGCAGGATCAAGGCTGTCAGGCGTTTGCAAGGCGGTTGGATTTAGCGAATGAGGACAGCATTGCGCAGTTTACAGCAGAGGTGACGGCGGAATTCGGCCAGATCGATATACTGGTTAACAATTCCGTTTCCCGCACCGGATTAAACGATATCGAGCAAACGACTGCAGACGGATGGCTTCGGGATCAGCAAGTCAACGGTCTTGGGACGATGCTGCTAACGAAAGCGATCGTACGCACGATGCGGGAACGCCGGACGGGGAACATCATCAATATTTCTTCCATTCAAGGAATATTGGGTCCCCATTTCCCTGTGTACGGAGATAGCGGAATGACAAGCGGAATCGAGTACACGTATACCAAGTGGGGAATGGTCGGGATGACCAAATGGCTTGCCAATTATTATGGCAAGTTCAATATACGTGCCAACTGCATTTCTCCAGGCGGTTATAACCCGGTGGATACCGAGCAAGAGATTGCGTCTGGTGAATTCCTGCAGCGGTACATTGAACGAACCCCGCTAGGGCGACTCGCGGACGAAGACGACATTAAGGGTGCAATCGTCTATCTGGCATCCGAGGCTTCAAAATACGTAACCGGTCACAACCTAATACTTGACGGGGGATGGAGCAGTTGGTAGCGGATGGAGCGACATGCCTTCGCGTGAATGGACTGGAGCTTTCCAGATTCATGCTGGGAACGGCGCAGTTGGGCATGAGCGGATACGGCATTAATAACAATGGGGGGCAGGTGAACGCAGAATCATTGTTGGGCCGTTGCGAGCAGTGGGGCGTAAATTGTTATGATACAGCCTATGAGTATGGTGATGCCGAGTTGAAGCTCGGGAAATATTTTCAGGGAAAGAAAATCCCGTTCATCGCTTCCAAGCTGAAGATCGATATGGATTTGACTTCGGAGCGGGAAATCGAGCGACAAATCTTTGCCAGGACGGAAGCGATTCTGACCCGGCTGCAATTAGAAGCGATACCGGCCCTTCTGGTGCATAATCCGGATATGGTAGAGAAATACGGACACACAATCTCAACCGTAATGCGTAAGCTGCGTACTGAAGGACTCATCGAACGAGGCGGGATTTCTTATGGCGCCGACCCGGTCAGACAATATGACGCTGTTTCCGGTCTGGCGAGCGACGACATCTATGAAGTGGTGCAAATTCCGCTGAATTTGTTCGACCGCCGGCTCGTTCAGTGCGGTGCCATGCAAAGCTTCGGCGCAGGTGGGAAAATCGTCGTTGTCCGGAGTGTGTTTTTGCAAGGTTTGTTCTTCATGAGAGAAGATGCGCTGCCGGAGAAGCTGCGGGTGGACGCCGGGCGTTTGCTTGGCCAACTACGAACGCTCGCCGCAGCGGAAGATTTGTCCGTCGCGCAGCTGGCTGTTTCCTATATTCGGGATATGGCGGGTGTGCATTGTCTGATTATCGGTGCGGAAAGCGAGCAACAGATCGACGATAACGTCAGGCTGATAAACGGTCCCTCTTTGCTTGCTGAAACGCGAGCGCGAATCGAACGCCTCTTTTCGGATGTTCCTTCTGACGTGATTACTCCTTCCGTCTGGCGCTGAATCTGGCAAGCGGGAAGCTCCATTGACTATTGTTTTTTCACGTCGTATATTGATAATACTATGAGACATGCTCGGAGGAAACGATGGAACGGATTTTAGAAGACGAGTATCGGATGTTGAGCCGTTTGGCTTGCGACAAAATTAGAGGTTATGTTTCCGACAACCGGCTCAAAGCCGGGGATCGATTGCCCACGGAAAGAGCGCTGGCGGAGCAGCTGGAGGTGAGCCGCCCGGTTATCAGGGAGGCTCTGGGAACGTTGGAGGCGCTGGGGCTGATCGTAAAGAGGCAGGGCAAAGGCATTTTTCTTAAGGAACCGAATTTTACCGTATTGTTTCATGAGATGATGGGCGTTTGGCAGCAGGACGAGAAGAACGCCGGACAGGTGCTGCAGTTTCGTGTTTTGCTTGAACAAGCCGCTGTGACCCCAATTATTGAACATGCCGACGATGCAGACTACGAACGACTCCATGCGCTGATTGACGAGTCGGAACGGGAGGGATTGTCGCACAGCGATTTTATCAAGCTGGATTACCGATTTCACAGCGAACTGCTCGGCTTGACGCGGAATGTATTGTTTATCCAACTGACCGACGTCGTGAACAAGTATTTTCACTGGGCAGAGACGAGCAATCGAACGGATAGATCGATTGACGGCATTCAGCGCACGGTTCGACAGCACAGGGAAATCGTCCGTTCGCTGCAGGCGAAGGACAAGGAAGGCGCGGAGCGGCTGTTGAAAGCGCATTTGGCCGGGGAAGGATAACGGGATGAAGCCATTGAAACGCATGAGTCTGAAGGATGTCGTCATCAGAAAGCTGCATGATTATATCGCGGAGCACGGGCTGCAGCCGGGAGATCGATTCCTGAACGAGAAGGAGATCGTTCATCTGGTCGGCGCGAGCCGGACGGTTGTGCGCGAGGCGCTAAAGGCGATGGAAGCCGTAGGCGTCGTTCGGATCAAACCGGGAGACGGCGTCTTCGTGAACGAATCCTCGGTGCATCATCTGGTCAACCAGTTTTCCTTCCGCTGGTCGCGGGATCGGACGCGTATGCTGGAGCTGCTGGAGACGCGCACGATGCTGGAGTTGTCGGCCATCGAACTGATCGTGATGCGGAGGTGCGAGAATCAGGCGAGCCCGATCGCCGTCGATTTCCGGGAAATCGATGCGAATCTCGAACAGATGGAGAGAGCCATTCAGCTCAAGAAGTCCCTTGTAGAAGATGATATCGAATTCCATCGCACGTTGTTCCGGATGACAGGTAATCGCACGTTCTATGAGCTTAGCGAGGTGATCACCCAATATTTTAACGAAGTTCGGGAACGTCGAATTTCGGAAGCTGACGGTTACGGGAGCACGTTCGTCGAGCATGCCCGGATCGTTCAACTGCTCAAGCAATCGGATGCGGAAGGCGCTAAGAAAGCGATGATCGATCATCTAAGCCCGTTAAAAGAAATGATCGCGAACGGGCGGTAGTGAGAGTGAAGGGACTAGCGACAGCGTAAGACGACTTGAAAGCTGGTCATGGGTGTTAATATTTTATTGGTATTACCATCATATATTTAAGGGAGGGACGATGAGAATCAGTGATATGGCGGATCAGGGCATATGGACTTATGAGGGGCGCTTGCCCAAGCTAGTCGCTTACCAATCAACAGGCTGCGCCAACATCGCCCAGGCTTGGCAGCTCGGGATAGACGAACCGGCCGAGGGGGCGTCGACGGCGATGATTTCCGGCATTCAGGTGCCGAATCCGCCCGATGGCGTCCAAGCTTTGCAGGCTTTGCAGCATAGCGGCGGATTCGCGGAAGCGCTGCCCGACGCGGATACATGGCATTGGCAAGAGTAGCTTGCCATAAAGGAAGGGATTTTCTGCGAACCGGCTGGCGCGATCGCCTTGGCAGGTGTGGTACAGGTGCTCAGGGAGTGGAGAATCGATTGGAATGCCAACGTGATCTGCATCGTATCGGGAGCCGGATACAAGGATGTCGACCGGATGGACACGATGGTGAAGCAATCGCCGTCGATTCCGATGATCGATGTGGATGAACTATAGGGGGAGGGGGTAGCAGGATGGGACGAATCCGATTGGGGATTGTTGGGTTAGGCCGTTTTGCCAAGCTGCATATCGAATGTCTGAAGCAAATTCCGTTTATCAACATCGCGGCCGTCTGCGATATTCACGGGGAAACGGCTCAAGTGTTCGGAGATGAGCTCGGATGCGGCAGTTATACGGACGTGCAGGAGATGCTGCGCGCCGAATCGCTCGATGCGCTCGATGTGCTGACGCCGGAGGATAGCCATTACGAGGCCGTAATGGCGGGCTTGGAAGCGGGATGCGATGTGTTTGTGGAGAAGCCGCTGGCAAGTGATCTGGCGCAGGCGGAAAAGATGATCGGCGTCGCTGCCGAGCGGGGACGTCTCCTCATGGTCGGACACGTATTGCGCTTTGATCATCGGTATTTGCAGATGAAGATGTCCGTTGAGCGAGGGGACATCGGGCGCGTTCGTTCCATCTATGCCAGGCGGAGCGACAAGCGGGAATATTTCGGATTATACAAGCGGTCTCCGGTCGTCTTGAACTTGGGGGTTCATGATATCGACCAGATCTTATGGATCAAGAACGAGCTGCCGATCGAGGTTTATGCCAAAAGCTCTTGTTCCCCGGAAGGAGAAGATATGATATGTGCGATGATGACCTTTGCAGATGGCACTGTCGCGATGACGGACAGCAATTGGCTGACGCCCCGGCAATGGCCGGCCCCTCAAGATCAGTACATGCAGATTGTGGGAGATGATGGCGTGCTGCGTGTGCAAAGTCCGGATGCGGCGTTCAGCCTGTGCTCCGAACAGCTTTACGAAGTTCCTTACTTGTACACTTCGCGAGAGATCTACGGGCGGATCGAAGGGCCGTTGATGTCGGAGTTGGCGCATTTTGCGGCGTGTGTGCGCGATTCTGCATCGTCCGCCATCCTTCGTCCCGAAGACGCATTGAATGTCATTCGCGTAACGACGGCGATTCTTCGTTCTTGCGAGCGGGGACAGCCGGTCAGCATCAGTTCGGTGCTCGCTTGATGAGGATCAGCGACAAGGTTTAATGGATCGGCAGCAGCCTCTTGGGAATTTGAATGTAGAGCGTTTGATGCCGGGGCATCTGATGCCTGTCGTGAGAAACGGCAAAGTGCCGATACGGAAGGCCGAAGACCTGTTCAGGCACGGCACGATACCGGAATCCATTGTATGAATCGGTCAACAACTTACATGAGGAGGATTTAAGTATGGGCAACAGTTATTATCCGGCGTTAGGAACGCCGCTGGACCAGGACGGCAATGTGCTGGCCGACAGTTTGAGCAAACACGTGGAGGATCAGATCAGGAGGAAAGCCGAAGGGCTGTTTGTCATGGGATCGATGGGCATACAGCCGATGATTAAGGACAGCGAATATGTCAAAGTAGCCCGGATTGCAGCGGAAGCGGCGCGCGGACAATGCCCGGTCTATGCGGGCGTCATGGACAATTCGATCACCCGCGTCAGAGATCGGATCGACGGACTGAAGGGGCTCAAGCTGGATGGTGTCGTAACGACGGTTCCGTTTTATTTTCAAAGCACGCAAGCGGAAATCATAACTTTCTACCGGGCAATTGCCGATACTTCGCCATATCCGCTCTATTTATACGATCTGCCTGGCGTTACCCAGAGCAAAATTCAAGCGCCTACCGTGATCGAGCTGATGCGCCATCCGAACATTCGGGGTATTAAATCGGCGGATCTCGCATTGGTTCGGATATTAAGCCGCAGCTTGAGAGATGTGAATCAGGATTTTGAGGTGATCTATAGCGGACTCGATACATTCGACGTTGCTTATATGTATGGCATTACGAAAACGTTGGACGGCATGTTCAGCTGCACGTCCGAAATCACGGAAAAGATGTATGACTCGTTAGCAGCAGGCAGCCATGAACTAGCCGCAAAGCATCTGGACAGCATTGTCGGCCTTCGCAACCTGTTCGTCGAGGTCGGCATATTTCCCGGATTTACATATGCCATGAACTTGCTGGGCTTCGAGGGCGACTTTCATCCGGATTACTGTTCGCGGCTAAACCCGCAGCAGGCTGATAAAGTGAAGAGCCATATGCAGCAGATTCAATTGATTTGAACGGGAGAGAGGCAGCGGAAATACTCCGAGGGAGCAAACGCACATGACTTTGAAACGTGAAGAGATCGAAAGGTTCCGGCCCGACGCTTACCCCGCAGCCGTTAAGGAACAAATCCGTCTGACTTATGAAGAGGCCGAAGGTTCGGTGGCGGAAATCCCGCTGTATCTGATCAAAGGAGCTGATGCGGGTCCGGTGCTGCTCATGCTTGCGGCCATCCACGGAGATGAGTACGAAGGGGTACAGACGATCATTGAGCTTGGGCGCATGCTGTCGCCTGCAGACATTCGCGGGACGCTGCTTATGGTTCCGATTGCGAATGCGTATGCCTACCGTACGGCAGACAGGCTGACTCCGGAGGATGGGCGTAATCTGGCGCGGGAGTTTCCAGGGAAGCGGGAAGGCACTGTAACGGAGCGGCTGGCATGGCATCTGGGTAAAGGTCTGATCAAGAAAGCCGACTTTCTGCTGGATATGCATAGCGGCGGAACGTATTATGAGGTGCCGGAATTCGTCGGCTATTACGACAATGACGGCTGCGAGACGGGCCGGCGCTCCAGTGCGGCGGCCGAAGCGTTCGGATTTCAAGTGTTATGGGGGCATGATCAAGTGTCGCCAGGCCGGACGGTGTCATATGCCGGAGATTGCGGAATTCCGTGGTTGTACACGGAAGCTTTCGGCGGGAGACGCGTCAAGCGCGACGAGCAGCATCGTCTGCGTCAAGGGGCACTGCGTTTGATGGGTCATCTCGGCATGCTGGTCAGTCCGTCGCAATGGATTCCGGAGGAGACCAAACCGGAGATTCGTTACAGATTAACCGGCAATGGTGATTTCGACGGTTCGGTCACAGCGGAGGAGGAAGGATTCTTTATCCCTTCGGTTGCACTTCTGCAGAACGTTCGGCAAGGCGATGAGATCGGCATCGTCTATAACGGCTTCGGAGAAATATTGCGGAGTTACCGGGCGGTTTGCGACGGTGTCATCGTGGGGCTAGCGGGAGCGCCGGTCTTGAAGCGAGGCTCGCTCGTTTATTTGATTGCCTTATTACAAGAATGAGTCGAAACAGTTGGAGGAGAAAAACGATGATTTTCGGTGATTTGAAGTATTGGAAGCGTGAAGAGGCGGCATTTGCTCCAGTCATACGGCAAGCGATGGAATACCTGCAAAACACGGATTTCACGGAACTTGGACCCGGTAAATATGAGATCGAAGGCAGCAGGATGTTCTGTATGATCAGTGAAAGCCATACGCGCGATATCGCGGAATTAAAAGCGGAGTCTCACCGGGCATATATGGATGTCCAATATATCATAGAAGGAGAAGAGAAAATCGGGTTTGCCCGGCTGACGGACGAACAAGTCGCAACTCAAGATATTCTTGAGGAGAGCGATGCCCTGTTGTACGATCGCCTGTACGACGAGATGGAATTCATCCTTCGAGCGGGCACATACGCCATCTTCTTTCCGGCGGATATCCATCGGCCCGGCGGGAAGATTCGGGACGTCGCTCCGATCAAGAAAGCCGTTATTAAGATTAAGCTGGATTAGGGATTCGATTCCAAGTGATTCCAGAGCCAAGGTATACTCTCGGCTTTGGCACATATTGCAAGGCAAACCCGGGCGATTTTGGCGCATGTGAGCCAGAGCGCCCGGGTTTGTTCGGCGTTCTCGATATCATTGTACGGCAACATACCGCCGATCTGCGGAATCTCGTTATTTTACAACCGAGTTGAATCCGTGGGGCAGCACATCATGAAGCTTGATGCGAGAACTTACGATTTTAGAATCGTTTTGATTTTGCTGCCGGTCGCCATAACGCCGTTTCTGATCGCCAGCATGTACAACATGAACGTAGGAATGATCGTTATGTCGTATCGGTGTTGGCCAAAATGTACAATCTGAGCAGTGGCGTTTATAAAACGCGAGATCGGGTGATTAATTGTGCAGTCGCAGTTATAGCACTTTTTCTCCAACATCATTAAAAAATTGATATATCCCGGAAATCAAAACTTTATCCTTTTGATATACGATTATCCGCGGTAAGCTAGAAGCATCGGCTAGCTGACAGTTCCGGCCGGAACATGATGAATTGAAACTCAGGGAGGCAAATCGATGTCAAGAAAAAGGGTTGTCGCTTTAATCATCAGTATCATGATGTTCGTGGCTGTAGTAGGCTGTTCTACATCTGAAAAGTCAGGCAATGTTAGCACCGCGGGAAACCAGAACAAGAACCAGGGGGAGTCGGCAGCGACTGATTCCAAAAAGAATGAGAAGGTATACATCTATGCTAACGCGGGAAATCTTGCACTTGCATCTACGCTTAGCAAGAAGGAAGATTTGGAGATGGTTCACAAGGAAGTATTAGATCAGTCCGGATTCGATGTAGAGGCCAATATTCCACCAAAAGGTCAAGAAGCGGAAAAATTAAACTTGTTGCTTGCTTCTAATGAGCCGATTGATATTTTCGTTGGAAGTATAGGCGCATTCAGAGACAATGGCGCAATCCAGCCTCTTAATGATTTGTTGGACAAGTATGGATCGCACATCAGGGAGTTATGGCCGAAAGAATGGGCAAGTGCTTGGGATGCGGTTACGGATAAGGAAGGAAAAATATGGGCGATTCCGCAGGTGCCTCAATTAGCTGAGAAAACTGTATTTCTTAGGTCGGATTGGTTAGCGAAGTTGAATTTAACGATGCCAAAGACGATTGAGGAGTATGAGACGGTATTGAAGGCGTTTAAAGAAATGGATCCGGCGGGGGCGGGTCAGACGATCCCAATTGTCACCAATATGACAGGCCTGAATTTGGCTTTGTCAGCAGGCTTCATGGATGTAGGCTATGGGCCTTGGCTTGATCAGGACGGAAAAGTTAAACCGCCGGAAATTAATCCGGGGTATAAAGACTTCATTGCCAAAATGGCTGAGTGGTACCAAAAGGGATATATCTATAAGGAAACCTTCACATTAAATACGGAGAGAACACGCGAATTAATAAAGCAGAACAGGGTAGCCTCCGCCATTATTCATTATTCAGTTGTGACGAACATCCAATCCGACCTTCAACAGAAAACACCAGAGGCATTATATGAGGTTGCCGGGGAGCTCAAAGGTCCTAAAGGCAATATTACAACGATGTCCGGATTGTCGCCGTATGGCTGGATGCTGAATAAAAAATCGAAAAACCCGGAAGCAGCGATTAAATTCATTGATTGGATTCATTCCGACATCGAGAACTATTTGTTGATCATGTTTGGAATAAAGGATAAGCATTGGAAATATATCGATGAGTCCAAGCACGTCTTCGAACGCATTAATCAGGATTATGCCGGAGAATACCTTACGGCCAGTACATTTGCTTACACCGTTCAAATTGCACCGTCGGATCCTGCGAGCAAACCGGAATATGATTTTCTGGGCAAGTTCAGCGGTGACACGAGCAGGGTGAAAAACCCGGCCACGGCAGATGTGGACTATCTGTACGACCAGCAGGAGATTTCCGATAAGCTGCCTCATATCGAAGATATTAATCGCATGATTGAGGAGGAAGTTGTCAAGTTTATTATGGGGGCGAGACCCATGAGTGACTACGACAAATTTATTCAGGAATTATATTCTGCAGGATTGGACAAATGGATTGAAGTCATGACTGAGCAGTACAACAAAGTAAAAGCGGCGATGCAATGAGAAGAACCATCCCATCTCAGCTCAAACGCTATAAATTGTATTATTTTCTAATCGCACCAGGAATTATATATTATCTTATATTTCATTATATTCCGCTGTATGGCGTTGTCATTGCATTCAAAGATGTATCGCCATTTGACGGGATTACGGGGATTTTAACAAGTGAATGGGTGGGGTTGAAGCACTTCCGAAATTTCACCAGTTCATATTACTTCTGGGATATTATGAGGAACACATTGTTGATTAGTTTATATCGACTGATCTTCGGCTTCCCCGCTCCAATCCTATTGGCGATCTTACTGAATGAGGCAAAGAACATCCTGTTTCAAAGAGTTGTGCAAACGGTTTCATATTTGCCGCATTTTATTTCAATGGTAATAGTTGCTGGTTTGCTGACGACTTTCCTAACGACAGATGGCGGCATTATTAATACCCTCTTGCAGCAAATGGGCCTAAAGCAAATTTTCTTCCTGGGCGATGCGAATTATTTCCGCTCGGTGCTTGTTATTTCGGGCATCTGGAAGGAGGTAGGGTGGGGGACGATCATCTATCTTGCAGCTATCGCAGGAATCGATTCACATTTGTACGAGGCTGCGAAGCTTGATGGTGCAGGTCGAATGAGACAAATCTGGCATGTAACTTTGCCAGGGATCTCATTCATTATCACGCTGCTCCTTATTCTTTCTATCGGGGGGCTGCTGGATGCGGGTTTTGAACAAATCTTTCTGCTGTATTCCCCATCCGTATTTAAGGTAGCTGATATTATCGATACTTATGTGTACCGTAAGGGGCTGGTTGATTTGCAGTATTCCTATGCTGCTGCCGTCAATCTATTCAAATCCTTAATCGCGGTGATCCTCTTGCTCGGCGCAAACTACTTGGCCAAGAAATACAAACAGGAAGGTATATGGTAGAGGTGAAGTAAGATGAACCAACAACGCCGAAGTATGGGTGAGAGAACATTTCAGATTGTGAATTACAGCTTTTTGACCATAATTTCATTATCCTTTATTATCCCTTTTCTTGTTGTACTTGCCACTTCGTTCGTCAGTGAGAATGAGCTGATCGCCAGAGGGAATTTTATCCTTATACCGAGGGACTTGGACTTCGCAGCCTATAACCTACTGTTGAGCAAAGGCTCATTGATCTACAATGCTTACGGGATCACATTCCTGAGAGTACTGATCGGTACATCGCTCAATCTGGTGTTTACGGCCATGATGGCCTACGGGTTGGCACGCAGGGATCTGCCGGGGAGAAACGGATTGATTACGCTCGTTTTTATCACTATGCTGATCGGTGGCGGCCTCGTCCCCAATTATTTGCTCATGAAAAGTATACATTTGCTGAACACATTCTGGGTGATGATCATTCCTGGATTAATCAGTTCGTGGAATTTAATTATTATGAGGAATTTCTTTATGCAAATCCCTTTGGAGATTGAAGAATCGGCGATCATTGACGGAGCTTCGCCGCTGGGCGTCCTCGTGCGGATTGTCTTTCCGTTAAGTTTGCCCACGTTTGCTACCATCGGGCTATTCTATGCAGTAGGTCACTGGAATGCTTGGTTTGATGCAGCGATCTATATTAATAATACCCAACTGCATCCACTGCAGCTTATTCTGAGGCAAGTTGTACTATCGATGACCTCGGAAGAATTAAATACAACGATGACAGCAGGGATGATGGAAAGACCAACAGCGCAAAGCTTGAAAGCGGCAGCAATCATCGTTACAACGGTACCTATTTTGTTCGTCTACCCTTTTTTGCAGAAGTACTTTGTCAAAGGTGTACTAACAGGTTCAATAAAGGGCTAGCAGATTTCTAACGATACCATCAGATGAATTTAAGTGGAGGATGAATTTAAATGGATAAGTTTGGGGATGTAGTGTTAGAGCTTGGGCCATCCGAAGGGAATCCGCGTAATAGCGAGGGAGCTTTTATCGAGCTTAAAGACGGCAGACTGTTGTTCGTGTATAGCCGTTTTCTTGGGGATTCTCCAGAGGATTATGCCTATGCAGTCATTGCTAAGCGCTATTCGGCAGACCGGGGAAACACCTGGACGGATGACGAAGTGATTGCAAAGCCGGAGGAATATGATGCCATTAATCTTATGAGTGTAAGTTTATTGCGGTTGGGTAATGGCGATATTGGTATGTTCTATGGCGTTCGTCAGGGCTGGCATGATTTGCGTTTCTTCCTCAGACGTTCAGCGGATGAAGGCGAGTCGTGGAGCGAGGCTGTCTGTTGTATGCCGGGTCCAGGGTATTTCAATGTAAATAACGACAGAGTGATACGTTTGCAAGGAGGGAGACTGGTTATTCCCGCCAGCTACTTTAGAATGCGCGGGGAAAGCAAAGTGGAATTGAGTTCATGGGATTCACGGGCCATGCTGTTCTTTTACTTATCCGATGACGATGGGGTTACTTGGAGAGAATCTAATTCGTTCTATACATTGCCATACGCAAGGTCGGGATCGGGTTTGGACGAACCGGGCGTAATAGAGCTGGCAGATGGTACATTATGGGCATGGTGCAGGACAGATATGGGTTATCAGTATGAGACCTTTTCCATGGACCAGGGAGAGACATGGAGTGTGCCTGTACCTTCCGTTTTTACTTCACCGAATTCTCCACTTTCGATGAAGCGAATTCCGGAATCTAATTATTTGCTGGCTGTGTGGAATCCTATCCCTGATTATCAGACACGTATTTATGAACGGCATACGGCGGGGCGATTCCCGTTGATCGGAGCGGTAAGTAAGGATGAGGGCAAGACATGGGGACATTACTTCTCTGCTGAAACGGATGAAAGCAGCGGTTATTGTTATGTTGCCATCCACTTTGTCGATGATTCCGTCTTACTAGCTTACTGTGCCGGCAATAGGCAAGACGGAAGCTGTCTCCGCAGGCTGAGAGTAACCCGAATAAGAATCGCGGATATGCTGTCGCTACCTTAAGCATGTGTGAATATAACAGGAGCTTTTTGTGCGGGCTCCTGTTTTTTTAACGATATAGACAATCGGAATAGCTCGGGGTATGCTGACGATAAGAGGGGTCAACGTGGGTCAACGATCCGGCAAAGAATAAGGGGGCAATAAAATAGCATGATCAAAAAGATATTTATATTCCGTAGAACCCGGAAATTTTACTTTAAAGTGATCGGCTACACACTCTTTCTTTCTTTGCTTCCCGTTCTGATCATCAGCATTTATCTGTATCACAATGTCAAAGCTTCACTCAAAACTGAACTGCTTCATGCTAATTCCAACTATTTATCCCAGACGGCCAATGCATTGGAGATTATTATTAATCAAATTGGAAATAATTTCAAACAATTCACACTGGATAGCACGATGCGGGAGTGGGAGAGATTCCCTAGGGGCAGCTACTACGAGGGACTGAACAAGGATATCAGCGATCTGGATTTGCCCATTTTGGCACGTTATATCAGTAGTAAAGCCAAAGTGAGATGGAATCTGGACAATATAAAAATCTCCAATGATTTCATTCATTCGGTGTTTCTAATCGACAGGGCTAAGGATATTACACTGACGTCTATCGGTAGCGAGTTGTCGGAGGACGAAGCGAACGCTCAGAAATGGATCGAAATTCCGGATGATGCATTGGAGTTTCCCTACTTCATGGAAGCGAGATATATAGATCATCCGGGAGCTGATGCTGAACAAATACTACCTGTCATCTACAAATCTCCCAACATTAATAGCTATATGGTCGTCAACCTCAATGCGGATCTCATTTATGCCAAAATTGTAAATAATCTAGAAAAACGGGAGAATGAAACCTTTTTCGCTTTGTCGAAAAGTAATGCGGTGTTGCTTCACGATGGAAGGGAAGAGATATACCCGAAAATCAGGGCGGAACTGGAAAGCCGCATACAGGGTGAACTTCTTACGGATCAAGACGTTATCGAGTACAACGACAAGCAGATGCTCGTCACTTACCAGACGTCACAGCTCTTTGGCTGGACGTTCGTCAGGGCGATCGATCTGGATGGACTGTATAGCAGCATCTTTCACATCAAAGGTCTCATATTCCTCTCTTCCTTTATGCTGATTGTGGCGACAGGACTTCTGGCCTTCATGGCCAGTCAAAGCATCTACGGACCAGTATTTCGTTTGCTCGCATATATGAAGAGTGTCGATTATACCGATCATTTGCAAGTACAACCGAATACGCAGTCGTACGATGAGTTCAAGACGATTGAGACCCGGTTTACTCGTTCTATCGAGGAAAGAGCCAGTTTGCAGCATCGATTGAGGGAAAGCCTGCCGGCGTACAGGGAGAAGTTTCTTACTACGCTGATCAAGAATAACAGGTACAGCAGGGAAGAAATGATCGAACGGATCTTAATGCTGGGACTTCGATTTGAACTGGAAGACATGGTGCTGTTGAATGTATTATTCGATGACCGCGGCCGGAGGGAGCTGGACTTCTCCAGCAGAAATCTGATCAAGCTGCAAATCGTGGACATTCTTGAGCGGGTGCTCTTCACAAGCCATACCGGTTTTATCGTGGAGATGTCAGAGGACTTGTTTACCATAGTCTTTAATAGCAAGCAGTCGGACATGATGGACGTCTATGACCTGGCCGAAAATATGAAATCTGAAGTAAAGGGAACACTTGACCTATACTGCACGATTGGTATAGGCCGGCATTGTTCGGATATGTATCAGTTGCACAAAGCGTACGACGAGGCAGAAGAGGCAATCGGGCACCGCGGCAATGGCGGGATTGGTGAAGTGATCTACATCGAGGATGTGCGGCTTGAAAGCCTGCCGGTTTTCGTGTATCCGAAGGAAAAGGAAACGACATTGAACCAATTCGTCAAGAACGGGGAGACGGATCAGGCCAAGCTGGTATTCGCCGAGTTTGTGAAGGAAGTGAAGGAGCAGCAGGAGCGGGTGCAATATCAACAGTTGTTACAGGCTTTCGTTCAGCTATGGGTGCGGTTGCTGGAAACGGCAAGCAATATGCGGCTGGATCTGCCCAAAGTGCTAGGTGTGAAAAACAATCTGTTCACCGTGCTCCTACAGAAGAAAGATGTGGAGGAGATGATCACCTGGTCCGAGGACATGATCGAAGTCATGTCCGTTCATATTGAAGGTGCATTCCGGGAAAAGAAAAACAATTACATCCAAGAAGTGATGAAACTGATCGAAAAGTGCAGCGGCAACGAGTTGTCCCTGTCGTATGCGGCTGACCATCTGCAATTGAATCCTGCCTATTTGAGCAGGATCTTCAGAGACAAGACGGGGATGAATTTCCTGGAATATCTAACACATGCTCGCATCGAGAAGAGCAAAAAGCTGCTGCATGAAACGAATTGGAAAATCAAAGAGATCAGCGAGGTATCCGGTTACAGCAATGTGAATTATTTTATCCGTATATTCAAGGAAGTGACCGGTACGACCCCGCGGGAGTACAGGAAGCTGTACAGCAGTGAAGACTTACTGGCAAACCCCAAATGAGCTTTACTGTGAAGAGAAGTCAATTGTAGAAAAGCAATGTCAACTGCAGTTATGTTACGGTTGATAACCGCGGTATTAAAATAAAGCTGTGAAGGGACGGGATACGGTCAGGGGGATTTGGAATGAATCTAGGCGTTATTGGTTATGGAGCACGAATTCGTTGGGTGTTGGATGAAATTTCCGGAATTGATCCTGAATGCCGCGTAACCGCAATTACGGATGTGCGTAATCAGCAGATCAAACAGGAGCTTGGACAGGAACAAAGCGATCGAATCTCGTTTTATGATACGCCTGAACGAATGATTGCAGCGGGCAATATAGACGGCATCCTAATTGGTACAAGATGTTCTCTGCATACCGAGATGGCATTGCAAATATTGCCCACCGGTATTCCGCTATATTTGGAAAAACCCGTTGCGACTAGCTATGAAGATTTATTACGCCTGAAAGCGGCGAATGAAGCGTACCGATCTGAAGTGGTTGTGTCTTTTCCGCTTCGTAATACACCGCTCCTTCAAATGGCCAAGGAAATCATTGACTCCGGCAAAATCGGTACTGTGGAGCATGTTCAAGCAATGAATAATGTAGCTAGCGGTGGAATTTATTATCACGGTTGGTATAGGGACGAGAAAGAGACGGGCGGGCTCTTTCTGCAAAAATCTACGCATGACTTTGATTACATTACTTATTTACTTCAACTAAGACCTGTAAGGATATGCGCGATGAAATCAAAACAGGTTTTCAAAGGAACAAATCCCGCAGGATTAAAGTGTAAGGATTGCAGCGATAAGCACATTTGTTTAGACAACACATATCAAAGCACTTCTTTCGATGCTTCGTGGGAATATTGCTGTTTCGCAGAAGATACCGGAAATGAAGATTCAGGCAGCGCGATTATTCAGTATGAATCTGGCATGCATGTATCCTATTCACAGAACTTTTTCGCACGTAAAACAGCCTGTGGTCGAGGCGCAAAGCTAATGGGTTATAAAGGTACAATCGAATTTGATTGGTATACGAATCTGTTGAAGGTTTATATGCATCATACAAACCGAATTGAGACGTATGAGGTGCTGCCGGACAATGAGTCTCATGGGGGTGGAGATGCAGTCCTGGCGAGAAACTTCATCGATGTCATGAAGGGAAAAGCAAGATCGAGTACGCCTTTGGACGATGGATTATTAAGCGCCCTCATTTGTCTAAAAGCCAAGAAATCAGCCGAAGATTACAGCTTTCAAACGATTAACTGGGGAGAGATTCTATGAGAATAAAGGTTTTACAAATTGGTGCCGGTTCAATGGGGACGCGAAGAATACGAGATTTGACGGCTCGCGCGGATGTGGAAGTTGCCTTGTTGGAAATGAGGGCCGATCGGAGAGATAGCGCAAGTAACCAATTTGGGATACCCTGTTTCGATAATATGGAGTCGGCTTTAGCCTGGGGAGCAGTTGCCATTAGTATTTCCACGCCGCCGCAGTCACACTCGCAGTATGTGGAGATCGCTTTGGACAGAGGTTTGCATTTCTTCTGCGAAGCGGAACTGTTCCCGTTTCATTATCGAGAAGTGGAGCTTGCAACAGCTGAAAAGTCAACGGTTGCGGCCCCCTCATGTACACTTCAATTTTTGCCCATATACAAGGAATTGTCGAGAATTGTGAGGGAAGAGCTCGGCGTGCTGCATGCCTATACGTTCATCTTATCCATTGATATGGCCAGTTGGCACCCAGATGAAGGAACAGAATATTATGCACGTAATCGCAGCACGAATGGGACAAGAGAAATGGTAGCCTTCGAATTAATTGGACTGGCAAATCTTTTTTCCGAACCGCAAGACGTAACAGGTATAGTGCGTACAGGTGGAGAGTTGGAGCCGAATTATGAAGACAGTTGGAGTTTGCAAATGCGCTTGGATAATGGAGGGATCGGGCAGCTTGTCGTTCTGGGAGCGAGTCCTCAGGTCATTCGAAAAGGCGTTGCTGTAGGTACGCATGGAACAATCGAGTTTGATCTCCTTTCAGGCGATATTCATCGCAGCTTACCGTTGCTGGGGATACATGATACGCGAAATTATGGACAGCTGTCACAGCTGTTGGAATCAGTCTATAAAGAAGAGATTGACGCTTTTGTTGAGACGATTAAGGGGAGTAATCAGTGGCCATACGACTTTCGCACATCCAACGTGATATGTGGCACCTTGGCAGCTGCCGAGAAGAGCGCGATTACAGGTAAGGTGGAAAAAGTGAATCCAAACTTTCTACCGGCTGAATTACCTGATCAGTACGAGGATGATAATGAACGGAGGAATGTATGTGGATAAGCTTGGTATGGTGAATGGAATTCAAATCTCGGAACGATATTGGCAGCGTGCGTCATCTTTGATTCCGTGTGGCACACAGTGTCTTTCGAAAGGGCCTACCCAATTTATCGAGGGGTATGCGCCTAAATATTTAGCCAGAGGCGATGGTTGTATCGTTACGGATGTAGATGAAAATCGGTTTATCGATTATGGGATGGGATTGGGAGCGGTGTCCCTTGGTTATCATTATCCAACCGTGAATTCGGCGATTATCAATCAATTGAATGAGGCGATTACACTAACGATGATGCATCCACTTGAGGTAGAAGTTTCTGAGCTTATTCGTGAAGTTATCCCTTGCGCGGAAAGCGTCAGATTCGGCAAAAATGGTTCGGATGTGACATCGGCTGCAGTACGTCTGGCCAGAGCCTACACGCGAAGAGACATCATTTTGTGTGGAGGATATCACGGCTGGCACGATTGGTATGTCATTACAACGGACAGAAATGCCGGAATACCTCCCGTATTAGAGGGGCTGACCAAGAAGTTTAGCTATAACGATATCGATAGCTTGAGGATGTTAATAAACAAATATAAAGGAAGAGTGGCGGCGGTCATCATGGAGCCGGTAGGAGTTATTCATCCGCAACCCAATTTCCTGGCAGATGTGAAACAACTTGCGCATGACAATGGAGCGCTGCTCATTTTCGACGAAGTGCTGACAGGGTTTAGAATTGCGCTTGGCGGTGCTCAACAGTATTACGGAGTAACTCCGGATTTAGCCACCTTTGGGAAGGCGGTTGCCAACGGGATGCCGTTATCCATTCTTACAGGTAAGGCGGAAATCATGTCTGAGCTGGAGAATGTTTTTTTCTCCTTCACTTTTGGCGGGGAAATGCTGTCATTAGCTTCGGCGAAAGCAACCATCGAGGAAATGAAAACCCATCGTACGATAGATCACGTGAACGCTATGGGAAAGCTGCTTATGGAACAGGGGAATGCAATCATCGAGAAGCATGGTTTGTCGGAGCGAATAAGCATACAAGGTCCTCGCGCCAAAACGTTATTCGTGTATCGTGAATCCCCTGACACCCTACTGATCAAAAGCTTTCTGCAACAAGAAATGATACGTAGGGGAATCTTATTTACAAGCTATAATTATGTGTCCTATTCGCACAAAGAGGAGCAGATTCAATATACTTTGGATGTCTTGGAAGATTCACTATCTGAATTATCAAAGGCAATGAAACAGAACAAGTTAGTTGAGAAGCTGGAGGGTAAGGCAGTAGCGCCAGTGTTTCGGAAAGCATAAGCATTATCGGGAGCTTGATGACTCGTATCCTCGAAAGATGCAGACATTCAAAGCTCCTTTTTAACAGCTTTAAAGTGAAGTCAATTGGGAAAAAGAAATGTCAATTACAGTTATGTAAACGCTTGCACTTGAGAACTTATAGTAAAGAGGGCACACAAGTAGTTACAGTATTTTAAATCATGAGGAGGTTTGGTTGATGGTTAAGCATTTAGCACGAAAAATAGTTTATATTTGTTTAGCTGTTCTTATGGCAGCGGGAGGTCTGCTTAGAAATCCCACGCCCACAACTGCAGCGGACGCCGAAGTGAATATAATGCACGATTCCGGATTTGAAAGCGGAACGCTGGATTCATGGACCACGACTTCTGCGGAAGTAACCAACGTGCCCGCAAATGTCAGGTCGGGTACATATGCTGCTAAGATAACGCAATTAGGCGATCAGGTAAATCAGGCCGTAATGGGGTTATTACCAAATACGAAGTATAAAATGACTGGTTATGCAAAAACAGACAGTGGCGCAGTGTTTATTGGTGTTAATAGTTACGGTGGCGACATCCTGTCCGAAACGCTTGTCGGAAATAATTACACGCAAGGGACTGTCATCTTTACTACAGGCGAAACCAACACGTTCGCCCGTGTGTTCTGTTATAGACCGAGCGGAGATACGGGAAGCGCCTATTGCGACGATTTCTCGTTAGAAGAAGTAACCGATGTTGTGCCTGACGTACCTAACGTTTTCCCAATCGGTCTTTTTTGGCCACCCGGACCAGACGATACGACAGATGAAAGATATAAAGAAATGAGAGAGATGAATGCTAATTTTTTCATCGGAAACAATTATGTCGTATCTCCGGGAATTAATGATAAAGCATTAAAGCTGGCAAAAGCCAACGATTTCAAAATCATTGTTAATGATAGCCGCTTCGCCGTTGACTTTTACAATTCAACACAAGCTGTGGGAGGGGGAACCCTTGCAATCAGTGATTCTCAGCCGATCGGGCAGACGTTTAAGGTGAAGAGAGAGGATCTGGACACCGGCTGGTACATCGAAAGCGTAAAGCTCTTTGTCGATCCCACCTCAGCTTGGGATCCTGGTACTGCACTGACGCTTGCGATTTACGATAGTCCGGCTAAACAAACTTTATTAAACAGCATTACGATAAATGCAAGAGATAGCTCATTTGCAATAGGGAATATACCGATAAGCTTAAACCAGTCTTATTATATGGAAGTTACGAGTAACAGCTCCACCCCTGTATTATTGTCTGCCAGCACCAATGATGTTTACAGTGATGGAGAGGCATATCTGAACGGTGCGTCGGGCAATGTTGATCTCATGTTTGATATTACCTACTTTCAGCTCGTCTATGCTGATGGCGCCAGACTGCGTCCATCTGATGCCAGCTTGGACGCAATCACCGAGGACTATAAGGATTACGAAGCGACAAAAGGTTATTATTTGCTTGATGAACCGAGCAGTCAATTTTATCCCAAGCTGCAGGAAGCAACTAGACGCTTAAAAGCAAATGATCCCGATCATATGGTGTTTGTGAATTTGTTGCCCAATTATGCAACCTCCGAACAACTCGGTTTCGCTGATTATACGACGAATGAACAATTAACAAACGAACAATCATTAGGGCAAACTTTCACAACGCTGCCAGGACAGACATATCTCTCTGCCATTCAGATTTGGGTCGATCACCAAACATGGAATCAAGGCAAGGAAGTGGACCTTAAACTATGGGATTCTCCGGCAAAAACGAACCTGATTGCTAGTGGCAGCCGTATGGGGGCAAATACGGATTGGCCGCAGTTTAGTCTTCATACAGCTGTCCAGGAAAACACGCAGTATTATATGGAGTTGACTGTGGAGGGTACTGTTTCTATTGACGGAGTCGTCCGCTCGAATAATGGAGAGAGCTGGATCAACGACGGAACGGCGTATAGGGATGGATCACCAATAGATGCTGACCTGTGGTTTACGATCGATCAGAACATTCAAGGCGGGACTTATGAGGATTATGTATACCGCTGGGCAAGCACCCAACCCGATATTCTCTCCTTTGATTTTTACCCTTTCGCCAGATGGGAGGAGTTTCGAACTGGTTACTATGCCAATCTCGAAATTATCCGCAAGCAGTCGCTATTAGCCAGAACTGATTTCTGGAGTTATATGCAATCAGTAGGGGATAACTGGCTGCGAGCTCCTAATGAATCCGAAATGCGTTACCAGGTCTTTACGAATCTGGTCTATGGGGCAAAAGGTTATATGTGGTACACCTACTTTACACCGCCTGGACATAATAATGGACTTATTCTGCCTGACGGCACCAAAAACAACTCCTATTACTGGGCCAAGGATATAGATGCCCAAGTCCAATATCTCGGCTCGACGCTTATGAAGCTATCTTCAAATGCAGTTTATCATACCGGCAGCACGATCCCTGATGGAACAACGGCGCTGCCTGCTCATTTTTTCTGGCAACAGGTTGGCGAACAACCTGTTGTTATCGGATATTTCACCCATGAGAACGGTCGGAAATATGTGATGGTTGTGAATCAGGACTTTAAAAACGCGCAGACATTGTCTTTTCAATTAGCGCCCGGAATTCAATCTGTGACGGAAGTTTCCAAAACGACTGGGACAGAGGCTAGCACGAATTACAATGATACGACCAGATTGTTATCGGATCATTTCGAAGCGGGTGAAGGCAGATTGTATGCCTTGGATGCTTCGTTTAGCGATACGAGCACCACTTTAACAACTGAAGGAAGCTCGGTTCCTGCGGGGACAGAATTTAAAGTGAGCTACGGTTTAAGCAGTGTCAGCGAGGCAGTTTACGCGCAGGATATCCAATTGGCTTATGATTCTGCTGTCATGGAATTTGTATCCGCAAGGTCCTTAATAGAAGATATTGCAATTGTAGAAGTTGTCAAAGAGCCTGAGGGTAAGCTGCGGTTAATTGTGGCCAGTCAAGGCTCGGAGCATGCAATCACAGGCAACGCCCAAGTGGTAGAGCTAACATTCAGAGCGAATAATATTTCACAAACGGCAGAAAGTGTAATCTCGATTACGAGCGCAGCTCTTGGAAATGACCAAGGAAACGAAACACTTGCCGCTTTGTCATCCATCAGTATTCAGGTTACGTCAGGAAGCACGGGCGGAAACAGCACTGACATCAATCAAGATGGAAAAGTTACGATAGGCGATTTGTCCATCATGGCAGCTCATTACGGTAAAGACAGCAGCAGCCCGGACTGGCAGCAAGTGAAGAAAGCGGATATTAATGGAGATGACAAAATCGACATCCTCGATCTCGCAGCGGTTGCCAAGAAGATATTGGAGTAATCGAAGGAATAAACAGGGAGGAGACTGCTCCTTCCTGTTTATTCTAAAACAACGTGACCGTTCTCTCATCGAAAGGATGATACGATGAATCGTAAAATGATGACTTACCTGTTGCTATTTCTACTCTGTTATCCGTTGGCGCTACCTGCTGCCACCTATGCCGAGCAGGCACCATCATTTCTAATAGCTGCTCATAAACTTGCTGATGGTAAAGTTATCGTTACTATGAGCGGTAAAAATATGGAGGATTTATATGGCTATGAGGCCAGATTTACGTTTGATCCCGACCTGATAGAGCTTGTGGATGCCACTTCAAGTCTGGACGGATTTTCTGTATCGCCTATTATCAAGAACAACGAGATCATCATTGCTCATACCAAAATCGGAAATGTAAGCGGAGATCACGGGGATATTTCCATCGGCAGCCTGACATTCAAGATTAAACATCACGGGACCTCGACCGTCAGGTGGGAATCCATGAAGGTGGTCGACCATCATTTATCGAATCAATCGTTTTCCTTAGGAAAGGGCATCACTGTGACAAAGTTTTTTTTAGATTTGGAAGGCCATTGGGCCCAGGCAGATATAGAACTGCTCGCTTCCAAAAACATCGTCAAAGGAGTGGACGAAGATCATTTTATACCGAATGCGAAGGTAACAAGAGCACAGTTTACGGCGCTAATTGCTAGAGCTCTGAATTTGAAAGCGGGTTCGAATCAAAGTCCGTTTACTGATGTTGCGCCTGGTGCTTGGTATGAGAATGAAGTGAAAAGCGCCTATTCAATAGGCATTATCCGGGGAATTACAGAAACGAGCTTTGCTCCGGAAAAGAACATCACAAGGGAAGAAATGGCCGTAATGATTGTTAGAGCGAGAAACTATGCTTCAGATTCTGCATTAAGAGACCCTGGCGGTGCCGACTCGGTTATGACTTTCGCTGATTCGGAAAACATAAGCGAGTGGGCCAAAAAGGAAATCCAATTCGCTGTCGGTTTAGGAATCGTGAATGGTAGAACGAAGACTAGGTTTGTTCCCCGGGATCAGGCGACAAGGGCGGAAGCAGCGACAGTGATTAGAAGGTTATTGACTTCGTTAAGCCTTCTATGATAAGCGTGATGAAACGGGGCAATATACGCAGAAAACAGGTGATTCACCCTACCTGTTTTTTCGTTTTTGTTGAACGATTATGACTGGAATAATTTTATTCAATATCGGAATTGGAGTGAAAGCCATTGTTTTATACGATTCAAAGGAACATGATAATGAGTCTATGGAAAGTATTTGCATCCAAGCTCTTTAATAAAATGATTCTCTTATACTCTATATTGACCTTACTCCCACTGATCCTCGTGATTAGTGTCTTTTATTATAAGTCATCTGCAATATTGGAGACGAATATCACCGATTCGAAAAAACAATCACTGGTAGAGATGGTCGATAAAATAGATGGATATTTACGAGAGGTTGCTCTCCAAGCTGCACAGATACAAAAGGATGATCTTATTGCAACCGCTTTACGAGTAGATTATGCGACGAATGAGGAAAATCGAGAGAGCTTTTCGAGTAGAGGAAGCCGAGTTAATGAACGGCTATCCGAGTTGATATTAAGAAGCGAATTTATTGATGCAATATACTTGGTTAACGCAAATCAAGAAGTTTATTATGCCGATAAAGAATACAAGTTTGAGTCTAATCTTGCTTTGGAGGCCATGGCGCGCGAGAAGCCTGAGACTTTCGTATGGGCTCCCTTTAACGATCATAATCGGTTGGTTGGCGCAAAGGAAATTATTCATGAACCTACTGGAAAAAGAATCGGTTTATTGATCGTTATGTTAAACCCGGAGAGGGTAGCAATGACTTATTCAACTTACGGCAGCCAAGAGTTCTTTATAACGAACATCAGTGGGCTGATCCTTTCCAATTCGGATCAACAACTAACAGGCACCCGTTTGCGTCACCCGGATACAAAGAATACAGTCGTATTGGAAAGAGTATCAGCGTATTCGGACTTTCGCTTTATCAGTCTTTTTTCAAAAGCGAACTTCAATCAAGAAATGAATAGTTTGGCTTTTTTTGCACTGTTGATTACAGCGGCAACATGGCTTCTTGTTCTTATTCTGACCATTATCCTATTGCGCCGTGTGACCACGCCGATTGCGAGATTAAGTCGTTTGATGGGGAAAGCGCAGAAGGAGGTTTACGAAAAGATAGATAATATTAAAACCATTGATGAAGTCGGCCGACTCTGCGTCAGCTTTAATCATCTCATTACGGATATACAAAACTTGATCGAAAAGGTTTACAAGGTTGAACTGCTGAACAAAGAAGCCGAGCTCAAAATGATTAAAGCCCAGATCAATCCTCATATTCTATACAACACGCTGGAATCCGTCAATATCATGGCCAAAGAGCTTGGTTCTACGGCTATACCGGACATGATCCGATTACTAGCTGCGATTTTTCGCTTTTCAATCTCGCCAGGAAGTGACTTGATTCCTTTGAAGAATGAGCTTCAATTCGTATTGTACTATTTACAGCTGGCTAAATATCGATATAAGGAACGTTTGACTTGGACAATCGACGTTTCAGATGAGCTGCAGCAGGTTATTGTGCCGAAGCTCATTTTACAGCCACTTGTGGAAAACGCCATTATTCATGGAATTGACCAGATCGAGGAACAAGGCAATATTAAGATTCGCGTTTATTTATACGAATACGACTTGATTGTCGAAATACAAGATAATGGAGCGGGACTGAAACTGTCATCCAAGGATCATCAAAGCTCAGGAATTGGCTTAAATAATGTGAAGCAACGGATTCAGCTGCTGTACGGCAAAAGATATGGGTTATCGATAGAGCCGGCAGCAGACTGCGGGACGATCGTACGACTACGCTTGCCTATCAATATAATGAAGGGTGAAGAAAGTTAATGAAAATAATGATTGTAGATGATGAAGAGCTAATTCGAAATCACCTTGCCAATTTAACAGAATGGGGCGATATAGGCTGTCAAATAACAAGTGTTGCAGCCAACGGAGTCGAAGCGCTTAAGCGGATTCCAGTGGATAAACCGGATCTCATTATTACCGATATCCGGATGCCCTTAATGAATGGCATTCAATTAGCAGAGCAAATTAAAGTAAGATTTTCACACATCCGTTTTCTCTTTTTGACTGCATTTAGCGATTTTCAGTACGCGCAGCATGCGGTAAAACTTGGAGCGGCAGATTTTATCCTTAAGCCCATTCAGAATGCGGAGCTGCTGCACGCCGTCGATTTAATTGTACAAGGAGAAGCGCGCATAAGCAGGGAGGATCGATTCAAGCAAGAGAAAGTCATCCAAGCTATGCTTAGCCCAATCGCTAAAGTGTCGGATAAATATGAAGTTGCCCTTGAGAACAGGTTGGAAGACCGTGAGACCATCGTCATCTGTGTTGTAATCGATAATGCGGATGTTCTAAAAGAGACTGGAGAAGTTTATTCGTTGTTTGCTCTAAGGGAAGCCGTCACACAAATTCTTCATTATAATCCCTATAGCTATTGGGATTATTCGGACAGCAAGGGATTGTATCTCATCTTGTTTAAGCCGCATGGCGATCTGTGGGAAATGCGCGCGGATAGCATGAAAATGGCTGGTGATATGCTTGAGCGTTGCAAAGATTCGTTTCCATTTACAGTATCCATCTGTATCAGTAAAGTAAAATCTTCCCTTGTGTATTTGGATCAAGCCTGGAAAGAAATTAAGGATTGCTTGGACTATCGGATGCTGCTGGGCAAGGGCTCGATCATTTCTAATGATGCGCTTCCCAATCTCGTGAAGGGCAACATTAACGGAGCGGAAGACCAGCTTAATGAGTTAACAGTTATGTTACGTAAAGGGGAAAAAGAAAAAGTGCCTTCTTATTTACTTTCCATATCGAGGGAGATGATGGGTAAAGGACTGACAAAAACCAATATACATACTTTTGCGCTGCAAGTTGTTCAAAAAGTAGAAATGCTATTGTTGGAATACAATTTGCGAATTCCGGAAGAAATTCAATTACATACGCGTAAGACCATTTTATCATTTGATATATTGTTTGATTTAATGGTATTTCTGGAGCAGTGGGTGGAAGAAGCTGCAGATCGGATTATCGCAATCAGCCAAAGTCAATCTGTGAATGGGCTGGTCAAAGAAATTTGTACCTATTTACGAAGCAAGTCTGCCGAAGACATGACATTGGAGAGACTGGCAAATGAATTTCATATGAACCATTCTTATCTCAGTCGGCTGATTAAAAAAGAGACCGGTCAAAATTTCCGTGATTTAATCTGGTCTTACCGAATTGAAGACGCAAAACGAATGCTGCTTGAAACGAGACTGAAGGCAAATGAAATTGCATATGAGGTCGGATTTAAGGATCCGGCGCATTTTAGCCTATTATTCAAAAAACATGTGGGCTTGAGTCCGATGAATTACCGCGAACAAATCAAATCATAGTGCGCACAACAAACTGGTCAACTACAGCAAAGCAATGTCAATTGCAGTTATTCGGCGCATTATGACAGAAAGCTATAATTGGACTTAGTAATGGAGTCATATTGAAAACAGGGGGAACGAAGAATGGGGAAGTGTAGCCTGAGCAGATTCGCGTCTGCATCTGTTTTATCCTTATTGTTATTGATTTCAGCGTGTTCAAGCAACAATTCAAAAGCAGATCCTACATTACCGGCATCATCGGTTGCACCATCTGAGACGGGGCAAGTGTCAACCGCGCCAGACACACCGACCAAGGACATGACGATCAAGTTTGACCCGCAAGGTTATTTGCCGCGAGAAAGTACGACGAAGGATCCGGCTGTGCACAAAGTAATGCAGGAGTTGGCAGATGAATATACGAAATTGAAGCCAAACATCAAGATTGAGTTTGTTGAAGTGACGGCGCCTGACCGCAAGGCTTGGCTGCAAGCAAGAATGCTTAGCAAGGATGCACCGGATATTTTCTGGACGAATTTCGAGGAAACGTGGACCAATTATCAGAAAGGTTGGTTTCTACAGATGGACCCTTGGCTAAATAAACCGAATCCGTACAATGATAATCAGATTTGGAAGGATACATTTGTGCCGGGCATTATTGACGCAGTAAGAGCTCCGGACGGAAATGCATACACCATTCCCGGGGACGGTGTAGCGATAGGTATATATTACAACAAGACAATCTTCGATAAGCTGAGCTTAACCGTGCCGACAACATGGACTGAATTCATCGAAGTCCAGGAGAAAATTAAAGCTTCCGGTGTCATTCCGATGGCCTTTAGTACAGAATCTGCTTCTTCCGGTCCTTGGGCCGATACGATCATGCATAGCGAATTTATGCTCGACAAAATGAATGATATTGATGCTAGTGGAAATGGCAGATTAGAGCCAAATGAGCTCGTCAAAGCAATCAAGGAAGGAAAGTTCCCGCTTAAAGAAGCCGTCAAGCAAGAGTATTTGTTAATGAAGGAATGGTCACAGCAATGGCCAAAAGGCTTTAATGCGCAAATCGATGAAGAACAGTTGTTTGAATCCGGAAAGGCTGCCATGTGGATGGCTGGAAATGCATATTCAGATTACTTGAACAAGTCGGATTTCGGATTTGATTACGGCGTGTTTAGTTTCCCGGCAATTACACAAGATGTTGCATCTGCAGCATCGGGCAAGGCAACCAAAATTTACGGTCCATGGGGGCCGGCACAGTGGTTGGTACCTGGTTATTTGAATCAAGAAGATCCGGAAAAAGTGACCGCTATTATGGATTTTCTAATGTTTCTTGGCAGTCCTGATAATATGACACGAATTTCGGCAGAAGGCTTGACTATTCCAAACATTGTTGGGGCAGTAACTCCTGAGGGTCAGGAGCCTTTTGTAAATGATATCCCACTCACAATTATGCAGGGCTATCATGCACTCCTTGATGCGCCGTTCAAAGATAAAATGAAAGCAGCAATACAGCTCTACCTTAATGGAGATTGGACCATTGATAAGTTCACCGATGAAGTCATGAAATATTATAAAGAAGCTGCTGATCGTATGGCAGAGGCGAATCCAGACTGGTTGAAATAATCCTATCCATAATAGGGGGCTTCTCCAGGGAGGCCCCTTTATTCATTATACAGGAATGGGAGATGACAGATGCCCAATTCAATATGGAAAAAAGTAAACATCAAAGCTTATTTATTTCTACTTCCTACGATTGTATTGATCATGACCTTTAGTTATTATCCAGCGATATCCGCATTTTATTATTCGTTTACGAATTGGGATGGATTTCTAACAGCAAAGTATATTGGGTTCAAAAATTTTGAAATCATCTTTACTTCGGAGGAGTTTCGTCAAGCTTTCCTTAACTTATTCTGGTTCTCCGCATTTAATGTGATCACAGCGCTCACATTCCCGCTATTCGTTGCCTTGCTTATTTATAAAGTCAAACATATTAAGCTGCAGAATATGTACCGTCTATTGTTTGTGTTTCCGATGGTGGTCCCGGGTATGGTTACGATTCTGCTATGGCAATTCATATTAAACCCTGATGTAGGGTTGATCAATTCCTTTCTTGCTGCAATAGGCATTCCAGACGAGCAGTTGCCTTTGTGGCTGGCAAGCATGAAAATGGCGCTTCCATCACTTTTGCTAGTTGGGTTCCCTTGGATATCGGGTGTATATGTATTGATCTTTTTAGCGGGGTTTCAGAGTATACCAGGCTCCTTGCGTGAGGCGGCTATTGTTGATGGGGCAAACGGGAGGACATTGTTTTTCCGAATAGAGCTGCCACTCATCATGTCGCAAATTAAGCTGATCATGATCTTAACGATTATTTCGGTGATACAAACCTTTAGTCTGCAGCTCGTTCTGACCAACGGGGGACCGGCCAATAAGACCACCGTTCCGGGTTATATCATGTATCGTGAAGCGGTTACCAATAGTCAGTTGGGATACGCATGTGCGATCGGAGTCGTACTTTTTATTATGATTTTCAGCCTTACAGTCATCAACAATAAATTTCTGAAGTCGTCAACAGAATTCGAGAGGTGAGAAATCATGAATAAGTTGACCTATAGCTCGATGAGTAAACATGCCATATTAGCAGCTCTTGGAATTCTGACGTTCATTCCGTTTATTATGCTGCTGCTGATCTCCTTTAAGGATGCACAACAATTTGCCAGCCACCGCTGGACACTTACTTTTCCACTGCATCTAGAAAATTATACGGAAGCCTGGCATCAGATTCGGAGATTTATTTTAAATAGCTTTATCATTAGCGGTGTAACGGTCGTTGGCGTGATTATCGTTTCATGCTTGGCTGCTTACGCACTTGCCCGAATGCGTTTTTTCTTCAAGGAGCAGATTTACTTTCTGATCATTTCATTATTGATGATCCCAAGTGTATTGACATTAGTACCGCTTTTTGGAATCGTTATTAAATTGCATATCCTGAACAACTGGCTTGGATTATGGGGGCCATATATCGCCGGTGGCCAAGTGTTTTGTATCTTTGTATTACGCTCTTTTTTTTCATCATTGTCTGAAGAGATGTTCGAAGCAGCGCGAATGGATGGTGCAGGGGAGGCTAAAGTTCTGATTAGTATCGTCGCGCCGTTGTCGAAGCCGATCATCGGGACATTGGCGATGTTAAATATTTTATCAACATGGAACGAGTATATTTGGCCAATCATGGTCATGAATAGCATCGAGCTGCAGCCCATTCCCGTAGGGCTTCTTTATTTCACGCAGAAACAAACTGACTATGGCTCATTGTTCGCAGGTTATGCAATTTCGTCTGTTCCCCTCGTGTTGTTGTTTGCATTGGCCAGTAAGCAGTTTATCGAAGGATTAACCTCTGGTTCGGTAAAGATGTAAACGGTTCAATAGATCCGTATAAATCAGACAGAAGCGCCGTCCGAGCGGGCGATAAAGCAGCGGCTTTTTACGGCCTTTTTTATTTTGCAGGAAACACACATAATTTGCCCACTGCCCACAAACAATGAGTGTAACTCGAAGGAAAGCAGGGGGTTAGTCGATGAAAAGTATAAGGAAGTTTCTGGCGGCTGCCACAATCATTTCTCTAATAGCAGTTGCTTATCCAGCCATACGCTCCAGTGCCGCCAATTATGAGCAGCAAGCACAACAAACGGATGGAGCGGGAGGAAAAACGACCCGACAAGTAGCGATTGTCATTGATGATTTCGGAAATGGCTCGGCGGGTACCAAAGAAATGCTGAATTTACCCGTACATTTTACAGTAGCCGTCATGCCTTTTATGCATATGACCAGGCAGGATGCCGAGTCCGCCCACAAACTCGGCCATGATGTTCTGGTGCATATGCCCATGGAGCCCAACCACGGCAAGCGAGAATGGCTGGGTCCAGGCGCTATAACCGCAAACATGAGCGATCAGGAGATCCGTCACCGGACAGAAGCTGCAATCAAGGATGTTCCTTATGCGATTGGAATGAATAATCATATGGGCTCAAAAATAACAGCTGATGAACATATTATGCGCATCGTGCTTTCAGTGGTAAAGGAACATGGCATGTTCTTTCTGGATAGCCGAACCACCTTCAAGACTGTTGTTCCAAAAGTTGCAGCCGAGCTTGGGGTTCCGCTTCTTTCCAATGATGTATTTCTGGATGATGTGTATACGGAAAGCCATATCGCCAAGCAAATGGGGGTCCTGCACAAGCATATGGACTCTCATGTCAAAGGCGTTGCGATAGGCCATGTCGGAGCTCCGGGCAAGAAAACAGCAGCGGTTCTGACATCGACAATTCCCAAGCTTCAGCAAAGTATGAGCTTCGTCCGTCTCTCGGAAATGTTGGGAACTTCACCGGAGAAGGATATAATTCCGCACACCTGAAGCAATAGCATCGGCAATCTGGAGCTGTCTGCGGGGATCCGTCAACATTTTGCGATCCCCTTCATGACTGATAAAGCCCATTTCGACAATAACAGCAGGCTGCTCAACTTTATTCAGCAGATAAAAGGGTTTTCCCAACACCGGTGTTCGGCTTGAATGCTGCTGGCGGTTTAATGCATCCTGGATGCAATAAGCCAGAAGTGCGCTTTCGCCCTGAGGCTGATGAAGTACCAATGGACCGGAGCGGCTTGTATTTTTGGTCCAGTTGACATGCAGGCTGACCATTAGCTCGCTTTGGATCTCACCGGGAAGCTGGCTGCGCTGCGATAAATCGCGCTGGTGGCGGGAGCGGCTCCGCAGCCAGCGGTTATCGTCGCTTAAAGCGTAATCGCCGTCGCGGTTAAGTGCCGCACGGATTCCATAGCTTCGCAGTAGCAAATAAAGTTTCTTGCCGACCGCAAGGTTAATATTCTTCTCCAGCAGTTCCTTGTGATGGGCTCCCCCATCAATGCCTCCATGACCGACGTCAATGATGACCTCGGTAGTAGGCAAGGCTCTGCGGTATTCCGGTATTGCTGCCTCTATATTATCAAGCTTGGATTCCTGTGCGGCGTTTGCGGCGGGAATATCTTGAAAGGCCAGGGACAGCATAGCCATCCAAATGACGGCGATCCGGACTGACCATTTCGATTTAAAAGGAAACAAATAATAATCGTGGTGCATCTTCTTTATCCACCCTCCAATATGCAGTTCATTATCCTTAGACTGGCACATATGGAGGAAACTCATGCATGTTTGCGTAAAACAAATGGAGGAAAGACTAAGTGTAGAACCATAACGGAAGTTTAACGGAGGTGGGATTGATGGCTGATACCGACGAGTACGTCAAGTATATGACGGAAAGATTTATACATTATGTGGAGACGCCAAAGGAAATTCGTAAACAGACACGTGAAACAGCCAAGACTTCTCAAGAGCCCTGGCTGACGAAATGGTTTGGAGTCGCCCCGATCGGTCTTGCACTGTGGTGGCGCAGCCGTATCGGCCGGGAGGATAAGGATAAGCGAGACTGAAAACGGAACATGGTTCACCTTATTGGAAAAAACTTCCGTTTCCGGTGAGCGCGCTCAGGGGAACATAACGGGTTCCCATTTGGTCAAAAGCCGCGTATAGAGTTTGATGATTCCAATTATGATAGCCGATCATCGGCCAAACAAACAGTACGGTCTGATCAAACAGCTCTGACGTATAGCGAATTTTAGCCTTGTTATCCAACAGCTTGGAGAGGGAACCAAGCTGAGCTTCGCTTAAAGGTGCTTGAGTGAGCCAGGGCATGGTTTCATAAGGATCGAACGCGTCATTTAAACGGGTGTCTGACAAGCTCTTCACTGCGGATTGCTGAACAGGGCCGCTTGACTTCAATGTAGCCGCAGCGAGCTGCTTGTGCCACATTGCATTATCGATCGGCAGTGCTTCTCCTGTCCAGGCGTCCAGATAGTAGGTTTGTCCATCCGCAGCATCCCATTTCCAAACAGCCAGCAAAGGATGAACATACAGCCGTTCCAGCCGGAGCGGCTTTTTTATGGCTGCGGAATAGGATTCGATGAGGCCTTGCCGTACCAGTGAAAGGTACAGCGTGTCCGGGTCGAAGGCTGGATGGCTGCCAACCCCGTATTCACCCAGCGCATATCCGCCATCTTCTGTCGCGTTGACGATCATATAGCCGATGGGACGACGTTCCAGGGAGATGCTCACAAGAAAACCATGTGTCCCCGGTCCAATCGGCATAATCGCCGAAACCGCGTTTTTCCAGGAATGGAATTGAGGCTGACCGGACAGCATGTCCATCCATTCATGCACTTGGATCTCCAGTCTGGATGGATTCTTAAGCGTTGACGTAGGGTTCGTTCCGATGTCGGCAGCTCCCGCCACATGGGTGCTGACCATGAGCAGGATTAAGGCTGTGAATAGCGGGATACGTTTGTGCACGGATATCACCTGCAGCTTTCGTTGGTTTGGGTTCTTACGTAAGTGTAACCGGGCTTGTCTGAAAAGGGTGTTGGAAGCTGTCGCGCAGCCGCGGACAGGCTTCCTTCAGATTTTGCCGTAATGCTGCAAACAAACGATGGATTATCTGTAATCGTGTCGCTTTCCCATTTAGCCGATGCCCTCCAGATAGAAAATCCCGCAGTTTATGGCGGAAACACTCACCCGTGGCTCATATTGCCAGCGGATCTCTTCCTGTCTGCGCTGGAACTGCTCACTGATCAGCTCCCGCTTCTCTTCTTCAGTGGAGTCAAGCAGCGGCTCGTAATAATGCTGTAGCGTCGCCAGCTCCTCATCCAGTCTTGCGGCAGCAGCCGAAGCCCAGCCGTAGTCATAGGTTCTCAGCTTACGTTCCAGAACCTGCTCGGCTATGGTTGCCGCTTTGTTAAGCGATAGGGCATTTTTTGCGGTGTGTATATTAGGCGGCAGTTTCGGTGTCATCCGATGCTGCGTAAGGCGGTCATAGAAGCGTTCCACGCATTGTCCGGTAGCCAAGGATACGCCGAAGGAGTGGATTTCCTCTCTTTTCATATCGCAGGCAAATTCCACTTTCATGTTGACCCCGAGCCAGGCCGTGTAGGCCGTAGACTGCAAAGGGTGGGCGCTGCGTTTTTCCGGCTCCTGGAACAGACAGACGAAACTGCCGTTATGCCGGGCGGATTCGAACAGCTGCTTCAGCCTGGAGGAGCCATAATGCAAATCCTCCCGCGGTACCCGCGCACCTGTATTCAATGTTCCGTGCAGGAAGCCGCGGGTACGGCTTAGTGCCGCTTCTGCCGCCTGGTCGGCCCCGGAAGAGGCAGCGGTCTTTTCGTTACGGGCTTTCTCCTGCGCTGCGGCCTCGTCATACTTTTGCTTGTCCGTAACAAGCAGTAAAGACATGGTTTCGGGCTCGGCTCCTGTACGGTCGATAAATCCCCAATAATAGGTCCGGTTCATCAGCTCTCTGTCCGCTTTCGCAGACAGTTTGACCAGGTAGTGGGAGGGTGACTTCTCGATCACATGGCAGTTGGTCGCCTCCAGATAACGCTGCACGAATTTATGCACCTGACGTTCGTTCAAGGTCTCGCCTCCCGTCCTACTGCATCCAGCATCGCATCGATGGCTTCCAGCCCGCCCGGAGCTTCTGATTCCACTTCACTGCGAATCCGGTTCAAGGAATTACCGAGATCATCAATCTGCTTGCGCAGCTCCGCTGAGCTCCCGGATTCCAACATGACGCGGGCAAGCTTCTGCTCAAGCGTTTCTTTCTTGTCCAAGCGTTCCAGAATATGATCCAACTCGCCAATGACCAGCTCGAAGAGATTGATTTTCTCATGCAGGAGGGAAACGATATGCTCTTCAATCGTTCCCAGCGTGCAAAGATTGAAGATTTGAACATCGCTTGCCTGTCCCAGCCTGTGGACCCTGCCGATCCGCTGTTCGACCCGCATCGGATTCCAGGGCAGGTCAAAGTTAATCATGTTATGGCAGAATTGAAGATTGATGCCCTCACCGCCGGCTTCGGTTGCAATCAGAACCTGGGCGCGGCCGCGGAATAAATCCATCATCCAATCTTTCTTACCCCGATTCATGCCTCCGCGATACGGTACGGCGATAATATTTTGTGCGCGGAAGTATTGAAGGAGGTATTCCTGCGTCGCCCGGTACTCGGTGAATATAATCACTTTGTCATCCATGCTCCGCACAAGCTCCATCGTTTTCTCCGCTTTGGTATTGGCTTGAATGCCGCGGATCACTTCCACCAGCCCCCAGATTTTGGGACGCAAGGGCGAATCCTCCGGCGTTTTTTTGAACATATTCACCAGGGTCAGGAACACGGCGTCGCGGCTGCTGCATACTTCCCGCTGCAGAGTGACAAGTGAAAGCATACTCGTCATATCGCCACCGCTTTCATCGAAACGCTCCTTTACGAATCTCGTTACCGCATCATAAAGTGCCTGTTCTTCATTGGAGAGGGAAAGCGGGATATTCTTGACGATCCTTTTCGTAAAGCTTATGCCGCCATCCCCGCGCCGGTTGCGGATCATAACGGTTGAAAGCGTCTCCTGAAGCTGGCCCTCATTCTTCGGAATCCTCTTGTCTACGACAAAGTTGCTCGCAAACTCGCTTTGGCCGCCGAGCTGCCCGGGCTTAAGCAGCGTAATCAGGTTATAAAGCTCGTCCAGATTATTTTGCACAGGTGTCGCCGTCAGGAGCAGGCAATATTTTTTGCGCAGCAAATTAACGAATTGGTAGTTGGAAGTTTTTTTGTTTTTAAGTTTGTGGGCCTCATCGATAATGAGAAGATCATAATCCTGACTAAGCAGCGTATCCCGGTGAGGATCACGTTTGGCTGTATCGATGGAGGCTACAACAACGTCGTATTGCCAGGTGTGTTCTTTTTTCTGGGCGATAGCGGCAATCCCGAATTTCTGATTCAATTCCCGCACCCATTGCAGGACCAGCGAAGCGGGGACCAGAATAAGCGCGCGGCGGACAAGCCCGCGAACGAGATATTCTTTGAGAATCAGGCCAGCCTCGATGGTTTTGCCAAGACCCACTTCATCGGCGAGGATAGCACGTCCGCTCATCTCATGCAGCACTTTACGGGCTGTGGAGATTTGATGCGGCATCGGTTCAAGCGCTGGCAGACTCCGCAAGCACTGCAAATCGTCGAAACTCTCGATGAGCTTGGTCTGCTCCGCTTCTACGGCCAGCTGGTACATCGTCCAGTCATCCCAGGGACCGTTTCGGTCGATTTTTTCCTGAAGCTGATCGAACCAGGTGCGGTCAAAATATAGCGGTGCGTCGGGATGCAGCTTTCTGCCTGCTTGAACAGGACTGGCATCCGTCTGTTTGGGATGATTTGTTGAATACGCCATGAAGAACTCCTTTCCAAGGAAACCAATGAGTTGCTTGTCCATAGTATGGCCTTCCCGGGGGCAATTCATAAGAGCAGCTATGAAAAAAGAAGTGAAATGAGAGGATTTCGAATAACGGAGAATGCAGGCGGATTAAAGAGTCCGAAAACAGTAACGGCGACTTCAGCTCTTCATAACGCGGACCCTGGACGATTCTGAAAATAATTCTTCTTACTTTTTAAGATAAATCCGCAGTTACACGCGGCAAAATGGTCGATTCCTTTCAAAGTCGCAGCTTCTCAAGCGGCGGATTCTTCAAGAGATTTCTAGGCTTCAACGAGAGAATTGGGCCCGGCAATTATGAGGATGACGATTTTGCCTGCATTTATTATCGCTACCCTGTCCTTGGAAGCATTACGTTCCGACTATTTTTTTAAAAAAACTTAATAAAGGTTTTTTTTACAATAAAAACCTTTATAATGGATATTAATATAAAAATACGTTACAGGAGGTGATCATTTGTATACGAATATGCTGATGACGCCAGTCATCCGCTGGACGGTTATTGTCCTGGCAATATTGTGTATTCTTTTTTTGGTTATTAACAAGCTCATAGTGAAGAAAAGGAGGGAGTTAGCGGAAAAGTCCGGAAAATCATTTAAGGAGTGAATTAATATTTTCATTTCTCGACGATTCATTATAAATGCGAATGAACCACTCTTCCTTGTCGGGGAAAGTGGTTCAGATCAATGTTGGTTTAAGATCATTCCTCGTCATAATCCTCCAGTCTGCCTGGCTCAGATGTCCACTAATTTGAGGCCGAGCTGTCCTGAACATGGAGTTATTAATCCCCGATTAGCGCAATGATTTCATTGCGATCCGCTTCATCATAAAGATTTGACCTTCGTATCGTTGATCTCATTCACGATGCGCTGCAGGTTCAGCATTGATCCTGGACTGAGAAAAATAGAATCCAATGAATTAGTTGTTTACGATACGGAGCTATCAGAGTTTATTAGCAGAAAAATAACAAGATTGAAGACATTGCTGAAAGAACCCGTTCTACATGCTGCCGATGTGACGCTTCTAATAGAAAGGATTCAGCAAGCAAACATTTCTGATCCTGCATTAAGGGCAGAACATGTGAAACAAATCAATCAAAAATAGCTTTCTCTAAAGTATGCGCGACAAGCTCCGGTACATCTTCGGCGATATGCCTTCGCTGCTGCGGAACAACCGGCTGAAATAATGAATATCCGGATAGCCGACTGTCGAGCCAACCTCTCCGACCGACATATTCGTCTCCCGCAGCAGCCGCCTCGCTTCCCGGTGCCTCAGCATCTGGACATATTCGCCCGGCGGCATGCCTGCGATCTTCTTGAACACCTTTATCATATGGTCCTGATTCATGGCCAGCTTCGCAGCAAGATCCGGGTTGGACCAGGAAGCGGCGGGATCATTCTCCATTGCTGCCATGATTTCCAGAATCCGGTCTCCCTGCAGCGGCAAATTGACCGGATTATAGGTTTTCTGCGAGCGCAGCAGCAGTCCCAGTATTTGCAGCATTAGCGCCTTGCAGATCAATTGATATGCTGGCGAGCGCATCGTAAACTCATGCACCACCTGTTCCATGAGCTGGACGCATAAGGGGGTAGGCGTATAGACAAGCCTGCCGGATAAAGGCTCAAACGTTTCCGCAACCGATTCAACGCCGAATTTGGTCTCCTGGACGGCAGCTTCGTTTACGACCATATCCGGCTCGCTGTGAATATCCAATTCATCCTGGAAATCAAAATGGATCCCGATGAACTGCGCATGGGCGGAAAGCACTTCGTTGCGGTGATATACGCCCGCCGGAATAAACAACAGCTGTCCCTGGGCAATATCGTGGCGAACGCCGCCGATCCAGGTCGCTGCCTGGCCCTGCCGTACGTAAAGCAGCTCGAAATCATAGATCCGCCTTCCTTCAAGCGGGCCTTCGGGCATCTTCTGAAATTTGGCATAATGGACACTAGGAGACCAATCACGGAATGGGACCTTGTTACGATTGAGGAGGCCGGAATTGTCCAAAAAATAATCTCCTTTCGCTAAATAATTTTATACGGTCTATTGATAAAATAGCTTTGATACTTATACTTTTTTATCATAAATGAGGAACCACAGCAATCGTTATTGTCCAAAAATACATGGCGGGAGGAATTATTGTATGAAGAAAGGGATTAATATTTGGTCTTTTCCCGGCGATATGCCCGTTGCAGAATGCATTCGCATCGCTGCTGACGCCGGCTTTGACGGAATTGAACTTGCGCTAACGGAAAGCGGGGAGCTTGGACTTGATATCACGGATGCTAAGATCAGCGAAATCCGCCAGCTTGCCGCAGACGCCGGTATTGAAATTAGCGGACTAGCAACGGGCTTATATTGGGATTATGCGATGACAAGCGACGACGAGGCAATAAGAAATAAAGCCATCTCCATCTGCAGAAAACAGTTGGAGGTTGCCAGAGCCTTCGGCGTAGACGCGATTCTTGTTATTCCAGGCGGGGTTGGCGTAGACTTCATTCCGGGGTACCCCGTTGTGGCGTATGACGTGGCCTATGACCGCGCACTGGCAGCAATCAAGGAATTGGCCGCCGATGCGGAAGCGGCGGGCGTTCATATCGGCATCGAGAATGTCTGGAACAAATTCCTTCTGTCGCCTCTGGAAATGCGGGGCTTCATTGATGCGGTTGGCTCCGACTATGTCGGTTCCTACTTCGATGTGGGCAATGTCGTGTATTCCGGATACCCCGAGCATTGGGTACGCATCCTGGGAAGCCGCATCAAAAAGGTGCATTTCAAGGACTACCGCAGAGAAGCAGGAGGTCTCGTCGGGTTTGTCGATTTGCTGGCCGGCGACGTCAACTACCCGGCTGTAGTGGAAGCGCTCCGTGAAATTGGCTACACCAATTATGTCACTGCGGAGATGATTCCTCCATACACGCATCATTCCACGCAAATCATCTATAATACGTCCCGTTCTATCGATGCGATTCTGAACGGTTCGGCTAGATCATAAAGGAGGAGAACACAAGATGCTGAAAGTTGGACTTATCGGGTTCGGGTTCATGGGCCATATGCATTTGGAAAATTACGTGAGGCTTCAGGCGGAAGGCGTGCCGGTAGAGCTGGTCGCGATCTGCGATCTGCGGATCGAGGAACTCAAGAACGCGAAGGTGGAAGGGAATATCGCGACGGATACCCAGATCACCGACTTGTCAAGATACCGTTTATACGCGGATATTGAAGACATGCTGAGCAGCGAGCAGCTGGATATAGTCAGCATCGCGCTTCCTACTTATCTGCATGCCGAGATCACCTGCGATCTGCTGGGACGCGGTTACCACGTGTTGTGCGAGAAGCCGATGGCGCTGAATTCGGTGGAGGGCAAGCGGATGATCGCGGCGGCGGAGCAAAGCGGCAAGAAATTACAGATCGGGCAATGTCTGCGCTTCTGGCCGGCTTATGAATATCTGAAGGAAACGGTTGATTCCGGCCGTTTCGGCGCAGCAACAGGCGGTTATTTCTTCCGCGGCGGTGCAACCCCTGAGGGCTGGTTCCGGGTCAAGGAGCTAAGCGGGGGTGCTATGCTGGATATGCATATTCATGACACAGACGTCATTAACTGGATTTTCGGCATGCCGGAGAAGGTGCAATCCCTAAGCCGAAACATCGTGCCTGGCAGCGGTTATGATATCGTCTCCACGAATTATAGCTATGAAGACGGCAAAGTCCTCAACGCTCAATGCGACTGGACGCTGCAGGGAGATTTCGGTTTCTCCATGGTATACCGGGTTAATTTTGAAGGCGGAAATCTGGTGTTCGAGAACAATGAGGTAAAGGTTAATCCAAACGATGCTCCCGGCTTTATTGCTGAGCTTTCGCCGGATATGGGCTATTATCGGGAAATCCGTTATTTTGTCGAATCCATTATCAACGGGACGTCGATAACTGTTGCAGAGCCGCAGAGCACGCTGGCATCGCTTGAGATTCTTGAAGCTGAAATTCTCTCAGCCGACCGCGGCGGAGAAGCAGTGGAACTTGGCAAAATCGAGCCGACGGCAAAGGTCTAAAAAAGCATATCCGCAAAAAAAAAGGCGTTGAAAGATAACGCCTTTTTTTGTTTTCCTTAATAAGGATAAGCGTTCGGCACACTGCAATTAAACAAGCCGGTTTTTCAGCCACAATCGGTAAACGATATAGACCAGCAGCAGGAAAATCCCGTACAGTCCGACTACAAGCAGGGTGGTATTCAGATCGGTGAACATACTTTTGCCTAAATAGGAGAAGACCAGGATCGCCGGTATTTTACCGAGTGTCGATGCCGTAGCGAAGGTAAGAAAACGAATGGAAAGAAATGCAGGATAAATATTGACAATAGCCTGCGGGAAAATAGGAATCAGTCTTGCCAATAAGATGGTCAAAAACGGATTCTTCTCCAACATCACGGACCACTTCTCCAGCCGTTTATATTTCCCTAGAAGGCTTCTGCCCTGTTTCTGAAAATAGAACCGTACCGCCCAATAAACAAGAATGGAAGCGATCGATGCCGCCGCCCAGCTGAAAACAGCGCCAAAGAGCGGACCATAGAGGTAGCCAAGCAAGCCGATGATAATTTTGAAAGGCACTACTGGAATGAGCAAGAATCCCAATGTGATCAGAAACATCAGCGGATAGGGAGGGCGGCTGTACATCATCCAATCGGTTATTTCATGCCGGTAGACCAGCAGGAATAAAGCAGATATCAGATAGATCAGCAAGGTTTGCCAGAATTTCATCGCGATCTCCTTTGTGCCGGTACGTAAGGTATGTCTTATCCTTATTGTACATGCTGGCATGTGCCAATTGCATGCAATAGTCAAAAAAATTACAAAACAGTCATAATTCTGCCTTATGGATAGGTTCGCAAGCTTCTTATAATAAGATATCTGTTGGAAAAGTTGGAGGTCGATAAAATGGGGCTACAGGAGAAGAGCGCGGCAGTCCCGGGTGCGAAGATCAGAACAAGCAGCGCCAGAAGAAGAAAGGAAACGCTCGCCGGCTATTTGTTTACAGGTCCCATGCTGCTTGGGATTGTCGTGTTCACCTTGATTCCGGTTATTATGCTGTTCACCTTAAGCTTCACGGACTGGTCATTCGTAACCGGTTACAGTAAAATTCGATTCATTGGTTTCGGCAATTTTATCAAGCTGTTTCAAGATGACGCTTTCATCCAGACGCTGCTCCATAATCTGTTTCTCATCCTTGCCGTTCCGATTGGCATGGCCTTCGCTCTCTTGTTTGCGGTTATTCTGACCAAGCATGTGTATGCGCAGGGATTTTTCAAAATTATTTTTTTCATGCCGCAAATATCAAGCGTAGTGGCCGTTGCCGTCGTATGGCAAGTGTTGTTCCATCCGTCATACGGTCCAGTGAACGGGCTGCTGATGTCGCTTGGCTTGGACAATCCCCCCAAATGGCTGGCGGATACCCGTTATGCGCTGCCTTCGGTTATGATGCTGATGATTTGGATCGACATGGGCGTGTCTCTTATTATCTATATCGCCGGCATCAACAACATTCCGCAAGATCTCTATGAAGCGGCGGAAATGGACGGGGCAAAAACATGGCGCAAATTCAAAAGCATTACCTTCCCGCTGCTTACGCCTACGAGTTTCTTTCTGCTTATTACGGGCATTATCGGCAGCTTTAAAGTGTTTGCCCTCATTAAGGTGCTCACCGATGGAGGTCCGGCCGATTCTACCTCCGTTATTGTCAGCAAAATGTTCCAGGAGGGTTTCGTCAATTTAAAGACCGGCTATTCCTCTTCCATGGCTGTCGTGCTGTTCGCCGTCGTCTTGTTGATTACCTTTCTGCAGTGGATTGCGCAACGGAAGTGGGTGCATGAGTAATGGACAAAATTGCTGGATCGCGTAAAGGAAATACAGGGAAAGTCGTCATGACGGCCATCATGTTCGTCATCGGCATCGTGTTCCTCCTGCCTTTCATCTGGATGCTGTCCTCCTCCTTCAAGCCGGAAGCAGATATTTTCAATTATCCGGTGGAATGGATTCCCAAGCATTGGCAGATCATTGATAATTACCGCGCCGTATGGGCAGGCAAAGCGAATTTTGCCCTTTATTACTGGAACTCCGTCAAGGTTACTTTGATGACTACGCTGCTCTCGGTTGCAGTTTCCGCTCTGGCGGCTTACGGCTTTACAAAGATCCATTTCCGTGGGAGAAATATTCTCTTCTTCTTCATTCTGGCTACCTATATGGTGCCTACCGAGGCGACGCTGGTTCCTCTGTTCGTAATGTTTCGGTCCGTCGGGCTGTACAACACACATACGGGTCTTATTCTGCTGGGAGGCTTCAGCGTGCTGGGAACGTTCCTGCTGCGCCAGTTTTTTCAGGGGATATCCACTGAATTCATGGAGTCGGCCCAAATGGACGGGGCGGGGCACTTTACGATTTTTACCCGGATCATGCTGCCGCTTGTAAAGCCGGCGCTGGCTACTTATGGTATTCTTCGCTTCATCTGGACGTGGAATGACTTCCAGACTCCGTTCATTTTCCTGAGCGATAAGAAGCTGTTCACCATCCAGCTTGGTATGAATGCCTTTGCGGACCGCAACGGTCAGTTCTATTCCTTAATCATGGCGGCTTCCGTTTCGGCGATTATTCCGCTGTTAATCGTATTTATTATCGGTCAGAAGCATGTCATTGAAGGCATCAGCTTTGGGGGCGTTAAAGGGTAAGGAAAAACTCGCGAGGCTGAGCCGAGATGTTAAGAAAGTAAAAATAATTTTAAAACAGTCATATTTATTTGCTTCTTAATTAAAGGCCGGATGTTAGCATTAGTGCACAGTCAACATTTCATATAGGAATGTGGCGATAAAGGATTTATATTTCACAAGAACGATCTGAGGAGGATTCATATGGTAAAGAAAACAATGGGGATCTCGGTTATGGTTGCGCTTGCAGCAGGCTTATTGGCTGGCTGCGGCGGCAATACAAACAACAATGCGAATCCAGACCCGGCCAACACCAGCAAACCGGTTAATTCCGCGAATTCGGGTACGGAACCTGTGGACGAAGCCGTTACGATTAAGGTGGTAGGCTGGTCGCCAGGGGAACAAATCGCGCCGCTGATTGAAGAGTACAAGAAGGTGAAATCCAATGTGACCGTGGAATATATGCCGCTCGTTGACAATTCCGACTCTGTTGCAGGCATGCAGAAGCTTGATCTGCTGGTTGCCTCCGGCGATAAAATCGACGTCGCATTCCTGCCGGGAACCGGCGATTATTCCAAACGGGCCAGTCTGGATCTGCTTGCGCCGCTCAATGATATGATTGCGGCTGAAGGCATTACCCTGGCAGATGAATATATTGTCGATCCTTCCATTAACGGCAAGGTTTACGCGCTGCCGGATACGTATGAGAATTATTTTGTCCTCCTGAACAAGGATATGCTGGATAAAGCAGGATTGCCGATTCCGACAAAATGGACTTGGGACGAGTATCTCGAATATTCGAAGAAGCTGTCCAACGGGGAGGGGGCAAATAAAGTATTCGGCACCTACTTCCACTCCTGGCCGATGTACTTTGAGCTGGGTCTGATTAATCAGCCGAAGGACAATAATCTCATCAACAACGGCGCGCTGAAAATTGACAGCGCAGAAATCCGTAAATCGCTTGAAATTCGCGATCAGGCGGAGAATGTGGACAAAAGCGCGATTCCTTATTCCGATACGATCTCCCAGAAGCTCGCTTACCGTTCGGTTTATTTCTCCCAGAAGGCCGCGATGATTGTGACAGGCAACTGGATGATCACCGATGCTGGCGGAACGGAAGAGTTTCCGGCAAATTTTGTTTCAGCGTTTGCGCCCATGCCGTCCAATTCGGCGGACGCCCCTTCCGGACTGAGCCCGGCAAACGGCAACTTTATGGCGGTACTGAACAAGTCGGAGCAGAAGCAGGCTGCTTATGATTTCATCCGCTGGTATACAACCAAAGGGGAAGAGATCAACAATGGCTACTCTGCCTGGAAAAAACAGGATGTGGATAAATTTATTGCCGCTGTCAAAGAGAAAGCAAAAAGTCCGGACAAAATCGATGCGGATTCCTTATCCTATGTCATCAAGAACAGCCCGACAGCCCCTATGACGATACCGCCGGCTTTTCAATCCGAGCTGGATGAGGCTTATGTGAAGGAAGCGGAGAAGTTTATTCTCAAACAGCAGGACCTGGAGACCACGATCAAAAACGCCAATGCGGCTCTGCAAAAAGTCGCCGATGCCAACAAATAAGATCTGGTTTCTATGTTAGAATAAGATAAGCTTGGCATCCTTTCCCGATCCAATGCGATTGGCCGATTTCGGGAAAGGATGCTTTTCCTGACTAAAGCAGATTTCATCCGGCTGCTGCTTCCATCATTATATGGGCCATGCCTGCAAACACGATCTGTAATCCATTGCAACAGGGGGTAATCATGGCCGGCTATTTCCGCAATAAAAGCTGGAGAAGGAGTCTGCGTTACAAGCTTGTCGTTACTTCCGTGCTTTGTTTGCTGCTGCCTTCTTTGCTGACCTTGTGGGCAAGCGATTATTTAACAAGAAATATCGTCCGTGCCCAGGTTGTGGACAATGAGCGAAAAGCGCTTGAACTGACGGATGTTTATATTTCAGGCTTGTTCGATAATATGATCCGCATCTCCAATTCGATCCTGTTTGAGAATGATATTAATATATCCTTGAAGGAAATCTGGCAGCGCAGCCGCTCCAACCAGCAGGATTATGCGAAGGATACATTATCGGCCAAATATTATATTAACAAGAAGCTCGAAAATATCGCCTATGCCATGGATAACGTAACGATCGCGCTGATGACGACCGAAGGCCAATATTTTACCAACACGCCGAATCTGGACGATGCATTCAAGCCTTCCGAAATTGTCCATGAACCTTGGATGCAGCGGGTAAAGGAACTTCCGGCCTTTAAAGTGGATTGGGTAGGCTTGATAAGACGCCCTCATGATTCCGGCCGGTCGGGTGACCCTTTCTCCATCGCCATCGCGCGTAATTTGCGTATGTCCACCAATGAAACCTATGCCTATCTAATTGTCAGCATACGGGAAGACCAATTGAGCCAAATCTTCTATCACGACAGCAACGAGCGGCAGGAAACGCTCCTGCTCGACGAGCAAGGTACGATCATCGCCAGCAAGGATACCAGGAAGATCGGCAGCCCATTTGTATTCAGCAGAAAGGAAATGAATCCGGATTCCGGCATCGTTCAATACGATAAGGAAGCGTTTCTTCTGAGCAGGCACAGTTTGCCGTTCGGCGGCTATGAGCTGGTAAGTCTGAAGCCTTACAAGGAAGCAGTCAATCAGATTCATACGGTTTACAGGCTTAGCTTTGTGATCCAGATCGCAGCCGTGCTGCTTTTTCTCATTCTATTTATTTATATGATCCGGCAGTTTACCAAACCTGTTATGAAGCTCGGACAAGTCGCTTCGCAGGTGGAAGGCGGAAACCTGTCGATCCGCTCCAATATCCGGGGACAGGATGAAATCGGTCATCTGGGAAAAATGTTCGACCAGATGCTCGAAAGCGTCGAATGGATGATGGCGGAGGTTACCAGAGAGCAAACGCAAAAGCGCAAAGCGGAGCTGGCCATGCTTCAAGCCCAGATCAATCCGCATTTTCTCTTTAATATTCTGAATTCCATCCGACTTCGCATTCTGATGAGAGGCGACCATGAGAATGCCGAGCTGTTATCGTCGTTATCGGGTCTGCTGCGCATGACTATCCAGCGGGACGACGAATGTATGCCGCTGCACGAGGAACTGCATATCGTGGAGAAATATGTAGAACTGCTTAATTTCCGGCAGCTTGAGAAAGTGGATCTTGAAATCAATGCGGCATCGGATTGCCTGGCTGTTCCGATTCCCCGGTTCCTCCTTCAGCCGATTATTGAAAACGCTTATATTCATGGCCTGGATCAGAGCGCAGGCCGGATTCGTATCAGCGCCCGTCTGACAGGCACGCTGCTCGCGATCCGGATTGAGGATAATGGAAAAGGGATCGCTTATGAAAAGCTTGAGTTGCTTCGTCAGGAGATGAGCCGGGTCCGTGATGCGAGTCCATCCGTGCAGTCTGCAAAGCTGTCGAGCATCGGACTGTCCAATGTCTATGAGCGGATGTATCTGTTATACGGCCGTCAATTTAAGCTATCTATTGACTCCAAGCCTGGTATCGGGACGATGCTGCAAATCAACGTCCCCATCCGTATTTCACAATAATCATGCAACAAGGGGGTGAGCGGCTATGTATTCCGTCATGCTGGTGGACGATGATTTCCCGGTGCTGGAGTTTCTCTCCAACATGATCCCGTGGCGTGAGCTGGGACTTGAACTCCATTCCGCTTGCAAGAACGGAGCCGTCGCTCTGGAGAAGGCGGTGATCCATCCTCCGGATATGGTAATAACCGACATAGGCATGCCGCAGATGGACGGCATTCAACTGATCGCAGAGCTAAAGCAGCTCAAGCCGGATATCCGCGTTGTCATATTATCATGCATGGATGATTTCGGCTATGCCCAGAAAGCAGTCCGGCTGCAGGTGCATGATTATATGCTGAAGGAAACGATGAACCAATCCCAAATGTGCGAGCTGTTGTCCAGACTGCGGAGAGAGCTTGATCATGAGAAACAGCTCTCTGCGCAGATGGACAATATCAGAAGCATCAATGTCGAGAATGAATGGGCGTTCAAACAAAAACTGCTCCATAGGATGCTGCAGCCTGCCGGGAATACCGGTAGTCCGGGATGGATCCTGGAGGCGCAGAGGCATGGCATCGAAATGCAGGGCAAAAACTATTTGCCGGTCATGTGCTACATGAATCGGGACGTAGAGCTACCTCAACAATATCTGCAGGATTCGCCGATGATGGTGGCACTCATGGCCGCGGTCGAAGAATTGCTGCAGACGCAGCCAGGTGTTCTTGTCCTGCCTAACCATGAGAGGGAATATATCCTTCTGCTCCCCTATCGCCGGACATTAAAGGAAAATGCCTATGAAACGTTCAGTCCCCTCATTCAGGAGCTTTGTGTGCAGCTTAAAAACCAGCTTGGCGCCGTCACGACCTGCATCTTCGGCCGTGCAGGAAACGCTCCGCAAACGCTGGGCACCGAAGTTTCCCGGCTGCTTGCAAGTGCCGGGTCGCAGCGTTTCTATCTGGTTGAAGGCGGCGTCTATAATGATGCTGCGCTAGCCGGGTTTACCAGTGAAGATTTATACAAGCATTATGCGGACGCTTCAGGTGAAATCCGCGATGCGTTTCTGGAGGAAGATGAGGAGAAGCTGGATGAGCTAGTACTCCACTGGATGGGGCTGATCCGCAGCAGCCGTCATCCTCCGGAAATGGTCAAGGAATGGACGCTAAAGATCCTTTATGACATCCAATCCAGACTGCAGGTTTTGCAGCATTACCAGACCACCTTTTCCATGGAAGTGCTCCATAAGGCGATCGGAGAAATCAGCACAATGGACGAGCTGGTTGTCTGGATACGGAAGTTCTTCCGCGAGCGGCTGCCGCTTGTACGGTTGATTTACAGCCAATCCAGACGTTCGGAAATTCTGGAAGCGCAGCAGTATGTAACCAAACATATCCATTTGAAAATCACGCTTGAGGAAGTAGCGGATATGCTGCACATCAACTCCAGCTATTTCAGCCGTCTGTTCAAAAAAGAAACCGGTGACAACTTCATTCATTATGTCACCTTTGCCAAAATGGAGCGGGCCAAAGAACTGCTGGGAAAAACCAATATCAGTGTGGAGAAAATCGCCGAGCAGCTGGGCTACGATAATAAAAGCTATTTCACCAAGCTATTCAAGAAGCATACTGGCACAACACCTGGTGAATATAGAGGAGCTTGATACCTTGGGAGGGATCAACACGGTCATGGTACAACTCATACCCATCGCGAACATCGAGTTAGAGGCTGCGACAAGCCTGTGGAATGACGAACTGGGGAGCGAATTTCCCATGCGCCCGCAGCTGCTTCGTCAAAGCTGGACGGAAGACCGCAATGTATCTGCTGCGGGTTCCTGGGCAGCCATAGATGAAAGCTGCAACCGGCTTGCCGGTTTTGTCGTTGCCAAAACATGGAACGACCCGTCGGAGGGCATTTCTTTTCCTTCCGAAGGGGGCTGGATCAGCGTTCTGCTTGTCCATTCCGACTATCGGAGGCAGGGGATTGGCAGCCTGCTGCTTCATAAAGCGGAACAGGCTCTAAGGGAGGCGGGCGTAGTCGACGTTCATCTGGGCAATGATCTGCACAGGCGGCTGTTCCCGGGACTGCCCGTACCAAGCCAGGCAGCTTCCGCCTGGTTCGAGAGCAAAGGCTACCGCTGTACGGGCAGCCTGCAGGACTTGCTGTGCCAGTACCGGAAGGATGAACCTGTTGTGACGCCGGATTTCGAAGATATTTCCATACGCTTGCTGAGGGAGGATGAGCATGGGCGCATCCAGCGCTTCATGCATGAGCATTTTCCGGGAAGATGGGATTATTCCACGCGTGATTATTGGAAAGCAGGCGGGAGTGGGCGGGAGTTCGTCGTGATGGAAAAGGCTGGGGAGCTGATCGGATTTTGTCGTATCAATGACTCCGCTTCGCCGCTGCTTGCGCAAAATATTTACTGGTCGCCGCTTTTCGAGGGGGAGCTGGGAGGCGTTGGGCCGCTCGGCATAGACAGCGCCTATCGGGGAAGAGGTTATGGCGCGGCTATTGTCCAGGCGGGCATAAGTATCCTTCGCGGCCGCGGCATAGGTAATATCGTCATCGACGCCACGCCGATTGCCGCCTTTTACGAACAAATGGGCTACCGCATATGGCGTACCTATAACCTGTACAGCAAACATCTGTAAACCTGTCGACCAGCGCTGCGGCACTAACAAGCCCGGCCTGCCCCTCCAAATTGGAACTGGAGGAAGACCTGCCAGGCTTCTGGTAAAATAATTTTCTGAAATTTCTATGGGAAGAATTAAACCGTTTATGGTGCGTATGCTTCTGCGGCAACTCTTATAGCTGGACGTTCAATAATTTCCGGCGAACGGGCTTTGGGGGATGATTTTCCGGTCAGGGGCCTGCCCCATGAAGCGGTTCCTTCTCTCCCAGGTCAGATCGGCATCCTTGCGGGCCGCTTCCACATTGCCTTCATAAGCCGTATCCACCACCCATTTCTTGCCGAAGCCTGCATGAACGACTTCATCTGCCCAATCGAAATCCTGAAAGGTGGTCATTAACGGGTCTTTAGCGGTATCCCGGGCGAATTCCCATTCCTCCCGCTTGCCCGGCGGGTACTTCATAGCCGCCTGTTCAATCGCGACTGTCAGATGCACATATGCTTCTTCGGGACCGAACAGGTTTTTGGAAACTTCATAGAAGCCGATCCAGTTGGGAGCTTCATACACATCATAACCGAGCTTCCGCAGCGCCGCTTCGCCGAACCAGGAATGCCGGACTTCATCCCATAAATGCCGGGCAGTATCCAGGTAGAAAGCCCAAGGTCGGCCAGTTGTCTCAAACAGCACATAAGCAACGCCTTCGGCCGGCGACATCTCGAAGTAACGGGAGTACATCATCATTTTGAAGCGCCCTTCGTCACTATCTTCAAAATGGATGTCCTTGAATTTGGTGACGGAGGACGTGTAGCGGCTGTCGCGCGGACTATGGTCCGGCAGGACAAAAGGATCGGTGAGGAATTCGTCGGAATCCGGCATTTCCGCGGCTGGTCCGGTCCCATCCGCGCCACCGCCTGCGGCCAGCAGCCTTGCTAGATAAACGTTCCGCTGCTGCAGGAAGTCAAGCTCATCCTTGCCGGCGGATGAGGATAGATGGGCGATCGCTTCCCGGCCCCAGGCGATTTCATCCTCTCTGTCGAGAAGCTGGTGTCGGAGGATATGCAGCGTAGGCTGGTCTACGATAGGCTGGGCCGCTTCCATATACCGGCTGATTGCTTCTATCTGAGCCGGTTTAATAACCTCAAAAAGGGCACTCAGCAGTTCCAGTGTGCCGGGGGAGTCGAGTACCGCGTTCATGAGAGCATCCAGCACGGGGCCGGGACTTTTGTCAAACGCGGACGACCCCATACGAAGCTGCTTGCAGCGGCCGCGAAGCTGATCATGATGCACGGCGTCGAGCCATGACACGCGGGCCAGAATGCCTTTGATCTCATATTCCGGACAGGCGATCATCCGACCTGCGGCAATCCGCATGATTTTTCTGTCAAAATAAGCGATATGGCGCAGCCGTTCAGCCGATTCGGCGACAGACAGCCCGACTTTGTCCCAATCCTTGATGCCCATAAATGGATCCAGCATGGCGCAATATTCCTCCTCGTGCATATATAGTGACGCCCGATAATGAGGCGATTACCCATAAGATTAGCGGATTAAGGATGAAAAGGACATTCACCAAAGCACATGTTTTTTACACGATTTGGTCTATCTTTCAGCTATCATCAAGGGAAAGACCCCCTGTGGGAAGGAAGGTGAAAAGCATGGCTCTTCAGATTGAAGAATTGAAGCTATCCAATGCTTACGGTAAAGTATTCTGCGAGCCGGGCTGGCGGTGGAATACGGTCGGTCGTCCTTTTGAGGATTTTGACCTGTGGTATGTTTGGAGCGGAGAAGGGGATTTGATCCTGAACGGGGTGCGCGGTCCCGTCTCGGCTGGCAGCTGTTATCTGTTCCGGCCCGGGGATGAAACAGTGGGCAGGCATGATCCGGAGTCGCCCCTCACGGTGTCTTTTATTCATTTTCAAATGCCCCATAGCCTTGCAGGATGTTATCCGTCTTTTCATCAAATTAAAGACCGGCTTACGTTTGAAACCTACTTGACCCGTTATGCCCGTTCTCTGATGGAGAAACAAAGCCGAAGCGAAACGGAGGCCCTTCATCTGCTTTTCCTGCTGCTGCTTCAGTTTGCGGACGAAGGAACAAGTGAAACCGATACGGGATTGAATGAAAATCAAGAGCTGCTGTCAATCATTCATGAATCGGCCGGCTATATCCGCCAATTTCCAGGCATGAAGCATACAGTGGCCTCATTGGCCGAGCGTGCGCGTTTGTCGGAGCGGTATTTCTCCCGCAAGTTCCGTGCGATTATGGGCAGGACGCTGGAAGCTTATGTGATCAATATGAAGATTGAACGTGCCGAGCATCTGCTTCGTTATTATGGGATGAACGTCAGCGAGGTTGCCGATGCCCTGGATTACGGCAGCGTTTATTACTTCAGCCGCCAATTCAAGCAATACAGGGGTATCGCGCCGTCAGAGCTGCGCAAGCGTTAAAGCCGTATACCGGATTAGTCACTTTTTGAGCAGGAAGAAAAATTAAGTGCTAATAACTTGCAGGATATGCGGTTAATCTGTCAAATTATTTAATGAATCCGTCAATTTATTTTTATTTTAAGTTGTTATAGTTTAATAACATTCATACAAATGCATTTGAGGAGGCGTTTGAAATTGCTTGGAAACCGCTTAGGCGTTCTGACCGATGAGGTTTCGGTAGTATTGGAGGAAGCGTTGGACTGGATTGCGGCTCAAGGGCTGTCGCATGTGGAGCTGCGTGTCATAAATGGAAGAAATATAGCGGATCTGGAGGATCATGAAGTGCGCGAGGTTCGCTCACAGGTAGAGAAGCGCGGACTTTATATCTCCGCAGTCGCATCGCCTTTGTTTAAATGCAGACTGGATGCCAGCCGCACGGTGTCTTCCGGAGATACTTTCGGACAAAAGGAAGAAAGCGTCGAAGCGCATTTCCGCAAATTGGATCGCGTCATTGAAATCGCTCTCATGCTGGGTGCCCCGCGGATCCGCATATTCTCGTTCTGGAGAGAATTGCAGCCGGAGCTGTACAGCAAAGAAATTGCGTCGCATCTCAAAAAAGCAGCCGAGCGCGCAGAGCGCTCCGATGTTGTCCTGCTGCTGGAAAACGAGCCTTCCTGCAACGCCGGATTTGCCGAAGAGGTCGCCGATATCGTTGAAAGGGTTGATTCGCAAGCTTTGCGCGGGTTGTGGGATCCCGGGAATGAGGCCTACGGCGGGAGGGAAGCTTATCCTCGCGGTTATGAGAAGATCAAAGGTGCGATAGGTCATGTTCATCTGAAGGATGCATATATTGGTGCTGACGGATTGCCCCGGTGCGTTCCACTGGGTTCAGGCGATGTTCCGGTGATCGCACAACTGAAAGCTCTGGAAGAGGATGGATATGAAGGGCTGTATACCATTGAAACGCATTTCATTCCAGCGGGCGGTTCCCAGATGACCGGCACGCGCATGACGCTGGATGCCTTGCGTGCCTTACTTGGCGAGGTGAGAAGATAATATGAAGCAGTGGCGAATCGGGATCATCGGCTGTGGAGGTATTGCAGGCTTCCATATTCAGGCGATTCGGGAGATCGGACACGCGAAGCTGATTGCCGTATCCAGCCGCAGCCGGGACAAGGCCGAGACAATAGGAAAGCAGGAGAATTGCGATTGGACGGATGATTACAAGGAGCTGCTGGACAGGCGCGATATCGATCTTGTGTCGGTAACGACGTCCAGCGGCAGCCATTATACAATTGGCCGGGAAGCTCTGCTGGCTGGCAAGCATCTGGTCATTGAGAAGCCGATGGCGATGCTCGAGACCGAAGCGGCCGAGCTGATCGCCATCGCTGAAGCGAACGGACTGACGATATCGGTCATCTCCCAACGACGGTTCGAGCCCCAGCATCAGCTTCTAAAACGTCTTATGGAGCAGAACAAGCTGGGAAATCTGCTGTTCGCCGAGGTGTCGGTTCCTTACTACCGTTCGCAGGATTATTACGACAGTGCGGCGTGGCGCGGTACGATTCAAGAGGATGGCGGTTCATTGATGAACCAGGGCATTCATTCCATTGATCTGCTGCTTTGGCTCGTTGGACAGCCAGTCGCTGTCTCCGGTAAAATCGCCACTCAATCCCATCAGATCGAAGCAGAAGATATGGGGGTCGCGATTGTTACCTTTGCCGGCGGCGCAATCGGTACGATCATGGCCTCTACCAATATTAAGCCGGGTTTCCCGGCAGGCATTAATCTTTATGGAGATAAAGGAACGGTTAAAGTCAGCGGCAGCGATATTATCCATTGGTCAGTGGAAGGGATGGACGAGCCGGAGCTCGGACTGACCGGCCAAAGCGGCGGGGTCTCCGATCCTCTGAGCATTCAGCATATCTATCATCAGCTACAATATGAGGACATACTGGATGCGCTTGCGAGTAGCCGCGAGCCGCTCGTAACCGGAAGAGACGGCATGGCAAGCGTTCAATTGATCCGTAAAATCTATGAAAGCTCGAAGCTTGGCCGTGAAATGCGGCTGGATGAGCCTTCGACAGACATCCGGAGGGATTCTTGATGAAAATAGCAATGTTCAGCGGCGCATTAATCGAATACAGCATCCACGAAGCGCTTCAGATCGCCCAACGCATCGGCGTTGACGGCTTGGAGATTGCCGGCAATGAGCCTCATTTTTCGCCAACGACCAGCAGCTTGCGGATCAAGGAAATCAAGCGGCTGGCCGACAATCTGGGACTCGCAATTCCCGCTATCGGCGGTTATGCGGGAAGATTCTCTGAACTGGGCGATGCGGATTGCGAACGGGAATTCGAGAATATCCGGCGCATGCTGCCCAAGGCAGCGGAACTTGGAGCGTCGCTCTTCCGCGTTCAGACGGGAGGACCGAACGGTTTTCTGGCACAGGAGTATCACTATCAGAAATCAGCCCATTTTATTGACAGATGCGCCGAGGAAGCGCAGCAGTACAATATCCGTATCGCGCTTGAAATCCATAACCAGTCGATCATTGAGACGACAGATGACTGCAGCCGACTGCTGAAGCTCATCAAACGGGATAATGTCGGCTTTATTCATGACGCGGGGAACATGTATATTACGGACACCGATTACGGCCGTGATTCCGTTCTTCGGCTTGGCAGCCGCCTGTTCCATGTGCATGTAAAGGATGAGCTGCGGATACCCGAGGCAGGAGATCCAGGCACGTTCACCAATTTGACGCGGCATGGCCAGGAAGCCTTTGTCCAGTGCAGGCTTGGCGACGGAGGCGTCGACCATCAGCCTTTGTTTGCGGCACTTGAAGAGACAGGGTATGATGGCTGGGTTACCTTGGAGTGTTTCGCTCCTTACCCCATCGAGGAGCGGTTTCGGCATGACTTTAAGGAAGTGCGCAGCTTGCTGGCCAGCAAATCCTGAACATACAGCTTAACGAGGAAGAGGAGGATGTATAGATGAATCGGGAACCTTTAAAAGTCGGTATTATCGGACAAGGCCGGAGCGGCCGGGACATTCACGGGAACCTGCTGGTGCGGATCCCGGGCTATTACCGGATCGCGGCTGTCGCGGACGCGCTTGCGGAACGCCGGGAGCGGGCAGAGAAGGAATACGGCTGCCGGTCCTATGAGAGCTGGGAGGCAATGGCGGATAACGAGCAGCTGGATCTGATCGTGAACGCCTCGCCAAGCGATCAGCATTACAGCGTCTCGCTGGAGCTGTTAAACCGTGGGTTTCATGTACTGTGCGAGAAACCTTTGGCTAAAACGCCGGAAGAGGTTGACCGTCTGATCGCTGCATCGCAGCGTTCAGGCAAGATACTGGCTGTATTCCAGAATTCGCGTTATCAGCCTGCTTTCGTACAGATCCGGAAGGTTATCGCATCAGGCGTTCTGGGAAGAATTGTTCAAATCGACCTGACCAGCAGCAATTTTGCCCGCAGATGGGACTGGCAGACGCTGCAAAGCAATAATGGGGGAAATCTGATGAATACAGGACCGCATCCACTGGACCAGGCCCTTCAGCTGTTCGGCGGCGATACTACGCCCAATGTCACCTGCATCATGGACCGCGCCAACACCTTCGGCGATGCAGAGGATTATGTCAAGCTGCTGCTGCATGGGCATGGCCGCCCCACCATAGATATTGAAATTTCCTCATGCAGCAATTTTCCCGGCGAAGCTTTTGTGATCCAGGGAACGCATGGCGGTCTGCATGGCGATACGCGGCGGTTGGAATGGAAATATTACCGGCCTGAGGAAGCGCCGCCCCAACAGCTTGTCAGAGGACCGCTATTAGATTCGAATGGCATGCCGGCTTACTGCAGCGAACAGCTCAAATGGCATCAGGATGCCTGGGATCTGAACATGGAGGTGGGCAGATCGGCATTCGATCATATGACGGAGCAGGTTTATCGGATGCTGTACCGGACATTGACAGAAGGGGCTCCGCTTGAAATTACACCGCTTCAGGTAAGAATGCAAATGGAAGTGATGGAGGAGTGCCGCCGCCAGAATCCGCATATCTATCGTTTGGACTCGAATCCTGCAGATACGGCGGATCTCGTCTGACCACAACGATGTGAAATAGATATTGACCGAGCCGTCCCATAAAAGGATTGCTTTCTACTCTGCCATTGTGTAAAATAGTGGAAATTTAACTTTGAAGGAGTGGGAGTATGGGGTGGAATCTCAAGGGTTATAAGAGATGGACCTTACCTGTATCCCCCTTTTTTAATGAAACACTAAAGCGCTCCATGCTTTAGTGTTTTTATTTTGTTCGGTTCGTAAAGATTGTTGCTATTCTTCATCTCTCACAGCTTTTTCATTTCATGCAGAACGTACTTTTCCTGAATCCAGGGAAGACATTACAGAGGGGGAAAACTAGTGGTTGACATCATAGTTAGACGAAAATTTAAAGTTATTGGCAAGATGGGGGAGGGACTTGCCAGAGAAGGTCCTGTTTGGATACCGCCATTATGGAAAGAGGCAAACAGTAATTTTGCTCTGAAATAAGCAGTCTTGTAAAATTGAATTCTGATGGTAGTATTGCTGGGATTTGGGGTGCTATGAGTGATGTGGATGGAAAGTTTGATAGGTGGAAAAATGAGGGGAAATACCTAGCGAGGTGTGAAGTTTCAGATGACGCTGAAGCCCCGAATGGCTGGGTTAAATGGTCCATTCCATCATTTAAATATGTTGTGGTTAAGTGTAATCAAAATTCCTATAAAGAAATATTTAATCATATCATTGAAAAATATTTACCTGATCATGCTTACACATTGGTTGGAGCCGTTCAAGAATTTTATGACCCAAAAGATAATAACGGAGAATTGTCTTTATTTTTCCCTATTGAGAAGATCTAGCACTTTATACGATACCGCCTATTGAACCCCTCTATTAGATTAACGGGTTGATATGAAGCCGTATCACATAAAGCAACAATATTTTAGAAAAGAGCCTATTATTTTGTTCGGGAGGCGGGATTCCATGAGCATGTACAGAAGAGTACTGATTAAATTAAGCGGCGGCGCCATTGCCGGACAAAATGAGTTTGGATTTGACCCTATGAAATTAAATCATATTTCGGATGAGATCATGTCCGTGCTGGAGATGGGAGTTGAGGTTTCCTTAGTCATTGGGGGAGGAAATATATTCCGAGGCAGCATGGCCGAGAGCTGGGGCATTGAAAGAGCAGAGGCGGATAACATTGGGACGTTGGCTACGGTGGTCAACAGCCTGATGCTAAGGGGAGTGCTGAAAGCCAAAACGGATAAAGAAGTCAGGGTAATGACGGCCATACCGATCAATTCGGTCGGTGAGCCCTATATCCGGTTAAGAGCGATTCACCATCTGGAGAAGGGGTATATCGTGATTTTTGCGGGAGGCAACGGGCAGCCGTTTGTCACCACGGATTACCCTTCCGTACAGAGGGCGATCGAAGTGGATTGTCATGCTCTGCTTGTAGCCAAGCAAGGGGTAGACGGTGTTTACGACGGTGACCCGAGGCAGAAGCCGACGGCCAGGAAATATAAATCGCTGCATTACAATGACGTCCTTCATCATAATTTAAAGGTCATGGACCAGTCCGCGTTCATTTTAGCCCGCGATTATCATTTGCCCATCCATGTATTTGACTTCGATAAGCCTGGGGCTATGAAAGAAGTTTGTGAAGGTAAGCGCACGGGGACGATGATCAGCGGTCATTCCATTCTGGAGATGGAAGAGAGCTGATTGGGAGTTGTGGCTTCCCGAACAGCCAAGACAGAGTATGGAACAACGAGCAGCTTTACTTACGATGCACTGAACCGGGTCAGCACGTCTTCCCAATACAACCAGACGTATCAATATGATAACTGCGGCAACCGACAGACGATGACGACTAAGCAGCCGTTTGACCGACCCGACAGTACGACCACTTATGATAAACGGAATCACTTGAAAGCTGTAGTGCTTCCAAGCGGAAGTGTAATTTACCGATACAACGGGGATGGACTGCTATGGGAGCGAACAGAGAACAGGCAGACGAACCACTATTATGGGGACGTGGATCAGATATTGGCCGAAGCAACTGTCTCCGGTGGAACGGCAACGTTGAAAGCCCGTTACATTCGCGGCCAGGGATTGATCGCCCGCGAAGATGATAGGAACAAGGCGTATTATGTGCAGAACGGTCACGGCGATGTCGTCAACCTGGTGGGTCTCACAGGGATGGTCATAGGGAATAGTTACAGCTATGATATATTTGGTAATATTGCTGAGCAGCAGGAAACGATTGCACAGACCTTCAAATATTCCGACGAGATGCAGGATGCCTCAACAGGGCTCCAATATTTGCGGGCGAGATGGTATGATCCCAGTATCGGGTGGTTCATAGGAGAGGATACGTATGAAGGGGAACTTAGAAATCCATTAAGTCAGAACTTGTATACGTATGTGCATAATAATCCATTAACTAATATTGATCCGACTGGTAATTGGTGCACTTCTGCTGATGGAAATTTGTCTCGTCCGGGGGGGGGGGGGGGGGGGGGGGGGGGGGGGGGGGCAATGGTGGCAAAGCAGGATTCGAGATTTTTGGTGACGTAGGTACGTCAAAATATATCGATGATAGCATATTCTTTAATTTTGGTAGGGATATTATTGAGAATGGAAAAGTTACTGGGAAATTCTATCCTAAAAATGCTTTCCATATCGAAGCGGATAAAACGGGTATATCCAATGCATTTATTGGATGTGCATATGATAGTGAGTGTTTAAACTTTGTAACCTTTGGAGTATCAGGAGTCGTTGTGAAAGCCCCAGGAGTAGTCAAATCAGTTGGTAATGGTTTGAGTAAAGCATGGCCCTGGATAACAGGATTATTTGCAAAAACTAAATACATGGGTAAATCGTTTGAATCTTCTGGGAAGAGCGTACAATTGGGTGTTGATCCACGTACATTAAACCCCACCAAGGATTTAAGCACATTAAATCCTACTAGGGTCCAGAATGCTGTAAAGTATGGGGGAGACAAGACTATCATCGTTGATCGAAAGGGTAATGTACTTGATGGACATCATAGGTTACAAGATGCTATTAATACAGGTAAATCGGTAGATATACAAATTGGACATAACTAGGAGGCTCACGAATGAATAAAGAACTAGTGAAGTTTCTACTAATACTTAATAAATTACTTATTATTTCTCGATATAAAATAAATGAAACCAATGTATTGTCCACTCTTAACCTGATACAAAAAAAATCTGTTCATTTAATGAATGGTAGAGAAGAGGCTATAGAACAATTAATAGAGGAAGCACTGCTGATAGATGGTAAGATAATATTAGATATTGAAAATCAATATTCCAGTAGCTATAACGAAATTTTATCAGAAACTCAATGCAATACTATATTTCAATATCTCCAATTAATCAATGTCGTTATTGAGGAGATAAAAGCCTTAATTTTACTGAATAAATATCAAAGAGCATTCGAATTAGTGGATGCCATTCACTGCTTACCAGAAATGTTAATTCAAAAGAATTGGAATGCGAGGGAGTATTGGGAGGTATTTATACATCCATATAGAGAAAAATGGGATTCCTCTTTTTTGTTTGAAATGGAAAATACAGATATAAAATAACTTAAATTTGGTAGAAGCCAAATGCAAGTGTAACAATGAACTGTAACCCGTAAAATGTCACTTTTTTAAGTGTCCATCTTATGGGTTACAGTTCACAACACCATATGGCTTTCTCTTCACTTTTCACTCCCCCCCCCCCTCCCCCCCCCGGTAACGAATGAAGCAGGCGGCTGTAATCGAACTTAACCATCATTAGCTCAGTATGACATTTCAATATTTGTTTGTACGCACGAATTCGGGGCGGATGCTACCTACTGTCCGGCTGCATGGGGAGTCCGGAACGCGACTTCGCTGCAGAAGATTGTCACACTGTTTCGTAACCAGCCTCCACTGCCTCGGAGGATTAACCTGTATTCAATCATTATCATTGGGAATATGTTCGTAAGATTATGCTTTTTAGAGTAGGAAAATATACCCTTACATAGTTAACGAATAATTAGAGCGAAGTTTGATATGAAGGAGACCATTTTATCTCCTCTTGCTGCGGAATCATCATGGCGAAAACAAACTGGAGATCTAAAGCATGTAGACATGACGATGTTATTCTGACCAGCCCCATAATGACCTAAATAGGTCCCCACTGCTATGCAAAATATATTTGGCAATGTGGACGGAACGATTAAGAAGCAAGAGGCACGTATATGACTTGGCTTAACATTGATAAGCAGACGAAAATGGCGGTAAGCGCGTAAATTATAAACCCTTCATTGCTTATATTCCAGTTCGTGCTTTATAATGAATTCATTATGAATCATCATGTATTATCCGTGCCGTTTCATTTTCTGGCATGGAAGGAGCCGCTATTTAGCAAATATGTAATGGGTATTTTCTAGGAGACTATTTAAACATACGGGACCCGTATGTTCAAATGGTCTCCTTTTTTTGTGCCCAAAAACAAGGAGGAATTTGGAATGCGAGAATTTGTACCGGCTGGCTTCACCATGAGTCAGTCGCCGATCAAGTGGTTTTGGGTTTTCATCCACGAAACGCTGAGGAAGTATACCATCTACTCAGAAGATGAACTCAATGATCGGCGATGGGACTTGCACGATGAAGGATTTGATTTGCTCTGGGATTCTGCCATGAGCCGCCCCGAAGCAGTCCGGTATATGGAAGAGTTCTATCCGGATTACTCTCGGTTTGAACCGATCCCCACGCCTATTATATTCCGTCAGGCGTGTGACTTCATCAACAAGAACCATCGACATCATGTTGCTCCTCAAGGGATGAAGTTTGCCCTTGGTATTAGCAATGGCCAAAAGCTGGTCGGCGTTCTCACTGCGGGCAGACCAATAAGCCGTCATCAAGATGATGGACTCACGTTGGAGATTACCCGCGTCTGTGTGAACGGGGCTTACATTCATCTTTGCAGCAAGCTGTACGCCACGGCGCGGCGTATCGCGCGGGAGATGGGCTATCGCTCCCTCATCAGGTACATTGGATGAAGAATCCGGTTCAACTTTACGAGCTACCGGTTTCAGTTCATGGGTAAGAACACTGGTGGCAGTTGGAACAGTAATTCCTGCTCCAGGGTAGACAAGCATCCAACAGGACTTAAGAAACTCTGGAAAATCGAGATCAAAGGCGTTTAATCGGAAATCATCAAATTAATGGAGGTATATCGAAATGCCTTTGGTAAATTGGGTTTTATCGCCTTTCAAACAATGTGTACAGATGGGAATGATCTGCGCGATTCTATCGGCATTGTCGGATGAAGAGGTTCGACTTTACACCGTCCGAAGCAACGGACTTTCCGTTCATAGGTCACATAGACTTCCATCCTGGTTTACTTCCGATACACTGAACCGGGAAGCACGTCTTCTCAATACAATCAGACGTATCAATATGATAGCCGTGGCAACTGACAGACGATGACGACTAAGCAGCCGTTTGACCGACCCGACAGTACGACCACTTATGATAAACGGAACCACATGAAGGCTGTAGTGCTTCCAAGCGGAAGTGTAACTTACCTATGGGGATGGACTGCTATGGGAGTGAACAGAGAACGGACAGACGAACCACTATTATGGGGACGTGGATCAGATTGTGGCCGAAGCAACTGTCTCGGAAGAAAAGCAACGTTGAAAGCCCGATACATTCGCGGCCAGGGCCAGATCGCCCGCGAAGATGATAGGGCAAGGCTTATTATGTGCAGAACGGTCATGGCGATGTCGTCAACATGATGGATCGTATGGATGACCAGGCTGAACAGCAACAACTATGATATTTGGCAGTATTGCTGAGCAGAAGGAAACGATCGCGCAGCCCTTCAAATATTCCGGCGAGATGCAGGATGCCTCAACAGGGCTCCAATCTTGAAGCTGATTAAAACCATATTCTATGAAAAAAGAACAAGGTTGCCAATTAAGGCGGCCTTGTTCTTCTTTCTCAAACGAATTGCTTCTGTGAGGAGACAATACTTCTATAATCTTTGGGGGACATGCCTTCATTTTTTTTGAAACACTTGCTGAAGTAGAATGCATCATTAAATCCAACTAATTCCGATACTTCCCTAATATTATAATAGCCTTCCTTAATCAGTTCTTTAGCTTTGTTAATGCGCACTTGAATCAAATACTCGATCGGAGTGCTGCCGGTAATTTCTTTGAACATCACTTGTAGGTAAGATTTGCTTATTTGTATATAATTGGAAAGTTCTTGCATTTTAATTCGATGGGTGTAATTCTCCAGAATATATTGGGATACCTTATCGACCTTACGGATCTTGTCGTAATTAAGAGATTGTTTAGAAGAATGCCAGAGGAATAATAGATTCAGAATCTCCATGTAATATGCTCTTTCTTTTATTACTTTGTTAAACGTATTAGGTGATACCCATTCTTGGGAAAGCGATTGGAATAGAGAGAGTATTCTAGAAAATAAATGGGTGTCTTTGATTTGAAGAAAGGAGTTTATAGGAAGAGGAATGTCCTTTTTATACCAATGATCGTTATCATATAGTAAACAAGAGTATTGAAAATCCATGCCATAACATTTCATGGGGTTATTCTCAAAGGTATATCCCCACCTCACATCGCCAGGTTTAAAGTAGATTAAATCACCTTTGGATACATGATGTTCTTCATTGCAGCCAATCACTGCTTCTCCATCATAAACCAGAATGAAGGAATGCGTTTCCCAAACTTTCCTGGGGTTTACCCACGAGCCATTGACTTTCCTATGCACGACTCGGCTAAAATGAGGAACCATATTATGTAATTCGCCAAGTGCATCATTCATTCAATCGCCCTCTGATCTGAATATGAAATCATTGATTAAACAGATGGTATCACAAGTGGATATTTCATTTCAAGTGTGAATAATAGATACAACGTTGCTTGATCTGCAAGTCCATATGAAATGAGCTCCATCGCCGAAGTGCAATTATATAGTACATAAACAGGTTATTAATACATGGTTTAGACTTTGTTTATTATGATAGTATGGCCTTATTCCAGATTCAATCGATTGAGGAGGTCAAATTATGAGGATCCACTCCACGAACCCTTTATTTAATATCCGAAATAGCGTGCACCATCCAAGGTTTATTGCTCACCGTGGTTTCACTGTTGATGGGCCTGAGAATTCATTTCCTGCTTTTACGGCAGCCGGCGCCAAACGTTTCTGGGCGATCGAGACAGATGTCCACATTACACTGGATGGGGTTCTGGTCTGTAATCATGATAGTACAATTGACAAAATGTATGACGGGACAGGGAAGATCAGCGAGATGACGTGGGAAGATATCCAGAAGTATGCCATAAATGTCGGAAATCACGTTGAAACATTCCCATTGGATCAACGAAAGATGCCGACTTTTGAACAGTATCTTCGGATATGCAGGTATTATGGGAGTGTCCCCTTTATCGAGTTGAAAACGACAGGCATCGTTAATGCCGTACTTGAAATGGTTCGAGAATATAATATGGAAGATTATTCGGTGATCTCTACCACTAAATTACCGATGTTGAAAGAGGTTCGGGAAATTACAGAACGTCTATATATCCATCATATATTAAGTAATATGGAAACAGCACCGGAGTTAAGCGAATTAGGAAATGCAGGAATTCAACTTGACTACGCTGATGTATCTTTGGTGCCTGAATCGGATGTCAAGCATCTACACAATCTTGGCCTTAATGTATGCATTAGATCGCAGGATACGGAAGAAGGAGTCAAAAATGCGATCAAAATAGGAATGGACTACATACCGACGAATACCATTTATCGCCTGACTGTCTGAAGGCAATTGGCAATTCTATCGATCATCCGTATTAGACGAGAAGGAGAAGGTGAGACCTTACAAGATGAAATTTGATTTGCATACACATCATGACCGATGCGGTCACGCCGAAGGAAAGATTGAACAATATATTCAATCCGCCCTAAAGCAAGGACTTAAGGCGATTGGCATATCCGATCACTCTCCCTTCTTCGGTATGGAGGAGGATCAACCCTTACCCGGCATCGCGATGGCCAAGAGCGAGTTTCCCCATTACATCAAGGAAGTGCTCGAGCTTAAGAAGAAATACGAAGGTCAGATCGATGTGCTGTTGGGGGTAGAATCCGACTTCTTCCCCGAATATGCCGAAGTCTACAGACAAGTATATTCACAATATCCTCTTGACTATATCATCGGTTCCGTACACTATGTGGAAGGCATCACTATTTTCAATAGAAAACGCTGGGACCAGTTGGATGAAGCCGGCAAAATCAGGCTTAAGGACAAGTACCATGACCTGATCGTGCAATCCGCTCGCAGCGGGATGTTCGATATTCTAGGACATATTGACGCGATGAAGGGACGTTACCCTGAATTCAGTGAAATCCCATCCCGGAATCTGGAGAAAGCCATTAAGGCCATCGGCGAATGCGATATGACGATCGAGATTAATACCTCAGGCAGTACCAAGGATGTTGGCGGATGGTATCCGTCCGATCACATTCTCGAACTGGCATTGCACTCGGGCGTTAAGGTAACTATGGGTTCGGATGCCCATATTCCGGGAAGGGTAGCGGATGAATTCGAGTTTGTTACGAGGCGCTTGAAAGAAATCGGTTTCCATGAATGGGTTTATTTCAAAGAGAGAAAACGAATCAGCGTACCACTATAATGGCAAGCAAGATTGGTCTGCAAGCCGTATTGCACCCCTTAGAATAACACTGGGAAACCCTTTGGGTGTGTCCCATGGAAATTCTTGGGGGTGCATTTTCCTGTTCAACATCCCCTTTGCCGTGGTTGGCAGCTATAGGGTTCATTAGCAAGTTTGTGCCTTCCACGCATGCTATTCGGATCGTCTACAATAAAGGAGCAAATCTGCTAGGTAAATTATGATGAGTAACGTGAATTAGAGAAGGAGAGCGATTTTGAATGGAAAAGGGCTATGATGTGCTGATCGTCGATGATGAACCGATCATTCGCAAGGGTTTAAAGAAGATGGTAGAAGTGAGTGGCCGTCCGATCGCTGAGATTCGCATTGCTTCTTCTGGAGAAGAAGCGCTTGAGCGTATAAAGGAATCACTTCCTCACTTTGTATTTACAGACATTCGTATGTCTGATATGGATGGAATCGAACTATCCAAAATCATTCAGCAGCAAGGTTGGCCCTTGCAAGTCGTCGTCATTTCGGGCTTCGGGGAATTTCAATATGCTCAGAAATGTTTATCCTATGGTGTCAAGGAATTCTTACTTAAGCCGGTCCGATCAGATGAGTTCGGCAGAGTGCTGGATAAGTTGATCGACGGCGTCGGAATATCGAAAGCAAGAATAAGCCTTTCTATGTTGGAATTTGATATCGGCATGGAACGGATCAGTGATGCGATCTGGTACTTGAATGAGGACAACTTGCATTCGTGTCTAACTGATTGGAAGCGCTATACCGTCACACTTCATCTGACAATGCAAGACTTTATCCAGCTGTATCAAGACGGACTTGATCGTGTAAACAAGCTTCTTAATCAGAAGGACATATACCCATTCGATAAAGTGCCTAATTTGGTGTCAGCCTCGAACGCGATGCTGGATGAAGGACTTGTATGTGCGCATTTTGAACAATCGATCTTTTCGATATTTCAAGATTTGCAGCGTAAGCGTAAGGGGAACGTTATTGACCCCATCAAAGCGGCCAAGGACTATATTGAGTCGCATTTAAATAAAGAAGTTTCGCTGGAGGAGGTGGCTGTTTATTTGGGGCTGAATCCCTCCTATTTCAGCCAGCTCTTCAAACAAACGACCCGGGAGACATTCGTGCACTTTCGTATGAAGAAGAGGATGGAAAGGGCACAACGACTGCTGCATAATGCTTCGCACCGCATGTACGATATCGCGGAAGAGGTCGGCTATACGGATTACTCACATTTTGCCAAGACGTTTAAGAAATGGTTTGGTATCTCTCCTACAGAGTATCGATCAAAGCTCGGGATCGATTAGGAGGTGCATGCAATGAATCATTTCTCTTTGTCGCGACGACTAATTTTGTATTTCTCCATCGTGATTGTAGTTACATTGTCGCTGGTTGGCATTTACTCCTATGTGGCTGCATCGAAGGTGTTGGATGAACAACAGGAAAGCAGGCTGCGGCAGATCGTTGGCGGTACGGTCAATCAGACCGAATTGTATTTACAAAGCTACGAGCGAGCCGGGAATGTCCTCATAACGAATGATAGTGTCAAGCGTTTTTTGGATATAGATCCAAAGGACAGCTACTCCTACATTACGTATTTAAATGCGATCAAAAGGGACGCGATCGCCACCGCATTCGAGCATTTTCCACATATGAATTCCATTTATTTACTCGGTAAACACGGTCGTTATATTCTTGAAAACAATTATGTTGCCCCTTATTATGAAATTGACAATCCCAGAGAATTGTATGATACGTACGCTGATATTATACAAAACAACAGCCGAATGCATATTCTCAACATGGCTTTAAGACCGGAATCGGATCGACGCGTTATTACGCTGGTGCGTCCTTTTCGCGGTTATTCGTCCTTTGATTACAACGGTGTGTTGGCCATAGAAATCAATGTTGCGGAGTTATCGACGTTGTGGGAGAGAATCGATCTTGGGCATGGGGGTTATTTTTTTATTGTGGATTCGGAGGGGCGTTATATATTCCATCCCGACGAAGATCAATTCGGTCAACCGGTCCCTGCATTTATCGCCGATTCCTTACAGGGTGACGAAGGTTCTATCATCGTAACTGATGAATCAGGAGCAAAGCATATGAATGTATGGAATTATTCCCCTTATTCCCGCTGGAAACTTGTCGTTTCCGTACCCATGAAGGAGCTGCGACTGCCTGCAACCGTGGTAAGGAATGTCGTGATTAGTGTTGGAGGATTCGCTTTGGTACTTGGTTTATTGATGGCTTTCCGTATTGCCCAATCCATCACCAAGCCAATCAAGATATTGAAAGAAGGCATGCGCCAGACCGAGCGGGGCAATTGGCAGATGATCCCGAAGTTGGTGAGAAAGGATGAGATCGGGTCACTGATCCAAAGCTACAACAAGATGGTGAAGAGGCTTTCAGAAATGATCGAGAAGGTATATAAATCTGAGCTTGAGCGCCAGCGTGCAGAGTTTCAAGCTCTGCAGTTGCAGATTAATCCGCATTTCCTATACAACACCCTTGAGACGATCAATTGTTATGCAGTAATTAAAGAATCCAATGAAATTAGAGAAATCGTTGATGCTATGGCTTTTATGCTGCGTTATGCACTTCATATGAATCTGAATGAGATTACGGTTGCGAACGAACTAAACCATGTTCGGAATTACTTGATTATTCTAAACCATCGTATGGAGCATGAGTTTGAAATCGATGTGGATATCGCGTCTGAATTGTTACTAGAGAAGATGGTGCGATTTACGCTGCAACCGCTTATCGAGAACGCATTCGAGCATGGCTTCCGCAAGAGAATCGCAGAGCAACATCGAATTCGTATACATGCCTGGATAGATGAGCACGATTTTTGCATGACGGTAGAGGATAACGGGTCAGGGATATCCGCAGAGAAGCTAGCGGAAATAAGATCAACACTGCTGTCGAAGCAACTTTCCAATAAAATTCCGCAGGGAAGACTCGGGGACAGTATAGGGCTGTTAAATGTACATCGGCGCATCCAGATGGCCCAGGGTGAACAATATGGACTATCCATCGATAGCTATCCAGGCAAGGGGACGATGGTCACGATCCGAATGTACCTTGAAGGCAGGGATACCTTCTATTGAATGACCTAAAAAAAAACCATGATGGATAAAATGAATTCCTGTTCTGGCGGGTTGGCAGGCGATAAGATAGGGAGACAAAATAAAGAAGGAGGCATATCTTTTGAAATCACAACCCGCAACAGCTGATCGCCCGCCCGCTCGCCAAATTCAGGAGGTACCATTGCTTCGCTATATATTGAAGCATAAAATGCTGTATTTGCTATCGCTGCCAGGAATCATTTACTTCATTATATTCAAGTATATTCCGTTGGCTGGCGTTGTTATAGCCTTTCAGGATTATAATATTTTTAAGGGCTTCTCGGGAAGTGAGTGGGTGGGACTGGAACATTTCCAAAGAATGTTCCAGTATATGGATTTCTTGCGAATACTAAAAAATACGTTACTTATCGCCCTTTATGACTTGTTGTTTGCATTTCCTGCCCCGATTATCATCGCACTCTTGTTGAATGAAATTCGCTTACTGATGTACAAGCGTATCATTCAGACGGTCATCTACATGCCCCACTTTCTTTCCTGGGTCATTATAGGAGGTATTTCCATGGCCGTTCTTGGTGTTGATCAAGGACTGTGGAATCATATTCGTGATTGGTTCGGACTTGAACGGCTGTTCTTCCTGGGAGATGCGAAATATATTCGCGAAGTCCTTGTCGGCGCAGGGATATGGCGGGACACGGGCTGGGGGACGGTTGTTTATTTGGCCGCGATCGCAGGAATTAATCCAGTATTGTATGAAGCCGCCGAGGTGGACGGAGCGAATCGTTGGAAGCAGACGATATCGATCACCGTTCCATCGCTATTGCCGACAATTGTCATTTTATTTCTACTGCAGATTGGCAACTTCCTAGACTTTGGTTTTGAGCGGGTCTATATATTTCTGAACACACTGAATATTTCCAGTGGAGATATTTTGGATACGTATATTTATCGGGTAGGTTTGCTTGATATGCAACTAAGCTATACAACCGCCATAGGTATGTTCAAGTCTGTTGTAGGGTTGTTGTTACTTGTACTCGGAAATACAATCAGCCGTAGAGCAACTGGCGAGAGCTTGTATTAGGAGGTGAGGATCAAATGAGAAAAGTTACAAAAGGAATGCGCATTTTTCAGCTTTTTAATGTGATATTCCTTGGATTAGTCGGAAGCGTTTCGATCATACCGATTGTGAATGTATGGGCACAATCGTTCAGTGGAGCTAATGCAATTCTGAACGGCAAAGTATTATTGTGGCCGGTCAATTTTACGCTAATTAATTATGATTATGTGCTTCACAACGAAACGATCTGGAGAGCGTTTGCGATTTCTATCTTTCTGGCATCTGTTGGGACAATGATCAATCTGGTGATGACGTCTTCACTTGCCTACCCGCTTTCACGGCCGGAGTATCGGGGTTCCCGCGTAATCCTGTTGTTTATTATGTTTACGATGATCTTTAGCGCCCCGCTGGTGCCGGTCTATTTATGGATAAAGCAGCTCCAGTTGCTCGATACGCTTTGGGTCTTAATTATTCCCGGTGCCATTAGCGCGTTTAACTTCTTTGTCATGCGTTCGTTCTTCCAGTCAATTCCTTCCGAACTTATAGACAGCGGGCGTATGGACGGCTGCGGAGAAGCTCGCATTTTGTGGGGGATTGTCCTACCGTTGACCAAGCCGGTGATGGCGACGATCGGCTTGTTTTATGCAGTCAATCATTGGAACAACTATACATCTGCTGTTTATTTTATTAATGACCGAAAGCTCTATCCTTTGCAAGTGAAGGTTCAAGAGATTATTTCCAATGCAAGTATGGTTATGCAAGAGGGTGTGTCCATCGATATCAGTCAGATGACGCCAGAAGGGATTAAGATGGCCGTCGTTCTCGTATCGGCGCTTCCTATGATTATCGTTTACCCGTTCTTGCAGCGCTATTTCGTTAAGGGATTGCTCATTGGCTCGATCAAATCGTAAGCCATCACCTAAAAAAAAACCAGAAATCATAAAGAAAAACAATGTACCTTTCGTCTGCATGGCATTAGAGTAAATAAAGAATATTGGCGATATTCATAATATTGAAACATTGGGGGAGTAGAAGTGAGTAAGAAAAGAGTGCTTTTGGCAGCGGTTTCAATGGTCCTCGCGTCTGGCGTATTGTCGGCATGCAGCAGTTCGAATAATGGAAATAATGAGGGGACCGGAAATCCGAAGAAGAGTGCAGATCCATCTCAGCAAGAGGAGGCAGCCAAATTTTCTCTGGTCTTTACCGGCCGCGGGCAGTATGTTGAATCGCTTACTGATATCAATAAGGATCCATATGTAATGGAGATGGAAAAGCTGTCGGGAACTGATCTGGATATCCAGTTGATTCTAGATAAGGATTTTGACCAAAAAATGACGTTATTGATGAGTTCAGGGGATATCCCGGATGTGGTTCTTGCGAGAGGGGGAATTTATGATTCGGCGCTTGCTGGAGGAGCTAAGGCAGGAGTGTTTATGGAACTGGACGACTTGCTGAAGGAGCATGGTCAAACCTTGCTGGAGAAGATCCCACAGGCGGCATGGGATCGAGTCAAACTTGACGGCAAGATTATGGGGATCCCTGCCTGGAGATCAGTTACGAACAGCGAAGCTACCTATATTCGAAAAGATTTTATGGAGAAAGCTGGGATCACCGAAGTACCGAAAACAGTGGACGAATACTTGGACATGCTGAGGGCATTTAAGAAAAATGGCGTGGAAGTACCAATGCTGGCTCAAGATAAATTCAGGCAGTCGAAGCAATTCTTTGGGGCGTATGATGTCCACCCTACACAATATGAATTAATCGATGGCCAGGTAGTTCCAAAGTTTTTCAAAGTGGATGCCATGATGAAAGCGTTGAATGTTTACAAGACGTTACTTGACGAGGAACTAATCAGCAAGGAATTTACGACGAATAATGCAAACAATCTGGCCAACAACGTATACACCAATAAGCACGGCTTATTTATGCTCGGACCGGCATCGCTGAACGCTGTGAATGCCAAATTATTGGACTTGAATGCCGAGGGAGAATTTATCAATGCAATGTCCCCAGTGGGGCCGGACGGCAAGGGAGGACCACCGGAAGGCAGTCCCGTCGTTTCGGTGATCATGGTGAATAGCAAAGTGTCTCAGGAGAAAGCGGAGAATATTATCAAATTCTTTGAGTGGCAAGTGTCTGAGGAAGGCGCAAAATTCCATACGTATGGGATTGAAGGAAAAACGTATACGGAGGAAAATGGCAAGATCAACTATACTCTGCCTACAGAACCAGAAGAGATTAACCGACAAGAATTCCATCAACATTACTTATGGTGGATTAACGAGAAGTCTTACCAGCCAAGAGAACTAATCGATCCCGCATCCAAGCCAGTTATCGATTGGCTGACGAATGAACTGGTGAAGGAAGGCCGCGGTTCGATTGAATTCGATCCGCCGCTGGAAGGAATTCAGAAAAATCCTGACTTGGCGGGCGATTCCGACTTCATCATGGAGCATATTATGAAAATGATCTATGGGCAAGAACCAATTACGAACTGGCCCAATGTGATTGAAGAATGGAAGAAGCGCGGTGGAACCGGGCTTATCGAAGAAGCGACCGAACGCTACAATAGCAAGGATGGAGTATACCTGCCGATTGACTAGGTAATTACACGGGTTAAGCACACTTCCACTTGGTCGAAAGATGATGACCAGGCTGAAGTGTGTTTTCTCTTTGGGTTTCAAGTCGATAAGTACCTGTTACGAAGTGAAATCGAAGTAAGGTGGGAACGGGATATGGCTAGCAAAGATAAGAATAAGCCGAACATCGTATTTATTTTGACTGACGATCAGGGGCACTGGGCGATGGGGTGTGCGGGAAACGACGAGATCAGAACACCGAATATGGACGCATTAGCGGATAGAGGTGTACGTTTTGAAAACTTCTTTTGCGTCTCGCCGGTATGCTCCCCTTCACGAGCTTCGTTGATGACAGGGAAAATACCTTCCTGTCATGGCGTTCAGGATTGGATTAAGGTTGGGAATATGCATTACGAAGGGCAAGCAATCGAATATTTAAAGGATCATAAAGGGTATACGGATTATTTGGCTGAGAACGGCTATGTATGCGGGATATCAGGGAAGTGGAATCTAGGTGATAGCTTGAAGCCGCAGAAGAGCTTCTCGCACTGGTTTGTGCACAGAGCTTCTGGATCGTCCTACAACGATATACCGATGGTAAGGGAAGGTGACGTTGTCGAAACCAAAGGTTATCTAACGGATGTCATAACTGAGGATGCGCTTGAATTCATCGACAGTCAAAGTCAGCATGACAATCCATTCTATATAAGCATTCACTATACTGCACCGCATAGTCCGTATATTGATCAACATCCTGGGGATCTTGTAGCTTCTTATGATGATTGCGAGTTTAAAAGCTGCCCACAAGATCCGACTCACGAATGGGGTCAAGAATATCCCATTACTCTGCAATACAGTGACTCACTTGCATCGCCAGAGAGGACACGACCCATCGACGTCAAAGAGCATCTTAAAGGGTACTATGCTTCGATTACTGCAGTAGATAACAATCTTGGCAAGATTGTAAAGAAAATTGAGTCATTAAACCTTTCAGAAAGCACACTTATTATATTTACCGGAGATAACGGATTTAACTGTGGTCATCACGGCATTTGGGGCAAAGGCAACTCAACGTACCCTCACAATCTATATGATACTTCTGTCAAAGTCCCAGCGATCTTCAGCCAGCCTGGCCGTATACCTCAAGGGGTTGTAAGCAGTGCGCTAGTAAGCGGTTATGATGTAATGCCTACATTATTAGACCATGCCGGCGTTACTTTTACACCAGAAGAGAAGATGCCTGGAAGGAGCCTAGGTCCCATCATGCAAGGCACATCGTCAGATGATGAAGAATCTGTCTTTGTATTTGATGAGTTGGGTGCTGCGCGAATGATTCGGACAAAAGAATGGAAATATATTCATCGTTATCCGCTAGGGCCATGTGAATTGTACGATTTAACGCAAGATCCGGGTGAGAAATACAATTTGCTCGATAAACAGAATGCAAAGCTAGACTCGCCAGATCAGGATGATTTAGTCGCAAAGTTGAAGCATCAGATGGAATTATGGTTTTCTAAGTATTCCGATCCTGATAAAGACGGACGTCACTCAGGCGTGTCGGGAAGAGGACAAATTAACTTAGTTGGCCTTCAATCAGAAGGGAAGCCTTCATTTAATCCTCTGGAAAAGGTCAAGAACATTTTATCTCATGAAAGGTAGTATACGATGAATGTACTGGATGTCATATCGATTGACCTTTTATCTCAGAATTGGCTTGATAATAGGGAAATTTTTTTACGTATTATTATAAGCGGAATCCTCGGATTGCTTATCGGCTGGGGTCGAACAAACAAACACAAGCCGGCAGGTGTCAAAACCTATTCATATGTTACATTGTCATGTACTTTAATCACAATTATTTCTATACATAGTGCTGCCCAGTACAGTGGAGATTTTGAATCAACGATGATGGACCCAATGCGCCTTGCGGCACAAATTGTCACAGGACTTGGATTTATCGGAGCCGGTGTTATTCTAAAAGACGGTTTACAAGTGAAAGGATTAACTTCAGCAGCCATGATTTTTTTTTCAGGTGGGATCGGAATTGGAATTGGTGCAGGCTTTTACGAATTTACCATCTTTGCCATGATTACATCCATGGTGATTTCAAAAATCGGAAGCTTTCTGGAAAGAAAACTAGAACGCAAACAGCAAAAGGCGGATCCTATTCCATTCGACTGGGAATTAAAGCTTTAAACCAAAGGAGGATCAGCCATTGAAGCTGGCGGTTGGCATTATCCTTGATTTTATTGAGCATCATTCATGTCATTTATGGAGAAAAAGCACATATCAGTTTATTAAGGAAACTGGATTCAAATGAAAGCTTAATAGGTTTGTTAGATCAGATAATCGTTAATCATGTGCCTTCAGCCCAGTTGCCTGTAATATTAAACCGCAATCTTTTTATGTGCCTTTTCTGCAGTTTTTACCACGATCACTTTCAGACTTAGCCGCAATGGAGCGTTGGCATGTTCTACGGAAAAAGTCTTTTTTATTTTTATGAGATTTTTCACAAACGCTTTGAATCCCTTCTCCTCGTTATCGGACATCACTTTTCATAAAGTGTTGACATTTACACTAGTGTCATACTTTAGAATTTGCTTTGAGGGTAATGAAACCTAACCATATAAGGAGGAAACAATATGAGTCGATTATCAGATAGAGATGAAGCAATAACAATGAGCAACGACCGCTCACCGGTGACCGTCATCGGTTTAGGTCTCATGGGCAAGGCGCTGGCCGCCGCTTTCTTGAAGGGGAGCCACTCAACAACCGTCTGGAACCGTTCTGCAGGGAAAGCCGATGACCTCGTCGATCTGGGAGCGGTTCGTGCTGAGACAATATCTGAAGCGGTGTCTGCGAGCAAGGTGGTGGTTGTCTGCTTGTCTACCTATGAAGTTATGGATGAGCTTCTGGCTCCCCTGGGTAATGAACTCTCAGGGCGTGTACTCATTAACCTTACCAACGGAACACCGGACGACGCCCGCAAGACTGCAAAGTGGGCTATCGACTGCGGTGTCGACTATTTGGACGGGGCGATCATGGCCGTTCCACAGATGATTGGAGCGTCCGATGCCCTTCTCTTTTATGGTGGACAACAGGACCTCTTCCAGGCACACGAGCCGTTGTTAAAGCTCCTTGGGGGCAACACTACCTATCTAAGTGATGATCCCGGTGTTCCCATGCTGTATAACTTGGCGCTCTTGACGATACTCTATGGAACCGGAGAAGGTATGCTACACGCGCAAGCCATGCTGAGTACGGCGAACATCTCCGCGACACAATTTCAGCCTTACGCGGCTGCGTGGTTTAACAACGTGATTCTACCGTTATTTTCGTCCCTTGATGCCGCGCGTGAAGTTGACGAGGGTGATTATGCCACAGAGGTGTCGAATATCAATACCAACCGGTTAGCGCTTGGACACATTATAAAAGCAAGCGAGGAATTGGATATATCTGCCAAGTGGCTGGCTCCCAATAAAGCTTTATTAGATCAAATGGTTAACGATGGCTACGGCGAGGATAGCCCTTTTCGTGCATTCGAGACCATCAGTCCGGTGCGGCGGAATAAACGTTCATAATCGAAATTGTCAGATCGACTTGCGTCACAACGGTCGCTCATGACCCCTCCAACGATTTTGCGAGATAAGAGATCCATGAGAGTGGACACGTTTCTGAAGCTGATCAAATGCCTTCGTCTGGAATCTTTTGCGTTCTATCGTTTTGCGGTAGCGGCCATCTTCTATATACTAGTCATGATGTGATATACAGCCAGCTGACTCCTGAGGAGAAAAGCTGGCTTTTACTCATTAAGGGAATGTTCAGAGCGGAAGCCGTCCAACTGACGGGCAAATTCGGCTCACACTCAGCTGGAAAGAGGGGATTTTTGGCCGGGATCGAATTACTTCTTATTACGCCGGATAAGGAGGAACAGCATGTCTAGCAATGGGAAATGTTTATTGCTGCTTCGACCGATCGAAGAAAAGGAGATTTTGAACCTGAATTCTCAATAAGAATTTATGGGGAGGAATCCACGTGGAAAAGACAATGAGGGCTTTGTTAAACGATTCAATCTTGAAGGAAGCCGCAGGCATGTATGGATTTGATCATGGCGGGTTGACCGACTTGCACGGGTTTCAAAATTTTGTTTATCTTGCGGAGCGGGATTTGCAAGCGTATATTTTAAGAATAGCCCACAGCTCCCATCGGTCGTTGGAAATGACGGAGGCCGAGCTGAAATGGATTCAATATTTGGTTCGCCACGGGGTGAATGCGGCCGCGCCGATCACTTCGATTGACGGCAAGCTTGCGGGTAGGGTGAAGCTTGACGATTCTTATTTTGTGGTGACTGCTTTTGAGAAAGCGGCCGGCGGCAAGCCTGACTATATGACGTATCTGGAAAACAACGATATGATCCGGAAGCTGGGCCGCATGACTGGGAAAATTCACGCTTTATCAAAAAAATTCCCGGCTGACAAGAGATGCTTGCAGCGGAAGAATTGGTATGGAAATCATTACCTGAGCAAATTTGCGGATTATATTCCTGCTCCCTATACGCATGTGATAGAGAAAACCAATCAGTTTCTGAACGTTCTGCATTCATTGCCTCGGGATCCGGATTGTTTCGGCTTGATTCATGGGGATATCCATCTGAACAATTTCCATGCTCATAACGGCGAGCTGACCCTTTTTGATTTTGATGAATGTGAATACAATTGGTATGTGGCGGATATCGCCAATCCGCTGTTCTATGTGACACCCCTTCCGAGCGATGGCAAAGAGAAACGGGATCGGGCAGCGAAGCGGTTTTACGATCATTTTATGGACGGGTATGCCCGGGAGAATACGCTTGACGCGTTGTGGCTGAAGCGGATGCCGATGTTCCTCAGACTCCGTGAAATTCTGGTATATTCGGGCGCTTTCCGCAGTCTGGATTTAAATGATCTGCATCCCTGGTCGAAAGAAATGATCGAGACGACAACAAGAAATCTTGAACATGATTTGCCTTTTCTGGCGATCGATTTTGCGTAAGCAGCAGGAAGATATGACTGATAGGGAGGAGGTTACGCATGAACCCCGAAATTAAAATCCGGCAAATGGCAGAAACCGATGTGGCCAAGGTATATCAGGAACTGTCGGAGCATGACATCAGAAAACCGCTGGAATATGTTCAAACCTGTTGGGAAGGAAACAAAACGGGAGAACGGATCACGCTTATTGCCGAATACGACGGCAGATTTGCCGGCTGGCTGCATCTTTTAACCAAATCGTATTATCCCTTCTTTGCTGAGCAGGGCATTCCGGAGATTAATAATTTTGATGTCGTACCACCTTTGCGCCGACTTGGAATAGGCAATGCTTTAATGGACACCGTCGAGCAAATCGCGTTTGACCGTTATGGAATCGTAGGGATCGGAGTTGGCCTTTATTCCAGTTATGGAAATGCGCAAAGAATCTATGCCAAAAGAGGATATATCCCTGACGGCAGGGAAATTATGTATCACGGCGAGCCGCCCGAGCTGGGCAGTTATGTCGAGGTAGGACATGATTTGGCGTTGTATATGACAAAAAGCCCAATAACTCAAAACAAGATGGAATAGCCATTATGGATCGACGGCAGGCCAATCGGGATTCCCCGATTGGCCTGTTTGCCGTATAAGATCAAGCGCGAAACGCAGCAGGACGTTCCTGGCTGGCTTCAGCCAATGCAAGGCGAAGCGCATCTGCCGCAAGGTCCGCTCCGTATGAAGGCGTACCCGGCTGCTGGCGCCAGGATTCATGCAGGCCTCCCGCATCCACCGGATCAAATCCAAGCTCATCCACTAGCTTCATCACGACCGCTTTGGCGGCAGGATCGTCACCTGCTACCGGCAGCGCGATCCGTCCAGGCGAGCCTGCAGGCAAGCCGCGTTCCAGCAGGTTCCTGGCCGCAATGCCATTGAACACTTTCGTTACAGGCCTTCCCAGATGCTGCTGGACCCAGGCGCTCTCGGTTAAGCCATCCTCAATTTGCCCAATCCGCCCATCGCGCTGAGGGTAATAATTGCTGGTATCGATAATGGCGGTATGCCTGCCCGCTCCGTCGAGAATGCCGGAAGGGAGAAAGGGGATATTTTTCTGCGGAATCGTAACAATCACAATGTCGGCTCCCTGCGCGACCTCTGCCGCATAAGCCGGCTTGGCTCCGGTTTCAACAGCCAGATCCTGAAGTGTCTCCGGTCCGCGGGAGTTTGCAATATGCACATCATGTCCCAGTTGTGTAAGACGGCGGGTAAGATTGCCTCCGATATTGCCGGTGCCAATAATTCCGATTTTCATTAATATCCCTTCTTTCTTGGATAATAGAGTCCTTACGAGATAACTGTAACTAAATCAATTACATTAGTCAAACGAAAGTTTTAATAAAATGTTAAAGGATATCATTCGTAATTTAAGTAATATATGGAATTTTATAGATTTGCTTGTGTTACAATGGAAATAATCTGGAAGTAGGCACCTAATAATCTGGAATGGAGTGGATGGATTGAAAGGCGATTGGCCAGGAAGAGCTGAAACTCGCATTCGACGGCAAGAAATCGCTGGACGAAGCGCTCACTACCGCACAGGTCAAAGGCCAACAGCTCCTGTCCTCGGAACAGGCAAAGGACAAAGATAAACCGGCCGGGAAGGCGGCTAATGAGGGCACTACCGAGGCCCAACTGACAACGGAATAAAGTATTTATTCATCAACAAACGGCTTCCTGTCATGCCCTATGCGGCAGGCAGGGGCTAATTTCAGCTTACACCCCGAATATTAAATAACCAACGGTCATATACAGAAACAGCAACAACAAGAGCGTTGAATGACCGATAAAGGCCATCAACGCAATCTTGTTCCTTCTGGATAATGCTGAAGCAGCCGCGAGCAATCCAACCGGACTTGTCACAATAACAAGGATATATCCAATACCCTGTAAGGGATCTCCGGCTTTAAATGGGAAAACAATACTGTATAGGATGGCAAACGAAGCCAATATAAATAGCGCCAATGAGAGTATAGATAAAATCCGTTTGATCATATTCGCCAGCACCTTCCAGTATCTTTATGATACCTTGGCTGCCATATGAAGGTAAGTCCTATTTCTCTGTGGTACCTGCTTTGCGGCATAATCGGGACTGTCCGATTTCAGTATTTGGAAATGAGAACCATCATGATCGACATGTCAATTAGAAGGGCTAATGGAGAATTAACAGAGACGAGGAATGGAAGTGATTATCTGAACCGTCACGTATGGTCACATACGATATGTCACCCATGTTGATAAGGTCGATGGTGGCAGGGTTCATGTGGCAGGAGGAACATGCTAGTTTTTAATCATGGACAGGATGGTATGATAGACTTGGCTTGCTTCGTTATTCAGTTTCAGTTGATCTTTGTATTGACTTTGCATATGGCGCAGAAGCTCGCGGCAATGCCTGATTTTCTCCTTTTTGGGAAAGGTTGAATTATTAACCAGCCGAGCACTTTCCATAAAATCCTTTGGAGTCTGATACATGATTGAATCCCCCGATATCATTGCTTATTCGATATTAAACATCTTCAATGGGTCTCAAACGGCTTTGCTGTTGATTATTCCAAATACGTGTTTACTGCCGACACAATTGAATCGATATTCATCAGCAGACTGGCGTTATCGGTCGATTTTTGTCGTTTACAGGCGGGTTCAATGATATTTGAATGATAGGAAAATAGTGGGAAATAGTTGTGAGGCCTCTTTACTGCATGCTTTATAACCCTTACAATTTAGGTATATATTAGGATGTTGGCCTGTCGAATTTAATAAGGGGTGACGGAATGATGAACAAGAATACAGAGGACGTTATCGAGCTTGTAGAGTATACCCCGAAATATGCGCAGGCTGTCGCCGCCATGTGGAACTGCAGTCAGGAAAGCTGGGGCGGAGGCAGCCGCATCCGCAGCGGGGAAGAGGTGGATCAGGAGCTCCGGAACGCCGGAAATCTCAAGGTTTTTCTGGCACTGGACGGGGATGAGGTAGTAGGATACTGCAGTTTCTCCCAATACCAATTTGATGAAGGCGCGCTTTATGTTCCTCTCCTGAACGTACGACCGGATTACCATGGGCGCAAGATAGGCAGGATGCTTATTCTTCAAGCGGTGAAAACCACGGTGGAGATGGGTTGGCCACGACTTGATCTGTTCACTTGGGCGGGCAATACCAAAGCGGTGCCCATGTACAAGAAATGCGGTTTCTTCTGGGAGAAGAAAGAAGATGCCGTGCATTTGATGAATTATATGCCTTCGGTGCTGAAGATGGAAGCGCTGCAGCCTTATCTGGAGAAGCTTGACTGGTATGCTGACAGTAAACGGGTGATCGAGATTTGTCCGGATGGGCGTACGGAGAACGGTTTTGATTTCCTGGAGTATGTCTGGGAGAAAGACGACATCCGGCTAAAGGTGGAATTTGAGAAAACGGGCAGAGGCATATGCCTGATCGATACCCCTGACTATACGATACATACGTTAATCGAAGATCATAATCTGGTATTTGGAGGCCGTTATCCCGTCCGGTACGAGATTCGCAACAAAACGGGAAAACCTCTCCTGTGCGCCATTAAGGGACGGGACGACAAGAATATCCGTTTCGGATTGGAACAGACAATTGAGGTGTCGGATTCCCATATTGTTGAAGGTGAATTTGAGCTTATGCCCGTCCATGAGGAGCAAAGTGACTGGAAGACGCACCCGGCCGTTGTTTCTGACTGGAGAATCAACGGGAAATCCATTGAGCTGCGGATGGGCGTAGCTCCCCTGTTTCCGGCCAAGATGAAGCTGGAAGTGAAGCCGCAGGAGCAGTATCTCGGAGTTCGGGAAGAGGCGCTTGTTTCTTTTGAGAATAATTATCCGGAAACGACGGTGTTTGAATTCGAGTTTCCCTCGAGCGGGTTCATAAAGTTCGACAACCCAATGCTGTCCGTTGAGATTCCGGCGAAAGGGAAAATCGCTGTGTCGGTGCCGTATGTTTTGAACGATTTCGGGCTGTTCTCGGAGGATATGGTCATTACGGCCCGATGCGGCAGCTTGCCCCCTATCTCGTTTACAACAAGGCTTTGGGGTCTCTTTAAGGGATTATCGGGGAGGTATGGAGGCGATATTACGGATCATTGGATCGCCGTGAACGGACCTTATTCGATCGGCCTGAACAAAAACAACAATGAACTATGGGCCTCCCATTTCTTGAGAAGCCACCACACAAGCTGGACATTTCCCCGTGTCGGGAAACCTTATTCGCTGGAGTTTAGCAAGAAGAAGGCAGAGCAAGTGAGGATATTCGCCGAAGGAGATGTCATGGTTCTGGAAGCGGATTACCAGTCGGAGGATTTTCCCGGTGTTTCGTTTACTTCCTGCAACCGGTTGAATGCCGTTGGAATCGTGGAACGTTATTTTGAATTTCGTGAGCCTGGCGTATCCTTGGGAGAGGATATCCGTTTGATCGACGGTTTCTACCACCACTCGGAAGGGCTGGTGCTCCCTTATGACGGGCATTACTATGATTTGAAGGACCAGTATGCCGCGAACTACAACGACTGGGAGATAGATCGTATTTCAGAAAATTGGCTGTTCAGCCGGCATGAGAAATGCTCCCACGGCTTCTGTTGGGATCCGGAAGCCAAGCTGGTGAAGAGCGAATGGCATCTGGGCATTGAATATCAAGTGGGCCGCATGCCTTCAGGAGAAACCGTCCGCAGCGGATCTACTTTCCAGGCGATCGGAACATTCTCGGACTGGTGGGATTTCCGTTCTTATGCATGCAAGCGCAGAGACCGGATCCAGCCTCTTCTGAAGAATCATATTGAACTGAGCGTAAATGATGGCAACCCGTTCGCTACACATGATGCCGACTTGCATCTCAATCAGCACCGGAATCAGCCGCTTACCGGGGAATTGACCCTGTCCTTTCCAATCTCTGCCCGTGAAGCTGTACATGATTCTTTCCGCAGGGAGGATTCCAGGCAATCGGGATCTTACAAGCTTATGTCTCTGGAGCCGGGGACAGTTGAACAGGTCAGGATGGTTTTTGAAGCTGAGGAATTGAGCATTAAACGAAGTACGGTACTGGTTCCGTTAAGCGGGCAACCTGTGCAGCAGGAAATTCGCGGACCGGAAGGGGAACCGACTTTCACTTGCTCGAACGGTGTCTTGACGATTGAGGCTGCGCCTTCATCATTTGGTGCTGCCCTCCATTCTCTTGTTCATAACGGGGAGGAGTGGCTCGATAGCTCATACCCGGCACCAGGCCCGCGCTCATGGTGGAATCCCTGGCATGGTGGAATTTCCGCGGGCATTCAGGGTGTTTCGCCCCTCAGCCAGCAAGAGGAGAAGAGAGAGGCTGATTTTGTTTCTCTAATGGATAATAGGGGGAATAGCTGGAGCGGTTTGAAACTCCGAACCTGCTTTGAGAAGCTGGAACGCTCACGCGGCATGGAGTTGGATTTGTATGCGCTGTTGCTTCCTGGCGCACCAGTATTATGCTGCGTTACCCGGTTGTCCAACAGGACGGGAATGTCTTACAATCAATTCCATAGCTCGATCGGCAGTTTCTTCACCCCAGGCGGTCTACCAGATCAGGGATGGATGGAAGCAAATGCGGATACCAGATACAGATGCGGAAAAACCGGTACAGATATCCGTTCGGAAGGAATTGTCCGGATCGGGTCCGACAGCCGCTCGACCATTTTGCACGCTGTCAACAGGTATCCCGGATCTGGGGCCCAGGTTTATACGAACAACCTGGTCATCCATCATTCCGCCTCGCAAAGCAGTCCGCTGCCTGCTCAGTCGGAGGTATGGTCGGCTCCTGTATTTTTTGTTTTTGCCGAAAAACCGCTCGATTATCAGGATATGCGTTCGTTTGCCGAAATCAGCTTTGAATCGACAGGGAGGTAAACATGTCAATTATCGATATCCACATTCATTTGTCAGACATTGAAAGCTTCCACCACACGGCCCGCGACCTATCAGGCGTGGATTATTCTGCAGCCGGACTCAAGAAAGAGTTTGACGACTGCGGGGTAGTCCTGGGCATTGGAATGGGCGTGGAGGAAGAGACAGCAGGGGCATTCCCGGATTCTCTGGCCGCCAATCCCATGGGTCTTGACCTAGAAGAGTCCGTTCCTTCTTTCTTGATGGAGTGCGTCGGTATCAATCCCGCAAGACTGGCATTGCCGGAGAAGCAGGCGGAGCTGGACCGGATCGAGCAAAGACTCGCTTCCCCAGAGGTAGCTGGAATCAAGCTTTATGCCGGATATTACCATTATTATGTTACTGATAACGTCTATGGCCCGGTTTACGAGCTGGCCAGACATTACAATATCCCCGTCGTGATCCATACCGGAGATACCTATTCCATGAATGGGCTCTTGAAGTATTCTCATCCTCTTACCGTGGATGAGCTGGCTTATCAGCAGCGGGATGTCCGTTTCATGATTTGCCATCTGGGCGATCCGTGGGTAATGGATGCGGCGGAGGTGGTTTCCAAGAATCCCAATGTGTACGCCGATCTTTCCGGACTTGTTGTAGGAGACCGCCAGAAGTTCGACCGCTTTCAGCATGAGCCGCTGTTCATGGATCACTTCAGAAGAGCATTGGTATATGCGGACAATTATGAGAAAATGCTGTTCGGCACAGACTGGCCGCTTGCGCCTGTCCAAGTGTATATTGATTTTGTCCGACAGCTCATTCCGGAGAAGTTTCATGATGATGTTTTTTACCGGAACGCCTTTCAAGTGTTTCCGCGGATCAGACAAAGGCTGGATCAGTTGAACCTGTAAAGAGAGAGGCGGCATATGCGGGTATTCGTTAAATCATAGAGATTTCGCACCCCGGCCGAAGGTGGAATTGTTTCGGTTATCCTCTACGGGTATAATGGACTCGAAAGAAATTGTGTGAAGGAGGCCGTTTACTTGAAGACATTTGAACAGCTGTTGGATGTTTATGCGGAGCTGATTGTGAAGGTGGGCGTCAACGTCCAACCAGGACAAGAGGTTTTTATTAATGGAGCGACTATTGAAATCGCATCTTTTGTCCGTCTTGTGGCCGGGAAAGCCTATGAGGCGGGTGCCAGCAATGTCCATGTGGATTGGACGGACGAAGCATTATCCCGGTTGAAATATGAGAAAGCCGCAGAAGAAGTCTTCACCCGTTTTCCGGAGTGGGAGACAGCGAAACGAAATGCTTTTGTGAACAATGGCGCTGCTTTTATTTCCATTATTTCACCAAACCCGGATTTGCTGAAGGGTATCGATCCCCGGCGGATCGGTAATTTCCAGAAGGCTTCGGGTCAAGGGCTGACCGAATTCCGCAGGGCGCTCCAATCCAATAAAGTCAGTTGGACGGTTGTCGCCGCTTCCACCAAGGACTGGGCTGAGAAGGTGTTCCCTTCTTTATCCGGACAGGATGCCATTGATAAGCTCTGGGCGGCGATCTTCGATTCCGTTCGTCTGCATGCGGAGGATCCGGTTAAAGCGTGGGAGGAGCATAATGCCAATCTACATAAGAAAGTGCAGCTGCTCAACGACAGGAAAATCCATAAGCTCCATTACAAGGCTCCGGGTACGGATCTGACGGTGGAGCTTAACGCCAAGCACACTTGGGTAGGCGCAGGCAGCACCAATAAGGATGATGTTCCGTTCATGGCCAACATGCCGACGGAAGAAGTGTTCACCGTTCCCCAGCGTAATGGCGTGAACGGCTATGTTTCCAGCACCAAGCCGCTCAGCTATGGGGGCAATATTATCGACAGGTTCAAGCTGACCTTCGAAGAAGGACGAATCGTGAAGGTTGAAGCCGAGGAAGGGCAGGATATTCTGCAGCAGCTGGTCGATACCGACGAAGGCTCGCATTATCTTGGAGAAGTGGCGCTTGTTCCGCATGAATCGCCGATCTCGCAGTCAGGTGTTCTGTTCCTGAACACCTTGTTCGATGAGAATGCATCCAACCATTTGGCGATTGGGAATGGTTATGCGTTTAATATTGAAGACGGCAAATCGATGTCACTCGAGGAGCTAACCGAGCATGGCGTCAACAGCAGCATCACCCATGTCGATTTTATGATCGGCTCGGCAGAAATGGATATCGATGGAATTCTGAGGGACGGCTCGTCCTTGCCGATATTCCGCAAAGGCAATTGGGCGATATAAACTCCAGGCTGTTCCAGGGCAATTGCTGCTGGAACAGCTGTTTTTTATCAGAGCGCAAGCTAGTGGCTTTCATCAATGAGCAGAAACAGGAGGAGCAATCATGCCATTAACCCTTATGTCATTCAATCTGCGCATCAATGTCAAGCAGGATGGGATAAACGCATGGCCAAACCGGATTATTGCAGCGGCAGCTGCAATCAAAGAGTCAGGTGCAGAGGTGATTTGCACGCAGGAGGGAAGCTTCGCCATGCTCCAGGAGCTAAAGGCGCAGCTGACGGATTATGAATGGATTGGTGAAGGGCGGCGCGGTGGAAACGAGGATGAGCACTGCGCCATCTTCTATCGCCAAGGCGTCCTGGAGCTTGTGGAAAGCGGCAATTTCGGATTGTCGGAGCGTCCCGGGCAGTTGGGCTATGTCAGCTGGGACAGCGCCTGTCCGCGCTTATGCACCTGGGTTCGGTTTAGAAAGCAGAACGGACAGGAGTGGGAAATATTCAACACCCATTTGGATCATATTAGTCAGGAAGCAAGACGGAAGGGAATCGGGCTTATTGTTAAACAGTTAGCCGAGAGGTCCACCGTTACCGGGATACCAGCGGTGCTGGCTGGCGACTTTAACTGTGAACCGGATGACGAGGTGATTGCAGCATTGAATCGTGAGGGATTCGTCAACGCCTATTCGGCAATGGAAAGGCAGGAGATCGGAAGCACCTGGCATGGCTTTAAAGGGGGAGAGACAGGCGAGCCGATCGATTACATTTTCGTAGCACCTGAGGTTCAAATCTCCTCGGTCTATGTGGACCGGAACAAATATGACGACCGTTATCCGTCCGATCATTATCCGGTTATAGCCACTCTTCATATATAGTGATCTATGTGATCTGCCATTTCCTGGTAATGACGATTTCGAGAGCAGTCCAGCCTTTCCAATAAGGCTTGGGCTGCTTTTTGCAGCGGGCTCTTTTTTGCATTCCTTTTTGAATCGCTGACTATTGTAAGTCACCTCCGACATGAAATTGCGGAAAAAGCGCAGGACATCGGTTATAATCGTCCTATCCGCTAAACGTAAGGAGAATGTCCTGTGAATAAAAGTGTGGTTGTGATTGACGACAAGCCGCTTATTCGGAAAGCTATCGTTCAAACCATTAATTGGAGCAAGCTGAACTGTACGGTTGTGGGTCAGGCTGAGGATGGGGTCGAGGGTAAGCAGGTCATCCTGGACTGCCGTCCCGATATCTTGATTACAGACATCAAGATGCCCGGACTTAGCGGGCTTGATCTGGCAGAGCTCATGCAGACTACGTTTCCTTTATCCAAAACGATATTGATTACCGGTTATCAGGATTTCGAATATGCGCAGCGGGCGGTACGGCTGGGCGCTTATGATTTTATCGTCAAGCCCGTGCGTAATGACGAGCTGGAGCGTGTGATCTCGCTGGCCGTCATGGAGATGGACAACAGGCATCTGGAATTAAGCCATACCGAGAGTATGTCGGAAGCAATGAGCAAGTTGAAAGAACAGCATCAGAGCTCGCTGCCGTTTTTGCGGAGCAAATATGTGACCGGGCTGATAGACGGCTCGCCGGAGCCGGGAACGCAGCCGCAAGAAATCCGCGATCAGTTAGGGATCTCCTGCAGCCGCTGCGCCATTCTGATTGTTCGTTCGAAGATGAGCTTTGCGACCATGCAGGGATCGGACAGTACAAGAATCAAGCTGGACATGCAGGCGAAGCTTGCTGATATTGCGCGAAACTCCGCAGCACTGCGCGAATTCGAAGTCATCGAATCGCTTCATCATGACGAGCTCGTGCTGGCCGGCTTGTTTGCCAAGCCGTTGCCTCCCCGGGAAATCAAGATGAAGCTGCAATCCGTCTGCCACGAATTGATCGCAAAAGCGCGGAATCATTACGGCTTGATATGCTGCATTGCTGTGAGCCCCCAATATAAACAGCTGGAAGATCTGAGCCATGCCCATAGAGAAGCTTCCATCCTGATGGACAGCAATTTTTTCAGGGCGGAGGAGCCCGTCTTATTCCCCGAGAATACACATGCCGCTGGGGATGCATGCAAGCATTCCATCATTCGCGATCTCGAACAATTCAACCAGATTCTTGAACATGCATCGGGCGAGGAGACGGTCCTGCATCTGGAGAAGGTGCTTGGACAAATTACAGAATACAGCGAAGGCAATATACTTGTCGCCAAAGGCTTGTTGTCTGATGTCTGCCTTGCCGCAGCCCGCTACTATTTCCGTCTGACAGGGGATGAATTCGGCCTGAACAAACGAATCGACGAAATTCTCGGCGATGTGTACCGGCTGCCGGATATGAAAGCCGCTTCCGATTATTTGGCGTCCTTTGTCAAAGAAATCAAGTGCAAGCTGGAGTCAGGCGACAAGGAATACAGCCTCGTAGTGAAGAAATCGGTGGACTACATCAACAACCATTTCTCGGAGAATTTAAGCTTGACGCTTGTAGCTGAACACCTCGGCATCAGCTCCAGCTATCTGAGCCGTCTGCTGCGTCAGGAAACCGGGATAAACTTCGTGGACTTGGTGTACAAGGCCAGAATTGACGCAGCCAAGCGACTGCTCAAGGATCCCAGAAACAAGGTGAATGAGGTCGGCGAAATGGTCGGCTACAAAGAGTATGCTTATTTCTATCAGGTTTTCAAGAAAATAGAGGGGATATCACCGAAGGAATATAAGAACCGGGGAAATGAAATGAGAAGCGCAAGTGCCAATCCTGACCCAGAGTCGAAGGATGGATAACTTAAAATGATAACGTTTACAATCGACTGGTGTTATGCATGCGATGAAAACATAGCGGAATGGGGAAGGAATGCTTCCTTCTATATGCGAGCCGGGGGTGACAGCAATGCGCGCCATTTTAAATTATTTCTTGAATGCCAAGCTGAGAACCAAGTTTTTGTTGTCCTTCACAGCGATTATCCTGGTGACGGTTCTGATGATCAGCGGTGTCAACTATTTTGTTTCTGTTGGTGCAATCAAACGCAATTCCGGTGAATTCTCGAAGTATCTGATCGGCCAGATCGGGATTAATCTGGAGAAACGGACCACAGACATCGAAGAAGTAGCTTTCCAACAGTACCGCAGCGCAAGCTTGAGCCAGCGTCTTGGCCAGAAAGCGGTCACTGCGGAGGAAACCTATGTCAGAGACAAGTATATATCGGATTTTCTCACTGAAATGCTGTTTACCAAAGATTATTTCCTCTCTGTGCTAATTATTGATGTGAACGACAAAAGGTATTCCTTGGAACGAAATACATTACAGAATTACAATGAGAAGCTTCTGAACCGGCTTGATATGGACAGCATCCGGAACAAACGCGGCAAGGCGGCCTGGTTTCAGGGAGAGAACGGGACCATCTATATGGCCAGATCGCTTTACGATATCTCCACTTATAAATATGCCGGCATGATTGCCATTGGCCTTGAGAGCAGCTATGTCAGCAGCATTATTACGAATGTGCACACGTTGATGGATGGGGATATTCTCATTCTGAACGAGAAGAACGAGCTTTTTGTACCGAATGAGAACGGGACTGACCTGGCCAGGTATTATTTGGACAATAAGCTGTATTTGTTTGATTCGGACAAGAAAGGTTTTGCTTTCGGCGGCAAAAATTATATCACTACACTGATCTCAACGGTGTACGATAAATGGAAAATCGTGCAAATTATCGACGTCGGACAGCTGACACGCGGAACGGACAGCATTAAATATTGGACGATCAGCACCATTCTGATCTCGCTGGTCATCGCTTTTATGATGGCGGCTTTCATTTCCAAGAATATTACCGCCAATATCAGGCTGCTGCTGCAGAGCATGTCCAGCTTCTCGCTGGATTTCAATTACCATGTGATTGTGCCCAAGAGCCGCGACGAAGTGGGTCTGCTTGCTGCCAAGTTCAATTCCATGGCCGAGAAGATCAATGATCTGTTCAACTCGGTCTACCGCGAAAAGCTGCTGAAGCAGAAGGCGGAATACCGCACGCTGCAGTTCGAGTACAAAGCGCTGCAGGCTCAGATGAATCCGCATTTTCTGTACAATACGCTGGAATCGATCTACAGCATGGCCAAGATCAAAGGCGAAGAGGAAATTGGCGAAATGGTCTATCTGCTCGGTCAGCTGCTGCGCGAGAGCATTGGCAAAAAAGGGGATGTCATATCGCTGTTGGACGAAATTGCTTTTATTCAGAACTATCTGTCCATTCATAAAATCATCTATGGCGACAAGATTGAAGTGGTGTACCAGCTTGATGAATCATTAATGGATTCCCGCGTGCCCAAGTTTATTCTGCAGCCGCTCATTGAGAATTCCGTGATTCATGGCATTGAGGAGAAGCCTGGCAAAGGTATAATCGGGATCCAGATCAGGTCCGAGGAAGGTGATCTGGTTATTGAGGTCAGCGACAACGGCGTAGGCATGGAGGCCGATAAGATACAGCGTCTGCTTGCGCCGGAGCTCTACGGGCCACCACCGGACAATAACAGACATACCAATGTGGGCATTATCAGCGTGCATAAGAGGATCCGGATTTTGTATGGCGAGCAGTATGGTCTGAGCATAAACAGCCGGGTTGGGGAAGGCACGATTATCCGGATCCGGCTCCCGATCCTGCATGAGGACTCGGCCAAAATCTCATAAGCGTGCCTTCCCTGAAGGTGACAAGCTTACCGCCCCCGTTGTCAAAATAGCTAATATAAACGCAAGAATCTCCAATAGTAAACGCTTACCGTTCTTGTAAAATGGGAGTTGATCGAAGCGCAGGAAGGAGTGGAAGGCAATGACCGGGGCTTTAACCAAAGCAGAAATCGAAGGAACAATCGAGCATGTCCTGCATGGGATGAGGAACCTGAAACCAACCATTAAGGAGAATGTCAAGGACAGCATTATTTCCATGGATGTCTGGGACTGGTCACAGGGCGTCGGCTTGTTCGCTCTGTATTTGTATTACAAGGAAACCGGCAGGAAGGAGATTCTGGGCGAATTGACAGCCTGGTTTGACCGGCATATCGCCAAGGGGCTGCCAGGAAAAAACGTCAATACGATGTGCCCGCTGTTAACCATGAGCTATCTCTATGAAGAGCTCAAGCGTCCGGATTATCTGGCAATATGCCGCGAATGGGCGGAATATGTGCAAGAGGAAATGCCTCGCACACCGGAAGAAGGACTTTCCCATTTGACGGTCACAAGCGCCAATGAAGGCCAGTTATGGGATGATACGCTGTATATGACCGTGCTTTTCCTTGGCCGGATGGGTGTGCTATTGGGCAGGGATGATTATGTACAGGAGAGCATGCATCAATTTCTGGTTCATCTGAAATATTTAACCGATGTCCGGAGCGGCCTGTTCTTCCATGGCTGGACCTTTATGGAGAACAGCCATTTTGCCGGCGCTCTGTGGGGACGGGGAAATGCCTGGTATACCGCGGGTCTGGTGGATTATCTGGATATGGTACCCGTACCCGGCGGAGTCCGAAAATTTCTGATCACTTCGCTGGAAAGGCAGGTTGAAACGCTCGTCAGCCTCCAGAGCGAGGAAGGCATGTGGCATACGCTGCTGAATGATCCGGATTCCTATGTGGAAAGTTCGGCGACAGCCGGATTTGCTTACGGGATATTGAAAGCGGTACGCAAAGGCTACCTCCCGGCAAAATACCGCGCCCCGGGGATGCAAGCCCTTCAGGCGGTGAGGAGCCGCATTGACGGGGAAGGGATGGTACAAGAGGTCTCCTACGGAACCTGTGTAGGCGACACCATGCAGTATTACAAGGACATTTCGGTCTGCCCCATGCCGTACGGGCAGGCCATGACGCTGCTGATGCTGGTCGAGAGCCTGAAGCACCCATAGCGGTGCGTTATCCGAAAGGAGAACATCCGATGAAGGAACCTGTAAATTTGGTTGAGGACTGGCAGGCGGTCAAGGACAAAATTAAAGCGCATACATGGGCCAGGCAAATTGTCGAGAACATAAAGCCCGTTACGGATAGGTGGGTAGCCCATTACGAGGATGATGTATCGCGGGTCGCCGGCTGGGGCCATCATTATTTTTGCGATCATTGTTTTGCAGGGCTTATATTTGACCCGGAGAAACCAAGCGAGCATACATGCAGCGGCTGCGGCCGCCCTAGAGTCGCACAGGAAGTGGATGATGCCTGGTGTTATATGTACCGTTCGACGGTGTGCTCCCAGGTGTTCTATGCAGCCGTTCTGCATCATTTATATGGCGGTCCCACCTACATGGCGTTTATCCGCAAGGTGCTGAGCTTCTTCAGCGATCATTACGGAATGTTCAATGTCCGGACACCGCCGGGGCAAGAGGGGAGGTTCTCCGGAACGGATTTAACGGATGGAGTGTCCGTTATATGGCTGCTGAACGGAATGGAGCTTGTGCGCGATGAATTCACCATGGACGAGCTCGAAACGTACAAACGCCGTTTCTTCCTGCCAGAGGCGGAATTCCTGATTGAGAAGGTTGGCTGCACACCTAATATTATTTGCTGGATGAAAGCGGCTGCAGGCATGATTGGCCTTTTCTTTAACGAGAGGCAGTGGTGCGAGCTTGCCGCTGAAGGCGAATACGGCATCAAGAAGAAGCTGTCGGACGGTCTGCTTCCGGAGGGCTTCTGGTATGAGGCGTCATTCCATTATCATTTCTATTGCGCAGAAGGTATGACCTACTATCTGGCCTTCTGTAAGCTATATGGATATGAGTTCAAAGAGATGGAGGAGGCGCTGCTGCGGATGTACCGTTATCCGGTAAAGTACGCTTTTCCAAACGGCGAATTCCCCAACCCGAACGATGGCTGGCCGCTGCTCAAATTCGGCAGTTACGCCCAGCAATACGAATGGATCCGCAATATACATGATGAGCCTGCTTACCGTTATGCCCTGGCGCAATGTTATGACCGGGAAGATTCGGGCCATGAGAATACCAATATCGGCGGTGTCGCCAGACTGCTGTTCGGCAGAAATTGGGAAGAAGAGCGCTTCCCGGAGGAATTGCGGGGCAGCGATCTGCCTGACGGGAAGTCGGAGGTGGATCCCGATATCTATTTTGCTATGCTGCGCGAAGGCGATGCTGCTGTATTTATGAAATACGGCTATGTCCTGAGGGGGCATTCGCATGCCGATATTATGAATTTCGAGCTGTTCTTCAAGGATGAAGTGATCTCCCGGGATATTTCCAACAGTGGATACGGCTCCGATCTGTTCCGGGAATGGCAGCGTAAAACGATTGCGCATAATTCGGTCATGGTGGACACGCTCAACCAGCCGAACAGGCCGACGGGCCGTATTGTGGAATTCGACCAGGACCGCAACAGCATTCTGGCGGCAGCGGATGAGGTCTATGACGGCATTGGATTCTCCCGGAGGCTCCAGCTTCATGAAGGTTTGCTGAAGGATGAATTCCAGGTCATCCCGGCGCCGGGACATGTGGAGGAGCATACCTTTGATTGGATGTTCCACTGCTCCGGCGAGCCGCAATCGGATCTGCCCTTTACGAAGACGGACCCTCCGGGCGAAGAGGACGGTTATCAGCTCATGCTGGAAACAGCATCCTGCGATACCGACCAGGACTGGGAAGTGAGCTGGATAACAGCAGATAAACGGCTGACCTTGAAGATGGAAGGCAGTCCGGGAACAACCGTTTACTTATTCAAAGGCTACCAGCACCGTCTTGACGTTATGAGATGGGGCGTGATGGTCAGAAGAAGGGGGACGGCAGCGATCTATAAAGCGGAGTACCATTTTGCCTCGCTTCCGGATACACCGATAACCGAATGAGATAAAGGAAAAGACAAGAAGAATGCGTCCGGGATTACGGTCCACATTTCGGACGCTTTTCTTATGATCAGGAGGGAAATTCATATGGACGACAGATCGAGACCGGCTTCATCTTTAACCAAGGAAGATATTTGCATGCATGTGGGGGATGAATACGACCGTTATATGGGAGCCATCGTGCCCCCCATCTTTCAGAATTCATTATTCACGCGCAAAACAAAGGATCACGGCTATACCTATACCCGTGTGTCGAATCCCACCACGGAAATTGCCGAGAAGAAAATTGCCGCCCTGGAGGAAGGGGAGGAAGCAAGATGCTTCTCGTCAGGGATGGCCGCTATAACGGCTGCATTGATGAGCGTATTGGAGAAAGACGGTCATGTCGTCTGTCCGCGCAACGTCTACCCGCCGACAAAGGGATTTCTGGATACCTATATGGTTAAATTCGGCATCCGGACGACATTTGTTTCAGGCGAAAGCACGGAGGAAATAGAAGCGGCGCTGCTCCCCGATACGAAAGTGATTTATCTGGAAACACCGTTGTCCAATGTATTCACGCTTCAGGATTTGCAAGCGATTGCGGACATCGCCCGGGCTAAGGGAATTGTCACAATCGTTGACAACACCTGGGCAACCCCGCTTTATCAGAATCCGATTGCTTTTGGAATCGATATGGTTGTGCATTCCGCCACCAAATATATGGGCGGACACAGCGATATTCTAGCCGGCGTTATTATCGGCCGCAAATCGCTGATGGATGAGATTACCCACCGCGAACGCGGCATGTTCGGTGCAGTGATGGATCCCCACCAGGCCTGGCTGCTGATCCGCGGGCTCCGCACGCTCCCGGTGCGGATGAAGCAGCATCAGGAGAATGCCCGCAAAGTGGCTGCTTTTCTTGAAGGACATTCCATGGTGGAACGCGTGCTGTACCCGGGGCTTCCCAGTCATCCGCAATATGATCTGGCATGCAGGCAGATGATGGGCTGCTCCGGGCTGTTCAGCTTCGTACCCAAGGGAGACCGGCAGCAGATTGTCGGTTTTATGAAGCGGCTCCGGCTGTTTGAGGAAGGACCAAGCTGGGGTGGTTTCGAAAGCCTGATCAACTCACCGGGTCTGTGGCTGAGCGAGGAAGCCTCCGCGCAAACGGGAGTTCCGCAGGGCCTTGTGCGGATTTCGGTCGGACTTGAGCATGCGGACTCGCTGATGGAGGATTTGGAAACCTCCTTGAACAAAATCACTATTGCTTAGAAATGCCCGCTCCGAGCGAAGGCTGACTTCTCCGATATGAAGATAAGACCCGTATTTACGTTCACAACAAGAAAACTAATAAAATGTAAAAATCAACGCATTTAAAACGCTTACATCAGGTTATACAATAAGATCAATCTACCAGGAAGGCAGGAATTCTATGGAAGCGCAAACAAATATCAATACGGAATTACCACTGGATATAACGGCGAATAAACAGAATTCGCGGTGGAAGAGAATCCGGAAAAATCTGGACCTCTACATCTGTTTAAGCCCCGGTTTGATTTTCTTTTTTATCTTTGCTTATATACCGATGTTTGGCCTTCTGATTGCCTTCAAGGACTACAATATTTTCAAAGGCGTTCTGGAAAGCCCGTGGAACCATTTTCAATCGTTCAAGGACATGATCAATCTGCCGGATTTCTACAAAATCGTGCGCAACACGCTCATGCTGAATGTGCTGGGACTGGTGTTCGGATTCCCGGCACCGATTATTCTGGCGATCCTGCTCAATGAGGTGCGCAATAAATACTTCAAGCGGGTTACACAATCTCTGCTCTATCTGCCGCATTTTATGTCCTGGGTACTGATGGGCGGTATGATTTACGCTTTACTCTCGCCCAAGTTCGGGATCATTAACCAGGTGCTGCAATGGATCGGCCTGGAACCAATTTATTTTATGGCCAGCAACAATTGGTGGATCAGTATCTTTGTCGGTTCCGGGATCTGGAGCGGAGCTGGCTGGGGAACGATCATTTATCTGGCGGCGATGACCACGCTCGATCCTCATCTGTATGAAGCTGCATCCATCGACGGAGCGGGCAGATGGAAGAAAATGATCCATATTACGATCCCGGGCATTATGCCGACCGTCATAATTCTGCTGATTCTCAATGTCGGCCACATGGTCTCGATCGGCTTCGAGCAGCCTTATGCGCTGATGAACCCAAGGGTCATGGACGTCGCGGATGTACTGAGTACCTTTATCTATGATCTTGGCATCCGGCAGGGCGGGTTTGGTTTGACGACGGCGATCGGAATGGTCCAGTCGGTCGTGAACCTGATGCTGGTTGTCGGAGCGAATTATTTGGCCAACAAAATGGGCAGGGAAGGCATCTGGTAATTTAGACAAAGATGAAGGAGTGATCCTATGGCAGAGCAGGCCCAGCCAGCAGCTAACCAGAATTATCGCCGGAAGCGAAAACATTCCTTCTGGGACATATCGTTTAATGTATTTAATTACTCCATTATTTCGATCATCGCTTTTGTTTGTATCTTCCCGTTCCTCAATACCTTCGCTAATGCATTCAGCAGCAGCCATGCCATTCAGTCCGGCAAGGTCGTGTTATGGCCGGTTGAATTTCAACTGGATGCGATGCGGTCTGTATTCTGGGACAACAATGTCATCCGCGCTTTGTTTGTCACTATTTTTGTGACGGTGGTCGGCACAACGCTCAATATGGTTCTTACGATTATGACGGCATATCCGCTTTCCAGAAGGGATTTGGTAGGCCGCAAATATTTTATGAACTACATGATTTTTACGATGATGTTCAGCGGAGGCCTCATTCCCGGCTATCTGCTGATCAAATATCTCGGGATGCTGAATACCCTGTGGGCGCTTATTATTCCCGGTGCTGTCAGCGCGTTTAATGTCATTATTATGAAGTCTTTCTTTCAGAATATGCCGGAGGAACTGCGGGAAGCGGCCGTCATGGACGGCTGCGGCAATATCCGGTATATGCTGCGCATTGTGCTTCCGCTCTCCGGAGCGGTTATGGCCACAATCGGCTTGTTCTATGCAGTTGGGCACTGGAACAGTTACATGAATGCGATCATCCTGATCGACAATTCCGATTTATTTACCCTTCAGGTACGGCTGCGGAACATCCTGCTGCTGTCGCAAATGGATACTTCTCTTGAAGTTATGCAGCAGCAGGGGAAGCTTCAGGTTATTGAAGAATCTTTGAAAGCATCTACGGCAATCTTTGCAACCGTTCCGATTCTGATCGTTTATCCATTCCTGCAAAAATATTTTGTCAAAGGCTCTTTCCTTGGCTCCGTAAAAGGCTGACAGCTCCAGAAGATACGGCTAAAGGGAGTCCTTTGCAGCTTAGTCAATTCTTCTCTGAGAAATATAAGCCCGGTACTGGTGAAACCTTAACCTTCCTTATATGTTCAAGAAAACGGCAGGATCAGACGTATCCTAGCAGGAATCGTCTGTTAAATCATATTTACCTGTGGCGGTATGCAAGCACGATGTACTAATTCCAGTAATCCATGAGGAGGAAAGACGATGGTCAATGTGCGTAAAGGGGTCAGGATCAGCCTGGCATGTGTTCTGATGTTCAGCTTGTTGCTGCTGGCTGCTTGTTCAAATTCAGGAAAAAATGACTCGAAGACGAATACGGAGGGTACAAACAACAAGCCTGAACAAACCACGAACACAGGTGAAAAAGAAACGCCTCCCGTCAAGCAGGTCAAGCTGCGTGTCATGATTTACGACCGGGGGAACGCGCCTGAAGGAATGAAGCTTACCGAGGCACCAATGGTGAAGTGGGCCCAGGAGAAGGTGAAGCCACTTGGCATCGATCTGGAAATGGTGCCGGTAGCCCGTGCGGAAGCGGAGAATAAGCTGAATGTATGGCTGGCTTCCGGGGAAGCTCCGGACATCATCTTTACGTATGACAGCAATACGCTTTACAAATATGCGGAGCAGGGCGGTATTTGGGAGTTGGATGACCTGCTCAAGGAATACGGGCCGCAGATTATCAAAAACAATCAGAAAGCGCTGGACCAAACCGGTATTTACGAAGGCAAACGATATGCCATTCCGGCACTGAGGGCGAATCCAAATGTCGGTGCGGTATTCAAAATACGCCAGGACTGGCTGGATAAATTGAATATGAAAGCACCGACAACCATCGATGAGCTGTATACGGTACTCAAAGCGTTCAAGGAAAAGGATCCCGGAAATGTCGGCAAGGATAAAGTCGTTCCTTATGATTTCCCGGCTATAGGCAAGGCGTTCATGTACCAGCTATCCTCGGCGTTCGGGATTAATCCGAAGCTTATGAACAACGGGACGGACCTGGCAGGCGGAGTGTGGGAGAATGACAAATATATTTCCAATATTGCCGCGCCTGGTGCGCGCGACATGTTCAAATTCCTCAATAAGCTTTATGTGGAAGGTCTGATCCCGAAAGAATTCGGAACCGACGTGAACAATCAGCAGTTCAATCAATATATTGCCCAAGGCGTGACCGGATTTATGGAGAACAATGACTCCGGCTGGGCAGCTACCGATTCCACGATGAAAGCCGTGCCTGAAGCCAGATGGATGCCGATTGATCCGCTGAAAACGGCAGATGGGAAGCAGATGGCCGGCGGCGCAGCTGATTACGGAATGTTTATTATGGTACCGAAAGCGAGCAAAGAAGATCAGGCGGTAGCTGCCGTCAAATATTTGAACTGGATGGCGGAACCGGCTAATATTGTCGCTTTGCAATCCGGTCTGGAGGGTACACACTATACCCTTGATCCTGACGGATCACATGTTGTGATCGATCCGGATAAAAATAAAAATGAACTTGAATGGTATGCATCAAGTGGGGATTTGGCGATCATTCAGCAGGGACAGCCGCTAAACTCGTATGATGTGCTGAAGAAGTCGGCAGAGAAAAGCAAATTGTTCGATCCTGAATATTACGCGGCCGTAAACACCAAATACAATGAGATTTTTGCCAACTTTACGCCAAAAACCGTTGAACTGACGGATCCAAGGCCGTTTGCGCAAAAAAATCAGGAAACAATCAAAAAGTTTATCAACGAATCGATAACCAAAATTATCGTTTCACCAAATCCTGATAAAGAATATGATGCCATGATTGAAGGCTGGAAGAAACTTGGCGGCGAAGAATTTGACAAAGAATTAACAGAGGCCTACAAAAAAGCCAACTACCAGCCGTAACACCGGAGAACGTGAGACCGCTGATTGCTCAGCGGTCTCTTGGCATCCATCTTGTTAATCGGTAAGGAGTACCAATTTAAAAGGGGAGGAATATCGGATGAGTATGCTTATCCGTAATCTGAGAGTTGAATATTTGCATCATCCGGCAGGAATTGATATCCGGCAGCCGAGACTTGGCTGGTTGCTGGATTCCTCCAGACGCCAGGCAGCTCAATCTGCTTATCAGGTACTGGTAGCTTCAAGCCGGGAACGGCTCGATGAGGACCAGGCAGATATGTGGGATAGCGGCAAAGTGAGATCGGATCGTTCGCATGCCATCCGCTATGAGGGGCGCGAGCTGCAGTCCGGCTGCGAATATGTATGGAAAGTGAAGGTGTGGGACCGGCAAGGCGAAGAATCGTCATGGAGCGATCATTCGTCTTGGTCCATGGGGCTGCTCTCCCGCAAGGAATGGGAGGGCAAATGGATCGGATTGAAGTCTCCCCGTCAGCCAACACATGCGGAACCGAAGCCTGCCATCTATATGCGGGGAGCATTCCAGTCCCACAAGCCGATTCGTAGAGCCATACTGTATGCGGCTGCATTGGGGTGTTACGAGCTTTATATAAATGGCAGCCGAATCAGCGACAGCTTCGCGCCCGAGTGGACGGATTATAACATCCGCCTCCAATACCAGACCTTTGATGTGACTGCGGCAATCAGCAGTGGCGAGAATATGCTGGCTGTTCTGCTGGGGCATGGGTGGTACTCCGGCTACATCGGGATGTATGGTTATCAGCGTTACGGCAAGGACCCGCGGATGCTGCTTCAGCTGAATATCGAATACGCTGACGGCTCGCGGCAGTCGGTTGTATCCGGCCCCGATTGGAAGGCTTCATTTGGCCCGCTGATTGCGACCGATTTCCACATGGGCGAAATCTATGATGCCAGTCTTGAAATGCCTGGCTGGCAAGCCGTGGATTTCGACGACGGAGATTGGATGGCTGCAGAAAAATTTTACGACTATAAAGGACGTATCGTCTCTTCATTAAGCCCGCCGATCCATCCCATTATGGAACTCGCGCCTGTATCCGTCACGCCAAGGGAAGGCGGGCGCAGGATCGTGGATATGGGTCAGAATATGGTGGGTTATTTGCGGCTTGCGCTGCGCGGGAAAGCAGGCACCGTCGTCACGATCCGTCATGGAGAAGCGCTTGATGCCAGTCAAGAGCTGTACACGGAGAACCTGCGGTTATCGCGGCAGATTGATATTTATACGATGAAGGGCAGCGAAGAAGGTGAAGTGTATGAGCCTCATTTTACGCTGCACGGGTTCCGTTATGCCGAGATCAGCAGTGGCGGGGACGATCTCGAACTGACCGCTATCACAGGCGTAGTGGTGCATTCGGACCTGACACAAACGGGATTTATGGAGACATCCAACTTGCTGCTCAACCGGCTGCTGCAAAATATCGAGTGGACGCAGCGGAGCAATTTCATCAGTGTGCCGACCGACTGCCCGCAGCGGGACGAGCGTCTGGGGTGGAGCGGGGATGCCCAGGTTTTCTTCCGGACGGCCAGCTATTTGATGGATACCGCGCCCTTTTTCACCAAATGGCTGACAGATTTGACGGACGCGCAGCGTCCGACCGGAGCCTTTACGGACTTTGCCCCGTTTATTGCGGGCGGCAAAACCGAGCATGGCGGTGATATGACCTATGATCATACCGCCTCAGCCGGATGGGGGGATGCCGGTGTTCTCGTACCCTGGATGATGTATCAGGTTTATGGGGACAAAGACATCATCAGCCGTCATTACGAAGCTATGACCCGCTGGATCGAATTTCTCCATGACCTGCATCCCGGACATTTGCGCGAGGATCTGCCGCAGTTTGGCGATTGGCTGTCCATGGCTGAAGCTCGAGGCGCGGATGATTTCCCCAATATCTCGATCCATTCCACCACACCTTACGATGTATTTGCAACGGCATATTATGCCTATTCAACAGAGCTGATGAGCCGAATGGCTGCTTTACTCGGGAAAACGGACGACGCCGTTCGTTTCCGGAAGTTGAACGCGGACATCAAGGAGGCTTTCAATCACGCTTATGTGGATGGGGACGGGAAGATTAAGGGCGATACCCAGTCTGCTTATGCGCTGGCTTTATCCATGAATCTGCTGCCTGAGGAGAAACGAGAGTTTGCCGTTCAACGGATTTTGTATTTGCTGGAGCAAAGCAATTGGCATATGTCGACAGGCATTCATGGAACCAAATATTTGCTTACGGTATTGGCGGAGACTGGTTATGAGGATATCGCATACCGGCTGCTGAACCAGCAAAGCTATCCGTCCTGGTATTATTCGATTTTGCAGGGAGCAACAACAATCTGGGAGCGTTGGGACGGGTGGACGGAAGAAAAAGGGTTCCAGCGGCCGGGAATGAATTCCTTCAATCATTACGCATTGGGCTCGGTAGGCGAGTGGATATTCCGATATGTCGGCGGAATCGATCTGGATGAGGAGCAGCCGGGCTACAAGCATATCCGCATCCATCCCCGCATAGGCGGGGATCTGGAATATGTCAATTGCCGGTATGATTCCATCCAGGGAACGATAGCCTGCAACTGGCACACAACCGCAGCCGGGGTCCTTCTGAATATAAGCATTCCTGCCAACACCACAGCGTCCATCAGCATCCCCAGAGGTGCCGGGCAGCAGGTGAGGGAGAGCGGGCATGAACTGGAGCAAGCCGAGGGCATTATCATTGCAGGCGTATGGGAAGACCGGATTCTGCTCCATGCTGGATCGGGTGAATATGAGTTTGTTGTTTCCTGACCGCATGCCGACGGGCATCCATACTCTAATAGAGGAGCTTACTATGAACAAGCAAACCTATCTGGATTACATTAAGGCGGCTGTGCTTGAGGGCCGGAAGCATTATGATGAAAGCATTGCGCAGTGGCGGCAATCCTATCGTCCCGACCAGTTTCTGGGCATGTATATTCCGCCGGGGAATTTGATGATTCAGGCACAGACCGAAGGATTTCTGTATCATGTCACCGGCGAGGAGGAATATGGCAAGCAAGCCAGAGAAATGCTGCTCGCCATTGAATCGTTCAAGGATATTGTGCCGGAATCACTCCGGAACCGTCACCCGGAATATGAGAAAGGCGTTACTTCCTTCGATCCGATGTTCCAGGGAACCCATTATATCCAGGGATATTTGTTTCTGAAGGATTCGCAGCTGCTTACCAGGGAAGATAAGGAACAGATTGAGGATTCCATCCGCAGCTCCGTGCAAGCCGTCATGCATTATCCGGAATGGGGAGCGCATAATCGCTCCATGCTCCGGGCTTTCACGGTTGCTCTGGCGATAACGGCATTGGGCGATACGGCGGAAACACGAGAATGGGCAAAGATGCGTGATTACCTGGCCCAGGAATCCATCGGGGGCTGGTCGATCGAGGATGCGGAGCTGTATTTGCCCCTGTGGCTTGGCTCTTGCATGATGGTTGCGGATCATACGGGGAAGGAAGCGGCCTATTACGCCAAGCCGCAAACCAAATTTTATTTCGATTATATTACCCATGCGATATCACCCTATGGACAGCTGCCGGATTTTGGCGATGCCCATTACAATTCGTTTTGGTATTTGTGGCTGGTCTGTCTGGAGAAAGGAGCGGCCAAATACCAATGCGGTCATATGAAATATGCTGCAGGCTTAATTTGGCAGTATGCCATGTCCCATCAGGAGGGCGCTCCGTCTGTTTATCTGGCTTCTTATTTCACGAATGCTTATTTGTGGGCGGATGATGACCTGGAACCGGTAAAGCCGGATTGGCAGAGCGAATTGCTGCTGGAGGATCTGATTGGGAAGAAAGTCGCCTTTCGCGACGGCTGGGAGGAGGATTCCACGTATCTGCTGCTCAATTACCGGGACGAAGGCGAATATGCCCATATCGCTAGGGAATATTTGCGGAGAACGATTCAGGCTCCCGCGGAAAAAGCCCATCATGGCCATGCCGATGAGAACTCCATTGTGTTTCTTGCGCGCAAGCAAAACATCCTGCTCCATGACGGAGGATACCGGGAGGCGGCTCCGAATGGTAAATACCGCGCCGATATTTATCATAACCGGCTGGTGTTCCGGGAAGGTGAACGTGCAGAAGGAAGTACGCTTTATGACTTCATTCATGATGATGGAACCTATAAGCGCGTGAGCACCGAGAAGCTGCATTTTCAGACCTTTAAGGAATTGGATTATAGCCGGACCCGGCTGACGGATCCCCATATAGGCATTATTTGGGACCGGGCGATCACGTATTTAAAGCAAGAAGGCGTATTTGTTGTTGTAGACTGGACGAAATCACTGGGAAGCAAGCAGCTTAGCACAGCCAATCTGTGGCATCCGGGAGCTGTACTGGAAGCTGGAGATGCCTGGCATGTTGGACAGGTGCAGCATATCTGCCGTCAACCCGGAGACACCCATCCGTTAATCAACGCCAAAGAGCTTGCCCTCTTGATAGAATTTCCCGGAAGCAGCCGGCCGCAGGGCAGCGAAACGATCCGCAGATGCTACGGAGACAGTGAAATGGTTTATGAGCTGGATAGCGCTTATGTGCAGGTGGGGACGATGAATGCTTTTGTCACCGTACTTACCCCGTTTGCTGCGGATGACAGCGTGTCGGGCGTTAAGGATCGGGTAAAAATAACCCGTCTTGCGGAGGAGAAGGATAGCTTGTCTCTTCGATACGAAGCAGGAGGAACCGTTTTCCACTTGGCCTACAAGCTGGACTTGGATCTAGGCGTTATTGCCGGTACCAAAGATTTCCCCAAATATGCGTGGGAACAGAGCCGGCTGGATTATGGCGCAATTCAAACGGACGCGGATTTTGCTTACATCCATATGGCGCCGTCCGTACCGAGGCGTTACGGCTTTGTGAACGGCTGCGGCATCCAATTCGGAGATACTCTGTTGTTCCGGACGCCGCAGATGTCTTCCTATCAATTTCACAGCTCCGCTTTCCGCACGGCAGATCATAAATGGAGGGCATGGGACGGGGATTTCAACCAATAGGAAACCGGCTGCAGGTTAGCTTCTGTCAATATACTAATGATTGGTTAACCTAGTTCTGGTATAATGGTTAACAAATCAAAGAATTACAGGAGAACAACAGCCTATGACGATCAAACTGCGCGGCCATCATTTGCTTTGCTTGCTCGGATACCGCGGAATGGGGTATTCGGCCGATTTTTGCACAAACATGACCGATATTTATGAGACGCTGCGGTCCAAGCCGGATTCCCTGGTAGAACTTGTAGCTGGACCGGATGATATTTGCCGGGCATATCCGCCCGAACAAGACAATCATTGCAATGGAACGGTCCATCGGCTGGATGGCGACGTACTTGCCAAACTGGGTTTGTCGTCCGGCAACATAATCAGCTGGCAGGAAATATGCGCCGCTGTAGCGCTGAAGGTGGCACCGGATGATATCGGACATTTATGCACCAGCTGCCCCTGGCAATCCTACGGGGTTTGCCAGGAAGGCGTCCGCATGGTAGCGGAAGGAAGACCGCTCCCGGCAGTAAATAGCGGGGAGTCATCGTCCAATTAACATGACAAAAGTCCGAAGGAAAGGATGGATGGCTCATCATAGAAAGCCTTGCTTCCTGCAACCATCCGTTGCCCGCCTTGAGGGATAACGCCGCTTCCGGTCGTTATCCCTCTTTGTTCTCGGATAGGGTCTTCTTTTCTTTATTCGAAGAAAAAGAACGAATCCAATCCACAAGCAAATAGATCAGAGGTATAACTCCCGTAATGATGACCAGGGCAGTTCCGCCGTGACTGAGCATGTGATCGAGCTCCGGAACCGATCTGACCAGAATTAACGACAAGATAACCGCTGCTGTGGACATCGACAAAGCGAAAGGCTTATGGTCCTTCAGGGAAAAGACTTGTGTCAGCCCCACAATCGCAACAAATAAAAACAGGCTGATTTTGATAAACAAGCTGGACATCCAGATAGCAATCAAGGCGGGATCCAGATTTGCAAGATGGGAACGCGGGCTGGAGTACCGGAGCAGTTCGAGCTCCGTATATGACAGGTTGCCCGCCAGATCAGGGCCAAAGACCAGAATAGCCGGGATCAGGCTGGCTAAAATGACTAAAACGGAAGTGAACGTGGCCCATCCAAGCGATCTCATCGTAGTGCCTCCGCGTGTGAAGTAAGGGTATATAAAGGGAATAAACGCCATTTCCCCAAAGAGACTTTCTATAAAAATCGTACCATTCCACACCATTTTAAAGTCAAAATGATTGATCAGCGCTATGACCATATTGCTGTCAATTTGCGTGTAGATCAGGAAGGGAATCACCACGATACCGGCAATACTGAAGAAAAAAATACCCTGTGCGGCGCGGAAAATCGATTCTATTCCGGATCGTACCGAATAGGCCAGGCAGACCCCGAATAAAGCGGCGGCAGCCCACAGCGGCGTCAGAGGCAAATAGAATTGAATGAGCAGGTCCAGGAGCTGGCGCATAATTGCGGATGCTACATACATGTAGGAGATCACCATGAAGATGATTACCGGAACATGCAACCACTTACCCACGATTTCTTTTCCATATACGCCAAAGAATTGGTCCGGTCTTCTTATGGCAAGCCGATAAGAGCCATAAGTAACGGCCAATCCGAAAATTGCGCCCACGATGACACAAATCCATGATGAGAAATGAGCGATTTGGATTAGCGGAGTCAGTAAGAATCCGATAGTGGAAGTAAATAAGTATTGAGTGAACAGCATATAAACCTGCGATTGCGGGATTGTTCCGATTTTCCGTTTCATAAATGTTTATTCCCCAATCAGCAGCATACGATTAATGGGACCGAACAGGAATTCAAGAGTTTGTCCGAACGTCCAGCGGTCTCTCAGAAAAAAAAGGGTCTCCATCACAATAAACAAGATGACAACCGAAGCGATTACCAAAAAAAACGTACGCGGCTTACGCTTTTTCTGACGCAAATACCGGATATCTTGCCATAAAATATAGCCGTACAGAATGCCGATTACGATCATGAGTCCACCGCCATTTCCGGAGTTTTAGCATGAATAGGCTGCTGAATCGTACCCACTCGGCTAATAGAAATATCGATCATCACCTCAATTGCGATCTCCTTGCTGTACAAATCATGCCATTGTGTTTTGATCCGCTTCCACTCACGGGGATAACGCCAATCGAGATAGTCGCCAAAGTGAAAGACATCCGATTTAACTTCTCTGGTCTTGTCAATAGTCTGCATCATGACGTTCTTCACTCTTTTGTTCAGATCTTGCTCCAGCTCTCGCAGATGGTCGGGATCCTTCAAGTCAATCTTTGAATTGGAAGCAATGATTTCCGCAATCGCTTTGCTCCGGATGGTAATTGTTATTTTCTCATTATTTATTTTCGGACGGATTCGGGTATCCAACTGTCGGATAATGACGTCGATATTTTTGCCATCGGTACGTGATGGTATACTGATTTCCGAATCTTTCACCTGCTCGAGTACCCATAACCCACCTCTCATCTCTTGAGTAGTCAGGGATCCCACCATTCTCCCTTGTTTGAAAATTGCCGCTCCTCCCGTGCCCATCCAGGTCTGATTTTCAGCTTGCTCTTGATCAATATGTCGTTTTTCAAAACTCAGCAGCGGTATGATGATATCGCCCCCGCTGTAAGACGCCTTGAGAAAATCGGTTGCGGTCGCACTGAGTGCAATTTTCTCTTCTACGAAAGCCATCAGAATATCGGATACAAATCGTTCGAAAATAGGGGGGACTTTAATGAGCTGTTTCCCTTCACCGGAAGTAACAAACAGATTGGCATTGATGTGAAACGCCGGTTCGCGTGCCAGAAAATCAAGAGCCGATGCTACACCTTCCTTCGCCAGAGCTTCCCCAAAGATAACGATATAGGTTTGGCCGAATGTGATTTTCCGGGATAAATCGGCTTGTATTCTTCGATAGGCCTGACCGATATCCACACCGACCTCGGACAAGAATGTGTAGGGCTTTTGTCCGCCGCTCCCGCCTGAACCGCCTGCTGAACCGGGGATCAACCGGTTGGTAAGCGGGAAAGCAAGCGTCAATTCGACACCCTGTTCTGCTTTATCCAAAATGACCATACTGACAAAAGCCTGCTCATTTAACTCCGCCGAAGACCAGCAGCCTGCTTGCAGACACAAAGGAATGACGCCAAGGAGGAATAACAGAAACCGTTTCATCCGATAGTTCCACTTCAATCCGTATCACCCTCTTCGGCATTTCTCCATGGACGGGTATTCGTTTCCCGTAATTTCCCCTGTTTGTCTGACATTGACGGCCATTTATGCATAAACCATCGGGGAGCTCTCCAAAGAGTATCCTTCAAATCGCTAACATTTAAGGGAGCGACCGGGGTGAGATAAGGAGTCCCGAAGGAGTTCAAATTAATCAGATGTAAATAAATCAGCAGCATCCCGCAGGCAATTCCAAACAATCCGAATACACCGGCTAAAATCATAATGGGAAACCGCAGCAGCCGCAGTGCCAATCCCAGATCGAAATGAGGAACGATAAAAGACGCAATCCCCGTTAACGAAACGATAATGACCATAAAAGCAGACACGATTCCAGCTTCAACCGCAGCTGTGCCGATAATTAACGCTCCAATTATAGATACGGCCTGACCAATCGCTTTGGGAATACGAACAGCTGCTTCGCGAAGCGCCTCGAAAGCAATTTCCATGATAAGCGCCTCGATAAGGGCCGGAAAAGGCACGACCTCCCGGGAAGCCGCAATACTGATCAGCAATCTCTCCGGTATCATTTCAGTATGAAAGGTAGTAATTGCGATATAGGTGGACGGCAGCAGGAGAGAGAGGAACAGAAAGATAAAGCGGATCCAGCGGATCCAACTGGCGGCTACATAACGTTGATAGTAATCCTCAGCGGCTTGCAGCAGCATAAATAAGGTGACAGGTGCCAATAACACGATCGGCGTTCCGTCGACAATGATCGCTACCCTGCCTTCCAGTACGGAAGCGACCACAACGTCTGGACGTTCCGTGTATTGAAGCTGGGGGAATGGCGAATAGGGGGAATCTTCAATAAATTCCTCCAAATACGTATTCCCCAATATGCTGTCGATTTGAATACTCGACAACCGTTTTTTGACTTCATCAACCAGTTCCTGCTTGCAAGTTCCCTGCACGTAAGCGATAACAACTTCTGTTTGCGTTTCAGTTCCGATAAGCATGGATTCCGTCTTGAATTTCCGCGTTTTTATTTTTCTGCGGATGAGCGTCAGATTAACTTCGAGAGACTCGATGAAAGATTCGCGCGGTCCGCGCAAAACAGATTCATTAGGGGCTTCTTCGATCGCTCTTTTCTGGAAAGAGCATACCGGAAAATCGGCCATACGTTGATCACCGTCTATAAGCAGCAGGACATGACCATTCAGAATGGCCATAATTCCTTCGGACCGGTTGGCAGTTATTTTCATGTCGGCAACAGGAAGCTGCTTCAAATCGAATACCTGCCTGCGTAATACCGCGGCATCTGCTGCCTCCAGGGAAAAAAGGCCGTTCAGAATGTCCTCTTGAATGGTCTTCTGATCGACCATTCCCCGGTAATAAAGAATGGCACAGCCCGCTCCGGAATTCGTGCAGAACGTACGTACAATCAAGTCTGAGTTATCAGCAAGCTCCTGGCGAAACCATTGAAGCCTGTCCTTAAAGGACTCCGAAGGGTTTGTGCCGGGAGTATTTATCGTGCCTGCGTCTGGGGAACCAGGTTGAGGCCATGCGGGAGACTTTTGGGAAGAACGTTTTTTTTTATTTCTGAGCCAGGATGATATGGACATAGGATTTCCCTTCAGCTAACTATTCTCTCTATCCTTTTACAGGATTGCTCAAATAAGACGAAAATATTCCGGGTGCTGCTTAGGGGCGCGCTATCTGTGCGGCCAAATTATTTATCTTATTGGGCTCCACTAACGAAACATTTTGTATCATTCATGCGTAAGAAGGATGATTGAATTGCAGAGCAGTCTTCATTGGTGTAATTCGTATGATACTCGAAGAACAAGGGAGAGGGATGAAGTGAGAAGATTACAAATGATTATTTTATCGGTGCTGATCCTTCTGGCAGGTTTGCCTTTAACGCAAGCGGGAGCGGCTGAGCTTAATACCGAGCAGAAATTTCAATTTTTGCGCAATGAAGGTATTTTTACCGGTTTTTCAGATGGGTCCTCCCGTCTAGGGGAAGCCATGTCGCGCGAGCAATTCGCGACCGTGCTGTTCCGTCTGTGGGAGCTCAAGGAAGAGGCAGTCAAACCAACCTATAGTGATGTGCTTAAGACCCGATGGTCTTATGGCGAAATTGAGGCGGTTACGAAATCCGGCTTAATGAAAGGGATGGGGGCCGGCAAGTTCGGTCCAGCCGCAAAAGTGACGGTCGAGCAGCTTGCAGCAGTGCTCGTTAGGGCTTATGGTAATACCGGAGGCGGCTCGACCGTTGTATATGGCAAAGTATCGGCTTGGGCCAAGACAGATGTCAGTGCCGCGCTTGACAAGAGTTGGATTCCCGAGCAATCCGATTATACAGTCGTAGCCAGGCGTTCCTTGCTGGTAGAAGCTTCCTATGCCGTTTATCTGGATATGAATCCCGGTCTGAATCCTGATCGTGATTCATTGGATGCGGAATCGGTAACGGCCAAATCAGCCACGTCCGTTCAGATCAAGCTGAAGTATCCAGTCCAAAGTGCGATCAAAGAGCAATTTGTCATCGCCGATACGGCAGGGAATACGCTGTCGATACGAAATGTTGCATTAAATGCGGCGGGTACCATCGCGACGCTGACGACAGATAAGCAAACCGCCGGAATGGTTTACCGTCTTTATGCAGCGGGGAAAAGCTGGACCTTCACGGGGGCAAGCGATGATCAGTCCAAACCGAAGATTGTTTCATCCAAGATCAACGGCGATGCATCCATCACCGTGGTTTTCAGCGAACCGGTTGAGAGCGCTTCGGCTGAAAAAGCAGCCAATTACAAATTCAATAATGACTTGACTATTACCCGCATCAGCCTTGGTGCAGATAAGAAGACAGTGACGATTCTGACCCAGAAGCAAAAGGCGGGCACGCTCTACACACTTATAGTAACCAATGTCAAGGATCTTGCGGGCAATGTGATGGATCCCGGAAGCCCATTATATTTTGGCGCAGTCGTAGATAATACTCCGCCTGCCATTACCAAAATTTCAGCAGGAACCAATAAAGTCGTGCTGACTTTCAGTGAAAAGCTGGATCCATTATACGCGGAGAACCCGGCCTACTATTTCTTTGACGGCGGACTCGGCTTAGCAACCAAAGCCGTTTACAAGGATTCGGACCGAACGGTTACGCTGTCGACTGGCAATCAGGTTACAGGCAAAAGCTATAAAGTGACGGTTTATGCAGTCCGTGATTTGACCGGCAATGTCATTGCCGACAGTACGCAGCGCTCATTCAGCGGCAATGGAGCCAGCCAGGTGGCTACCATCGCCGTAGAGACGATCCGTGCGGTCAATGAAAATACAGTGGAGGTAGCCTTTAGCAAGTCGCTTAAAGGTATAAGTCTGTCCACACTCAAGCTGACGGTTCTGACGAATGACGGTGCTTCTGTCTCTACAACGGGCTGGAAATATTATCTGGCACGCAAAGAAGGAAATGATAAAATCATTAGCTTTCAAATCCGAACGGCCGATAATAGCAATCCAACTATATTCCGGCAGGGGCATGTTTATATCGCTTCGGTCAGCGGAATAGTAGGACTCCAAACAGCCGACAACGCTAACAGGAAATCGTTCGCGGGGATCGATATGCCTAATTTGCGGCCATATGCGACCGGTGCATCGGCTTCCAATAACAAGACGGTTACGGTCTATTTCAGCGAACCGGTTAAGAATGTAAGTGCAGGGGCTTTCCGCATCACCGGCTCCGACGGGAAAACGGTGGTGATCGCTTCTGATCAATTGAAGGACAAAACCAAGATTGTGACACAAGTCACTCTTAATCTCGGCGGAGTGCTGCAGAGCAATAAAATATATCGGGTGAGCTTTGTCAGCGGCGTCACGGATGCGGCCGGCTGGAACGCGCTGAAGAATAAAGAAGGTACAGCGACTTATTATGTGACCTTCAATGGCACGGATACACCCCGCTAATTTTTCAAGTGACGAATGACAATGCAAGGGTGTAGATGCGGTTCCTTTTCCTCATTTGAGGGAGAGGAGCCGTATTTTTTTATGATCTGTTTATTTTCATGATAAAGGTCATTTCCAGTTGAGGAGAGGAAGCAGGTAAGGCCATTCCGTTATGAATGGCCTTTACCGCTGCTTATGAAAAGTTTGACGCATATTTTTTATACGCTGAAGTTCTTTGATAGACAAAGCTTTTTTTTGCATTTCGGGGGATGTGTGATTGTTAATGAGGTTAAATATCAATAAAATTAATGTCGTTAATTGTTAAAAAAGCTCATAAATTCAGTGAATTATCTGGAATAGTGTCATTTTCTCTGGATGAAGGTTAATGACATTAAATAGATGGGGTTGCATATATCCCAATCTTCAAAAAGCAGGAATACGGGTATCTAGAGTTGAAGAGGGACGCCAAGCAGGTGCTATCGCGAGAGCAGCTTGCTTGTTTGAGCAATTGGAATGGTAAGCGGCAATGAAACGGGTTAACCTATAACAGCCTTGAATCTGAGGCTATGTAAAGCGATTGGAGGTCTGAGCTATGGCCCGCAGCAAAAAGCAATCCATCGAAGCAAGAAATCTGGCTCTGGAGACAAGTTCCCGAGAAGCAGAAAACCATCTGGCTGCTTCCACATCGGAGAATCGCAACCAGAAAGGCCATGTGCCGAACAGCCCTTCAACAGGTTAGCGGCAGACAGGCAAGAATCTCAGGATGAACCGGCACGCGCCGTCAATCGACGGCGCCGTCGGTTCTTTTCTATGGCGGATAAAAAGCAGTTGTCACCGGAAGCGGGAATGCCTATAATGGAACTAAGCAAGAGATTATCGATAATCGATAATCTTATCGGAAGGAGCAGTGGAAGCTATTCGGGGCACTCAGGTGGATTATCCTATCAACTCCATTAGCGAGCATGTGTATGCGGACCTGAAGAAAGGTATTCTTGCGGGCGATCTTCAACCGGGAACCCGGCTGATCGTAACCGAAATAGCCGGCAGATTTCAAATCAGTCAAGCTCCGGTACGCGAAGCGCTGGAAAGGTTAAAGCAGGAGGGGCTGATCACCGGCATTCCCAATAAAGGGTCTGTTGTGTCCTCGATCTCAGCCAAGGAAATCAGGGATATTTTTGTACTTCGCGAAATCATCGAAGGTTTTGCCGTCCGGCAGTCCATGCCTTTATTGACGGAAGAGGACTACAGTCATTTAAACGTCATTATCAGCAATATGGATATAGCGGCCAAACAAAACGAAATTCTGAGCATCCTGGAGCTCGATATGGATTTCCATGGTTTTTTCTATAAGAAGTGTGATAATCAGGCGATTCTGGAGCTTTGGGATCATATGCGCACCAAGGTTATGCGTTTCATGGCCATCTCCAACCGGCATTATACGACGAACGTGCTGGCTGACTGGCATCTCATCCTTATTGATGCGCTCCGGTCAGGCGACGCGGATGCGGCCGAGGCGGCTTTTATCGAGCATATGCACGCCTATAAAATGATCGATCTTGATTAGCTTCATGTAGCGTCATGCACCCGGGAACACGATCCTTTCAAAAAAAGGGGATATGGAGCATGCCAAGCGAAGGGCTATTGTTTAAAGAGGATGTGATTTTGTCCTGGATGAGAGACCGCTTTCTGCAGGATCTGGTACAGGGGCGGAAGGACACCGGTGCTGATTTGAAGGAAAACCTGTCCCGGCTGAATTTAAATCCGTATTACACTTATCCGGCGCTGGCGCTGCTGGAGCCTGTATCCACCAGCGAAGATGAACATGAGAAGATTCTGCTGATTGAGAGGATGCGCGATTATTTGCAGAGGCAGGTTACCGGTGGCGTTGTCGTATTTATGGATGAACAAAGCCGGATTGGATTATTGTTCTCATGGGTATCCAAAGAATTTCTGGAAGCGATTCAAAATACGCTTAGTCAGCATTTCAGTCTTCCGGTCAATATCGGAGTCGGCAAGCCCTGCAGTCATCTGTATGATGTCAACCAATCCTACAGACAGGCGGCCCGGGCGCTGCACAACAAATTTTACCGGGGAACGGGACAAATTATTTATTACAGCGAGCTTCGCCGTTATGTGACGTTTGGCGAGTATCCGGCAGAGAGCGAGAAAGAACTGCTCGACGCGCTCAGAGCAGCCGATTCCGCAGCCGAGATTGAAGAGGCGGTCGGCGTTTTTTATCAAGGCCTGCTTCAGGACGGTCCCATTGATATCAAGACCATGTATGAATTGACGGTCCGTCTGCTTATTGCCATTGAGAAGAAGCTGCTTGCCAATACTGAATATGCGAGCGCTTACGAGAAATTTGAAATCATGTCCATCGTAAAGATGCAGACGCTTCAGGAAATAAAGACGTATGTGGCTCATTTTTTTGCCGGCGTCAGAGAGGTGATGGCGCCCGATCAGAAGGAAAGCCACCGCAGCATTATCAAGAAAACGATGCATTACATGGAGCAGGAGTGCAAGTCGGCTTCCTTGCAGAGTGTCGCCCAGAAGGTTTATATGACGCCGACCTATTTGAGCCTGCTGTTCAAGCTGAACACCGGAAAAACCTTCATCGAGCATTTAACCGACATCCGTATCGATAAAGCGAAAGAGCTGCTCAAAATGGCCCATTACAAAAATTATGAGGTCGCTGAGCAGGTAGGTTATCAGGACCCGCGGTATTTCAGCCAGATTTTCAAGAAAAAGGTGGGACTGTCGCCTTCGGAATACAGGGAATCTGTTGGAAAATGACTATCAAAAAAGGTTTTGAAGAGAGGCTGTCACACCTTTCTCCAAAACCTTTTTTTGCTGCGTTATGTCGATTTCTTATATAGCAAATGCCGGCTACAACCGCACATCGCCTCCAGGTCCGCTTCCGTGCAGCTTGCGTGCTTCCTCCAGCTCCTTCTCCCAGGACAGATGGCGATAACCGGATGCCGCTTCATCGCTGTCAAACCAATCCACAAAGTCCCGGTACAAATCCGAATTCCAGGCAGCATCGATCTGGGCGGTCGAATACACGCCCTCCTTTAGGCGGATAAAGCCGAATATATCCCGGACCTGTGACTTCTCCGCCTGCACAACGGTAAGCTCCGCCAGGTGCGGAGGGATGAAGATGACGCCTGCAGGCGTTCCCAGCACAATGTCGCCGGGGAGGCATATCGCTTTGCCGATCCGCGTCGGCACATTCATGCCGACCATGGTCACATCAGCGATTGCCGTAGGATCGCTGCCCCGATAATAAACGTTAATATTGTCGATTTCTGAGATCTGCTGATTGTCGCGGATGCCGCCCCATATGACGGCGCCTCCGCGTTTGGTCCTCGTGGAGATGGCGGTGGACAGATTGCCTCCCACATACGTCCCCAGCTGGACCTTATCGAACATATCGACAACCACAACATCGTCCTCCACCAGCGAATCAATGACCCATTGATTGAAGAAGCCTTTGCGTCCTTCCTGCCGATGCCCGTAGTCCAATAAAGATTCATGCAGATCCGGACGCTTCGGTACCATAACGGCCGTAACCGCCCGGCCGACCATGATTTGATCGGGATGGATGATTTTGAATTCACCTTCAAATTGAAAAGTATAACCTCTGTGCCATAGGGGACCCCAGGCTTCCTCGACGGTGATTTTCCGCATGCGGCGCAGCACGTCTTCAGGAACCTTCGGACGGCCGTTTGCGAACCGTTCCCCTTCCCATAGGGGAGTGAACTGGATAATATCTTCCGGATTGTCAAATTTCATTTTAGAGCACCTCTTTTTCGCAAAATGTGGAGTGAAGGGTGATACAAGCCATTTATTTTGATGCCGCTTGCATCTATTGTTAGGGAGATTCGGGGATTTGTCGATGCGAGTTTTTTAAGGCATTTCGGAGGACTGCATAATTTTTTCACCCCATTTGGCATACGGCATAAGGAAATAAATGTTAAACAATAGATCTTGAAATAAATCAAACAAATTCATAAATTCGTCACCTATTCCTATGAAACCGCTTTCGTTTAGAGTGGAGAAGTGCATCCCCGCAAGCTGTTCCGAATAAGCGAAATAAGGAGGAGATCCTTGGGTGACTTCTGAGACGCTATCCCAGACATCCCGCCCGGAGGTGGTGAACGCTCCCGGAAAAAAGCGGAAGCATAAGGAAGAAACCAACCTGGCCGGTTATCTTTTCATTTCTCCATGGCTGATCGGTTTTTTACTGTTGACCTTATGGCCTATCGCACAGTCCTTTTATTTATCCTTTACCGAATACTCGCTTCTTGAAGATCCGGTTTGGATCGGTACGGACAATTATGTCAAGATTTTCACCGATGATTCGACCTTTACCAAGTCGCTCAGCGTAACCTTCCTGTTTGTATTGATTTCCGTGCCGCTGAAGCTATTCTTCTCCCTCCTGGTAGCGATGGCTCTGAGCAAAAGCATCCGGGGGATGAATATTTACCGGACAGCGATTTATTTTCCATCCCTGATCGGAGGAAGCATCGCCGTAGCCGCATTATGGCGGAACATGTTCGGTCTGGACGGTTACATCAATCAAGTGCTCGCCTGGTTCGGCATACAGGGGGCAGGCTGGATTTCCAATCCGGATACGTCGCTTGGGACGCTGATTCTTCTGAACACCTGGCAATTCGGTTCGACGATGGTTATTTTTCTGGCTGGACTCAAGCAGGTCCCGCAGGAGCTGTATGAATCGGCATCCGTTGACGGAGCCGGCAAATTCCGCAAATTTATCAGCATTACGCTGCCCATGCTCTCGCCGGTCATGTTCTTTAACCTGGTACTCGGCATCATCGGCTCCTTCCAGACATTCACTTCGGCCTTCATCATTACCAAAGGAGGACCGGTTAATTCCACGTATATGTATGCGCTGTTTTTGTATGAAAAAGCCTTCAAGCATTACCAGATGGGTTATGCATCCGCTTTGGCCTGGATTCTGCTTGTTATTGTCGCCATTCTGACCGTCCTCAATTTTCTGGCCTCGCGTTATTGGGTGTTCTATGAGTCGGACGGGGGGAAGGCCAAATGAATACAGTCCGCAGCAAGGTCTCCAATCATTTATTTCTGACGCTTTTCTCGCTGCTCATGGTATACCCGGTCATCTGGTGGATCGGCGCCTCCCTGAAGAAGACGGCTGAGCTCAGCCTTCCCACACTGTGGCCGTCAACGCCGATGTGGGAAAATTACAGCAATGGCTGGAACTTCTCCAGCGAATACACCTTTGCCCATTTCTTCGGCAATACGCTCCTGATGGAGCTTGGCAATGTGACTGGCGGGGTGCTGACCGCGGCAATCGTCGCCTATGGCTTCGGACGACTCCATTTCAAGCTTCGCGGCTTCTGGTTCTCGATTCTGCTCTTGACCATGATGCTTCCCGGTCAGGTTACCGTTGTTCCCCAGTACATTCTGTTCAACAAGCTTGGCTGGGTAGACAGTTATATTCCGCTGGTTCTGCCGCATTTTTTTGGCGGAGGGGCATTCTTTATCTTTCTGCTCGTTCAATTCATCCGCGGCATCCCCCGGGATCTGGATGAAGCGGCCAAGATTGACGGCGCATCCGTGTACGGCATTTTTCTGCGGATTATTTTTCCGCTCATTAAGCCCGCGCTGGTGACCGTTGCGATCTTCACTTTCATCTGGAGCTGGGATGATTTTTTTGCTCAGGTGCTGTATTTAAGCTCAGTGGACAAGTTTACGGTGGGACTTGCGCTGCGCATGTTTATCGACCAGTTCGATATCCAATGGGGTCAGCTTCTTGCGATGTCGCTGTTATCTATTTTGCCCTCCGCCCTTATTTTTCTTTTTGCCCAGAAGCATTTCGTGGAGGGGATTGCCACTACCGGTTTAAAAGGCTAACACCTTAATCATTACAATATGGAGAGGGGTTATTTGGAAATGAGAAGAAAACGTTCAGCGATTTTGTTGTTCACGAGTATGGCACTGCTGATCATTTTGGCGGCATGCAGCGGAGGAGGCGGGGGAGGAAATGACGGAACCAGCGGCAGCAGTGGCGATAGCAAAACGACCGGAAACAAGGAGGGCAATGCTGCGGGAAGCGAGCCATCCAAGGAGGCGGGAGCCGCCAAGACGTTAAGCATGATGTGGTGGGGGACCGATGCGCGTCATGAAGCAACCAAAAAAGCGCTTGATCTCTACACGCAGCAGCATGCGAATGTGAAATTCAAGCCGGAATTCATGGCATGGGATGCTTATTGGCAGAAGCTGCCGACGCTTGCGGCCTCGAAATCGATTACGGATGTGCTGCAGATGGATGCGGCGTATATCCAGGAATATGTATCCAGAGGACAGCTTGAGGACTTGTCCGATATTGATTTGAGCGGAATTGTGGATGCCAATGTGGTGGAAAATTTGAAAATCGGCGGCAAATTATATGGCATCCCGCTCAGCCAGAATGCACAGGGCATTGCTTTTAACAAGCCGGAGCTGGAGCAGTACGGCATCAGTTTGCCTCAGAAGAACTGGACCTACGACGAGTTCTTCCAGTGGGCCAAGGATGCGCGATCCAAGCTGCCGGAAGGCAAATATCCCATTGGCGATACAACCACCTGGGACGGCTTCAACTACTATCAGACCTCGATGGGGAAAGATCCGATTATGTCCGACGGCGGGAAGAAATTCACGCTGGATAAGGAATTATTCATGACCTTCTATAAAATTTATGAGGATTTCCGCAAAACCAAAGTCGTTCCGCCTGCGGAAAAAGCGGCTGCTTTTCTGGAGAATGATCCGCAGGCCGATCCTATGGCTTCGGGAGTGGTCATGACGCGCGGGGCAACTACAGGTTCCGTAAGCGCACTGGAGCAGCTCATACCAGGCAAGGTCGGCGTCGTCAATATGCCGACGGGACCTTCCGGGGGCGGCTGGGCACAGTCCACGATTTTCCTGAGCGTAAGCGCCAATTCCAAGAACAAGGAAGAAGCCAAAAATTTTGTCCAATGGTTTATTACGGATAAGGAGGCCGGAAAAGCGCTGGGGCTGACACGCGGGATTCCGATCAACCCTGAAATATACAAAGAGCTGGAACCGACGCTTGAGCAGAAGGATAAGCTGGGCAAAGAAATTTATGATTTATCGGTTGAGAAAGCTCTCCCGTTCTATGCGCCGGCAGCCGGTTTCTCCGAGTGGGTAGACACCTACAAGAAAGAGCTGGAGGCGGTCACGTTCGGTCAGCAATCCATTGAAGATGCTTACAACAAAATCGATAAAATGGGCAAGGAGCTGGCTGCAAAAGCGGGAGCGTAAGGATTAATGGATCAGGAGTATAAGTCCGCAATGGAGAGGGGTTTGTTCGATGCAGCTGGCCGAGTTTTTCTCTTCGCAGCCTGACCGTTTATGGCAGCTTGCGAAGCAAATGAATGTAAATGCTGCGGTTGGGGGTCTGCCTTGGGAAGAGAAATCGGAGAAGCCGTGGGATTTCATGCCGCTTGTCCGGATGAAGCAGCGGTATGCGGATCATGGCCTTGCATTGTCCGTTATCGAGTCGATGCCGCCGAGCAATCACATCAAGCTTGGCACCGCCGGGCGCGATGAAGAAATTGAAATCTTCCAGAAATTCCTGCTTCATATGGGCGCGGCTGGCATTCCGGTGCTTTGCTATAATTTCATGGCGCAGTTCAACTGGTTCAGGACCTCTACGACAACTCGCACGCGGGGAGGAGCGCTTGTATCGAGCTACGATCACAGCCTGATGAAGGATGCGCCATTGACAGACGCCGGCGTCGTAACGGAGGAGCAACTGTGGGAGAACCTGCATTATTTCATGGAGCGGATCGTGCCTGTTGCGGAGGAAGTCAAGGTGAAGCTGGCGCTTCATCCGGATGATCCGCCGATTACACCGATACGGGGCGTCTCGCGGATACTGCGCAGCGCCAGTGCTCTGCAGCGGGCGATCGACCTGGTGCCGAGCCCCAATAACGGGATTACGCTCTGTCAGGGAACCTTGGCAACGGCCGGAGACGATATTCCCCGGGTGATCCGCGATTTTGCCGCCCAGGACAAACTATTTTTTGTCCATTTCCGGGATGTACGGGGAACGCCGGAGAAATTCGAGGAAACGTTCCATGACGACGGCAAAACCGATATGCTCCAGGCTATGAGAACGTATTACGAGGTTGGTTTCAAAGGGCCGGCAAGACCGGATCATGTCCCCACCATGGAAGGTGAGGATAATGATAACCCGGGTTACGAGCTGCTTGGCAGGCTCTATGGCATCGGATATATAACCGGTCTGATGGAGGCTGCTGCGGCAGGCTGACGACAGCTGGACAGAAATAGGCGAGGCGGAATCTTCGGATTCCGCCTTTTTGTTGTTAAAATAAGATTTATCGATGATAGCTCAGTCCGCCCGAAGAAGGGTTGGGATCAGGCTGGCGAGTAACGGAATGAACAATCGGAGAAAGTGTGAGGAAACGTTCCTGCAAGAAAGAACCGTGGGGGCATGCGCTTACCAAGACGCTGAAATTGGAGCAGCTAAAGGGGAGCACGGCACAACAGGAAATAGGGCAAGCTCTATCAGGCGGCTACGAGCACTTGCACTAACAAGCGGCTTCGTCATATGCCATCCTTAGTAAGAGCCGGCCCTAAGCGGTAGAAGATATCAATGATCGGCTTGCCTCAGCTCCAGAGCCGGTCATTGGAATAAAACTTGTTCCAGTTGTCCGTCGGTTCCCACAACCCCGAAATATCCGGGTGAAGATGCTGGGCGAGCAGCTCGTCGTTAAGATCGTCGATTCCTAGCCCAGGCGCGTCGGTGATCGTAATGAACCCGCTCTGCACCAGCTTCTTGGGCAGCCTGCTGCTGATAATAATATCATCCCACCATTCAACTTCGCAGGAGTGGTACTCGAGGGCAAGAAAATTCTCCGTCGCCGCGGCAACATGAGCGGCCGCAAGGCAGGCAATGGGGCTTTCCGCCATATGGATGGCCATCGCAACTCCGTAGTCCTGGGCCATATCGCCGATTTTCTTGGTTTCCAGAATGCCGCCTGTCGTCAACACATCAGGATGAATGACAGACACGCCACCGGCCTCCAGCAGAGGACGAAAATTTTCCTTCAAATAAATATCCTCGCCTGTGCATATCGGAGTGGTCACTGCACGCGATAATCTCGCATATTGCTCTGTATACTGCCAAGGAATCATATCCTCCATCCAGGCCAGATTGAATTTGTCCACGCGTCTTCCAAGCTTAATGCAATCCTCCAGACCGATATGTCCGAAGTGGTCAACGGCAAGCGGAACCTGGTAGCCGATCACGGAGCGTACATCAGCCACATACTGTTCCAGCATATCCAGTCCTTTCTCCGTTACATGAATGCCGGTGAAAGGATGCGGGATATTATAGATATCGTAATGGCGGTTCGTGATATCGCGAATCTGCTCATCGGTCATACCATCGAAATTCTGGTTATAGCGGTTTTTGGATTTTTCCCTCATCTCTTCAAGGAAACCGATTGGTGCGCTGAGCGTACCGGGCTCATTGATGATTTGGCCGATCCCAAGGTCCATCTTCAGGAAAGTGAAGCCCATATCCATCCGTTTCCTGAGCGCTTCTCCCATGGCTTTGCCGGTATCCTTGCCGACGACCTCCGTATCGCAATACATGCGGATCTTGTCCCGGAATTTACCTCCCAGCATCTGATAGACGGGTACGCCGTAAGCTTTGCCGGCAAGATCCCACAGCGCGATTTCAAGACCGCTCACACCGCCTCCTTGACGGGAGTGGCCGCCAAACTGCTTGATGCGCCGGAACAGCTTGTCAATATTGCAGGGATTTTCGCCGAGCAGCCTGCTTTTGATCATTTGCGCATAGACTTTATCTGCACCGTCGCGTACCTCGCCAAAGCCGACCAGCCCCTGATTGGTAAACACCTTAATCAGGCTGCTGTGAAAAGGACCGCCGACAATATCGGTGAAACGGATATCGGTGATGCGAAGCTCGGATGGACTTGAATGCGTATGGACGTGGGCAAGCGTTTCTTCAAAAGCTTGTTTGTCAATCATATCATTCCACTCCTTGATTAATGGATTCCGGCAAGCTTACAGCAGCATGCTGGCGCCGTCCAGCCGGATGGCCGCGCCGGAGATGAATTCGCTTTCATCGGATGCGAGAAAACAGACCAGTTGGGCGACATCATGCGGTTTTCCTACCCGGCCGAGCGGAAACTTCATACGGATGTCTTCCGTTCTGGATCTGGCCGCGCCTGTTTCGCCGGAGGATGTTCTGACTTTGAATTTCCCTACGTCGACCGCTCCAGGCTCAATCGTATTGACTGTAATGCCGTATCGTCCCAGTTCAATGGCGCATTCGCGGCCAAGCATGCGGATTCCGCCTTTGGTCATGGCATAGACGGCATCGAAATCCGTGGGACGTTTGGCATGAACGGATGAAATATTAATAATGCGCCCGGTTTTCTTGGCTTTCATATGCGGGACGACGGCCTGAATGCACTGCCAGTATCCTTTGAGATTGATGTGCATCATGGTGTCGAAAGTGGCTTCCGTATGATCGAAGAAACCGTAATTCAACTGCAAAGCGGCATTGTTGACAAGAATATCAATTGTGCCATAACGGCCGATAACCTCCTGAACCATGACGTCAATTTCTTTTTTATGTGCAACGTTGCCCTGGACTACAAAAGCCTGCCCGCCAAAGGCATGAATTTGCTGCAGGGTATCAAGTGCGCCGGCACTGCTCTGATTATAATGCACGGCTACTTTTGCCCCGCGCCGGGCCAGTTCAATGGCGATGCCTTTGCCAATTCCCGTTCCTGCGCCGGTGACAAGTGCCGTTTTTTCTGCTAGTCTCATTCGTCACCACCTTTACCAGTCATAGCGGCCGTTTCATTTTATGATCCATGTAGTGAAGCAGAAAACCGCCGTCAAGGCGAATATCGGTACCATTAATATAACGCGCTTCATCAGAGACAAGGTATAGAACAAGATGAGCCAGGTCTTCATAGCTCCCGGGCTGATCGCTTGGGATTTTTCTTTCATAGCTGTCATAGAGGGCAGAGAGCCCACTTATGAAACGGTCCGGATTTTCTTTCATGGGACCAAGCTCGATCGTATTGACCTGTACACCGTGTCGGCCAAGCTCCAATGCGGCTTCTTTGGAGAGCATCTTAATCGCCCCCTTGGAGGCGCTGTAGGCAAAGGTGGTACCGGTCGGCTTCTCGGCATGAATGGAGGAAATATAAATGATTTTCCCGTTTTGGTTCCCGATCATCTGACGGCCGACCGTCTGTGTACAAATAAATGCAGATTTGGCATTGGCATTAATGATCTCAAGGAAAATATTCTCTTCGCAGGTTTCAGCAAGCGCAGGCTTCAACAGGTCATTGTTGTGAATGAGCACATCGACCTTTCCCAATGTCAGATTAGCCTGATCGAGAACTTCTGCTACCTCGTTGCTCCGGCACAGATTCCGTTGAACGACAAATATTTCCGAGCCGGCCGTACGGGCCTTTACAAGCTCTGCTTCAAGGAGGGAGCCATTCGATTCGCTGTTCAAAATGAAATGAGCGCCTTCCCCCGATAGCCGGTTCACCAGAGCTTTTCCAGAAAAGCTGTCCGCATCTGTAATAAAAATCACTTTATTGCGCAGTTTCATAGATCCCCTCCGAGCGCCATTCGTGAAATGGCAATTGGCCTTTTCAACTTAATCTTATTGAACCAGGCAGGGGGTGGCGATGCCGTAAAGTTATGATTTTGTTTGTTTTTTTTGAAATCTGACCGACCACGCAAGGATGGCCGGCCAGATTATTGTGAGGAGGAGCAGAGTGGTCGGGACTTAAGGGGTCTCCATCTTATCACGGATTCGGGTCCATTCCGCCAGCAGCTGTTCCAGTTTATCGACCAGCAGCTTGACATCACTTCGGAGCTTCTCTTGATCCCCGGCAGTAATCCTGTCTGAAGCGGGAATGGCATCCCCCGGAAGCGGCTCGAATGCCGGCAGGGCGCCGAGAAGCAGCTGCAGCCGCGATTCCAGGATGGATTGCTTAGCAGCTACTGGAGCTGGATCAGGAACGGGAGCAGGGGACGCGGGGCCGGAGGTTTCTTTCCCGGCTTTAATTTTAGTTTCTACAGCCGGTATAGGCTCGGCCGGCTTGGCCCGCTGCGCTTTGCTTTGTTCGCGCGATGACCAGGTCTCAAGCAGTTCATGGCCGGATTTATACAGCAGCTTGTCCTTGGTCGCTGCGGAGAGCTCCTTATCCTTGAACAGGCGGGCGATCTTCTTGACATCGCTGACAGGCAGTTCGTCCCTTGCTGCGATAAGTGCCAGAGGATCACGGTGTTCCAGCGGCAAATCCTTCAGCGGGAGCAGTTGATCCTCTGTCAGCTTGTCTTTCCTGATTTCGGTTCCACTGCCAATCAGTTTTTTGACGGCTTTGCCAAATTTCAGCAGCTCGATTTTATTTTTAATATACGATTCCGGCTTGCCAAGCTTGCTTGAGAGATATTTGGTTGAGCTGCTGAATCTCGGATCGTTCAACAATTTATGGAAGGCATCTGCTTCCTCGATCGGGGAGAAGCCTTCTCTCGTTAAATTTTCGGCGATTTGCTCCAGATAGATTTCCATTTCATCTGTAACGGTAGACACGATGCAGGGAATGGCGGCCAGATTCAGGGTTTGGCAGGCTTTATATCTCCGGTTGCCGTATATGATTTTGTATCGTCCGTCCGGGGTCGTCCTGACTTTAATAGGAGAGAGCAAGCCAAGCTCTTCAATGCTTTTCATTAATTCCTGCAGGGCTTCCTCATCAAATTGGTATCTCGGTTGATCCGTATCCTCATCAATTAAATGCGTGGGTATTTCAGCAATATCCATATGAATAGCTCCCATCCTTGAATTCTTCCGCCTACTTGCCGCTTAGGTGGACATAAGTATTATATACCACGTTTCAAGAGATGGCATAGGCGCGAAGGAGGAGGGAGGCTTGAATAGACTCATTTGTTCCTTGGAAAGCAGTGGCTTGCTTCTTTTCCTATATACACGTAATATAGAGAAGTTTGGCATGCGCGGCTTGATCTTAGAGAAGATGCAAATCGCATCGCTTTAGCTTGTGTGGGACATGCAGAACTTATTCTGGTGCCGCAGGAAAAAGAAAAAGCCGTACCCTCAATAAAGGATACGGCCATTCGGATGGAAGAAGTGAATTAAAAAGTTGCAGCCAGTTTGGAAGCTTTGTCCAAACCTTCCTGTATGATCGAATCTGAGCGGTCTGGGAATTGATTATGACCTTCAACCACAATGACTTCCGGGTTTTGAATGCCCCAGAATGCAAGTGTGTTTTTCACGTAGTTCAGCGACATTTCATGACCGGTCATAGGTCCTTCGCTATATACGCCGCCGCGTGCCTGAAGGAGCGTGATTTTTTTGTCGCCTAACAATCCGACTGGACCTTCAGCGGTATATTTGAACGTTTTGCCTGCTTGATTCAGATAGAAAAGATAAGTCAGCAGTTGGGCTGGAATTGTGAAGTTCCACAGCGGGAATGCGAATACGACTTTATCGGCCCCAAGAAATTGATCGAGGTACGTATTTGCCAAATCTGCGGCTTTCTGCTCCTCTGGCGTTACCTCAATGCCTTTGGCAAGTTTGAAAAGTCCGCCAAGCATGTCGTTGTCATAATAAGGAAGATCGGCTTCAAAAAGATTCAATTCGGTAACGATATCCTCCGGATTGTTTTCTTTATAGGACTTAAGAAAGCTCTCGTAGAGCTTGACTGTGACAGATTGATCAGACGGACGGTTGTTTGCTTTTACAAATAATACTTGTGACATTTTTTTCTGCGCCTCCAATGTTCTAATGTAATTAACTCACAAAATTATAGTAACACAATTTTGGGTGAAATCAAACGATAAGTTTTGGAAACTCAGAAAAAGTGTATGCATCAAGGTGGTTGTCATTGTTTTTCCTAATGGGAATGGATTTTATACAACCTCATATTTATAATAGAAATCATAGAATTCAAGAATGCTAGGGGGAAGGAAATGAAGTCCGTTACCGTTAAGAATTTAATCGATTTATTTAAACTGGAGGTATTGATTGGCAACGAGCATATAGGCAGAGTCATTACCCGCTCCAGAGCGCATCGCCCGGGACTTGAGTTTGTGGGATATTTTGATTTCTTCCCGATGGAGCGTGTTCAGGTGCTTGGCAAGAAGGAAATCAATTATTTGCACAAGCTGACAGAAGAGGAAAGAAACCATCATATCGGCAATATCGTCAAATATCATCCGCCTTGTTTTGTGGTTGCGGCCAATCAGGAAGGCCTGAAGTATCTGATGAAATATTGCGAACAGGAAGGCATTCCGCTGCTTCGGACCGCCGAACCTACGACGGAATTCATCAACAAACTGGATATGTACCTGATTCAGGCATTAGCGCCGGAAATGGCTATCCATGGGGTGTGCGTGAATGTATCCGGAATCGGTATTCTGCTTCGGGGCAAGTCAGGGATCGGCAAAAGCGAGACGGCCCATACTCTGATCCATCGCGGGCACCGCCTGGTCGCCGACGATGTGGTGACGCTTAAGAAGCTTGGGCCTAACACGCTTTTGGGCACTCATAATGAATCCACTAGAGAATTTCTGGCTCTGCGCAGCATCGGTCTGGTTAACGTGGTCCGTTTGTATGGACGCAAAGCTTTTCAGGAGCAATCGCGCATTGTGCTTGATATCGAACTGACCCATTGGAAGGACCAGGCGCTTAACAATGATTTGGAGCTTGAGCCGAAATTCTCGGACTATTTGGATGTGCGCATTCCATATATTGAAATCCAACTGCAGCCTGGACGGGATGTGGCGAGTTTGATCGAAGCGGCTGCCAACAACTGGTATTTGAAGCAGCAGGGCTATAGCGCTGCCGAAGAATTCATGAAGCGGCTGCAGAACGAATAGCATGCGACATGGTTTAACAATGCGAATTAAGCCTTAAATTCTCTAAATGGACGGGGAGGATGCAAAAATGAATCTTAGTATTTGCTCATTCAGTTTCCACCGATTGCTCGCTGCGGGTAAACAGGATATGTTTCAATATATCAAAGACAGCAAAAATCTGTGCTGCACGCATCTGGAGCCTTGGAACGCTCATTTGTCCAGAATCGATCAGGGTCAGGAGGTCCTGCATGCGGGTTCCAATCCCCGCATGTCCCATCATCTGACGGCCATGGACGATAATTATCTGGACGAGGTCAAACAAGCGGCCGATGAAGCGGGCCTCGCATTCGGCTGCATTGCTGTGGACGGTGCCCATATCTATGAAGAGAACGAAGAAGACAGAGCGCGAAACCGGGCTAAGGCATACCGGTGGATTTCGATCGCGGAGCGGTTATCCGCTGCCCAAATCCGGATTGATTCCGGTGGAGGGGATGAATTTGACGAGCGGAGCTTTGAAATTATCATAGAAGGTTACGAGGACATTATACGGCGTGCGGCCGAGTCCGGCATTCAGGTTGTTGTGGAGAATCATTGGGGGCCAACCCGCTTTCCGGACAATGTCGTGAAGCTCAAGGAAGCACTGCCCAAGCTGGGATTGCTGCTGGATTCGTGGAATTGGGCGCCGGGCAAACAGGCCGAGGGCTGGTTGAAATGCGCCAAATATGCCACCGCCACGCATATTAAGACGTTTCATTTTACGGAAGACGGCCAGGAACTTACGCAAAATATTCCAGCGTTCATTCATCTGCTTCAAGAGCACGGTTTTGATGGCATTTGGGGCATCGAGAGTGTTCCGGCTAATCTCGATGAGATCGAAGGGGCACGCAAAACGGTAGAGTTGATCAAGCGCACTTTAAAACAACAATGAATGTACAGGGAAATGAGGCTCTTGGCTAAAGATGAATTCGACTAACCCACGCTCCCGGAGGCAGATTATCCTTATCGTGGTAGCTGTATTCGGAGGACTGATCTTGTTGTCCGCATTGATTTTCATGCTGCTCCTGAACCGGCTGCAATCGGATGGCACAAGGACCAGTGTTTCTCATCCTGCCTCCAAATATGAATATATGACAACACGGGCATCCAACGGATTTGAACTTCATAGTTTAAAAAGTCTTCCCTCCAACGTAACGCTGGAGTTGATTGACAATAATGTAACGTTATCCGATTATTACGGCATCAACGGCGGTTTCTTCTTTGAAGGTGACCTGCTGAGTATTGCCGTCGTCAACGGGCACCCGATAGCCGGAAACAAAAAGGAGTACGGCTCGGGTAATGAAAATGTGAAGTACTCCCGTGGAACACTTACCTGGGACGGGGCCAGTGACAAGCTTAGCGTCCAAGTCGTTGCCAAGGCTGCAGAGCTAAAGGTAACGGACCCTAACCGTTTCTGGGCGCAGGGAGGCATCAGTATGGGAATCGGCCGCGACGACAGCTGGGAGCAGCAGGCTGTTCTGGAAAACGCTCCTTTTCCGGAGGAGAACAGGCTTCGTTCTGCTATGGTTTATGATAAGCGCGGCATGATCTATCTCATTGTGAGCAGCACGAAAGGAACATTGGCGGATTATCGGGACGCGATTCTGGAAACCGTTGGGGATGGACAGCTGGTGGATGGCATATTTCTTGACGGAGATGGTTCCTCGCAGCTTCAAGCAGCCGAAACCGTCCTGCCTGGCGATAACCGTCCCGTAGTCCAGATGATCCGTCTGATCAACTGACAGTCGCAGTGGATTCCAGGACGCACATACTTGCAAAATAGTAAAGTCATCTTATAACTGCAGCTAATAACAGGCCAAATCGTTCTTATAGAGCGAATGAGCCTGTTTTTTGAATAACCGCTAATCGGATGCCCGTTATCAGATATTTATTGAGCTTATAGGGCATCCATTGTACAATAAGGAACATAATATCCAACTTAGGGAGTTGTTGAGATGGCGAGCGAGACCGTCCTATGGGAGGGGAAGCCCTTTAACTTCGGGATTCCCAGCTTCACGAGTTATAAAATAACAGACCGTCGGATCATCGTGGAGAAGGGGATCCTTACCAAGAAACGGGAGGAAATCCAGCTATACCGGATTCGGGATATTTCCTTGAAGCGGAATCTGATGGAGCGGATGATGAAATTCGGCGATATCACTATTTTTTCTACGGACGCAAGCTCCCCTGCATTTTTACTGCGAAATATAAAAGACAGTATTAACGTATCGGATATTTTGGGCCTTGCCGTTGAGGCCGCCCGGATCAAGAACAGGACGCATGAACTGACCGAGATTCAGGTGTAACACATATTGATTGAACCGATGGTATAGTTGATAAAGGGATGAAGCCGCTGATGCGAGCTTCTTTTTTTATGCCAAAATGCATAGTTTCGGCCAAAAAAAACAATGAATAGACCAAATAAAAATTAAGTAGGATTCTATAAAATAGGAAAAAGCTGTGCTGTACATGAATATAAAGGGGATGAAAGATATGAAAACATACAATGGAATTTATGCGGACGGCCGCGAGGAACGAATCGTCTATCCACTTGGCGGAATCGGGGCGGGAATGATCGGTCTGGAAGGGACGGGAGCGCTGTCGAATGTTTCCTTGAGAGGCAAACCTGATTTGCTGAATCAACCCCTGCTGTTCTCTACATTGACGGTGCTAGGGGAAAAGCCGGCTGCGAGAATACTGGAAGGGCCTGTTCCGGAGTGGAAGGTGTTTGATTTCAGAAATGGTCCGAATGGAGGCGCTGCAGGCGGCCAGAACGGGCGGAATTACGGGCTGCCCCGGATGAAATCCAGCTCGTTCATCTCGCGTTTTCCGTTCGCCACCATTGAGCTTGCGGACTCTTCGCTACCAGTCTCCGTTTCCCTGCAGGGCTGGAGTCCGTTCATTCCGTCCAATGCCGATCACTCCAGCCTGCCGGTTGCCGGATTGGAATATACATTCAGGAACGAATCGGCTGAGAACGTGGATATCGTGTACTCTTTCCATACCTATAATTTCATGTCGATGGGGTTGGGAGAGTCTGCGGTCCGGCAGACGCAGGGAGGATTTGTTCTGTCTCAGTCTCCCGCTCCAGGTCAAGCATGGGCGGAGGGAGCCTTCTGCGCAGCTGTTGACCAGCCGAATGCCGCATCCGTTCATACCAAATGGTTTCGTGGCCCGATCTGGTACGATGAGATGACGATGCTGTGGAAAACGATAGAAGCGGGCGGACAGAATCCCGTTAACTTGCCCGAAGGGGAAGAAGAATACTCGGGACCGGGCGGCAGCCTGTACGTCCCTTTACAATTAAAGCCGGGGGAGGCGAAACGGATCTGCCTGCGGCTGTCCTGGTATGTCCCGGTAACGGATCAAAGGCATGGCCCCGTAAGCAAGGAAATCGAAAATGCCGATGACCGATATCATATACCCTGGTATGCAGGCAAATTTTCCGGTATCGAAGAGGTGGATTTATTCTGGCGGGAGCATTATATGGCGCTGCGCGGAAGGACGGACGCATTTACCAAACACTTCTACAGCACAGACGTCCCGGATGAAATTCTGGAGGCTGTCTCTGCCAATTTGTCGATTCTGAAATCCCCTACTGTCATGCGGCAGAAGGATGGACGGCTCTGGGCCTGGGAGGGCAGCTTCGACATGGAAGGGAGCTGTTACGGAACCTGTACCCATGTGTGGAATTACGCGCAGGGCTTGCCGCATCTATTCCCGGTTCTTGAGCGGGGAATGAGGCAGAGCGAGCTCACGGAAGGGCAGAACGAAGCAGGGCATCAGGCATTCCGCCTGCCGCTGCCGATCCAGCCGGCTGTGCATCATGATCATTCTGCGGCAGATGGACAGCTGGGCGGGATCATGAAGGTTTACCGCGAATGGCGCATCAGCGGGGATATCGTGTGGCTGCGGATGTTATGGCCTAAGATTGAGACAAGTTTGCATTACGCGATGGAGACCTGGGACCCGGACCGCCATGGCGTATTGGTCGAGCCGCATCACAATACCTACGATATCGAGTTCTGGGGACCCGACCCCATGTGCTCCTCCATTTATCTTGGCGCGCTCAAGGCGGCTTCTCTTATGAGCGAAGCGCTGGAATTCGATGGTACCATTTATGCGCAATTGTATAGGAAAGGCCGTTCGTATATGGAGAACATACTGTTTAACGGTGAATATTTTGAACAACAGACGATGTGGGAGGGGCTGAGGGCGGAGCAGCCTACAGCCGGTCTGGATGCAGGCAATGTACAATATTCGCCCGAGGCCTACGGCATTTACATGCGGGAAGGTCCCAAATACCAGTACACCCGTGGCTGCCTCGCAGACGGCTTGCTGGGTGCATGGTTGGCTGAAAATTGCGGATTGGGGGAAATTCTGGATCCGCAGCTGGTAAAAAGCCACCTGCTGAGCGTATACAAGCATAATTTCAGAGCGGATTTGTCTGAACATGTCAATCCGCAGCGGCCAGGCTTTGCGTTCGGCCGGGAAAGCGGACTGCTGCTCTGTACATGGCCGCGCGGAGGTGAACCCACCTTGCCCTTGCAATACAGTCATGAGGTGTGGTCGGGCATCGAGTATCAAGTAGCTTCGCATCTGCTGCTCCATGGCTGCCGGGAAGAAGCCTTGAAGATTGTCAGGTCCTGCCGGGACCGTTATGACGGGAGGATCCGCAATCCTTTCGCCGAATATGAATGCGGTCTGTGGTACGGGCGGGCGATGGCGTCTTATGCGCTATTTGGCGCCTATTACGGCATCCGTTATGATGCTGTGGAGAAGACGCTATATATGCGGCAGTCTGCGCCGGATAACTTCAGCTCCTTTATAGCCGTTTCCACCGGCTTTGGCACGGTCGGCAGACGCGGCGGCGTTCCTTTTGCCGAAATGGCGGAGGGATTCATTGATATTATGCATTATTGCCTGGAATAGCTGTGGTGCTTGATCAGGATCAAAGTCTATTAGCGGACAGGCTGCTGAGGCAGCCTGTTGCTTCTGCTTCAAGGGGAGACAAGGAGAGCTGGCCGCAAGGAGGTATTCCCGGCTTATGGCAACCGGCGCAGAGAAATAACTTGACGGATCGGCTGGAAAAGCGTTCTATAAAGAAATCAGAGAATTGCATTCCGCCTTGATACCGCTTACAAATCCGCGGGCAAACAGGCAAAAATGCCCTGAACATAGCTGTGGGGAGAGATTTTCATGAAACCGCTGGTTTGGCTCCGTTCCCGTTTGTTATACAAAATGCTGCTCTCCTATTCGTTGTTGACGCTTATTCCCCTGTCCATTGTCAGCGTAACCTATTACATGAAAGCGGAAGGGTTATTGGAAAAAAAATCGACCCAAGCCGCTCAGGAAACGCTGGATGCTGCCGCCGTCAAATTGGATGGCCTGCTTTCAGCCTTATCGAGAACCATGTATAACATAGGCACAAATCAGTTGATCCTCTCCCTGCTTGAATACCCGGATCATGTACAGCACGATAAGCTGAAGCAAGCGGCACTCAATCTTCTGCAGGGGGAGAAGGAGGAAGTGACCCAGAAGATCGGCGACTATATCGATACGATTTATTTGAAGGATATGAAAGGCAATGTTTATTCCTTGGGCAGCAAGTCGGCAATGGCCTATTCCAAAGCGTTTGATATCATGCCGTTCGATTATGATTATATTCCGGAATGGGCGTTATTCACGGACCGGGGCAGAATGGCCTGCAATATGAAGCTGTTCGATAAATCCACCGGCGCCGAGATCGGGCGTATGGTGCTGATGCTGGACGCCGATAAAATCCCCGGCTTTTACAGCCAATTCGAGCGAAACCATTTTTATGTGACGAATTCCAACAATGTTATCGTTTCAGCCGCCGAAAAGCAGTCCATCGGCAAAATCCTGAATGTGCAAAATGCGGACAAGGTGGTCGCATTAACGCAAAAGTCGCGTTATTCCGATTTTCATTATATTTATCTTGCGCCCGCCAAGCCCGGTGAGATTATCACCAAGCAAGCTTTTTTCTCCGTTTACGTGACGATTCTGGCCTGGCTGTCGGTTATTGTCATTACCTTCTGGATGCTGCGCAAAGTGACCGTGCCGATCACCAAGCTGACCCGTTTAATGCGCAGGGCAGGCAAGGAGGATTATGCCTTGATGGACGGAATCCACACACAGGATGAAATTGCTGTCCTCTGTCACGGTTATAATCATTTGATCGACAAAACACAAGAGCACATCGAAAAAACGTATAAAGCGGAGCTGCTGCAGAAGGAAGCGGAGCTCAAAGCGATCCGCATGTATATCAATCCGCATTTTCTGTACAACACACTGGAACATATCAGCATCTTATCCAGATCGCCTGGAACCGTCAGTCACATTCCGGATGTGGTGGGCAATTTGGCCGACATTTTCCGCTTTTCCATCTATCCCGGAGAGACGATCGTGACGCTCGCGACGGAGCTTATGTTCGCCGAGAAATATTTGCAGATTCATCAATACCGCTACAAGGGCAGGTTGCAATATGAAATTGACATCGAGGAAGAACTGCGCAATATGACGGTTCCGAAGCTGATTATACAGCCGATCGTGGAGAACGCCATCCTTCATGGTATCGACAAGCATCCGGAAGGCGGCAGAATTCTGATCACCGTTTACGAGGAGAATTTGAACCTCATCGTCGATGTGGAAAATACCGTGTGTGAAGAGGAAATGGAAACAGTGGGAGATCGCCGGAAGGGGCTTGGCTCAGGAATGGAGAATGTAAATGCGCGAATCGTTTTCCATTATGGGAACGGGTATGGCGCACAGCTGATCCGATATAACGAGCGGACGGTCGCCAGACTGACGCTGCCTATTATCATTTAGAAGGAGCTGCTGCATAGATGCGTATTCTGATTGCAGACGATGAAGAGGAAATCCGTGAATATATCCATCGTATGCCGCATTGGCAGGAGGCGGGCTGCGAAATAATCGGCAAAGCAGCCAATGGCCGGGAAGCGCTGGAGCTGCTTGACCGATTGAAGCCGGATCTATTGATCACGGATATCCGAATGCCTGTGATGAGCGGACTGGAGCTGGCGCAGCGGATCAAGGAGGAGGGCAGGGAGGTGCCCGTTATACTCCTGACCGCCTTCGGCGACTTTGAATACGCCCGTCAAGCCATTAAGCTTGGGGTCGTCGATTTCATCACAAAACCGTTCCAGCCCGAAGCGATCGTTCAAAGTGTCCGTATTTTGCAGCAGCATGTATCCAAGCGCAAGGAATGGCTCTGGCAGGATGAGTTTTTTGCCTTGTTCGGTGACGGTCAGAATGCGGAGGGGCAGTTGAAAGCATGGATGTCGCTGCACGATGTGAAGGACGGCTCCTATTATTTGCTGTTTGCGGATATCGATGATGAATCGGCGGTGAACGGAGGTCCGCCTCTTTCCCGTCTTGGTCTGAAGGATAAGATCGAAACGATCTTCAAGAATGAGGGTTATGTGTATTGGACGGCGCTTCCCAAGTCAGGCATCTACTTTACGCTGTTTACCGGCGAGGGCAGAATGCAGGAAACCGCTTCAGGTCTTGTAATGGATATTGCGCGGACGATTATGGCGGAGTGCAACGACAATCCTTCTTCCTCCAGTATTTCACTTGGCATCAGCGGCTGGAGCGCTTCCCTGCTGCAGTTTTCCGAAGCGGTGCGGCAAATTGAGCATTGTATGGAGTACCGGATGCTGCTCGGCAAGAGATCCATGATTGCCTATGAATCATTGGATCAGCGGTTTCTTTCCCGGACCCGTCATAAACAGCTGATCGGCGATGAAGTCGCCGAGCTTCTGCACAAAGGCAGTTGGGAGGAAATACAGCGTTTTCTGCGGGCTGCATACAAGAAAATGCTGCTGGACGGTTTCCACAAAATCGAAATCCGCAATCTCAATCTGCATATGATCGAGGCGGCGGAATCTGTCCTGCAGCAGTATGGCATTGCCCCATCGGCGGAAGAACGGGTAGCGGTCAGGGAGCAGGCGCTCACCTGCAATGTGCTGACCGATCTGATGCAGCTGTTCGAGCGGTATTTCCAGCGGGTGCTGGCACAAATAGCCGGCAAGAAAGAGGATTTCTCGTCCAGACTTGTATTCGAGACCAAACAGGAGATTGAGAAACGTTATGCGGACGATCTGACGCTGCAAATGATCGCGGATCAGTTGAACGTCAATTATTCTTATTTGAGCCGGGTGATCAAGAAAGAGACGGGGAAAAACTTCCGCGACCTGCTGTGGGAGCATCGGCTAAAGGAAGCAACGTCCAGGTTGATCCAGACGGATATGAAAACTTATGAGATTGCTTACGCAGTCGGCTTCAAGGATGTCAATCATTTTGGCGAAATATTCAAGAAACGGCTGGGCAAAACACCAACGGAATTCAAAGAGGAAGCGCGCAGGCTTCCCACAGCTTCCGGATCTGCGGTAGATAGGGGGATGTCATGAAAAGCAATCAAGCGGCAGCACTTACCGTTATCCTATCTGTTCTTATGCTCATGACCGGATGCGGGAGTTTATTCAAGGGCAGCGGAGAAGGGCAGACCAATGCCGAAGCTTTCGTACAGAACGAAGCCGAAGGGGACGGATTTATCATCCGGGTCGGTGCCTGGTTCATTGATGACCGGTCAATTATGGCGCAATTTAAACAAAACGTCGAGAGAGCTTATAAGAACAAGTACCCAAAAGCGAAAATACAGTGGGAAGTTACACTTGGCGAAAACTATACGAACAAACTGATCACCGAGCTTGAGTCCGACTCCGCTCCCGACGTGATTTTCAACCAATATTACCAATCCTTTACGGAGTCCGGGTATTTGGCCGATCTGTCCAGTGAAGCATGGACGGACAAGTTGATTCCACAGGTAAAAAAAACGATGACCTACGCGGCTACAGAGAATCGCTTCCGTCCCTACGACAGCAAAGTGTTTGCCGCTCCAATGGGCATGGGAGTCAGAGGATACTGGTACAACAAGGACTTGTTCCGCCAGCTTGGCCTTGAGGTGCCAAAGAACTTGGGCGATCTGCTTGCGGCCAGCGAGACGATCAAGCAGTCCGGCATCATCCCGATTGCGCTCGGCTTCAAGGATACCTGGACAGTCGGCCAGCATTTTAATAATTTGCTGCAATCCATCGGCTACGGAAGCGACAGCAATTACGGGAGAAGCTTACATGAAGGAGGAAAACGGCTGGACGGGGATGAGGTCCAGACAACCATGCAGTTCTTCCAGACCTTGAAAGAACGGCAGTACATCAACAAGAATGCATTAACCATCGATTGGATGCAGTCCGCTGAACTGTTTACCTCCGGACAAGCGGCCATTATTATGCAGGGGCCGTGGATTGGCGGAACGGTTGAGGATAATTTCGCCAAGGGAGACAAACCGTTCGAACTCGGTTTTTTTCCCGTTTCTGACGTGAATGGTTATTACGATTTGCTGCAGTTCGCTGACCAATATATCTCTGTCAACGCCAAGACCAGCCTGATGCAGCAGGCTAAGGATCTTGTCGCAGTCATATTGAGCCCGGAAGTCTATGAACCTTATTGCAAGGGGAATGGCTATATCCCGGCGTTTACGGACATGAAGCCGGTGTTCGGCAATCCGGTGATGGATGAGGTCATCGAATATGCCAACCGCTCGGATTCACATAACCGCTGGGAGTTGTATGTAGCAACGCCAGCGTACAACGAACTGCTGGCAGGAGTGACGCGAATCGTCTCGGGCGTCGAATTCAACCAAGGCGATCTGCGGCTCGCGCAAATAGAGCTGGAAAAGGGCAAAGAATGGGTCAATCCTCCGCCGGAGTGACCGCTTCCGTCGACCTGTTTATGCCGAAAGTAAAAACTGTCCCGTGAAATAGTCAAATGCGGCTATGCGTCGGCAGTCTGAGTGCTTGCTAGAATGATCTATGCAAGGGTCAGACACATGCATTCAGTATTGACAGAACGGGAGAGATCGCATGCGGGAACAACAAATTGATTTTATGAATATTGCTCCTTATGTCCGATTGATTCAGGAAATTGATGCGGATGACGCATACCGGATCCCCAGCCGGGTGATTTATGATCATGAGCTTATTTTCGTTCTGGAGGGCAGCTGCGAATATTGGATTGAAGGCGAACGATACATGCTGCGCGCGGGAGATATGCATTATATGCCTCCTCATACGGAGCATTATTGCTACGTCCCAAGGGGCGGGCGTTTCCACTATTATGCCGTACATTTTGATTGGGTCTACATGGGGGCAAGCTTCGACTTTTCCAGTGATGTCTATACAAAATGGGATTATATCCGTATGGATGCGATTCCGGTGCAACCGGATTTGAGAGACAGACCCAATGTCAGGTTAAGCGAGCTTAACATTCCATATGCCGTACAGCTGAAGGATCATGCCAAATACATACAACCCTTCCGTGAACTGATGGATATCTATGAACATAAAGGGTATGGCTATCATCTGGGCATGCGATCCTGTTTATTAAAAATTATGAACTGGCTCGTCAGCGAGCTTGCGTCGGAAAAGAGAGAATTCAGGGTCGATGCAAGCAGCGGGAATCATCATTATATCGCCGAGATCATTCATTATCTGCATCTGCATTATCATGAGAATATCGAAATCAACGACCTGGCCGAGATCGTTCATCTCTCCACGAATTACTTGATGGTTCTCTTCAAACGAACGACTGGCCAGACCATTTTGGAATATTTGAAATGCCTGCGCATGGAAAAAGCGAAGGCGCTTCTGCAGGAGCGGAAATATACCGTAACCGAAATTGGAAGTATGGTCGGTTTCCAGGACATCCATTATTTCAGCAAGCTGTTTAAGCGCAATGAGGGACTTTCCCCGAAGCTGTATGCGCATATGCTCAAAACAATATCTTAAAAATGGATATGACTTACATTAAAGCTATGCACAGTGAGCACTCCAGCTTTTGGAGTGCTTTTTTGGCGTGGCAAGCGAGAATTGGCATGAATGGTACAAATAAATCGATGAAAAGGCCAAATTCATTTGGTGGCGTTTCTGATACGTTGGAGAAAGAATCGGCACGCATGTTTTGGTAAGCGCTTACTTGTGGCTGCAGAGGGCGTTGGCAGACGGAAGACGGCCATAAGGATATCAATTTGTGCCGGGTCCAAAGGGGGGATGCTGTATCGCAAGCAGCTAGGTATAGCCGGCTTAACCAATAATTGAAAAAAGGGTGAGAAGAGTAATGAGCAAACAAGCGAACAATATGCTGCGTATAGCTGTCGCCGTCATGCTGCTGATGTCTTTGGTGCTGAGCCTAGCGGGCAGTATGCCCCGGGTTCAAGCGGTCGGCACGACCTATTATGTAAACAATAAGGCGGGATCCGGCTGCAGCAACAGTGGAGCCGGTACGTCGATGGCGGCTCCCTGGTGCGATTTCACCGGCTTCGGCGCGAAAACATTCGCTCCCGGTGACCAGATCCTGCTTGCCCGCGGCGCGGTCTGGAGCAACGGCATGACGCTTGCCGGATCCGGTACCTCGGCCAACCATATCAAGGTGGATGCGTACGGCAGCGGGGCCAAGCCGCAGATCAGCGGAAGCTCGGTAATAACAAGCTACGGCATCATCATGACCAATCCATCCTATTGGGATATCGCCAATCTGGAGATTGCGGCTACCGGAAACGGAATCCGGGTGGAATACAACACGCTAAGCCATGATTCCCTGACATTCAGCAGCATCGACATTCACGATGTTCTCTATACAGGCGGAGGGACTGGCATTGATATCTGGGGTTATCCGACAGTCACCTCGACCTCCCAGTATGTGCTTCGTGATTTGAGAATCAGCAACGTGAACATTACCAGCAACAAGACCGGTCTCTTGCTTCGTGTCGGCAATACCAAATACGATGATCCCAGCGTCACGGCTTATCCGAACATTTTGCAAAATGTGCTGATTGCCAATTGTACCTTCGACAATATCAAGGAAAACGGAATCAGTGCTTTGAATGTGAGCCATCTTACACTGCTGGACACGCGAATTAATAATACGAGCCAGGTTTATTTCCCGCAAGGCACAACGGCCGACTTCTTCGTTCAGGTAGACGATGTCCGTTTTGTCAATTCCATCGTCACCAATACGGCGAATACGGGCAGCTTCGACATGTCCGGCTTTGACAGCGAAGCCTTCAACAACAACATACGTTTCGAGGGCAATTATTTTGGCGGGCATTCGGGTCCGGCCATTGAGTATCTGGCCTTGAACCGTGCAGAAGACTTCAATACCAATAACCTTGTTGCATCCAACGCCTTCTACGGCAACAACCTGTCCGGTAGCAGTATGTTCAAGAGCAGCCTGTTGTTCGTCAATGCCGGCACTACGTATCCGACAAGCATAACCGGTACGGCGCGGGACAACCTGTATTACGAGCCAACCGGTTTTGTTTCCGTTAACACCGGGGCCATTAGCTGGACGTTCACGAACAATTTGGGCGTTGGAGCGACCGATATGTACAACGCCGGCAATGACTACAGCGGCACGGGTAATACGGGAGGCAGCAGCTGTACGGCAGGAAGCCACTGCTGGTCTTATCAGAAATATAATGGGACGTCTTATTCTGCGCTTGCTTATGACTCCGTCAACGGGAGGTGGGGCACAACCGGAGGGTACATGAACCGTTTTAATGTGCTGCCTACAGCTGATTCCAGCGAGTGGCTGGCGCGCGCCTGGACGGCGCCTGTAGCCGGAACGGTCAGTCTTCGCGGTATTGTGCTCAAGAACGATATCGCCGGTGGCGACGGCGTAAGGGCACGGATCACCAAGAATGGCAGCGTCATCTGGCCGACTGCGGGCGGATCGCAATCCGTCGCTTCTAATTACCGCACCGGCTATGAGTCGAAGCTGGATTCGGTCAGCGTGAACGCGGGCGATATTATCCGCTTTGAAGTGAACGGAGGTACCGCCGGCAGCAATACGAATGATTTGACCAGCTGGATGCCGACAGTGGCTTATTCGGTCAAGAATGCTTCACTCGGACTGAAAGCGGAATGGAAGCTGGACGAAACGGCCGGCACATCGGCAAGCGATTCTTCCGGCAGCGGAAATACCGGAACGCTGGTCAACGGACCGGTGTGGACGACCGGTAAGAAGAACAATGCGCTCAGCTTTGACGGCATCGACGATTATATGAATGTGCCGGACAGCGCGGCGCTTGACGGGATGGGGGCGCTGACCGTATCGGCCTGGGTCAATCTGGCGCAGCTGCCGGCTCAATCGTATGACATCGTAGCCAAGGATACGTCGGATTATTCCTATCGTCTACTGATCGGAAGCAACGGACAAGGCCATTTTGCAGTGAACACAACGAACAACGGGTGGTACTCGACAGGCACGGTTGCGGAGATCGATCTTGCGATAACCGCCGGCGGGTGGCATCATCTAGTCGGCACCTATGACGGCTCGAGGCTACAGACTTATGTCGACGGCGTTCCTTCCGGCGTGTCGCCTACGCCAATCTCGGGGACGATCGTAAACGGCTCCTCAGCGGTCAGGCTCGGCTTTACGCCTCATCCCACAATCGACTATTTCAAAGGCAATATCGATGAGGTACGCATCTATGACCGGGCTTTAAGCCCGACGGAAGTAAAAAGCCTGTACGATTCGTATTGATTGATTTATAAGCTTGACGTTTGGACCCGCCTGGGGCATCGCTTGGGCGGGTCCTCTTTTCACAGAACCAGAGGGCTCGCCTGTCTCGGTATATTCTGAACACTCGCATACAACAAAACAATCGGACAAATAAAGCGATGGAATGGCCAAATCAATCGGTATGAGGATCCAGTAAGCTGGTCGTATGGAGTTGGGTGAAGCCCAAGCAACCAATTGACTGAAGTGGAAGTGGGGGTGCCCGCTGTGGCCGGCGTGAAATTTCATCATGTATACAAATTTTATAACAAAGAGGACCGACCCTCGGTGGAAGATTTTCATCTGGATATTGAAGACGGGGAGTTTCTTGTCCTGGTCGGGCCGTCGGGTTGCGGCAAAACAACGACGCTGCGGATGCTGGCAGGACTTGAGGACGTATCCCGCGGGGATATTTATATCGGCGACAAATATATCAATTATGTCTCGCCCAAGAACCGCGATATCGCCATGGTATTTCAAAATTATGCGCTGTATCCGAATCTTTCCGTCTTCGAGAATATGGCCCTGGGCCTCAAGCTGCGCAAAGTGGCGAAACATGAAGTTCAGCTCAGAGTGGACAGAGCGGCCAAAATATTGGAGATCGGAGCGCTGCTCGGTAAACGTCCGAACCAGCTGTCAGGCGGCCAGAAACAGCGGGTTGCACTGGGAAGGGCTATTGTGCGGGAGCCGCAGGTGTTCCTGATGGATGAGCCGCTCTCCAATCTGGACGCGAAGCTGCGCACCCAGACGCGGGCCGAGCTGATCAAGCTGCACAGCCAGCTGCAGACAACGGCGGTGTACGTCACGCATGACCAGACCGAAGCTATGACGATGGGTACCCGGATCGTGGTGATGAAGGACGGACGCATTCAGCAGGTGGCGCCGCCGCAGCAGCTATATGACCGTCCGGTCAATATGTTCGTCGCCGGCTTTATCGGCTCGCCGCAGATGAACTTTATCGAGGGGCAGATGACCGAGCGGGAAGGCGATTATTATTTCGAGAACAAGCGGATGAGACTGGCATTGCCTGCTCAGACCGCCGGGCTCCTGAAGCGTTCGGGCGTTAATCTGCGAAACCTCGTATTGGGTATCAGGCCGGAACATATTCTGATGTCCGCCCATGCGCATGAAACTTATCCGCAATGGAAGGTAAGCGGCATTGTGGAAATGAAGGAGCTGATGGGGGCGGATACGTTCGTGTTCCTCGGCATCGGGCAAACCAAAGACCTGATTTTCCGGGTGGAAGCGCATACGCAGGTACAGCTACAGGAACGGATCGAAGTGGTTGTTTTGTTGGATAAAGCCGTTTTCTTCGAAAAAGAAAGCGGGAAGGCGATCCTCGCAGCTAGGGATGATGGCCGATGATTCGCATCAATCGGTCTGTCGCCACACTAATCGGAATTATCGTGCTTGCCGCAGGCTTTCTGGCTTACCGCTCGCTGACGGCTGAGCAGATTGCCTATCCGGTTATGGCTGCCGCCGCACTTGAATCGGTTCCGGACAAGGAAGCTGAAGCGGGAACTGACGGAGCGGGTGCCGTACCGCCTGCTTACCGGGAGCTTGCGCGCAGCTATCCGCAGCCGGGAGACGGCCTTGGGGAGGCGGTTGTCATAACGGCCTCCTCCTACAGCGGCAAGTCATCCGATGCGGCAATCGAACAGACAGAGGAGGAGGGCGGCGGGGATACGGCATTGGCCTGGAACAATGACCAAGGCTGGGTAGAGTGGCATTTCCGCATTCCGGAGGATGGCCTGTACCAGCTGCAAATACAATATGCACCGCAGTCCGGCAGCTACGATTCCATTATGCGGGGTTTTCAGATCGATGGGAGCTATCCGTTCGAGGAAGCAAAGTCCCTTGCGCTGGACCGTTATTGGAAGGACTCGCAATTTCCATACGTGAAAAACAAGCTTGGCAACGAAATACGTCCCGTACAAACGGAAATCGGCGGCTGGAAATCGGGGACGATCAGCAATTACGCCGTTTCATCGGAGCCGCTAATGTGGCAGCTTTCCGGAGGAGAGCATGTACTGCGGATGACGGCAGGCAGCGGGCAGTTGAAGCTTGCGTCTTTAAGCTGGACCCCAGCTAAGATTGCCCCGGCGTATGAGCAATATCTATCCGAAGCGGAAGGAACCGGCACGTCCGCGCCGGGAGAGCCTTGGTTTCACATCTATGAAGCTGAGAAATTCAGCAGCAAATCGAAACCGGGCATCCAGACGGCTTCCGTCCGCGAACCGGCTGTCTCCCCGGATCCGAAGGGGCGCATCGTCTACAACGCGATTGGCGGAGAGCGCTGGAAGAATGCCGGCGAATGGGTGGAATGGACCATGGAGGCACCCAGGGACGGTTTCTATGAAATCGAGCTGAAATATGCGCAGACCTGGCGCAGCAAAAGCAATGTTTACCGGACCGTCGCCATCGACGGCAAAGTCCCTTTCCGCGAGCTGCTACATTACAAGCTGCCGGAAACCGGCCATCTCGAGCTGCTACCCCTTCAGGACGGGGAGGGCCGTCCCTACCGTATTTACCTGAAGCGGGGAGCGCATACGATTCGTTTAACTGCAGATGCGACGCAGTTAGAACCGGCAGCCGAAGCGATGAAGAAATCGATCGCCGAACTGAATTCGTTCGACCGCAAGATCCGCCAAATCTCCGGAAATTACGGCTTTGGACGGGGAGGAACGAATATCGACGTGAACCGGACCTGGAATTTGGCCACCTATTATCCGGGCATTGAAGAAGACTTGAACGCGATGCTCGTAAGGCTGAACCAGACGGCGGCATATCTGGAGGGCGTGCATCAGAACCGGACCGATGCCGTGACTTCGATCCGGGTGGTCGTCGACACGCTTCAAGACTACCTGAATGATATCGATGGCATTCCGGACCGGATTGCCGATCTGTCTGTGGCCCAGAGCTCGCTTGCCCTTTGGCTCAATCAACAGACCGACCAGCCCTTGATGCTGGATTATATCGTACTGCGTACGCCCGGCGCGCAAACCGGCTTGAAAACGGCAAGCACCGCAAGTTATCTCTGGTATTCAGCCGTTGATTTCGCGCGCACCTTCACGATGTCTTATAACGAGAAGTCGCTCAACAAAGAGGACGCCATTACCATCTGGGTACAGCGGGGCAGGGATTACGCCGATTTGCTGAACCAGATGATCGAGCAGGAATTTACGCCGCAGACGGGGATTACGGTTAACGTGAATCTGATGCCCAATCCCAATGCGCTGATTCTGAGCAACGCCGCCGGCGACCAGCCTGACCTGGTATTGGGCGTATCCGGCGATATGCCGGTCGATTATGCAATGCGGGGCGCCGTGGAGGATCTGTCCGGCTATGAAGGTTTCGACGAAGTCATGCAGCGGTTTATTCCAGGCGTCATGAATGGGTACCGCTTTAACGGCGGTGTCTACGGGCTCCCGGAAATTCAGAACTTTTCCGCCCTCTATTACCGCTCGGATATTTTGTCGGGACTCGGTCTTGAGCCTCCTGACACCTGGGAGGACGTATACAGAATGCTGCCGACGCTGCAGGAGCAGGGTATGGCGTTCTATTATCCGCCCAAGGATTTCGCAACCTTGTTTCTGGAGAATAAAGCGAGTTTCTATAACAAGACGGGTACCGGAACCCTGCTCGGGGAGAAGAACGCGCTTCATGCTTTCACCCAATGGAGCGAGTTGTTCGGAAAATATTTGTTCCCGCAGGATGTGCCGTCGTTTCTCGAGCATTTCCGCAAGGGCGACGTTCCGATCGGAATTGCCGATTTCTCGACCTATATCATGCTGAATGTTGCCGCTCCGGATATTGCAGGCCAGTGGAAAATGGCCCCTCTGCCAGGGATCAAAAATTCGGGTGGTGTGGTCGAACGCTGGGCGCAGCAGCCGACATCGGCTGCGATGATCATGAAGAAAAGCGATAAGAAACAGCAGGCCTGGCAGTTTATGAAATGGTGGACCGCAACCGATGTACAGCGCCGTTATGGCAGCGACATCGAGTCCTATTATGGTTTGGAGTACCGTTGGAATACAGCTAATGTCAATGCGCTGTTATCAATGCCATGGCCGCAGCAGGATCTCTCCGCCATGAAGGAGCAGCTCCGCTGGGGGAGCAATGTGCCGATCGTGCCGGGCCATTATTTCCTGCCGCGAATTATGGATTTCGCCTGGAACGACGCCGTGCTGCGGGCCGTACCGGCCAAGGAAGCGCTGGAGGCCGGTGCCAGCGATCTGGAGCGCGAGATGAGACGGAAGCAGGATGATTTCGGCTTGCCGCCGGACACCGATCTTCAAGTCCCTGAAGCTCTTAAGCCGTATGACTTTTCAATTGCAGGAGGTGCAAACCCGTGAATCCGTCTGTCAACACGCCTGTCCATTCATCTGTCCGGAAAGCGCGTGCCGCAGCTGCCCCCATGCACAATTTGAACCGATTTGTCCGCGAGCTGTGGCGGGACCGGATTCTGTATCTGTTTCTTGCACCGTTCCTGCTTTCGTTCGCCGTCTTCATTCTTGTGCCGGTCATGATGGCAGCGCTGCTCAGCTTTACTTCCTTCAACGGATTCGCTTTCCCGCGGCTGGTGGGACTGGATAATTTCATTGCGATTATTTCCCAGGATAAAGTATTCCTGAAATATGCGCTGCCCAATACGCTGAAGTTCGCCATCATCGTCGGGCCGGGCGGCTATCTGCTCAGCTTCGCCTTCGCCTGGCTGATTCACCAGCTGCCCAAGCGGGTGCGGGATTACTACACACTTGCGTTCTACGCCCCTTCCCTGGCTGGCGGCGTAGCGCTGGTAGTGGTGTGGGCGGCAGCCTTCAGCGGGGACCGTGTCGGGTATATGAATCATCTGCTGCTGCAAATGGGCTTCATCGATTCACCGGTGTTGTGGCTGCAGGACCCGCGTTATTTGATGAAAATCATGATTGTCGTCTCACTCTGGACCAGCTTCAGCATCGGGTTTCTGGCGATTCTTGCCGGCCTGCAGACCGTTAGCAGAGAGCTATATGAAGCAGGACGGATCGATGGCATCAAAAGCCCGCTGCAGGAAGTGTTTTATATCACCATTCCTTCAATCCGGCCGCAAATGCTGTTCAGCGCGGTTATGACGATTGTCGGGACGCTGAAAGCGGGAGCGATATCCGTCCAGTTGACCGGTCAGCCGATCACGCCGATGTACGGGGGTCATCTGATGATCAATCATATCGACGATTACGCTTACTTGCGTTTTGAGCTTGGGTACGCTTCAGCCTTGTGCGTCATGCTGCTTGTGGTCAGCTTTCTCGTCCTGAGGTTTTGCTACCGGCTGTTTTTGCCAAAGGAGGACGAATAGAACGTGAACTTCTCCATTAAACGCTTGCGCACCGGACCTATCCTCCTGCTGGTCGCCCTTACGGCACTTGCGCTGTTCATGTTGCTGCCGATCGTGTTTCTGTTCAATCATGCATTCAAGCCGCTTAACGAACTTTTTCTGTTCCCGCCGCGGTTTCTCGTGAGCCATCCAACCGTTCAAAATTTCGAGAGGCTGCTGGGATCGACCTCAGGCGATCTGGTGCCCTTCACCCGCTATCTGTTCAACAGCGTGTTTGTCGTATGCACAGCGCTGGTTGCCGTGGTTGTGGTCAGCTCAATGGCCGCTTATGTGCTGGCCAAATACCGGTTTCACTTTAAAGCTTTTATTATGTCGCTCATTTACGTCTCCCTGATGTTCGCTTCGGAGACGGTACAAATTCCGCGTTACCTGATCATCAGCGGTCTTGGCATCAATGATACGTATTTCGCCCATATCCTGCCTTTTGTCGCTGCGCCTGTGTCCGTATTCCTGCTGATCCAGTTTATCGGGCAAATTCCCGACGCGCTTCTGGAGGCAGCCAAAATCGACGGAGCATCGGAGTGGGGCATATTCATCCGTATCGTCATGCCGCTGGCTATGCCGGCAGTCGCCACCGTATCTATTCTTACGTTCCAGGCGGTATGGGGCGATACGGAAGCATCGACGTTATTCATTCACGATGAAACGCTCAAGACGCTGCCGGCCTATGTGCAGACACTCGGCAACGCGGCGCAGAACAGCGTTTCCGGCCAAGGCATGATGGCCGCGGCCGGACTCATGATGTTCCTGCCGAACCTGGTCATTTTTCTGCTTTTCCAGGGCAGGGTGATGGAGACCATGATCAGCTCGGGCATTAAAGAATAAAGAAGGGGGCAAGCAAAGCAAATGTCATCCATCACAAAAATACTGGCGCTGCTCGGCATTTTCTTCTTGCTCCTGCCCGCGGCCGCTTCCGCATCGCTGCCGTACTGGACGGAGTATATCATCACCTCGACAGGCCAGACCTGGGGAACGCAGCCGTTGTATACGCCGCGTCTTGCGGTTACAGGCATCGGCGAAGGGGGTACCCCGGCTTTGTCGGAGCCGAGCGATCTGTATATTACGGCTGATGACAGCGTCTATGTCGCCGATACCGGCAATAACAGGATCGCCGTCCTGGACCGCACGGGCAACTATATCCGGCAGATCGGCGCGGAGGAAGGAGAAGGCAAGCTGAATGCGCCGGAAGGCGTTTACGTGACCGGCGACGGAACGGTTTATGCAGCGGATACCGGCAACCGCCGGATCGCGGTGTACGACAGCGGCGGAACATTTGTCCGCGCATTCGGCAAGCCGGAATCGGAGCTGCTGCCGGAATCGTATTATTTTGTTCCGGCCAAGGTGGCTGTCGATGAACGCAGTACCATCTATGCGGTATCCAAAGGTTCTTATCAGGGGATCGTGCGAATGAACGCTCAAGGTGCATTTACCGGATTTTTCGGAGCCAACAAAGCAAGCTTGAGCTTCACGCAGTGGATCCAGCGCCAGGTGCTGTCCAAAGAGCAGCTAAAGAAAGAGAAAGCCGCGCTTCCCGGCGAGGTCGGCAATATCGCAATAGACCGGGACGGTTTCCTGCTGACGGCTAATTTCGGCGTATTCAGCGGACAGATCAAGAAGCTGAATGCCGGCGGAGTCGACATGCTTGGCGGCATTACCCTGGAGAAGCTGGATCAGCTGGTGGATGTCGCGGTGGATCCCAACGGCTTTCTGTTCTCGCTGGCCCGCAACCCTGACAACACAGTAGGGATTTATGACCCGTCCGGGCGCCCGTTGTTTCGCTTCGGGGGCATCAGCACTCAGGCAAGCAGACTGGGGTTGTTCAGTTTCCCGACCGCCATTGCGCTGAGCTCAGAGCAGGAAATCTGGATCGCGGACAGCAAGCTGAATACGATTCAGGTATTCGCACCGACCGAATTCGGGCTGACGATCCTCAAAGCGATGGCACTGTATGACAAAGGATATTACGCGGACAGTGAGACTGGCTGGAGGAAGGCCGTCGGATTGAACGAAATGATCGACGCCAGTTACAAAGGACTGGGCGAAGCCGCATTGTACGGCAAACGTTACAGTGAATCCTTGGCCTATTTCAAGCTGGGAGGGGATGCCAAAGGCTATTCGGAATCATTCTGGAATGTCCGGCTGGATTGGATCAGGAGCTACCTCGCGGTTACCGCTGCGGCCGCTCTCGCTGTAGGGTTGATCCTGCGGTTCGCGAAGCGGCCTCTGGCCGCATATGCGGCGGATCATCTGAGCCTGCCGCAAGGTATGCGCAAATACCGGCAGGAGTGGCGCGATTTCCGGTATGTCATGCTGCATCCGTATGAAGGCTTTTACCGGATCAAAGAACGCAAAGTTTCCTATCTCACCTTACTGATTATTATGCTGCTGGCGATCGCATTGACGGTTTGCCGCACCTACTGGACCGGTTTTGTGTTTGATCCGGAACCTGCCGCCTTCAAGGATCCGTGGACCCCGCTGCTGAAACTGCTGGGCGTTTGGTCCACCTGGGTGGTCGCCAACTATCTGGTCAGTACGGTTAAGGACGGCGAGGGCCGCTTTCGGGAAGTGCTGCAGGCCAGCGTATATGCCCTAGTTCCTTACATACTTCTGATGGCGCCGGTGATTGTGCTGACGAATATCGTGGTGCTGGAAGAGCGCATCATTGTTGACGGCCTATTGCAGGTCATGTGGCTGTGGGTAGCGCTGCTGTTGTTTGTCATGACGCAGGTCATCCACAATTTCGACTTTATGGAAGCGTTCAAAAATTCACTGATTACGCTGTTTACGATTGTTGTTATCTGGGTGCTGCTGATTATATTGGGGGCGCTTTCCTATAACGTTTATAACTTCATCTACGAGCTGACAAGGGAGGTGGGCCAATATGTTTGAGGTTGGCGGGCAACTCATGCGCCGGATCAGACCCACCGGCTGGATCGTCATTGCTGCGGTTTTTATGCTGCTTCTTGTCTGGGGAATCAGAGCCTCGGGCAGCGAACATGTGCCGGATTTGGATGAAATGAAGCTGGAAATTCCGTCGAAGGCGTTCCTGCCTGCCGCCCTTGGCGAGAACTGGGTACCCGGACAACCCGATGCGGATGGTTACATCCAGGTTGACGAGAATAAACGGTTTGTGCTTTATCTCGATCCGGCAGCCGGAGGCGGAATCGCCGTTCGCAACAAACAATCGGGCTATTTATGGCGCAGCAGCCCGACAGCGGAGCAGCTCGCAGGCGAGAAGGTGAAAGGACTTCTGCTCTCCAATCTGAAGTCGCCGTTCATTCTGGAATACCATGAAGCCGGCAAGACGCAGCGGCAGAAGGTCAATGCGGCGGACAAAAATATGACGATCGGCTACCAGCGTGCCGCAAGTGCGGTGCAGGTTGATTACAGTCTCCCGAAGCTGAAGCTGTCGTTCGCCATCCGGTACACGCTTACCGGTGAAGGACTGGAGGTGAGTGTGCCGTCGCAGAGCATTCGCGAGGAAGGAAGCATGTTTATCGTCTCGCTGCAGGTGCTTCCTTTTTTCGGTGCGGTGCAAAGCGGAGGGGGCGATAGCGGGTATCTGTTTGTGCCTGACGGACCGGGCGGACTGATTCACTTTGACGACAACCGCACGCCGGGAGGCAAAGGCTACCGCTATCCGCTTTACGGCAGCGGGCTTACCGGCAATACAGATGCGGAGAAGGTACGGCAGACATCTGTTGCTTATCCTGTCTTCGGGCTCAAGCGCGGCAATGACGCATTCGTCGCGGTCATGAAGAGCGGTCAGTATGAAAGCTATGTAACGGCTCAGCCGGCCGGCATCGTCTCCAGCTTCAACGCGGTCAGCGTGGAATGGGTGTACCGCAACGAGTACGGTCAGCGGCTGAGCAAGCTGAGCGCTCCGGTCAATACGATCGAGCGAGAGCGGCTGGACCGTGATCGCACGGTCGAATACCGGCTGCTGTCGGGAAGCGATGTCGGTTATGTGGAAATGGCGGCATCTTACCGGAGTTATTTGCAGGATGCAGGCAGGCTGCCCGGAATGATCGGGCCTGGCGAGAAGATTCCCTTGGAGTTGACGCTTCTTGGCGGGAATTCCGGCAAAGCGGCGTTTGGCTCCCGTTATGCCGCAGCCACCACCTTCAAGCAGGCGGAGGCAATGGTCGGTGAGTTAAAAGAAGGGGGAGTCGAGCGGATGAATATTATCCTGCAGGGCTGGGAGAAAGGCGGCGACCGCGGACAGCCGGATATTTTCCCGGTGGAGCAGGCATTAGGCGGCAGCAAGGGAGCTGAAGCGTTTATCGATCGCATGCATGAATCCGGCTACAAAGTGCTGTTCGAGCATGGTTTTGTCTGGTATGACGAAGCGGCAGACGGGATCTCTGCCAGAACGGACGGCATCCGCAGTATGGACGGCACGGTATTGCTCATGGACGGCGATATTGCGATGGCGCCGGCCCGTTCGGCCGGCCGGGCTTATCAGGCTGTGAACGAGCTGAAGCAGCTTGGCGCCGACGGTATCCTCTTCGGCAGTTACGGCAGTCTGCTGTACCACGACCGCAACCAGGCGGCCAAGGCTGAGCGGGATGATACCGCCGCGCTGTTCGAAAGCGTCATGCGGTATGCTCAGCGTCAATTGGGCAGCGCCTCGGTGAACGGCGGATACGATTATACGCTGGGCTCTGTCGACGGTATTGCCCGGCTTCCTTTCGAGACCAGCTACGATATGAATGTGGACGAAACGGTTCCTTTCTACCCGATTGTGCTGCATGGATCGCTGCCCTATTCGTTCTCACCCGGCAATTTGCGCGACCGTTACGACGAGGAGCTGCTGAAATCGATTGAATATGGGGCCGTACCGTCTTTTGTACTCACTTACGAGCCTTCCATCAATATCCGCTACACGCTGTCCAATGACTTGTATAGCACCCATTTCACCAAATGGAAAGACAGAGTGATAGCGGAATACGGCAAGTTTGTCGAGCTTTCATCCGTTTACGACCAAATGATTGTCGGCCACCGCAAGAAGGCGGAAGGCATCTATATTACCACCTATGCCAACGGCATTCAGGTAGAAGTTGATTATAAAACGCTCACGTTCCGCGTAGATAAGGAGGATTCAAATGGCCGCAGCCGGTAAAGCCAAGCTGGAACAGCGTACAGGCGGGAGAACGGGGCGGCAGCTGTACAAGTGGCGGGAGTATGGGACGGGGTATCTGTTTATGCTTCCTTGGGTGATCGGATTCGGAGTGTTCACCGCCTTCCCGTTGGGGTGGTCGCTGTATATGAGCTTCCACACCGTTTCCTTTAATGCTACAGGATTCACATACCGCTTCGTAGGGTTTGATAATTTCATGCGGGTGCTGTTCGAGGACAGCGAATATACCGTGAAAATGATTCTTTACTTCCAGGAAATGATTCTGATCGTTCCGTTGATTATCATATTCTCGTTTCTCGTTTCGATTTTGCTCAATCAGAAATTTCCGGGCCGGATGCTGCTTCGCGCCGTGTTCTTCCTGCCGGTCATCTTCGCAACCGGCCAGGTGCTGCTGGAGCTGTTCCGTCAGGGGCAGGGCGAGCTGCCCTTCATCAGCCAATACGGACTTGAGCCGCTTGTGGCGAACGCCGTCGGCAAGCAGTTCGCCGAGCCGGTGCTGAATGTACTCAGCCAGGCCGTAATCATCCTCTGGTACTCAGGCGTGCAGATTCTGATCTTCATTGCCGGGTTCCAGACGATTCCGGGCGCCATCTATGAAGCGGTCCGAATCGACGGGGCATCACCCTGGGAGAGCTTTTGGAAAATAACGCTTCCCGGCATGAAACCCTATATCGGACTATGCACCTTGTACACCCTTGTCGATCTGTTTACATTTCCGTTTAATCCCATTATGGAGCTGGTGAGCAAACATATGTTCAAGCAGGATACCGGATATGGCTATTCCAGCGCGATGGCCTGGCTGTATTTTGCGGGCGTGCTGCTGCTGATGCTGCTGGTGATCTGGTTCACCAGCCGGGCTGGCAAAGAAAGGCGGGGATAACGATGAAGTCCGATGCGAATGTCCATAAGAACAAGGCCCCCCGTCTCTTCCCCGGTTCCAGTCTGCGGTCGGCTGCAGCCTTTGTGCAAGGCAAGCAGGGGCAAAAGATCAAGCTGGCGCTGCTGGGCAAGCATACAAATGACGGTTGGATTGCGCGTATCCTCATCTATCTTGTGCTGTTTGTGGTTGCCTTTCTATATTTGCAGCCGCTGCTTTATATCGTAACGACGATGTTCAAAAGTCTTAGCGATCTGATCGATCCGACGGTCAACTACTTGCCGAGGGACTGGAATCTGGACAATATCGTCAAAGCATGGCGGGGATTGAAGTATCCGCAAGCGTTCACCAGCACCTTGACGATTGCCCTGGGCTGCTCGATTTTTCAGGTCTTCGTATGCGCGGTAACAGGTTATGCGCTGGCAAGGCTCCATTTTCCCGGGCGCAATCTGCTGTTCTTTCTCGTTATGGTGACGTTCCTGATCCCGCCGCAGGTGTATGTCATTCCACTGTTCGTCATCTACGGCAAGCTGGGACTAATCAACACGCCGTTCGTTTTCCTGATTCCGGCGCTGCTTGGACAGGGACTGCGGAGCGCGCTGTTTATCATTATTTTCCGCCAGTTTTTTATCGGCCAGCCGCAGGCGCTGGTGGAAGCCGCGAAGCTGGACGGCGCTTCGGCATTCCGTCTGTTCTGGCGGATTATGCTCCCTTTGTCCTCATCGGCTTGTGTGGTCGTGTTTCTGTTCTCGTTCATCTGGTATTGGAACATGTATTACGAAGCGTCGATGTTTCTGTCGGGAAGCTTCACGCCGCTCTCGATCCGGCTGGACAATCTGGAGCTGGTGCTGACCGGCAATCAGTTCAATGCGCTGAATATTCAGCTTAACCCGGTAACCGAAGGCGCCAAGATGGCAGCCGCTTTCCTCATTCTGCTGCCTCCATCGCTTGTGTATATGGCGGCACAGCGGTGGTTTACCGAAGGAATCGAGCGTACCGGGCTGGTGGAATAGCTGGCTTTTGCAGGAGAGTGGGTACGCAGACTGGATAAGGAAATGTATTTGCCCCAGAGAGGGTGCGTTGTTTTTATTCCTTGAGAGGAGGTGGTGCAGGATGTAATCGCTTCGAGACAGCGATCCGTAACTGCGGGAGTATGAAGCAGAATGAAAGAAAAGCCTGTAAGAATGAACCATTAAAGCGAATCAGGGGACCGTTCATTGAAGAGGAAACAATCAACCACATTGGAGGATACGAGTATGGGGATAAAGAGGAAATACAGCCGGATGTCGTTTACGGTCACATTAATTCTTTTGATGATTTTCGCGCTGGCGATGAGCGCCTGCTCAAGCAATACCGATGGGACGAAGACGGGCAATACCGCCGGAGAAGGCAATAAGCAGACGAATTCGGGGACAAACAACACTTCGGAGAAGCAAAATGACGAGCCGGCCGAGCCGGAGAAACATGATCCGGTTACGCTGACGATCATCAACAACTGGACCGGCGAGGAGCCGGGGGTAAAATCGATGATCGAGGATTTCCAGAAGCATTATCCATGGATCACGATCAAAATCGAAACGGTGCTTGAAGGGCCTGCTGCCAAAGTGGCCAAAGCGGTTGCCCTGCAGGCCGCCGGGACACCTGCAGACATTATCGGGGCGGATGAACTGACCTCCGGGCAGGAACTGTTCGAAGATCTTGGCCCATGGCTGGATAAAGACGCCGATCTGAAAAGCGTTAATTTCCCTGTCAGCTTCCTGAATGCTTACAAAGTAGGCGGCAAACAATTGGCGCTGCCTGGAGCAAATGCCGCTCCATTCCTTTTCTTCGTCAATAAAGACCTGCTGGCAAAGCATGGCTTGGAGATGCCTTCACCGGATTGGACGTATGATGATTTGCTCAATATGGCCAAACAGGCGACTGATCCGGCTGCAGGTGAATGGGGGCTTGCTCCGTCCATAGGCATTTCCCGGTATTTGCCCAGTGCTTTGGCTATCGCCAACGGGCATGCTGCCAATCATACCTTCCTCAATGAAGATATGAGCAAAAGCGTAGCGAGCACGCCTGAAGTATTGGCTGACGTGCAGTGGGTGCAGGAGCTGCAAACCAAACACCACGTCATTCCCGATCGCGCCAAAGCGACGGAGCAAAGCTTGTCGGATGCATTTATGCAGGGCAAGGCGCTGTTTGATTCGAACGGAGTCTGGTATACCGGCAACCTCCGCGATCAAGCCCAGTTCGATTGGGATGTACTCCCATATCCGAAAGGATCGGTCTCGCAGCCGACAACGCTGTTCAATGCGCCGTTCACGATGTTAAGCGCTTCCAAGCATAAAGAAGAAGCCTGGTTGTATTACAAATATGGCTTGTCCAAGGAAGGCATTAAATTCGCTATCGATGACGGCCAGACGCCTTGGGGACTTGACCAGGAGCAGCAGGACTACCTTTTATCCAATAAAGCTTGGGAAGGGAAAAATACCGATACGATTAAGCAGCTGTACACCGGAGAAACATGCTGCGCGAATGTAGGAGCAAACATTAAAGATTTCGGCGATTATTACAATACGATTTATGGCGGGCTGGATCAAATTCTGCTGGACTCGGCCAAAGTCAGCGATATCTTCTTGCCGGCTGCCGATAAATTCAACTCCAGCCGTTAATCGGCGATGCATTTAGATGCACATAATGTAACGATATGACCTTACTGTTGTCCGCCTGTTCTGAAAAAGTGCAGGCGGATTTCACGGATAAGGTCTTTTATCCGGCGGCTGATATCACAGCAGAATGTGGCTTTGGCTGAAACGTTATTAGAAGGAGGAAGAAAGGAATGGCAGAATCCTACGTTCCCGAGCCCAGACCTGCCGAGACCCGATACCTGGTTGGTGCTCATTATTTTCCAGGCTGGAAGCAGGGGGAGCATTTTGGATGGGAGCTTATTGAACCGTATCCGGAGCGGCGGCCGCTGCTCGGATTATATGATGAAGGCAATCCCGAGGTGGCGGATTGGGAAATCAAATGGGCGCTGGAGCATGGCATCGGCTTTTTTGTTTATTGCTGGTACCGGGACAAAGGGAATACAGGTTATACGGTCACAGATGATTCGGTATACCTCGCGCATGCGCTTCATGACGGATTTATGCAGGCGCGTTATGCCGACCGATTCAAGTTCGCCATCATGTGGGAGAATGAGAATGCGGGCGGAGCGGATTCCGAATCGGATCTGCTGGACAATCTGTTTCCTTATTGGCTGGAGCGGTATTTCAGCCATCCAAGCTATTTGACGATCGACGGAAAGCCAGTTCTGTATGTCTATCATATCGACAAGTTAATCGATCAGTTAGGCGGTACCGGGAAAGTCCGCGAGGCGTTGTGCATTCTGGAAGCCAAATGCAGGGAAGCCGGATTTCAAGGGTTGACCGCCCAATGCGAATACAGAGGGACCGATCCCGAAATGCTCGCACGCATCGCCGCTTGCGGATTTACCCATAGCTTCGCTTATTGCTGGCATACCGCACAGACCAGGCCGGAGCCAGAGCAGGCAGCCGGAAGCCAGCTGGATGCGATGAAGCTGCGGGCGGAATTTGACACACGCGGATTTGTGCCGACCGTCTCGGTGGGTTGGGATCCGCTGCCCTGGCATTACGGACGCGGGGGCCGCACGCCGGATGAGGTGACGCGTTGGACTCTGGGGCCGGACGAATACCGGCAGGTTCTGTCCGAAACAAAATCGTTGATGGACAGCTTGCCCGAGGATAGTCTTGGCAGCCGAATGCTGCTGCTCGATAACTGGAATGAGTGGGGAGAAGGCCATTATATCGCTCCTCATGAACAAGGCGGATTCCGTTATTTGCAGGCTGTACGCGACGTTTTTGCGGCCGATAGCGGCAATGTACCGGATTATCGCACGCCGGATCAGTTGGGATTCGGTCCTTATGATTCCCTCTACCGGAAAGCAAGAGAACAGGGATTGCTTGCAACAGATGATGTCCGCGTCCTACAGGCACGGGATTATGGAGCCGTACCGGATAGCAGCTCCGATGCCGGGCCTGGCATCCGCGCTGCTATCGAAGCGGCTCGCGTACAAGGGGGGCCAGCTATTATCCGCCTGGAGCGGGGACGTTATCTTGTAAACGGCGAAGAAGGCGAGCGAGCAGCAATCATGATCCAGGCAGCCCGGAATCTGACGCTGCGCGGAGAAGGCAGCGATACGGTGATCGTCGTGACCAATCCCCGGATCGGGGGAGTCGAGGTGCAGGATAGCGAGAATGTGCTCCTGGCCCATTTCGCCGTCGATTATGATCCACTGCCTTACACGCAGGGAACCGTTACGGCCGTTGATGAAGAAAAAGGGATGTACGAGGTTGCGATCGATCCGGAATACCGGCTCCCGAGCGAATCCTATTTTTATATATCCGAGGGACTATGGGGGCTGCTTGTGAACAACGAGGATCCGCTGACTGCCCGCTATGGACCACATCCGCTGTTTACCACCTCATGGGAGCATGTTCGTGACCGGGTATGGAGATTCCATTCCGCCGATCACGCAATGATGCGAAGTGCTGAGATGAAGGTTGGGGATCGGTATGCCCATATGGCCCGCCGTCATTCAGAGAGCGCAATCAATTTCTGGCGCACCCGCAAAGCGGCAGTTGACGGTGTGACCATCTATGCCGGTCCTTCGCTTGCGTCGATATGGGGACAGAACGAAGATGTCTCGATCCGGGCGCTTCGTGTAGAAGTACTACCGGGATCTGGACGGCTTCTATCTGCCAATGGAGATGGCATCCATAATCTGGGAACACGCGGCGGATTATTGATCGAGCAGTGCTCATTCGAAGGAATGGGCGATGACGCGATCAACATTCACGCCAGAGCCGGAGCCATAGTTGAAGCGTCTGAGGGAACGGATCTGGTCATCAGAGGCGGCTTGTTCCAGGCGGATGCAGGCGACATGCTGCAGATTTATGACCCTGGGAGCGGCTGCATCCGGGCTGAAGTGCAAGTCAAGAACGCGGAACCGGATGGTCCTGGGAAATATCTCGTCAAGCTGCAGCGGAGTGTAGAAGGCATTGCTGCGGGAGCCGGCTTCCATGATGCGGATCATGTCTACAACCTGTCCGCCTGCGGGCAGGGAGCCATAATCCGCGGCAATTATTTCGGCCGGCATCGCGGACGTGGTGTGCTGCTCAAGACTGTCAACGCCACGGTTGAAAACAATATCTTCGAGAATGTGGAAGGGTGGGGAGTGGCGGTTCAACACGAGCCGGATTGGGAGGAAGGACCGGTCTCCCATGACATTACGATTCGCGGCAATACGTTTCGCGGGGTGGGATACGGTGGCTGGGTACCGGCAGTATACATTGCGGCGATGGCGCTGACGGGCGCGCCTGCCAATATCAAGAGGGGGAGGGCAACCAGAGGCATTACGATTGCCGGCAATCAGTTCCTCAATCCGCGGAATGTCATTGTGGACGCCCAGTCTGCCGAATCGATCGTACTATGCGATAACAGGATATCGTTCACTGATGGCGAATCGGCAGCAGGACAGCCAGCTATCTTGCTCGATAATGTCCACGGCATCCGTATCGAACGGCTCGCTATCGATCTGCCGGGCAGCGAAGCCTATACGGCGCTTCATATTAAGCCTGATGTTGATAGCGGGGTAGATGGGGTTCGAATCACCGATATTCGCAGGGAACCTGCAGGTTCGGGGCCGCTGGAGATCAAGGATGGGCGCAGCTAATCTGCTGTATGCGAAATACATGATATGAGAAGAGATTTATGCTTAATGAATCAAATATGGCGATACAGGCATCCCTTGGGGCGGATGCTTCAAGCGATGGGCAGGGGGCAGGTGACCGTCGGGTTTCTGGGCGGGTCGATCACAGACGCCAGACCTGGGCATAACTGGCCGGAGAAAGTCATGAACTGGCTGGCCAACCGTTATCCAGACGTGCGGTTTATTGTGGAGAATGCGGCGATTGGCGCCACGGGCAGCGAGTCGGCCGTTTTCCGGGCAGCTAGAGATATTACCTCACGCAATTGCGATATCGTCTTCGTCGAATATGCGGTTAACGATTATTATACGGCGTCCGGGATGCGCAAGAAAACCCGCGAAGGACTTCTGCGCCAGCTTCTGGGCTGGGGGCATGCCGATCTTGTGCTGACTTATACCTATTTGCAGGCGATGTATGAACCGATGTTCAAAGGCGAACAACCGGATTCGATTGAGGAGTTTGAGCAGTTGGCTGAACATTACGGAATCAGCTCCGTATGGATGGGGCTGTATGCCTTTGAAGAAGTCAAGAACGGATCGATGACATGGGAGGAATGGCTGCCCGACGGCCTGCATCCGACTCATCGCGGCAGTTTCAGCTATGCGCAGAGCGTGATCGCATTTCTGGAGCGGGAGCTGCCTACAGAAACCGCAAGTTCGGAGACTACCTCAGCCAAAGGGGCTAATCCGGATCCCAGGCCGGTGGATTCAGACGGACCGGCACAATCCGCTTCAATAAGCAGCGGCGCCTCCGCAGGAACAGGGGGGACGGATTCGCTAGCTTCTGTATTGCCGGAACCGCTTGATCCGTTGCATTGGGGAGAGGTCAGCCTGCTTCCGTTCTCGCAAGTTGAGCTGGAAGGTCCGTGGACGATCCAGCGCAGCAGCACGTTGGTATGGATCGACCATATGCTTGTCACCTCGGCGATCGGAGCGAAGCTGCGGTTTCGTTTCAACGGACGGGGACTGGCGCTCGGCTTTGACTTCGGCAAGCTGGCATCGGAATTCCGCTATAGGCTGGATGGAGGCGAAGCGGTTGATGTCAGCCGCGACAGGGAGGACTGGTGTATTAATGAAGGCTGGTTCCGATTCACGACGTTAAGCGACGAATGGGAGAACGGTCCTCATGAAATCGAGATCGAGGTTACGCACGGCGACAGGCCGGAATGCACGGGAACGCACTTCAGACTGGGATACATTGGTGTCATTCATTAAGGTATAAGCAAGAAACCCGATACTCTGGTCAGTAGAGCACCTATTCGAAAGTGATGCACAATTTAAATACCATTTTTGCAAATGGAGTGGTGATAAGCCGCTCTATTTGTCGTGTCGTATCTATTGTTCATGGCGGGGAGGGGTTGCGTTCCTGTATATCAAGTTAGAAATATAGTTGCTGTACAGGGTGGGAAATAGTGGTATAATCTTTTTGGGAACATTTGTTCTTATTAGTGAGTTTAAGGAGATGTGGTCGAATGTTTAAAAAGTTGGAATGCGTAAGTATTCATACTAAAGATATTGAAAAGTCACTTTCGTTTTATACATCAATGGGCTTAACAGAAAACTGGAAGATAGAACGAATATTGGAGAACGGATCGACTTGGACAGTGATCGGATTGAAATTCCCTTCAAAGGACAGTTCTGAACTTGTGCTGAGCAATCACCCTGAAATTACCTTTACCGAAATTGAAATATATGTTGACGATGTTCGGCAGGCATACGATGAATTGAGCAAGAACGAAGAAATACAATGGATTCGGACTCCTTTTGCAACCGAATCTGGACATATCGCCGTCATGGAAGCTCCTGATGCAAATGTATTTGTATTAGTTGGAAAATGAGCCATCATACCTTTTTAATTGTCGATTAAACAGTCCGGCTTGGATATAAGATTTGGAAGGAGCATCATGAAATGTCCAGAACTCTTGAATTTACTCCTCACGCATTGATCTTGCATTTGAGTGGACTAACAAGTGCCGCGGCGCTGAAACGCCAGGTGGAAATTCCCTTTTCAGCCATAAAGGCCGTGACAATCGAAGACTTCAATATACCATTATTAAGCTTTAGGATAGGCACTTCGATAGCTGACATCAGAGAAGGACGTTTTTTGCTGACCAGCAAATGGTCGTTTATTTCATATGAAAATCATAAAGATGTCGTTGTGCTGGAATTGGCCAATCACCAGTTCGAAAATGTTGTTTTTCAAATCCATCATCCGGAGGAAATAAAAAAACAGATCCTGGAGCATATGTCCCTATGAATAAATGTTGAAACGCTCAGAATCCCGGGATCCTGAGCGTTTGTGTCCTCTTACCTGAATTTATTCGCGTTTCTCTGGCAGGGGCATGAACAGCAGACAGAAGGGCAGGTTGCTGCCCGCCGAGGGGCTGATCCAAATCTCGACCGCCTCTTCGGCATCTCCTGTCCGGTAGAGGACGCTGGCTTCATTGACAGCGCTGGCTGTCCCGAGATGGGAGAAATTGATGACCTTATCATTGACGAGTGCCGCTCCGGTAAACAGACCCCCGCGAGGGTTGAAGGCAATCAAGGTATGAGGTGCGACACGGTACAGCCTCAGCTTGTACATGACTCCGTAATTGCCGGAGTTCATCGCTTCTGTCCCCTTCATCCCATCCGTCCCATACTGGAAAGGGTCTTCACGATTGTCGGTAAGCGACAGCTTGACCGTTTGTCCGCCAACCGTATCGTTGTATTCAAATATCCGGTTTGAATCCGCAAAGGTCCCCCGGACGATGGATTCTTTGGGATCCAGGGCAGGAAGCGCCGGGAAGGCGGCGAAGGGATCTTTGTCCGCAGCAACAAGCACCGATGTGTACGTGATCGCCGAATCGCTGGTCAACTCTCCAACAAAGGTAATAATATCGTTCTGGCTCATTGGATTCGCTGCTGTCAGACTGTCGAATACAAGCATGCTTTGGCCAGGCTCCAGCATAATGGATTTGGGACTTCCGCCCATTAGTATGGACTCGAAGTATCTCGACAGCGACAGCTTGCCGGCGAGTTCCGGATGAGGGGTGGGGCCAGCTAATCCTTCTCCTGTGACATGCAGCAGAGCAGGCTCGCTACCTTGGTTTTGAGCGATAACCTGGATTTTAGCTTTGCGGTTCGTCTTATTTTTGTGATGCAGCAGGAACCGTGCAGTGCCTGTGATCACATCCTGATACAGGATACCGTCCTCATAGACAGATTCGGGACCGCTGCTGCGGAATAAGGTTTCCGGCTCCGTTGTATAGGTGTAGGGCAGAGCGTTCATCGTTTTGACTGCGGATCCGTCAATGGCAATATTCTTCCCCTGCGGCGTGAACAGCAAGCGGAATTCCTTTTCCGTATATAGAGCTTCAGACAGGACGCGGATATCCTTGCGGAACTCGGAAGAAGCCCCGTGTTTGTCGGTTACGATCAACGTGATGGTGACCGTTCCGGGCTCAAAGAAGGCCCCTTCGTTGTTTGTCCATACGCGGTCCGTGATAGCATCCTCATCATCGGTGCTCTGATCGGTTATCGTAACGGGTTCGCCCATCCGGTATTCGCCCTTGTCCGTTGCAAACAAGGCGACAGGCGCTTCATTGCGTCTGCTGACCTGCAAAGTTTGAATATAGGGATCGCTCCACATCCCGTCTTCATCCATGACGGAATAGCTTACGGTATAGGACCCGGGCTCCGAGAATGTATCCTGCCGGCCCTCCCATCTTTCATCGACAATAGCCAATCCTCTTGGCGAGCTTGACGACGGCTCGTAAGAAACCATCGTTTCCCCGGCAATGATTTCGCTTTGCTGGACCCGGAAGGAAGCGATAGGCTTGACTTCAAGCTGCACGGTGATCTTTTTTCCGTTGAACTGATAGGGCAGACCCAAGCCTTGGGTAAACGAGGTCAATGGGACCATCAGTATATTGCGGTCAGCATAAGCTATCCCTTTCAACGTGGCTGCTTTTCCATTGATTTTAAAGGTTTTGCTGCCGGTTACATACCGCAGTTCGACGGTTCCGCTGCTTACAAGCGTTTCTTTCGTTCTGGCATCATAAAGGACCTTGGCGCCCAGCCGCTCGGCCATAAAACGCAAACCGACGTAGGACACTCCGTTCTTAACTGCCATAGGACGGGGAGACAAGTAGCTTTTATTGCCGGCCTGCACGCTTGTACTGTTCAGTGTAAAGTTTAACGCTCCGGATGTTTGATCTGCATTAGACAAATTGCTTATTTGTTGCGCTGCAGGGTCTGCCGGCAGGGCGCTGGCGGTATTTCCGGCAGACAGCCCGCAGGAAACAAGAAGTGCGGCTAATCCCGCAGATTGAAATCGCATAAGTATGGGTTCCTCCAGTGTGTATGTGTGTATGATTGTAAGCGCGCCGTTATGCGGCATTCTCTTTGTGTTTCCCGCGGCTGAAATCTTCCGCGGGCAGTCGGTTCTTCCAGTTGAAGCGTCTGGCAATCGAACGGGTCAGCATGGCAGCCAGCAAGCCGTCAAGAATCATAAATATGGGCATTGCGGTAAAGTTGTAGCGGTACTCCGGCACAAACGCGAGCCTGGTGATGGAGATGGCGGCCAGCAGAATGACAAGGAGCAGCGCAGGCTGCCTCCATTGCCGCAGAAGGAGGGCAACTGCGCCCAGACCTGCAACCATCGTTCCGATGTGGAAGGCCTGCCGGAATGGAATGACCGGATACAAGGGCGAATGGCCGGATCCAAAAAACATTTTTCCGTAGATATACTTGATTTTCCCAACGGTATACCATTTCACGAATGTCCAGGTATGCTCCGTAAACCCGACTTTAAGCCTCTCCCTGGCCACTTCCATCTGAGTTTTGTTATGGCGGTCAACAAGTCCGTCCTCATAATTCTTGTCCGGATACGTTCCGGCTGCAAACGGATTAACCTGTGTGGATGCAATGACAGGTTGATGCAAGGTAATCATATTCCTAGCCACCCACGGAGATAGAATCAGGGCAGTGCCAAGCGCTGTAAACAAGAGAAGCTTGGACATACGCAGGGTATCTTTCTTCCAGATCCAATAAAACAGATAACTTGCCGCCAGCATAATCAAAAACTCAGAGCGCGTCAGCACCAGAAGTCCCATTGCTGCACCTGCAAGCATGGCGGACCAAGTGGTTGTCTTCTCGAATGCGGCAAGCTGAAGATTGAGATAAAGCAGCAGGAGCATTGAAGCCAGCGTTTCGGTCAGGATCGCTCCGTTCGCCCAGATAAAAGGCGGATAAACAGCCATAATCGCTGCGCTAATCAATCCGGCATAGAGCCCTCCCAGTCTTGTGGCGATCCGGCCAGCGAGAACGATCGTAACCAGGCTCAGGAAAACCTGGATATACCGGATATACGGGAAAGGATCATGCTGCTCATAACCGGCCAGCTTGTAGACGGCTGCCATAAACAGAGGATAGCCAGGAGATACCTGTGCGTTGGATTCGGTGCTTTTGTATGCATAAATCCCTTTGTCGAGCAGCTGTCTGACCATCACATCGTAATTAATCGTGTCGTGAGAAACTTGATGACTGACGGAAAGCAGGAAGTCGAATCTCAGAAATACCGCTATGACCGCAATAAGCAGCATAATGGCCATCACTGTTTTGTTCATGATTTTGAATTTTTTTGCAATCAAAGACATGCAGGCATGTTCCTTTCCATCCTCAATTTTTGCCCCGATAATCGAATTCCCTGCAGGCTCGCTTCGAGAACAAGTATAGGAAAGGAATCTTAACAGCCCGGTGCCGCAATACTTAACAATTTCTTAAGGTGCCTGATGGTTTATTGATCGAAAATTCAAAAAATAGACATCAAAAAGGCACACTTTATCCCTATTTAGCCGCATACACAGGGAAGAATCTAAAGTATGGTAGTAGTATCAGGATAAGGTGTGACAGGAGGGATTCATTTGATTATTGAAAATGCCGGCATAAAAGGACTCGTAAATGATCTTGCTTATTTGGATGAAATCACAACGAAACTCGGGTTCGTTCGCTGGCAGTGGGAGTATACACGGGCGACTTATGACTTGAAAATAGAAGAGAAAACGGATAATGAGGATTATTTTCTCCGTTTCAACGCCAGGGCCATTGAAGGTAAGCTGGAATCTCCTTATGCGGTGTTGGTATTGGGCGAGGCTTATATCGGAAGAGCAACTTTTCCCCATGGATTGGATTATGAATCGCCGATTCCCGAATCTGTGCTGAAAATATCGCGGCGCAAGCTGTCGGAGCTGCAAAGCCTGCTCAGCCATGCGGAAGGCGTGAACGAAATCATGACCAGGGACTGCGTGACTATAATGGTGGACGCCAGTCTTCATCAAGCGGCCTTGCTGATGCGGGACCACAATATAGGTTTCCTGCCGGTTGTTGGCGAGGGCCGAGAACTGGCGGGCGTTATTACCGACCGTGATCTGGTCATCCGGGGATATGCGGACCATCAATTAGAATCCGTGACTGTCGGGGAAATTGTCAGCAGGAATATAACGTCTATCCGCCCTAGCACCACGGTGGAAGAAGCGGCGAGAATCATGGCCAAAGAACAAATACGACGGCTTCCCGTTGTGGACAAAGGACGTCTGCTCGGCATCGTTGCTCTGGGGGATATCGCGATCCGCAAGGTTTTGGCTCATGAGGCCGGGGAAACATTGGGCCGGATCTCCCTTCCCGCAGAAGCCTGACGTTCAGGCATCCTAAAGAAAGATACTCTCAGGATTTCTTGATCTTGAGAGTATTTGTGTTTATGATCAAGTTTAGCGGAGTGGGAAAATTCAGGTCCTATCCGCTTCAGGTTTCAGGATTTTGTCTATACAGGTAGAAGAGGAGGAATGACAATGGAACTTATTTTTCATGGACAATCCTGCGTACAGCTGGTGACAGAAGGCAAATCGCTCCTTATTGACCCCTTTCTGAATGGTAATCCGCTTGCGGTCACGAAGCCGGAGGATATCAGGACCGATGCGGTTCTGCTGACGCACGCACACGGCGATCACATTGCCGATGCGGAGCAGATTGCCCGCAGCAACCATGCTCCTGTAATCGCCATAGTGGAACTCGCGACATACATGTCATGGAAAGGCATCCAGACGGTAGGCATGAATATGGGCGGCACATATGATCTGGGATTTGCTAAGGCAAAAATGATACAGGCCTTCCACAGCTCGGGAATTGTGATTGAAGAGGAGCAGAGGATCATGTACGCCGGAATGCCTGCGGGGTATCTGATTCAGGCTGAAGGACTGACGATTCTGCATGCCGGGGATACCTCGCTGTTCAGCGATATGAAGATGATTGGCGATCGCCATGCGATTGATGTTGCCTTTATTCCCATCGGCGGCCATTACACCATGGATCCGGAGGATGCCGTACAAGCAGCAAAGTGGTATGGCGCCAAGCTGACTATCCCCATTCATTATGATACTTTCCCGCCAATCCGGCAGGATGCCCATGCATTCGTCCGGGCTCTGAAGCAGGAAGGACTGACGGGCAAAGTGCTGGCACCGGGCGAGCATATCGAGGTCAACGCCTAGCATGGATTCAACATAACCTTAATTAAATGCCAAAAAACCCTCAAAATGCCAAGATCTTGAGGGTTTTTTTGTGATTTCTCCGCCGAAAAAGAAAATCCTCTATTTACAAACCGACAGTCGGTATATATAATGTTGTTATTGGAAAAACTTTTATACAGGAGGGTGAGCAGAAGATGGCTCCGCTTATGGGACTGCTAATTTCTTTAATGATATTTCGTACCGCAGGATGGTTGGGTTGGGAATATGCGGATCAATGGGTGACTTCACTCCGATTTGCCGTGGCAGTGATGTTTCTCATGACAGCCAGCGCCCATTGGGGGAAAAGGCGCGAGGAGATGATAGCAATGATTCCTCCACGCCTGCCTAATCCGGCTCTGCTGGTTTCGCTGACCGGATGGCTTGAAATTGCCGGGGCTGCCGGCATCGTCATTCCGGCCACCTCAGCAATCGCATCCACAGGGCTTGCCCTTATGCTGCTGGCTATGTTTCCGGCAAATGTGTATGCTACCAATCATAAGCTGACGCTTGGAGGAAAACCCGTGACTCCGCTTGGGATGCGGACGATTCTGCAAATCATATTCCTGGCGGCTGTCCTGCTGGCAGGCTGGCTTCCAATCGCCTAGAACCGTTTGATCCATATCAGAAAGGGTGAAGAGATGAAACAGGAAGAAAGAAGAGAACAGACGAAGCGGCTGCTGCATGATACGACGGTTGAGTTGATCCGTGAAAAAGGCTGCAGCCAAACAACTCTGAGCGATATTATGGAGCGCTCAGGCCTTTCCAAAGGAGCCATATTCCACTATGTATCGGGAAAAGACGAACTGTTCGTTCAAGTGCTCGAGAACCGGTTGGAAGAAAAAAACGAGCAGTTCATGAACGTCGTTAAAGGATTGGACATTAAGGAGTTTGAAGCGCCAATGAATGTGATCAGCAGCGGGTTGTCGCGTCTTGAAAATAAGGATGATGTTGCCAATCTGATTCTGATTTATTTGATCGGCAAAAGCGATCAGCCGAAAGTAGCTGAAATTGTCGGGAATTTCTACAACCAATCTATTGCGTTCTCCAAGAATTGGATCATGACGGGACAGAATTCAGGAGTCATCCCCGCAGAAATCGACCCGGGGCAGACAGCGGAGTTGTTTGAGCTCATCGCTTTCGGGCTGCGGATGCGGAATCTGTTTGCCCAAAAGGAATATTCTTTTGGCGTGAAAGAATATTCAGCATTCATTTCCGGACTTCTGCAATCAACTCCCCGGAAGGAGGAAGAATAGGGATGAAGCTTCTATTATTCCTTCATATTGCCGGCTCTTTTCTCTTTTTGGGCAATATTATCACCGCTGCATTCTGGAAGGTGCGCGCGGACATAAAGAAGGATCCGTTCCAAATCCATCAAGCGTGCAAAAATGTTATGCTCGCCGATTATGTCTTCACCCTCCCGGGATTGCTGCTTATTTTGGTGTCCGGGATCTCAATGGCATTAAATTCGGGATATGATATGAGGGGGTTTAGCTGGTTTACAGCCTCCCTCGCGCTTTTCGCCTTAACCGGTATTCTTTGGTTGGGGGTACTCATTCCTCTACAGAAGGGCTTGATTAAACTTAGTGCCGAAGCGGTTAGCAAGGGGAGCATGCCCTCCGGATACCGGAAATTATCATTGTACTGGGCGGTTTTTGGTACCTTGGCGACAGTGCTGCCAGTCATCATTTTGTATTTTATGGTGGGGAAACCTTTTTAAAAGTGAGGCATTTATTTTTTTTGCGATATAACAAACCGATAGTCGGTATACAATCAAAAATTATTTTTACCGATATTTCAAAATAGGATATGATAAATCGCAAGGACTTGTATGAATGATCAGGAGTGTGAAGGATATGAAATATCGTAATCTGGGTGCTAGTGGCGTGAAAGTATCCGTATTGGGACTGGGCACCAATTCATTCGGGAAAAGGGCGGATAAAGAAACATCCGCTGCAATTATCCATCATGCGCTGGATAACGGAATCAATTTTATCGATACCGCCAATATTTACACCCATTCCGAATCCGAAAGAATTATCGGTCAGGCACTGGAAGGACGCAGGCACGAGGTCGTCCTGGCCACCAAAGCGGGTTTAGCACGGGGCGGCGGTCCCAATGAAAGCGGCTCTTCCCGGTACCATTTGATGGCAGAGCTTGAAGCAAGCCTGAAACGGCTGAAGACGGATTATGTCGATCTGTATCAAATTCACACCTTCGACCCCAATACACCGCTTGAAGAGACTTTGCGCACCTTGGACGATATGGTGCGCTCAGGTAAAGTGCGTTATATCGGAGCATCCAATTATGCGGCATGGGAGCTGATGAAGTCGCTTGGAATATCCGAATATAGGGGGCTCAACCGGTTTGTTTCGACCCAGATCAGCTACTCGCTCGCAGACCGGACGCCGGAAAATGAGCTTGTTCCGATGTGTCTCGACCAAGGCGTTGGAATCATTCCTTATTTTCCGCTTGCAGGAGGCATTCTGACGGGGAAATACAATTCTCCCGAAGCGGCGCCGGAAGGATCCCGTGCAGATACGGATCCCAATTTCAAAAGATATATGGGCAATGACAGGATCGGGCTGGGCCGGGAAATCAGCCGTCTGGCACAGGAGGAGGGCGCAAGCCCAGGCGTGCTTTCGATCGCTTGGCTCATTGGAAGGCCTGCGGTTTCGACCGTTATCGTTGGAGCGACCAAGGTACAGCAGCTGACGGAGAATTTGGCCAGCGTATCGCTGCCGCTATCGGAGCGGCTCACAGAGGAGTTGGAGGCGCTGAGTCTGGCTTCACGATATGCGGAGCCACTAGCGTTCTTTCGGCTGCCATCTTAGTTCATACTTACATTATTTTGGTTATTGCTCTATAATAATTAAATGATGCATCCTCGTTCACGGAGTTGCGTTTATGGACAAGCTTTTTAAGGATCCATGAACAGGTGGACAGGCCGTGACCAAACAAAAATACTGGAGGTAAGGGTACATGAAATTCTTTATTGACACAGCAAATATCGAGGATATTAAGAAAGCATACAAAATCGGTGTATTGTCCGGCGTAACGACAAATCCATCGCTGGTTGCCAAAGAAGGCGTTAAATTCGAAGACCGTATTGCTGAAATTTTGCAGCTTGTGCCTGAAGTTGAATCTGTTTCCGCAGAAGTAACTCCAGATGCCCTTACTGCTGAAGATATGAAAGCCGAAGCCGATGAGCTGATCAAAATCAACGGCGGCGACAAAAATGTAACCATCAAAGTTCCGATGACGCTGGCGGGTCTGGAAACCTGCCGTTATCTGTCCAAGAAAGGCGTTAAAGTTAACGTAACGCTTATTTTCACCGTAAACCAGGCGCTCCTTGCCGCCCGAGCAGGCGCTGCTTATGTATCTCCATTCCTGGGCCGCCTTGACGATATTTCGGAGGACGGCGTACTGCTGGTCTCGAAAATCGCCGAACTGTTCCGTATTCATAATCTGGACGCGCAAATTATCGCCGCTTCCGTCCGCCACCCTGATCACGTAACCCGGGTAGCTATGGCAGGCGCGCATATTGCGACTATCCCTTATAGCGTTATCGAGCAGTTGACGAAACATCCTTTGACGGACCAAGGTATTGAGAAGTTCGCAGCAGACTGGACAAAAGCAGTAAAAAGCTAATCGCCAGACTAAAGACGATTTTATAAAATTGAAGCCTAATTCTCTTTCCTGGAGATTTAGGCTTTTTTTAAAAATATAAGTACGCAGGATATCAAAAAATAAACCAAACGGGAGAAGATGCAGATGGCATTTCCGACAGAGAATGAGCTGGATGTATTGTTTACAGGCAATAAAGCGCAGTTAAATCATTTGGTGGAGGCCAACAAGGAGAGGCTTAACCGGTATGGTATCACTGGCGAAGAGCTGGAAGAACTCGAGGATGAGCCGCTGAAAGAGCGGATCGTACAGGTTTTTTCTTTTATTTACAGCGTTGTGGTCGATTGGAGGGAATATGATGATGAGATTATCCGGCTGTTTGGGAAGATAATCCCCGAAGAAGTGGAAGTGGAGGAAAACGACGAAGGCTTGCTGGTTCATGTCGACCATGCCGCTTACCCGGTCAAGTTGAGTTTCTCGCCCAAAGACCGGTATATAACGATTAAAGCGTTTAATGAAATCATAAAAGATAAATATGAGTTGCGGCTGTTTGAAGCTTCCTATTATTCGGACACGCATGAATTTCTGCTGCTCCCTAATGAAACATGGGACAGCCTGGCCAAGAAATATTCCCAACAAGTCGAGCAAATCTTCAGGCCGATTGATCCGGATCTGGATTTCCCGTAAATGCATGGACCATCAGTTGTTTTATTCTCCTCTTCATATCCCTCAAAGAAAGGAAGGTTATGTCAAATGGCGGCGAATGGACACTATTTGGTTACGGCACAGGAAATGAGAGAAATGGACAGGCATGCTATCGAAGAAACAGGCTTCCCGGCTATGGTGCTGATGGAAAACGCCGGCCGGGCTATTGCGGAGGAAGCGGCAAAGCTCGCCGGAGAATGGAATAAGACAAGTACAACTGACAGGAAGACAAACGGCTTCCGCTGGCTGATCCTGGCCGGAAAAGGGAATAATGGCGGAGACGGACTTGTCTGTGCAAGGCATCTGACCGACTTGGGGCATGAAGCCGCTATTCTATATGCGGCACATCCGGATAGCCTGCAAGCCGAAGCAGCGCAGCAGCGAGACATAGTGCGTAAACTTGGATTGGCCGAGCTGACTCTGGGGACGAACGGTCAAGACCTGCAGAAAATCGACTGGAATCAATGGGACGGGATCATTGACGCTTTACTCGGAACCGGCAGCTCGGGCAAACCGCGGGAGCCCTATGCCTCGCTAATCCGTGCGGCAAATGAGAGCGGCTTGCCTATTGTTTCGGCGGATATTCCCAGCGGTCTGGATGCCGACACTGGCTCCGTATCCGAACCTTGCATACGGGCTGCGCTCACCGTCGCACTTGCCTTTTGCAAGCGGGGACTTATGCAGTACCCGGGGGCAGCGTCGGCAGGCAAAGTGGTGGTACGTGCTATCGGAATGGCTGCGGATTCACCAAATCTTATCGGAGTAAATACGTATCTGCTGAATAAGATGGGATTATCGCGCAGGCTGGGCTTGGAAATTCCCTTTAACAGGGAGCAGGATACGCACAAAGGAACGTACGGGCATACGCTGATAATGGCGGGCTCCGCGCAAATGAGCGGTGCCGGATTGTTATGCACACGAGCCGCTTTGAGAGGCGGCAGCGGTCTGGTCACCTGGATGCTGCCCGGGCAATTGATACCCATGCTGACGGGATTGCAGCCGGAAGCGATACTGCGAGGACTCGATGATGGCGGCAGCGGTCAATGGAGTTCGGTGCAGACAGCGGAGCTGCTGCAAACGGCCAAAAACAAGCAGGCTGTTGTCATCGGACCGGGATTCGGCAGATGGGATGGCGATGTGAGCTGGCTTCGCGAGCTGCTGGAAGGTATCGGGGCTCCTGTAGTACTGGATGCCGACGCGCTTAATATGTGGGCTGACTATATCAAGGAGACTGCTGTAATTCCGCGCCGGGCGGGGGCGGAGCCGGAGAAGGGGGACGCTGTCCGATATTTAGCAGGTCGCAAAGGGTTGACGATTATCACACCGCATCCCGCCGAGATGGCCCGGTTATGTGGGCTGAACACGGCAGAGGTGCAGGGAGACCGGATCGGAATCTCGCGCCAATTTTCCCGGGAGCAGCAGGTGATCGTTGTTCTTAAAGGAGCACGTACCGTTATCGCTGCCCCTGATGGCGATGTTTATGTCAATACGACGGGCAATCCGGGCATGGCAACAGGAGGATCGGGAGATGTGCTGGCAGGCATCATCGGCAGCTTGCTCGCCCAAGGGCTGGAAGGCATTCAGGCGGCTGCGCTCGGTGTCTACTCCCATGGTTTGGCGGGGGACCGGGCTGCAGCTGCCAGACCATCCAATGCTTCGCTGATTGCAGGCGATATTATTGAAGCTTTATAACGGAGATTGTTGACAAATAGGATCCGCCGCTATCGTTTCCAAATCGGCGGATCCTTGGACAAATAATCGCTTGCCGTCTGTGTGATCATCAGCAGTCCAATATGCGACAATATAAAATACGCTTCATCCCACCACGCCAGACTCCGCTGTATCCCCACTGCTTTCAGCACCATATCGACACCTATAAGACAGCTCAATGCGAACAGAAATTGAGTGGTTAACCGTTTCCAGCGGCGGGTCACAACCCAAATGAGAAACAAACTGATGCACAATCCATAGACCGAGGCAAAAGCCATCGTGTCATGATCCGTTTCGGGAAACCATCCAGGTACGTACCTACGATTGGAGAACAGCATGATCGGACCAAGTCCCAGCGTCTCCGATAAAGCGGCGGTTATGAGAAACAGCAGCAGTCTGTGGGCATATCCCCGCAGCGGGCGGTACATTCTGCGGTAGAGCCATCTCGCATATGCAAAATAGACCGGCAGGCCAAATGCAGTAAACCATAGACGCCACCAGTTGTGTGAATAAATGTGCAGCTTCAGGAACAACCATTCGATTCCTGCCAAAGCACCTGTAAAAAATAAAATCCACAGCCAGCTCAGACTGAGGGCAGGCAGACATGCGGTTATAACCGCAAACGGCAGCACACGCAAAGCGATCGCTCCTGAAACATTGTCGAAATAGGGGTGATTTTGCAATAACTGCGGATCATGCTGATCGCTTCCCAGGAATATAAAGATGACCGACTCGATGATGGATACCAAACCGACCATAGCCGTAAACAGCAGCATGATCCGCATGTTTCTTGTTTTTAGATAGATATAAATGAGAAGAGCTGCGCTTGAGACTGCCAATCCCAGATACCATAAAGAATTTGCACTCATAAACAGGATCCCCGTATTCTTTCATTTTCTTATCAGTATCTGACATCCTATTGATTTTATACCTCATTTCCCGGCTTGAAGGCCCTCTCTTGCTTGCGGCAGCTGTCATATATAAAGCGGAATCGAATAGAAATAGAGAAAGGTTTAACGGCATGTCCGGCCATTTCCAAGTTGTAAGGACAGCTGTATAAGCAGGAGGGGGAATGATGCCGATGATGGAGCATACGGCTCCGGGTATTGCGATATTAGGAATCGGTACGGCGGTCCCGGATTATAAAATGGAGCAAAACGATGTCTCGCAGAGACTGTCCGACGCTCTGAAGGATTATTCCGATTCCAGGCGCTGGGCGAAGCGGATCTTCAAGCAGTGCGCCGTGGAGACACGGTATACCTGCGAACCCAATTTATTGGAAGACGCTGCAAACTGCCGTTATTTCCCGCATAACTATGTCTCCGAGGCGCCTTCCACAGCCCAGCGGATGCAATTGTACAAGCGCGAGGCGGTGCCTCTTGGCTTAAAAGCCGCACAGGCTGCGCTGCAGGATGGAGGAATAGCTCCTTCGGAAATTACGCATTTAATTACAGTGAGCTGTACGGGGCAGTTTCTTCCCGGCATGGACGCTTTGTTAACACGAAAGTTGGGGCTGTCTCCGACCGTTAACCGGATCCCGCTTCAATTTCTGGGCTGTGCCGCAGGACTTAAAGCCATTTGTCTGGCAAATCAGCTTGTATGCGGCGACTCTTCGGCCCATGTGTTAATCGTCAGCGTGGAGTTATGTACCCTCCATATCCAGCCATCCAGCCAGCGGGAAGCGTTATATGCGGCTTCTTTCTTCGGCGACGGCGCATCATCTTGTGTTGTCGGACCCCAGCGTGCGGCGCATAGGGGGTGTTTTCAACTAGGTCCCGACTATACCGTTCTCTTGCCCGGTTCTTTGGAAGAGATGGTATGGGAGATAGGGGCACACGGCTTTGATCTTTATTTGTCTACTGCAATTCCTAAGCTGATTGGACAGTTCATTCCAGAGGAAGTGAGCCGATTCCTGAAGGATGGCTTTAAGCCTTCATTATGGGCAATCCATCCCGGAGGCAGAGGGATTATAGATGCTTTGAAGGACGCGTTTGCATTGACGGAAGAGCAGACCAGGCCAAGCCGTGCCATCCTCCGCGACTATGGCAATATGTCGTCGGCAACCATCTTGTTCGTGCTTGAGGAGATAAGACAGGCGCTAAGAGAGGGAGAGGCTGATGATGAGAACGGGATCGCTATGGCATTCGGGCCGGGATTAACGGTGGAAATGGTCAGATTTACTTATCTTCCATCGGCAATACCGAACCCCCTTCAAGTGGAGACGGCAGGTGTTTAAAGCTTTGAAGCTGCGCGCCTCCGAGCCGGAGATGATGGATGATTTCTCGCGGGGCGGGCAGGAACTGCGGGAAGCACTCAAGCATTTGCGACGGTTGAACCGGATATTCGGGGCAGCAGCCCCTACACTTCTGGGAGTCAGGCGGTTATGGAAGGAAGCTGACGAACCGGCATCATTGTCCGTGCTGGATGCTGGCTGCGGCTCCGGGGATGTGAATGCCCATCTACTGCGCTGGGCGGATAAGAATGGCGTAGCCATGACGATAACGTTGGCAGATTTGACTGAGGAAGCATGCGAGGAAGCCAGAGCGCTGTTCGTAAACGAGCCGCGGATAAAGGTCGAAAGGAAAGACTTGTTCGCTCTTGAGGAAAACATCGCGGATATCGTGACGGGCACGCAGTTTGTGCATCATTTTTCAGAGGACGAGCTGCCCGGCGCGGTGGAGAAGCTGCTTGACGCATCACGATTAGGCGTTGTCCTGAATGACATTCACCGCCACATTGTGCCTTGGGCCGCGGTATGGCTGACAACCAGACTGATTTCCAATAACGCTTATATTAAGCATGACGGACCGCTCTCCGTTGCCAAAGGTTTTCGGGCGGAGGATTGGAAGAAGCTCAAGGCCGCGTTAGCGACTCCGCAGCTGGAATATTCCTGGAGACCGTTATTCCGCTATGCCGTTGTGATTGCAAAATACAGGCGCTGACGCTTCTAGCCCGGGAGGGGACCATGGTGGATGCTGTTCATGATGTAATTGTTCTTGGCGGTGGGGTTGCCGGAAGCAGCGTCGCGCTGGCTTTGGCCAAAAAAGGATGGGACACGCTCCTGCTTGATCGGCAGCGGTTTCCCCGCCATAAAGTATGCGGCGAATTTCTCTCACCGGAATCGCAGCGTATGCTGCATGCGTTGGGGATGCGGGAACCGCTGGAGCAGCTGGGTCCCAGTCTGATCCGCCGCACGCGCCTTATCTTCAACCATGGCAGGCAGCTGGAAATTCCGCTGCCCGGGACTGCTATCGGGATCAGCCGCTACAGGCTCGATACGGCGCTGCATGCCGGAGCGGTCCGGGCCGGGGTTAAACTGCGGACCGAAACAACTGTCACATCCGTCTATCCGGCCGGTTCAGGGTATGTGGTGGAAGCCAGGCAGGGAAAAGTCTGTACAAGCTACTACGCCCGTATCGTAATTGCCGCTTGGGGGTCCAATCCCCGCGCAGGGCTTCCCGGCCACACTGAACATCCGGAAGGCAAAAGGTATTTGGGAGTGAAATCCCATTTTGCAGGAATCAAAACGGAGCCGGTCGTGGAGCTGTATTTCTTCCCTGGGGGTTATTTGGGCCTTTCTCCGGTCGAGGGAGGTTATATGAATGTGGCCGCACTGCTGGAACAGGGCATATTTGGTCAAACAGGGAAATCAGTTCTCGGAATGATCCAGGAGGCGTGGGGCAGAAATAGGCATCTCTTTGCCAGGCTTGCTCATGCGGAAGCTGTACCGGGAACGCAAGCAGCGGTTTCACCGGTCAATCTGAATCGGGCAGTAAACGCCTGGGACATGCTGCCGCAGGTGGGAGATGCAACGGTCATGATTCCTCCTTTATGCGGTGACGGAATGTCCATGGCGCTGCGGTCGTCTGAGCTTTGCGCCCCCCTTGCAGACAGCTGGTTGCGCGGGGAAATCTCGTTACAGCAGTGGCAGCATAATTACACGCAGTCGATTCAAAGGGAATTCCAACGCCCGCTGTGGTGGGGAAGGCGGCTGCAGTGGATCTTCGGCGTCCCGGTATTGCCCCAGTTGATGCTGGGAGCTGCCAGATTCACGCCGCGCCTTGCCTATGGTATGGTTCAGGCAACCCGAATAAAAGACCGCTGAAGCCCGTTCGCTTTTTTTGCAGCAAAGAAAGAAATACAATCCCGAGGAGCTTGGCTATGGGTTTCCGCGCGCTTGCTGTACTATCGCATCGTTATCCGGCGATTATCATTGTGATGTGGGTCCTCTTTCTAGGCTTTTGCGGAATCAATGCCCATAAGCTGCCGGGTGTGCTCAAGGATCATGGTCTGACTCCGGCCGGTGCCTACGAACAGGTGCGGCAAATTCTGGAGTCTGAATTCCGGATCCCGGGAGATCCGGTGCTTCTTGTATTTGAGAAAAGAGAAACCGTGCGCGAAGCGGAATTCAAACGATATATCATGCGAACGCTACAGGATCTGCAAGGAGTGGAAGGGTTGTTGACTGTGCGATCGCCGCATGAGGAACCAGGCATGGTGAGGGGGAATCTCGCCTATGCATTACTATCAATAGACAGCAAGCGCTACGACACGGCTGCGATCCTGGAAGACATTCAGCAGCGACTTCCTGTTGACGGGAATATGCTGGTCCGTGTAACCGGGAATGCCGCGATCCAGGCTGACGTTAACCGGGCCAGCCTCCATGATATGAAACAGGCGGAGATGGCAGGCATACCCGTCGCTTTTCTCATCTTGCTGTTTGCTTTCGGAGGAGTCGCAGCAGCTGCCATACCTGTGATCGCAGGCGTGATCGCGGTTACAGGGAGCATGGGGATAATGGTATTGATTGGGGAGCGGATCGATCTTTCAAATTTTGTATTGAATGTCATTCCGATGGTCGGACTCGCTCTCAGCCTCGATTTTGCATTAATGCTGGTCAGCCGCTTCCGTGAAGAACTTCGCTGTATGGAGGCGGAGGAGGCGCTGATTGCCACCATGCAGACAGCCGGAAGAGCGGTGCTGTATTCGGCCCTAACCGTCTTCTTCGGACTGCTGGGCATTTTCTTTATTCCGCTTCCGATGTTTGCATCCGTCGCCCTGGGAGCGATAACCGCGCTGACGGTTTCCGCTTTAACCGCTTTAACGCTGGTTCCGGCGCTTCTGGCTGTATGGTGGCCAGCTATGAAGGGGAAAATCAGAGCTTCTTCCGGCGGGAAGGGGAGAAGCAAAATCTGGCTTGCCTGGTCCTCTTATGTGATGAGTAGACCGATCCGGTTGGGGGCGTTGGCTGCCATCTTCTTAATGGGCTGTTTGCTGCCTCTTTCGGGAATGCGGCTGGCTGTCCCCGGCGCGGATTCCCTGCCGACCGATTATGCATCACGCCTCGCATTTGATGTCTACCGCGATCATTTTATACCTCCGGAAACTTCAACCGTCTATATTGTTGGGGGCAAAGCGCTGGGAAGAGAGAAGACGTCCAATCTTGCTCGGACGCTTGTCCCTGCTCTGATTATGGATCCTCTGGTGCTGCGGGTGGAACCTGTCCAGGGCCGACAGCTGCTGATTCAAGTTATGCTGGCAGGAAAACCGGATTCGCATGAGGTGATGTCGTGGGTAAGAGCTTGGGAGAAAAGAGGAACGGATGCGGCAGCTCCATTTCTGCTTGGAGGCGAAGCCAAATTCCAGCAGGAGGTGTACGATGCTATCTTTGATCATTTCCCGCAGGTGTTTCTGTTTATTTTGGTTTCCAATTTCATTGTCTTGTTCATCGCCTTCCGCTCCGTGCTTATTCCGCTAAAAACGATTGCCATGAACCTGCTCAGTCTCGGCGCATCATTTGGACTGCTCGCCTTGATTTTCTCAAGCGGGCAGCCTGGAATGGATGATGGCAGCATTGCGATCATGATACCTGTGTTCATATTCGGACTTGCGTTTGGGATCAGCATGGATTATGGCGTATTTCTGGTATCGAGAATCGATGAGCTTTTTCGTAAGACAGGCGACAATGACCAAGCGGTTATGCAGGGACTGTCAGCGACCAGTGGCATTATAACTTCCGCCGCGGCTATTATGGTTGCCGTAACGCTTCCATTCGCCTTTGGAGAAGTAGCAGGTGTTCGTCAGCTTGGAATCGGCATTGCCGCGGCCATCATCATCGATGCGACGGTGATCCGCCTTGTTCTTGTGCCGTCTTTAATGAAGCTGCTCGGGAAGTGGAACTGGTGGGCGCCGCGTTGGCTCAAATAAGACCCCGGGCATGTTTATGAAAAATCAGCTGGAAGAAATTCATCAACAGTCCAAACCGCATGATCCGTCGGCACATAGGATGCATAGAGGTGTTTGGCCGGGATACAGTCATCTTTAAATCTTTATGGAGGACCAAACACCGGTACAAAAGGAGCTGGAACAAATGGAACTATTATGGTACTTGATTGTTGGCGGTGTAATCGGCTGGCTTGCAGGATTAATAGCGGGCAAAGATATTCCCGGCGGCGTAATCGGTAACATAATTGCCGGTATTCTAGGTGCCTGGCTGGGCGGGGAACTGCTGGGAGACTGGGGACCCAAAGCAAGCAACTTTTATATTTTACCGGCACTGCTTGGAGCCATCATGCTCGTCCTTGTGTTAGGTGCAATCGTCCGTTCCAGGCGTTGAGGTCCAATATAAATCGCAGGCACATTACATGCAGCAGGCATTCCCGGCGGGGGATGCTTTTTTGCCTTTAAGAGCTGCCGGGAACCGAGGAAAAACGCACTGCCATTGTTAACCATACACAAGATCAAGCTAATTGGTCAAAGAAGGTCAAAAGATGAAATTAAGTCGGTTTTTCCTGTTATTCTGGCTTAAACCGGGGCATTCCGCTCCAAAACAACAGGCCGCGGCTTTTGATTGATTCCGCCAAAAGAGATATAATATAAACAAAGAATGAAAGCAGCCCATTACAAAAATGAAGTTCCGTTTCGTACGCACGCCAGATCGTGGACCGGACGTCCTTATGCTGAGCGCTTTTTAAAAATATAAGAATGATTATGTTTTCACCTAAACCAGGCTTAAATTGTTGAGGGAAGAAACTGATTGCGCCACTAAAGACGGCGTCAGCCGTTTCTTCTTATTGAATGTGGTTTGACCTTAACTGACCAAACGAGGGGGTGGAGCTGTTGGCACAAGCAAACGATTATTACAGCGTTCTTGGCGTTGACCGCAAAGCAAGCAAAGAGGAAATTAAAAAAGCCTATAAAAAGAAGGCAAAAACGTATCACCCGGATGTGAACAAAGCTCCGGGAGCTGAGGAACGTTTCAAGGAGGTGCAGGAAGCCTATGAGGTGCTCTCCGATGATGAAGCCAGAGAAAATTATGATCGTTTCGGGCAGCACTGGCGTGAACGCTCCCAGGCCGGACAGGGCGGCGGAGACCCCTTCGGACAACAACAAAGCGGAGGCTTCCGCACCTCCCGGACCCAAGCGGAAGGAATGGATTTCGATGATCTGTACCGGCAATTCTTTGGCGGTGCGCAGGGCGGCGGCGGATTCTTCAATGAGGATGGCGGTTTTGATATTCGGGATGCACCCGCAGATCAGGAAGCGCAGCTTTCCGTATCGCTGGATGAGCTCGTTCAAGGCGGCAAGATGCGGGTGCAGGTCGGCGAGAAGGAATTGAACATCAAACTGCCGGAATCCGTAATCAGCGGCCAGAGAATCCGCTTGAAAGGGATGGGCGGGGTTTCCAGAGACGGGGTTAAAGGTGATTTGTATGTCACGCTGCAAATCAAGCCAGATTCCCATTATACCATTGACCGCTATGATCTTGCGGTGGAGCTGCAGGTTGCTCCATGGCATGCTGCGCTTGGCACGGAAGCGAAGATTCGCTTGCCCGGAGGGGGCATGCTGAACGTGAAGGTGCCCCAAGGCATGACTGCAGGCCAGAAACTGCGTCTCACGGGCAAAGGGCTGCGCAAGCCGGACGGTTCATCCGGCGATCTCTATATTACCTTGGCGGTTACAGTGCCCCGGGCGGCTTCGGAGAAAGTCAAAGAACTGTACCGGGAGCTTGCGAAGGAACAGAGCTTTGATCCCCGCCTCTCGTAAGCGGTCGATGGGAATAGCGGCTTGCAGATAACCTTGAATGGAGGAATGAACGATGGATTTCAATCGGTTTACACAAAAAGCGCAGGAAGCGATCGTAGCAGCCCAGCAGGCAGCTTTATCGCGTCATCATCAGGAGATTGGCTTGATCCATCTCATCCTGGCGTTGATCAGCCAACAGGAGGGATTAACCCCCAGACTGCTGCAGAAGTTAAATGTGCCGTTGGAGGAATTCCGGACAAGGCTTATGGATCAGTTGGCGCGCAAGCCACAGGTTGAAGGCCCCGGTGCCGAGAATGCCAGGGCGTATCTGTCGCCGGCTTTTAACGTAATGATAGCCCAGGCTGAGAAGGAAGCGGAAGGGTTAAAGGATGATTATTTGTCTGTGGAACATCTGCTGCTGGCGATGCTCGACGACAAACAGGAGACGGGCACCCTGCTTCGCTCCTTCGGGATCAAGCGTTCGGCCATGCTTGCCGCTTTGGCGGAAATCAGGGGACATCAGCGTGTAACCAACCAGGAGCCTGAGGCGACCTATGAAGTGCTTGAGAAATATGGACGCGATCTGGTGGCCGAAGTCCGCTCAGGCAAAGTCGATCCGGTCATTGGCCGGGACAGCGAGATTCGCCGGGTCATCCGGATTCTTTCCCGCAAGACCAAAAACAACCCGGTTCTTATTGGGGAGCCGGGCGTGGGCAAAACCGCGATCGTCGAGGGTCTGGCCCACAGGATCGTCAAACGGGACGTTCCCGAAGGACTGCGGGACAAGATTATTTTCGCGCTCGATATGGGGGCATTGATCGCAGGAGCCAAATTCCGCGGTGAATTCGAGGAGAGGCTGAAAGCGGTGCTGCACGAGGTCAAAGAGAGCAATGGCCGGATCCTGTTATTTATCGACGAGCTGCATACCATTGTCGGTGCCGGCAAGACCGAGGGCGCTATGGATGCGGGCAACATGCTCAAGCCAATGCTCGCTCGCGGCGAGTTGCATTGTATCGGAGCGACGACGCTGGATGAATACCGCAAGTACATTGAGAAGGACCCCGCGCTGGAGCGCCGGTTCCAGCAGGTGCTTGTCAGCGAGCCGGATGTCGAGGATACGGTCTCCATATTGCGGGGGTTAAAGGAGCGCTTCGAGCTGCATCATGGGGTCAAAATTCACGATAACGCTCTTGTTGCCGCCGGGGTGCTGTCCAACCGCTATATTTCCGACAGATTTCTTCCGGACAAAGCGATTGATTTGATTGACGAAGCATGCGCGATGATCCGGACGGAGATCGATTCCATGCCTACAGAGCTTGATGAGGTAACCAGGCGCATGATGCAGCTGGAAATTGAAGAAGCCGCTTTGCGCAAGGAAACCGATGCCGCCAGTCAGGACCGCCTGAAGGTGCTGCAGAAGGAGCTGGCGGACTTCAAGGACCGCTATAACACTTTGAAGGCCAAATGGGATCATGAGAAGGAAATGCTTCAAGGCGTCCAGAAGCTGCGCAAGGAATTGGAGCAGTTGAAGCTGGAGCTCGTGGAAGCGGAGGACCGTTACGATCTGGAGAAATCGGCGGAACTGAGCTACGGGCGTATTCCCGAGATGGAGAAACGGCTGAAGCAGGCCGAGGAGGACGCTCAATCGGATACGCAGCAGCGCCTGCTGCGAGAGGAAGTGACGGAGGAGGAAATCGCGGGGATTGTCGCGCAATGGACCGGCATTCCCGTGAACCGTCTGGTAGAAGGCGAACGGCAGAAGCTGCTGCGGCTGGAAGAGCTGCTGCATAAGCGGGTAGTTGGCCAGGATGAAGCTGTGAGTCGAGTTTCGGATGCGGTGCTCCGGGCACGCGCCGGGATCCAGGAGGCCAACCGTCCAATCGGTTCTTTCCTGTTCCTCGGTCCGACCGGTGTCGGCAAAACAGAGCTCGCCAAAGCACTGGCGGAAGCATTGTTTGACAGCGAACAGCGGATTATCCGCATCGATATGTCCGAATATATGGAGAAGCATGCCGTCTCGCGGTTGGTTGGAGCACCTCCGGGTTATGTCGGGTATGAAGAGGGCGGACAGCTGACGGAAGCCGTTCGCAGACAGCCTTATTCGGTTCTGCTCTTCGATGAAGTGGAAAAAGCGCATCCTGACGTATTCAATACGCTGCTTCAGCTGCTTGACGACGGACGTTTGACGGATTCGCAAGGACGGGTTGTGGATTTCAAAAATACAATCGTCATTCTTACCTCCAATATCGGGTCGTCTTATTTGATTGAAGGCATGGATCACAGCGGTGAAATTTCGGAACAGGCGGAACAGTCTGTAATGCGGGAGCTGAGGGGGCATTTCCGGCCGGAGTTTCTCAACCGGATTGACGATGTAGTCCTCTTCAACCCTTTGAGCCTGGATCAGGTGGAACAGATTGTCGGGAAGCTTGTGAACAGTCTGGAGCTGCGGCTTAAAGAACGGCGCATCGGATTGCGCTTGACGGAAGCGGCGAGAGCTCATATTGCAAGGGAAGGTTACGATCCTGTTTACGGTGCGCGGCCTCTTAAACGCTATATCCAGCGTTTTCTGGAGACCAGGCTGGCAAGAGAGATGATTGCCGGAACGATTGGCGACGGCGCCCAGGTTGAGATCGACGTTGAGGATGAAGAGCTTGCCATTCGCACTCTTACCGGTAATCCGGATTCAGACCTGAACCGTAATGATGATACAGAAAGGGCAGGGAAGCCGGCCATATCCCTCTGAGGATCCGGTACGGCCCTCATCAAAGACAATGAACGATGTGAAGCGCTGCCCGTTATGCGGACAGGATAATGAATGCGGAAATCCCGCCGGGGAACCAGAAGGAACGTGCTGGTGCTACGGGGCTTATTTTCCTGGCGATCTGCTCGATCGGGTGACTGAGGAGCTAAGCGGAAAATCATGTATTTGCAAAAAATGTCTTGAAAAGCACCTTGAATCGCCAGGTTAAATCGAGCCCTGCGGCTTTGGCACCTACGCGTTCATGAGATGCTTATTCACAGCCAAAGAACCATCGGCGGAGAGCTGTCCTCCCGATGGTTCTTTTTGCATTTTTGACCGTACCTGTGACCGGCAGACCTGCTGGCCGGGGCTAAACCGGTTCATCTGCATTATCGGGTGGACTGGAAGTAAGGATACTATAGCTCTATACTAGAATAGAGTTGTAAACATTCACTTGATCGTTGAGGTGAGGTATCTAATGTCCGGGCATGTTAGGAACGCAACTGCATTAATAGCGATGGAGAACAGGCGGGACATAATCAGCTTGTATACCCCGGGAGCCGAGGGTTCAAACGATTCGGCACACCGCTTCGCTGACGAAGTGGTGAGCTCTTTGCAGCAGGTCATTTATACACTTGACGGGCGCTGGTCGCCCAGTTCCAAAAAACCGCCTGCTGTAATAATTGAAGATCATACATTCTATCAGATGCCAAGTACTGACAGCGCAATCAGGCTTGCTTCAAAGTCTACTGCAGATCTCTTCGGCACCACATCGGCCTCACTTGCGGCGGCAAAACTTATTGAACTGGCTGGCGATACCCGGAATTTGCCGGCTCTTCAGGAAAGGCTAGGCAAGCTGCATGCCAGAACAGCCATCGCCTACGAACGGTTATTAGACCTCTTGCTGATACATCCGGCGACACTAAGAATCGAGTGGGCCGGGCCGCTCGGCGAACAGAATGCTGCCGAATTGAATGTTCACCAGCTGCAGGCAGGTTTTTCTTATCTGAATGAGACCATCGAAAAAAAGGACATGATTCACTTTACAGGCAGCCTGATTACGATGAATACGGCGAAAAGAAGGTTCCGCATGGAATCGGAAGAAGGCGTCCTTTACAAAGGCGGATTATCTGACACGGTCAGGCAGCAATATCCCGAGGGTTCCAATACACTTGCATTTCCAGTCCGGGCGGAGGCCAGTATTGAACGACGGACGATCTATAAACCGCGGCTGGACAGGGAGGCCATCACGGATACTCTTGTTGAACTGGATACGCATCCTGGTCTGGATATCCAGGAGACCTTGTTCGCATTGCGGGAGCTTTACAACCGGCTGGCTTCAACCACCGGTTCCGATAGTGATTATGCGTTCAATACTCTTATTTCAATGGACGATTACAGCGAGCTGGCAGCACTTGTTAATCAACTGTTGGACAGCAATCCATCCAAAGGCGCACGCCGCGCCCTTGACCCGGCCGACCTTCCAGCTGTATATGAATTGCTGACAGCTGGAAGGCCGATCGGCAATCTGGCAGAGTTTGACACCCGGCTTGTTGCCGAAGATCAAGATGGTTATGATTCCGGCTCAAGAACAGTTGGACGTGCGGAACGCGAAAAAGCGGCCGCGGCGCTGTTGAAGCTGACTACAGCAGCATATCCTTATATTCGCATGTTGTTGAAGAGATTGTTAAGAATGATCGACGCGCTGGAAGCTGCGGACGGATAGTAGGAAAGGTGCGTGATATTAGCAATCCAGAAGAAAGCTGACCCAGCCAGGTATGTTATACTATGGAGAGATTAATCAATTTGCTCATCACATAATTAATAGAAGAGGTGACGGTTATGGCATTAACGGCAGACCAAATTTTTGTGAATTTACCGGTTAAAGATTTGAATAAAGCGGTTGAATTTTTCAGAGCGGTCGGGTTTGATTTCAATCCGCAGTTCACGGATGAGAATGCAACATGCATGATAGTGAGTGACAAGATTTTCGTTATGCTGCTCGTTGAAAACTTCTATAAAACGTTTACTTCCAAAGAGATTGCCAATACGGCAACAACGAACGAGGTGATTATAGCCTTGTCCGCCGAGAGCCGCGAGGAAGTGGACGCCATTGTGAACAGGGCGCTGGAAGCGGGAGGAAAGCCGTACAATGAACCGGTTGATCATGGTTTCATGTACAGCTGGAGCTTCCAGGATGTTGACGGTCACCTTTGGGAGTTTACGCATATGGATGCCAATGCCCTAAATCCGGAGCAAGGACAAGCGTAATAAGGATTGGCTGTTGAGCGGGAAATATCAAAAACCATCGCATCTTGATTGCGATGGTTTTTTAGGTTGCTTGCTTGTGGTTTTGAGGGTGGAGTCTATGAGAATAGCTGACATACCAGAGCGGAGCGTTACGTAACAGATGGCTTGCCAACACTCATCGATTCCGTCTCCACATCGTCATAGATCCGGATGTTGAGCACCAGCCCAATTGAGATCATGTTGATCAGTAGAGAAGTACCTCCATAACTGATAAAAGGAAGTGTAATCCCGGTAATGGGCATGATCCCGATCAGCATGCCGATATTTTCAAAGATCTGAAACAGGAACATCGCGGATATCCCGGCAATGATGTATATGCCCCTTTTACTGGAAAGGCTAAGCGATATGATGGTCATCCTGTAGATCAGGAAGAAATACAGAATGAGCAGGATCGAACAGCCGAGAAATCCGAATTCCTCCCCGATGACCACAAAGATGGAATCCGAATACGTATAGGGCACACGGCCGCTCTGGATCGAGCTTCCCTTCAGATATCCGTCACCCTTGAGGGAGCCGGACCCGATCGCAACGACGGCACGATCCATATGATAGGTGGCTTTATCCGAAGCCAGCTCAGGGAGAAGCACGGCATCGATACGGTCCAGCCAATATTCCTTTTTATAGGTGGCCATAAAGGATTTCACTTCATCATGGTATTTGACATAACTGTAGAGAGACACACCGGAAACGATTGCGATAACTACAAGACCGATCAGCGCATGCCGGTAGCGGATGTTCCCCATCCAGCAAACCACGATGTATATGACCAGATAACCGATCGAGTTGCCCAAATCCGGCTGCACCAGAACGAGCACAAAAGGAATAAAAGTAATGACACCCATCGGAATAACATCTTTCATTAGGCTCAGCGAGTCGACTTCCCGTTTAGACAGAAAATAGGCAAGAAAGAGAATCAGCAGCAGCTTGCAGAGCTCCGCCGGTTGAAAGCTTAATCCGTAAACAGTGAACCAGCCTTGAGCATTATTTATCGTTTTGCCCTGAAAAAACAACAATACCAAGAGGCCCAAACCAATTAAATAGAGAAAAGGGGAGAGTTTCAGCAGAATTTTATAATTGAAGAACAGCATCGCAAAAACAACCGCAAAGCCGAGCGCATAAAAATAAATCATTTTGATATAGGAACCTTCAAAAGAGGGATCCTTCCAGGTTGCGCTGTAAATACAAAAAATACTGATCGTCATGAAAATAAGCAGAAGGAATAATATCATTCCATCCATTCGGTTTAATATCTTCTTAAACAAAAAAACCATTCGAAACCTCCCGGAAATCTGTAATGCCGTATGATTCAATTGACGATTCAGCAGCGTATAAAGTTACGGCTAGTTCTGTCCCGGTCAAATGAGAAACTTCTATATGCAATCTTATCATAAATCGATGCCGATTATCGAATTTCATCGATATCAATATGCACGCGGCATCATGTTACTCCATTCCTATAAAGGGAATAGGTTTAACAGCGGTATTTCAACCAGGGAATGATACAAATGACCGATGAAACGAACAGGCGGCCGGTTATCGCGTTAACCGGTGCAAGTGGCTATATTGGCCATCATTTGCTGAAACAGCTGCATCCTCATGCGGGAAGCAGCAGCTTATGCGCTTCAGGAGGAAGAGAAGAAGAACCGCTGCTTCTGTGGGTAATGCACGCGTTCAAGAAGTATCCTCGCAAGCTCATCCGGGAGGAAGGTAAGCGCTATGGGAAGCGAAGAAGTCAGACAACGGGCACTTAGAGCTTCTCGGCTAACAAATTTCCATGTGCAGAAAGGGCCTGAAAGGGCTCTTCTTTTTTTTGCTGGTTTTTTTTGGAGGAATGGGCTTTTACTGCAGGGCGTTTGGTTCTATAATTAGGAACAGCCCCGTAGTAGCAGGGCAGATCCTGAGAGGAGAAACATCATGAAACCTGGAATCTTCATAGATCGGCGTATTCCCGCCGAGGTTGAGGCCTACTTAGCCGAACATTGTGTGATCGACAAATGGGAACATACGGATCCAATCCCCCGGGAGACATTGTTGTCGAGGATCGGAGAGGCGGAAGGGCTGCTTACGTCAGGAACGAAAATAAATAACGAACTGCTCGAGCATGCGCCTGGGCTGAAAGTCGTCAGCAGTATCAGTGTGGGCTACAACCATTTCGATATCCCGGCAATGAAGCAGCGCGGGGTAATCGGCACGAACACGCCCGATGTCCTCAATGATACCGTTGCCGATCTTGTATTCGCCTTGATTCTGGGTTCGGCCAGACGGGTAGCGGAGCTGGACCATTATGTGAAAGAAGGACTGTGGAAGCCGGAGAATGGCGAGAAGTGGTTCGGGACGGACGTGCACCATGCTACATTGGGCATCATCGGGATGGGCAGGATCGGCGAGACGATCGCCCGCAGGGCCAAATATGGCTTCGACATGGATGTCATTTACCACAACCGCAGCCGTAAACCGGAAGCGGAAGAACAGCTTGGGGTCAGATACGAATCAATGGACAAGCTGCTCTCCGAGTCGGATTTCATTGTTCTTATGGCACCGCTTACCCCTCAGACGGAAGGTCTGATCGGTCGCAGCGAATTTAATCTGATGAAGAAGACGGCGATCTTCATTAACGCATCGCGTGGGCAGACGGTTGATGAACAGGCGCTGATCGAAGCGCTTAAAGAGGGTGTTATAAGCGGAGCCGGACTTGATGTGTATCAGAAGGAGCCAGTCGACGTCTCGAACCCGCTGCTGCAAATGCCGAATGTGCTGACACTCCCGCATATTGGATCGGCAACCGCCAAGACAAGATTCGAAATGGCGATGCTGGCGGCCCGGAATCTGGTGGCTGCCCTGCAAGGCGGGACGCCTCCCCAACTATTGAACGAATTCAAGTAATGCCGGATGGACTCAGTTGGATTGAAGCAGAGACTTTGCGGTTTGCGCGTGGCATCATTGGACCTTTTCGCTCCGATGAACTTGCCATGCATCTGAATCGATCCATTAGACAGGCGAGACGTATTTTAGACAAGCTTGTGGAAATGAGTGTTTTAATTGTTCACAATGGACAGCAGCGATATCGCACTTATCAAGTGGTCAATCATGACCGTTAGAGCAAAAATAGAGTAAATTCACTTTATTTATGGACACGAATGACCATTAGAAGAAAACTTCACGCTTTTCCCTGATCATTCCCTCGCTTATGGGCATTAATGTCCGTAATAAAGCCAGAGTTTCGATTAATCGATGCTAACGGTCGCTAATGTCCGAATGATTAGATATAACTAATACAATGAAAACGGAACTGAACCCCAGGATTCAAAAAAACCGCTCTAATGATAGATTTAACCATAAAAAAAACTACTTCAGATGAAATGGTTTGAATTTATTGTTTTGGTGGAGTCAAGGGGATGTCCTGATCTTGATTATGCTGACGGAAGGAACCTGACTCGAAGAAGAAAGAGGCAGATTCCGACGCCGTACTCCTCCATTCGATGATTTTACTTCGAAGTATTTTTTCTATTCCGTCCGCGCGGTCGAATCCGGGTTCGACCCCTTAGGAGCTCCACAAAACAATAAAAAAGGGGCTGACCCAAAAGCCAATTTGTGATTTTGAAGCCCTGCTTTCAGCTGAAAATCAATCAAACAAAGGACCTTAATCTCCACCTTTAGGTGGGCTTTAAGGTCCTTTTGCATTTAAAATGAGATGTTCCAATTTCATGCGAACACATTTGGAACGGCTCCTTCTTTGTTGCATCAGGATCGATTAGTTTTTCAGCAGCCCGTATTTCTTCTTGAACCGCTCGAGAATTTGAATCCAGCTGATGCCGAGGATTCCCAGGAAAAACACATTTGCCAGTGCATGGGCAAGGTCGAAATAGAAGCTCTGGACATATGCGGTTAATACTAACGGCCAACTCATTGCATCCGGCAAGCTGATCAGATACCAGATGTTCATGATCCACCCGAAGAGGAAGCCCCAGACAAAGCCGAAAGCGCACATGCCAAGTCTAGACTTCATCACCCAGGTATGTCGCAGCCAGCCAGCGGTTGCTCCGATCATTCCCCAGCAGAACATTTGCCAGGGCGTCCAAGGCCCTTGCCCGAGAAAGATATTCGAAGCCAGCGCGGCAATTGCTCCGATTAAGAACCCGGTCTCGCCTCCGAAAACGACCGCAGCTATGATGATGACAAAGGAGGTAGGCTGTACGCTCGGGATAGGGGCGAACGCCACACGGCCCATCGACGCGATTGCAGCCAGTACGGCAATTAAGATAAGTTCCCTGGCTTCCATCCGGCGTCTTTCGAAACGGAAGAAAAAAGGAACCATGGAGCCGACAATAAACAATACGCTGAGCAGCAGGTAATGATTACTCCGGATTGCAGCTGTGACAGCCAAAGCGGCGATGAACACAATGATGCTGATCAGCAGCCCTATACGGTATCTGGCCATTGGCTCCACACATCTTCGCAGGTCAACGCATCCGGCAGCCAGCCACGGACCGTCCGGTTTATAGCAGTCGTATAGAACAGGTTATCGCTGAAGAAACTCGAGGGTCTGCCTTCCGACGTAATGCTTCCATCAAAGAGCATCGCGCAGCGCGTGGCATGAAGGGCGGCGAATTCCACATCATGCGTAACCATTATTATGGAGGTTCCTGAATGGCGCAGCCCGTCCAGGAGCTGTGCAAACCGCTGTTTGTTCAAAGGGTCCAAGCCTTTGGTCGGCTCATCCAGACATAGGATATCCGGTTTCGGCAGCAGAATAAGCGCAAGAGCCACCCGCTGCTGCTCTCCGCCGCTCAGATCATGGGGATGACAGCCTAAAAGCTCGCTAATGCCCAGAAGATCCAGCAATCGGGGAATTTCTGCTTCAGGCTCCTTCCGTTTCTCAAGCCGCGCAGTAAGCTGCAGCTCTTTTTCTACCGTATCCTGGGTGAAATAAAGCAGCGGATTTTGCGCCAAATAGCCGATTTTTACACTGCTCCGGAGCTTGATTTTCCCCCGCTGTGGAGCCAGCAGGCCCGAGATTACCTGCAGGAGAGTAGATTTGCCCGCTCCGTTGCCGCCGACAATAGCCAGCCATTCATCCGCATACACATTCAGGGAGAGCTTCTTTAAAATTTCCGGAGTGTCCCTGTCATACTTGAAGGTAAGTTCCCGGCAGGCCAGTATTACTTCTCCCTGCTCCTCCGCAGAGTGCGCCTGGCTTATACGGTCGCGACCCTCGGTTTGAGGCGGGGCAGGCAAGGTATATAGCCATTGTCTGCCTTCTCTCACTGTTAGGGGCACGCTTCCTCTGCCGGCAGCGGCTTCTGACGATGCGGCTCCGCCCGGTCCCCCCAAATAAAGACGGGTGACTGCAGGCAGATAAGCGCGATCCTGCAGGCTGTTGCCGGCACCGATCTTCCGGCTGAATTCCTGCGCGCTGCCTGCATATTTCATTTCCCCTCCGCTTAACATCACAATCTGGTCCGCAAGCGGGATGACATCCTCAAGGCGGTGTTCGCTCAGTATGATGGTCATGGACAGCTCCTGATTGAGACGGTACAGCATATCCAGAAATTCACGCGAAGCGACCGGGTCCAGTTGGGCGCATGGCTCATCCAGCAGCAGAAGCCTGGGACCCAGCAGCAGTACGGAAGCCAGGTTGACCAGTTGCTTCTGCCCGCCGGATAGCTCATGCACGGATTTGTACAGAAGCGGCTCAAGGCCAAAGAAATGGACCATCTCTGCAAGCCGTTTGCGCATAATAGAAAGGGGGTAACCCAAATTCTCCATGCCAAAGGCCAGTTCATGCCACACAGTGTCCATCACAATCTGGTTCTCCGGATTCTGAAAAACAAATCCAATCTGCTCAGCGGCGGTTTTCGGGGCAAGCGACTCAATGGGGGTCCCCCGAAAACGAATGATACCCTTGCGCTCGCCCTCCGGCGCCAGTTCTTGCTTGAGCTGCCGCAGCAGCGTTGTTTTGCCGCAGCCTGAAGCGCCGCAAAGGACGAGAAACTCCCCTTCCATTACCGTAAGCGAAAGATTGGCAAGCGCGTCCTTATTGGCGTCCGGATAACGGAAAGATAATGAATCGATACTCAGGATTTCCTCCAAATCATTCTCTCCTGTCCTTCTACGATAATCGGAATCATTAAGAAAAAGCTAAACAATCCGTAACAGAGGCTGTCTCCAAAATTAAAAGTCATCGGCGCAAGCCGCGGATAGATTTGCAGCACACCGTGTCCGTACCGCCACCCTGCACAGCAGCCAAGAGCGGTCAATCCCAAGAGCAGCAGAACTATCCAATCCCGCCGGTCCATCCGATAGACGGTGTACGAGCTGCGCCTGGCTGTCCCGTAACCGCGGGCTTTCATGGAATCTGCAGTTTGCAGCGCTTCCTCCAGCGACCACATGAGCAGCACGCGCAGCAGAACCATGCCATCCTGCAGCCGTTTGCGGAGGCCGCCGTGCCTGACATCGATTCTCCGCGTTCCCTGGACTATCGTAATCTGTCTTAGACGCCTAAGGAATAACGGAACCAGCCGCAGAGTCATCAGGGTAAGCAGGGAAGTTTTCGGTGCTGCAGCTGAAAACAAATACATAAATTTATCAGCGGGCAGGATGAATTGAAAAGATAGAAACAGAAGCAGAATAGCCAGCAGCGAGAGCATCATGATAACGCCATAAAGGATAGCCTCAAGCGTAACGGGCTGATCCATAAAATAAAAAAGGATATACCAGCCGCGGTGGGAAAATAGCGGATTGAGTACCGCAACCGAGCCGCAGATCAATAGATAATAGGGAAGGGTACGAAGCAGCCTGGCGCGCTGCGCTCGCCCATGCAGCAGATTTAGCAGAAGTACAAACAGAATCAATGTTGCAAGAAACAGTGGATGCAGGAGGAGCATAGCAAGCAGAATAGCAGCCACATAATACAGAAAACAAACGGCAGGGTGGAGGGAACCGAATCCCGAACTCACTCGATATCTCCTCCCAGATCTTTGCCCAGATCCAGGGTGTACAGCCATTCCACCGTATCGCCTGCTTTGACTTTATAGGCACCGGCGCTTTTGTTCGGAAATTCGCCGTCTACCCGGTACATCCAGCCGCTTTCGGAACCATGATCGAATTCATACACATTATTTATGCCCTCCACGTAGGCTGCTGCGCCGCGCCCGCTGAACTCCATCTGGATTTTGTTGTTGCGGGTGATTCGCTTGAGTATATCGAGTACGGTATCTCCTTTCCCGATCTCAATGGGTGTGGGGGCCAGAACCGTACCGGTATCCGGATCGGCGATGATGGACAGAGTGACGGTATTCTCGGTTTTTGCTTCCGCGGCCGCTGAATCCTGAGCCTGAGCTGCTTTGTTTTCGGAATTTTCGGGTACGGAAGGCTGAGCGGCCCCCGGAACAGGCTTGGTACCAGTTGTGGCAGCAGGATCCCCGGCCGGTTTGGAGGCTGCAGGGCTGTTTTTTTCTGTACCGGAAGCAGGGTTATCCTGAGATTCCTTCGGAACGCCGCTTTTGCCGGTTGACTCATCTGCTTGGCTGGATGATGGTCCGCTGTCTGTTTTCTTTATTGAAGGATCTTTGTCCCCGCCGGAAAGCTCGGCGGCTTTCCCTGTTGCAGGTTTTCCTGCTGTTTCCGGTGAAGTTGGCGCAGCAGGGGTCTTCGTCTCCTTGCCAGCGGTGGAAGGAGAGGGTACCGGTTCACCACTGCTGGCAGCGTTATCGGAGGAATCCACAGCCGAAGAATCGCTATTCGGATTTCCCTTGCTTTCTTTTCCGGCAGGAGAGTCCACAGCATTGTATGTGGTTTTGTCCTGGCTCTTCTCTGCCGCTATCGAAGGTGCAGGGTCTGCCTGTCCGGCACAGCCGGTGATTAGCATAATCAGGATAAGAAAGCCGGTCAGCAAGCTTGAACGGCTTTTAGTGTACGTCGGCATGAATCTGCTCCTCCTCCTATAAAAAGGGAAGGGAACGGGGAATACTCATCCCCGTTCCTTTCGTTCTAATGCTATTGGGTGGCTGAAAGTTCATGCAGCTTATCGGCTACGACGGCCGCCATTTCCCGGGTAACGGAATCGGCGGGGTTGAAATATCCGTCGAATCCGACCATCAGACCGTTGTCATAAACGGCTTCAATATCATTACGTGCATTTTTGCTAATGCTGGATTCATCTTTGAAGGTAAACGATGCGTCATCCGGGCTCAGCTTGAAGGCCCGGGCAATCATGATGGCCATCTCCTGTCGGGAGACCGCCCGGTCAGGCTGGAATGAATCGGCTGAGATGCCCTGTATGATGCCTTTCTCCTTCGCTTTCATGACAGAGCCGTAATACCAGCTTCCAGGTTTCACATCCACGAAGGATACAGCTGCGTCCTTATCGGGCGTAGCACCCAGCAGATTCACAAGCAATGTCGCAAACTGCGCTCTTGTCATCTTCTGTTTGGGGCCAAACTGCAGCTCAGTTGTGCTTAATCCGACCATAAGCTCCGCTTGGTAGACGCGATAGACGGCCGCAGAGGCCCAGGCCGAAATCTGGCTGTCGTCGATAAATTTCCCTGTTTGAGCCGGCGCTTTTTTAGAATCGCTTAAATCATACAAGCCTGATTGGCCTTTGCTGTAACGATCGTAAGCGACAAGCGCCATTAAGGCTTGTTCTGTTGCCATTTCATTCGTTTGCTGCCCTGCAACATGTGCGAATCCGCCGTCGGCTTGACGAAAGCCAAACAGATTGGCTAACAGATCGCCATTTTTTTTCACGAAGCGGTCGTCTGCCGGATTCACCCCGATCGCTGTCAGAGCGATGATGACCTGGGCTGTCGTTTCACTATTCTCGTCGCCGTATGAATTGTATCCGCCCGATTCCAGCTGCTGGGACGATAGCCAGCTGACGGATTGATCCACTGCTTTCTTGACTTCGGCTTGGCCGAGGTAAGGAGCGAGTGCGGTTACCGCCATGGCAGTCATATCCAGGTTATCCTCGCCATCTGGCGTCAGCGGGAATGCGCCGTTTGTTTTCTGCTGCTGCACAATCCAGTCCACCAGCTTGCTGCGTGTCCAAAGCGCATCGGCCGGTACGGTGTAGTCGTCGCTGTCGAGCGCAAGCAGGGCAAACAAAGGACCGTTGGTTCCCTGACTGGTCATATTCTTGCTGCTGTAAAGGTTTTGAATCAGATTGTAGCCCGCAAAGGTTGTTGGATCTTCACCCATTGCACGAAGCACCAGCGCAATACGTTCCAGATCCGTTACTTTACGGAAATCGCCATTGTTTTCGTTTAGTAAAGCCTTCAGCTGCGTTAAGTATGCTGCCGGAACCTTGGTACCGGAACGGGCCAGAGCGAATGCTTCCCAATCGCTTAGCGAGTCGCCGGCCGTGATGAATGACACAGCGGCTTGAATCTCTGCCGAGACATCACGGGATTTTTCCGCAAGCCGGCTTTTGTCAACCACGGCAAATTTCGTGAAATGAGTGACTTTACCCGTTATCGTGCCGCTCTTCAGATCGAGAACTGCAGGGATCGGAATCCATTCTCCCGTTTTCTCATTCAGCCAGACGATGGCCAGGTTTTCCGGCTTATCCGTCCAGACCGGAACTTTGAACTGCAAATAGACAGGCTTCTGGAATTCGGTTCCATTCGGCGTGAAATCAAAGATGGCCGTTACAAAACCTGGTTTATCTGTTTTGGATTCCTCGATTTTGACCGTTAATGCCTGAGCAAGAGCGCCGGAAGGCACAATGAAGCGGATTTTCTCCAAGGCGTCCTTCAGAATGGTCTCACTGTCAGCCGCTACATTCTGAGTAAGCGATACCGAGGCAGAAGCCAATGCTTTGGCCAGTTGATCGATTTGTTCCTTGCTCATTTTCTCCGAACCATTCAATAGCTGCGTGGTCGTTCCCGCTTTGCCGATCGGTAGTGTGTTGTTCGGTTTAATGGCTGCTTTGTTTATTTCTGTTTCGATAATTTGCGGAATAGAGGGAGTGCCTGCCGGCGTTCCCGTTCCTGTCACTGGGCTTGCCCCGGTTGAAGGATCTCCCAGATCTTTGCCGAGATTCAGTGTATACCGCCATGCCAAAGAATCTCCATTGGACAAGGGATATAGTCCTGCGCCGACAGCAGGGAATTGTCCATTCACCATATACATCCAGCCGCTCTCCGGACCACGGTCAAATTCCGCAAGACCATCGATTGCCGATACGTAGGCGGTAGCTCCTGATCCGCTGGAAAGCACTTTGCTGCCAAGCTCCCGCTTGAGCACAGAGAAAGCCGTATCTCCCGCTGCAAGGGTGACATTTCTGGCCGAGAGAATCGTGCCTTTCTGGCTGTCTCCAATTACGGATAAGGTAATGGTTTTGACAACCGGATTCGGATTGCCCGGATTCGCCGGATCAACCGGATTCGGAATAACCGGAGGATTCGGGTCTACCGGATTCGGATCTACAGGAGACACAATAACTTGCTCTCCAATTGCTATCGTGCCTTCACGGCGGACAAGGAGAGGAGGGCCGTTCTCCACATAATGATCAACGGAAACCTTGTAGGTTCCTGCGTTTGATAGGCCAGACGGGAATAAGGCGGCTCCATTCTCATCGGTGCGAATGGTTACCCCATTGATCGTAACTGCAGCATCGGCTGCTTTGGTAATGACGTCTTCATTCAAATTCCAATCCCAGCTGGATTGTTCAACGGTAACGGTAAACGGCTCATTAGCAGCCGGCTGCTCAGGTGAAGCAGTAATGGAATGAACCAATTGGGTGGAGCTGTTCCCATAATAAATCAAAATATGATCAAATCTGGAAAGAATGTATTCGGACATCCCGACAGGAGGTGTCCTCCACTTGCCGTCCCGCTCGACTACATAATTCCAACCGTCATAACCGCCAAAATGGCCAGCTTCAATTCCGTCAATGCTCTCAACATAAGGACCGTATTGGCTGCGTTCTTTTATTTGAACATCCAGGTTGCCTGTTGAACCAAGCTGCTGCAGGGCTTCCAGCGCATTGCGTCCTATTACGGTCCCGGAAGCAAGTTGACCCTGTGGGCCTTCAACCTCGATCTTGACCGAAACGGGAGATCCGTAGAGCGGAACCCGGTTTAAGTTGTAAAGAGCTCCTTCCTGGTTCTGGAATAAACGGTAGGCGGCAAGCGCCTGAAGGGCCTGCTCGGTTGCCATGCCATTGCTTCCAGATGTCAAGATGTGAGCAAAACCGCCATCCTGCTTTTGGAAGCTGAGCAGCTTTTGAACTAAGTTAATGCCGTTCTTGGTGAAGTCAGGACCGGTAGGATCAATCCCGTTTGCGGTGAGTGCGATAATCGCCTGCGAGACGCTTTCGCTGCTGTCCGCCCCATAGGAGTTGTACCCGCCATGCGTTTGCTGCTTCAGGGACAACCACTGTACGGCCTTGTCGCCGGCGGTTGCCGCTTCCGGGTTATCCTTGTAAGGGGCTATAGCGATCAAAGCCATTGCGGTCAGGTCAGGATCGCTTGATTCCGGCGAATAACCGAAGCCGCCATCCGGGTTTTGATTCTTCACAATCTCGCTGACCAGCTTGGCACGCGACCACAATGCCGTATCTGGAACGGAAAAATTTCTGGTATCCAAAGCAATCAGGCTATAAATCGGACCATTGATACCTTGATTGGTCATTTTCTCGTTGTTGTAGATCCGTTCGATCAGGTTATAGGTGGCAAAATTTGTTGGATCATAACCGAGCGCCGATATGCCGATTGATGTCCGCGCATAATCGGTTACTCTGCTGAATATGCCGTCTGCGCCCTGTACATTGGAGAGAACAGTACGGTAATAGCTGTCCGGGATGTTCTTGTCTGCTTGCGCCAGTCCAACCGCCTGCCAGTCGGAAGACACGCCAGTTGCCAGAATATGCTGCGAGCTGGCCGCGATCGCCGAGGTTACTTGTTCGCCGAGCGTTTTGCCTTTGAGAATGCGTAAATAATAAATCCGCGGTTCATTTGTTCCCTGTTGGGCAATAACCCGAACAAGACGCGGGGTCGTTTCGCTCAAGGCCAGAATCTTGTCGACAGGGGTGCCAACCGCGCCGCTCTTGTTGTTGACAAAAAGATAGTCGGCCACACCTTTGGCCGTAACTTTAATGGCATCGGCATCGATGATGATCTCGTCATAGATGTTTTTGCCGCTTGTGATTGGAATTTCACTAGTTATAGCAGGTGCATTCGTGCTTGTGAGCACGATCGAGGTGAGATCGGGCGTAGCCTGAACGGCCGGATCAGAGCCATGGGGAATAACGCCGGTTACTTCGGAGCTGACCTCCCCGAATGGACCGCCATCCATTTGAACAGCCGTTGACACCTTAATAAAATCAATATGATCCAAATTGACAGGCAGCCCGTTTGAATCCACAGCCCAACTGATGTCTATCGGATCTCCTTTATTTCCTGTTGTTGCGTAGGGATTACTTGCCACATCATAAGGCGCGGTTCCATTCGCATGCGTATCGGGATATCCAAAGGCATTTTTGCGAATGCCGATATTAACGCCTGAATACGTGTAGCTAATATTGGAGAAATCATCAGGCTTTAACGGATAATTATCCGGGATTGGATAATAAGCATGCTTGTGGGATCCGTTTATTTTGATTAGTCCATTGCCAGTATAATTATCCGACCAAGGAATATTGACGCCATTTACAGAAGTGAATTCCGGTTCTGGATTGATATAAGTCGCCTGATAGTTTCGAATAGTTGTATCTTCATAGTGCTCGGAGCCTGCGATATCATACCATTGTCCGGGCTTGCCTGTTCCATCGTCCTGGGCAACGGCAACAGCAGCAGGTTCTTCAAACCCGCTGAAAGCATTGCCGTATACGGTGAAATCTGCGCCATAGGGATGATCGGGACTATTCAAGACCGGTGAGTCCATTTTGAAGATAATAGACCCACCGAATCCGCCAAGAGAAACCCCGCTCGAAAGATTGTTATTATTCCAGACTTCATTAATATCCCCGGTACCGCCCCAGGATGGCTCATTAATGAACTGACCCGGAGCAGGAAGCCATTGGTAAATACGGAGCGGTCCCAGATTCGGATTGGATGCGGAAGCTGCAGCTTCGCGTACCGATACCAACGTAGTGCCGAAGCCTGAAATTAGAACGGTAAAAGACAAGATGAGCATAGCGAGCTTGCGGGATAAATAAGGAACCTTCATAACCGACCTCTTCCTCTATCAATTGGTGGATGAACACAATAAAAGCCGCCCTGAATGGGCGGCTTCGGTATTTCCATGGCTATCCTAACAGATATCCATTCTTTCATTCAGCTGTTCAATTGCTATGTACGTCTAATAGAATGCCAACGCAAAGAAACTGCCGTTTCTCATTCTCACCTCCCCGAAGAATTAGAAACATCAAGAAAAAGGCAGGTCTCCTGGCTCATGAATCATCGCTCCGCCATCGCCTTCCCAGCTGTGAAGCAGCCAGTGGCATATAAGACAGGGAGCTCATCATTTACAGTGGCGGGACCGCGCCGGCGTTGCACCGGACTTCCCTTTTAAGCTGCGGAACACGAAGGATCCGAAGCACCATTTTCCCGTGGTGATATGAAATTGTAATCTTATCTTACTTCCCAGCTGTCCGTTTGTCTATCAGACTTTTCCAAGCATGAGTGGTAGGAACAAGCTTTGCTTTGTTGCGGATCACAAGTTATGATAAGAACAAGAAATGCTCTGTCCGCTAGAGCGCACCTTTGAAAGGAATGACACCAGCATGGATTTTCAACAAATTGCGCAAATCAGAAATTTTAAGCAAGAGATAACCCGATTTATGATGATGTATAAATTTGCTCTGAGCGAGATCGAAACCAAGATCGAAATTTTGCAGGAAGAATTTCAGATGCTGCATGATTACAATCCGATCGAGCACACGAAATCCCGGTTGAAATCGCCGGAGAGCATTATTAACAAGATTGCCCGGAAGAATTGCGACATTTCGTTTTCCAGTATCCGAACTCATATCCAGGATATAGCGGGCTTGCGGATTACCTGCTCCTTTATTTCTGATATTTACCGGGTCAGCGATATGCTCAGGACGCAGCATGATCTGGACATCCTGGAGGTGAAGGATTATATCAAGAATCCCAAACCCAATGGCTATCAGAGTCTTCACCTATTGGTCAAAGTGCCTATCTTCATGTCCGATCGCCAGGAGCAGGTATGCGTAGAGATCCAGATCCGGACCATCGCGATGGATTTCTGGGCCAGCCTTGAGCATAAAATATTTTATAAATACAATCAGTCTATTCCTGCAGAGCTCGTACGTGAATTAAAGGAAGCGGCGGATTCCGCAAATGCTCTGGATCAGAAGATGGAGCGTCTGCATACAGAAATCAGTATCATCAAAGAAGAACATCGGGAAGACGAGCTGGAGGAGCTCAAGCAGCTTGTAATCGATAACCAACAGTTTCGGCTGCCACCTGCGTTTCTCAAGCTCATGGAGGAAAAAGCTTGAAAATTGCAATTTAAACTATAAATTTCTATAAAAACAGATATAATAAGAGAATGGATCTCTTACCTGTTATTAAAGCATTGTCAAATGAAACGCGCTTCAATATTTTGGAGTGGCTGAAGAATCCTGATGAGAATTTCTCTCCTCAGTTCCACATGCCCAAGGATTGCGATTTTGCAAGAAGCGTCTGTGTCGGCTCTATATCAGAGAAAACCGGCTTGGCCCAGTCAGTTGTGTCCGGTTATCTGGTTAAGCTGCAACATGCCGGTCTGCTGCAATCGCGCCGGATCGGGCAGTGGACGTATTACAGACGCGACGAAGAAGGCATCAAACGCTTTATTGCTGCCATTCAAAGGGAGCTTTAGGCTCTGAAAGACAGGAGCTGGAAGCTCCAGCTTCTGATCTCTTATATCTGTATTTATATAAATATAGATATAGATATAAACAATAAAATGATATGGAGGTACCACCTTGACCCATTCCAATGATTCCTTACAGTCAATATCAATCCAGTCCCTCTTCCAACCATTTGTGTCGGACAAATTAACACTTAACAACCGTATTGTGATGGCTCCGATGACCAGGAGTTTCTCTCCGGGGGGAGTACCGGGGGCCAACGTGGCAGCTTACTATCGCCGCCGTGCCGAGCATGGAGTTGGACTGATCATCACGGAAGGGACGGTCATTAACCACCCGGCGGCAACAAACGATCCCAATGTGCCCGAATTCCACGGCGAGGAAGCTCTGAAGGGCTGGGCCCGGGTGGTTAAAGAAGTCCATGACGCTGGAGGGAAGATCATTCCCCAAATCTGGCATGTCGGATTGACCTGGAAGCCCGGCGATCATCCGAATCCTGATATTCTGCCGGTTAGTCCTTCCGGACTGGACCTGAATGGGAACAAGGTTTCCGAGCCTTTAAGCGAAACTGAAATTGCCGAGCTTGTACAAGCATACGCGCAAGCAGCTGCGGATGCCAAACGAATCGGATTTGACGGTGTCGAGATCCATGGCGCACATGGATATTTGATCGATCAATTTTTCTGGGAGAATACCAATCAGCGTACCGACCGCTATGGTGGCGACATGGTGGCCCGGACCACTTTTGCCGTGGAAGTCATTGAGGCGATCCGCGAAGCGGTTGGCCCTGACTTTCCGATTGTGCTTCGCTACTCACAGTGGAAAACGACCTTGTATACGGCTAAGCTGGCCGAAACGCCGGAGAAACTGGGCGAGTTTCTGGCGCCGCTTGCAGCAGCAGGCGTTGATATTTTTCACTGCTCGACCCGTCGCTTCTGGGAGCCTGAGTTTGAAGGATCTGATCTGAATTTGGCCGGATGGACGAAGAAGCTGACAGGAAAACCGGCCATAACCGTCGGTTCGATAGGTCTTAATAATGAGTTCACTTCTTTCTTCAGTGAAGGCAAAGGGGCCGAAGCGACCAGCATTGATCATTTGACTGCAAGGCTCGAACGCGGGGAATTCGATCTGGTGGCCGTTGGCCGCGCGCTGCTCGTTGATCCGGCTTGGGCAGAGAAAATTCGTGAAGGCCGTTCTGATGAAATGGAGCCTTTTACCGCAGATGCACTTCGAACGCTTGAATAATAAATAAATCCTGAACCATCTCCATGTGAGATGGTTTTTTTTGCATAAGCGACTGACAATCGCTTGAGGCAGCGAGTAGGCCTAATAAGCTGCCGAACTGGAGAAACATCCTGATGAAATGATAGAATGGAAGAATAAGGACCGTTCACCAAATCTAATGCAACAAGCACCAAAACTATTCTGGCATCATGATTGAATAAGGAGAGGAACAGCCTTGGAGAAAATAACGTTTACACCGGATGAAGCAAACGCGCTTCTCCCGCAGCTCAAAGCCGATTTGTTTAAGCTGCAGGAATTAACGACACAGTTCGAGACTGAATATTCCGAGCTGCAGGAAAGAAAGGCTTTGTATAAAGAAGCCTCCGTTCAGATCGAAAACGATCCCGATCCTTTTTTTGAAAGGGAAAGCAAGCTTGAATTTCTTAAGATGGAGGCTGACATGCTGATTGGGAATTTTGCCCGGAAAGGCGTGCTGCTAAAAATGATCAATCCCGGATTAATCGATTTTCCTGCAATCGTCGATGGGGAGGAAGTGCTGATCTGCTGGAAGGAAGGAGAAACGAGCATTACCCATTACCACGGCTGGCATGATGGATTTATCGGCCGCAAGCCGCTTCCGGAGGAATAAGCAGAACAGTCCTGATGACATGATCCGTCCCGAGACGGATTCCATTGGGATTCCCCTGCGATAGAATGAAAGAATAAGGTACGACAGGGGGGTGATTATCATTGTTTGAGTTTCATGATGCGCTGACTAACGTGATGTCGATCTGTATTTTATGTTCTTTTGCTTATCTTTATCTGATCTGGATTCCTGCTTCGGATGGGGTAAACCGGATGAACGCAAGTGTATCGGCATATCCACTCCCGCTTCTGACTCAGCCCTCCGCCGCAAACCTTACGTTCAGGCAGCGGCTAACGCGGCATATTAAACGCAAGGAAGCACCAGATGATGATTCATCCCCTTGTATCTCCCTGTTGAACGCGTACCAACAAGCTCAACAGGGAGGATGGTTATGGAAACGATGGGGAAGGACACGAATACAAATTGCGCAGCTGTTGGGCGTAGAATACGGACGAACCAGAACGCAATCAGCAGAACAAAAAGGAGCAAGGGTGCCCGGTTCTTGATGTTGGCAGCAAGCATGGTTATGGTTACGCTGCTGGCCGGATGCGGGACGAGCACAACCATTGATGCCCAAACGCCGGGATTGTTCAATCATTACCTTGTTTATCCCTTCTCGTGGCTGATAGATCACTTCGCAGGCTGGTTTGGCGGCAGTTTCGGACTGGCGCTGATTGCAATTACGGTACTGGTCCGGCTGGCGCTGCTGCCATTTATGATGTCCCAGTATAAGCGTCAGCAGAATATGAAGCATTTGATGGGCAGGATGCAGCCTGAAATTGATGCCATCAAGGCCAAATACACCAAAGTCAAGGATACGGAATCCCTGCGCAAGCAGCAGCAGGAAACGATGTCAGTCTACAGCAAACATGGTTATAACCCATTATCGCTTGGTTGCCTGCCGATGCTGTTGCAGATTCCCATTTTGTCCGGTCTGTATTATGCCATACGGATGAACCCGGAACTTGCTCACCATACTTTTCTGTGGTTCAAGCTGGGCAGTACGGATCTGATTCTGCCTTTCGTAGCGGCTGCGGTCTATCTGATACAGGCTAAAGTCGCACAAGCGGGCAATCTGCCTTTGAACGGCCAGAAGGGAATGGGCTGGATTCTCTATCTTTCTCCGGTCATGATGGGCTTCTTCTCATTTTCCATGCCTGCCGCCATTCCTCTTTATTGGTGTGTTGGCGGTTTGGTTATGATTCTGCAGACAATGCTTTCCAGCCGCATTTACCGGATTGAGACAGCACAGGAGGCAGCTGCTCTTTAAATGGAGTATTGTCAGCTTGGTTCCAAGAAGGGCGACAGGGATACCTGCTGAAAAAAAAGAGCCCCCGAAAATTTTTAACGAATTCCGTTCTGAGGTGCAGAAGTTGAACGGACACCACGAATGGCATGTTAATTGGCAATTCAACTTTATAAGTTTTATAACAAGAATGGCGGCCGAATTGGCCGTCATTCTTCAATAATTGATGTATAATAATGGTAAATTAAGGTGCAGTCACGTGAACGAACGAAATAACGAGAGAATAGTTCAACAATAATGATCGTATTGCTATACACCGCGGCGTTGACTATTTATATATAATTATACATAGAGGGAAAACAGTATTAATGACAAATCCGATGAAGCAACTGCAATATCGGAAAGGGTGAGATTTATGACACGCAAGTTAACGGTTCTTGGATTATTTCTATTCATTGCCTTGATATTAAACGGTTGCACCGAAAACGTCACGGACACCGCAACAGAAGTGAAAATAAAGGTGATCGAGAAACCTGACCCATCACTGAGAAAGGTAAAGGTGCGAACTGACGGAATGTTATCAGAGGTTGGTTATAGTCAACCGCATCCTTTTGGCGTAGACAACGAAGTGTTATTAGACTTGAAGTACTATGAACAATATGACATTTCTCGTGGGGATATTGTAGTATTCAAAACGAAAAACAAAAAAGACCAAGACACAGATATTGCAAGGGTCGTGGGATTACCTGGTGAAGCGGTAAGTATTAAAAAAGGTCAAGTCTATATTAACGACAATAAACTGAAGGCGTTTTATGGCGATGATTCTTCCTTTGACAACAATGACTCTTGGAAAGTAGTACATTTGAAGGATAACGAGTATTATATTTTGGCAGATGTGCGTTGGAAAGGGGTTAATGATAGTCAAACAGCGGGGCCTTTCCTGAAAAAGGATATCCTCGGGAAAGTGGTGGGGTATGAACAAGAGTGAAGTGAGTGTCACGAAAAAAGTAATAGTTATAATTTTGCTGGTATTGACGTTTGCGATTATCGGATGTAACAGAGCAAGCTTTGCTCCATTAATAACAATTGAATACTTAAAGGAACATGCTAAGATCGATATGACCGAAGAAGAACTTCGGGATGTCTTTGGACACGAGGTGTTTAATGAATTTGGAGACGGCAGCGATGTTATGATTTTTGATAAAACAAAAAGCGATTTTAAGTACAGTCCCGATCTTCAACATGTGGCTTTTCAAGATATAATGGCTGGCAATGTGCAATATCAGCTTTATATAAATTTGTTAAACAATAAAGCGTTTATGTACTCGTATTTTTATTTGGGGACGAATAATGAAATATGGGTTTTAACTCTTTCTCCAGATGGAGAATGGAAGCAAACTCAGTCAAGTAATCCTAAATAACAAATAAATAATTCGGATGAAAGGGTAGCCGATCTAAATGGCTACCCTTTTGCAATCATGGGAAAAACTATTTGACTCCCGGCCAATGAAGCCAGATATCGGTCATTGGCGCCCTCCAGTCCAAACCGTGATCCACATGCGAGATACGGAAAAATATCGCATAACGTGGAAAAGGAGAAAGATTGGGCGCAACGCTGTGTGCTAATTGATAATGGACGAGAAATATGTCTCCAGGCTCTCCGGTTGTCTGTACCGGCTGCGGAAGCTCCAGCGGAGGCATCCCGTTCAGGAGAGATTCCGGACCGTGTTCGCGAAAATACTGCTCGTATAACCGGTGGGTTCCCGGCCAAACGGTGAAATTGCCCGCATTCTGCACGCGAACCGGAGATAACAGCACGCCGACAAGCATGCTGAAATTGCTTATGGTTCCTTCCGGTACCCCATTATGAGGCGAATACATGCCGTCCAGATGAGGAGAAGGAGCGCCAGGCGGGTCCTGCAGCGAAGGGAATCGGAGGGCGATCTGGCCATCATGGACCGGCTGTACCTGATCTTCACCGAGAAGCGATTCAACCATGCTTCTCACGGGCGTCCGATTATACAAGTCGGAAATGGGAGCTTCTCCTGTAAGCTCCGGACAATAGGACTGGGCACGGAACCTTGTCATGTCATCCACATTCATGCCGTTGCCGATTGAATGATTAATACGGCGCATAGCACGCTCCACCATAACGGGGGGAATAACGCCCGGGACTTTGAGATAGCCATGCTCAACCAGCGATTGTTTCTGTTCCACTGACAACCAATTCAAGTTCCGCACCTCCTTGAAATCGTAAAAACAATCTTTTGAAAACGCCCGGCGAATGTGGACATCCAGTTTCATTTATTTGCAGGGTAGCGAATAGAAATTAAACCGTCCAGTCCAATTTGATTTCTTGTCCGGTTCGCGATGACTCATAGATGGCATCCAGCACGAGATTGCTGGTAAACCCGGTCATCGCCGTGGTTAACGGTTGTTTCCCATCACGGATACATTCGAGGAAATGACGGCTCAGGCGCAGCCTCGCACCTTCATCGTTATCCGGCGTATCAAGCTCCGTGTCGATAGGGCGCATGAACTTCTCGGTCAGCAGCTTGCCCTGGCTCCCGCGATAGCTGGCTCCGCCATCGGTGCCCATCAAATGAATGAACGGCGAATTGTCCGTATCCATATGTACGGCCCAGCTGACTTCCAGCGTCAGCGTGCTTCCGTCTTCCATCCGGATCAACGCGGTTCCAAAATCCTCGACATCATAATGCCCGTCCCAATCCGGTGTACCCCATGTGCCGATTCCCCTGCGATCCGGACCGAATTTGGCATAGGTTGCGCCAGATACGGCAACCGGCTTCGGGCTGCCCATCAGATGAAGCGCGAGATCCAGCAAATGAACGCCGATATCGATTAATGGTCCACCGCCGGATTGTTCCTTTTGGGTGAACCAGGTTCCCCAGCCAGGTATGCCTTTACGGCGGAACCAGCCCGCCTTGGCTGTATAGATGTCACCCAGCTCACCGGCTTCAACCTGCTGCTTGATCTGCATCGGTACCGATTCCCATCTCATTTGGTGGGCAACCATTAGCGTTTTATCCGATAAACGGCTTGCTTTTACAATTTGACGGGCGGCGTCCACATGCAGTCCCATCGGTTTCTCAAGCAGAACATGCTTGCCCGCTTCCAGGGCCTGTACGGCCAGCGGAGCGTGAAATTGATTGGGGACGCCTATAATAACAGCATCGATATCCGGACTGTTGATCAAGTCGTCATTCGATTGGAACACCTTGGCAATCTTAAACTCGCCCGCCCGCTGCTCCGCCCGGGACAGATCGAGATCCGTAACCCCGGCGATTTCGCATTCCCCGGACAACTTCGAAAATTCACCCATGTGAACGGTGCCTATATTGCCGGCTCCAATAATACCGATTCTGATCTTAGCCATGTTTTTTATTCCGCTCCTTTGCTTCTTCAACTTCGTAAACGATTCCTTATCATGGTAGAATAAATGGGGAAGCAAAGTATCCCAGTATTTCGAAGAATGTCTCAATATTTCGGCGGGGGAGTCTTTTATGACTTATTTTCCTAAAAACTTAAAAACATATCCCAACATGGATTCGCCGCTGCCGCTGCATATCAAGATTAACCGGCTTCAGGACGGCTATCCCACTCACCGTCATGATTTTCTCGAATTTTCTTATGTGATCGAGGGAAGAGGGCGAGAAGGCATCAACGGTTCCTTTCATCCTATGGTTCCTGGCGTGTTCACCTTCATTCTGCCTTTTCAAATTCATGAAATCATTACTGATCCCGGCCAGACGCTTGTTCTGTTCAACTGCACGTTCAGCATGAACCTGCTGATGGAAGCGGGCGGACATATGGAGCTGGACCGTCTCCTCGCACAGGATGAGGGCCTTGCTGCCTTCATTCAATTAACCGGTGCGGATCACGAACGATTCTGCTCTCATCTGTATGAGCTGCTTGCGGAATATGAAGGACAAGACAGCTGGAGAGCACCGATGATTAAAGCCAAGCTTGCCGAGCTGTTGATCCATTTTGACCGCAAGCGGCGCGCAGGGCAGGGGAGAGCAGATTCTGTTGCGGCTGCCGCTGTCAAACCGAATCCCACCTGGCAAATGATTCATTATATCCAAAATCACTATCAGGAAAGTCTGACTTTATCGGACCTGTCCAGGAAATTCTCCATGAGCATGTCGCGAATCAGCGAACGCATCAAAGAGATGACAGAACTTACCTTTACCCAGTTCCTGAATGATTTGCGGATTCGACATGCATGCAGCCTGCTCGTTTCCACAATGATGAATGTGACGGAAATTGCATACGAGGTTGGCTATAATTCTTACAAAACCTTTTCCCGTCTCTTTCGTGAACGGAAAGGTGTCGTGCCGACTGTATACCGCAAGCTCAAAACCCAGCCGGTTCATGAACGGCAGGCGTAACCCGCATCCGCACAGGAAAAAGTCATGGAATCAAGGCAATTCTTGATGCCAGAAATGAACAAGAGACCGGAAGGCTTAAGCTGCCTTGACGGTCTCTCGTTTATTTTTTGTGCATTTTGAATTCAAGGAACAGCTCGTTGTAATGGGCGAGCATGACTTTTCCCAAATTTTCATAAACCTCCAGCGTATTGGTCTGTTCCGGGTCCGGGTAGAAGCGTTTATCACCGGCAATGTCTTCAGGTAAAAATTCCAGCGCTCCGGCATTGGGCGTCGAATAGCCGACATATTCCGTGTTCTGCGCCGCTACCTCGGGTTCCAGCATGAAGTTGATGAAGGCATGGGCGCCTTCTATATTCCTCGCCGTAGAGGGGATGACCATATTATCAAACCACAGATTGGTTCCTTCCTCCGGCAGGACATAATCCAGCTTGTCATTCTCCCCGATGATCTCCGAGGCATCACCGGACCAGACGACACCGATGGACGCTTCCTCATTGGCCAGCAGCAGCTTGATTTCATCGCCAACGATCGCTTTCACATTGGGAGTCAGCGCATTAAGCTTGCGAATCGCCTCCTGTAAGTGCTCCTCATTCGTATCGTTAAGCGAATAATGCAGTGTATTAAGCCCCATGCCGATAACCTCGCGAGCCCCGTCCGCAAGAAGAATCTGATTGCGCAGCTCAGGGTCCCAAAGATCGTTCCACTTCGTAAGCGTCCGGCCTCCGAGCATATCCGCATTATACACAATGCCGACCGTACCCCAGAAATATGGAATCGAGTAGGTGTTGTCAGGGTCAAACGACAAATTCATATACCGTGGATCGATATTACTCAAATTCGGCAGCTTGCTGTGATCGATGGGAAGCAGCAGGCCTTCCTCCTTCATCTTGCTGATTGCATATTCCGATGGGATGCTGATGTCATAGGTCGTACCGCCTTGTTCGATCTTGGTCATCATCGCTTCATTGGAATCGAAGGTCTCGTAAATGACTTTAATCCCCGACTCTTTCTCAAATCTGGCAATCAGCTCCGGATCGATATAATCGCCCCAGTTGTAGATCGTGAGCGTCCTGCCGCTCGTATAGCCTTCGGTAGCATTCAGCCAGGAAGTCAGATACATCAGCCCGAAGGAAATAATAAATATCGCGCCGAACACGCGGACAAGCTGCTTCATTTGGACACCTCCGCGGCAGCCGGGCGGGATACGCGCCGATTGATGAAATAATAGCCGATAATGAGCAGGACTGTGAACAGGAACAGGAGCGTTGAAAGCGCGTTAAGCGATAGCGATACGCCATGTCTTGCGCGGGAATAAATCTCAACCGACAAGGTGGAGAAGCCGTTGCCCGTTACGAAGAAGGTGACGGCAAAGTCGTCCAGCGAATAAGTCAGGGCCATGAAGAAGCCAGCGAATATGCCCGGTTTAATATAAGGGAGCGTCACCTTGGACAAAACATGCCAGGAGCTTGCGCCAAGGTCGCGAGCCGCGTCCTCAAGGGTCGGACTCATTTCCTCCAGTTTCGGCAGCACCATGATGACGACAATAGGCACACTGAACGCAATATGGGACAACAGCACCGAGACGAATCCAAGTTTAATCCCGATTAAAGTGAATAGGATCAGGAAGGAGGCTCCGATAATCACATCCGGGCTTACAATCAGAACATTATTTAGGGCCAGCAGCGCATTCTTCGGCTGTCGTCTGCGGACATGCCTGACGGCAAGTGCGCCAATCACGCCAAGAATGGTCGATATCGCACCGGACAGCAGGGCAATAACAATTGTATTCAGCACGATGATCAAGAGGCGCGTATCCGCGAATACTTCCTTGTACCAATCCAGCGTAAAGCTTTCAAAATGGACCATGGAGCCGCCGCTGTTGAAGGAATAATACATCAGGTAGAAAATAGGGGCGTACAGAATCAGGAATACAAGTACCAGATACAGATTGGCAGCTATCTTGCTTGTTTTCATATCAGACCCTCACCTTCCGATTCCCGGTCAAGACCATAATCAGGGCCATAGCGATGATTAAGAAAACGGCTATCGTCGCGCCCATGCCCCAATCCTGTGTGACCAGAAAATGCTGCTCGATCGCGGTACCGAGTGTAATAACGCGGTTACCCGCGATCAGCCTCGTAATCATGAACAGGGAGAGTGCGGGGATAAACACAGCCTGGAAACCGGATTTCACTCCGCTGAGCGTAAGCGGGAATACAACGCGCCAGAAAGTTGTCCAGGAAGATGCCCCCAGATCCTTCGCGGCGTCGACTAAAGACGGGTTCATCTTCTCCAGCGCATTAAAAATCGGCAGGATCATAAACGGGATAAAGATATAGACGGACACGAAAATGAAGCTGAAATCCGTGAACAGAATTTGCCTGTTCCCAATGCCGAGCGCTTCGAGCAGCGCATTGGCAAAGCCGTATGTTCCGAACAAGCCGATAAAAGCATATGCCTTGAGCAGCAGGTTGATCCAGCTTGGCAGAATAATAAACAGCAGCCACAGCTGCTTATGTTTCGTGCGGGTCAGGATATAAGCAGCCGGATAGGCGATCAGCAGGGAGAAAGCAGTAATAAGCAACGCATACCAGAAGGAGCTGACGGTCATTTTCAAATAGACCGGCGTAAAAAATTTCACGTAATTGCCAAGCGTAAAATTCCCTTCGATATCAAAAAACGAATAATACACGATGAGTACGATGGGGGCTACAACAAACAAAAGGATCCAGATCACATAAGGGACGAGGTATATATTTCGCGTATTAGTCTGCATCGTCTGTCCCACCATAGGCTTCAAGCCGCTTATCAAACTCTTCTTCGGTCTCACCCAAACGCATAACATGAATGGCCTCCGGATCAAAATAGAGCCCGATGGTCTCACCGACGGCTGCCTTCCTCGTTGAATGGACCAGCCAGCGGTTGCCGGCTTCGTCATGGCCGATGATCTCATAATGAACACCGCGGAACAGCTGCGAATCGACACGCACCAGAAGCTTGCCCTCGCTGGCTTTACGAATCTCCAGATCCTCGGGACGAATGACAATCTCCACCTGTTCATTAGTTTGCAGGCCCTGATCAACGCATTCGAATGATTTGCCGACGAATTCGACCCGGAAGTCGCCAAGCATTTTGCCCGGAACAATATTCGATTCTCCGATGAAATCGGCTACGAAACGGTTGATGGGTTCATCGTAGATGTCGGTCGGCGTGCCGCTCTGCTCGATGCGGCCCTGATTAAGCACAAAGATCTCATCCGACATCGCCAGAGCCTCCTCCTGGTCATGGGTAACGAATATAAACGTGATCCCCAGACGCTGCTGAAGCTCGCGCAGCTCCACTTGCATCTCCGTACGAAGCTTCAGGTCAAGCGCGGATAACGGTTCGTCCAGCAGGATCACGCCGGGCTCATTCACAATCGCCCGGGCAATGGCGACCCGCTGCCGCTGTCCTCCCGACATTTCCGTGATCTCGCGGTTCTCATATCCCTCCAGATTGACAAAACGAAGCGCTTCTTTGACCCGCGAAGTAATGTCGGATTTCTTGAGCTTCTTGATACGAAGCCCAAAAGCCACATTCTCAAACACGTTCAGATGCGGAAACAAGGCATAGTCCTGAAAGACGGTATTGACCTGCCTTTGATTGGCTGGAAGCCGGTTGATGATTTTTCCGTCAAAATAAATATTGCCGTTTGTCGGCCCCGTAAAACCGGCAATCAGGCGGAGAACGGTTGTTTTTCCGCAGCCCGATGGACCAAGGAGCGTATAGAAGCGGCCGCGTTCGATATCAAAGCTCACGTCCTTAAGAACCGGAGAATTGTTATCATATTGTTTGGTCACCTTTTCGAACCGGATAATAGGTTGATTGGACAAAAATAATTCCTCTTTTCTACGTTATAAATGGGAGTCGTCACAAGCTCCTCAAATCATCAGATATAACACTTGTACCCTGTAGATTATACACAATGTTGCGCTCTTATTTGAAGATTCTTACCCAAACTGCATAAAGGATATCGTCAAGTCCCCCTCATGAAAGCGGAAGGGATTGGGAACAATAACACCAGCCTATTGAATGGGGGGTTAACAGTTGAACATTATACGGATCCTTCTTCTTGTCCTGCTACCAGTAGCATTAACCGCATGCGGAGCTGGCAAACCATCCGGTGAGGGAAATAATAATACTCCGGTTTCTGGAACGAAAGGTGATTTAACCATCGGTACAGAGGGCACCTATGCTCCGTTTACTTTCCATGACGAGAGCGGCGCGCTGACAGGCTTCGATGTGGAGCTGGCCACGGAAGTGAGCAGGCGGATTGGACGCACGCCGCGTTTTGTTGAGACCAAGTGGGACGGCATGATTGCCGGTCTGGATGCCAAACGTTATGACATGGTGGCCAACGAAGTGGCGGTAAGGCCGGACCGGCTGGAGAAATATGATATGTCTGATCCATATATTGTCTCCCGGGCCGTTCTGGTTGTCGCTTCCGACAATCAGACCATTAAGTCGCTTGATGACCTGAAAGGGAAAAAAGTCGGGCAGTCCCTGGACAGCAACTACCGGAAGATTGCGGAGGAACACGGGGCGAAAAACACCGTCGTGGAAGGCTTCAATCAGGCCATCGATTTAATTGTATCCGGTCGCATCGATGCCACCATCAATGACAGTCTTTCCTATCTGGACCTCAAAAAGCAGCGCCCCGATCTGGCTGTCAAGACGGTATATGAAGAGCCGGATGCGACATCCAATGCCTTTTTGCTGCGCAAAGGCGATGATCTTGTGGAACAGGTGAATCAGGCGTTGAAAGACATGCATGACGATGGCGCTTATTTGAAAATATCCCAAAAGTGGTTCAATACGGACGTCTCCAAGTAAAGGAAGCCGGAAAAATGACACCCGAACGCGCTGAACGCATTATTGGAATTCTCCGTGATTCTTTTATTCCCATTGTGGAAGCAGGCCTGAAATATACGATACCCCTATCGCTGATCGCGTTTGTTCTGGGGTTATGCCTGGCATTTCTGACGGCGTTTGCCCGATTATCGCAAGTGGGGCCGCTGTCGCTTCTAGCTGCCTTGTATGTATGGATTTTCCGCGGCACTCCTCTGCTGGTGCAGTTGTTTATTCTGTTCTTCGGGCTTCCCAGCCTGGGAATCACGCTGGATCCGTTTCCTGCTGCAGTTATTGGTTTTACCCTGAACAAAGGAGCTTACAGCTCGGAAATTATCCGGGCTGCAATATTGTCCATACCCAAGGGACAGCGGGAGGCCGCTTATTCCCTGGGAATGACGAAATGGCAGGCGATGAGACGGATCATCCTGCCGCAGGCTGTCCGCGTATCCATACCGCCGCTTGGCAATTCGTTTATAAGCCTGGTCAAGGATACGTCGCTTGCTGCGACCATCACCGTGGCAGAGCTGTTTCAAAAAGGCCAGCAAATCGCAGCCTTTACCTACGAACCACTCTGGCTCTATATCGAAGTTGCCTGTGTGTATTTAATCTTCAGTACCGTGCTCTCGTATCTCCAAAGCCGCCTTGAGCGGAAATATGAGCGCGGCGTGGCCGTATAACGGCAGGGGGGCGCCATGATCACGATCGAACAACTAAATAAAAACTTCAACGGGGTGCCTGTGCTGAGGGGAATTGACCTTCAAGTTGAGAAGGGAAGAACAGCGGTTGTTATCGGTCCCTCGGGCTCAGGGAAATCTACCCTTCTCCGCTGCATAAATCTGTTGGAAATTCCCGATGGGGGCAGACTGGCGATTGATCAGACCTCTTTGCGATTTGGTGCCGGTAAGCTTGGCCACGGCGACATTCTTGCTTTGCGCCGGCAGACTGGCATGGTATTTCAAAACCATAATCTGTTTCCACATTTGACGGCGCTGGAGAATACAATGGAGGGACAGCTTATCGTTCTTAAGCGGTCCAGAGAAGAAGCGCGCCGGAATGGAATTGCCCTGCTGGACAAGGTGGGACTGCATAGCCTGTATGACCGCTACCCGTATCAACTGTCTGGCGGGCAGCAGCAGCGCGTGGGGATCGCCCGGGCGATGGCGATGAATCCGAAGGTGATTTTGTTTGATGAACCTACGTCGGCCCTGGACCCGGAATTGATCGGGGAGGTGCTGTTCGTGATCAGGAAGCTCGCCGACGAAGGGATGACAATGGTCATTGTTACGCATGAAATGGGGTTTGCCAAAGAAGTGGCTGATGAGATCCTTTTTATGGATGAAGGCATCATCGCCCACCGGGGAATGCCGGAGGAAATTTTCGGGGATTCCGCTCATGAACGGACAAGGAAATTTTTAATTAAATTTCATGAACGATAAGAAATAGTTGGCCGGAATTCATCTTGTGCTCATGGATCTGCATTTCATCTGGCAGGCAATGCTGGTATTATTCGTCGGCTTCTGTCTGCTGCGTATTCTCGGCAAGAAAACGGCCGATGAGATGAGCGGACACTTTAATGAAAGCGTACACATATTTCTTGCCATTCCCCTTCCGGTGCAGTACGTTAATACAAAAGGAGGAATGATGAATGGAACGGACTCAACAAAATCTACCCAGGAGCCAGTCGGAGGCACTAGGAATTTCAGCGGCAGCTATCGTGAATTTCCTGCTGGACATCCAGAAGCAACAACTGGAATTACATAGCTTCATGCTGCTCCGGCACGGTCAGGTAGCAGCTGAGGGCTGGTGGTCTCCTTATTCGGCTGATCTGCCTCATATGATGTTTTCGCTCAGCAAAAGCTTTACATCAACCGCCATCGGTCTTGCTGCCGAGGAGAGGATTCTTTCGCTGGACGATTCGGTCCTGTCTTTCTTCACCGAAGACGCTCCGGAGGTGATCGATCCTCATTTAGCAGCTATGCGTGTCCGCCATCTCCTTATGATGGGAACGGGAAATGAAGAGGATACTACCGGCAGGATGCATGAAAGCGATGATGGAAATTGGGTGAAAGCATTCCTCCGGGCTCCTGTAGAACATGAACCGGGTACACACTTTGTTTACAACAGTGGAGCCACGTACATGCTGTCTGCCATTTTGCAGAAGGTGACAGGCCAAACCCTGCTGGATTATTTGCAGCCGCGGCTGTTTGAGCCATTGGGCATTGAAGGAGCAGCCTGGGAATCCTGTCCGCGCGGCATGAATACGGGCGGCTGGGGTTTAAGCATCAAGACTGAAGATATTGCCAAGTTTGGCCAGCTCTATCTGCAGAAAGGTGTGTGGAACGGGAAACATATCCTGCCTGAAGCCTGGATCGAAGAAGCGACCTCGAAGCAGATTTCCAATGGTGACGGCGGTGATAATGATTGGGCGCAGGGCTATGGCTACCAATTCTGGCGCTGCCGCCATGACGTTTACCGCGGCGACGGCGCTTTTGGGCAATTCTGCATCGTAATGCCGGAGCAGGATGCGGTATTGGCCATAACCAGCGGTACGAACGATATGCAGGCTGTTATGAACGCAGTCTGGGATCATTTGCTGCCGGCAATGGGGTCTGAGGCGGTAGCAACCGATAGCGACATGCAGCAGAAATTAAATCGCCAGCTGCAGGAGCTGTCGCTTCCGGCTCCCCGGGAGCTGCCTGAATCGCTGGTCGAGGATGCAGTCTCAGGTGAGACCTATCAACTGGAAGACAACGATCTGCAGTTGACCAGCATTACCCTTGCATTTAACGGGAATAGAGCAGAGGTCAGGCTCTGCTCGCCTGCGGGCGAGCATCAGATTCAATGCGGCCGTGGAGAGTGGGCAGAAGGGACTTCAAGTCTTGATCTGAAGCATGAGACACGCACATTTTCCAGTTTCACCTGGGTGAACCAAGATACGCTTAAGCTAAGCTTGAGGTTCGTGGAAACTCCTTTTTACATGACTAGTATCATACAGTTCGATGGGAATGAAATCATATTGAACCGCAAGATCAATGTTTCGTTCGGACCCTTGGAATTGGCCGACATTCGGGGGCGAAAGGTCGAAATCGTATAGAGGCGAAGAAATCAAAATGGCCAGCCGGTTCTCCATACTCCGGCGGCCTTTATTGTTGCGCATCTTATCCGTGTGGAGCCTGGATTTATTTTAATGACATTAAATATTAATATTATTAAATAAAGATTTAAGCGAACATAACGTTAAATCTATTTTGCCAATGTTTATAAGCAGAAACCACTGAATTTACTGGCATCAAGCTTGAAATCAGTGACTTTTGAAGTGGAGAAAAGTCGTATCGAAATGATGATTAATCTCTACCGGCTTCATAGATTTTGGCGGCAACCTGACCGGGATCGGTACGCGCTGTGGACAAATGGTCGCCTTGGCCTTTGATAAGCCTGAACAATCCCAGCCTGCCGGACATATGGGGATGCCAGCCGTAATCGCCGCCTTGGGGAAGGACATGATCTTCTGTGAAATAGAGATAGCTTGCAGGCAGATTTAATGAATAAAATTTGTGCAGATCCAACTTTTCATAGAAGGGCGAGGCGGGTTCGGGCGAAATGCCACTGTAGATTTTGCGGGCGGTGTCCAGGCTCGCCAAATTGACAAAGGTCTCGCGGAACAGGGGGAAGGGCAGCATAATGGTATCATCCATGGAGCTTTCCCTCAGCTTCTGTAATGCCTCCCTTGCTGCAGGAGGGAACTCATCAGCGACCATCTGCCCGTCTTTGAGGACAAAAGCATCATAGAAGACCAGCCGTCTGATTGTTTCCGGAATAAGCTGGGCTACTGTCTGAATGACGGAGCCACCGAAGCTGTGTCCGACCAGAACAAGGTCATGCAGATTCTGCGAAACGATGAAATCGGCTACCGATTTAGTAATCATGGCATGGGTGACGGCATTATTGGGGTCCGCACCGTGGCCCGGATATTCAGGGGTATACACGAGATGCCCCATTCTGCGCAAATGGGCTGCGATTCCGTTCCAGAAGCTGGAGTCGGCCCAGGAACCATGTACAAGAACAAAGGTAAGCGGTCGCTGCTTGGCACGTTTCTCCAGCTCGCTGGCCGTGAGCCAGGGATCAGGGATAGGCATGGACCAAGTGGAAGGCTCAGCGGTCGGATATCGAATATCCCAGCCGGGGTATTGAGGAAGGAAAGGTACATCAGGATAGGGCAAGGAGATGGCGCGATAAGGAATCGGCGCATGCTTCAAGGGATAATATCTTCCTGGTTGTCGATAGGGGCACATCAGACATGATTCCCTTCTGTGAATAGATCCCACATCTTATGCGGCATCCGCCCAGAACGTTATTCCTCTGGCCAATCCTGCCTCGCGCAAAAATGCTGCAGAACCAGGCTTGTTTGTCCATTGTCCTGCAAACTTTCCTCTGCATGATGGCTATTCTCCGGATGTCATTTTCAGCATCCATTTAATTACGTCATTATTTGACGTAGTTAAAATGTAACATGTAATTCAGAAGGGAGCGTATGAAAATGAAAAATATTACTTTGCAGGACAGAATAGCCGTGGTTGCCGGATCGACCCGCGGGGCAGGAAGGGCGATTGCCGTTACGCTGGGCGCTGCAGGCGCTACGGTTTATTGTACAGGTAGGAGCATGAGAGGGAATCCATCCGACATCAACCGGCAGGAAACGATCGAAGAAACGGCGGAGATGGTCACGGCAGCCGGCGGCAAAGGAATTCCGGTAAGGGTGGACCATACCGTCGAGGAAGAAGTGAAGAACTTGTTTGCGCAAATTCGGGAGGAACAGCAGGGACGGCTGGATATCCTGGTCAATGATATCTGGGGCGGTGAAAAACTGTTTGAATGGAATACGCCATTCTGGGAGCATTCCTTGCCTAACGGATTATTAATGCAGGATCGCGCCGTACGCGCCCATATGATCACCAGTTATTATGCGGCGCCTTTAATGGCTGCAAGAAAATCCGGATTAATTATCGAGGTGACAGACGGCATTGGTTATGGATACCGGGTTAATTTATATTACAGTCTGGCCAAAATCTCTGCTATCCATCTTGCCGCTGCAATGGCTGAGGAGTTGCGGCCCTTTAATGTCACAGCCCTGGCGGTCACGCCGGGATTTCTCCGGTCCGAACAGATGTTGGATCATTTCGGGGTACAGGAAGAAAACTGGCGGGATGCCGTGAAACAGGAACCCCATTATGCCGAATCGGAAACCCCCTATTTACTTGGCCGGGGAATTGCCGCACTGGCAGCCGACCCCCATGTTATGGACAAGTCAGGGAAGACACTCGGCAGTTGGCATCTATCCGATGAATACGGATTTACCGATGTGGATGGAAGAAAGCCGCATTGGGGAAATTATGCCCGCATACACGGGTTTCCCAACGCCGAATAAGATGCAAGGCAGTCATGCCTTGCAGGATTTAACCCCCGTATCTTTTTGAGTCAGCCGCGGGTTCATGTTTTTAACCGGACATGGATCGGCGGCAGTTTTGTTAAGAGGAATTTGTCATTGTTTTATCGAATAGGACAATAATAGCGTGATCCTCGAAGACCGGGAGGACTGGAGTGGCACGGTAGTGGCCAAGGCCGGAATTACGGGAAGTAGTAAATGTTAAAGGAGGTCCATGAGATGTTTTATGTGAATGCCAGAGCTTACATAGAACGGTCGGTTGGGAAGGGCACGGAGATTGTCCTGCAAACCCGTACGAAACCAGGTGAACAATCCATCGAGCTGCCGGGAGGCAGGCTGGAGCTGTTTGAACCTGTTCTGGATGGGTTATGCCGCGAAGTCAGGGAAGAAACGGGATTAACCGTAACCGATGTGGAGGGTAGCGGCAAGCGGGTCGATACACGCGGCATCAATCCCGAGTTTGAGGTGGAATGTCTGGAGCCTTACTGTGTTTATCAGACAATCAAGGGACCCATTGATTCAGTCGGGATGTATTTCATTTGCCGGGCGGAAGGGCAGCTGCTGTCATCAGGGGATGATACCGCGGATATCCAATGGGTGTCCGTTGACGAGGTATACCGCAAGATGTGCGAAGATCCGCTGCAGTTTTCCAATGTGGACCGGGCAGGCCTCCGATATTATTTAAAGCATAGATTTGGGCTGCTGTAACGATTGAGTGCTGGAGGTTTCCCTATGAAAGAGGAACGGCATCCCGTCATTCGATATGGCGGAATGAAGATTGAGCTTGGGCCGCTGCAGGCGGAATATACGCATCTGTATTACAAATGGAACCGTGATTTCGTTCTTGCGAAGTATTCAGATAAGCCAGACCGTCTGACTTCTGAAGAGCAGGATGATGCCTTCCTGGCATTTTCGTCTGACCCGCAATTTGTTTTCTTTACGATCTACGATAAAGAAACAAAGTCGCCGATTGGAATCACGTATCTTGAGAGAGGTGGTGCTGAAGCGGAGTTTGCCATTATTATAGGCGAATCCCGATTTCACGGCAGAGGATATGGGAGAGAAGCCGCGGAGCTTGTATTGGATTATGCGTTTACCGTGCTGGGACTTGCGCGGGTCACATTAGCAGTAGATGAAAGAAACACCGCAGCTATTCGGGCCTACAGGAAAGCAGGATTCAAAGACTCTGGCCGAATCGCAAACGGGCACGACTCCGATAACATAGAATCCCGGCAATTAACGATGATATGCCATTCAAAGGGTTTTCAAAGCCCGATATTGAAGAACCTGTTGTTCCCTAACATATAACTGCCGGCATAGCCGGCGGCTGGAGGAATGCGATGCTTTATCATTTCAGCGAAAATCCGGATATAACGACCTTTGTCCCACAGCCGGTTAAGAACCGGCCTGATCTTCCGTCCGTTGTCTGGGCGATCGACGAAGAACACGCTGTAAATTACTATTTCCCGCGTGATTGTCCGCGTGTAATATACAGCAGATCCGAGGCCGTCAGCAGCGCCGATCTTGAGCTTTTCTTCCACGGCTCAAAGGCTTCCACAATTATCGTTGTGGAGAGCGGTTGGCTGGAGAAAATCAATACAGTTGCCCTATACCGGTATACATTTGAAGATAATGGGTTTGAATTGACCGATGGTACAGCTGGCTATTACCTTTCGCGTCAGACGGTAAACCCGATAGCGGTGGAACCTGTGCAACAGCTTCTCGCCAAAATCGTCAATGCGGGAGCTGAGCTTCGCTTTACGCCGAATCTTTACCCAATCCGTAACGCCGTACTATCCTCCACGATAGACGATTATTCCATTATCCGGTTTCAGCATGCGGTTCCGGGCGGCTAAGCATGCAGAAGAATTTGTGCCTAATAAGCAGCATCGAGTAGATTCAATATTTTGCGACCCAAAGTCCAAACTTCCAAACGCCGAGGAAAATCATCCGAAACTTCCGGACCATCTGGATCCGGTTTTTTTGCTTTTTACCCGGAAATTTTTCGATTCAAGAATAATTGCTGCAAAGCTTTAGAAAATAACCTTTTTAAGGAATACTAATTAGGTGTAAAGAGTTATGATGCACATTAACCAACAAAATTTTTGGCTAAGGGGACCTATTGTGAAACAATCGACCTTGCTGCGTGACAAGAAACAACGAAAACTGATGTTCAGTGCGGGTCTCAGCTGGCTGTTTGATGCGATGGATGTGGGACTGTTATCTTTTATCGTTGCCGCTTTGAGTGTGGATTGGGACCTGGGAGCACGGCAGATCGGGCTGTTAACGGCGATCAATTCGATTGGAATGGCCGCAGGTGCCGCTGTTGCGGGAGCTATGGCGGACCGGTTCGGCCGCAGGTCGATCCTGCTCTGGACACTGCTCATCTTCTCAGCAGCCAGCGGCTTATCCGCTTTTGCCACGAGCTTCGTCATCCTGTGTATCTTTCGCTTTATTACCGGCTTCGGACTGGGGGGAGAACTTCCGGTTGCGTCGACTCTTGTCTCGGAATCCGTACCGGCCAAGGAAAGAGGCCGTGCTATCGTGCTGTTGGAAAGCTTCTGGGCAGGAGGCTGGATTCTGGCTGCGCTTGTGGCCTACTTTGTCATTCCGGTTTACGGATGGCGAATCGCGCTGCTCATCGGTGCATTGCCGGCTCTATATGCGTTATATCTTAGAAGGGCGATTCAGGACTCGCCTCGCTTCATCAATCAGCAGCATCTCAGGCTTCCTTTCAAAGATCGGCTGCGATCGCTTTGGTCCATAAAATACCGAAAGTCCACAATCGTGCTTTGGATCCTGTGGTTCACTGTCGTGTTTTCCTACTATGGCATGTTTCTATGGCTGCCGACGGTTATGGTGATGAAGGGCTTCGGTCTGGTAAAAAGCTTCCAATATGTGCTGATCATAACGCTTGCCCAGCTGCCCGGTTATTTTACTGCCGCCTATCTCATCGAAAAGTTCGGGCGTAAATTCGTGCTTGTTACCTATCTGCTGCTGACTGCTGTCAGTGCAATATGGTTCAGCAGCGCCGTGACGGCAGGGATGCTTGTCGCAGCCGGAATCAGCTTGTCTTTCTTCAATCTCGGAGCTTGGGGCGCAATGTATGCCTATACGCCGGAGCTGTATCCGACCTCTATCCGCGCTACCGGAGTGGGTTTTGCCGCATCTTTCGGACGCATCGGGGGCGTGATCGGACCTTATCTGGTCGGTATGCTCGTGGCGTCGGGAACGGCGATTGCGAATGTGTTTATGATTTTCTTCATTGCGATCGTAATTGGCGCTCTGGCAGTTCTTTTCATGGGGAAGGAAACGAAAGGGACGGACCCTGACCGCATATAACCGATTAAGGAGGGGGCTCATTGAAAATTGGCGGATTGAATCATTTGCTTTTTTCCGTGTCCGATTTGGAAAGATCGATTTTATTTTATCAACAGGTTTTTGGCGCAAAGCTGCTTGTGAAAGGAAGGAGCCTGGCTTATTTTGACCTCGGCGGCATTTGGCTGGCTTTAAATGTGGAACAGGATATACCGCGCAATGAGATATGGCTTTCCTATACCCATATGGCCTTTTCAGTGGAGGAAGAAGATTTTGACGAAGCAGTTAAAAAACTTGCCGAGTTGGAAGTGAATATTCTCCCAAGCCGGGACAGGGACGAAAAGGATAGGAGATCTGTTTATTTCACGGATCCCGACGGTCATAAATTTGAATTCCATACCGGAACCTTGCAGGACCGATTAACCTATTACAAGGATGATAAATCGCATATCGTCTTTTATGATTAGAAGAACAGCTTCATTCCGGTAATGAATGATGAAACTGTCTTAGAAAAGGGATAGATGGGTATTACATAAAAAGAGGACGGGAAATAATCTGAAAACACGGGAGGCCGCTCTATGAATCAAGGAAATTTCGAGGAAGCCCGGGAGGCAGAAGCAAGCTATCATCATGAGTTGTATACGGATCATGAAATCCTGAAGCCGGGTTCTTGGATGGCCAAGCCGATTCCGCTTGTCATGGAACTGCTGGAACGGCTGTTAACCCATAAAGAGAACGTGAAAGTGCTTGACCTTGGGTCCGGTCCGGGGCGAAATACCATACCTATAGCTCTTAGGCTTAAAGAAACGAACAGCAAAGTGGTGGGTATTGACCTGCTGGATGAAGCCGTTGGCCAGCTCCTGGAGAATGCGGAGAAATATAAAATAGCCGATAAAATTCAAGCGAAAGTGGGCGATGCCGAACATGCTGACATCCTGGAAAATGATTATGACTATATCGTAGCTTGCGGTTGTCTGGAGCATGTTTCCTCCAAGGAAGCCTTTATTGCGGTGCTGGAGAAGATGAAGCGGGGGACACGGATCGGGGGTATTCATTGTATTGAAATGAACACCGGTATTCAGGAGCTTGATAAAGCAAGCGGCCGGGAGCTGGAGACTTTAATTGAGCTTAATTTGCCGCAGCAAGAGGCATTACGGATATTCGAAGAGGTTTATCAAGGATGGAATGTGCTGGAGAAACGCACCAAGCTGCAAACAATTGAGGAGGAGAAGTACGAGGAACCATCGGAGTTTCGGGCGAATTCCATTACATTCGCCGTCCAGAAAATGTAATGATCGGGTAACCGATAAAAAAAAGATTTACATTTCTTGCTGTGATGTGATATCTTTATTTCCATACTTGTAGAAATATCGTTTTTGCCAAGGAGGGACGACATGGTTGAGGAGAATGAGGAAGTCAAGCAGGCTGTCCGGGTATACAAAGCGCTCGGTGAACCAACCCGGCTTAAAATCGCGCTGCTGCTGACCGAGGAGAAAAATCTTTGCTGCTCTGATATCAACAGCAAGCTTGCGAGTGTCGCAGGCTCGACGCTTTCGCATCATCTGAAGCAATTGACGGATTGCGGCCTGTTGAAACTCCGCAAGGACGGAACCTATATCTATTACAGTATAAACCGCGAAATGGCCCAAAAGTTCGCGCCTTATTTGTTGGCTTGATTTTTTCTTTTTGTTTTAATTTCTATATTTGTAGAAATATAAAATCATTAAATGGGAGAGGAAGTTATCAATATGTCTAATTCTTTAAAGATTTACATGCTGGCGATCGTAAGTTTTCTGGTTGGAACATCCGAATTTATTATTGCAGGCATATTGGATAAAGTAGCGGATGACATCGGCGTGTCGGTGTCTGCAGCCGGCCAGCTCATCACCGTTTTCTCACTCGCTTATGCATTTGGAACTCCCTTCCTTATGGCGGTTACGGCACGTGTGGAGCGGCGCAAGTTGCTGCTATACTCGCTGTTCTTTTTTGTAATCGGAAATGGATTGGTCCTGGCATTCTCCGGTTTTGAATTTCTAATCGGATCTCGGATCCTGCTGGCTCTAAGTACCGGCGTATTTGTTGTTACCGCACTGACAGTAGCCTCCAAGTTAGCACCGGCAGGCAAACAAGGCAGTGCCATCGCTACACTTGTGATGGGCTTTAGCACCTCCTTGATTATTGGTGTTCCGCTTGGGAGAGTGATCGCTTCCGCTTACGACTGGAAGTTGCTATTCGGAGGGATTGGCATTCTGGGACTCTTCGCCATGCTTATTATTTATCGCACCATCCCGCATACAGAAAGTGAGCAGCCAGTGCCGATCCGGCACCAGCTTGCGCTGCTGAAGCAGCCGAAAATAGCCATTGCACTGTCTGTAACCTTCTTCTGGATCGGCGGATATTCCATCGTTTATACTTACATTTCACCGTTTCTGCTTGGAATCACCGGAATGAGCGAGAAGGGAGTCAGCATCGGCCTGTTTGCTTTTGGCATCTTCAGCTTGTTCGGCTCCAAGCTCGGGGGGTTCAGTACGGACAGATGGGGAGCACCGCGCACATTAATCAGCGGAATGCTGCTTCATGCAGGGACTCTTGTGCTTCTGTCACTTGCCGCTCATTCTCCAGCTATCGTATTCCCACTGCTCATGCTATGGTCGTTCTCCGCTTGGTCGTCAGGACCGACGCAGCAGTACCATTTAATAAGTCTTGCTCCGGAAGCCTCCGGCATTATGCTGAGTCTGAACAGCTCCGTACTGCAGCTTGCGATGGCCGCCGGCGCAGGAATTGGAGGTGTCATCGTGGAGCAGGTATCGCTCGCCTCCATCAGTTGGATCGGAGCGGCAGGCGTAACTGTCTCCGCAGCAATAGCTGCAGCGTCTTTCGGTATGTCCCGTACCAGGTCCCGATCCTTGCAGGAGAAATTGAAAGATAAAAGCTTGAGTAAGGTTGGGGTGTAAGTTCTCATTGCGTTCTGTTAAGATAGGGTATAACCTTTCAACAACAGATGAAGGAGAACGCAATGAGATTTGGTTTTGATATCGACGATACCCTGATCAATTTAAGGGAACATGCTTTTCATGTCTATAACAGGAAGCTTAATAAACAAATTGGACTGGAACAATTCCAGGACTTGAATAAGATTCCCATCCACGATTTGTTCGGCATGACGATGGAAGAGGGCAAGCTGATGTGGAACACCCACAGGGAAGAAATCTATTATTCCGCCTGCCCGCCATTTCCGAATGCCATTGAAGTACTCCACGAACTGGTCCGCAGGGGCCACGAGGTCTATTACATCACCGCACGTACATCGGAACATTGCGAAAGAACAAGTAGCTGGCTGGTCCAGGCAGGGTTTCCGGTTAAAGAAGGCCATTTCTTCTGCGGGATGAGCGATACGCAGAAGGTCCATATTATCCAGGAGCTGGAATTGGATTATTACTTTGACGACAAGCCTGCCGTGTTGGAAACCCTCACAGAATTATCGATTAACATTTATGCCAAAGATAGCTCCTACAACAGGCACATCGACATCCCGCGTATTGGCTGCTGGAATGAACTGATCCGCCTGCTGCCCGAATAAGAGAAAGCCTGCCGCATTTGTGAGAACATCGGCAGGCTTTTTTTTGCTGCTATCGTAACCCTCGTTATGATCCTGAAGAATCCTTCAAGCGATATTCCGAAGGGGTCATTCCCGTGTATTTCTGGAATACCTTCGTGAAATAACGACGCTCATGATAACCAACGTTGGAACCGATTTGAGTAATCGATTTATCGCTGCTGTATAATAAGGATTTTGCCATTTCCATACGTTGTTTAGTCAGGTATTCCACAAATGTTTTACCGAAATGATTTTTGAAAAGAAGACAGAAATAGCTGCAGCTAATGCCAAGATATTCGGAAATTTCATCGATTCCAAAGTCGCTTTCCAAATGCTGTTGAATGTAATTATGCGCGGACATCATGAGCAGTTCAGAGGACTTTTTCGTTGAAAGAGCGTCTTTCGACTGGTCGATCAATGAAACAATGAGGGACAATAGCTCTTTAAGGTTTAACGATTCTTGAAGTCTTTTCCAAATATTCTCCTCTTGTTCCCCGGATAACAATTGCATTTCACGCATTTCACGAAGCAGATGGATGAGAAGATAATGAAGCATTTTTTCAGACTGGCCCATGCTATTTTCATTCGAATGACACACAAATGATTTAAGATCGTGAGTCATTTGAGCAAGCACCTCTAAATTCCCATTTCGAAGTCCACAGGTTATCTCCTCAATCCAATGCCACTTCGACTCTGTTACACTCAGCTCCGGTTTGGATGCTGCTGTTAAATCAGTCTCGTTCGCATCTACAAACCATTCGCCCGGTGAGTTAAGGATTAGCTTTTGCTGCATTTTATCGTATACCAGAGACAACCCATCTAAGGAAAATGCGTTTTGCTCCAGGCATATTTGAAAGAACATGCTATCCTTTTCATCAACAAGAGACTGCAACAGGATATACCCCGGAAATAAATGCTCTTTCGTAATCGAGCTGTCCTGCTCAGGAGAAGGGAAGACGATACACCATTCCCCCTCACGGATCTGCAGAACCGTTTGTCCTTGCAGGATTGGATTGAAAATGTCTTTTAGCATGTTTTTAATCCGAAGATTCCATGCTTTCCGTTCGGGAACGGTCCAGGAAATAGAGCGGTGGGAGTAACCCTCCAGGTCTATTAACAAGAGGGAATAAGCTTTCTTGTCAGCAAGCCCGTCTTCTTCATCCCACAAAACGCACTCTTTTTCCGTCTCCTGTCCCAACAACGAATGAAGCATATAGTTTTCATTAGCCAGGTCAGCGACACGGTTTAACCGTTGTTCCTTCTTCAGTTTCTTGCTTTTCTCTCTAATATCGGCGGCAAGCATACGAACCTTTTCTTCCAGTTCAAAATAATTAATCGGCTTGGTAATATAATCCCTTACACCATGACGAAGCGCCGTTTGGGCATACGCAAATTCCTGATAACCCGTTAAAAGTAGAATTTCGCATGTTAATCCCTGAGTTCGGATTTCCTGCAACAGCGTCATTCCATCCATGACCGGCATGCGGATGTCGCTTAGGATTAAATCGGGATGATGCTGGATAGCTGCTTCTAACGCATCTACTCCGTTCTTAGCCAAACAAACTATTTCTATATCCATATCTTCCCATGGAAGTACCCTGGATAGATTATTTAAAATGTGGATTTCATCGTCAACAAGCAACGCTTTCAGTCTCACTCTTTATCACTCCATCCATATTTGGGAATCACACATTGGATAATGGTACCTTGCCCCGGCTGCGAGCAGATAAAAAGTCCGAATCTGTTGCCATATTGAAATCTTAACCGATCGAGCACGCTACGCAATCCCAAGCCCCGGCGTTCATGACTTGGATATGGCTGCAGCTTATGATAGTCCGGGTTATCTGCATCAGCGTAATGAATGGATGCCAATTGCTCATTCGTCATCCCAATGCCATTATCTTCAATCGTCAGTAATATTCGATCGTTTTCCATTTTTCCAGTAACCTTGATTCTGCCTGTATAGTCGATACCTTCAAAACCATGTTGTATGCTATTTTCCACAAGAGGCTGAAGCGTAAGCTTCAGAAGCAAGCAGTTCCTCATTTCATCCGGGATCTCTATATCATATTCAAACAAGTCGTCAAATCTGAATTTCTGAATTTCTAAATAATTTCGAAGATGTTCGACCTCAAGGCTTAGCCTGATCTCTTCCTTGTCCTGAATACTGATGCGTAAAATACTTGCAAGTCGAAGTACCATCTCGCTGACCTTGCGCCCTTCATTCTGGACAGCCAACACGTTAATGGACTCCAAAGTATTGAATAAGAAATGCGGCTTTATCTGGGCTTGCAGCACCCTGAGTTCGGCGTTCGTCTTCTGAAGCTGCTCCCGCTTAACCTGATGAAATAATTGATTGATTTTGTCCATCTGATTGTTAAAACCTTTTTGCAGTAACAGCAGTTCGTCATCGCCTTTTTCATCAACTCTGGCGTTCAGATCGCCGTCCTCGACCTTGCGCATAAAACGAACAATCACGCCGATCGTGCCGGTAATCCTGTTCATGAACAGGACGTTAAAAAGGATGGCGGCCAACACGCAAACAGACATAATCCATACAAACCATTTCGCAAAGTTGGTTAGCTCCTGAGACAAATAGCTCCAGGATGTCACCGATACCAAACTCCACGAGTATTCCTTTAAATTATAAATGGATATAACACTTTCTTCCCCGTTGAATTTCCCTCGATAACTTTGATAATTGCTATTTAATTGAAACCTGTTTTTCATATATGGCTGAATCGATTCCCCATCAAGTTCAGATTGATAATCATATACGATGAGTCCTTTATCATTTACGAGCATAAATTTGGTTTTCCGGTTACTATTACTCAAATCCAGATTCTGGAATATTTTCTCAAATTCCCAATCTTTGATTTGAACAACCAAAACGCCAGCTTTTTGCAAGTTGTCCAGTTTCTTAATTAAACGAATTTGCGTAAACACTTTGTCTGACCCCGTCAATTCGGGATATTCATGGGGTGCGATCCATTTGGGCAAACCCCTCAAGGACATGACTTCATTATATAAAGGATGCTCCTTGAATTTTTCGTAAGGAAGTGTCTCGAAATTTTCTTTATTGAAAATGGAGATTACATTGGAACCCGTACCACCATGAATATCATATAAAAATGCGTAGTCTATGGCAGGATGGTTGTATAGCAAGGAGCGAAAGTTTTTCTGGTTGGCATTCAGATCAAGTTGAGTAGACGCCGTCAAATTTTGCGAATCAGGATCCTTTGCAACAATCGCAGCTTGAAAAACTCCCTTGGCGATCCCATTGTCGGTCACAGTATCCATTTCTTTAAATATGCTCTTGATGCTGTAGCCAATCGCTTTAAGCGAATATTCTTCCTGCTGGCTGTGCTTCGTCTCGATCGAACGAAACGTCACAAAGAAGGTAATAATTCCAAGAATAAATAATGGAATAATAATAAGCGCAATAAAGGCCGTGAATAATTTGATTCGCAGATTCATAGGCGGCAGCTCCCAAACTGACTACTGATGCGTCATTGTAATGACAAAAGACGATTTTAAACGCGATTATCCTTTTACACTGCCCGCCGTTACCCCTTCGATAATCTTCTCTTGCAGAATCGCATAGATGATCATGACTGGTACAACGCTAAAGACAATGCCGGCTGCCATTTGGGCATAGTTCGTGTTATAAGCATCTCTGAAGCCGACCATGCCTACAGGAAGTGTCTTCAACTCATTGCTTGATATGAAGTAGTTCGCGAGCAAGAACTCATTCCAGTTCCCAAGGAAGTTAATGATGAATACGGTTACTATGGCAGGAACGGTAAGCGGTAATATAATTTTAGCGAATAATCCAGCTGAGCTCAATCCATCAATGACTGCCGCTTCCTCAATTTCTCCTGGGAGGGACCGCATAAATGCCGCAAGAATGATAACCGAAAAGGGAATCGCATTCGCCACATAAGGCAAAATGAGGGCCAAATGGGTGTCCAAAAGATTCAGGTTTCTCATAATGCCGTAGATCGGAAGCAGGAGAGAGTTGTTCGGAATCAACATACCAATCAAAATGAGTTGGAATACAATGGCACTTACCTTATTGTAACGCATCCGTGTTACGGCAAATGCCAGCATCGCAGCAAACAGGATGGATATGCATGCAGACAGTACACCGATATACAAACTGTTAAAGAAATAAGTGTTGATGCTTGCATTCACCCAGGCATTCACGTAGTTATCAAATATGATGGAAGTGGGAAGCCCGAATGGATTGGAAGCGATGGATTGGTTATCCGTCTTGACAGAGGAGAAAAGAACGAACAAAAAAGGATAAAGAATAATGAGCAGGTATCCCATCAGAAAGATATGCGGAATAGATTTTTTGAGCGCTCTCATTAGTAATCAATCCTTTCTGATCGTCTTGCAATAAAGAATTGATACAATACCGTAATAATCATGGTGAATACAAATATCAGGATAGCAATGGAATTTCCAAATCCATGTTTAAAGCTTGTTATTGCATAACGGATCATATACGTTGCCATAACACCCGTTGATCCCGCAGGTCCGCCTTTCGTCATAACGAGAATAATATCCGCCGCTTTCATTGCACCGGCCACGGACAGCATGATGACAACAGAAATGATTGGCATAATAAGCGGAAGCGTTATCTTGGTTGATCTCTGGAATCCGGTTGCTCCGTCAATCGCAGCCGCTTCGTCTAACTCCTTAGGGATGGAGAGGATCGCGGCCAATACCATGATGATATAAAATCCGGTCCATTGCCAAGCATTGGTGATAAGGATGGAAAGCATCGCCCATTTCTTATCGGACAACCAATAAATCGGCTCTACTCCAAAAATGCCCAAAAATTTGTTCAAAAGACCGAAATCCGGGTTGTAAATGAAGCCCCACAAAATCCCAATGACTGCTGTAGACATAATAGAAGGCATAAATACTGCCGTTTTGTACAGTCCTTTAAGTCTTTTCACATTCGCAATAAGCAAGGAGAAGGTCACGATTATTGGAACCTGAATGGTGCAAGAAAATAAAATGAAATACAAATTATTACGTACAGATTTCCAAAATGCTATATCTTTAAAAGCTGTTACATAGTTGTCTAATCCAATATAGGTCATATGCTTGGAAATTCCGTTCCAGCTTGTCAAGCTGTTGTTAACCGCAGTGAATATCGGATAAATGAAGAATGCGAGAAACAACACAAAAGCCGGCAATATAAACAACATGTAGATCAGAGGGTTTCTTAGCGCTTTATTCATGGCAACCTCCGTAGTTTATGTCGTACTTAATAGAAAAGGGTGCACCCACATGGATCGAGGCGGGTGGCACCCTTTCAATAATTCTAAATCATTCCGCTGTTGCATTTGCTGCATCTTGAGCAGCTTGCACATTTTCAAGCATTTTCGCAGCGTCTAGTTCGCCGCTGATGACTTGCTGGATCCCCATGCTCAGCGCTGTATTCACTTCCGCTTGCACGAGGGCATCAAACGCCGGATATGATGTTCCGATTTCACTGACTGCTTTGAAAATATCTTGCATTAATGGATCGTCAGAAGTCGACTTCATTTGCTCAAGATCGATTTTCATTGCTGGCAGAAGGCCGTCTTCTTTCAATCCGCGAAGCTGCATTTCATCTGTCCACAGGTTTTTGATGAACTCTTTAACGGCTGCTAATTTACGGGGGTCATCCGCAACTGCGCTGGAGAAACCATATCCATTGTTAGCGTCTTGCATCACAATTGCCTTGTCTCCAGCGTTCACAGGAGGCATATTGAAGAATCCAATTTTGCCAACCATGTCACCCGCTTGTGCTGGATCTCTGAATACGGAGTTTGCCCAAGATCCATCCATCATGAGAATAGCTTCTCCAGTGATGATTTGGTTTCTCATGTCAGCGTATTCAAATCCGAGTTCGCCTTTTTTGTAGAATCCTTTTTTAACCCAATCCTGGTGTTTCGCGACCGCTTTCACGACATTGGGATCCGTCCATTTCGTAGCGGCTGTTTTGAATCCGTAAGTAATGTCAGCTCCCGCATAGTACGACCACAGGTTATTTGTAGTCATCAACGGAATCCATGAATCTTTGGAGGATTGCGCAAAAGGAACTTTACCGTCCGCTTTAATGGCTTCAGCCAGTTTCTCTAATTCATCCAGTGTTGCAGGAACTTTAAGTCCCTTTTGTTCAAAGTATTCTTTGTTATAGAAATACCCTTCAATACTTCCACCAATTGGAACTCCATAAACTTTATCTTGGTAAGTAAATGGAGCCAGTGTGTTGAATTTATCTTTCATGCCCAGTTCAGTCAAAATGGAAGTCACATCAAGCATCAAACCTTCTTTAGCATAAAGCTGAGCATCTGGACTGCCGAACACATCGAATACTTCTGGTGGTTTTCCCGCAGCCATTTCGCCTCTCAGTTTTTCTTTGCGGTTCACTTCAGAATCTACAGCGTCCAGTTTAATCTTCAAACCAGGAATGGCTGCTTCTGTTTGCTTCACTACATCGTTAAGTATAGCCAAACGGAATTTCTTAGCTTCCCCGACTTGCGTATGACGAATGGTAATTTCAAACGGTTCGTCATTCACCTTTGGTTCATTTGCTGCGGTATTCGTTGGAGCCGGCTCTTTTGTCGGTGTGTTGTTTGTGTTGTTCTCTGATTTGCCACAACCTGCAAGCAATCCGGATGCTAAAAATACGAAGGACACGATAAGGACCACATTTTTCTTCATCTTGCTTAGACCCTCCTCAAGTTCGATTAGTCTTACATCTTTATTATAGAAAGCGCCTTCACTTTCGTTAAGGAGGTCATTTTTCTACTATGGGGATAATATCGTCTACGATCAACTCGTCATCCGATTCGCAATGAACGAAGTTTCCGGCGGCGGATCTAATTTTCGAAACAGTAACCATATAACTACAGAGAGGGGATACGAAGGAGCAATAAATGAGTGATGTTTCCCTGAATAATCCGTATACTGTACGTAACAAATCATATTAGAACAGGTGAATGAATTTGAGGAAAATAGTGTTTACAGGCGGAGGCTCATCCGGCCATGTGGCGGTCAATTTGGCGCTTATCCCACATTTTCTTCAAGCCGGCTGGTCTGTTGAATATATCGGTTCCGAGACTGGAATCGAGAAACAGCTGATTTCTGCCCTTGGCAAAGTCAATTATTACGCAATCAAGACCGGCAAGCTCAGGCGTTATTTTGACTGGCAAAATCTGAAGGATCCCTTTAAAGTAGTGAAAGGCGCCTATCAGGCGTATCGATATATACGTGCGAACAAGCCGGATGTTGTGTTCTCCAAAGGCGGTTTCGTGTCCGTACCCGTTGTGCTTGGGGCATGGCTGAATAAAGTTCCAGTTATTATTCATGAATCGGATATTACGCCTGGACTTGCGAACAAGCTGTGCATCCCGTTTGCCTCACGGATCTGCACGACCTTCCCTGAAACAGGCGCCCACCTGAAAACCGATAAAACCGTATATGTCGGCGCCTTAATCCGTCCGGAGCTCAAAGACGGCCGTGCCAGGAAGGGGAAAGATTTCTGCAGCTTCAAAGAGGCGGATAAACCGGTTCTGCTTGTTATGGGAGGCAGTCTCGGCTCCAAGACGATCAACCGGAACTTGCGGGAATCGTTGGCAGAGCTTGGACAAACGTATAATATTGTGCACCTTTGCGGTAAAGGGCAGCTCGACGCTTCTATAAATAATCCTGCTTACCGTCAATATGAATATATCAATGAGCAGCTGCCTGATGTGCTGGCCATGACGGATATGGTCATTTCGCGGGCCGGAGCCAATTCCATCTTTGAGTTTCTATCCCTCCGCAAACCGATGCTGCTTATTCCGCTTACACAGAATCAGAGCCGCGGCGACCAGCTGCTTAATGCCGAATCCTTCCGCAAATCCGGTTTCTGCGAAGTGCTGTTAGAGGAACAGCTGACCGCCCTGACACTAACGGCTGCTATTCATCAGTTGTTCCATGGGCGCATGAGGTATATCGACAACATGAACGACCATCAACAGGAAGATGCTGCTGGTGCTGTCGTTGGGCTTATTTTCCAAATTGCCCGATAATCTTCATCACTGACCGGGGGGACGGAGTATGATCCGGATTTCGTTAGTGAGATTTTTTTTGTTGTTCACAACCCAAATAAGGAATAGGAGCTTTACGGAATGACAAAAGAAACAAGTTTTTTTAGAAAAATACTGATCATTACTTTATTCTTGCTTTTTATATGTTCATCAGGGTTCAATATCTATCAGCACAGCAGGCTTGATTCTGAAAGAAAAAACAATAGTGGTATGGCTGAATATTATATGCGAGAGCATGAATTAACCTTTACAAATGTCTTCGCTATGGCTGGCAATACAGAAATTATGGAATACATCAAAACCCCGAATCATTTAAGTGCGATTATCGAGGGTATTCAAATTGCCGAATTCAATTATTTAGCGGCGTCAAAGTATAAAGAGAATCTTGTCGGTGGCAGTATATTGTCAAGGAATCTAATATTAAATGGATATTTATCTGAGCTTCGGGCCTATCGAAATTTTCTTGAAAGTATTAATAGCAAATCTTATGAAGATATTAACCAGCTTCAAACAGATCTTGCTGATTTACAGACGATTTCAAGCTGGCTATTGGGGAAATATAATAATAATGATTTTCAAGTTTATACAGACAAAGATTTCTACGGGGATGTTTATTTGAAACTTAAAAGCAATATAAAAAGTTATTATTTCTAAATAATTCGAAGCGAATATATAAATGAGACAGGTGGTTTTAAAAAAATGGATAATTCAATGTATGGATCGGGTCAAACGCAACCATACTGCCTGGCGTGACGATTGGGGACAACTCTGTTGTTGTGGCTGGAGCAGTCATCATTAAGGATGTTCCAGAGAATACTATTGTTGCAGGAGTACCCGCAAAAGTGTTGAAAAAAATTAGTCATCATGCGGAATACCGAATTTGTGAAATGTTGGAAGGGTGAATTCAGCGCCGGATTTTCCAGTTATAGATCCTCGTCAAAAAAGAGGTATAATCAAGATAACTATTATGCCAAACGTTTAGAGAAGGCTATTGAAGGTGAGGGCGGACAAAATCGGAAAACGCTTATATATTGCAGGATATGGACTTGCGGCTATCCTGTCGGTGGCAGGTGAATTGATCTGGTTGGGAGATCCCGTCCGCTCAGGTGACATCTACTGGATTGACCGCATTCAATCGTTGATTTATCTACTGGCGTTTGTTCCCTTGTTGTGGTTATGCGGTGCAGCAGTAGGGATTGCCGCTGAACGCCGCGGGAGCCGGAGGCTGATTCTGCTCAGGCTCCTTGTCGCAGCTGGAAGCGTGACTTCGGGGGTTGCCATATTTCAAATTCCGGATCATCTTGTCCTATCGCTGCTGCTTCTCGTTATTACCTTGCTGCTGACGTTAGTGGATGGTATCGTTTCCGAAAGGCGCATCGGCTCACGGTGGATATTGCGAAGCTCGTTCATGCTGTTGGTGCTTCTGGTTATCGCTGCCGGATTGTTCTGGCCGACACCATATGGAGTAACATCACCAGGGTTTACGCTGAATATGAACCGTTATGCTCAGGTTGAGGAAGGAATCCCCAAAGGTTCCATTGAAGGGGTCCTGGTTATCGAGCGGCCGGCTTTCCCGATAGACTGGCTGTATGCGGCCCTGCTTCCATCGGTACATATTGAAAAAAGGGATACAAGCATATCAATTGGCGATATGCAGATCGCCGCCAACAATCAACGGGCAGATGCAAATCAGGTCAGCAGCGCGGTTGCGTTCCAAAAGCTCGGAATCGGCCGCGGTGTCATTCCTACAGGTGTTCAAATTATGCTCATTATGGAAGACAGTCCGGCAGAAGGGAAATTACAGCCGGGGGATCAGATTCTGGCGGCGAATGGCCATGCTGTTATGTCGGCTGCAGAGTTGGCGGAAGAGATGAAGAATGTCCGTCCTGGAGAAGAGGTCGAGGTAAAGGTCATGCGCAGCGGCGAAGAACCGGTAATAAAGGTGAAGACCATGAGCAGCGGCGAAGAACCAGACCGCGCCGTATTCGGCTTGCAGGTGGAGAATCGGGTCAAAGCCGATCTTCCGAAGAAGGTGGGTTTCCGGTCCTATCTGGTCTATCAGGGCGGCCCGTCGCATGGCGCTATTCTGGCGCTTACGCTGATAAATCAGCTAACTCCCGGAGATATAACCTATGGGAATTCGGTGGCAGGAACGGGAACACTCGAGGCCGACGGGTCAGTAGGACCGATCGGGGGCATTGAACAAAAGGCTTATGCGGTGAATAAGACCGACGCCGATGTTTTTTTTGTACCTGCCGGCCAGGAGGAAGATGCTCGCAAGGGAGCGCCGAATTTGAATATCGTGCCAGTACGCACGCTGGATGAGATGCTGGAGTGGCTGAAAGCACATCCCCGGACGTAGGGGATTGGTATCCTGTCTGAGAATGAAAGGAGATGGTCGCAACCATCCCCTTGATTGGCGCGTCTAAATGGTTGGAGCCAAACTTCGATTGTCACAAAGTAGAGCGCAAATGGTGTACCATAGTAATCTAAAAGCAATCTGGATCTTAAAATGCTTCGGGATCCGGGTTGTTTTTTTTATGGGTATACGGAAGGTTCCAGCAGCTTCTTTGTTGAATATTGGAAGTACGTTATGAGGATCGGGAAGGGGGGATAAATTTGTCACGCTCTGCGGAAGTTCGTGTGTTCGATGATCCGATCGTACGTGAGGAGATTTTCTCTCATCTGGAAAAAGCACTGGGAATCACCGTTTTTCACTACACGCCTAATTTCTTTGGACTATATAATAGGAAATGGATGGTTGCAACCAATGTGGGTGAGCTCTTTATCAAATGTTATCATCCGCGAAGATACGATTTGACTGACGTTGAGTGCCGTACAAGAATCGAACATTCGCAGTCTGTGCAGCAGCTTATTCATGAGCAGGCCCATATCGCTACGAAAATATGGCTCCGCGATGGAAATCACATCATGCGGTCGGATAAGGGACATTATTATGTGGTAATGCAGCATTTTCAAGGAAACATGATAACCCCCGGAATGGCGGACAGTCAGGTTATGAATAGAATCGGACAAGCCATGGGACAGATGCATCGGGTGATGTCCGGGATAGCTGTGCCAAGCGAGGCCTGGAGACCTTCTCTGCAAGAGCTTAGTGATCAGTGGCGAACGAATTATGAGGAAGCTGGCGAAGCTGAACACCGCAACAATAGAGCTTTTCTGGCGATCACAAAGCAGGGCTTGCTCCTGTCAGACTTGGATTTATCTATGTTTGATTGCCTTCAGCCGGGTTGGGCGCACTGGGATTGCTGGGCGGATAACCTGTTGGTGGGTACGGATGGTTCCATATGCTTTGTCGACTTCGATAAGGTACGCTACAGTTACCCGGCCATTGATATCGCCAGAATTCTGCTCTCGGGGTCTCTTCACCATGGCCAGCTGCGTCAGGAGCCGGTTCAGGCCTTTCTTGCCGGGTACCGGGAAATCGATTCTTTTCCCGTGGGCATGCTGCCACTGGCTTTAAAGCTGTTGTGGTGCAGGGAAGCGCATTGGTGGCTGAAAAACGGGATGGACGAATCTAGTGTTCCCCCCAAGCGTTTTGCAGAGGAAATGATATGGCTCACCGAGCACTGGCATTCGTTGGAAAGCTGTTTGAAACATTGGTAACATGCTATTATAAGCACCGCTCTTGTGTACACAAATAGGATAAACAAATCCCCGCGGGCTCTGGTTCCACGGGGATTGTTATGTAAATCGTAACGATTCATTCTTGTATCGTTCAACAGGTCCTTATTATCCCTTTATTCTACACCGCTATGATTAAAGATGCCGATTCTCTGGATCCCGCACTCCGTGTAAACGACACATTGAGGACTTGGGTAAAGGCGGGTTCAAGCAGCGTAGGGATGACCCAGACTGTTTTATCCGAAAGCAAGGTCCGGGGGAAATGATAAGGTTCTTGAAGGACAGACTCTGCAGAATCACCGCTGGCATGAATGCGCACAACCAGTTGAATATGTCCGATTACCTTGAACTGATTGGAGAAATCGGAGGATTCGGCAGCCGCCCAAAGGATTGATTCCACGCGTTCCACCTTCATCCATTTTTCCATGCCCATTCTGTTTACGAGCTTTAAGCGGTCCAGACTTATTGTTTCATCATTCATATGAAATCGTGCCCTATTCAGGGCATGGGATTTGCTTCTGGCCTGAACCAGATAAGACACAGTCACCTTCAACAAGACAAGTTCAATCAAATCGTTATCCATCATCGTGTTTGCAACAAACTCCTTTGGGCTTTATATTTTGATCCGGATTTTATTTTACAGATGGATGGTCGAGAAGTTTGTTGAAACCTGAGCGATCTTTTTATGTTTTTTTGTCATGAAAAATCAAAATGGCGGGAACGTCAGGCTGCTTGTTTATGGTATGGTACAGTAGTCAGGCTGCCTTTCTTGTTCAAATATTGAGCCGATGTTAAAAGGCCTATAAAATGGGACTGGATTTGGCGTTTTGCTTCAGGATTAATGCTGGGGCTGCATGCATTTTCTGCTGTGGATGGGATCATTGCGTTACACGACCGTAGCCAGCGCGACAGCTATCTTATGTCTTGAGCCCGTTCTCGTCATGATCGGCTCCTTCTGGCCGGATATCCGCTTTTATTTACAGCTTTTTTGTTTTTGCGGAAGCGGGTGCCGTGCTGCTGTATATAATTTATGCCTTGATTTTTCGTTCACTGGCTATCCGGAAAAAGAATGGGGGTTATTTCTGCTGCTCGCGATTGTACCGACTTTATTCGGCCATTTCTTATTCAATTGGCTGTTGAAGTACATGAAAGCCGCATCGGTATCGATGACCGTACTGGGTGAGCCCATCGGAGCGGGAGTTCTAGCCTACTTTATTGGGCGAAGAGATCGGGGTTCATCAGGTTCTGGCAGGCTGTCTGCTGTTATTCGGGGTCTGGCTGTTCATCCGGGCCAAAGAAGTGCCGGAACAAACGCAAACAATAACTACTCAGCCAAGCCTCTGAAGCCGCCGATTTAACGGCGGCTTCTTCTGAACAGGAAGACACCGAACCCTGCAATCAGGAAGATACCTGCTGCGAGGGCAGCATACGCCGCAGCCGAGATGCCCATCAGGGAAGCCAAACTTCTGTCCGAGTCCGGTGCGTATTTCTGAGAACTTGCAGGCGAAGGCGAATACCCGGTGCCAAGCAGCTTCAATTCCTCACCGGCGGAAGCCAGAGGTTTGGTCAGGTCGCATATATTGGTTTCCAATTTCCCCGACCTCTCGTAAGCGGAGACGATGTACTCCGTACCCTCCCGGAAATTCTCAAAACCGCAGCTTGCCGAGCTCATTGCCGTATATACGGCTGCTTGGTTGCCCAGCTTGTCTTTCCAAGACGTTGATACCTCAAATATAATTTCCACCTGGTCCGTACTGGACATGAATTTCCGTTGCTTCGGCTGCGTGACCTTTATGGCTTTACCTGTGAAAATCACCGTTTTGTGATTGAGCTCCTCTTCCACTTGCTTCGCTGGCGAAGGGGCCATAGCGCAGCTGCATGCAGACACCGCTTCCGGCTTGACCACCAGAGCCGTTCCCCCTAAAATGCCACAGCTTAATGCAATGACCATCCATTTCTTGAACACTTCAATCACCTCGTTGTCATAGACGGGAGAGAAGGCTTATTTGTTTCCAGTATAGTTGGGATATGTTAGAACGGCATTATCGTGTTGGACGTGAAGAGGAATCGCAACGATTCTCGCTTTTTTTAACTGATACCGCTCCCAAGGCATTCATCTTGAATGTATATGGGACAGGAGGAGCAGGGTAAAGCGATCTGCTTCGGGAGTTCAGAAGAATTACCAGTGGCTCGGGCTGTCTGGTAAGCCATATTGATCCGCAAAATCTCCGGCAAACGCCGGAACACTTCCTTGCAGCGTATATTCCATCCGTAAGGACGTTTGCATGGGAAAGCAGGCATAGTAGAATAAGAAGATACGGAAAGGGGATTTCGTAATGATCCATTATTTTCATTCCATCATGAAACAACAGGAATTTTGGACCGACTATTATTGGATGACAGAGGAAGATCGGAGCTATCCGGCGCTTGCCGATAATCCTGTCGAACTGCGGTTGTCTGAAGGATCGGCCTTGCTGGTGGATATCGAAGAAGAGCTGATGGATGTTACATTGCTGCTGTCCGGCCGTCTTGATGGGGAGCCGGTTCAACTGGGGTGGGATGATCAGGTCCATTTTCATCCGTATGTATTCCGCTGGGCAGAACTGGAGGCTATAAGCAAACATCTACGCGCCGAAGATCCGGATGCCGGATTTATCCCGTTCCTGCTGCTTTACCGGTTCGCCGCTATCACGCAGCAGGATGATCTGAATCACATCAGGAGCACCGTAGAAGCCGCTTGGCGTTCGCTTGATTTATATTCAGAAGGGGAAATTCAGGCGTTTATTAAACAAACGATACGGCCTTTGGACAACGCGGTATGGACACTGCATCCTCGATTCGGGTGGGTGCTTGAAGGGGAGGCCTATACGCTCCGCCATGCGGGGAATGAGGAATTCCCCTATGATGATCTGCAGAAGCTGCTGAATCAGGCCGATGCATGAAGGCTGGATGAAAGCTGCATCATGATCAATATCGGTCTTGTTGAACTACTTCATTCCATCGAAGTTCAAGAAGATGAAATCGCATCGTGATCAATATCGGTCTTGTTGAACTACCTCTATTAGTGTGGTAGGGTTTAGTTTGGAAATCATGGCTTTGGAATGGAGTGCTTCAATGAGTAAAGGACGTGTATGGAACAAAGGCAAACATAATGGCGGAGGCCTAAGCAAAAAAGCTCCAGCCAGTCAGGCTGCAGACAGCGGCGCAGACAATTCGCCTGCAAAAGAGGCGGATATCGTCAGACCGGTACCGGAAACGCGCGGCAGCCAGGTCATGCGGATGAACCGGGAGAACTGGGTGGAACGACCGGCGCGGGTAGTTCCGAAGAAGGAAGCGGCGGACGTGAAAAAGCCTGGCAGCGAGGAATAAGCTGCCATCCATCCAAACAAAGCAAAAGCACCTCCGCCGGCCAGGCAAGGAGGTGCTTTTGGTGCGCGTCCCGTCCAGGATTCGGAAGATGACTCATGTTCTTTTCCAATTCTTCCGGAACACGGAAGGCGTACAATTCTCCGTAAGCTGGAAAGCATGTAAAAAAGCATTGTAGCTGTCAAAGCCCGCTTGATCCGCAATCTCGCCTACGGCCGCATCAGTCAGCAGCAGCAGCCGTTTGGCATGATTGATTTGCTTAAGCAGGAGATATTCTTTTGGCGTGGAGCCGTAATATTTTTTGAACTGCCGGATGAAATGATACAGGCTCAGATTGGCTTCCCGGGCAGCTTCCTTGATGCTGGCAATAGTCAGATAATGGGAGTCCATGTAATGCCTCGCACGTTCGAAGTTAGCCGGTTTTTGAAAGATAGATCGCTCGTAATCGGATAGTCTGGCGCAATGCATCAGCAAATGATAAATCAAGGCGGATTGTTCCCATTCATTCTGCGAATCGGTATCCTTCATCGTATCCAGAATGGACCGCAGTGTCTGATCGATCGGCGAGCCGGATAGTTCAGATGAAAATAAGGCAACCGGCCCATGGAACAGGCGGCTCCACAAAGAATCCAGTTCCAACCCGTCAAACACCAGATATCTCATGTGAAAGGGATCTTCCGGATCGGAGCGGTATCCATGCGGATACCGCATGTCATGAAGCAGACAATCGCCTTTGCCAAGCGGGACCCATTCTTGGGCATGCCGGAATTGACCCCTGCCTTGAGTGATCAGCAGGATCTCATAAGCCGGATAATAATCACGCTCAAAAAAAAAGTCCGGCCCGTTCGGATCGTATCCGCCAATGATTGGATAATAAAGACCGGATTTGGCAAAAGGGCTCGGGGAAGAAAACCATTCCTCTTTCATCAATCGACATCCTTTTCGCCAGCTGCGGGATTATTAATCTTTATCAGCAGGCACGTTTGCGGCTTCCTTGAAAGCTTCCGGGTCTGCTGTCCAAGGGAGCATTCCGAAGAGCATTTTCCGCAAATTCGTGTCGGCTTTGGACATTAATGCCTCGGATGGCTCATAGCCAGGCCATGTACGCAGAAACGAATGCGCATAATTATAAATAATAGACCGTCTGGTTTCGTTTGTGAAGTTGTTTAGAGCAGAATGGTACGTGTACCCATTGAAAATGACGGCTGTGCCCGCTTTGACGCTCATCCTCACATGTCCGGGCATTTCCTCCTGTTTGCTGACCTTGGGCAGTTCCTCGTTGGTCATATGAATGCTCCCTGGAAGAAAAGCAAGACAACCGCCTTCAGGCTTAACATCCGAAAGGAAATAGAATACTTTGGCCATAAAAGGCGTTTTCTTTTCATTGATATAAAGAAGATTGCCGGTATCACGATGCCAGCCGGTATGGCTCTCCTTCTGCGGAGGTTTGATCAAACCGTCGTTATCGATCATGACGAAGGAATCGCCGATCAGGTCCCTCATTATCGACATCATACGCTCATGCTCCATCAGTTCCACAAAGGCATCTTCATATTCAATAATGCCGCATACCTGCTGCACATGGTTTAATTGGCCGGTAGCGGGATTAACTCCACCGCGGATCTGCCAGTTCTCAAAAGCAAGATCAAGCCGTTCATTATAGTAAGACGTTTCCTCCGGATTCAGAAAGTCCTCAAGTACCAAAAAACCATCGCGCTCCCAAGTGGCATGCTGTTCTGACGTTAAGCCATGCAATTTCATGATTTGAATCCTCCCCTAATTTATTGCTGTTATGATTGTATTATAATCCTTGTATTTAAAACATAAAAGATTGATCATTGCTGAAAAACTCTCAAAAGTTGCTCTATTCGATAACCGGAGAAAAACAGCAAAAGGTAACAGAGTATAAAAATTAGACTATTTCCAGCATATCTTTGTCCGCGTGGCCGCTGTAAAGTATGAGGGAGAGGGCGGACATGTTCCGCCACTTCACAAAACCATTGGGAGGCAGCATCATGAAATTAGGTATTATCGCCTCAGCGGAGGCCGCCAGTTTTCAACTTGCAAAGGATAAAGGCCTTGAGTTTTTGGAATTCTGCATCAATATCGGCTCTGATCTGGATGCATTTACAAACCAAATTCCGGAGTTGAAAGCAGCAAGCGAACAGACTGGCGTAAAGGTCGGATCAGTCGGACGTTGGGGCTCTGACCGCATCAGCAAAGAGGGGATAGTGGAGGAAGAGCTTCAAATCTCCTATCGTCTGATCGACGCGGCGGCGGAGCTTGGATGCGCCAATTTTGTTTGTGGCGTGAACAAGGTGGAAGAATTGTCTTATTATGAAAACGTTTCTTTTGCAATCGATTATTTCCGCAAGCTGATCAATTACGGAGCAGCCAAAGGAGTGGTCATTTCCTCTTACAACTGCGATTGGAATAATTTTGTCAAAGATGACATGGCTTGGACGCTTATTCACGGTTATCTTCCTGAGCTAGGCATTAAATTCGACCCGTCCCATTCCCGTTATGCAGGACGCGATTATTTACTGGAGGCCCGCAAATGGGGCGGCCGGTTTCAGCATGTTCATATCAAAGGCTCTGTCATTATCGACGGCCAACGTTTTGACGATCCGCCAGCCGGCCTCGATCAGACGGACTGGGGCACGTTCATGGCGATTCTTTACGGAAACGGCTATAATGCCGGACTGAGTATCGAACCGCATTCCCATGTCTGGAACGGAGAGCTTGGCGATAAAGGCGTTCAATTTACAATCGGGTATATCAGATCGATGATGTTCTGATGCTCAGGCAACAAGCTCCAGGAAAAAGGTTCTAATCAACCGGTCGAACGGGGGATTGGGGCTTTTTTTGTTTACAGCGGACTGTGTGCAATAATCGGAACCCGAGGTTACCAGAGCAGTCGATGGTAGAATGGTCAGTACAGCTTATTGACAAATATAGTTGTTGTGTATATAGTTGGTATAACAACTAAATAGAAGGAAGATGTTTATGGCTGCAAATGAAAATGTGCTGGAACGATCGGTTGGCGCTCTAATGGGGGTCACATACCGCAAAATGACGAATGTCCTTCAGGCACGTCTGAAGGATTATGAGATTACAACGGAGCAGTGGTCAGTCTTGTTTCAAGTGGATCAGACAGACGGTTTGATTCAGAAGGAAATTGCCGAGTTGGCGGGTAAGGACAAAGCGACGACAACCCGTATTCTCGACCATCTGGAAGAGAAAGGCCTGATTAGCAGGAAGATGTCAGAAAGTGACAGGCGTTCCTTCCAAGTAAGCAGCACGGACAAAGGGGCATTGCTGCTCAAGGAGACCCTGCCGATTGAAAAGCAGGTAAACCAGGAAATCAAACAATGTATGACAGATGATGAACATGAATTGCTCATGGAGCTTCTTCTCCGGATTAATCATCATGTGAACAAATTAACATAAACCCGTAAGGAGAATATATATGCAGTCTCATGAAATCAATTCCAAGCTTTGGACCAAGCCATTTATTATATTGACGATCTGTTCCTTGTTGTTGTTTTTGAATTTGCAGATGCTTCTCGCAGCATTTCCTGCTTATGTGAAGTCCGCCTTTCAGGCAGATGATATGACAGTCAGTCTGATTATAAGCGTTTTTGCAGGAGCAACGATTATTACCCGATTGTTAACCACCCCGCTTATGCGCAAAGTGCCCCGGAACGTTATCTTGTATACGGGACTTGCAGCCGCAACACTCTTTACCGCATTATCCGTTGCGGCAGGCTCTGTTGGAATGCTGCTTGTCATGCGTATTGGCTTTGGCATCGGTTTTGGGATGGCGAGTACGATTATTCCTACACTGGTATCTCAAATCATACCTGGTAAACGGATGGGGGAAGGTATCGGATATTTCGGGCTGTCCACCAGTCTGGCTATGTCTGTTGGACCGATCATCGGATTAAGTGTGATGAAGCATGCAGGGTTCACAACTCTTGGCATGCTTGGAACAGCTACCATCGTGCTGATCTTTCCAATTTTGTTCTTTTCGCGGACAATTCCGGCCGAAATGAGCAAGAAGACAGCGGCTGGTACAGCTGCCGATTCCAAACAGATTTTCCATGTTAAATTATTAATTCCCGGTCTGCTGAATGTTATTCTTGCTGTGACCTACGGCGGACTGCTCAGCTTTATCGCTTTGTTCGGCGAGTCCGTTCATTTGGAACAGGTGGGCCTATTCTTTATGTTTAATGCGCTGGCGGTTATTATTATCAGGCCTGTTTCGGGCAAAATATTCGATCGTTTCGGACATGCTGCCGTTCTCATTCCTGCTTCGATCAGCGTTGTGTCAGCTCTTATGGTACTATCTTACACGACAACGATGCCGATGCTGATTTTGTCCGCCCTTTTGTATGGACTCGGCTTTGGCTCCATTCAGCCGACGCTGCAGGCATGGATGCTTCGTTCCGGCACATCGCAGCAGTACGGTATGGCCAATAGCATGTTCTATAATACGACTGACCTCGGTATCGCGGTCGGTGCCTTGATTTTGGGAGCCGTCTCCTCCATGTCTGATTATGCGTTCATGTACCGCGTCTCAGCCGGATTTATGGTCTTGTTTCTGATTATTTATACAGTCGTCCGATTGTTAACTGCGATCAGATATAGGCTTAAGCCAAGTGCCCGGCAAACCACGTAGCTTCCGGTGGAATGACAGCCTGGATGACACAGGCTGTCGTTTTTTACATACTCTGAAGTTTCTTTTCCAACCCCGCTATCAACAACTCAAAGCCGAAGGCAAACTCCTTTTCCCAATCAGAATTCGTTGTATAAACCGCGAGGCGGATCATATGAGGGAACCGCTCTTGCGGGAGTTGGCTATAAAACTGGTTGTACATCTCGCTTTTCTCCTTGTTGGAAGCGTTCCCCTGATCGGAACGGTTTCTCAAACGGACCTCTTCTCCCACAAATCCCAGCACGTAATTCTTCAGTATCGAAGCCACCCAAGGAACCTGCTCGTCCGGGAATCCCGCCAAGGTCAATAGCCGAAAGAGCTTTTCGATCAGATCCAGACGAGAGTAACCCACCGCAATGGTGGTGTTAAACAACTCTACGGTATCGCGGCGCGAGTGGAGAATCTTCCTGAATTCCTCTCCCCACAGGTCGATTTGCTCCATCCATGGAAGCGAAGAGTCAGGCCATTCCATCTCTTCGCTTATTCGATCGGAGAGCAGTTGCATCAACTGATCTTTATCTTTGATGTGATAATATAAGGACGCAGTCTTCACCTGCAGCTTATCCGCAATTTTGCGCATGCTAAGTTCCTTAAGTCCGATCTCGTCCAACAGTTGTAACGCCGTCTGAACAATCCGTGCCTGGTCGAGCGGTGTCGCTGACGCATAAGTTTTCCTGGCCACTTGGTTCACCCTTTCACTTGACAAGTATAGCATATTAGAATAATCTAACATCATTAGAATTAATCTAATGGTGTTAAATTAATCAGAAGGAGAAATAAACATGAAACTGAATCACCTTAATTTATGCGTGAAGGATTTAAACGATGCGACAGGTTTATTCCAGGACTTATTCGGCTTTGAGCTGCAGGATCGGAAGGGCGACGCGATTGCCGTTATGAAGGACGAGGAAGGTTTTACTCTTGTCTTAAGCTGCTCTGCGGCATTTGGAGGCGAGAATCCTATTTACCCTGAAGGGTTCCATGTCGGATTCTACGTGGATACAAAGGAAGAAGTGGATCGATTCTACGATCGGCTTGTAGGAGCGAATTTGATCCAGCCAGATCAAGGGGCTAAGAACATTCGGGGCGGTTATTCGTTGTATTTCAAAGCACTAGACGGCATTCTGTTCGAGATCACCTCGTTCGCTTAAGCTTTTTTCGCAATGAATAACTGTAAAGTTAAGATCCCCATTGGTCGTTGAACTAACAAGCACGATACTTCAATAAAGCAGAGGCAGTCCAAGGTTTTATTTTATCTGCCAAGACTGCCTCTGTTTCTATTATTGGAGAGTAGTTGGAACTAAAGGTACTTTTTTTATCCCCGTCCTCTCGCTTACAACTAGATAAACTGAATTCTTTTCCTGCTGGCGAGGAGCAGCTCCCGAATGCCTTCGGCAATGAGCATGATTCCCTTGTCAATCTGATCTTCCGCTACTTGTGAGATGCTCAGCCGGATAACGTTGTCCTTGCGGAATTCCGGTAGAAACATGCTGGACGCTTCATATAAGAGGACTTCTTTCATCTCCAGATGTCTTTTCAACTGCAGGCCAGTCAGCGGACGAGGCAGCTCCAGCAGCGAGTAGAACCCCGACCGGGGTTCGGTATAGACGGTGCCTGCCGGCAGATACCGTTTGCACGCTTCCTTCAGTTTCTCTGCTTTATTGCGGTAGATCGTCCGCATTTTGTACAAGTGGGCTTCAAACATCCCATTTTCCAGATAAATTTCCAGCGCTCCCTGCATGAGCACCGGCGTATGTACATCGGCGGCGTATTTGGCACGAAGAAAGGATTCATGCAGCTCGTCAGGGAGCACGGCGAGCCCCAGCCTCAGTCCCGGGAGCATGACTTTAGAGAAGCTTTTCGTATAAATAACTCTCCCCGAAGGATCATAAGCGAACATTGGATCCTGCTTGCTATCGATATCGAGATCCCCCAGATAATCATCCTCAATGATATAAACATCATATTTCCGGGCCAATTCCACGATTCGTTTCTTCTCTTCATTGGTATAGCTATAGCCGGTAGGATTATGAAATCTCGATACGATATAGAAAAGCTTGATCTCCCCGGTCTGAAATAAACGCTCCAGATGCTCCACATTTATCCCATCCCGCGTGACTTCAACGCCGCACGCCTGCACGCCTTGCTGCCGGATAGATTCCAGCATCGATGAATGGGTAGGCTGCTCGACAGCAAGCTTGCTTTTTCCATTGGGAAAGGGGAGGGAAATCAGCAGATGCAGCGCTTGTTGTGAACCAGTCACTACAAATATCTTCTCCGGCACCGTAAATACTTGAACATCCCTTAATTGTCGTGCCAGCTGGACCCGTAAGGACCACAGTCCTTGAATCTCCGAATAGGAGAACAGATCTTCCCGGTATCGTTCGATCGCCTGATTCATGGCATGCTGGAAATCCCGATAAGGCATAACCTCCCGATCGGGTCCGGCCGCGACAAAATCAATCCCATTATTCCCATCCGTCCCTTCTTTGCCGGAATGCTGCGGATCAACAACAAAGTAACCGCTCCGCGGCACCGGATAGATCAGATGCTCCTGCTCCAACTGCTGATAGGCCTTAATAATCGTATTGGGGCTGCAGCGGAGCTTCAAGGACAAAGCACGTATGGAAGGCAGTTGATCTCCTCTTCGCAAAGCACCTATTTCCATATCCCGTTTGATGTTTGCAGCAACTTCCGCATATTTTTTCATCTGCAAGCTCCTTTCCCTGTATGGGTACAGGACGTAAAAAAGCTCCGGCAGGTTGCAGATAAGCTGTCGTATACTGGGGATGTTCCAACAAAACCACAAGGAAGGAGGGACGGATCGGAAGATCAGCTGCCCTTGGAGAGAGCTGATTGCGGTTCTGGATTTTCTCCAAGCTATCAGGGTCTTTACCCGGAAGGAGATGCGCAACATGAAGCCATTATCGAATACATTTCTCAGAAAAATAGGGCGGATCGCATTACTGTTGTTCGCTGCCGCGATACTATTCAACGGGATGACTCCGCTGCAGGTCCAGGCTGAACCAGCCTTGACGCATGAGCTGAAGAAAGATGCCTTATTCCAGGGAACACCGGGTACAATGATTATCAAAAATCTGAAGACCGGTAAGCAATTCGTCTATAATCAAAAAAGAAGCATCCAACCGTATACGCCGGAGTCATCTTTCAAAGTGGCGAATGCCCTGTTCGGTCTGGAGGAAGAAGCGGTTGCTGATGAATATGAGGTCAAACGCTGGGACGGCGTCATCCGGCAATTCGAGGTGTGGAACCGCGACCACAGCCTGGCATCGGCGATGCGGCAATCTGCCATCTGGTTTTATCAGGCATTGGCCCGAGATATCGGCAGTGACGCCATGCAGCGTAATTTGGACCGGATTGGATACGGCAACCGCGATATCTCAGGCGGCATTGACACCTTCTGGCTGGACAGCAGTCTCAAAATATCGGCCCAGGAGCAAATTGATTTTTTAGAAGAGCTTGTAAACGAGAGCTTGCCCTTTCAAAAACAGAACATGAAAACAGTCAAACGTATGATGATTGACGATGACCAGGACGACTATACGATACATGGAAAAACGGGAACACGACTATCCGATATGGGATTAGGCTGGTACGTAGGATATGTAGAGACCAAACGGAATATATGGATTTTCGCCACTAATGTGGACAGCAGCGGAACAACAGCCCGGAACATCACGCTGGAAAGCTTGGAGAAACTGCACATCATCAATCGACCGGATACCGGGACGAGTCAGTAATCGGATGCATGAAGAAACCGCTTCGATCAGCTAACGCTGCGGAGCGGTTTCTTTCAGGTTGTGTATCTTGCTTGACGGACACCAATGACCTTATTTAGGCCGGAAATAGTTCATTTTAGGGGTAGACGGACCTCAGAGCCGCTATCTATGCAATTACTCCATGAATGAGGTCAATTCCAGTTGAATAACGTCTTCTGTGTCCGTTAACTATTCGAAATCGCTCATTCAGGCCATTTAACGCCTTTTGTGTCCGCATAACCGCTTACGACGCCTATCCAGGCATTTTAAGACATTTGCCGCCCCACCTATCTTGCCAGTGAAGTGAAGCCAGCAGCAAGGGCGACATTTGCTGTATTGCTCGGGTATACTAAGATTTAAGAGGAGATCTTCTTATGAAAATAGTGACAGAAGAACTGCCGAAGAAGATTAGGGGTTAGAGGAGAAACAGAATTGTTAAAAAGTCCAATAGTCCAAATAATCGGAGGGGACAAGGATGCACAAAAGTTATTGTATGCTATTCATAATTGTCTTGATGTTAGCCCTGACCGCGTGCCAAACCTCACCTGGCGGAAAAATAAAATCCGATTATCCTGACCTTTCCTCTCGTGAAGCTGAAAAAGCAGGTTATGTGGTAGCTGGCCCTGCCGGATATTTCAATATCGACAAAATGGAAGCCTTCTATACCGATTACAAGGCTGGGACTGCCAGTACACTGGTCATCGCCCATTATACGGATGAAGGCGATCCTGTTTATGCGGGTCTGGATTATAATGGAGAATTCGTCACTTATTCGTATGATAATTCATGGGATGCATTTGGCGGGCAGGATAAAGGGGTCAAACAAACAGAATGCGGTACGGTTACGAAGCAGGTTGGACCCTATGGGGAACAAGAAGGCACATTGTTCACATTAAGCGGATGCAAAGAGGATATTGGCTACAGCGACCCGGATAATAAATCGTACTTCCTGCTGTTTGTGCCCGGAAAATAAGACGCTTGGTTGAATGAAAAGCAAATCCGGTTATAAGGATTCAAGATGGATTTCTAAGGTATAATGCAATTAGAGGCAATGAGCGTTTACGGGAAACAAATTTAATTGAAATAGCAGGTGAGTCCTATCAAAAATTCAAGTTACGGCGAACAACTCGCGACGTTTGCAGGTGGCTGTTTCTGGTGCATGGTGAAACCCTTTGATGAGCTGCCTGGAATTGTTTCGATCCTATCAGGATATACAGGAGGACATACCGTGAATCCCATCTATGAGGAGGTATGTACCGAAACGACGGGACATGCGGAAGCCGTTCAAATCACTTTTCAACCGGATGTATTTCCATATGAGCGTCTGCTGGAGCTGTTCTGGCAGCAGATCGATCCCACCGATGCAGGCGGGCAGTTTCATGACCGCGGATATTCGTACCGGACAGCCATTTTTGTACACAATGAGGAGCAGCGAGAGAAAGCGGAAGCCTCCAAGCGGGCACTCAAAGCAAGCGGCCGGTTCAAAGGTGCCATTGTAACGGAAATTGTGCCCGCAGGCCCTTTCTATCCGGCAGAAGAATATCATCAGGAATATTACAAATACCATCATGTGGACTATAACATGTACCGCAAATACTCCGGCCGTGAGGCGTTTGTCCACAGCAGCTGGAATACGGAGAAGGACCGTAAACGTCTGCGCAATCTGCTGACAGAGCTTCAGTATGAGGTGACGAAGAACGGTGCAGCAGAACCGGCATATGCGAATGACTATTGGAATTTTACCGAAGAAGGTCTTTATGTGGATATCATAAATGGGGATCCGCTCTTCAGTTCGAGGGATAAATTCGATTCCGGCACAGGCTATCCAAGCTTCACCAGGCCGGTTGAAGAGGGACTGGTTCTTCGGGAAGCGGATCTGAGCGGCGGGCAGGTACGGATCGCGGTGCGAAGCCGATTGTCCGGGTCGCATTTGGGTTATTTGTTGAATGATGGGCCTGCTCCGACTAAGAAGCATTACCGGCTGAACTCGGCCGCTCTGCGTTTTGTGCCTCTTGAAGAGCTGGAACTGGAAGGTTATGGCCGGTATAAAAAAGGTTTTGCACCGTAACCGGATGCCGGTACTAAGGTCGGCATCCTTGGCAGCAAGGATGTTGAGCAGAAGACTGGAAAAGCACAACTAATATATTCCCATTGGGGTATATAACTTTACGGAAATATACCTATATGGTAATATTAATTCTATGAAACCCGCTAATCTGTTTGAAATTCTGTCTGAACCCAACCGCAGAACGATCCTGGATGCTTTGCGCAGCAAAGAACGATCGGTCGGGGAGCTTGTCGCATTGTCGTCGCTAAGTCAGCCCGGGATATCCAAGCATTTGAAAATACTTCGGGAAGCTGGACTTGTATCGGTCCGCAAGGATGCGCAGCGGCATTTGTATGTCTTGCGTGCTCAGCCCCTGATGGAAATTGATCATTGGCTGGAGCCGTATCGTCAGTTCTGGTCCAATAAGCTGGATGAATTGGAGCGTCAGCTGGATGAAGAGGAGGAGATGTAAATGTTAGCGGTTATACAGCAAACGGAGAATGGCTATACTGCCCGATTCGAACGCCGTCTCAAGCATTCAGTGGAGAAGGTTTGGGCGATGCTGACGGAGAATGGGAAGCTGGCCAAATGGTTTTCCGAGCTTCATGTCGAGGACCTTCGCGAAGGAGGGACAATCAGCTTCAATATGGGGGACGGCACATTCGAAACCATGACGATTCTGGAGCTGAAGCTGTATGAGGTATTGGAATATACCTGGGACAAGGACATTGTCCGCTTCGAGCTCTATCCGGATCAGGAAGGGTGCAAGCTTGTTCTGATTGAGAAAATGACCCAAATCACCGGACATAGTTCAAAGGATCTTGCCGGCTGGCATGTCTGTCTCGACGTTATTGAAGCGCTGCTGGATGGCAATAAAATCGATAACAGACGGGAATACTGGGAAACATGGCATGAGAAATATGTCTCCCTGGTTGGGGATTTAAGCCGCAGCTGACCTTATAGGGATGCAGGTGGATGAATAGAAAAAATAAGGGAAACTCTCGGAAATAGCGGGGGTTTCCCTGTTTGTTTTGCCTTTTTTTTAGCATATGCCGCCTACAATCGGCAAGAAAATATGGGAATTATTATACGATCGTATAATATCGGGAATCCGTTTTCGATGTTAATTTTATAGCAAGCGGTAATCATCACATCCATGATCGACACATGAAAGGAGGTGAAAGGAATGGAACAATTGACGAATGTAATCGATCTTCTGTCTGATGAGGAATTAGCCGAAATCGCTGGCGGAATGAGATGTCAGGACTGCAGCATGACTAAAAACTGCGGAAGTGATTTCACCGGAAATGCTGTTTGTCAAGGTTAGCAGAATGACTGAAGACAGGGGGAAACCCCTGTCTAACTCTTCAATTTGAACCATTAAAGGGAGAATTGACATGATGGTTAAAAATCGCAATATTATGAATGCCGCTTATCTTCATGAACGGGAGATCCCGGATAGGAATGATGGGAAATCAGCTGTCTCTGGGAATGCGGAGCGATGGCGCAAGCGAACAGGACTTGAATCTGACGATCTGTTTTCGGTCCGATTGAAAGTGGAGAATCTGAGTGAAGCGGATTTTGCCGCCATTCTTGATCATACAACTCATTTCAAAGTCAAACAAAAGCCTAAATGGGAAGAGACCCTTCAAGCCATCATGGAACAGAAAGATGTTCAGGGCGATGAGCCGGCAAGTTGGTCCCTCCTTCCTTTCGCATCGTTTATACAGCCATTTCTCTTATGGATGAGAAGGACGCTGCTCGACCGGTTTCAGCAATGGGAAACGCAGAAGCAACCCATGCCCGCCGATAGCAGTCTGCTGCTTGCAGATGTGGTCTCATCGCTTAGTCAAAGCCTTACAAAGGAAGCTGACAGGACACTCATTGCAGAGCTTCATCTCGCCAAACAAGCCAATGAGTTGAAGGGGAAATCGTCAGAGGAGCGTTTTCAATATTTTGTGGCGCACCGCTTGACCGCTTATCCCGATATTCTTGCGATTCTTCATAAATACCCGGTATTGGGCCGGCTGCTTGCCGAACTGACCGAAAAACATACATCGCATATTATCGAAATGTTAGAACGATTCCAGGAGGATAAAGAGGAGCTTGAACGGATCTGGCAGGAGGATTTCTCATTGATTGTCGGCTGCAAACGGACCGGAGATGCGCATCAAGGCGGAAAAAGCGTCACCGTCCTGCATTTCGCCTCCGGTTCTAATCTGCTGTATAAGCCAAGATCGATGGACATTGATGAGAAATTCCAGGAGCTTCTGCAATGGGCTAATCGGCATGGAGCGGACCCTCAGCTGCCTGTGATGAAAGTCGTTAATAAACATGCTTATGGATGGTCGGAATATATACATCACAAGCCATGCAGCCATGGCGGTCAAATCAACCGGTTCTACCAGCGTCACGGTCAATATTTGGCATTGCTGTACCTGCTGCAGGGAGCGGATTTTCATCATGAGAATGTCATCGCCTCGGGAGAATTTCCTTATCTCGTAGACCTGGAAATTTTATTTCACCGATACAGCGCTTCGCTTGAAAGCAGTGCCAATTCCGCAAATGCGGTGCAAAAGGCTTCTGATTGGATGGTGGATTCCGTACTTAGAACCGGTCTTCTTCCTTCCTACCGTTTGCGTTCCGGCTCTTTTGAGGGACTGGAGACAAGCGGGATCGGGGCTTATTCCGGCCAGTTATTCAAGACAGCGACCACGCAGTATGAGAACCCGGGAACCGATGAGATGCGGCTGGTGAAGACGGAGCATGCGAATTTTCAAACCGGGAATAACCGCCCCATTCTGGAAGGAATTGAAGCCAGGGCAGAAGCGTATACCGAGGATATTATCACTGGTTTTAACCATATGTACCGCATATTAAACGGCCAACAGGAAAGTCTATGTTCTCCCGATGGGCCTGTAGGCAATTTTGCCTGCTGCCCGGTGAGAGTCTTGATACGCAACACGGATGTCTATGGTCAGATGCTTCAGGCTTCGCTACATCCGAGTCATTTGGCCGACGGCCTGGCGAGAGTCCAATTATTTGATTTTATGTGGAGGATCGTGGAAACGGTACCGGTCTTAGCCGGGGTGGTCCATTCCGAATGTGCCGATTTGTTGGAGCATGATATTCCCTATTTTTGTTCCACCGTGAATTCGCGGGATGTGTGGGACAGCAGAGGCAATCGAATCGGCGGTTTTTTTTCCAATGACAGCCTGTCAGTATCGATGGATATCATCAAGCAGCTAGGCGAAGAGGACAGGAAGAGGCAGGTCAGTATCATTCGATCCTCCATGCTGACATTGTTAAGAAGCTGGGAGAGCCCTTCTTTCATTCGACCTGCGAATGCAGAAGAAAATGTGGTTTATAAACCCGATACATTTAAAGCTGCAGCCGTAGAAATCGCCAACCAGCTGGCAGCTTTAGCAATCTGGGGAGACGACCGTCATTCCGTGACCTGGATTGGGACGGGAAGAGATCCATCCGGTATGCTGCGTTACGCGCCGATGGATTCGGGCATCTACAACGGGACACTTGGGATGGCTCTATTTTATGCCTATATGGCAAAAGAAACCGGTATTCCCCATTACAGCAAATTGGCAAGAGGGGCGGTTGAAACGAGCCTGGCATTTCTCCAATTCCCGGGTGCGGTAGCGGGCGGCTCTGTATTCTATGGCCTGACTGCCTACGTGTATGCTTTCTCACACTTGGCATCTCTCATGGCGGATTCATCCCTGCTGGAAACGGTCATCCAACGTCTACACCGTTACGACCGCCTTATCGAGGAGGATAAGAAGCTTGATTTGATGTCGGGGAGTGCCGGCATTCTGCTTGGGTGCCTGCGATTGTATGAAATGACCGGTGAAGCGGAAGCTTTGGCTGTGGCGAGGAAATGCGCCGACCATCTATTGAAGCATCGTGTTACAACATCATCCGGAATCGGTTGGAGCACCGGCCTGACGCGCAATCGAATGCTGGCCGGATTCTCGCACGGCGCATCCGGTTATGCTGCTGCATTGGCCCAGTTGGCGGCCGCAACCGGTAATGAACGTTATAGGGATGCCGCTGCGGGAGCCATCCAGTATGAACGAAGCCTATTTGCCGCGGAAGAAGGGAATTGGAGGGATCTGCGCGCTGACATGCCTTTGGAGAAAATTCCCGTCTATTGGTGCCACGGGGCACCGGGGGTTCTCTTGGGCCGGGTTCTGGTGAATCCGTATTACCATGATGAACAGTTCAACGATGAGATCCAGATTGCCCTCCAGACCACATTGAATCGTTGGCGCGGAACAGGCAACTGCCTCTGTCACGGGGATATGGGCAATCTTGATGTTCTGCTCGTATGCGTGAAAGCCTTGAATGACCCGCGCCTCTATGATCAAGTATATCACCGGGCATCGCAGTCACTAGACCATGCGCGCAAGCATGGATGGTTATGTGATGTTCCACCTCAGGCAGTCGCGCCTGGATTCATGGTTGGACTCGCCGGAATCGGCTACGGCCTGCTGCGTCTCTCCAATCCTGAGCTGCCTTCCATTCTCGCCTTGCAGCCGCCGGCCGGAGCGCCAGTTGCGGCAGGGAGAGGCGGACGATGAGAAGCCGCAGACGTGTCCCGTTTATTGAACAGATGGAGCATTCGGAATGCGGGATTTGCTGCCTGGCCATGATTCTGGATTATTACTATAGCTATGTTCCGCTGCTGGAGCTGCGTGAAAAGGGCGGCGCGGGAAGGGATGGGGTAAATCTTCTGTCCCTGCGCAATATTGCCCGTGGTTATGGACTGGAAGCATACGGTCAACGGACAGGGATGGATGATGGATCACGGCTTGCGGAACCGTGCATTCTTCATTGGGAAAACAATCATTTCGTCGTACTGGAACGGCTGACAGGCAGCAGGGCGATCATTGTGGATCCGGCAATCGGCAGGAGAAGCGTTCCGCTGAAGGAATTCAAAGAAAAATATAGCGGGGTGCTCCTTGTACTCCGTCCGACAGAGAAGCTGGTTTACCGCAAACAAAGACCGCTATGGACCGACTACATGAAGCTTCTTAGCAAACATACTCCGATTGTGACCAAAATTATCGTCTGGTCGCTTTGGATCCAAATGCTTGCTCTTGTCGCGCCCATTTCCATCCGGTTCCTGATCGATGAGGTGATCGTCCCCCGGGAAAGCGGAATCCTGCCTGCGATCGGAATCGGCTTTGCCTGCCTGTCTGTCATTCATGTTGTTTTTCTGCTGCTGCGCAGCAGAACGCTTGTCGTTTTGCAGAATCATCTGGACTGGAATTTAATGAGCACCTTTTTTCACCGTATGCTGAGCCTGCCTTACAAGTTTTTTCAGCTTCGTTCGTCAGGAGATCTGATCGTGAGGGCAAACAGCAATATGATGATCCGGGATATCCTTTCGACCCGAACCGTGACCGCGCTGCTTGACGGCGGAATGGTCGTGCTTTTTCTGCTTTTTATGCTGGATCGATCCCCAACCTTAACGGGATGGGTTGTTCTGGCAGGTATGATCCAGATTGCCATACTGCTTCTGACGAGGGGGAAAATCAAGCAGCTTGCACAGGAACAGATCTTAAAGCAGACGCTCGCTTCCAATACATTTGTGGAAACGATACAGGGCATTACGGATGTCAAAGCGGGCGGCATGGAAAAGCTTGCTTATGCGAGGTGGGAACGTCTTTATCAGGAGCAGCTGGCGAGCGTCCGGAAGAGGGGGATTCTGGAAGCCAATGTGGAGAGTCTTGTCGGTGGACTTCGGTTCGCGGCGCCTCTCGTTCTCCTGTGGATCGGGACGAAGCAGGTTATTTCCTATCACATGACGCTCGGTGAGCTGTTTGCATTCTTCACGCTGGCCGCTGCGTTCCTTACCCCGCTGACCACGCTTGTGACGACACTGAATCAAATGATTGTCATGGGCGCCTATCTGAATCGGATTCTGGATATTCATGATTCCAAAGCGGAGCAGGAGGACAGTGAAGTTCAGCAACCGCCGGTTTTGAAAGGCAAGGTGGAACTGCGCAATGTCAGTTTCGGTTATCATGCCGGGAGCCCCGAGGTTATCCGAAAGGTGTCGATTACGATTAAACCCGGTCAAAAGATCGCCATCGTAGGGGCATCCGGCAGCGGCAAAAGCACATTGGCAGGGCTGCTGCTGGGGCTCTATCTGCCTACGGAAGGCGAGGTTTATTTCGATGACCGGAACCTTTCCCTGCTGGATAAACCGTCGCTGCGCAGCCAGATTGGCGTCGTCATGCAGAATACGTTTATTTTCAACCGCTCCATTGCCGAAAATATTGCCATTCATAATCCGCAGCTGCCGATGGAGCAGATCGTAGAGGTTGCCAAATTGGCGGGCATTCATGATGAAATTTTGCAAATGCCTTTAAACTATCAGACCCTCATTTCCGAAGGGGGAACGAATCTTTCAGGCGGGCAGAGACAGCGGATTGCACTGGCCAGAGCGCTCACCAGAAATCCCGCCATTATCCTGCTGGACGAAGCGACAAGCGCGCTGGATACGTTGACCGAAAGAATCGTTGAGCAGAATCTTTCCCGGCTGCAGTGTACACGAATTGTTATTGCGCACCGCCACAGCACCATAGTTAATGCCGATCTGATCCTGGTGCTTCAGGGCGGAAGCATCAAGGAGTCGGGCAGTCATCAGGATCTTCTGGCTGGCGAAGGGTATTACGCTTCATTGTACAAACAATTGCAGCCTACCTAGGAGGAGGTTAAACAAATGCGGAAAGTTGCGATCAGGCTGCTTTTTGTCCTTGCCGCCCTGATTCCATTAGCCGGCGTGTATGTGCTGAACAACGCTTCGCTTGTCACGGAATGGTTTACGGATACCGGCGGGATCAAACAGGGGGAGATGATTCCTTTTGTCTCCGGAGATGAAGTCGATGGCGGTCAAGTGGATATGAAGCAATACAAAGGGAAGAAATTCATTGCAATGATTGCCAAAATTGATTGTGAGTCCTGTAAAAGCTCTTATCCCACCATCAAGAAGTGGAATGAATTATATCCGGATATTCCGCTCGTAATGGTGGGGGTAGGGGGCAAAGAAGAATACAGCCGGATCAAGCAAGAACTGCAGTTTCCGTTCCCGATCCTATCGGCCGATCAATGGATGCAGGATCAATTTCTGATGAAAATCACGCCTGTCTTCTATGCCGTGGATGAAGAGGGCAGGGTGATGGAGCGGATGAACGGGTACCGGGTGAGGGATTTCAAAAAATTCATGGAAAAGGCTGAGAGGATATGACCCGGCAGCGGAATACCCTCGTCATCTGCATGGCAGCGGCGGGGATGCTGGTCTCTTTGTATTTATTCTGGTCGAAAATCACCAGCCAGTTTTATTGTCCGATTGGCGATTGCAGTGTCGTGAATAACAGCAGGTATGCCTATATCGGGCCATTCCCGGTTTCCTTGATGGGGATCTCCTATTATTGTATCCTCATCCTGCTGACGGCCGCATCCCGAAGAGGAGAGTATGCTGTAAAACCCGTTATTCTGAGACTGCATATTTGGGCAGGCTTCGGCTATTCGACCTATTTGACCGGAGTTGAATGGTTTGTGCTCCAGGCGGTCTGCATGTGGTGTGTTATTTCCTATGTTCTGATGATTGGCATTACCGTTGTTTCATGTCTGAAACGTCCTTTATTCTTTTCATTTACGGAGCATGAAGCCAACCGCTGATTGAACGAATGGTTTCACTTCTACCGAAACGAAGACCGCATGAACAGCTGTCACCTTCCATTGGAGGGTGACAGCTGTTTTTTTTAATTGACGCTTGGCCCTAAGCCGCCCCAAGCATCTGGGCCAAACAGCGGAGGACTTTAGCCACGTCAGCTAATCGTCATTGTTAACCACGAGAGAAATTCCTTGGGTGTTACATCAGAACATGCAGTTCTGGACGAGGGCTAAAATTTCGTGTATCATGTGCAAGATCAATCGTATGGAGGGCGGTAAACGATGATGACAATGGTAATGGCAACGGCGACAGCGCCGGGGTGTTTATGAGAATGAAAGCATGGTATTACGGCTTGACGTTCCGCAGCCGGGTGTGGCTTACGTTTGTCCTGCTTATCACGCTGGCCGTGAGCGCGAACGGGACGATCTCGTATATGATCGCCGCCAAGGTGGTACAGGAAAACGCCTTCCGGCTCAGCGAAGATACGATTAACAAGACGGCTCAAGTCGTCAATCAGCGCCTGAGCAATATTACTGTCTCGATGATGTCACTGATGATTAGCGATCCGTTCAAGGCGATGATGAGCGATGTGGCATCGGCGAATACGAGCCGGTACTATCAGCATTTGACCGCATTGCAGCAAGTTTTCTCACAAAGCCGTTTCTCCGACGGCTTCATTCAATCGATTCTGATCGCTACCCCGATCGGCGACTTTTACCCGACGAATTCGATTCGCCTGAAGGATCATTCATTCTATGACAGCAACTTGTACAAGCAGGCCAAAATCGAAAAACGTCCTTTTTGGGTGCCGCGCCACGAAGACGCTTTCTTTTCGGATAGAGATCCCGTCATCTCTCTCGTGCTGAACACGATCGGGGATATACCTAATCAAGATGATGACGTTTACATCGTTGTCAATGTCAAGGAAAACGATATGTATCGCTTGCTTGCGGACAGCTCGTACACGAGTGAAACCGGACTGAGCTATATTTTCATCAACGAGCAAGGGCAGGAAATTGTGCATTCTCCCCTTTATGCGGCTACCGACGCCAACTGGCGAGCTTCCTTCCTCGAACGGCTGCACAAGGAGCAAAGCGGCTACTTTTTTTATACGCTGAATGACAAAGAATCGCTTATCAACTACGCTCCCGTGGAAGTGGGACGGAACTGGATTTTATTGGGTGTCCAATCCAAAGAGCGTCTGCTCGCTCAAGTCAATGGCATTAAACGGTCGACGCTGTACGCGCTGCTTGGCTGCCTGCTGCTTTCCTTGTTCGTGTCGAACGGGCTGACGAAGCTGCTGCTCAAGCCGCTGCGCAAGCTGCATGAGCTGATGAAGCAGGTGGAGCATAACGATCTGAACGTGCGTTTCGCCAGCCCGTACCGCGATGAGGTTGCCCAGGTCGGATTTCGCTTCAATCGCATGCTGGACGAAATCAACCGATTGATCCAGGACGTCACGGACGGCGAAACGCAGAAGCGGAAGGCGGAAATCAAAGCGTTGACCGCCCAGATGGATCCGCATTTCCTGTATAACACGCTGAACACGATTTATTGCAAATCGGAGCTCGGGGCGACCGACGACGTGAACGACATGATTCTTTCACTCGCGCACATGTTCCAGCTCGGCCTTAGCAACGGCCGCGATTGGGTGACGCTGGAAGATGAACTGACCCATATGAAGATGTATTTGGCAATCCAGCAAAAATGTTACGATACGCTGTTCGATTACCGCATCGAAATCGGCAGCGGGGTTTATTTGTCGTCGATCGTTCTAAAAATAATGCTGCAGCCGCTTGTCGAGAACGCGATAGTCCATGGTTTTCGCAACATCGAAAACGGCGGGCGCATTGTCATCGCCATCCATACCGAGGCGGCGCAGCTCGTTCTTTCGGTCAAGGACAACGGCTGCGGCATGGATGTCGCGGACGTTTATCGCAACATGCGTTATGCCGCCACGAGCAAGAAAGGCTATGCCTTGAACAACATTGCGCATCGGTTGCAATTATATTATGGCGAACAAGCGCGGATGGAGCTCAGCAGCACGCCGGGCGGCGGCGCGGAAGTAGTGCTGCGGCTGCCGGTAACAGAAGGAGGAAACGGGGATGATTGAGCGGCCCATTCGACTTTGCGTGATCGACGATATTAGCAGCGTTGTGGAAATGATTACGAGCCGGATCGATTGGACGTCGCACGGGATCGAAGTAGCAGGTACGGCCGGAAGCGGTGTAGACGGCTTGCGGCTCGTCGAGGAGATGCGCCCGGATATCGTACTCACGGACATCCGAATGCCGAAAATGGACGGTTTGGAAATGACCGCTCGCATTTTGCAGCTGGATCCGTATTGCAAAGTCGTTATTTTGAGCGGCTTTACCGATTTTGCCTATACACAACAGGCGATTCGGCTCGGTGCGTTCGATTTTATGCAAAAACCGTTCTCGCGTGCGGAGATCGTCAAAGTGGTACTGAAAGCGAAGGAGGCACGGGAGGGGGAGCGGCGTAACCTGATCGAGGTTCATGAAATGGAGAAACGGCTGAAAGAGAGCATGCCGCTACTGCGCCAGGAATATTTGAACACGCTCGTTCATCATCGAACGGACGCCAGGCAGGGGGAGAGTCGTTGGCGGTATTTTCAAATTCCGCTGGAGCCGAGGCAGCTCGTGGCGATGATTGTGGAAATTGATCGTTTCGATAGCGACTACGCGATGCTGCCGATCCACGAAGTGGAGCTGATGCGGTTTGCCATGCAGAACATTCTCGAGGAAACGATTGGCATGTTTACACAAGGCGTCGTATTCCGGGAGGCGAACAATCGCCATGTCTGTATCATCCATTGCGACGATCCAGAACTGGCCAGTCGAATCGCCGATCGCTGCTGCGCGCATATCGCACAGTATACCCGCTTCACCATTTCAATCGGCATCGGCATGATGGCCGACGATATCAGCCAGCTTCCGGATTCGTATGAGCAAGCGCTGCACGCCTTTTCCTACCATTTCTACACCGGGGGCAACGGGGCGTTCAGCTTCGCGCATATCGCCGGTACTGATAAGGAGCCGCCGCGTTTTGCGCCAGCAGCTGCCCAGGAGCTGCTGTTTGCTTTGCGTTCGGGGAACCACGACAAAAGCTCGGGGCTGCTTGCGCAGCTGCTAAACGATTTGTTCGCCGGAACGCCCAAGCCCGATTATGTGATCAGTGTTTGTTACGAACTGGCGTTTATGATGCTGCGGGTGCTGCTGGAGAAGCTTCCCTATGAGCAGGTTGGGGATCTAGAGCAGCGCATTCGCGAGAACAAGGCGGCAGAGCTGACCATGCAAGAACTGCGGCATCTGCTCGACGACTTATGCCTCAAGGGCTGCGAGCGGATCGAGATGCAGCGGACAAGCGAGTCGGAATTCATCGTCCGAAAGTCGATGCAGTACATCCGCGACAACCTCAAGATGCCGCTTACCGTAGAACAGTGCGCCCGGCAAGCCAACCTTAGCGCCGGTTACTTTGCCAACGTGTTTAAAAAAATGGTCGGCATGACTGTGCAACAGTTCATCACGCAAGAGCGGATCGAACGGGCCAAGCAGATGCTGATCGATAACTATCAGGTGCAGGAAATCGCCGAAGCACTCAGCTACGAACACCGGCGCTACTTTAGTGAAGTGTTCAAGAAGGTGACCGGCATGACGCCGTCGGAGTTCAGGCAGGCGTACCTGGGCAAAATCGAGCCGTAAAGAAAACTTCGCCGTTTTGTTACCCTGGATATTGGTCATGCCGCATGTGCAGCCGGTGCCCCAGGCTTCATACTGGAGAAGTAAACGTTAAACGCTTCAGGCAGCCCGCACGATGCTGCCACAGCGCTTATAACGACCAAAAGGGGAGGATTTTCAGCATGGGGAAAAAGATCGGGTATACGGGATTCATCGTCCTGCTGATGCTGGCGCTGGCCGCTTGCAGCAGTACGGACAAGGGCGGCGGCGCAAGCCCGGACGTGCCCGCAAGTAAAAATGAGGCGAAAGATAAGGGTGATAAGGTGAAGTTGACGTTCTGGTCGGTTGATCGAACGGACGCTGATTACACGCGGGAACAAATCGCCAAGTTTGAAGCCGATAATCCGGGGATCGAAATCGATTATGTGGTGAAGACCGAGGAATACAATCAGGCGATCGATCTTGCATTTGCATCGGCGCAGTCACCGGACTTGTTTCGCGTTAAGGAAAACACGATCCAGACGTTTTATAAAAAAGGCTATCTGGAGCCGCTAGACGATTATGTTAGCAGCGAATTTAAAAGCAGGTTCACGCCGCTGAAGGATTTGAACCTGTTCGACGGCAAAATGTACAGTTTTCCCAACTACGGCTACACGATGCGGCTCGTTTATAATGTTGATTTGTTCGAGAAAGCCGGCATCAACAAGCCGCCGAGCACGCTGCAGGAAATGGTCGAGACGGCGAAGAAGCTGACGGCCGTCGGCAAAGCGGATGGCACCTACGGTTTCGCCCTCAACTTCAAGAATCCGGCCAGCGCCTTCGACCGTTCGGCGCGCGCGATCGCCGAGTTGAACGGCTATGGCGGTTACGGCTTCGATTTCAAAACAGGCCGGTTTGACGTTAGCGGATTTAAGCCCATTGTCGAAGCGTTCCACCAGATGTATAACGACGGCAGCACGTTGCCGGGCATGGAGTCGCTCGACATTGACCCGCTTCGCGCCCAGTTTGCCGAAGGCAAAATCGGCATGTACATTTCGTTCTCTTCCGAGCCGAGCGTCTACAAGAACCAGTTCCCTGCCAAAATAAACTGGGCGGCGGCGCAAGTGCCTACATTTGACGGAACCGTGCGCGGTGCTTCCGGCTTCCTTGGCGGCCAATGGCTGAGCATCAGCAAAGAATCCAAGCATAAGGAAGAAGCGGCCAAGTTTCTGAATTTCATGTACGGCGATCAAATTTTGCTCGATTATCATGAGAAAGGATTCGCTTTCTCGATGGTGTCATCGGTGCTGAGCAAGGCAAAACAAGCGGATATCCCGGGGATCGAAGGGTTTGCTCCGACTAAATACGACGGTGCATGGCCGGTTCAGCCTACGGTGGCTGTACAAGGCGAGAAATATCAGGACGCGTTCTTTAAGTACATGATACAAGGCGGCGATCTGGACAAAATCATCGCAGATTTGAACAAGCGCTACAACGAAGCGCTTGACAAAGCGATTGCCTCCGGGGAATTGGATGTAAAGCCCGATCCGAGCTTCGATCCGAAAAACTTGCAGGAAATGTATGTGAAGTAAGGGATAGATCGCGGAAGACGAAGGATCAGTAGCGACTTATCCTTCGTCGTTCCGGGGGAAAGGTTCGTGGGATTGATGAAACAGTGGAGAATAAATGCGGCAGGCGCTTTTTTCACGATGCCTAGTCTGCTCTTGACACTCGTGTTTACGGTTTATCCGATCTTTTGGGTGTTCCGGTACATGTTTTACGATTACAAAGGGTATGGAACACCCCGCTTCATCGGCTTGGACAACTTCCGCACGTTATTGTCGGATCATCTGCTATGGGATTCTGTCGTCAATACGTTTGTCTATGCCGGAGGAAAGCTGGTGGTGACACTGCCGTTGGCGCTCATTTTGGCAGTCATCCTCAACCGTGCGCTCAAAGGGAGGCAGCTGCTGCGGGCGATTTTCTTCTTGCCGACGATTATCAGCTCCGCGGTCATAGCCGTTGTGTTTTTCATCGTGTTCAACTCGTACAACGGCATCTTGAACCAGTTTTTGATTAAGCTCGGCATTGCATCCGAAGGCGTCGAATGGCTGGGGCCGAAATACGCGATGTTGACTGTCATTCTCATTGCGATATGGGGGGCGGTCGGCAACTATATGATTTTATTCATCGCTGGTCTGCAGAACATTCCGAATGACATCAACGAAAGCGCGGAATTGGATGGAGCGGGCGTGGTGCAAAAATTTTGGTACATTACGGTGCCGATGCTCGGTCCGGTGTTGCAGATGGTCATCATGCTGGCGATCATCAATTCGCTCAAAAGCTATGAAAGCATCATGGTGCTGACGGATGGCGGGCCAATCGGCAAAACCGAAGTGATGTTTCTGTATTTGTATCGGCTCCTGTTTCCGACGCCTTCGGCCAGCAGCGTTCTGGAGCAACAAATCGGCTACGGCAGCGCAGTCGGCTTCGTGACAGCGTTAATCGTCGGCGTCGTAACAGCGCTGTACTTTTATTTGTCCCGAAAGCTGAATCGAGTCATGTAACCCCGCCCTACTTACCGTTTTTTCTATGGAGGAATTCATCATGCAACAAACTAGTGCAGGAAAACCGCAGCCGAGCGCTGCGAGCTTCGTCGTTCCCGTCTTTCTGCGACCCGGAAGGGTCTTGCTATGGATCTTTTTGCTGATCATGGCGTTTCTCACGTTGTTTCCGGTGCTCGTCGCCATCCTCGGTTCGTTCAAAACAAATGCTGAATTGACCACCGGAGCCACCGTGCTGCCGGAAACCTGGCACTTCTCCAACTACGTGGAAGCATGGAAAACCGCCAATTTCTCCCGTTATACGTGGAACAGCTTGTTCATCAGTGTGACCACGACCGCGGGAACGCTGCTCGTCGCCTCGATGGCGGCCTACGGTGTGGAACGGCTGCGATTTACAGGCAGATCGTTGTTCATCTTTATCCAAGCGGCCACGATGTTCATTTCCGTCGGCCCGCTGGTGCTGCATCCTCAATTCCGCCTCATGATCGCGCTGCACCTGCAAGCTTCGCTGTGGGGTGTCGTGATATTGCTGGTCAGCGCCCACGCTGCCACATATTTCATCCTGTTCAGCTTCGTCAGAGCCATTCCGCGGGAGCTGGATGAAGCAGCCAAAATCGATGGCAGCACGATGCCAGGCACATATTGGCGGATCATCCTGCCCTTGCTTGGGCCAGGGCTTGGAGTATCGGCGCTGTTTACGTTCCGCGCGGCCTGGAATGAATACATTATGCCGCTTGTATTCACGATGAGCCAGCCGAATTTGCAGCCGCTCACGGTCGGCTTGTCCAATTTGCGCTACGGCGCTTCCGCAGCTGCACAAACGCACTACATGCTGGCCGGCGCCTGTCTGTCGATCTTGCCTATGCTCGTAGCCTACGTGTTCGCCAACAAATCGTTTATGCAGATGACGGCAGGTTCGCTCAAAGGATAATCGTTATAGAGGCCGAGCATGCGCTCACCTCATAATGGAAAGTTGCTCTATTAAAGTTGAAGCACGGTATACGTCCAAGCCACCAATCCCGATCCAGTGCCAAGAGCGGTCGGCAAAAGGTGTTTCATCGCAAGCTATTCCATTGCATGCTCGTGGAGCCGATGGCTGAACTGGAACAAGGTTTCGCCTCTAGAGACGACCATCCGTTTCAGGGATAGCGGGTCCTGCTCAGAGGATGTCAAGCCGTTATCGAAGGTGAATGCATAGGTAAAACCGGCATTACCCAGCTGTTCCAGTGTTGTTTCGCTGCGAAGACCGTAGGGATAGGCGAAAATATCCGCACGGCTATGCAATTTAAGTTCAATCGCGGCCCTGGACCCGGAGATTTCATCATATTGCTGCTCTTCGGACAGGCGCGGCAGTTCCGGATGCGAGCGGGAATGCGGCATAATATCCCAGCCCGCCTGCTGCAGCTTTTCCGCCTGCTGCCAGCTCATGAAATTCCTCCCGCCGAGCCAGTCGGTGATGACAAACGCAGTAGCCGTATAACCGTACTTCCGCAATATCGGAAAAGCAGCCGAATATGTGTTGGCATAACCATCGTCAAAGGTGATCAGCACAAGCTTCTTCGCAACTGCTTTTTTCTCTTTCATGAGTTTGGTGAACTGCTCCAGGTTGATGCTTTCATAGTGCTGCTCGTGCAGATATGCCATTTGTTCCTCAAAATCCGCCTGTGTGATGACATAAGCATTGCGGGGATGATTCGCAATGGAATGGTAAGCCAGTACGGGAATGGAAAATTCATCCGCCTGAGGCTCCGATGCGGAGACATGTCCGCCCTTAAACCAGAATCGATCCTTATCTGAAGAAAGCGTAAAGGCTAATAAAAAGCCGATAACCGCCAAAACCAATATTCCGTTTTTTTTTCTCACCGGTGTATGCCTCCGCATGATCTGATCTTTCTTAACTTTAATATAAACCGCAAACGGTTAATTATTTCGTAAATTGTATTTGAAATTTCGCTTTCGCATATGCTATTATATAAAACATCAAAGTTATGGCGTTGATGAGAAATAAAGCACAAAGGCGCTTATGTCCAGAGAGCAGAGGGATAGCTGGAACCTTTGCCATAATCCATTGTGCGATGTCCTCTCGGAGCTGTTGACCGAAAACCTTATGAATCCACCTGGATTTATGGCGAGTAGACTCGACCGGAAGTGGCACACGTTATCGTGCCGAAGGCAAGCAGAACCTTGCCTCATGAGGCTGGAGATCGCAAGATCTTTGGCAAATCAGGGTGGTACCGCGAAATGAACCCCTTTCGTCCCTTTAATCCGGCATAATGCTGCCGGGTGGGATGAAAGGGGTTTTTAGGTTTTTACCTTTCCATATAAGCAGGCGTAGATGAGAAAAAAGCACAAGGGCGCTTATGTCCAGAGAGCAGAGGGAAAGCTGGAACCTTTGCCGTAATCCTTTGTGTGATGTCCTCTCGGAGCCGTTGACCGAAAACCCGGAATCACGAGGATTCAGGCGAGTAGGCTCAACCGGAAGTGGCACACGTTATCGTGCCGCAGGCAAGGTGAACCCTTGCCTCATGAGGCCGGAGACCGCAAGATCTTTGGCAAATCAGGGTGGTACCGCGAAAATGAACCCCTTTCGTCCCTTAATCCAGGCAGAATACTGCCGGAAGGGATGAAAGGGGTATTTTTTATATCTGGAGGAGGATTTCAAATGGATAATCTGTCAACCACACCGTCTACCAGCCAGACGGGCGCAGCAATCGGGGAACGTATTACAGGATCGGAGGCTTTGCTGCGCGGCCTGCTGAATGAAGGCGTGGAATGTGTATTCGGCTACCCGGGGGGCAATGTGCTTTATATTTATGATGCCATGGTCGGCAATCCGGATTTCAAGCATCTGTTGACCCGGCATGAGCAGGGGGCGATTCACGCAGCGGACGGCTATGCTAGATCAACCGGGAAGGTTGGGGTTTGCATCGCAACGTCCGGTCCGGGTGCAACCAATCTGGTCACGGGAATCGCAACCGCCTATATGGACTCCGTGCCGCTCGTCATCATCACCGGCAATGTTCCGACAACGGTTATGGGCTCGGATGCCTTCCAGGAGGCGGATATTATCAGCATTACGATGCCGATCACCAAACATAGTTACCTGGTACGCGATGCAAAGGAGCTGCCGCGGATTATCCATGAGGCGTTCCATCTTGCAGGTACCGGGAGGCGGGGACCGGTATTGATCGATATCCCCAAGGACGTATCCAATCAACAAATCAGCTATACACCGTCCGACTTGCAGATAAATTTGCGCGGTTATCAAGGCGTTCCTGCCCCCAACCGGGATGACATCATTGAACTGCTTCAGGCTGTTGAGGGTTCCGAGCGGCCGGTCCTTATTGCCGGTGGCGGGGTTATTTACTCGGACGCTTCCGCAGAGCTGTTGGAATTCGCTGAGAAAACGCAGATTCCGGTCGCAACGACACTGCTCGGTCTGGGCGGTTTCCCCAGCTCCCATGAGCTGTGGATGGGCATGCCGGGCATGCACGGAACCTATACGGCGAATATGGCGATTCAGCAGGCCGATCTGATTATATCCATTGGCTCGCGTTTCGATGACCGGATCACGATGAAGCTGGAAGGATTTGCCCCGCAGGCCAAGAAAATAGCCCATATCGATATCGATCCTGCCGAAATCGGCAAGAACATTCCAACCGACATTTCCTGTGTTGGCGATATCAAGGCCGTGCTTGCCCTGGCCAATAAAACAGCGAGGCCAGCCCAATCTGCCGGCTGGATCTCAGATATGCACAGCAGTAAACGCACATATCCGCTTCGATATGACAATGATGACAGCGGGCTGAAACCGCAGTTTGTCATCGAGATGATCAGCGAAACGACAAACGGTGAAGCCATCATTACCACAGATGTCGGTCAGCACCAGATGTGGACCGCGCAATTCTATCAATTCAAGCATCCCCGGTCCTTGCTCACCTCGGGAGGGCTTGGCACGATGGGATTCGGTTTTCCTTCCGCCATGGGCGCGCAGATCGGCAATCCTGACAGGCTCGTCGTATCCATCAACGGCGACGGCGGGATGCAAATGTGCGCACAGGAGATGGCTGTATGCGCCATTCATCAGCTTCCGGTCAAAATCGTTGTGATCAACAACCAGGTGCTTGGCATGGTCAAGCAATGGCAGGAATTGATTCATGAGCAGCGTTTCAGCCACATTGAACTGGCCGGGAGCCCGGACTTTGTCAAGCTTGCTGAAGCCTACGGCATCAAGGGGCTTCGCGCAGCAACCAATGAAGAGGCTGTCCGCGTCTGGCAGGAGGCGCTCGACACACCTGGGCCCGTGCTTGTCGAGTTTGTAGTTCCTAAGGAAGAGAAGGTATATCCCATGGTATTCAGCGGCATGACATTAGATCAAATGGTATTGGGGGAATTTCAATGATTAAGCAGCATTCCATCTCTGTTCTGGTTCAGGATCAGCCCGGCGTTCTGCTGCGTGTATGCGGCTTGTTCAGCCGCCGCGGCTTCAACATCGACAGCATTACGGTAGGGAGCAGCGAAGAGAACGGATTATCGCGGATGATTATCCGGACCACTGGCGATCTGCGGACAATGGAGCAGGTGGAAAAACAGCTGAACAAGCTTATAGATGTCATTCGCGTCGTTCACTTGAGTGCAAGCCCGATGGTCGCCCGGGAGCTCGCCTTGATTCAGGTGAAGGCGGAACCGGACATCCGTCCTGAAATTATGGGCATCGTCTCCACATTCCGGGCATCGGTTGTGGATATCGGACATAACATTATGATGATCCAGGCAGACGGCAGTACGGAGAAAATGAATGCCATCGTTCAAATTCTAGAGCCCTATGGAATTCTTCAGGTGTCTCGAACCGGCACGATTGCGATGACACGCGGTTAACCGATTGGAATGATTGATGGAGAGGTCAGCCATCGAGAGCATGGCTGACCTCCATACTAAACTTTTCCTAGCGCGGCAAAAAGGAACTTTAGTGGTCATGTCGAATGGATTAGGTACGACTTTTCAAGTGCAGAAGGGGGAATTTTCAGGCTCGACCGGAAGCAGATCTTCCACTATTCTTTTAGGAGGCTGTGAACATGGAAACGACATCCTTTACTTTGACCAGTCAGCAAAAAAGGTTCTTTGATACGTTTGGTTATTTGGTATTCAGAGGCTTGATGGCCGACCGCATCGATGAAATCACGACTGAATTTGAATCCGTTTTCAGGAAAAACGGAGGCAATTATAACGGCAAGGAGCATGATTTCAAGAAAACCTCGACGATTGTTGCGTTTATCGGGCAGAGCGAGAAGCTGTCTTCCCTGCTGGATGATGAACGCGTAAGAACGATATGTTCTACTCTGCTAGGGGATGATTATAATTATCTGACGAGCGCCGGCAATAAATATGTTAGCACCACCGGTTGGCATTCGGATACGACCATGGATACCAAATGGCCCGGAAATCTGAAAAGCATTAATCTTTCGTTTTATCTGGATCCGGTAACCAAAGAGACCGGCGCACTGCGCGTCATCCCCGGCAGCCATTATATCGGCGATGAGTTTACCGAGCTGCTGAAGGAGGATTTCAAGAGAAGCGATCTGAGGGAGCTATGGGGTATCGACCGCGAAGAGGTGCCTTCCGTTCCGATCGATATCCGCCCCGGCGATCTGCTCGTATTCAACAATTATATGAAGCATGCCTCATTTGGCGGTGGCAACAACCGCAGAGTAATGCTTATTAACTTCTCCAGACGTTATCCGGCGGACAGACTGGATGAACTTCGTGAGTATGTGAGCACATTTGCGCCCTACTGGGTGGAGGAGCTTCACGGCGAGGAAATGCTGCGAACGGCAGGACCGGAGCGGATGAAGCATTTGCAGCAAATCCAGGAGAATCAGGATCATCTGCCAGAGCTTGCCCGCAAGGCCAAGGCGGAAGCTTTGGGCAAGAACGGCGGTTAGAGAGGGAGCAAGCCTGAACCACGACTAATGGTTCGACGAGATGAAATATTTAATTAATCCTGCCTGAGTAACCGGGGAGGATTTTTTTGGTTTTTTTGAGAGTATGAGAAATTGATTCCTGTGTCCATGCCTCTGATAGGTGATATAATATTTTAGATAGCAGCCTGAACATCAATTGGAGTTCGTTTAATCCGTATTGCGCCTACGAAAAATCTAATCAGACCCGTTAGCCTCTCTTTTACCGGCCCTGTTTTGCCGATAATTTAAGAGCAGTGTTCTTTCGCGGCGAAATAAATCTTCAACTAAGATGGTGACCGGGAATGAGTTTATTATTGGATAAGAACACAATCTTCATCTCGCTTATTGCAGGGCATCTTTTTACCCTCGTTCTGATTAGCGCGTATCGGTTCAAGCAGCCATCCGACTCCACGATCAATATGTTTTTCGCAGCAAAATGGGTGCAAGCAATCGCTTGGCTTATTCTTATTCTGTCCGGCGGTCTAACCGGGGTACTAACGATTTCTCTGTCCAATGCGCTCTTATTTGCAGGAGCTTCTATGGAAACCGCCGCTCTGCTGATGCTGCAGAAAGGCTTTAACCGGAAAGTAAAGAATCTTTATATTGCCATTACCGCCTTTAATATCATTAGCTTTCATATGGTAATACTTTTCAATAATGTTGAAAGCGTGAGGATCTCGGTTGCCTCATTCAGCTTATCCATCGTTTTTATTCTGCCGGCAGTCCGAATGGTCAGAGAGCGAAGCTTTTCTCCGCTGATTAGAATGATGGGTTGTCTCTATTTTATTGTTATTTTGTCTCTGATCGGCAGATCTGTCCTTGCCCTTTACTCCGATCAAAATATGGGCTTGTTTACGCCAAGCATCTACCAGACCCTGACCTTTCTGTCCCTGTATCTGATCATGATCCTGGACAACACCGGTTTTGTGCTGCTTTCAAAGGAACGGGCGGAGAAAGAGCTACTGCATGCGGCCAGCTATGACGACCTCACGGGCATCTTTAACCGCAGAACCTTTGTGCTGCGCGCGAAACAATGCCTGAAGAAATACGTTTCCAGGAAACAGCCCGTTTCCCTGATATTATTTGATGTCGATCAATTCAAAAGCATTAATGACACCTACGGCCATGATGCGGGCGATCAGGTGTTAAAGGATCTGACTGTACGGATTGGCAGCTTGCTAAGTCCGGACGATCTGTTTGGCCGATACGGGGGGGACGAATTCTGTATTCTGCTTCCCGGGAGAAATGATTTTGAATCGGGTGAATTTGCCGAACGGATCAGAGAGAGTGTCGAATACGCCGGATCCGATGGATCAGACAGGTCCTATACCATCAGTCTGGGCGTGATTACCGTTATTCCCGGAGTGGATACCCAATTGGAGAATTTATATACGTCATGCGACATAGCGCTCTATAATGCCAAGAAAAGCGGCAGAAATCTTGTATCCCGCAGCACTGGCTGACTCAGGCAGTGCTTATAACCAATAGCCACCGGCTGATCCGGCCTGTCCTCAAGTATGGCTGGCAGATCCCCCGAATCCTGCAGGAATGATTAAGATTAAAACAGGCAGTATCCAGAGAAGTATTTTTGTGTTACGATAAACGGGAACAAATGTTCCTGAATGTGGATTCTAATTGTTTATCGGGGAGGATGCATCAATGGCTTTTGAACGATACGCAGAAATAGACGAGGTGATTAAATACATTCATCAGAACATCTATGATCCGCTCCCATTATCCGCTTTAGCCGGACATGCGGCTTACAGCCCTTACCATTTTGCCCGGCTATTCAAAGAAAGAATGGGCTTATCGCCTTTGTATTATGTGTCAGCGCTGCGGCTTCAGAAAGCCAAAGACCTGCTGCTTCGCACGAATATGAGCATACGTGATGTTGGCTTGGAGATCGGTCAGCAGAGTCTGGGTACGTTCACCACCCGGTTTACAGAAAAGGTAGGTATGACGCCATCCGAGTTCCGTAACTCCGAGCCTCTGGCGGATCATCATTTTCATTCTTTGCAAAGGCTTGGGCAATGGAATGCCGACTTTCCCGCCAACGGGAGGCAGGACCAAATATCAGGTACGGTGCATGCGGAGGTGCCGTTTGAAGGCATCATCCTGATCGGTCTGTTTGCCAAACCCATTCCGGAGGGACTGCCTCTGTATGGGACATTGCTTTCGTCGCTAGGCGATTTCTGTTTCACAGATGTGAAGCCAGGCATCTACTATTTGATGGCGACCTCGGTCTCGTGGGGAATGAAAGCAGCGGATTTTATGCTCACGGAAACCACATTGCGCACACGTTCAAGAAATCCGCTATTTGTTGGACCCCATTCCATCGTCCCTCATCAGCAAGTCATGCTGCACGAGCCCCGTCTGGACGATCCTCCGATTCTTATCTCGCTTCCGGTGCTGATGAATAATTTTCTCAGCAAAGTGCTGCCGGGTATCAAACGACAACAAACACCCTGACTACAGCAGCTTCGCATTTGAGTTGAATCGATATTTAATTTATTTTGATGGATATTTAATAATAGGTTATAATTAGCAGGATTAATTATAACGAGTAAGAGAAGAAATCAGCTTTGCTTGCACAGGATCAAACCTTCTGAAAACAAGTCTCATTGCAGCTTCTCTCCAGAATGGCTTATTCAACCAAGGCGGACTTCTTGAATGATCTCTTACAGCATGGAGAACAGCATGAAAAACCTACATACCTTATTGGAATTGGCAGACGCCGTTATCATTACCGATGCGGATCATAGAATTATTGCGGTGAACCATGCCTATGAAACGATTACGGGTCATTCATCGAAATCCATAATCGGCAAGAAAGCCGGGATTTTGCGCACTCCATACACCCCCAAGGAAACTTACGCGGAGATGAAAGAAGCCCTGAGCCAAGGTGCCTCCTGGTCGGGCGTGTTTACGAATTATAAACGGAATCATGAATTATGGAATTCCTCTATAACGATCACTCCGTTTGTTTGTGATAACACAACCTACTATGTTGGTGTATTCCGGGAACTGGAGCAGCTTCAAAGGGGACATTATCTGGATGAAGGTCGTGTTGGCAATATTCAGTCATCCTTGCTGAAGGTACTTGCCATTTCCTGCGAAATCCGCGACCCCGGGATTGAATCTCATCTATCCAGCGTTCAGCAGATGACCGAATGGCTTGTAGTCAGGCATAACCAACGGGTGGCAACCGATCTGTCGGAAGAAGCTTTGGCACATATCGCCCATTCCAGCATCCTGCATGATATCGGTAAATCCGGCATCCCGGAAGGGATACTCTATAAACCCGGACCTCTGGCCAGCTATGAACGAACGATTATTGAGATGCATACGCAGATTGGCCTGGATATCGTGGACAAAATTTTCCGCGAGCTGGACGACGAGCTTTTCAAGAAAGAGCTGAACATCGCCAAAAATATTATTTTGCATCACCATGAAAAATGGGACGGGTCGGGGTATCCGCATCGGCTGCAAGGGGAGAACATTCCATTGGAAGCACGGATCGTCAGCGTCGTGGATGTGTTCGATGCTCTCATATCCAAACGTCCCTATAAAGAAAAATGGAGCATCGAGAAGGCCATCCATTATTTGGTCGAACAAAAAAGCATCCATTTTGACCCTGAAGTGGTCGATTCTTTCGTTACTCTATATGAAGAAGGGACCCTATCGCCTCCTGAAAGTTAAGAGCCCGCGCTCATGCCTGTTTTCCCGCGGATGCCCTGCAGCCAGAAAACGACGGAAAACACGATTACGCAAGCCAAAGCCACGATAAAATTATAGAAGAACACGCTTCGCATGCCAATCGCTTCACTGGCTATCCCTCCCGAAATACTGCCGATGATGCGGGCAATGCCCAGGCTGAGCAGGCCGTTGAACGTTTGACCGCTTGCCTTCAGCTCTATCGGTACTTCCTTGTTTATTATTGTTACCATTGTGACAGACAACACTATAAAGATTAGTCCATGCAGCGCTTGAACCGGGAGTGTCCAATAAGGATTTTCGATTACAGAGAACAAATACCAGCGAAGAGCAGCAGCTGCGCCTGCACCGAGCAGAATATATGGAATCTTGATATGCTTGAAAATTCTCTGCGACAAAAGAAGGAAAGGTACCTCGCTCAGCGAAGAAATTACCATTGACCAGCCAAGCCACGCATTATCCCCGCCCAATTCCTTGAAATACAAAGGGAAAAAAGCATAATAATACCCCAATGTTATCTGCAGAACAAAATTGGCCCCCATATAGATCATAAGTGTCTTGTTTTTTAGAAGCACCCATATTCGCATCTTCCGACCTTTGGATTGATGTCCTTCAATGATTGGAAAACGCAGAACAAGCAGGAAACAAACGGCAAGAATAGCCGCATAGATGAAAAACATCAAGTCAATGCGTTTCTGGGCTACGAGTCCGAATAAAATAGACATGATCGCAAAGCCGACCGTTCCGCCCAGCCGGATATGACTGTAGTTTCCCCGTTTTCGTTTATCCAGTTCTTCCAGCGTAATGGCATCGCTCACGGCAAAGATCGAGGCCTGGAAGAAGGTGAATACACAAATCATGATCAGAAGATAGACGAATTGATTGGACAAGGGGTAGAGCAGCATCGAAATTCCGCTTCCGGCGATGAGCAGCAGCAGGATGCTGTTCTTGGTTCTTGCGCGGTCGCTCAAGGTACCCCAAAGCGGCTGTGCCAGGATCGCGATCAGCGGTCCCAGGCTCAGGAGGGTGCCAATTTGTGATTGGGAGAACCCGACATGCTGGAAGTAAAGGGGGATAAAGGTGCCGTAGACGGCATTGCTCATATAAATAAATACGTAGAAAAAGAGAAAATAGGCAAGATTGACTGGCATGTGATCCATCCTCTGGTCTTTAGTGTGGGTATCGGTGTACAAGAGAGCTACTAACAGTAGTTCTATGCCAGGTATAAGATTCCTCTCCAATATTGCGCCAAATAGGAATGAAGGATTTTTCAATTTGCCGATCCTACTATGGAGCATGTCAGAAAGGTGATATCGGTATGGATGGCAATGGTGTTCGCAAGCAATGGGGCCAGCCTTTTATATTATCATAGAAAAATGTAAATAGGAGCTTACTAATGAAAAACAACCCGTTTCTCGCCAGGATGGCAGCGAAACGGGTTGTTTGTATGGGGAGCTACAGCACTCGGCGTGCGGTAACATATTTGCTTTTCCAATAAGAGGAGTTCATATTTGCGATGGATACGCCTTTGCTGCTGGAGCTTTGCAGGATCTTGCCGTCGCCGGCATAGATCGCCACATGGCTGATTCCCGCGCCGCCTGTACGGAAAAAAACGAGATCTCCAACACTTAGATATCCTTTGGCTACTTTTACTCCTTTAGATGCCTGTGCTGTAGAGGTGCGAGGAAGATTAACGCCGCTGCTCTTGAAGACATACTGGGTAAAGGATGAGCAATCGAAAGCGTATGTAATGCCGGCTGCTGCGCCGAAACGATAAGGAACGCCGAGATATTCGGTGCCGCTCTTTATGATGCTTTTTGCTTCAGGTGTGGCTGCATGTGCAGTTGGGGCCTGGTAGCCTGCTAGTATAGTCAGTCCGGCTGCAGCGCATAATGTCGTGACAATTTTCAGGAACGGTTTCTTCTTGAGATTCTTCATCATCATAATGTTCTGCTTTCCCTCCAACGTTTCGCTTTTGTTAACTGTTACTACTATAGCACAGCTTTTTTTTGGGCTGAGTTTCCAAAAAGAAAGCAATGCCAATAGCTCCGCTGGGGGACAGACATTTCTGAGAAATTGATTATAAAACTCTCATGATGGTTTATTAGCAATCTCCAGAGGGCATCCGGAACATTGCCTGATGCAAAACAAGGCAGCAGCCAGGATTGTGTGCTTAACGGGCGGGAAGCTGTTATTCGAACCTGCATTCAAAAAAGGGCCAACGGCGACGACTCAACCGGAGGCCATACATTACGTTCATTGTGGAGCCGTTTATTCGTTAAGTCCGGTCCAGAATCGTTTGGAATGTTGTTCTGTCGCAGCTTTGCACCAGCTTAATGAGCAGTTCCTTCGCAGCGGCATAATCATCGATATGGAGGATCGAAGCGGATGTATGAATATACCGTGCACAAACGCCAATGACGGCAGAAGGAATACCGATCCCTTCCAGATGAATCTGCCCGGCATCCGTACCGCCAGCGGAGAAGAAAGGCTGAACGGGAATACGGTGCGTGGAGGCCGTATCACGGACGAACTCCAGCATGCCGCGATGGGTAATCATCGTCGGATCGTAAATGCGCAGCAGCGCTCCCGAACCTAAGTGTCCGAATGCCTGACGGTCGCCGGTCATATCGTTTGCAGCACTGGCATCAAGTGCGAATAGCAAATCCGGCTTGATCATCCGTGCCGCAGTCCGTCCGCCCCGAATACCGACCTCTTCTTGAACGGTCGAGCCAGCGTATAGCACATTAGGCAGCTGGGTTCCCTGCAGTTCCTTCAGCAATTCAATGGCTAATCCGACGCCATAGCGGTTATCCCAGGCTTTAGCCATAATCTTCTTCGGGTTGGCAAGAGGCGTGAAGGGACATACAGGCAGAGCAGGCTGGCCCAGCCTGATTCCAAGCTTTTCTGCTTCAATTCGATTGTCCGCCCCAATGTCGATGTACATTTGTTTGATATCCAGGGGTTTGCCGCGTGCGGCTTCATCAAGCAGATGAACGGGAGTCGTGCCGATAACACCGGGTACCGGACCATTTTCTGTGATGACCTGAACTCGCTGTGCGGGCAATACCTGGCTGAACCAGCCGCCGAGCGTCTGGAATTTGAGCATCCCGGTTTCGGTAATACCATTGATAATGAAGCCAACCTCATCCATATGCCCCGCAACCATTACAACCGGTCCATTCGGGTCTCCTCTGACCACGCCGAATATGCTTCCCAGCCGGTCCTGCACAATTTCATCCGTATATTTACCCAGTTCCTTCCGCACAAACTCCCGCAGCTCACGTTCAAAGCCGGAAGCGGCTGGCATTTCAGTAAGCGTACGGAATAAAGCCAATGTTTCCTCATTCATGAATGGATTCACCTCATTTATATAGTAACGTTTTACTCTCTTGATTGTATGAAATTGGGTGCCCGCTGTCCAATTCAGCAAGTTGTAAGAAGCCATGGTAGAACTGGTGTGGCAAATGATACATAGCAGAAGGATGCAGCAGCCTTCGGATTCTTCAGCACGACAGAGATAAACAAATCCTTGAGAGCTTTTTTATTCATTTTATAAATGCCTTGGCCAAAAAAATCTGATATACTTTATAGGAAAAGGTGAGTATCGGGGATCAGATGCATTCTAGCGGGTAAAATGGCTCCTTTCGCAGTCTAATCTTAGCTTTATCAGTATAACTGATAGAACTTATAAGATCATACTAGTTGACCCGCTGTGCCTTGCTCTGCTAAGTTCAAGAGAGCGAAATTTGATTCATCATCTAAATGAATATCACTGCATGCTAACGAGGTGGAAACTTGGTGGAATTTCAAGTAAACAACAGTCCTTTTAATCAGGAACAATCAGAGCTTCTCAACCGTTTGCTGCCTTCGCTGACGGAATCTCAGCGTATCTGGCTAAGCGGATTTCTTGCGGCTTCCCAGGCAGGCGCTGCAATGGCAGCTGTTGCCGCAACTGCGGTGCAGGAAGCGCCGGCGGCAAGTCCCGCGCCGGTTATCTCCAAAGAAGTGACCGTTCTCTTCGGCTCACAGACAGGCAACTGCAACGGACTGGCAAAAAAACTGTCCAAAAAGCTGGAAGAGCAAGGTCTTCAGGTGACGCTTGCTTCAATGGCCGACTTCAAACCAAACAATCTGAAGAAGCTGCAAAACCTGCTGCTGCTCGTCAGCACGCATGGTGAAGGGGAACCGCCTGACAATGCGATATCCTTCCATGAATTCCTTCACAGCAAACGGGCACCTCAGTTGGAAGAACTGAGTTATTCCGTACTTGCGCTCGGTGACACGTCTTACGAGTTCTATTGTCAAACAGGCAAAGATTTCGACAAGCGGCTGGAAGAGCTTGGCGGCAAACGCCTCGCCCCGCGCGTCGACTGCGATGTGGATTTCGATGAGCCGGCAGCGGAGTGGATGAATCTGGTCCTCGGCTCGCTAAGCTCTGCTTCTGCAGTCCCGGCGGCCGGAATCGCTCCGGGCGAGTCCGTTACTACTGCCACCGAATCCGATTATTCGCGGACGAATCCTTTCCAAGCCGAGGTTCTTGAGAATTTGAATCTTAATGGCCGCGGATCGGACCGTGAAACCCGCCATATTGAAATATCTCTTGAAGGGTCAAATCTGCAGTACGAGCCAGGAGACAGCCTGGGCATCTATCCGGAAAATCATCCCCGTCTTGTAGACGAGCTGATCGCCGCGATGGGCTGGAATGCGGATGAGTCTATAGCCGTCAACAAGAATGGCGAGCTTCGCTCACTGCGGGAAGCGCTGCTACGTCATTATGAAATTACCGTGCTGACAAAGCCATTATTCGAGCAGGTTGCCAAACATCCTTCCGGCGCTGCTCTGAATGAGCTGCTGGCCTCAGGACGCGAGCAGGAGCTTCGGACCTATCTGTCTGAAAGCGATTTGCTGGATCTGGTAACGGATTATTCATTAGCGGTTATTCCGGCGGGAGAGTTTGTTTCGTTCCTGCGGAAGATCCCATCGCGCTTATATTCCATCGCCAGCAGTCCCAAAGCCTTTCCAGACGAGGTTCACGTTACGGTCCGTTCGGTGCGTTACGAAGCCAAAGGCCGGGACCGTTACGGGGTATGTTCCGTTCAGCTTGCCGAGCGTGTTGAATCGGGCGACAGGCTGCCGGTTTATATTCAGCACAATTCAAACTTCAAGCTTCCCGAAAGTCCGGACACGCCGATCATCATGATCGGACCGGGAACGGGAGTTGCCCCGTTCCGTGCTTTCCTTGGTGAAAAAGAGGAGACAGGGGCCGCGGGTGAAACATGGCTGTTCTATGGCGACCAACATTTCTCCACCGATTTTCTGTATCAGATCGAATGGCAGCGTTGGCTGAAAGAAGGCGTACTGACACGACTTGATGTCGCGTTTTCGCGCGATACCGACAAGAAAGTGTATGTGCAGCACCGCATGCTTGAGAAGAGCCGGGAGCTGTACAATTGGCTTCAAAAAGGAGCATGCGTATACGTGTGCGGCGACGAGAAGAAGATGGCGCACGACGTTCATTCGACACTTGAAACGATCCTTCAGCAAGAGGGCGGCATGAGCCCGGAAGAAGCTTCCGAATATTTGCTCGGTTTACAGCAGCAGAAACGTTATCAGCGGGATGTATATTAGAAACGCGCCCAAAGATCGCGAGAGGAGATAGCAAGTATGGCACAAAATCAACTTCTTCACCCGCAAAATGCGCCTCACAGCGATGTGGAGGATATTAAGCGCAGAAGCAATTACCTGCGGGGAAGTCTTGAAGAAACATTGGAAAATGTAATTACGGGATCCATTCCCGAGGACGATAACCGCCTGATGAAATTTCATGGCAGTTACATGCAGGACGACCGTGATTTGCGCAACGAGCGGCACAAGCAGAAGCTTGAGCCCGCTTATCAGTTCATGCTGCGCGTCCGTGCCGCCGGCGGTGTCGTAACCCCGGAGCAATGGCTGATGATGGACCGTATCGCCCGCGAGAATGCGAATGGGACGATTCGCCTCACCACACGTCAATCGTTCCAGCTGCATGGCGTCATCAAGTGGAATATGAAGAAAACGATCCGGGAAGTCAATGATGCGCTGCTTAGCACGCTTGCCGCTTGCGGCGACGTGAACCGCAATGTCATGTGCAATCCGAATCCATATCAATCCGAAGTCCATTCTGAGGTGTATGACTGGGCCCGTAAGGTCAGCGATCATCTCGATCCCAAGACGAGGGCGTACCACGAGATCTGGCTGGATGGCGAAAAGATTTTGGACAGCCAGGATACCGGGGAAGAGGTGGAGCCGATCTATGGCCCAGTCTACTTGCCGCGCAAGTTCAAAATCGGTATGGCTGTGCCTCCATCCAATGATGTCGATGTATTCTCCCAGGATCTGGGTTATATTGCGATTATTGAAGACGGCAAGCTGAAAGGCTTCAATGTATCGGTTGGCGGGGGAATGGGAATGACTCACGGCGATCCCAAAACCTATCCGCAGATTTCACAGGTTATCGGATTTTGTACACCGGAGCAAATGATCGAGGTGGCCGAGAAGACCGTTATGATTCAACGGGATTATGGCGACCGTGCCGTGCGCAAGCATGCACGTTTTAAATATACGATCGACGACCGCGGTATTGAGTGGTTCGTTAATGAACTGCACCAGCGGCTGGGCTGGAAGCTCCAGGATGCGCGTGCCTACCATTTCGATCATAATGGCGACCGTTACGGTTGGGTGAAGGGCAGCAATGGCAAATGGCATTTTACGCTCTTTATCCAGAATGGCCGAATTAAGGACGAAGACGGTTATCAGCTGATGACAGGCTTAAGGGAAATCGCCAAGGTGCATAACGGAGATTTCCGTCTTACGGCTAACCAAAACCTGATCATTGGCAATATAAGCACCTCCAAGAAGAAAAGAATCGAAGGACTTATCGCACAGTTCGGACTTACGGATGGGGATCATCATTCAGCCCTACGCAGAAGCTCCATGGCCTGCGTAGCGCTGCCGACCTGCGGCCTTGCGATGGCCGAATCGGAACGTTATCTCCCTTCGCTGATCGACAAGATGGAGCCGATGCTGGAAGAAGCGGGACTGCGGGACAAAGAAATTGTTATCCGCATGACCGGCTGTCCGAATGGCTGCGCGCGCCCGATGCTGGCGGAAATTGCTTTTATCGGCAAAGCGCCGGGCAAATACAACATGTATTTGGGCGGCGGACATACCGGCAACCGGCTGAACAAGCTGTATAAGGAAAATATCGGCGAAACCGAGATTCTGGATACACTGAAGCCGATGGTGAATCAGTATGCGAAAGAACGCCAGTCAGGCGAGCATTTTGGCGATTTCGTCATTCGTGCCGGATTTGTCAAGGAAGTTCACCGTGGGCAAGACTTTCATTCCTGATAGATAAGTATCCAATCCAGGCCAGACAAGACGATCCCTGAAATGTGGGCGGTCGTCTTGTTTTTTTGTATAAGCTGCCATTGAAGGAGCCACATGTCGTTCATAAACAATCTATTGATAGAGGATGTTAATCCATGTAGCTACAATATGGAGGTGCTCATTATGAAAATGGAAGACAGCATCTGGTCATTGCTGGAAGAAGTGATCGATCCCGAATTGGGTGTCAATATTGTGGATTTGGGACTTGTTTATGATGTGCTGGTGGATGCCAACAGGCAGGTCAGGATCACGATGACCTTAACCATCCCGGAGTGCCCATTAGCCGATGAGATTGTGGACCAGGTTAAGAATGCCGCTTCACAGGTTCCAGGTGTGGAAGGCGTCGATGTGAATCTTGTATGGGAACCGAAATGGACACCGGCAAAAATGAATGATGCGGCCAGAGAAGAATTTCGAGCCCGCCAAACGATGACGCCATAAATGAATCCGCATCTGTCGCAGGAATAAATCGTCCATTTCCGTTTGTGTTTGTCATATCTTATATTGCTGTTGCAGGGAAGTTCCCCTTATAATAAATCATATCTCAATGATGTAAGGGGTGGTTCATATTCCAATTGATTTTTTTATCAAGGTTACGTTTTCACTTTTTTTGGGTTTGCTGATTGGAATCGACCGTCAGTTGAAACATAAACCCCTTGGTTTGAAAACCTGTATGGTTATTTCAGTGGCGAGCTGTCTCGTTACGGTGATCTCAATTGAGTCCATTGAGAAATTCCACAATTTGGCATTGACCAATCGGGACCCGATGCGACTGGCTGCTCAAATTGTCAGCGGTGTCGGTTTCCTGGGTGCGGGTGTTATTCTGAGAAGAAATAACGATGTCATATCGGGACTGACATCAGCGGCCATGATCTGGGCGGCATCCGGAATCGGTATCGCAGTAGGAGCGGGCTTTTACTGGGAAGCTTCGTATTCCGTATTCATTATCATCCTTGCCGTAAATGTACTTCCTTTTCTGATCCGGCTCATCGGTCCAAAAAAACTAAGCCACAAAGATATTTCAGTTAAGCTGATTGTGGATCCGAGCTGCGACGTGACGCAGATCATTATGAATATTGAAAGCGATCAAGAGCTCGCCAGAAAAAAGGGACTGGATATCCGTCATATTAAGTTGAAGGATCTGGAATCCGGAAACCGGCAAATCAGTCTGATTTTATCAGCGACACACAAACATTATGTTACAGAAGTGTACAAAGTAGTCAAACAAACAGAAAACGTGCTGACTGTCGAGATCGAGGAACTCTAGACCTTCGCATAATACAGCGATGTTCTACGGATATTAATCGAAGGACCAAAGACAAGGGAGGGACTCCAATTGGCGAAACAACAAGGGCATGCTTCACAGAATACGACAACGCGTACCTCTGATAAAAAAGGAAAAAAAGGCGGAGATAAATAATAGCCTGAATTTCCAAGAATTATAAAAACCCCCTGGTTTATTTTCCTAATAAACCAGGGGGTTTTTCAGCGAACAGTATAATCTGGCAGTCAAGCAGTTCAGCGGCGGTACGGGGCTGTTCAGCTTTGAGCTCCATGGCGGCGCCGCAGCGGTGGAGCGGTTTATGGACAGCCTGCAAATTTTCAAGATCGGTGTTAACTGGGGCGGCTATGAAAGTCTGGTTTATTCGCCGGGCTTGGGGATTCATCCCGCGCAGACAACGAGGACCGAGTATGAGACGAGGCTGGAGCATACGATCAGGTTGTCCGTCGGGCTTGAGGAAACAGCAGATTTGATGGAAGATGTGTTTCAAGCGTTGGACTGTATTTAAGGTTGTACAGTCACAGACAAGAACAGTCCGCTGATTTTCAGACGGGAGAAGAGGCAGGGGCAATAGGCTCCTGTCTTTTGGCGTTTGTTATGGCTCTTTGCGGCCCTTGCATGAGCCGGATCGTAACCGTTAGTAAACAAATGTACCTGAATGTAAAAACAAGTGTATAGATGAGGTGTACGCTTACCCGTATAATTTACAAGACAGAATGATAGAGAGTCCGGGGGAGGAATTAAACTTGTCGATAAAGCCGTTCGGCGTTGAGATTATAAACGGGCCGCAGCATTGGGCGATAATACAGCAGCAGCAAGGCAAAGGGACGATTCAGCTGACGGGAATCTCCTCCGTCATGGAGGGTGATGTTCCGGTATCAGCCCAAGTATATGCCCGCTTAGTTATGGAGGACGGCACTGGAGACGTTGTATCCTGGACGCGCTGCCTAATGGGCGACCGCGGCGCATGGAAGCTACTATTAACGGATATTCCCGCCGGAGGCCTGTACCGGCTGGAGACCTGCCTTCGGCTTGAGGAACGGCAGCCAATGGAGCTGGCGACGCGCGGCGATATGATTCATCATATCGGGGTAGGCGACATCTGGGTGATCGCCGGTCAAAGCAATGCCGCAGGTTACGGCCGTGGAGCCGTTAGCGATCCGCCGATGCTGGGCGTTCATCTGCTGCGCCATAACGGAAAATGGGATCTGGCTACCCATCCTTTCAACGAATCGACGCAAACCCGGCAAAGCTTGAATGGAGAACCGGTCAATCCGGGCCATTCTCCTTATCTTGCTTTTGCCAAGCAGGTCAGGGAGGAAACCGGCATTCCGATCGGTCTTCTGCAGACGGCACTTGGCGGTTCTCCGCTGTCCAGATGGAATCCGGATGAGGAGGGAGATTTGTACCGGAATATGATGAATGTCATTGAATCGGCCGGAGGTAGCGTGAGAGGGATGTTATGGTACCAGGGATGCAGCGATTGCGATGAAGGGAATGCCGCGTCCTACCTGGATCGATTTTGTCGTATGGCGGAATACTGGCGATCGGAACTTTGCAATAAGAAGCTGCCCATACTTACCGTGCAGTTAAATCGCAACGCAGGATATGCGGAGGGGGAGGAAGGCAACCACGGATGGGGAAAGGTGCGTGATGCTCAGAGAATGGCAGCGATGAAGCTGGATCAGGTCTATGTTGTGCCTTCACTCGACAGTCCGCTGTCGGATATCATTCATAACAGCCCGGCGGGCAATTTACTTCTCGGAGGCAGACTGGCAAAGATGGCTGTGGCAGGGGTATACGGAAAAGCCGTACCGCCTCGCGCGCCAAATATTATCAAAGCGGAGGTTGGCCGAAGTCTTAGGGAGGGGAAGCTGACGGTATTGCTGGAGTTCGGGGATGTAGCTGGCGAGCTGTTTGCCGTTGGACCCGGGGAGCGGATATTCAGCATCCATGACGAAGCAGGGGTTGAAGGGGTTGCCCAGTGGCGTATCCTGGATAAGAACAAGGTGGAGCTAGCCCTTCCCCGCACCTTGCAGGGAGCAGCCTGCGTTCACGGTTATTATGAAGCGAATCCTTCGGCTTTTCCGATTTTGGATACGGGAACCTATATGCCGATGCTCGCATTTTACGGCGTAGCAATCCAACAAGAAGATAAGGGTGAATGAATATGTCGAAATTTGCATATATGCTGCGTTTCACATTGCAGCCGGGGCATCTGGTAGAGGAGCGTCTGGAAGAATTAGCGGCTTTTTGCCAAAAGGGGAGAATCGATGATGTGATGTTTTTTATCGCTCCCTTAAATCTCAATCATATCGAGATGGAGGAAGCCAGGCGCTGGATGGAGACGATCGCAAAAGCGCAGCAGCGGCTGAAATCCATTGGGGTAACGACCTCTATCAATCCCTTGAATACGCTGCTTCATGATTCCGCGGGCAATATATTGCCTGCAGACCGCAGCTTTCAACTGATGGTTGATCCCAGCGGCAATCAATCCTCCGTTGCGGTATGTCCGCTCTGCCCGGAATGGAGAAGCTATATAACCGGAATGTATGCCTTTTACGCAACCCTGCAGCCTTATTCATTGTGGGTGGAGGACGATTTTCGATACCATAATCATGGACCGCTCGAATGGGGCGGCTGCTTCTGCGAAGCACATTTGCGGGAATTTGCCCGTCAGGCAGGAGTAGCTTCAATTACGCGCGAGGAGTTTGTCCGGGGCATGCTGGCGGACGGGGAGCCGCATGAATTCCGGAGGATCTGGCTGAACACTTGCCGGAAAACGCTCGTGGAGTTGGCGCAAGCCATAAGCGAAGCGGTGCACCGCGTATCGCCGGATACCCGGATCGGCCTGATGACCAGCGTCCCGGCAGCACATGCCGCCGAAGGGCGGGACTGGCATGGTTTGATGGAAGCGTTCGACGGGAAGAATCCCGCTATCATTCGGCCCCATTTGCCAGCTTATATGGAAACGAGCGGAATTAAGTATGCCTGGGAGTTTAATGCGGTGTCGCGACTTACGGCACCCCTTATTCCTGATCGTACCGAAATTTACCCGGAACTGGAGAATGTGCCGTATACGTCCTATTCCAAATCCAGGCGATTTCAGCAATATCAGCTGGAGACGGCATTGCTGCTCGGCAGCCGCGGAATAACCCTGAATATCATTGACATGGTGGGCAATGGTTTATACCCGGAGGAGAAAACAGCGGAGTGGCTGGATGCGGAGAAGGATTTTTTGAATGCGGTAGCTTCGCTCCGTATTCAGGCAAGTCAAGGTGAGGGAGTGCAGGTGCTGGTGAACGATCAATCCTCCTGGTATTTGCACACAACCAATCAGCGTGGTATGGAAGCGCTTTATCCGCGGGAAACCTATTGGGCGAGTCTGCTGTCTGCTTATGGGATTGCAAATGAATATGCGGTTGATTGGCCGAAGAAGCCAGGTATCGTCGCATTATCCGGTCAGATTCTGCGCAGTTACAATGAGGAGAAAATTCGGGAGCTGTTTAAGAACCATTGCGTTTTGCTGGAAGGAGAAGCGGTTCATACGCTTTATTCCATGGGGCTGGGCTTCTTATGCGGAATGACCGGGGTAAAATGGCGCGAATTGCAGACGATCGAGCAAATCGTGAACGGCCGCGAATATTCGGGTACGAAAGAAGGACGTATGCGCCCTTATCTTACATTGGGTCATTGTCTGGATATACAATATGAACAAGGCTCTACAGAAGTCATCTCGCAAATTCTGGATACTGACGGGCAGGTGGTGTGCCCGGGTATGACGATTGTCAACAGCCGCATCTTCATATTGCCTTATGGGCAGGAGAGCCATCTGGGGACGCTGAATCCGATCCGTCGCGCAGTGCTGCAGGAATTCATCAGTCTGATGGGAGACAGACAGCCGTTAATGATTACGAGTTATTCCCCTCACTTGTCCGTTTATGAATTCCGCGGGTCAGCCACGCAGACGATTGCGATCGTAAATCATTCATTGGACGATAGGGAGGATATCGAGCTTGGTGGCATGGATCTGACTGACGAAAGCTGGGAATTATTCAGCCGCCTGCATCCGCACGGACGACGAATTGCACTGCAGAGCTCATCGAACAGGACGGTTGTTCCCTCTGCATTTCCTGCACTCTCGATGATTGTGCTGCACAAATCAATTGCAACCTAAGAGGGTGAAGTAAACAATTGTACATCGATGTAAAGTATAGTGTATAGAGATGTCATATAATGGACCGTATAATCAAATTATGAAAGATATTTGATATGTAATATAACATTATGAGTTATATTACATATTTCTCTTTCTTCAACATCATTTTGCAGGCGCAGTAAACGAAATGACAAGGGGGACATCAGAATGAAACGCATGAGCAGATTGGCATTATCCTGTGTTTTGGTTGCGGTGCTGGCGGTATTATCGGCCTGCAGCGGCAATTCGAAAGAGGAAACAACCACTCCCGCTGCCCAGAGCGGCAAAACGAACGAAGTAGGCGATACAAAGGGTACGGAGCCGGTTGAGATCACAATGGCCCGCGAGAGCGAAGCGGACGTCAAGTATCTCGCCGGAGAATCAATTGACAAAAACTCGGTAACCGATGCCATTGCCAAAGACCTAGGTATCACGATCAAAAATCAATGGGTCGCAGAAACGGCGCAATACGAGCAGAAGGTGCAAATGAGCATCTCTTCCGATGACATCCCCGACCTGATGGCCGTGAGCATGGCCCAGCTGCAGCAGCTGATCGAGGCGGATATGATTCTGGATCTGACCGATCTTTACGAATCCGATGCGACCGCCGAAACAAAAGCCTATTTGACCGGGGACGGAGGAAAGCAGCTGAATTCGGCCAAGCATGAAGGAAAGCTGATGGCGATACCTCAAACAAACGGCCCTTACGGCGCATCCACGCAGGTCTGGATCAGAAGAGACTGGCTCAAGAAGCTTAATCTGCAGGAACCGAAAACAATGCAGGACGTTCTCGCCATCTCGGCTGCTTTTGCCAAACAGGATCCAGGCGGAACTGGCAAATCCTACGGTCTGCCGCTTACCAAAGATTTGTTGAAGGATGTTACCTTCGATCTCAGAGGTTTCTTTAACAGCTATCATGCTTATCCGACGCAATGGATCAAGGATAGCTCCGGCCAGCTCGTCAGCGGCGATATCCAGCCGGAAATGAAACAAGCCCTGAAGCAGCTGCAGGATATGTATAAAGACGGGCAGATCGATCCGGAGTTTGCCGTTAAAGATTTGGTAAAAGAAAACGAGCTGCTGGCTTCCGACAAAATAGGTGTCGTGTACGGACCGTTCTGGCTCAGCGCTTATCCGCTGCTTGGCAATGCGGTAAAGGATGGAAAGCTGGTTCAGGATTGGTGGCCGTACCCGATTACATCCATTGACGACAAACCCGCATTGTCGCAAATCGAGCTGGGCGTTCAGAAGTATTATGTCGTCTCCAAAAAAGCGAAACATCCGGAAGCGGCAATAAAGCTCTTGAACAAATGGGTTCAGGCTTATACCGCGCCTACAGAGTCGGATAAGGTCTATTTCCTCCAGAACAATGAAGCGGCCAGCTACTACAAGCTCAGCCCGATCCGCACCTTCTCCCAGACGGAGACGATTACGCTCGGAGATGTCGTGCCGAAGGCCGTGGAGGCCAAAGATCCCTCCGGGCTTACCGGGCTCGAAGCGCCTAACCGTTACGGGAAAATCATGAAATATTTGGATGGAGATACAGGCGAGTGGGCGGAATATCCAATTTCCGGTCCGGGCGGCTCTTTCTCCATCATGTACGATTATTTGCAAAAGGATCTATACCACTTCAACGAATTTTACGGGGCTCCGGGAAGCGCGATGCTGGAGAAGAAACCTGTGCTGGATGCCAAGATGAGCGAGATTATGATCAAAATCATCATGAATCAGGTGCCGATTGATGATTTCGATAAATTTGTGGCGGAATGGAAGAAGCTTGGCGGCGACGAGATTACAGCGGAAGTTAACGAGTGGTACAAGACCGCTTCCACGTCATAAGGATTGGAGGAAGGGGATCTGCGGGTTAAGCGGCTAACCCCTTCCTATTTATTGGGAGGTCACCGAAATGATCATCAAGAGATTTGCCAAGGAATGGCCCTTGCATTTGATGCTGGTGCCCGGCATCGTAATCGCAATCATTTTCAGTTATGTCCCTATGGCGGGAATATCCATCGCCTTCGAGAAGTTCATTCCGACGAGGGGGATTTTCAAGTCCGAATGGGTAGGGTGGGATAATTTCAGATATATGATGGAATACCCCGGCATTGGGCGGATCATGTTCAATACGCTTTTCATTGCGGTTATGAAAATCATCGGTGGACTTCTTGTTCCGATCACCATTGCTGTTCTGTTGAATGAAATACGCAAAGAGGTGTTTAAACGGACGGTTCAGACTCTTGTTTATTTGCCTCATTTTTTATCGTGGGTTCTGCTCGGGGGCATCCTGATCGACATTCTGTCGCCTGCTTCAGGCATTGTTAATCAGTTTCTCGGCTGGCTTGGCGTCAAATCTATATTTTTCCTGGGGAGCAACTCCTGGTTTCCGTATACGCTGGTTGTTTCAGACATATGGAAGGAATTCGGCTTCAGTACGATCGTTTATTTGGCGGCGCTAACAGGTATTAATCCTTCCTTGTACGAGGCGGCCGAGATGGATGGTGCGGGCCGGTGGAAACAGACCTGGAATGTGACGCTGCCCGGCATGCTGCCTATTATCGTCCTTATGGCGACATTAAGCGTAGGGAACATCATGAATGCCGGCTTTGAGCAGATTTTCAATTTATATAGTCCTGCCGTGTATGAGAGCGGCGATATAATCGATACGTTCGTCTACCGGATGGGCTTCGAGCAGGTTCATTACGGGCTGGCTACATCCGTAGGCTTGCTGAAGTCGGTCGTATCTCTTGTTCTATTGTCCGTATCTTATGCAATGGCATACCGTTATGCGGGTTATCGCATTTTCTAGGAAAGGAGTGTTTTCATTGAAACTGCGGACATCCCCGGGAAGGAAAGGATTCGTCGCCTTCAACTACCTTTTTCTGACTCTGTTATCCTTGCTTTGTCTGTTCCCGTTAATTCATATGCTTGCTCTTTCATTCAGCTCCGGAGCGGCGGCTGCCGCAGGCAAGGTCAGCTTGTGGCCGGTGGAATTCAATACGGCGGCTTACCGGAATATTATGAACAAGCCGGAGTATCTGGCCGCTTTCGGCATTTCGGTACAAAGGCTTGTATTGGGCACCCTGATCAGTCTGGCTCTTACGATTATTACAGCATATCCGTTATCGAAGGAGAATCGTTCCTTCCAATTCAGGACAGTGTATGCCTGGTTTTTCGTTTTTACGATCCTGTTCAGCGGCGGTTTGGTTCCCTGGTTCATGACGATCAAGAAACTGGGACTGATGGATACGATTTGGGCGCTGGTGCTGCCTGGCGCATTATCCGTATTTAATGTGATTTTGCTGCTAAATTTTTACCGCGGCCTGCCGAAGGAAATCGATGAATCGGCAAGAATGGACGGAGCGGGCCATTTCCGGGTCTTATGGAGCATTATCGTTCCGTTGTCGAAGCCGGCTCTGGCCACTGTCGGGCTGTTTACGATGGTTATGCACTGGAACAGCTGGTTTGACGGGCTCATTCTGATGAACCGACCGGAACATTATCCGCTGCAATCTTTCCTGCAGACGATCGTCATCCAGAAGGATATGAGATTCATCAGCGCGGAGGATATTGAGCTGCTCAAATTGATATCGGACCGAACGAGCGCAGCGGCGCAAATCTTTGTCGCTTCCGTCCCTATCCTCATTGTGTACCCGTTCCTGCAGCGTTTTTTCATTAAAGGAATTGTACTCGGAAGTGTGAAGGAATAAAAATACAGCTTAACAGATTGCCTTTCTCGCTTGTATGATTAGGGATACGACGTAACATATCGACATCATTCAAGCAGGGGGAACCATATGAAAGTCCTTCGATTGCCGCAGTGGAAAAGACCGACGATATTCGTGAAATTGACGCTTACGTTTATTGCCGTATTGGCGCCGTTATACGTTCTCACGCTGATCATCAACAATAAGGGCGCGGACAATATCCGCAAGGAAATATCGCAATCCATTGCAGGGCGCAACGACTTTTATCTGGATATGCTGGAAATGGAAGTGGAACGGGTCGTTCATATGCTTCCGGAATATGTAGCCGATCAGGATCTGATGGCCTTGAGCACAACAGGCGACAGCATGAGCGATTACGAGAAAATCGACAACATCAGAGCCATCCAGCGCCGCATCTACCTGATTAAATACAACAGCATTTATATTAAGGAAGTAAGAGCCTATATCCCTCTGCTCCAGCGGACCATTCTCAGTTCGAAATTCGAAACAGCCGTAATCGAGGACGAGTTTAATGCGCTCCAGCTCAAGAACAATTACCAGGAAACTCCGCTAATTTATTGGAATGGGCGGCTGTTCGTCAGCATGCAGTATCCCGCAATTGCGAACCGGAAAGCAAGTTTTGTGGTAGGCGTGGAATTTTCGGTCGAGAAGCTGATGAATACCTTGAGCGAGGTGATCAGTATTCCGCAAGGCAATGCGGCGCTTCTCAATTTAAGCGGGAACTGGAACATCTCCAGCGAGAAGGATTCTATGATTACGGCAGCGCTCCGGGATTTCCTCTCCAAGCAGCTGAAACGGGGGATTCATGCGGGATACGATACGCTGGAATTGGAGCATGTGCCGTATCTGATTTCGTATACGTATTCCAAGCAGCTGGAGTCTTATCTGGTGAGCTATGTGCCGGAGAGTCATGTTACCGGACCGATCAGCAAATACAAATATTGGATTTTGGGCGTATCCTTATTATCCGTCTTTATTGTGCTGTTCTTCTCCATGTCAATCTTCCGGATGATTCACCGCCCCCTCAAAGGACTGATCGGGGCCTTCAAGAGGATGCGAACAGGAGATATTATGCCGATTGCCCCTACCACAAGACATGATGAATTCGGTTATTTGTACCGGGCCTACAATGAGACCGCCATCCACCTGAAAACATTAATTCAGGAAAATTACGAGCAGAAAATTCATAGCCAGCGCTCTGAATTGAAGAGACTGCAATCGCAAATCAATCCCCATTTTCTGTATAACTGCTTTTTTGTATTATGCCGGCTAATCAAATCCGAGGATATGGAGCTTGCCTACCGGTTCTGCCAATATGTCGGCGATTATTTCCAATTTATAACCCGCGACGATTCCGATCAGGTGGCGATTGCCACTGAAATGAAACATGCGCGGACCTATGTGGATATTCAGAAGGTTTGCTACGGGGACAGAATCCAGGTTCAATTTGATACATTGGAGCTGGCGATTGCGAAATATCGGGTGCCGCGCCTGATTCTTCAGCCGATTGTCGAGAACATTTACAAGCATGCGGTAGCGAAAATGGTGAACGGCGGCCGAATAAGGATCCATATGGAACAAAACGGCGACAATTTGACGGTTTATATGGAAGACAGCGGGAACAGCATGACGGATGTGGATATGGAGCATTTGAATCATAAGCTGAAAATGTCGGCGCATCATATCGAGGATACGACGGGAATCATCAATGTGCACCGCCGCATTCAGATTATGTGCGGACCCGAATACGGAATCACAATGTCGAGATCGGTGCTTGGCGGCCTTCGGGTTGCCATCAGCCTGTCTTTAATGGAAGGGGAGGAGTAATCTTGTACCGGCTGCTGATTGTAGACGATCTGCCGATTATTACCGACGGACTCGCGGAGCTGTTTCAAAAGAATCGGCATCTTCATCTCGAAGTGTACAAAGCATACTCCGGCACCGAAGCGCTGCAGCTGTTAAAGAAGCATCGCATCGATATTGTGCTTTCCGATATTCTGATGCCCGGAATGGACGGTATTGAGCTGCTGCGGGAAATCCGCGGAAATTGGCCTGCCTGCAAAGTCATTTTGCTGACAAGCTACAATGATTTCAGTTATGTGCAAAGCGCGCTTTCCCTGGGCGGATTGGAATATATTCTGAAGACGGAAAGCGATGATGTCATCCTTGAAGCGGTGGAGAAGGGGATTAAGGCCCTTGATAGGGATCAGGATGCCAGGAATCTGATCGAGAAAGCCGAAGCTCATATGAAGCTGGCCCTGCCCACGCTGCAGAAAGATTATCTGACGGCACTGCTGCAAGGCAAAAAGGTGGAACCGGCGCTGCTGGCGGAGCATTTTGCCAATATCCAGCTTCCGTTTCGGGCAGCCGAGCCTGTTCTCCTGCTGATCGGCCGGGTGGATGATTGGAATGATATTACGAAAGCTCCTGATAAATCATTAATTATTTATGCCGTGCAGAACATCGTCGAAGAAATATTGTCGGAGTCGGTCAAGCTAATGTCCGTTGTTTATGAATCTTCCAGAATAGTATGGATGATTCAGCCGCATTCCGATGATTCCGGAGAATGGGAAAAAACCTTTCATTTCGTCAATGGCTTGCTGGAAGTGATTCAGAGCAAATGCCTGGGATTGCTGAAATTATCGGTATCGTTCGTGCTTGGCAGCCGGGAAGCCCCCTGGTCCGAGCTGGCGGACCAGTTTCATTCCCTGAAATTTCTGCTTGTACGCGGGTTGGGCGGCCGTAAGGGGACATTGTTGACGGAAGCTGGCAGATCCAAGGAGGAGCCCGCTCATATAACCGGCCAGCTGGCTGCTGGCGCCGCCAAAAAAAATGTCCAGGTGCAAAATAAACTGCCTCTGCTGCTGAACAGTCTGGAGAACGGCAGCGAAGAAGAGTTTTACCGGCTGTATGAGGAGCTGGAGCCGATTTTCACCGATGATCAAATCCCGCATTTGCAGAAGGTCGAGCTTTACCATGCGTTGTCTTATGTCTTTCTGACTTTTGTGAATAAATACGAGCTGGAAAAGGAGCTTGGTGGGCAAATTGACTGGAATAAACTCGTTCAATTCGACGCGCAAGTTTCCTGGAAGGAATGGAATGCCTATTTCTCTCGTCTGGCCTCCCTTATTATAGCTTCAAACAGGGAAGAACAGGAGCAGAGCATTCATGATGTTGTCAGGAAGGTGCATGAATTTATAGAGCAGCATATATCTGCGGACATTTCGCTCATTCATCTGGCTGATTATGTGAACTTGAATCCATCCTATCTTTCAAGGCTTTACAAGCAGATTACCGGGAACGGGTTTTCGGATTATTTGACGGAATTCAGGGACCGCAAAGCAAAGGAAATGCTTAAAACAAGCAGTTTGAAGGTCCATGAGATCGCTGCCAATTTGGGTTATAATTCCTCCCATGCGTTCATCCGTTTTTTCAAAAAACAAAATCATATCACGCCCCAGGAGTTTAGAGAGCAATGGGGGATTCAAGGGATTTGAAACGCAGGCAGACAAGGAAAAAGGCATAAGGACAAGACTTGCGTACCGGGTCGTCGGCTGCGGGTATAAGCCGGTGACATTCGCTGCCATGCCTTTCTCCTGAATCTGCGCATGAACATGGGAAAGCCTTGAAGGTTATACGTTGTGAATATGAATGGAGGCGCTTACATGAAAAGGTCCGCAGCGAAAAAAGAAGGAGCTTTGATCATGCGAAAGTGTACGGCTATGGCAATGATGATCATTTTATTGCTTTCTTCCATACAACAGGCGTTTGGAGCAGTACAGAAAACAGTGCCGGCAGCTTCCCATGCAAATGACCTTGCCGGCCACTGGGCTGAACGCGAAATTAGCGAGTGGATAAACAACGGTTTGGTAAACGGGTTCCCGGACGGAAGCTTCCGGCCGGATCAGAAGATTACGAGGGGAGAACTGGCGGCACTCGTTAACCGCGCCTTCGGCTTTAACGAAACGGAACCGGTGAGTTTCACCGATCTACCCGAAACTCATTGGGCCTATCCAGATATGACCATTGCCGCTAAATCCGGTTATTTGCAGGGATACGGAGCAGGAGTGATCGGTGCCGGCCGCACCGTTTCCCGGCAGGAGGCCGCCATTGTCATAACCCGATTGCTTCACGGGGATCCGGGAACGCAGGGGGACGCCGCTGAAGGCTTTGTGGACGCGGATCAGATCGCGCCATGGAGCAAAAGCGCGGTAGAAGCAGCCGTCTCAGGGAATCTGATGGAAGGATATCCGGATGGAAGCTTTAAGCCTCAATCTGTAATCACCAGAGCGGAGATGATCATTGTGCTGGATCGTGTTATGGCTGAAGGGAACTTGTCCTACAACAAAGCGGGAACTTATGGCCCATCCGAAGGGACGAAGATCGTCAAAGGCAATGTCGTCGTCAATGCTCCTGGAGTCACCCTGCGAAACATGGTCATTAACGGTAATGTGCTGGTGGCCGAAGGGGTTGGAGAAGGCGACGCTTTTATGGATCATGTGACGGTTAAGGGTACGGCTGCTATCAATGGAGGCGGGCTTAACAGCGTTCATCTCAAAGATGCGGTGTTGAACCGGGTCCGCATCGGAAAAACCTCAGGAGGCGTGCGCATCGTTCTGGAAGGCGGCACAACGGTGAACGAGCTGGACGTTGCTGAAGGAGCCGGAGCTGGTACAACCATCGTCATCGGCAGCGATTCAAGCATCGGCACCTTGTTTCTGAATGAAGTGATCCGGGTGCTGGGACTAGGACAAATTAATAAAGCAGTCTATGGGATCAAGGGGAAAGGTACGACCTTTGAGCGTAAGCCTGACCAAGAAGAGGAAGGGAAGCTGCCCGCGGGCGGTGGATCGCCTCTGCAAAATCCGGTCTCGCCCTCAAACCCGGATCCCTCTCCGGGGACAGATCCGTCAACGGGCAATCCGGATCCGTCTCCGGGAACAGATCCGTCAACGGGCAATCCGGACCCCTCTCCGGGAACAGATCCGTCAACGGGCAATCCGGACCCCTCTCCGGGGACAGATCCGTCGACGGGCAATCCGGATCCGGGTACGGATCCATCGACGGAATCGCCGGAACAGCCTCAGCAGACCGCTCCGCTCATTAAGGACGGTTTGCCTAATGCGGATATTCTGATCAGCCCGCAGGCAAGCGATATGGAACAGCTTGCGGCGGAAGAGCTTCAAAGCGCATTAAAAATGGTTAGCGGGGCAGAGCTTCCGATCTATAAAGGACAAATAGAGGCAGACTCCGTCAGCGCGCAGCTGTGGAACAATAAGCTGGATATCAGCAAAGTCGGCACGTATCCGATCAGAATATCGATGGTTAATAACCGAATGGTTCCCGTTCACATTCATTTGACCCAAAGCGACAGCGGACCGATTGCCGTTGATATTCCATACGAAACGATTTTGGCGGCAAAAGAGAGTAAAACCATTGAAGGTACAATTACCATCACGGATTCGGCCGGGGAAGGCACGCATATCGTTTCACTGCTTGCAAGCTTGGAAGATCTTCCCGTTTCCACCTTAACTTTAACGGTCAATCTCAACCGCAACCTCATTCAGAATGGGGGATTCGAAACAGCCGCTGCGGGCGGGAATATTCCTGAGGGCTGGATAGTGCCTTCAGGGGCGCTGGACAACCAAGTAGCCCATACAGGAACCGGATCCCTGCGGATTGATCTTGGGCAGTATTCCTATATCAATGCGACTACGAATCAGAAGCTCATGCTTGAGCGGGGCCGCGAATATGTGCTTAAAGCCTGGGTAAAGGGCAGCGCGCCTACAGGCCAAAAGATCGTAACGCAGATCATGGAAATGAAAAATGACGGAAGCTATCATGATGGCTCGGGTCAGCAAGTGACGGATATTACCGACCAATGGAAGCTGGTGGAACTGAAATACACGCCAAGCGCGAAGGCCGTATTTGATTACAATTGGGTCTATTTCTATGCCATTCAGGGAACCGATCATCTGTGGATCGACGACGTAACGCTAATGGAGGCTTCCGCTCAGCCGCAGAACGAGGCGGAGCAGCAGACCTTGGACAATCCGGCTGCGGATCAAGCATTAAGCGGTGAAATCGTCACTCCTGCTCAGCGGGTTCAGATTGTTTTGGGAACGCCGGATTCCGTTAATGGCTTAGGGAGTCAGTTTGCCGATGATATGGAATATTTGCGGCAATCCGACGGTTTCGCAATCCGGAGAGACGGCAGCAGAATCTATATTATCGGAACCGAATCGAAAGGCGTGCTGAACGGCGTTTATGATTTCCTGGAGAAAAATGCAGGGGTATTATGGACCCGCTCCCGCACGACGGATATCGGCACCTTGTATGATCTACTCCCAACGATTAGCGCAGATAAAGTGAATTACCGCGAGAAATCGCCGTTCCAGATCCGCGGATTTAATTTGACGGGCTTCGGCGCCAACGGTGAATATCATGAAGACCCGGGCACGGAAGCGATGATAGCCGGCAATAAAATGAATGCGAAGCTGGCGGAGTTCGCGAATCAATCCCTGTGGGACAGACATGAGAAGGTAGGGGTAAAGGCGGTCACGCTCGGCCATAATCTGGGGTACTGGCTGCCCAATGATGAATATTTCCAGGACCATCCGGATTATTACAATACGGATGTGAGCGGTCAGAACTATATTCCGGTCGCCGACGATACCCAAATCAATTTCTATCATCCCGATGTGCCGGGAGTGATTGCCGGCCGGGTCCAACAATTTTTAAGCCAAACTCCGATTGAGTACGTGGGCATCGGCATTAACGATACTCATTATTTTCAGCAGGGAGAGCTTAGCCGTTCACCGTTTGTTACAGCGGATCATATCGTCATTCAGCCGGACGAACCGGATTACAAGTCGACTGTCTTCTATTCGTTCCTGAACAAGATCGCAGCCAAAGTGAAAGTTACGAATCCGAAGGCCAAGATTGTCACATTCGCTTATTTCTTCACGGATACCCCGCCTAGGGTCAAGCTGGAGGATAATATTATCGTTGTGCTGGCTCCACTGACGGGCGACGACCGGGTCCCCCTTAATACAAACGATACGGGCAGTTCGAATTTTGGGCACCGGCTCAAGCTTGAGGGCTGGCTGCAAAACACGAAAAACATCATGATGTACAACTATTACGGTTCTTTCCTGTCGGATACGTATGAAAGGCCGATTGCCGCAAAAGTCCAGGCCGATATGAAGTATTACCGGGATTTAGGTATTACAGGCGTTCTACCGGAGAGCATCATGGATGCGAGAACGGCCAACTGGTCCATCAACGCCCTGCAATTCTGGTTGTTTCAGAAGCTGATGTGGAATCCGGATGCCGATATCGAGCAATTAAAGTCCGATTATATCCGGAAAGCCTACGGGGCCGCAGCTGCATCGATGAGAACCTATTATGATCTTATCGAAGAGGGGTGGAACAAATACAAGGATCCGATCGGCTACAATACAAGCACCAATACGTATATCGGGAAGTATATCATCGAAGCGGGAATCAAGGATGCGGCACAGGATGCGCTGAATCAGGCATGGGCCTTAGCGGATGATAAAGCGAAGGCGAGAATCGAACCGATCAAAACCACTTTCGAGAAGATGGTGCTTGAGGTCAGCGAAATTCCTTATCTGGAAGCCCATGCTTCAAAAACATCCGCAAGTAAAGCGGAAATTGTCGGAGGGGTGACCGATTTCAGTCAAGGTCCATGGGCAAATGCCCAAGCCTTATCCCAATTTTATGTCATGAACACGAAGGATCCGGCTCCTGTACTGACGAAAGTGCGTTTGCTGTGGGACGCAGAAAATCTGTATGTCGGTTATGAGAACTTTGATGATGCCCCATCGGAGATCGTGGCCAGCGATACCGCTCCCGGCGAGTGGTGGGCCAGCGGTGCGGACGACGATAACGAGACATTCATAACGGGCCATCCCGCAGCCGCATCGTATTATGGATTTTTCAACAATTCCAAAGCCTTGAAGGTGGAGTACAGCGGACCTGTTGTGGACAGCGGATACAACGGACAATGGGAGGCTTACACTTCGGTGGGGACGGACCGCTGGAATTCGGTTCAAGTTATTCCTTTCTCCAGCATTCAGGTGGATCCTGGGCTTACCGACACACTGCAGGGATATTTTTTCCGGACCTATCACGGCTTAGCCGGATTCTACGGCTGGGGTGTGGGGGCGGTATGGAGCTCGTCCAGCTTCCATCCCATTAAGCTGGATGACCATTAATTGAACACGATAGCGCTCCATTCCTGGCAAACGATGAATGAGTTTCACGGTTCATGTCAAGGATGGGGCGCTTTTGCATGAATTACCAGCCAACAGGGCGGATAGGATGCGATACTTTAAACTTCAGGAGCACAGTTTGTTATTCAGTTGTTTTCAATAATAAATGGAGGTGTAAAAATTGAAAGTAATTTGAAATCAGTAAGGCAACGGCGATGGTAACCCTTTTCCCGGCAATTGTTTTACTGATAAGCCATCTGCCTTCTAAGAATTTTTTTCGCTTGCCTATGAAGTTAGAGGGATTATAACGAGCTATAGGCCGATTGATTATTAGCCGGGTATTTAAAATGAGTATGAATCAATAAAAATAGAGAGTAATTGTCAACTTAAGCTTTCCGATACTGGCACATTCATGTTTTGTTTTTGTATAAAAAATGAATTGTTTTTGTCCATTGAATTATGGAGTGAATCATTCTATAATTGATAATGAGAATCGATATCATTGGTTTTGAATTCAGTTAAGCGCCCTGATGCTATACTCGTAATTGCCACTCGGGTATAGCCGAGCAGGGCCGTAAAGGTTAACTGTCGTACGCCTATACTTAGAAGTCAAAGGCTGCTATCAGCCTTGCCTATAACACTATTTCGCTGGAGGTAATTTCATGACTGAGCAACTGGAATTATACGATGTAACCATTATAGGCGGAGGACCAGCCGGGATGTATGCGACTTTTTACAGCGGCATGCGGGATATGAAAACCAAGCTGATTGAAGCCAGGGACAAACTTGGCGGCAGGATGTTATTCTACCCTGAGAAAATGATATGGGATGTGGGCGGAGTAACGCCGACCCTCTGCGAGAACCTGATCCGGCAGCTGGAAGAACAGGCCAGAACCTTTGATCCGGACATTGTTTTCGGGCAGCAGATTCAGAAGATGGACAGACAGGAAGACGGAACCATGATTTTGACCTCTTCAACGGGAGAACGGCACTGGACCCGCACGGTCATTATGGCAATCGGCTACGGCATCTACAAAACGGCGAAGCTTGAGCTGGAGGGAGCGGACCGCTACGAAGTGACGAATCTGCATTACACCGTACAGGAGCTCGAACCTTTCCGGGGCAAGCATGTCCTCATCTCCGGAGGCGGGGATTCGGCTGTTGATTGGGCCAATGAGTTGGAGCCTGTCGCGAAGAGTGTAACGGTCGTTCACCGCAGGGACAAATTCGGAGGACTGGAGCGAAATGTGCTGCGGATGAAACAATCATCCGTAAGGCTTCGGACGCCTTACGCTGTCGAGAAGCTTTACAGCAGAAATGGCGAAAGTATCGAGCAAGTGACCATAACCCACCTCGAAACGGGGGACAGCGATATTCTGGATGTCGATGCGATTATTGTGAACCACGGTATGAAAAGCGATTTCGGCCAGATTTTGGAGTGGGGCCTTGATATGGGAGAATGGCATGCCAATGTGAGTGAGAAGCTGGAGACGAACCTTCCGGGAGTTTTCGCTGCTGGGGATTTTGTTACATATGGCAGCAAGCTGCATCTGATCGCTGGCACCTTCACGGACGCTGCGCTTGCCGTTAACAGCGCCAAACTGTACATGGATCCGGCAGCCGATAAAGTCGCATATGTTTCTTCCCACAACAGCAGGTTTAAAGAAAAGAACAAGGCGCTCGGCGTTGTTGAATAGTGAATAATCGAACTCTAGTTAAAGTCCGCTTGCACAGTGGGCTTTTTTTTGTTTTACAAGAAGTAATTTGTCATGTGCAGGATATTCTTGAAGAGCCCCCAAAGCCGCTTCTTCCTGGCTATCAATTTCTGCTTGACAGGATACAGATTGGATTATACTATAATTGTATTATTAAATAATACAAATAATGGAGATGATCGGTGTGAAACGTTTGACGGATGAACAGAAGCTAAGCTATAGGGAGAATGGATACTTAATCGGTTTGCCTCCCGTATTTACGGAAGAAGAAGTAGCTAATTTGAACCTGGAGCTGAAGGAGCTGGAGAAGCTGCTGATTCCGGGTGAGCAAATGCTTCATATCCGCGATTGGCATATGAAATGCAAATGGTTGTACGACATCTGCACCCATCCGCAGATTCTCAGCTATGTAGAAGATATTTTAGGTCCAGACTTCTTTATGTGGGGCACTCAATTTTTCGCCAAAGCGCCTCATTCCAAAGATACCGTCGCCTGGCATCAGGATGCTTATTACTGGCCGGAGCATCTTCATAACGCCGTCACGGTATGGCTTGCTTTTTCCGCTGTTGATGAGGATAATGGAGCCATGCGAGTCATTCCCGGCAGTCACAACAAAGGCATTATCAAACACAGGAAAATCGAAGGGGATTCCGTGCTCACCCTCGAGCTTGAACATGGAACCTTCAATGAGAATGAGGCTAAATCTCTTATTCTTGAATCCGGATCGGTCTCTCTTCATGATGATCATATTGTTCACGGTTCGCCAGCCAATGTGTCCGACAGATGGAGGATCGGCCTTACGATCCGCTATTCGGGCCCTGCCCAGGTATCCGCCACAGATTATGAGGCATTTACCATGAGGGGAAATCCTCTGGTTCGCGAAGCGCCGGTTCCATCTGAGAAGTATGCCCGGCTTCCGGTTGATTACCATAAAGGCGACGAAGTCGTGCGGCCCAAGCTCAACAGCTAACAGTCTTGAAGTTGAAAGGAAATGTCATCTGCTATGTCTCTGTTTCTCGACTTGAAAGGAAAAATCATTCAAAAAGTAATCGACGGCACCTATAAGGTCGGAGAGGTGCTGCCCACGGAGCATGAGCTTGCGGGCGAGCATCAATTAAGCCGCGTCACCGTACGCAAGGCTTTGGAGGAACTCAAATCCGAAGGGCTGCTTGCAGGTGTGCCGCGGCAGGGGACCATGGTTTTGGAGCGAATGGGCGGTTATCGCAGTTCACTTGATATCATCGCATTGGTTGCGACTGTTCAGGAGACGTTCTTCGCCACATTCATGGAGCATTTTGAACGGACCGCAGAAGATAATGGCTCGCTCATGCTGTTTAAGCAGGATTTTCAGGGGAAGGCTTTTTATTCGGAAGCGTTTTTCTTCAGGCTGGTTCAGAAAAACATCCGCAATGTGGTGCTGTGGCCGCAAACAGTCCAGATCGATTTTGAGCTGCTGCGCAGGCTTCATTCTGTCGGAATGAATTTTGTTTTCTTCGATCAGATGTTCGACACCGACGTAGCGGACACGGTGTGTTTGGACAATGACAAGGCAGTCACAGCACTGTTTGATTATCTTGTGGAGGAGAGCGGCTCCGACAGCAATCTGTTATTCATCGGGTTCGAAGGATTATCCCTCCCGAGCGCTGTTCAAAGAGAAGAAGCCTTCATACAAGCGTCCCGTCGCACAGATGCGATCAGGAACATTCCATGGGGACTTCCTATCGACCAGCAGGTTGCTCTGCTCCTGGACTGTATTGAAAAAGAGACTGTTCGGCCCGCAGGCTTTCTCTGCAATAGCGGGGGAATTGGACTTGAGATGGCCAGACAGCTAAGGCTGAGAAATCTGGAAGGCAGCCTTTTACTGGGAACCATTGATTACCTGCCCGAGATGGATGCTTATCCAATGGCCGCTTATCGGCAGCCGTTCGAGCTTATGGCCGAGAAAACCTACCAGCGATTGATCGCTCAGAACAATCAAGGCCAAAGCTGGCGTGCCGGTGCCTATCAAGTGGAAGGACAGCTGATCAAATGCGGAGCCAAGACGTGATTCCAATCAACTGCCGATCATGAATAAAGGAGACTATTATGTGCCGGAATATCAAGACACTTTTCAACTTTGAGCCTCCAGCGACCGAGGACGAAATACAAGCGGCCGCACTTCAGTTCGTCAGAAAGTTATCTGGCTTCAACACCCCATCCAAAGCCAATGAAGCGGCTTTCAACCGGGCAGTTATCGAAGTGACGGGCGTGGCCAGGAATCTCCTGGGTTCCATGGTAACCGTTGCTCAGCCGCGCGACCGGGAAGTTGAGATTGTCCGCGCCCGGGCAAGATCGGTGAAACGGTTCGGAACGAAGAAGGATTAAGATGCATCTAGAATGATCCACGAAAAACAAGCCATTTCCGTACTGCCTGGAGCATAACGGAAATGGCTTGTTTTTCGATTCCTGCCAACTGAATATAACGCTTCCATGGGGAAGTGATCTATGTTATCCTTTTGGCATTCCTTGATGTGACGGCCTGATCGCATAATGATTCCAGAAAAGTAGAGGTGCAAAAGATGAAAGAAGCCATCCGATTCATTATGGGACCGGATAACGTTGAACAATATCAAATATTCAGCCATGCGTCCGGTCCAGAGGGCAAGCTGCCTTTGACGGCAGAGATGCTGATGAATCTTCCCAGCGGCGATTTATTCGGAATGAGCCAAAATGTGGGAATGGGCTGGAAGCCGGAACAACTGCTTGGCAAACAGATTCTTATTCTGAGCACGCAGGGCGGCGTCCGCGGCGAGGATGGCACACCGATTGCCTTGGGTTATCATACCGGCCACTGGGAAGTGGGTCTTCTTGTTAAGGAGGCTGCTCTGGAAGTAAGCGCTCTCGGGGGTGTGCCCTTCGCTGCTTTCGTCAGCGACCCCTGCGACGGGCGTTCGCAGGGCACAACCGGGATGTTCGATTCCTTGCCCTACCGCAACGATGCGGCAATCGTTTACCGACGGCTGATCCGGTCGCTGCCGACAAGAAGCGGAGTCATTGGCATCGGAACCTGCGACAAAGGACTGCCGGCCATGATGATAGCGCTGGCGGCCATGCATGATTTGCCAGCAATTATCGTGCCGGGCGGCGTTACGCTCCCACCAACTGAAGGGGAAGATGCGGCTAAAATCCAAACGATCGGCACGCGGTTCGCGCATGGGCAGATTACGTTGGACGAAGCAGCTGATCTGGGCTGCCGCGCGTGTGCGACGCCGGGCGGCGGGTGCCAGTTTCTCGGGACGGCAGCTACGGCTCAAGTGGTTGCCGAGGCGCTTGGAATGTCGCTGCCGCATTCGGCGCTTGCACCATCGGGCCAGCAGATCTGGCGCGATCTCGCCAGACAATCGGCGAGAGCCGTTCAATTGATGCAAGCCAGCGGGACCTTTATGCGTGATATTGTAACGGATGCTGCTATTGAGAACGCGATGGCCGTGCATGCTGCCTTCGGCGGTTCGACCAATTTGCTGCTTCATATCCCCGCGGTTGCTCATGCCGCCAAGTGCCGTATTCCCGACGTTGCTGACTGGAACCGCGTGAACAGGGCGGATCCACGGCTTGTCAGCGTTCTGCCGAACGGGCCTGAACATCATCCGACGATAAGGGTATTTATGGCTGGCGGGGTGCCGGAGGTGATGCTTCATCTTCGCAAGCTTGGACTGCTGAACCTGAATGTGAGAACGGTTGCATTTGATTCCTTGGCGGACCAACTGGATTGGTGGGAGCATTCCGAACGGCGCCGCGAAATCCGCAAACGGCTGCTTGAAAGCGATGGCATTGATCCGGATAGAATTATTATGAGTCCGCAGTTGGCAACTGCCCGCGGACTGACTTCGACTGTCACTTTTCCAGTAGGCAATCTGGCGCCGGAAGGATCGGTAATCAAGTCTACCGCTATCGATCCTGAAGTGGTCGGCGAAGATGGGGTCTATCGGCACCTGGGGCAGGCGAAGGTATTCACAACCGAGAAAGCCGCAATCAGGGCGATTAAAAACGGTCATATCAAGGAAGGGGATATACTTGTCCTGATCGGCAGAGGTCCTTCGGGAACGGGCATGGAGGAAACGTATCAGCTGACCTCCGCATTGAAGCATCTGCCTTTCGGCAAGCATGTGACGCTTCTGACGGACGCCCGCTTCTCAGGCGTATCTACCGGCGCCTGTATTGGTCACATCGGACCGGAGGCGCTGGCCGGCGGGCCGATCGGTAAAGTGCGGGACGGGGATTGGATCAATGTCCGGATTGACCGCAACAACCTGGACGGCAGCATTCAATTTATCGGTCAAGGCGAAGAACGGTTCAGCCCTGAGACAGGAGCGGCTATTCTGGCAGCCCGTGCGCTTCACCCGGAGCTGGCCCCCGATCCGGCGCTGCCTGACGATACCCGGCTTTGGGCTGCCCTTCAGGCTGCCAGCGGAGGTACGTGGAGGGGCAGTATTTATGATGTTGACCGGATCGTCGACACGCTGCGGGCGGGCATGGAGGCGTTGAATGCCGATAAGCTGGTGCCCGTGAAAATAGAGGATACCCCTGCAGATTCCGGTGGGAATTCGTCATTAAAGGATCATCGATAATGGGATAGGCTAATCAGATGGATTAGTTGGCGAGGTGAACAATATATGGCTGTCAAGCCGATGGATTGGCTGCAGGGTCCATGGTCAGTAGAGCTTTATTCCGTTAATACCGCTTCCTATTCGAGCCTGGATTTGAAGAATTGTTTGTATCCCAACTGGATTATCAGTTATGTCAAAGAAGGCGATGTTGCAACGGGAACGGGGGAAGAAGTTTATCGCGTCCGCCCTGGAGAGGTAATGCTGCATCCGCCAAACCTGCTATTCGCTGAGCAGGCTTCAATGAAGGGAACCCACTTGTGGATGCAGGCTGCTGTATTCTGCTCCCAGCATATCGATCTTCTTCAGCTATGCCGGATTGCGCCTGTTGTCGCCGTAGCCGATCCGGACCGGTTCGAAGCGGTATTCCGCCAGCTTGAGCATATCTGGGAGAACAAGGAGCAGCCTTTCTGGAATATGAAAATGACGTCAGGAGTCATCCAGCTCACCGAATTAATTCTGACAGGGTGGGAGAAAGCTGGTTTTCCGGAGCGGACGGCTGCTTATGAATCGCCGAAAGAGCGTTTTGTTGAAATGATTGGCTATATGAGTCTCAGACTGCAGGAGAAGCTCAGCCGGGAGGATTTGGCCGCAGTCGTCAATCTCAGCCCCAATTATCTGGATAAGAGTTTTGCCCGGCGCTATGGCCATACTCCCATGCAGATGCTGCGCGATATGCGGTTGAACCGCTCGAGACAGCTGCTGGAGCGAACGGAAGAGACGCTGGATTCCATTGCGCAGCAATGCGGGTTGAGCGATGCCCCGTATTTATGCAGGCAATTCAAGCGGGTGTTCGGCATTCAACCCGGTGAGTACCGGGAATCCGTTCGCAGCCTGCAAGCGGAGAATCCCTATCAATATCAAAGGTGAACATCATAAAAAAAGAGGAAATAATACAAGAAGTGGCGGAAACACTTCATTGAGAAGGGACCATCGGGGGTGGATAATGAGGATATGAAATTATTCCACCAGAAGGCAAAGGAGCGGCGCGCAAATGGCAACGGCAAAACCGGGCAAAACCGTCAGCATCACCGATGAGCAGCTGAAGCAATATGAGGAGCTTGGATACATCATTTTCAACGATTTATTTAATGAACAGGAAATAGATGGGATACGCGACATCATCGATGAGCTTGACGAAGAGTCCGAGAAGGCTTTGCGGAAGAAAGGACAGGACTTTATCAATGTTTCCGGCAAAATCAATTTTAATGCCAATATTAATTTTCGCCGGCCGGAGCTGCAGCGTTTCACTGCGGACCAGAGGTTTGTGGACATTACTACGACCCTTCTAGGACCCGATACAAAGCTGTATTGGGATCAGTCCGTATACAAAAGGCCTGAAGCGGATAAGGATTTCCCCTGGCATCAGGACAATGGGTATGTCCCGACCGAACCGATTCATTATGTGACCTGCTGGCTGGCGCTTGAAGACTCGAATCTTGAGAACGGCTGTATCTGGATCCAGCCCGGTACGCATAAGAAAGGGTTTGTGCCGCATATTAAAACGGATCTTGGCTGGATCTGTTATTACGGCGATATTGAAGGGGAACCGGTCGAGTTAAAGAAAGGGAGCATGGTCGTATTTCATTCCCTGCTGTTTCACCGCAGCACCCCCAACCGCAGCCAAGCGACCCGTAAAGCATATGTGATCCAGTATTCTGTCGATGGTGCGAAGAATCCAACCAATGACAGTATCTTTAGAAACGGCCCGCTGATCGCAAAAGATGGAAAAGCGGTTTACAACTCTTTTGTCCCTCGGGAGCTCTGCTAGATTCCTCAACCTCCATATACAATCATGACTCCTGCGGGTCGTGATTGTTTTTTTTTCTTTCTATGAGGATCGCTCGCAGACTAGCTCCTTGCAGCAGTCTTCTAAAAATTCTCTGATATTCAGCCTCGGATTATTGTAAAATAATACGGACAGATCCTTAAAACTTGCAGGCTCACTTATTAAACAGTGAATGCAGGCGACCAGCGCTTTCCTAGGGATGTACAATCATGTTCATCAACCTCAGGTGCTGGGCCGGATAGTTGGAGAAATTCTGCATAACAACGCTATATCCGGGCAGTCCGGCCGATAATCTGCTTCATGCAACCGGTGGTTGAATGGAGTAAATGTACCCGTCTCAACCAACTGATGATTGGTTTTGCAGATGAGCTGTGATACGTTGGTTTTACGCAAATCGGCCGATTCTGCCAACCATTAAGCAGGAGGAATGTAGGATGGATGTACGAAAAATCGGAGCCTTTATATCGGAACTGCGAAAAAGCAAAAATTTGACACAGGCAGAACTCGCCCAGCTTCTTAATGTGAGCCACCAAGCCGTTTCCAAATGGGAACGCGGCGAATCCCTGCCGGATATCGGTCTGCTCCCGCTTACTGCCAAAGTATTGGAACTGACGGTTGATGAGCTGCTGAGCGGAGAACGTATTCCTGCTCCTGTTCTGAAGACTCCAATCGGAACGCCGGCAGCTGCCGCCATGTATCGCGTAGACCAGAATACTCTGCAGGTCAGCGCCGAAGACACGCTTCAAGAGGAAAATCGGCTGACTTTCGATCATGTCAGCAGTCTTGCTCCATTCCTTTCCTGGGATGCGCTGCAATCGATGGTTGAACAGGTCGAGGACGAGGTCCATTGGGACAATGTAGAAGCGCTGGCTCCCTTTCTTGGACGGGATGTGCTGGAGAAGCTGGTTGAGCAAGTCATCGATGGTGAAATCGAGATGGACCGAATAAAAAGCATCGCTCCTTTTCTTGGTCATGAGGCACTGGAACGGCTGGTTAATCATGCCGAGGAGGAAAGCCTGAGCTGGGACGCGATATCCGGACTTGTCCCTTTTTTGTCCAGAGAGACCTTGTCCATAATGGTTCAACGGGTAGTTGAGGGTAAGATGGAGCCGGAAAATATTATGGGACTGGCACCGTTCCTGGACCAGTCCGATCTCGAGATGCTGATTGTGAGCCGGGGGATAAGCGGCCTGCGTCCCGAGCATCTGGCCGGATTAGCGCCTTTTCTTTCCCAGTCTCTGCTTGAGAAGCTCGTGTTCGGGAATAAGCGTGAAGTGGTGAGCGAAATAGACAGTTGACCGCGGTACGGAGCACAGTGTGGCAAGAAAGCCTGACCGCAAGTGGAGATTATAACAGCAGACTGCTCCGGCAGCCTGCTGTTGTGCTGAAATCGGTGACCGCTATTTATTTGTTTCATTCACAACCCTGTCCAAGGTCAGAGGGGAACGGACCCCATCTTCTCATTCAGATCCATGCAGCAGTCATTAACAATCGGCAGCTTGGTTCTCTCATTTTCCTCTTCGATGTTCTCAGCAGCCAGCGGTGTTGTTTTGGCATTGGAGCTTACACCCATAAGCAGGAAAGAAGCGATGACGAACGTGGAGACGACTTCGCGGTTACGCTTATCTGACGCCCCGGCACGCCTTTGAATCAGGGAGCCAGCCCAATAAACGGCTTCCACTACCGCAATGGCGCCGGCTATGTCAAGCAGCACGTGCTGCTTGACAAATAAGGTCGAGGCGATAATCAGTATGGACATGCATGATACCCCAAGACGGATGTAGCGGTTGATAGCCTGCGATGAAATAAATGCTTTCATCATACAGTACGAGGTCAGTACATGCGTGCTCGGAAAACAATTGAAAGGCTCATCCATGCTGTACACATATTGGACAAGCCGGTCGAACAAGTCATGGACGGCAAATTCAGGACGCGGCACATGCGTCTGGTAGACGGCGTACACCAGATAACATACGGTCAGACCGATATTAAAGCGAAGCAGTGTATGTCTATACAGCTGCTTGTTCTTGAAGGCAAGATAGACAAAACAAACAAAAATAAAAACAAACCAGCCTAAATAAGGCACAATAAACAGTTTTAGAAAAGGGATTTGTTCATCCAAATCTGTTACCAGGCTGAAGGTCTCCTCGCCGCGGCTTTGGTTCAAATAAATATAGGCGACGCTGAGCAGCGGGATGGACAAAAGCAGGCTTAGCGCCGGCAAACGGTTCAATAACAGTTTCCACATCGTGTACATAGAAGTCACTCCATTTCAAATTTTCATTCTTACCCGTGTTTCATATGCTGTTCTGCTGATAGATCCAGATTAAGGCATTGTAAATTTTTTTGTAACGTCCCCGGGATGTAAATAAGCTAAGACTTTGCCGGGGGCAGCGGGTCAGACCAACTAAGACCTTGGTCTTAGCCACAACCGGTTCCAGGTACGTAGGGGATCAGGATATTTATTGTTAAAATGGGATGATTGGGTATTGCTGCAAGGGGGGCTGTGAATTGAAAAAAATAATCGGTGCGCTGCTCCTGATGGGCGGTCTTGTTCTGATGGGGCTTTCCTTTCCGCAATTGCCGCAGACGTGGAAAGGGCAGGAACAAAGGTTTGCCATCCCGGATACGGTGCAGACCATCTCGGTGTCGGCATCTCAAGCCGATATCCGCATTACATCGGTTGACGATCTGGACGAGATCAAGGTGACGCTTAGCGGCAACGGCTCATTGAATGTAAACCATTCCGAAGAGCGTATCGATCTGCAGGTGGAGGACAAATCTTGGGGACTCCTGCCGCGAGGGTGTACTTTGGACATCTACCTCCCTAGCTTTTATAAACAGGTCTTGATGGCTGAAGCTGATGAAGGTAATATCGATGTTTATGGCGGTTCGGAGGAAGGACGGATGACCCTCCGGGAATTGGCGCTCACCATCCATTTGGGTAACGTGAAGGTAATGGATACCCATGCAGAGCGGCTCCTCTTCAACGGTGCGGCAGCCAAGTTCTCAGGAGAACAGGTTGAAGCAGGCAGCTCCGAGTTTGAGCTCATTTCGGGTAAAATCGACCTGGACAAATATTCGGGCGATTATGATATCTCCATGGAAACGGGAAAATTGAACGTTTCAAATTTCTCGAACGGCGACGGAAGGGTGAAGCTGACTGCGGGCCAGATCAATCTGGATCATTACGAGGGCGGGCTGAAGGCGGAAATAACGAGCGGAGAAATAAATGCCCAGCTTGATAGGGCCGGGGGGGCGTTTGATATTCATATTATCAGCGGCAATGTCAATTTTCTGCTACCCCTGCCGGCGGATTTCCGGCTGGATGCGGCAACCGAAGACGGACGCATCAGGGCAGTTTATCCTTTCGATACAATAGACACTCAAGAGCGCCGGAAATTGGAAGCTGCCAGCGGAACGGGCAAAATTCCATTACGGGTCCGTTTGCTGTCGGGCAATTTGAATGTTGATTCCACTCCATAAGAAAGAAGGATCCGGGATGATAAAAAAGGTGTTGAGAAATCCGTTTACCGGTTTGGCCGCAGCCGGCACCACTATCTATTTAATCATTTCCGGCACAGGTTATGGGTATTATGATCCGCTGGTCTGGCTCGGTATCGGATTCCTGGTGTCCTGTTTTCGCTCCCGGCTGAGATGGATCGCCATTATCCCTTGGACGGTAATGCTGATTATGCTTTCCGAAGGGCTGCAGCTTTATCTGCCGGGCGTGCTGGCGGGCGCAGCTCTCAGCTATACGGGTTATATACTGCTCGCGGATAAACGATCCTTTCTGCAAAAAAAACCAGATACAGGAATGCGAGTACGAATAGGTCGCGTTTCCTTGCGAGAGCGTTTCGGCGATGTGATGATCCGCCCTGTGGAGATTGAGGATTTATCCGTTCCGTTTGGCCTCGGCGATGTTCATATCGATCTGTCTCAGGCGATCGCTGCAGAAGGAGAGCGGACCGTCGTTGTGGACCGAATAGCCGGGAATGTGGCTGTTTATCTCCCTTACGATCTTTCAGCCCGGGTTGAGGTGAATATGTTCTATGGTTCTTTGGATATTCCCGGGCTTACCCGAGAAAGAGTGGAATTCCGGTTCCGTACGGAAACTGCGGACTATACGCAAGCCGGAAGAAAAGTGCGCGTTGTCCTGACGAGTGTAATCGGCGATGTAACGGTGAGGTATTTATAAGATGAACATGCATAGAATGGTCAGCATCAGATGGAAGCTTACGATCGCCGGGATTGTCATTGCTCTGCTGCTTTTTGCGGGAGCCGCATGCGCAATTGTCTTTTTTTATAAGCTGGATTTCCTGATATTATGGGTGGTCCAGAAGAAAAACATCCCGTTGATTCTGATATTATCGGCCGCAGCGGCAGGCGTCGGGGCTGTATGCGGATGGACTTACGGCAGCGTACTGAAAAAAAGGCTGGACCGTCTCATGGAAACGATCACTATATTTGAGAGGGGCAATTTCGTCCACCGCGTTGTTTTGCGCAAAGGAGAAGAGGATGAGATTGGTTTGATGGCAAGCAGGCTGAATGAGATGGCCGGGCATATTCAGCGCCAGATCGCCGCTCTCCAGAAACTATCGACGGAAAAGGCCGAGATGGGAGAGCAGCTCAAGAAATCTGCCATACTGGAAGAGCGGCAAAGACTTGCGCGCGAGCTGCACGATGCGGTCAGCCAGCAGCTGTTTGCCATCTCGATGATGACGTCAACCCTTACGGAAAGTCCGGACTTGAATGCCGGGAAAGCAAGGAAACAAATTACGATGGTCGATAAACTCGCGGGGAATGCGCAGAATGAGATGCGCGCGCTGCTCAGGCAGCTGCGTCCTGCGACATTGGAGGGCAAATCATTGAAGGAAGGTCTCCAGGAGCTGGTGGAGGAAATTGCAGACAAGCAGTCGTTGGATATCCGCTCGGAGATCGAACCCGTCGAAGGGCTGCCGAAGGGCGTAGAAGACCATTTATTCCGTATTACCCAGGAAGGGTTGTCCAATGTTCTCCGACACTCGCAAGCCGACTCGCTATCCGTGAAGCTTGGCTTCTACAATAAACAAATTCATCTCAAAATAACCGATAACGGTATTGGTTTTGATGCGAACGCAGTGAAATCGTCTTCCTTCGGTTTGAAAACGGTTCAGGAGCGCGCCCATGAAATCGGAGGTGTGGCAACGATTGTTTCTTTTCCTGGGAAAGGGACACAGCTGGAAGTAAAAGTACCCATTATCGACCACGGTGAGGAGAGGCGATCATGACTATTAAAGTGCTGCTTGTGGATGATCATGAGATGGTCCGGATGGGCTTGGCCGGTTATCTGGACATTCAAGCCGACATTGAAGTTGTCGGCGAAGCGGCGAGCGGCGAAGAGGGCGTCAGGCTTGCCGGTGAGCTTAAACCGGATGTGGTTGTCATGGATCTGGTCATGGCAGGGATGGGCGGCGTGGAGGCAACCAGGCTAATATGCGAGATGCCTGATGCACCGCAGGTTATTGTATTGACAAGCTTCATGGATGATGACAAGGTATATCCGGTCATTGAAGCGGGAGCGCTCAGTTATTTGCTTAAGACATCCAGAGCCCGTGAAATTGCGTCTGCCATCCGTGCAGCGGGCAGGGGAGACTCGGTATTGGAGGCAGAGGTGACGGGCAAGGTCCTTTCCAGAATGCGCCGCGCGCCCCAGGACCTTCCCTATAAAGCTCTGACATCAAGAGAAATCGAAGTGCTGAGCCTCATTGCCAAGGGAAAAACCAATCATGAAATCGCTGCGGAGCTGGTTATTGCCGTCAAGACCGTCAAAACGCATATTACAAATATTTTCGCCAAGCTGGAAGTGGACGACCGCACTCAAGCTGCTGTTTACGTACACCGGAACGGACCCATCTGATCATTCAGAAAAATCCGGCTTGCCTCGAGGATCTGGATCAGCATGTATAATTAAGACCCCCATCAGGAATGGAATTCATCGGGCTGCGAGCAAACTCAGCCAGAGATGAATTCTTTTTTCGCTTATGACAGATGTTTGTCTTCGATTCTGGTTCGGCTGGTCTTCGGTCATCCCGACCTGTTTCGCGAATAGCAAAAGGTTGAGAAAATGATGATTTTTTTAGTATAATGAAGGTATCCTTGAAACGAGGGGTTGGTACAAATGGCAATTCGCGATTGCCGGATTGGCAAATCTCATGCAGAGCCTGTTAAAGGGCGATACTTTGCGTGAGGTGCGGTAGGACAAACTAATCGCCCATACAAATGAATATCGTTTCTAATAACGGGCTTCTGCACCTTATTGCATATTTACAAAAAATAAGGAGCTGAACCGTTATGATTAAACCGTTTATTAGAAACCATGACTATAATTTTATTAAGAAACAAGCAGCTTTTCTGAAGCAGACACTCCGAACGGCTGTTGATCCCAAAGTGCTGGAATCCGTCCGTTACAGCACGGAATCCAATATTATGGGACGGTTCCCGCTTGCAGACGCTCATCAGCAGCAATTGTTAAAGGGAATTTCCGGATTGGACACTGCCGATGAATTCGACCGGTATCTTGGCCAATTGCAGCCGTATGTGGTTGAATTCCCTACGGTTACGGCCAAGCAGATTCAGAAGCTGTTCCCCAAAAACAAGAAACTTAAGATTCCGGATCTGTCAGCAGTAAGCCATAGGCACACAACCTATCTGAGCTGGCTTGATATTTCGACCAATAAAATGTTTTTGGTTCACGAGATGAATGGACTTATTATGGGTGTAGAAGGCCGTTTCATACCATCCAACAAGAAAAGCTACTGTTTCTTGTGCAACAGACATGAAGAGCTTGTGTTTTTCTCTGCGGTAGCCACGAAAAGACCGGCCAAATCATCACCCGATTATTACAAAGCCATTGGCAATTACTTGTGTATGAACAGTATGGAATGTAACAAGAATGTGACGGATCTTTCAGCTTTAGAGAAATTTATGGAAGCTGTTACAGGGTAAGCATGTTTGTCGCCATGCTTCAAGCAAATCTCCGGGCCATTGAATCTTTTTTTATAGATTCAATGGCTTTTTAGCGGTGGCTTAACAAATAATGGAAATCAATTCCAGCTGAACGTCAGAGATTGAAAGAGCTGAAATAAATTAGAATTCTATTTGTTTAGCAGAGAGTTCTTGCCGAAGTTTACTTGGCGTATTATGCTAGGAGTAGGTTTGAACGGGCAGCATGTTGAGGCTGCTGGTAAGACTTGAGAATAATTGAGATGACTTCATATGTAAGGAATGGATGAGACGTGACAATTGGGTTTTTCGACTCGGGTATCGGCGGACTTACAGTACTGGAAGAATCCCTCAGAAGGCTTCCCACTGAAGATTATCTTTATATGGCGGATACGCTTCACGTTCCCTATGGAACCAAAAGCAAGGAAGATGTTAGAAGATATATCCTCGAGACGATCGGGAAGATGGTTGAGGAGGGCATTGATGCGCTTGTTATCGCTTGCAATACGGCGACCAGCATTGCAGTAGCTGAGTTAAGAGAAATATATTCTCTTCCTATTATCGGGATGGAGCCTGCGGTCAAGCCTGCCGTGGAAATGAACCGTGCAACCGGAAAAAGGGCACTTGTCTTTGCTACTCCGCTAACGCTCCAGCTGCCCAAATATTATGCGCTTGTTGCCCGTGTTGATGAAGAGGGCATCGTAGATTCGCTGCCGCTCCCGGAACTCGTGAACTACTGTGAGGCCTTGCAGTTCGATAAACGGATCATGGAAGATTATTTTCATACGAAGCTAGCCGGCTATGATTTGGATAACTATGGAATTGTCGTGCTTGGCTGTACGCACTATCCTTTTTATAAAGATATTCTTCGCGAGATTCTGCCTGCGCATATTCAGATTGTCGATGGCAATATCGGAACAGTGAAGCGGCTGTCGGCGATGCTGAACAGATATGGTGTCGTACAATCGAGCGGAAGCGGAAATGTCCGTTTTATGTGTACCGGCGGCGAACCCGCTTATATGGACAAGATGTACAAGGCGCTGTCCCTTCTCCGGACCCGTGAAAGCATAACAGGTCAAATGTATTAGAATGAACGGTTTGCGCGAAAATAGCTGGCTTTCGTTGAAAAGTAAAAGCTTGAGCAATCAAGCTTTTTTTCTATGTTCTCATAGACAAGAAACTTGTGTTAGCACACAAGCATATTGTAGTACAATCAATGGATAAGCTTCCCAATTAGGTAGTATTACGATCAGGAGCCATTTGGCGGACGCGGGACTATTTATTTCACACCTCTTGGAGCGGACGTTTAATTTGCAGGTTCCGAATATAACTATTCATTCCCTATCCAAATATGCCGAAAATCCTAGTAGGGGATTCTCCCCAATATCTCTGAACAGCCATAAAACAGAAAAATGTCTTGCATATAATTCGATTGAAATGATTAGAGGGGGATTGGAGTGAATCATCTTCATGGATCTCATGACGTTGTACTGGTTGCGATTTCTTACATCGTTGCAGTAGTGGCTTCCTATACGGTTCTGGGTATGGTTGAGCGAACCGGCATTACCAGCGGAAGAAACCGTTGGTACTGGCTGCTGTTTGGTACTTTTTCCATGGGCATGGGGATCTGGTCGATGCATTTTGTAGGTATGCTCGCCTTTACCTTATCGGAGCCGGTAAGCTATGATTTGACAATTGTGCTTCTCTCTGTTTTGGCCGCATTTGCCGGATCATATGTCGCGCTGCAAATGGTAGGACGACGTCAACCCGGAATACGGCATATTCTGGCCGGAGGCGTGCTGCTTGCCGTGGGCATTTCGGCCATGCATTATATTGGAATGTCGGCCATGCAGGTAGGTATCTCCTATGATCCCTTTTATTTCGTGCTCTCTATCGGCATAGCGGTTGCTGCTTCTATATCCGCTTTATGGTTAGCAATTTATTTCCGCAAGGACTCGGGGCGAATCACGGAATGGATGAAGCTGGGAAGCGCTTTGATCATGGGTGCCGCAATTGCCGGCATGCATTACACCGGAATGATGGGGGCCCGGTTTCAAATGAGGAGTATGCCCGGAGAATCCTCAGGCATGATCTTGAACCATCAGTGGCTGGCCTACTTTATTTCAACGGGGACGTTGATTACGCTTGCGCTTTCCCTTGTCGGCATTTATATATCCAGACGCTTTACCCGCAAGGACTCGGAAATTCAGCAAAAGTCCGATGAGATTTATAAGATTAATCAGGAACTGCGGCAGTTAAATGAACATCTGGAAGACCTGGTGGCGACTCGGACGCTGCAGCTTGAAAAAGCCCATGACGAAGCCATCCAGGCCAGCATGATCAAGAGCCAGTTTCTGGCGAATATGAGTCATGAGCTGCGAACGCCGCTGAATGCGATTATCGGCTATAGCGAAATGCTGCATGAGGAAGCGGACGAGCTCGGAGAGGCTTTCTTTGCGGAGGATCTGGCAAAAATCAACAAAGCCGGAAATCATCTTCTTGCCTTGATCAACGATATATTGGATATTTCCAAAATAGAAGCGGGCAAAATGGAGCTGCATCTTGAGACATGCAGCTTGCCTGACATGATCCAGGATGTCATGTCAACAATTCGTCCGCTGGTTGAAGAAAAAGGGAATCAGCTTCGAATCATCCAGGATCAGGACGGGGAAATCACAACAGATGTGACGAAACTGCGGCAGATTCTGCTTAATTTGCTGAGCAATGCCAACAAATTCACGGAAAATGGCCTGATTACCTTTGAAGCCTATAAGGAATCCAGGGGTGTTAGGTCCGGGTTCAGCTTCCGAGTCGGGGATACGGGGATCGGAATGACGGCGGAGCAGCTGGAGAAGCTGTTCCAGCCCTTTACCCAAGCGGATGAATCCACCACAAGAAAGTATGGGGGGACTGGCCTCGGGCTTTCCATCAGCCAGCAATTCAGCCGGATAATGGGCGGAGATATCAAGGTGGAAAGCGAGTATGGAAAAGGCGCAATTTTCACCTGCTGGCTGCCAGCTTCTCCTCCTGATGGCGAGAGGGCGTTGTTATCGCTTGGAATTGATGCCTCTTCAAAGGGCGCGGAAGAGAACGGCCAGATCAGCATTCTTCTCATTGATGATGAAACCTTTAATCGGGAGCTGATGGAACGTTATTTGGCCAAAACGGAATGGACAATGGCCTATGCCGACAGCGGTCTGGAAGGACTGCGGCTGGCCAGGAAACTGTCTCCCAAGGTCATCTGCCTGGATATCCTGATGCCCAGCATGGACGGCTGGAGCGTACTCGCAGCCCTTAAAAACGATCCTGTGCTGAAGGATATACCTGTTGTAATTTGGTCGATAACCAGCGACAGACAGCTGGGTTACAAGCTTGGAGCCGCAGAGTTTCTGATGAAGCCGGTACAAAGAGATCAGTTAATCGGAGTTATAGATAAGTATGTTGTGAATCCGCATCCGAATTTTCCCGCAGGGTTTGTTTGATCCGCAGCGCAACAGAGTACGAATGTTCACAAGAGAAGAGGATGGCTATGGATCTCAAAGATGAAAGTTATGCATTATCCGCGTTGGAAGCATCATCCCTCGTGTTAGTTACGGATTGCAAAGGAATCATTACATTTGTAAATGATCATTTCTGTAAAATCTCCGGGTATGCAAAAGATGAATTGACCGGGTTTAATTACAGAACGGTTTGCTCCAGCTATTATACAATGGAGCACTTTCAGGATATTTCGAAGACGGTGACCCAGGGTCATGTATGGAATGGAGGGGTGAAGAATCAGGCCAAGGATGGCAGCGAATACGGGGTGAATCTGACCGTATTTCCGAATGTGAATGATAACGGCGAAGTCTATCAATATGTGTTTATTGGAAAAGAATTTATCAAGAACAGGCCGGATGATGCGTATCTGCATCAGACGATGGAAAATTTGCGTGATATCGAAAATGCGCTGGACGCATCCTCAATCGTTGCCATTACCGATGATAGAGGAGTCATTACCTACGTCAATGAAAAGTTTTGCGAAATCTCGAAATATGATCGGGCAGAACTGATCGGCAAAACACATCGGGTCATTAATTCCGGTTTCCATCCTAAGTCTTTCTTTCGGGAAATGTGGGAGACGATAAAGCAAGGACTCGTCTGGAAAGGCGAGGTTAAGAACCGTGCCAAGGATGGCAGCGAGTATTGGATGCATACGACGATTGTTCCTTTTCTCCATGATGATGGAAAACCCCGCCAGTTTATCTCCATTCGTACGGATATTACAGACCGGGTAATAGCGGAAGCCGCTTTGGCCGATCGTACCAAACAATTGGCCAAAGCTCATGATGAAGCTATTAAAGCCAATTTGATCAAGAGCCAATTTCTGGCCAATATGAGCCATGAGCTGCGAACTCCACTGAATGCCATTATCGGCTATAGCGAGATGCTGCAGGAGGAAGCGGAGGAGCTGGGTGAGGGGGCATTTGCAGACGATTTATCAAAGATCAGCAAGGCCGGAAACCATCTGCTTGCCCTGATCAATGATATTCTGGATATTTCCAAAATCGAGGCCGGCAAGATGGAGCTATTCCCGGATACATGCAGACTGTCTGATCTTATTCAGGATGTGATGACAACGATCCGGCCGCTCGTTGAAGGCAAAGGCAACCAGCTTCAAACGTTTTGCGAGGAAGAAGGGGAAATTACCGTCGATGTCATGAAGCTCCGTCAGATATTGATTAATTTGCTGAGCAATGCCAATAAGTTTACGGAGAATGGATTCATTGCGTTTGAAGTTTATAAGGAATCCAGGAATAATCGACCCGGTTACAGCTTTCTTGTCAGGGATACGGGGATCGGGATGACGCAGGAACAGCTTGAGAAGCTGTTTCAACCTTTTACCCAAGCAGATGCATCCACAACAAGGAAATATGGGGGAACTGGACTTGGCCTGGCGATAAGTCAGCGGCTTAGTCATATTATGGGCGGAGATATAATGGTGGAGAGTGAGTTTGGCACTGGTACCGCCTTTACTTGCTGGCTGCCGACATTCTCTGATGAGCTGAAGGATTCGCTCGCCTCTGTGATTGGCGAACGTCAACTAACGACGGATGAGGAAAGCCAGGTCAATATTCTCCTGATTGACGATGAAGCCTCCAATCGGGAGCTAATGGAGCGTTATCTTATTAAAACAGGCTGGACTCTGGCGTTTGCAGAAAATGGGCAGGACGGACTACATATGGCCAAGAAGCTTCGTCCCAAGGTGATCTGTCTGGATATTTTTATGCCCGGGATGGATGGGTGGAGTGTATTGACGGCAATCAAAAGCGATCCGGAGCTGGCGGATATTCCCGTTGTCATCTGGTCCATGACCAGCGACAGGCAGCTGGGATATGCGCTTGGCGCGGCGGAATTTCTGGTGAAGCCTGTGCAGCGGGACCAGCTCATATCGGTCATGGATAAGTATGTTGTAAACCGCGAGGATCATACAGTTCTGGTCATTGAAGATGACGCATCCGTAAGCGAACTGGTGGCAAGGCTGCTGCGCAAAGAAGGTTATAAGGTGGTTGAAGCTGCGAATGGCATATTGGCTTTGGCCAGCCTGTCCCAAACGACGCCAGCGCTGATCCTGCTGGATCTCATGATGCCGGAAATGGATGGTTTTCAATTTATTGAGGAACTAAGAAAACAGGAAGCCTGGAGAGAGATACCGATTATCGTATTGACGGCCAAGACGATCACATCGGAAGATCGCGCCAAGCTAAGCGGCTCTGTCATAAAGACCATCCGGAAAGGATCATACGATCCTCAAACCCTTCTTGAGAAAATTCAATCTTACTTGACTTAGCGCACACATAAAAGTAAAAGGGGCTTAACTTTGATGCAAACGATTCTGCTGGTGGAAGATAATGAAATGAATCGGGACATGCTTAGCAGGCGCTTAATCCGTAAAGGCTATCGGGTCATAACGGCTAATGATGGTTTACAAGGTGTGGAGTTGGCTGAAACGGAACGCCCTGATCTGATTCTGATGGATATGAGCTTGCCTGTGATGGATGGTTGGGAAGCTACACGGACGCTCAAAAAATCTGCTGAACTGAGCGTTATTCCCATTATTGCCCTTACTGCTCACGCCATGGCAGGAGATGATCAAAAAGCTTTTCAAGCCGGCTGCGATGATTTCGATACGAAGCCGGTTGTTCTGGATCGGTTGCTTCATAAAATGCAAGAGTTGCTGGGGAAATGAGAGGAATCATCATTGAACGGAGGACTAACATGGCAGAATTCACTCCGAATCAAGCCAAAATTCTGATCGTGGACGATCAGGAATATAATATCAGTTTATTGGAACGAATTCTCAGCAGGGCGGGGTTTATGCATATCTTCAGCACATTGGATCCGCATCGCATCAATCAGTTGCTGCAAGAGATCGACCCGGACATTATCCTGCTTGATCTGCATATGCCGGGTATGGACGGGATTCAGGCTTTGCAGCTGATCCGTGATCAGACGGGGCCGGACAGTTATTTACCTGTGCTGATGTTGACCGCGGATAATACGTCGAAGGCCAGGCAGGAAGGATTGCACGCGGGAGTAAACGATTATTTAACTAAGCCGTACGATCGTACGGAGGTTGTGCTGCGCATCAATAATTTATTGAAAACCCGGTTTCTGCATAAGCAGCTTCAGCAGCACAATTCTATGCTCGAAGAACGTGTTCGAGAACGAACGGAGCAGTTGGACCAAGCAAAGCTTGAGACCTTGCAGGTGCTAGGCCGAGCATCCGAGTTTCGCGACGATATCACAGGTATGCATACGCAGCGTGTGGGTCAAATGTCCGGATTAATAGCAAGCCGGATAGGACTTTCCGAAAAACAAATCGAGCTGATCAGGATGGCTGCGCCTCTTCACGATATTGGCAAAATAGGCATCCCGGATCATATTTTATTAAAGCCTGGACGATTTGAGGCGGATGAATTTGAACATATGAAATTACATACGACCATCGGCGCCAATATATTGAAAGAAAGTTCGTTTGACGTACTGAGAATGGCTGAATTAATTACCAGGTCCCACCATGAGAAATGGGATGGCACGGGTTATCCGCAAGGCTTGAAAGAAGAAGAGATCCCGATCGAAGCGCGGGTTGTGGCACTGGCCGACTTTTATGATGCTTTGACACATGAACGGCCTTACAAAAAAGCTTGGCTTCCTGCTGAAGCGGTCGAAGAAGTAAAACGGCAGAAAGGCATACATTTCGATCCCCGGGTTGTCGATGCGTTTCTTAGTATAATGGATTCAAATAACCTTTAGTAAATGCATGCGGATTGCAGATCAAATCCGAATCATACGATCAGCCACAGATGTGGCTTTTTTTATTTCCAAGAAGACGTGGCACTCCAAATGTTGGGGTGCGGGGATGGTATGTTTTAAATATTGGTGGCAGCCCAATGGGACGGATACGTGAGAAATGGCGGCAGCTTTGTTCTGGCATTGCCTTTGGCAGCGTTAAGTTGCATCTGGGTAAGAAAAATACTTTCGCTGAGTTTCGCTCCGCTGATGTCGGCGTCCCTCAAATCAGCGCCAATAAGATCAGCCGTTCCCAGATCGGCGTCCCTCAGATCCGCAGCAATCAAATAAGCGCCTCTTAAATTGACGCCTCGAAGATCCGCTCCCTGAAGTTTGGCGCCCATAAGATCCGCTCCTGGCCCGATAGGCTTGCGCCGGACCCGGGAGTGCTTTGGAGAAGGAACGGCATCACCTCGCACAAGCTCACTGGTCCGCTGAAGGAGAGCATTGACAACCGCACGGTGGGCTGGAATATCCAACTTCATGATGGCATTGGAATCGAGGTTAGTGAGGCGCTGCGTCTCAGCGAGCGCGTTGCCAAGCTCAACCTGGATCGGCAGTGCAGACCGGTAAGTCAGCGCTTCGTTCAAGTACCAGAGCATCTCATGAAGCTGCCGCATGATTGGAAGAATCTCAAACATTTGTTTGGCGGACCCTGGGGATTGCTGCCAGTCGGATCCGGCGAATGTATCCTGGGAAACTTTCTGTCCGGCGCCGAAGCAGTCATAGACCGTGCATCCCCGCATACCCCGCTGCCTGAGGCTGTCGTGAACCCCGCACCGGAAGTCAGATTGCAGGCTTGGGCATCGCTGGCCGGCAGCCTTGTCCATCGCGAAGTCTGCCGAAGCCGCGAAGGGCAAGGCAACACAACACAATCCGAAACATTTCTCGCAATCAGCCTGGAGCTTCTGCCGGTTTGCGGCAGTGTTCGATGTGGTGGAAAGATGGTCGTGCTCGTGCATGTTGAAATCTCCTTCGATATCATAGAATACGATAAAAGTATGAAAAAAGAATCAAGTACATGACCAGGCCGGAGCCTTATCAATTGCATAGCCGAGGGCATAATCTTTATTATGTTATTACTCCATACCCTTTGCGTCAATTGCCGATTTATAAAAAGGATCAACCGCAGGGCACGTGTATCTTCTTAATTATGATATAATTTTGACAAAAGATCGATGACGGGAGTGTGCGGGAGATGGACAAGCATACGGATTTCAACAGGCTGGAAAACAGTGAATTAAATAATTACTATATGCGCCTGGAAGAACGATATGAAAATATCAAGAATGAGAAAATGAAACTGGATATGTCACGCGGCAAACCATGCCCAGAACAACTTGATCTTTCCATGGATATGTTGGATATCCTGGGATCGGATGATCTTCTTAAGGCCGAAGATGGTTCTGATTGCCGCAACTATGGCGGTATTGACGGCATACCGGAAGCAAAAGAGCTGTTTTCGAAAATTCTTGAGGTGGACGCCAGCGAAATAGTAATTGGGGGCAACTCAAGCCTGACCATGATGCATGATACAATAGCCCGAGCAATGCTCCATGGCGTTCCTGGAGGCAGCGGACCATGGGGGAAACGGCCCGCAGTCAAATTTTTGTGCCCGAGTCCGGGATATGACAGGCATTTTGCGATCTGTGAGCTTCTTAATATTGAAATGATTATCGTCGATATGCAGGAGAATGGTCCTGATATGGACAGGATTGAGAAGCTTGCCGGTGAAGATGAGGCAATCAAAGGAATTTGGTGCGTTCCTAAATACAGCAACCCGGATGGCATTACCTATTCAGATGGAACAGTTGGCAGATTGGCCGCGATGCAAACGAAAGCGGCCGACTTTAGAATTTTTTGGGATGATGCGTATACCGTTCACCATTTGAATGAGCCCGACAGGCTGAAAAATATTCTTGCTGCCTGCAAAAAAGCGGGAAACCCTGACCGGGTATATATGTTCAGCTCGACATCCAAGATTACGTTTCCCGGCTCGGGTGTTGCGGTAATGGCTGCTAGCGTTGATAATCTGGATGCAATGAGAAAACAGCTCTCGGTTCAAAGTATTGGCCCCGACAAAATCAACCAGCTTCGGCATGTCCGTTTTCTGAAAGACATGGATCAGTTGAATAGCCATATGAAGAGGCATGCAGCTATTATTAAACCCAAATTCGACAAGGTCTTAGAGACGCTTGAATCCGAGCTTGGAGGAAAGAAAATAGCTGATTGGAAAAAGCCGAATGGGGGGTATTTCATCAGCCTTAATACACTGGATGGTTGTGCGGAAGATGTTGTACGGATGGCAGCGGAAGCCGGAGTCACATTGACCAAAGCGGGCGCTACATTTCCTTATGGGAAAGATCCGAGAAACCGGAATATTCGTATCGCGCCTACTTTTCCAACCTTGAAGGAACTTGAGACGGCTATTGAAATCTTATGTCTTTGTATTCAACTGGTTAGTATCAAGGCTATTTTGGGGACAAATAAATAATGGTGATACCACGGTCTGGTGAAGGGGGCACGATTTATAATTCATGAATCGACGGTAAACACGTTTCGGAACATTTAGCCTGATTTCGTATAAAAAAAAGGCTATAAATGGAGCTAATATTGATATAATTTTGATGAAGTTCTAATTCTATTCAGGATGACCGCAAACAAACGTGAAAAATGCACGCTAAGCAATTCAGTAAAATAAAGCCGGACATTCCGTACGCTAAGGAATTTCCGGCTTATATTTATATCGTTCGGTCTCTTAGTCTTTTATTTTTATTATAGATCTGCACGCATTCGTTTGAACTGATTAAAAATGAATATACCGGTCAATATAATGACAACACCTGACCAGAAAAACCACACTTGAACACCATACCTATCAACGATCGGTCCTGCGAGTAGGAGTCCAATTGGGGAGGAGAGCAGCATCACACTAGTAACGAGTGAAATAACACGTCCCAGCATCGCAGGCTCAAACGCTCTCTGAATCATGGCCATATAAGGGCCATTGAAAAAAGGAGCTGCCGATCCCATGAAGAACGAAAGGATCACGAATGCGACAAAAGCCTCTTTAATAAGCACGCCGCTAACCACACATGTTAGACCAATCACAGCTAAACTCAAGCTCATATAGGTTATATTTTTCCATTTCGATGCGAATACAGACAGCATGACACCGCCAATAATCATACCTATGCCAAAAACTGCTTCTACGATGCTCGCACTATACCCCCCGCGTCCAAAATGCGATAACGTCATAAAAGGAAACAGTGTCGCAAGCGGCATAAACACGATACCAAAAATAGCTGTAGCCATTGTGATTATGACAATCGGTTTCACTTTAATGAATGCATCCCAACCCAGTTTGAATTCATTCAAGAATGAAGGTGATTGCAGGTTCTCTGGTTTAGGCTGATGAATTTTAACATACAACAGCATGATATTTGCGATCAAAGCGCCAGCCACGTCTAAAAACAACACGGACCCAAGAGAAGTGGCCGAGTAAACTGCAATTCCAAGTGCAGGACCTAACACGTTCGAGAAAGAGAAGACCATTTGCTGCCAGCCTGCCACTCGCGTTAAATGTTCTTCAGGGGCAATGAGTGGAATTGCCGCTTGGAATGCTGGTGCATGAAAAGCAGAAGCTGTAGATCGTATTATTAAAATCAGATAAACAAAAGCCAAACTCGGTTCACCCAAATAGAAATATAACCCTAAAACTAAACTGAAGAATGCAATCGCACTATCTGCTATAATCATTGTTTTTTTACGGTTCCACCGATCAAGCCAGACGCCTATAAAAGGGCCTAATATCGCTTGTGGTAAAAATCCAGCGAGTCCTGCAATCATTAATACCGAAGCAGACCCTGTTGTCTCTGTCAAATGCCAAATAATCGAGAATTGAACCATCGAAGTTGTTAATATTGAGAAGATTTGCCCACTGAATATAAACGTAAATGTTCTTTTCCATTGATGCTGCATAGCATAGCTCCCTGTATTTCCGGATTTTCATTCATGAGGCTGTAAAACGATTAGCTGCTCCTTTTTCGATAATGACTGCCGCTCGTTGCAGCGGTTTTGCCTTGCGTAGCTATCAAGTCATGCACCACGCGTATATTATGCAGAAAATGCTGACCAGAAAAATTACGGCTTCTGCAGTTTGTATGAGTACGGGATTTATTCCCGGTGATGGTAGACTTCTTCTCTTTTTTGAGCAACACAAAAACACCTCATTCATTCGTTTGGGAGAAATGAAAAGGCACGCTACAAATAAACCCAAACCATTTTTCGAAAAAATGGGTGAGTCAACATGTATTGCACCTCACATTACCTTAAACGCATGAAATGGGTGATCAAAAAAAGCACCTCCTATAAATTATATGAATTATAACAAATATTACTTGGGAAGCCAACAAAAGGTAGGTTAAGGTTTCCGATGTAGGTTTTGGCATTTCAGAAGATGAATTTTTAGAATTATTAAACCCATTTTAATCCATGTGATTGCGGTTAATGTCAGTTTCGCTGGTACTACCCCTGTTCGAAGACTTTCCTATGTGTTCAAACCTTTCTCGGGTCTCGAATCCATAAAATCCATATGTTTGAAACCCCATCCACACATATCGTTTAAGACAGAGCTTAAAGTTCTTCCATGTTCGGATAGAGAATATTCAACCTTTGGAGGAATCTCCTGATAAATTCGTCGTAAGACAAGTCCGTCCCGTTCCAATTCACGGAGCTGGTTTGTAAGCATCCCTTGCGTAACATTCGGTAACCGTTTTCTTAATTCCCCAAACCGTTTCGTACCCTCATTGAGCAAAATAAATAAGACGAGCGGCTTCCACTTGCCACCAATTGCATGTAACGTGGCTAGAATCCCATCGGTTGATGAAGATTTTTGATTTGTGGTGTGCATAATTTCAACCCCTAGCTTTACCATTAATTAACCGTACGCCTACCATACCAAATTATCCGTGGGGTTGCCATAGTCCTTTTATTCATACTTAGTATGGATAAACTGCGTACTTTGCAAATCCATAATTGTAGCCAATAATGGACGTTGTAAGGAAGACCAATCCATTAAGCTGCGAGAGGATGAAACAAAATGAACATTTCTTTGAATGGGAAAATCGCTGTAGTTACTGGTGCAAGCCGTGGTATCGGACTCGCTACCGTTAAAGCGCTGGCTGATTCTGGAGCGAAAGTCATAGCTTCTGCGCGGCAAGAAACGGAAGAGTTAAGAGAGCTTGCGGCAACCCGTGAAGTGTTTACAGTTATTGCAAATGCCGCAACGAAGGAGGGAGCGGAGCATGTCATGCTGGAAGCGGTAAACCGCTTTGGGAGACTGGACATTCTCATCAATAACATTGGAGCGACGGATAACCATGCCGGACAAGGTTTCCTTCAGTTATCCGACGCAGATTGGACGGAGACGATGGACATTAATTTGATGAGTGTCGTGAGGTCAACCCGTGCTGCTCTGCCCCATATGTCGGCACAAGGAGGGGCGATCGTCAATATCTCATCAATGAATGCGATTATGCCCAATCCATCTATTATCGCTTACAGTTCTGCCAAAGCCGCCGTTACTAATCTGTCCAAAAATTTAGCAGGTGAGTTCGCCGCGAAGGGTATTCGTGTCAATACGGTCGCGCCTGGCCCAACTCGCACAGAGATGTGGGCGGGAAGAATACCGGATAACGAAGAAGAATTCAAGGAAATGGCTCTTAACTTCGGAATCTCGCTAGGGCGGTTTGCGGAGTCTCATGAAATTGCTGACCTTGTCGTTTTCCTTGTTTCCGATCATGCGTCCATAATTACAGGAGTTGATTACATTATCGATGGCGGATTGGTCAAAACCATTCATTGACAGTCATCGGACTGGACCAATAATAATGACCGCACATAATAGGATTATTTCCCGCATCACTTATTTTTGTATAAAGCAAGGGGCTGTCCCTAAGTCAATTAATGATGACTTTTAGGACAGCCTCTTTGGTTAGATTATCGCAGAGTCTACCCTACAGCCATCCTCCACTTCAATTGGATTAACGTATATTTATGTCGTAATTAGAGGTGTTCAGAGGACTCCAGCTGAATAAAATTCAAATGTTTCATTCGGTTTATGACAGATAATACTTCATTGATTCTTGGTAATTCAAGCCATCTTTCGAATCCAGGAAAAAAGGAAGAAAATACGATATCCACTCCTTCTCTCTCCATATCTTCGAGAGCTTTTTTGATCTTTTCATGAAAAAAGATAAGGCGATCCTGATTACTTATAGCGATTTTTCGAATTAAAAAGGAAATAGCTGTAAGCTGGGCGTGTGATGTGATATTGTAAAGCCCTCTGATATCAATTTGTTCATCACCTATCACCATGTATCCCATGGTTGAGACCATCAGCTTTTCTGTACCACTGCCCTGTGGATAGCTCGAAAAGTGATCGGTGGTTATTTTTCTTTCTATTTCCCATTTTGCAAGGGGGATGTGCTCGCGAGGTTTGTCGTGTTCACATAACTTTTTTGCTTCCTGGGTTACGTTTTTTGGCACAAAATTGTTCATCAGGATGATTTGATCGGCAACGGATAAAAATTCACCGCTACCTCCAATAACAAGAACGGAAGATACGCCTACAGCCTCATAAAGCTCCCTGACACGTTCCGTAAAAGGTGTGATGGGTTCATGCTTGATTAATGAGCGCATTTTGATGTCTTGAATCATAAAATTCGTCGCACTTCTATCTTCATCAATAAGAAGAAGCTTACACCCGAAGTTGATTGCCTCCATAATATTTGCGGCTTGAGATGTGGAGCCTGAGGCGTAGTCAGTCGAAAACTGTTCAGTCGAACTATTGGGTATCCATTTTATGAAAGGTGTAATATTGATATTTTTTATGGAACGGCCTTCCTCTGCAGATATTTCCATTGCACTTTGTTCTGTAATCACAAATTCTCGTCCATCGCCTGCGATGTGATTGTAAATCCCCGAATTTAGTGCATCTAAAATTGTGCTTTTACCCGAATAACCACCGCCGGTTATTACTGTCACACCATGATTTATTCCCATTCCAAGCAAACCACAAATTTCAACTTCAACATCTTCCGGGGAAGTAAAAGGCAAGGCAGCCTCCAGTGGCCCACTGTTGTCTGTGTTTCTTGGCAAAATGCTGCCATTTGCAATAAACGCACAATAATTACTGGATTTCAGCCATTCGCGAATCATATTTTGTTTTTTCACCAATTCAAAGGCAGCATTTAATTGGATGAGATCAAACTTGGCAATAAATTTCTCCACTTCTTTTGGAAGCATTTTGCAGAGCATGCGCATAGCTTTATCATTATTCTTGAATGGAAGTTGAACTGTAATCATTAAGCATAGATACCATTTTTCCGAGATGACTTCGACAAAGGATGCATTACGTTTCAACACCACATTGGTTGGACGAAAACAATAAAAAGCACCATTTTCTTTATCAGAACGTGACCGGTTATAAATCAATTCGTTTAATGCCTCAATATGATCAACCCATTCTCTTAATGCAAAATCTGAGAGAACAACTTGATCCATATTTTCATCTAAGTCGAGACGGTCAAAAGGTATTTTTAGGGTGATACATGGTTTATCCAGTGTGAGTTTATGTGTCCGTTCAATGGAATAGGCAACATCATTATTCCAATAGGTTGGGTCAGGTTCATAAATTAAACTGTAAGATGACTGTTCGGATTGTAATGAGCGAAAATATTGAGCGAGTCTTTTTATAAAGCATCATCCTTTCATATTTGCAAATCGGTGAATAACGGTAAAACATGCCGAAGTGAAACGATATCAAGAAGGGGGCCCTTTATCCTTTGGAACAAGGTAACGACGAAACGGATCGACCCCTAATCTCCAGATATGAGTCTGCTCAAACATATATCGGCACTGTTTGAAATTTTCCGCGAAAAATGAATTCCATCCTAAGTAATTCAAAATCAATACATATTCCCCCAATTGTTGCCTTGACCAACCTTTTTTTCAAAAAAAATAACAGCCACTCCGTGAGTGGCTGTCATAGATCGGCAAGAACGCATAAACGTTCCTTCTGCCTAAATATAAAAGCTCTGAGAGTGAATAATCCTACCCTCAGAGCCTGATGAATTCGTAAAAGAATAACTAAAAAGCAATATGAGGATAAGAAGTATTTTTTTGTGTTTTCATAGTCCTCACCTCGAGATGGTTTATTTTTACAGCAACATAATCATAACATAAAGATCATCCACAGTATAGAGAAAGATTAGTAACTCAACCCTGAAATAGGCAAAACGATATTGATAAACCTTAAAGGTTCTGAATGTTGACCTATAATGTAATGATTTCGTGGCAGACGCTTGGTTTGTACATTGGAATGGCTGTCCGCTGAAGTAACGGGAGATTAGTTGCAGGCTGTCTCGTCAAGTGAGCAGATGCTTTTGGGACAGCTCCTTAACCTTTACAGAAACCTCTTCGACCGATGGCCAGCAGTGATCTTAATAAACATAATGCAGTTCGCCTATTCTCGCGAAAATAACAGATCTCACATCAGGTGCAAATTGTGAAAGGTACACATAATCCGGTCGGGTAACTTGATCCATGAGATAAGCGGACCGGCTGCTGCCGGAAATCCGATTACGGTTCAAGCCGTCAATGATCGTTTGTGCGGGAACGATGCCGAATGGATGTCCGTAATAGAGTCCATCCTCAATCACAATGACATTCTCTCCACGCCATTCCGGCGTTTCCGGGGAGAAATCGGGATTCTTGAAATAAAGGATATCGCCGGGATATATATCGTTAATTCCCGCTTGCGTATTCAGTTGCAAATGATCGTCAGGATGCCAATCATACAAGAGCAGACCCGCGAATAGAAGGTTGAAATCGCTCTCCCGAAGAGAATCGAGCACACCCTTGTATATGACGGCCATGGTGGCTGTTGAACATTCAGTGGCGTATTTGCCGCCATCATTGAACATATCGCGGATTCCCGCAGCCGGTGTCGTATCGTCCCTGATCCGGAAACCGCCTTGCTCCGTTAAATGCCAGAAACGCTCATTGCATTGGGCTTTTTTGAAGCTTGCAAACCGCAAGCCGCTTGTGCTTAAAGCTTCAGCTGCAGCAACAATGGATGCCCGCAGTTCCATTTCGAACCTTAATTGCCCAACGGATTCATAATTGTAAATGATCGTTGTATTCCTCTTCAGCTGATAGATCTTATTGGCTACAGGTGACCAAGAGGTCGTATCCACTGGCGTCTGAACACCCGAAATTGTAATCATTGCTGCCCGCCTCCTTACCATATAAAGAGCGTATGCGGAGATGACGACTGTCATGAATTCCGCTTCCTGTGTTCAGATGTGATATTATTAGTTGGCATCCTAATCTTATAGAAAAGAGAACCTGATAAATATGATCAAAATAGACAGGAAACAAGTGGAGAATCAGCTGATGACCTTCGTAGGAGGGGACGTCTTCATTCACAGCGAAGCGACTTCGTTTGTTTTTGTACGCAATTTCAAAGTCCGGGTGACCCATGCTTTTATAGCGGGAGACGGCCCATTTCGCGCTGCGCTGCGGTTCGACGGCCATGGCTGGCTCAGGATCGAAGCTCTGACTCATTATGAGGTAGATGATCGCGGCCGGCTTCTGCTCGCCGGATATGACGATAGAGGCCGGATGCATGCCGCCCTGCATCTGGGAAAGGAGCTATTCCCGGAATGAAAAACATCGAACAAGCGCCATTGCGTAAGCTTCTTGCGGTATTTGCGCATCCGGATGATGAGTCATTTATTTGCGGGGGCACTCTCGCCAAGTACGCCAGCGAGGGAGTAGAGATAACGCTGGTCAGCGCTACGAGGGGGGATATGGGACGACGGATGGGCAACCCGCCATACCTGAACCGCGAATCTATGGCAGCGGCACGTGAATTGGAGCTCAAGCAAGCTTGCGAATGCCTGGGCATCCGGCAGCTTCATTTCCTGGATATCCGCGACAAAACGGTTGAATTTATCGATCCTGACCATTTGGCATCGAGGGTTGAGGAGTTGATCATTGAGGTCGGTCCCGATGTCATTCTTACGTTTCACGAAACGTTGGGCGGACACCCGGACCATTGCGCAATCGGAAAAGCAACCACGGCCGCATTTCAGAGAGCCGGCCGGGGCGCATTGTATTTCATAACGTTTGGCGATGTGATGGAACGGCCAAAACGGTTCGGATATACCCGGGAGGATGTCGTTAAAATCGATGTTTCCTCCCATCTGAGGGAGAAGCTCGCGGCGTTCCGGGCCCATCGCTGCCAGACTGAGATCGATGAATGGGTATGGCTGCCTGACCAAGAAGCACTGACCCGATTTGGGGACTATGAATATTTCCTGAAAGGGGATCGTAAAGCTCTGCAGCGTGATTCCCATGATCTATTTTGAGCAACCCAAACGCTATGAGCCTAATTCTCTATCAAACAAGCCGCTTCACACTTTCCGCGGCTGCTCCTGGATGGCGGCATTGGCTAAGGTGTGGAGCACTGTGTTATCCATTGGTGGGTTATGCAAGCCGGCACGAACGTCGCGATAGTAACGCTCCAGAGGCAGCTTGCGGGACAAGCTTGCGCCGCCAACGATCCGCATCGCCAAATCCACAACTTTGACCGCGTTGTTTGTAACTGCATACTTGGCCAGGCCAAGCTCCGGCCTGAGAGAAGGCCGCTCGTCCTTCTCCCGATCCCAGCGGTCTGCGGCTGCATACAGGAACGAACGTGCGGTTCGCAGTTCAATTTCCATTTCCCCGATTGTATGCTGAACAGAGGGAAGGGATGCAATCGGCTCACCAAGATTATTGGGGCGGTAGGAGCGGGCAAATTCCAGGGCAAAATCACGTGCCGCCATAGCAATGCCCATATAACAAGCCGGAATATGCAAAAGCCATCCTCCTCCGTCATCCGTGCCTTTTCCGGAGAGGCGCATGCCGGTTCCAGTGAGAACCCCATCCAGTACAACATCATGGCTTCCCGTTGCCCGCATCCCAAGCGTATCCCAGGTCTCGACCACACTCACCCGTTCATTGCGGCGGATGAGGAAATCGCTGGTGCACTCTTCCTCAGGGATATAAGCCGAAACAACAAAACGGTCAAGGATCGGTGATAATGTACTGTAGGTTTTACGTCCCGTAATCCGCCATCCCCCCTCCTCAGAGACTGCTATCGTTTCAGGTTGACCGCCCCGGCTGGGACTTCCGGATGCAGCTTCGCTGGCAAAGGTATTGATCATGGTCCCGTCTTGCACGATAGAGCGGCATACATCGGCAAAAACCTCCTGCGGCCATTTGCCCGTCGTTCTCAGATGAAGGACCTGGCCGATATGCCAGCCGACGGCCAGGGCGGTCGAGCCATCCCCGTATGCGAGCCGTTCCTGCAGCAGGACAAGCTCATATAGCGAAATCTCCTCGCCGCCGTATTCTTGAGGAACGGTCAGCTTTAAATAACCGGACTCACGCAGATCGGCGAAATTTTCAAATGGGAAGGAGCCTTCCCGGTCATGCTGCGCGGCCCTCTTTGCGAAACGGGCAGCCAGCTGTTCTACCATGGAGGCCCGTGCCTGTTCTTCCTCGCTGCGAATATATTGATCGACGTATCGATTCATCCATGATCAACTCCTTTCCCACGTATTATATCAACTGGCGTGTCGACATGTACAAGCAAAAAAAAGACACCGCAATACGATAATTGCCTACGGCGGAGAGTTGATGGATACGATCATGAAGAGGATGGTTCAGGTCTGGTGGGACTGAACGAACGGAATACAGACAAACCTCCGACCAGCTTGCGATAGAACTAGCCGTTTGCTGAGCCAATAAAGATACGCCTACAATTAGTCATCTGCCCACTCCTTACGATAGGCATCTGCATAAGATGATTTCGAAGCTAAAGCTAAGGAGTGGATAACTTGTTTCAAAGAAACTATATGAATCCCGGGAAGAGCGGCCCGGCGCAAGTAAGCCCGGCACAGGTAAGTCCAGCGCAGGTGACTCCTGCCCATGTTCATTTCATTTCTTCCGTGGACCCCTTTGTCGTTGAGGCATTGTGCCGCCTGGTTGGCTGCTGCGTCGTACTGGAGACGACACGAGGCTGCATAGAGGGCACCATTCTGGATGTAAAACCTGATCATGTCCTGCTCCAACTGAACCATCGCCAGGTATGCGTACGAATAGCCGAGATCGTTTGGATTATGCCTGTATAAATTCAAATCAGGCGCTGCTTCAAAATCAACGACTTAAAGGCTGTCGACAGGTGTCGGCAGCCTTTTGTCTGCATATATAGAAAACACAATCGCCAGTCAAAGGAGTGCTTATTCCGTTTTCCCTTTGTATTTGCCTGTGCTTCTGAGGTGGACGTTTATCTTGATCTCCCTGATAGAATCCTCATGGAGAAAGAAAGGCTGTTTTTCCTTGAGCTTGCGGAACGTGGCCGGTTTCTCGCGATACAACGTCTGCTGCAGTTTGAAAGGATCACACTTTGCCTTAAGCGCTTTTCGGTATGTCGTTTCGATTTCATCACGAATGACTTCTCTCGTTTGGTCTTCCAATGCCGTAATCGATGTCGTCTTGATTAGTTCAATGACAAAGCCTTTCACATTGACCTTCATATTGAATTGGCTGCTGTCCCCTGATCCGACTGGTTCAACCGAGAGCTTCGGATGGGCCATCATAACGACTGCGACAGGAGGACCCTGCTTGGGAATACGTACGGGTGTCTGGTCTAATTTGTACTCCATCCAGCGCGCACCTTTTAAGTCCTCTGCCGACATCCAGTTATTCATGATGTGATTCTTGAAGAAATAGGCACCGTTGATATCGAACATCGTCTTCGTTTTCTTATCCTCTGTCCAATTATTACGATCGATTGTGATAGAAGGCAGCATGCAGGGTTCTCCAGGTTCGTTCAATTCAGCGATGATGCGATTACTTGAAATCGGAATAATGTATGTCTTCTGCGAATTCATCTGGGCTGCGGTAAACACGATCGAATCCAGAGGAGGGAGGTTGAGTATCGATTTCTGAATTAGAACATCATCCAGTTTTTCTTTTGTGCCATACATAAGAATATTGTATCTTACTTCACGATAACGGTTCAGTGCCTGATAGGTCTCCAGCACGCCTTTACGAAGCAGGTTCTCGGTTAAAATGACGGCTTTGACATGACCCCAGTACAAGCGCAGCTGCGACGTTGCATTTATGGCAGATAGGGAGCCGGAAACTGTGTCCCCGTCTCCTTTGCCCACCCATACCGGAACTTTCGTTCCCTGGGGGAGATTTTCAGTCCGCGCGACATTCACGAAATTAAGCACTTGAACATAAGACACATACCTGCCATTGACATAATCGATCCCGATTGCGGTCACATACGCCATGTTCTGAATGTCTTGCGAGTTGGCGCAGCCTTGGGTCGATATGAGAAGGAAACACGAAACTGCGAGTCCCCAGATGCGGGCTGCATTCATTGGCCTTCTTCTCCTTCCCGGTCACGATCAATCGTATTCAGGCTTTTAGGTCTCTTCTTTAATAAAGTCCACGGTACTCGCAGAAAAGAACTGGCCACTTCATGCAATCTGAGTGGGGACAACGGCGCCAGATAATTTACGCCGAACGAACGCAGACTGGACATATAGGCAATCATAATGATCACGCCAAGTATCAAACCGTACATCCCTAAAAAAGATGCCAGGAAGAAAAAAATCAACCGCAAAATACTGACCATGGTGCTTAGCGTTTGGTTGACCAATGTTACAGAGGACACAGCAGTAACTGCGCCTACGACCACGACGGAGGGCGATACCAGACCGGCTCGTATCGCAGCGTCGCCGATGATCAAAGCGCCGATGGAGGTCAGGGTTTGTCCGATCGAGCTGGGCAGCCGAACACCCGCTTCGCGGAAAATTTCCAGCAGCATCAACAGAATAAACATTTCCATTTGTGAGGAGAGAGGCAGACCCAGCCGTGAAATAGCGATGGTGGCCATCATCCGGAATGGTATCTGGTCGGGATGAAAGGCCACAAGGGATACCCAAATACCTGGCAAAAAGATGGAAATGAACAAACTGAAAATCCTGATGATCCGCGAAAAAGAAATATAAACATAGTTAAAATGTACATCTTCCGGCGATTTCATAATGTAGGTTAGTCCCGCAGGGCCGCTCAGAACCATCGGGATTCCGTCCACAATCAGAACAAACCGGCCCGCAAGCAAAGAGCTTACGATGTAATCAGGTCTCCCGGTAAAGTCCAGGAGAGGGAGGATCTTGAATTTGGAGCCAACCAGCATCTCTTCCAGTTGGTTAATGCTGTAGATGCCGTCCAAATGGATACTGTCCAGACGCTTGCGTAATTCATTTAACAACTTGGGTGAAATAATATCATACATATACAGGAGCCCGACTTTGGTCCTGGTTCTGACGCCGAGTGTATGGTATTCGACATGTAAAGAACGGCTTCGGATCCGTTTGCGGACCAAGGCGATATTCACCACAATATCCTCGACGAAGCAATCTCTGGGACCTTTTATTGATATTTCCGTATTTGAATCGTTAGGCTGCCGTTGGGGACGGTTCGATAATCCCAACGAATAGAGGGCTTCTTCCTTGACAAATAAAAAGATTAAACTACCCTCGAACAGAATTTCATCCACTTTATCTGGCGATGATCCGTTCTCAAAAGATTGGATCGGGAGAATCGTGGTTAATGGTGTCAATGGCTGCAGGAAATTGCCCTGTTTATCATAATGCTCTGCCAGCTTCGGAATAACAATCTTGTCAATTTCAATGTCGTCGCATAGTCCATCAGCATAGGCTAGGATGACCCGTGTGTCTGCTTTTTCCCCAAAATCGAAGCTTCTGATACGTACGTCTTCCGATTCGGCGTATTGTGTTCTAAGCCGTTCCTCTGTCCAGACCTCATGACTCTTCTGAGATTGCATATTCATACACTCCCCTCCTTGACAGGCTTGGAAAATAAGGCGATCAACATCCACAGGAAGGACAAGGCGAGCAGCACGGTTAACGAAATTGGCATGTAATAGCGGCTCAACCAGAGGAAAAAGATATACTCATTAATGGGAAACAGAGACCAGGTAAGATAACTCAGCATAATCCCGACAATGACCCAGAGGCGGGTACGAATTCTCTTGATTGGAAGAAGCTCGATAATCAAATAGACGGAGAGGCTGATCCGGATACAGGCGCCAGACAGCCATTGGAAAATGGAGAAGAAGTCTACGTGCTCGACATATTGTCCAATCTTAACGAGCCTCCATTGTTCATAAGGGGAGATCATCTGATTCGCGGCTTCAATAGGCCCGAACTCCGTTATGGCCCCCACAAGAGGGCCGACCGTGATGAGTGTAACAAAAACAGCGTAGATCACTACCGGCCAGGCGCGTATCTTGGTCTTGATCCGATGCTGCAGCGCTATAAGCACGATCAGTTCCACGAAGCCTCCCCCTGTATAGACCATACCTTTCAGTACGGGAGACCACCCTTGTTCCAGCATAGGCTGAAGCAAATGATAATCCTTCATGGAGGAATTGGAAACAGCCACGAAGATACCGAGCACGACTACAATGGGGAGCAGGATGCCGGATAAAATAGCAATGACCCTCAGACCCCAAAGAGCCAGAATCGTGCAAATGACTACCAGCGCAACGACGAGCAGAAGCTCAGGACTTTGCGGCAAATAGTTCGTTATATTCCATCGTGCCGTTTGAACGACTGTCGTTCCTCCTATCATGTACAAGATGATAATAAGAGGTGCAATCAGCAACCATGAAAGGGAAGGGTGCGTTTTGTCAGCCAACCAGGCATGCCACTTCTGCTGCCCGGATCTTTGGATAAGCCATACGAGCAGCAAACTCCAAACAATGAAAAGCGCTCCGGAAACAAGGGCCGTAATCCATGCATCCCTGCCAGAGGCACCAAGGACCATGGGGTTGACAATTACATGTGTACAGAGGCCGTTCATTAATGAAAAAACCATAAAAACCTGCAGCATGCTGATTTTTGTTTTTCCCGTAGTCATTTAGGCGTATACCTGGTGTATGGTCGCATCTTCATCACATTAGACCCTTTCATCCAACTTGAAAATTTCTTGCCCTTGGTGCAAGAGTAATCGTGGATATAGATGAAGATAGTATGGTTTTCCTGAGCTTCATTTATGCAGGAGAGGAGGGAGGAAATGGATTAATGGATCGTGGGTGGAAAAAGATGAAACCGGAGCGATCATAAATGAGCCCAATTTGGTGAGTGATTAGTTTCTTCCCGGAATCGCGCTATAAATACACAAAAAAACCCGGATAACGTTGCCGCCATATGGCGTGACGTATCCGGGATCTTTGTAAGCCAATTTTATTAGTACATCTCGTTGTTCGCCATGATCCAAACAGAACCTGCGATAATGGTGACAACAATGACCAGGCCGAAAATCAATGTCATCAGATTATAGCGCGGACCTTTCTCCTCACGCAGATGCATGAAGAAGAGAAGTTGAACCGCAAACTGCAGGATTGCCGCCCCAATCAACACGATCCTTGCTGATGTCCCTTCGAGCCATCCGTTCAGCACGACCATGAGCGGGATAATGGTCAGGACAATGGAGAGGAGAAAACCGATCGTATAAGACTTCAACGAGCCATGTCCGCCTTCATGCCCGTGGCTGCAATGCGCTTCGTGTGTTCCGCCGCTGTGCTGGGCCATATCACAACACCCCCATCAAATAGACGATCGTGAAGACGAAAATCCAGACAACGTCAAGAAAATGCCAGTAAAGACTTGTAATGTTAACTTTGCGGCGCGTCACGGGCGTAATGCCGTGACGCGCAATTTGGATCATGATTCCGGCTATCCAGACAATACCGACCGTTACATGGATACCATGAGTGCCCACCAGCGTGAAGAAGCTGGAGAAGAAAGCACTGGTGCCGATCGTATAACCTTCGTTAACGAGTTTCATGAATTCTGCAACTTCAAGGCCGACAAAGGTCGCACCCAGAAGTATAGTGACGGCCAGCCAGCCGATCAAGCCCTTGCGGCTGCCTTTATTCATGGAGAGTACTGCTAGACCGCTCGTGAAGCTGCTGGTTAGCAAAATGAACGTTTCGACGATAATACCGGGCATCTCGAATATTTCTTTCGGTCCCGGTCCTCCTGCGTGATTGCCGTGAAGGACTACATAGGTAGCGAACAATGTGGCAAATAGCACGCAGTCGGTGATCAGGAAGATCCAGAAGCCAAACTGACGGAGCTCCTCCTGATTGACATGCCCGTCTTGGCCATCTTTATGAGCGTGTACTTGGGATTGTGTATGATTGCCAGCCTGTGCCATCAGGAAAACCTCCTAGCCGCAGCTTCCGTGCGTTTGATTTCGTCTACCGGAATATTATATTCGGTATTGTAATTGAATGAGTGCGCCAGCATCGTCGCCGCGACGCCGATAAAGCCGGGAATAGCAATCCACAGCCAATGAAATACAAGACCGAAGCCGACGAGGAACCAGCACACCGATTGGATGAATGGAATCGCCGAGTTTTTTGGATAATGAATCGGTTCGATCGGTGCTTGCGGAGTAGGCGCAAGGCCTGCAGCCAGCCGTTCTTTCTCTTCCCACAATGGCTCGCGGTCTGTAACGACCGGAATCACCGCGAAATTATACAGCGGAGCAGGGGAAGGGATCGACCATTCGAGCGTACGCCCGTTCCAAGGATCTCCCGTAGTATCCTTCTCCATAAACTTGATACTGTGGGCAATTTGCCAAACCTGGAACAAGAAGCCAAGCCCCATCAGGAAGCCGCCGATCGTCGAGGTGAAGTTGAGTCCCCACCAGCCGGTATCCCAGCCGTAGGTGCTGACACGCCGTGTCATTCCGTCAAGGCCGACAAAATACTGCGGCATGAAGCAGACGTAGAAGCCGATATTCCAGATCCAGAATGCCCATTTGCCAAGCTTCTCATTGAGCTTGAAACCGAACATTTTCGGCCACCAGTAATAAAGGCCGGCGAAGTACCCGAAGGCGACGCCCCCGATAAGCACCTGATGGAAGTGGGCGATCAGGAAGTAGCTGTTATGGAACTGGAAGTCGGCCGGAGCGACAGACAACAGCACACCGGTCATGCCTCCAATGACAAAGCAGGGAATAAAAGCAATTGTCCAGAGCATTGGCGTCGAGAAGTTTATCCTTCCTCGATACATGGTGAACAGCCAGTTGAAGATTTTAACCCCGGTAGGGATTGCTATTATCATTGTTGTGACAGCAAAGAAGGTATTGACATTCGCGCCGGAGCCCATCGTAAAGAAGTGATGGAGCCATGTGAAGAATGACAGCAGACTGATAATCATCATGGCGAATACCATGGATTTATAGCCGAACAGCCGCTTCTTGGCGAATGTCGAGACGATCTCCGAGAAGATACCGAAGGCAGGCAGAACCACGATATAAACCTCGGGATGTCCCCACATCCAGATCAGGTTGATATACATCATCGCATTGCCTCCACCGTCCATGGTGAAGAAGTGGGCCCCGAGGAACCGGTCGAGGAACAGCAATGCAAGCGTAACGGTCAGAATGGGGAATGCGAAAATAATCGTAATGCAGCTCGTAAGTACGGACCACGTAAACATCGGTACTTTTGACCAGGTCATTCCTGGTGCGCGCATTTTAATAATGGTAACGATAAAGTTGATACCTGTCATCAGGGAGCCGATCCCCGAAATCTGAATCCCCCAAATATAGAAGTCCTGCCCAACGCCCGGACTACCCGTCAATTCAGAAAGTGGGGGATACGACAGCCATCCTGCGTCTGGGGAGCCCCCAATAATGAACGACATATTGAACAGCATCGCACCAATGAAGAACAGCCAGAAACTTAGCGAGTTCAGGAATGGAAACGCGACATCGCGCGCGCCAATCTGAAGCGGCACTGCAATGTTGAACAGTCCAAACATCAGCGGCATCGCCATGAACAAAATCATAATAACGCCATGTGTCGTGAATACTTGATTATAATGCTCCGGAGTCAGGAATTCCATATCCGGAAAGGCGAGCTGCGTCCGCATCATCAGCGCATCGACGCCGCCGCGGAAGAGCATCAGCAAGGAGGCGATAATGTACATGATGCCTACCTTCTTGTGATCGACGGTAGTCAGCCATTCACGCCAAAGCCAGCCCCACTTCTTAAAGGCCGTTAGGACAAATATGATAGCGATTGTCGTCATGGCGATCGCCACATCCGCTCCGTATATAAGCGGATCGCCTGTCACGAAGAACCAGGACAGAAAGTCTTTGATCTTCTCAAACATAAGGTTAGGTGCCTCCTTTTCTAGTGATTATGCCCCGTATCCGCGGCACCGGTATCTTCGTGATTCATATCCATATCCATTTCTTCCATGCCAGAACCTGAGTCTACATTGTCCTTCAGGTTGAGATCAGGCACAGGCTGACTTCCCCCGTTCTCGCGCTCCTTATGCAAATCGCTGAGCGTCGTCGCTTTGCGCCCGAGGCCGCCTTCAGCACCGCGATTCATTGAATAATCATGAACGATCCGGTGGAATAAGCCGTCGGAGATAGAACCATATGTTACTATTGGCGAAGTCCCAGGCTTCACCAGCTGCTGATAAGCTTCATCTGTCAGCGCGCCGCCTTTTGACTTGACTTCATTTATCCAGCCATCGAATTCATCTTGAGTGACGGCTTTCGTCGTAAAGGCCATCTTGGCAAATTCGCGTCCCGTGAAATTCGCACCGGTACCGAAATAATCGCCAACCTCATCGGCCTGCAGATGCAGTGTCGTCGCCATGCCCGACATCGTATAAATCATGCCACCCAGCTGTGGAACCCAGAAGGAGTTCATCGGTCCATCCGAGGTCAGGTCAAACTTGACAGGCGTGTTCTCGGGAATAACGAGTGTATTGATTGTCGCAATGCCTTGATCGGGATATTGAAACAGCCATTTCCAATCCAGCGAAGTCACTTGCACCGTTATTGGAGCATTGTCCGATTTGAGCGGCTTGGCCGGATCCAGCCTGTGCGTATAAATTCCGGTTACGATTGCCAGAATTACAATGGCGACAATAGGAATACCCCACCAGATCGTCTCAAGCTTGGTGCTGTGCTCCCATTTAGGCTGGTAGGCCGCTTTGTTCCCCGGCTTATCCCGGTATCGCCATATGATCCAGGCGGTAATGGCGAACACCGGAACCGCGATGACGAGACACAGCAGCATAGTAAAAACAATCAGATCGCGCTGCTGCTCGCCGACCGGCCCTTTTGGGTCGAATACGACCATGGATGTACAACCGGAAGCCAGGACCGGTACTGCGGTCAGCACGCCGGCAACGGCAAGACGCCGCAAACCTTTCGCTACGTTCATCTCTCTCATCTCCCAACATTCCAATCTTATCGGCAAGAACGGGCCCCCGATATGAGAAATCTCACACTTTCACTAAACCCTTGTGAAAATAATAACATGTTCCTTTTGTTTCGTATCGGGTGTTAACAAAGGCGTCATCAGACAGTCGAAATTTCGTAATATTTCGTTCAAAATTTCGACGTAATTAGACCTTAAAATCATTACCCATTTACCATTCAAACGAAAAGGGAAGTGCAAGCCGTCTACGGGTATAGGAAGATATCCGGTAGTCAGTCAAACATAGAAAAAGGCTGCTTCCGCTTGGAAGCAACCTTTAAGGGACGCTTGTTTTAGTAATCATTTTCCGTTTCGGACTTCCGTTTGTGAACAAGGTTCATAGCGGTACCGATTGTGTACGTGAACACGCTGCCTACCAGAAATCCGATGCCCAACATCAGGAGCATGTTGCTGTCGCTAAAGTGACTGATATTGACCAGACACAAGACAACGCCTGCGCAAAGAGCGACCCAAGAGGCGATGTGCATGGCGAGAAACAACGATTTACCTTCCTGTGCTGTCTGCCGCTCCACGACTGCTGTTTTTGTTGACATGTTATATTCACTTCCTCAATGAAATTGTTAAGACTGACAAAATACTTATTCCTTATTATAACACAAAAAAAGCGTTTGCGTTCAAAAAACGTTCAAATTTTGATCATAAAACAGACACTTTCTTATAGAGGCATCTGAATGTTTTTAACCCTTTGAGGGAACGGTGAATCCCATTCCAAAGCGGTTCAACGGCATCCGCAAGGATTGATTATGGACTTCCAGAAGAAACAGGAGCAATTGAAACCACGGATGGAAATGATTTAAGAATAAGACTGGCAGCGGGAAGGGAAACCAATTTCGGATGCAAGGCGTGGGGAAAAGGTGAAACGCTCATATGGGCCGTAGATTGTGGACAGGAAAGAGAACTTGAGATTGATATTCTGTCTGTTTCTTCCAATAATTAGGACTACCATCCAACACGTTTTTTTCATGCAGAAAATGGCAGCCGGCAATGTGCAAACACATCGCAGGCTGCCATTCTCATTAGCAAGTGATTAGAAAACTTGGCAAGCGGCGGACAACGGGCTACTTTCCGATACTTGCCGCCATTCCTACGGGAAGTTTCACTGCGGACAATATCCCTCCGGAACGGATATAAATCATATTTCCTGATTTCAGCGTCGGGTTGAAATCGCGGAAACCTGTTTTCACGCTGAAAACGGGTTTTGAGGCTGTGAAGTCATAAGCGTCCAGTGTGCCGTCAGCTCGCGCAACGAACAGCCCATTACCGTACAAATCTGTCTGCACCGGCTGTATGCCTGCAGGGAATTGGATGGTTTGGCCGTTTATCGTCTTCAATGCAAGGATAGAACGGTCATGCAGATTCTGATAGAGCAATCTTCCTTCATGAACGTTATAGAGCGGCTGGTAATCCCGAGGATTCGGGGCGTTCCACCGTTGGATGGCTTTTCCATCCTTGCTATAAGCGGAGAAATTATATTTCGCGACCGCTTGATCCTGATAAATATAAAGATCTTCGCCATCCAGGAATGCCGACCCGTGAGCGCCCCCGAACTGATATTGACCGATAACTTCTGGCTGGGCTGTCCATTTGTAGACCCGCTCACCCTTCTTTACGCCGGTTTTCAGGTTTATAACGGCGATATGCAGGCTTTTCTTGACAGAGTCTTCTTCGCCGATCATGAATAAATCCATGACCGAATAAACTAGACCTTCCTTCACGACAAGCGGGGACTGCTGGCGGAATGAGGTCCACAGCTGCTTGCCAGTCTTGACGTCGTAAGCGTTGATCTGATTGGATGACAATGCGCCTTGGACATTATAGCTGCGAAGCACGACGCCATCGCTTACCAATATATCGGTCAACCCGCTGGAATAGGACCCGTCAGTCTCCGTTTTTTTCCAGCGGAGCTTGCCGGTTTCGCGTTCCAGAGCGAATAACGTCAGATTTTGCGTGACATAAATAGTATCGCCGATCGGCTGGATGCTGTCCGCTTTATCTGCGTGAATATCCGCCGCCCACTTTTTGTTTCCGTTATCCTTGATGGCCAGGATGGCCCCATCCTTCGATAGTCCATAAACTACCTTTTGGTCATATGCCAGTACCGGTTTCAATCCTGCACCATATTTCCACAGGTTTTTTCCACTTGTACCGTCATAAGCAGCGAGCTTACCGCCAGCCACGAGTGCAAAAACCCGGCCATCTTCAGCAAGCGCCGAAGTGACGCTCATCCCGTACTGATCAAATTTAGCCAGCGGTACGCTCCACAACGGTTTAACCGCAGGTGCGGACACAGCTCCGTATATCGGAGTCGAGCTATTAATAACCGGCTTCTCGGCGTGGACCGCTGAAGTCCCCGTTAATCCGGAAGCCAGAAGGGCAGCTGTAACACTAAGCATCGCGATTTTTTTGAATGACGTTGAGCTGTTGGTAAGCATCTTGCAACATCCATCCTTTCGTTTTTCCAAAGATAGGTTTATTGTGAGGCAGCACTGTTTAACCTAAACGATGGAAGACTGGCAAAAGTTGCATGGGGAGAAAGATTCAGAGCAAGCGGACCCGTAAAAAACACGGGAATTGGTCCTTTCAAGCCCTGGAAATGTTGTCTATAATAGTAGAAAAATAATTGATAAATGAGGGAAAACTATGGCCATCGCATATAAAATCAATACTCCGCTTCATTCCAAAGAGGTTTCGGACATGTTTATCCGTTCAGGAATCAAGCGTCCTGCTAATGACCTGGATCGGATTCAAAGAATGATCGATCATGCTGATGTTCATATTTCTGCCTGGGATGGAGAGAAGCTGATCGGACTTGCAAGAGCGATTACTGATTTTTCTTATTGCTGTTATTTATCGGATCTAGCGGTTTGCAAGACGTATCAGAAGAGGGGCATCGGAACCGAACTTGTTAAGGTTCTGCGGGAACATTTAGGCGATGAGGTCTCTCTTTTATTGCTCTCTGCACCGACCGCAATGGATTATTATCCGCGTATTGGGTTTGAGAAAATAGAGAATGCTTTTTTGATACCGCGAATAAAGTAGAACCGAATAAAGGTAACGAAAATGGGGACCAGACAGAGCAAGAACGCACAGGACCAAGGGGTCTTGTGCGTTTTTGCTTTATGGAACGATTCGCTGTTTTTTCTTCATCTCCATTGAGCATGATCTCCTCCGAGATTAGACAGCATTCCTTTTTTGGTTTATGTTTGAATATATCAAGACTTATCGCAGCTGGGAGGATTTGCGTTGGCCAGAAATGTGGAAAGAGATGCACTGGCACGGGAAAGACAGCGAAATAATATTATGGAGAATGCCAGGGAATTGTTCGCATTAAGAGGACTGCGAGGGGTTCGGATCGAAGATATTGCGAAAGCTGTCGGGATAACTTCAGCTAATGTGTACCATTATTTTAGCTCGAAGGAAAATCTGCTGATGGAAGTTATCGTACATTCACAGTTGGTATTCGGCGAAGCTCTTCAGAAGCTTTCCGAAGGCAGCGGCTCGCCATGGGAGAAGCTGGTATCCTTGGGAACTCCGAATAAAAACAGGAAATCATATGTTGTATTGCTGCATTTGAATATAGCATTGTCGGACGCTTTGCCGAAGGAGCTTAGGCAGCAATATAAGTCCAATGCCATTAACAATTTGAAGGTGCTATCCAGTATTGTGGCCGAGGGGCAGCGGCAGGGACAGATTATCGCGGGAGATCCCCTGCAGCTGGCAGCGCGCTATATAGTCGACTTAACCGGATTTAATGTATACTCCTCCACTAATCTGTATGAAGGGTTACACTTTCGATTCGAGGATATCATCGCTCATCTGAGGCCTTAATTTATCAGCGGTTTGGGCGTTAATTCCATCCCTTTACCCAACTCCTCTCTTTTAATCCCTTGTATGCGAATTGGAATTATGTAATTAATAATGGACAGCTAATTGGGTTCAACTCACGAAACGGAAACAATCGTACGCTGAGCAACGCGTTATATGAAAAAACCGGATCCTTAAAGGGAATCCGGTTCTCGTCACAGCAAGTTAAGTCCAAGTAACCTTCCTCGGTAGCGTAATCTACAGCAGGCGGTCAAAGAAAGCGCGAAGTGGGTTCGTCTCGCCAGATGGTGATTGGAAACGTTCCTGGATCGCGCGAAAGTCAGTGTTGTCACTGATTTGGTCGATGCCACCGAAATTAAAAGCAGCAAGCTTGCGAAGCGATGAATCCTCTATCTTAGAGACCAATGCATCTGCAAAACGATTACCGCCGATTACCGAAAACGGTCGATCGAAGAAGTGATTTACCCTCACTTCAATTGGTTCGGTCAATTGCAGTTCGTTATGCATCTGTGCGACGATTTGATAGGTTGTCGATAGTGCTTGCTCTCGCCCTCGCCACTCTTTTGCGTTTTGTGCAGCTTCCAGATAAGGCATTAACTCATCCGCACAAGCAAGCTGCCGGAAGGCGGTGCCGAACCATTTAGGATAAGGGGCATAGCTCCGTTCGATCAGGAAACAAAGACTCATTACGTCTCTAATGAGTCGAGAAGCAATAAGAGCCGCCCCCAATTCATCTCCCACAAAGCCTGCTCTGGGCATAAGATGTTCTTCCTGTCCGATACGGTTCCAAACCGATGCCATCAGAAAAAGCCATACATCCTGCGGATAAAAACTTAGATGCTCGCGAACGACTGTCAGCTCGCCGAAATCATCCCGGTAGACGATACCACCTGTAAGCTCTGCCAATCTCTGAGCAGGGATAGTCAGCCAGTCGAGTAGATCCAATCCCTCTAACAATCGGGAGGGTGAGAGTCCCAATCGTCTGCCGAAATAGGCGGGAACTGTGGCAACAATCGTTTGATCGACATTAAGCGGGAAACCATTAAACGTTGCAGGGGCTGCCTTATGGAGGGCCGCAAAAATGGCTTCACGCTGAGAAATGTCTGCTTCATGGACGAATATCAGCACACGCGGCCCCCAGTCGTGGTCGCGCGACATCGGTGTATCAAAACCTAGAACTTCGCTACCCGGGCCGACTAGCGCTGCTGCATACGATAATGTGGGCATGATAGACGAAAGACGAGGCACGATATAATATTCATAAAACCATTGGCTTAACTGAACGCCTGAGATATTGTCGCTCACGATTAGTAACTCCTTTCAGCAAACGATGGGTGATTCGGTCACAGATGACGTATATGGCCCCCGATACATCGAAATTACAACCGGGAAAGGTGATGGACAAAGCAATAATGTCTGAAAAAATTCTATAACCCTTTGCAGAATGTGTCAATTCTATTGGCTCATTTTTAATCCCTTGTATACAAATTGGAATTATTTAATTAATAATTGACAGCTATTTCTATTCCTGATACACTGATCACAAATTAAATAATGATTAAATTAGTGAAATGAGCATAGCTGACCAGACCACTGGAAGCCCGCACAGTATGAGTTGAGGTTCTCACCATCCTGCGCGAAGGTTGTCCAGTGGTTTTTGTTGTGCGAATTAGCGAAAAACACCTGGAACCATGATCATGGCAGGAAAGGGAGAGGATCTTGTGTCTTCAGTAGCTTTAACAATCCGTCAGTTAACCAAATCTTTCCGATCGAATGAGTCAATAACGCATGTGCTGGATAATATTGACCTATCCGTACAAGAAGGTGAGTTTATTTCCATTATCGGGCCAAGCGGCTGCGGCAAGAGTACATTGCTCAAGATCGTGGCCGGTCTGGATCTGGAGCATACAGGTTCAGTGCGGCTTGGCGGGAGGGAAGTTGAGCGTCCTTCCAAGGAGAAAGGATTTATCTTTCAAGAGCATCGCTTGTTCCCATGGCTGACTGTGGAGCGCAATATAGCAGGAGAGCTGTCGCTGAAGGACAGCCAGGTTCGCCGGAAGGTTGACGAGATGATTGCGCTTGTCAAGCTTCAAGGCTTCGAGCGGGCTTATCCGAAGCAGCTTTCCGGTGGCATGTCGCAGCGGGTTGCTATCGCCCGGGCGCTGCTGCGCAATCCGGAGGTACTCCTTCTTGATGAGCCATTCGGCGCGCTGGATGCATTCACGCGCAGTCATATGCAGGAAGTATTGCTGGATATCTGGCGGCATAACAAGACGACGATGCTTTTTGTGACGCATGATATCGATGAAGCTGTATTTCTGGCGGATCGGGTCGTCGTACTCGATGCGCGTCCGGGGAGAATCAAGGCGATCATTCCCATTGATCTTCCCCATCCCCGCAAACGAACCGGGCCGTCTTTCCAAGAATTGCGCACTGTCGTGCTGGGAGCATTGGAGAAGCCGGAAGAATCCAGGAACGATTACGAGATTTAAGGTTCTAATTACGGGAGGAATAATTATTCATGTCAACTCGCGATAATACGCTTGCCCATGTGCCGGTTCAACAATCGACTAAAACGCCGAAGCCGGTTTCCGGCGCTTCCCGGAGGGCAGGGAAAAGGGCGAATAAAAGCTCCAAAACGCGTCGTTTGTTATGGGGCAGTCTCGTTCCGGGTGCCATGCTGCTGCTGTGGCAATTGGCAAGCTGGCAAGGCTGGGTGTCTGATTTGTTGTTTCCTTCTCCGATTGCCATTACGCAAGAATTCTATGCTCTTGTCCTGTCCGGAGATTTGTATTGGCATTTGAAAATCAGTCTGCAGCGGGCGCTGATCGGGTTCGTCCTGGGCGGTTCTACAGGTCTGGTACTCGGTCTTCTTGTCGGAATGTTCAGGCGTGTTGAGGATTTGCTCGATCCGACCATCCAGATGTTTCGTACAGTTCCGCTCTTGGCGATAACGCCGTTGTTCATTTTGTGGTTCGGTTTTGGAGAGCTGTCGAAGGATTTACTCATTGCGATGGGGGCTTTTTTTCCGCTGTATGTGAATACTTTCCTCGGGGTCCGCAATGTGGATGCGAAACTGTTCGAAGTTGCCAAGGTGCTGGAATTTAGCCGATATCAGCAAGTAACGAAGCTGGTGCTTCCAGCGGCCTTGCCGAACGTGCTGCTTGGTCTGCGCCTGTCCCTCAGCGTTGCTTGGCTCTGCTTGGTGGTAGCGGAGCTGATGGGGTCGGACCAAGGGGTCGGCTATATGATACAGGATGCCAGATCGTTCATGCGGACCAGTGTCGTTTTCGTAGGCATTGCCATATTCGCAAGTGTAGGCAAACTGTCGGATTCACTCGTGCGCATATTGGAGAAGCGGCTGTTAAAATGGCAGGATAGCTATAAAGGATAGGCTGGAAGAGCGTAAAAACCGGCCAGCGCGATCTTATCCTCCGAATGGCCGCAGCCTTTCATTGTGCTGCAAGAATGAATGTTTGAATACGGCTTTTTGATAAAAAAATTTATCTAATATTCATACTATTCGCATATGAATAATATTATTGGAGGAGTATACATGGCAGAGGAAAGATTATCGAGGTATGTCATTAATGAACATGGAACAGTCGGCAATACGCTGGAGGAGACAGTGCCCCGCTGGCCGGAAAGGGTGAAGGCGCCAGAAGGGGCACCTAACATTGTGTATATCGTGCTGGATGATCTTGGGTACGCGCAGTTGGGCAGTTATGGCTCAACGATTGAAACGCCGAATATAGACTCTTTGGCCGCTGGTGGACTTAGGTATACGAACTCCCATGTCACTGCGATCTGCTCGCCGACCCGGGCCAGCCTGCTTACCGGCCGCAATCCCCATTCCATCGGAATGTCTTGCGTCTCGGATTTGAATACAGGATTTGCGCATACAAGGGGCAAGGTGCATAAAGAAGCGGGTTTGATCAGTGAAATATTGAAGGACAACGGCTATAGCACCTTTATCTCGGGCAAATGGCATCTTGCGCCTTATGAGGATCAAAGCGCCGCAGGCCCATTCGACAATTGGCCCTTGGGAAGAGGTTTCGAACACTTCTATGGCTTCCTGGGCGGAGGGACGAATCAATTCAGCCCGGTCTTGCATCAGGACAATCATGAGGTGATGGCGCCGAAGTCAGCCGCGGACGGGTATCATCTAACAGAAGATCTTACAGATAAGGCGATCGAATATGTCCGGGATCAGAAGGCTGCGGCGCCGGATAAACCGTTCTTTCTCTATTTGGCGTATGGCGCAACGCATGATCCCCATCATGCTCCGAAGGAATATATCGACAAGTACAAAGGGAAATTCGATGAAGGCTGGGATATCATCCGGGAGCAATGGTTCGAGCGGCAGAAGCAGCTGGGTCTTATACCGGCAAATACGAAGCTGCCCCCGCCGAATCCGGGAGTTCAGGCTTGGGCTTCGCTGTCCGAAGACCAGCGGCGGCTCTATGCGAAATCGCAGGAGGCGTTCGCCGGATTCCTGGACCATACCGACTATCATATTGGCCGGGTCCTTCAATTCCTGCAAGAGATTGGTCAATTCGAGAATACGGTTATTGTGCTCATATCCGACAACGGAGCCAGCGGCGAAGGCGGGGAGCATGGCACCTGGAATATGCTCAAAAGCTACAACGGCATCAAGGAAACGCTGGAGGTGAATCTGCCTCATCTCGAGGATTGGGGAGGTCCGGCGACGAACAATCATTATCCGACGGGCTGGGCGCAGGCAGGCAATTCGCCGTTGAAATTTTACAAGACATGGCTGCATGCCGGCGGGGTCAAGACTCCTCTTATCCTTCATTATCCGAAGGGGATTAAAGACGGCGGAGGCATCCGACAGCAATATCACCATGCCATCGATGTCATGCCAACCATTCTTGAGCTTATCGGGATTGAACCGCCGGCGTTCATCAATGGCGTGGAACAACTGCCGCTGCAAGGAGTCAGCCTCGTCTATTCCTTCGATGACGCCAAGGCTGAGACCCATAGAAGCACGCAGTATTACGAGATGATTGGCCACCGTGCCATTTACAATGAAGGCTGGAAAGCGGTGACGAACCATCGTGCCGGCTCCCGGTACGAGGACGACATCTGGGAGTTGTACCATCTGGATGAAGATTTCTCTGAGACGACGGATCTGGCAGGCGAGCATCCCGATAAGCTGAACGAGCTTATCGAGAAGTGGTGGATCGAGGCGGAGAAGTATGGGGTGCTGCCATTGGATGGCCGATCCTTGTGGGGACGTCTGAAGGATTCTTTCGGAGATGAGGGCAACGTTCCCGTTGCGGCCAAGCGAACCTTCTTCAATGGCACCCGATTTTTAAGAGGCCCGGATCTGCGCAATCGTTCGTTTACATTCGATGCCGTAGTGGAACGGGTATCGGCCGATGACGAAGGTGTGCTTGTCTCCGAAGGCAGCCGGTTCGGCGGATATTCCCTCTATGTGAAGAACAATCGCTTAGTGTTCGTCTACAATTATGTCGGCGAGACGTACACGGTCATTTCTTCGGATACTGAGGTGCCGCTCGGCAAGTCTGTTCTGACGTTTGAGTATGCAAAGCAGGGCGAGCATACCGGCATCGGCAAGCTTTATATTAACGGCGATCAGGTTGGAGAAGAAGTCATTCCAAAGACAGGGGCAATTATGTTCGGCGGAGGGGGCGGCTTTACGGTAGGGAAGAATCTGATCTCACCCATTACACCCGAATACGAGGCGCCATTTGAATTCAAGGGCCGATTGAGTAAGCTGGAGCTGTATGCCGACAATGGAGCACGTGATATTGCGGCGGATCTGGCTGCGGAAATCGCAAGCGAGTAGCTTTAAATTCATAACCAACCGGTCTTAATAAGCATAAAGAGGAGAATTTCAATCATGACAAAATTAACGCTGCCCTGCACTGCCCTTATTCTCGTATTCGCACTTCTGCTAAGCGCTTGCGGCAATAACAACAATCAGACGCCGAATTCACCAGCTTCCGTCAACGCCTCTACGTCTCCCGTTACCGCAACTGCGGAATTGAAGCCATTTACCATCAGCATCGGGAACAATGGCGGCAGTAATCAGCTTAAGCTCGCCCAGAGCAAAGGCTGGTTCGAGGAGGAATTCGCCAAGATCAACGGGAAAGTAGAATTTTCCGATTTTCAAAGCGGTCCGCAAGCCATCGAATCCTTGGCGGCTAAGCGTTTGGACGTTACAACGCTGGTCGATGGCGGGGTCATTACGGCTATTTCCGGTAAAGTAGATTTGAAGCTAACCTCTTATCTATCCAGCGGACTCAAGGGCATAAACTATGTTATCGTTCCTAAAGGGAGCGAGGTTAAGGAACTGGCGGATTTGAAAGGCAAACGCGTAGGGCTGCCGAAGGGGACCACAAACCATGTCTTCTTCGTGAAAGCCTTGAAGAAATCCGGCATCCAGGAATCGGAAGTCAATATTGTGAACCTGCTGATCCCGGAAGCACAGCCTGCATTTGAAACCGGTCAACTGGACGCTTGGGTAACCGCCGATCCGTTCGCTTATCAAGAGGTCAGCAAGAATGGGGCAACCATCATCGCAAGCGGGGAATCCCTGAATATTCCAGCTCCGGTGTTCACAGCATTCAGGGCAGACTTCGCGAAGGAGCATCCGGAAGCGGTTGAAGCCTATCTCAGAGTCGTCAAGAAAGCGGTAGACTATGAGAAAGCCAACTATGAGGAAGCGCTGCAAACCTATGCCGAGCTGAAAAAACAGGACGCTGAGTTAATTAAAGTACTGGCAGACAATTATCAAGCCCAGAATGAACCGATTCCGGACCAAATTGTTGCTGAATTTCAGGCTTCTGCGGATCTCTTGCTGGAGCTCGGCTTCCTGAAGGAGAAGGTTGAAGTATCGAAGCTGGTTGACAACACTTTTATTGAGAAGAATAATTAACTTGTTCCAACGATCGAATAGGCACTCAAACTGACTCTGATTTGAATGCTTTTTTTTTGAATCATAAGGTGATTTCAAATGTTTACAGATATGGATTGTAATGCGAGAAAGATTGAAATATATTAATGGAAAGCATGCATCAGGATGCTTCAGATTCTCGTTTGAACAAACCCTCAAAAATTTTAAAGAGCCCGATTCTAAGGAGGTAGTGCGTGCAGGAGGAACTGGCAAGAGTCAACAAGGTTGCTTGGGAAACGAAAGCTTATCAGGCTTGGGTTCATCAATACGGTACACCGGTTGAACTTGCGGAAGAACTAAAGCTGAATCACAGACATCTTCTGCATTATTGGCTTAAGTATATCGGTAATCCGGTGGGAAAGCGGGTGCTTAATCTTTTGGGTTCGCATGGCCGCAAGGCAATATCTCTGGCATTAATGGGGGCAGAGGTTACGGTGGTGGACCTATCTGAAGAAAATCAGTTATATGCGCAACAGACCGCCAAGGCGGCCGGTGTGGAGCTGCACTACATCTGTTCGGATGTTTTGAACATTCCTAATGAAGAAACACTTGGTCAGTTTGATATCGTGTTGATGGAATTTGGTATATTGCATTATTTTACAGACCTGAATGGCATCTTTAGCGTGGTGCATCGCAGGCTGAAGGGGAATGGCCGGTTTATATTAACTGACTTTCACCCTTTCGCGCGTGCATGGATGAACACAAACAATCTCAAGCAGCCAACTGGCAATTACTTTGATAATACGATTACGGAAGGCGAAGTGGCTTTTGCAAAGCTGCTGCCCGAGGAAGAACGCTCTGAATTGGGTAAGGTTCTTGTACGAAGCTGGACACTGGGCGAGATAATAACGGCAATTGGTTCACTGGGGTTATGTATACGGACTTTGGAAGAAATTCCAGGCCCCACAGATTCGAGATTTCCCGAGTTCTACACGCTGATAGCAGATAAAATGGATGGAATATAAGGGGATATGAGGGCCGTGATTGGGTAGCTGCCACTGGAACCTTTATTTTTGAACCGCCCGGGGATATACATAGACTGGTAACCAGCGATTGAAGAAGTAGCGGCTGTCTGGCGGCTGCTTCTTTTATTATGCATGATGTTTTTGTTCATACCAGAACAGAACATGGCCGCTGTGCGTATCCAAAGTTGAGCAGGATGTCGATCCCGTTTGTGCTATTATTATAGGATAATCTGAACAAACCTCGTATTCCCGCATGAATGAAAGGAGCGGTCACAATTTGAAGTCATATCTAAATCAGGCAGACGGGGTATTCCCTTCCGTTTGTCCGTTGGATTGCCCGGATCAATGCGGTCTGCTGGTCCATAAGGAATCCGGAGCAATCGTGAAAATAGAAGGCGATCCGTCTCATCCCGTCACCCAAGGGGCAATCTGTAACAAAGTGCGCAATATGACGGAGCGGATCTATGATCCGAAACGACTACAATACCCGCTTCTGAGGACAGGCCCCAAAGGCTCCGGTGAGTTTCGGCGGATCGGCTGGGAAGAGGCGCTGGAGAGAATCGCGGGCCGGTGGATGCAGCTTGCAGCTTCCGAAGAAGGAGCGGAGGCGATTTTGCCATACAGCTTCTACGGGAATATGGGCCGAATCGGCACCGAAGGAATGGGACGGAGATTTTTCAACCGTCTGGGAGCAAGCAAGCTCATTTATTCGATCTGCGAAGCTGCGGGTTCGGAAGGCTACCGTTACACAATGGGCGGCAGCTATGGCACCGATCCTGAAGAAACGATTCATGCGAAGCTGCATATCTTGTGGGGCATCAACGCGGTAAGCACGAATATGCATCAGGTTGCGATTGCCGAGAAGGCGCGCAAGCAGGGCGCACAAATCATCGTAATTGATGTGCACCAGAACCGGACTGCGCGATGGGCAGACTGGTTTATTCCGGTTATGCCCGGAACGGATGCGGCGCTGGCACTTGGATTGATGCATATTTTGTTTGCGGAGGGACTGACGGACGAGGAGTTTCTTCGCCAATATACGATTGGGCATGAGGAACTGCGCGAGCATGTGAAACAGTATCCGCCTGATGTGGTGGCTGCCATTACCGGCGTTCCTGTGGGAGATATCTATAAGCTTGCACGGCTGTATGGTGCGACAAAACCATCTTTTATTCGCATCGGCAACGGTCCACAGCATCATGACAACGGGGGCATGACCACCCGTGCCATTGCTTGTCTGCCGGCGTTGACAGGACAATGGCTGGTTAAGGGCGGAGGGGCGATTAAGGGAAACGGAGGTTTCTTAAGCCTCAATAAATCCGCTCTGGAGCGCCCCGAGCTGAGCCGCAGGAGCACTCGCCGGATAAACATGAACTTACTGGGCAGCGCGCTGCTGGAGCTGGATCCGCCGATTCGTTCGCTATATGTATACAATTCCAACCCTGCTCTCGTAGCTCCCGAAGCGAATAAAGTCCGGGAGGGGCTAGGCCGCGAAGATTTATTTACAGTCGTTCACGATCTGTTTCTTACCGAAACGGCGAAGTTCGCCGATATCGTGCTTCCCGCCACTTCTTCGTTCGAGAATACCGATCTTTACACCTCCTATTGGCATCATTATGTACAGCTTCAGCAGCCAGTCATCGAACCGTGTGGGGAAAGCAAATCCAATGTCGAGGTATTCCGGCTGCTCTCGCAGGCGATGGGCTTCAATGAAGCGCTGCTGTGCGAGTCAGAGGAGGAAATGATCGACCAGGCGCTGAACAATCCGAACAATTCCAGGCTGCGGGGCATTACTCATGAGACTCTGTCGGCCACCCGGTTTGCCAAAGCGGATGTCAAGCCATTCCTGATGGAGAAGCTGCATACGCCGAGCGGCCGTATTGAGTTGTATTCCAAAGCGATGGAACGAAGCGGTTATCCGCCTCTGCCAACCTATGTGCCGCTTGTGGACGATGGACCCTATCCGCTGCTGTTTATACCGACCGCGAATCACAATTTTCTCAATTCTACATTCGCCCAGAACGATAAGCACATCAAGATGGAAAAAACTCCGCGGATATACATGAACGCGTTTGACGCCGCGGCGCGCGGAATCCGGGGAGGCGAGATGGTTCACGTATGGAACGCAAGAGGGAGCTGTGAGCTTGAGGCTGCCGTCGGCAATGATGTTCTGCCAGGAGTTGCCGTCAGTCAGGGACTTTGGTCCGATGATGCAGGCGGCAAGGCGCTCGTCAATGCGCTGACGCCGGACCGTGTAGCCGACATGGGCAATGGGGCTGTATTTTTCTCTGGAAAGGTAGAGGTTGCCCTGCGATAAAATAACGCGCTATACCCTGGGTCCGTGTTCATTTGATTGGTGCCCGTAACCTTTCCGCGCTCCGGCGGCACTTCTATATGATACAGAGGAAGGGAGCGGGATTGCATGCTTCAGTATATAGAAGACGCAAAACAAGGGGACCGGAATGCTTTTGAAACGATTGTGCGTCACTATACAGCAATGGGGAATGCGGTAGCTTACGAAAAGCTGCATGATTTTCAATTGGCGGAAGATGCTGTTCAGGAAGCATTTACAGAAGCCTTCCTGCATTTACGAAAACTGCGAACGGCTGAAGCATTCCCGGGCTGGTTTAAAGCGATTGTCATACGGCAATGTTATCGGATTATGCGTAGAAAACATCATCACACCGTCCATTATGAAGAAGCTGCGCAATCGCTGGAGATGCTGCATGGTATTTCGGATCAGATGGCGAAAAGAGAATTGCAGCAGGTAGTTCACGATTCATTAGCGGTGTTAACATCGAATATGAGAATCGTGGTTCAGTTGTTTTATTTTCAAGGCTACTCGCTTCAAGAAATTTCAAGTTTTCTGGGGACTTCGATTCCGGCATTGAAGAAACGGCTGTTCGATGCCCGCCGAAAATTGAAGAGCGCGCTGCCTGCTGCCGATTTGATCTCGGTCTATCATGATTTGTATGAGGGAGGAAAAGGCGTGCTTCATATTGTTAACGGTGATTCGGTCGCGGAGAAGCTTCGGCAAGGCATTGTGCAGGGTGATATATTGGTATGGAGGGAAGTTTATCCGCATGGTCCCATATTTGTTGATCCTTCTGAATGGAGCAATCGCTCCATACGGGCTCAATACCTGGAACAGTCGCTCGGAATACCTCGATCGGTGTTTATACAGGGAAGTGAAATGCAGGATAAGGCCCTGGCTGAGTTTCATAAATATGATGAAATTGTATTATGGTTTGAGCATGATTTATTCGATCAGACGATATTATGTTATTTGCTCCATTGGTTTTCAGGACAGTCTTTGGGAAAAACCAAGCTGAACCTATTGTCTATCGGTGATTACCCGGGGATCGAGCTGTTTCGAGGTTTAGGACAACTTTCTTTGGAACAAATGGGAACATTGCCAGGGACATGGAAATCGATTGGGACGGCAGAACTGGAACTCGGCAGCGCGTTATGGCTTGCTTATTCATCTCAGAACCCCCAGCAGCTGCAGCAGTTATTAACCGAAGATACATCCGTACTGCCGTATGCGCAAGATGCTTTCCAATGTCATCTATCTTGCTTTCCTTCCACATCCAATGGGCTTGGTATTGTGGAGCAGTCTACGATGGAGTTGATTTGTTCCGGCGTATATTCGCCCCTTCAATTATTTGAACGGGTTGGGAATAAGCTCCATACGCTAGGGATGGGCGATCTCCAATTCTGGTACATTCTTGGGAAGATGGCACATGATCCGTATCCTTTGCTGCGAATCAGCGGGTCCGATGTATTTCCTGGGTTTAATGATTCAGTAGATAATTTTCGCAATAGTGAAATGAATATAACCGATTTCGGCAGAAGCGTTTTGGATGGGAAAGAGGATCGAATCGTTACGAATGGCATTGACGAATGGTATGGCGGGGTACGCCTGGAAGGAAATGCGGTACGATGGCGGTGGGATTCGGCCTCGGAAAGCATTCAGGATCTAAAAGCTGAAGATTGAATATAGCTTTGAATAATCGCAGGGGTTTTCGAAGTCGGGTATATGAAGCGATACGGTTAAGCAAATGAAGAACAGCGTCCCGTCACAGGACACTGTTCTTTTTTTCATTTCAACTCATTCCATCAAACCTAACTTAAAGTAAACCTTGGACGAAACCACACCATCTGGCCTGATGCCATGGTCTTTTTGAAATTTTTTGACAGCCGCTGTCGTATCAGCACGAAATTTACCGTTACATATTCCACTGAAATAACCAGCGCTCTTTAGACGGGACTGTATCAACTGGACATCGGCGCCCACATCTTTCTCCGCCAAATCCCGGGGTTCATGACTTGGATCACCTAGCACATGACCGTAAATCGTGACTTTTGTTCCAATCGGAATCAAATCAAATAACTCAATGACATCGCGGTTATGCATACGGATGCAGCCATGGCTTTGATGCTGGCCTATAGAATGAGGTTTATTCGTGCCGTGTATGCCGTAATATCCCCAAGGGACGTTTAATCCCAGCCAACGCGGCCCGAACGAGGGTCCCCAGTTCTTCCCTTTATATTCGACCAGGTATTCGCCTACGGGTGTGGGAGTCGACGGGTTACCAACGGCTACGGAATAGGTCTTGAATCTCTGCCCCTGTACGTTGACAACAAGCCGGTGCTGAAGTGGATAGACTTCAATAGCATATATGCCATGATCAGCTGCAATCGGAAGTGCCGGATCGGAATCTTCCGAATAAATCGTGTTAGTTGATAACAGGTTAAAAATTAACAAGACGGTTAGTGCAACTCGCAGACAAAATAACACAATTGTTCGAATTATCGGAATCACCGCACCTGTATGTAATATGTTGGATATAATATGTCCGTCTTCGGGATTTCCATTCATAAATCCGGAATGAAAACAGGATCTAAAGCAGAGTAGATCCTTATCCAACTACTCTATCGCGCCCCGCAAACTAAAAAAAGATTGACAGAAATCCCCATCGCTTTTATGATTGAACTGACTAGTCAGTTCAATCATCTTAAAGGAGTGATTTCTTGTTACCCTTCAATAATAACAATCTGCTTCCATTGTCCTGGTTCAAGCAGCAGCGCAGTGCGGGTACGGCGGTATTTAACGAAGAACACCAATACTGGTCCGTGTTTGGACATGAGGGGGTGAAGAATATCCATACGGATTTCGAGCATTTCTCCTCCCAAATTCAGCCGCCATCCGATGATTCCCCGATTGACAGCAGCATCCTGCGAACAGATCCGCCCCGGCACAAGCTGATGAGAGCGACCGTTGCGCGTGCTTTCACATCCCGGGTAATCGAACAAATGGAATCTTCGATTGAACGTTTGGCCGGCGAATTGCTGGATCAAGCAGGCAGCGCAGGGAGACTGGACATTGTCTCAGGCATTGCAAATCCACTGCCTGTAACTGTAATTGCTGAAATGATGGGGATTCCTCAAGGAGACCGCGAGCTGTTCAAGAAATGGTCGGATGACCTGGTCGGCAATGATCCTGCCCGCCAAATGCAATGCCAGGAAGAGATGGCCTTATACTTCAAGGACATCCTAAAATCCAGGCGCGCGCAGCCGGGCAATGATTTAATCACCGCTCTTATCGAAGCCAATGTTGGTGGCGGTACTCTAAGCGAGATTGAATTAATCGGATTCTGTATTCTGCTGCTCGTTGCCGGCAACGAGACGACATCCAACCTGATATCGTCCTCTATCCTATGTTTGGAGAGTGCACCTGAGGCATGGGAGCAACTGTTGAAGGATAATAGCTTAATCCCATCAGCAATCGAGGAAACACTTCGTTATTGCTCGCCGGTGCAAATCCTGGAACGTAGAGTCAAAGCTGACATGCAATGGGCGGGAAATCCGTTTAAGGAAGGACAGCTGGTTTTGACTTATATTGGCTCGGCTAATCATGACGAGCGTGTTTTTGATGAACCGGAGCGTTTCAATATCCACCGTCGCCCCAATCCCCATCTGGCGTTCGGACACGGAATACATTTTTGCCTTGGAGCAGTTCTGGCCCGTTTGGAGGCACGTATCGCATTGAAGGCCTTGCTCAATCGTCTTCCACGGCTCAGACGAACGGATAACCAGCCGCTGGAGCGGCTGGACAGCAGTATGATGTTTGGTTTAAAACGGTTTATTATCGAAAATGCTGTCCGGTAGTTGAACATCTTCTGAGACCAAGAGGGCTATCGGAGGTAAGTAGGAAGGAGAGGATTTTCATGAGCAGGGACAAAATATTGGATGCGGCCGCCGGAGTCTTCTCGACAAAAGGTTACCATCGTTCAAGCATGGATGATATTGCCCAAATGGCCGGGGTAGCCAAAGGCACATTATATTACCACTTCCCGGGAAAAGCACAATTGTTTCAGGCGCTTATTACGGAGGGGCTCCGTATGATAACGGGCAGGATCCGGGAGGAAGTGGACCGGGACTTGCCTTTGCTTGAGCAAATTCAAACAGTGATCCGGCTTAATATCCAATTGTATATGGACTATAGCGAGCTTGCTCATATTTTTTTCAATGAGCTGTCCAGCGGTATAGATGAAGAGGTGCTGCTGGCATTAAAAGAAGAACGCAGTGCCTATATCCGGTTCATCGCAGAGATTTTGGAAGAAGCGGGATTGAAAAAGATGAACTGCGAGTTGGCCGCATCCGGGCTTCTCTCCATGATGAACGGTTTCTGCGGGTATCATTTGAGCCATCCGGGCGAAGTGGAGCAAGAGCAGATTGTCCAGCTCTTGTATGCAGCCGTTACCACCGGATTGCTGAATCCGAGAGTAGAGATGCCTGAAAGCAATTAACAGGGGAGTCGGTTGTGCTATACGTAGTACCTCTTCTGCATCGTGTATCGTATGTAATGGATAAAGTTATATAGGAAACTCATGGCTGCAGATGGGCGGTATGTCCATTTGCGGCATTATTGTTCTCATAAGCTCAGTCATTCGATCGAAGCAAAATAACCGGGATCCCCTAAAAAAGGCGCTCCCGGTTATTCTCATTCAAATCGACTTAAATGGTTAATTGCATATTGTATAAACTCGCATAAGTACCGTTTAATGCAATCAGCTCATCATGTGTTCCTTGTTCTTCAATCCCGTTATCCGTCAGGACAACAATTCGCTCTGCATTTCTGACTGTAGACAGACGATGGGCGATGACAAGTGTCGTGCGGTTGTCCGCGAGCTTCTCAAGTGAGTCTTTTACCGCTTTTTCACTTTCATTGTCCAAAGCGCTGGTCGCTTCGTCAAAAATAATGACAGGGGGATTCTTCAAGAACACCCTGGCAATGCTGAGCCTCTGTTTCTGACCTCCGGATAATTTGACGCCGCGCTGACCGACATCCGTCTCATAACCATCCGGCAGTGCCATGATAAAATCATGAGCATTCGCCTTTATCGCTGCCTCGATGATTTCCTCCTTGCTGGCGTCCATCTTGCCATAGCGGATATTGTCCGAGACAGTTCCGGCAAATAAGTAGACATCCTGCTGGACGAAGCCAATATTACCCCGTAGGCTTTTCAGGCTAATATTCTGGATATTGATGCCGTCGAGAAGAAGCTCTCCCGCGCTTATGTCATAAAAGCGGGGAATTAAAGAGCATAATGTGGTTTTTCCGACGCCGGAAGAACCCACAAACGCAACGTAGTCTCCGGCTTTGATATGAAGCGATACCTTCTTTATGACTTCGTTCTGGTCTTCTTTATACTTGAAGGAAACCTCTCTAAATTCGACATTTCCCTGAACATGGGCGAGTTCAATTGCGTTATCCGAGTCTTGAATATCGGGCGAAAGCTCCATAATATCCATAAACCGGTCAAATGCCGTGATCCCTTCCTGATAGAGCCTGGCGAAATTAACCAATCGCTGGATAGGCTCAATGAGGATGCCAACACATAATAAATAAGTCAGCAAATCCGCTAAATCCAAGGAAGCATGGACAATCCCGACTCCGCCAAAGATAATCACGGCGATGGAGATGAGCTGTGTGAAAGCAACCATACCTTCATGAAACCAGGTTTCGCTTCGATAACCGTCTCTTCTGCTATGAACGAAACGGCTGTTCTCGTAAGCGAACTTTTTTATTTCCACGGGTTCGTTCGTGAAGGACTTGACCACTCTGACGCCGGAGAGCGTATCTTCAACTTGTGCGTTGATATCTCCGATCCGGTCTTTGCTTCGCCTTAAGGCAATATTCATTTTCCGGTTGAAATAAAACGCATAAACAGCCATCACAGGCAAAAAGAGAAAGATGATTAAGGTGAGCTGAACGTTAATATACATCAAGATGATGAAGGTACCGGCAAATTTCATGATGGAAATGGCAATATCTTCGGGCCCATGATGATATAATTCCGAAAGTGACAGGGAATCATTGGTGATCCGCGTCATTAACTGGCCCGTTTTCTGCTCGTCATAGAAGCCGAAGGATAGCTTCTGATAGTGCTCAAATAATTCACTGCGCATATCGCTTTCCATCATGGCCCCCATCATATGGCCTTTATAAGAAATAAACATGTCGCAAAGCGTATGAACGGCTACCAGGCCAACCATAACAGCGCCCATCAAATAAATTTGGCCTAGCGCATCAGGCATATTTCCATCCAGCACGTTTTTTGTAATATATCGGGTACATAGAGGGAGCAGCAGCGTAATGGCCGACACAACAACCGCACAGGCCAAGTCCGCATATAAGAGTCCCATGTAAGGCTTGTAATAGGAAAAAAATTTCTTGGTTCGCGTATTCAAATCGTTTCTCCTCCATAAGTATGGAGGGCTAAATGATCGTCACCCTCCGAATTTTTTTGTTTTCGAATGGGATAGTTTTTCTCATTGTTAACATCCTTTCTTTGGGCTACTATTCAATCCAGGTTCAATAAATGCGGCAGAAGCAGCAGGCTCGGATTAAACACCCTTATTCTACCACAGGAGATAAAAAGCGAATATATGTAATTCATGCTGGTCCGTATGAAATTTCCTGCCCGGATTCTAACCTTTTATTAAGGTTCATCATTTAAAATAAGGCTTACGGGAAAATAACGACTGGAATGAAGGGGCAGGACAATTGCGGATTCTAGTGGTGGAAGACGACCGTCCGCTGCTTGAAGCAGTGACGACGGTATTGAAAGAAGAGTCCTATCAAGTGGATGAGGCACAGAATGGTATGGACGGATTATATTTGGCACAGCAGCGGATCCACGACTTGATTATTCTGGACATTATGCTTCCAGGAATGGACGGATTGTCCATTCTTGCTAATCTGAGATCGCAAGGCTTCACGATGCCGATTCTGCTGCTTACGGCTAGAGATGGTGTGGAGGATCGTGTAAAAGGGCTCGACTCCGGAGCAGATGATTACATCGTCAAACCTTTTGCGATGCCGGAGCTGTTGGCGCGGATTCGCGTATTGCTCCGCCGTAACTCCGGCGGTGCTCCCGACGGTGAGCTGAAATATGGGCCTCTCAGCGTCAAATGCCACGTGATGGAAGGATATGCCAATGGGGAGCCGTTGAAGCTAACGGTAAAGGAGTTTGAGCTGCTGGAATATTTGCTTCTGAACCGGGAGCAAATTGTCACAAAGGATCAGCTGCTTGACCGGGTTTGGGGAATCGACACTGGCGCAGGATTGGGAGTCGTCGATGTTTATGTGCATTATTTGCGCAAGAAGCTGGCCCCGGCCGGCTGCGAAGGTTATATTCACACCGTACGCGGAGTAGGGTATCTGTTGAAGGAGAAAGCGCATGTTTAATCGTATACGTATTCAGCTCACCATCCGCAATGCCGCTGTGTTGTCCGTCATCCTGGTTGGATTGAATGTATCGGTATTTATTGTCATGAAACAAATGCTGTTCGCGCAGGTGGATCGTTCGCTTATGTCAATGGAACAATCCCAGCTTGTGCCGGATGAACAAGGGCAGGTTGCAACTGGCGGACAAATGCGAAGTTCGCTGGCTTTGCCCACACAGCGTGCGGTCTTATTCCAGATGGACGTTATGGACCGTCCGATTATCCAGTTGTATTGGACGGAAGACGATCAGCTGATTCCGCTGCCGGGAAGAGAACAATTCAACGAGACCCAGCTTAAGCAGCTGCTCCCAAGCAAGCTGGGAGAATCGCTGCAATCCATCAAGGTCGGCAATCAGCATTATCGCGTATTGAAAATCGGGAATCCGAATCATTTGACGATTTACAGCAGCAACGGGAGTCAATATAAGGTTGCAAGCCAACAGCTGCTCAGCAATATCTCGGCCGAAATCGGAATGCTGCAGCGACTGGAATACATCCTGCTGTTCGGTGGCATCGCCGGGCTTGTGATTGCGGTTGCAGCGGGGTATTATTTGGCCAACCGGGCGCTGATTCCCATACGGCTGTCACTGGACAAGCAGCAGCAGTTTGTTTCCGATGCTTCTCATGAACTGCGAACCCCGTTATCCGTCATTCAGGCTCATACGGAGCTTCTGCTGCGGCATCCCGAGCACACCATCGAGCAGGACAGCAAACATATTTCCACGGTTCTGCAGGAGGCCAGACGAATGAGTAAGCTGGTCAGCGGGTTGCTGACTTTAGCCCGTTCAGACTCGAACCAGCTGGAGCTTGAGATTAAATCCGTCCAGTTGGACCAGATCGTTCAGGAAAGTGTACGGAAGATGCAGATGCTGGCGGAGCTCAAGGACATTATTGTGCAAACGGAAATTGACTCGTCAATTCCAATGAATGCGGATGAGGAACGGCTCCATCAGCTGCTCGTGACATTGCTGGACAATGCCATAAAATATACACCTGAGGGCGGACTTGTCCGTGTTGTATGCCGGAAGCTCGCCCATTCCGTTCTATTGGAGGTGGAAGACACGGGAATCGGCATAGCGCCTGATAACCTCCAGCATATCTTTGACCGTTTCTACCGCGGCGATAAAGCACGTACCCGGCAGGAGGGCGGTTCAGGCCTGGGACTGGCCATAGCCAAATGGATCGTTGAGCAGCATCAAGGCAAAATCAGAGTGGAGAGCAAGCTGTCCATAGGGACGCGTATTTTTATCACACTGCCGATTTAAAGTGGTTTGAGGGCCGGGGACTTGTGTCTCCGGTTTTTTTATGTCCTTTTCAGCGTTGTTTAAGCTTCCTTTCAGCATCTCTAACGGATTTCTAAGAATCTGCTGGCATACTGGGCAATGAATCTACTAATGTCTGAAGGGATGATGAAATTGTCTGCAAAATGGGGCAGGAAATCGGGTTTACTGATCGGGACGCTGCTTGTAACGGTTGCGATGTCAGCTTGTTCGCCGATAGGAGGCAAGAAAGACAAAGCGGGGTTGAACACATTGGAACGGGAGGATTCGGGAACGCTGAAGGTTGCTTATTTCAATGAACAAAGCTTTTTAATGCAATACGGAAACGCCTTTCAAGCGATGTTTCCCAACATTGCGTTGGAGGTCGTTTCAACCGAGTCTGTGTTCATCGCTGAGGATCCGGCAGCGGAGATGGAGAAGCTTGTGGATGAGCAGCAGCCGGATGTCATGTACTTGACCGAAGAGCAATATTCCGTATTGGCGGGGAAAGGCAAGCTGTATGACCTGGATGCTGTCGTGAAGAAGGATGAATTCGACCTTGCGGGTTACCATGCTGCAGTAATCGATTTGCTGAAAGCACGCGGAGGCGGCAAGCTTTACGGCTTAAGTCCAAATTTCGGCAGTCAGGCACTCTATTATAATAAAGATTTGTTTGATAAGAATGGGATTCCTTTTCCGACGGATGGGATGAGCTGGGAGGAAGTTATTCAACTGGCATCCAGGTTTCCCGTTAAGAAAGACGGCGACGATGTCATGAACGGCCTCTTCCAGTCTTCCCAGACCGCTGACTCGTTCGAGCTGATTCGTTCGATCGGAGAAGCCAAAGGGCTTCAGTATGCAGATACGGATGCGAAGACGTTATCGATCCAGACACCGGAATGGAAATCCATCTTCCAGATGGTTATCGAGGGATACAAAACGGGCAGTATTTCGATGCCGGCCGAAGGCGACAGCAAGAGCGGAGGTTTGATGATGCGAGAGATGGGCGGTGCTTCCACAGTCAGCATCGGCCCGGATTCGATGAGGTTTATGTCCGGCCAGGCTGCGATGACGATCGATGGACCCATGATTATGAGCTTCTTGGGCATGAAAGGCAGCGGCGGTATGATGACGAAAGCAGCCACAGCCTCCAAAGACGGGAAGGTGATGGAAAGTCCGTTTAAAGATATTAACTGGGATGTTGTCAGCGTACCGGTTGATCCCACTCAGCCTGACGTATCCGGAGGCATGAGTCTGGAGAGTGTATTCTCTATCAATGCCTCTTCCAAAAGCCTGCCCGCTGCATGGGAGTTAATCAAGTATGTGAACGGTGAGCAGTTGGCCAAAACCAATGCCATGTCTTCCCCGTCTTTATCAGCCCGTACCGCATTCAAGAAACAATTGGACGACAAAAATATCGATGCTTTCTATGCACTTGGGGCGAATCAACAGAGCTTGCTGCAGGTGCTGCCGGAAGGTTTCGAAAATTCGTTCGCAAAATTGGCATCCGGGGAAATTAAAAAGGTCGTCGAAGGAGGACAATCGATTGACGACGCATTGGGTAAGCTCCAATCGCAGGGGCAGCAGCTGCTGACGCAATCGATCATGAATGCGGAGCAGGACTAATGACAATTCTTCATTCTGTTAAACCGCCGATACAAGACATGGCAGCGCCCGAAGCCGGGGCTGTTCTGAAAAGCGAAGGAGCTTCGTTTCTCCAGGTGAATGACGTTCGCAAAAGCTTTATGTCCGGCAGCCGGAAAATCGAAGTGTTGAAAGGGATTGGGCTGTCGATTGCACCCTCTAAGCTCACCATGTTAAGGGGACGGTCCGGCTCGGGAAAAACAACACTGCTCAATTTGCTCGGAGGACTCGACCGGCCCACGGAAGGCGAAATCTATTTCCGCGGGCGGCCGCTCCATGCCTGGAGTGACAAGCAGCTGACCACAGTCAGACGACAAGAGATCGGGTTCATATTCCAATCCTTCGCGCTGCTGCCCTTGCTTACCGCATGGGAGAATGTTGAACTTTCCTTGCGTCTGGCCGGCATTCCGCGAGCGGAATGGAAAGAGCGGGTCGGCCGCTGCCTGGAGCTTGTCGGCCTGACAAAACGGGCGTTTCACCACCCATCCGAGCTGTCCGGAGGCGAGCAGCAGAGGGTGGCGATCGCCAAGGGCATTGCCCACAAGCCAAAGCTTCTGCTTGCAGATGAGCCAACCGCTGAGCTGGATACGCAGATGGCGGCACGGATTATCGCGGTTTTCCGGGATATTATCGAGGCCGAACAAACGGCAATTTGTATGACGACACATGATTCTACATTATGGGGGGCGGCAGACGTTGTATACCAGATGGCCGATGGTACGCTTGTACCAGAATAAATGTAGGGCCTCCGGAGTCAGGCTGCTGCTGGCCGCAGTATGCCTTTCGCTATTGGCCGGGTGCTCCTTGCTTCCCCAGGAGGAAGAGCCGGAAAAGATGCCTGATATCCGGATACCGAAAATCTCCCAAAAGGCGGAATACCCGGTTAAACGAAGCACGTTGGAGCTGAAGGTGAGCGGAGCCGGAAAGCTGATGTCGAAGCGGGAGGAGAATCTATTGTTTACGGTAGGCAATCTCCGGATTGCAGAAGTATATGTGAAAGCAGGCGACACGGTAAAAAAAGGGCAGCTGCTGGCCTCTCTGGATACGGGCGATATTGAAAGCCAAATCCGCCGTAAAGAGGTGGAATCGGAGAAATTCCAGCTTGATATGAAGGACTCCTTGCGCATATCGGATGAAGGAAATGCGGTAATGTCCCGGAAGCAGCAGCTGGACATTGCCTTATTGAAGGAGGAGCTTGCCGATTTGCGCAGCAAGCTCAATGGTACGAAGCTGGTAGCGCCATTCGCCGGGACCATCGTCAGTTTTACGGCGGAGAAAGGCGATAATACGATAGGTTACGAAAAAATCGGGCAGATCGCAGACATAAACTCGTTAATCGTCGCCGTGCAATTCAGTTCCAGCGATCTTGAAAAAATCGCCCCGGGGATGGAATCCATGGTCGGCATCAATGCCGCCGGTGATTATGCAGGTTCGCTAAAACGGCTTCCGCTGACTACGGAAGAGCCGAAGGATGGCGAGAAATCGCTGGATCTCTATACGCTGATCGACCTGCCCAAGCTGCCTGCCGGTGCCGCCAATGGGACGCCGCTCACCGCTTCGGTTATTGTGGAGCGCCGCAAAGATGTATTGACTATCCCGCTTGCAGCATTGCGGAAGCAGAACAGTCGCAACTATGTGCTTGTATCCAATGCGGATGGCAGCAAAGGCGAGGTGGATGTGGAAATCGGTGTACAGACCTCGACGGAGGTGGAAATTATTAAAGGGCTGGAGGAAGGCCAGAAGGTCGTGGGGAAATAATGCGGATTATGATCTATCTGGTTCTGAAAAGCTGGCAGAACCGCTGGTATACAATAGGTACGCTGCTTGGTCTGACTGTTGCGGTAGCGTTTGCCATGAGTATCCCGATGTACGCGGATGGCACGCTCAAGAGACTCGTCGCGCAGTCGCTCGCGGAAGAAACAAAAGGACTGCCTCCCGCTTCGCTTTATATGAAATATCAGTCCGCAGGAAGTGCAGAGACCGATATGGAAGGGCTCGAGGAAGTAAACCAGTGGATCAATGGCGAGCTTCCCGGAAGAATCGGATTCCCCAAGCTGGCATCCTCAAGCAAGATAAGCCTGCCGGTATCTGCCGTTCGGCCCGCTCTTGCCGGCAAGGACGGTTCCAGCCGACTGGTGCGTATGGAGCTTGCCTTCCAGAGCGGAATTACCGAGGGGGCGGATCTGGTTGAGGGAAAGCTGCCGCGGGATGGGATCCAGGGCGGCGTTATTGAAGCTATGGTTCTGAGCGAGACGTTGACCCGCTACGGCTGGAAGACGGGAGACAGCTTCTATTACAGCGCCAAAGACAGCGACGGCAAAACAAAGAAGCTGATTGTTCAGATTGTGGGTACATACAAGCTGAAGGATGACACCGATTTGAGCTGGGCCATTGACGGAAAGGATAGTCTGGCCGACCTGTTTGTTGTCAACCGCAAGACCATGACGGATACGCTGCTCAAGGACAACAAGCTTGCTCTGGATTCTGCCGGCTGGTTTGCGGCATTCGATTTACAGAATATACGCATCAGCGATTTGTCATCGCTCATCGGAGAACTGCAGCGGCTGGAGATCAACCTCCATCAAATGCTGGAGAATACAAAAGTGAATCTGACATTTATCGATATGCTGGGTGATTTCCAGCAGCAGAGCTTGCTGCTTCAGGCGATGCTGTTCGCGCTTGCCGCACCGGTCCTGGCGATGGTGCTGTATTATATTACGCTTAACGCACAGCAATCGCTTGCCAGGCAGCGAAGCGATATCGCTGTGCTCCACAGCCGCGGCTCCAGTCCGCGGCAAATTATTTGGCTGTATTCCATTGAAGCGCTTCTGCTCGGCGGCGCGGCACTGCTCCTCGGACTTGGCCTCGCCTGGTGGATGGCCAAGACGATCGGCTCCTCGAGCGGGTTTCTTTCGTTTGTTGGCCGCAAATCGATCCCTGTCGGGTGGAACAAAACCTCTTGGTTGTTCGGGATCTCCGCCGCGGCGCTTGCGGTCATCGCAACGATAGCACCGGTCCGGGCTTATGCCGGAACGTCAATCGTAGAGCATACGCAGCTGCGGGAAAAAGCCGGCAGACCGCCGTTCTGGCAGCGGCTGTATCTGGATGTCGCGCTGCTGGCATTGTCTGCGGCAGGCTGGTACATGCTCAATGCCGGGATTATCGCCACTGTCAGCACTAGCGGCGTCGCAGCGGAGATGCAGCCGGCGATTTTTATTGTTCCGGCCTTGTTCATTTTCGCTGGTGGACTGTTGTGCTTGCGTCTGTTCCCGCTGCTGCTCCGTTTCTGGAATAGGCTCACGAAGAATCGCATGCCGGTTCCGGTCTATTTAACCTTCACCCAGTTGTCCCGTTCGGCCGTATCGTTCTTTCCCCTGATGATTCTGCTCATTCTCACCATTGGGCTGGGTGTTTATAATGCATCAGCCGCGAGGACAATGGATGTGAATGCCTCTGACCGCACGAATTACCGGTATGGCAGCGATGTCGTACTGAAATCGGCATGGGAAGGCGTTCAGGACGAGAATGACGAGAACAAGATCTATTATACCGAACCTTCCTGGCAAGCCTTTGACAAGCTGGATGGAGTGAAAGGCGCGGCAAGGGTCATGAAGACGACAGGCAAAGTTGAAATTAGCGGTAAAAATGCCGGCAGCGGGCAGCTCATCGGGATCGATAATGCCGCTTTTGCCAAAACGGCATGGTTACGCGAGGATTTGAATCCGTATCATTTCTACGAATATCTTGACGCGCTGGGAACTGCGGAGCAGGCGGTACTGGTATCGGAGAAATTCGCTAAGCAAAATGGACTAAAAGAAGGCGACCCGCTGCGCATACTGATCGGTTACGATCATGTCGCCGTAGATTTCGTCGTGGTAGGCATCGTCAGCTACTGGCCGAGCTTATATCCGGATACGTCGCCGTTCTTCGTGGCCAATCTGGATTATATCTATCAGCAAATCGAGAAGATTCCGTACGAGGTATGGCTGAATCTGGAAGAAAACGCAAAGCTCGCCCCGGTGCTTGCGAAGCTGGCAGAGCGCGGCGTCGCGGTGACCAGCGTGGACGATGCGCGCAGCGAGCTCATCGAACGGCGGAATCATCCCGCTCAGGGCGGCGTGTTCGGGATTCTCAGCCTCGGATTCATCATCTCACTGCTGGTTTCGCTGCTCGGCTATCTGATTTTCTGGTTCTTCACCTTGTCGCGCAGAAGTGTCCAGCTCGGTATTCTGAGGGCAATGGGACTAACGGGCGGACAAGTAACCGGCATGCTGCTGCTTGAGCAGCTGTTCACGACCGGGTTGTCGGTTGTCTCCGGAATTGGTCTGGGCACATTCGCCAGCCGCCTGTTTCTGCCGTTTCTGCAGGGCGGAAGCGCTCTTGGGTCGCAGCAGGTACCGCCGTTCCGGATTGTGTTCGATGCTGCGGATACGATGAAGCTGTATATCGCAACGGGCATTATGCTGGCGGCCGGTGCCAGCTTGCTTATCCTCAAGCTGAGGCGCTTGCGCATTACACAGGCTGTCAAGCTTGGAGAAGAACGGTAGAGAGTATGAGGAGGGCCCCGCAATGATCCATTGTGAAGGACTGATGAAAATTTATAAGACCGATGATATCGAGGTCGTTGCCCTGCAGGGCTTGAACCTGACAGTCAAACAGGGAGAAATGATGGCGATCATCGGCAACAGCGGCAGCGGGAAATCGACTCTGCTCAATATTCTCGGCGGTCTTGACAGACCTTCGGCAGGTACGGCGCTTGTGGGCAAATGGGATCTGCTGAAGATGACGAAGGAGCAGCTAATTGAATACAAGCGCGGAACCGTCGGCTTTATTTGGCAAAACAATGGCCGGAATCTTGTTCCCTACCTGACGTCTCTTCAGAACGTCGAACTGCCGATGCTTATTCAGGGCAAAGCGGACAGGTCCTATGCCAAGCAGCTGCTGGCTGCAGTCGGACTTGAGCATCGCTTGGGCAGCCGCTTAACGCAGCTTAGCGGAGGCGAGCAGCAGAGGGTCGCAATCGCCATTTCCCTGGCAAACCGCCCTCAGCTTGTGCTTGCCGATGAACCGACTGGGTCAGTTGACAGCGCCACGGGAGAGCAGATTCTTGATATATTCCGCCGCCTTAATCAGGATATGGGTGTGACGATTGTCATTGTCACGCATGACCTCTCCGTCGCGGACAAGGTAGACCGGGTTATTGCCATTCGGGACGGCATGACCAGCACAGAGTGGGTCAAGCGCAGCGCAGGCGAAGCTTCCGGGGATGGACATGTTGAAGAGTCCTCCCAAGATTCCGGGAATGCTCTATTCGGTTCGCATCATGAGGAATTCGTTGTTATCGATCGCGCGGGCCGTCTGCAAATTCCCAAAGCGTATCTGGAAGCGATGAACGTCAGCGGCAAAGCGGTGCTTGAATTTGACGGCAAGCGGGTCACAATCGGCCCGCCCGAAGAAGATGCGGTTCGGTCCGAACCAACCGAAACGTGAGCGGACAAATGGAACAGGCAGCGGTGAATCTGGATGAACTATATGCGGCACACTCCGCTTATTTGAACAAATATATGTATAAATTGACACGCGATCGGGAGGATGCAGCCGATCTAGTGCAGGATATTTTCCTGAAATTATGCCTGCAGGGAAGTCTGCCGGATCATCCGAAAGCATGGCTTTCCCAGACCGGCTACCGGCTGTTCATCGATCAGTGGCGCCGCAAGCAGCGTTTGAGCCAGCTCCAGCTGGAGAAAGCTTACTGCAATATTGCCGCCCCGGAACAAGCCGCTCTTGATAGGGAATTCGAGAGATATGTAGATCGGCTGCTTTTGCGCCTCAATCCACGGATGCGTACTGCTTTATATCTGCGAATATACAGGCATTCCAGCTATGAAGAAATTGCCCGGATGCTAGATTGTTCGCAGAATACGGTCAAAACCTTCATCCGGCGAGGCAAAGCGCAATTGTCCAAGTGGCTGTGAGGATGAACGACTGCAAGCTCCGTTACCGTCAGTTTACGTCCCAGAGTGGATGGGCGTATCAGAGATTCATTTTACCAGTTTGCAGGAGAAATGGAGTTCATAGGAGAATCTACAGACAATCAGTCATTAGACAAAAGGAAACAGAAGTATATAGAGGAAGGAGTCTCCAAGTGAACCGACATATAAGAGGCGTTATTTTAGAGGGGTATTCAAACGCTGGAAAAACGTCAGTTTTGAAAGCATTAAAGCTGCTGCTTGCAGAGGATGAGTCAGCAGAGCGCAGTATTATTGTTCTGAGCGAACATTACTCCCAAGTGTTAAACAATGTTCACGGTAATTTCCAACAGTTAGATCGCGATGAGCATCTTGTCTTATTACAGGAGCGTGTCGGGATGCTGCGTAAATTAAATGAATGGGCCAATTATTTGGGGCCGGATGCGTCGAGGGGATCAAGAGGAATATTTTTTATATTGGAAAGATTTCATTTAAATCATAGAGTTGCATTTCCCACTGCATCTTCAAATGATATAAAATCACTCGAAAATGAATTGGTCAAACTGGGAGCTCAGTGTGTATTATTAACGGTGTCGCCGGAAATTGTTGAGCAGCGAATGCAAAGCCGATCATCTCAGGAATGGACTAACATAACGCGAGAAGAAATTACGAAAGCAGCAGATGAGTTTATACATACGCAATCAGAATTGTATAAACAGTCTCTTCAATCTGACGTCCCTACTATAGAAATAAATACGGATGCTAAAGACTGGGTTTCCTACGCAAACAAAATAATGGCGGTATTAAACGAAACAGAGAAATTCTCAAACTTATGAAAGTGAAATTCATAACCAGAACGTGGGGATCATTGGCCCGCGTTCTTTGCTTTTGGCAGCAGAGTCAGTAAGCAGCGAAGAAGAATGAATTTCCAAAAAAGTGATCGATTTTACGTGGAATAGATTGTATATTCTAATAAGATCAACAAATGATCAGCGACAGGAGTGTTAGCCATATATGTCCCCAGCGCTTACCAAATGAAGGATAGAGACACCATTTTGGACTTTATCGAAGAGAATAGCTTTGGCACACTTGTATCGAAAACAAACAGATTAACCGCAACACATCTTCCTTTTCTGCTGCAGCGTGAGGGGGGTGAGATCTATCTCTACAGCCATATGGCAAAAGCAAACCCGCAATGGAACGAGTTGAACGGGGAGGTGCTCGTGATCTTCTCCGGGCCTCAAAGCTATATCTCTCCTTCCTGGTATGCGGAAAAAGAAGTGCCGACGTGGAATTATACCGCAGTCCATCTCTATGGCGAATTTCATCTGATAAACGAGAGAGAAGGGCTTCTTGACATCCTCACCCGGACTGTCGACCGTTATGAAAGCAGCTTTGCTGTTCCCTGGAGTTTAAATGAGGTAAGTGAAGAATATGTCAATCAGCTTGCCAGACATATTGTTGGCTTCCGGATTGATATCACGCATTACGAGGCTGCATGGAAGCTTCACCAGGATTATTCGGTCCACACTCAAAAGGGCGTCATTAAGGCACTCGAGAACCGCCATGATGAAAACTCCCGTAAAATAGCGGGCTTGATGAAACGACACAATAACATATCGGACAATTAATGCCGCGCATACTGAGGAGGAAGAAGGGAATTCCGCAGTTTTTTTCTACGACGGCACAATTATCTAACAGGAATTTCCTTTCGTCTGTCAAATACATAAGGGAGAAGACTTGAACAGGAGTGCTCCCCCTATGCTTTCTAAAAATCGCCTCGGCGCTGGACCAAAAGTTTATTTCAGACCCGAAATCAAAAACTGTCCGCATTGCGAGAAAAAATTAGTGCGTTCGCACAACGCATGGAACAAAAAAATCTCTACCTTGACCGGCGTCATTCACGCATGGAGCATGGCTTATACATGTCCCAACGAAAGCTGCTCATACGCCAGCATTACCTATAAATCAGCAGAAGCAGAAGCGCTAAGCATGAAGCATTCTTCGTACGGCTATGACGTCCTCTGTCTCGTTGGCGAGTTGCGCTTCAAGCAACATCGCACCTGCAAAGAAATTGCAGACGCGTTGAATGAACGTGGCATCGTAACCAGCGAACGATACGCGCAAACGCTGTACGAACGTTATCAAGCGCTGTTGGCCGCCAGCCTCGACGATCATGTCAGACAAAGTTTGGCAGAGACCACGGCGCAAAACGGCGGAATCATCCTTTCCATGGACGGCGTCCAACCCGAGAAGGGGAACGAGATATTCTATGTCATTCGTGAGGTATTCAGCGGCACGATTCTGGCGGCTCGGAACATGAAGAGCGGAGCGGCAGCCGAACTGCGTACGCTGATCGATCCCATTATCGATATGGGGTATCCCATCGTAGGCATTGTAAGCGACGGACAGGTTTCCATCCGGCAGGCATTCGAATCACTCTTGCCTGACGTGCCGTATCAGTACTGCCAGTACCATTACTTGAAAGATATTGCCAAGCCTGTCGTGGATGCGGATCGAAAGCTCAAAATGGAACTGAAAAAGAGCATGCGCGGCCTGCGGGATGTGGAACGAAAAATCGAGCAGGCTGAGAAAAAGGCAACGGAAGCTTCACAAGCAAACGCAGATGCGAATCCTGACTCTTCAAGCGCCGCAGCGGAAACAACCGTGCTCGCAGAAACGCAGGTGGCGAAGGGATATGTGGCCGCTGTCCGCGCGTTGCTTCTGGAAGATGGTGAACCACCGCTTGATCTACCGGGCATGATGGTCTACGAACGTGCCCAAGCCATACAGGCGTCGCTTGCGCGATGCTTGACTAAAAAAAGAGCCTCATCTGCTCCAGAGTCTGGTCAGAATTTTCAGTAAACTTGGCGATCAGGCCTCGCGCTATGAAGCCGTAGCCCGCTGGACGAAGCCTGTTGCCCATATTGCGGCAGCCTTGGAACCAGACGAAGACAAGACCAGCGAAACCGTTGAATGGGAAATGACCCACGTATTGTACTGGCTCAAACAGACCTATACGGAAGAGAACGATTCCGTTATGGTCAACAATGTGACCAACTATTCCCGCGGGTTCTGGAAAGGGCTGTTTACCTGTTACGATCATTATTTCATCCCGCGAACGAATAACGATCTGGAACAATTTTTTCGCCGAACTGTCATCGCCGAATCACGGGCCTTCGTAACTGGAACAGCTACATCGTTCGAAACGGAGAAATGGTTGTACTTGTGGACGATGCGCTTCGACAAAAACACGTCATCGCCCGTTTGCGAACTGTGAGCTATGAAACGTGTACGCAGCGTAAGTCTCACTGTTCTTAGCCAAACTAACAAGCAGACGAGCTACTTTACTGCATAATTTCATGATGGACTTCATCTTCTTTAGCTTCTTTACCTCAACATTGTAACGGTGCAAAGCCCGGATTTCTGGATTCCTCATGACCATACACATCATCATGAGATAGAGAAAATGACGCAGACGCGGCCAACCTCGTTTGCTTAGCACCATCTTTCCTCGCCACTTCTCCGAACTGGCCTCAGCTAGGTTCAAACCGGCATGTCGCAGCAACGCATTTCCGTGCGAATAGCCACTTAGATCACCGGCATCACCGAGTACACCAGCTAGGCTTGTCGCACTGACGCCTCGTATTTCAAGCAGCTTCTGCGCGTAGGGAATGCGTTCCAGAATGAGATGGAGCTCGCGTTCAATCTGTTCCAATTGGCGCTGGGCTAGGTCGTATTCTTCAAGCAATTGCCCAAGATGAAGCTTGTAAGCATGAAGTGCTTTGGTGGTTCCAACACTCGATTTTGCAAGGAGGTGCTGAGTAGATCCTGAATCCAATTTTCGAATAGTGTGAACCCTTCACGATGGTTACCAAACTCGAGCGGAGTGCCAAGCGCAATGCCACGAAAGCTGACGGCGCGAGCCACATGGACTTCCTGCGCGATGTCAACACCAACGACCAGGTGATGAACGGTAATGTTTTCAATCCGTTGATTTTGCTTGTCCTGTGCTTTAAAATTCATAGTAGAGCGACCTCCTGATAGCCGGGAGCGGTCTCTTTTTTAATTATTTGCGGGTTACAGGCTATACGATATAAACCGTATAAGAATGAAGAAGCTGCCGGCAAGATCGGCGGCTTCATTACGTTGCGTGCCCAGAGGCACGCATTCACTAACCGGTGAGGGAGGGGCCAAGCCTCCGCGTAGCTAGGATACTTACGTATAGAGCCTATCATTACTTTTACCTATCTTCACCATAAAGGATCCGTATTGGCCTTTTCTACTAATTCTCATTACTATGAAGGAACACCGGTGATTTATTTTTGATAGGAGATTTTTTATGAAATGGCTTCAAAGATCTGGATCAGGGGTATTATTCGTTGTTGTACTCGCCCTATTTTCTACCTGGCTCGGTTCCTTAATGCCTGTAATAGGCGGTCCAGTATTTGGTATACTCCTGGACGTTATGATCAACAATACGGTAGGCAAACCGAAGTGTTTTCAAGCGGGCATCCAGTTTAGTTCAAAAAATGTGCTGCATTGGTCCATTATTGCGCTTGGCTGCGGGCTAAGCTTGACGCAGGTATGGCAGACGGGCTCGGAATCTTTTTCACTGAAGATGGTCAGTTTAGCTGCTTCTTTCCTCGCGGCTTACGGGTTCGGTCGGCTGCTGAACATCCCGGATAGACTAAAAACATTGATCGGAGCTGGAACAGGCATCTGCGGCGGTTCCGCTATTGCTGCCGTATCGCCGATTATCGAGGCCGAAGAAATCGAGATTGCCTACGCGATTTCGACTATATTTTTGTTCAACATTGCGGCGGTTCTTCTGTTCCCCTCGCTCGGCCATTGGTTTAACATGTCCGACGAAGCCTTTGGTTTATTAGCCGGAACTGCGATCAACGATACCTCGTCAGTAGTGGCCGCTGGTTACATTTATAGCAATGACGCCGGAAATTACGCTACCATTGTCAAAGATAGCCAATACAGATGAAATTGCTCAAGCCGTCCATGCCAACGAGCTCGGAATCGGACTGGTGGAAGGAAATGTCGAATGTCGGGATATTCTGGTCACTCCCCCGTTTATGGAGGATGAAATGGTTTTGGTCGCACCTCGCAATCATCCGTTAAGCTTGCAAAGGATAATTGAACCGGGAGAGCTGCAAGACCAGGTTTGGGTATTCAGAGAAAATGGCTTCGTTACACGGGCATTTAGCGATCAATTTATCGGGGAGCTGGGCCTTTGCATCAAACGCTCCTTTGGCTCTACGTTTCATCGAGGTATCGTGAAATTGTTTATCTTGCATGAGAAACACATCCAAAGCCCGCCACCCGCTGGTTATCATACCAGTGAGTGGCGGTTTTTTCATTTGCGTGAATGATAACTAACTGTAGACACGGGCCAAATCAATTTTATATTATTCGTATATCCGTATATAATGGACGAAAACTCGTAGGAGGCCAATTATGGATGCAATGTCAGTGAAAGAGGCATCAGAAAAATGGGGTATCTCAGAGCGTCGCGTTCAAAAGCTCTGTGAAGAAGACCGTATCCCCGGCGTGGTACGCTTTGGGCACTCTTGGGCAATGCCCAAAGATGCGGAAAAGCCACCTGATGGACGATTGAAATTTGAACGAAAAAAATCTTAAATCTACAGTCAAACTACAGATTACTATGCTATCTTTTTTCAGGAGGGATATTTATGGGCGTACGAATTCTGCTTGTCGAGGATGACGAGCATATATGTAATACCGTCAAAACCTTTTTAAGAGAAGCCGGATATAAAGTAGACGCCTGCCTAGATGGTAGCGAAGCGCATAAAAACTTTTATGATAATGTTTACCAACTTGTCATTCTCGACATCATGCTGCCTGGTATAAGCGGTCACGAGCTTTTACGGGAGTTCCGCAAGATTAACAATACCCCTATTCTGATGATGACCGCGCTTTCCGATGATGAGAATCAAATCAAGGCGTTTGACGCGGAAGCGGATGATTATGTGACAAAGCCGTTCAAGATTCAGCTTCTGTTGAAACGTGTGGAAGCCCTGCTCCGGCGAAGCGGCGCGTTGGCAAAGGAAGTCTGCTGCGGCAAGCTGACGCTTTTGCCGGAAGATTTCAAGGTGGTTTATGAAAACAGGGAGTTGCCCTTGACAATCAAAGAATTTGAAATCCTTATGCTATTGGTTCAGAACAGGGGTAGGATGGTATCTCATGAAATTATCTTATCCCGCATATGGGGCTATGACTTTGATGGTGATGGCAGCACAGTGCATACCCACATCAAAAACCTGCGAGCGAAATTACCGGATAATATTATCAAGACTGTTCGTGGCATAGGTTACCGAGTGGAGGAAGAAATGACATGAAAAATAGAGGAATCTTTTTCAAGGTATTCATTTATACAATAATTTTCTCGATACTGTTGGTTGGCGTGACGGCAGCCCTGCTATCTACACAGATTATCTCCTATTTCTCACGTGTTCGATTGCAGGAAATCACCAGCACCTATCAGAGTATCGTTATCCAGTCGAAAGGTGAAAATGACATCACAGAAGTGGCGAGGCAGTTCTACGAAAAGAACCAGTCCTTGCAATTCTACATCAAGGACATGGAAGGACACATTGTTTACGCAACACCCGAAGCTGAAACATCCGGCATCGAAAGCGGCGCACCACCTTACAGTAGCACAATAATGTTGCGTATGGATAATGATTATTTACTTTATGTGCTAAAAAGTGACCTTATCGCGATGGACTACGATAAGTGGATTGTGCAAGCCCTCGTAGTGTTGTCCGCCATGCTTGCTGTCTGCGTCATAAGCACGTTTGTCTTTGCAAGGCAGATAACAAGACCAATCAAAACTCTGGCGGATGCTACGAATAAGATGGCTAATCTCGAAGCAGTCCCACCACTGCCGGAGCGCAGTGATGAACTTGGTGCATTAGCCCGAGATGTTCATTCTATGTACAGCAAGTTGAAAGAAACCATATCCAAATTAGAGGACGAAATTCTGCGGGAGCGTGAATTGGAGGAAACACAGCGATATTTCTTCTCGGCGGCTTCCCATGAACTCAAAACGCCTATCGCAGCCACAAGCGTCTTGTTGGAGGGAATGCTTGAAAATGTAGGCGATTACAAAGACCACCCCAAATACCTGCGCGAATGCGTGAAGATGATGGACGCGCAGAGCAAAATTATTTCTGAAATACTGGAAATTGTTAATCTGAACAAAGGGAAAATCGTACCCGTTCCTGAAAGGCTGGACATAAGACATATAGTTGCTGACATACTTCCTGACTTTCAGATATTGGCTGAGGCAAACGGTCAGCGTATTGTTACGGACATTCCTGACGGAGAGGCCTGCCTTGCCGACCATAAAATGCTCCAAAAGGCGCTTTCCAACATCATTTTGAATGCGGTGCAGAACACGCCCAATGGCGGTGAGATTCGGATATGGAGTGAACCTGTGGCAAATCAATACCGCCTTTGCATACTAAACACAGGGGCAAGGATTGACGATGCCGTGTTGCCGAAGCTGTTTGACCCATTCTACCGTGTAGATAAGGTGCGGAGCCGGAAAGACAGGCGAAGCGGCTTGGGACTGACTATTGTGAGGAAAATGCTGGAGTCAATAAATGTTGATTTCGCTTTCGAAAACGCCCCTGACGGCGTTCTGTTTTGGATGAACTTGCCGAAGGCGTAAAAGCGACTATACGAGGAGATAAATAATGAAACCAGAAAAGCGAAACACACTTACAATCGCGTTGTTCGTAGTATATATACTGCTGCAAGTAGGAATTATCCTCTTTAAACTGCCGTTTTATTCCGAAAAATTATCAGACGGAATACGAGTAATTAACCTGATTCCATTTCAGGAGTCTTTCGATGAAAACGGAGTTTTAATCTTGCGTGAAATTATTGATAATATACTTCTTTTTATACCGCTCGGCATCTATATCTGTATGCTAAAAAACGAATGGCCTTTCATGAAAAAAGTCCTTCCAATTTTCAGCTTAACTTTAGTGTTTGAAGTCATACAATTCATTTTTGCGATTGGAAGAAGTGATATTACTGATGTACTCGGCAACACGCTTGGAGGGGTAATCGGCATTGGCATTTATGCTTTATTGTTCAGAATTTTCAAAAACAGGACTTTTAGGATTATAAATATACTTGCCTTGGTAGTAACAATTTGCGTAGTAGCGCGTTTCGCCCATCTGTTTTACCTCAGCCATTTTGTCATGAAGCGTCTGCATCCCTGATGTTAGCGACCATACCTTTTCACTTTGACCGACAGGGTTATTCCTGCCGGTCTTTTTTATTTCTCTCCGCTACAGACAAACTACAGGTTGGCTACAGGGAAAATACAGATTGCTTTGCAATAATATCAGCATGACAACACGCAAATACCTGTTTTATGCCATATGAAGGAGGACTACTATAGTGAAAATGAAAAAGCTAATCGCACTCGTTTTAGCGCTTTTTCTCGTGCTTTTCCTCGCTGCTTGCAACAGCAGCACGACCACGCCGCCCTCGTCGGCAGCAGCCATTTCGCCGACGAACACAGAACTGCCTGCTAATTCGCTACAAGGAGATGCAGGTTCCACCCACACAGAGGACATTGAAAACATTTCGGTAGATATTATGGCAACAAACGCCTATGTACTAAATGTTGATACCAATTCTGTTCTCTATCAGAAAAACAGCGATAAGCATATAGCTCCGGCAAGCACAGCCAAAATGCTTACAGCTTTAACAGCCTTAGATTATTGCTCCCTTGATGATACGATTACAGTTGGCTCGGAGATAGACCTGATTGCCTCTGATTCTTCCAGAGCATGGCTTAGTAATGGGGATACGATGACGGTCAGACAACTTTTAGTCGCTTTGTTGCTTCCCTCCGGCAATGACGCTGCGTACACACTTGCTGTTAATGCGGGGAAAAGGATAGCCGGTGAAGATGGCCTTGGAGCGCAGCAGGCTGTTAAAGTGTTTGTCGATGCGATGAATCAAAAAGCAAAAAAAGTTGGAGCAACTTCTTCCAATTTTATAGCCCCTGACGGCTACGATGCGGACGGGCAGTACACAACCGCTTTTGACCTTGCGCAGATAGCAAAAGTGTGTTTAGGCAATAATGCTCTGTCTGAAATTATGGGCAGTTACAAGATATATGATACATGGATGAATGGGCGGGAAGTTACTTATCGCAATACTAACGAGTTGATAAACCCTGATAGCCAATACTATTATTCCAATGCTATCGGACTTAAAACCGGCACTACCGGGGATGCTGGTTCCTGCCTTGTTTCAGCGGCTGACATAAATGGACAAACATATATTTGTGTTGTCATGGGTTCCTCTGCGGGTATCAGATTTTCGGACTGCCTAACTGTTTTTAGTGCAATAGACCCGACAATATCCCTGCCCCAAGAAAACAATGCTACCCCTTCTGCTGCTCCCAGCGGACTGAGGAGGCGTTGAATGGTGACTTTTAATGAAATGGAAAGACTGGTGTAACTATGAGAAGAAAAAGACTAACGCAATTATTTCCATTCCTGCTACCGGTCAGGGTAATGCAACGGAAGATGTGTTTTTATACCGGTATGCGGCTTGATGGCCTTCGCTATGCGGGAACCATTGACGAGTCGCAGCTTCCTTACAAGATCTTTGAAGCGGGCTGCGCATTATACAATAGCAATACCGGCTTCGATATGATGTATCAGGAAAATAAAGTGTTTAACCTGAAGCTGGCGGCAAAGACACTGAGCGGTCTTTTGATAAGACCGGGTGAAACCTTTTCCTTTTGGCGGCTAGTTCGCCATGCGGATAAGCATATTCCCTATAAAGACGGTCTTACAGTGGTAAATGGAAAACTCACCACCATGTCTGGTGGCGGTATGTGTCAAATGAGCAATCTGCTGTTTTGGATGTTCCTGCACACGCCGCTGATGGTCACCGAGCGGAGCGGCCACAATGTCAAGGAGTTTCCCGAACCAAACAGTGACGAGATCAAAGGGGTGGACGCAACAATCTCCGAGGGATGGATTGACTTAAAGGCGCGAAACGATACCGATTGCACCTATCAAATTTCAGTGGCGTTCGATAATGAAAACATCATAGGAACTGTGTTCGTAGACAAACGACCCCAAGTGCTGTACAAAGTCACAAACGGCAGCACCGAGTATTTCCGCGAAAGCGGCGAGATTTATGAATACGTCAAGGTTGAGAGAGCGGAAATTAACGCGGACACCAGTGAAATAACAGGGCAAAAGCTGCTCTACACCAACAAATGTAAAATCTGCTACCCTCTGCTGGATAACGCAGAAATCAAGGAGGCGAAAAATTGATGAACAACATTGGAATTACCGTTTATGGTTGCGAGCAAGATGAGGCGGATGTGTTCCGCAGACTGTCACCTCGCTTTGGCGTCATGCCTACTATTATTAGCGACGCCGTATCAGAAACCAATGCTATATCAGCCCCCTGCAATCAATGTATCAGTGTGAGCCACAAATCTGTGGTTTCCGCCTCTATTCTTCTTGCGCTGAAGAGAGCCGGCGTGAAATATATCTCTACCCGAAGCATCGGCTGCAATCATATCGATACAACTGCTGCTAAGAGAATGGTTATCGCTATCGGCAATGTGACGTATTCGCCGAATAGCGTTGCTGATTTTACCCTAATGCTGATGCTTATGGCGATACGCAACGCGAAGTCCATTGTACGCTCTGTGGAAAAACATGATTTCAGGCTGGATAGCGTCCGCGGCAAGGTACTGCGCGACATGACAGTCGGCGTGCTGGGAACTGGTCAAATAGGCCAAGCGGTTATTGAGCGGCTGCGGGCATTTGGATGTCGTGTGCTGGCTTATGATCGCGGCCAGAAAATAACGGCAGACTATGTTCCGCTTGACGAGTTGCTGCGAAACAGCGATATTGTTACGCTTCATGTGCCGCTGGGTGCGGATACGCATCATATCATCGGTCACGAACAAATAAGGGGAATGAAGCAAGGCGCGTTTATTATCAATACAGGACGTGGAGCGCTTATAGATACCGATGCGCTTATTAAAGCATTGGAAAACGGAAAACTGGGCGGGGCCGCATTGGATGTATTGGAGGGAGAGGAAGGGCTATTCTACTTTGATTGCACACAAAAATCAATTGATAATCCATTTTTACTGAAACTTCAAAGGATGCCGAACGTGATCATCACGCCGCATACGGCTTATTATACCGAACAGGCGTTGAGTGATACCGTTGAAAATACAATTAAAAACTGTTTGGACTTTGAAAGGAGCCTAGCGCATGGATAAAGTAAAAGTTGCAATCCTGTTTGGCGGTTGTTCGGAGGAGCATGATGTGTCGGTCAAATCCGCAATGGAGATCGCCGCTAACCTGGACACCGAAAAATACGAGCCGTTATACATCGGCATTACGAAATTCGGTGTTTGGAAAATGTGCGAAAAACCTGGCCCGGAATGGGAAAACGGCAATGGCTGTTCAGCCGTGCTCTCTCCGGATAAAAAAACGCACGGATTGCTTGTTCTAAAAAACAATTCATATGAAATCCACCATGTTGATGTCGCATTTCCGGTTTTGCACGGCAAGTCGGGTGAAGATGGAGCGATACAAGGTCTGTTTGAATTGTCCGGTATCCCCTATGTGGGCTGCGATATTCAAAGCTCCGCGATTTGTATGGACAAGTCGCTGGCCTACATCATGGCGAAAAACGCCGGCATCGCGACTCCCGAATTTTGGGTTATCCATGAAGACGACAGGGCAGCAACAGATGCGTTTACCTATCCTGTTTTTGTTAAGCCGGCGCGTTCAGGTTCATCCTTTGGCGTGACAAAAGTGGGTGGTGCGGACGAATTGGAGGCCGCGATTGAAGCGGCCAGTCAATATGATAGCAAAATCTTAATCGAGCAGGCTGTTGTCGGCTGTGAGGTCGGTTGTGCCGTGATGGGCAACCGTTCCGAGTTGATTGCCGGCGAGGTGGACCAAATTAGGCTAACGCACGGTCTCTTTCGCATTCATCAGGAGGCCGAGCCGGAAAAAGGCTCCGAAAACGCGGTTATAACCGTTCCCGCACACCTTTCGGCAGAGGAGCGAGGACGGATACGGGAGTTTGCAAAACAAATCTATAAGGCGCTCGGCTGTAGAGGTCTTTCCCGCATTGATATTTTTTTACAAGATAACGGCCGCATCGTGCTTAACGAAGTCAATACGTTGCCCGGGTTCACGTCATACAGCCGTTATCCCCGGATGATGGCAGCTGCAGGCATAACGCTTCCCGAACTGATTGACCGCCTGATCGTACTCGCGTTAAAGGGGTGATAAGCATGGAAAAGGGATTTGTATTTGTAGATGAAATATTGCACGGTGTTCGCTGGGACGCCAAATATGCGACATGGGACAATTTCACGGGAAAACCAGTAGACGGATATGAGGTCAATCGCATAGTGGGAACACTTGCCTTAGCCCTTGCGCTGTTGGAGGCGCAGAAGCAAGCGGAGGCTCTTGGGTACGGTTTGCTGTTATTGGACGGGTATCGGCCCAAACGTGCGGTAGATTGCTTCCTGCATTGGTCCGAACAACCGGAAGACAACCTCACAAAAGAAAGATACTATCCGAATATCGAGCGAACCGAGATGTTTGCAAAGGGATATATAGCGTCACAATCAAGTCATAGTCGCGGAAGTGCTATTGATCTTACGCTTTACCACTTAGATACGGGTGAGCTTGTTTCCATGGGAGGAAGCTTCGATTTTATGGATGAGCGTTCACACCATGGGGCAAAAGGGATTGCAAGCATGGAAGCGCAAAATCGCAGACTTTTGCGTTCCATCATGGAAAACAGTGGGTTCGAACCATATAGCTTCGAATGGTGGCACTATGTATTAAGAGACGAACCATACCCCAATAGCTATTTTGATTTCCCTGTTTTATAGCGAATACTCCTGATTTTCTAAATATGCTTGTTCATGTTCAGCACAATGCCGCCCGCCAAATTCGTACCAATGGCTGTCAGAGAGTAGAATTATCGATATTAGCTGCGGGACGGAGAGATAGGCCATGAACTTGCAAAAGAAAAATTACGAAATCATTACGGACGAGCTCCGGCGCATCATCGAAGCGGGACTGATCAAGCCGAACGAGAAGCTCGCTACGATTGATCAATTGGCGGCGCAGTACCGCGTCGGACGGTCGACGGTGCGCGAGGCGCTCAGCCATCTGAAGGCGCTCGGTCTCGTCGAATCGCGGCAAGGCGGCGGCACCTACGTCAAGAAGCCAGGGCTCGAGCCGCAGGCGGTGCTGGAATCGCTGCAGACGTCGAACGCCGAACTGTCGCAGCTGCTTCAGGTGCGCAAGATCCTTGAGGTCGGCGCGGCGGAGCTTGCAGCCAAACACCGCATCGCCGAAGACGTCGAAGAGCTCGGCAAAATCATCGGACAAATGCGGGACGCCGTCGGCAACGAGGAGATCAGCCAGATCTACGATACGAACTTTCACCTCGCTATCGCTAGGGCATCCGGCAACGCGATTCTGGAAACGATCATGACGCACATTTCTGCGGCGATGTTCCGCACCGTTAAGGATAGCCGCAGACTGTGGCTCTATAGCGGGAAGGATGCGGCCGGCAAGCTGTTCGAGGAGCACAAGAAGCTGTTCGAAGCGATCCGCGACGGAGATTCGAAGACGGCGGTCTCGACGATGGCGAAGCATATCGCTCAAGTCGAGAACGCTCTGCAGTCGGTTAAATGAATGGATAAACGCCTACTTGCTGCAGACGCGTCTGCTCTTAGCAAAAATCTCGATGAGAAACAAAAAAATCAAGTTTTAAGACAAATTATTATGGAAGGTCGCCATTACGGCGTACTAATTCCGAATTGCAATTTCAGTTGAAGGCAACTAAAAATGGAAAACGGCAAAACTGTCGAAAGGCAGTGACGCAATGCCTCGGATCTTCTCACTGTTCAAGTGATGACCGCCGGGTTATCCGAGGCAGAATGTTCCATTCCCGACAGCACTATTTCCACGATCCGCTCCGGTAGCGATTTATCAAGCGATTCTCCCCAAAAAACGGCACGCATATAAAGAACCCCGATGAGAGATTCCAATATCAACCGATGGTACGTGGAAAAAACCTGAAAATGATCCTTGCTCTCATTGTCTCGTTTGTTAGTCCTTATTTACTTGAGTGTTGCAAAAATCTTGTTGTCGACAAAATCGAGGTAATGCCAGGATTTTAGAAGCTTCGTCGAATGACTTAATAGAAAGAGGACATCCGACTTTAATGGAGAAAATGTCGAGCCATTTTTTTGAGAATCAAAAGTGGCATATCCTTCAAATAACAAATTGTGGTATCGGAACAGGCGGATAACCTTTATAATCTATTTAAGCCGAATGGCATGATTCGAATATAAGTTAGGAGAGTGAATGGAAATGGTTGAAAACAAAAAGCTTCGTGGAGCTGTAATCGGTTACGGTGGCGCTTTCAATATGGGCAAACATCACGGGATTCAAATGATGAATGCGGGAATTGATTTTGTCGCGGCGTGCGATATGGATGCCGATAGAATGGAACAAGCCAAAGCGGATTTTCCGGGTATCCGGACTTATCTCAGCGTTGATGATTTGCTTCGTGAGCCCGATATCGACCTTGTTACAGTCATTACTCCTCATAATACACATGCTCCGCTCGCCGAGCAGATCATTAACAGCGGCAAACACTGCATCTTGGAGAAACCGATGTGCATAAAGGCGCAGGATGCTGATCGTCTTGTCCATCTGGCGCAGCAAAAGGGCGTGATGCTCTCCGTATTCCACAACCGCCGGTGGGATGGCTGGTATCTGACGGTTAAGGACTTGATCGACAAAGATATCCTCGGTGATATTTTTCAAGTGGAAATGTATATGGGCGGATACGACAAACCCGGACCATGGTGGCGTTCGATCAAAGAAGTATCCGGCGGCGTCTTCTACGACTGGGGCGCGCATTATATCGATTACCTGCTTGGCATCGTTCCTGGCAAAATCAAGTCGGTCCGCGGATATGTTCATAACCGGGTCTGGCATGAGATAACCAATGAAGACCATATCGACAGCCATATCGAGTTTGAAAGCGGCGCGGTCGCCCATATCGAAATCTCAACCATTGCCTATGCGGGAAAAGCAGCCATGCGCATCCTCGGAACAAAAGGCGCAGTCGTAGACACGAGCTTGTGGGATGGCAAAATAACTTTATTCACTGACATCAATGGCGTTAAAGTGGAGTCGGACATCAATTGCATGAAAGACAGCCATGATGCCTATTATCAAAATATCGCAGCTCATTTGTACAGAGGCGAGGAACTGATTGTCAAGCCGGAGGAAGCGCGGCGGATTATCGCAATTCTAGAAACAACGGAGCATTCCGCAGCTGCAGGCAGGGAATTGGAGCTTCCTTATGAGAACATAGATGTCCTGAAGGCCAATTAATGTATTGTACGGGACAATCTTGCAAGCTGAAGCATAAATTCGGGTGAATTTCCGTGATTGATTGCTCTGGTCAGCTGAAATCATTGCTTTTCATAATTCATGTTAAAGGAAGTGCATATCTACAATGGTACAAGTAGAATTGGTTCTGGATGCAAAAGCAACGCTCGGCGAGGGTCCCAGTTGGGATGCGGACAAAGGTATGCTCTACTGGGTGGATATTCTGGAGTCCCGTGTTCATTCTTTTCACCCGGGGGAAGGTACAAACCATACGTATGATATCGGTCAATATGCAGGGGCAGTCGTTCCTGACCGCAAGAACGGCTTTGTCCTTGCGGCGATAAATGGTTTTTTTCGGTACAATCCCGAAGGCAACCAGCTTGAACCGATCTCAGACCCGGAAGCGGGAATGCCAGATAACCGGTTTAACGATGGCAAATGCGATGCCAAAGGGAGATTCTGGGCAGGCACAATGGGGATGATGGATCAAAATGCGGCAGGCGCTCTCTATCGCCTGGACCCGGATCTCAAAGTGGAGCAGAAAATGACAGGTATCACATGCTCAAACGGCATCACTTGGAGTCCGGATCATACGAAGATGTATTATATCGATTCACCGACCAGGAAAGTCATGGAGTATGAATTTGACCTGATTACCGGGGAGCTGGGAGCAAGCCGCATTGCCGTTGAGATTCCCGAAGGTGAAGGAGTGCCGGATGGGATGACGAGCGATGTGGAAGGCATGATTTGGGTCGCTCAGTGGGACGGTTACTGTGTGTCGCGTTATAATCCGCATACCGGAGAACGCCTGCTGAAGGTGGATATTCCCGCGTCCCGAGTGACGTCCTGCGTTTTTGGCGGCGAAAATATGGACGAATTGTACATAACTAGCGCAAGAACAGGCTTATCTGAAGAAGAGCTGCAGCGGTATCCTTTGTCAGGCGGAATTTTCAAGCTGCGGCCGGGCGTCCAGGGACTCCCCAGCTACCCGTTTGGAGGGTAATTTTTTTTATATACCCGAGACTGCACCATAGCGGTGCAGTTTTTTTTATGCTCAATCAAATAACAATCCAAACGGAGTTGATAGTGCGTCAAGCGAAGAAGTCATGGATACGTGCCGATATTAAGTCGCCAGCGGGGATGCAGGGCATTTTGTTATAGAAGATAATGAGCCCGGCATATTTATGAATCCCTGGAATTTGAAAGTATGAATGAGATGATCATACAGATTTAACGGTTTGGTTAAACTATGAAGGAGGAGACGATGAAAAAAAAATGAACTCCATCGGCTACTTTTTCCGTATACCTATTGTCGGGTTATAATACTTACTTATTTTGGTTGCAAAGGGGAGAGGGCAAGTTGGAGTCATTGTGGTTGGAATATGCATGGGCACTGCTAATTCTTATCGGTTTGGAAGGATTGTTATCAGCTGACAATGCGCTCGTATTGGCAGTCATTGCGAAGCATTTACCGGAGGATCAAAAGAAGAGGGCCATTAATTACGGGATCATTATGGCTTTTGTTTTCCGCTTCGCCGCTCTCTTTGCGATATCATTTATTGCGAACGTCTGGCAAATACAGGCGATCGGAGCAGCTTACCTTTTATATCTCGGGTTAAAGCACATTATCAAAGCGCGTTTCGGCAAGGAAAACGAAAACATCCGCAAGGACTTAAAGAAAGAGGCTGCAGGAAAAGGCTTCTGGCCAACCGTGGGAAAGCTCGCTCTTGCAGATCTTGCTTTTGCGATTGATTCCATTCTTGCTGCAGTCGCTCTGGCATTGGGTCTTCCGGATTCACCGCTTGCTGATTTCGGCGGTATGGACGGCGGGAAATTCTTGATTGTCCTGCTTGGCGGAATCGCCGGGCTCGTCCTGATCAAATTTGCGGCCACATGGTTTGTAAAGCTTCTTGCTCAGCGGCCAGCTCTCGAGACAACGGCCTATGCGATCGTGGCATGGGTTGGCGTGAAACTCGCTATTATTACGTTGTCCCATGAAGATATTGGCGTGTTAGCTCATGATTTCCCGCATGGCGCTGTTTGGACCACGATCTTCTATGCTGTGCTGGTTGCAATAGCCCTGCTCGGTTGGTTTGCACCTTCGAATAAAAAACATACTCAGACGGATACCATTTAGATTCGACACTCAAAAGCTGATAGGCGGCCATCCCTTAGGGATGGCCATATTTTTGTTGAGTGAGTCACTTCGGATATAATTTTGTAAGCGCCTCACGCTGCGGCTCGCGAATATGGATGACCGGACGGATTGCCTTGGCTTTCTGCTCAGCTTCTTCGATGGTTCGAGCCAGTCCCAGCTCAATTAAGGTTCCGACAGCAACAGCACCTGTTCTGCCTTTCCCCCCGCCACAATGAAAACCCACTCTTTTGCCGCTATGATAAGCATCGACGACATGGCTGATCGCTTGATGAAACAGGACATCCTGAGGCGTATCGGTGTTATCGCCCAGAGGAACCACAATCTTTGTCGCTTTTTCATCCGAATGATCTATTTCCGAAGCTTCTCCACGTAAATCTACGATAATCTCACATTTAGCATCTTCAATCATGTGCGGCACATCGTCTGCGCCTCCGAAATAAATACGATCCTGGATAAGGGCTTGATAATTGGACATGTTTTTAATCTCCCATCGATTGGTTTAATGACTAGTAGCAGCTGTTTACAGCGTGGTTGGGTAACGGCATCCGCCAATTCGGATACTGCCCGATCCGGGGAATATCCGCATTTTTTAATCATACCGGAATAACCTCCCGGATAAACGGTTTTTCTAAACTTTATGCAGGGAAATGGACAGGTTGTGGGAAACTGGCGATCAGAATAGTGACAGAAACGACGGGGTTTGATATTCTGTCCCAAAATGGTTCATTATCGGACTTGGGAGTGATTATTGTGGACAAGAATCAGATATCAACCCGGTCAAAGCAAATAATTGCTGCTGTTAACCATCTGCTAACAGGACGTACGACTCCATTGGTTATGTCCCTGGATGGAGGGAGCGGCGCAGGCAAATCCACGCTTGCTGCTGAATTGGCTTCGGTATTGGAAGCAGCAGTCATTTCATGTGATGATTTCTTCGACGCATCGATCTCTGACGAAGAATGGGACACCTGCACAGCGGAGCAAAAATGTCTTCGTTGTATCGACTGGGAGCGGCTGCGGAAGGAAGCCTTAACCCCGTTAATTGCTGGACGGGAAGCACGGTATCATCCATTTTCTTTCACTTCGGGAAACGGGGTAGCAGCTAGCCTGGTTACCAAAAATCCGGCACCCGTCATTATTCTGGACGGCATCTACAGCTCGCTTCCCGTGCTATCGGATGTGGTTCATTTTACCGTTCTTGTGGATGTGACTCCCGAAATCCGGCGAGAGAGGCATAATCTCAGAGAAGGCAGCAGCGATGCGGCTTGGCATCTCCGGTGGGATTCAGCAGAGGATTATTATTTCTCAACCATACGTCCGCCAGCTTTATTTGATTTAGTCGTTACTAACCAGTAAACGATATCAGGCTTGTAAAAAAAAGTCTTTATTTTGCCGTCTATCTAGATTATAATAATTATAAATAAGATGAAATCCAGCAACAAAATAGAATGATGTTTAACATGCTGCTCCTTAACGGGGGCAGCTTGTGCCATTTTAAGGGAGTTAATAATGGGACTCATTCTCAATAGGAAGGAGAGATCATCATGAGTTCTTTATTTCAATCAACTAAAGGCTGCGCGAAGCAGCAGAATATTCACCCCACCCCAACAATGGAACAGGATAATGAAAATTGGCTCAAACGCAACGGTGAAGGCGCTGCAGCCCTGGGAAGCGGGGTCTTAATCGCTGCGGCATGGGGTCTTGGAGATGAATTTCATCTTTGGTCGATCCTTATTTATTGTCTTGCGTTTGCAGTTGGGGGGTATGTGAAGGCTAAAGAAGGCTTGCATACTCTATTCGTGGATCGCGATCTGGATGTCAATCTGCTGATGATTGTCGCAGCCATCGGCGCAGCCAGTATCGGGTACTGGACCGAAGGGGCGGTGCTGATCTTTATTTTCTCCCTGAGCGGAGCGCTCGAGACCTATACAATGGATCGAAGCAGCCGCGACATCTCATCCTTGATGGGGTTGAAGCCGGAATCCGCCGTTCTGATCACAGACGGTGTGGAGACTTTGGTAGCCATTGAAGAGTTGACGGTAGGCGACATCGTATTGGTTAAGCCGGGAGAGCGGATTCCATCAGACGGACGGGTGCTGGAAGGATCATCCGCCGTTAATCAGTCCTCCATTACGGGTGAATCGATTCCGGTTGACAAAGAACCGAACGATGAGGTTTATGCGGGGACTTTGAACGGTCAAGGTGCATTGTTCGTTGAAGTCAGCCAGCCGAGTGAATCCACGCTTTTTGCCAAAATCATCCGTCTAGTCCAGGAAGCGCAGAGCGAGAAGCCTGCGTCCCAATTGTTTATGGAACGATTTGAACGTCTATATGCGAGAATAATCATTTCCCTGACCGTTTTTCTGATTATTGTCCCGCCATTTGTTTTCCACTGGTCATGGAATGACGCCTTCTACAAAGCAATGGTATTTCTGGTCGTCGCTTCGCCTTGCGCGCTGGTCGCATCCATTATGCCCGCCATGCTGTCGGCCATATCCAGCAGTGCGAGAAAGGGTCTTCTGTTCAAAGGAGGCGCGCATCTAGAGAATCTGGGAGGAATCAAGGCGATTGCTTTTGACAAAACAGGAACACTGACAGCCGGGAATCCGGTGGTAACGGATGTCTATTCCTATCAGGGGTACGATGAAGCCGTCATACTGAAAATCGCTGCTTCGATGGAAAGTCTATCCGAGCATCCGCTGGCCCAAGCGATCGTTCTTGAAGCGCAAAGTAGAGAACTTAAGCTTGAACGCCCAACTGACTTTCAGGCGCATACAGGCTGGGGAATCGAAGCAAAATGGAACGGGGAATTGTGGAAAATCGGTAAACCTGCTTTTCTGGATGACTGTTTCCGGACGCCGGAATTGTCGACTTTGCTTGACAGATTGGAACGCGAGGGAAAAACAGTAACGATTATGCATAATTCGCAGGGAATTGCCGGCGTGATCGCGCTGCGCGACAAAATCCGCAGTGAAGCCAAGCATGCCGTTGCTTTGCTTAAAGAGTTGGGCGTTCACGTCGTCATGTTGACAGGAGACCGGATGCAAACGGCGCAGGCCATCGCCAAAGAGCTGGATATTGACACCGTTTATGCCGATTTGCTGCCCGAGGATAAAGTGAGCCGGATCAGAGAGCTGAAACAGACCTACGGAAATATTGCGATGGTCGGGGACGGAATCAATGACGCTCCCGCTCTGGCGATTGCGAACGTGGGGATCGCAATGGGAGCGGCAGGGAGCGACGCGGCGCTCGAGACTGCTGACCTGGTATTGATGAATGACGATACAGGATTGATTGCAGAAGCGATTGTACTGGGGAAGCGCGCGAAAACCATTATTAAACAAAACCTTATTTTTGCGATGAGTGTGATAATCCTCTTGATCATAACCAATTTTGTGAAGGGCGTCTCGCTTCCTCTTGGCGTGGTTGGGCATGAAGGGAGTACGATTCTGGTCATCCTTAACGGACTGCGTTTATTGCGTCAACGAAAAATAATTCCGGCCCAAAGGAGCCATTAAAACGATTCTAACAGGACAGCCGGACAAGGCTGTCCTGTTTGTCATTCATTCCGCTATCTTGCCTGATCGATAAAATTAAAAATCCCGCGGGCGCGGATCATTTATTTGACAATACTGATTGATAATTTAAGAAAAAGCGATATAATAGTGAGTGATAATGATTATCGTTATTGCAAACTACAGGCAAGGGGTTTTGAAAATGACTGTTCTGCTGCCGATTATGACCATGATCCTCGTTCTTCTTGGAGCATGTTGTCTTTTTATCTCGATGGATAATCATAAGAGGAAGAGCCTTCTGCAACGAAACAGGAATCGGAACCCGAAGGAATTTCCGGTATTATCCACGAACCAATTAGAAGCACCCGGAAGCATTTTCCGCGAATAGATTGGATGGAACAACGAAATAAGAATTAATAAGGAGCGGATTACAATTTAATCGCTTCTTTTTTTTACCCTTGCAAATTTCGTCGGCAAGATCACGTACAAACACAGAGTGAAATCTGCTGAAGAACGAAAACCAATTTGACGATAATAGGGGATACATAATGAACCCAATACCTTCTCTATTAGAATTGAAAAAATTGACGGAGAGACTGCAGCTGGGCGAGATAATTGGCGTACCGGAATCGATTTCCGGCGGTTTTCTGCATCGCATGTATGCGGTTGAAACCACACTTGGGAAATATGCGATTAAAGCATTAAACCCTCAAATCATGCAAAGGCCCGAAGCGATGCAGAACTTTCTCAACTCCGAGCATATTGCAACAATTGCAGCCAATCATACACCTGCTCTTCCAGCCAAAATCATTGATGGAACGCCTATCCATGAAATGGACAATCAATTCTATCTCGTGTTCAATTGGGCCGACGGTGAAAGTTTAAAACCTGATCAAATCAACAACGATCACTGTGAGCAAATAGGAACGATTCTTGCTGTAATACATAAGACGGATTTTTCGGAAATAGCCCTGAGGAATTACGGCTCTGGTCATTCTTCACTAACAGATTGGAATGTCCATTTAAGAAAAGGGCAAGAAAACAATACAGATTGGGTTAATCCGCTGCAGGAAATCATCGATAAGCTGTATGAATGGAATGCTCAAGCTAACAAATCAGCAGAAATACTGACTTCGGAGACCGTAATAAGCCACCGGGATCTGGATCCGAAAAATGTCTTGTGGTGCCGGGATAATCCCATCCTTATAGATTGGGAGGCGGCTGGTTTAATAAATCCTATGCAAGATTTATTGGAAACGGCGATTTACTGGTCCGAAAATGAAACAGGAAGCATGGACAAAAAAAGATTTTTGGCTTTTATAGATGGATATAAAAAGCTTTATGGTACTCTTCAAGCCAATTGGAGATTAGTTTTGGAAAGTGGATTTTCAGGGAAATTGGGTTGGCTGGACTATAATTTAAAACGTTCTTTAGGGATGGAATGTTCTGATGAAGACGAGCAGCAAATGGGAACTAATCAAGTAAACGAAACCATTCATGCGATCAAACGTTATGCGGATATGATTCCTGAATTAGAGAGTTGGATGCATCTTATTCAATTAAATGAGTATTAGCAGGTATGAAGTGGACGAAATAGAATAGTTAACATGGCAATTTATTTAAGCATGGCACTATACGACCCGGATTTCACCAGGAAGGATGTATGAACGTGGAAAATGATCGTAACTGGGCAGGCAATTACAGGTACAGCGCTTCGGAATTCCATGCCCCCGAAAATGTGGAACAAATTCAGGAACAGGTTTCCCGCAGCAATCGGATCAAAGTGCTTGGCACGCGCCATTCCTTTAATGGAATCGCTGACTCGGTAGGGATCCTGCTGTCACTCGAGAAGCTAAATCGGGTGATTGCATTGGATCGTACGCATAACAAGGTCACCATCGAAGGCGGAATCCACTACGGGGACCTATGCCATTATCTTCACCATAACGGCTATGCGCTGCATAACTTGGCTTCCCTGCCGCATATTTCCGTTGCTGGTGCTTGCGCGACAGCTTCTCACGGTTCCGGTGACCGCAGTGGCAATCTGGCCACGGCGGTTCATGCTCTGGAAGTCGTTAAAGGCGACGGGGAGGTTATCCAGTTCTCCCGCGACCAGCAAGACGGAATTTTCGATGGAGCCGTTGTTGGACTCGGAGGGCTGGGGGTAATCACGAGTCTGACCTTGGATGTGATCCCGGACTTTCAGATGGCGCAATATGTCTATGACAGCTTGCCGCTCGCTCTTCTTAAAGAGCACTTTAACGATATTTTCTCAGACAGCTACAGCGTCAGTCTCTTCACGGATTGGAAGAATGCGATGTTCACTCAGGCCTGGATCAAGCGGATCATAACCGATGAAACCTCCGCTGAGGCTGAAGCCGAGTTTTTCGGAGCAAAGCCAGCTGCTGGGCATCGGCATCCTGTGATTAGCCATACATCGGAAAATTGCAGTGAACAGATGGGCATTCCGGGACCCTGGCATGAGCGGCTGCCTCATTTTCGCATGGCATTCACGCCAAGCTCCGGTGATGAGCTGCAAAGCGAGTATTATGTTCCGCGCCAGCATGCTTATGAGGCACTTTGTGCAATTGATCAGATCCGGGAGTACATATGGCCGCACCTCCATGTTTCCGAGGTTCGTACAATCGCCCAAGACAATTTATGGATGAGCCCTTGCTATAAGCAGGATTCCGCTGCCTTCCACTTTACGTGGAAAGCCGATTGGGAAGCCGTCCGTAAAGTGCTCCCAATCCTGGAAGAACAGCTTGCTCCTTATGAAGCCCGGCCGCACTGGGCCAAGCTCTTTGCGATGCCGCCAGAGCGGCTGCAGTCCCTATATGAGAAGCTGCCGGACTTTCAACAACTGCTCCTGCGTTGTGATCCTGAAGGAAAGTTCCGCAATGAATTTTTGGATACTTATATCAGGAAGAAGTAATCGCATCTGATTTCGGGTCTTTGCCACCTTGATTCTACCGGCTGAGATGCGGGAAGCTTGACCATTCGCCGGAAAGAAAGGATGAGCAGGATTGGCACCCCCTTTAGGTATCGTGGATTGGGTAGAAATCAATGAAAATCTGGATGCGTTGTTCAGTGGGGGAGATCGATTAACCGTTCATCCCATGAAACAAGGGTATGAGGCTGAGGTTATGAAGATTTGTTCCGATCAGGAGAGCTATGTGTTGAAAGTATGGAATAAGAATTCCAGGCCAGACGTCGGTTTTCAATTCCGCCTGCTAAGTGTCCTCCATGAACGAGGAGTATCGGTCCCCAAGCCGCTGGGCTGGGGAATAAATACAAACGGAGATAAGGTGCTGCTGACAACCTTTGATGGTGTGCCCATTCATAAAACGGATAAAAAGAAAATGACCCTTATTGCAAACCTGCTAACAACGCTGCATCGAACCCGAGGTGATGATCTGGAATCTATACCGCTACCAAGGTATTCGTTCACTGACTATTTCTTTCCTGGAGTCAGAGAACATCCTGATCTATGGAATCCATTCGTTTCAGTAGTTAAAAGAGTTCAAATTAAGCAGGAGCAGCTTATTCATGGTGATTTTCATATAAATAATATTGTGGAGGAAAATGGGCGTTTAACCATCATAGACTGGACGAACGGGCAATTAGGGGATTCGAGATTCGATTTTGCATGGTCGCTCACGCTCCAAAAAATATACCTCACCGATCTATCCGCCGATGTTTTTCGTTCTGCATATGTATCGGATAATAAATTCGCGCAGCAGGAGCTTGACGTTTTTGAAGCGCTGGCATGGATCAGGTGGATGCTGCTTCACCGAAGTGGTGGCGCGCCTGGAGGGCACAAGACCATTGAGAAGGTTAGACGAATTCAAACAACCAATCCGTTGTTGAGAGATTATGAGGTAAAGAAAGCAAAATGAGACGTTAGAGATGATAGGGTTGAAGAATGGACTGAGTCTCTTGACTTCTCCTCGGCTGCAATCTTTCAGCGACGCATTTTTGCAGAAGTTCGATTAGAGAGGACGGAAGTGGGGAATATCTCCATTTTCGTCCTTTTCCGTGTACGGCAAGCTGACTGGCTTGTTCATTAAAGTCAGTGAGGTTAATACCTTCGACTTCTGCACTTCCAAATTTGCTTCGATCCGATTAAACTCAATTCCTCTTCATGTAACTCATCTATGTTCATTCAATCCCTGCTCTCGTTTTTTGACAGAGGACCCATACCGAAGTCGTTCGTGTTGCGAGGGACTGACTTTAAACCAAAATACCCCCGGCTCTAAAACATCCTCAATTTCTGAAATGAGTCCAAGTAGGACATTACGATTATAAGGCATAGTTCCTCGACTCCAATAAAAGCATGTTTAATAATTTTTTATGGTTGGGGGAGAGCAAGGTGGACCGTCTGCGGATGACGGTTCCCTTGAATGTGCAAGCCACCAATTATTCCTTCAATAGATCTGTGGACAACTGAAGACAATTTAGATATTGTACATAATCATATACATGTAAAATTGTTACTGCACCACAATCTTGTGTAGCGTAGGGGGGAAATAAAGATGTTAAACGTTTTAATTGCAGACGACGAGAAGCTAATTCGTAAAGGGCTTATAGCTTTGCTGCCATGGAGCAAATTCGACATGAAGGTAATTGGCGAGGCGAACAATGGGGAGTCTGCCTTGGAGTTCTTGAAAGATCAGCACGTGGATTTCCTATTTGCAGATCTTTCGATGCCGATCATGGATGGTTTTGAATTGATGAAGGCTGTCCGTTTACAATATCCCCATATATGGATTATTGTATTGACCTGTCACCAGGACTTCGAATATGTACAAGAGGCTCTGCGCCTTGGGGCTATCGATTACATCGTGAAAACGCAATTCGAGCAGGATAAAATAGAGGATATCTTTATGAGAATCGTAGAAAGGGTTTCCTACGAGAAATTGCATCGCTCATTACCTTCTATGAATTCGGAGAGCTTGAGTGGCTATGTCTTTGCAGATCTCAAGGGCGAGCAGCATAAAGAGATGATTATCAATCAGGCATTGTGCGAGGAAGACAGTCTAGTTGCAATCTCCGAACATGCATGGCTTGTTCCTGCAGGTAAGGAGCGGGAGCTCGATATGAAGCCAATCCAATCATGGTTTCAACAAGAAGACTGGGCAGTAATTCGAATTATGGACAGATCAGGAAATAATTTGGCAGCTCTCAAGGATCGTTTAGGCCAACTTATTCCTACCTTTCTGTTCTATGAACGAAAGGCTGGGCAAACTTATTATGAGCTATCTCTGCCATCTGTCAGTTCAGGGAGCCTGGAAGATAAGAGCTCTCCAGTGATGAAGGCATGGGAAACGCAGGAATGGATGACGAATGCAGCTGCTTATGAAGAGGCCCTTCAAGTCACCATTCATAATAAAATGGACCCTGCTGAATTGCTGCGATTGTTAAACACTTGTTTGCAGCCTTGGCAGTCGATTGCGGGAAGTGGATGGGAAATGGGAATATGTAGTGATTCTTTTGCAGCATGGTATCAGTGGAAGGAAAAGCTGGATTCCCTGCGAGGGCAGTGCGAAGAGCAAATGAAAAAAATTCCTTACTCATCTTCTGTCATCACCACGATAGCGAGAGCTCTGACATATATTCAAGAAGGCAAGGACTTCAGCTTCAACAGGGACGAGCTAGCGATGAAGTTGTTGATGAGCAGCAGTTATTTCAGTCAATGCTTCAAGGACATTCTTGGTGAGGCCTATAGCGATTATGTAAAGGTAAGAAGGATAGCCAGGACTGCACTATTGCTAGAGCAAAGTAATGAGCCCGTGTATCAAATTGCTTTAAAGAGTGGTTTCAAAGACGAGAAATATTTCAGCAAATTGTTCCGTAATCAATTCGGCCAGAATCCGACGGAGTATCGAAAGAAAATGCAGCAAGGAGCGAAAGACGAGTGATTAGGCTAATCCGAACAGATACGAATATTTCTTTACGCCGCCGACTTTTCTCTGTATTAATGTTGATTGTTTTTATCCCACTTGTGCTGCTTGGCGGAATTAGCTATGTAGCCATACAGGAAATCTATAGCAACAAAATCGAAAGCGGTATTACAAATACACTGGTTAATGTCAAATCTGGACTTGAGAGCACACTTGAAAATATGGAATATGCCTCACTCCAGCTCTCCATGGAGGGAAGCGTCGGGCAGAACTTCTATGATCTCTTAGCTAACCCTAGTAATTTCCAGAAGTATGCATTGCAGAAAGAAATACAGAAGAATCTCAATCTCGTCAATTTTACGAATCCTTATTTGGGTGTCATTCTGTACTACGATGATAAAGGAAAGGTCATGTTCAATAATCTCGAGGTTCGAGAGGGGTTTATGAAGGAAAATGGCATCTCAACGTTGTTATCCAAAGTAAATGGTGTTACCTTCTACGGACCAAGAAAGACAGCATATCGGTATGGGGACTACGACGTATTTTCTTTGGTACGACCTGTGGAATCCCCGGGCGCATTGAATGAGAGCAGCACGAATTACGTGTACATGGAAACGAATGTGAAGCAATTTGAGAAGCTGTTAAGTAAACAACAATATGGTATGAAGGTATCACATGTACTATTAGACCAAGCTGGGCAAATTGTCTTTACTGACTTAAATAAAGAATTTCCCAAAGGAAAAAAGCTTCAGCAGCAGCAGCAGCTGCTGAAGATGGGCGTTTCACTAAAAACGGATGACTATTATTTGTACAAGGTTACTAGTGAGCAAGGCTGGAGCTTGATTGTCACGATTCATAAAGGCGAATTCAACAAAGAATTTAACAATTGGTTATATAAGTTTTTTGCTGTTTTGCTTGGAGGAATTGCAATAAGCATTACATTTGCAACCGTTATTTGGAAGTCTGTTTACGGCCCTTTGAAGAAGATCGGTCATGATATTGGACAGGTAGATCCGCTTCAATCCAATAAACCGATGTCATTGACCCGAATTATCGAATTTGATGTTCTCGTGAAGAAAATGAATCAATTAAGAGAGCGCATTCAATTCTTATTCATTGAGGTAGAGAATCGCGAACGAGCCAAGAGACAACTAGAGGTGGAGGCGCTGCTCTATCAGATCAATCCTCACTTTATCCATAATACGCTTAATTCCATTCAATTCATGGCAAGAATGAATGGTCAAGAGGACATAGATCGCATGGTTTCTATTTTCACAAGGGTACTTCATTATAATTTGGATAAAAGAGGAGAGACTGTTGAACTCAAGGAGGAATTAGCGGCTCTGAAGGACTATATTGAGCTCCAACAAATCCGATATGATTATGAATTTGGCGTCAAGTTCCAGATGGATGAGGATATTGCTGCCTCGACCATTAGGATCCCTAAGTTCATCTTACAGCCTTTGGTTGAGAATGCTCTCTATCATGGTATTGACACCAATCAGGGAGTTATAGAGGTGAAGATAGCGAAGGATAATAATACGATGATTATCCATATTACGGACAATGGAAGAGGAATGACAGCAGAAGAAATTGAACGTTTACTTGCGGATGAGAACCAGAAGAATAGAAAGACTGGTCTTGGCATTGGGCTCAATTATGTTCGAAGGATGCTCGAAGCCCATTATGAGAACCGTTATACATTTGAAATCACCAGCACAGTCGGCCATGGGACACTCGTTACACTCCGAATTCCGCTTTCGCTAGAATTCTAATAAGTATGAAATTGGACGCTGGAGGTATGAATTTCGTCGAAAATGCTACCGCTTACTATGGAAGCAACAATTTTCCCTATGAATTCGACTGTATTCTCATTCGCGAAACGAGCCGGATGAATTACGATATCGTTGTGAGACAAATAGATGACTGGGGGAACAGAATATGCAGAAGAGAATCACTTTACTTTTATTAGCATCGCTTTTACTTTTGTTGACGGCATGTGGCAATACGAATAATGCAGTCGATAAACCTTCTTCAACGGATAAAAAAAATAACACATCGAATAATGAGTCAGCAGCCAAAGATCCTCACGGAAAGTATGACGAGCCAATTACGCTCAAGATTGCCAAGAATTATGGTACAAAGGACTTGAAGCTTCCAAACGGCGACACATTGGAAAACAATGAGTATTACCGGTACTTGGAGAAGAAATTGAATGTTAAGATATCTTTCGCCTGGCAAACTGAGACGGCGGACGCTTATCAGCAAAAGATCGGTGTAGCCATCGCCAGTCAGGATTTACCGGATGCGTTTATTGTCAATGAACAACAATTGAAACAGCTTGTCAAAGCAGATTTGGTTGCTGATCTGACAGATGTCTATAAGAATTATGTGGGTGAACTCATTAAAGGCTACTACGATTCCTATGGCGATCGGGTGCTAAGCAGAGCTACCTTTGATGGTAAATTGTATGCTTTCCCTAATACAGAGATTGGTGGACAGCATAGTTTTACTTGGATTAGACAAGATTGGCTCGATAAGGTTGGCATGCAGATGCCGACGACAGTGGATGAGCTCGAGGCTGTAGCCAAAGCCTTCATCGAGAAGGATCCAGATGGTAACGGCAAGGCGGATACCATAGGCTTCACAGGACTTCCTCAGCTTTCAGCCTGGAACTCTTCGAATACCTTGGATCCTATATTTGGTGCTTACAAAGCTTTTAAAGGGCTATTTATCAACGATGCATCTGGAGAGGTCGCGTATAGCTCAACGCTTCCGGAGATGAAGACAGCATTAGCTAAGCTTCAAGAATTGTACAAAAAAGATATCCTTGATAAAGAATTTGCCGTGCGAAAGGATCCGAATGAATTAATTGCAGGGAACAAGGTTGGTATTATGTTCGGGCCATGGTGGATGCCGTACTCGCCGCTTCCAGACTCCGTTAAGAATGATATGAAAGCAGAGTGGAAGCCATTAACTGGACCGCTCGATAGTGAAGGGAAATTCAATATCTCCGATCAAGATCCGACAACAAGTTTCCTGGTCGTTAATAAGAAATACGAGCATCCAGAAGCTGTTCTCAAGGTCTTGAACACTCAAACAGAAGGTATTCGTTTCCTGGACCCAGGTTCAGCTGACATCTACAAAGGGCTGGGCATTGATTGGGGCATATGGCCATTTGCTCTACAGTTGTCCAATGAATCAGCAGCTTATGATGTCTATGTTGAGCTAAAGAAGGCTATAGATGACAAGGATCCATCTAAATTGAATGATGAGGTTAAAGGCTTTTATAACGATTATATGAAAAACAAAGAAAATCCGAAGAAGGACTTGGTGGCATGGTCCAGCGCAGTAGCTAGAGTTGATGGTACTGCTGAAATTGGTTCTGACAAACTTAATATCGTGCGGAACGTATTTTTCGGTAAAACAGCGACGATGCAGCGAAAATGGGCGATACTGACCAAGCTGGAGAATGAAACCTTCCTTAAAATTATTCTCGGTGATGAGCCAATTGAGAAATTTGATGATTTTGTAAAGGAATGGAATAAACTGGGCGGGGATGAAGTGCTTAAGGAAATTAAAGCAGAAATAGAAAAATAACAGGAGTCAAGCACGGGGGCGCTGTTCATCCATACGGACAGCGGCCCTTGCTTACCCAACGACAGGTGGCAGGGACATATGAGGAACAAAAGCTTTATTGTTAATTATCATCTAATGCTGCTGCCGGGCATTATCCTCCTAATCTTATTCTCGGTTGTTCCCATGTTCGGTATCGTGATAGCCTTTCAAGACTTTATCCCTGGTATCCGTATTTGGGATCAAGATTGGATCGGACTTGAGAACTTCAAATTCATGATGGATATCCCAGACAGCAAGCAAGTTTTTATCAATACAGTTGTAATCGCCTCCTCAAAAATTGTGGTGGGCACGTTCGTTCCCATCATATTTGCGCTTCTTCTTCATGAAGTGCGTGTGAGCTGGTTTAAGCGGTTCGTTCAAACAATTGTTTATTTGCCTCATTTTATGTCATGGGTTATCTTAGCGGGTATTATGGTTTCGATGCTTTCACTGGATGGCGTCATTAACCTCGTCTTCAAAGCTATTGGATTAGAGCCCGTTATGTTCTTGGCAAGCAACACTTGGTTTCGGCCCATCGTGGTAGGGAGTGACATTTGGAAGGAATTTGGTTTTTCTGCGATTGTCTATTTGGCCGCATTAACGGGCATTAATCCTTCTCTGTATGAGGCTGCTGAGATCGATGGAGCGAATCGCTTCCGTAAGCTAATCAACATTACACTGCCTGGCATCACCCCTACGATTGTCCTGCTCGTCACATTAAGCTTAGGGAATGTTTTGAATGCTGGCTTTGATCAGATCTTTAACCTTTACAATCCACTCGTCTATTCGTCAGGCGATATTATAGATACGTATGTGTATCGCATGGGATTAATTGAAAATCAGTACGGACTCGCTACCGCAGTAGGACTCTTAAAGTCCGTCGTCGCTATTATTCTAATTATGATTTCTTATAAACTGGCCTCGAAATTTGCCAATTATCGCATATTCTAACTAAAGTGGTGAGAAATGATATGGTCAAATCAAAAACGTTATTCAGCAAGAGTACGGACGTTACCATTGTACTTCTTCTTACCATCATTTCATTCATTTCGATCTTCCCGCTCGTGCATACCCTTGCACTCTCCCTTAGTGAGAAGTCAGCTGCGAATGCTGGAGAGGTATTGCTTCTGCCAAAGGGGTTCAACTTCTCTTCCTACAGTATCATCCTCAAGGATCATAAGTTTTTTACAGCCTTTAAGGTGTCTGTGGAACGAGTGCTGCTCGGTACCTTTATTAATATGGCGCTTACCGTTATTATGGCATACCCCTTATCCAAAGCCAGTCGAATGTTCCCGGGCCGCAATATTTATATGTGGTTTCTGGTAGGCTGTATGCTATTCTCCGGTGGTTTGATTCCCTTGTACATGACGGTTACAGCACTTCACCTTCAGAATACATTATGGTCACTGGTTTTGCCAGGTGCAGTCCCGATATTTAACGTCATTCTCATCATGAATTTCTTCCGGAACTTGCCTAAGGAACTGGAGGAAGCGGCAGTGGTAGACGGCACTGGTCCATGGCAAACATTGTTCAAGGTGTACCTGCCGGTATCACTGCCGTCGCTTGCAACGGTCACCTTGTTCAGCGTTGTTGGCCATTGGAACTCATTCTTTGATGGACTTATTTTCATGAGCAAGCCCGAGAACTATCCGCTCCAAACGTATATTCAGCAGCTTGTCGTACGAATCGATCCGGAGTTAATGAAAGGCATGACCACGGAAGACCTTATTAAACTTAGCAAGGCTTCCGATCGAACACTTAATGGCGCTAAATTAATTGTTGCTATGATACCTCTGCTGGTTATCTATCCGTTCTTACAAAAATATTTTGTCCATGGGATCGTGTTAGGTTCCGTTAAAGAGTAAGCCTAGGAGAGAGGGAAATGGTTATGAACGAGATTAAGACGGTACATGTGGTGTTCAAAACCCACCTGGATATTGGATTTACGGACTTGGCTCGTAATGTGCTACGTAAATACAAGGAAGATTTTATTCCCAAGGCATTGTCATTGTCAGAAGAACTTAATAAGTCAGAGGAAGCAGCAGGCTTTATCTGGACGACGGGGTCATGGTTGATTCAAGAGTATCTAGCAGATGCTTTGCCAGATGAGAAAGAGCGGATGGAGAGGGCCATTCAGAATGGGCATATCGCTTGGCATGGACTTCCCTTCACTACCCACACGGAGTTGCTTGACTCTTCGTTGTTTCAATATGGACTATCTATTGCAGATCGGCTGGATAAGCGGTACGGCAAGAAGACGATATCAGCTAAGATGACAGATGTTCCCGGACATACTCGCTCAATGATCCCGCACATGTCTGCGCAGGGGATTCAATACTTGCATTTGGGTGTCAATCCAGCTTCTAAAGTGCCAAGTGTCCCTTCTTTGTTCGTTTGGAAAGCTGCCGATGGTTCTGACCTTGTTGTGAACTATGCAGACAATTATGGGAACACCGTGCAAGTTCCTGGACTGCAGGATGTGTTGTATTTTGCCCATACGGGAGATAACAATGGGCCTCCGTCTATCGAAGCTGTGCGCGAAGAGTTCGACCGGCTGCGTGAGAGGTTTCCTGGGGCCCTTGTTCAGGCATCGACGATGGACGCTTTCGCGGAAAAACTGCTTGTTTTCAAACATACTCTCCCTGTCTTGACGGAGGAGATTGGTGATTCGTGGATACATGGAGCCGCATCTGATCCGACTAAAATAGCAAGATTTCGCGAAATGCAGCGCATCAGAACACGCTGGCTGAACGAAGGGCGATTAATCGAAGGAACGCAGGAGTGTGATACCTTCTCTAATTATATTCTTTTAGTGGCAGAGCATACTTGGGGGATGGATGAGAAGACATTCCTTGGTGATTACATATCCTACACACCGACAAGCTTTGCAAGAGCGAGAGAGAAAGATAGAGTTACACATGAGGCAATCCCTGCCAAATATCAGTATATCGGCGCATTTGCAATGAATGCCGACGATAAGATGTCCGCGGCGCAATTTGAAGGACATGTCAGTGGGGGACAAAGGTCGTACTCACTATTGGAAAATTCGTGGCAAGAGCAGCGTAATTATCTGGAGCAGGCTATACATGCTCTAGCTGAAGATAAGCAACAAGAAATGCGTGAAGCCCTGCAGCATTTGAAGCCTCAAACAGAGTTGTTGGAAGATGGGGTGGAGATGAATCCGCTCATAAACTATAAGCTTGGTCTGTTCCAAGTTACATTCGGACAAGATGGCTCGATAAATCATTTGATTGATCATAAGGACAAGATCTGGGCTGATGAAAATCACGTCTTGGGCAGTTTCTTCTATGAATCGTTCGGGATGGAAAACTATCATTCGTGGTTTGAACAATACGTAGAGAATACCTCCGTTACGCATAGCTGGTCGGATGCTGACTTTGGCAAGCCGGGAATGGAGAATGCGCTGCCGACGCCCCGTCATCAATTATTTTCGCCCAAAGTGATTGCTATCCGTGGATTATATGGGACATTGTCAGATATAGTGAAGCTGGAGCTGGAACTGCCGATTGAAGCAGTAGAACAGCTTGGAGCTCCTCGGAACCTAAAAATAGAATATACATTTAGCAAACTGGAAGCAACGATTGCTGTCACTTTGAATTGGTATTCCAAGCAAGCTAACCGTCTGCCAGAATCGATCTGGTTCTCATTTGCCCCCTTGATGGCTAATAGTAACCTGTGGAAGATGAGTAAGATGGGTCAGCTGGTTTCTCCTCTAGAGGTTGTCAAGAATGGCAATCGGAATCTTCATGCTGTAGAAACTGGCGTCCATTATCAAGGATCAGACGGAATGGCTTCCATTGAGACTTTCGATGCTCCTGTTCTGGCAATGGGAGAGAGAAGAATCCTGCAATTCGACAATACCTTTCCTTCCTTAGAGGGGGGCATTCATGTACTGTTGTATAACAACGTATGGGGGACAAATTTCCCTATGTGGTTCGGAGAGGATAGCAAGTTTCGATTCCAACTCATGTTAAACAGCTTCTAAAGAGAAGGGTGGGAGCAGCCTCTGGACGGAGCCGGTGCAGCTTTTGCGCAAGCGATCGTTTTTGGAATGTTCGGTATGCGTGTAGAAGGGGAGCAGGTGACCTTTCATCCGAATATTCCATTAGAAGTAGGTGAAGCTCAACTACGGAATGTTAAAGTGTTTGATAAGATCTATCAAATGGAATAAGTTTTTGAAAGTGATGGTAGAGTGAGTCCTAATATTAAAGGCGACAATTCGTTTGCTGTTAAACGAATTGTCGCCTTTCTTTACATGATATAATGAATAAAAAATTCGAGACAAGAGACGTGAGTTTCCGAAAAAAGATTATCGTGCTGAGTGCTCTCGGTTGACGAGGCTCAAAGTGGATAGGAGGAAGAATTATTTGATTCATCGTGAGAATAAGAAAAAAATCACGGCTGACTTCATGCTCATTCTTGTAGCGATTATTTGGGGTTCTGGCTTTATTGCTAGCCAAATGGCAATCGATGCTGGTATGAGTTCAGCGCTTATCATGGCTCTTAGGTTTACAATAGCAGCGCTTGTTATGCTGCCCTTCTGCCTGCGAGAACTAAAACATATTCGCACCTCAGATCTTCGTCATGGTGTAATAGCTGGCATATTTCTATTTCTAGCATTTTACACCCAAATATGGGGTCAAAGCCTTACGACAGTTTCTCATAGCGCATTTCTTACAGCTACGAATGTGGTTTTGGTTCCATTAATCGTTTGGGTAACATCAAGAAGGCAACCTGGACTTAAGACGTTTCTAATGGCAGTTGTTACTTTGGTAGGAATCGGAGTGCTAACAATCAAACCGGGAAGCGTTGAAGCTAATTTTAATGCAGGGGATTGGTTAACCTTGCTATGTGCATTCTTTTTTGCACTGCATATTACCTATTTAGGTATCGCTATGCGAGAGAGTGGCGCAATGATAATTAACTTGCTACAGATCTCCATGGCCGCAATTATTTCTATTTTTGTATTGATTGTAATCGATCCAAATGCGTTCAAAGCAGTAGATCTAGGTGCTGGGCTTCCTGCAGCAATCTATCTGGGCATATTCAGCACTTGTCTCTGCTACCTTCTGCAGACGGCAGCGCAAAAATACACGACAGCTTCAAAAGCTGGAGTCCTGCTTTCGACAGAAGGGTTATTTGGAAGTCTCTTCTCCGTCCTGCTTGGGATGGAAGCACTTACGATCAACCTGGTATTGGGCGGGTTTATCATTTTGTGTGCTGTAATTTCGCTGGAGGTATTTCCACGTAAAATGAATCATAGCAAGGCGAATTGAAGATTTGATTAAAAAGAAAATGTCGTGATAAAAGTGAAATAAAGCCTTAAATCGGATGCGGACTAGACGTTGCAAAGCGTCTGGTGTTATGATTAATAACGGGTGAAGCTAACGATGACTAACGAGAAAACAAATGAAGAGGTAGATCAGAATCAGGATGTTGATTGGGCTGAACTGGTCAAGGCTGTTCATCATAACGGCCTCGTTTCGTTGAAAATGTATTTTGACGATGTAAATGGCCAAGTGTCGAACCATGAGGTTTATGGTCCATTGTTTATTTATCATGTGACGGATGAATCGGGTAACGGCTATGCATGTGGCTATTTTCTGCGCGAGCTGGTCGATCAATTTCAGAATGGCAGTAATCCGGCAGAATGGATGGCTTCCTTCTTCTTCGAGCTGATGAAGACTGAAGGGGGTAAATTGCTTCCTGCTGCGCCTTCGAATGAAGAAGAAGCAAAAGCGTTTATCGATAAGATGCTGGTTCCACTATGTATTAAATCGGTTAAGGAAGAATTCTCCCAGGAGCAGGTTCATGCGGGTCTGGATTGGAATGAACAGCATGGTCCTGTTTTTGAAGCCGGATTTCCGGCAATAAAGGACGGCAATAACGTATGCGCTTATCCTCTTCATCTTTTGTTTACGCATCTGCTGTTGAATCGGGATCCTGCGGAATTGCTTATCAATGGGCTGTACAAAATCAAAGAAGAGCATGGAGTGGAATAACCGTTTTGCAACCGCACCGTTTTAGAACCTGTAACACATTAAAAAAACGGCAGAAATGCCGTTTTTTTTTGAATTTAATGCCTTCTCCATCTGGAAAAGGTCTACACATCCATTATAATAAGAATTGAGAACGGTTTCACGATTTATAATCATCCCAATATCTTGATCAGAAATATCAAGGAGGAGATTAGAGTGACGATAAAATTTGCCGTTGTAGGAACAGGCTGGGTGGCAGGAGAGTACATGAAAGCGATTCTGGCAGATCCAGAAGCGGAGTTGTCGGGGCTGGTAAGTTCCAATCCGGATCGCGCAAAACAAATTCTGGTTGATCATAACAGCGATGCCCGCTGCTTCGGCACGTTCGCCGAAATGGTCAAGGATCCGCAAATAGATGCGATCGTTCTGTGTTCAACGCCGGATGTGCGAGCAGAACAAGCGATTCTCGCCGCGCAGAACGGCAAGCATCTGGTAATCGAGAAGCCAATGGCTATGAATAAAGCCGATTTATGGCGGATGGCCGAAGCGATAACCAGGAATCCCATCCGGACCGTTGTCAGCTTTGTGTTACGCTGGAACCCGAGCTTCGATACGACCAAATCGCTCATTGATAACGATGCGATTGGCCGGATATTCATGGCGCAGATTGATTATTGGCATAATATTGGTCCTCAATACGGGCAGTTCCGCTGGAGCAGCACGAAGAATCAAGGTGGAAGCAGTATCCTGTCTGCAGGCTGTCATGCCGTGGATGCCTTGCGTTACTTTGCCGGAGAGATCGATGAAGTGACAGCCTACAGCTGCACCACCTGGAGCAACTCGGAATACGAATTCGACCCCAATGCCCTGGCTATCTTTAAGCTGAAAAATGGCGGCCTCGGCAAGATATCCTCCTCTATCGAATGCAAAACAACGTATAAATTCAACGTTCATTTGCTGGGTGAGAAAGGATCCATTATGGACAATAAGTTGTTCAGCCACACGCTTCCAGGTCAAACCGATTATGCTGCAATTCCTACAATATTACCGGACAGCGGTGATGTCTCTCACCATCCTTTTGCCGATGAAATCAAAGAATTTACCCAATCGATCATAAAGGGAACCGTTCCCCGCTCCGATTTTTTCGATGCCTACAAAACGATGGAGGTTTCCTTCGCCATTGACGAGTCTATTCGATCCGGCAGTAAAGTCATTCTTTCATCATAAAAAATGTGGTCCTAAATCGTTTGCTGGAAAGGGAAGGGAAAATAGATGAGCCTGAGAATAGGATTTATCGGCGCCGGAGATATGGCGCGGCATCATATGAAGACGCTGCTCGAAATGAAAGAGGTCGAAATTGCGAGTGTGTTTGATATAAACAAGGAACAATGCCATAAAGCCGCGGAGGAGACAGGTGCAGCCGTCTATGACAGTGCAGATGCCGTGCTGGATCCTGCGCGCATCGATGCTGTCTTTATTTGTACGCCCCAGTTTGCCAGAGGTGAGCTGGAAGAAACCGCCGCACGTAAAGGCATACACATTTTTGTGGAGAAACCATTAGGTTTGGACCTGGATGTTGTCCGCAAAAAAGAACAGATCGTCCGGGAAGCGGGGATTATCAATTCCACCGGTTATTGTCTGCGTTATCTGGATACGGTGCGCAAAGCGAAGGATTACCTGAAGGGCCGGGAGGTCCATTTGATTCAGGCAAATCGGTATAACGGGAGTCATCCAGCTAAATGGTGGAGGACGCTTGCGCTTTCAGGTGGACATTTTGTTGACGCTGTTACCCATCAGGTCGATATGATCCGGTTTGTATCCGGCGAGTTTCACGATGTGAATGCCAGATTCAGCCAATCGGCCATTAAACGGCTTGATCCTGAAGCGACAATATACGATGCGGGGGCTATAACCTTTTCAATGAAATCAGGTTTGATTGGAAGCATTACCGAAACCTGTATGTCCAACTATCACGCCGGACATGACATTAAACTGTTCGGACATGATTTCTTTGTACATATTAGCCAGAATGGCATTACGGTCGAAATCGTCGATAATGAACAAAATATAACGCAGACCTCCAAGCTGGATTGCTACCGGGAGCAGAATAAAGCATTCGTCCAGGCGGTGTTATCCGGCAGACAAGATATTATTTTGTCCAGCTATGCTGATGGCATGAAGACGCTGGCGTTTTCATTGGCCGCTAACCAGTCCGCCCTCGAGAACAGAACCATTGAACTATAAAGATGTTGGTACGAGCCTTATTGAAATGAGGTTGAGGAACGATGAGTACCGATGTACTGCCTTTTCTGGCGAAATATGCGATTAATCTGCGGGCTGCTCAATTTCCCGTATTAACAGCCCGGCGGAGAGGGCATGAAACGACGGATTTGGAAATCATAATGTTGGGTGACAGCCACGGCTGGGGGCAAGGCTCGCTAGGCTACGATGTAGTCCTGCCCACACCCTTCACGCATATGGCTGTTCCATACAGCAATGGATTCTTTGCCAGAGTCAGGAAACATGTGGTGAACAAATACGATTGGTACCAGGACGCTGTCATACCTGGTCCGGGAAACCATGAAGACCCGATCATGAAAGTCAAAGGGATATCCGATATGCTTGATGTGGAGGTCACTTCTCCCGTGTCAGCGGTCGGCTTTTATTCCCCAAGCCGCCTTGACCAGGCGAGAACAAATCTCGGTTATCTTGCCGGGCTCAATAAATTCGGCAGCAAACTGCTTACTATGGCTCCGGATCCAGCGAATGGCAACGAAGCCAAGTTCTATGTCGATATGAAGGCTTATGCCAGCAAACTATATATCGGCGTCCTGTCAGGAACGGACGGAGGTATGCTGGAAATATCTTTACGGGATGAAGATGAAGACCGCCATCAGAGTGATTACCCGCTCTCCCGAATGGAGGGATTCCCAAAGGTTACCAGAATCGATCATGGTGTTCATCGGTCTGTTAGCTGCGAAAATGGCAGAATTACGCTTCAAAAAAGTGTTGTCCTTGATACTTTCAGCCCTGACGGGGATGAAGAAGTTGTTTATTGCATCGACTACGGGCAAAAGGTGAAAGGAAGGATTTATTTTTCTTTTGCGGGAGCGGGCCTGCTGGCTGATTCCTTGATACGGGTGGGGGAGTCTCCTATATCCCCGATTGTAAGTCTCAGAGGCATAATGTTTGACGGTAATAATATCCGCAACTTCTCGATGGGTGGACATACGGTGGGGCAATGGCTGGGCGACGGAACGGAGAGCTTCAATGATCCTTCCTATCCCCATATGGACGAGCTGCTGCGTTTTGTACCTTTCACTCCGTCGCTTGCCATCATACAGGCTCCGATTGTGAATGAATATCTCAGACAAACCCCTATTGTGACCTTTACGGCCAATTTGACGGAATTGCTAAGCAAAATGAATCTTCATCATAATCATAAGGGAAACAGGAAAATGGATGTGCTGTTGTTTACGAGCCTGGGGGACAAAGCGATTATATTTGAAGGAGCGCCGTCGGCACCTGTAAGCTATGAAGATTATTATGAAGCGCTCAGACAATTTGCTTCCCTTAACGATTATGGATTTGTGGACTTTGAGAAGTATTTCCGGGATTGCGTAAATGCCGGGTTACTGGATTATGAGCTGTTATTTGATGACAATATCCATCCGGGTCCTTATCCAAACGAATTCATCGGCAAGTTTCTCGCAGAAATTATAGATTTAATTATGTAACTGACACGCGGTCAGGAAATTAGGGACATAACGAACGCCTATCCGTCAAATAAGACCCGGCCCTGGTCAACCGGGTCTTATTTGGCTTTCACAGCTAACTTTGATTCGGCATTTCGGAGTAAGTTTTCTGGCAGCCCATATTGGAAATGCGCGGCACGTAAACCATCTCTCCAGCCTTCAACTGGTTCGGATTGGCAATATGCGGGTTAGCTTCCTCCAGAATTGCGTGAGGCATGTTGTACTTGTGGCCGACTGCGGCTAACGTTTCGCCTGCTTGGGCTTGGTGCTGAGCGAACAATGTATCCTCCGATTTTCCGTCTCTAAAGAAAGGAAAGAAAAACGGGGACAAGAAGAAAAACGGAAACAACGAACGGCCAGGGAAAAAGGGGTGGGGAAAAGGCCGGAAGAAAGGACGCCCAAAACCGCCACCAGGAAAAAATCCACGATTCATTAGATTAACCTCCAATTAAATAGTCATATGTCTATAGGTTATTGCCCAGATTAGAATTGGTGATGAATGATTTAACATTTGGGCTTGTTCGCAATCAGCGAATTTGGACCAGAACGGATGGCAAGCCCGTTGCCCCCTTCGGAAGTAGATGTTAGATAAAACAAGGAGTCTCGGTTCAAAGGTCAAATATATACTAGGGAGACAGCAATTATGGCAGGCGGAGAATATTGATCTGTCCGGTGATTACTGGTATATTTCAAAATCAATCCAATTGAATCCATCGATGGAGGAATGTTAATGATGACGGCCGATACCGATTTGTCTCCTAGAATGACTGTTCCCTTATTTGTCGGACAAGGAACCATTGCATTCGGATCAAAAGAAATTCCGGTTACCGGTGATGGCGAGCTTCTGATTCAGGTCAAAGCCAATGCGCTTTGCGGTTCTGACCGAGGGCAATTCTATGACGGGACGCCAGTAACGCCAGGGCATGAGGCGGCGGGTCTTGTAATCGCAGGAGGAACAGGAACGACTACTTCCCCAGGTACGCCTGGCGTTGTTTTTCTAATGGCTTTTTGCGGGGAATGCAGCAATTGCAAAAATGACTTTACCAATCTGTGTCTTAACAAACAGGCCGATTACGGATTTTCGGATGATGGCGGATATGCGCCCTATATGGTTGTGAAGGAACATGTGTTTTTTCCCATTGATCCGCAAATTCCTTTTGCAGAAGCAACCTTGCTGCTCGACATCATGGGGACCGGCGGTCATGCGATCAAGCGCGCTCAAAGGATACGCCCAGATATTAATTCCATTTTGATCGCAGGAGCCGGGCCTATTGGTCTTGGTGTTCTGGCCATGGCTAAATTGCTCTTGGGGCAAGATAAGCCCGTATATGTGATGGATTACGTACCGTATCGTCTGGAGCTTGCTGAGAAATTAGGAGCTATTCCGATTCATCTGGGGAATATGTCCGTATCTGACGTCGTTAGGAATAGAGGACATGCAGGGATAGATGTTGCCGTTGATACGAGCGGAAAAACAGCAGCGCGACAGATGGCCTTGGAGGCATTGAATAAACGGGGAGTTCTGGTCTGTGTCGGACACGGGCAAGAGCTGCATCTGCAAGTATCGAATGATCTGATCGCAACGGAGAGGGCAGTACTCGGAAGCGAATATTTTCAGTTCCATGAATTGGCCGAAAATCATGAGCTGCTTTTAAAGCATCTCCCTTACCTCAGCCAGATTATTACTCACCGCTGCAGGGTGGACCATATTCAGCAAGCGTATGAAATGTTTTTTGAAGGCCAGACCGGTAAGGTGGTTATCGAACAATGAGTGAGCCGTTGAAAGTCAAGGTGGCATTAATAGGTGCCGGCGGGTGGGGAAAGCAGCATGCACGAATATTTTCGGAGCGAACGGATATTGATTTCTGCGCTATCGTTGGCCGGAGTTTGGAGAAAACGCAGCAACGGGCCGCAGAGTTCCGTACCCGTGCCTATACCTCAGTCACTGAGATGCTGAAGCAGGAAAATCCGGATCTGGTCAGTCTGTGCCTGCCCAATCAGGGTCATTTTGAGGCGACGCTGGAAGTGATCCAGGCGGGATTTCCGCTTCTGGTCGAAAAGCCGCTTGTGTTCGGCCTCAAAGAAGCCGAAATTCTTCTCAATGAAGCAGAAAAGCGCGGCTTGTTTTTCGCTATTAATTTTAATCATCGTTATGCGAAGCCGGTCCAATTGGCGCACGAAGCTGTCCGCAGAGGAGAACTTGGCGAGCTGACATTTGGAACGTTTCGTTTTGGAGGGGAAGGCAGCAGTACGCATCCTCATGCTAATCTGATCGAGACGCAGTGCCATGGCTTCGATCTGCTTGAGCATTTATGCGGCCCGGTTGAATCAGTTATGGCGGAGATGACCGACAAGACCGGCGGCGGCTTCAGGACGATGGCCTTATCGCTGAAATTTGTAAGTGGGGCAGTAGGAAGCCTGATCGGGACCTATGATTCTTCCTATGCTTATCCCGAAACGCAGCGGCTGGAGCTGGACGGAACGAAGGGAAGAGCCGTTATAACCGACACGGTAAAAAGGTATACGTTCCATCCATCAGGCAGTGAACTGGGACAGACTTGGGAAGCCGGTTATTTCAATGACAAGGACAGGGAATTCCATCGTACTTTCGATTACCATGTCGAGGCTTTGCTTCAAGCCCTTAAGAAGGGGGAGCAACCACCCATCCATGCGAAAGCTGGAATGAGAGCTTTACAAATTGCCGATGCGGCAATCCGTTCTTTCGAAAGCGGAAAGCGTATCAGAGTTTAACCAAATCTGCCATGTATTTACTAAAAGGTCTTTGTACAGCAACTGAGGGAGGTTTAACGATGGAGGCTATCATACAGACCGCGAATCGTTTTGTGAGGACCCGGTTTGGCGACCGTGCGTATAATCTTAAGCCGCTTGCTTCAGGCGATTGGTCACAAGCTTATTCTTTCCTGCTCGACGGTCATGACAGGGTTATCCGCTTTGGCGCCTATGTGGAGGACTTTGAAAAGGATCGTGTTATGGGAACTTATTCCTCTGATTTTCTACCGATTCCTCATGTTCTTGAGATTGGGCAGACGCAGAGCGGTTTCTACGCTGTGTCCGAACGGGTCAGGGGTGAACATCTCGATGAGCTGGACGGACCCGGGATATGTCATGTCCTTCCACAATTGTTGGACGCGCTAAGCGAACTTCAGACCCATGATCTCACAAAAACTCAGGAGGTTGGCATTTGGCGTCCTAATGGGGAGGGGCCAGGCTGGGGAACCGAGCTTCTATCTGTAGCTGAACCCAGGGATCGGCTAGCGGGCTGGCGCGAAAGTCTCGACGCCTGGCCTCTGGAGGCACAAGTCTTCGATACGGGGGTAGAAAAGCTGAGGCAGCTTATAACGCAGCTTCCGGAGTACCGGGGAATCATCCACAATGATCTCTTAAACCGGAATGTTCTGGTCGATGGAGGGAAGCTGTCCGGTGTCATTGATTGGGGAAATGCGCGCTATGGCGATCCACTCTACGATATTGCCTGGTTTCTGTACTGGTGGTCTTGGTATCCCGAATGGCAGGAGATTGACTTGCAGGAAATTGTAGATGACCATTGGGTCAAACACGAAGGCAAACCTCCATTGGCGGATGAGCGGCTTCATTGCTGCCTGATCCACATCGGCCTGGACCATATCGCCTACAGTGCGTTCAAGCAGCGTCCAGAGGAAATGAAACGCAATGCCAAGCAATTGATGACTTATCTCTAAGATGAGTAAGGGAACTCTCTTTAACATATCTATTATTATCTTCACTAATCAGTGAGCTTTGCAGCATTAAATTCCTGGAAGGTGATTTCGTGGGAAATATCAAAAACTTTGGACTTGTCGTCGTAAACCTGATTGGTGATTTGTGACTCGGTATGGTTAGAAAGCCTGAATTTTATGATAACCATGCGAGGACGAAAACAAAATTGGGAAATGGGGTGTTTGTTGCCTTAGCCGGTGGTTTAGCAATAGGAACTGTTAGTTGGTTATGCTTGAGTATCTATTAATTGACGAAACTATAAAAAGATGGCCTCGCGGAGAACGATTAGCGGGGCCATCTTTTTCTTGCTGAAATGATTAAATTGTGTCGCGAAAAGCGGCAATGCTGCGATGTTCCGCGAGCCCACTTTCTACCCGGTTTACTCAATTGCATCATTTAACATCCTCCTGTCGTTAGAGATATTTTCATTGTTTCACGACTCGAATCCAATAAGAGGGCATTTTTTTGACGCGGTGTATGATTTTTTTGAAAAACGAAAACAGGCACTCAGCCGTCGTGAACGGCAGACTGCCTGTTTGTTGTTGGGTTAATTCAATCCTTGCCGATAGTGACTTCTGAATTCTTTGGGTGTCGTTCCTTTGAGATCTTTGAACACGCGCGAAAATGTCCGGAAGTTATCGAATCCAACCTCAAGCGCGATTTCCGATACGCTAAGTTGCGTTGAAACAAGATAACTTACCGCTCTCCCGACTCGGAGCTCATGCAAATACTCGATGAACGATTTTCCTACATGTCTTTTGAAAATGTGGCTCAAATAGGAGGCGTTCCAGCCAAGATGCTCGGACAGCATGGTCAGCGTCAACGGTTCGCAACAATGAATATGTATGAATTGAAGCATGTCGAACACGCCCCGTTTTCGTTCGTCGTTCAAAGGGATTTTTGTATCCCGAAGGTCCTGGTAGGTGCGGATGAGAAAAACAAGAGCCTCCAGCAGCTTGTGACGAATCACCGTATTTTTCCCGAATCCTTTGGAATGATATTCCAGGAACAAATCATCCATTATTTTCGATAGTTGCTGCGTCTGCACCTCGGATAAATCGTAGTAGGACGGCAGTTCACTCCCCGTCTTGAGCAAGTACGTTCCGATGTGATCTTCGTCGGGGGACAGAATATTCAAGTCGAACATGCAGCAATATTTCGTTATGGCCGTTCCGGGTTCGACCCGAATTTCATGCATGTGGTGGGGCAGAAGCAGGGAAACCGTCCCTCGGCGCAGCGCGTGAGGGCGGCCGTTCAATATTTCTTCCGCAGAGCCTTCGATCACCAGCGACAATTCAGCAAAATTGTGATAGTGAAGAGGGTATTTTCTCCACAACCGGCTCATCAATATGTAGAAAGGCAGGTCGTCTTTGCCGAACATATTGTATGTCAATGCGTCCTGATAAATAGGGAAAACGGACATCGGATATCACCCGCTTTAGTGGAATACAAACCCGTTTCAAATCGTGCTTACTAAAAAAATGATACAAGAAACCAATAATAAGGAACGAAACGCGGCTTGCGTCTGGTTAAGATAGGGTAGAGCCTGTTATCCGACAATTAACAGGTAAATACAAATTAAGATTATTATAGTTTAAAGGGGGAAATGTTTGCAATATGAAAAGAAAACGCTTTATCGTATCGATCGGTATCGTAGCTGTTACTCTCGGTGTCATTTTATCCGCATGCGGCGATAATGACGCGGCGAACGAGTCCGGGGTGCAAAACCCGGGTCAAGGCCCGGTGTCGCTGCATATTTTGAACTCGCACGCCGGTGCCAAATATGCACAGCAGCTGAAGGCGGATGACCCTTACGTGAAGGAATTGAATCGTTTGTCCGGGTATGACATCAAGTGGGAGTTTTTGGGGCATGCGCAAGATTTTACGCAGCAGCTAACAGTCCGGTTCGCATCGAAGGATTTGGCCGATATGATCCGCACGACGAATATCAACGCCAGCATGCATGCGGGCGCCGTAGAGAACGGTATTTTCACAGAACTCGGACCGCTTATCGATAAGTATGGTCCTAATCTGAAAAAGATGATTCCGCAGGAAACTTGGAACAGTCCGAAAGTTTCAAAGAACGGCAAAATATACGGCATCCCATCCATCGTCCCCATCCCCGCCTCCAATGTTATTTACATCCGGCAGGACTGGCTCGACAAGCTCGGAATGAAGCAGCCGAAAACGATGGATGAATGGAAAGCATATTTTGAAGGTGTACGCAAGGAAGATTTGGACGGAAATGGCAATCCGGATGACGAATATGGACTTTACGTGAGGGAAGATATGGTCGGAGGCGATCTGTTTTTCCACGAATTCGGCTATCACCCGTCGGAATGGACGCTCCAGGATGGGCAGCTTCAACCCGGAATAATCCAGCCGGAAATGAAAGAAGCTCTCAAATGGTGGAAAATGATGTACGAAAACAAATACGTGAATCCGGACCTGTTCACGTTGAAGGCGAGTGATTGGCTTGCCGGTATCAGCAATGGAAAAGGTGGCAGCTGGAAATATTCGTTCGACGTTGCGAATATAAGCTTCTCGCCGGATAAATTCGCCGACAAAAACGCGAAAATCGATCTGATCGGCGGTCCAGTCGGCCCGACCGGCAAACACGGTTTAACGCCACGGGGCGATCAAGTGTATTTCGTCTGGGTTATTCCCACATCTTCCAAAAAAGCTGTCGAAGCGGTCAAATTTTTGGATTGGGCATGGTCATCGCCAGAAGCGCAGACGTTTTTCAACTACGGTGTCAAAGATTTGAGCTACAAGGTTGAGAACGGACAAATCAAATGGGACAAAAATGATGAAGTGAACAAAGCGGATGGCAATTCCGTGTGGGTATTCTACCAATTGTCCATCAACCCTACGAACGTAGGGACTCAATCTCCGAAGCTTTTCGAGCTGCAGCCGAACAAGGAATTGATGATGAAAGGAATGAAGGTGGCCGAGGAGGAAATCTACGAGACCGATGGAATGTCCATGCCCGCGCTGGAAGCGTTCAGCACGAAACCCGAATTGAGCCCGGGTCTTGGCAATGGAACGATGTTTTTTGATATGTTCGCTAAAGTCGTGACCGGCAAGGAGGACCTGGACGCTGCGTTCGACAAATTCGTTCAGGAATGGAAACGCCGGGGCGGTGACGAGGCAATCAAAGAAGCGACGGATTGGTATAATGCGTTCCACAAGCAGTAATGGTTGTGCAGGAGGCTTTCTCCAGCCGAATTTGACTGCGTATATCAAAACATCGAAAGGGGAATGGCATGCTCCGGAACAAACTATTTGACGAAAAAACAGCCCTTTTCCTTTTGGTGCTGCCCGGAATTCTGCATCTTATTGTGTTCCGCTACGTCCCACTTTTTGGAAATGTGATCGTGTTTCAGGAATACAATTTGTTCCAGGGCATTGCGGGTAGTCCCTGGGTGGGCTTCAAACATTTTACGGCAATGTTTAGCTATGAAGAGTTTTACCATATATTGCGTAACACACTGATATTAAGCTTGTATTCACTGCTGTTCGGTTTCCCCGCACCGCTGCTGCTGGCATTGCTGCTGAACGAGGTGCGCCTGATGTGGTTCAAGCGCTCGATCCAGACGCTGCTTTATTTGCCGCACTTTTTGTCCTGGGTTATAGTAGGCGGGATTTTTATTAATTTGCTGTCGATAGAAGGCGTTGCCAATACGTTCTTGGGCTGGATTGGGCTTGAGAAACGGGATTTTATAACGATGCCGGAATATTTTCGGCCGATACTCGTTTTCGTTTCCATCTGGAAAGAAATCGGCTGGGGCACAATTATTTATTTGGCAGCGCTTGCCGGCGTTAATCCCAATTTGTACGAAGCTGCTATGGTCGACGGAGCCGGGCGGTGGCGCCAAATGTGGAATATTACGCTGCCTTCCCTCTTGCCAACTATCATTATTTTGTTTTTGCTGCGAATTGGAAGCGTATTGGATGCGAATGTGGAGCAGGTGCTCATCTTCCAGAATCCATTGAACCGTGATGTCGCCGAAGTGATTGATACCTATGTGTTCCGGGTCGGGTTGTTGGGTTCGCAGTTCAGTTATACGACGGCGATTGGCATATTCCAATCTTTCGTGGGAATCGTTCTGATCTTCAGCCTTAATGCGCTAAGCCGTAAGCTGACCAAAGAAAGCATCTTCTGACATGACGAGCGATAGGGGGAGAGCCAATGTCCAAGTCCGATAAAATGTTTCCGGCTATAAACGGGCTTCTGCTTATACTGGCCGCTTTAACTATGGTCGCGCCGCTCGTTCATTTACTAGCCGTATCCTTAAGCGATCCCGTATACGCGAATGCGATGCTTGTCACCTTGTGGCCGAAAGGGCTGCAGCTGGACACCTATCGGGAAATATTCGCACTGGATCAGTTGTGGAGATCGTTCGCCGTTACGGTTTACCTTTGTATCATGGGAACGTTCGTTTTTCTTCTGTTTACAACATCCATGGCTTATGGGCTTTCCAGACCGATGACTCCGAAGCGGACGTGGATATTGAAGGGGCTGCTCATTACGCTCGTATTCTCATCTCCGCTCATTCCGAACTACATGCTCGTCCGTTCGCTCGGCATGGAAAATACATTGTGGGCTCTAATAATTCCGGGTGCTATGGGCACGTTTGGCGTAATTATTATGAAGACATTCTTCCAAGGTATTTCAAGCGAGCTGTTCGATGTGGCAAAAATAGACGGGTGCAGCGAATACGGCATCTATGCAAGAATGGCGCTTCCGCTCTCCATGCCGGTAATTGCGACGTTAAGCCTCTTTCATATTGTCGGTTTGTGGAATTCTTACTTCTCTGCCATCATCTTTATCCGGGACAAGGATCTGTTTCCGCTTCAGGTCGTATTGCGTAATCTACTCATTACTGGCAATGTGCAAAGCGAAGTCGGAATCGCCGGAGGTACGATCGACATCGGCACACCTGTCACTCCGGAGCAGCTCAAGGCGGGCATCATCATGGTGGCGACGCTGCCTATCTTATGCGTCTACCCGTTTCTGCAAAAATATTTCGTGAAAGGCTCGATGCTCGGTTCGTTGAAGGAATGAGAGAAGCAACTCATGTCCAAATTAGCCCTGAGAATGTTTCTTTCCTCAGGGCTTTGTTATGGTATATGATGCATATATAAAATGTGAAAAACGGAATTATGAAAAATGCTCAATCAAGAAAGAGGAGTGATTCCTATTGAAATATCAGACATTGATTACAGAATACGAAGATGATTTGCAACATTATTCCCCGGAGCAGCTTAAGCACGTAACGGAGCAAGGGGTCTGGTCTCTTGGCCAACTGTACGGTCACTTGATCGACGTGGCCCAGGAATATCTGGACAAGGTGGAAGCTTGCAAGACATCAGGTGCGGATCAGCCGCTTGGCAAGACAGAGGCGGGGGAGCAGTTGTTCAGGAACGGCGGATTTCCACCTGTGAGGATCAAACTGCCTGACTTTCTTGATCGACCCAGCAATGTACAAACCAAAGAAGACACCACCACAGCACTCCATCAATTACAGCTGAAGATGATGGAATGTGAGGGGCAGTTGGACGCACTGAACCCGGATTATAAAGTCGAACATGGCGGCTTCGGCTGGCTGAACGGGCGGGAATGGTTCGATCTGATTGAGATGCATTTCCGCCATCATTTGCGTCAGAAAAGTGAACTGGAACAGAAGCTTGGATTATAGACTCCTGTCAGAGAATGATTCCATGATGGAATCCCTCTGGCAGGAGTTTTATTTCGTGATATCTACCTCCAAAAGCTGTCCAGACCTGGTCTGAGCCCTTAATATACGGGGAAAAAGTTAAAAAACCAATATACCAAGCAAATTGAGAACTATACAGGATAGAGGGATTAGACTTACATTTAGAGCACACAAAACGAGGCAGTCATGCCACTTAACACAAATCTGACAGAAGGAGAAACCGAGTATGTTCGTTTTTTTTCAAGAGCTGAAGAAGAATCGTTATCTGTATTTGTTAGGCTTGCCCGGCATGTTGTTTTTATTTATTTTTGCTTATTTGCCTCTGCTGGGGCACATCCTGGCATTTAAGGACTTCAAGCTCAAAGATGGAATCTGGGGGAGCAAATGGGTCGGATTTCATAATTTCAAATTTTTCTTTAATGGGCCGGACTGGCTGCAGGTCACACTGAATACGATGTTTCTGAATTTTTTGTTTATCTTCTTCGGGCTGGGCGTATCTTTGCTCCTTGCGCTATTGTTGAATGAAATTCGTGTTGTTCTGTTCAAGAAAATCTCGCAATCTTTTGTATTTCTACCTTACTTTATTTCCTGGCTCGTCGTAAGCTTTATGTCCTTCTCCTTGTTCAGTTCAGATGGAATCTTGAATAAAATACTTCCGCTGATCGATATGCAAGCCATCAATTGGTATCAAACGCCATCGGTATGGCCGTTTCTATTAACATTGATTTATATCTGGAAGTTTTCCGGTTATTTTGCGATTATCTTTCTGGCAGCGATAACAGGACTATCATCCGAGGTATATGAAAGCGCTACTATCGATGGGGCGACACGGTTTCAACAAGTGATCTTCATTACAATCCCGCAATTGCGGTCCGTCATTATTGTATTGACGCTGCTGGGAGTAGGCCGGATATTCTACGGTGATTTCGGAATGATCTATGGGATCATCGGCGATAATGGGATCCTTTATCCGACTACCGATGTCATCGATACGTATTCTTACCGTGCATTAAGACAGTTGGGCGATTTCAGCATGTCGTCGGCTATCGTGCTGTATCAATCGTTTCTGGGCATTTGTGCCATCGTAACCTTCAATTGGATAGCCAAAAAAGTAGATCCGGAGGCGACGCTTTATTAATACCCAGGCAGGTGACCGTATCTTTCAAGTCTTTGTTTATTTATTCATCGCTGTGTTTGTACTGGCTTGTTTCATACCCTTTTGGCTTGTATTTATTAATTCCTTTGCCCCCGAGTCGGTACTGCAAAAAAGCGGCTACAGACTTTGGATTCCATCGCTTGATTTGAATGCCTACAAGTATTTACTGGCAGGCGAGCAAGTTTTCCGCAGTTATGGAGTCACGCTGTTCGTGACCATAATCGGTACCATGGCTGCCATTTTAATTACGTCTACTTACGCTTATGTTTTGGCACACCGCAAAGTGAAATACCGGAATCTGTTATCCTTTTTGACTTATTTCACGATGATATTCGGTACAGGCCTTGTCGGGTTTTATATTCTGATTGTGAATTGGCTGCATTTAAAGGATTCCATCTGGGTGATGATTCTGCCCTATTTGCTTAACCCATTCTATGCATTCATTCTGGTGGCATTCTACCGGAATCTTCCATATGAAATTTATGAATCCGCAACGGTTGACGGCGCCAACGATATTTCGATTTTCTTTCGGATCATTTGGCATGTATCCACTCCGGTGCTTGCAACAGTCAGCTTGTTCTATGCGCTTCAATACTGGAATGACTGGTGGTTATCTTTGTTGTTCATTGACAACCATGATTTGCATTCTCTGCAAATGATGATCCGAAACCTGATGGGCAGCTTGAATGTTTCCAGTTATGTCGGGGGTTCCACTGAATATAAGGTTCAACCACCTACAGAAGGCGTTAAGCTGGCAACTGTTTGCTTGACGATAGGACCGATTGTGTTCTTGTACCCTTATATTCAAAAGTATTTCGTAAAAGGATTAACGATCGGTTCCGTAAAAGGATAGCTGGACGGTTTCAGCGAAAGCTTGTTCCAACACAGGCACTCGTTAAACATATACAAAAAGGGAGGCAACAACATGCAATTTAAGAAATGGGCTTCAATGGGATTCATCTTTGCTTTATGCTTCATGATCATCTCGGGGTGCTCCACCAACAATAATATAAAGGAGGAACCTGCGCCGGGCAAAGAAGCCGGCAAGACGGATACAGCCACTAAGCCGGAATCGGACTCCAAACAACTGGATCCCGTTACCTTGAAGATTATGCTGCCCGGGGATCAGCCGAAGGACTACGAAGCCGTCAAGGCAGAGATCGAGAAAAGGCTGGCGGATACGCTAAACGTAAAAATCGATATAACGTACGTTCCCTGGTCGGATCTGGCCACGAAGACACAGGTCACCCTGGCTGCTGGCGAGCCTTACGATTTGATTTACGACGCGCCTTGGCTGCATATGAACCAGATGATTGCCGCCGGTTACTATGAGCCGTTGGATGAGTTAATCGAGAAATACGGCGAAACCATTGTGAAAACAAGGCCGCAAAAGATGTGGGATGCCAATAAATTTAATGGGAAAATCATGGGTGTTCCGCTCGGCATCTTCATGGTACAAGGACATTCTTATCTCATCCGCAAGGATTTGCGCGAACAATTGTCGTTGCCTCCGATAAAAACCTACGAGGATCTGATCAAATATGCGTATGCGGTCAAGGAGAAGTTCCCGGAAATTTCACCGATCACTCCAGCAGGAAGCGATGCGGAGAAAGGCTATTCATGGGCAGCTTTCCGTCAAAATGACGCGACCGACCAGATCCGTCCTACTCATGCCGATGCCAATAGCATGGTGTTGTATTACAAGAATAACGATGGAAAGGTCTACAATATGTTCGATCAGAAGGACCCTCTCATCTGGAGTTGGATAACAGAAGCAAGAAAGCTCTATCAAGACAAGATTATTAATCAGGATGTCATGTCGATCAAGGATTGGAATGGGGAATTCATCGCAGGAAAAAGCGCGGTTATCGCGAGCAGAAGCTTCATCTATGAATACTGGCAGCATGCGCTGCTCCAGAAGAATGTAGCGGAAGGGACAATGGAAAACGTCAAGCTTCTGGATATTACGCCAAAGAAAAATATCATTAATTTTCAAATGGATAATTTTATCAGTGTTCCGGCCGTCAGCAAGAACAAGGAAAGGGCCATCCAATTCCTCAACTGGGCGAATGAGAAGGAGAATTATGATCTGATCGAGCATGGAATTCCCGGGGAAGAATGGGAAGCGGTCGGCGACGATAAATATAAGGATCTGACAACGGATTCCCACGGAATCGCCTCGTTCAGCTTAATCTGGAATCCTGTCCACGAAAGATTTCCTGAGACGGACGATGAAGAAACGATTGCCTACAAAAAGTTTGTCGGAGACGGCGATAATTTCACCGCAGACATTCTGACCGGTTTTTCATTCAATGGAGAGCCTGTAAAAAACGAGCTGGCTCAATATAGCGCCATTCAATCCAAATATTATGCCAGCTTGCTTAATGGTGTGGTTGATCCCGATACGTATTGGACCAAGTTTCAAGGCGAAGCCGCAGGGGCTCTGAAGAAAATTCAAGTGGAGCTGCAAAAACAAATTGATTCGTTCCTGGCAACCCAATAGTTATTTAGCAGCATGATAGAGAGAAGTCTGGGCCGTTAGTTCAGACTTCTCTATATAAATTTCCTTTTGATACGCTATAATGACAAAAACAGCAAGCAAAGGGGAATATCCACCCGTGCGAAAATTAAAGCTCATCAAGCTCATATTTGTTCTGCTGATTATGATTACGACTGTAATGATCCCCTTCACCTGGCTGTTATCCCGTCAATTTACCAAGTATGCCTCCGATGAAATGAATGACTTCAATCAGGATAAGGTGATACAGACCGCCGATAATTTAGATTTCTTTTTAAATAATTTAAAGGCGTTCGGTATTAATATTTACGAGGATGAGCGCATTCAGAATTGGCTGATGGAAGAGAAAGAGGATATTATCACCCAGCAGATCGCAGACAATACGATGATGCTTTATTTAACGACGCAGCCCTTTATATACAAAAGCTACTTGATCAATTTGAGGACGGAGTCCGTGCTAGATTCCAAAATCGGAAAAAAAAGATTTTCCCAATTTGCCGATCAGGATATTTTGACGACGATCAAAGAACACCGGCAAACCTTTCTGCGTTATTTTGATCACCAGATCGAAGGAGACTCCTATCTGGCCCTGATTTATCCCTTAACGCCTTCCCGCAAGGATTATTACGGTTATCTGGTCCTCCTGCTGAATAAGGACATGCTCAATAAGCATTTATTGTCCAATCAAATGCCGGATACCGCAAATTACGTCCTGGATCAAGCTCAGCATGTGCTTCTGGGGGATCCCCCTATTAAAGGGGAGACAGGCTGGATCACCTATGGGGCACCTGTAGTCTCTCAGGAATGGACCATCTATTCCACCTATCGGTTAGACAGTATCGGGGAACGGATGAGATCGTTTCAAACTATCATTTTGTGGAATTTCCTGGGTCTCCTTGGTGTGCTGATCGTTATTTCGGCATGGAATACGATTCGCAGCTACAAGCCTATCGTTACCCTACATAAGCTTATACAAGCGAGAATGGACAAGAACCATTCCCATCATCCGGCGGGCGGCATGCTGCGCCATCACGATTTGACCGATATTCAGAACAGCGTAGAGTTCCTTCTGGACAGTGTAGACAAGATGAATCAAACGATGAACGAGCAGCGGGTTATGCTCCGGGAAGAACATATGCGCCAGTGGATCCTGCAGGGTAAGATGAATCCTGCTATTCAAGCGGTTATCGAAACCGAGAGCAAGCTTTTGCAGGTTGCCAAGCTTTATCTTGTTATCATTCGGATGGAGTCGTATCAGGCGCTTTCCGAGAAATATAACTTCTACTCCAGAAAGCTATTGAAATTTGCGATGGGAAATATCGCAGCCGAGCTTATCCATAATGAAGGTTGGGAGGTCGAATGCGTTGATTTGGGAAGCGATCACCTGATTCTGCTGATCGGCCGAAATGATGATCATGAGCCGGAGTACCTGGCCGTCATCAAACAAATAGGGGAACAGATCAACAAGTGGCTAAAAATTCCCAATGCCGTGGCAAGCAGCCGCGATTTCAGCCCGGATATGGATTTAAGAAGCATCTATGATCTCGTATTTGAACTGACCATGTTAAAGTTTGTTAGCGGAGAAGATAAAGTTTACAGGCTGGATGACTTTGAGAATTTTGCAGACATACATCAATCGTTAGCTTATGAAGGGATCCTTGAGGATATTGTAAATGCGGTTCGAATCGGCAAAACCGATCCAATCAAACAAAGTCTGGAATTGCTGCAAAAGCAAATGAAACATCTTCCCTATGAAACCTGCAAACAGCATCTGATGTTTATTACGTATACGCTTTTCAAGTCCTTCAGCAAGCTGACCATCGTGCAGAACATTGACAATATCTCGCATTTCCTCGAAAAATTCGATACGCTGCAGCAATATTTCAGTTGGCTGGAAAATATGCTCCACGAGATCAGAGTACGAATCAATGTGCCGATCGGAAATAATCGTAAAACAGAGCTGACCTCCGAAATTATCCAGTACGTCAGAGACCATTTGCAGGATCCGATGCTGACGCAGGAGCAAATTGCGAGCCATTTGTCATTATCCTACAGTTATGTGCGGTCGGTTTTTAAGGAAGTGTCCAATCTGACCCTGGCCGATTTCATACTTGAAGAACGGATTCAGTTGGTTAAAGAGCTATTGATCCATTCTGATTCTTCCATTACCGACATAGCCGAAAGAGCAGGATTTCAATCGAAGAGCTACTTTTTTACTGTTTTCAAGAAAATGACAGGGCTTACGCCTAACGAATTCAGAAAGCTGCAAAAGATGGAGTAAGGCAGTCTCCGCTAATTATTCGCGCTGCTGCGGCTGCTGGCTCATACGAAACGGAGGGATATGATATGTTGAAACGAAGAATCATTTTCGTGGCTTCATTACTGCTGTTCCTGTTAATAGCATCTCAGTCCATCGTCAGCGCAAGCAATTTGAGTATGACCGTTACTCAGATTACAGCCTCTTCCTATCAGGGGGGCTATGAGCCCCCCAAAGCATCGGATCAGATCTACAACAGCTCGTCCAACGGCTGGCGCGCGAATGCAGCTCCTTCTTCAAGCAATCCGCAGTGGATCAAATATGATCTGGGCAGCGTGAAGTATGCAGGGGCGATTGAAATATATCCTGAGCCGGGCTACGGACCCAAGACTTTTACGATCCAAACCTCGCTGGATGATGTTACGTATACCACTCAAAAAACCATTTCCCTTACAGCAGATAAACGCACCTATAATGACTGGCCTTCATCGAAAGCAAGATATATTAAAATCAATGTGACTTCCGGATTCAATAGCGCCAGTCAGATCAGGGAAGCCTACATTTTCTCGGAGATATTACCCCATCGCGTTTCAACTTTATCCGGCGGGGACCTGTTCGACTTCTCCCGGCTTACGGAAGCGGGATTCAATGCGCTTCACCGAGCAAATATCCAACTGGTCAATCCGATTATTTGCGGGTACGCGCCGGATTTCAAGGTTCAGGTGCTGCCGAATGGCGGAGACCCCGATGTGGATGCCAATTATGACTGGAGTTATGCCGATGAAATGGTCAACCGGTTTACAAGCCATGGGATCGATATGTTTATTGGACAATGTTTAGGCAAGCTCGACTCGTATTGGCCGCAGTTAATTGCGCCGATGGTAGACGAGAACGGCAATCAGTTTCAGGATGCGGTTAAAGTGAATCCCTTTGTAAGTGATTCCCTGACTTTAACGAAGACCTTCAACAAGAAGGTAGCCGAGCATTTTAGCGATAATCCATTCGTGAGACTTCAAGCGATAACAGGTCCCGGCTATTTTGGAGGCATCGAGATCTTCGGAGGCGATATTGTCAATCCGACACTGTTTGCCTATGACGATCAAGCCAAAGCGAGATTCCGCGAGTGGCTGCAAACCAAATATGCCAATGTGGCCGCATTGAATACAGCCTGGGGCACTTCCTATTCTGCCTGGAATGAGGTACAGCCGCCCAAGCCGCAAAGAACCGGGATGACTGGAGCTTTGGACGTTCGGCAGAGCTGGTCGGACATGATGTTCTGGCTAAGGGATTTCGTATCCCAATATACGGTGGATACTACTGCGGCCGTGAGGAGTGTCAGCGATAAACCTCTGTACGCAGTCGTGGATGGGGGACAATGGTTCAGTCCGATGGAAGGTCAAGCCAGCATCGGATTAACAGCGAGGATTCTCCGCAATTATAAACCCTTCGTACTGGCGAGCAGCGGCGGGGATGAAGTATTTGGCCCGGCCGCAATTGCAGCAGCGGCAAGATTCTATGGATATGATACCGCGAACGACAATGCGAATTATGAATCGCGAAAGCTTAGCGACGATACGATGTTCAGTCTGTTGGCGAAGGGGATCGGCACCTTTAACAACAGCAATATGGCCGAGGATTTTATTGGGGACGGCTGGACGGGAACTCCGCATACCACCGGCTGGGATCCTTCCGCCACCTACGCCGGAACCGAAGAATTTAACCAGTATGCCCAGCGTTCGGGAAGGCTGCTGGCTGTGGACCCTTTACCCGAGCAGGGGGATGTCGCGATCTATAATTCCTTCTACTCCAGCAATTATCGCAAGGGGTACCGATACGACGATTATATGAATATTTATGACCGGGATCATGGACTCGGCTTTAATGTCAGACCCTTTGCAAGCTGGTCACATTACCTTGATACCCCCGATATTGTCGATGATTTTCTTATTGAAGACGGCGCCTTGGCCAATTATAAGGTGCTCGTCAGTGCGAATTCCAGTTTGACGCTGACGTCAGATACCGCACAGACTAATGTATTGAACTGGGTCAGCGGCGGCAAAGCGATTGTGGGTTTTGGAAAAGACAGCTTCAATTATAAGCTTAATCTGGCTTCGCGCTCCATATCCGGCAGCACAAATGTATCCAACTGGATGATGGGAATTTCAGGTGGAAGCGCTGCAGCAACAACCACCAGTCGGACTGCGAGCGTTGCTGCCAATAAACCGTCCTGGCTGACTTCGCTCAAAGCCGGGGAAACGGCGACCTTTGCCGTTGCCGACAACAGTCAGGCACAGGTCTTTACATCGCTGCTTAGCGGAGCAGTGCCCGTACTTGTCGACGGCAACGGAAATACCATAATGGCGGAGTATAGCTATGGCAGCGGAAAGGTGCTTTTCTCTACTATTCCTGTGAGTGACAGCGAAATGTTCCATGATGGATTTATGGGTAAAATTTTGAGTGATTTTGCCGATCATGCCGGTGTAGTCCGAAAAGTGAAAGTTGACGGCGACCGGTATCATGCCGCTTATATGGGGACCAATAAACAAAACGGCAATAAAGTTATCGTTGTTGCCGATCCGCAATATATGGCAAACGGACAGTTCTTGCCAAGTGGTACCGGATATGATCCCCAGTATGTTTCAAATGGGCAAACGCTGGCGATCGAAACGGATTCAAGCTTGAATGGCTTGCCCGTGGAAGTGGATGTAACTGCGCCATGGAGGAATATTAGCGGAGGGACCATACAGGAGAGCTCGGTGGATTTGCCGCAGAAGCGGATCACGTATACGGCTTCTTCTTCCCAACCTTTGCTTCTCCAGGCACTGCCCTATGGTTCGCTGCCCATTGTGAAGGTAACGGCAGGGATGTCCGAAAAGCCTTTTCTTCCAAAGAATGTTGCGGACAGCAGCAAAGATGATGCGGGAATGTGGAAGGGAGGCCGGGCGACGCCGGGCAATCCGCAAACCGTTACGGTTGATTTTGGGGCGGTTTACCCAGTCAGCGGCATGGAGTTGTACCCGTTTGCCGATGATGACCAGAATGAACTGTTCTCCTTTGAAACCGGCACTTACGCGGGATGGACGGCAAGCGGAACCGCCTTCGGCGCAGCTCCAAATCCGGGAACGCATAATGGCGCCGTGACGGGCATGAAAGGAAGATTCTGGGCTGATTCTCAGTGGGGTGGAGAAGCGGCTACCGGAAGCCTGAAGAGCATGAAATTTATGATCGATAAAGAGGTGCTCAGCATCCGAATCGCTGGATACGACGGTGTGAACGGGACGAATAATCAGAACCTGTTGCATGTTAAACGCTTTTCCGACAATGCCATTATCTATACGGTAAAACCGCCGCAAAGCAATGCTTTTGCGACCAAGCGACTGGAGATGGCTTCCTATATCGGCACAGAGGTCTATCTTCAAGTCGAAGATAATTGTACGGCATCCGCCTATTGCTGGCTGGGTATCGACTATCTATCACTCAGCAGCTACAAAGAGCAGAAGGAAATCGCTGATTTTTCTTTTGAGCAGGGTACATTCAGCGGATGGACCGCTTCCGGAACGGCGTTTAGCGCTGCTCCAACAGCATCGGATCATGGGGGACAAGTGAAAGGCTGGCTTGGATCCTATTGGGCAGATTCGAGGGCGGGCGGCGAGACAGCCACCGGTACATTGACTTCAGCCCCTTTTCTGCCGCAATCGGAGCTGTTAAGTTTCCGAATAGCCGGTTATGACGGATCGGCCGGGACTTCCAATCTGAATGCGGTTTATCTCAAAAAAGCTTCCGACAATTCCGTTTTGTTTACCGTTAAACCACCGCAAAGCGACAACTTTAAGGATGTTACCTGGGATGTCACGCCGTATAGGGGAACCAGCGTTTATTTGCAAGTCGTGGATGGGCACAGCGGAAGTTCCTCTGCATGGCTTGGGATCGATGACGTCAGCTTCAGCAGCAATTACGGATTTGAACGGGGCACTTTTTCTGGCTGGACGGTCAATGGCACAGGCTTTGGCACCGCGCCTTCTTACCAGAAAACGGATCATCCCAATCTTCCCTGGGCGCATCAGGTTCTGTCTGTTCCGGGCTACGACGGCAAGTATTATGCCACAACCCATATTGCAGGCAACCATGCAACAGGATCGCTGACAAGCAAGAACTTCGTTATTCAGAAGCCTGTTCTTTCCTTCCGCGGAGCAGGATACGACGGTCCAAACGGAACAAGCAACCAGAATTATTATTGGCTGATGAGGGCATCGGACAACACGCCTTTGATTGTCGGCAAGCCGCCGCAAGCCAAACATTTTGTACAAACCTACTGGGATGTTTCTGCTTATATAGGGACGGAGGTCTATATAAAAGTAGAAGATTATAGTACGGACCCCAATTCAGGCTGGATCGCGTTCGACGATTTAGTGCAGCTGAATAATTTCGACTTTGAAGTGGGCACCTGGACAGGTTGGACACGGACGGGCACGGCTTTCGGCACGACCCCTTCCACTGTAGGGCATGGCAATCTGGCCGGATGGAGAGGCAAATATTTGGCCGATTCATTTGCGGGAGGAGAGAGTGCAACAGGTACGATCCGCAGCAAGGATTTTATATTGGAGAGCAAAACCTTCTCTTTCCGCAAGGCAGGGTGGGATGGGGCGGCAGGGACCAGCAATCTGAATTTCTATACCCTTAAGAGAGCATCAGACGGCGCTGTTCTGTTTAATGCCAAACCGCCGCAAAGCGACGGATTTGTAACGGAAACCTGGGATGTATCGGCTTATGTGGGAACCAAAGTTTATTTTGAAGTGGTGGACACCCATACAGCCAGCAATTTTGCATGGCTGGCCGTTGACGACATCAACTGGCGCGGATCGGGACCGAGGAGTTTTACCGTGCAGGCGTCTGCGGACAATGTCAATTGGGGCTCTCCGCTCCTGACCGTAACGAATCAAGGGAATAAATATGACAGCTATAACTGGACGCCTGCAAATGCGAGATACGTCAAGCTAACGATCACTGATGGCTATGGAAGTAACGTATCGATCAAAGAAATGACGTTCAAAAAAGATCTGGTGCCATTATCCGTTTCAGCAGTCACTGCCTCGTCGCAGGCAGCGGGGTACGAAGCCTCTAAAGCGATAGACGGTATTACGGAATCCGACACCAATATATGGGCTAATATTGGCGCTCCGCCCTCCTGGATTCAATTTGACTTGGGGAGCGTACAATCCATCCGGGCTGTAGAGGTGTTTGCACGAAACAATACGCTCGCGCAGAAGCTGGGTCCCAAGGACTTCAACATCCTGGTTTCGGCGGACGGCACGACATGGACGAACGTTTATACAGCCAGAAGCAATGGCGAAAACGAGGCTCTATATACGTTTCCAGCCGTAAATGCCCGGTATGTGAAGTTGGATATTGCAACAGGCTGGAATAATACGTCTCAGATTAGAGAGGTGAAAATTTTCCAGTAAAGACGAGGGAGCCAACAGAAGCAGACACCGATAATCGGTGTCTGCTTCTGTCTGCTTCATGCTGTGCAAGAACAGCCGATAAACATCGCTAAACCTGAATGATGACGGGCAGAATCATCGGCCTTCTCCGGGTCTGGGCAAATAAAAACTTGCCAACGGCATCCTTGAGAGCCTGCTTGTAGGACCCCCATTGATTGGAAGGGGATTCTTGCAGCTGCGAAATCGTTGTAACTGTAATCCGGTGCACTTCTTCCAGTAAACCCTCGGATTCCCTAACGTAGACGAATCCGCGGGATATAATATCGGGCCCCGATACTATCTTGCCGTCGGCCTTGGCAATCGACAAGACAAGAATGAGCAGACCATCCTCAGACAACACCTTGCGGTCCCTCAATACAATGTTCCCCACATCGCCGATTCCCAGGCCATCGACCAGGGTATTGCCGCTTGGCACCTTTCGTTCCTGATAAGCCTTAGAATCCGTGACATCAACAACATCGCCGTTATTCAAGATGAAGATATTGTCTGCCTCAACACCGACTGCTTCCGCCAGCAACCGATGCTGATGGAGCATGCGGAACTCACCGTGAATGGGAATGAAATACTTGGGCTTCATAAGAGTAAGCATCAATTTCAGTTCTTCCTGACTGGCATGGCCGGATACATGCATACCCGTTACCGTACCGGATCCATAAATGACGTTGGCCTTTCGTTGGAACAAATTATCCACAATGCGCGCTACATACCGTTCATTCCCGGGGATTGGCGAGGATGCCAATATAACCGTATCGCCAGGCGATACCTCGACATGCCGTTGATTGCCTGCAGCGAGCCGGGCTAAAGCTGCCATCGGCTCGCCTTGGCTCCCGGTGCATAGAACGACCATTCGATGAGGTGCGTATTGGATAATGTCCTGCAGATCAACCAGCATATCGTCAGGCAATCTTAAATAACCCAGTGTGGAAGCGATATCCACCACATTAATCATGCTTCTGCCAAGCAAGGCGATTTTGCGGTTCGTGTTCTCTGCAGCGTCAATAACCTGCTGCAGCCGGTGAACGTTGGAGGCAAAGGTAGACAGAAAGATTTTGCCTTCGGCTTTGGCAAATGCCTCCATGATATGCTCGCCCACAATGCGCTCAGAGGGTGTAAATCCCTGGCGCTCGGAATTCGTACTCTCGGATAGGAGGACCAGAACCCCGTTCCTCCCGATATCCGCCATTTTATGTATATCCGCATACTGCTCATTCACGGGAGTCAAATCAAACTTGAAGTCCCCCGTATGAACGACCGTCCCCTGCGGGGTATCAACGGCAATACCCAGGCAGTCGGGAATGCTGTGGTTGGTGCTGAAGAAGGTCATCGACATCTCGCCGAATATTAATCGGGTGTCCGAGTTGATTTCGTGCAGCTTTGTACTTACATGCAGTTTATGCTCTTTGAGTTTTCTTTCAATCAGGCCAAGCGTTAACCGGGTAGCGTAGATCGGCATATTCAACTGCTTGATGATGTATGGGATTCCCCCGATATGGTCCTCGTGGCCGTGCGTTACGATCATACCTCTTATTTTCTCTTTATTCTCAAGCAAATAAGTGATATCGGGAATGATTACATCAATACCTAATAAACTCTCATCAGGAAATTTGGAGCCGCAGTCGATGACAATAAGATCATCGTCATATTGCAGAACATACATATTTTTTCCAATTTCGTTCACTCCACCAAGAGCGAATATGGAAAGCCGGTCTTCGGTTAGACTCATGCGTATATCTCTCCTCATCATTTCTAAAGCCTGTTGAATATCTCTGTATGTGGATTAATATTCCGCTTTTATATGCAGATTATCCGCCTGTTAGGAAAAGATTCCAAAAAAAGCCGCCTTTCAAACAGGCGGCAATCAGGTCATTGGTAATAATACAAATCGGTGTCCGACTCTAGATGTTTAATGTAATTAACTAAATAGTTTAATGTGATTAATTAATGGAAATAAGAGTGGATAGAACAGTTTCTTAACCCGTTTTTTCGCGTCATGAACGTTCCAATATGACTGCATACAATAGAAAATTTGTGGAAACGTTATCTAGTGAGTCAGAAGCTGAAGGGAGGATGGGGGAGCTTATGGATTCCACGAACGACTTCGTGAATAAGGTTAAGGATACGCAGGCCAAACAGCAGAAGAACAAGGAGCATCACGGCAAAGGCAAGGAGTCGAAAAATCTTCCCAATGTGCAGCATACGAATAATCCGTGAATAATGAAGGCCCGCATAACTGCCAGGATGGCAGTTATGCGGGCCTTAGAACATCAAAGGGAAATGCAAACTATTCCTGTTCAGCTCTTGTATCTGCTTCTTGTGCTCGCTGTTGGGCTTCTTTGTCGTTCTCATCGGCCAGCGTCTCGGAGAACTCGACATCCTCGTTCTCGCCAATCGGCAAAGTTGCAAAGTTTTGCTTGCTTAAATCTTTGTCGTTCGAGTTAAATTCGTTCATGTCAGTTCCTCCTTCTTGGATTGTATATCTGTTCCATGAGTAGGATAACCGATTGGACACCTAAATATTCCAGTTTTCAATTTTGCTTCAGATTCGTTGACAGCGTGGATCATTCTCTGCACACTCCTACAACGCTCCATATATAACGGACCGTAACCTCGGATGAATATAAGGCTCCAGGCTTGGGAGCATCTGCTGCATGTAAACGACAGATAATTCTTCTTGCGGATCAATCAATGTGTAGGATCCCGCCAGACCTGCCCAGCCGAATTCGCCGATCGTGCCGTTGTTTCCTCCAGCTGCGGGGTCCATAAGCACGCGAACACCCAGGCCATAACCGTAGCCGCTCATTTGCGGCCAATTGAAGTCTTCAAGCTGCTGTCCGCTCAGATGATTGGTCCTCATTAAATCAATGGTCTTCCTGCTTAGAAGCTTCGCTCCTTCAAGCTCGCCTCCGCGGGCAAGAGCCTGCGCAAACCGGCTGTAATCGCCGGTTGTCGACAGTAGACCGCCCCCGCCGCTTTCGTATTGGCATCCGGGCTGATAAGGGCCGTCCATTCTATCATTGACAGTCAAGCTGCCGTCTTCTGAACGGTCATACATCACGCATAACCGGTCTCGCTTGTCGCCTGGAATCCTGAACGAGGTATCGATCATCCCCAAGGGCTCGAATATTTGCTTCTTCAGAAACGCTTCAACAGTCTGGCCGGACAGAACCTCGATTAAAGCAGCCAGTACATCGTGGCTCGTGCCATACTTCCAATGGGTACCGGGATCGAAGGCAAGAGGGATGGCCGCAAGCTGACGGGATAGCTCCCGCATATTCATTGTGGCCGCGGCATGCTCCATGATGGCCCGGGTTTTCCGTTCGGTCTCCGTCCCGATGCCCCCATAGGTAAGCCCGGATGTCATCGTGAACAAATCCTTGACCCGGATCGAGCTGGCAGCGGGGGAGACCGTCATGTCGCCGACTTCGTTGTAGCGATGCACCAGTGGATTTTTGAATTCAGGCAGATATTCCTCAAGCGGGTCGTTTAACTGATAGAGACCTTTCTCATACAGCATTAGCGCAGCGGTGCAAGTAATGACTTTGGTCATTGAATAAATCCTGTAAATCGTATCAGGACTGATTTCCTTCTTCTTCGCCAAGTCCGCGTAGCCCAGATTCTCCTGATACAGAACCTCTCCGCGTTGAACAACTGTACATGCACAGCCAGCCGGTCCCTTCTCCATGAAGCTATTGAGAAGCGCAGTTAAACGCTGCATTCGATTCATTGACATCCATCTCCTTTTTAGGGAAAGCGCTTCCTTCATACTAGCACATGGTGGTAAATCGCGAACAGCTTTAAAATATCTTTACTCTTCTTCAGTTATCTAGTATACTGTTTCAAATATTTAATAAATGCGATGATGAGAAAAGTAAATGAAGCGTTCTTCCACAGAGAGCTCCGTCAGCTGAAAAGGAGTGAAGATAACTTTACTGAAGAAAGCCTCTGAGCAGTACATTGGATCCTTCAGGAGGAGATGGTGTAACAGGAGCTCCTGTTATAGAGCTAGAGTATCTGCATTTTCGTTTATTAATGCACGTACTTGAAGAGGCTGGTATGGCGACATATCAGTAAATCCGGGTGGTACCACGAGCATATTTATCTCGTCCCTGAGACTATTATAGTCTTGGGGGTGGGATTTTTTTGTTTTGTTAATTGTTGAAAGCTACTAATTCATACTATAAGAGGAGTGAGCCTATGTCACGTTTAAAAGCAGCAATCGTCGGAGCAACAGGCATGGCCGGCCAACAGTTCGTACAGGCCTTGACGCAGCATCCGAATTTTGAAGTCGTTGTTATGGTCACATCCAGAACCTTGAGTTCGTATAAAGAAGCTTTGCTTGAAGCAGACGGATCTTCGAGATGGATACAAAATACGCCGATACCCGAAGATATGCTGGATGTTCCGGTCGTATCCTCAAAGGAATTCTCGCCGACCTCGGTTGATGTTATTTTCACAGCTATCGAATCCGATCTGGCCAAAGAATTGGAGCCCTGGTTTGCCCAAACGACTCCGACCTTCTCGACGGCATCCGCATTTCGATATTTCGAGGATACGCCGCTTCTCATCACGGGCGTCAATGACGATCATGCGGATCTAATTCGCAAACAGCAGCAGGAACGCGGCTGGAAGGGATTCGTTCTGCCAGTACCCAATTGTACGGTGACGGGTCTTGCGATCACGTTAAAGCCATTACAGGAACACTTTGGCGTGCAGAATGTTCTTATGGTTTCCATGCAATCCATTAGCGGAGCCGGAAGAAGTCCAGGGGTTCGTTCGATGGATATTCTGGACAATATCATCCCCTACATTCCTAATGAAGAAGGAAAGGTCCGAAGAGAGCTGCTGAAAATACTCGGCGGCTATTCCGGAGAGGGCATTACGCCTGCCGAGATTAATGTCAATTGTATCTGTACAAGAGCGAATGTGATTGACGGACATACCGAGTCTGTATTTGTCGGTCTGAAGGAACAAGCCAGCTTAGCTGAAATTAAAGAAGCTATCCGCGGCTATAATCCCTTCGCCGGCCCACGCTTGCATTCCGCGCCCGAGCAAATGATTCATATTTTCGATGACCCATTCCGGCCGCAGCCCAGACTGGATCGGGAGCTTGGAGGCGGGATGACGACAAGCATGGGAAGGCTGGAAGAGGAAGCCGTGCTTGGCGGCGTTAAATATGTACTGGTTTCCCACAACACGAAGATGGGTGCAGGCAAAGGCGCAGTTCTGCTCGCTGAATCGATGCTGGCACGCGGGATCTTGCACGATAACGCCAAGCTCTAAGCTGAAGAACAACAAGGCCATGTATAATGTGGTCTTGTTGTTTTTTTATTGAAGCAAACCCTTGTCCTCCAATGATATCCTATAAGCTTCTGAATGGGATTGTATGGGGTTATAGAACAGGAGGGCAGCCGCGCCTCTTTACAGAAAAGTTCGGCGGGTTTACACTTGTTTGAATAATCGAAGCGATAGGAGAATTGGCGATGAACATCCGGTTAGGCATCCTCTCCCAGAAAATATCCATACGAAACCAGATTATTTTCCTGGTTCTGATCATTTTGATCCTTCCCTTATTGTTTACCTTCTATTATTTGGATAAGCCCTTGGAGAAAGCGATTAAAGCGAAGATTGGATACTCTGCTCAGGAAGCGCTGAAATTGGCAGGCCGCAATATCGAATACGCCACGGAAGAAATGTTCGCAGCCGCCAACGAGATCGCGCAGAGCCCTCGCGTCATCCAATTGTTGCAGGATCCGGAAGCGCTTACTCCTTATGAGAAATATGAGCTGCAGATTAGTGAGCTGAACAAAGTGTCCAGATCCAATCACACTTCTTTTGTTGCGGTGATGGATAATATCGGTCATATGACTACGTCAAGATACACAGAGCCTCAAGTCTATAACGAGATCATGCGAAGCGACTGGCTCGCCCATTTAAATACAACTCCGAATCAGTTGCTTTGGGTGTTCCGACAAACAAATTACACATTCGCAGACAAACGGCCTACGGTCTCCCTGGTGCGATTGATCCAGGAACCACAGACGCACCGCAAGCTTGGCGTGCTGCTTTACAGCAAGTCGGAGGAGGATTTATACAGCTATATCACGGGGCTGGAAGGGAAGATATATTTAGCTGATTCGTCCGGGACGATCATCTCAAGCGGAGACAAGAGCAAGCTTGGCGCTGCGCTGCCAACCCAATACGCGGTTATGGATCTTAAGGAGACCTCCCGGGGTCAAGCAACCGTTGGTAAGGGTGCAGAGAAGAAACTCGTGAATTATTACGGCATCAGCCAGACGGGCTGGACAATCGTCCAGATCATTCCGTACGACACGGTGTTCAAAGAGATTTTCGATATTCGGAAGGCGAACCTCACGGTCTCGGGCATGATCCTCGCGTTGTTTGTCCTGCTCACTATTGCGATCGCGAACAATATCTCAAGACCGCTGGTCGTGATGGTCAAGAAGATGACGGGGATGGAAAACAATCAATTCAACAGCCCCATTACAGTGAATGGGCCCAAAGAGATATCCGTGCTGCAGAAGACATATAACCAAATGCTAGGGCAATTGAAAGATCTGCTGCACCGCGTCAAAGACGAATACAAACAGAAGGAAGAGATGCGCTTTCGCGCGCTGCAAGCCCAGATCAATCCGCATTTTATTCTCAATACGCTGAATAATATCAAGTGGACCGCCTATGTGAGAGGCGAGCGGGAAGTCGGTCAAATGCTCTCCAGTCTGGCGGGCTTGCTGGAAGGAAGCATCGTGCGGGGAAGCAGCATGAATACGCTGGGAGAAGAAGTTGACTACCTTCGGAACTATATCGTTTTGATGAAGCTGAAGTTCAATGAGAAGCTGGACATCGTCTTCAACGTGCCGGAGGACCTTCTTCAAGCAGAGACGATAAAGTTCATGCTGCAGCCGGTCGTCGAGAATAGCATAGAGCATGGCTTGGAACGATTGCCCGGAAAAGGAGTCATCGAAGTGAAAGCGCATCAGGAAGGGGGGATCCTGCTCCTGACAATAAGCGATAACGGCATAGGGATCGGCATGGAGCGGTTAAAGGAACTTCAAACATGGCTTGATGCAGATGAGCTGGTAGAAGAGAACGATGAGGCAAAACGGATCGGGCTGCGCAACGTTCATGAACGGCTCAGGCTTCAATACGGAGAAGGGTTCGGCCTTGCGATCGACAGCAGGCCGGGCGAAGGCGCAACGGTAACGTTCCGGTTACCGTTCCTGCGAAAAAAGGAGGGACAAAAGCATGCCGATTAAAGTCATGCTGGTTGATGACGAGATTATTGTGCGAATCGGCATGAAATCCGCCATCGATTGGGAAGGAAACGGATTCCGGTACGCGGGGGAAGCTGGAGACGGAGTGGAAGCGCTCGCTTTGCTCGATCGAATTAACCCAGATATTCTGTTAACGGATATTAAGATGCCAAATATGAACGGGATCGAATTGATCAAAGAGGTTAAGCGAAAGCGACCGGAAATCCGGATCATCGTGCTCAGCAGCCATGATGAATTTGATTACGTCCGAAGCGCGATGAAACTGGGCGCTGACGATTATATTCTGAAAGCTTCGGTCGATCCGGACAAATTGATTCATTTACTGCGCGAAACGGCTAGTCGGATCGAACCGGCCAGCGAGTCGGCTTCGGCCAATCCAAAAGAGGACGGGCACACCTCGTCCCCGCGTGAAACACTGGAAGATCTCCTGTGCCGCTGCATGGAGGGTGAAATCCGATTGGAGGACATGAACCGTCAGGCGCTGTTGGAAAGCTTCTCCCGGCACCGGGCTTATATTGCGCTTGCGAGAGTGACCGAAGATGAGACGACGCAAACAGCTTTCGTTCCACCGGCAGCGGCCGCGACGTTGGGTCATGTACTCGAGTTGAATGCGCAGAAGTGGGTCCGAACGACGCTAGCGAGATCCTCGGAGCGTGAAGTTGTTCTCGTTTTGTGGCTGAAGGACGAGATTTCGGCAGAACGGTTAAGGGAAATCGGGAAAGACTTGGCGAGCGCGGCCGGACGCTTCACCGGAATAGCGGTCGATATCGGGTTCAGCGGCGGGTGCGAATCACCAGGCAAGCTGGCGGAAGGGTACAATGAAGCTGCACAGGCTCTCGAGACTAGTTTTTTTGGGACGGGGGAACACGTGTATATCCATGCTGAACAAGGATTAAACAACTCATCGCTTGGCGTATCACTGATTTCCCGGCAGGATGAGAAGGAGCTGGTGCTGGCCGTCGAGCAACTGGACGAAGAAGCCATCCGGCATAAGATCGATGGAATATTAGCGAATGTTAAAATCGCAAGGCCGCCAATCGCCCAAGCGATTCAAGCCTGCCTAGATCTGTTCTATACCTTGCAGACCGCTTTCCGGAAGCTTGGAATTCCTGAAGAACGGCAAGCCGAAGGCGAGCAGCCGGCTTACAGCGAGATCATCGGCTTCACAAGAATCCGCCTCGCAGAGCAATGGTTCGAGCATTACGTTGCGCAGAATGTGCATCGGGTCCGTTCAGCGTCGCGGGAGCGGGGACGGGAAGAAATCCTGGCGCTGGTCACCTACATGAAAGACCACTATTCCGAAAGGATGACGCTGAAGCAAGCCGCCGCGAGAACGATGATGAGTGAAGGGTATTTAAGCTTTCTGTTCAAAAAAGAGACCGGTACGGGTCTCATTGAATTCCTGAATGGTTTACGGATTGATAAAGCCGCGGAACTGCTGCGGAATACGCATTTGCCCAGCTACGCGATCGCAGAGAAAGTCGGATACGATAACTTTAATTACTTCGGCCGTATCTTTAAGAAGGTCAAAGGTATGAGCCCGAAACGTTACAGGGCGAATTTTATAATCGGATCGACAACCTCCATTCCTTCGGAATAGGAGGTTTCTTCTTGTCCATCTTAAAAACGTGAACAATCCTATATAAAATGTGAATCCATTCATCATGGAAGCGCGGAATTGTGAACATTATTCTTGATCTCGTTCCTATTTTCCTCTCTTGCAGATTTCTATACTGATCATGTAAGCGTTACAATAATACGAGTTTTTAATGAAGAGAGCGAGGCAGACATCAGTGCGGAAAATGAAAGTAGCGGTCATTGGGTTAGGCGTAATGGGGCAGACCCATGCGCGGATTTACACGGAGCACGCCGGAGTGGAACTGGCGGCGGTATACGACATTTACCAACCGCATGCCCGGCAGATGGCGGAGAAGTACCGCACGAAAGCGGCCGGCAGTCTTGAAGAGCTGTTTGGCATGGAGGAGCTGGACGCAGTCAGCATCTGTACGTCGGATGATCAGCACTACGAGCTTGCTATGCTTGCTTGCAAGCACGGCAAGCATGTACTCATGGAGAAGCCGCTCGCGACGGACTTGAAGGAAGCGAAAGCGATCGTCGAACAAGCGAAGGCTTCCGGAATCAAAATGATGGTCGGGCATACGCTGCGCTGGGATCCGAGATACTATCATGCGCGGCAAACCGTCGCTTCCGGGCAGCTCGGCAGCCCGCTTCATCTGTACGCGAGACGAAACAATTCGTACCAGAACGGGCTTAGGCTGAAAGGCAGGACATCCGTTCTCATGTTCCTCGGCGTTCACGATATCGACGCGATCGAATGGGTGACCGGGGATCGCATTGTCGAAGTGTACACGGTAGAGGTGCGCAACCGCTTGAATGAATTCAACGTTGGCGATGCGGCGGTGACGACATTCAAGCTCGCTTCCGGCGCGGTTGGGAGCTACGAGACGAGCTGGGTCATGCCGGACCAATACTATGAGCTGGACGCGAAGCTGGATATTGTCGGGACGGAAGGGGCCGTCAACATCAATATCGTCAATCAGAACATCCAGCGTCACACAGAAGGCCGGTTCACTTATCCCGATACGATGTATGGCATGGAAATGTATGGCCGCTTAACGGGAATCATGAAAGAAGAGCTGACCTCTTTTATACTTGCGGTAACCGAAGATGCACCGCTTCCGATCATGGTCGAAGAAGCATACCGCGCCGTACAGATCGCCACATGCATGGAGCAATCTCTGCAGACCGGCTTGCCGGTCATCGTACCATCATCCATCGATTAATCGAAAAGAGGGGGAGCAACAAATGAACAAACAGTTAAAATGGGGTACGCTTGCGCTGCTGGCCACTTCTGTATTGATCTCAGGTTGCGGTAATAAAACGGATAATGCGGATGGGAGCAACACCGGGACCAACGGTTCGCCATCTGATGTGGCCATGCCTTATAAAGGGAAGGAAATCAGCGTACTGCTCGAAGGACACTCGACCAGCAATGCGATCCAGAAGATGCTTCCCGAGTTCGAAAAGAAGACGGGCATTAAGGTCAATCTGGAGATCGTTCCTTACAGCGACTTGACGTCCAAGGCGCTGATCAACTTCTCGAGCAGTTCCGGGCGCTACGACATTGTCATGGATGATATCGTTCACGGCTACGGATATCAAAACGCCGGATATGTCGAACCTCTCGACTCGTTCGCCTCTAATGCGGCGATTAGCTCGGACTATGACCAAGCTGACTTTGTGCCCGAATATTTAAACGCCATGAAGATTGACGACAAGATGTACGGTTTGCCGGTATATGGAGAGAGCACATTCCTTATGTACCGTAAAGATTTGTTCGAGGAGTATGGCATTGAGGTTCCCAAGACGTTCGACGAGCTGATGGCAGCCGCCAAGACCGTTAAAGAGAAGTCAAACGGCGAGATCGCGGGCATTACGCTGCGCGGCGAACAAGGGATCCAGAACGTGTATGTGTGGGCGGCTTTCCTGTGGGGCTTCGGCGGCCAATGGTTGAACGAACAAGGGCAGACGGACCTCGAAACTCCGGAAGCGGCCAAAGCGCTGGACTTCTATCAGGAAATTCTGAACAAATACGGTCCGACCGGCGTGGCGAACTTCGGCTGGCAGGAAAACCGCCTGTTGTTCCAGCAAGGCAAAGCGGCCATGACGATCGACGCAACCGTAAACGGCGCATACAACGAAGATCCCAAAGAGTCGTCAATCGTCGGCAAGGTCGGATACGCTCCCGTACCTACGCAGTCAAGCAATCCGAAAGGCGGCGCTTCATCGCTGGCGGTTCATGGTATGTACTTGTCCAAGGTTAGCGACAACAAGGAAGCAGCCTGGTTGTTCATGAGTTGGGCGACCTCGAAAGAGCAGCAAATCAAATCGATGTCCATCGATCCGAATTCCGGCGTATCTTCCCTGGCCGCGATGAAGGATGACGCTTTCGTGACGAAATTCGGCGCCTTCAAGGATACGATGCTGGAAGCGATCGCAAACGGAAACACGCAATATTTGCCGCAAATTCCGCAATCCAACGAAGTGATCAACAATACAGGTGTAGCCATCTCCAAGGCGTTGCTCAGCAACAAGACGGCTGCAGATGTGCTGAAGGAAGCCAACAAATTAAACAACAAGCTGCTGTCCGCGAAATAATCGGCCTGCGGCTGGGAAACAGGCCAAGCATCTCCGTCATGCTCAGCAGAATCAAACATGACGGTCGCTTGGCTCCTTAAAGGAGGGGAACGGATGATTCGGCAGTTTAAAACCCGGCCCCGTGCCTGGATCATGCCCACGATGCTCATTCTGGGCATCATGTCAGTAGTGGTTATGGGGTATTCGATTTATTTGGCTTTGCATGACATTAATTTGGTGAAATCGGCGAAGTCGTTCGTCGGCGCGGATAACTTTGTCGCCCTGCTGCAAGATTCGCGGGCCTGGAGCTCTCTGTGGCGGACTATCGTCTTCTCCATATCGGCAACAGGTATCGAGCTGCTGCTGGGCCTTGGTTTGGCGCTTTATTTGAACCGTCCGTTCATTGGGCGCAAGCTCGTGCGGACGCTGCTGTTGATCCCGATGATCATGACGCCGGTTGTATCCGGCTTAATCTGGCGCGTGTTCTATGACCCGAATTCCGGGGTCATCAATTATTATTTGGGTCAACTGGGGCTGAGCAGCAAGATTAACTGGCTCGGCAGCACGGAATTGGCGATGGTGTCCGTCATCGTTGCGGACGTCTGGCAGTGGACGCCGTTCGTGTTCCTGATCCTTGCGGCAGGTCTCGACGCGATGCCGAGCGAGCCGCTGGAGGCAGCCGAAGTCGACGGCGCTTCGACGTTCCAGCGCTTTAGCCATGTTGTGCTTCCTCTGCTTGCGCCTTCCTTGATCATCGCGTTCCTGCTGCGGATCATCGACAGTGTCAAGACGTTTGACATCATCTATGTCATGACGCGCGGAGGCCCGTCGCTCGCGACGGAAACGACAAATATGTATGCATACATCCAGGGCTTCAACAATTTCAACATCAGTTATGCCACGGTGATTAACTTGACGATTACCGTCATCATTACATTTATTTTCACGACGGTATATACCCGGCTGACGAAAGCTAAAAGGTGAGGGGGAGAACGATGCGCATCACGAAATCTACGTTGTTTTACGCGGGCGTCGGCTGCATATTGATATTCTTCATGGTCCCGCTCGTTTGGCTGATCTCCACCTCGTTCAAGAATAGCCGGGACGCTTTCGCGATTCCCCCGAAATGGTTTTTCGAACCTACATTGGATAATTACGGTAACGTGTTCGACAGATCGGACTTTTTCCTGGCGTTTGGCAACAGTGTATTCATCTCGCTTGTCTCGACCGTGCTGTGCCTTTGTATCGCTACAGTCACTTCTTATGCACTCGCTTATTTTCGTTTTCCAAACAAATCCAAAATCATGACATTCATATTGAGCTCCAGAGTCGCCCCGCCGATTCTTATGCTGCTTCCGGTCTACTTCATCTCCGTGCAAATCGGCATCTCCGATTCATATATGCTGCTCATTTTCATGTATATGCTGATGAACCTGCCATTCGCTGTCCTGATGCTGGTGACGTACTTCGAGGATATTCCCGGTGAAATTCGCGAAGCGGCCTTCGTTGACGGCTGTTCGGAGACCCGGACATTTTTCCGTATCATCCTTCCTTTGGCCAGAGGCGGTTTGGCGGCAACATTTATTCTCTCCATGGTACTGGCCTGGAACGAGTTTCTGATCGGGCTTGTCATGACGGGGAAAGGGACGCAGACGCTCCCTGTGCTCGTGACTTCATTTATGACCTTCCAAGGTACGGAATGGGGACCGTTATCTGCCGCAGGCACATTTATTATGGTTCCGATGCTCATCTTTGGGATCTTCGTGCAGAAGCATTTGGTCAAAGGAATGACGATGGGAGCGGTTAAATAAAGATCGGGAGGAAAGTGCACATGGCTAATTTATCACCTATTTTCCGGCGCAGAGGGTTGATTGTATCCGCGCAAGCGCTCGAGGACGAACCGCTTCACGGCGGGGATACGATGGCCAAGATGGCCCAGGCCGCAAAGGCGGCCGGGGCCATCGGAATTCGTACGAACGGAGTCTATGATATCCGGGCGATCAAGGCTGCTGTGGACTTGCCCGTGATCGGCTTGATCAAACGGGTAATCCCGGGCTCGGACATCTTCATTACGCCAACGGCGGAAGAAGTATCGGCAATTCTGGACGCAGGCGCGGAGATCGTGGCCATGGATGTAACAAACCGCGAAGGGCGGCTGGATGCCGTCGCCGAGTTGTTTGCACTCGTCCATGAACAAGGCGCGGCGGTCATGGCCGATGTGTCCACCTACGAGGAAGGCGCTGCCGCCGCCAAGCTGGGTGCGGACTTTGTCGGGACGACGCTGTCGGGGTATACGTCCTACAGCGAGCAGCTGGAAGGACCGGATCTGAATCTGCTTCGCCGCTTGAGCGGGGAACTGAACATTCCTGTCATCGCTGAAGGCCGAATCTGGACACCGGAAGATGCGGTAGCCGCCCTGGATGCCGGAGCCGACTACGTGGTCGTCGGCAGTGCTATTACCCGGCCGCAGCTCATTACAGCCCGGTATGTCAAAGCGATTCGGCAGAAGCTCGGATAGGGGGAAGAGCAAGATGGGCATTTATTCTCACGACCCGGCATCCTTATATGCGATCGGTGTGGATATAGGGGGGACGAAGATCAATGCCGGCATCATCAGCCATGATGGCAAGACGCTTTATTCCGAAAGCCTTCCAACGCGGGCGGGCGAGAGTCCGGTCGTGGAACGGATTGCCATTGCGGTGTCCCGCCTACTGGCTTGGGCGTATGGGAACGACCCGCGGATCGCTCTTAGGGGAATAGGCATCGGGACTGCAGGGCAGGTCGACTGGCAGACAGGGACGATCCGGCACGCATCCGAATTGCTGCCGGGGTATACCGGCACGCCATTGAAGGCGTTTATGGAGCAAAGATTTGGCATGCCCGTCCATGTCGATAACGACGTCAATGTCCTGGCCTTGGCCGAGTTGTATGCCGGCGCGGGCAAGGATATCAGGCAGATGATCTGTCTGGCACTTGGAACGGGAATCGGCGGTGTCATCGTTGACGACGGTAAAATTATGCACGGCAAATGGGGAGGTGCCGGTGAAATCGGTCATATGAGCATCGATTTTCGCGGGCTTCCCTGCATTTGCGGCAGCAGAGGCTGCCTTGAGGCCTATGCGTCCGGAACCTCAATCGCAAAGCGGATGAATGAACGGCTGGCCGAAAGGGGCACGCAAGCTTCGGATGGACCGCGCAATACGCGAGGGATCATCGCAAGCTGGCTTTCGGGGGATCCCGACGCGACCGCAATCATGGACGACGCGTTCGAAGCGCTTGGAGCAGCAATCGCAAGCCTGCTTCACATCTGCAATCCGGAGCTGATTATTATCGGCGGAGGACTCGCGGATGTCGGCGAACCGCTGCTGCGGCGAATCGAGGAAGAAACGCACAAGCGGGCGATGTCTTCCTTTCAGTCCGGCGTCCGGATTCTGCCGTCCAGCCATGGAAGCTTGGGCGGCATGATTGGGGCTGCAATGCAGTTGTGGGAATATGAATAAGACAATAGCCCAGGTTGGGCAATCCTATAACCAGCTTGCCAATAGAGAAGGGGCTGACCCAAAAACCATCAGGTTTTTGGGTCAGCCCCTTTGTGTTATACCAAAGCATGGACAACATCAGATTCAACTAACCGCCACATCACCTGTTATCGCGCTGGAAGTCTTCATCCCATTTGTACTTTTCGTTGTAAATGGTCATAACCTCTTCATATAAGGGGCCGTTATTCGCGGTCTGGCTGCTTTGTATCATTCGATAGAGCCGCAGGAAACGGTCTTTGGGAAGCTTGCGCGCATAGCGCAGCAGCAAATGCGGATAAAGCGTAATATATCGCTTCATTCGGACTACGGCACCAGCAACGCCGATGAGAATGCTCTCGCCATGTTCCATTTTCAAAATCTGGGCCTCATGCAGCAGGATATACCGGAACGCATTTTCTTTCAGCAGGTCCCGCCTTATTTTCGCGAGTTCTCCAATATATTCGACAAGGTCGGAATTAAAATGATTCATCAGGAGCGGGTCCAGCATGAGATCCATATCTTTGCGCAGCACAAACGATTGCAGCAGCAGAATTTGCTCGATCCGAAGCTGGTCCGTATGGACAAGTGCTCCGATTTCACGCAGCATTTCATAGGCAAGCGGTTTATTGCCGCTTTCAAACACTTTAATGGCCGCCTCCCGGTCCTTAACAAGGCCGTTACAGAGGGCATAAGCCTCATTTTGAAATAATTTTTCCAATTGTACATGCAATAAAGCAAACTTCGTCCGCCGCTGAATCGTCCATAATAGAGCGAGCAGCAGCAAGCTTCCTGCAACAAACAGGATCGTCTGTTTTGTGGACTCGCTCAGCGCTATGCCGACAAGCATGATCAACAATACGACGAACCAATCTTTCCACATGGAGCGCTGCAGCATGGAGGCAGCCCTTTTCTCCACGTTTTGCAGGGCAGCATGGCCGCATACCGGGCAATCCGCCTCTCCCAGCACAGTGAAATGATTGCAGCGGCGGCAAATTTTAAGCTTCCTATAAGGGTAGCGTGTTTTAATATAAGGAGTCAGCAGTACCGGCAGCTTCTTCATCATTCGCGGTCACGCTGCCCGCTGCTTCTCAGGATGGAAATGACCAGCTTATTAAGCTGCTCGGGAGAAGGTGTTCTTTTCAGGCGTGAACGGTAGATAATAGCTTTGAAGATGACATAAAGAAACAAAATTCCAAGACAGACGTATGTAACCATATGCTGTTCCTCTCATACCGTAAAAGTGATTTCCGGGAATCTATCAGTTATACTTACATTTATAGTATATCATTATAAGGGTAGCGGTGACTAACCGTGACTATTGGACCAGCATAACAGATCTGCTTGTCCTATCGCGAAGGAGTACAAACATGAATCGACTTAGACGTATTTCACTTCAAATTATTGCGGTCTCCGCCGCTGTTCTGCTGCTGCCTTTCATCAGCTTATCCCCGGTGCATGCAGGACAGGATACCTCTCAAATCGATGCGGTGCTGGTGCTCGATGTGAGCAAATCGATGAGCACAAGCGATCCGGGGAAAATCGGGAATGAAGCGATGAAGATGTTCATCGATATGCTGTCGGAGCAGGGCAATCAGGTTGGAATCGTGGCCTATACCGATCAGATCGAGCGTGAGAAGGCTCTGCTTAATATCAAGTCGTCAGCGGATAAAAAGAATCTCAAGAGCTTCATTGACCAATTGAACCGCGGCGCCTATACGGATATCTCCGTCGGCGTGAAGGAAGCGATACAAATTCTCGACGATGGAGCCGATCCCAATCACGAACCAATGATCATTGTGCTTGCTGACGGCAACAACGATTTCAATGCCAGTACGGGCAGAACACAAGCCAAGTCCGATGCGGATATGGACAAGGCCATTAAAGAAGCGAATGACAGCGGAGTGCCGATTTACACGATTGGGCTGAACGCGAACGGCAAACTGAATGAAGCGGCATTGGCCAGAATTTCGGATCTGACCGGCGGCAAGTCGTTTGCTACCGCCTCGGCAGATGATCTGCCGAATATCTTGAGCGAAATATTTGCCAGCCATCTGGAATTGAACGTTGTGCCGGTCGATTCCATTACTGCGGACGGAAGCTACCAGAACGTGAAAATTTCCGTGCCTAATGCGAATGTGCTGGAAGCGAACATTTCCATTATGTCAGCCAAGCCTGTTGAGGCGAAGCTTGTCGATCCGTCCGGCAGCTCAATTGCGATCCCTTCGGATAATGTCCTGCTGTCGAAGTCGAAGAGCTACACCTTGCTCAAGCTGCTTAAGCCGTCTGAGGGCGACTGGACCCTGCAGATCAAAGGCGTGAAGCGCGACAAAATCGACATTAATCTCGTCTTTAACTATGATTTGACTCTGGCGATAGACCCCCTTGCATCGACAACCTATTCGCAGGGCGATAAGGTGCCATTCAGCTCTTATCTGGTTAGCGGCGGAAAAAAACTGGAGGATAAGACGCAATACAGCAACATGAGCGCGGTGCTGCTCGTTAAAGATTTGGATACCGGTACAACCCAGGAATTTCCGATGGAAAATGCCGGCGATCATTTCGAGGGAACGTACAAGGTGGCCGAGAAGCATGACTATGAAATCAGAGTGAAGGCCAAGGAGGCAAGTTTCTTCCGCGAGACGGATCCGGTAACCATAACGGCTAAGGCAGGGACATCGGGGCAAACAACTACGCAGCCGGCTGGCAATGATAAGAAGCCGTTTCCGGTTGTCCCTGTCATTCTAGGCGTTGCAGGTCTTGCGGTCTTGCTTGTAGCTGCTTATTACGTGCTGAAGCTCTTGAAGCAGGCGAACCGCGGTTTTGTCGGGCAACTCGTCATTGAAATTCGCGATGAAAATACAGGCGACAAAACCTCACCGCAGTACAAAAAATTGTCCGCCTTCAAGGGAAAGCTGCTTCTCCACCAGCTGCTGCAGCTGGCGCCTGAGCTGAAGGAGACTGATAAAGTGGTCTTTAAACCGGGCAGCAACGACCGCATTGTGCTGCATAATGGTTCCACGTGCACGGTTGAGAAGTCGGGAAGGGCGGTCGATGCCTCCCGCGATTTGGAAATGAAGAGTGGGGACCGCATTACGGTAACGCTTGCGCAAGTGGACAAAACCATATTTATCGAATACCTCGTATAATAGTACAAACCCAATAAATAGAGACGCAAATAACCTGAGGAGGTCATAACAAATGAAACCAATTGTAAGGGAACATATACAGCAGTTGGACGTTTCGCTCGGCGGAGGTATTGTCAGCGAGAAAATCCGGGTGGATACGATTGATAACCCGATCTTGATTATCGGACTGGGCGGCACCGGCATCGATGCGCTGCTGCGTTTGAAATATCAGATCAACCGCCGCTTTAAGCTGCCGGCGGATCCGGTCTCCAAAAGAAAACGCGATAAACCCGACAATGTGGAATTCCTTGCCTTTGAAACAAATGAACAGGACCGCAACAAGAAGTATAGAGGGATTGGTTTGGATCCGATCAATGAATTCGTGCTGCTGTCCAATGCCGAGGTCGGAGGACTGCTGCAAAACCGCAGTATCCTGGAGCCCTACATTACCGATTGGCTGTCGCCGGAGCTGAGCATTACCGATGGGATGAACGGTGCGGCCGGCGTGCGCCAGGCAGGACGGCTGCTGTTGTTTACGAAGATCAACCAGGTCGTGCAAAGCATCGACAAAAAAATCAAGACGTTGTCTGTCGGCACGAATAAGAAGCTGATGGTATTTCTGCTAACCGGCCTATCCGGCGGAACGGGCAGCGGCTGCTTCCTCGATATTTCGTATATCGTCAGAGGCATCATTGAGCGCGATCACGGCTCGGCGGGAATTGACCGGGTCAATACGCTTGGTTATTTGTTCACGCCGGATATTAATCTGGCCAATAAAAGCCTGAGCGATCATACGCGCGAGTACATTAAGAAGAATGGCTATGCCGCACTGAAAGAACTGGACTACTGGATGAATGTGGACAGCCGCGGAGAACGGTTCAAGCAGCAATACGGCAGCATTCTGAACGTTAACTCGCCGCTTCCGCCATTCAACTTATGCCATCTCATCTCAGCTACCAATGCGGAAGGCAAGCTGCTCGAAAATGCCTATGATTACTGCATGAATGTGACAGCGGAGAATATTACGAACTTTATTTCCAGCGAGGAAAAGCAGTCCGGCGAAGAATTTGCCATTCATGACTATATCAGCAACATTCGGACGAACATCGCCCAAATGAACAAGATGTATCCGGCCAATTACGACTACAACATTATTGGAGCTTCCTCAGCGGTTCTGCCGATTGAAGAAATGACGACGTATCTGGCCTACCGGCTCTTCAATAAAATGGATAAAATGTTCGAGAAAGCGCCAAGCCAGGACGATGTGGAGAAGTTTGCCCGCAAGCTTGGAATCGATCTCGATACGATGATGAAAACATTCGATTCACGCGTGCCCGAGCCGCTGCCGGGTTTTGAGAACAGCGAGCGCTTAAGCTACAGCAACGTAATCAAAATGCAAGCCGTGAACATGGATACCGAGCTGGAACAAAACTTTCTGGCCCGTGCGCGCGAGGAATATATCAAAGCCAAAAAACAGCTTCCAGGCGAGATTGTCGGGCAATTTACCGAACAAATCCGGCGCACGTTTCTTCATCCTGAGCAGGGACCGTTCTATGTATCCCGTCTCATCTATACCGAGAAAGGCTTTTGTTTGCTGAAGATGCTGCTCTCTTATATTGAGACGCTGCGCGAGGGACTGCTTCGGCTGCCGCGGGAAATCGAAGCGGCCAGAGAACAATCAGAGGAGCGCATGGGCGATGCGAAGAGCGCCTTTGTCTCCAAGGATAAGAAGAAAAATAACTATATTGAAGCGAAAATCAATGAATACTGGCTGCACGCCGATGTTGAGCGGATGGAGCAGCTGATTGAATTTTATGAGGATCTGCACCAGCTGCTGAACAACGAGAACAACCGGATCTATAATGTGTTCACGGAAATTTTAAACGTGCTGAATTCGATTTTTGCCAAAAACGGCGACCTTCTCACAAATGGGGAAGAGCAGGCCGACCATAAAGGCAACAAAACCTATTATTGGAATATTGTCGGCGTGCCGGATATTTCCGATGTGATCAGCCGTTTAATGGATAAGAAAGACGGGGACGATCTGATCCGCGATTTCACGCAGGAGCTGCTGGACCATTCGAATTTGTGGGTGAAGGAACAGGAAATCGATATCGTCAGCTCGATCTCCGAATTTCTTACCGATAAATTCGGCGACCTGATTACAAAATCAATGGAAGAATTCCTTGTCATGAAGTATGGGAACGATGAATCGATTGAGAAATTTGTCGAGCGCCATATTGCGAGCAAGCTGGATGAGGAAGCCGTACCGGTATTCCATCTGAGCAACAGCTCGGGCAATCTGCATGTTCCATCATGGGGCTTCGTATCGGTGCCTGTGCAGGCGCCCAGCATTTTGCGTGGCATCCGGAACTATCAGAATAACTCGATCGGCAAATCCCATTTCACAATCAAGGAAAGTGAAGTGAAAAACCGGATATTCTGGTTGAATACGAGGAATGGCGTGCCTTTGTTTGTTTACACTCCGTTGAAGGTATATGAGGAAAACTACGAGCGCACGATTCTGGACAAGGAAGGCATCGGACGCCATCTTGTACAGACGGACCGGGTCAATTGGACGTATTTGCCGTCGCCGATTCCAGAGAAATCCTGGGGAGATACGTACGTCAATCCGCGCGTGAAGAGCTATAACTCAAGAGTGCGCGCCGAGTTTGGAAAAGCAGAACGCTACCGCATTATTGAAGAGAAAGGCATCGATAATAACACGAGCAGCCGATATTCCGTTCGTTTCTCGAAACCATTTCAGCTGTCTGATGCGCTAAAACCTTTCAATATGCAGCTGGATGCGGATAAACCGAATCTGGGCGAAGTCAAACGGGCGTTGAATGAGCTGAAGCGGATTCTATCCGAAGGGCTGGACCATGAATCAACCAAGGATATATTCGGCAGCTTTACCGAAGAGCTCGCGCAGGAAAATCTCATCCGTTCGCCGGAGCTGCTTGCACGTGTCCGTGAGGAACTTGCGAAATACGAGTCCATTTCGGCGAAGACGGCTGAGCTTGAGGCGCTGCTTCTTCAGCATCAGGATGAGGAGAAATGGCTCGATCAGTTTATCGAGGCTTTGTACACGGAGACGATCACCAAGAAAGGCGCGCTCTACTTGTACGACCGTGAGCCGGAAGAGGAAGCGTGGCCGCCTTTCGCTAATTTAATGAAGAGCAGCAGCTATGTCGAATATGAGGTATTCGAGAGCTTCCGGAAGCTCGATGACAAGAGCCGAAGCACACTCATGCGCAAAGCGGCGCGGCGGGTAACGGAACTTACGGCTACGGAGGATACGGCCCTGCTGCTGGCCAAGCTTGAGGAGCTCCTCGCCACGTTCCTTGATGCGCGCGAGCGTCTTGAATATGAGAAGATCGAGCTGGCTAACGGCGACGATTTGCACCGGTTCTATAAGGAAATGACAACCAGGCTTAATGAAATTCGCAGGAAGTTGAAATAGTGATGAGAGCAATGCTGGAACGATTTGCGTCCGACTATTCGGCAGCCGAGCAGCAAATAAGCGGTCTTGAGGATGATCAGAGCAGCATTCATTATCCGACCGTCTTTCTATATATCGGTGATGAGGCGGGGCATGCGATAGATCCGATGATTCAGTCGAATGAAATGAAGTGGGATAACAATGCCGGGGTTATTTACTTTCATGTAACATCGGGTGAAACGGATGCCGGCGTCGCAAGTGGCCATCAGGCTGATCACATTTCAACACACAGCAGTAATAATGATGGCCGATCCGCTCCCAAAGTCATGCGGGTTGGGCTAACCGGATTAGCGACGGGGTATAGCGATAACCGGACAAGACGCAAGGACATAGGAGCCGCTTTCCAGGGAGAAGAAAGCTATTTAATCAAGCTTAACCGGGCTCTGAGGCAGGTCAGCGATACGATTGCAGATTACGGACGTCTGTACGCCTCCTTTGATCGTCTTCACCTGGCCGTTATCACAAGGGTTGACGACCCGCTCAATGTGCTTGTACCGGAAATATCGCTGCTTGCGCAAGCGATTTTTCTGCAGCTGTTCAAATCGGTGCAAATGGATCTGTATGCGTTGATTACCGAACGGGAGCAATCGGAGACATTCGGATATGCCAGCGCGGCGGGAATCAGCTTCCTGAGGGAGCTTGAAGGCATGCAGCGGCCGGATTATTCGTACTCCGCGCCGCTGCTCATGACCGGAGACGGCTTATCCATTCCGGTTACCCATAAGGCGTCTGCATTGTTTGACCTTGTCTATGTCTTATCCGACCGCAACGAGCGGGGGATTACAACCCTGAACGGGATGAGGGACAACTATGAGATCATTTGCCATATTCTGTTGTTGAAGAACAGGAACAGGAAAGATGCCCAGGTCCAGTCCAATGACGTGAGTTACAATAACTCATCTTTCAAAAACAGTCTGATGTCCGAATCGGGCAGGCAGGGTTTCGTCTCGGCAGGGCTGGCTAAGGTGAAGCGTCCCAATTATTCGATTGCTTTAACTGTGCTGTACCATTTTCTCAAGCAAATTAAAGCGCGGCTGCAAAATGCGCCCGAACCAGGCATGAAGGAGAAGTTGGCCTTGTTCGGGCTTGATTCCGCTGCGCTTGCGGCGCGGGTGGACGCCCTCGTTCCGGAAGAGGATAAACTGGCCGATATGACGGGGCTCTTGACTAGCGGCATCCGGTTTGATCAGCTGCGGCGCATGTCGCTGCGCGAGGCCGAAGAAGCTTTGTTCGGTGAAGGCTGCGACAATTTCTTCCGAAATCATTTTACTCGTCAAGCCGAGGAACGTCTTGGGTTGACAAATGCTGCACAAGAGCTGCGGCGAAGCGTTAACCGTACGATACAGGAACAACCGCAGATCAGCTTTTATCAACTTTCCGAGTGGACAGGCGAGAAGAATGAGGCAGGCAGTGTGCTGGAAGCCGTGCGCTCGCGGATGCGAGATTTGGTCCGAGAAATCGATCTCGCCCGGGATGAGCTTCAGCAAACCCGGGAAATGCGCGTCGAGGACTTGAAATTTCAACGGCTTCCATTTATGGACAAGCAGAATTTACGCGCCTTTATTCGCGCTTTTCTCGATACAGTCTATCTGCTGAAATGGAAGCTGCTGCGTTTGGAGACTGAGCTTGACTTGGTCCGGAGGTTCGCGAGCGAGCTGGAGCATATGCACGAGGAATACCGAATCCGCGTTGTACAAATGTCGGCGCTTGCGGAAGAGTTCAAGGCGGCGGCGCTGCAAAGCATTCAATCCGCAGATGACTATATCGGACAAAATATATTCGAATATTATGAGCGTGTTACCGAGAATGCGATGATGGAGATCGAAGAGAAGCGTGGTGCATCGGTATTCTTCGAGGAGCGGCACTTGGGCAATGTGTTGGAGCTTCTTGTGCAAGGCGGACAAGCATTTGCAGAGCGAATGACTATGGTTTGCCGCAAGCTCATATTGACCGCAGAGCCCTTTGCCCAGACCTTTGAGGAGGAACTTCTGCTGCGGGCGAATGTATCTGTTGATTACAACAACCGCAAGGCTCTATCAAGGGACGAGCTGTTCCATCGTCTCTACCGGACACTTGAGGATAACGCGGTTATTCATATCCGACTCCTCGATTACACACATGAACACCGATACGAGGAAAAATACTTGTTCGGAGACCGGGAGACCGAGTTTATCCGCTATGCACTTGGCGTTGACGAAACGTCCCGCATTTACAAGCTGGGCTGTGTGCATGAGAAGCGCAGCAGCGGGGTTGAGAAATTGAATATTATGGGCGGCTTTCACTTGGAAGATTTGATGTATTATCGAAACGGCAAAGTCTATTATGAGACCTATTTACAGAATGGATATGAATTCCATACGCTTCATCCATCGCTTCTGCCTGAGCTTCGCTAAACCGGGATACATGGATAATCGCTGCGGTCCATTAACTAGAGCAGAAAGGGGCTGTCATTCATGCAAAGAAAAATAAATATGCTGCTTCTGTTGTTCAGCTTAATAGGCGGAGCAATTGGATTCGCGGTCGGCGAAGTTTTGCTCAGCTCGCTGCTGGGAGATTGGCCGCGTTTTATCGTCGTCGGTCTCTATTTTGGCGTTCTCGCATTGTGTATTGGACTATCCTGTCTGATTGCCGAAATGATTGCCCCCCGTTTGAACGGGTCTTCCTGGAGACAACGCTATACCGGTTTATCCTGGAAGCTTCTCGTGCCGGCAACGCTTGTATTGCTGTTTATAGTCGGCGGTATGCTTCAGCTTATTTACGGGCTGCAGTTTGGAGGCACGAAGCAGGTGAAAGATATCGTGCTTGTGATAGACAATTCGGGAAGCATGCTGGAGAACGATCCGGACAATGAGCGATATGCCGCGGCAAAGCAGTTGATTACGAACATGACAAGCGACAAGCAGGTGGCTGTCGTTGTTTTTAGCAATACCGCCGAATTGCTGCAGCCCTTTATTCGTCTGCGCTCGGAGGCCGACAAACAGTCAGTAAATACCGCCATTGATGCACTCGAACCGACTGAGGGAGGAACCGACTTCAGCCTGGCACTGGCGGAAACGCTGAAAACGATCGAAAGCCAGAAAAATGCCAATCGCGGCACAATGGTCATCCTACTGTCAGACGGCTTCAGCGAATCGAGTATTAATCAGCAGATCGAGACTTATAAAGAGAAGCAAATCGCCGTCAATACGATTGGTCTCAGCGTTGCAGATGCCAGAGGCTCCGCTTTGCTGAAGCAAATGGCCGATTCCACGGGAGGAAGCTATTACGATGTATCGGAAGCAAAGGGACTGACACTCGTCTTCCAAAATATATACGATAAGCTCGATAGCCGGACATTATTAACAGAACGTACAGACGCGATAGCAGACAGCACCTTTTACATGCTGCTTCGTATATTGTCGCTGGGCATTATCGGAATAACTGTCGGGGTATCGCTGGGATTGTTGTTCGACAACCGCTTCCTGGCGGTAAGCTTTGGCGCTGGCGGTCTCGTCGGCGGTTTGCTGGCAGGTTATATTCTGGATACTGGCTTATCCGGGCATGGGTTCACGGACGGATTCTGGCGTTTTGACGCTGCGCTTATACTGGCGGCTATTATCGGATTATTTACGCTCATTGTTCCAATCAGCGAAAATTCCGGCACAAGGCCCCGTGGCGGCGGAAGAAAACGAATCGGCAAGGACATGCCCGCTGCGGGCATGGGTGGACGGACAAAGGATAGCCGCAGTCATGGATTTTAAACGATGCGGGGGGCGGATATAAATGCGGTTTATCGATGCGGAGCATGATTCTCCGGTCATCAGCGGCTTGACCCGCGAGGTCGAAGAGGACATGTGCACGCTGCGCTGGATTTGGCCGCGCAGCATAGATGCGGTGTACATCCGGAAAACTTCAGCAGAGCAAACGGAGCCCGCCGCCGGAGATACGGCCAACCTGAAGCTGTATACGAGAGCGGAATATAAAGCGAATAACGGCTACCACAGCCGGATTGAAGGTATCGGGCGTTATTGCTATACGGTTTATGCCTGCCAGGAAGGGAGCGGCGGCCCCCAGCTTGTCCTGCAGCAGGATCGCGGGAACAGCATCGAAATCAGTTCCGGCAGGGCTAAAATATATTATACGATTTCGGATAAAAGCGGTTTTTGGAGAAAATTCAAAACGATTCAAATTCAGGTGACGTCAGAGGTCCCGATCGCGAAGGACGTACTCTGCTATGTCAAAAAGCAGGGTGGATATCCCGTGAATAAAGAAGACGGTCTGTTGTATCCGTTTGTCGCGTCATTTGCAGCAGGCAGGAACGTACTGCCTGCCATTGAAGTTGGTAAACAGGATCATATCCGGTTGTTTTTCACCGATGGCCGGAAATACGGGCAAATCTATGAGTTGATTTCCGTTTAGAAGTCCGGTGAATAATAGGCGAAGCAGGAGGAAAACGATCTGGAGAAGCGTTAGCTGCAAGCTTTCAGCAAGAAAGCTGCTTCGGAAGCATTCGCTTCCGGACTTTGTACCCTGAATTTATCCCATAGGGTGCAAAGCGGTTCGTAATAGAAATAGTGAACCGCTTTGCACCAGAGGTATCCAAATTCAAAAATTCAAGGGTACAACAGCGATCGGAAGACGTTTCCGCATGCACGGCCTAATCACCAGACTACTAAGAGAAGGAGGAAGAAGCGAATGGGCATTTTCGATCTATTCAAAAAAAAGCCGGAGGCGAAGCAACGGCCGTTGTTCTATGATATTGTCTGTCCCTACTGCTTCAGCAAATTTACGCCGGAAGATGTCGTGTTTCGAGCTGCCCATTCCCGTGAGGACGATGAGGATTATGCGCTTGGCGAAGACGAGGAACTGAACAAATACCGCGAACGCTTTGGCCTCGATTCCGTGCATGATATGGAGGCGGTGCTCCGTCCGCAGGATGTGCCCGAGGAGCATCGGATCTACTCCGACCATGTGCTGATCGGGATCAATGACCGTTATGGCGAGCTGACACGCAGAAGGCTTTGTCCGAGATGCCATAACGAGCTTCCGGTGACGGCTGGCAAGGTGCCCAGCAATATTATTTCCATAATAGGCGCGTCCCAGGTTGGCAAATCGGTCTATATGACGGCATTGATCCATACGCTGCAGAACACGACGGCGAACCATTTCGATGCCGCCTGCATGCCGCTAAACGCCGAGATCAGCCGAAAGTTCCGCACCAATTACGAGGAACCGTTATTCGAGCGCGGCGATCTGCTTGCTTCCACTCAGAAAGAGAAAATGCAGGAACCGTTTATCTTCCAATTCGTCTTTAAAGACGTTACGAAGCCGCCGCTTACGCTCGTGTTCTTTGATGTGGCAGGCGAGGGTATGGTCGAACAGGATTATCTTGGGCTGCATGGCCAGCATATTAAGAACTCGGCTGGCATTCTGCTGATGGTCGATCCGCTGCAAATTCGATCGATCCGCGAGAAAATCAGAATGAACCTCGGCGACAAGCCGGGAGAATGGGTCTCCCAATACGACGAGCCGCGCGACGTGGTGCTGACGATGTTCGGCGATTTCATCGCTTATCAGGAAAATAATAAAACGGATATTCCGACAGCCGTTGTGCTGACGAAAAGCGACATGCTTCATTCGCTGAAGGATGAAGATGGCGAATACATTAAATCGAACAGCAATATTTTCAATAATATCGTGCACCGCAATTTCTTCAACTTGACGGAATTCGAAAATATCGACGGCGAAATCCGCCGCTTCATCGAGAAGGTCGACCGGCCGTTCAAAGGGACTATGGACGTCTATTTCAAAGACACGGCTTATTATGCAGTATCCGCACTGGGCAGCAATCCCGTGGATCAGAAGCTGCAGACCGTCGTCAGTCCAATCCGGGTGGACGAGCCCTTCATTTGGCTGCTTTACAAGCTGAACTACATCGAGGGGAGAAGAGAATAGTGCGCGATTCTAACCCCGGCAGGATGATCCAGCAGCAGATGTATGCACGGGAAAGACGCGGTATTTTCAGGTCTGCTGAAGGATATGATACGATCGCCAAATCCAGCGGCTTAGACCCTTCTTTTATCAAAAAAGTGCTGCATCCGTTATGTGTCTATGATGCCCCGGCTGAACTGGCAGCGCGCGGCGAGAAGGACGAAGCCGCATATCCCGAAACGATGCATTTGCTCCATCTGGATAATGGCGATATTGTGCTTGGGCGCAGCATCTATCAGGCAGCGGATTTCACCGGGCTCCGCAGTGCGTTCTTCACACATAACTATATCATACCAAGCGGTCACGAAAGCGGATCCGAAAGGGATTATGAGAATTGGCTGCATGCCTACTTCGCGGATCGTTATGATATCGATAACGGCACGGAAATTGCAGAATTAGCCAGCCTGCCGATTCAATCGGCTGCAGCCGCTAAATTTCCCTATCGTTCCTTGTTGGAACAGTTGAACATAGGAGAGAAGGCATTTAAGCAGCTGCTGTTTGCGGTAATGGCCGCAGTCGGCGGCAAGAAGAAGATTTACATTGCCCTCGATGTGCCGATTGCGCAGGTTTCTATTCAAGCCAAACAGCTGCTGGCGCTGCTTTATCAAAGCTTGCCTTACGCCTATCGCAAGCAGCTTGGTTTTATCACCTATGCAAAAGAGCCACAAAGCCGGAAATCGGTGCACATTACATTCGTTGAACAGGGGAGCCTGCGCCCGGGGGATCGGAGCATCGAGAAGGATTATACGTTTGATTTCGTTAACGGCCGAATCATGAATGTCGATTTAGAAAGTATGGACCAGCCGTATTTGGATTTCGCATGGGACAATCTGGGGCGGCCTGAACGTGCGGACAGCTTCTTCCAATTTGCCGAGCTGATGCTTGCAAACATGGGTCCGGAACGTCAAATCGCCGCGGCAAGCTATCATGAGTTATGCGTCATCTATCAAATTGAGCAAGGAAACGATACGCTGTACGAAACGCATAAATCTGCGGTGCTGCGGGGATTGATCGATTATTTACAGCCAATCCGTTCGCTGGATTCCAAACTGCGGTTGAATGATTTGTTCCTGTCCCGTTTTGATTATGAATTTGATCGTTTGCGGAAGGGCCAGGTGCCGGAACCGTTCATTGCAGATGCTTTTAAGGAATATAACCGCATCGACGGAAATAATATCGAAAGTAAATTGGTTACTTTTTTCATCCTGGCCCTTAACAATGCGAATCGGAAAAACGATCCTGAGACTGCCGAGACCTTCTATACAACCATAGAGAGCAGTCCTGACTTGAGTAAATCATTCTTCGCAAAGCTGCTGACGGATTCGCGAACAGCTGACAGCCTGTTCATTCCCTTTCTGGAGAAGAAGCTTATGGCTGCAGGGGGAGCGCAAATCGTTCTGCAGCTGATCGAGCAGTGGGGAAACGTCCATCCGGGGCTTTTCCGTTATGAATTATTCCATACACTTGCGCACGAGCAGTTGATGGAGAAGATCGCCCGTGAGCATCACTCGTTAGCGGCGGCAGATAAGATTCTCGAGCAGCTGCGCAGGCTGAAAGATGAAGCCTCTTCAGGAATAAAGAAACAGCTGCTTTCGCATGAAGATGTTGAGTTGTACCAGGACCTGGAGCTTGAAGTTTACCGCGCGATGCTTGCCGGTCTTGATCTGGACAAGCTTTCCAAAGATCAGCTCGCATCTGTGGAGTTCCTTCAGCATAAGGATCAGATTCAGCGCTGGAACGTACAACTGCAGGTTCCAGGGCATAAATCCGCCGCATATGAGCTGCTTACGCTGTACGAATGGTTCACGCTGCCAGAGCCGACAGCAGCAATATTCAATCGATTGTCCTCGACAGAGGCAGAGCGGGTGCAGCGGATTGGCCGCCGGCTGTTGGCTGGACAGGTGGAGCCCGCCGGGTTTTCGCGGATCGTGCTTGCTTATTTGCGCAGCCCTGAAATGGAAACCGTAGATTATGCAGGGCTGCTCGAATATATGGAGCAGAACGCTCCGGATAAAGAGACCCTGTACCGTTTTTTTCAGTGGTCGGAGAAGCATCGTGATTTCATGCGGCCAAGAGGTTTCGTGCCGGCGTACTCGAAAGCTATTATCGGTTATTTTCTGAAATATGACCGGAATGCTTTCAAAAAGCGGGCGAATCGGAAGCTGCTTCTCAATATGTCGGGAACCTCCCTTACAGCTGTATATAAGCAGGCGGAGCTGGAGCTTTCCTCGCCGCTGGCCAAATTTTTTCGCAAGAATCGTAAATTGACGATGTTTACTTCCATTATGGCAGTAGGCATTGTTCTGGTGATCGCCGGGCTCCTCGCATTATCCGGCAAGGAGGAAGCGAAGCAAGAGGGTGCGGCTTTGCCTGAGGTGCAGCCAACGACTGAACCAGGCGTCGTTGAATCAGATACGGTTGTATATGCGGAGCAATCTCCGGCTACCGAGGGGCAAGCGGCGGCAACCTCCCTGGTTTTCTTGTTCAAGGACGCGGCTGCTTGCAGCCGTTTTGCGCCTGGTTCATTAACGATCGAGCCGCCGGGTGCTGAAGCGATTGAATATACGGAGCTTGAATTTTCTCCCGCCTGCAGCGATGATGTGCCGGGAAACAATACGACGGACAATCAAGCCGGGGAACCGTCGCAGCCGACGGGATCTGCAGATGCACCAACGGCGGATTCCGCAACTCCACCGGCAGCTTCGAATGAAGAAACGCCCGATGCAGGGGCTGCGGTTGATACTGGCAGCAGTGAAAAGACCGGATCAGCCAATGATGGCACCTCCGAATCGGAGAATACTGCAGGAACGATCTCGGAGCCAGAGCAAAGCGGCAGCATGGAGGATGAACTGGAAGGCTACACCAGCCGGGTTGTTGTCCGCCTCGGCAAGCAGGCTGAGATTCCGGATGATAGCATTATCCAGGTAGGAGAAGCCAAATACAAGCTTACGGTACTGAAAGTTGTTGATAAATAACGGGCGGGGATAAACAAGAAAGCTGAAGAGCTTCAATTTTCCCAACGAACCATCTTTCGGGATATCGATCCCGATGGAAGTATGACGATGCGAATTCCTGATTATAAGCCGCTGGAAGCTCGATGGCTTTGGCCCATACTTCTTAGTTCGGCTTCGGCGCCGAAGTCATGGGGCCTTTTGCACTGCGAGGGATACTAAAAGAACAGCTTCAAAATACGCTCCAACTTTATGAAGAAGGATCCTAAAAGAACAGCTTCAAAATACGCTCCAACTTTATGAAGAAGTATGACAGACAGTTGTCATACTTCTTTCATTTGTCGAATCATCCGGTACAATTGCATATAACCTTCCCCGAAAAACCTTGCTGTCGCCATTGTCGGTACATCAAGGTTTTTCGGCATGGCATCGCCGCGGACACCGACCTGCTGAATTCGACTAATGTTTCGTTATCGAAGTTAAATATCGGTTATATAATCTTGCTCCCCCCGACCTTATGATGAGGTTGTAAGAAGTTTACCTTTCAACGAAGGGGGTTGATGGAATGAGGTCTTCCTATAAATATTTGCAGCAGGACGAGCGGGAAGGCGTGCTTCTCGCGACCATTCGGCGGGAAGAGAAGCTCAATGCGATGAACGACGACTTGATGGCTGAACTGACCGACTGCTTTCAGCGCCTTCAAGAGCGGCACGATATCCGGGCAGTCGTCCTGACCGGCACGGGAAAAGGGTTTATGGCCGGGGCTGATATCGAGGGATATAACGGCTTCGATATCGGTCGTTTTATCGCGTTCCAGCAGAAGGGGCGCAGCTTGTACCGTGCAGTCGAGAGCTGCCCGCAACCTGTCATCGCGGCCGTTAACGGTTACGCGTTAGGCGGAGGATTCGAGCTCGTGCTCTCCTGCGATTTGGTCATTGCCTCGGAGAAGGCGAAGTTCGGGCTTCCGGAAGTGAAGCTGGGACTCGTGCCTGGGGGAGGCGGTATTCAGAAAATCGCGCGGATCGTCGGTCCGTTCATGGCAAGAGAGCTGACGATGACCGGACGGTTCGTGACAGCGGAGGAAGGCAAGTCGCTGCAGTTCGTTAATCAGGTAACGGAACCGGACGAGCTGCTCGAAACCGCGACCGCGTTCGCGCGAACGATCGCGGATCAGGCGCCGTTGGCCGTACAGGCGTTGAAGAGACTGATTCACGAAGGCCGGGACGCTAGTCTCGAAACCGCGCAAGCGTATGACCGGTCTTATCTCGCCAACCTGTTCCATAGCGCGGACGGGAAAGAAGGCATCGCGGCTTTCTCGGAGAAAAGGACACCCAATTTTACCGGTAAATAAGCCGCTTCCTTGCGCGCGGGCCGAGGAAAGAGTAGGAGGATGAACAATGGATAAGGCGCTTGCTGGCGTTAAGATTTTGGATTTTACGCATTTGCTGCAAGGACCGTTTGCTACGCAAATGTTCGGGGACCTCGGTGCGGACGTGATTAAGATCGAACGTAAAGGCACCGGGGACAGCTACCGGGCCTGGACGTTCTTGAAATATTGGGTCGGCGGAACCGAATCGCCGTGCTATTTGGCTTTTAACAGGAATAAGCGGTCGCTGGCTTTGGATCTTAAAGCGGCCGCAACGAAAGAAATCATCGGCAAGCTGGTGGCGGAATGCGACATCGTGGTGGAGAACTTCCGTCCGGGGGTCATGCAGAAGCTCGGTTTCGGTTACGAGGATCTCAAGAAAATCAATCCGCGGATCATTTATTGCTCCAGTACGGGTTACGGGCAGGACGGCCCTTACGCCGATCGTCCCGGTCAGGATTTGATGATCCAGTCGCTGAGCGGTCTTACGACGCTGACGGGACGCCATGAAGATCCGCCGATCCCGCTAGGTACGGGAATCGCCGATCAGCTCGGCGCGTACAACATCGTATACGGGCTGCTGTCGGCTTTGTACTACAGGGAGAAAACCGGCAAAGGACAGAAACTGGAGATCAATCTATATCAATGCTTGCTGACTCACCAGCTGCAAGAGTTCGCCGTTACGCTCAATTCGGGTAAGCTGTTCGATCGCCCCCATTCCGGCATCGCCCACCCGGGGCAATCGGCGCCGTTCGGCATTTACCGTACGGCCGACGGCTATATGTGCATCTCTGTCAATCCGATTCCGGTACTGGCCGAGGTGCTCGAAGACGAGGGTTTGAATGCTTATGACGATCCCCAAACGCTCTACGATAAGCGTGACGAAGTGTTTTTCCGCATCCAAGCGAGCGTGGTGAAGAATACGACGGCGTATTGGGTGGAGACAATGCTGAAGCGGGATATGTGGGTATCCGAAGTCAAAAACCACCTCGAAGCCGAACTGGATCCGCAAGCGGTCCATCTTGGCGCGTTCGCTTCCTACGAGCATCCGACCGCCGGGACGGTACGAACGGTCAACATTCCCGTGAAATTCAGTGAGACACCCGGGGAGATCGATCGCCATCCGCCGCGGATCGGGGAACATAACGAGGAGATTCTGCGGGAACTCGGTTATTCGGACGAAGAGATTGCCGGCATGCAGCGCGACGGTGTTCTGTAATCGGCCGAACGGAGGTATTATTCGATGGTGAAGCTAAGAGGCATGACGTGGGACCATATCAGAGGTTATGCGCCATTATTGGCCGCGACGGAGAAGTTCCGCGAATCGCATTCGGGATTCGAGATCGCGTGGGATCGCCGTTCCTTAAAAGACTTCGGGGATTATCCGATAGACCGGCTCGCGAGGGAATACGACATCCTGCTGATCGATCATCCGCATGTCGGTATCAGTTCGAGTCAGAACGTGCTCGTTCCGCTTGATGACTCCATTCCCGCATCTTACTTGAGGGATCAGGAGGAGAACTCAGTAGGACCGAGCCACATCAGCTACCGGTGGGGAGATCGGCAATGGGCGCTCGCGGTCGACGCCGCCGCTCAAGTGGCGGCCTACCGACCCGACTTGATGAACGAGCAGGACCTACCGCGTACATGGCAGCAGGTGCTGGTTCTGGCCAAGCGGATGGCCGGAGCTACCGGAAGCCGAGTAGGGTGGCCTCTGGGCCCAACCGACGCCATGTGCAGCTTCTTGAGCCTATGCGCGGGCATCGACGGCCCGACGTTCTTCGACGAAGGCGTAGGAATAGAAAATTCCGTCGGCGAAGCTGCGATTGATCTGCTCTTCGAAATCCTACCGCATTTGCATCCGACTTCGCTGGACAGCAATCCGATTCAAATGTACGATCGGATGGCGTCCAGTGAAGAGATCCATTACATTCCTTGCGCGTTCGGATATACGAATTACGCCAGGCAGGGCTTCGCCGCGAAGCTTCTGCGTTTCGCCGACATTCCGGCGATTTCCCGCGAGCCCCGCGGCAGCTTGCTCGGCGGTGTCGGCATCGCGGTATCGGCATTCTCCTCGCATGTTCCGCTCGCGGTCGAATTCGCCATGTTCGCGGCAAGCGAAAACGTGCAGCGTACGCTTTACGTCGAGAGCGGCGGTCAGCCGGGTCATGCCGATGCTTGGTGGGATGCGAAAGCGAACGAGATGTGCGGCGGCTTTTTCCAGGGTACGCTGCGTACGATGGAATTAAGTTATATGCGGCCGCGCAACAAGTATTTCCCGGAATTCCAGGAGAAGGCCGGAATACTTTTGCACAAGGCGCTTAAGCGGAGATCCACAGGGAATTTCGACTCCTCTGCGGGCACCGTGGAAGCCATGAATTCGCTCTATCTGCAATGTCTGTCCGCCGAAAAAACTCATTAAGGTTTCGTTATCGAAGTTAAATCTCGGTTATATCCTATATTCATCCGCGCCATTATGATGAAATCGTAAACACTTACACATTATTGGGGGGTTCAGCTATGAATAAGAAGTTAATCGGTACCGGTACTGCAATTCTTGTAACCGCTAGCATTCTCGCCGGATGCGGCGGCAACAACACTCCTGCCGATTCATCGCCGGCTAACACGACGTCCGGTTCCGCATCGGCGGTATCGGACAAGCCGTTCGCGGGCCAGACGGTCACTTTGGTTACGGCCAACCATCCTTGGACTGAAGCGATCACGCCGCTTCTGCCGGAGTTCGAGGCTGCAACGGGTATTAAAGTCAAAGTCGAAAATTACTTCGAAGATCAATTGACGCAGAAGTTGACCGTGCAATTCACCGCGGGTTCGGAGACGCCGGACGTCTTCATGTACCGTCCACTCCAGGATGGCCGCCTTTTCTTCAAGAATGGATGGGTCGCTCCGTTAGACGACTATACGAAGGTAGATGCCGATTACGATTTCGCCGATATCTCCGCGTCGGCGGTCAACACAACAACGATCGATGGCAAGCTCGCCGGTATTCCGATCATTACGGAACGCGGCGTGTTGTACTACCGGAAGGATCTGTTGGAGCAAGCGGGTATTTCGGTGCCGAAGACGCTCGACGAGCTGGTCGCCGCCGCGAAGAAGCTGAACGATCCGGATTCCGAAATGTACGGCTTCGTCGCACGGGGCCAACGTTCTCCGCTCGTAACCCAGCTCGCTTCGTACATCTTCTCCGAGGGTGGGGACTACATCACCGATGGCAAAGCGTCCATCAATACACCCGAAGCGGTTAAGGCAATGACGACTTACGGCACGCTGCTTAAGGATTACGGACCTCCCGGCGTACTTAACATGTCTTGGCCGCAAGCGTTCGGCGCTTTCGCACAAGGCAAAGTCGCTTTCCTGACGGATGCGGATTCTCTATACACGAACGCCATCGATCCGGAGAAATCGAAGATCGGCGACAAAGTCGGCTTCGCATTGTTCCCGGCAGGAGCAGCGGGTTCCAAGCCGGTGAACGTAACGGCATGGGCACTGTCGATTAACGAGAGATCGAAGAATAAAGAGGCCGCATGGGAATTGATCCAATGGGCGACCAACAAGGAAAATGTCTTGAAGACGCAGCAGAAAGGAAATCCCGGCGCCCGGACTTCCGTATGGGACAACCCGGATGCGACGAAGACGTTCCCGGAAGAGCTGGTGCCGATCATTAAACAATCCATCGCCAATGGCGTAGGCCATGACCGTCCGCTCGTTGTGGCTGTCGGCGAAGCGCGCGACGCTGTCGGAGAAGTCGTCATGAAAGTGATCACCGGCGATAAGGACGTTCAAGCAGCGGCGGATAAAGCAAACGCCAATCTGCAAGCGATCATCGACAGGGACAATAAAAAGTAACTTTCTCTTATAGGGGCTTGAGACCCCGTTCAAGGGCCATAGGTTTTCGAACATGGCCCTTGAAACGGTTTTGGAAAGGATGATACGCATGGGTTATAATTGGACCGATCGCAACTTGAAATGGATGTACATCCTGCCCGCGCTTGTTTTTGTGCTTGTCATGATGCTGTTTCCGATTGGTTATACGGTATGGATCAGCTTTTACGAGTGGAGCATGTCCGCGGTTACGCCGCCGGAATTCGTAGGGCTCGCGAATTATATTGAACTGTTCAAGGACGAGCGGTTTTGGGACTCCGTATTTAATACGTTTTATTTTACTTTTGTCGCGTTGTTCGCCGAGATGGTTCTCGGTCTCGCGATTGCGGTGTTGTTCAATCGTTCCTTCAAAGGAAAAAATATTGCGAAAACGCTGTTCCTGCTCCCGATGGTCGCTACGCCTGTCGCCATGGGCCTCGTGTGGATGCTGATCTACGAACCGACGATCGGCGCCGCCAATACGATTCTGAAGTCGATCGGCATTGAGCCGCAGCTCTTTCTCGCTTCCATGACGCAAGTTATTCCGTCCTTGATCGTGGTCGACGTATGGCAATGGACGCCGATGGTCGCGCTTATTCTCATGGCGGGGTTGTCCACGCTGCCCGTGGATCCTTACGAATCGGCCGACGTGGACGGAGCAACCGCATGGCAGAAGTTCGTTCACATTACGTTGCCGCTGCTCAAGCCGACGATCATCATTGCTCTGATGCTCCGTTTAATAGACGTGCTAAAGACGTTCGATATCATCTATGCCACGACGCAAGGCGGTCCTAACTTCAAATCGGAAACACTTAATATTTATGGTTACGTGCTTGGCTTCCAATACTTCAAAATGGGATCAACTTCCGCTCTGCTTGTTATTTTCTTCTTGATCGTTATGGCGTTCACGCTGTTGCTGATCTGGTTGAAGAAACGATTGGAGGCGGCGTGATGAATAAGAAGAAAACGACGAAGTTCATTCTGGCGGCGTTGACCGTGCTTGTCCTACTCGTATTCGTGTTTCCATTCGTCTGGATGTTACTCGCATCCTTCAAGACGCAATCGCAGATTATGTCCAGTGACCAGACATTCGTATTTACGCCGACGACCGATAATTACGTCAACGTATTCCAACAATATGATTTCCTGAAATATATCGTGAACAGTATGATCGTCGCAGTCGTTTCGACCTTGCTGTCACTACTGCTCGGATTGCCGGCGGCTTATTCGATCGCCAAATACAGATTGCAGGGCCTTGGGCTCGTTATCCTTGTCGCCCGAATCGTGCCCGGCATTTCGTTCCTGATTCCGTGGTATATTATTTTCTCGAAATTAGAATTGGTAGACACCTATGTGTCGCTCGTATTGAGCCACATGCTGGTCGGCTTACCGTTCATCGTCTGGATCATGATCTCTTTCTTCGAGAAGCTTCCGCATGAGGTGGAGGAAGCCGGGGCGATCGACGGTTGCTCGCCCCATCAGGTGTTCCGGCGCATCGTGCTGCCGATGTCCGGCGCGGGTATCATTACGTCTTCTCTGTTGTCCTTTATTTTTTCGTGGAATAACTTTTTGTTCTCGATCATTCTAGCCGGCGATAAGACGAAAACGTTACCAATTGCAGTATTCAACTTTATGTCCTATGCTGAGATCAACTGGGGCGGGTTAATGGCCGCGGCCTGCATCATTACCCTTCCCGTGCTCGTTATAGCCTTGATCGCCCAGCGGTACGTGGTCAGCGGACTTTCCGCGGGTGCCGTCAAAGGATAAGGGATCTGCAGGCTCGGGAATAGCAGCGCCCCTCTCACATCCTAAGGGGGAGAGCCGATGTTCAAGCATCATACTTTTCGCAAAATGGTTCTCCTGCTCTTCCTTCTGCTGCTTCCGATCCTGATTTTGTACAGCGTTTCGACGAGTACGAGTACGGAAGTCGTGCGCAAGCAAATCGAGACGACGAACCTGAATCAACTGACGTTTCTCATGAACCAGTTGGATACGAATGTCGAACAGCTCTCCATGTTTCCGGTATTGCTGAGCTACGATCCGTACATCCGGGAATACCTCGATCGCCGTCCGGCTCTAGAGTTCGACGCGCGCAACGCGGAATACCGGATTATGGAGAAGCTGAGCTTGCAAAGCGTATCGAACGGTTGGAAGAACGACTTGTCCGTGATCCTCCCTCAGGAGCGGCGAAACCTATCTTCTAACATCTTCTTGATGGATTCCGATCGGGAGATGAAGGGACCCGTCTATACGCGTTGGACTTACCTGGCGGAAGAGGATGGCAGCGACAAGGGAGGCCGGTATTTCGTTCACGAGATCGGCGAACCCGCCAATGAAAGGCTTAAGGAATCGACCAGCGCCGTATTCCGAGTGCGATTCGGCACGAATAATCTAACCTCGATGCTTGACGCGTACAAGAACGGCAAGAACAACGATCCTTTTTTGTACTTGCCAGGCGAGAGGCCCGTTCTGAACGGTTCTTCTTCCGAGAAGCAAACATGGCAATTGATCGATCTCATACAACGGGATGCGATTACCGGGTCCGATTCCGGACAACGGCTCATAAAGCTGGGCGAGGAGCAGTATCTCGTCAGCTACGTAAAGTCCAAGCAATTGGGCTGGTACCTGATCGATTATACGCCTTACCAGAGCGTCATCACGCCGATTACGGAGCAACGGAACTTCTTCTACGTCATTATTGGCCTGTTGCTCGTCTTGGCGGTCGGGGCTTCGTTCCTGCTGTACAGGAACGTGCAGCGTCCGCTCGGGAAACTGATCGGCAACGTGCAGCGGATCAAGCGGGGAGACTATTCTGCTCGCATTCGTTATCAGGCCAAGAATGAGTTTGACTACCTCATCTTCCAATTCAACGAGATGGCGGACCAGATTCAGCTTCTTATCGAAGACGTCTACGCGGAGAAGCTAAGATCTCGCGAAGCGACGCTTAAGCAGCTTCAATCACAGATCAACCCGCACTTTTTGTATAATTCGCTGTTCTTCATCATTAATTCTGCGGCGATGGACGATCGGGAGTCGGTCGTGAATATGTCGCAGAACCTGGCACAGTATTACCGTTATACGACGCGGGTGGAAAATCAATCCGTGACGCTGGAAGAGGAATTGGAGCTCGTTCGCAACTATCTGAGCATCCAAAACCTGCGCATGGGTCGCGTCCAGTTCGAGATCGACGTGCCGGAGAAGATGCTCGCGTTGGAGTTGCCGAGGCTGATCTTGCAGCCCATCGTGGAGAACGCGATCGTCCACGGCATCGAGAAGTCGCCGGACGGCGGGATGATTACGATTACGGGCAAGCAGGATGATCGGTACAATATGATTTTCGTGGAGGACGACGGAGCCGGCATGGAGCCGGAGCGGCTGCGCGATCTGCAGGCCGAACTGACGCAGCAGATGTCCGAAGAGATCGGCTGCGGGACCTGGAACGTGCACCGTCGCTTGCAATACCGATTCGGCGGGCAATCGGGCTTGACGTTCGAACAGCTGCCGTTGGGCGGCTTCAGCGCGACGATCAAGTGGACGCGCGGCGAGGATGAGGAAGCGCCGAAACATCCGGACAAGGAGGACGAGTAATGCAACTGTTAATCGTGGACGACGAGTCGCACGTTGTCGATCGGTTAGCGACGACGATCGATTGGAAGAGTATCGGAATCGGGCAAGTGTATCGCGCTTATTCAGGTCACGAAGCGTTGGTCCTACTGGAGCAATTCTCGATTGATATCGTCATAACGGATATTCAAATGCCGGGGATGTCGGGGCTTGATCTTATTGCCCGGATCAGGCGCGAGTGGAGCAAGACCAAATGTGTTCTCCTGTCCGGCTACTCCGATTTTCATTACGCCAAGGAAGCGATCCAGAATCAGGTCGAGGATTACTTGCTCAAGCCGGTGACGGAGCAGGAGCTGCTGGATACCGTCGCGAAGCTGCGGGGGAAATTGTTCGATGAATGGGAGCAGATTCTGTCCGTTCAGAACCTGACCCGGACACTGAACGAGAATATGCCGCTGCTGAAGGGTAATCTGCTGCTTGAATTGCTTCAGGGAGCGGTAAGGAGAGAAGAGACGCTTAGGGAGAAGATGTCGGCATTGGCTTTGCCGGACTTATATGGACAATCCTGTTTTCTCATGCTCGTCCGGTTGGAGGAGACGTTCGCCGATTACGATTATCGCGGTCAGTCGTTGATCGAATACGCCATCGGCAACATGGCGGAGGAATTGTTCAGCGGAATGTTCCATCTCTGGCATGCGAAGGACGCGCACGACTATTTGATTTTCTTGGCGATCGCTGATGAACGTGTAGAGACGGGACAACGGGGGATCGTATTCGAGCGGACGGCGTCGCAATTGCAAGCGGCCGTGAAAAGCTACTTGAAGGGGAACATCTCTGTGGTCGCGAGCGAGTCCGGCCTATTCCCGAGCGAAGTACCGGATCTATACGACGGTTGCGTATCCGCCGCGCGCAAGAGGATCGGCAGCGAGCAGGGCTTGTTCATGCGGGTCGCAGGGGAAACCTCAGGCTTTGACGTCGAATCGCTCCGCTGCCTGTACGAGCCGCCGACGCTCATACATTTGCTTGAAGCCGGCCGCTGGGATGACATGGCAGAGAAGCTGGAGCGCATCTTCGAAGAGCTGAAGAACAAGTCTTCCAGCCCCCATTCGCAAGAGCACCTGCTTGAAGTGTACTTCGCCGTTTCTTCCGCATACTCGTACATTTCACATAAGAATGGACAGCCCTTATCCGACTTGATCGGAGAGGACTACGGGAAATTGACAACGAACGGTATTCCGTTCCGCTCTATTCCGCATTTGCGGGAATGGTCGTTGCGAGTGCTGCAACGTTTGTCGGAAGACAGGGACCGCGAGATGAAGGACAGCCGTTCCGATCTCATCCGCTCCATTCATAAATTCATCGACGAGAATCTGTCGAAAGACGTGACGCTGCAGGGTATTGCCGATCATGTTCATATGCATCCGGTGTATATTTCGAAAATCTACAAGCTGGAGACAGGCGGGAACATCAGCGATTACATTCAGCAATTGCGTATGGAGAAGGCCGTATACTTGCTTTCGAACAGCCGCGAGAAGACGTATGAGATCGCCGCCAAGCTCGGTTATCAGCGTCCTCATTCATTCAATTACGCCTTTAAAAAATATCACGGGGTGACTCCGCAGGTATACAGGGATCAACAGAGGAGAGGGGCAAATGGCCAATGAAGCTGACCTTTCGCTGGTATGGCGATTCGGATCCGGTAACGCTGGTCGACCTCCTCCGCAAATTCCGGAGATGAGGGGAATCGCGGGCGGCTGTATACGTCGGTAGAACGTCGTCGCAGGCGGATCGAACGAGGCGTTATATGTTATACTCGTCTCATCTAAACGGTTAGACCGGAGGTTTCAGATCAGGATGAGTACGATCAAAGATATCGCAAGGCATGCGGGCGTTTCCGTCGCGACCGTGTCCTATGTGCTAAACAATACCCGGTACGTCAGCCCGGACAAGAAAGAACGGGTAATCGCGGCCATTCAAGAGTTGAACTATGTTCCGAATGCCGCTGCCCGCGGGCTGCGAGCAAGGGAGAGTCGGACAATCGGACTTATCGTCTCGGATATTTCCAACCCGTTCTACCCAGATCTTGCTAAAGCTTGCGAGGACGTCGCGCAGCGACACGGTTACGCCGTGCATATGATTAATACGAACGATGAGCCGGAGCGAATGAGGCAAGCTGTGTCGCAAGCCCGCGAAGGCAAGATCGACGGGCTGATCGTCACGACGGCGCTGGAAGCGGATCGCGAGCTGTTGGAATCGCTTCTGGACCGAGGTTTTCCCGTCGTATTGGCGCACCGCCGTTTGGAGGGACTGGGCGCAGACCTGATAGAATCGGACAACTTCGGGGGCGGCAAGATCGCCGCTCGTCACATGCTTGCGCTAGGTCATCGACGGATCGCATTCCTGTCGGGCGTCGAGGGTTCCCCGATCAGCGAATGGCGCGTCGCCGGGTACCGGCAGGCGATGCGGGAAGCAGGGATCGACGTACGGCCGGAATGGGTGTTGTCGGGTGAAGCCAAATACGCGCAAAGCTACGATCGTACGATTCAATACGCCGATATGGCCGCGGATGCCAGACCGACCGCGATCATCAACGTAAGCGACATAGGGGCGATGGGCGTGCTTGACGCAGCTGCCGACCGCGGGTTACGGGTTCCGGGAGACGTTGCCGTCATGGGATTCGACGATCTATTCCTCGCGGCATTCCGATCCGTTCAACTGACGACCGTGCGTATTCCGCGCTACGAGCTGGGAGGACAAGCGACGGAGCTGCTGCTGAAACGGATAGGCAAAGCGGAAGCGGAGCGGCGGCATGTCGTATTACCGGTAGATTTGGTCATACGGAAAACTTGCGGCGGCGAAGGATGATGAAAGAGCAGGAACTCCGTCGATGTTAGGTTCTTCGTTACTGTCCAGGCATCCCTGAATAAAGGAGGACCTGAGCAGTAACGGGAAATCCAGTTATTTTTATCGGGACGCTGATAGTTGTAATAAAAAATCAAGAGAAATTTTTTTCAAACTCCATCTAATCGATTAGATGGTCGTGAACATTGACTTAAGGAGGAAGCAATCATGAACGAAATCGTTTTTCATCCGGATCGGGATTTGGATTTGATCGGCGTCGGCCGACTGTGCATTGATTTGAACGCGAATGAGATCAAAAGGCCGATGGAGGAGACGAGGACCTTTACCAAATATGTTGGCGGATCTCCCGCGAATATTACGATCGCAGCGTCCAGGCTGGGATTGCGCAGCGGGTTTATCGGCCGCGTGGCCGACGATGCATTCGGCCGGTTCATTACGGGTTATCTGCGCCAAGAAGGAATTGATACGGCCTGCGTCGTGACCGATCGGCCGGGCAGCGTGACGGGTTTGGCATTTACGGAGATCAAGTCGCCGACCGAATGCGGCATTCTGATGTACCGAGATCATGTTGCCGATCTGAACCTGGAGTCGGGCGACGTGGACGAAGCGTATATTCGGCGAGCGAAGGCGATTATGATTAGCGGCACGGCGCTGGCGAAGAGCCCGTCGCGCGAAGCGGTGTTCCGCGTGATCGAGCTGGCTCGCAAGCATGAGGTCGTATTGTTGTTCGATATCGACTATCGTCCCTATTCTTGGGCATCCAGGGACGAGATTTATACGTATTGCCGACTGGCGGCGGGGCAATGCGATGTCATTCTCGGAGGCCGGGAAGAGTTCGACCTGCTGGAAGAGGCCGGAGGCGCGGAAGAGGAAGACTTCGCCACGGCCAAGCAATGGTTTGCGCATCGGGCGAGGCTGGTCGTCGTGAAGCATGGAGGGGACGGCTCGATCGCGTTCGAGAGAGGCGGAGGCGTCTATCGCGCCGGCGTGTTCCCCGCGCAAGTTGTCAAGACGTTCGGAGCCGGGGATTCGTTCGCGGGGGCCTTCATCTACGGACTGATGCAGGGATGGGCCGTAGACCGCTGTCTCGAATATGGCAGCGCGTCCGCTTCCATTGTCGTTTCCAGCCATAGCTGCTCTGAAGCCATGCCCTCTAGGGATCAGATCGACGAAATTATTCGAAAGCATATGCCATCACAACTATCTCGGGAGGGAACCCATCTATGAATCAGATCCAAACTATACGTAATTATATCGGCGGCGAGTGGTTGCCATCGGCTTCGAACCGAACGGAAATCGTACCGAATCCGGCGACGGGCGAGATATTGGCTTACGTGCCGTATTCAACGGCGGAAGACGTCCAGGCAGCCATACAGGCGGCTGTGGAAGCGTCGCGCCGATGGCGCAGGGAGCCGGTTCCGAAGCGGGCGCGAATTCTGTTCAAGTACCAGCAGATTCTGGTCGAGCACTGGGACGAGCTGGCCAGGCTGATCACGATCGAGAATGGCAAGAGTTATGGAGAAGCTTACGGGGAAGTGCTGCGCGGCATCGAATGCGTCGAATTCGCAGCGGGTGCGCCCACATTAATGATGGGCAGCGTACTGCCCGATATCGCAACGGGCATCGAATCCGCGATGTACCGTTATCCCATCGGTGTCGTGGGCGGCATAACTCCTTTTAACTTTCCGATGATGGTTCCCTGCTGGATGTTCCCTCTGGCGATCGCTTGCGGGAACACGTTCGTGCTGAAACCGTCCGAACGAACGCCGCTACTCGCGAACCGGCTCGCCGAGCTGCTCGCGGAAGCGGGCTTGCCTGCTGGCGTGTTCAATATCGTACACGGGGCGCACGATGTCGTTAATGAGTTGTTGGAGAACGAAGGCATCAATGCCATTTCGTTCGTCGGTTCGCAGCCTGTCGCGGAGTACGTCTATAAGACGGGTGCGGCGAACGGCAAACGCGTGCAGGCGCTGGCTGGCGCCAAGAACCATTCCATCGTTCTGCCGGACGCCAATCTGGAGCTTGCGGTGAAAGAAATCACGAACGCCGCTTTTGGCTCGGCCGGAGAACGCTGCATGGCTTGTTCTGTCGTCGTCGCCGTCGGGGACGCAGCGGATAAGCTGGTCGAGGCGTTGCGGCAGTCGGCTGCGAATCTTACGATCGGCAACGGATCGGAGCCGAATGTATTCCTCGGTCCGGTGATCCGCGAATCCCACAAAGCGCGCACCCTATCTTATATCGAGCGGGGTGAAGCGGAAGGTGCCGAGCTGGTGCTGGACGGCCGCGAAGTCGACGCCGCGCGCGGCGAGGGCTATTTCGTCGGTCCGACGATCTTCGACCGGGTCCAGCCAGGGATGAACATATGGACGGACGAAATCTTCGCGCCGGTGCTGTCGATCGTCCGCGCGGATACGCTTCAGGACGCGATCACGATCACCAACCGCTCCGAATTCGCGAACGGCGCTTGCCTCTACACCGACAGCTCGGCCGCGATCCGCGAGTTCCGCGATACGATCGACGCAGGCATGCTGGGCGTGAACGTCGGCGTACCCGCCCCGATGGCGTTCTTCCCTTTCTCGGGCTACAAGAAATCGTTCTACGGCGATCTTCATGCGAACGGGCGCGATGGCGTGGAGTTCTACACGCGCAAGAAGATGATCGTGCAACGGTAAGTTCCGACAGCAGTTCGGTAATCCATTCGATAGAAAAGGGCGGTTGAATGACTATGGCAAACTTGAATTTATTCGATTTGACGGGAAGAAAGGTGATCGTAACCGGGGCGGGCCGCGGTTTGGGACGGGGTATCGCAGCGGCGCTGGCTACGGCGGGCGCGGAAGTCGTTATCCTCGATATCGCCGATGCGGCAGTGAATACCGCGACTGAACTGGCCGCAAGCGGTCTGACCGTGCACGTGGTGAAGGGAAATTTGATGGACAGAGCCGATTTGGAGCGCGGCTTCCGGGAATCCGTTGACGTTCTTGGAGGTAGGGTCGACATTCTCGTCAATAACGCGGGCATGCACGATCGCAGAGCTTGTCTCGACCTTCCGGTCGAAAGCTGGGACAAGGTGCTGGAGCTGAACATTACGGCGGTGTATCAGCTTTGCCGCTTGGCGGGGGCGATTATGGTCGGCCAAGGGAACGGAAAAATCATCAACATGGCGTCCATGCTCAGTTTCCTGGGCGGCTTCAACGCTTCCGCGTACGCGGTCAGCAAGGCGGGCATCGCCCAATTGACGAAATCCTTGTCCAATGAATGGGCAGGACGCGGCGTGCAAGTCAATGCCATCGCTCCAGGTTATATGGCGACGGAGATGAATACGGATTTGCTTCATGACGACGTCCGTCTACCGCAGGTCAACGCGCGCATACCGGCCGGACGCTGGGGCAATCCAGACGACCTGGCGGGCGTCAGCATATTCCTTTCGTCAGCCGCTTCCGATTATATATCGGGAGTGATCGTGCCCGTTGACGGCGGATACTTGGCGAGATAGGTGGGCCTTTGAAAAAAGGAGCTGCCGATTCCATGGATACCATTAGATTGGATCCTGTTGAAATATGATTTTAATCTTAAATTAGTAATTGTCGAATACAAACAGCTTACCCGGTTATCCGAGTAAGCTGTTTGTCATTTAACAACACGACATCACCGTTGATGTAATCAAATTCATCCATAATAGGATATACATCGAATGCACGTCAGCTCCGTCAACTCCTCCGTAATTTGCCGAGCCGCAGCGACGACCCCCCGTACATAAATCAAAATAAGGTACCTCGCTGGATTATTAGTAAGAAAGATCATGAACGAAGGTTCTCATTGGGTTACATTAGAGCAGGAGGGGGGGCGAATGTCGACGTATGAAAGTGTGATTCAACTAGTGGTGGATGAGATTGATGTCAGTTTAGGAGGGAATATGAAATCTCCAGGTGCTTGAGCTTCGGTCAGATACCAGAGCAGCTCATGAAGTTGCCGCATGATCGGGAATACCTCGAACATTTGCTTCGCGGCTTCCGGGGGCTTGCCGTCATTCTCGTCCCTTGAAGGTAGCTTCGGAAAGCTTCTGTCCTGCGCTGAAGCAATCATACACCGTATACAAGCCGAAGCAATTCTCGCAATCGGCCTGCATTCTAAGTCGGTTCAGGTCGGGAATAGACTCTGCCCAGAAAGCTATCCTGTGATAAGGAATGGGGGGATGGGAATGAGAAAATTTTAAATATTTATTACCTTTATTATCGTGCATTATTCGAAGATAGCGGCTGGAAACATATTGCTGGCACGAAAGGTTCGAAATATCAGTATTTTATAGTTCCCTTTTGTCGAGTTACCGTTTTAATAAACGGTCTGCAGCCATGATCCGAAGGAGTGAACAACCATGTTAGAAAAACGAATACAGGCATCTGCTCCCTTATTAAGGAGGCATGGAATCAGATCTTTGTGCTCGAAATCCTTGCTGTCTTCCTTTTTCATAACCGCTGTGTTCTATATGTGCTCGGGATGCGAATGGTCGAATCAGCGCGGATTAAATGACAGCAGTTCACACGAAAAGCCCGCTATTTCTATTGTCATCAGCAATCTTGGAATGACTTTTCCAGCCGGAATGGACGAAAATAACAATCCCTACTTGAACTACATCGAGAAGATGAATGATCTGGATATTAAAGTGAGTACTCCGCCGCCGGAGGTGTATGAGGAGAAACTGGATGTCATTATGTCCTCCGGAAATTTGCCCGATCTGCTCCATACCTACAACTCTGTCTGGTTTAATCATTATGCCATGCAGGGAAGCCTTCTTTCCCTCGATGATTTGATTAACCAATACGGACCCAATCTCAAGGAAAAAATCCCGGACTCGGTATGGGACAGAGTCCGGTACAACGGGAAAATTTATGCTGTCCCAAGCTTGAATGAGGTCATCGGCAATGAGATTATGTATGCCCGCAAGGATTGGCTGGATCGTTTGGGATTGAAGCCGCCCGTTGCACTGGATGACTATTACGAAGTCATGAAGGCTTTTACCAGAAATGATCCCGATGGCAACGGCAAACAGGATACGGTAGGGCTTACCCTGATGACGGACATGAGCCGGTCTTCGCCTTTCTTTGGCGCATTTGGCACACAGCTGAACGCCTGGTTCGAGAGGAATGGCAAGCTCGTAAACGGCAGCATTATGCCGGAAACCAAGAAAGCGCTCGCATATTTGGCCCGCTTGTATCATGAGGGGCTGCTCGATCGCGAATTCCCCTTGAATCTGCATAACAATTTGTATGAGAAGGTGGAGAATGGAAAGGTCGGCTTGTTCTCGGCCACCTGGTACGATACCCGAGGTCCCATTGCCGCCAATATGAAGAAAGATCCAAATGCCCGGTGGATAGCCCTGGACTACCCGACAGGTATCCACGGTGAGAAAGGCGTGAACAGCCAGGATAATATACGCGGATACAACGTCATACCCGTCGGAACCAAACATCCGGAGCTGGTCATCAAAATGCTGGATTTCATTGCCGGCGACTATAAGAATTTGAAGCTGGGCTTTGAGAATGAGATCTGGACAATGGAGAACGGACAGATGGTAACGGATTTTGCGATGCATGACCAACATCTGTACAGAGGCATTTATCAATCGTTAGTGGATGTGCCGGACCCTGTATTGTTCAAGGAAAGACTGGACTCGCTGGGTGATTTTCATCTGTATGATAATTTGCAAACGATTGAACAGAATCTCATAGAAAATGAGTTTTACGGGATTCCTACACCGGCCATGAGCCACTATGACAAGCAGCTGAAGGATCTGCAAGACGGTTTAATCAATATTATTATGGGCATTGAGCCCATAGATGCCTTTGATCGGTTTGTGGAGCAATGGAAGCAGCAGGGTGGGGACGAAATAACTAAAGAAGTGAACGAATGGTACGGGAAACAAAAGAAATCGGGGAGGGGGCGGGATACGCAATGACTAAACTGCTGTACTGGATTGGAGAACGTTATTCGAGAAATATCCAGATGCGCCTTACGGGCTATTTTCTCCTTATCCTGCTTCCGCTGGTCTTGGTCAGTTTGTTTGCTATCGAGAAATCCCGCGATATTCTTTATGAGCAGGCGGTTGAGCGGACGCAGATGGCGCTGTCCTCCACGATGGACTATATTGATTTGGCATTGCAGAACGTGGAGGAGATCTCAGCCGTCATCGCTGCCGACCCCAGCATAATTGAGCTGTTGAACAAAAACAATTCGAATTTGTCGCCGGAATCGATCGTCGATTATTCGCTTATTCTCAAGCAGTTATCCAATTTGATTTCCGTCAATCGGTTTGTCTCGGAGATTTCAATTTACCATCAGGCTTCCCATATGCTTATCTCTACGAATTTTGGAGGGCGCCGGATTTTATCGGAACCTCAACAGGATTGGCTGGTTAATGCCTCCCGTACCAACGGGACGGGACTGCGTTATATGCTAGCGGATGCACAGGTCGCAGATGGGATGACGCTTGGCAGCTTGTTGAACGCCGACAGCCTCTTCCTGGTCCGTTCCATGGATTTATATAATACGGACCGCAAGTCCAATCTGTTGGTTGTAACCTTTAACAAGAACAAGCTTCTTAATGCAATCAAGGTGCTGCTCCCCTCGAAGAACACCCGGATAAGCCTGCGTAATGAGAAGGGAGAGCTGGTTGTGGAAACTGGCAGCGGCGGGGAATTGGCGGAGCAGCACATCGTTGACAGCGAAATGGCAGTTACGATTGACTCCGAATATTCACTCTGGAGGCTGACCCTGGTCCAGCCCAAAGAAGAACTTTATGAGCAGACCGATCAATTGCGTATGTTCACTTATACGATTATTGCAGTCAGCATTCTCCTGGCAGTGGGCATTTCGTGGGTGGTGTACAGCGGCATCGCCTCGCCCGTACACAAGCTTTCCCGGGGGATGAAGCAGCTTGGCAACGGCAAGCTGGATATCAAGCTGGAGAATAAACGAAAGGATGAATTCGGGTTTCTGATCGATTCATTTAATCAGATGACTATTTATCAGAAGCATCTGATCGAGGACCATTATGAGCAGCAGCTGCGGTTAACCACTACGGAGCTTAAATTTCTGCAATCGCAGATCAACCCTCATTTTCTGTATAACACGCTGGATTCCATCTACTGGATGGCCAAAAACTACGAGGCGGAGGAAATAAGCGAAATGGTCATGAACCTGTCCAAGTTTTTTCGTTTAAGCCTGAATAAGGGCAAGGAAGTGTTCTCCATCGAAGAGAGCCTGGTCCATCTTCATTACTACATCCGGATCCAGCAGCTGCGTTTTCTTGAAAATTTCACGGTGGCGTACCAGATTGCGGAAGAGAGCAAGGATGTACTGATCATGAAGCTGATGCTTCAGCCTCTGGTGGAGAATGCCATTTTGCACGGTATGGAGGGACGAACGAGCGGAGGTCTCCTGAGTATCTCCAGTTGGGTGGACGACAAGCAGTTCCTGAACATCAGTGTACAAGATAATGGAACCGGGATAGAAGGCAAACGTCTTTGCTATATTCAAAACGAGTTGAAGCAAATGGGGCAGCGCAGTTATCCTTCCCTGTCACAGGATCAAGAAAACGTCAAGGATCTGTTCGGCCTGCGAAACGTGTATACCCGAATGCAGCTGTATTATGGCAAGCAATCGGTGATGGCGATCCGCAGTATAGTAGGAGAAGGGACGACGGTTACTCTCTCGATTCCCCTGGACCGCTGTAAGGAGACTCTTCAGCAGCAAACCGGACTCTATGATCAAATGAAGGAGGAGGCATCCCTATGAATCTGATGATTGTGGAGGATGAACCCCGCTTGCGCAATGCGCTCGCCTATAATATGCCTTGGGAGGAACATGAGATCGACCTGGTAGGGGTGGCATCGAACGGGGTGGAGGCACTGAAGCTGGCCGAACGCAAGAAGCCGGATATCATGATCATTGATGTGCAGATGCCCGAGATGGATGGTCTTACTTTGGTGCGCAGGCTTCAGGAAAGGCAGGAAGCAAAGTCCTTTATAAAGATGATCATCCTTAGCGGTCATGATAATTTTGCCTTCGCGCAGGATGCGATGGAGCATGGGGTTACCCGATATTTGCTTAAACCGGCAGGTGAAGAGGAGATATTGGAGGCCGTTATCGAAGCCAGGCAGCAGCTGCAGGAGGAATTGGAGCAGTGGCAGAGCAAGGCGGCGCTGGAACAGAAATGGAAGGAGCATCTGCCAGTCCTGCAAAACAACTTTTTTCAAAATTGGGTCAATGGAAAGTTTGCAGGCTGGGAGGTATTAAAAATAAGTAGAGATCTCTATATGGAATTGAAGGAGGATGACCAGATCGGCGTAGCCGTTATTGATCTGGACCCGATTGATGACAATGACACGCGGTTCAATCCCCGGGATAGGCCGATGCTGCAATTTACGCTGCTATGCATGGCCAGAGAATTAATGTCCCATCCTGCCTGCTGGGTCAGTTCGGACGCCAACCATCAACTTCTGCTGGTATTTATTTTGGAAGCCGGACAATCTCCCCATGAAGCGATGCTTTTCTTAAACTCGGTCGTTGCCAAGCTGTTATCCAAGACGAAAGCTGTGCTCAAGGTTACCGCAAGTGCCGGCATCTGCTCGGCTGCAGGGAGCTTGGAGGAAATGGGTCTGCTGTATGCGCAGGCATGCAGAGCCCTGCAGCAGCGAATGGTGTTTGGGCCGGATATTGCCATCCCTTACCGGGAGGTTCTTGAGCGAAGCCAGCACAATCATTTTGCTCATCAAAGCCTGGAGAAGACATTGGAGATTGCCCTGGAATCCGCAGATGAGGATAAGGCATTGGGAGCATTGGCGGGATGGTGGGAGGAAGGGTTTAAACAATTTGAGTCAGCAGATGAAGTTCATGAGGCGGTGCTTTATCTGAGCAGCTTGTTTATCCGGATCATTCAGAAACAAGGCTGGATGGTCAGGAATGTCGTGGAGGATGATTTTATTTATTTTCAAAATGTGAAGCTGCTCAATACGCAGTTACAGACCAGGTCATGGTCAACCCGCGTCGTGAGTCATATCACCGCCTTCATGCAGAACCAGCGCAGGACGACCAGCAATCAGGTGGTGAAAGAGATTCTGGCGATATTAGATCAGGAAATGGAGCAGGAAATAACGCTGCATACCGTTGCAGAGCGGCTGTACGTGAATTCGTCTTATTTGAGCCGGTTATTCAAGCAAGAGATGGGGACTGTCTTCTCGGCCTATGTGCTGGAGCGCAAGATGGAACGAGCCAAAGCTATTTTGCAGGAAGGCTTAAAGGTATATGATGCCGCCCGCATGGTCGGCTATCGGGATGTCAGTTATTTCACCAAAGTGTTTCGCAAATACTGGGGCATGAACCCTGGTGAATGTAAACCTTAAAGGTCCGTCTTAGACCCGATTTGCTCCTAATGCGGAGTGAGTCGGGTTTTTTTGCCGAAAACTAAACATCAAACTACCAGAAATAGTAATGACTCTCGCCTACTCATCATCATCCGAGGCGTCTACAATTTAAAGTACCAAGTACGTCAAACCACCAAGAGGGGGAGTAAGATGAAGCCTGCGCTGGATAAGCTGCCGCCCACCCGTTCACGCCAGAGTTACTGGAGCCGGCTGTGGTCGGATATATGGCGGGAATGGGACCTGTATATCCTGCTCGTCCCGGGCATTTTGTTTATTCTGCTGTTCAAGTATACGCCAATGTACGGGATTGTTATCGCCTTCAAGGATTTCAACATTTTTACCGGTTTTGCCGACAGTCCCTGGGTGGGAGGCAAGCATTTCGAGAAATTGTTTACTTCGCCGGATTTTGCCCTGGTTTTCAAAAATACGGTGATCATCAGCCTCCTGAAAATCGGTATTCTATTTCCTCTGCCAATCATAGTAGCCTTGATGTTGAATGAAATGCGCCACCTATTATTCAAACGAACGATACAAACCGTCATTTATCTTCCTCATTTCTTGTCATGGGTCATTGTCAGCGGACTGTTCATCGATCTCTTATCGACGAACGGTGGTCTAGTAAACAAGCTGCTGGCAGCGATGAATCACGGACCCATTTCCTTCTTCCTCGACAACAGCATCTTCCGCAGCGTATTGATCACTTCGGCGGGATGGAAGGAGACTGGCTGGAGCACCATTGTGTACCTGGCGGCTTTTTCCAACATTGATCCCATGCTCTATGAAGCTTCCAAAATCGATGGTGCAGGCCGGATGAAGCAGCTGTGGCATATCACCTTGCCGGGAATCGCGCCCATTATCATCCTGATGTTTATTTTGCGCCTGGGCAGTATTCTGGAGGCCGGTACCGAGCAGATTCTTGTGATGTACAATCCCGTCGTATACAAGGTCTCGGATGTTATAGGGTCCTATGTATACCGAATGGGTCTTGGCAATCAGGATTACAGCTTCTCGACGGCGGTTGGCATGTTCGAAGCCGTTATTTCATTTACGCTTGTGATCACCGGTAATGCATTAAGCAGAAAATATTTACAGCGGGGAATCTGGTAAACGGGAGGAGGAACTTAGATGAATAGACGCCCAGCCGTTGAACTTGGGAAAGCAGCAGGCCTAAAAGGTGAGATTAAAAGCTCACTGGCGGAAAAAATATTCACCGTCTTCAATTATTTATTTTTTGTTCTGCTGGGCCTCACCACGCTGCTTCCTTTCGTTAATCTGATCGCCAAATCCTTCAGCAGCGAGGAGGCTGTCATTTCGGGGAGAGTAGGCTTGCTGCCAATAGGGTTTCAGTATGGCACTTATGGATATGTGCTGCAGGATGCGATGTTTCTTAATTCTCTGAAGATCTCTGTTCTCCTGACGATAACGGGGACGGTACTCGGTTTGCTGCTAACGACGATCACGGCATATCCGTTGTCTAAACTCAGGCTGCGGGGGAGAAAGTGGCTGCTGCTGATGTTTATATTCACGATGCTTTTCAGCGGCGGGCTGATTCCCACCTACCTGCTCATGAATAATTTGCATCTGGTCAATACGTTCCCGGTATTGTTCTTACCCGCCATGGTGAATGTGTTCAACATGCTGATTATCAAAAATTATTTCGAAGCACTGCCTGAATCATTGGAGGAATCAGCCAAGCTGGACGGAGCCGGAAACTTCCGGGTGTTCACGGCAATCATCCTTCCCCTATCCATGCCCGTGCTGGCTACGATTGCCTTGTTCTTTGCCGTAGGCTTCTGGAATGATTATTTTGCCTCTATGATCTACATTACAGATCCTGCGCTAAAGCCGCTGCAGCTGTATTTGAAGGAGCTGTTCGTATCATCGGGGGGCGATTTTCTCAAGGACAATGTGGATGCCGCATTGAATACCACGCCGCAATCCATTCAGGCGTCTTCGATCCTGCTGGCTACGATACCGATCCTGCTCGTTTATCCCTTTCTGCAGAAGTATTTTGTCAAAGGCGTTCTGGTAGGCTCGGTCAAGGGCTGATGGTAAGAGCATTAAAGGATGGTGATGCTGCTCCAATTGTGCCTTGATTAGTCTGTAGAAGATCGGATGTCAATTACGTTCATCACAAGAAGTCTAATATTCCACATTTCAGGAGGTTCAAGCATGATGAAGAGAACAGCAAGTCTTGCCCTTATTCTCGGATTAAGCTTAGTTGTCGCAGGCTGCGGCGGTTCGCCTAGTTCAGACCCGGAGCCCGCCCCCGCTGCGGGGAATACCGAAGGGGACAATGCAAATACAAAAGAAGAAACGAAGCCAAGCCTCCGCATGATTATGCAGTACAGCTTATTCGATCCTAACAAAGAATACACCGGCAATTACATCAAGGAAAAAACAGGCTATAACATGCAATATGAAATGCTGCCTGCGGAGAATGCCGATGAAAAGCTGAACTTGCTGATGGCCAGCAAAGAAAGCTTCGACCTTATGAAATTGAGCTCAGCCCAGTTCTATAACCTGGCTACGGCTGGCGCCCTGGAGCCGATTGACGAGCTTCTTGCCGAACATGGAAACTATATTAATCAGGCTATCAAGCCCGAATCATGGGGGAGCGCAACAATTGACGACAAGATCTACGCGCTTCCGGAGACGGGAGCAGGCGTCAGTATCGGGGAGGAGCTGGTTGTAAGGCAGGACTGGCTTGATGAGCTTGGTTTGAGCATTCCAACCACTACGGATGAGCTGTATACCGTACTTAAGACGATCAAGGAGAAGAAGAAAATCATACCGCTGACAGGCAGCAGAGATTCCATCTACGGGGATATCGCTGCAGCCTTCGGGGTCCTCACCGATTGGAAGGAAGTAAACGGCAAACTTGTCCACAAAGCCGAGCAGCCGGAAATGAAAGAATTTCTTGCTTATATGAACAAGCTGTACAGCGAGGGATTAGTGGACACGGAAATGCCCCTTAACACGGCGTCCAAAGCCATTGAGAAATTCTCCAGCGGTCAGGCCGCAGTCTATAAATTAGCTTGGTGGAATGCAGGCAGTACGATCAGCGCGCTGAACAAGAACACTCCTGATGCGGCTGTATCGATCATTCCGTACTTAAAGAACAAAGAGGGAAAAGCGGTTGTGGGAGCTGTAGCCAATACCACCTGGTTCATCGCCATCCCCAAAGCCTCCAAGCATAAAGAGGATGCGATGAAGCTGTTGAACGCCAAGCTGGAGCCCGAAACATTCAAGGGGATGGCGATCGGAATCGAAGGCGTTCATCATGAAGTAAAGGATGGAAAATATTATCCGATATTGCCCAAATTCAATGATGATCTGAGCAATGCCAGCGCATTCATGACAGGCGTAGATGAAGAACATTACCCGGTTTATTGGCAGGCACGTGTTCGCAAAGATCCCATTCTCCAGTCTTATTATGAAAATTTCCAGAAAAACGCGGAAGGAATCATCGTCGTCGATCCGATGTCCCTGGCTCCGCCAATCGAAGCGGTATCCAAAAACACGCTGAAGCTGAACAAGCTGCTGGACGACAATGTACTGAAGTTTATTGCCGGCACGGAGCCGCTGGATGCTTATGACCAGTTTCTGGCTCAATGGCACGCAGAGGGAGGCGCGGATATGGTCAAGGCCGCCAATGAATGGTATTCATCCGCGAAATAACAAAGATGACTCCTGATCAATCACAATCAGGAGTCATCTTTTTTTTGTTAATACCAGCTTATCGAAAGTTCATGCCGCTGTCAGACGGCGTGAATGGCTGGCCATGACAGTTCGATGCCTTCCTGCACCAGCCTTTTCTGAAAGCCTGCGAGCTCTTCTTCGCTGCTGCGGACATCGCTCGGTTTCATGTCATGATCCAGACAATAACCTGCACAATAACCAGCCGCTTCTCCAATGTTCCATTCCACAGGATGCAATCGGTAGCAGCCATTGGTAATATGGGTCACGCCAATGTTTTTACTTGCTGCCAGCACATTGCTCATACGTTTGGGTATGAGGCTGCCGAGCGGAATCTGAAAGGGGAGGGAGGAAATATCAATGTAGGACTGGCCGCCTGTGCTGGGATGCAGATCAATGCGATAACAGCCAATGCCGACGGAATCGTGGAACGATTCCGCTTGGCCGTCCGGCCGGCATGCGGTAGCTACATGCTGCTCTAGAACAGTGAATTCGGCCTCTATTCTCCTGGATTCACGAATATAGGGATACATCGCCATTCCGTCTGTTGTACCGACCACATCAGGCCGCAGACGGAGTCCGGGATATCCTGCTTTGCCATCCGGCCGGGGCGCAGTGGTCTGCAGCCAATAAAGCAGGGAGAGGCTGAGCTGCTTGGCTTGAAACAAATAGCGGGCCTTTTCCTCCGCACTGACATCAATAACCGGTCCCAGCCAATAGTCGTTTTGCGGCCAGTTCACCAGCGATATAGAGCTTGGGAAGGTTCCCGCCCGGAAATGCTGATGATCTACAATTTGACGGTATAGAAACAGGGAAAATTTGTCGGTATCCGCAAACAGCCCGTATTGAACCGGCTCCATCGTAGAAGGTCTAACCCCGCTCAGGCTAAGCAGCTTATCCGGCCAGAAGTCGGGCTTGTAATCCCGCCAAAACTCATACATTTCCGGTTTGGCAATCGTATGATCCTCACCATTCAGATGATCCATCGCAAAGCAGTAAGTAAAGCCCTGCATATTCATGGGTTGTGCCGGTCCTTCTACCGCATGAGGCTCACCGGTCCGGGATATGGATTCCGCTCCGGTCACATATTCAATCCCTGCCAGGGGCAGCAAATCGCCGCATTCTGTAGCATCCACATAAAAAGGGGCGAGCAGCAGCCGTTCATCGCCGGTGTCCAGGCACCTTACTGTAACCGAGCGGATCTGGTCGCCTATGGTCTCGGCTTGCTCAAGCACATAACGATACAGAATCCGAAGCTGGCCGCTGTGGATATACGGGGCCAGCATATTGTGCAGGACAGCTACCGCGGCTCGCGGCTCGTGACAAATACGGCTGACTGAGCCGCTTCCCGGATTCAAATGGGGGAGAGCCCTTGATTCGGCTGTAAGCGGAAAAAACTGCCGGTAATATTGACGAACGCCCTCGCGAAACTGCCGGTAACTCCTTGTGCAGCCAAAGGACTCAATCCAGGGATGCTCATCCGGCGGAACAGCCTGACTTGTCAATTGACCGCCAATCCACAACGTTTCTTCCGTCATGATAACGGTTTTGCCCGATTTCACCGCAGCTAATGCAGCTGCGGTGCCGCCAGTTCCTCCTCCGGTAATGACGATGTCGGCATGCAATTCTCGTTTCATTGCGCAGATCTCCTTTTGCTTAATGAAGTTAAAAGATGTGAGGCCAAGGCAAAGGATAAGAAGCCCCATCCGATCCTGCAAAGGGGACTATCTCCATTTTAGAAGCTGGCAGGAGAAAGGGATAGGGTAGCGGGATGACCATATATGGTAAAATGATGCGTTTTTTTGTTACAAAGAAAGTTGATATCTTACCAGGGATATCATTTTTTTTGCTCTATTCTAATACTGAGAAATCCAATAAACTGTCGTTGTAAGCGAGAATCCTTTTTTGGAGGTGTAATGATGACAAAGCTTGGCAAAGAACGGGAGGATCAGGACGGAAACAGAGGCGCCGCTTCTGCGAAGGCACCCCTGACGAGTAGGTTGACGGAAAAAACGTTCAGCCGCAGAAAATTTTTGCAGCTGAGCGGAGGCATCGCTGTGCTGGCGATGCTTCCAACGTTTACCCTTGGCGGCGGCAAAGCGGCGGCGGCCATACCGGCCAGTCCGCGCTTCTCACTCAGCGGCTCCGGTGGCGAGCTGTTTCGCGAGATAGCGCTTGGAAGTGTAACGGTCCTGCAGTCATTTGGTTTCGACAGTGTCAACAACGCGCTCTATACCGTACAGATTACGTACGGTTCTCCTGCTTCCTCCGGGGATTTGACCGTCACGAAGCTAAGCCTGACCGGGACGATATTGGGTCAAATGCAGCTTAAAGCCTTCGGGCACGGGGTATCGATCGGTGTCGAGCCATCCGGCACTTCAGCTTATTTATGGACGGAAACGGATGGCATCAGCGATGGTACGAACAGCTGGGGAACGAAAATATGCAGATTCCCTTTTGTTAACGGTACCACATTGTTCAATACGGATGCATCGCTTGTCAAATATACTGTACCGGGAACGGGAAACAACAGCTATACCTGCAATATAGACAATTATCATGGCAATCTGGTCGTCCGTTACAGAGACTTCACAACAAATCCGCGTTATGATGTGTTTAATCTGCAGGCCTTCAAATTAGGCGGCCGCACCCCGATTGCCAGCGTCTATCAACCAACGACGCTTGGTGTATTCCAAGGCTACTGCGTTTATGGAAGCTACCTGTATTTACTGGATGGAACGTCATACGGCTCCTCGAATCCATCACCTGGCAATGCGTATTTGACAACTGTAGATCTTAATACGGGAACGCAAGTGGACCGGTTTCTCACTCGCGCAGGGGGCTCGCTGGTCTATAGAGAGCCTGAGGGAATGGCAATCCATCTGACGGATCCGAATAATGAAAGCACAGGCCGATTATGTTTCGGGTTCGCCTCTGGCGCCGGCGGCGGCAGGAAAGCGACTATTTTTTACAAAAATTCGTTTGTATAGAAGATACAGCCGGTGTCGTCTTATCGCATACAGATCCCGTGGAAAGACAGTAGACTGTGCGCGATCATATATACGTAGCTTCGAGTTTGTTGGAATCACAGATCAGGCCCTTGTCACTGATGGGTGACAAGGGCCTGATCCCGTTGTAGTTAGAGGAGTGGAGAGTTACTCCGGAACATAGGTGCAGCTGTAGTCTTTATCCTTCCAGCTGTATTGAAGATGCAATTGATCATCGTTTCTGCCGCCAATCATTGTGAAAGGTTCTGCTGCAGGCTCTTTCAAATCCACCGTTATTTTTTCCCCCTTAGCCGTATAAAACCCGAACCATACCTGCGTATGATTTCCCTTAGTTTCATCGACAATGATCCCTTTCTTATTATTTGGAATCTCATCCATAATGCGAACCCTCGTAAAAACATCCGCCCTTGGAAGAAGACAATTCCCAGATTCCATCAAAATTAATTACATGCGTCTCCTTGATCCAATAACGTAAACTGCAGCCTATTTCCTCTTAAAAAGGCCGAAAATCCATACTTGTACAACATTACCCCCATCTTACCGGCTGGTAAATGGGTTTCAACGACTAATTTTCAAATTTGCCGGCGGTAAACGCTTCTTTCACAGATTCTCAACATACCGTTGATACTGTGTTGATACATAAGGATTACCTTATTGAGAAGGACCGATAGGGCAGGAAAGAGGTGGGAAATTTGCTCCAGGTGATAGAATTGAAGGCCGCTGCTGCCGATCAAAGCATCTCCTTCAAGGCTGAAGAGGGGACAATGACGGGGATCAGGGGAAGCGAGGGGGCTGCATCTGTTCTCGATTGTTTATACCGGACGGTCATTCCTGAAAGCGGCCAAATATGGTATGATTCCTCCCTCTACGGGAGTCTGGATTTGACCAAAGCGGCGATTGGCAAGATCGTGAAATTGCGCATTCATGAGATGCGTCAATTGGACTCCTTGACTGCAATGATCCCCCAATACCGTTTTTCGGTGCTGGATATTGTAGCCGAACGGCTGCTGCACCTGGGTGGTTCTGTTCAGCAAGCAAAAAAAGATTCACAGACCCTGCTGGAGCGGCTTCGAATAAATGAGCAGGTGTGGCACGCGTCACCCGCGGAATGCAGCAATGAGCAGCGGCAATATATATACTGGGCAAGGGCGCTGGTTGCCAGGCCCCGGCTTTTTATCCTGCAAGAGACAGCCGCGAATTTGTTGGATGGGGAGAGCAAACAAGCCATTTTGTCCATCCTTCAAGAAATGGCGTTGAAAGGAACGACTGTCATAGGTATATTCGAGGAGGCCGGATTATGGGAGAAGGCTGCCAGCCAAATGGTTGACACCCGCAAACCGGCATCCTCTAATGAGAGGGCCGTATATTCGTTCCCGGCCCTCACAAGCCAATGAGCATATGGCCCGCTTCACTTCCTGGTCGCTATAGGCGATCTCTATACTCCTGGGGAGTAATGAGCATTTCTTTCTTGAACACTTTAGTGAAGTAATGAGCGGACTCAAATCCGACATGCAAAGCCACCTCATGAATTTTCAGCCTCGGGTTAGCCAGAAGATCCTTCGCTTTGGACAAACGTTTATCTTTCAGGTAATCGGAAATCCGCACGCCTGTTATCTGCTTGTAAAGCCTGGACAAATAGGTAGGATGCAGATAGACGTGTGCGGCAAGCGTTTCGAGAGAAAGGTCTTCCGCCAGATGGTCGTCAATAAATTGATTGACATCCATCAATATTTTCTGGGTGCGGTCCTTCTGATCATCTGTTCTTTGCCGGAACAAAATCGCAGACAGCCTGCTGTAATAAACATCTGCCTCATCCCAGGAACGAAAAGAACCGCCCCGCAGCAAGAGCCCTGTATCCATAGCCTCTGAAACCGTATCGAGAAGGCTCCAATGGTTGATGTAAGCCAGAAACATTGCAGCCAGGGCATATTGGATTTCTACAACAAATGGATAATGGGCAGGGGAAGCCTGCAGAATTCGGGCTGTGTCTGACACATCATGATACAACTCGTTGAATTTTTCCATTTGACCGCCCATAAGTCCGGATTCCAGCTGCTTAATCGTCCTCAGCCGAAGGGCGATGTCCTGTTTGGTCAAGCCCTGCAGCAGGGAAGAGGAGGGCTCTTGCGGTTTCAGATCTGTAAGCAGCATCTCCTGACCATGGCCTAATCCTTGTTGAAACAATCGCTCCAATCTGAGATGCTGCGTAGCCATATCAGCCCATGCACAGCTGGAGCTGCTAATCGCAAGCGATATGGGCAAGCGCAGCAAATTTTTACAAGTCTCCTGAATATCAGGCATCATCCCTCGTACGAATGCCAGGCATTTATCCCAATCCTCCGTTTCCAGCTTCCGGTTCTTTGCGGCAGGCTGTATGAGCAATACCAGGTGGGAGGGTTTCATGGAGAATGAAATGGACCGGAGCGTACTTAAATATTCACGGGCAACATTCTGAATGGCATACATAAACAAGGATTGGTCCGACGGGCCGATATGGGCGGGCCAACGATCGATCCGGCCAATAACCACCAGGGCTGCGTCTTCGGCTGTCAAAGGAATATTCATATCATCGAAACGGTCCTGGTCAATCGACTTAGGGGACAGCTCACCTTGCAGCAGACTGTTCAAATATTCCTTCTGTATCAAGGAATTAGCGGCTTGAAGCTGCTGCTTCGCGCGGTCCAGCAGCTGCTCGGACACCACTTCCTTCTGCAGAAGCTTAATAGCTTTACTGACGGCGGCCAGAATGGGCTCGTCTCCTTCAACCTTCAGTATATAATCCAATCCGCCGTCTCGCATCGCCGTTTGTACATATTCGAAATCACTGTATCCCGTCAGGAAAATAACCTGGCAGCGGGGCCACAGCTTCATGATTTCTTTTTGCATCTCAATTCCGCTCATGCCCGGCATATGAATATCAGTCAGAACGATATCCATCTTGGTTGTGCTCAGGATCCGCAGTGCTTCCAACGCAGAATAGGCACGGTATACACCTAGATCCCCTTGGTTCCAATCCAAAAATTGTTCGTACAGCCCATTTACGATTCTTCGTTCATCATCAACAATCAGCAGGTTGTATATCATGAACCGGGACTCCGAAACTTGCAATCATCCCGGCGTGTTTGCCCTATAATCCGGCTTTCAGCAATCAGGTAATCGATACCGGTTTTGTCCAATTAAGCTCTCTCCCTTCCATAATGTTTTTATTATAAACGTAAATGACTGCTTAGAGATGGCTATACGGCAAGAAGTTGAGGAATGGCATACGATGTCAAAATATTACCGTGGTTGGCTTTCTATCTGATACCTATAATGTGAATGAGAAGTGTGAAGAGCAGTTTTCAAATTTCATGAGGGGGAATACATGTGACACGGAAACAACTAACAACATGTTTATTGGCTGCAATGACTTTTATGGCGGCTTGTTCCAGCAATTCGGAGAACACGCCAACCCAGCCGGACAACAATAAGGAGCCTGTGGCAGCCAATTCAGATCCGTCGGCCAAATACGATCCTCCTATTACGGTCACAACGGTAAGGGCGCAAGCCGATGTCACCGAATTTGCAGAAGGGGATACGATGGACAGCAACATCTGGACCAAGCATTTGCTCGATACATACGGTTTTCAACTTAAGAATACCTGGGTTACCGATTCAGCTGGCTACAAAGACAAGCTGAACGTAACGATCGCTTCAGGTGATCTGCCGGACTTCTTCAAGGTTGATGCCACGCAGTTCAAGCAGCTGGCTGATGCCGGGTCACTGGCGGATTTGACCGATGTTTACAACACCTTTGCATCTGACCTGCTCAAGGGAAAGCTGAATGAAGATGGGGGGAATACCCTTAAAGCCGCTACCATTGACGGCAAGTTAATGGCACTCCCATATGTAACGGCTACGATGGATGGCGCAGGCATGGTCTGGATCCGTAAAGATTGGCTCGATAATTTGAGTCTGTCCGCTCCAAAAACGATGGATGATTTATTAGCAATCTCCAAAGCCTTCAAGAACAACGATCCTGATAAGAACGGGAAAAACGATACGGTCGGATTAGGCATTACCAAAGACATTTTTACCGGGTACGGCGGCTTGAACTTCTTTCTGAACAGCTTCCATTCCTACGGGAAAATGTGGATCGAAGATCCGAAAGATAAAAGCAAGTTGGTGTACGGCGCCGTCCAGCCGGAAGCCAAGAAAGCGCTCAGTACCCTTCAGGAGATGTATAATGCAGGGGAAATCGACAAAGAGTTTTCCGTGAAGACATCCACACAGCTGACTGACGATATCGTGTCGGGCAAAGTCGGGATGGCCTTTGGAACCATGGCCAATCCGATTAATTATTTCAGCAAATCGGTCGCCAAGGATCCGAAAGCCAAGTGGGAGATGTATCAGTTGACTTCCGTAGATGACCAGCCCGTAAAGGCACAGATCAGCTCGGGAATTGGCACATTCTGGGTAGCCAGCAAAAAAAGCAAGTATCCGGACGCATTAGTGAAGACGATGGATGCATTCGTTCAGAAGCTGTTCAGCGACAAAGCGGAATTCAAATTTATGTATGACGGCCCTAATCTGAAATATCATACGTTCAAATACATGGATGTTCAGGCATGGGGCGCACGAAAAAATCTGGATGCTTATCTTGCGGTTAACGCGGCCTTAAAATCCAATGAAGAGAGCAAGCTCAATCCGGAGCAAAAGGGATATTATGATCAGGTGAAAGCCTATCAGGGCGGCGATGCCGCACAGTGGGGAACGTACAAAGTATTCGGTCCCGAAGGATCGCTCGGTCTTCTAGAGAACATTGTGAAGGACAATCTCATGTACCCCGATCAATATTTCAGCATTCCGACAGATACGATGGTTCAGCGTCAAAGCACACTCTCGGATCTGCTTGACGAGACCTACATGGGAATCATCCTGGGCGATTCCGTTGATACGTTCGATGGCATGGTGACGAAATGGAACCAATTGGGCGGAGAAGAAATGACCAAACAAGTGAATGAGTGGAAGTCCGCGCAGCAATAGGAAGCCGCAGTATGGACATGGAGGGAGCTTACCGTTCCCTCCATGTAATTGCCGGAAGATAAACAATAAGGCAGCGAGGAAGATTAATCATGAAAACAATCATAGAAAAGCCGGTGACCGGCTTGGAAACAACAGCTGTAAAAAAACGAACCCGATACAGCCGCTGGCCGCTGCATCTGATGATGATCCCAGGCATCATTCTGGTCCTAATCTATCATTACGCACCGATGCTGGGCCTGGTCATCGCCTTTCAGAACTTCAAGCCTGCGTTCGGGATATTCCGATCTGAATGGGTCGGGTGGGACAATTTCGAATATATGCTGCAGCTGCCGAATATGAGCCGGGTGATCTGGAATACGTTATATATCGCGTCGCTGAAAGTGATAACGGGATTAACATTCCCGATCGGAATCGCTATTCTGCTGAATGAAATCCGGATAACCGCATTTAAGCGAAGCATTCAGACACTCATCTATTTGCCGCATTTTCTATCCTGGATTATTCTCGGCGGCATTCTGATTGATGTGCTCTCGCCATCCAAAGGAATTGTCAACCAACTGCTGCACTGGATTGGAGTTGAGCCTGTCTTTTTTCTTGGAAACGCCAATTATTTTCCTTATGTGCTTGTCACAACGGATTTATGGAAAGAATTCGGGTTCTCGACCATTGTATATTTGGCGGCGCTGACTGGAATTAATCCAAGCCTGTATGAGGCGGCTGTTATGGATGGCGCAAACCGGATCAGACAAGCCTGGCATGTGTCCTTGCCCGGCATGACGCCAATTATCGTCTTGCTGGCGACGCTCAGCCTTGGTCAAATCCTGAATGCGGGTTTTGATCAAGTCTTTAATCTGTACAGTCCGTCCGTGTACGCAACTGGCGATATTATAGATACGTTCGTCTACCGTTTAGGTTTAGGGCAAGCACAGTACTCCCTGGCAACAGCGGTAGGATTATTCAAATCAGCGGTTTCTTTTATATTGATATCGTTATCTTATTTTTTAGCCTACCGGGCTGCCAACTACAGAATTTTCTAGTCTGCTATACGAATTTGAGGGGAGATCCATTTTGGTACACAACCGCTCATGGTTTGGACGCCTGTTTGACATCCTAAATCACTTTTTTCTGATTGCGCTTTCCTTGATTTGTATTTTTCCGCTGCTGCACGTGCTGGCGATCTCATTCAGCAACAGCATATCGGTTGGGGAAGTGTTCTTATGGCCTGTCGGCTTCACGACCGACGCCTACAAATATGTGCTGGATAAACCGGATTTCATAAAATCCGTACTGGTTACTGTGCAGAGGGTATTGATAGGAGTCCCCTTCAATATGCTTATGGTGATTCTGTTGGCATACCCGCTCTCGAAGGATAACAAAGCGTTTCCGCTGCGCACGTTATATGCCTGGTTTTTGGTTTTTACGATTTTGTTCAATGGGGGGCTCATCCCGAATTATCTCGCCGTTCGGTATACTAGCCTGCTTGATACGATATGGGCCTTGGTGCTGCCTAATGCAGTACCCGTCTTCAATGTGCTGCTGCTGCTCAACTTTTTCCGCAATCTGCCGAAAGAATTGGAAGAGGCCGCTTTAATAGACGGGGCAGGACATTGGGCTACACTTATTCGAATCTATTTGCCTTTATCGCTGCCCGCTCTTGCAACCATTACGCTGTTTAGCACAGTGGGTCATTGGAATGCCTGGTTTGATGGGATGATTTACATGAATTCGCCACTGCATTATCCGCTTCAGACCTATTTGCGAACCATCGTGATCGAGCTCGACTTTACATCGCTCGGCTCGGAAGATATTTTGAATCTGATGAACAGTGTATCAGAGCGAACGACCAGAGCGGCCCAGATCTTTTTGGGTGCATTGCCCATCCTTGTCGTCTATCCGTTCCTGCAGCGTTTTTTCATCAAAGGCATTGTGCTCGGAAGCGTGAAAGAATAAATCTCGATCTCCAACCATTGGGGAAGTTCGCATGTCCTGCTATTCGGCAGGACATTTTTCTTGTTTTGTCGAAAAGATCCTAGGAATGGAGGAGATCACGTAAATGCGTTGGTGGTGGGCGAAGCTTTCCAGTATCTATCCCAAATTATTATTGTCGTTTCTTGTTGTGATCACGCCGATCTATGTCTTAAGCCTGAAAATAAACGAATATGGAGAACAAAACGTCAAGAAAGAAATCAGGAATTCCATACAATCGAGGGTGTCGTTCTACATCCACTTACTGGACAGCGAATTCTCCCGAATTATCAGCATGCAGGAGGAGTATGTGAACGACCGCAGTCTGCGCACGCTCAGTCTTGCCGAACCGGTCATAAGCGATAAAGAGCGCCGGGACGCTATCATTTCCATTCACGATCAGCTTAACCGAATGATTCATACAAGCCCCTATATTTTGAAGGCAGGAGCCTTTTTGCCCAGTACACACAGATGGATCACGGATTCCATTCAATACAGCGAGCTTCCGGAAGAGCAATATCTTGCGTTGAAATCGATTAAGAACCGCTACGAAAACCCGTTTGTACACTGGCAGAACCGATTATTTATCAGTTTTCCTTATTCCAATCTTGCACTCATTAATGGACAGGAGCCGCAATTCCTGGTTGGGGTTGAAATCAATCAGACACAACTGAAGGAAGTGCTGAACCGCTTCGAAATCGATGGCAGCGGAGGCTCGATGCTGATTGACCAAGGCGGTGATTGGGCGGTAAGCAGTGACCATGCTCCAATTCCATGGCTGGATATAAAGCCCATTGTAAACACGTTTCCAAAGGATGTCCCTTCCTATGTGAAAGAGGTCAACATCGAAGGGAGCAATTACTTGTTTGTTGTGGAGCAGTCAGCCTCCCATGGCGTAACACTGCTCTCCTATATGCCCGAGTCGGCAATATTGGGCTCACTCAGTCAGTATCGTACCTGGTATTGGGCGTTATCCGCACTGTCCATTATCGTTATCGCTATATTTGCTTACTGGATTTTCCGGCAAATCCATCAACCCATGAGGCGCTTGTTGCGAGCCTTTCAGCGGGTGGAGAAAGGCAATTGGGGAACCATTCTCAGACATCGCAGATCAGACGAGTTCGGATATCTGTACATCCAGTTTAACTCCATGGTTGCCAATATGACCGAAATGATTCAGGAAGTGTTTGAGCAGAAATACCGGGCCAATCTGTCTGAGCTCAGACAGCTGCAATCCCAGATCAACCCGCATTTTCTCTATAACTGTTTCTTCAATCTCTACCGGATGGCGAAAAACGAGGAGAATGAAAATATCGCGCTTTTCTCTCATCATCTGGGTCACTATTTTCATTACATAACCAGAAATCAACAGGAGGATGTGCCACTCGAGGAGGAGATTAAATTCGCCATGAACTATGTCTCTATCCAGACCTTTCGTTTTGAGGATCGTATCGCTGTGCAAATCGGGCAGGTGCCGGATTCATATCGCAGATTCCGGGTTCCCAAACTTATCATCCAGCCCATCCTTGAAAATGCCTATCAACATGGATTTCGCAATACGATTGGTGATGGCAGGCTGGAGGTGAGCTTCAAATATGAGAAAGGACATTTGATGATCCTTGTAGACAATAATGGGGAGAATATCCCGGAACCTCAGTTTCAGGAGCTGCTGGCGAAGTTGAGAACAAATAGTCTTCATGTGGAAACGACAGGCCTTGTCAATGTCCACCGCAGGCTGCAATTAAAGTATGGCTCTGGCAGCGAACTGCTTATAACGAATGAACCGGGCCGGTTTCAGGTCCGAATGGCGATCCCGATTGACGAGGATATCATGACTCAGGATCAGTCAGTGGTATGAAACAACCGGTTATCTCATAGTGTCATAGTCGAATAACAGCAAATACAGTCCAAGACTGATTGGCTTCAGTTTTGGACTGTATTTGCTGTGCTATTCCCGCAAAAATAGTTGTTAAATCATGCGCAGATGTTAAATGGTCAGCGGGACTCTTGAATGACCTTGAACAAGCTGCCGCAGGTTGTGAAATGCATCGTTTCATGGACAATGGCAAAGTTAAACAATTCACCAGCGAGATTAAAAGTGAGCGGCCCCATGTGCAGCGGTGTATCCAGCGGCTTGTTCAGACGATCGGGCGAGATTTCGGAAAAGGCGCTTAGTTGCCGGGATAATTCCCCGATCAATTCCTCCTTAGATGGAGGCGCTGTTGTCCATTCCGCCGGTTTCGTGCCGGAGTTGAACAGAGCTGTATACGTTTCCGGGATGTCGGAGCTGTTATGAAAGCACTGTGACATGTATGAATCCATCCAAAAAATGATGTGACCGATGTTCCAGCGAATTGTATTATTAAATGCATCTGGCTTGATGTCGTATAGCTCCTCAGGGATGGCTTGAACCTGCTGCAGAACAAGTTGGCGTACGGTTTGTGCGGTAGTGATGATAATAGTGGACATCTAAAACTCCTCCTTTTGAATGGGCAATCGCTTGATATGTAGCCAGTATAGGCCTTGGAGGATCAAGGCATCAATGCAGTGCGGGTTACTAAAGTGTTAAGTACAACTTAACGATTAAGCATGGTGAGAATCTCTGGCAGTCTGTATAATAAGTAGGAGTTATGTAAAGTCCGATGAGGGGTGTGGGGAATGGAACTGAGACAGCTGCAATATTTTATGACGATTTGCGACGAGCTTCACTTCACGCGGGCTGCCGAGAAAATGGGTGTCAGTACACCCAACATCAGCCAGCAAATCAGAGGTTTGGAGGATGAGCTGGGTGTTCTTCTGTTCGACCGGATCGGGAGAAAAATCGTGCTCACCGAAGCAGGCGCGATTCTTAAGGAGCATGGCGCGGCCGTTTTCGGACATTTGCAGCAAGCAAACGATGCTATCTTGGATCTGAAGGCTACGAAAGGCGGATCGCTTTCCATTGGTGTCCTGCCTGGGGATGCCGATCTTGTGTTTAACTCTCTGCTGCTAAGCTTCCATCAGAACTATCCCACAATCTCTCTGGCGCTGCTGGAGACAACCAAAGTAACAGAGCAGGTGCTGGACCGCAGCATCGATATCGGCGTAACGATTGAACCTGTCTCCGATGAACGTCTTACGAAAACCCCTCTGTTCCGCGAGGAATTCGCCTTGGCGGTAAGCGTACGCGATCCTTTAGCCCGGGAAAGCTCCATACCTTTGAGAAAGCTTCAGAATATGAAGATGGTTCTGTTTCCGAATGACCACCAATGCCGCATATTAATTGACCAGTATTGCATGGACAAAGGGTTTCGTCTGCAGCCGCATATGGAAACCACGACCTTATTCTCGCTGCTCCATATGGTACAGAGCGGCGTCGGCGCCTGTATTCTTCCGCGGCTGCTGCTGGATAATCTGGCCAACCCGGACATCAAGACCGTGCAGCTGACCCAACCTGTGCCCAGCCAGGACATTTGTCTGATCTACCGCAGCGACAGATATGTCGGGTATGCCTTGCGAACGTTCATCAAGACGCTGAAAGCGTATGTGGAAACCGCGATCAATCAGGCGAAATCATCCTGATTTATTAGTTCTATTTAAGGAGGTGTACGATGGCAGAGACCTTATTGCTTGTAGAAGATGACCGGAACATAAGAGAGATTGTATCCGATCATTTAACAAGGGAGGGCTATCAGGTTGTGATCGCGATCGATGGGGAACAAGCCAAACGGTTTTTTTCGCAGGATGTATTTGATTTGATTATTCTCGATCTCATGCTGCCGGGCATAAACGGGATGGATTTACTGCAGCAGATAAGGCTAAAGAGCTGGATTCCCGTCTTGATCGTGTCGGCGAAAGACGGAGATGTGGACAAGGCGCTGGGGCTCGGTTTCGGAGCAGACGACTATTTGGCCAAGCCGTTCTCTCTGATCGAATTGACGGCCAGGGTGAAAGCGGCAATTCGGCGCTCTAAGGTAACCTCTGAAGCGAATGCCTTGAGTGAGGCTCGTACAATACTGATTTTCGATCTTATTATCGATTCGGACAATTTCTCTGTGAGGAAGAACGGAGTGGAAATCAAATTGACTGCGAAGGAGTTTCAAATTTTGCGGTTATTTGCGGTCCACCCGAACCGGGTATTCACGAAGGCGCAAATTTACGAACAAATTTGGAATGAAGAATACTACGGGGACGAGAACGTAATTAACGTGCATATGCGGCGGCTAAGGGAGAAGATCGAAGACAATCCATCCACCCCTAGATACATTAAGACATTGTGGGGAATCGGCTATAAGTTGGGGGTTCAGTGAATTGACAGCCTTCTTATGTGTAATTCTTCTCGTATCGGTGTTCATGAATGTTATGCAATACAAAGCAAAGAAGGAACGAAACTCAAACCTCCGTTACATATGCGGCAAGCTCTACGGCATCGTGTCTGACCGGACGAATGAACGCCTGTTGCTCGTCACGGCCGAACAGGAGTTAAGGGAATTGCTGATTGGGGTAAACCGGTTGCTTGCGTACATTCATGAGATAAACTCGGACAGTGCCCGGACGAAACTGTCGATGAGAAGAATGCTGTCCAATGTTTCACACGATTTGAAGACACCGCTATCAATCGTACTCGGCTATATCGAGACGATCCGCTATAATCGCGACCTATCGTCCGAGGAGAGGGACGTTCTATTGTCCAAGGCACAGTTGAAAACGGTGGAAGTGTCGGGACTCATAAACCAATTTTTCGATTTAGCGAAGCTGGAATCCGGTGACTGGTTGATAGACCGGAGAAGATTGCATCTAAACGAGGTTTGCAGGAAAAGTATGCTGGGTTTTTACGATATTTTTGAGGGCAAAGGAATTGAAGTGTCTATCGAGATTCCGGAAGCACCGATATTCATATACGCCGATGAAGAGGCGCTGCGCCGAATCCTGGACAACTTGTTGTCTAACGCCATCCGGTACGGGTACGAAGGCGGCATTGTCGGACTGACGCTGCATCATGATGACAGCTATGCTTATATAGATGTATGGGACAAAGGCAAAGGAATACGTGAAACGGATAGGGACCGGATATTCGAACGGTTGTATACACTCGAGGATTCCCGGAATTCATCGACGGAGGGGAGCGGTCTGGGGCTAACCATAACCAAGAAGCTGACAGAACAGCTGGAAGGCTTCATTGATGTGAACAGCAGTCCCTATGAACGGACGGTGTTTGCGTTGCGGTTTGCAAAGTTGAAGTAATTGTTTCTCATCGATGCATCCTCGAGAAGTAAGATTTTCTTAAGAATCGAGTAATAGAAAAGACAGAGCCCCCGGATAAAATGAGATACATAGACAGGGGAAGGAAGTGCACCATGACGTATATACTGCGAACACATCAGTTGACGAAAAACTACCGCGGGATGGAAGTCGTTTCAGGAGTGAGCATGAATATCCGGCAGGGTGAAATTTATGGATTTCTCGGCCCTAACGGCGCAGGAAAAACGACTGTGATGAAGATGATGACGAATCTTGTGAAGCCAACAAGCGGTGAAATCGAAATCCTGGGGGAGAAATTGACACCCACCTCGTACGAGGTGTTGAAAAGAATGGGCAGCATAATCGAAAATCCTATCTTTTATGAGAATTTTACGGCTCAGGAGAACTTGGAGCTTCATTGCGAGTACATGGGTTATTATAACAAGAACGCGATCCCTGAAGCGCTGGAATTGGTGAAATTGAAGAACGTCGAGCGTAAGCGGGTTAAAGAGTTTTCCCTCGGCATGAAGCAACGGCTGGGAATCGCGCGTGCCATTTCGACGAAACCCGAGCTGCTGATTCTGGATGAACCGATCAACGGACTCGATCCCGTCGGTATCCGTGAGCTGCGGGATTTGTTCCATTTGCTGAGCAGGCAGTATGGCATTACCCTGCTCATCTCCAGTCACATTCTGGGGGAGATGGAGCAGATTGCAGACACAATCGGTGTCATACGTGAAGGGAAGCTGCTGGAAGAGGTACCGATGGATGCGATTCGGGGAAGACAGACGGAATATATGGAACTGCATACTCCGGACATCACGAAAGCCGCATTCTTACTGGAGAATGGATTAAATGTGACGAATTTCCGGATCATTGAGGGAAGCAGCGTCATCAAAATCTATGACCTGAAAATTCCCCAAAGTGAGATGGCGAAGGCTTTAATCATGAACGGAGTATCCGTAGATTCCTTCTACAAGAAGAGCCACTCCCTCGAGGATTATTTCTTGCAATTAATCAAAGGAGGCGGCCAGCATGATGCATCTCATTAAATTGGAAATGAGAAAAATAAAGCTCGGTGGCATCCTCAGAACAGCGATTATTGCCAATTTGGTTATTCTCGGGTTCATCCTGCTCCTCTGTTCAGATGTCTCCGAAGGAGAGCTTGCTTTCAAGGACTATACTGAGGCGCTCGCTATAATTGAAATGTTCGTCAAAGCCACGTTTGTCATTTATGCTTCCGTCCTGCTTGCCAGAATAGTCGTGGACGAATTCAGGAACAACACGATTTCTATCCTGTTTATGTACCCTATCAACCGGAAAAAGCTGCTTTTGTCTAAACTTCTTATCGTCTGCACCTTAACTTTTGGATTAGTGGTCATATCCGATGTGCTTATATCTATGGGTTTCTACTTTTTCAATGAAAAGCTCCAGTTCGTGACGGATCCTTTGACGGCCGAGATTGTAGCGGATCAAGCGCTTCGACTTGTGGCCAATGCAGCAGCTGCAACTGGAATGGCGCTAATTCCTTTGTTTTTCGGTATGCGCAAAAAGTCGGTGTCGACCACCATTGTATCCTCTATTCTCATAGTCGCTATTCTTAATTCGGGCGGAACAACCCTGAGTTCCATCATCGTGGTTCCCATCATGCTCGGGTTTGTCGGTTTTTTCATTGCTTACTTATCGATACGCAAAGTGGAGCATATAGATATATAATCGAAAATCAAGATGTAATTGTTGTTTTGAAACAGTAGTGGACATAACGGAACGCGCGGAAGCTTGAGAAATCAAGCTTCTTTGTTTTAATGTCCCTACATTTTCTCGTGACACGCTATCTCTCAGTCAGTCATTCATGGATTCATGACATTTTAGGACAGCCTCTTATCATCTGCTATTTGGAAAAACTCGCAACATTTATGATCCTCATTCGTCTAATTGTTGATTGACCATCATTCAAAAATTCAGAATTATTTGGGCTAGGAGGCTGTAACATGTTTCGTAGATCACGACGACTTGCTCTAATAGGCACCGCCGCACTGGCTATCACGTTAACCCATCTCTTACCTGGTTCAACTGATGTTCATGCCGCGGCCCAAGTTCCTGTATCAAAGAGTATTAAGGTAACTTTTAACGGGAGCGAATATAAACCGAAATCTGCTCCATTTGTCAGCAGCGGCTCTGTATATCTGCCGGTACGAGATATGGGGGAACTGCTCGGAACCATGGTTGCCTGGAATTCAACAGACAAAACGGTGACGATGAACTATCCCGAGCTGACCGTGAAGCTCGTTTACGGCTCGAAGAATGCAGCAGTCAACGGCAAAACGGTCGCATTGACGGCGCCTCTGCTCATGGTCGAAGGACGAATTTTTGTACCGCTACGTTTCTTCTCCGAAGCTACAGGAGCAGGCGTGAAGTGGGACCCATCGCGGAAGACGGTGAGTATTACGCGTGCGGATGACTTCATCAAACAACAGGTGTGGAGCAGTATTTGGTTGAATCGAAAAACCGGCGAGGTGTATACAGCCCGGGATGAGCAATCTCCCGCTATTCTTGTCGGGAAGCTGAATGCCTCCATCAAAGGCAATGTTTCCTTCACTGAAGGGGGGATCGGCGGCGGGAGCGGGTCGGTTCTCACGATTGTCGATAATTATGGCGAACCACGTGTTCAGTATGATGCTTACGGTCTTTTCATTCAAAACAATAAGATCGTCAGTCAGAAGAAGGCGAGCTACTTTCAGCGTTATGAGCAAAATGCGAGTTATTTCCAAGTCTATCATCCAAATGGATGGCTCCAGTATTCGGTGCTGACCGATGGTAAGTCGGTGACCGTATTCAATGAGCAGGGCAAAGCGGTTAAAGAATACGATCTGCCGGCGCTTGCGGGCAAGGATGAGGTCTATTCCGTACTTGCAATCGGCGAGGATTATTTAGTTGTTCGTCCGAACCAGACCGGGCTCCTGACCTTGATCGACCTCAAAGACAATACCACGGTTGTGCTTGCCGACAAGCTTCTTACGGGCAAGGATTTGGATTATGCCCACAGCAACGATGTCCCGTATCATGGAGACGAGTTGTTATTCGCCGGCGATATGGGGTATGGCATGCTGCATTTCTATTACGATAGTCCGGTCGACGACAAGAAAGACAGCTACGTCCGCTTATCTTACGATCGGCCCTCCTATGAGGAAGAGCGGAATGCGCTGCCCAAAAATCGCAGCGTAAGCGAACTGGCTGCTGTTTGCAAGCAAGAGACCATAAAATCAGTGGACATGCAGGATGGAGATATCCAGTATATCCCTCTTGTTGGTGCAAACAAAGAGGACGGAAAATCCATAAACACTGTCTGCGGCATTTTGAAGAAATTCGCTTCCAAGGGTGTACAGGAGACAGGACAAGCACCCATTACGGAAACTTTTTTCCATGGTATGGGAATCAGTTTCACTGAAGGCGACTCTTTGGAATTGTATCCCGATTCAAAAGGGTTGGCCATCGATCTGGGAGACAATCAACGTCTCATTCTTGCCGACAGTCAGGTTAACCGTGATTTTGAAAATCTGAAAGTTTCACTCCCGCAAATATCGGTCGGACCCAATCCGGCCCATATTGGAGAAACGGTGCATATCACAGGCGCAAATGGTGAATTTTGGAGTGAAACAAGCGCAGTATCCGTCTATTGGATGCCGACCGACAGCTACTCCAACACGGATAAAAAAGCGCTTCTTATCTACACCGGGAAAGCGAAGTTTGGCCGCTATGATATTAAGTTCAAAATGCCGGCTTCCGGGAAAGCTTCCGACGGGTCAATGAAAGCAATCCCATTGGGCAAAGGCAGGATCAGCGTATATGATTCAGCTTCAATCGAGATGCTGCCTGCGGCGGCTTCAACGGCGAAAACAGGGAAATAGAAGCCGAATAATTACAATGAATTAAGGTGGCAACCCGTAAATGTAAATAGGGCTTCCCATCGTCATAACGATGGGAAGCCCTATTATTACTCAATTACTTTTAGCATAGGAGCATTGTATTTATCGGCAGGGGGGGGGGCCAACTTTTCCCGTTCCTTTTCTTTCTCTTGCATCTTCTTGATGAGCTGTTCATTAAATTCAATTGAAGGCTTATAGGATCCGTTATAAGCGATACCGAGCAGCTTCTTGTCATATCGTGATAAGGACATCAGGGCAATTTCCCCATTTTCGCCCGTCACATCGACTATCCTTCCGGAGAGTGGGCGTAGTTCCAACATAGCAATTGAGAAGAAATCATAGCAAGATCTGAATGATAGGATAGAACAAAATAAGAATCGGGGAGGGAACAACTTGAAGCTTTCACATCTACGTTTTTTGGTGCCCAATATCAGGGAATGTTTTTTGTTTTATCGCGACATTCTTGGACTTGAAGTCCGGTACGGCGATGAAACGACTCCTTTTGCCGAGTTTCATACGGGAAGCACAAATTTGGCGTTGGAATCCCCAAAAGATAGCAGCCATAACGAAGGTATGATTAAGCCGATTGAACCTAGCGCGCCGGATAAGGTTGCTCTCATTTTCAAAGTCGAGGACATTGACGCAACGTACGATCGATTAAAGAGCAGTAATGTTGAATTTGTGAAGGAACCGCATGACACACCTGAATGGGGGCATCGAGTAGCCTATTTTACTGATCCTGCCGGGAATTTGATAGAGCTTAATCAAGGCATTTAACCGTTAGGTCCGCCTGTTAAGGGTTGGAGATCCGGTTACGGAGGAAAAGTTCCTTTTCTTGGAGGGAGAGAGTTATGCTTGAGCATGGAAAATTCCATACCGTATCTTTCGGAACCCGTATAGCAGCATTTTTGTGGGATTATTTAATGATTGCAGGCTATATCATCGTGCTCGTCGGCATATCTTTTGTTGCACGGCCCCTATTAGTTCCACTGTTTACGACAAACCCTCTACAAGCTGAATTCACAGGGTTTCTTTTCATTACTCTGCCTGTATATCTTTATTTCGCCTTATGCGAAGGTTCGAAATTCCATGCAACATGGGGAAAACGAAAAATGGGCATTGTGGTGACAGGCAATAACGGTCAATCAATCGGACTCTGTACATCGCTATTTCGTTCTGCTCTTAAATTTATGCCATGGGAGCTCGCACATTTCACTATTTGGCATATGGTGATCCATTCCGGATATGCGGATTCCGTCATCTATTCTTTATTGGCTGCTGTCTACGGTCTGGTTCTCATCTACTTAATTAGTCCTTTATGGAGCAAAAACAAACAAACGGTTTATGACTTTTTGGCAGGGACCGTTATTAGGTCCGGCGATTAACGCAAAGAGATGTGGGCTGCCTTTTCATACATCGGAACCCGGTGCATATGGGTACGATACAGAATGATCTCATCAACGAGCCATCCCGGCGGATTGTCCATGTCATAAGCCTCTCGCTGCAATTGCTCATCCGTGTTCGGGGGAGAACCGTAATCCATCTGTCCGCTCGAATTATCGGCTAAAAGGAGTTCCGGCAGAATGAAAGCTTCCTTTCCCGTATATTTCCTGGCGAGGGTTAGGTGGGGGCTATATGCGCGATCCTCCGCCGGAAATCCCAATGGAGTCATCGTATCGACGATCAAATGCTGAAGAGCGCGCAGCTGATCCAGTTCGCCGCCGAGTCCTGCCCAGAGCACTCTCGGCTGCTCGGGATTACCGAACGTTCCCGTACCCGCGAGCGACAAGTGAAAGGGCTGTATCCTCCCGGAACCGACTTCGGACACTAAAGCTGCCTCCAATTCAGGGATGCGAGTCGCAGACGTATCACCCAGAAAATGCAGCGTCACATGCAGGTCTGCCTCGTTCGTCCACTTGCGAAATGGCAGTGATGAACGGACATCATTTGTCCAAGCGCTAATCCTAAGTTTCAGAGTATCCGGCAGCGGCACGGCTACAAACAAACGTTGAGATTCATTGGCTGGAGAGGGTGATGGTGTGGTCATAATGGTTCTTCCTCCTCATGATAAAAGTTCCGCTGTGGAATGATAGGAGCTTTAAAAGAATAACCGAATTCCGTCAGGAACATTTTATTTCCATTGAACTCGAACATCGCAGTCTTAAACGGGAGACGGCCACACTGTCCGGCGGTGAATCGCAGCGGGTCATAATGGTCCGTCATCCGGGCAGCTTTACGATATCATAATCAGGTTATCCATAGTGACTGGATAGCTTTTTTTTTGCTCTCGTGGCCTGGGATACGGTCCACCCTGGCGTCAAAACGATGGTTCGTGGCACACGTTCTCTATCGAATTCATGAGAATGATGATAAAATATTCTAAAACAAGGTAGCAACGGCTTTTGCTAAGATAAAGGTGTATGGGATGTTCCATCTTGTTATGTATGTTTTTTCCTGCTTATGTCAGTTCAAACAGCCGTCTGGATATTAGAATTGTTCCATGGTTGTTAGGTACGCTGTTTGGGGGCTGGAGAACAGGGTTCTACTTGTATGTGCTGATTATCCTGATTCGATTCTATCATGGACTAGATTTGGGTTTTTATACGACCATTCAGATTCTGCATTTGCTTGTATCGGTTGAAGCGGTCTTATTTTTCACCGTTTTAAATGAAACCATAAGGGGTATAATCAGAAAAAACCAGCAGCTGCAATCGGAAGCCAAAGATGCGGAAATCGCTTTCCTGCGTTCGCAGATTAAACCCCATTTTCTATTTAACACCTTGAATTCCATTGCTGTCTTGTGCATGATAGAACCACGCAAGGCAGAGGAATTGACGCTGGATTTCGCTCAGCATGCGGAATTTGAAGTGGATGCCAATCCCGATTTCCCAATCCCCCCCGCTGGTTCTGCAGCCTTTGGTGGAAAACGCCGTAAAACAGGGATTAATGTCCAATTTACACGGGGGAACCGTTAAGATTTCGATCAAATAACAAGCGGAACCGTTCATCACTATTATTGTTGAAGATAATGGAAGCGGTATGAGTGAAACAAAATTGGAGGAAAATCCGTAAACCCGAGAACAGCAAGAAAGGTGTTGGGCTCTGGAACATCAATCAACGCATTCAGCTTCTATACGGAAACAGACTGCGTATTGAAAGCGCGGAAGGAAGAGGAACCAAAGTTTCCTTCCACATCAATGCGCACTCTTCCCAGCAGATTGGAGGATGATGCAGATGCTGCGAGTTATGATCGTGGATGATGAAGAATTAGCTGTGCAACGTTTAGAGATGATCTTATCCGGTATCGACGATGTTGAAATAGGCCTTGCGTCCATGAACCCCCAGGAAGCCTATGATTATGCGAGAACCCATCCGGTTCATCTAGCTTTTCTGGATATTGCCATGCCGAAAATCAATGGATTGCGACTATCCACCTTATTACTTGAGCTTAATCCTTCCATCAGTGTAGTATTTGTAACCGGTTTCGATAATTATGCCATTCAAGCCTTCGATTTGAATGCGCTGGATTATCTAATGAAGCCTGTAACGTTGCAGCGGATGCTAAAAACGTTGGACAAGGCTAGAAAAAGATAGGAGCATCTGCGGCAGTGATCGTTCTGTATTATATTAGCTACCTATGACCACAATGGTGATATCATTAAGACAATCAGAGATAAATGGCATTCCGTTATTCCAACAAGTCACAATTGGTCGAGGACTCATTATCGTATTCAGGAAGGAAGGATTAAAATGACTTCTAACTCTACAATCAAATTAACCTCTTTATCGAGCAAGGGCGGATGCGGATGCAAAATAGGCCCCGCTGATTTGCGGCAGGTCATCAGCAGTCTCCCGCTGGCTGAACGTAATCCGAATCTGCTTGTCGGTATCGAGACAAGTGACGATGCGGGCGTATTCCGGATTAGAGATGATCTCGCACTTGTACAAACAGTGGATTTCTTTACACCTATAGTGGATGATCCTTATTCGTTCGGACAAATTGCCGCAGCCAATGCAATAAGCGACATTTATGCGATGGGCGGAAAACCGTTAACGGTATTAAATATCGTTGCGTTTCCGATCGCCACGCTAGATAAACAAATTCTGGCCGATATTCTCCGCGGTGCTGCGGACAAAGTGAAAGAAGCTGGCGCGACACTTGTGGGCGGACATTCCATCGATGATAAAGAGCCTAAATTCGGGCTTGCAGTAACCGGCTTGATCCATCCGGACCAAATCCGGACTAACGCAGGCGCAAAACCCGGAAACAAATTGATTCTGACCAAACCAATAGGCGTTGGCATCATGACGACTTCCATTAAGAAGGAACAATTAAGTGCAGAAGAAGTGGAGCGAGTCACCCGCGTTATGGCCACGCTAAATAAAACAGCAGCCGAGATTATGAACAATTATAAGGTACAGGCTTGTACCGATGTTACGGGTTTTGGACTGATTGGTCATGCGCTGGAGATGGCTAAAGGAAGCGGAGTGGGAATTAACATCGTTAAAGATGCGGTTCCTCTGCTCCCAAGGGTCAGGGAGCTTGCGGAAGCCGGATTTGTACCGGGAGGCACGAAGAATAATTATGCGTATATCGAGAGCGATGTTGTTTTTCCTGCAGACATGGACCAGACAGACCGGTGGATCCTGTGCGATGCCGTGACATCAGGAGGCTTATTGATAGCGGTCCCGGCAGAACAATCCGATCAGCTGCTGCATGACCTTAAGGATGCAGGTGTTGAAGCGGGAGTAATCGGCGAGACAACCATTGAACACGCCGGAAGGATTGTCGTTATTTAATGAGATTAAATATAAAAAAGAACAGCATGAAGGGGTCTTAAACCATGTTTCAGGACATCACGATTGAAGAATGGGCAGCACTCCGGGACCGGAAAGAACTCCTTTTAATAGATGTTCGGTCGCCTTCAGAATATCGAGATTCCACCATACCCGGCAGTTTGAATATTCCGCTATTCGACGATCAGGAACGAGCGGAAATCGGTACGCTTTATAAACAGGCCAGCGTTCAGGCTGCAAAAGAAAGAGGCCTGGAAATCGTTTCTGCCAAGCTGCCCGCTTTTATTAAGGAATTCTCCGGAATCCCTCAGAAAAAGTCTGTATTTTGCTGGCGGGGAGGGATGCGCAGTAAAACGACAGCGACTGTCTTATCTCTGATGGGGATAAACGCCTATCGGTTGAATGGCGGATACCGGGCTTATCGGCAGTGGGTCGTCGAGCAGCTCGACACCATGCAGCTTAACCAGCATTGTTTTGTCATACATGGGAACACAGGCAGCGGAAAAACGGCGATCTTACGAAAATTGAAGCAGCAAGGCCAACCTGTTCTCGATCTTGAGGGATTAGCGGGCCACAGAGGATCAATATTCGGGGAAATTGGGCTGAAAGCCCATAACCAGAAAACATTCGATTCGCTGCTTGTCGATGATTTGTTTAACTATAGTGGAGATGCTTACCTGCTATTTGAAGCAGAGAGCAGACGAATCGGGAAGATAACACTCCCGGATCTCATTGTGGGCAAACGGGCGGACGGGCATCACATTCTTATTGAGCTCCCGCTTGAAGCGCGTGTGCGTCAGATTGTGGAAGATTATAAACCTTGGGAGCATGCGGATGCATACAGGCATGCATTCCAACAAATCAAGCTCAAAATCCACACGCCGGTCGCGGCAGAAATTGAAGCCTGCTTGACTAGAGAACAGTATGCGGCGGCAGTGGAACTGCTGCTTGTGTATTATTATGATCCGATGTATTCGCATTCAGCGGGCAGGCATGACGAACCGTATACTTCTATCATTCAAGCTTCCTCGGCAGAGGATGCGGGGATTGAGCTTGAAGGGATTATAAACGAATTCATGAGCGTTCATGCGCTTAGGAAATGACGAAGCATCCCTGTGGATCAGTATGGATATGTGCAACCTGAAGCAGTCGCTGCTGACCATGGCTGTCTTAAATTATTTAGAGCAAACGAGGCTGCCGATCAGATCGGCAGCCTCGTTTGTATGTGGTAAGAATATAGGATCATCTTGTTGGAGGACCTGATCAGGAATCTCCAGCTTGCACCTATATTGCGCGCATACGATTGTTTCTTGGATTATGTTCCAGCTCTGCAAGACCCAATGCTTCCATTAACGGAGGAACATACATGCCGAATCTGCCGCGAAGGCCTTTTTTCAAGCCGTACCAACCGCCAACGGGGTTTTCGGAAGATCGGCCCCAAGCCTCGACTGTGCCTTCTTTTGCCGGCTTCTGCTCGTCAGCGCTGCCAAGCTCCATCCAGTCGCCATACTCCTTGAGCATCGCATATAAATCGTTAATACAGCGATAATCGTAGTGCAGAACCGTTTTACCTACCGTGCACACGATAATGGCCTGTTCGTCTTTCTCATCTTTATACATTTCATAATCCGAAGTCAGAGGAGGAGTCTTTAATTTCCATGGATCTGTCTTTGTGCCTTGTGCTGTTGACATAACATTGCTCCTTTGATTCATTTCATTCTTGTTCATTCAGAATAGCACAGATCGGTTAATCCTGCAGCTACGGGCCAGGATTTGCACCTGCGGCTTCCCCTGGTGTGATGATCATGTTATGGTATTAAGGAATAAATAGGCGAAAAAGGGGAGTTTCCAGTGAATGAGAACATTCGAATAGGATTAATTGGAGCGAGCTGGTTCGCAGATTTGTGGTTTTTGCCTGTTCTAACGAGGCATCCCCATGTGACCGTAGCCGCGATCTGCAGCAAGAACGGGGAGAGCGCACGTCAAATGGCAGCCAAATATGGCATTGCCGCAGCATATACGTCAGCCGAAGAAATGATGGATGCCGAACGTCTTGACGGAATTTGCATCATTACTCCCAATGATCTTCATCACCCGATTGTCATGGAAGCGCTCCAGCGCGGCTTGCATGTATTATGCGAGAAGCCGCTTGCCATCGATAGCGATGAATCCGGTGAAATGCTGCGGAAAGCACAGGAGAAGGGCGTTGTGCATAGTGTGAATTTCTCCGTGCGCGAGCATCCCGGGATTCGTTATCTCAAGAAGGCTGTCAGCGATGGGCGAATCGGCTGTTTTCTAGAGGGACGCTTCGAATATTCAGGTGATTATGGGCTGTCCGGCCCTCCCGGCTGGAGGGGATCTGTCAGAAGCGGAGGCGCTGGCGGAGTTCTGCAGGATCTGGGCTCGCATATTATCGATCTGGCCCAGCATGTGCTGGACGACCGGATTGTTGCTGTCTCTGCGTCCATGAGCTGCCTTGAGTCGGGCCGGCCGGTCAGATTTGTCGAGCGGACAAACCCCGATCAGGCAGCAGATTCGGTCTACGTGCAGGCTGAATTTGGCAGAGGCGGACATGGTGTATTCCAGACGAGCTGGATTCGTCCCCAAGGAAAAGGCGGCCAGACGATTACCCTTGAACTATTCGGGACAGAAGGCGCCCTGCAGCTCACAGCTACCGGATACGGCTATAAGATGATGTGTGCCCGTAAAGATGAAACATGGCAGGAGGTTGTTCTTCCCGAAGCACTGCCATGGGATCTATCGGCTCAACCGTCGGAAGACAGATTCCGCCCTTATCGGGATTCCGAGCGCAACGAAGCATGGAAATGGGCCGATGCCGTGATCGCTGTCAAAAGCACAGGCAGCACGGACCGCAGCCGTCTTCCCGGCTTTGAAGACGCTGACCGGGTACAGCGCGTCATTGACGCAGTCGTCCTGTCCGATCAGAGCGGCAGGCAAGAGGCAGTTACGGAATAGCAGATAGGAATTGGCTCGGCTCGGTTCGGTTCTGCCGATCGAATGAAGCAAGCTGAAGACCGTTTGGCCGAAGAGAGTTGTCTCTTTGGTCAGCGGACTTTGGCGTTATAGCGGTACGGCTTGCAGGCTATTCCCGCCTAGGACAACGCCGCCGCAGGGATTCATTCGTCAAGGAAACAGCCATGGAATTGAAAGCTTGCGGCTGCTGCTTTTCCATTTCAATGTATTCGTCAACACGAGCAGAATAAAGTAGAGCAGCAAAGAACCGGTGATCGACCCCGCAAGACTCCAAGCTAACGGAAATCCCCGGAAATTGAGATAATCAAATGACCAACTGCCGCATAATCCCATCAGCAGGATACAAAAACCAACCTTAACATAAGGCTGGATACTCCAATAAAATCCGATGGATCCAGAAATGGATATGAAATCAAGCAGCGTTTGCATAATGATCCCGATAGCGATGCCGCATGTTACGCCAATGATGCCAAATTGACTGCCAAATAAGAAAATTGAGCCTGCCTTGAAGGCAGTGGCTATGATATAGTTCCATAGCGTCGCATTCGCACGGCCAAGACCGAGCAGGATCGCGTGCATTGGCGCGTCGAAATAATGCAGAAAAAATATCGGCGCCAATATTTTCAGCAGAAGGCCTGCTTCCGGAGCGTTATAGATGAGCGTTGTAAGCGGAGTTGCCCATAGAAACAGGATCAGGGTAGCAGGTGCGCCGATAAGAAGCCCCAACCCAAGCGCCTGATTCATTCGTTCGTGGACAAGCAGGCTGTTCTTATTGGCCGCAGCTTCGCCGATCGCCGGTACCAGCGCAGTTGATAGGGATTGCGTAATGAATCCCGGCATGAACAAGAGAGGAAACGCATAGCCCGCTAACAAGCCGAATTGCTTCGTGGCTAAAGCGGTACTGATGCCGGCAAGCGCCAGGCTGCTCGTAATAAGCAAGGGCTGAAAAGCGCCGTATAATGAGTGTAAAACGCCAGAACCTGTCGTCGGCAGCCCGATTTGCAGCAGTTCCCCCAGTGTGCTTCTTCCTTGTTTCAGGTTGCCGGACCAGGTCTCGCCCGGAACCTTTGTTTCGCCGTAAATCTTGTAGCTGATCACCAGGAACAAGAGGCTGATCATTTCGCTTACGACAGACGCGGCCATCGCACCGGCAGCCGCATAGGCGATACCGTACGGCAATAACAGATGCACCATTGCCAGCACACAAGCGATCTGTACCGTATGTTCGAGAACATCGGAAACGGCAATGGTCTTCATCTGCTGAATGCCCCGGAAATATCCTTTGAGCACCGCGGACACGGCGACAATCGGAGCGATGGGTGTAATCGCCAGCATTGCGTAATAAGCTCGTTGGTCACTCAGCAGAATCGATGCGATCCACTCCGATCCGAGCAGCGAGACGGCTGTCAGAGCGACACTCAAGGTGCCGGTAACGGCAAGCGAAATATGCAGGATACGTCTGACTTTCGTCCGGTCGCCGCGCGCACATGCCTCCGCGACCAGTTTAGAGATCGCTACAGGCAAGCCGAGCTCCGTGATCGTAATCACGAGCGGTACGAGCGGATGCGCCATCATCAAGAGGCCAATTCCCTCAGCGCCCAAAACGCGGGCAACAAACATGCCGCTGATAAAACCGAGAATACGGTTGATGAAAGCAGCGATAGACAGGATGAATGTACCTCTCAAGAACGATTGTCCCGGTTGTGCCATAGCTTGGTTCCTCCAGATCCTCGAATACTTAAATGTATTCATCATTCGGAAAAGCATGCGAACGAGCTGGTTGGCAAATGGCATGAATAAGAAAAAAGTGACGCGGCAGGGTCGATCCATGCCTCACCACTTTGGAATTAAGAGAGTGCTTTCAAATGGCGAATAACCTCGTACGCAATAATGAACGCCCGGCGCAACAAAATGAAAGGGAAACGACAGCTTGCGCCATACCGTCGAACACGCTGCGCCGGAATTTGATCCGATTGCAATCCTTTTCTATCATTCTTGTGAACGCTGCTCATTGTTTTCCTTCATAAAGATTGAGTTGTCGGCTGGAATATAAAAATATAGACTAATAAAATAAAGAGGGAGTGATCGTGAAGGCGCAGTTGGATGATCCAAATAGGATACGTTGAAGTTGACCGGAAAGGAAGAGTGCTAAGATGACACTGCAGCAACTGCGGTATGTGATTGAGGTAGCCAACCGCGGCTCCATGAACGAAGCCGCCAAGCGGCTGTTTATATCCCAACCCAGCCTCTCCAACGCGATCAAGGAACTGGAGGATAAAATTCAAGTCACTATATTTGAACGGACAAATAAAGGCATTTCGCTCTCCAAGGAGGGAGCCGAATTTCTCGGTTACGCGAGGCAGGTGATCGAACAAGCCGAATTGCTGGAGAGCCGTTATCTCAATGCGAAGCCATCCCCTCAGCATTTTTCGGTATCGACCCAGCATTATGCGTTTGCGGTAAATGCCTTTGTGAAATTGGTTCGCGAGCATGGCCAGAACGAATATGAACTGGCTTTAAGAGAAACCAAGACCCATGAAATTATCCAGGATGTCAAAAGCCAGCGCAGCGAAATCGGCATTTTGTATATCAATGAATTTAATGCCAAGGTCATCAACAGGCTTCTCAAAAACGCTAATCTGAAATTTACAAGCTTGTTCAACGCAAAGGCGCATGTATTTATCAGCGTTCATAACCCTTTGGCTCGTAATGCCTTCGTCACACTGGATCAGCTCGACGATTATCCTTATTTATATTTTGAACAGGGAGAGTTTAATTCGTTTCATTTCTCCGAGGAAATTCTCAGTACGCTTACGCGCCGAAAAAGCATCTGCGTCAATGATCGGGCAACTTTATTCAATCTCTTGATCGGTTTGAACGGCTATACGATATCGACGGGCGTGCTCAGCGCCGATTTGAACGGAAACGAAATTATTCCGGTTCCGCTGGCAAGCGACGAGACGATCCATGTGGGATGGATCTGTCATCAGAATGCCGCTCTTACCAAGCTGGCTTCCGCTTATATCGATGCGCTGCATGAGACTTTAGTTTGACCGTCAATCTGAAATGTATCATGAACATCAACATCAACAAATGGCAGGTGTTTTCACAAATCGTTGCTATTTCCTGTGATTGTAATCACAAGGGACCTTCTCCTTCCTATATATACTTTGTTTATACCAAGCGAATGAAAGCGAGGAGAAGATCATGCTAAGCAATCAAACGATTCAAATTATTAAATCAACCGTACCCGTGCTGGAAGTGCATGGGACTGATATTACAACAAGGTTTTATCAACTGCTGTTTACGAATCATCCGGAGCTCTTGAATATTTTTAATCATGCGAACCAGAAGCAGGGAAGACAACAGGCGGCTCTAGCGAATGCAGTGTATGCAGCCGCACTGCATATCGATAAACTGGAGACGATTCTTCCGGTTGTGAAGCAGATTGCGCATAAGCACCGCAGTCTTGGTATTAAAGCAGAGCATTATCCCATAGTAGGGGAGAACTTACTTGCGGCCATCAAGGATGTGCTTGGCAGCGCCGCTACTGAGGAAATTTTGCAGGCTTGGGCGGAAGCATACGGTGTCATTGCTGATGCCTTCATTAGCGTTGAGGCGGAGCTCTATGAACAAGCCGAACGGCAAAGCGGAGGCTGGACTGGATTTAGATCGTTTCGGGTGGAGCGGAAAGTGAGTGAGAGCGATGTTATCACCTCATTCTATCTGGTTCCACAGGACGGGCAAGCTATCGCAGCATTCGAACCGGGGCAATATATCAGTGTGAAGGTGGAAATTCCAGGAGAGACGAATACGCATATCCGCCAATACAGCTTGTCTGACGCTCCCGGCAAGCCCTATTATCGGATTTCGGTTAAGCGGGAGGAAGGCATAAAGAATAACCCTGATGGGCAGGTATCGTTGTATCTGCACAATCAGGTTGAACAAGGAGATGTTTTGTGGCTCTCTGCTCCTGCTGGTGAGTTTACAGTAAATCTCAGCGACAAACGCCCTGTGGTCTTGATAAGCGGCGGAGTTGGATTAACGCCGATGGTCAGTATGCTTCATACACTGGCAGAGATGAATCCGGACAGACAGGTTACGTTCATTCATGCTGCTCAGAATGGCCACGTTCACGCGTTGAGGGAGCAGGTGGAGGAGCTTGCGCTACTGCACTCGCAGGTTTCCATCTATTGGTGCTACGAAAAACCGACGGAACAGGATAGAGCGCTGAAGGCTTTTCATAAAGAAGGCTATATCGATTTGCCATGGCTGCAGCAGGTCGTACCGACGAAAGAAGCCAGCTTCTATTTCTGTGGCCCTATCCCTTTTATGAAGGCTGTGAACAGCGCTTTACAGAAGTGGGAAGTACCTGAGGCAGATATTCATTTTGAATTTTTCGGTCCTTCTAGCAGCTTGTAACCGGAGGTAAAGACTTAACTCCCTGATAAATAAGCGTGAAACTGACCATAAAAAATATTTATAAAGGAGGCTTAGCTGCAGATTGGCTGCGGAGCAGCCGGTTGATCGTTTCGCGGCGGAGGCCGATGAACTGACCGATTTCGTCCTGTGTCAACACATCCGTCAAAGTGGCGGGTGCGATGTAGGCAGCGAACCAGGTTTGAAGCTTGCGCAGCTTCTCTGCCGGTGAGGATTCCGTTAATTGGTCGATTCGCTGCTGCATCATACGCAGCTTATCCTGCAGCAATAAGGCAATGGAGCGGCATTTCTCCGGATGTCGCTCCAGCTCCTCATACCATTCCACATCGGACAGAACCTCGATCTCGCACGTAACGAGTGCAACTGCCGTACCGTAATAAGGGTTGGGACTGATGAGAGAATGATGCGGTATGATCTCATCCGGTACGATGATATTAACCAAAATCAGGGTACCGTCTTTATGGACCCGGACAATTTTCAGCAGACCACTCCTCAGATGATAAAGCGGCCCTGATTCTCCTTGCCGAAACAATGTTTCACCCTTGTGTAAAATCATGAATTCCTCCATGTATAAACATATTCTGGCCGCGATATACGCTATCGGAATCCAAATTTTCATTGTAATTATTATCCCTTGATTCATCTTTTTGATTCTAGAACAAACGTCTGGCGGCAGTCTGTTTGAGCTTGCGAACACGCACCTCAAAAGACGCCGCAAGGCGTTTTTCTTTCAAAACTCCCAGGTATTGAAAATAAAATCGAATCAGTTATTTGAGTGCGCATCTAAATCATCCGCCAAGAAAATAATTCCATCTATATTAGCATTTTTGTATGCTTTTTACAATGTTTATTGTTGAATAGTGTGACTCAAGATCAGCTTCAGCTGTTTGGGTTAAAATGTGGTCAATCCACCTGGTTATAGTTTTTGGCTATATCTAGTCATAGTTAATTAGATCTACGCTATTGGCTTGGGGATATGTTATCTTTCTCGTATTGATTCTATTTGAGGACACAAGAGGAGAGAATAGCATATGAAGAGCAGTAATTTGGGTTATCCCCGCATTGGGGAGAAAAGGGAATGGAAGAAAGCGCTCGAGGCGTACTGGTCCGGAAAATTGGAAGAAGAAGCTTTTCACGCAGAGCTGAAGGCGATACGGCTTCGTAATCTGAAAAAGCAGAAGGAGCAGGGAATTGACTGCATTCCTGTTGGAGACTTCAGCTATTACGATCATATCCTGGACACCGCTACCATGTTCGGCATTGTCCCCGGGCGGTTTGGATACGAGGGAGGCAAGCCGGACCTGCAGACTTACTACGCGATGGCACGCGGAACTCGTGAAGCGACAGCCTGCGCGATGACGAAATGGTTCAACACGAATTATCATTATATTGTGCCGGAATTGGAAGACAGGCAGCCTCAGCTGACCGCAAACCGACCGCTTGAAGCATATCGCGAGGCGAAGACCGAGCTTGGCATTGAAGGCAGACCGGTCATTGTCGGCCTTTATACGTTTCTGAAGCTGTCAAAAGGCTATACCGCAGAGGAACTGGAGAGCTGGATCGACCGCTTGCTGCCTTTGTACGGTCAAGTGCTCCGCGAGCTGGAAACGGAAGGGGTAGAATGGGTTCAGATCGATGAGCCGATATTGGTTACGACGCTTGACCAGGATGAAATGAAGCTTGTTGCCCGTATTTATGACAAGCTGGCGAAGGAAGCGCCAGGCGTGAAGCTGCTGCTGCAAACCTATTTTGAAGCGGTCGATTATTACAAGGAAGTCGTTGCGCTTCCCGTTCATGGCATCGGACTGGACTTCGTGCATGACGGCGGACGGAACCTGAAGGCGGTCCGCGAACTCGGATTTCCATCCGATAAGGTGCTCGGCGCAGGGCTGATCGATGGACGGGGCGTTTGGCGGGCAGACTTGACGGAGATACTGGAGACGTTAAACAAGCTTGCTGAAAAAGTGCCCGCAGACCATATCTTCGTCCAGCCGTCCTGCAGCCTGCTGCATGTTCCAGTTAGCGCAGCGCAGGAGCAGGGACTTGAGCCGACGCTCCGTGAAGCCCTCGCATTCGCGGGCGAGAAGCTGGAAGAGGTTGCTTTGCTGGCGAAAGGCGCTCATTCCGGTCCGGATGCCATTCGCTCCGAGCTGGACACATCTGCCCGCAGCCGCCAAACGCTGCAGCAATCGCCATCCCGCAATCGCAGGCAGGTGCATGAACGGATGACCGAACTGGCCTCGCAGCCGTCAACTCGTCAGGGGAATGTTCAGACTCGCAGGGAAGCACATCAGAAGCGATGGAACTTGCCTCTGCTGCCAACAACGACGATCGGAAGCTTCCCGCAGACCCCTGAGATTCGCAGCTCAAGGCAGAAATGGCGCAAAGGAGAATGGAGCGACGCACAGTATGAGACGTTCATTCAAGAGCAGATCAAAACTTGGATCGGACTGCAGGCGGAGCTTGGCCTCGATGTGTTTGTGCATGGCGAATTTGAACGCAATGATATGGTGGAATTCTTTGGAGAGAAGCTGGCTGGTTTCGCCTTTACCGCTAACGGCTGGGTACAGTCCTACGGCTCCAGATGCGTGAAGCCTCCGATTATCTATGGGGATGTCGAATTCACAGCGCCCATGACTGTCACCGAAACCGTATACGCCCAATCGCTTACGGCAGCGCCCGTAAAAGGAATGCTGACCGGACCGGTCACCATATTGAACTGGTCCTTTGTACGTGATGACAAATCCCGGGAAGAGGTCGCTTATCAAATTGCTTTGGCGCTAAGAGACGAAGTAGAGGCTCTCGAAGCTTCCGGCATTGGCATGATTCAGGTGGATGAGCCGGCCATACGCGAAGGATTGCCGCTTAAACGGGAGCAAGGGCAGCAGTATCTGGACTGGACAGTCCGGGCGTTCCGGCTCTGCACCTCGACGGTGAAGGATGAGACGCAAATCCATACTCATATGTGCTACAGCGATTTTCATAATATCATCGATTCCATCAGCGCGCTGGATGCCGATGTCATCTCGATCGAGACCTCGCGCAGCCATGGTGAGCTGATCGAAAGCTTTGAAGCCTATACGTACGATAAAGGGATCGGTTTGGGGGTTTTCGATATCCACAGTCCGCGAGTGCCGCAAGTGGAGGAAATCGGCCTGATGATCGACCGTGCTCTGCGGGTACTCGCTCCCGATCAGTTCTGGATCAATCCGGACTGCGGTCTCAAAACCCGCAAATACGAGGAAACGATCGCCTCGCTTCGCAATATGGTCCAGGCAACGGAACAGGCGCGCGAGAAATATGCCGTTAAGGCTTAAGAACAATTTATTAAGCTCCAGTCCTACGGGTCGCGAAAGCGCGCCCGTTTTTTTTCTGCATTTCGACGCATGTTTCTCTTCTCGATCTATCATCTGATATCAATAACACTAGGCAGCGGTTAATGCCATCCCATATAATTAGAATGATCTGCATTCCATGAGAAGAAATCAGTACCCACTGCTCTAGTGATTGACAGAAGTAACTACTTAAACAATAATTGCGCCAGAAGGGCAGAAAACGAGGATACGTTATGAATAAACCCGCATTAAGCTATACCATTTGGTTCTCGCAGCGCACGGGCAGCACCCTGCTTAACAAAGCACTTGCCTCGACGGGGGTGGCAGGCGATCCGGGAGAATGGCTGCATTTTCAAGAGCGGCATCCGTCAACCTTAACTCGCGAAAATCTTGAGCAAATATGGCAGGACGGGACGACCTCTAACGGAGTTTTCGGGTTGAAAATTAATTTTGAACAAAGATGGATCGACGCATTTCGTGAAATGTTCGAGTTGCCGCAGGAGGTTTCACGGGCAGAAGTATGGAGTACCGCATTTCCGAATTGCAACAGGCATATCTATATGACGCGCCGGAACAAAGTCCGGCTTGCCGTATCGTGGTGGCGGGCGATTGTCACAGGAGAATGGCACCGCGAATATGGCGGCAAACCGCAGGAGCATGAGATAGCGGATAAATACAATATTGACGCGATTTCGCATCTGCTCATGGAGAGTACAATGCGTGAAGCGGCGATTGAAGATTTCTTCACTGAGTCTGGCATCTTGCCGCTGACGATTGTCTACGAAGATTTTATTCTTGATTACGAAGGAACGGTGTTGAAGGTATTGGAATTTCTGGGTATTCCCTTAAACAACATACATATATCCCCGCCATCGTTTGATAAGCTGGCCGACGATACGGCCGAGCAGTGGGTGCAAAGGTTTCGGGATGAATGCCAGAAGAATTGGGAAGATAAAAGGTGGTAATTGGACCCCGATACTGCGACGAGAGTCATGCAGGCATCACTTAAGAAGATTTTTGCAGCGTATACCGAATGGTAGTTAGGCAAAATAACCGCCCTGAAAGGGCGGTTACGCTGACAGTATCTGTATGAATCCAAATCCAAGCTGTCTGCTTGTCATGTATATCGCTCAGGAAAGCAATTCAGCTTTTGCTATCGTGAACGAGACTGTGGTTCCAACGCCCGGTTTACTTTCAATTCTCAGGCCGCTGCCGCAAAACTGCATCAAACGCCGATGCGTATTCAGCAAACCGATTCCTGAGTGTGTTTCCATTTGCCGATCAAGGACATGCCGGATCGTTTTCTCATCCATGCCCACGCCATTATCGCTAACCTGTATCTCAACAGAACGCTCCAGATTGGTAACTCTGACTTGGATTTCCCCGCCTGTACTACGCTTCATGATTCCGTGTATAACCGCATTATCCACGAGCGGCTGGATGGTCAGGGGAGGGAGGTAGAGGTCCACTTCATCGTCAACATCCCATACAACTTGAAGTCTGTCCTCGAACCGTTCTTTCTGAATATACAAGTAAGAACGAACTAGCTTAAGCTCGCGTTCAAGCGGTACAGCCCGGTCGGAATTCCGGAAATCGATGCCAAGTCTGAAGTATTGGGTAAGTTCCTCAATGAGCGCATCCATCTTCTCCGTGTCAATTCTGCTCAGAGCAGATAAAGCTGTGAATGTATTGATCACGAAATGAGGCTTGATCTGAGCCTGCAGTAAAGCCGCTTCCATCCGCAAACGTTCGTTCACCGATTTTTTCAGATTGGTCAACGACCTGACCCTCGACATTAGTTCTGTCGCATGCACCGGTTTTGTGACGTAATCATTGGCACCGGCGCGAAAGCCCGCTTCAATGTCCTCTTCCCGACTGCTCGCCGTCAAGAGAAGCACGGGCAGCTCGGCAAGGGAATACCGTTCACGAATACGCGCAGTCAATTCATACCCGGACATTAGCGGCATAATGACATCGGAAATAATTAAATCCCATCTACCTTGTTCCAGCAGTTTGAGTGCTTCTTTGCCGCTGATTGCCGTGGACACCTCATAAATTTCATCCGTAAAAATCGTCCTCAGCACATTCAGATTGACTGGATCGTCATCCACTGCGAGCAATCGAATCCGGTCTGGAGAAGAATGAGGAGCAGGTTTCTCACTGGGAGTCTTCATGGTGGTGGCAGCCCCGGCATAATCACTTGCAGCCATTTCTGCCGCTGCGGTTAATGGTGCCGCAAATTCGCCAATATCCCTTCCCGGAATAAGTTTTAAAGTAAACGTGAATACAGTGCCTTCATCCGGTTGTGAGCGAACGCTCAGAACTCCTCCATGCATCTCCACAAGTTTTCTGCAGATACTGAGTCCCAGCCCTAGACCGCTGTTTCGTGAAATCGGATCTGAAGATGCCTGTTCGTAAGGCTCGAACAGTCGGACCAGCATATCCGATTCAATTCCGATGCCTGTATCCGCAACCGAGATGCTCGCCCATCCGTCCATGACCTCCGCTTGTACGGAGACTTCGCCCGCATGCGAATACTTAACGGCATTATGCAGTAAATTGAACATGATTTGATTCAGTCTGTATTCATCGGCATGAACAAGCGGGAAATGGACCGGTATCCGGTTATTCAGTTGAATCGGCTTGCCTTCCGTCATGAACCGAAGCATATCGATTACGCTTGAAGCTGCGCCATGGACTGACGCGGCAGACAGGTTCAGGCTGATCCGGTTTTCCCGCAGTCGGGCCATGTCCAGCAGATCGTTGAGCGTATAGGACATACGCCGTCCGACTTCAGCAAGCAATTTCAGATCATTGACGCTGTTAATCCCCAGCTTGCCTTGTTCCCGTTCAAATAATGACTGTGAAATGTTGATCATGCCGTGCAGCGGATTGCGCAGCTCATGAGCGACGGTAGACAGAAAATCATCCTTCGCTTTATCGGCCTGCATGAGAGTGACCGCCACTGTGCGCGATTCCTCCGACATTCGGAAATAACGCTTGAACCAGAACGACGAAAAACAAATCATGGCTACAATAAGATCAAATGGATATGCAATCATCTCGATCCCAAATGTGTTGATAATGATTAGCCAGACCAGACTGTTGATTGCCGCGACCGCAGCCAGAAGCAGAAAGATGTTATCAAGGTCGATGCCGGCTGCCGACTTGTACATGTAGGCAATCGTGATGGTGCAGGGGATGAACATCAGGACGAAATATAATCCTTCCATTTGCTGCACAACAGCCAGAGGCAGCAGCAAAACGGAAATAACCGCAACTGCACCTAATAAATGGTAAATCCGTGAAAACCATCGCCGCAGCAATAACGGCAGCTTGTCGGAAATCAATTGATACAGAAAGTAACCGCCGGATAACATGCCAAGATAAATGACCTTTAAGCTCCATTCGAATGTGAACGGCACCCACGTATACAACAATCTTTCTCCATCCAGTAAAGTTGCGAGAATAATGCACATCACCATGAGGGAGAAATAAAGCAATCTTTTGTCCCGGCCGCCCATCAGGTAAACGATAATACCGTATAAAACATGTATCGCATAAGCTATGCAAGCAACCCAGACCATATTACCGGAAATGACCAGGTCTTTTCTCAGAGGCTCTTCCAGCCCGAATTTAATGGAATGGACGATCCCCCCGCTGCGAAGATTGGCGAAATTCGAAACCTGAATAACAACCTCTATTTCACTTTGGTCCTCCAGGGTGAAATACGAAGTATAAGGAATGTCTAACGGCGTATAAAGCTCTTTGCTCTTGGCGGGTTGACCGGAATGACCCAGAAGCTGCCCGTTTATATACACTTCCGACGAGCTCTTGATAGTCGGAATATGGATGCCAAAAGACTTCCCTTGGCGTGGATCCACCTGGATGTTCAAACGGTAAGTGCCGAAGCCGAAATTTTCGTTGCCGTACAGCCTCTCGTCGAACCGCCATTTTCCAGGAACCTGGATCGGTCCGCCTGGAGAGGGAGTGTCTGCAGTGCGCACGCCATTCTGATACATAAATGCAAGCGGATAGAACTCCCATTCGCCTTTAAGCGGCAGAGAATGTTCAGTCAGTGAAGTCCATTTCCGCAAATCCACTACGCCTTTCACCGCTGCCGGATTATGGACAGATGAATTGGCTTGAAGCCACAGAAATCGAAAGCCTGTCAAGACTATTAAAAAGAGTATCGTAATCATCCATATTTTGTTTGGTTTCATCATAGATTTTACAATTCGACATCATTTTCAATATACCTCTTGCCTGAAATGAGTGTGGTACGATTCTATCATCTCGCCCTAGTATTTTACAGATATTACACAATGATAATCTCCAAATGCTATAATTGGCTGAATTGGTAAGGAGGCATAAGCAATGACAAGTATTCTTGTAGTTGAAGATGATGCGCATATGTTGGAAATGATTTTAAAAGTTTTAAGCTGCGAAGGGTATCGTGTCCGGGGAGCGGTCCACGGCAAAGAGGCGCTTGTGGAAATGGAACACTCGCCTGCGGATCTGGTCGTGCTTGATGTCATGATGCCAATCATGGACGGGTGGGATTTGTGCCGCGAACTGCGGCTGTTGAACCCCGATCTGCCGATTATCATGATTACGGCCAAGCATGAGACGAGTCAGAAGGTGAAGGGATTCGGCTTAGGCGCCGATGATTACCTGGTCAAGCCTTTTGACCCGCAGGAGTTGGTGGTCCGAATAAAAGCGGTGCTGCGCCGGTACCGGATTGCAGCCGATAAGCTGGTCAAATTGGGCAGCATCAAGCTGGATCGGCTTCGGGGGACCGTTTCGGACGGCAACCTGAATTGGAATTTGCCGCTTAAGGAGTTCGAGCTGTTGTATCAGCTAGCAAGCTATCCCGGCCAAATCTTTTTGCGGGAGCAGTTAATCGAAGCGGTATGGGGATTCGACCACGAAGGGGACGAGAGGACGGTCGATGTTCATATCAAGCGGCTGCGGGAGCGGTTTGCCGCCTTCACCCATCTGTTCCGCATTGTAACGGTTCGCGGTCTCGGATACCGGCTAGAGACGGAAAGCTATGATTAAGAGCTTATATTTAAAGATTGTACTGCTCTTTTTCGCTGCAGTGGCGATCGGTCTCGGAAGCGCCATTCCGATAACCGTATATTTGTTTAAAGATCAAATCACGCAATCCATCCAGCACGATTATGCGGTTCGAGTCTGGTTAATATCGGATGCTTTTCCCCGGCTTGCACCATCCGAGCGCGACCTCTTTCTGAAACAGTTTTCCGAAAAGCAGAAGGTATCCCTGTGGTTATATGATCGGAACGGGCTGCGCTACACATATGGCCAGACAAGCAAGTCCAGCCTTACTAGCGAGGATATCCGCCGCATTCAGAACGGTGCCGAAGTCGTGAGGCAATCATCTGTTCTGCCCCTGCCCACGAGCCTGTACATGGGTTTCCCTTTACAAGCAGCGGATGAGCAGTTGGCACTTGTGATCCATCCGGTAGGCTTTAATAATTCTCAACTGTTTAAGATTTTGGGTGTTTTGATTTTGATTGCGATTGTGATCGCCAACACCAAGTTCATTCTCTTTACAAGCGTAGTGGTGAAGCCCTTAAAAGCATTGTCGGCCGCAACCAGAAAAATTGCCAAAGGAGACTATAGCATTGATCTTCCGACGAAGAGCAAGGATGAATTGGGCGTCTTGTCGGCACAATTTCAACAAATGGCCCACGATATGAGCCAAGTCGAAAAGATGCGCCAGGAGTTCGTTTCCAACGTGTCCCACGAACTTCAAACACCGCTTGCGTCCATTTCGGGTTTTGTTTCCATCCTGCAAACAAACGGTCTTGATGAAGCCGAGCAGCGGCGCTATCTGAGCATAATCCGGTACGAAAGCATGCGGCTGTCCCGGCTCAGCGAGAACATGCTCCGGCTGGCCACGATTGATTCGAACCATAATCCCTTCCATCCGTCACTTGTTCGGCTTGACAGGCAGCTGCGCAGTATTGTCTTAGCCGCGGAACCACAATGGGCAGATAAACGCTTAAATATTCACCTCGAGCTTCCAAAAACGGCGATTCATGCGGACGAAGACCTGCTGAGCCAGGTATGGCTCAATATTTTCAGCAACAGCATCAAATTTACGCCGGAGGACGGTGATATCTCAATCGAGCTTCAATCCGGAACTGGCGAAATCGGCGTCGTTATTCGGGATACGGGAATCGGCATTGCCGAAGAAGACCGCAAGCGTATCTTCGAACGATTCTATAAGGCTGATAAATCACACAACCGCGAAGCGGGGGGGAGCGGGCTGGGACTCGCGATCGTAAAGCGCGTGGTCGAATTGCACGGCGGCCGGGTCGAGATAGACAGCGCTGCAGAGAAAGGAACGGCGGTAACCGTTTTCCTTCCAGCCGTGTAAACCCGATCAACCAGCGAGCAAAAAGGTGAACGAACCGTTCACCTTTTTTTTACATTTTATCCCATTTGCTTCATATTTCGTTCATAAAGGGTGCGTAGTATCGGTTGTGGAAGGAGATTTAATTACACGGAAACTTACTGGAAATCGCCGGAACGTCACTATCATTTTAAGTAAAGGAGTTACCTTCTATGAACGACGAATCATGTATCGTACAAACTTCTCTTGGCACACTTCAGGGGATTCGAAGAAATGATGTCATCCAGTTTCGTGGTGTTCCCTATGCCAAAGCACCTGAGGGGGAATATCGCTTTTCGCTGGCACGCCCTGTATCTGCCTGGATCGGAACTCGGGATGCAAGCATTCATGGCTGTATTGCACCGCAACCGCCTTCCCCCTTACGTCAAGCTATCGGAGAATCATCTGAACCGCCTCAAGGGGAAGATTGCTTATCGCTCACAATCTCAACTCCTGCTGTAGATCAGGAAAAACGCCCTGTTGTCGTTTGGTTACATGGAGGTCATTATATGACCGGTGCCGGGTCGCTGGACTGGTACGATGGAGCAGAACTTTCTAAGGATGGAAACATCGTTACCGTAGGCGTCAATTACCGGCTCGGCGCTTTTGGATTCTTGCATTATCCGGGGATTAGCAATGGACTAATGGGGATTTCCGATATCCTCGCAGCTCTAACATGGGTTCAAGATCATATTGCGCATTTTGGCGGCGACCCTGATCAGGTCACCGTCATGGGGCAATCCGCGGGAGCCCATGCCATTATGTGCCTATTGGCCATGGGAGAGGCACGAGGTCTTTTCCAAAGAGCTGTTCTACAGAGTGTGCCCGCAAGTCTTGCTCCATTATCAGAAGCAAAAGCATTGGAATATGGAAATCGGCTGCTGGATATCTTGAATGTTGATCAGAGTGATCCAAAAGAAATCACCGCACAATTGATTACCTTGCCAACTGCCCAGATCATACAAGCATCGGGAAAATTGGCTAAGGAAATTGAGCGTTTTGGTCAAATTACGCTCCCTTTTATGCCTGTTATTGATTCACTTTCTACGACGGACCATTTTATTGAAATGGCTGCAAAAGGTGCCGGCGAAGCAGGTATTGAACTCATTGCGGGTACCAATAGAGAGGAAGCAAATATTCTTTTAGGGAATCTGAAAGCCCTTGATCCCGCTTTGGTTCGTGAGCGTTTTGTTGCTTTGACCGGGAAAGAAGAAACAATCGAATTATACCGCCGGCGGCGGCCTGGTAGTACAATTATCGAACAGGTATCCGACTTGGTCACTGACTATACATTCCTGTTCCCCGCTCTAAGATTAGCAGAAGCCGTTCATGAAGCCGGCTCACGTACGTGGTTATATCAGTTTGATTGGGCACCGTACGGATCTCCTTTTAAAGCCTGCCATGGCATAGAACTGCCGTTTGTATTCGGAAATTTCGAAGCATACAAGGATGTACCGATATTGAAAGGGGCTATTCCAGAGGTTGTTGCAGATTTAACAACCGCTGTTCGGCGCGCATGGTTAGGATTTATTCAAACTGGCAATCCCGGCGTATCCATCCCATGGCCAGTTTATGAGCCTGCTCAGAGACAAACCATGCGGTATGCTTCTGTTATTGGTACTGCAGGTGACTTAGCTGAAATAAATCGCGCCGGTGTACGTTAGAGATGTGTCTAACATGTCACTCGATTCATGAATCGAGTGACATGTTAATTTTGGCCGCATGATTTCATCAAAATGTTCGAAAGAACAGCCTAAAAGGGAGGGAGAGCAATGACAAATAAAACAGGGATGGCCCGGCTTTTGGAAATCGCCGGGGAGAAGCGCGGACTAATACTGCTCTCCGGCCTGTTATCTTCGGTTAGCGCCGTTTGCATGCTGGTGCCTTACGCTTCCGTCTTTTTCATTTTGAAAGAGTTGCTTGAGCACGCAGCATCTCCGGCTTCAGCTGACGGCGCGAAAATGATCCGCTTGGGCGTTATCGCTTTAATCGGCCTGGCGGCGGGCCTTGCCACGATGTACGCGGGAGGAATGGTTTCCCATATCGCCGCTTTTCGTATTCTTTACGGTCTCAGGGTCAAGCTTGCCGGCCATATCGGCAAGCTTCCGCTTGGCTGGCTGAACGGCAAGTCGACGGGAGCTGTCAAGACAACGCTGGAACAAAACGTGGAGAAAGTGGAAACGTTCATTGCTCATCATTTGCCCGATCTCATCCATGCTGCTGTGACCACGGTTCTGATGATCGCCGTGATGTTTACGCTGAATGTTTGGTTGGCGCTTGCGTGCTTCGTACCGATTGTCCTCGCTTTTGCGGTTCAGATCGCACTGATCAGCGGACCGAAGACGAAAGAAAATCTCAAACTTTGCCATGATTCGCTGGAACAGATGAATGCTTCTGCCGTCCAGTATGTGCGGGGGATGCCGGCCGTCAAGGTGTTCGGGCAAACCGTTCAGTCGTTTCGCCAGTTTTATCAGGACATGCTGCATTACCGTGACTATGGCGTGAAATTAACGGATCAGTTTCAATACGGTTCCTTGATTTTCAAGGTGATTCTCGGCTCGCTTGCCGCATTTATTCTGCCTGTCGGCGTGTTTTTATTAAGCCGCGATCCGGGCAGCGTCGCCTTCGCCACCGTTCTGCTGTTTTTCCTGGTCATGGCGCCGGGTGTATCCACTCCGATGTTCAAAATCATGTTCCTGGCCGAAACGCTCAGAGATATTAATGAAGGCGCCCAGCGCATCGACCGCATACTGGCGGAAGGTGTTGTGCCGGAGCCTGAACATCCGAGGCGGCCGACTTCATTCGATGTTTCGTTCGAACATGTCTTTTTTTCGTATGAAACAGATTCTTCCGATCGCAATGTGCTTGCGGATATTTCCTTTACCGCCCGCCAAGGGGAAGTGACGGCATTGGTCGGCCCGTCGGGAGCGGGCAAATCAACCGTGGCCAATCTGGTGCCTCGTTTCTGGAATGTGAGCACGGGAGCGATCCGCATCGGAGGTGTGGATATCCGCGAAATCGCGACCCCTGATCTGATGAACACCGTCGCATTCGTGTTTCAGGATTCGTTTTTGTTCTATGATACCGTATACAACAATATTGCAGTCGGACGGCCGGACGCGCCGCCCGAAGATGTGTACGCCGCGGCGCAGGCGGCGCAGTGTCATACGTTTATTGAGGCCCTTCCGCTAGGGTATGACACGCAGATTGGAGAAGAAGGCGTCTATTTATCCGGCGGGGAAGAACAGCGGATTTCCGTGGCCAGAGCGATTCTGAAAAACGCTCCCGTCCTCGTGCTTGATGAAGCGACGGCTTTTGCCGATCCGGAGAATGAGCATGAGATGCAGCTGGCGTTGAAAGCGTTGATGAAAAATAAGACAGTTATCGTCATCGCTCATCGCCTGTCCACTATTCAGGATGCGGAGCAAATTCTCGTAATGGAAAGAGGAGAAATCGTCGAGCGGGGAAGGCATGAAACCCTTCTCTCTGCTAACGGCTTATACGGAAGCATGTGGCGTTCTTATCGCCATGCGACACAATGGCATATGGGTAAAGGGGAGGCGGACGATGAACATCAACATGCTGCGCAACATCACAGCGGATAATCCGCGCTCGCTGATCAAACCTGCTTTTTTCACAACCGTTGCCAATCTGGCAGGCGTAATCCCTTTTGTGCTGTTGGTGGAAGCGGCGAGATTGATCTTTAATCCATTTGTCTATCCCGAGATGGCGCTTGATATGACGCGGCTCTGGTGGGTATGCGGCGCTCTGGCGGCTTCGCTTGTTCTCTTGTTCGCCTGTGAAATTCCCGCCTATCGCGCCCAATACCGCGACGCATACAGTGCAGCGGCGGTCGGACGGTCAAAGCTGGCCGAGCATTTGCGCAAGCTTTCGCTAGGATACCTGAACAAGCGGGATCCGGGCGATCTGGCAAATATGATGGTGGGTGATTTTGCGATGCTTGAACATGGCATCTCCCATTTGGTTCCGCAGATGATCGGCGCCGCCGTCATGCCGGTTGTGGCCTTGATTGGCCTGTCTTTTCTCGACTGGCGTCTGACGCTTTCCCTGTTCGCGGTGCTGCCGGTGGCCATCCTGCTGGTGCTCTTGACGTCGGGTATCCAGCGTAAACTCGGCTCGCAGCATATGCGGGCCAAGATAGATGCCGGCAACCGGCTGCAAGAATATTTGAACGGAATCCGTGTAATCAAAGCGTATAACTTGACCGGAGAACGTTTTGTCCGGCTTGAAGGGTCATTCAGGGAATTGATGCGACAGAGTATCCGTCTCGAAGGAATGTTGGGGCCGATTGTACTGAGTGCGGTTGCCTGTGTTCGTGCCGGTCTTACCCTGATGATCATGGCTGGCGTTCAACTGCTGCTCGGCGGAAGCCTGGATGTTATCACATTCGTGGCGTTCCTGATCATCGGAACCCGAATATTCGATCCGCTGACGACAGCTCTCGCCGGTTATGCGGAGTTTCGTTATCTCGAGCAAGCGGGCGAACGCATCGTGCAGCTTTTGAGGGAACCGGTCATGCAAGGGGAGCGGCAGCCCCCTGCAGATCATGATATCGAATTGAAACAGGTTACATTCGGCTATCAGGATCAACCGGTTCTGAGAGACGTGAGCGTAAGCATGCCGGCTGGTTCATTCACCGCATTAGTCGGCCCTTCGGGCAGCGGCAAAAGCACCATTCTTCGGCTCATTGCCCGGTTTTATGACCCGGAGAATGGGGTGGTGACGATGGGCGGGGAGGATGTTCATGCCATGGACCCGGAAGCGCTGCTGCACAAAGTATCTATGGTATTTCAGGATGTGTACCTTTTTCAGGATACGATTGAAGGCAATATCCGGTTCGGACGAAGCGGCGCAACGCGCGAGGAAATCGAGGAAGCGGCGCGCCTTGCTTGTTGTCACGATTTTATCATGAAGCTTCCAAATGGTTACGACACGATGGTAGGCGAAGGCGGAAGCACATTGTCAGGCGGTGAAAAACAGCGAATTTCCATTGCCAGGGCGATGCTGAAAAATGCGCCGATCATTCTGCTTGATGAAGCAACCGCTTCTCTCGATCCTGTGAACGAAACTCAGTTTCAGAAAGCGATTGACCGGCTTGTTCGAGGCCGAACTGTCATTGTTGTCGCTCACCGGCTCAAGACCGTGCGGCATGCCGACCGGATTGTTGTACTGGATCATGGGCGGATCGTGGAGCAAGGCCGCCATGACGAATTACTCTCATCTGACGGCTTGTATGCCAGGCTGTGGAGACGGCAGCATGATGAAGGCGAGTGGCCGATGACTCCATAATTTTTATCCAGTGGAAGGCTGACCGGAGAAAATAAAGTATTTGAAAAATAAAGTATTAGACTGACGAGTTTCAAGACAAGACACCTTCAATAGCAACATTATCTGTCATGTTATAGATATCTAAAGGTGGTAAATAATTCAGAATTCTTATATATTGTTTTTGGAATGAAATTATTTGTAGATCCATGATCACATTTTTCTCTCTCGAATTTCAGAAAAAAGACTAAATACAATACGACAGCCGCGTACGGCTTTGGGACGATTTTAAATGAGTCGCTCGGCCAAAGCGCATATCTTAAGCCGTGGCGGCTGCACAGGAGGAGCGATTTGAACATGCTACACCCATTACTCAAGAGGTCTCACGAGTGGGAACCCGTACCGTTCGGAGAATCTGGTGATTTCGTCTACCGTCGTAATGACAATCTTGCTTACGCGAAGATTACGCCACCTGCGGGTGTCGCTGACCTAGCTGGTGAACGTGATCGCCTTCTTTGGCTCAGGGGCCGAAGCGTCGCTTGCCCGGAGGTAGTGGAATGGAACGAGGGGGAGGAAGGGGCTTGTTTGGTGATGACAGCGATCCCTGGAGTCTCCGCTGCAAATCTGTCGGGAGCCGATCTGCTCGATGCATGGCCGTCTATGGTACAGCAGCTTGCTATTCTTCACAGGTTGTCGGTTGATCAGTGCCCTTTTGAGCGTAGCTTGTCGCAGATGTTCGGACGCGCCGTAGATGTGGTGTCGCGCGGTGCCGTCAATAGCGAATTCTTGCCCGACGAGGATAAATACACACCACAAGACGAACTTCTGGCGCGTGTAAAAAGAGAACTTCCGGTTCGGCTAGATCAAGAACGCACTGATCTGGTAGTCTGCCACGGTGATCCTTGCATACCCAACTTCATGATTGACCCTGATAGCCTTCAATGCACTGGCTTGATCGACATGGGACGGCTCGGGACAGCGGATCGCTATGCAGACTTAGCGCTGATGGTTGCCAATGCAGGGGAGAGTTGGACAGAGCCAGAAGAGGCCGATCGCGCGTTCGCTGTCCTCTTCAAGATTTTAGAGATCAACACTCCAGATCACGAACGCCTAGATTTTTATCTTCGACTGGATCCATTGACCTGGGGCTAATCTCTCTGAATGGCTGTAAGATATTGAGAATCTTTATATTCATTTCTTTAAGGAGGATTATTACTTTGATTAGTTCGGAAACCAAGGAAGTCATTGATAACTATATTGAAGCCTATAATTCGTTTGATATCCCGGGAATGATTAAACACTTACATAAGGATATACGGTTCAGAAATGTTTCAAATGGTGAAATTGATATGGAGACAAATGGTATCCGAGAGTTTAGACAGCTCGCGGAAAAGTCCGCCAAGATGTTCTCTAGTCGTCGTCAGACAATAATAAATTGTAATGCAATAGATGACAAAATAGAAGTAATCATTGACTATGAAGGGATACTTGCCATTGATTTCCCGAACGGATTAAAAACAGGAGACAAGATGCAACTGAAAGGGAAATCAGTATTTAAAATTGAAGAAGGAAAAATATCACTAATTGAAGATTACAGTTGATTAGAGGGCTGCGACAGGCAGTAGATGGGTGCCCTGTTGCGGCCCTCTTTGTGTTTTCCATTAAACGGTGTGCAAACGGGGAGTCGGGGAATTCAGTGGCAAGAAGCACGGAGCCAGCTTTTAGAGTGGCGATCGGGTCGTGTTCAGCTCTTGGAACGTTGGCGTTTGCGGAAAGCCGCGACGCTTTCACGATGTGCGCATGCCTCGGAACAATAACGCTTGGATTTATTCTTGGATGTATCGATAAAGGCTTTCTGGCAGGAAGCAGAGGCACAAATTCCGAATCTCTCCGTTCCATACTCAATCAATACAAAAGCAAGCCCCATTACAGTCGTAGTAGCCAACCAATAAGCGCACCCATCCTCCTCCGATTCGAAATGCAGATGATAGGGCCCATGGTGCCAGCTTATTCTTGGCGTCGCCCCGCTGATGCGCAGCTGCTCATTCAGGAGCGCCGCTGTATCCTGTGCCTTCTGTTCTCTTGCCAGCTCGAACACCGTGCGCAAAGATTTTCTGAGAGAGATGACGATCTCAACATCCTCTGGACGAACAGGCCACGATTGAACGGTTTTCCGATGAACCGCGATAACGGCATCCCCATCAAAATCTCTATTCTTATCCGAAGCCAAATCCATGACAAACTTCTCGCTCTCTGCGAGAAATTGCCTCAATTCTTCAGGCGTCGATAATCGATCCGTATTCGTGACGGGGCAGAGCGTATTAATGAGTTCAACCGCAAGATGTACGGATAACGACTCGTAATAGGTAAAATTCATTTTACATGTCACCACCATCTTTTTATAATCGATACAGTCAATTTCATTTTAGCATGTTACATATCGGATTAAAAGCAGAGAGGAAGAGGAATAGCTATGTCAGTGATTGGCAAAGAGGAGAAGACCGCAGAGAAAAAATGGTGGGCGCTCGTCGCCGTATGTCTCGGATTATTTATGGCTTTACTGGATGTTACGATTGTGAATGTCGCTTTGCCAGCTATACAAAGCGAACTTCAAACGGATTTCACTGGTTTGGAATGGGTACTCAACGCTTATACCTTGGTTTTTGCCGTGGCGCTGGTTACAACGAGCCGGCTGGGTGATATATTCGGGCGGAAGACGCTATTTGTATTGGGAATCGCCGTATTTACAATTGGATCGCTGTTATGCGGATTATCCGGCGATATTACAATGCTGAATTTCTCGAGAGGCATTCAAGGTTTGGGAGCTTCTGCAATGACGCCGTTATCGCTTGCGATAATATCGGCGACATTCAGTGGGAAGCAGCGCGGAATCGCAATCGGGATATGGGGAGGCGTAAGCGGTTTGGCTACGGGGATCGCCCGGTAATTGGCGGTATTCTGGTTAAGCATATTGGGTGGGAATCCATCTTCTTCGTGAATATCCCCGTCGGTATTGTGGCGATTTCGCTAACGTTATGGGCAATCAAGCAGTCCAGGGACGAGTCGGCAGCCCGCCGAATCGATTTGTTCGGGTTCAGCTCATTCACCGTCTTCATGTTCTGTCTCATCTACGGATTGATTCAGGTCAATCAGGAAGGCAACGAATGGACCTCTCCGGAGGTGTGGTGGTTGCTTGGAATTTCTATTCTTGCTCTTGTCGTATTCATCGCAGGCGAGCTACGATTAAAGCACCCGATGGTCGATCCTCGCTTATTCAAGATTCCCAGCTTTACGGGTTCCGCGATTGCCGCTTTTTGTCTGAGCGTCGGGATGTATGCATTGCTATTCAATCTCAGCATTTACCTGCAAAGCTTTCTCGGTTTGGATGCGCTGGAGACAGGCGTCAAGCTCATCGCATTTACGGCAATGGCTCTGCTATTTGGTCCGCTGTCTGGCGCACTGATGGGAAAAACAAGTCCCAAATCACTCGTCGTTGTGTCTATGGTGCTGCTGGCAGCCGGGGTTTATTCCATGTCCTTCCTAACGCATCATAACGATCCTGCCAAATGGATTGTTCTATTGCCAGGATTTATTATTGCCGGGATTGGCAGCGGATTAATCAACCCGCCAATTTCTAACCTGGCAATCGGAACGGTACCGGTGCAACGAGCGGGTATGGCATCAGGCGTGAGCAATGTGGCTCGACAGATGGGCAGCGCATTCGGAATTGCTCTTTATGGGGCCATACTGTCCAGCCGATTCAGATCTCTTGTTACGGACGGCATTCAGTCATTACAGGACGGCCAGCTTGCAGAATCGGCGAAGGAGCAAGTGATTCAAGCAATCGAGTCGGCAGGACCGATTGCAGGGAGCAACGGTCTGACGGGCATGGAGCAGTCTGCAATATTCGAGAACGATCCGTTGTTTGACACCTACCGTGAGATTGCTCGCGCATCCTTCGTTGACGGAACGATTGGCATTATCAAGATCGCATCTGTGATTCTGGCAACCGGCGCTGTGCTTTGTCTTGTTCTGATCCGCAAGAAGGATTTGCGGCATTAACCTGTGGCACTTGTGTGCAATGAGCCGGAAACTTGGATTCCTTTCAGGAGAAGGAGCTTAACTTCACGTGAATGAATTTAATAATATTCATTCATGTTAACAGGTACTACCTTTCTAATAATAAAGAGAATCGATAAATCACACAACCGTGAAGCGGGTGGGAGCGGGCTGGGACTTGCGATCGTAAAACGTGTTGTCGAATTGCACGGCGGCCGGGTCGAGATAGACAGCGCTGCAGGAAAAGGAACGGCGGTAACTGTTTTTCTTCCAGCCATGTAACCCGATCAACCCATACAATCGAAAATAGAGCGAGCAACAGGGTGAACGATCCGTTCGCCCTTTTTTACTTTTTATCCCAAACGATTCATGTTTCGTTCACAGAGGGTGCGTAGTATCGGTTGCGGAAGGAGTTTTTTTATGCGAACTTACTGGAATCGCCGGAACCTCACTATCATTTTAAGTAAAGGAGTTACCTTCTATGAGTAACGAATCATGTTTCGTACAAACCTCTCTTGGATCTCTTTTGGGGATTCAAAGAAATGATCAGGAAAAACACCCTGTTGTCATTTGAATTAAATTCTGTCTTGAACATTAAATAAAGGCGGTGTCTCCTATGGGAAATAATGATAAACGAAAATGGTGGGTACTTGCAGCGCTGGCGCTTGGCTTGCTCACTATCGGGCTGGATATGACAGTACTGAACGTGGCGTTGCCCACGCTGGCTACTGAGCTGAAATCGTCGACGAGCGATCTTCAATGGATAGCGAATGCATACACGCTGGCGCTCGCGGCCCTGCTTCTTCCTGCTGGCATGCTGGGCGACCGATATGGTCGTAAAAAATGGTTGCTGATTGCATTCGTCGTCTTCGGAGTGGCCTCTATCGGCTGCGCCTACTCGCCAACGTCTGAAATGCTCATTGCGATGCGGATTTTGCTGGGACTTGGCGCGGCCTTCCTCATCCCGCTGTCCATGTCTGCGCTGCCCGTGTTGTTTACCGGGAAAGAGCGGACTAAGGCGATGATGATCTGGGCAATGGCGAACACGCTTGGCATTCCTCTCGGACCGATCGTCGGCGGCTGGCTTCTTCAGCATTATTCATGGGGTTCGGTGTTTCTCATTAACATCCCGATTGTAGTTGTAGCGCTGGTTGCCCTTGCCGTATTGATGCCGGAATCCCGCAGCGAGCAGCGTCGGCGGTTGGATCTTCCCGGCATCCTGACTTCCAGCGCCGGTATTGTTATGGTAACGTATGGCGTCATCCGAGCGGGAGAGAGGGGATGGGACGACTCCTTGTCCCTGTTGACCTCGGTCGTTGGCGTATTGCTTATATCCGTTTTCATTCTATGGCAACGTCGTAGCCGCAATCCGATAATCGATCTATCCTTATTTTCTTCCAAAAGCTTCACCTGGGGAACGCTGCTGGCCACGCTGGTCACCTTCGCCATTTTCGGTTTGTTGTTCGTGCTGCCGCAATTTTACCAGGTCGTCATGAATGCCAACCCGCTGGAAACCGGCCTGCGTCTGCTTCCGCTCATCGGAGGGTTGATTGTTGGCACCAAAATGGCTGAGAGGCTGGTCTCCCTGAGCGGGACCAAGATGATCGTGTCGATTGGATGCGCCGTGATGGCCGGAGGGCTGTTTCTAGGAACGGCTACGAACGTGGAAAGCTCGTTGTGGTTCATTTACGCATGGATAACCGTAACCGGTCTCGGGTTTGGCCTGGCGCTTCCCATCGCAATGGACTCGGCGCTCGGCGTGCTTTCTGCCGAACGAAGCGGCGTTGGTTCCGCGTTGATCATGGCGTTGCGGCAGGTCGGCGGCGCGTTCGGCGTGGCGCTCCTCGGATCTGCGTTCAACTACAGCTACCGCAACGGACTTGTACTCAGCTCGCTTCCTGCGGAATTCGGCGATGCCATCCGGCAAAGCGCATCGGCAGGTGTCGCTTTCGCTCGGCAACAGAACTCCGCGACGATTTTGGACAATATTCAGTACTCCTTTATTCACGGCATGGAAACGATGTTATGGATTTGCGGCGGCATTGCAGCGCTCGGCATCTTCCTCGCATTCGTGTTCCTGCCCGCACAATCCATTGCGGCAAAACAGTCGCAGCCCATGACTGGAATTGCTGTCAGCGGCGAGAAAAACCATTGAACCCGGAGAAGGAGTGCAATGAAAAATAAAACAGGTGTATCCTGAACGCTGGAAATCGCCGGTGAGAAGCGCGGACTGCTAATCGTCTCCGGCCTGTTATCGTCGATAAGCGCCGTTTGCAAGCTGGTGCCTTACGCATCCGTTTACTTCATCCTGAAACTGCTGGAGCACGCAGCATTCCCGGCTCCGGCAGACGGAGCGAAGATGATCCGCTTCGGCGCAATCGGTTTGAGCGGCTTCGCCGCTGGCTTGGTCACGACGTATGCAGGGGTTGCGACAGGATGTAGACTGGCACTCTGTCGCAGCTCTTTTCTGCCAAACACTAGACGGGTCTTGGTGCTTCTGCAATGACGCTGTATCGCTAGCGATAATTTCGTCGACGTTCAGCGGGAAGCAGCGCGGGATCGCAATCGGAATTCAAGAACGATCCGTTGTTTGACAGCGCGGTAATCGGTATGATTTAATGTGAATGAATTAAAAAATATTCATTTTGAAGGTTGAGTGCTGATGGATATAAAGGCGGACATTTTTAAATATGGAAAAGCTATGTTCAGTACAAAAGGGTTCAAGAAAACGAATATTAAAGAAATAGCCGAATCAGCCGGCATAGGTGTTGGAACTTTCTATAACTATTATGCATCCAAAGATCAGCTGTTTTTGGAAATCTATATCCAGGAGAATGAGAACCTGAAGAAATCGCTCATGGAATCGATTGATTTGGATCAGGAGCCTTTGAAAGTCATTAATCAACTGATCATGGGGAATATCGGGGCTATTCAAACAAACCCCATTCTGAAAGAATGGTATAGTCAGGATTTCTATAAGAAACTTGAACAATACTATCAAAATGAAGGCAGCAAAAATATGGATTCCTTTCGTGATTTTTATATGGATTTATTTAAAAAATGGAAAGATCAGGGGAAGATCAGAGAAGATATCGACGAGGATCTATTGCCCGTTTTCTTTGATTCGCTGGTCTACATCGATACTCACAAAGAAGACATTGGCATTCAACATTTCCCCAAAATTATTCAATATTTAGCGGAATTTATTATGCAAGGCCTAACAAATCATCAAAAATAGTTCGAGCATTCTTTTTTTAACACAAAGTGAATGAATTAAAAAATATTCATTCACATGAAAAGGTACTACCTTACACAACTTGAGACGGGATTGATTGAAATGAGAAAGAATTTTTTAGCAATAATCTTATGTGGTCTGTTCATCTTCCCCCTATTCATCTCAGCGGGAAGTGATGGAAACATGCAAGCAGAGCGATCTGGAACTCCAGACTTTTCCGAAGTGGATGCGTATATTGCCCGTGAAATGAAACGGCAACGTCTTCCGGGGTTGTCTCTCGGGATTGTACAGGGGGATCGCATTCTTTACCTTAAGGGATACGGCCAGGCTGATTCATCAGGTCGTCCTGTAACACCTGAAACACCTTTTGGAATAGGCTCGATCGGCAAATCAGTTACGGCAATGGCCGTTCTGCAGCTTGCCGAAACAGGGAAAATTGACTTAGATGCGCCTATCCAGCGCTATATCCCCACCAAATACAATGGTGCAGAGTTTATTACTGTACGTCAATTGCTTAACCAAACAAGCGGATTCTCCCAAATCTCAACGTTCAGCAACACGCTGTCAAGCATCAACGATCCAGATCAAGATGCTCTGGAGAAAAACGCCATGTCCTATGCGGAAAGGTTTTTAAAGCAAACCAATCAAGGCGAACATTCCTTCCGGTATTCGAACGCCAATTATGTACTGCTTGGCTACATCGTGCAGCAAGTATCCGGCCAGTCCTATGGCGACTATGTAAAGGAACATATTTTCAGCCCTTTGTCTATGCATGACAGCTACGTTACGCTCGATGAAGCCGCTGAACACGGACTGGCAACGCCCTACCGTCGAATATTTGGATACAACGTTGCTTACGACGGCCCTTATGTTTATATCCCGGGGGATGCGCCGGCGGGCTACCTTTATTCCAGTGCGAAGGACATGAGCCAATACTTGACTGCCCAAATGAACGGCGGCCGATTTGAAGATGATTCTGTGCTCTCTTCGGAAGGCATACGACTTATGCAGACCGAACCTGTTCCGGATACATACGCCATGGGTTGGATGACAGGTCATATTAACGGTATGCCGGTTATCGGTCAGCCGGGTGGCTCGGTAGGATTTCAGGCCCAAACTTTTATCTTACCGGAACAACAACTGGGAGTAATCGTATTCGCTAACGTACTGGACGCGATCGATGCCTCTTGGCCCAACAAAACACATGTCATAACGACTACCCACATTGCCTCCGGGGTCATAAATTTACTGAATGAACAACCGATTGGAGGATCCGGTTTAAGCATGTCGCAGAAGTATTGGCTTATAAATATACTAATACTCATACTCAGCGCATGGTTATTATATACAACCATTCGAACTGCGAAGCGCTGTCTTGGGCCGTGGAATCCTGACAAATCTGGCCAAACTGAACTATCTATCCCATTTATAGCAAAAATTATTCTGGATTTTGCAGGTCTGGTTATTATTCTGTTGCTCAGTATGACGCAAATTGTGCCGGTATGGCATATTGCAGAAATCTATCAGCCGGACCTAATCCTATGGTTGAAGATCATGATTGTACTATTGGCAATGAAAGGAACCATGGAAATCATTCGGTTGATTCGTTCGATTCGGCATGAAAAAACATCAAAGTTGAAATATTGAGAATTAGTGGGGTACCGTCAGCAAAAAACCGATCCTGTTCAGGACCGGTTTTTTGCATTTAAAACCATCCTGGGCGATCACCTGGTCTGACTAACCATACCGGCGCAGTATTGACTCAGACTGACGCCGATTACCCGCTTGAACGCTCTGCCGAAAGTATGAACATCCGAGTAGCCGACAAGGTTCGCGATCTCCCCTACAGACAGGTTTGTCTGGACGGCAAGACTCTTGGCTTCCTCAATGCGCATTAAAGTCAAATATTGCATGGGCGTCAATCCATAGATACGTCGGAATTGACGGATAATGTGATTGCGGCCAATGCCGGCGATCGCCTCGAGATGCGCAAGCTTCACGTCCTCCCGATAATGCTGCGACATGTGCAGCCACACGAGGTTCATACGGCTTCGCGCCAGATCGTTGGTCGGGGCATTGGTATCATCAGATTCGAGCCGATGCAGTTGAAGCAATGAAGCTAAGATGTCAAGCAGGATCGACTGGCACTTCATGCGATGCTCCCTCCCTGGCTGGTGATAGAACGCCGCAAGCTGGGACAGCTGTTTCTCCAAAGGCTTATTGTACCAGTTCCCCCGGCAATGGGCATTGCCGAACCAATCCTCGAATTCCGAATGATTCGTACCCATATGGAAGACGAACGAATAACAGATATGGGAGATATCCGGAGCGCTGCGGATTTCATGCCGTTCATGCGGCCGAATAAGCAGCAAGGTTCCGGGTGTCATCTCATAGGATTGACCTTCGATGATATATTCAACCTCACCAGCCTTGCAATATTGCAGCTGATATCCGCGAAGTTGACGCGGCGGCAGCTGCCAGCCGAGAGGCGCAACGAAGAGATGAGCAAGCTCAATATAGGGCGGAGTCAAAAAATCCTTGAACATATGTGCACCCACCTGCCTGACGGAGTGATTTCGGCAACCATAAGAACACTTTAACTAAAGACGTTTCCATTGCTCTACTTTTATAATAAAACAAGAAATTGAAATAAGAAAGGTGGCGTAAGGGAAATGAGTGTAACTTTTAAGGATGTTGAGAAATACCGGCGGGATGGATTTGTTCTGGTTGAGGGGTTATTTTCGCCTGATGAGATTCGTAAAATGATTCATGAGGTAGAGAACGGAAGCGATGTTGCCGCTTCGGCGGAGGGAGTTGTTGATCGCTCCGGAAGAGCGGCTCGTCTAGCAATCTGGTTCGATCTCAAGAAGGATATCTGGGCGGGGGCCAGTACATGTCCGAGAATCGTCAACACGGTACGTATTCTCCTTGGTGAAGATGCAGCTTTTTTCCATGGAAAAGTGATGATGAAGGAAGCGAAGACGGGCGGCGCTTGGGAGTGGCATCAGGATTATGGCTATTGGTATGAGCAAGGATTCGTCTATCCGAACATGATCAGCGCTTTCGTGGCACTGGATGAAGCAACCGTGGAGAACGGCTGTCTGCAGGTACTGAGCGGATCGCATCACATGGGGCGGATGAATCATGGCAAAGCTGGGGCGCAGACAGGGGCCGACCCGAGTCGGATTAATGAAATCAGCAGCATGTTCGAACGCGTGCATGTGACAATGAAGCCAGGCAGCGTATTGTTCTTCCACTCCAATCTGCTGCATTCGTCCAGCTCAAATGATTCGGATCACCACCGCCGGTCGTTCATTATGTGTTATTCGGCTTGCAGCAACCCGCAGCTGCTTACTTCCGGCGAGATGAAGTTTAGAGAACCCTGTCCGGTCGATACAGATGCATCCATACTGAAATTTCCAGGCTAAAAAATCAACTGCGCCTAAAGACGCTTAGGAGGTCGAACGATCATGGGATTAAAAATCGGCGTGGTAGGCGCGGGGCAATTCGCTCCCTGTTTTATCCCGCTTTTCCAGGCTCATCCGAATGTGGATGAGGTCTATCTGGCTGAGCTTGTTCCGGAGCGGCTGCAGAAAACCGCCGAAACTTTCGGAATCAAACAAACTTTCGGATCGCTTGAAGAGCTCTGCCGAAGCGATGTTGATGCGGTCGCAATCTATACGCAGCGCCATCTACACGGCGAACAGACGCTTCAGGCTCTGAGGGCCGGCAAACACGTATACTGTGCGGTGCCGATGGCGCAGACGTATGAGGAGATGTCCGCCATCATCGTAGAAGTGGCGAAGAGCAGATTGATCTATATGACCGGTGAAACAAGCTACTATTACCCGAGTACGATCTATGCGCGGGATAGATTCGCGAAAGGTGATTTCGGCGACTTCGTATACGGCGAAGCCCAGTATATCCATGACATGGATCATGGCTTCTATGATGCCTACCGCTACTCGGGCGGCGAGCAATGGAAACGGACGGCGGGAATTCCCCCCATGTATTATCCGACTCACTCCGTCAGCATGATTCTATCGGTAACCGGCGCCCGCGCCACGAAAGTGGCTTGCCTCGGCTATGTCGACAAAAGCGGGGATGGGGTGTTCGGCAAAGGCAACAATCTCTGGGACAATCCATACAGCAACCAGACGGCGCTCGTACGGACGTCCGATGGCGGCATGGGACGGTTCAATGAATTTCGGCGTGCCGGATGGGCCGGCAAAAATAGCGTTTATATGAGTATGTTCGGAACCGAAGGAAGCTTCGAGGAGCACGGACTATCTCAAGTATGGACCACATTGTCGCATGAGTTGACAGACGTCAGCGACCTGCTCGACTGTCCCGTGCATTATCGGCCGGAAGGTCTAGGGCATGTCAATGCCGAGCTTCAAGCGGATTTCATGAAAGGGATGGCCAAAATCCATCCGGTGGAACGGCTGCCGAAGACATTCGAGAATAAGCAAAACGGCCATTTCGGCTCGCATCAATTTCTTGTCGATGATTTCGTTAAATCAATCGCCTCGGGCGATCTGCCGCCTAACCATGCCTGGAATGCAGCGAAGTACTGCGCCCCGGGCCTGGCCGCCCACGAGTCTTCGCTGAAAGATGGAGAGTGGCTGGAATTGCCCGATTTCGGCTCACCGCCGGCGGATTGGCGCTTGCTTGATCCTTATCGCATATAAACCATTTTGCTTGGCGATTCACCGTTTTTCCGCAACGGACAAGGAAGTTCAATACTAGCAAGGATGTGACGAAATGTCACATCCTTATTTGAGTATTATCCCATGCGGATGTAAGCCGCATATACCCGCTCCTGCCGTATGAAATGTTCTGGTCAAACCCGCATGAGCCCGATATGATGGTGATTAATCGAAGCAATGAATGAGGGTGATAGCGTTGAATGGGGAACCTAACGGATTTAGGCTGCTGCGAATCAGCACATGGACGATTTATGCGAAGCTGGTGCTTTCATTTCTGCTTGTCGTTATTCCAATTGTACTGGTTAGCTTCGGCATGAACCGGTCCAGCGAGGAGAAGGTCAGGCATCAGATCGGCAGTTCGATGGATTCCAAGGTGAACTTCTACTTGCAAGCCTTGGAGAGCGAATTTGCCCGCATCAATCAGTTGAAGAATGAGTTCATCAATGACGAGGATGTCATCGCGCTCAGTACGATCCCGGAAGCTTACGATAATTTCGACCGCCAACAGAAGATTATCCAGATTAGCCGAAAGCTTCATTTCTTCAAGAATTCGAGCCTGTATATGAACCGCGTGAAGGTGAACATTCCGAAGCTCGGCCGGAGTATTGATTCCGAGAGCATGTCCGATGTCATTCCGATGGCAGATATCGCTGCGGTACGCCGATCGGCTCTCGAAGGACTGTCGCTTGTGCAATCGGACGGCAAACTGCTGATGGGAATGACTTATCCGCAGGACGAGCTTAGCGATCCCTCCTATGCCTTTCTGCTGTTGATCGAGATCTCCGAAGATGAGCTTAGAAGGTCTCTGCAAAGCATAAGGGGATCGGAAGGGGCCGGGGCTATTCTGTTCGCCGATAATGGCAGCTGGAGCCTGTCCGGCGGGAATGCAGACGAAACTCCGCCTACATGGATCGAGGCCTTGCGGTCTTCCAGCCCGGATCATCAAGCCGTTCGGGGGCAGCAGCGCATACGCGAAGGCGACTTGCGATTGATGGTGTCGTATGAGCATTCGGCGCTGCTCAGCGCTACATTGGCTGTGTACGAATCGGAGACAGCGGTGCTCGGGCCGCTGGCTGAATACAAGGAGTGGCTGCTGGCTATATTAGTCGTTTCGACGGTGGTCATCGTGTTTTTCTCATATGGCATTCACAGACTGATTCACCGTCCGCTTCAGCGCCTCGTTATCGCATTCCGCAAGGTGGAAAGCGGAAGTCTGGATATCGCGATCCATCGGCAGCAGCAGGATGAATTTCAATATTTGTTCACGCAGTTCAACGAGATGGTCAGGAAGGTCAAGTCGCTGATCATCAACGTATACGAACAGGAAATCCGTGCGCAACGCCTGGAGCTGAAGCAGCTTCAGTCCCAGATCAATCCGCACTTTCTCTATAACAGCTATTATGCCATATATCGGTTGGCTGAAAATGAAGATCTGGAGAAGGTGGCGATCTATACCCGGTATCTGGGTGACTACTTTCAATATATTACCCGAACGGGCTCTGACGAGGTGACGCTGGAAACGGAAGTCCGCCACGCCCGTGCTTATGTGGAAATCCAGATGCTCCGTTATACGAAGCGGATCCGGACCTTCTTCGGGGAGATTCCTCCTGGAGCGGAAGACATCCCCATACCGAAAATGATATTGCAACCGATTATCGAGAATGCGTATCATCATGGCTTGGCGAACCGGACGGTGGACGGGATCGTCGACATTTCCATGTTATGGAGAGGTGAGCGGCTTGTCTTCACCGTTGACGACAACGGCAATGAACTAACGGATGGGAAGCTGGCTCATCTGCGTGATTTGTTGTTGATCGGGGAACCGGAGGAGACGACGGGAATCGTTAACGTCAACCGGCGGCTCGGGATTAGATACGGGCGGGAATCCCGCCTGATCGTATCGCGGTCCGATCTTGGCGGTCTGCGTGTAGAGTTGGTCCTGATCTTGAAAGGAGGAAATCCGAATGTACAGACTGCTGATCGTGGATGACGAGGAGCTGTTCGTTAACGGCTTGGCTGAGATGCTGGTGCAGGAAGTAGGGCTTAATGAAGTGGAGATATGCAGGGCATACAGCGCGGAAGAAGCTCTGGAGTGGTTCAAGCAGACCAAGATCGATATCCTGATGACGGATATTCAGATGCCTCGAATAAACGGGCTCGAGTTGCAGAAACGAATCCATTCCTACTGGCCCCGCTGCAAGGTGGTGTTCCTGACGGGGTACGATAATTTCTCCTACGCCCAGGAGGCGATCCGAAGCGGCGGAGCGGATTATTTGCTTAAGACGGAAGGGGACGACACGGTGCTTGCGGTCGTCCATAAAGTCATCGCGCAACTCCATGAAGAGGACCGGGCTGAACAGTTGAGAAACCGTGCAGAGAGCATGATTCGTAAGGCGAATGAGGCACTGAAGCAGGAATGCCTGATCGATCTGATTTCCGGAGTTTCCAATCCGGATAGTCTGGACTGCCAGTTCAAGGAGTTGAACATTCGGCTTAACGGGAGCAGTCCTATCATGCTGGTAGCAGGCACTGTTGATCAATGGAAGGAGGGCGCTACGCTCAGGGACAGATCGATTTACCTGTTTGCCATCCGGAACGTAGCCGACGAGAAGCTGCAATTCCGGTTCCTGACCGAATCCGTCCATGTGGACCGTTCCCGGTTGATCTGGTTTATTCAACAGAAGGACGAGGAAGAAATCACCTCCCGCTATGTGCAAGGCGTGCTCGAATCCGTTCAGACGACATGCCGTGAGTTGTTCGGGGTGAAGCTGTCGTTCGCCGTTGCGAGCAAGCTTGTAAGCTGGGCACTTCTCGATCAGCAAGTGGAGCGATTACAGCTGCAGCTGCTCCGTCATGTCGGCTTCGAGCAGGAGCGGCTGCTGATCGAGGATGAGCCTGCCGGAGAACCGGAAGCAGGCAAGACAGCGCTTCCAGCGCGGCGGATCCGCAAGGATATCGAGATGCTTCAGTTCCATCTGGAGCATAATCAGCAGGAGACATTCCGTGAGGCGTTGATAGCTGTCATGATGGTGCCGGAATCGGAGGAGAATGCCGAAAGTCTTACAAGACTTGAAATCCACTCCGGTCTGACGGCGATGTTTATCTCTTATTTGCGGCAGTGGGCGCTGCGGGGCAGCGTGGAAAAACAGGTGGATCTGAGCCGGCTTTTCCGATATGACCACATGATGAGCTGGCACGATACCTGTCTGTACTTCACCGAGTTGTCCGAGCAGATCTTTCATCATCGTTACCACGACTGGCAGCGTCATGGCAGCGATCTCGTAACAATGCTTCACAAATACATCGGAAGGAATATCGGTGGTGATTTAAGCCTTACACAACTGGGGCGGATTGCCAACCACAACCCGGCTTATCTATCCCGGTTATACAAACAGCTGACGGAAAGGGGATTGTCGGAGGTGATCGCAGAGCGTCGGCTGGAGAAGGCGCAAGAGCTGCTGCGCGACCCCGCATTCAAAATTCACGAGATTGCCCGCAGTATCGGCTTTGAGTCCATGAAATATTTTCGCAAATTTTTCCGCGGGTTAACGGGCATGAGTCCGCAGGAATATCGCGAATGGAACAAAGAGGTAGACGTAGAGCCTCTAAAGTAGAAAATAGAGCCGTTATGCGCAGATTCCTCTCCTGCTATAGTTAATGAATAGAACGACACACTGCACATAAGGGGAGTATACGATGGAAAAAAAGCTATTGAAGGCAGTGGCTGCTGTAATGATCTGCTCCAGCCTGCTAATGTCCGCTTGCAGTAATAACGGGAGCGGGAATGGAAAAAGCGGGAATGCAACGACCGGATCGACGAACGAGGCAGCCGGAAACGGGGATGAGAAGAAACAGCCGGACGTGACCGCCGATCCGATGGCAGCTTACGATCCGCCGATCGAGATCAGTATGGCCAGAGGAATAAGCCAGGCTAATAAGTTCAGACCTGGAGAAGACATCAGCAACAATCCATGGATCAAGGAGTACGCATCGCGACTAGGAATTAATGTCAAATACTCATTCACCGCAAGCAGCGACGGCAGCCCGAGTCCTTATACTCAGAAGCTGAACGTCAATATCGCTTCAGCCAAGCTGCCAGATATCTTCACGGTCGACAGCAAGCAGTTTGCCCAATTGTCTGCGGCGGGGAAGCTTGCGGACCTGTCTGAGATTTACGAACAGACTGCAACAGACGAGATTAAAGAGAATTATAGCCGGGACAAGGGGCTTGCTCTGAAGTCAGCCACTCAGGATGGCAAGCTGTACGGGCTGCCGGTTCTGCGCGGAGGAGACCTTGGCGCGGCGCAGATGATATGGATTCGTACGGATTGGCTCACGAAGCTTAATCTTCCCGAGCCGAAGTCGATGGACGATCTATGGGCGATCGCCGAGGCGTTCACAAACAACGATCCCGACGGCAATGGCAAGAATGACACTTACGGGATTGCAATCAATAAGGAGATCTACTCAGAGAACACAGGCGCCGAAGGATTCTTTCAGGGCTATCATGCCTATCCGGGATTGTGGGTGAAGGATGCTTCCGGGCAGCTCGCATACGGCAGTATCCAGCCTGAGATTAAGACGGTGCTTGCCAAGTTGAACGAGCTGTATAAAAAAGGGGTTATTGACAGGGAATTCGGCGTGAAGGACGTTTCCAAGATCAATGAAGACATCGCCCAGAACAAATTGGGCATCATCTCAGGGATAAATTGGAGCAGCTATTACCCGCTGAATGATGGTGTACAGAAAAATCCGGAGATGGATTGGAAACCGTTCCCCATCCTCTCGGCGGATGACAAGCAAGCATTGGTAGGTGTTCCGTTTAACGTGGGTACGTATCTGGTTGTACGCAAGGACTTCGCCAATCCGGAAGCACTGGTCAAGATGGTCAACCTGTACTTCGAAAAGTTCAATTCTACCTCGCCGGAGGATTTCAAGAACTTCAATAATGACAGTACCGGCGATCAAATCGTCTCGATGTTCAGCCAAGCCGCGACGATGGGCATGATTCCGATCAACTATGATCTCACAATTGCCAAGGCACTAAGGGAAGCACTGGCTTCTGGAGATTCCTCAAGCCTGCAGCCGGATGTACTGGATTATTACAATACGATCCAGAGCTTCATGAAGGGCGACCGGACACAATGGGCAACGAATAAGCAGCGCGGCGCCGAGAATTCCTCTTATGTCATCTGGGAGCAATACAACCAGAACTACATGCTGCCCGAGTTCTACGGGGCTCCGACGAAGACGATGAATGAGAAGTGGAGCACATTGCAGAAGATGGAGAAAGAAATCGTGACGAGAATTATTATGGGAGCGGCTCCGGCCGAGGAATACGACAGCTTTATCAGCAAGTGGAAGGAACTGGGCGGCGACATGATCACGAACGAAGTGAATGAGTGGAAGTCGCATCAACAATAAGGTAATCATATTTTTGGGGGATAGAGAGGATTGGGTTCGCTCAATCTTCTCTTCCTATCCTAGGAAGGTGCGAATGAAGCGTGAACCGAAGAACTCGAACATTACCGCTGCATCTGATGCTGCTCCCGGCATTTCTGCTCGTTCTTATATACAGCTATTTACCAATAGCGGGCCTTGTGATCGCTTTTCAACGCTACAGCCCTTTGGAGGGATTTCTCAATTCTCCCTGGGCGGGGTGGGACAACTTTACTTACGCTCTGAGCCTTCCCGATACGATGAATGTGATCGGAAACACGTTATATATCGCAGGGTTGAAGGTCATAGCCAACCTGGTTGTTCCTTTGATCGTGGCTTTGCTGCTAAATGAATTGCGCCTTGTTATCGTCAAGAGATGGGTGCAAACGCTCATTTATTTGCCTCACTTCCTCTCATGGGTCATTCTGGCGGGGATTCTGACGGATATTTTGTCCCCTTCCGATGGCCTAGTCAATCACGTACTGACAGCCGTAGGGCTGGATCCGATTTATTTTCTCGGGAGCAACGCCTGGTTTCCTCCAGTATTGATTTTATCCGACGTATGGAAGGAATTCGGATTCGGTACAATCATCTTTCTGGCGGCGCTGACCGGCATCAATCCTTCGCTCTATGAAGCAGCCCTTATGGATGGAGCTAACCGTTGGAAACAGACGATTCATATTACTTTACCGGGCATCGTGCCTATCATCGTACTGCTTGCAACCCTGAGCCTCGGAAATGTATTGAATGCCGGCTTCGATCAGGTATTCAATTTGTATAATCCAACCGTTTATCAAAGCGGAGATATACTGGACACGTTAATCTACCGGATAGGTATCCAGAATACGGACTACAGCGTCGCGACCGCCCTTGGACTGTTCAAATCGGTCGTATCCTTCATCCTGATCTCATGCTCCTATTGGGCAGCCTATCGCTTCGCCAATTACCGGATCTTCTAGGAGGCAGAACATTGGAAACAAAATTAAACCGGGGCAACCTCGTGTTCAACGCCTTGAATATAGTCTTTATGCTAATACTGGCGCTCCTATGCGTTATTCCCGTTATCCATATATGGGCGCTATCGTTCAGCTCCAGCTCGGCTGCAGCCGCAGGCGAGGTTTCGCTGTGGCCCGTGGATTGGAGCCTGAACTCATACAAGTATGTGCTGCAGAACGATCAATTTTTCGATTCCGTGCTTATCACACTGCAGAGGACATTGCTCGGCACGGCAATCAGCATGATTCTATCCATCCTGACCGCCTATCCGCTGTCGAAGATGAGTACGGACTTCCGGTCCCGGACGTTCTATGCCTGGTATTTCGTCTTTACGATCCTGTTCTACGGCGGTCTGATTCCGTGGTATATCACCGTCCAGATGACCGGGATTATGGACACGATCTGGGCATTAATCCTGCCGGGAGCCGTTCAGGTATTTAATGTGATCCTGCTGTTGAACTTCTTTCGCGGGCTGCCCAAGGAGCTGGAGGAGTCCGCCTTTATGGACGGCGCCGGTTATATGACGACGTTATGGCGCATCTATGTGCCGTTGTCCTTGCCCGCTCTTGCGACGCTGACCTTGCTTACCGTCGTCTATCATTGGAATGCATGGTTCGACGGTCTAATCTTGATGAACTCTCCAGAGCGTTATCCACTCTCGACATACCTGCAGACGATTGTCATCCAGAGCGACTTGACCCAAATCAACTCGCAGACGGCGCAGTTCATGACGACGATTTCCGACCGGACCGTGAAGGCATCCCAGATCTTTCTCGGAGCGCTCCCGATTATCGCTGTCTATCCTTTTCTGCAGCGCTTTTTCGTTAAAGGGCTTGTGCTGGGGAGTGTGAAGGAATAGAAGTTGAGGGAAGTCGTCACAAATCGTATAATCGTACACAGCGTAAGGCAAAAAGACAGGACCACCCATTCAGCGGGTGGTCCTGTTTGTACCGTTGATGTTCGTTCGCGGTATAACTGGAGTCATTTCCGTCCACTCGCCTCTATAGTCGTCATCTCGATTTAGAACGACAAGCTGCAGCTGGTACTTTCCATTTTCGAAAAAATGAGTTATTATAGATCCATAATATCTTTAATGGAGGTGCGAATTTGAAATATTCCCAGGCAACCGACTATGCGCTCCATGCGATGTTATATCTGATAAGCGCGGCTCCTGATAAGCCTGTGGGCGTACAACTGCTTGCAGGAAGGCTGGGCGTTTCGCAAACCTATCTATCCAAGATGATGACCAAGCTCGTCAAAGCCGGTCTGATTCAGTCCGCACCCGGTGCAAATGGCGGTTACCGTCTCAGACGCAAACAGGATGAAATCTCTTTTCTCGATGTTATCCACGCGATCGAAGGAACCGCTTCTTTATTCGAATGCAGCCTGGAACACGGAAGCGAATGTCTGATTCAGCAGGTTGTATCCGAAGCCGAGCGGCAGATGGAGCAGTATTTGGATCAAAAGAAATTAGGGGATTTGGTTAATGTAATGAAGACGGAGTTATAATCCGTCCTTTTTACTGGCTTAATTAAAGACATAATCGATCCATTATAACTTTATTAAAATGGAGCAAACGAAGAGGAGAATGAACATGATGTATGATTGTATCATTATCGGCGGGGGACCAGCGGGTCTGAATGCGGCTCTTGTGCTGGGCAGGGCAAGAAAAAAGGTAATTGTCATTGATGAAGGGCGTCCGCGTAATGGAGTTACCCGCGAAACGCACGGTTTTCTGACCCGGGATGGAATTAGTCCAAGTGAATTTCGGAGAATAGCGAAAGAACAAATAGGCCGCTATCCATCTGTCTCTTTCGCAGAGGATGCTGCTGAATCGATTGAAGGAACAGATGGTGGTTTTCAAATAGCAACAACTAAGGGTACTATATATCAAAGCCGAAAGGTTCTCTTTGCTGCAGGCAAGAAGGATCTTCCCCTGAATATCAGCGGCTTGGAACCCGTGTATGGCAAAAGCGCCTTTGTCTGTCCATACTGCGACGGCTGGGAATTAAGAGACCAGCCGCTGGTCTTGATTGTCAAAGGGGCGCATGCGCTGCATCTGGCTAAATTGATAGCCGGGTGGACGAGCCAATATACAATCTGCACCAACGGTCCTGATGAACTGACGAACGAGGAGCGGGAAGAATTATCCCTCCATCATGTCGCTGTATTCGACTCCCCCATTCGGAATATTGAATCCAGAGATGGCCAGGTTGAGCATGTTGTACTGGAGGATGGGACTATCATTCCTTGCACCGGAATATTTTTTGGTCCCAAGCTTGCTGCCGGGTCCTCTTTGCCGCAAGCAATAGGCTGCATGATCTCTGAATTAGGAACCGTCATCGTGGATTCTACAGGCAAAACGAATATTCCGGGAATATACAGTGCGGGTGACGCGGCAACGGAAATGTACCAAGCTATAACAGCGGCATCCATGGGCGCCTTGGCAGGTATCGGTATTAACAATGAATTGGCCATAGCTAATTGGGATATTAGCAAGCCTTGACAAGTTGAAAGCCTCATCCATCTATGGTAAGTTCTAACGAAGCAAATAGGCAAAGATGGAGCTGGAATGCTTCCTCGTCACCCTTTGTATGAAATTCGGCCGGATTTTAGCAGCTCAGATTACACCACAAATCAAAGGAGTGTTTATGAAAAATGAAAAATACGCACAAAAAAAGAAAGGTGCTTCCACTAGTACTGGCTACTGCTATTCTAGCGTCGCCTATGGCCATGTCGTTTAGTGATCATACGGCGGCGGCGGCGAGTTCAAAATTTAAGATTATCGAGCAGCCATTTCGTATTGAAGGCCTAAAAAAAAGCATCGGAACAATCAATAATGACTCTTCAACCTACATTGCGCTGCGTAGCCTGAATACGGCCCTGGGTCTGGTTACCGATTATAATAAGGCGACCCAGACGGTTAAGATAACAGGAAATGGCCGGCTGCTTGAGATTAACCTGAAGAACCAGTCCATAACACTCAACAACCAATTGATCTTCGGACCTCCCTTGATTGTGCAGGATAATACAACCTATCTGCCGCTTCGTTTCCTGTTGGAGCGTATGGGTTATGAAATTTCCTACGAGAACGATACCAAATTAATAGGTATGGATAAGATTTCAGAAAATGATTTGCGCATACGATCAGAAGTTATCGGCGCTGACGGAGACGGCAAGTCCCTATCGGTTTATTATCCTGTGATCTCCGGATATGAGAATTCGGAAGTCCAACAGAAGATTAATGCCTTTCTCAAACAGCAGGCAGACAAGCATGTAGCAGACGGATCGAAGGAAATGAATGCGGCTGTGCAGGAAAACAACAAAATCCTGGCCAAAGATCCCAAGGCCACGGTCCGGCAGCCCAGCTTAGACGGCAGATATACAGTAACGGCGAATGAGAATGGAAAACTAAGCCTATACGTGGATTATTATATTGATATGGGAGGGGCGCATGGAATTACCTCTCGCGTTCCTTACACATTTGATTTGACAACGGGCAATCTGCTCTCATTGAAGGATGTAGTAGAAGGCAATGCAAATTATATATCAATTATCAATAACAAGATTAATGAACAAATTAAAAGCAGGAAGCTTCCTTTGCTTACTCCCTTCAAGACGATCGAAGCAGACCGCGATTATTTCCTTAACCATAACGGGGTCGTGATTTACTTCACGCAATATGAATACACCTCCTATGCGGAGGGAATGCCGGAGTTTGTCATTCCTTATTCAAACTTTAAATAAAGGGATGCTGGTTCTCCATTACGCACACCGGAATCTTTCTGGTCGTCCAGCCGCATCTTGATCGAAAGGGATTTTCATACATTCAAGCACGATGAGGAAAGGAGGCTGTGCCTCCTTTTTTTTATTGGCCTGCCTTTATACATAAATTTGATTTTAGTGGAGAAGAAGGAAGTAGGCCTACAGGCACGTATGCAGAATGCGGGTTCCGGACTCGAGTAGTTAAACAAGCAAGCCTTGTCTCAATGCGGTGCAGGGGAAGCCACGGACTGTGATCCAGCCCGACCAAGATATGAGAACGCATAGCATTAACAGAACATAACTGAACAAAAATAATTAATCCAAATGCCGGGTTCTGGCGTTCGGGTTATTTTTATTGATATCGATTTGTAAAGCAGGAACTAGACTGAGGTCTGGTCTTTTTTCAGACTCGGAACGGATGCCGCTGAGGGAGGTTTACGTTTACAATAGAAGCAACAAATCAGAAAGAGTGGTTGAATCCTATGAAACATACTGCTTTCCAAGCATGGAAAATGCTCGTAATGTCATTGCCAAAGGGAATAGTCTCCTTCGCCGTGGCTGTTGCAGGTTTAGCGATAAGTCTGCCGCTCTCGGTCCTTATAGTCGGACTGCCTTTACTTACTCTAACACTTGTCTTTTGCCGGAGAATGATGGAATCGGAGCATGAATACGCATCAAGCTGGATCAAGGGAAAGCCTGTTCATCTTGAAGCGAAGGGAAGTTCGGAAGTTGCCGGGAGTCAACGGGGATTAAAATCCTTTTTGTCCGTGTTGGGACAAGGTCGCTCCTATAGAGGTTTGCTATACAGCATTCTACAATTGCCAATCGGGATTGCCGCATTTACGGTCGCAATTGTGCTGCCTGCCGTTGTTTTGGCACTCTTGCTATCGCCGCTGGCATATGAGGTGAGCCTGCGAATGTACGATTTCAATCTGTTCCCGACAACCTGGAACTGGACCTGGAATGGAAAGCTGCCGAATCTGGAACCCTACCAGCAATCTTGGGTAGTCGGTGGCATTGGCGTATTATTCGCCTTGCTGCTGCCCCTGACTCTGCGGGTACTCGGCAGATTCTATGCCTCATGGCTGCAAGAGATTGCCGGCTCGGACCGTCTGCATACTAATGAACAACCTGCATCAGTGTCGCAATACGAGGAGTCGCCCCAGGAGCAATACCCTGACGCACATCAGCTCCGATTGGTCTCGGGACTGAACGGAGGACGGCCTGATCCCAAGGACTCAGCCACCCGTGCCGAGATGATGCAGCTGATCAACAAGCTCTAGCTTTTTAGATAGTAGGAGAAACGGGAATTAATTCGTACAGATCGGTTACACCACAACGGAGTGTTTCGGCGATAGAAATGGCTGTCTTCAAAGGCATGATCCGCTTCTTGTCGATATAATCGTTTAAGCGCTCTGGCTTATAGAATAACATGCTGGCGAGCTCGTCTAACGTCATACCTGCTTCTTGCAGCCGTAGAGCAAGCAGGCAGCTCCCTAATTCGATTTTCATGCTGCTAAAACCCCGTTTCCAAACGAAAACCCTTCAATTTGAGATTGAAGGGTTTTTCATATTTAGCATACCTAGTGCTTATTTTCTGCTTTTTCATTCGAAAGATTCATGATCTCCAGCAGTTTGAAAAATAAACTAAGCAGAATCGATACAACCGTTGCCAATGCCATACCCTTCAGTTCGAAATTTCCCCACTTCAAGGTCGCACCGCTGAGGCCGATTACAAGAACAACGGTCGTCAGGATCAAATTGACCGGTTTCGAATAATCGACTTTGGACTCCACAAGCATCCGGATCCCGGAAGCCGCAATTACACCGAACAGCAATAGGGAAACACCACCCATGACCGGCTGCGGAATGTTTTGAATCAAAGCCGCTAATTTGCCCACAAAGGAGAGGACGATCGCAAAAACCGCCGCTCCGCCGATTACCCAAACCGAGTAGACCCGGCTGATTGCCATAACACCGATATTTTCACCGTAGGTCGTATTTGGCGTTGACCCCGCAACAGAAGATAACATCGTCGAAACGCCATTTCCAAGCAGCGACCGGCTGAGACCGGGCTCTTTAGATAAATCTTTGCCTACCATATTACCGGTTACGATCAAATGACCGATATGCTCGGCAATGACAACCAGGGAGGCAGGGGCGATAATCAGAATGCTCGACCAATCAAATTTCATCCTGTAAAAAGTAGGGAACTTGAACCACTCAGCCGACTGCCATGTATCTGCTATATGTACGAGACCAAGCATGGCAGCAAGTATATAGCCAAGTATGATCGCTACCAGGATCGGAATGACCTTTAAGATACCACGAAACACAACGGAACCCAGCACACCAACCAAAAAAGTGAAAACAGCGACCGTAACGGAGGTTGGATCGGGCGTCCAGTTAAGCGGCGAGTCGCTGGAACGGATAAATCCTGCCATGCTGGATGCTGTCGGAACCAGCTCTAATCCGATAACGGCGACTATTGCTCCCATTGCTGCCGGCGGGAATACGACATCGATCCATCTGGTCCCGACCACCCGGATCAATAAAGCCACAAGGGTGAAGATCACGCCGACAACCAAAAACCCGCCCAGCGCATAACTATACCCTTTGGAGCCAATAACGAAGAAAACCGGTGAGAGAAAAGCGAAGCTAGAGCCCAGGAAAGCCGGAATTCTTCCTTTCGTAATCAAAATGTAAAGCAAGGTACCGATTCCGTTCATTAACAATATGGTTGCCGGATCCACTTTGAATAATATAGGAACCAGAACGGTGGAGCCAAACATGGCAAACAGATGCTGCAAACTTAGCGGAATGCTTTGGCCGATGGATGGGCGTTCATCCACTTGAATGATGCGGGACATGGGGATCCTCCTTATGTATTTTCAACTCAATTATAGTATCATATTTTTCCCCTCTTGCATGTACCAAGGCTAAAATATCCGGGAGTCGAGACTGGAAGCAATCCGCTCCAGGCTCTGTTTAGCAATTGAGGAGAAATTTCGAGAGCGGGAACATGGTATGGTTAGCTTAATCAAGGATACCGAGGAGGAAGCACATATGAATATGACCGATATATTAATCGCTGAGCTGAAAGGGGAGGCGGAAGCAACCCGGAGAATACTCGAGAGGGTACCAACTGACAAGCTATCCTGGAAGCCGCATGAAAAGTCAATGTCATTAGGCATGTTAGCTCTGCATATCGCAGGCTTGCCGGGCGGCTTGGCGGAATTTCTGAATGAACCGATTCGCGAAGTCCCGGTCATTCCATTGCCTGAGGCAGCCTCGCTCAGTGAAATCCTCTCGACTTTTGATCATTACAGGATCATTGCTGAAAACATGCTGCTCGCATGGGGAGAAGCCGGACTTACGGAGACATGGAAGCTCACTCATAAAGGTGTCGCCATTATGGAGGTACCCCGAATTGAAGTCGTTCGTACTTTAATGTTCAACCATTGGTACCATCACCGCGGACAATTAACGGTTTATCTGCGGCTGCTTGAGGTTCCGGTCCCTTCCATATATGGTCCCACCGCCGACGAGAATTAACACGCTGTCGAGAAAATAAATGATATTCTTCGCAATCGTCAGAACGTGGCCTTATGGGTCATATTCTGACGATTTGTATATCCATTTCTGCCGCAATGGTTGGGTCGATTTAATTTACATAAGCAATTTATATAAATTTGTGATATAATTTTATTTATGAAACCTAAAACAGACGTTAACGAAATGATCGTTAAGGACTTTGCCATGGTAATCGAGGACTTTACAAGAATTTTCATTCGGTTGCCAACCATAGAGAAGTTAAGCTTCACTACACTGTCCGTCCTGCACACGCTGTCACACAAAAGCCCCATGAGGCTGAACGATTTGATTGCTACTGAACAGGTGACACAATCTGCAATTACACAGTTAGTCACCAGGCTCGAACGCGATGGGCTGGTTGAGCGCAAACCGGATCCAAGTGATGGACGCGCAGTCCTGGTCCACATCACAGCTCTAGGCGCGGGGATCATTGACTCACGCCGTTCCGATCGCATGAAGCGTATCGCCAGTTTTTTTGAAGGACTCGCTCCCGAGGAGAGAGAGGCGATCGCTTCCGCACTCCCCGCACTGACGCATCTGGCTCAGCTTGGACGGTCTTTATGAACACTCAATCGAGTCATCCATTTCAAACTTAGAGGAGGAAAACTCTTGAATGAATCCTATTTCGCGCTTGAACCGACTCCTATCTACGTTCCCGATGAGCAGCTTGCTGATCTTGAAGACCGGCTGAAATCCACCAGATGGCCGCTTGATGCCGGCAATGACGATTGGTACTATGGTGTCAGCAAAAGTTATCTGCATGAACTGGTTGATTACTGGATCAATGAATTTGACTGGCGCAAATCCGAAGCTGCGATCAATATCTATGAGCACTACAATGTGGATGTGAATGGGGTTCCGGTGCACTTTATGCGCAAGCCCGGAGTGGGTCCCAAACCAATTCCATTGATTCTGACCCACGGGTGGCCATGGACGTTCTGGCATTGGTCCAAGGTCATCGATCAACTTGCAGACCCCGGCGCCTTCGGCGGCGATCCGGCTGAAGCCTTCGATGTCATTATACCTTCGCTGCCTGGTTTCGGTTTCTCGACTCCTCTGCCGAACAATCCGGATATGAACTTCTGGAAAGTCGCCGATCTATGGCATGAGCTTATGACAAACGTCCTTGGCTATGATAAGTACGCTGCAGGGGGATGTGACATCGGTGCCCTCGTGACAGGTCAACTCGGGCACAAATATAGCAGCGAACTTCACGCCATCCATATCGGTTCCGCGCTAAAGCTGAGCTTCTTTAATGGTGATCGCGCTTGGGATTATTCGGGCGGACAGCCCCTGCCTGACGACCTCCCCGAGGATATACGCGCCGGGATTCTGAAGCTTGACCGCCGTTTCGCCTCTCACCTGGCCGTACATGTGCTTGATCCGGGTACGCTTGCCTACGGGCTCAGCGACTCGCCGGCAGGAATGCTTGCATGGATCCTTGAACGATGGACGAAATGGAGCGATAATGACGGGAACATCGAGCAAGTCTTTTCGAAAGATGATTTACTCACTCATGCGACGATTTTCTGGGTGAATAACGCGATCGAAACCTCGATGCGTTACTATGCGAATGCTAATCGCTATCCATGGACGCCTACACATAACAACTGGCCGGTAGTGGAAGCGCCAACAGGCATAACTTTCGTGGGTTACGAGAATCCCCCTGGCATAACGACCGATAATCGCATTCAGAGCTTCCTCGACAGTGACCGGGCGCAGTGGTACAACCATGTCAATATCGCGGTTCATGAGCATGGAGGTCATTTCATCCCCTGGGAAATACCGGACAAATGGGTGGAGGATCTGCGCCGCACCTTCCGTGGACGGCGATAAGCATTTATTAGTAACTGAATTCCCTGCGCGCGATTCATCGTTGAACTGGTTGATGGGCGGTACATATCCATCTTAAAAGGCGCCTGATTTTCTTCGAGTAAGGAGAAAATCAGGTGTTTTTGTTTTTTTAGTCTGTATCCATTGAACCGGATAAAGAGGGCATATATTCCCATGTAAGATTTTTGTAAGTATGTTAGATTAGGTTATGAAATCATAGACTTAAAGTCGCCGAGGAGGTATGCAGAACATGAGTTTGCTAAAAGATTGGCGCTTGCGGGCGTGGCTGTCACTCTGTCTGGTCCTGACATTGCTGATGCCAGTTTCAGGGTATGCGGCGGAAGGTAAAGGGACGGATGAACCAGCGTCATTGATTACAGGGGCGGGAGCTGCGGACTCGTTCGAGCAAATCTATCAGACAGATGGAATCATTCTGGATTATGATGGCTTGCAGGCACTTGTCTATCAACCGCTGGATCAGACGATTTCGATTTCAGCTATTGATGGCAGCGCTTCCGAAATCATTGCAAACGGAATTACAGCAAGGCCGGATAAAGCCCAATTGACAGAGGAGGGAGCTTTGTTCCATCTGCCCGGGGTGTCTGGTGAATCCAAAGAGTTCAGAAATGGTGTACTTCAAACACTGCAGGCATACAGCTGGGTATCCAAAGGACCTTACCTCGTTTATTACGACAGTTCAGGAGACGACGGTTCACTCGATAGTCCAGGTACGAACGGCCTTCGCTTGCGCCACGGCAACCAGATTGAATCGATCGTAAATCCGCAAAATCATTATTATCCGCTTGGCGGGTATGATGTTAGCGAGGATGGCACGGTGGCTTATTCGTTTGTCGGCCAGCTGTTCCGGTATAAGGACGGTCAGAGTCAACCGCTGACAGAACCTCTCACACAGCCGGATCTCAACGATCAGGATAATTCCGAAGTCAAGGTGGATGGAACATCCATCATGTTCACCTCCTATAATCCTGATCCTGCCGTGAAGCTGCTTGCCGGGGTACAACTGGTTACTTTGGCGGGTCCTTATGATGATTATTTGTATTATTACCAGGAAACTCTCCGAAACACAGGATTCGCTATAGCAGAAGGATGGTCGGTCTATCCTAAAATGGACGAATCCGGCCGGTATTCAACATTATGGCTTCGTTCCCCGGAATGGATTGAGACTTCCATCGTATCGGAACCCGGAACCAATAGGGTAATAGCGGTATCTCCTTCAGGCGAAGTTGTATACGGACAAGTGGAGGATGGGGCCACCCGTTATGAATTAAACCGGCTTAATCCTTCAACGGGGGAACGCGAGAGTGTCGAAGTTCCATCAGGCCGCGCGAAATGGATCGACGGCGGCTGGCGTTTCTTGACAGATTCGGTTGTGTACCAGTTGGGAGCAGGCCAAGAAAATCCCGAATCGCTGCTTGTGGATCCAGGCAATCTGGATTTGCAGACAGGGGATGAAAGCCAATTGACGGTGACGGCCCAATATGCCGGAGGACAAACGAAAGACGTTACACAAACCGCTATTTATACGACATCGAACGCTGCTGTCGTATCCGTATCCGATAATGGTGCGGTCCTCGCGCTGGCTTCGGGTACGGCCGTCATTACTGTCACCTATGGAGGCCAACAATCGTCTGTTCAAGTTACGATTGAGAACCAGCCGCCTACCGTGCAATCGCTTCGTTTCTCGCCTGCTTCGTTGAACATGACAGCAGGCAATGCCGAACCGTTCACCGTATTTGCGCTCTACAGCGACGACACGCAGCGGGATGTCACGATGGATAGTGAATTTTCCTCGTCCGATTCATCTGTGGCTGCTGTAGCGGCAAATAAGAGCAGCATAGATGCCATAGCTGCAGGGAGCACCGTAATAACAGCTGTCTACGGCGGGAAATCCGCTGATCTGCAGGTTCGTGTTGAACCTGAGGCTGATATCGTCAAAGAGCTGGCCCTTCTGATTAAGAACGAGAAGATGAAGGTCGGCAAGAGCAGGCAGCTCGTTGTGTATGCTTTTCACAGCAGCGGGGAGTGGGGTGAGGTAACTTCTTCGGCTGAATATGCCTCTTCCAATCCTTCGGTCGTAACCGTCAAGGCAGGGGGGAAACTCACTGCAAAATCGCGTGGAACAGCAATCATTACCGTCACGTATGGCGGTGTGGAGCGGTCCTTGACGATCACAGTCAAACGCTGACCATCTAATCATTCATCAGCAGAATTCTACAGAAAGTTTCGCAGATTAAAATGATTCTGTTTATAGTTAATCCAAAAGGAATTTGCTGTGCCGTAGGCGCTGCAGATTCCTTTTTTCCACCCAAGACAATTCTGTAATATATAATAAGGGATAGATATCGCATCATCTTACATCATTTGATGAAGGGACGGAGGTCGAGCACAAAGTATGAACAAGCCTTATATTTTTAAAGAACAGGAAACCGAAAATATCATCAAGCATTTTGGCCGTGAATTTTATGAGGACGTTGCGAGGAAAATGGAACGTTTTGCGCATAAGTGGACATTAACTTCTTTTGAGCTTATTCCTTCCTATTCGGCAAATCTGGTTTTTAAATGTCATGCAGCCAACTACGGTCGTGTTGTGTTGAAAATAGGCAGGCCTTCTTCAGGGGAAATAAATGCAGAATTTAATACGCTGCGTCACTATAACGGCAAACGGTTTTGCAAAGTCATAGATGCTGATATTGAGAACGCCCTTCTTCTCGAAGAGTGTGTGGAGCCAGGAAAGCCTTTAAGGGAAGAAACTAATCTGCACCAAAGACTTGCAGTATTTTGTTCGCTCTATGATGGCCTGCATCTACCCCCTGACAAGGAGAACAGCTATCCAGCTTATTCAGGGTGGGTTGGCAGGATAACGGAATACATGAGCAAGCGGGAAGATTGCATAGAATTATATGGGCATATGAAAAAAGCACAAGATATTCACACTTCGATATCCGCTTTGTATTCTCAAACGATGCTGCTGCATGGCGACTTCCATCATGATAATATTTTGCTGGGAAAAGAAGGAGCGTACATCATAATCGACCCTAAAGGTGTACTAGGCGACCCTGTATTTGATATACCTCGTTTTATCCTCAATGAATTTGACGATGAAATAACGGCGGAAACCTATAGGAAAATAAACGAAATCATAGCTATCCTGGAAAAAAACCTTCAGATTCCAAACGCTATCTTAAAACAATGCCTTTATGTTGAAACCGCGATGGGGATTTGCTGGAGCGTCGAAGACGGCTCAACACCGGAGGAATATCCTGGTCTGCTCAGAACGGTTGCTTTTGCAGAATCATTGTTGGGTACTTGATTGGAGGAAATTCAGGTCATCACAAGAAAAGGACAGATCGAATAATTTCATTCGTTCTGTCCTTTTTCGAATGTGACATTAGTCTGACTACATCAATTTGTCCTTATAGGATTCCTGAAACCACTCATAATTCTCAAGTATACGTTCCTGGTCCGTATCATTTAATGCTTGATATCGGTCGACTACGGAACGGAGAAACGAAGATGGGAGCGACTGTCCAACGGGTTGCAGACTATCCGTGGACAAGTTATCCATCATGGCCCCTAATAATGCGGCAGGAGCATGTGACACCTGTTTGCGAATGATCTCCATCGCGAGCTCAGCATCACCTTCATAAAGCAGATTAAATGCAACCGCTTGGAGGAATTCATCTCCCAGGTTTTCTGCCAGTATCTTCGAGCAGGAAGGTACTGCTGCTTCTGTATCTCTTATAGATAATTCCGTTAAAGCTGCCGCGGCTTCTTCAAATATTTCCAGACGGTTTATAATGACCATCAATTCGTCATTATTCATACCGGAAATATAATCCTCATAATTAACGATTCTGTCCAGAGCGGTTGCGTTTACCATCGGATCGTTATTTTCCATCTTGCACCTCCATATCCTAACTCGTCATTGGGATCAGCTTGACCGTTACTAAATAAGGTTTGCCGTCAACCATCTTCCACGTTGATAATGTCTTGAGTTTGCCACTCGGACCCTCAAGCACGCTTGGGACATCCAGCGTATGATCAGGCTTTACCTGTTTACCCACATCCATTAAATGCTTTGCAATGGACTGGTTATTTTCTATTGTATCATCAAGCCCTACAGATTCGAGATTTTTCCTCATATCATCCGAGCGCTCAAAATTATGTTTCATTTTTTCAAGACTTTTAAGACGGGATGCGTTCTTGGGGTCAGCATCAAATACTTTCCGCTGTGTCTGTTTTAATTGCTTCAAATCGCGAATCTCTTGCTTCACATCCTGAATATTGACATTGACCTTGCCTCTCAAATATTTTTCTATTTTATCAACAGGTACGATCGTGTTGCCGTCCGTAAATACCTTGATGGCTTTCCCGCTTTGCGGAGCAATAACCTCTTCGGTTTTAAGCTGTGGCGGTTTGGGCCTAACCGGTACATCGACATCCGACTTCCGTTTGCCGATCTTATCCAATAGCTTGCGCACATAGCCGCGGCCTTTGCTGCCTAACCATTTAAGCCCTTTGCCAAAAGGAATTCTACTTAGAATAATACCTGCAACCACGGAAAGCATGTTTTCGGGAGTCAGCAGTCTCTTCGGATCGCGGATATAACCGGCAATTTCATGACCGCTTCCGGCGATTCCTGCTCCTGTCAACGCGATGCCCAGAGCCGGGAAGAATCCGACGGCCAGCATCGACAAGGCAATGGCTCCGAGTATAATCGCACCTTGTTCATACCATTCCAGCCGATCCCACCAATTCTGCAGCGAATCAAACATGCAGGCGTAGCAGGACGTTTCGCTTCCATCCGTAAGGGTCCCCATGCTTGCAAATAAGCCAGCGGCCAGCAGCAAAATGACAGCAAGTCCCGTCAACGCCTGATAAAGAACTTTCACCCGGGCCTGGAGAGGCTCCTGACGGCCTGCCGCTTCCTCATTCCCATAAAGCAAATGAAATCCAAGCTCTCTGCGCTCCCGGTAAAAGCCTAGCCAGTATGCGAATTTACTCCGTTCCAGGCAGATAGAGCGGGTCATGTTGAACAGCTCAGAAAGCGGATTTAGAAAAGTCTCGTTCGGCAGCGACGGAAGACGTGTCTGTATCTTGTTTAACGCCATGTAATCGGCAATAAGCGATGCGGCCAGCATCAACAGTAAGGCCGGCTTTGTTTTATAGCCGCTTCCAGTCCAATCATGAATCCGTAATACCCAGTCGGGCAGCTTGAATTGGCCATTATAAGCCGCATGATCCAGAATGGACCAGAGCAAAAGCACGACAGGGAAGAGAAAGACCCATTTCGTCAGTCTCGTCCGCAGCCGGAACGCAATTCCGAATCCCAGAGCGATCATGGCCGTATGTACGGGATGACTGACCGTCATAAGCGTAGGCAAAAAGCTTTCTTCGAAGTATCCGGGAAACAGCGTGAAAAAATCCCAATGGATTGTCTTCCCGCCCAGCCATGTTGAACTGTAATCCCCGGGGCCGGAACTGAGCCACCTTCGGGAGAGCTCTTCCATCAATTGGAAGCCGACGCCAGTTGCTGCACCTATGAGCGTGTAATCGCTTAAGCTCAAGGCGGAAGCCCGACGTGAAAAGAACAGGAAAAGGCCCAGCGGAAGAAGCTTCCATAATTCTTCGAATATAGGCGTGATGACAGCAACAGACCAAGTGTCGGAGGTGGTGCCGCCGAACAGGCCATGAAAGATATTGACGGTAAGCGTCGTTAACGGTACGACCAAAATAACACCTGCTAGAACGAACAAAACGATCGGTTTCCACGGAAGTGTCTTGCTCCGGCACAGAAACCAAAATTGCAGCAGCACATAAATGGACCATAAATATTGAACCATCATGGTACGCGAATCTTTCACGAAAAACAAGCTTAAAACAAAGATGATAAGCGACAGCCAGGAAAAAATCGTATAAGCCGTTTTGATATACGGATATTTCTCAATCCATCTTCGGCATGTTCGAAAGATAGACTCAAGGTAATCCCGAATCCCAGTTCGAATGGACCAGATTGAATTCACTTATGTTCGCCTCCTTGGGAAACCGGCCTCATGCGAACGGGACGTCTCCCTTGACGAGGGTCCGGCCGTAAAGCAAAAATACACGGATGAGAACCAGGTTGCCGATCGATCGGAGCTGCGGTTTATCGAGTAGGTCCCGCAACTTAGCTGACAAGGAATACTAGTATTATAGACATTGTGAGAAAATATGACAAAAGGCGCAGGTCTCAAATCTGGTGGACATGGTCGATAAATTCCCGGGAATCCAGGGTGATATATTAAATAGTATGCTCTATTTTTCAACATGCCTTGACGTATACAGTTCAACTATATATTATGGAAATATACAGCTCGACTGTATAGTGTGAAAGAATAGAACCAGCTATGACATTCATAAGGAGGAGCAAGATGAACCGGGATAAAAACTTGCCTTTGACAGAGACGGTGTATTACATTCTGCTGGCGCTAATGGAACCGTCGCATGGCTATTTGATACTGCAAAAGGTCGAAGAATTGAGTGACGAACAAGTCCGTTTAGCTGCAGGCACTTTATACGGAGCGATTGAAAACCTGTTGAAACTCAAGCTGATCCAGCCAGTGAAAAGCGAAGACAAGCGTCGCAAGGTTTACCTGATCACGGAAAAGGGAAAAGAAATATTGCTCTCAGACATGCAGAGAATGCAGCACATGATTGAGATCACGCAGACAATGGTAAAAAAAGGAGGGCTTAAGTAATGAAGATATTTAAATTATTTATGAATTATGACAAAGAAGAACGATACCTGGAGGAAATGGCCCGGAAAGGAAATAGGTTAACAAAAAAGGGGCTCTTCTATACGTTCAAGAAACAAGCGCCGCAGCAGATGGCCGTTCAGATTGATTACCGTCAGTTAAAAAGAAAGCAGGATTATCAGGATTATTTATCTTTGTTTGAAAATGCAGGTTGGCTTCATATTGCGGGAACACGTTCCTCAGGAGAGCAGTATTTTATGAAAATGAGTATTGACAGAGAAGAGGATCTTGCTATATTTTCAGACAGGATATCATCCGCGCGGCGTTATCTGAAAAAAGCCTTCCACTCTATGATTCAGGCATGTTGTATGCTCCTGATTATTGCATTATTTCAGTACTGGGACATCGTTGATTTTACAGGATTATGGAATCCGCAAGAATTTTTCTATACACCGGGACTATGGGAAAAAACGGGCAGCGCATTTAGAAAAAGTTTTTTATTTGAATTGATATTTGTCGTTATCTTCCGGTTCGGCCCCCTATTCCTGTTAGCGTGCAATCTCATTCTCGTTGCCATATTAGCTGTCTGGGCCTTTAAAGTGTATCGTCAGGAACAAGAATCTATCACATATTGAAAATATGCCCGGACTCATTAATAAAATAAGGGGCAACATGCTAGCGCCTATACAGTCAGTGAGGTGGACGAATGAAGAATGATGGATTATGGCAGGCTGGCGTTCGGTCCGTGGAACGGGAAGAGATCCGTTTTGCCCCGAACACCATATGGCAGGTGCAGGCACAAGGCTTCCGGGTGCAATTCATTTCGGATCTGCCTTTTGAACTTTATGCTCAAGATCAAATTATGATAACTGCAGGGGAAATGGGTACACCTTCCTGGGCAGCTTTTATCGGGACAGTCGTGGAATGCAGTTCGGATTCCATCCTGCTGCTTACGAGTCCCGAATACGAGAACAGGCTAATGGACATACGAAAGTTCGAACGCAAGTTTTCTCCGCATCTTTCCTTAATTGGAGCCCGGGAAGTTATGGACAGGTTCGGTTTCTTCCCATCCTTTCATTATGATGAAATTACGAAGGTAAGTATGGAAGTCTCCGAACAACATGACTCTCAGAAGCATTTATCCGTAACGATTAACTATACATCTGCAGGTGAAATGGAGCAGCCAATTGACTTTTATTTCGAGGACATCGAACCAGAAAATAGTTCTCCCGTTGAGGCATGCAATATTTGCCTGCAGCTAAGTTTCGCTTACGAAGACGAGCGGATTCGCGTGGAACTTGATGCCGTGACCGGATTCGCTGCATCGTTTCTTTGCCGCAGAATAGTTGTTCAATTCCATGACTCGTGATGAACCATTCAAGTTGTATCATACTTTAGCCAAGCTTAATAACGAGCCTTTAGGGGGATTAACTTGCTTAATAAAAAGCTGTAGCCTTTTGCCGATCTTTCAGAGCATATGGATGGTTTTGAGATTGTATCCACTCAATTTGGCTGGGATAGCTGCGTGTATGTCCTGCTCAACAACCGAAACCCGGGAGGGGGGCGGGGAAAGATCATTCCAGTGGACCCGAAAAAAACGTATACCTGCAAGGTGCTGATTATTAAAGAAAATGTCATTGAGACTGTAGTGATGGAAGGCCAGCAGTTCAATTATCATTATGTCCAGCCGCTTCGGAATCAATTGCTTTTGGTCGGAACGACCAGCACATATTATGGCAAGGATAAATACGACCTGAACGCCAAGGTGTGTGATTACAATGGGAGCACCATTCGGGAGTTCCTGCTTGGAGACGGGATTCAATCGGCAGCAATGGCTGGGACAAGCCAATCGGTGAGCAGGGTCTTGTCGCCTGGGATGAGTATGGCAATAAACGATATGAGGACCAAACGGCATATATTGCCGATTGTTATGCAATGAATGTAGTCAGCGATGAGGAGGTCTGGTTTTATTACTATACGGATTTCTTGTTGGGCTGTGTCTCGGGCGGGCCCGAACAGGCTAAGGTCTCCTTTATAAATCCACAGATTTCCGGCTCCTCAGGATTTTGTACGGATGGCAATCACTTTCTATTTGACACAAGATCACATTCTTTAATAATCAGGGAATGCCGCTTATTCCGTTCGCTCAAGATTACCGTAAAAATCGAATGTTGTTTTGTGAAGTTAACTTACTGTACCAGGTACAGATCGAGGAGTTGCTCAAAGTATTGTAAGGTTGCTGCGGAATTGGAAAAAATCGGTTGACTTTGGAATATCATCTGATATATTAGAATTAAAAAGACCAGCAGGTGATCACATGCAACAGAACTTGAACGCTTTGGATAAAAATCACCTCTCTGCTCATCAAGATATAAAAGAGGCTGTATATATCCTTTTGAAGAATATGATTATGAAAAGGGAGTTCACGCCCAACGAACGCATTGATTCAGCAGAAATCGCGGGCAGATTGGGCATAAGCCGTACGCCGGTACGCGATGCACTAAATATGCTGGATGCCGAAGGTTTTATACGAACCGTCCCCCGGCAGGGGATATATGTCAAAGGCATCTACAGGAAGGATTTAATCGAACTGTTTCAATATCGGGAAATGGTTGAATTGTTTGCGATTGATGCAGGTTTTGACCACTTGCAAAGCCAATCGGACCAAATCCTGTCCATTAACCGGCAATTCGAAATTCAGCTCGACCCTCATCATTATGACGGAAATCAGGTGATGGAATGCGATATTGAGCTGCATCGGATGATTGTGGCTTCAGCCCGGAACGAGACGATCGAAGAGGCCTATGACAAATTAAACGGACATGTTCAGATGGCACGGGCCTATTACTTGCAGGATATGCTGCGCATTCAACAGGCTCATCAGGAACATCAAGCTTTTATCCTGGCCCTGAAAGCGGGGGATAAGGACGCTGCCAAGGCGGCAATGAAATATCATTTGGACCAGACGCTTGCGAGCCTGTTGGGGATTATCGATATTTACAAAGTGTTTTAGGCAGTGTTCCAGTTCAGAGCTGACGTTAAATGGAGAGGGCTTTCGTGAACGGCAGCTCTTTTTTTAATAATGGTGATATATCAGATGATATTATAAATACAGAGGAGTGAACATAAGTGGAACATCTTATCGCTGCCGCGGAATTACGCAACCGCGTCATAAGCAAATTAATCGCGCTGCATATACCGCTGGACCATGCCGAAATCGTTGCAGATGTGCTTGTTCATGCTAATCTCAGAGGCGTCGATTCACACGGCGTTATGCGTCTTCCTCATTATGTATCTACGATCCAGTCGAATGGCATCCATCCGAATCCGGCAATTTCGTTTAGTAGAACGGGCACTGTTTCAGGTATTGTAGACGGCAACGATGGTTTGGGGCATGTCATCATGCATCGTGCCGCACAGGAAGCCATACAGTTGGCGAAGGAGCATGGCATGGGGGCGGTGTCTTCCATCAACAGCAGTCATTGCGGTGCGTTGTCTTATTTTGCCCAGATGGCAATTGACCACGGTATGGTGAGCATAGTCGTAACGAATACAGACAAGATGGTAGCCCCTTTCGGGGGAACGGAAGCTTTTTTTGGAACAAACCCCATCGCTTTCGGATTTCCTGCAGCAACAAATCCTCCAATCATACTGGACATGGCTACGAGTTCGGTCGCTTACGGGAAGATTCTCGATGCCCGTCAGAAGAATATGGCTATACCGGATCATTGGGGGATCGATGCCAACGGACAAGCAACGAATGATCCGCATCTCATCACAACACTGCTGCCCTTCGGTGGCGCTAAAGGGTATGGCATCAATCTGGTGGTGGATATTTTGGCAGGAGTGCTGACAGGTTCTCCATTCGGACCGCATATTGCTCCCATGTATGGCGATGATCTTAGTATACAGAGAAAGCTCGGGCATTTTATGCTTGTCATGGATCCCGGGAAGTTTAGCCTTCAATCCCATTTTGGCAGTTACCTGGATCAATTGATCGATGAATTACATCAAGCCCCCGCTTCTCAGGAGAACGGAAAAGTTATGCTTCCCGGTGAAATTGAATCCATATGCGAGAAGAAAAGATTGCAGGGAGGTATCCCATTGGATACCGGTTTATATCATTATTTGATGTCATCTGCGTTGTAATTCCAGAGCCAGTTTGCACAGAAGTATAAATAGGGAGGCGAATGAAATGGGAAGGTTGTCCGGCAAGAATGCAATCGTTACTGGCGGGACTGCAGGGATCGGGGCGGGAATCGCTAAGATGTTTGCCCGGGAAGGTGCGAATGTGTGTATTGTAGGCAGGAATGCCGATAGAGGAGGCAAGGTTGTGCAGGATATCGAGTCTTGCGGCGTCAAGGGTCTGTTCGTTCAAGCGGATGTCAGCGCGACACAGGATGTGCAGGGATTCGTTCAACAAACCGTTGAACAGTTCGGAAGCCTTCATATTATGGTAAACAACGCGGCCGTCATTCATCAATCCAAAGTGGTCGATACAAAGGAAGAAGACTGGGACCGTATCATTAGCAACAATCTGACGAGTGTTTTTCTGGGCAGCAAATATGCAGCCAAAGCGATGATCAGCCAGAATATACAGGGAAGAATCATTAATGTTTCATCTATCCATGCAGTCCTGTCAGAACCGTCTTGCTCCGCTTATACCGCTGCGAAAGGCGGCATTGAGTCTTTCACCAGAACGTTGGCGTCGGAGCTTGCACCGCACCGGATTACAGCGAATATTCTTTCCCCGGGCGCGACCTATACTGAACTGACAACGCCTATGTATACGCCAGCCGTTAAGGAAGCGCTGTTCAAACGAATCCCGTTGAAAGCGATTGCGCAGCCGCATGATATCGCTTATGGGGCGTTGTTCCTGGCATCTGACGAGTCCTGGTATATGACCGGATCCACGATGACGATAGACGGCGGATATATAATGGACGGCAGCCTGCCTGACGCGGCTTATTGGGAAGAATGAAATGATTGTCCGCCGGTCTGATAAACAGCCGGGGAATGGTACAGTCCAAGCAACCACCATAACTGCCAGGGAATCCAAACACCCCGGCGGTTATTTGGCTTTTTGTGCTATGCATGCGGTTGGACGGTTTCGTGTTTCTTTGGTATGGTGGTCCATATAATAAAAAATAATCAATTGGAGGCTATGTATGCAGAAACACATGATTGCAATGGGTGATAGCTTGACGGAAGGCATAGGCGAAGAGGTGAATAATGTTGAACTCAAGAGCTGGGTCATTCATTTCTCTAAGCAGCAGCCAACAATGCAAGTCACAAATATAGCAAAACGGGGTTTAATATCCCGTGAGATCCGCGAGTCGCAGTTGGACAAAGCGATCAGCTTGAAGCCGGATCTAGTCAGCTTATTCGCTGGCGGCAACGATATTCTCAAAGGCAAGTGGAATCATGAGCATTTTCATGAGGATATGGAATATATGATCCACCAGCTTGCAAATGGAACGAATGCATCCATTATCACATGCACCTTGCCAGATTTCACACTGAGGCTTCCGATTCCAATAGAAAAAAAAGAAGCCATCCAGGCCCAAACGCTCCAGGCAAACGATCGTATTCAATCGTTAAGCCAGCAGTACGGCTTATGTCTAATTGATTTCTGGAATCATCCCTTGTCGAAAGATCCTGACATTTGGTCAAGCGACGGGATTCATCCAAATTCAGTGGGTTACCAGAAAATCGGTCAAATCGTATACGAAAGCTATAAACAATGGAGCCTAAGCCATTCGTAAGATGCATGAGGTCGAGCCTCCGAATCGTGCTCGCATACAACGGCAAAAAGCCAACTCACCACGATTTGGCTTAGCGTCTTTGCAGCCGCGAAAGTCAAGGCGCAGATGCTTTTCCTCTTTTGGGGAAGGAAGGGGGACTGGAACTCTAAATGATAGCAGCCGGCAACAGGAAATTATAATTGTAATGTTGAAAAAGTATATAACTCAGGAATGAGCAGCAGCAGATGCTTTGCCCCTATATGCAAAAGATATTCATGAATAATATTGACATTGTAAAAAATAAACCTCAAAATAGATTTTCAGCAGTGTGATTTTATGTTTACTCGATGGAGGGCAAAAAAAAAATGGCAAAACCCAGAGGCGGCAGCATACTTGGAACTATTAGAAGCATCTACAATTCGCTTACAAAATCGGAGCAGAAGGTTGCGGATGTCATTCTCGCAGAGAATGAAAAAATTATTTACAGCACGATTACCGACTTCTCGGAAATATGCGGGGTGAGCGACGCTACGGTTTTGCGATTTTGCAGATCGGTCGGCTTCAAGGGTTATCAATCCTTCAAACTGGAGCTGGCGATAGAAATAGCCAATATAAAAAATGAGGGAGAACAGGAAGAGCATAGCGAGATAACGGGGGAGGACAGCCTCGAGGAAATCGCGCGAAAAACGATAAACAGCAATTTATTTGCCATTAACGAAACGATGTCTTTGCTGGATTTTAAGGCGCTGGACAAAGCGGTGGACGTAATTGTCCATTCCAGAAAAATCAGTTTATTCGGAGCCGGGCTGTCCCAGATTACCGCACAGGATGCAGTCTTTAAGTTTATGCGATTGGGGCTGGATGTCAGCGCTTATGCGAATAACCATATTCAGCTTATGCAAGCATCGCTGCTCTCGTCTTCCGATGTTGCGATTGGGATATCATTCTCGGGTAGTACCCAGGACACGTTCGAAATTCTGAATGCAGCTAAAAATACGGGAGCCAAAATCATTTCCATCACGCATCATGCCAAATCACCGATAACAAAAATATCTGATATTGTATTGATTCACGGATCCAAGGAAGGACCGCTGGAGGGCGGATTATTGTCTTCCAAGGTATCCCAGCTTGTAATTGTCGATATTCTTTTCAACTCCATATTCAAGCGGATGAGTGAAACCGCAAATCAAAATAAAGAATTAGCTCTGAAGGCGTTATCTGAAAAGTTGCGGTAACGCCTTTTTAGAACCATTTTTAGCGTATAAAAGAAGGAGCATGGATTTCTATGCCTTGTTATGAAGAAAATATTCATATATTATATTGACAATGTTGAAAATAAACAACATAATGAAAATGTAATTAAGAACAGCATTTACCAATGCTATAGGAGAGTTAATATGTGTATGACAATTTGCGGCATGCTTAAACGAGGCTTAATCGTTTCATGCCAGGCCCAGGAGGACGAAGCCCTCTATGGCAACGGAATGATGGCACGGATGGCCTTGGCTGCGGAGGCGGGAGGCGCAGTAGGACTAAGAGTGAACGGAGCCGAGGATATTAATGAAATTAAAGCGTTAAGCAAACTTCCGATTATCGGCATCATCAAAAGGGAGTACCCCGGTTACGAAACTTTTATCACGGCAACAATGAAAGAAATCGACGAGCTTGTCCCGGCAAATCCGGATATTATTGCCATCGATGCTACGCTTCGGGCAAGACCGGGTTATGAGACTCCGCAATTATTCATCGAAGCCATCAAAGCCAAATATGAAACGGTTATTATGGCTGATGTTTCCACACTCGAAGAAGGAGTGATCGCCTGGCAAGCGGGCGCTGATCTGATCGCAACAACCTTATCCAGTTATACCCCTTATACGCTTGGCAGGGAGAAGCCTGATATCGATTTGATTCGCAGACTGGCTGAGAGGATTCCTATACCCATCATTGCTGAGGGAAATATCGCGACACCAGAGCAAGCGCTTACATGTTTCAAGGCAGGTGCTTATGCGGTAGTTGTTGGCGGAGCGATTACGCGGCCTGATTTAATTACAAGAAGATTTGTGGATACAATTGACCGAGCCATCGATTGAAGCAGCATGATTAATTGATTAATTAGCGGGTGAACCAGGCATCAGCGGTCGAGGATACGCTTCGTGGATCTATGATTTACATGAGCTGGTGCCTGTTAATTATTGCTTGTTTGCGTTAAAAAAATGGGGGAGGCAAAACGAATGAAAAGAATGGCTAACGTGGCATTGGCAACATGTATGACAATGGGTCTGATTCTGGCAGGATGCTCGGATAATGAGCAGCCGCCAACGCCAACGCCAGCGAAGAATGGGAATGAAACTCCGGCAGTTTCTGAGAACAATGACACAAAAAAAGATCCGGCTGTCAAGGAATTCGCCAACAAGGAACTGGCCCTGGATGTATTTGACGGGGGAGACGGCACATCATTCTGGCAGGAAATGGTGAGGAAATTCGAGGACGAGTACCCTGGCACCAAAATTACGATCTCAAGTGCAGTAGGCGAAGTGTTCAAAGACAAAATCAAGGCCAAATTTCTGTCGGGCAATGAACCGGATTTCATTGTTTCTCCCTTCGTTTCCACGTATGCCGGGGACGGTGTGCTTGCCGAGCTGAACGATGTATTTGACGGCAAAGCACTCGGTGAGGAAAGGACGGTAAAGGAGAAAATCCTGCCGGCGCTTCTGGACATAACAACGCCACTGGGTGACGGGAAGGTTTACTATGCTCCTACAGGCTACAGCATTGCTCCCATGTATTACAATAAGAAGTTGTTTGCCGACAAAGGCTGGACGGCACCTAAGACATGGGACGAGTTTTTCGCGATGGGCGAACTGGCAAAAGCTGATGGCAAATCCTTATATACCTATCAAGGAAACTACCCTGGATATATCGGTCAAATCCTGCTTCCTATGATTAATAGCCATGCAGGCGATGCGGCAATGAAGAAAATATTTAATTATGAGCAAGATGCCTGGAAGGATCCAAAGGTTAAAGAAGTGTTGGAAGTTATTCATAAACTGGTCTCCCCAGCCTATCTGCTGCCTGGAACAACAGGTTTGACGCATAAACAGGCTCAGCAGGCGGTGCTGGATGATAAAGCGTTATTCATTCAGAACGGAACGTGGTTCGAGAATGAAATGAAGGATACGATTCCGGCAACATTTGAATTCGGCTCTATGGGCGCGCCTGTATTTTCCGGGGATACGCCTTATGCGCAGGGAAGCAACGGCTGGTTCTTCATTCCGAAAAAGGCCAAAAACCTTGAGCTTGCGAAGGAATTCCTCCGTTACATCTATACCGATGAGAATTTAAAGCTGCATGCGCAAATGACTGGTGAAGTTCCAGCTACTGTAGGCGGTCTGGAACTTGTGAAGGAATACCTGCAGCCGTCGGTGGTCGAAGCTCTGTCCATATTCGACACGCATAAGATTACATCGGCTGACGGCTGGGCTACGCTTCCGCCTACCTCAATAACAACAGAAGCCGCTATTTATAATCCGATCACATCCATGGCTAACGGAAAGCTTACCGTTGACCAGTGGGTCGACAAGATTGAAGCCTCGTTTGCCATTATTAGAAAAGAACGGGACGCAGCTGCGAAATAAGTAATTTTGCAATGCCAGAAGGTGAAAAAGCTTCCAGGACGAAAGACAATCATGCCTGGAAGCTCTTTTATCCTGGCAGGAGCCATCATTTTAGGGGTGACAGCATGAAGGAAAGAGGAAGATATACATTTATTGCTTTTTGCATATTGCCAGGGCTCATCTTGTTCAGCGTTTTTTTCATGTATCCCATTGTTCGCTCCTTTACCATCGCTTTCTATAGATGGAGCGGACAGACAAAAAGCACAGAGGTGTTCGTGGGATTGGCTAACTTCAAGACCATGGCCAATGATCCCGTATTCTGGATTACGGTGAAGAACAGCTTCGAGCTGCTGCTTATTATCCCCGTGTGCACCATTGCGCTTGCTTTGTTGTTTGCTGTTTTATTAACAAGATTCCGACTGAGGGAGAAGCTGTTCTACCGTACTTCCCTGTTTTTCCCTAATGTTCTGTCCGTTGCGGTTATTGGAATATTGTGGCAATACATCTATCATCCAACGATGGGAATGCTCAATTCATTCCTCACCGCCATCGGGCTAGAGAATCTCACTCATGTTTGGCTGGGCGAAGGCGGAATCGATTTATTGGCTGTTGCAGCTACGATGCTCTGGGCGGGAACAGGATTTTATCTCATCTTGTTTATTGCGGCGATCGAAAGCATTCCCGAGCAATATTATGAAGCTGCTGCTCTGGATGGAGCGGGTCAGGTCGCCCAGTTGTTCCGTATCACCCTTCCGATGATCTGGGAAGTCATCCGGGTTGCGATCGTGCTGCTCCTTTCCGGCGTTTTCTTCGGCAGCTTCGCTTTCCTGAAGGTTATGTCTCCTAACGGAGGCGACAATTACTCCACGGAAACGATGATCACTTATTTTTACAGGCAGGCTTTTACCAATTACAACATGGGCTACGCAACGGCAATAGGCCTTGTCGTCTTTTTGATCGGTTTGGCGATGGCATTGATTGCCAACAAATTAACAAGGAAGGAAACCGTCGAGTTCTAAGGGGTGACTAATATGAAAAAAGTTCTACTGCGGTTCTCGGCACGGGTCATTCTGCTGGCTTTTACAGCCGCGGTTGTGCTTCCGTTAGCATGGTTGATCTATTCTTCCTTGAAAGTCAATGAGGAATTTCTGAATCCTTGGGCTCTCCCAAAGCAGCTGCATTTTGAAAATTATACGAATGCTTTTGTAAAGGCCAAAATGGGAACGTATTATCTGAACTCTATTGTCGTTACGTTGGTTTCGGTGCTCGGCTCCTTGTTTATTGGCTTGACTACCGCTTATGCGATCATGCGTTTTTCAAATCCATTCACCAGGTTTGTGAAAAATTATTATTTGTCCGCTTTTTTTCTTCCAGCGATTGTAGGTTTGATACCGCTGTTCATATTGCTGAATTCGCTCCAGCTGTTGGATAACCGCTTCGGGTTGATTCTTATCTATATCACCATTGAGATTCCGTTTTCCGTCTTTGTACTTAGCGGATTTATGGCCAATTTGCCAAAGGATTATGAGGAAGCAGCATTTATCGACGGGACTTCCCGTTACGGAGCGCTTTTCAAAGTTGTCGTACCTTTGACTGTACCGGCTCTGGTTACGGTCTCGATCTTCGTTTTCCTCGGGCTTTGGAATGAGTTTGTATACGCTTATACGTTTTTGATGTCCGAATCGAAAATGACCCTGCCGGTAGGCTTGAACAATCTTGCCGCGGTAGCCAAATACGAGACAGACTGGGGCCAGTTGTTTGCCGGCCTGGTAATTGTACTCATTCCTACACTCGTTTTCTATATTCTGCTGCAGAAGAGAATTACCTCTGGCGTTTCGGCAGGTTCAATTAAAATGTGAGAATCTAGAAATTATTTCGGTTAATGGCAGAAAGGAGCGTTGGTTATGGACAGATACTTTGCTAAGGTCGAAGAGATATTTACCAAGGTCATCGAGTCCCAGGTGGACGCGATGAAACAAGCTGCAAGAGCTTGCTCGGAAGCTATGTCAGCCAATAAAAAGCTGTTCTTTTTCGGCACGGGCCATTCCCATATGCTTGCTGAAGAAGTGTATTACCGCGCAGGTGGGCTAATGAACGTCATCCCGATATTGGAGACGGCGCTCATGCTTCACGAGGGAGGCCCCAAAAGCACGCGAATTGAACGATTGGAAGGTTATGCCCCCATATTGCTTGATGAATACAAGGTCGGCCAGGATGACGTCATTTTTGTGATTTCCAATTCCGGCTTGAATGCCGTCCCCGTGGAGATGGCTCTTGGAGCGAAGCTTCGAGGAGCCACGGTTATTGCCTTGACGAATTTGCAGCAGTCGAGCCAGGAGCAGCCAAGACATTCGAGCGGCAAAAAACTGTTTCAAGCAGCGGACATCGTGCTGGATAACTGCGGCTGCATAGGAGATGCGGCGGTCCATATGGATTCGCTTCATGTGGCGGTCGGACCAACCTCTACAGTCATCGGCGCCTTTATATTGAACAGTATTATCGTTCAGGCAGCACAAAACGAAGTTGACCAGGGGCGCCGTCCCTCCATCTTCCTAAGTGCCAATTTAGCAAAAGGAGATAGCTATAATGCCGGATTGATGGATAACCTTGTTTCTACATCTGACACGATGGAAGAGGTGTAACCCCTGTGAGGGATGATGTGAGTTATGAGATTGGAACATACAGTGTTGATATTACGCCGCCGCTGACGATTCCATATTTGGCAGGCGACCCCAGGCATAGCTTCTTCACGGGAATTCACGATCCGCTCTATGCCTGCGCAGCCGTTATTTCTGACGGTTATCGCATGGTCGCGCTCGTAAGTATAGACGGTATCGGTTTCAGCAATGGGCTGTTAGGCAAGGATCGCGATTTTACCGATGAACTAAAGCAGCGAATCGAGCAGGCAACGGGGATTCCCAAGGATTGTGTGATGTTGATGTCCGGGCATATCCATTCCACGCCGGATACGCTGGATTTCAGGCCTCTAAGGGAAATTCCCGCCGCGTTATCTTGGCTGGAAACGCTCAGCTCCCAGATTTGCCAGGCTGTAAGTCGTGCGGCAGACCATAAATTCAAAGCGCGGCTAAAGGTCGGAAAAGGATCGGCGGAAGGGCTCATCCACAATCGGCGGGATGGGGATGAGCTGGACAGCGAGGTTATCTTGTTGTTATTTGAATCCTGCGATCAGGACAGATGTATTATGCTGGTCAATTATGCCTGTCATCCCGTTATCGTTCAGGTGCAGGAGTTGGTTTCGGCCGACTTTATCGGTTCGATGAGAACAGCCTTATCATCGGAAATAGCAGGTTTGGAGGGCTGCCTGTTCATTCAGGGCGCATGTGGCGAAATCAATCCAGCCGTAGGCTGTACCAAAGATTTCCGGGATGTGGAGCAGTTCGGCAGAGCTCTCGCGAATGAAGTCATGTCTATCTATCATCAAATCGCCGATTCAGGATATGAAGCTCTTCCTGTACAAGTCGCTGCTTTGTCGCAGACGATACAATTGGCTTCCCGGCCGCTGCCGTCAGTGGAAGAAGCATATCAGATTAGCGAAGATCCGGCTGCCAGAGAAGAGGCCTGGTGGAGAATCCGGGAAGGGAACTCGCCTTATACAGCCGAAATTCAATTCATCAGGCTGGGCAATTGCATTATTGTGGGAATACCGGGGGAGCCGATGTGCATGATGGGGCTAGCGCTCAAGGAAATGTTCAAGCCGTTGACCGCTGTACCCTCAGGTTATGCGAATGGATATCTCGGTTATCTGGCTTCCTACGAAGATTGGCGGCAAGGCGGCTACGAGGTGGAGCTTGGCCCATGGTCAAAGGTAGGTCCTGAGAGCTACGATGATATTATGAACAAGATCAGTCAGATGAAGGTAACACTTATAACTAACTAAATGGGAAACGGGAAGGTGAACAACATGGGCAATAATACGATCGGTGTCATAACGAGGCATACAAGCGATTTCCAGGATATTCTGATGAAAGCTCCTGTTAATCTAGTCGTAATGAAACCGAATGAGCTCACTTTACATGATCTGGATGCGATGGACGCTATTGCGGTTATCGGAGGAACACATGAGGAACCGCTCATATTTCTTCCCAGAGACCGGGTAGTTCTCGAAAAACAGCTCAAGAATGGAAAAAGGATATTCAGCGAATTTTGCGGAAGTATTGGACACTTGTATTTTGCGCCTCCTGTAACAACGAGGTTCGACCGTTTGATCTTCTGCGGGGAAGAAGGGGACATCGACGGGCTGCTACCAGGTGATCTTCTGGAGGAGCAGTGCAATCTGAGAATCAAGCCCCATGATATCGCCTGCTCCACAAACAGACCGATACTCCAGTATGCCAACGTCAAGGCACACAGCCATATGGAGAATATTGAAAATCTACCTGGGAGCATTTCGGACCGGGCCTTATGGTTCGACGATCCCGAGAACCTGCTCGTATGCAATTTCCGCATGGCCGACTGGGTCAAAACCCGTTTTGCGCCGCGGGAGAAATGGAGAAGTGTCGTCGACTACATTGTCAGCTGGTTATGCGGCGTACCGGTTAAGCTGGAACGCCCGGATGAGGCATACCATTTACGTGCCAATGATTCTTCAACACCTCTGGACCAACAGGTGGCAAGCTCCGTTGCTCAATCCATCGCCTGGTTCTCGGACGCGCAGATGCTCGTCAATGAAGGCAAAGATGGCGTGAAAGAGGGATTAGGCACAGAAATTTACCCTGGCGGCAAACAACGTGAGCTTGCCTGGATCAGAGCGGACTGCACAGCGGAAACTTCGCTTGCTTTCTATATGAATTATTTGCGGACGGGAAATGACAGGGATAAGGAGATATCGGATGCCTTGATTTCCGTTTGCTTCGATTTTATGCAGTACAAAGATAATGGCCCCTTAAAAGGCATGCTGAGGTGGACCGAAGAAGCTTGGGGCGTTTGCTACCAGGACGACGCGGCCAGGGTTCTAATTCCCCAGCTGTTGAAATGCCTGTATTCAGGCAGCAAGGAATACCTGGATGAATGTGTGGATGCGTTGCAGTTTCTGGTCCGGACAACCGGGACCGACGGAACCCGTGTCCAGAGGACTGACAATATTAATTTGACGGAAGAACATCTCAGCCTATTAGCTTCTACGCCTGGCAATTATTTATGCGCACACTATAACGCCTTTTATCTTGGAGCTCTCCTGTTGGCTTATAAAATAACAGGAATAGAGTCTTTTAAACAGGTAGGCATCAACGGCCTGGAAACTTTAATGTCCGTCTATCCCGATACACGCAGAGAGTATAGCGAAACACAGGAAGTTTGCCGGCTTATTATGCCATTGTCCTGGTTGTACTGGATTAGCGGTGATGACAGGCATAAGGAATGGCTTTACAAGGTAACGGCGGATCTACAGCGATTCAGGCACGAATCGGGTGGTTATCTGGAATGGGATACCGGCTACAGTTCAGACAGAAATGAATCCAATGAAGGGGAAGAAAGCACCTTATTGACCAGGAATGGGGATCCGGTTGTTGATTTGCTGTATTCGCTTAATTGGCTTCCAATGGGATTCGCTCAAGCCTACTTCGTGACCAAGGATCCTTATTTCAAGGAGCTGTGGGAGGGAATTGCCGCGTTCTTCCATGCCACGCAGATTCAAAGCAGCAACAAACAGATACATGGCGCTTGGGCAAGAGCTCTGGATGTGGAACTCATGGAAGTCTACGGTCTGGCTGCCGATGTAGGCTGGGGGCCATGGGCTATCGAATCAGGCTGGACCGTGGCGGAAATTTCGGCAGGATTGAGCATGGGACTGCTGGAGAAGGATTTAACGAAGCACTACGGATGATGACTGTGGAGTAGGCGTTCCCGTAGCAGTCGCCAATGATATACATGCCCTCGCTCCGGGTGAAGAAGGCCGTATCGGGAAGGGCAACTACCGCCGAAGAATTCGACGGTAGTTGCCGCTTGCCATATCTCCCATCCGCTTATTGGAGGCTATCAGCCGGCTGTGGAGCTCACAGTACGGTATACGGAATATGTAGCCGCAGGGCTAACGAATGTAATGCATAGCTTGAATCCGAGAAAAATCATGATGGCGAACGAGCGGGAGTCGTCGGCGCGTCGTGGCTGGTATGGTAAAAGATCACTTAAACGGAAGGACACAGGTACGTTATCATTTAAAATTCGAAAATGATGTAAGCGCTTACAGGAAAGGGAGGTGGTAACAGGGCCTGCAGAACTTGGAAACTAGCCGACAAGAATAGGCCATCAACATGTATCCAACCAAGATTTTTATCTTATCAAAAATGGTGGAGGGAGATTTTTAATGTCAAGGATTAAAGTTGTGTTTCGCAGAGTGGCCATAACCGCGATTGTGGCGTGCTCGCTTATTCTCGGGGGACTATCCGTCTACGCCGCCGCAGATGTTTGGACAGAGTCTTCTTACATCAACGTATTTAACGATGCGGTTAAACCTCAGGGAGCGACCAGTTCCATTCAACTCGTCGCCGCCAAGAATGAGTTTGAAGCCGCGCAAATTGTTGTGAGAAGCGCATCTGCCTATACGATTAACGGTGTTACTTTCACTAATCTGACAAGCGGCGGCAATACAATTGCCTCGAGCAATCTCAAGTACCAATTTATACAATGCGCGACGCTTACCCAGAATTCATTTTTTTATTATGTGACTCGACCAGCACCTGGATGTTTTCCGGATGACTTTACGAATGCGGCCTCACTTTCTGTCGGCGCCAATACGACTCAGCCGATATGGGTTAGGGTGAAAGTGCCTGCAACTGCAGCGGCAGGGATCTATACCGGGACGGCTACGGTCAATACCTCTGTAGGGACCTTCCCCGTAAGCGTTACCGTTGAGGTACAGAATGTAACAATGCCTGAAGCTCAGAACGGTGTGTTCAATAATGCAATGTGGATGCAATTTTTTGGGCCTATTTCCTGGGATACGGTCAATGGCGATGATATTAAGATGACCTACGGTTGGGATAGGTCTACACCCGAGTGGTGGACCCTTATGAGCAGCTTCGCTCAATTCATGAAGGACTACCGGAACAACAGCCTTCCGGTAAATATGCATCATTTGCTTCTTGATGGGGGAACCACCCTCAACGCTAACGGAACATACACGTTCAACTGGAGCAAATTCGATGAGGTGATTCAATATTTCATTACCAATGGTGCAGTCAAAAGATTAGAAGGACTATTTATGGTTCAAAACAATGGAAGTGCAAAGTCGCAGGCACAAATCATCGACCGGAATGCCAGCGGCGCTTCATTCAGAAATTTCGTCGACTGGGATTCTCCCAAGGCGACGGCTTGGATTGATGCCTATATTCCCGCGTTGAAATCACATCTGGATTCCAAAGGCTGGACGGACATGTGGTGGATGCATGTGGAAGATGAGATTGGTACGCAAGGCCAAGTAGATGCCTATAAATCTATTGTCAACCGGATGAGACAGTACTGGCCGGGAATCAAGGTCGGTGACGCTATGCTGAGCCAATGGGCAGTGGGACAAATCCAAAATCATGCGGATCTGTTTATCCCATATACTTTACTGCATGAACAGAACAAATCGTTTTACAGCAATTTGCAGGCCAACGGCAAAGAGCTTTGGTATTATAACAGCGGCGGACCCTTCGGCAATTTTACAAACAGGGCGATCGACCAGCCGGTATGGAGCCAGCGTACTAATATCTGGAATGCTTTTAAGACAGGGGTTACAGGCTATCTCCATTGGGGCTATAATCACTGGGATTATCCGGCCGTGGTTTCCAAGGGAGACGGGTTTATCGTCTATCCGGATGTTCCCGGCAACAAGCTTCGCGCCAGCATGCGGCTGGAAGCGCTTCGTGATGGCATCGAGGACTACGAGCTGCTGAATATTGTGAAACAGTCCAATCCGGATATTGCCCAAGGAATAGCGGACAGCCTCGTCACTTCGGCGGAGAGATATTCAAGGGATACGGATTACATGAGCCGTATGCATGCTATTCTTGTCAGGATGGCGGCAGGGACAGGGTTCAGCACTGATCTGGCTGCAGGGAAGACGGCCGCCGCATCCTCGCAAGCTGCAGGAGGCGAGGCAGCCAAGGCAGTGGACAGCAATTCGACGACCTCGTGGCAGTCTTCTGCTGCTGGAACACAGTGGATTTCGGTGGACCTGGGCGCTCAGAGCCAGGTTGACGCCGTTAGGCTCAAATGGGGAACCAACTATGCAAGCAGCTACAAAGTCCAAGTTTCCTACAACGGAACAAGCTGGGCCGACGCCGCTGCTGTAACGAGCGGCAACGGAGGGGATGATTTTGTAGGCATTAATGCCAAAGCCAGATATGTGCGTATAAACGCTTCAGCCGGTAATGGCAGCGCTTATGTATTATCCAATCTCGAAGTGGGAGGAAACGCTCTGCCCAGACCTAATCTTGCTGGAGGCAAGACTTACACCTTGTCTTCGCCTCCAGATCCGGCCTACCCCGATGTCAACTACAAATCAACCGACGGAGTTGTCGGATCAAGGTTTGACGATAGCAAGACATGGGCAATCCGTTTGCAGAGTGGAACGACTCACTATCAAAGCGTCACAGTCGATCTGGGATCCATCCAGACAGTGGATCAAATCAAGTCCAGAGCCTATGAAGTCTATGAATGGGACTACCGGCCAGAATATGTAGATTTCTTTACTAGCACGGACGGGGTTAACTTCATTCATAGAGGCGTGCTGTTTAAACCGAATGCAGAGAGCGGAGCGGTATATAATTTTACATTCGCTCCTGTATCCGCAAGATATATCAAAACAAGCTCTTTTAAGACCTATGGATCGCTATCGGATTATATATTTATTGATGAACTCGAAGTTTACGGGCCGTCAACTCCGCAATCGCAAAATTGGGTTTACTGCGCTAGCGAAGGAAGCACATGCAGCTTCAGCGGCACCAAGGCCGTCCGTTATGGAACGAATGGAAAGTATAACGTCGGTCTTTTTACAGGCTCGACTGTCTGCAATAATGCTATAGTAGGCGATCCTGCCTACGGAAGCCCTAAGTCCTGTGAATACGATGCGATTAGCGGTCCAAACAATTCATTAACGGGCTTCTCCAGCAGCCAGGGCACTAATAATTGGTCCTACAAATATACGAATGATCTTAACACGTACACCAATTTGTCCTGGAGCGCGGCAAATAATCGATGGGAAGGTCTAGGATCCGCTCTTGTCGGCGGTGCTTGGCAGCATCCCGATGTTACGACCAAATCAGCACGCGTTTGGACCGCTCCGGCTGCGGCTACCAAAAATGTGTATGGGTCTATCAAAAAACAAACGGCCAACGGAAACGGGGTAAATGCCAAGATCATGAAGGGCACAACACAGGTGTGGCCTTCCGGAAACGGGTACCAGTTTGTAGCAGCCTCAGATACGACGGGCGTCTCCTTTAACTTCAATGTGAATGTAGCTGCCGGAGATAATCTCTATTTTGTTCTGGACAGCAACGGTGATATCACATATGATACGGTATCGTGGGATATTACAGTGAATTAGTGTAGAGTCCAAAAAGTCAAGAAACAGGAATTTTCAATCTGATTCTCTTAAACGATCCTCTCAAAGAGCCCTTGGAACCGAATTTGGATTCCAGGGCTCTTTGCTTGTATTGATATCTATCAGGAGTCGATATCGGATGCCCTGAAAAACTGGCATGCCGAATCGGCATTCTTAAAGATCGGTGATGGCGAGAAACTGGCGTTGCCTTTCATTTTAATACTTATTATAGTAGAGTTGTTGCCATCAATAACTTGAAAATAATCATCCTGACCCGATTGTTTTGTTGAATCTCTCATCAAGATTGCCAGTTGCATAGATGGAAGTAAGAGGATAATAATGTATTATTGGGAATCAAGAACAAAAGGAGGAGAGTGGAACCACTGAAAACAAGCGAAGAAACGACTGCATTATTTCGTGAAGCGCTGCATCAGTTCGTAGAAAAGATCCAACGGGATGAGCAGGTTATTGCCGCCGTACTTGTGGGGAGCTTGTCTTATGACCAGGTGTGGGAGAAGTCGGATATCGATCTCAAGCTGATCGTGCAGGATCAGAAGCTGGCAATTAGTTTCACCTGTTTCGTCGAGCAGGAAGTGCCTATTAATACGACCATCCAGACACGCAATGAATTCAAACGCTGGGTCGAACGTTCTGTAAGCGGTTCCTTCGGCCATTCGATGCTTTCTCGCAGTACGCTGTTGTTTACTAAGGATGATTCCATCACGGAATACTTCGAGCAGATCCGATATGTTGGTGAACGCGACCGACAGCTCCAACTGATGCTGCTTGGGGGTTATGCACTTGGAACACTTGCCAAGGCTGAGAAGTGGTTGTACGTTAAGAAGGATCCCGCCTATAGCACATTTTGGATCATCAAGATGATTGATACACTTTCGCAAATCGAGGTGCTGATACATGGCGATATCCCGATGAGAGAGTCTGTCCAGCAGGCAATGGTCTTTAATCCCGCTTTCTTTGATGCAATCTATACGGATCTGATATGGGGACAAGGATCCGAGACCAAAGTGTATGAAACAATTGAACGGATTCAAGCCTATTTGAATGAACGTGCTGAACGATTGTTCCAGCCGGTGCTGGACTATCTGAAGCAAGAGGAGGACGTTCGCTCGGTGACGGAAATCGCCTTAAAGTTCGGCAAGATCATTCATCTCGATCCTGGAAGTACAACATCCATATGCGATTGGCTGGTCGATCGGGGATTATTGGTCAAGCTGGATACGCAGACGAAAGCAACACCCAAGAGCAAAGTGATATTATCGGAGCCTGCCTATTTGTTCGGAAGCGAAGAAGAGACGATATGGAAGTCAGGTGGTGCATGGTGAGGCAGTTCATCGAAGTACGGGGAGCCAGACAGAATAATCTGAAGAATATTGACGTCGATATTCCGCGGGATAAACTGACCGTCATAACCGGTGTGAGTGGATCAGGCAAATCCTCTCTTGCATTCGACGTCATCTACGGGGAAGGTCAGAGGCGGTTTCTCGAATCGCTCTCGACCTTTGCCAAGAGCCGGATGAATCAGCTGAAGAAGCCTGATGTTGACTTTGTCTTTGGGTTATCCCCGGTCATTGCCATCGAACAGAAGAAAGGCATCGTTAATCCGAGGTCGACGGTGGGCACAATGACAGATATTTATGACTTTATGAAACTGCTGTTCGCTTCGGTTGGGGAGGCCTGCTGTCCCTTCTGCAAGCATCCGGTTCCGACTCGGTCTGCCAGCCAAATGATCGATCATATTCGCCAGCTTCCGCAAGGAACCGTACTGGAAGTACTCGCACCGATCTATAAGATTTATGGGGAGCACTATGATACCACATTCGATGAAATCCGTTCCAAAGGTTTCCGGGCGGTACGCATTGATGGAGAGAGCCGGAATCTTGGCGATCCGATTGAACTTGATGAGGAAGCCGAATACAAAATTGAGGTTGTCATCGACAAAGTGATCGTACAGGCTGATGCGTTCAAGGCGCTTGCCAAGACGATTGAGAACAGCTTGAAGCTGGTGGGAGAAGGATTTATCCGGTTCGAAATCGACCGCGTACCGGAAGGTGAAGAAGTGGATTTCGAGCGATTTTATCACGACTTTGCTTGTCCCGAACATCATCTGACCAAGGGAGAAATGAACGCTAATTATTTCTCGTTCAACGATCCGGACAGCGCTTGCCGGACCTGCGGCGGAATTGGCACCTTCATGCGGGCGGAAGCCAGGTTTCTGATCAAGAATCCGGATAAAAGCATCAACAAAGGCGCGATTGATCCGAAATTGTTAGGGCTAAGCGGCGGAACCTGGATTTGGGCGCTGGTCCGCAGTATGGCCGCTCATTATGGCTTTAGCCTTGATACTCCTTACGCCGAACTGCCGGATCCGGCTAAACAGCTCTTGATGTACGGCTCCAAAGGCGAAAAATTCCCATTCCTCCCGGGAGAGGATGCCTCCAAGTCACAGACTCGGCATGCCGGTAAGCTGATGAACTTCGGCGGTATGGTTCATATCATCAACTGGTGGTATAAGCTTTATCTGAAACGCAATGCACGATCTACAATCGACGATGAATTTTATAAAAGGGTAATGATTGAGCATACATGTCCCGACTGCGAGGGGAGAAAACTCCGCCCACAGCGATTCTGCGTGCAGGTAGGAGGTTCAGATCTGCACCAATTATGCCATTGCTCACTCTATGAATTGGATGATTATCTGAATGGATTAACGTTTGCATCTGAACGGGTAGTTGTCGGCCAGCAAATTGCTGCCGAGATTCAATCCAGGGTGAATCTGCTGCTTGATATCGGCCTGGACTATCTCAGCCTCGGCCGTCGTTCGGACACGATCTCGGGAGGAGAAGCACAGCGGATTCGGTTGTCCACGCAAATCAGCTCCGGGCTCATGGGGATGTTATACGTGTTGGACGAGCCCAGCATCGGGCTGCATGCCCGGGACAGCGTACGCATTATTGATACGTTGAAGAAGCTGCGGGATATTGGGAACACGATTATTGTGGTAGAGCATGATATGGATACCATCAGCAGCGCGGATTATATCATTGAAATTGGTCCAGAGCCCGGTGCTCTAGGTGGACGCATTATAGCCCAAGGCACGGCGGAGCAGCTCCAATCGCATCCGGATTCGATTACGGGTTCGTATATGTCGGGGACCAGCAGAATCAATATTCCCGCCAAGCGGCGCTTGCCGGCAGGACCGATGCTATCGCTGCGCGGTGCAAGAGCGAACAATCTGCGCAACGTGGATCTCGACGTTCCGCTCGGCGTTCTCGTGTGCGTTACAGGCGTCTCGGGTTCAGGAAAAAGCACGCTCATCAACGAAGTCATCAGCAAGCAGCTTTATGCCAACTTCCACGATGCGCGTATCATTCCCGGCGAGCATGATGAACTGGCCGGCTATGAGTATTTGACCGGCATTATTAACATCGATCAATCTCCGATCGGCCGAAGCTCGCGTTCCAATCCGGCTACATACGTTGGCTTCTTCGATAAGATCCGTGATTTGTACGCAGCAGCCGCTGCTGCCGCGGGCAAGACCTTAACGAAGAATGACTTTAGCTTCAACCAGAAAAATGGAGGACGGTGCGAGAATTGCCAGGGAGAAGGAACGGTGACGACACAGCTTCAGTTTATGCCGGATGTCGAATCGGTATGTCCGGTCTGCCATGGCTCGCGGTTCAATGAGGAAATACTGGACGTGCGCATCAAGGATAAGCATATCGCGCAGGTTCTGGAGATGAGTATCGGGGAAGCGGTCGGATATTTCGATGATCAACCCTACATTTTACATAAATTAAAGGTGTTAGACCAGCTTGGGCTCGGATATTTGCGTCTAGGCCAATCGTCTACGACACTGTCCGGCGGCGAGGCGCAGCGGATTAAGCTGGCAACCGAACTGAGCAAGATCAAGCGCGGATCGCATAATCTTTATATTCTGGATGAGCCGACGACAGGGCTTCACTTAAGCGATATCCAGAAGCTTATCGATTGTCTTCAGCAGCTTGTAGATGCAGGTCATTCCGTCGTAGTCATTGAGCATCAATTAGATTTAATCAAGGTGGCGGATCATGTGATAGATATGGGACCAGAAGGCGGCAACAAAGGGGGAATGGTCGTAGCGGCCGGTACGCCGGAAGAGGTCGCCTTGATGGATGGCTCGTGGACAGGCAAGTATTTGCGCGAGGTGCTGGAAGCAGTAGGGGGATAATAGGTTCGAAGTGTTTTTGTGAATCGTAGCAACAAGGAAAGGAGCGACTGAGATGGGCTCGCGTTTGATGCATTTAATAATCGGCGATATGGTAGCTTCCAGTCTCGATTTCATTCATAACAAAAGGGCTTTTTTGATAGGTTCAATCGCTCCGGATGCCTCCTTTGGGGAAAGGAAAAACATCACCCATTTCTTTGAAGGAGATATCGACAAGGGCACGCGGCACATTAATTACAACCGATACATGGATAACTATTTATCAGATGATAAAAATGATTACTCCGTTGGATATTTGACTCATTTAATATCCGACCAAGTGTGGATGGAGCATATTTATTATCCATATGGATTAAAGCAAAGGCAAGAGTCAGACCCTTATTTCCTGCAGAAATGGCATTCAGATTTTAGAAAGATGAATACGAAATTACTTTGTCATTTCAATTATCACAACCTGAAAGAATGGCTGGTAATAGATGATGCTGATGATGCCCCGGGAGAAATTGAAGATATAACGATTTCTGATTTACAAAACCTCATTGAAGAGATGGCCGGGGATTTTAATATTATTGAGCAAAACAAACACTGTGAGCTTGAAGTCTATCGGTTTAACGATATTATCGAATACATCAATCTGTCGAAAATAAAGGCTATTGCTGTAATTGAGGAGAATAGGCGAACAGAGTGATCGTGTAACTTAGTTGATTAAGGAAATAAAATAAGCAGAAGGTGGTGATATCGTGAGTAAAGATCTTGCTTACTACATGACACAAAACTATAACGCCATTACGGAATATATTCCTAAGAACCACAATAATCATTCAGACTATTATTTTGGTCTCATAGAAGAACTGCCTGGATGTCATGCATTCGGTAATACGATGATTGAATTGCTGAAAGAAATCGAAGTTGTTAAGAAAAAGTATTTTGAATTACGGTTAAAGGATGGAGAGTTCATACCCGAATCTGGCGATATGAGTCTACGCCGACCATCACGTGTGAGAGTCCGACTTCTGGGAACGGTTGAGGAAGCGGAAGAATAATAAATGGTTAAGTTAACGAGGAACGGTATAAATAAACACTCTGTTCTTGTCGAGTTTGTTGAACCCGTTGTTATAGGCGAAAAAGATCTGTTCAAACTGTAGTGATTCAGGCGGGCTTCAAGAGGATATACAGCAAGTCGAATTGTTCACATTCTTGCTCACTATTTTGGATTTACTACTCATTTTCCGGACGAGTTCGAGGGCTAGGGGATTAACGCAATTTTACTACAATGATAGGTTCCATGGATTGACAGGTTGCTGCACCGAACTTATAATGAATACAAATAAATACATATAAAAAAGAGTGGAAAAGTTTGTTTTAAATCGAAGCATGGCGAACGTTACAACCTAATCAAAGGGAGAGTATAACATGGCTGCTATTACTACCTTCAAAGCAACGGCGCATTTACAAGATGGCGTTAAAGTGAAAACCACTTCCAGACATTTCGAGTTGACAATCGACGAGCCCAAGAGTCTGGGCGGAACAGATACCGGTATGAATCCCGTTGAGGCTTTGCTTGCCTCGTTAGGTGCATGCCAGTCTATCGTTGCCAGAGTATATGCACCGAAATTTGGCATTAATCTTCAAGACTTTCAAGTAGATGTGGAAGGCGATCTGGATCTGGATGGTTTCTTCAACAAATCTGCGGTCCGTCCAGGCTACTCCGACATCCGTTACACATTCCGTATCAAAACCGATTCACCGAAGGAAAAGGTTGAGGAGTTTGTTTCGTTTCTGGAGAGCAAATGTCCGGTTGGAGATACCCTTGCTAATCCGGTTAATCTCACCTTAGCTGAAGTCATCATTGAAAATTAATCGAATCTCATAAAATATGCAATGAAGCTGGGATTGGTCAGATGATGACCGGTCGCAGCTTTTTTATTTTTTTACATGCTTCCCCAAATATCGGCCTAATTATCTGGCTATCTGGCAGAGTCCCGCAGCCCACGGTTGTCATCAATATCCGCTTCGAGTGGCCCGTTATATGTTATGATTTGATGAACGGAATGATCTTTTATGGGCTGGGAGGGCCGTTTTCCTATGAATGAGGCAATAATGGAGAGATTGAAGATTTTTCTGCTTCGGGAGGATAATCGCACATTAGTGGGAAGCCCGGCGAGCCAGGAAGAAATCGCCGATGCCCAGCAGCGGCTGGGTGTTCGATTTCATGAGGACTATGTTCAGTTTATCCTCACGTTTGGGGGAGCTTATGCCGGTCTGGCTGTACATGCATTCACGAATGGGACAAGTCTCGGAAATGAAACGGTTGTCGACTTGACGCTGGAGTTCCGGGAGCAGTTCAAAGAAGTACCCGGCGCAGAGATTATACAGACGAGCTACGTAATCTCGATGGATGGTTCAGGCGATCCGATTATGATCAATCAGGCCGGAGAGGTATACATCTCTTATCACGATAACGGCGAAATTCATCGCCTGGCGGATTCCTTTGAAGCGCTGATCGAAGAATGTTTTTATGAATGGTGAGTCATACATGTATACGACAGATTTTTTCTGGAGGTTAGCCAGCAAGTCATTGACTTCAAATATGGCATATGGTATTTTATAGTTACCAAATTCTAGGAAGAGGTGAGTGCGATGAGAACCATTCAAATGATTAAACATCATTTAAAAGGCATTTCATCTCGCTCATCTAATCGGCGGAAGCTTTATTGCTGACGGACATGTTTTTTTAACGTAAAAACATGTTTTCATTCAGTAAAGAGCTAAGACCATGGGCAGTTGATGCCATGGTCTTTTTTGCGTTCAAATTGAAAGGGGACGATGATTTTCAATAAGATCAGAATTGCATATGGCGAGGTACTTGAGAACTTTAAACCGATATTAAGGCAGGCTTATCAGAGCATCTATATCTATCAGTTGAATCGTACAACTGAACATGAATCGCAAATGCGCGAGGCCATTAAAGCTACTAAGGAGACTTTGGCGTTTTTCTCCAACCATTTGCCGTATTCTAAAGCCAAATATATATTTGCTCTGAACAGAGCGGATGAAATGGCTCCATTTGATCTCATAATGTGTTTTGATCAAGCGATCTTTGAAATGCATGTATGGGAAACGTTATCCGAATTGAAGATCAAGCAGGGACAATGGGCCAAAAACAACGCTTGGAGCAAGGAGCTTCGCGATTTATTGAATGAACGTCAGGAAGTCCGGCCGCAAGACAACAAATTAAATGTTGAAGAGGAGTTTTTGGTAAGTGGAACTCCAGCAAGTAGAGGAAGAGCGCAGGGACGAGCTTATATCGCGATGGACACGGAACATTTTCATGAAATAAAAAAAGGAGATATTCTGGTTACAACGATGACAACCCCCCATTTTATTGAGGTTGCCCATCTGATTTCCGGTCTTGTTACAGACCGCGGCGGAGTCGTTTGCCATGCGGCGATTTTAGCAAGAGAGTTCAATATTCCTTGTATCGTAGGATGTCAAACGGCAACGGCTGCTATCAAGAATGGCGATCGCATTCGCTTGGACGCGATCTCCGGCATTGTCGTACGCGTGATCCAATGAAGTGAAGTTTGTTTTTGAGGAAGAAATGGGTTGATTACATTTCTATATTCTTTTTTTGAATTTCTGTTTTGATGACCTTTGTTCTTGCGAACTTATCATACAGCGCTCTTTTCTCTTTTGTAAAAATTGCTGTAAAAATGTATACAAATATGAAAAAATAAATTAGGCCGCCGATCAGGTAATAACGAAATGGTACTTCTCCATCACCTATATACACCAAGTGATAGGCAAGGAAGTGTGACAACTCCCAAGGGAGGAACTTTAATACAGTACGATAGACCATCTGTTTAACTGAAACCGATGTATTGTTTTTATTGACTACTTGAATGCCAACTTTTCGTTTTCCAATAGACTGCCCGCCAATTACGGAATCACTAATGATGAAATAAAGAGACACTGGAAATGTAACCATGAAGAAACCAGTTGCTTGCGCTAATATCAGGGAACCTGTAAATAACTGTTGAATAGAAGGAAATACGATATTAATAAGAACGAGAATCATAAATAACCTAATATGAAGATGTAATCGATCATAAAAGCTTTGAAACGAAGGAAAATGTTTGCTTGCATTCACATACCCCCTTAAAAAATCTCAACAGATGCTTTATTGAACTTATTTTTAAATTATACCTGTAGTAATAAAAAGATGTACAACGTATTTTTTTACGGTCTCCCGTATCATTTTGAAGAAATTGAAGCCCAGTTAATGAGTCATATAACGGTACGATCAGCTTGACAGGCTGGCAGTATCACAGTTAACATCGATATAAGAGATCCTTAATAGGGATTATTGAACTTACACAAAGGAGACTAATGTTATGTGCAGCCAACATGCTGAAGATCATCGGAATTCGGGGGTACGCGATGACAAACTGAATGCCGCCGCCATGCCTGGAGCCGGAGCACTATCTTTGCTGAATCCACGGCCCGGAGAGCGAATCCTGGACTTGGGCTGCGGGATCGGGAATTTGACGGCCGCGATCGCAGCCACTGGAGCGATACCCACGGGTATCGACAAGTCGGAGGAAATGGTGGGAAGAGCAAGGCGGAAGTTCCCTGAACTGAATATACAAACGGGGGATGTTTGTTATTACCGGACAGATAGTTATTATGACGCTGTGTTCTCCAATGCAGTGATACACTGGATCAAGGATGCTCCAGCTGCCGCCCGTTCGATCTGGCTCGCCCTGCGGGATGGCGGCCGATTCGTGGCAGAATTCGCCGGAAGCGGCAATGTCTCTGTGCTGACCACCGCCATGGAGCAGGAGCTGGAAGCTCACGGTTATGCGTGGGCGGGGCGGAATCCCTGGTATTTTCCTACCATTGGCGAATACACAACTCTGCTGGAGCAGACAGGCTTCCGCGTTACATTCGCGCAGCACTTCGACACGCTTACTCCGATCAAAGGCGAAAACGGGATACGAAAGTGGTTGGAAAGTTTCAGCGAGTATTTCTTTCAGGACGTCACCACAGCAGACAAAACGTCGATCTTCCGCTCCATCGAAGCAAAAGTTGAACCACATCTTAACCTGGAAGGTCAATGGATGGCCGATACCAGCCGACTGCGCATTGAAGCTATGAAGAAACCTGCTCGAATTCCTCATGAATGAATATTCGATACCCGGGTGGAAATACTGGAAAAAAGCAATACAACACATTGAGGAGCTTACGTATGCAAAAAAGCGATTCGAATCAGACCGATTATCCTAACTATGATGGTAACAATCCGAATGCTTTTGTTAACCAAATCATGGACATACTGGACAATCCACCTGATCTAGTGGATCGTAGGTTTAACTTATCACCAAACCTTCACGGTTATTGTGTTTTTATTGAAACATTAGTCGATAAAAATAAAATAGAACGTGAGTTGCTTCACTTCTTGTCCGACGAATCTTTGAACAGTGAATGGGAATCATCTGAGCACTTCATAAACACGTTGCAAAGCCGAATTCCCTTTAGTTCTATTTCGGTAAGCACCGACTACAAACGCTGTGTCCAGAGTTTACTAAATGGAAGTTGTTTATTGATTATTTCTAATACAAGCCAGGTGCTGCTGCTGGATATGTCCAAGATGATTCACCGTGAAATATCGGAGCCACTGATAGAATCGACCATTCGTGGACCACAGGAAGGGTTTTCTGAAAATATTGCAATCAACTTGTCTCTCCTGCGCAAACGGATTAAATCTATTCATTTTCGGATTGAGCAGTTCGTAATCGGTACGGAAACGGAAACGAAGGTTATCTTGCTCTTCCTAGAAAATCTTGCCCCATCAGAAGTTGTGGTTGAATTCCGCAAACGCATAGGCTTGATCCAGATCGACAGTATTTTGGACAGCGCATATGTAGAAGAGTGGATTCAGGATAAAAAAACTTCCCCATTTTCGACCTTGTTGAATACAGAGCGGCCTGATATTGTAGCATCCCACCTATTGGAAGGTAAGGTTGGTGTACTGGTTGACGGAAGTCCAAATGCATTGATTGGTCCAGTCACTTTTTTTCAATTCTTTATTGCTCCGGAGGATTATTATCAAAGAGCCGATATCGCTACTCTCCTGCGTTGGCTGCGAATGCTTTCTTTTATGCTGTCCATATTTGTTCCTGCTCTCTACATTGCCGTTGTTACCTATCATCATGAGCTTCTTCCTCATTCTCTTCTAATCAATATCTCTGCACAGCGAGAAGGGGTTCCTTTTCCCGCTTTTATTGAGGCGCTCATCATGATGGTCACCTTTGAAGTGTTAAGAGAAGCAGGTCTTCGTATGCCCCGGATAGCCGGGCAAGCCATTTCCATTGTTGGCGCGTTGGTATTGGGTCAAGCTGCTGTGACTGCAGGGCTCGTTTCGGCGGCAATGGTTATTGTTGTAGCCGTCACGGCCATCTCTAATTTTGTGGCACCCAACTATAGTTTTGGCATTACACAGCGGATCATTCAATTTCTCTACATGGTGCTCGCTGGGTTTATGGGGTTGTTTGGTATACTATGCGGTGTATTGTTTACGGTTGTTCATCTGGCTTCGATTAAATCGTTCGGCGTCCCTTATCTTTCGCCGATTGCTCCGACTATCGTAACTGACTGGAAGGATATCCTTGTGAGAGTGCCTCGACCATGGATGAAAACTTATCCTCAATCGAATCAAACAAAGAAAAAACAAAGGTGAAGCTCATGAACGTTTTCAAAAGAAAGATAATGATGATCGTAGTCAGTTTATGCTGCTTAACCGGGTGCTGGGATAAGGTTGAGATTAATGAATTGGCAATCGGAGAGATGATAGGGACGGACATGGACCCGGAGACCGGTGCACAAACGGTTTATTATCAAATTGTTAACCCAGAGGCGGTTACTGCTCAGAAAGGGGGCGGCATCAAATCCCCCGTTTATACATATACAATCGAGGCACCTAGTATAGGGGAATTAGGGCTGAAAGTGGCCAACATTTTGCCGCGAAAGCTGTTTCCCGATCATTATCAGTCGATCATTTTTACCGAACGATATGCCCGTCAAGGGCTGCTGCCTTTTATCAACTTTTATGAGAGACAGTACAACAGGCGCTCTGATCTTTACTTATTGATTACGGATTCGCCGCTCACCGACATGATGATGACATATCCCCCACTGGACAGGCTACCGGGGCATGCACTGCGTGCTTTAATTGAGAACCAATCCGAATCTTCCGGGACTGTAAGCAAGAAATCCCGTGTCAAAGACCTTGTGGAAAATATGGAGTCCTCCATACTTACCGTATTGCCTATTGTGAGTCTTAACGGATCGAAGCCGTTGTCCACATCAGATCGATATGAACAGATCAATGCTAACGAGGGTAACTTCAGATTGAGTGGCGGTGCTGTATTTAAGCAAGACCGAATGATTGGGAAAATGAAATTGAAGCAGATGGCGTATTACCTTTTATTGAAAGGGCAGAGCAAGGTGCTTTTTGAAAGGTTGACGGTAAATGGCCGCAACGTTGATCTCCAGGCAACCCAACCGAAAGTTCATAAGCGCTTGTACATCATATCTGGAGTACCCGTTTGGAAAGTCGATATCACGACCCGTTTAGTCATCATCAACAATGAACAACAGAATAAGTTGACCACAGAAAATTTGACCCGGATCCAAGAGGCTTTTAACTTGAAAATTGAAGAAAAAATAACCGAATTTTATCAAAATACGATAAGAAATCAATGGGATTTGTTTGGCTTGGAGGACAAGATTAAGTACCAGCGCGGCAAAAAGTGGGAGGGAGTACACCAGCAGAAAAACAGTTGGAATCAAACGGAAATTCAGATTTCCGTAAAGAGCAAGATTAACGATATTGGTGAAATTATCAATCCGTATAAAGGGGTTAAATGATGGAGAATGGTCAATTAGGCGCAGGACAGTTTTTTATCTTGATATTTGGTTATATACTCGGGACTTCCTTTTTTTTTAGTCCCGGGGGGCTAATTGGCGTGGCCAAACAAGACGCATGGATCATTCCTCTATGGGCTGGGGCTGCTGGTGTACTTCTGTCACTCCTCTGGATTAAGCTTGCCAGCCTTTACCCTGGACTCACAATTGTCCAGATTTGTACCCAGGCAGCCGGAAAGGGAATCGGCGGGTTGTTCGCTCTGCTTTATATAGGGTACTTTGTGTTTCTTTCCGGCTTTATCATTCGAAATCTTGGCGATTTCATGAAGCAGACCCTATTCCCCCTTACACCTTTAACTGTATTTCATGTCATGTTTCTCCTCATTATATGTTATGCGGTAATTAAAGGAATTGAGGCAATTGCAAGAACGACACAATTATTGTTTCCTCTCGTTGTGCTGATCTTTCTATTCGTATTTTTTATTGCGCTTTCTGAATGGAATTGGGATCGGTTTCAGGGAATGTTTCGAATGAACGTGTGGAAGACAATGAAAGAGACCCGGTCCATAATTGGTTATCCGTTTATGGAAGCTCTCGTCTTTATGATGCTGTTTCCATATGTCCGGAGCAAAATCAAAGCAAGCTTGATACTGGGAATTGTAGTTGCTACGTTGCTGCTTAGTGGAACTGTTTTTTTTACGATAGGCGTACTCGGCGTCACTCGAGCTTCTCATGATACATACCCATTATTTGTAATTGTACAAGAGATTCACATCGGGACGTTTTTCGAACATTTGGAATCGACGATGGCGCTTATTTTATTGTGTGCTATTTTTATTAAACTGACCGTTATTTATTATTGCGCTTCGCTTGGGCTATGCCAATTGTTTCGGGTAGACAATAGATCATGGCTGGCGTTTTCGCTAATTTTGTTAATTTCCGGGCTCTCGTTGGGGTATGACAATGTTCTGGAAAATATAGAATTTAGTAAACGGTACGATTTTGAATACACGTTGATTTTCGCCATTGTTATCCCTTCACTGCTGCTTTTAATAACTTGGATCAAGCGACTTGCAGGAAAACACAAGGCAGGTTATTCATCGTGATCTGGTTTATACTTTTCTTTGCGACAGCTTTGATTATCAGCATCGCCGCGATGGTTCAACAGCAAAGAGGCGCGAAGGAAATCATGTTGTTCGTGTCGATTTGTTTACTTGGTTTTGCGGACTGGATAAGCATTTTATTAGAGCGACCATTCAAGCCGAGTCGGTTGATCGCCATACTCATTGACTGGACCGGTTTATAGACTTGGAGAAGCCATAATCAACAAAGGAGCCGCTGCCGGCACAACCCATTAGTAATAATGCCAGCAGCATTCTTCGGGTTTTTTATCAAACACAAATCCTTTGAAGGATGTTGTACGCAAATGATGTGTGTCAGTACGTTCAAGATACTGGATTTTGCAGCATAATTGCGGATCAATATACTGGATACCCTTTCTATAAACCGTGTGGATCTTCTCTGCGTTTTTTAGAAAAGCCAGTTTCTCATCTACAGTGAAACCAAATTCCACAACGGCGACAGGCTTATTTTTAACCGTTCTGAAATGAAGCCCCACAACCAGCGCAAACTGTGGTGAAGTGCGATATCCAAGTATGACCGTATCAATGGTTTTGAAGTTTTTGATTTTAAGCCAATCAGCCGACCTTGTGTCGGTTACATACTTGGTATCGATACGTTTTGCAACGATTCCTTCCAAATCGCGTTCAACAGAAAGGGAACTCAGTTTTTTTCCATGTTCGTGGATGTACATCGTCGGTGCAAGGATTTGGGACGGCTCAATGATCTCATTAATCACCTTTTTTCTTTCCAGGAGTCCATCGTTTCGGTGATCCCCCGTAGAGAAAAGGACATCGAAAACGATGAACGTCGCAGGATTTGTTTGTCGCGCATCATCGATTTTGTTCAAATCGCTTAGTCTTCCTCTGTAAGCAAAGTCATCAAAAACAGGGCGTTCTCCTCGAAAACAGACCCCTTCGCAATCCAGTATAGCTGAATGCGAATGAATCGAATCCTTCATCTCACTTGCCTCGGGAAACTTATGAGTCACATTTCGGCCACTGCGTGTGAAAACTTCAATGCGCTTGCCTTCCTTATGAATAAAAATCCGCCAGCCATCCCATTTGGGTTCGAATATCCAATCCTGATGGTCAAATGCATGTGTCCCCATCGTAACAAGCATTGGTTTGATTGGTGTAAATAACATCGATCACTCACCGCTCTCCATTTTCTCAAAGAAACTCTTTCACACCTTCCACTTTGTGGTAATATGGTGTTGAATTATGAAGCTAAATAATAGGAAGAAAACTTCTCAATTGAAATTGAAGAAGGGAGCTGCTTGTGTGAATAGTCACGTTCTTTTAAGAATTATTCCCGGGGTTCTCCTTTTAATTCCAATTGTATTGTCTGTCATTCATAAAAAATGGGTACCTGGCTTTATATTTCTTGCCGGCTACTTATTTGGATTGAAACGTCGGTTATTCCAGAAAGGTGATGTGAATGTCAGGTAAGAGAGATTTATCACGTTCACAGCATTTGGCAATGGAGCATATTACACAGTGCGCCAGAACCCGAAAATGCGAAGCTCAAAAGTCCATTAAGGAAGTTCTTCGGATGTCAAACATCCCGTGGAATACATTTGAAGTTGCAGTCACGAAGCTATTGTCGAACGCGATGGTCGCACTGCATTTTCATCCTGATCGGCCAATTGCCGGCATGAACAGTGTGGCGCAGGCATTGCTTGAGCAGGGAATCTATAAGAATCAGTTCGAAACTCATATTTCCAATGGCAGCGTATCCGCTTATTCAGGCGGTGCCCGGGATCTTTGGGAGAAACAGATGTTTGGAGGCGCTTATCAGTTAGATGGTGTGACCAATAGCCAACGTCCAAAATACGGCGCGCTGGATGTAATGCTGCACCCAGATGGACCGGCCCCGCGTTTTGGGTCATGTTATTTCATTCTCTCGCCAAAGGTTTCCCATCGCTGCACGTATACGTATTTGGATTCGCATCAAGATCCAAAGGAAAAAGGTACGTATGGTGAGTTTGATGATATTTTAGCAGCGTTGTTTAAAGATGCATTTTTTCGGAATGATGCGATCGGTGAGAACAATCTGACGCCGCGGAAATTGATTGAGCATCTTTTGTATAATCTTGAAAAGCCATTCAAGGATCCTTCAAAGCGTGAGCCCAATCGAAACCTGAACCACTATATCGAGGCCCAGGTTCACGATGATATTATGTTAAATGATGACGTAGAAGTGCTAGTTGCCGATCCTTCGTTTCAGGGCACTTTCATAGGAGATGTATTAGAACAAATATGTCTGAAATATTCCATTGCACTATATTGGCATATGGGATTTGCCATGCGTGTAGAAGAAGTTCCCCCGGATTTCAGGGGACCAACCATGCCCTCCTTAGCGAAACGGATAGCACGGAATGATTATATCGATGCCAGTGTGGTCGGGGTAGCTGTCAACGATTTAAAACGTAATCCAGCCATGTGGAGCGATAGGGGGGGGTATGAAGAGGTACTTCAGGAATTAAAATACATGTGGCATATTTTAGTTCGATTTGGCAGCCCGTTTTCACGTGAATGAATATAAAAAAATATTCTAACGAATAACGGAAATGGTGGGACAGATGAATAAGAGGCAACGATTAAGCTGGTGGCAGCGCTGCGGGGACAGATTAATACTATCGCTGCCGAGTATGTGGTTATGATAAACTTGATGAAAACCTACAAATAAGGACGTGTTAAAATATGAATTTCGAAATAGTTATGCAGGAGCTTGAAGCTCTTAGCAAGGAACGGACCAAGAAAATATACCTATCGAACGGCGCGCACGAACCGCTTTTTGGTGTGGCCACAGGCCAAATGAAACCCATTGCCAAGAAAATCAAAAAAAATCAACCTTTGGCTGAACAGCTTTATTCCACGGGGAATTACGATGCCATGTACTTTGCCGGCATAATTTCAGATCCAAAAGCAATGACTGAAGCTGATTTTGAGCGTTGGATCGATGCGGCTTATTTTTATATGCTATCCGATTATGTGGTGGCCGTAACCTTGGCAGAAACAGATATTGCACAAGACGTTGCCGATAAATGGATCGCAAGCGGCGAAGAACTGAAAATGTCAGCAGGGTGGAGTTGTTACTGCTGGCTTTTGGGTAGTCGGCCGGATGATGAATTTTCCAATAGCAAACTTTCCGCTATGCTTGAACAGGTGCAGCAGACGATTCAAGATTCTCCCGTGCGAGCAAAATACGCAATGAATAATTTTATTTACACTGTGGGAGTATCCTACTTGCCCCTCCATGATAAAGCGGTAGAGACAGCTAAGGCAGTTAGCCCCGTTGAAATCAAACAGGAGAAAGGTAAAAGCAAGTTTCTACACGCTTCCGAAAATATTCAAAAGGCAGTAGAAAAAGGGCAGCTTGGATTTAAACGCAACTATGTAAGATGTTAGAACGCCAAACCATTTGCAGGGGGCTGAAAGGTTGGAAGGATCAAAAAAACGAAGTGTCGCGGCACTCATCAAGCGAAGAGGTTTTCGTCAATTTTTGAATCTGTGCCTCAAGTATAAATATTGGTATTTGCTCGTTATTTTGTTCCAATTGGGAGGCACGGGCGCCTCGCTAATGCTGGCCGAAACAAGCAGACGTCTATTTGACGGGGGAACAAACTTGTCACGGCACGAGCTATATACGCTCGTTGCCGGTATTTTCGGTTTCGTTGCACTTGGACTCGTCTGTACGTTATTTGCCCGTATATGCAATCAAATCATTAATACCAACGTCGTTTTCTCGATGCGGCAAATCGTGCTCACCAAACTGATTGATTTGTCGCTAAGCGAGCACGAAAACCGGCATAGCTCACGCTCCAAAAACTTGCTGTTTAACGAGCTTGAGGTATTCAAGCAGTTTATCGTTTTTGATATGCTCAAATTGTTAGCGCTTCCAATTTCATTTATTGCAGTCGGGATCTATTTGCTGAACGTTAACCCACTGCTCGGAGTAGTCGCAATTCTGGTTGGACCTTTGCAGCTAATCAGCAATTTTGCTGTAAAAGAGTCATTCAAAAACCTGGTAGCCAAGCAGCAAGAATATGGCGGCGAAGTGTTTTTCCATTTGGGAGAAACGCTTTCCGGCATGCGTGAAATTAAGATGAATCAACTGGAGTCCACGGTTATTCATCGATTTCAAGAAATCTGTCAACGTGGAATCCGGCTCTGGGTCGCTATTGAGAAAATGGAGGCGACTCGCGAACTCTTGCGTATACTGCCGGAGAAATTGGGTTACATGTTCGGTATTGGAGTCGGTGCGATTCTTATGGTGAATGGCCAGATCGGTCCGGGAGCATTGGTGGCGTTTATAACCTTGCTTGATCGGGCTACAGAGCCATTTTCCAGTATTACCGCAATCGTTAATTCACTGCAAAGAGTGTCGGCCGGAACGGAAAGCTTGCTTGATACGATGGAAATGGATTCCGAGGACAAAGGGGGGGATCGCATTTTGCTGCCTGAACCGCCTGCTATCGAGTTCGAACATGTTTCGTTTGCCTATCCAGAGGGGCTTCCTGTTCTGAAAGATATCAGCTTCCGTATAGAAGCAGGACAGTCCATGGCTTTGGTCGGGCCAAGCGGCGGCGGAAAAAGCACCATTATCAAGCTGCTCTATCGTGTTTATACGCCTCAAACAGGCACGATCCGAATTAATGGCGTACCCATTGAAAATTATTCGCTTGAATCACTGCGCGGCTGTTTGGCAGCTGTGACACAGGATATTTACCTGTTTGATGGCACGATACGGGAAAATATCGCGATCGGGCGACAGCAAGCCAGCGATTCGGAAATTCGGTTCGCGGCGGAGTTGTCCCAGTCACTGGAATTTATTCAGGACTTGCCGGAACAATTTGACACCAGAGTCGGCGAAAGAGGGATCAGACTTTCCCAGGGACAGAAGCAGCGGATTGGCATTGGGCGTGCGATTCTGCGACATGCTTCCATTCTCATTCTTGACGAGCCAACTTCAGCATTGGACGTTGAAACAGAAACCCTGTTTCAAGAGCGGCTTGCCGACTGGTCGGGAGCCAGTACCAAAATCATCATTGCGCATCGGCTTACCACAATTCGCCATGTCGATGTGGTGGTGTTTCTGGAGAAAGGACATATTAAGGAAGTCGGGAGCCCTGGCTCATTGATTCGCGAAGGCGGCAGATTCATGGATTATTGGCATAGGCAGCAGGTAACCGAGTTTGCGGATTAACCTATGCGACGCTGCTCAAAATGCAAGGTTTGTATTTATTCATTTAATCTGGTACAATAACTGACGAACGTTCGTTAGTTATTGGGTTAGGAGGAACTTTCACTGAAAAGCAATGAAATTAAGGAGGCCGCTCTTAAATTTTTCACGATTCATGGATATGAAGGAGCATCGCTTTCTCAGATCGCTGACGAAGTGGGTATGAAAAAACAATCCATTTACGCACATTTCAAAGGCAAAGATGATCTTTTCTTGCAGGTTTTACGTGATGCGAAAGAGACCGAGTTGTCCTCAAAACTCCAATATTTCAGCAGCATTGGCTCACAAAATCCCGAGAAAGATTTATACGGATTTCTGCATTTAGTCATTGCTTTGTTCAAAGAAAATGAGCAGTTAAAGTTTTGGCTGCGTATGTCTTTTTTTCCTCCGGCTCACCTTGTAGGCGCGATTGAAAAGGAAGTCGTCGATATTGAGAATAAGGTGCAGGCAATACTGGAAATTAAGTTTCATGAATGGATAAAAGCCGATGCAATCGCCCCGGATTCACCCAAAATACCGACCCTTGCCTTCATGGGAATCATTGATTCCATTATGCTGGAGCTAGTGTACGTCAATGATGAGAAACGGCTGAAGGATAAATTGGAAGCCTCTTGGAAAGTATTTTGGAGAGGGATTTCACTTCGCTGATTTATAATAGAACGAGGTCAATAATCATGAAGAAAATAAAATCACAAAAAGCCGTATTAATTATTCTTCTAAGCAATATTTTCATTGCCTTTCTGGGCATCGGCCTTGTTATCCCCGTCATGCCGTCCTTTATGAATATCATGCATCTATCGGGAAAAACGATGGGGTATCTTGTCGCGGCATTTGCGGTGGCACAACTGATTATGTCGCCATTCGCAGGACGCTGGGTAGACCGTTTCGGCAGAAAAAAAATGATTACAATCGGCTTGCTTCTCTTTGGCACCTCGGAACTTGTATTTGGTTTGGGTACGAGTGTTTCGGTGCTGTATTTATCGAGGATTCTGGGCGGTTTCAGCGCTGCCTTTATTATGCCCGCAGTTACGGCGTATCTCGCTGATATTACTTCTATTGAGGAACGTCCGAAGGCGATGGGGTATTTGTCTGCCGCCATCAGCACCGGATTTATTATCGGGCCAGGTATCGGCGGATTTATTGCAGAATACGGCATTCGCATGCCTTTTTTCTTTGCGGCAGCCTTTGCCTTTATCGCATGTGCTTTATCCTTGTTTATTCTAAAAGAACCGCTATCCAAGGAACAACTTGCAGAAATTTCGGCGAATACCGATCAAACCAACTTTTTTAGCGATTTGAAAAAATCGCTTAACCCCGTTTACTTTATTGCCTTTGTCATTGTATTTGTACTCGCTTTTGGTTTATCCGCCTACGAGACCATTTTTAGCCTGTTTTCCGATCATAAATTCGGCTATTCGCCCAAGGACATTGCAGCCATTATTACGATCAGCTCCATCTTCGGCGTCATTGTGCAAGTATTTATGTTCGGAAGAATGGTCAACCTGATAGGCGAGAAGAAAATGATCCAATTCTGTTTAATCGCTGGAGCGGTATTGGCGGTGATGTCTACCGTGATTACCGGTTTCTGGGCAGTGCTGACGGTAACATGCTTCATTTTTCTCGCGTTTGATTTGCTTCGTCCGGCATTGACGACATTTTTATCGCGGGCTGCCGGAAAAGAGCAGGGGTTCGTTGCCGGAATGAACTCAACTTACACAAGCTTGGGCACGATCGCCGGGCCGGCGATGGGTGGGATTTTGTTTGATGTCAATATCCATTATCCGTATCTGTTCGCAGCCGTCATTATAGTCATTGGCCTCGGTATTACAGTCTTCTGGAAAGAAAAACAATGGGCATAAAATGTTTCCGTTCCGGTTGGTACGGGTTTAATCGGACTCTCATATAGGGAGTCCGATTTTTTTGTTTCCACTTCCTGGGAACCACGCTTAAACAAAGTATCCCAAACTGCGAGAGCCTTTATGATCAAAATTTACTTTGCAATTATCCACGGATTGGTATTAATATAATCCTCAAAGCAATTAGGGGGAATTAGGCTATGAAACTGGTTCAACTGATACGATCAAGATTGCATTACAAAATGATCATTATCTACTCGCTTCTGACATTAGCGCCTTTAATCATTGTAAGCGCTACATTTTATTATAACTCAAAGCGTATTCTTGAGAATAACGAGGACCAATCCTTTAAACAAACATTTTCTGAAACTTCCGACAAGATTGATGGCGTATTGAAGGCATTTGCGCGGCAGGCTTCCGACATCGGCGACAACCGTTTGGTATACACGCTTTTGCGGAATGCGGCTTCACCGGAAAGATATCCTCTAATGCCTTCCGAACAGTCTGCGCTTGAAGAGGGCGTCGAACAAATGCTGCAGATCGAATTGGAAGATATGCAGCGCAGCATTGGCGATTTCGCGAATTCAATCCATCTCTACAATAAGATAGGCAATCATTATTCCGCAGGATCCAATCAAGATGTTCAATACTATGAAGCGATGAACATTATGCCTTTCGAAAAGCAAGGTGTTCCTGAATGGGCTTTTTTTGTTGATCACCGGCGTATGATTTGCAATATGCAGCTTATTGATACCGTAACGGGAACGCATCTGGGACTCTTGGTTATTATGTTGGATACGGAAAAGGTAAAGGCCTTATTTGGCACTTATCCGAAAAGCTCTTTTTTTATTACAAACGCAAACAATGTCGTCATGTCCACTGATGATTCTGAAGCAATCGGTCAGCTGCTTCCAATGGCCAAAAAGAGCACGACGATTATGACGGAAAGAAAGTCCAAGGGAACCGATTTCAAATATATTAGCCGCATTCCCATTTCAGAAGCTAGTGCGGGTATTCGTAAGCTAGCCGTATTTTCGATTGTCATTACGTTGGTTTCATGGATCGCGGTCATGGTCATCACCCACTACGTGCTCAGGAGAATCACAAGCCCAATAACTACTTTAAGCAAATTAATGCGAAAGGTGCAAAAAGAAAATTACCAGCTCATCGAAAACTTCGGTTCGCATGACGAGATTGCACTGCTATGTAACAGTTTCAATAAGATGATCATGGAAACAAGGGATTTGATTCAGAAAGTGTACAAGGCCGAACTGATTCAGAAGGAAGCGCAGCTGACAGCGATCCGGACTTACTTTAATCCGCATTTCTTACATAACACGCTTGAGTACATAAGCATATTGGCCAAATCAAAGGAGAAGATCGATTTGATCCCCAATCTCGTCAAAAATCTTTCCAGCATATTTCGTTTTTCAATCGCTCCGGGAGAAGCTTTCGTATCCCTGGAGGTAGAAGTGAAATTCGCTCAGATTTACCTGCAAATCCATCAATACCGGTTCGAGGATCGTTTTGAATACCATCTGGACATACCCGATCACTTGAAGCTAGTAAGCGTGCCGAAGCTCATCCTTCAACCCATTATCGAGAATGCTTTTATACACGGCATCGATCATATTCGCCACAAAGGTCGAATCGATATTCGCGCATACGAAAGCAATTTTAATCTTGTCATTGAAGTTGAGGATAATGGCCGGTTAGCCGATGGGGGAATGTCTGGGACGAAAGGGATGGGGTCGGGATTGAATAGCATTGAATCGAGGATTAAACTCCATTACGGGGATCGCTTCGGACTTGAGAAGTTACAGGGTGCTCATGGAATGATCATTCGGCTTCAATTGCCGATTCTAATGAATGACGATGAAGAGAATTCACCAGGAAAGGAAGACGACAGCAGATGAATATATTCGTGGTAGATGACGAAAAAGCAGTTCGGGACTATATCGTTTCCCTTCCCGAATGGGAGCATCTTGGCTGCAAAATCATTGGACAGGCGGCTGATGGATGGGAAGCTTATGAAGCTTTGATCGAAATGAAGGAACGCATTCCCGACATCCTGATATCCGATATTCGTATGCCCGTCATGGACGGAATAGAGTTGTCCAGGCGTGTTCTGGAAAAATTCCCGGATATGAAAGTGATATTCCTGACCGCCTATAGCGAATTTAACTATGCCAAGCAGGCTGTTAAGCTTGGAGTCTCGGATTTCATCACCAAGCCCTTTCACGAAAGTGAGCTGCTGGACAGCGTCAAATGGATTAAAGAACATCGGCTGGATCGTCAGAATGCGGATTTGATCCGGCAGGAGGAATGGATTCAGACACTGCTAAACCCGGATTTGTCGGAGCAAGCCAAGTCAGCAGCGCTTGGTCAGCCGGAGCTGTTAATGAAATCGGCTGTGTTCCTGTCTATTGAAATCGACAATGTGGATTTTCTGGATTACACGGGAAAACCTTTCTCCAAGCTTACGTTGCGGGAAAAAATATTTGAGGTCATGTCTTTCTGTCCTTTTCCTTACTGGTCGGCTCTTTCGCAGAGCGGAGTATATTTGATCCTGTTTACACCGCTTACTCTTCCTCAGGACGAAACGGCACATGAAGCAATGGATGTTGCCCGCCGGATTCTGGAGACGAGCAATGAATCATTAGGTTTTAGCGTTTCAATTGGAATCAGCGATTGCTTAAACTCCGCGCTGGAGCTCAGAAGAGGACTTGAAGAAGCGAAGAGTTGTCTGGATTATCGGATGTTGATTGGCCGCAAATCGATCATAGCTTTTCCAGCCATGAGATCCCTCAAGGAACAAAAACGGGCGCAAATGGAAATTAACCATACGGAATTAACAGAAGTACTGCGCAAAGGGGAAGTGGAGCTTATCCCGGATTATTTGAATAAAATGAATAGGATATTTCTGCTGGAGGGTCTGAATAAAAAACGGATCCAAGAGGAATGCATGGAAATGGTAACGGTGACTGGCAAAACACTTCTCGCGTTCGGCTTGCAGCCGAACCCTGAAGAGATGTTAGCCGTTCGTAAAAGTGTTTTATCCTTTACGATTCTCTCCGACTTGATGCCGTTCATGCAACAATTTTTGGAAAAAGCAGTATCGGTCATTGGGTCTGTCAAACAGAAAACGTCCGGAAATTTAATCGATCATGTAACGAAGTTTATTGAACTCCGGTACATGGACGACATTACTTTGCAGCTCTTGGCAGATGAACTCTTTATTAATTATTCCTACCTCAGCAGGCTTATCAAGAAGGAAACAGGCCAAAATTTCAGAGATTTGTTATGGGAATACCGCGTTGAAATGGCTAAGATTAAGCTCTCGACGACAAACCTTAAGCATTATGAGGTTGCATACGCGGTGGGATTTAAGGATCCTGCCCATTTCAGTCAATTATTCAAGAAATTAACGGGCAAAAGCCCGGGTGAATATAAATCATAAAGAAAAATACAGAACATGTTTTGAAAAATACACACATGTCGATTGATGGCGAGTTCGTTTAGTCTAGGAAATAGGAAAGGGTTCTACTTAAACAAGTGAGCGCTTATCCTTAAAAAGAAAATTTGCGGGAGGTCACAAAGTGAAAAAGAGAAAGACTCTTCTTCTGTCCATTACGCTATTAATGACGATGGCGTTATCGGCATGCGGAGGAAATGAAGCTCAAAGCCCAAAAGAATCGGGCAAAAACGGATCGGCAGAGAGTGCTCCTGCCAGTGATTCGAATGACAATGCATTTACCATTCGTGTTGGAGCCTGGTTTATCGATGATCGGCCTTACATGCAAGAGTTTAAAGCGAATATCGAGAAAGCTTACAAAGCGAAGCAGCCTAACGGTACCATCCAATGGGATATTACGCTCGGCGACACCTATTCCGACAAATTAAAGGCGGAGTTAGCTTCGGATACGGCACCGGACGTATTCTTCCACCAAGGACAAACCGCAAAGTTCGGTGAAGTCGGGTATTTGGCGGATTTATCAGGCGAGTCATGGGCGGGTAAGCTTAATCCGGGTACGAAAAGCTCCTATCTTTTTCAGGATAAAGTCTATTCCCTGCCGATGGGGGTTGCCTCCAGCGGAATATGGTATAACAAGAAGATTTTCAGCGATCTGGGAATCCAGGTACCCAAGTCGTGGCCGGAGCTTGAGAAGGCTTTCTCCGCGATTAAAGCAGCAGGCATTACTCCGGTTGCTGCAGGATTCAAGGATATCTGGACAGCTCAAATGACCTTTAATCTCTGGATGCAGCCCTATGGGAACGAAAGCAGTCCCACCTACGGCAAAGATTTGTATGAAGGCAAGAAGACGTTGGAAGGACCTGAAGTTCAAGCGGTCATGACTCATCTGCAGGAGATGGTAGAAAAGGGGTATCTGAACAAGACTGCACTCAGTATTGATTGGCCGCAATCCGCAGAACTGTTCACTTCAGGGAAAGCGGCCATGATCGTACAAGGTCCCTGGATGCCCGGAACGGCGAAGGAAAATTTCCAAACCAAAGGACATGCGGCATTTGATCTCGGTTATTTTCCTTTCACGACGGATAAAGGATATGCCAAATTATCTCTCGGAATCGACCAATCTCTTTCTGTCAATGCCAAAACAAAGCTGATGCAGCAGGCGAAGGATTTGGTCAACGTCATTGCCAGTCCTGAAGTCTACGGTCCGTTTAACGTGGGAGGCGGGACGGTTCCCGCTATTCAAGGCATGCAATTGAATTACCCGGACACGGCATTGAATGACCTGCTAAAGGTTGTTGAAGAGACGGATTCCGGTATGGGATATGAATCTTACTTGCCTGCATCCGCATTGACATCACTCGTGGAGACGTTCACGAAAGTGGCATCCGGAATTAAGTTTAATCCCGATGACTTGGCAGAAGCACAGAAAAAACTCGAAAAAGATAAAGGGACGGTCATCGTTCCAGCAGAGTAAACCATAATATTCTAATTCGACCGGCCGGCTGAACAGACGGCCGGTCGAGTATTAAGCAGGTGAAAGAAGTTGAATAATCGAACACGCGATTGGATGACCGGATTACTATTCATCCTTCCAGCAACAATATTGTTTATAGCTTTTGTTTATTATCCGTTTGCGCAAAGCATTTATTACTCGTTCACGGAGTGGGATTCGATTCGACCGGCAAAATATATCGGATTGGATAATTATGTGTATCTTCTCGATGACTCCAAGATGCTAAATGCTGCGAAGAATACGCTGCTGATTACGGCCTTCGGGTTAGCTATACAGAACCCGCTTTCGCTATTGTTGGCTGTTTTGTTGAATCGATCGTTTCGTACCCGGGCATTTTTGCGAACGGCCTTTTATTTACCGGTCGTTGTTAGTCTCGTCGTTACTTCGATCGTATGGGGCAGCATTTTACAGTATGATGGATTGCTTAATGCCTTGCTTGAGCGAATTGGACTGGCGGATTGGAGCCGTGATTGGCTGGGCAATTCGCATACCGTATTTCCGACGATTATTGCCATGACGCAGTGGCAGGGGCTAGGTTATTGTGCCGTAATTTATTTGGCGGGGCTCCAATCGATTCCGCAAGAGCTGTATGAAGCCGCCAAGATTGACGGGGCCAATACGGGGAGACGTTTTGTCCACGTAACGCTTCCGCTGTTAATGCCTGCCATTACGATCGTCGTTTTCCTGACTATTATCGGAGGGCTTAAGATGTTTGATATCCCTTATGTCATGACAGGCGGTGGACCTGGCTCATCATCCTATACGCTGACACTTGCGATTTATAACGCTGCGTTCCGTGAGAACACCTACGGTTACGCAATCGCAGCTGGTATCGTCCTCATGATATTCATTATGATCGTTACGCTCATTCAACTGAGAATTACGCGTCGAAGAGAGGTGGAGATTTAATGGACACGCTCTTTTCAAAGCGGAGAGATTACGTTGGAATGGTATCGGAACTTGTATTCATTGCGGTGGCATTGCTTTTTCTATTTCCGATTCTCTATCTTGTAATGGCCAGCTTCAAGGAGCCAGGCCAGTTCTATGACCCGCTGGCATTGCCGGATTCTCTTTATCTAGGACATTATGTGAAAGCCTTTGACAAAGTAAACGTAATGTCAGGCTTTATGAATACCTTTGCCATCAGCGCGGGTTCAATCGGCCTCATCATTATCGTCTCTTCCATGGCGGGTTATATTATTGCTCGTATGCCGCACAAGTTTTTTCAATTCCTGTTCTACTTCTTCATCTCCGGGATGGTGATTCCGCTTCAAACAGGAATGATCCCGATCTTTAAAATGGGGGTCTCGCTGCACCTCATAGATACACGCACCTTTATGATTCTATTGTATACGGCGGGTGCAATCCCGATGGCTACGTTTATGTACGCGGGATTTACAAAGTCTGTGCCCCGAGAGATCGAAGAATCGGCTGCCATGGACGGATATAACAGGTTTCGCACGTTCTGGTTTATTATTTTCCCATTATTGCTCCCGGCAACGGGAACTCTGATTATGCTGAACATCTACGGAATATGGAACGATCTATTCGGACCCTTGCTCTACTTAAAGAATCCGGCGAAAATGACGCTTATGGCGCAAGTGGTTCAATTTAAAGCGAATAACCAATCGATCGACTACGGTCCGATTTTTGCGCTGTGCGTAATGGCGACTTTGCCTTTAATTATCCTGTTTCTCTTTACGCAGAAGTACATGATGAAGGGACTCATCATTGGATCGGTTAAAGGCTGAGATGACCGCATGATTATGAGGGATGGAGGAGCGAAGGTGCAACGGTTCGACTTAAGAGACTTGCGTTGTGAATACAGGGTAAACCCTGTTGGAATTGGCGTTCGTATCCCGAGATTCAGTTGGAAATTAACTGGATCCGGACGAGGGATTAAACAAACCGGCTACCAGATACAAGCTTCGGAAGGTGATCCGCGGTTTGAGACATTGACATGGGATAGCGGACACGTCCAATCGGATCAATCTGTTCATATTCGATATGAAGGTCATCCTCTCAAGTCCCGTACTCTATACTACTATCGCGTACGCGTTTGGGATTCGCATTGTCGCAAGAGCAATTGGCTAACGGCTTTTTGGGAGACGGGTATGATGGATTTCGCCGAATGGACGGCACAATGGATAACCTTCGACCATGAACAGAACAATCGCTCGCCGGAAGCTTCCCCGATGTTTCGAAAGACCTTTGAAGCAGGCGCGAATCTTCTATCCGCGCGCATTTACGCAACAGCTTTGGGGATATACGAACTGGAATTGAACGGGGAACGCTTGAACGAAAACAAGTTCCTACCTGGTTGGACCAGCTATCATAAACGTCTTCAAACTCAAACCTTCAACGTAACCGGTCTCATTCAAAAGGGCAGGAACGCGATTGGAATTACGCTCGCGGATGGTTGGTATAAGGGGAGAATCGGCGGGCATCCAAACAATTTCTATGGGGATCAAAGAGCGGCTCTGCTTGAACTGTACCTGGTGTATGAAGACGGAAGGCAAGAAATCGTCATAACGGACGATAGTTGGCGGTGCGAGACGGGTCCAATCATCATGGCTTCGATCTATGACGGGGAAACGTATGACGCCCGGTTGGAGAAGGATGGATGGAGCAGATCCTCCTATGCGGATCATGATTGGCTCCCCGTCAGCATCCTGGATCATAGTAAACAGATGCTGATTCCTCAGGAGAACGTACCGACCCGAGTGATGAGGGAATTGAAGCCGGCCGGTTTGCTTCGTACGCCGACCGGAGAAGATATACTTGATTTCGGCCAGAACATGGTTGGCTGGGTTTCTTTTTCACTGACGGCACCGGAAGGGACGATCATTGAATTGGCGCATGCCGAAGTATTGGACCGGGATGGCAATTTCTATACGGATAATTTGCGTTCAGCGAAGCAAACAACCCGATACGTGTGCAGAGGAAGCGTAAACGAGTATTACGAGCCCCGTTTTTCGTTTCAAGGGTTTCGATATGTTAAAGTAACCGGTTATCCAGGAGATATGTCCCTCGAAGCCTTTACAGCCCACGTGATCTATTCCGCTCTGGACGAGACGGGAACTTTCGAATGCTCGGACGAGTTGGTCAACAAGCTGCAGAGCAATATCGTTTGGGGACAAAGGGGAAATTTCCTCGACGTGCCTACGGATTGTCCGCAGCGTGATGAAAGACTTGGTTACACGGGCGATGCGCAAGTGTTTATCAGGACGGCAGCGTTTAATATGGACGTTGCCGCGTTCTTTACGAAATGGCTTAGGGATTTGAAAGCGGATCAGCTTCCGAATGGAGGCGTTTCGAACACGGTGCCTGATACGCTGCCGGGTTGGGATCTGCATTCGGCAGCAGGTTGGGGAGATGCCGCCGTTATTTGTCCATGGACATTATATCTATGTTATGGAGACAAGCGGTTGTTGGAAGAACAATACGGCAGCATGAGGTCATGGGTAGAATTCATTCGGAGTTTGGGGGAGCAGGAGTTTCTGTGGAACAGCGGATTTCAGTTCGGCGATTGGCTTGCGCTTGATGCTCCGGCAGGCAGCTACGCGGGTGCGACACCGAAAGATTTTATAGCAACTGCGTTCTATGCCCATTCAACGGATTTGCTGGTTAGAGCCGCGCAGGTTCTGGGTTATGTTGATGATGTCGCCAGGTATACGGAGCTGCGCAATAGAGTTATCGAACATTTCAACCTCGAGTTCGTCTCGAAGAACGGCAGACTTGTTTCTCCGACCCAGACTGCTCATGTACTGGCCCTCAGCTTTGGATTAGTTGAAGATAATGTTCGGGCGAGGGTTGAACAAAGTTTAATCCAGCTTCTAGAACAATCGGATCACAAGCTGACAACAGGGTTCCTGGGCACGCCTTACCTTTGTTCAACTCTAACGGATATCGGTCGAACCGACTTGGCTTACAAGCTGGCGCTCTCCAGAGAATTCCCGTCATGGCTGTATTCAGTCGAGCAGGGGGCAACAACGATTTGGGAGCATTGGGACGGTCAGAACGCAGACGGATCGTTCTGGAGCGCGGATATGAATTCATTCAATCACTACGCTTTCGGTGCAATTGGTGATTGGTTCTATAGGGTAGTATCGGGGATAGATACGGATGCAGAGAGTTCAGGCTATAAGCATACGGTTATTCGTCCCAGACCAGGAGAAGGCTTACATTATGCGCGAGCCTCCTTTCAGTCTATGTATGGGGAAATCCTGTCGCTATGGAGAATTGAGGATGGGAAAATGACCATCCAAATTACGTTGCCGCCAAACACGACCGGCACGGTCTTTTTGCCCAATACCTGCCAAGAAGAGGTGACAGAAGGGGGGGATCGGCTAATCGAAGCGGATGGAATACGACAGGTAACAGCTCAGGAGAAGGACGTGCGGTTGGAGTTGGATTCGGGCTCGTATCAGTTTCAATATGCGTGGCGCCTATAAACTGCAGGCTTAAATCGAGGAGGAGAAGAAGAGTGAAAAGACGGGTTATGTTGTGGATGGCTTCGGTCTTGATATTCAGCTCGCTTGTCGTTACCCCACTGTCAGTATACGTTCCGAAAGCTCACGCCGCCGCCTATACGACTGAACTATGGAAAGCTGTGGATATCATCCTGCATAGTTCAAAAAGCTATTCAAACCCTTATATAGATGTAGAAATAAATGCCACATTCATCGGTCCCGGCGGAATCAGCATGACCCTGCCAGGATTCTGGGATGGCGGGGATACGTGGAAGTTCCGATTTGCGCCTACCGTGACAGGGAATTGGTCTTATGCTACTACGGCTTCTGATCCGACGGATACCGGGCTGCATGGGCAAACAGGAACCGTTGTGAGTCAACCTTATACCGGTTCACTGGAAATTTATAAACATGGATTCGTCAAAGCCGATTCTTCGAATCGATTTCTGACCTATAACGATGGGACGCCTTTCTATTGGCTTGCGGACACGCATTGGATGGGATTGTCTTACCGGGAAAAATGGGGGGCTTCCAACGACCCCCGATGGTCGTCCCAATATAAGGGGATGGTTGACCAACGGGTCAAACAAGGGTATTCCGTTTATCAGATGAACTTTTTTGCTTTCGAGCAGGGCGATGTTGATAAAAGCGGAACCTATAATGAAGGCGGCCATGTTTGGAACTATACCCGGTACGATTCAAATGCATCCAGTTTTATAACCTCCAGCAGTCAATACGATAGCTATGTTGCTCATCCAAGTAAAGCACTGGACGAACGAGAAGGGACGATGTGGAAAGCAGCATCGAATACGTATCCACAGTGGTTTTCCATTGATCTTAAATCAGTCACGGCACTTGGTAAGATCGACACGCTGTTCGGAGAAAACGACACCTGGAAATACAAAATTGAAGGCTCCGCGGATAATATTACTTATACAACCCTGGCCGATCGGACAACTGGCGTTTCGGGAGACTCCTTCTCCGATTCCGTTACGGCGAATGTCAGGTATGTAAAAATCACCATTACGGGAACAACCGGAGGGAGTACGCCATCGATCCGGGAATTCAAGGCCTATAATTCGGCAGGTTCTATTTTGAATTGGAAGGGGTTCGCATCGGATTTGAATCCCGGCTTCTGGCAAAATTCCGATCTTCGTATCCAGTATGCAATCGATAAGGGACTCGTCGTGGCATTGGGAATCGATTGGGGACGGCTGTTGGACAGCGGCAATGAAGCGGATTACAAACGGATGGCCCGTTATATCGTTGCCCGGTATGGCGCTTATCCAACAGTTTGGACAGGCGGCGGGGAGTATGGTCAAGGCAGTGCGGCCAGTTGGAAAAACGTACTCGATTACACGTATTCGATAGATGCTTACAAACGAGCAAATACGCTTCATAATGATTACACGAACACGATTTCATTCCGTAATGACAATGCCTATCATTTTGATTTCCTGCAAGGCGGTCATGGTGTGTTAAGAGATAAAAGTTATTGGTTGGAACATTACAACGCGACTCCGACCAAGGTTGTCATCGAAGGAGAAGCCAATTATGAGAACATTAATGGTATACCTTCCTCCTATACGAGGGAAACAGCCTGGAATGCGAATATGGCTGGCAGTGCAGGATTTTCTTACGGTTCTGAAGGATTATGGCAGGCAACTTGGGATAGCAATGACATATGGCAGGTGTGGGGAGGGCTTCCGACTCCTTGGTATGAAGCCATAGATAAGCAAGCCGGAGAACAAATGCGTTACATGAAAGACTTCTTCGAAGCAGTAAACTGGTGGACACTACAGCCAAACAATTCGGTTATTTCCTGGAGCGGAGCCCCAACGGGAACGCAAGAACCAGCTGCAAAAACAAACACAGATCGATCATCAATTGTTGCGTACTTGCCCTCAACGACGACGGCATATAACGGTACTCTGAACGGGTTGAATGCATCCGCAACTTATATGGCCAAATGGATGAACCCACGAACCGGCAAATACACGACAATAAACGCAGGATTTTCTCCGAATACAGCGGGGCAATGGAGCATTCCCCCTCAACCTTCGGTAGAAGATTGGACGTTATGGGTGGCCAGGATATCAAATTCGGTGGCATCTCCTGTTATGAATATTGGCGGCGGCACGTACGATTCTATGCAAGGCGTAACGATTGCTTCAGATACTAGCGGGGCAACCATTCATTATACGACTGACGGATCGACGCCAACTCTGGCAAGTCCGGTATACACCAGCCCATTACTTCTTACATCTCCTCATCCGGAGACGATCGTCATTAAAGCGATTGCCGTGAAGAGCGGAATGGTTAATAGTCCTCAAGCCATTGAATATTATAAACTCCTAACAGGGAATTTGGCGCTTAATCGGACCTACAGCAGTTCTTCCCAATATGACATAAATCAGACAGCAGGGAAGGCCTTTGATGGGACGGCTTCTAATTGGCAGGCGGCATCCGGGAATTACGCGAACGAATGGTTACAGGTGGATTTTGGCAGCAATGTAACCTTTAATACCGCCATAATCAGCGAATACGGCAATCGTACGACAGGGTTCCGAATTGAATACTGGAATGGTACAACTTGGGCAACAGCCTATACCGGGACGTCTATTGGCAATTATGGTTCTCCTCGAACGATCACTTTTCCAGCCGTAACTGCGAGTAAAGCGCGCCTTTATTTTACAGCTGGCACAAGTTTTCAACCCATTATTTACGAGTTTGAGCTATTAAATCGAAATCATGCTTTAAACTTGCCGGTATCCAATTATAGCAGCTCTTCACAATATGATAGCAGTCAATCCGCTTATCAGGCATTTGACGGGTCACCCACGACCAACTGGCAAGCCAGTAATAACTTGTTCTCGGGACAATGGCTCGCGGTCGATTTCGGACAACCGGTTACCTTCAGCAAAGCGGTGCTAACCGAATACGGCAACCGTACGACAGGCTATAGAATCGATTATTGGAGCGGCTCGACCTGGACAACAGCTTATACGGGAACTACAATCGGCGATGTCAACACTCCGAAAACAGTCACATTTCCGGCTGTCACCGGTAGCAAGGCCCGGCTCTATTTTATATCCGGCACCGGACAACCCATTATCTATGAATTTGCGGTCTACTAAAAAGAGTATCCACATAAACATTATTACGAATGAAGTCCGCTTAAGCAGCGGGCTTTTTTTTATCAATTTCCCGTTCAAGATTAGTGCATTAAGGGGTACCGCCAACAAAACGCGAAAAACGTACGCTAAGCAATAATTATAACGAAAATCGCATAAATTTGTTTACGTGTTCTCGGTGATGGTATAAAAAACTATTGGGGAAAAAGCCGCAGGCTATGACTTGATAAATAAAGTCGTAGACTACAGCTTCTTCATTTGAACGTTTCTGTTTGTTTTACTTAAATAAACAGGAGTACCTTCTGGTGTTACTGATCCACTTTCCACTTTACCAATTTCTGAAATTTACGAATTGTTAGCCATAGCTAATTCCCAAGCGTGAATGTAATGTTTCCCCCCGACATTGACGTAGTCGGCGAACTCTGTTTCTGTTTCTATTTCAGGCCCTGGTGCAGGATTTGGTTTTAATTGTGAACAACCAGTTATCATCGATTTCTAGACGATTACTCAGTCTAAAGGGTTGCAGGGCAACTACACTATTCTACCCGTGGTTCTTCTTAATCGTCGCTCGTCTACATAAAAGTGAAATAAGACACCCGAGTCCATTTTGATATGCTCCCCATACGGTAGACAGGTGAAATAATAAAAACCTGTTACTGTAAGGGGAGCATTCTTTGTGTCTAAACCTAAACTTAATGCTTTAGAGAAGTTGGCTATCCTTCAAGAGATTGAAAGCGGCCATATTGGTAGGAATGCCGCTGTTAGAAAATACGGCTTTAGCAAGTCCACTGTAGCGCAGTGGCAACGTCGTTATCATTTGTACGGTTACGAAGGACTAGAGATCCCCAGTCATAATCGTAGTTATTCTGAAGAGCTTAAACATCAAGCGGTGATGGATTATCTGGGTGGGGGATTGTCGCAGTACCAAATTATCGAGAAGTATAAGATCGCCAGTCGAACCCAACTTACCGATTGGATTAAGAAGTATAATGGTCATAGCAGCTTAAAAGCTTATACAGGGGGAACGCCAGCTATGACCAAGGGACGCTCGACAACATGGCAGGAGAGGATCGACATTGTCCTATACTGCCTTGCATTAGCGGTCATTAGAAATAAGAGTGTCATTCCTTTATGGTTGTTCGTAAGAATACACAACTTGAATGAACAGCTACATGAACTCATAGAGCATTCAGAAAGATCCGATAGCCAACGAACAATTCTTGACAAGTGCAGACATAAATAATAAAATTGCTCCAAACGAAAGGGTGTATTCCATATGCATTTCACGGAAACTGTTAAATTATATCCCAAGAGCTGCTCCGAACAAATCGATAAAACGATGAAGCGTTGTCCGGAGCTTAATCAAAGAGCATCATGCTCTTTCTTCATCGACTGATAGCCTTCAAATTTTTGCGTGGAATTCCATGCTTATTTGGTTGTGCCGTCGGTCGATAAGATGATTAAGGGGCTGTAGACAATAATTCGTCTACAGCCTTTTGTGATACTATGTTCAGTTTCTAGCTGAAGATCGTATTGCTGTACCTATTGTAGAGTACAGAGAAGCAGAGGGCTTGTGCCGAAAGGTGCAATACCCTCTGCTTTTTTGTTTAGGCGTGCCCAGAGGCACGCATCTTCTAGCCGGTGGAAATCCGGTCGCGGGAGGGGCCAAGCCCCCGCGTAGCTAGGATACTTGCGTATGGCGAAATCTGTGCGCAAAAGCGTATCGACAAAAGTACCTGTCAGAGACAGGGCGAGCAACATGCCAGGCCGTAACATGAAGTGAATCCTGCCGCGTCGTCAAAAAGGCCTCGCAAGAGGGAAAAGAGGAAGCCGAGTCTCGCTAAACTGGACCGAAGGCCATGGAAGCTGTTAGGAACTTGGAGCGACAGCGAGGAATCCTCCGGCGTATGGGGATCGGTATGGCATGAAAGAGGATGCAGTGAACTGGGGAGACCCTCCCCTGCACGGTTTTTTTTTGAACCCGTAAAGAGGCGCTCTATAAGCCCGGAAGGTGAAGTGAGCCGTCTGCAGGAAGGGAGTCCGAGGGGCTCATACTACCAAAGAATCGCAGGACAACATAACCTGCGGGAGGGAAGGAGCCCTGCTTTGTTCACGTTTCTTAAGGAGGTACGAGTCAGTGAATGCCAAACGGCTAACAACACCAAAGGAAAACGTTCAACAACTCCAAGAGAAGCTAGGTCATGCGGCCAAGGAAAGCAAGAAACGCAGATTCCACGCGCTGTACGACAAGATCTACCGGATGGATATCTTATGGGAAGCATGGCGGAGGGTTAAGGCCAACAAAGGATCGGCGGGTATCGACGGTGAAACGCTGTCGGACATCGAGAAGAGGGGAGAGCATCTCTTTTTACTCGAATGCCATCGAATTCTAAAGACAGGCAACTACCACCCACAGCCCGTCAGGCGTCATTACATCCCGAAAAAGGACGGGAAGCAGAGGCCTTTAGGCATTCCCACCGTCCGAGATCGCGTCATACAGATGGCGACGAAACTGGTTATGGAGCCGATCTTTGAAGCGGATTTTCAGGAATCCTCGTATGGATTCCGTCCGAAGCGAGGCGCGAAGCAAACGCTCGATCGAATCCGGAAAGCATGCAACCGCAAAGGCAATTGGGTGGTTGACGTCGACATCCAAGGCTACTTTGACAACATCAACCAAGAGAAGCTTATGAAGCTGGTGGAAATGCGAATCAGCGATAGACGTATCGTGAAGCTAGTGCGGAAGTGGTTAAAGGCGGGGGTCATGGAGGAAGGAACGGTGAGACGCTCGGATTTGGGAACGCCGCAGGGCGGTGTTATTTCACCGCTCTTGGCGAACATCTATCTGAACTACTTCGACATCCTGTGGGAACGACACGGCAGCGGAACCGGGGAACTTACGCGTTACGCGGATGATCTCGTGGTTGTGTGCAAGACAAAGAAAGACGCAGACCGAGCGTACGAAATCATTCGTGCGATTATGGATCGTCTGGAGCTAACCCTGCATCCGACTAAAACGCGCATTGTCGGACTTTGGACAGGAGAAGAAGGCTTCGACTTTCTGGGCATGCACCATCGTAAAACGAAAGCCGAAACGTCGAGAGGACAAGTGTACTACACGACCCAACAATGGCTGGCTCGGAAAGCGGAAGATCGAATCCGGGAGGTAGTAAAAGAACGTCTGGCTCCGCCGAACATGAGGCATAAATCATTTCTCGAACAGGTGGAATGGCTGAATCCCAAGATTCAGGGGTAGAGGAACTATTACTACACGGCCTACAGCCAATTAAAGCTGGCAAAGTTGGACGGGTACATTTTGCAGAGGCTTACGAGATGGTATGCCAGGAAGAGGCAACGCGCAAGGTGGATGGGTTCGTTTCAAGAAGTGAAGCACATGGCCAAACATTATGGACTCAAGACGCTCTTGTAATCTGCATGCACATGAATGACGAACATCGGAAAGCCGTATGAGGGAAAACCTCACGTACGGTTTGATGAGGAGGGGCAGATTTCTCTGCCCTTTACTCTAGAAAGGAGAATATAGTATGAGTTTACTTGATGTAATCGATATGTCGCATTCCTTTGGCGATAAAACACTGTACAAACAGGTAAATTTTGAGTTGTGTAAAGGGGAACACTTAGGTGTGGTTGGACAGAACGGAACAGGAAAAAGTACGTTGATCGGCATTTTGACAGGCGAGATTATTCCCGATAAGGGGACTGCAAAATGGCAGCCCAACATTCAAATCGGTTATCTTGACCAATATGCTGTTATCAATGGAAGCCATACGATTTTGAACTACTTGAAAACGGCATTTTTGGATTTGTTTGAACTTGAAAGAAAGATGAACGCACTCTATGAAGAAAGCGCCATTACTGGCAATGAAGATCAACTGCTGAAAGCCGCAGAACATCAGGAGCAGCTCGAAATGCATGATTTTTATTCTTTAGACAGCACGATCAATAAAGTGATCAACGGCCTGGGGCTTAACGCCATCGGAATTGACCGTCCAATTCGGGAGTTAAGCGGCGGGCAGCGTGCCAAAGTGATTCTGGCAAAGCTTCTCTTAGAAAAACCGGATGTCTTATTGCTTGACGAGCCCACAAATTTTCTTGACAAAGGGCATGTTGATTGGCTAGCTGACTATTTAGCGACGTTTAAAAATGCATTCGTTGTTGTATCACACAACCAGACCTTTCTTGAAAAGGTTTCAACTTGCATTTGCGATATTGAAGGCGAATCGATCAAAAAATATCATGGTAAATTCTCGGATTTTCTCCGACAAAAGGAACATTTACGGGAGGATTATATTCGGCAATACAATGCCCAGAAGAAAAGAATCGGAAAGACGGAAGAATATATCCGGAGAAATATAGCTGGAGTTAATTCCAGAATTGCTCAAGGACGACGAAAACAGCTTGAAAAAATCGATAGAATCGCTCCACCGGGTTTTGCCTCTAAACCATCAATCCGGTTTCGTGAACTTCCTCTTTCCGCACAGGTGGTGCTCAGGGTAAATGATCTGGAGGTTGGATATGTTACATCTCTGCTGCCCAAATTAAATTTTTCAGTTACGGGAGGGCAAAAGCTTGTGATTACCGGTTTTAACGGAATCGGAAAATCAACTTTGCTCAAAACATTGATTGGAAATATTCAGAGTGTATCCGGCGGTTTTCGGTTTGCGGAACAAGTCAAGATCGGTTATTACGAGCAGGACCTCATCTGGGAGGACGATGCAATGACACCGATCCAGATCATATCGGCGCGTTATCCTAAACTGAGCATGAAAGAAATTCGCCGTCATTTGGCACAATGCGCTTTAAAGGACACCCATGTTTCACAGACCATCTCTACATTGAGTGGAGGCGAGCAGTCAAAGGTGAAATTATGCCGCTTGCTGCTTTCACCATGTAATATGCTAATCCTGGATGAACCGACCAATCACTTGGACGCTGAAGCAAAAGACGCTTTGCAAAAAGCTTTGATTCAATTTGACGGAAGTTTGATACTGGTTTCTCATGAAGAAAAATTTTATCAAGGATGGGTTGATAGTCTTCTCAACATAGAGGATAGCATGCTGTGAACTCCATCGAACGACTAGGTAACGAAGAACTGAAAAAACGAGGAGTGTAAATAGATTTATGAGTAACAACGACAACGAGTGGAAAAGGAAAATTATCCTGTTCCTGACTGCACAAACAATATCATTATTCGGTTCATCATTGGTTCAATATGCGATTATTTGGCATATTACCCTTACGACCACATCAGGAGTTATGATGACGATTTCCACTGTCTGCGGTTTTCTGCCGCAGATTGTCATATCCCTGTTTGCCGGCGTATGGATTGACCGTTACAATCGCAAAAAAATGATTATGCTGGCTGATGGGATGATTGCATCCGTGACGCTTATCATGGCGGTATTGTTTTTAACGGGTTATCAATCTATCTGGCTGCTCTTTATTCTATTGCTTATTCGATCGGCAGGAACCGGAATACAAATCCCGGCTTATAACGCTGTTATTCCCCAGATTGTCCCAAAAGATAAGCTTATGAAAGTAAATGGAGTAAACAGCAGTATTTCGTCCTTGATGATGTTTCTTTCACCGGCGGCAAGCGGGGCGATTCTCTCCATAACGACAATTGAAGCGACGTTTTTTATTGATGTTATTACCGCAGTCATCGGGATTAGTATCATGCTGACCATTGCCGTACCCTCTCATGCAAATATGACTAGTCGGCACAAATCTAATTTGCTCGACATTAAACAAGGGTTTGTATATTTGAAAGATCACACCTTATTAAAACGATTGCTCCTTTTTCTGTTTGTCATTATGATTTTGATAAGTCCAGCTGCCTTTTTAACGCCCCTCATGGTGAGCCGTTCCTTCGGTGGGGAAGTGTGGAGGCTGACGGCAAGTGAGATGACCTTTAGCGCTGGAGCAATAGCCGGAGGCATTGTGATTGCAACTTGGGGAGGTTTCCGAAACCGCATGCATACCACTATATTAGCGTGCGCTTTCTATGGCTTGCTGATGGTAGGGCTGGGTGTCGCTCCGGAATTTGTCATGTATTTATTGTTTAACTTTTTAATTGGAATTACAATGCCCTGTTTCAACGCGCCAATTACAGTATTATTGCAGGAAAAAGTTGAGTCTTCCATGCATGGCAGAATATTTAGTCTTGTACAAGTTTCAAACTCCTGCGCCTTGCCGTTAGGGATGGTCTTGTTTGGTCCGTTGGGGGATATTGTGCGGGTGGAGAGTATACTCATATTTGCTGGGATCATGGTGGTTGCCTGTGCACTTTATGCTTTATTTAGCAAACGTTTCATTGCAGAATAGAGGCATGAGTAGCAGTAAGGCATTGTAATTGTTTGCGTGACTAAGATCCAGGGACCGATGAGCTAATTGGTTCATTGGGGTGATATGTTCGACCTTAGATTTGACATACTGTATTGCCAATCTTGAAAGAGGTCGCATCCTTTTGAAACATTAAGTTAAAATAACACCGGGGTTTCCTGGTGTTATTTTAATGGAGGAATTTTGAGTGACTCATTGGTTCTACACGGATAATAATACTTGCCATCCGACGGCAGGATCTACAAATATTTTTCATTCATTAAGTTAAGGAGATTAAACAGCGATGCTCCGGGTAGTACGACTCGGACCAGCTTAGAGTAAGAAAAAACGCCAAGTCGATCACGTCCGAGGGCTTAGCGTATATTTTCGTTAAAATGTTGGCGGGACCCCATTAAGGACGTATGTATAAATTAATGGCGTTAAATAAATTGTCGAATCACGCGAAATAAAGCTGTCCATCCAGCAATTAATTATTTAACCGCATTAATTAATGGCGTTAATCAATAGCGGATACTACGACAGAGGTTTCATCAACGATTGGTAACAGCAATAATATATTCTATTGCAGCAACTATTTATTGTAAAACAATAAATGATGTGTTAAAGTCAAATTAAATTTAATTTGATAATAAGTGAGGGGCTTTTTATGAAACAAGGAACAACACTCTTCTTAAAGGCGGCTGTTATTTTACTTGGAATCCCGGTTCTTGCTTTGTGCATATTCGTGGTGCCTGAAATCGCGAATTTTGCAGCAGAATTGTATTCAAGATCTTATATGAAATATTACGTTTTCATCGATTTGTATGCAACGGTGATCCCTTTTTATTTTGCTTTGTATCAAGCTTTTAAACTTTTAAGCTATATTGACAAGAACAAAGCTTTCTCGGAATTATCTGTACAGGCTTTAAAAAAAATAAAATACTGTGCGATCACCATCAGCGTTTTGTATGTGGCGGGCATGCCACTGTTTTATCTCATAGCTGAGAGGGACGATGCCCCAGGTATCATCGTAATCGGAATGGTCATCATTTTTGCCTCCTTGGTGATTGCCGTTTTTGCTGCTGTTCTCCAAAAGCTCCTTAAAGAGGCGATTGATATAAAATCAGAAAATGATTTGACGGTCTGAGGTGAATAATATGGCGATTATTATCAATATTGATGTGATGCTGGCCAAGAGAAAAATGAGCGTAACCGAACTTTCGGAGAGGGTTGGCATAACAATGGCTAATCTCTCCATTTTGAAAAATGGAAAGGCAAAAGCGATCCGATTATCTACTTTAGAGGCGATTTGTAAGGCATTAGAATGCCAGCCTGGCGATATATTAGAATACAGAAGTGAGGAAGATACCACCATTATCGAGTAGTGTCTAAAAAACAGTCGGGGAATAAAGGGCTTTTTATTTTATTTTGAGGAGCACTCTGCCTCTACCGTGTCTTAGCTCACTCTTCGTATGTGCTTGGCGAACGGAATCCAGATCAAATACATTTGGTGCTTCCGTTTTGATCACCCCGCTAGCCATCAGATTGGCTAAGGCAATAAAATCTTTACGATGCGGAACTCCCATGACGAAAGCGCCAGTTACCCCAATTAGAGCCGCTTGTTCCTCTGAAGGCGGTTGAACCAGGGAAACAAGCTTCCCGCTTTTTTTTAAAATAGACCAAGCCTGGTTTTGGACTTCCCCACCAACGTTATCGATAACCAAGTCCACTTTCTCTTTTAGTTCATTCAGTTTCACCTTGGTATAATCAAACACTAGATCCGCTCCGAGCGATTCGACAAACGAAATATTGGACGGAGAAGCAGTTGCCAGCACGTAAGCTCCACGGTTCTTGGCCAATTGTACCGCGAATTGGCCTACACCTCCGGCGGCACCTGTAATTAGGACTTTTTGATCCTCCTGTAAATTGCCGATATGAAAGAGAGCTTTCCAAGCCGATGCTCCTCCGCCGGGAATCATGGCAGCTTCTTTAAAACCCAGATTTTCCGACATTGGAAAGATCTCGGTTTCTTTGCCAATCGCATACTCTGAATAAGCTCCCTTTACATTACCAAAAACAAATTGCCCTACTTTAAAGCCAGTTACGTCAGGTCCAAGCTGTGCTACGACACCGGATACAGCAAACCCTGGGACATAAGGAAATTCAACTGGGAAAAATGCTTGCGCAAATCCGCTGCGGATTGCACAATCCAACGGAAGCACACCAGCATAATGCACCTCAATCAATAGCTCGCCTGGTTGTGGTGCAGGAATCTGCGATGATTCGACGCTAAGCACATCTGGCCATCCAAAAGAATGAACAAAGACGGTTTTCATCATGATCACACCTTTCGAATAGAATAAGATAACTGACACATGCACTTGGTCATGGTCATGGATCACATGGTAAACTATAGAGTGCGCTCCATAGCAATACTCTTTCGAACTTTGCTATAATAAACGTATGAAAGAAAATTATTCGAGCAAGCAAGTTTCCCAAGCGACGGGATTAAGCATACATACCATGCGTTATTACGAGCGGATCGGATTAATTGACGGCATCGAACGCGATAAAAATGGGTATCGTCTATTTTCGGAATCCGATATCGGCTGGTATAAATTTTTGAATTATTTTCGAGCGATGGGAATGCCCATTCAAGAGATGCAGAAATTTGCCGCCATGAGGAATCCGGTAGTCTCGACGTTAACGGCCCGCCGGGAATTGATGGAAACGTACCGCAAAAAAGTTTATGAACAGATGAAAGAATTAGAACGCACACTGGTGAATATCGATCACAAAATAGGCTATTTCAAAATATTAGAGGAAGTGGAAAAAAGGAACACGTACGAGTAATTCATTACGAATCCATATCAAGATGGAAAGCAAGGGAATTGACGGGGACACCCCTATTGTCGGTGAATAATCAGATTTTCTATCAGACAGGATTCAACAACAAGTGGCTTCCGGTCATCCGGCAGCCTCTTCACGTATGCGGAGTAGCCCATCGATCCTTATGCTCTGATTATTCAGTATGACCAATGGGCAGCTTGATCGTAAAGGCAGAACCGACTCCGAGAACGCTGTGTACATCGATCATGCCTTGATGAGACGCCACATATTCCTTCGCGATAGCCAGACCGAGTCCCATACCGCCGTTATTCCGGCTCCTCGCTTCATCCGTCCTGTAGAAACGGTTGAACACGTGAGGGATATGATCAGGCGCTATGCCTTGTCCGGTGTCCGCAATCTCAATTTGTATGAAATGAGAATCGTTTGAAACGGGAGCTTTGACAGTTATCGAAACCGTTCCGCCTACCGCTGTATAACGGAATGCATTCCCTATGATATTAATAAACACCTGTATCATGCGGTGTTGGTCTATCCGGACTTGCGGTAAACTCGGTTCTGCAGTAAACGAAATCGATATATTTTTATCTTCGGCATCCTGCTCAAATCGTTCAATCACGCGTCTAAGCAGAGCAGGCAGATCGGTCGCTTTCAGATTCAACTGCAGCTTGCTGGCCTCGGCAAGAGAGAGCTGATGAAGGTCGTCTACCAAGCGAGTCAGCCGAATGAGCTCGTCTTGGATCGGAAGCATGTTTACGGGTTCAATGAGACGCCCTTCCTGCTGAATCAGATCCAGCTTGCCCCTCACAATCGTGATTGGGGTCCTGAGTTCATGCGCAACATCCGCGACAAGATTCCGGCGAACTTCCTCTGCCTGCACCAATTGACGCGTCATCGCATTCAATGATTTGGCAATTTTTCCATACTCGTTGTCGGAATAAACCGGTGCCTCTGCGGTCAGATCACCTTTTCGTAAACGGTCAATAACGGGAATGATTTCACTTAATGGCCTTGTGAGACGTTTCGCCAGCCAGTAGGCGGCTACGAGTGAGCTGAGAACCAGGATTGCACTGCATATAAGCAACAGGACGGTCACCGAGCTGCCGATCCCGGTCTGGATGATAGCCAGATTGGCCGCTTCCGGATCGGAATAATATAAAACGGCTATGGTCTCATCTTTGAATTCGATACGTTTCTGTATACCGAGCCTTTTTATGCGCTCTTGTGACGCGTCGCCTTTGGCGAACAGCGTTCTTTTTTTTGGCGTCATGAGAATGACGCTCGAATCGGGACGCCCCAAAGAAGGCATTGATTCCAGCTTCAGCTGAATGCCGTCCAACGTTTCGCCTTGTTCATAATGATCGACAATCACCTTCGTGATCTCCTTGATCTCACGACTCCTGTCGGCAAAAGGGATGTGCTCGATGGTTGGCTTTACCACAAATAGCGTAACCAGCACAAACGCTGCAGCCATGGCCGCAATAAAAGCCGTCAAGGTCCAAAATAGTTGTCTCCTGACGCTCATAGCCGATCTCCGAATCGATAGCCGAATCCGTATACCGTTTGGATATATGCGGGATTAGACGGGTCATCTTCGATTTTTTTGCGTATCCGGCTGATGTGGGCATCGACCGTACGCTCGTCGTTCAGGATGTCATCTTCCAGCGCAGCATTCAGCAACTGGAGACGACTGTATACGATTCCGGGTTTGGTTGCCAAAGTGAGCAGCATTTTAAACTCCGTTGGCGTAAGCTGAACTTCTTCATCGCGTTTCCAGATCCGGCACTGAGACTCGGATAGTGACAGCCCGCCACGGCTCAGCGTTTGCTGGTCCGATCCGCTGTCATCCACTCTCCGCAGTACTGAACGAATCCGGGCAACAAGCTCCCGTAGAGAGAAGGGCTTGGTCAGATAATCGTCGGCTCCCACTTCAAGGCCTACAATCTTATCAGTTTCCTCCGTACGCGCCGTTACCATGATAATACCGATGCGGCTTGATTGACGCAGCTGCCGGCAGACCTCAATGCCACTCATCCCCGGCAGCATCCAGTCCAACACGGCCAGGGACGGTCTGAATTCTCTTGCTTTCTCAAGTGCTTCCGTTCCGGATCTGGCAGTTACAATTGTATAACCTTCCTGGCGCAGAAAAGGGACCATGAATTCGATGACTTTTTCCTCGTCATCTACGATTAGAAGGGTATGGGACAAAAGCATCTCACCATCTTTCTACAGACTATCTTCGGTCCATTATACCCGCATTTATCTTTTTTTGTAAAAATTCACAGGAAGCGTAACCCCTCGTCATAAGTTCACAACATTTAGCTGTTAAGATCATTTCATCAGGAGAATCCGGTAAGATATTGCAGGTAAGGCCTCCGTAAAAAAACAAGAAGAGAGGAATGAGTTTCATGAAGCAATCAACCGTAAACAGGGGGGCTGGCTTTTGTTTTTTAGGCGTGGCTGGTCTTTTTGTCATCTGCATCATGACCCAAATCTTTATCGCAGGAATGGCGATTTTTACAGACTCATCGTACTGGCACAGCCACATTGTATTTGTCCGGATATTTGAGTTATTCCCGATTGTAATGCTTCTTCTTTCATTTATTGGTAAGATTTCGACATTTTTGCGCTGGATGAGTGTGTTGTTACTTGTATTCGTCTTTGCACAATATTTTACTGCTAATTTTGATGGAGCAGGTGCGGTTCATCCACTCATTGCGGCAGTTATGCTTTGGGTTTCCATAGTTGTGACTGTGCATGCAAAAAGAAGCATGTTCCCAAAAAAGGAACATGTCCAACCTGAAGGAGTTGAAATCCAATGAAAGAAAAACTAAACTGGTCCCTTATTATAGGGTTGGCGGCGTTAGCACTTGTAAGACCGCTCATGAGTCTATTAGGGTGGCTGGAAAAAATCGGACAGCCAACAGCGAGTATAAGCATTTCCATCGTGATTACCATTATATGGATTGCTGTAGCTGTGTTAGGTCGGGCTGAGCGGCCGCTGATTCACTTAACATTTACCGGTTTAGCCTATGGGGGATTTGCGATTGTAATCAGTGCCATTCTATCACCTATTCTTGATGGCGAACTGCGGGGACCGATTACGAATCCGTTCGCCCTGGTAAGTGTGCTTGCTACCAACGCCATTTGGGGATTTCTCGCGGGACTGGCTGCCGCTGCGATTCAAAAAAAGCTCAAAATAACGGATTAGAATGTTTAAGCAAGGCACGGGGCATTACGATCTCATCTCATAATCCAAACAGAGCAAGGTATAAGAAACCGCAACACTATGTGTCTGCTACAATTAAACATGAGTCAAAAATCCGTATCGCCTTGCTCTATCCTGATCTGAATGAGCTTGTACAAAGCGACCTGATGCAAGAGTCGATCCGCACAACCGGAGCGGTAGTTATGGGACATAGAACCTTTCAAATGGCCAGTGATCCTGATTCCTACGCTGATCATTATGAGTTTCAGGTACCCCTTTTTATCATCACAGAGCAAGTGCCAGAGAGAAAACCAAAAGAGAATAGCAATATAAGTTTTACATTCGTAGATACTGTCGAAGCTGCAATTCAGCAAGCCAAACAAGCCGCCGGAGAAAAAGAAGTCACTGTAGTTGGCGGTCCGAACGTAAAGGCCGGCCTCGTGGATGAATTGCAAATTGGTATCATGCCTATCTTGCTAGGTAAGGGACAGCGGCATTTTGAACACCTTGAAGACATGCAGATCATGCTCAAGAAGACGAAAATCGTTGAAACGGGCCAACGTACTGACATTTGGTTTACTGTTCTAAAGTAATCATACCTTTCATTCCTCGATTTTCACACGAATTGAAGGGCGCGATAACGTTGTTCTATAGAAGGAAAGTAAGAATTTATTATAAAAAGTTTGTCGAGTGACAAGGTCATTCTTCCTTAAAAGTCGCGTAGTTGTGGCTTTTTTTTATTTTGACTCTGTTGAACTCATAATTGATTCAGGGTCATTAGCAAACCGCCTTATTACACGCTGCATCATACAATGTTACGGTCGGATACGCTTCGGTAAAAAGCAATTGCTCCCCGGACAATGAGAACGTCTATTCGACCCCCATCACTGAAATTTCCGAGATTTTATAGACGTAAAGAATCATTTTTTCGGGAAGATTGATCAAATAGGTGTACACCGGGTAATACATATAATATGATCAGACAAAGTATTTTTGTTCACTAATATGATTAAAGTCGAATTATATCGATAAATGGGGGTATACATGCTGATAATGAGGAAGATTATCGTTATATTGGGAAGTGTCTGCTTACTGGTTGGGTGTACGGATTCAAAAATAACGGAAACCGCAGATTTAAAAATTGAGGGAAAGTGGAAGCTTGCAGCCGGCAGCCAATCGTCAGATTGTTTTGCCGAGATGAGATTTTTTGAAAATCCTGAATCAGATTGGGACCCTTTATCCGTTCATGAAACGAAGGACAACTCTACCAAAGTATGGTACGGGGAATACGAGAAGAAAGGAAATGATATTCAGATTGTTTTTCACGAGCCCAAAGCCGAGCCTTTCAATATGGCCGCAGACCATAGCGGAGACGAATTAAAACTTCGGTATGAATGGAAATCGGCAGAGCTAACCTGCTCGTATCAGCCTAATTAACAGCTGTAATCTCGGGACCTCGGTTATCCCATAACGAGCCCCAAGTAAATATGGACCCCCGGCTGATATGAGGTACATGCATATCGCGGTAGGGTAAAGGCTAGGATAAGACAGCCATGGTTAGTTGAACAAACGATGCCGCCGTCCAATCCTTCTTTTATATCGCAAAATGACCATTTTACGTTGTTAGTCAATTGGTACTGAGAAGTGATCACACCTTCCAAATGAAATACCGCTTACAAAGCAAACGAAGTACCGCATACAAAGAAGATATGGATTACGGAGGGAGATAGCATGACACAAATGAAGCAAGTGCCACAACCTAAAACCTACGGTCCGCTGGGCAATCTGCCGATACTGGATTCCGCAGCACCGGTCCAGTCGCTTGTGAAGGTCGCTTCGGAACTCGGGCCGATCTTTCAATTTCAGTTTCCCGGCGGTCGCAAGGAGCTGTACGTCTCCGGCCATGAATACGTTAAGGACGCGTGTGACGAGAAGCGATTTGATAAACGAGTCTGGGCACCGCTCCAGAATGTCCGTCCTTTCACAGGTGACGGTTTGTTTACAAGTGCTACACAGGAGCCAAACTGGAAAAAAGCCCATAACATCCTGCTCTCCAGCTTTAGCCAGCGTGCAATGCAAAACTACCATACCAAAATGGTTGATATCGCCATACAACTTACCCAGAAATGGGCTCGGCTCAATCCGGACGAACCCGTGGACGTTCCTGCCGACATGACTCGTCTGACATTGGATACCATCGGTCTGTGCGGATTTAATTACCGGTTTAACAGCTTCTATCGCGAAGACAATCATCCTTTTATCGGAAGCATGGTGCGGGCTCTCGATGAGGGCATGAACCAGCTTCACCGTCTGGGCATACAGGACCTATTTATGATTAAAAAGAAACGGCAGTTTCAGCAGGACATACAATCCATGTTCTCCCTTGTGGATGAACTCATCCAAGACCGCAAGAAGCATGGCGGTGAAGAAGGGGACTTGCTTGCACATATGCTCGAAGGTGTCGATCCCGATACAGGTGAGCGTCTCGATCATGAGAACATCCGTTATCAGATGATCACGTTTCTTATCGCAGGTCATGAGACGACAAGCGGATTGCTTTCCTTTGCCATTTATTATTTGATGAAAAATCCGGAAGCCTTGCATAAGGCGGTCAGCGAAGTGGACCGTGTGCTGAAAGATCCCATTCCGACCTACAACCAGGTCAGGGACCTCAAATATGTCCGTATGGTTCTCAGCGAGTCGCTGCGCTTATGGCCGACGGCGCCTGCCTTCTCGTTATATGCAAAAGAAGATACGGCAATCGGCGGAACCTACCCGATCAAGAAAGGAGACAGCGTGACAGTCCTAATTCCGGGACTGCATAGAGATACCCGGGTGTGGGGAAACGACGTGGAGGTGTTTAGACCAGAGCGCTTTGAAGATCCGAGCAAGGTGCCGCATGATGCGTACAAACCATTTGGTAATGGACAACGCGCTTGTATCGGACAGCAGTTTGCTCTGCAGGAAGCAACATTGGTGCTTGGCATGGTTCTCAAATATTTTGAACTGATCGAAGACCAGCATTACGAACTGAAGGTCAAAGAGACACTCACTTTGAAACCGGAAGGTTTCCATATTAAAGTTCGAAGCCGTCAAGACGTGAACGCTCTCTTGTTTTCGGGAGGAGGTAAGGGTGCAACGGCCGTATCGGAGAAGCGGGAATATGCCAGGTCTGATATTTCTGCGACAAATGCCCATCATACACCGCTGCTTGCTTTGTTCGGGTCCAATCTGGGCACGGCTGAAGGAATTGCCAGAGAGGTAGCGGATACTGCGAAGCACTTAGGGTTCGACAGCAAGGTTGGCGCACTGGATGACTTTGCCGGAAGGCTTCCGAAGGAAGGGGTTGTAGTGATTGTTACTGCCTCGTATAACGGACAGCCGCCTACTAATGCTAAAGCTTTTATGGAATGGCTGGAGATTGCGGATCTATCTGAAATCCAGGGCGTTCGTTATGCGATTTTCGGCTGTGGGGATCACAACTGGGCAAGCACATATCAGCGCATTCCCCGCTTGATTGACGAGCAGCTTGAGGAGAAGGGGGCGCAGCGAATGATTCCAAGGGGCGGAAGCGATGCGAGCGGCGATTTTGAACAGGAAGTCGTTGAATGGACGGAGCATTTATGGCCGGATCTGATGCAAACGCTCGGATTGCCGGTTATAACGGATAAACAGTCGAAGCTCAGTACCTTGTCCATCCAGTTTGTCCAGGGAACGGCTGCCGTTCCACTGGCAGAAACCTACCAAGCGGTGACCGGGCGCATCGTTAACAGCCGCAATCTGCAGCATACGGACAGTGGAAGGATCACGCAGCATATTGAAATCTCGCTGCCAGAGGGAACGGACTACAACGAGGGAGATCATTTGGGGGTTCTGCCGTTCAATTCAGCTGTGCAGATTCGACGAGTACTCCAAAGATTCAATCTGGATGCAGACGCCCACCTCATATTGTCTGCTGAAGGAAGAAGCGGTGCGCATTTGCCGACAGGCGTTCCTGTCCGTCTTGACGAACTGCTGTCCCGCTGCATAGAACTGCAGGAGCTTGCTACAAGGGCGCAGATTCGAGAAATGGCCGCATATACGGTATGTCCACCGCATGCCAAAGAACTTCAAGAACTGCTTGTGGAAGCGGCCTATCAGACCGATGTGCGGGCAAAACGGATCACCATGCTTGACTTGCTGGAACAGTATGAATCCTGCGAGCTGCCGTTTGAGAGATTTCTTGACCTCCTGCCCCCTTTGAAGCCGAGATATTATTCGATTTCCAGCTCTCCGAAGGTCAGCCAAAATACGGCAAGCATTACAGTCGGTGTCGTTCGGGACAGTGCTTGGAGCGGTCGGGGAGAGTATCGGGGCGTTGCTTCCAACTATTTGGCCGAATTGGGGACAGGCGCAGAGATATTGATGTTTATTCGTTCGTCTGAATCGGGCTTTGCGCTGCCAGAGGACCCGGCAACACCAATGATTATGATCGGTCCGGGCACGGGTGTCGCTCCGTTCAGGGGATTTATCCAAGCCAGACAAGCGCTCCGTAAGGCTGGGCAGGAACTGGGTGCTGCTCATCTGTACTTCGGCTGCCGCAATCCGGAGCACGACTACCTTTACCGCGAGGAATTTGACGAGGCCGAGAATGAGGGTCTCGTGACATTGCATACCGCCTTCTCGAGAGTAGAAGGTACGCAAAAGTGTTATGTCCAGCATTTGTTGAAGCAAGATGTGGAAATGCTGCTGCCTTTACTTGAGGCAGGAGCTCGAATGTATATATGCGGCGACGGCACCCGTATGGCACCGGAGGTGGAACAAACGCTGATTGATTCCTATCGGGATCGTCATGGCGTGAATGCCGATGATGCTGCCGCCTGGTTGTCCGGGTTGGAATCGGCGGGACAAGTTGTAAAAGACGTTTGGGCCGGGTGATTATGAACTGTGGTAAAGTTACGCAGTGGTTGATCTAGTTCGGCGAAGCTATCGAAGCTGTACTGATTTTCGCTTTGCTCCAGCGGTATCTATTTGAATAGAAGTAGCCATAAAAAAATGCCTGTTTCTTATGCCTTTGCAGAAGAGACAGGCTTATTTGACTTGGGAACGATGGAATCAGAACAGAAATAGCGTACACAGACTCACCTCCTGGGGATACTGTCACATCAGCCGGATCACCATCAATGCTTTAGACAAATGATGTGATTGGTAAAATGAACTTGACATGTTACACATCTGCAACTAATATGGTGATATACAAAGTCCATTTAGCCTATTACAAGTAAAGGAATTACCTATCATGAGAAACGAATCATGGATCGTATCTTATGAGCCGGATCAGAAACAAACCATGCGAGAATGCTTCTAATACTATCGAATAAGGAAGTGGAAATAATGAACCTGGATATTAATATTCTGCATCATATTGGGCTAATCACATCCAATATGAACATCACCATTGAACGTTATGAGAAGCTTGGATTTTCTTTTACGCCTCTATCATTGCCGAGAATTCCTTTAAAGCCAGGGGGCGAACTAGAATCGCTTGGAGTTGGAAACCGATGTGCAATCTTTCAGAACAATTATCTGGAAGTGTTAGGTGTTGTGGATAAAGCCAGATGGGATACAATTACAGAAGCTCAGCGTGGACCCTATGATATCGACAAACCACTCCGTCGTTTCGAAGGCTTGCATGTGATGCATTTTGGCGCAGATGATCTGGAAGCCGTTCATAAGAGACTGATAGAACAAGGGACTTCATGTTCTGACATTAAACCTTTTCAGCGAATCGTTGATACACCCGATGGAAAAAAAATGATGCATGCCAAAACGGTTCATTTCCCAGAGAATGCGAATCCAGAAGGATTGATTCAAATCGCACAACATGTTACACCGGAATTGGTGCTTCAACCTCGTTACATGCAGCATGCCAACGGGGCAAAAACCATTATTGAGATTATCGTGTGTACAACCAATCCCAGTGAATACGCTGCAAAGTACGAACGATATTCGGGACACAAAAGTGAACAGAAGGGCAGCAGCTACATATTGAATCTAGGCTACTCAAGTGTGAGAGTCATTTCACCTGAAAATATGGGAGATATCCTCCCCGGACGTCTTCCTCCCGCACTACCTTTCTTAGCAGGGTTTACTGTTGCTGTAACAGATCTTCATACTACTCGTAACGTATTAACGGATAACCAGATACCATTTGTAGATAATGGTGAACGTTTAATCGTTCGCTCCGAAGATGCTTGTGGCAGCGCGGTTCTTTTCGTTAACGAATAGCTTGCACGTGACGGTTGGATACAAAGGGGCCAGCCGGCAGTGCCAGCCGACATCAGTCAGGACTGCCACTGCCGGCATAACCTACCTGCTTTCATAATTAGTCTTTGTCAAAATAATCTTCTTGCAATTCATTCAAACATTCAATAAATTTTTCCCTGAAATTTTGATTTCTTTTATATTCCGGCCATGCAACCTTATAGTAAGGCAATAACTTCTCATGAGGGACAATGCCCCAATATAGAATTGAGCTTTTCATAACCTCCGTGGCGCCAGCCCTTAACATCTGTTCAACGATCTCCCAGCTTTCCGATTTGTCATTGCAATTGCGAGTGGCATAGATTGCGGTCGTTTGTATATTCGAGTCGGTGTGGCACAAGAAGGGTTTAAAGTTTTGGAGTGTAATTGCACCGGAAGATTCCAAAACATACCCCACATAACGTAACATTTCCGTGTCGTGAACCCGGTCAAGACTTTGAACGATCACTTTAATAAATTCCTCTAAATCAACTGATTTACCATACCCGTTCAGAATTATTAAAGCTTGTAAAAAATCCTCATTACTACCCGAATGCAGTAGCTCCAGAAGACAGTCTCTTCCCGCATCAATAGAGGTTTTGCAGATTAACCGAATAGCTGTGGGGCGATCATTTTGTCTTTGCTTGGCAATGTTTTTCAAAAAATCAATGGTTGGCTGGGAAATTTTCTTGAACTTAAACATGCCATCAAGCGCTTTTGATCTGATTTCTTCGTTTGGGGCGTTTTGATAAACTTGTATCAACGCATTTTCATCGCCAGGCATTCTGCTGCCAAACCATTCGTTATCATAATCCAGAATAATTTCGTCCAGCCAGCGCTCATACCAGTCCAGAAAGTTGTCTTCATAGACGAAGAAAAAAGGACGATCAGGATAAAAATCTGATGTGTACACGATTTCCCCCCTGTGCTTACCATCAACTACGAGATACATATCATATTCGCAGCCTTGCGTGCCAATGCACAACATGCCACTCATCACTCTATTACGGGCGGCATCGAATTCCAGGTCGGAGATGTCCTCATCATTGAACAGGGGCTCAGTCAGTTCGTTCCATTCCTCTTTTGTCATTCCGGGGTGCAGAACGCATTTTGCAGCGAGCACATTTCTATCGGTATAGGAAGTTGCCTTTTCAATCGAATACATCCCGTAATATGGACCGGCACCTCCATTTCCGATGTTCGTTAAAAACTGCGTATAAGGCTCCGGGAGTGTGACCTGATTCTTTGCTTGCCAGCCCGCAAGCTCTTTTGTTGTAAGCTTTTCATAAACCATGTATTTGTGTGACGATGCTCCAAACACCAAAAACGCCGTATCTTCGCACAGAGCCTTCTCGAGTTTGTTTTTTATTCGATCAAGTTGCGATTCTTTCTTCCAAAACAACATTATTAATCCCCCTTGATGATTACAGCCGGGTTTCCTTCGTCTCCTTATCCAGCAATTTCAGCAGATGCGGAAATCGGTATTCGCCGTACATTCTCTGTATGTGCCCGGCTGCGTCGGCCAGATCGATGCCGACAGTGGTTATATATAAAGGCTTGGCACTGCTGCCTCGGTATATCTTTTTGACAAAAGCCTCGTTATCGCGAAAGGCATTTTTCGCAACACCAATCACTGGAATCTTCCCGGAAAAATGTGTGTAAACATAATGTCCGAGCCCGGGCTTTTTCTCATTGTTTAAGTACACATAGCCATCCACAACGATGGTATGTATTTGGCTGATATCCGTAAGTTTCAACAGCTCCTGTATGCAAGGGAGCTCTCGTTTATAGAAATAGCCCATTTCGTATTCGTGTGGGGTTTCCGTATAGGACACGATGATTTCAAGTGGTTTAGAATCTTCCCAACCTTGAAAAATAACCCCCACTGATTTCGCTTTATTTTCCTCATAATACACATCGACAGCGATGATCATTGACAACGATTCCTACCTTTACGCTCATTTATAGCTTTAATTCATAGCCAATATATCAATTTTTCCAACAAGGGGGAGCCGGATAGGGTGGCTAACGGGACGGGAAGCTCTAGCTCAATGCCAACAAAGAGACGCCGCCGCGATCGGTGGGCTGTCTAACACCGTTATCAGGCGGTCATCAAGAACCGAATGAGATTAATCGCTCGATGTCACAAGCCGCGTTTCCAGCCTGCAGGACGGACGCCGATACATGCATCTTACTGTCCTCGTCCTGCGGGTCGCCTTTGATTTGGTGACAACTGGAAAGTCGCCATCTATACTAAACTTATCAAGCCTATGGAAAAGAGGAGCCGTCTTTACATGAAAATCTTACTCGACATCGACCCGCGCAACGAAGAAACCACGGTGACGATTCACTGCAAAGAATTGACCCCAGCCATCCAGGAGATCCTGGAGTACCTCAACAAGAATGACACTGATTTGATCGTCGGAAAGGATGGAGAGAACCAGCACTTAATTAAGCACGAGGAAGTACTCTACTTTCGTACGGAAGGTGATGTGGTCACAGCCGCCACCTCAGAAGGAATCTTTAAAGTAAAAGAAAAATTATATGAGCTCGAAAACACCCTTCCCTCCCACCGGTTTATCAGGATCTCAAAGTCCGTTATTGCAAACCTGTATGCAATGAGCCATTTTGAACCATCATTTAACGGGACCCTTTGTGTTCACTTTAAATCAGGTGAAAAAGAATATGCTTCGCGTCATTACATTGGCCGAATTAAAGAAGTTTTAAAAATGAACAGGAGGGAAACGAAATGAATTCATTTTTTTTCAGAAGCATGATTGGCATATTCTTCGGGGCCTTTATTGCTGTAATGACTACAAGTGCGCTTATTTATTTCGGTGGACAATCGGAAATAGACGGACTGCTTTTTATTAAAAATGCATTTGGTTATATATTCTGCGGCTGGCTGTTTACTGTCACACCCCTCTATTTTAAAATCCGCTCACTTGGCCTGCCCATGCAGACGGCTCTGCACTTTCTAACAGTCACCATCGGCTACTTGATTATAAGCCTTTTGATTGGCTGGATTCGGATTGATGTAAAAAACTTTATGATTTTCCTGGCAATCGCTATTTTGTTTTACGCCATCGCATGGATTGTGTCTTATCTTTATTTTAAAAATGAATCGAAAAAGCTGAACAAAGATCTTAGAAGGCATTGAATAAAAGGAGGATAAGCATGGAGAGTGTCATTACAGTTAAAAACCTATCGAAAAACTTTGGCGGGACCAAGGCAGTAAAGAATCTTTCCTTTACTGTTTACAAAGGTGAAATCTTCGGGATTATCGGGCCGAACGGCGCAGGGAAAACGACCACCCTCGAAATTCTGGAAGGATTATCTGATCCAAGCGAGGGAGCAGTGGAAGTCCTTGGTCTTGTTCCCAATAAGCAGCTCCGGGAGTTAAACAAGAGAATCGGTGTCCAGTTTCAGGCCACTTCGATCCAGAAGAAAATGAAAGTAAAAGAAGCGCTGGATCTCTTTTCTTCATTTTACGATAAGGCCACGAAAAAAGATTATGTAATAGAATTGCTTGGCTTAAACGAAAAGCTGAACGTAAAGTTCGATGACCTGTCCGGCGGATGGAAACAGCGGGTAACTCTTGCTTTAGCCACCCTCCATGAGCCTGAAATCTTATTTCTTGATGAGCCGAGTATGGGGCTTGATCCCTCAGCAAGGCGGGAAATGTGGTCATTGATCCGACTGTTAAGGGACCGTGGAAGTACCATTGTGGTAACCACGCATTATATGGAAGAAGCGGAGCAGCTGTGCGACAGGGTGGCGATGATTTACGGCGGCCAATTAAAAGCTTTAAACTCCCCTCGAGGATTATTAAATGAAGGTGATGCTGACTGTCTGGCCTTTATCAGTGAAGGACTTAACTCCGAATATTTAAGCTCGCTTCCCGGCGTGGAGCGCGTTGAAAAGAATCAAGAAGAATTTAGAGTGTTTTGTGATGACCAACAGACAACGGCTTATCACATTTTCAGTTACTGCCATGAAAAAGGCATCTCATTGTCCAGCTTCAGGTTTGAGAAAGGCTCGCTCGATGATTTATTTGTCCAGTACCTAGAAAAGGAGAAGATCGGATGAAGGCAATCGTAAAACTCGCCAGCATAGAAACGAAAATGTTCTTTAGAGACCGTTTAAGCATGTTTTGGACGTTCCTCTTTCCAGTTGTGATGATTGGGCTGTTTGGATCCATGTTTGTAGGAGATAACATGAGCCAAAAGGCTTTCGCGGAATATTTTGTTCCTTCGTGGATTGGCGTCAATATCGTAACCACTTCCTTTTTTACACTGGGAACTGTTTTAACCAATTACCGGGAAACGGGCGTATTGAGAAGATATCAATCAACACCGCTCCAGCCATGGAAAATCCTCGCCGCTCATACCTTTCAAGGGACCGTCATTTTTGCTATATCCGCCATGCTTCTAATGGTTTTTGGTATGCTTTTCTATGATTTAACCCTGCCGGCCTATATCGGAAGCACCCTGCTTTCATTGCTTATTAGCATCCTGGCCTTTTTCCCGTTTGCTTTATTTCTGACTTCCTTAGCAAAAAACACTCAGGCTGCTGCCGCAATCAGTTCGTTATTTCTAAATCTGATGCTGTTCCTGTCAGGTGCGACATTTCCGCTGGAGATGTTGCCGACGGTTCTTCAGTATGCAGCGAAAATCCTCCCGCTCTATTATGTCATTCAGTTGCTGCGGGGGACGTGGACAGAAGCGCCAATTACGGAATATGGCTTTGAAGCTGCTGTTTTGATTGGCATTGCGATTGTATCTGTTGTGCTTGCTACACGGTTTTTCCGGTGGAGCGGGAAGTAGGAATATTATAAGGAGTTTCGCGATTGTTTGTGAGAAGAAACACGAAAAAAGCTCGCTCGATACGAGCGGGCTTGGGTTTTCAAATAAGGCTATACTGTGGCTTGAGATTGATCACAATGTGAAAGCAGCAGGAAATTGCATAATAATGCCTCTAGTCATTACATCTGCCATTTCTAGCGCTTGTTTTTGAATTTGGTCACTAACAGCTACATTTTGGACGAAATCACCCGATAATCGTGACGATACTTCTTTGGTCAATAGATCCAAGTGTTCATGCATCATGTTCCGCCATTCGTTTTCATTCCAATAAGGATTTATTTTTGCCAGAAATCCAGCTATTTCATCTGCATTTGCATACCATCGTCTTTGTGCATCAGCCGCGGCGCTAGTGTTACCGGCTTGTAAAGCTTTAACCAATTCAACAGCGATGGTTAGATGTGCTGTTAACAACTGGGCAAATGTATTGGCGATATCCGCTCCGTAAAAGGGCTTAAGCGCAGATGCGAAATCAGTTGGGTTTCGCAAAAGTCTGTTTACCGTCGGTACCTCATCCGGAAGTCGACCAACGATACTATTTACAGCTAATCTCGTCCAATATACATGCTGTTCCCACAGTGAGCGCAAATCTTGATTCAACTTCAACATGGACAATGTCAAACACCTATCATGACTTTGTCTGTAAGGCGAAAACAGATTTCCAGGATAACTATAATACACTTGAAACACACCACCCCAGCCCAATTTACGACAGTATATGGGGGAGGGTGTTACATGTGTGCCTGACTTACACATAATTCTATCAGGCTATAATCTTTGAATTGATCTCTCTATGCCATAGCTGTTCAGTGATCCGACTGCTGAACGTGCCGACAGTGCGATGAATGTAATCACCGGGTGTCCCGCTGCCTGAAATCATGAAGAGACTCGCACCAGTGATAAAGAGATAAGGTTAACAACGGAACTATACAAAACTTTCGGATGTAACGTTACCCCTTTGGGGGAGAGCAGCTTAAACTCGCGATTGACAAATGGAAAGTGTTGGCATAAAATAATGTCAGTAAGAACTGACAGTCATTATTATTGGAGAGGGATTATGGACATGAAAACCGGAAAGCAAAATACAAGTACGCGGTTGTTGCAAGCCGCTATTAATCTCATCTCGGAAAGAGGCTACAATGGAGTAACTACAGAAGAGATCGCCACGGCAGCCGGTCTAAGTGAGAAGACCCTTTTTCGCTATTTCGGCACTAAGCTGAATCTTCTTGAATCTTCCTTCGACCACTTTCATTACACTGAAGATATGAAAAAAGTGTTTCAGGAAGGTCTTGTTTGGGAACTTGAAGCAGACCTCCTCACAATATGCAGTGCATACCATGAAATCATGAACCGCGATCGAAAGTTGGTCATGATCAGTCTGAAAGAATCCGCTCTACTCCCAGACTTTAAGAAACGAATGCATCAACATCCGCTACAGCTTTTAGAGGTTTTGAAGCAATATTTCATTGGCATGGGGGAACGGGGAAAGATCATTCGTACAGATCCGGAGTTGCAGGCTTTTACCTTCATGATGACGCACTTTGGCGCGTTCATTAACGATTTGGATAGCGGTAAACATTATCCGAATATAAGGTTGGAACCCTTCATGCAAGAAAGCGTTCGAATATTCGCTAGGGCCTTGACCCCCTAGTTTTCACTGTGTCATTACTCCAGTAAGTACTGACAGACAAAAATCTTATTTAGGGGTATACTAGCGCTCACCTTAAATATGGGGAGACGCTTTTAACCAAATAAATTGATGGAGGAGAATACAGGAATGGCGGAAAACAAAACGGAAAGCGAGTTGTTTATTACGCGCGTCTTCGATGCCCCTCGTGAAACAGTATTTAAGGCGTGGACAGAAGCTGATCGTTTGGCTCAATGGTGGGGCCCCCAAGGCTATGCGTTAGAGGTGGAGAAGCTTGAACTATTTCCCGGCGGCCAGTTTCTCGGTTGCCAAAGATCCCCTGAAGGGCATGTCATGTGGGGCAAGTTCATGTACAAAGAAATCATCGCCCCGGAGAAGCTTGTTTTCATTCAGTCGTTTTCCGACGAAAAAGGCAATACCATCAGAGCTCCGTTTAGCGAAACCTGGCCGCTTGAAGTGAGCAATCATCTAACCTTTTCCGAAGAAGACGGCAAGACGACGCTTACGCTTAGCGGAGGTCCTTATCAAGCGTCGGAAGATGAACGTGCTGCTTACGAAAGCATGCGGCCTCATATCCAGCAGGGACTTATGGGCACCTTGGATCAGCTTGATGCTTACTTGAAGCAGACTTAGAGCTATAAACATACTCATTAAAAAGGGAGAGACGACTCTATGAGCCACAATCAAGAAGTTACCTCATTTATTGAATGTCTTAACCAACCTTGGCAGATCGAAGTATGCAACCGGCTTCGCCAATTGGTTCATCAATCGATTTCGGAAGCGGAAGAGCGTATGCAATACAAAAAACCTCACTTTTTGAAAAACGGTCAGTACGCTGCCGTGATTGCTCCATCCAAAGATTCGGTTGCTTTTATGATTATGAATGCGAAAGATCTTGAATTACCGAAAGGTCAATTCGAAGGTCCACCTGAGAGGAAATGGTTGAAAATTCGCGAAGGCCAATCCCCAGATTATGATTTATTATCCGAACTGCTTGTTAAAGCATCGAGCACACTTTAAATGCTCTGATGTCAGGGTGAAAAAGCCCGTCACTCGCAGAAAGCCTGTGCAAGCCGATAGAATCGGTGTTGCACAGGCTTTCTAACCACTTATAGCATTTTCTGTATTCCCTCACATCGTATCGTCCATGTTCCATCCTGAGGAAACCCGGGAGCGGTTGAATCAGGTCCTCCAATCCAGCCGCCAGCCATCATTGCAACGGCAGTCAGCAGGCCGCCATTTCCAGGTAAATAGATCGGCAGTCCGCTGGTCTGATAGTTATGTCCGTTAAATAGATACGTATTTTTCGGCCGATCTATCATTAGAAGGTCTATGGCTAGCTTGCCTTCCCCAAGCCGTGCTGCAGTCATCGCCATCATTGGATAGTCCCAGCCCCAAGTATCGTCCCAATTCCAGCTGCGTATGACTTCGTGAAGCGTTCGCCTCATCGTTTCCGAATCCGTCATAAAGCCAGGCAAGACGCCAAGCGGAGCAAGCATCGTCGGATGGTCATCGATGCCGGATGAGCCGCTGAACGTATCTGGGACCGTTTCGGCTGCTACATATAGACCGTCGGATACAGGAAGCGGAGACAGATGTTCCAGCACTTGATCCCATTTGTCCACTCGAGCCAATCCGAGCCTTTCTCTCCAGCAGTTTGCCGTTGATAAACCGAATGCCCAGTATGCCAGCTCGAAGGTCGGGTTCATGGTAACCGCATGATCGAAGAGTTCCTGCGCCGGCGCGACCGGCGGACCCAGGACATATCGCTTGCGTACGTCGTCCCATTCCGCGAAAGAGGCCATGAATTCCGCGCTTTGAAATACGATGTCGCGGTACCGTTCAAGCGTGCCGCTATCCTTTCGTATTTGATAAATAAGTTCAGCAAAGTATATAGGATGCGGCTGTTGCCAGATCAGAAACGGTTCGATATAGCAAGGAGCATTAATGCCTTCTTCCGTTACGCACTTTGGCCAGCGGGCCCCCTCATACCCTTGGGAGTATGCCAATTCTTTTGCTTGGGGAAGGATCTCAAGATACCAGCCCAGGTTATTCTCCAACATCAGGGGACGGTTCCATAACGCAAAATGAACGGAATGCCACCAATGCATCTCAAGATGAAATTTTCCAGCCCAACTATTCATTGTCAGACCCGTTTCCTGCGGAGGAAGCGAACCGGACGACTGCACGGCAGTCAAGTACTGTGAAAGCACGATCCGCCGTTCCAGCTCATGGGCTCGAATATCCTCGCTTTCGGCTAATTCTATAGCGGCTCCGTTATTCCAGAAGTGTTCCCAATGCTTCTTCGAGCCTGAATACACTTCTTCGAATTCGGGAAGAGGAGCGGTGTTTACTCCTTGAGAATAACGAATGACGAGCTCTACTTCTTCAGCATCAGAAGCCAGTAAAAACCGATGAGGGTCGGCAGGATCGAGCTCAAGTGTGCCCGCGGACCATTGCACTGCAATCCAATGTTGGTCATGATCCAATGTTCTCTTTAGGCGAACTGAGCATTCGGTCGAGTCCATAATCTTGGTCCGGTGCGCATCCGCACGGTCCCAAACAGCGCCAGATCCCCCAAAGGATGCGCTCCCATAGGGGAAATGCAGGGCCAGTTTAAGTTGACCGGATAACAGGAGCCTGGATCTAACCCGTATGGCAAGGATGTCTTCATCCTGATGGCAGCATGTCTCTACCAAGACGATTTCGTCTGACAAAGAGAAGCTGCTGAAGATCACGCCTGTCCATAGATCCAGTGTTTGATCGATATTCTGTATATTCTCCGGCGCCGCCGGGTTACCTGAAGGAAGAGACAGATGAAATTTGACCGCACCGAGATGCAGACGGTGAGGGTTCGTTCTCAACCATTTGTATTCCTCGCTGGTTTCATTGCGGGGAACATAGGGAAACCCGACAGGTCTGCCATTGAAAGTATGAAAGTATGTTTTTTGAAATTTATCCGTCGCGTAGCCATTCGGGTTCGGTGAGGTATGCCAGCCCCAATTGGATAGATGGCCAAGCTCTACTCCGCCGTTCCCGTAAAGCATGGGGAATGTCTGCAGTCCCGTCGCATCAACGGTGAATGCATAATTCCCGTTGCCGACGGTTAAAGATGAGAAAGGGTCGAAGCCCTTGACGACAGGGTTGTGACGTCGTACCAGTGTTTCACGATTAATCGTTTGCATTCTTAAATCGAATCCCTTTCTAATATAATGTATTCGCTTACAACACTATACACTCGTGTGCAGAATTACTCAAAGGGTCTTTTTTAAGATTTTACTGGGTCATTTTTTAGTTCTAAGCCATCAAAAAGTAGAACCCTAAATTTGCCCTAGTAAATACCCAAATCTGCCTGTTTGATTTGTAAGCGTTCTATTATATCTTATTGTAAGCGCACCAATTTCTTTAATCGCTTCGAGTGTATGCGCTACAAAATCATTGCTAGGGGGATCAAGTATGTTCGGAAGAAAAAGACTCATCATCTTGACGATGACTACCGTGTTATTGGCCAGCCTCATTGCCGGCTGCTCTTCGAACGAAACAAAGAATGGTCAGCCGTCAAATGCTGAGCCAAATTCGGGAGCACCCGCGGAAACGGCTAACCAGGAACCGATCGAAAATGAAATCGTCGACATCGAATTTTGGATCGGGAACACTGGCTTCAAAGGCATTGACAAAGGCAGTCCCGAGTACAATCTTTTAGCCGAGCAGACCGGGGTTGGCATTATCACTCCGTATGTCGAATGGAACGGAGGGACGGACTACCTGAATGCGTTAAACGTGAAAATCGCGTCAGGCGAGATACCTAACCTCTTTGCGCCCTGGAACGGCAATGAAGCGGAGCTCGCAAAAAACGGCGCACTTGCCGATCTGACAGACCTCTTGCCAAAATATGCACCGAACCTATGGAAGCTGATCCCGGAAAGCGCGTGGAACATCGTTAAAGCGAACGATCCGACAGGTAAAGGGCGCATCTATTGGGTACCTGGCGTGAATACGTACGAAAAAACGACTGGCTTGATTCGCAAAGATTGGTTGGACAAACTAGGCTTGCCGATGCCAAAGACGCAAGAGGAATATGTCAATGTTCTGAAGGCATTCAAGGAGAAGGACCCGAATGGCAACGGCAAAGCGGACGAAATCCCGACTGGCGGCCGGGCTGAAGCCCGCTGGATGGACCATCTATTCGACATGTACGGCGTCGCGATCAGCGAAGGCTATCCGGAATGGGACGTCTACGAAGGGGAACTGACATACTCCGCGGTTACGCCAAACATGAAGGACGCACTCGCCTTTATCTCCAAGCTATACAAAGAAAAGCTGTTGGACCAAGAAACGTTCTTGAACGATAAAGCGGCTTGGGACGGCAAAATCGATGCTGGTTTGGTAGGAAACTACTATCACTGGGGACAGGCAAGCTTCGAGCACACGAGTAAAATCGAACAAGCGACAGGCGTAAAAGCCGACTATTCCGTTCTTCCCGTCATCGAAGCGCCTGGGTATGAAGGCAAAGGATTTATTACCACGAAACAAGTCGGTTTGCCACAGTATGTGGTCAGTGCCAAACAAGACGAAAAGCAACTCATGGCGAGCTTGAAATTCCTCAACGCACTTGCGGATCAATCGAAGTGGTTCGATCTGTACATGGGTGTTGAAGGAATGCACCACCAAGTCGTGGACGGCAAGAAAGTTCTTTTGCCCGAAGACAAGAGCACGCAGCAACTCAAGGGAGCGAACGTGTGGGACCAATTTGGCACGACGGACTTCCAGGAACGACTGCTGCTCGATAACGCAACACCTGAAAATAAATGGCAATATGAACAAAGCATCCGCAATATGAAGGAACTTCAGCCGTTCGTCAAAGTCATTGGGGGCAACGGATTGCCAGCAAGTGTATATGACGACTATCCCGATATCAAGAATCGCACGCTTTGGAATGAATACGCAACGAAAATCATTATCGGTACGTATCCGATCGAGAAGTTCGACGAGTTCGTCGAGAAGTGGAACAAATCAGGCGGCGAAGAAGTCACGAAGAAAGCCAGAGAGTGGTATGCGAAGGTCGGGAAATAATTCCTGCTGTTGGTAGCTCGACATGAAGAAAGGAGGGCAGCCTGCTCCGCTCGGGCTGCCCTTCTTGTTACTCCAACATGATCTGTCAAAAATTAAGGGGTGAGGAATATCTTTATGGTTCATCTTCGAAAATACTGGCCGTTATATCTGATGGTATTACCTGGCGTAGCGTTCTTCATCATTTTTCGTTTCATACCGATCGGAGGCTCTTTTATTGCCTTCCAGGATTATTCCGTATTTCATGGCATAAAGAACAGCCCATGGGTCGGCTTTAAACATTTTGAAATATTGTTCGACTCCCCGAGCTTCTACCGCATCTTGACCAATACGATCATTCTTGGGTTACTCAAAGTCGTGATCCTCTTCCCGGTGCCGATCGTTCTGGCTCTCATGATCAATGAAGTCAGATTATCGCTCCTGAAGAAGGGATTTCAGACAGCGCTCTATATTCCGCATTTTCTCTCTTGGGTCATCATCGCGGGAATTACGTTCGACATGTTCTCGCTGAGCGGCATATTTAATACTTTGCGCGACTTGTTCGGTTATGAACCGAATCTGATCATGCAGCAGGAGCAATACTTCAGATGGATCTATGTCCTGACTGGCATTTGGCGAGATGCGGGATGGGGGACGATCATTTATTTAGCGGCGATCAGCTCCATGGATCCACAGATTTATGAATCTGCCATTGTGGACGGCGCTTCCAGACTAAAGCAAATGCTCAAAATCACGATCCCGCTGCTGCTTCCAACGGCAACCATATTATTTCTGCTCGATCTCGGGAACTTCATGGAGCTCGGCTTCGATCATGTCTATAATTTGCTCACGCCAATGACCTATTCCGTTGGAGATATCATCGACACTTACGTGTACCGGACGGGCATCCAGGAAATGCGATATAGTTTCGCTACTGCCGTCGGATTGTTCCAAGCGGTTATCGGTTTTATTTTGGTGATGATCTTTAATAGGTTATCAAAGAAAGTTTCCGATGGAGGGTTGTGGTAAAATGATATCGATATCTTTCGGCGAGAAAATATTTCGTATGATCGTCATAACCGCACTATGCGTCGTATCGGCGATAGCCATCATCCCGCTTTTATCGGTGCTTTCTGTATCGCTCAGCTCCAAACTGCCCGTGGAATTAAATTTGGTGACGATCTGGCCCCGCGAAATTACGCTGGACTCCTGGAAGTATATGATCGACAGGGCTGATTTATGGAAATCGTTCGCCGTAACCGTCATTTCGACCGGGATCGGAACCTTCCTGTGTCTGCTAATCACGGCGCTCACGGCTTATCCGCTATCGAAGAAAGAATTCGGCTTCGGCAAAATCGTAATGGTGCTTGCCATTATCACCATGATATTTAAAGCACCGCTGATCCCTTATTTTCTTACAGTGAAAGGGATCGGGCTGTATAATAATCCGCTCGTTCTCGTTATACCTCATATGCTGACCGCGTTCAATTTGATTATTATGCGAACATTTTTTAAGCAATTTCCCTCAGAGCTGGAGGAGGCCGCCGTTGTTGAAGGAGCCGGATACTTCAGGGTTCTGTTCAGTCTTGTGCTGCCGCTCTCGAAAGCGGTACTCGCGACGCTCGGGTTATTCTATGCGGTTACGATCTGGAACCAATTTCAGACTCCTTTGTTATTTATTCAAAATCCAGATTGGTTCCCGTTGCAGATTAAGCTTCGTCAATTCATTACAAGCGATAATGAAATGCCGATGATCGGAGATTTATCACAGTTGAACTACAACACCCGAACGTTACGCGCAGTTACGATTGTCTTCTCCATTACTCCAATTCTTCTGGTTTATCCTTATCTGCAGAAGTATTTCGTGAAAGGCGCCCTGTTAGGCTCCGTTAAAGGATAATGCATCTATAAAACTTGGAAGCAGGGATCGTTATGTTGAAGAGGATACGACAACGAATAGCTGAGATGAAGTTGCGCAATAAGCTCCTGGTGAGTTATTTCGTCGCTTCAGTCATTCCGATTGTCATAATCAGCTTAACGATCTACCGTCTTTCGGCCGACAGTATCGAAGAGGCGTCCAAGGAGTTTACTTCGATGTATATCTCGCAGGCCACCACGAATTTGGACGACTTTGTACGGCGATTCGACCAATCCACCCGTTCGGTATTGGTAGAGCGGGACATTATGCGTATATTAAGCAGCAAGCCAGCTGACAAGATGGATGAATTAATACAGAACAAAGAGGTAATCCAGCGCTTTTTTTCTAGGACGTTGTTGGTATATCCGGAGATGAAGACGATCACGTTGGTCAGCAGCTTGGGCCATATCTATCATCACACCAGAGCTCCGGACACCATCAACGCAGCGGCACTGCAGGAACAGAGCTGGTACAGGCACATACGAGATACTGAGCGGCAAATATTCATTACACCTGTGCATAATCGTTCCTATTACAATGGCGACAAGGAAGGTGCCGCATTCACCGTCGGGCGAGTGCTGTGGAATTATAACGGCTCCTATGCCGGAATGATTCTAGTCGATTTGGATCCGAGTGAACTGATTCAACTAAATAAAGATTTTATCAAGCTGGGAAACCGATATGAAATTCGACTTATTATTACAAATATTGCCGGTGAGATCATCTATCATTCCGATGCGGCAATGGGGCGGCGGCCATGGAATGAAATGATCGGCCAATCGTACAAAGCCGGCGACGCGAAAAAAAAGGGCGATCGAATCGTCCTTTTCGACCTGGCAGACGAAGGCAAACTCCTGATCAGTGCGGAAATTCCGATTCACAAGCTGCTTGCCGGTATCAATGGGGTCAAACAGGTAACGGTATGGGCGATTATAGCGTGTCTGGTTTTTATCGTTTCCATTTCATTTACGAACAGCTATCGGATTACCAAACCGATAAATGAATTGCGAAAGAGCATGAAGCAATTGGAGCTGGGACATTACTCCACGCTTATTCAAGTTCCTTCGTCAAACGACGAAATCAGCAGTCTTGTCACGAGCTACAATAAAATGATTTTAAGAATAAAAGAGCTGATCGAAGACGTATTCATCTCAGGGATGAAGCGAAAGCAGGCCAAGCTCCTCGCCCTGCAAGCCCAGATCAATCCGCATATGCTTTTTAACACGCTTGAATCGATTCGCATGAAAGCCGTCGTGAAAGAGCAGGATGAAATTGCCGAAATGATCAAGGTATTGGCACGGATGTTCAAACTTTCTCTCGGTAAGGAACGCGAACGAAACCTTGTGAGGCATGAAGTCGAATACGCGGCCAACTACATTTATTTGCAAAACATTCGATACGACAACCGGTTCACATTGGAAATCCGTCTTAGCGAAGAAGTGCTGAACACGCCGATCATCCCACTGGTATTCCAGCCGGTCGTGGAGAATAGTATCAAACACGGTTTCCAGAATTACGATAAGCGCTTGCATATCCTGATCGAAGAAATACGCCTGGATTCCTCTGATGCGCTGATCCGAATCACAGACAACGGAATTTCTATTTCGCAGGGAAAAGCCCGTGAAATCAATGCTATTCTGCAGCATGCGGAAACGAGCTTTCATGATCCGGATCCGGAAGATCGCGACACGGATTCGGGCATCGGGCTTCGAAATATCGCCGAGCGACTCAAATTGCAATACGGTGAACGTTATTATTTGAAAATCAGTGAGGAACGGGGAGCAGGAACGGTTGTCGAGCTGCTAATCCCCCTCCTCTAGATCGAAGGAAAGGCAAAGGGGACATGTCCATGTACACGGTCGTTCTGGTCGATGACGAAAAAGGGATTATTGACGGGTTGAAGGTGATTATGCGCCGGTATCTGCCGACATGCGAAGTGATCGGCTGTGCGTATGACGGGGAGGAAGGCTTTCGGACAATCGTCGAATTGCGGCCCGACATCGTCATTACCGATATTCGGATGCTCCGAAGTGATGGGCTGGACATGATTGAAAGATTGACAAGGGGTGGATCGGATTCCAAATTCATCATTTTGAGCGGCTATTCGGAATTCGAATATGCACGAAGAATCATGCGATCGGGGGTCAAATATTATCTAAGCAAACCAATCGAAGAAACGGAGCTTCAGAATTGCGTAAATGAGCTCATCCAAGAGATCGAAGTGGATAGAAGGGATGAAAGGGAGAATAAGCAAACCGCTGGCTCCGGGGCAGGTCAACCATCCTTATACGAGACAGAGATGCCGAAGAGAAAAGATGTCATTTCGGAGATCAAGCAATACGTAACCGAAAACTTCGATCGGAACATAAGCCTCGCAGATTTATCCAACCGATTTTTCATCAACCTTCATTACCTTAGCCAACTGTTCAAAGAGAAGACAGGCCAAACGTATTTAGAGTATCTGACTCAGGTGCGAATCTCGCGTTCCAAGGACCTGCTTGCGAGCAGCGACCTGAAAATCTACGAAATTTGCAAAAGAGTTGGGTACTCGGATTCAGCGCATTTCTCCAAAGTGTTTGAAAAAGCGGTCGGCTGCAAGCCTAGCGATTTCAGGAAAATGCATACTGAAGAACATCGTAGTTGAGGTACGGCCATGAAGACACGGCCACTCTATGCAGTGGATAAGTTAGTATCCTAACAATAGAGAGTGGACCGAGTAGGAAAAGTCGCTCAACTGCGGCTTTTTCTTTTTATGAGAAGTCGTGAAAACGCCAGTTAAATAATCGCCATACATGGGTTTAAGGCACCACAGAGTGCTAACGCCTAGTAGGCCAGCCGTCCGCAACGCTTCGGAATCGAGCGCGGCAACGGGGGCGGCTGGCCATGCGATCGGAGAAAGGAGATGTCCTCTCGTATCAGTTCAATATCTCGACGTAACGGACAGTTCCATCATTTATTCCAATAGGTCTTCCATATGGAGAGTAGTCCCGAAATAAGTAGCGTGCCCGTGACTTTTTGGCAACCCGTCCACATCGGTATCAAACAGCAGTTTGGTTTGCGAAAATCCCCCGGATGATAAGAAAGTTGCTCTAAGATCCATTTCTCCCTGTCTGAGACCGGTTGATTGCAAGTCAGCCTCATAACGGGTTTCACCGAAATAATTAAGATTCAGGCTCTCCGTTCCATTGTAGTAACTCAAAGCGTCATCACTATAGTTCACGTATTGCGTTTGCGTTGTGATCGTAAAGTTTGGATTCATTTGGTACGCATAAGTCCTGTAGCCGGAATGCCTGCCTTTAATTTGCACGTTAACATTCGAATTAATGGAGTCCAGTACGCTTAAATCCGAAATGCCATACGGGATATTATCCGGTGTAGTTTGAACGGGTACGGGAGCAAGCGGCTGGTATTCAAGAAGGGTTACTCTCTGGAGCCGTTTTACTTCAGTCCCGGTGCCTCTGTATATTTCCTGCCACAATGCATGTTTGTTGTCCGGATGCCAGGACATGGGTGAGGCAAACACCCAATTGGCTTCTGTATTCAGCGGCACTCCTTGATATCCAGGTTGGTACTTAGAACGATTAATGTTGATCAGCACCGGACCGATATTACCTTCTCTGAAACGACGGACATCAGATACTGAATACGTATACAGAATTCCATTAAGAGGCCCTAAGTTCAATGCACCATGGGGTCTGGGCAATAGACCGAATATTGCTGGATCGGTATCCTCAGAAAATCTGGTGCTCATCACAATTCCCAGACGTTCATCCGGAGAGAAAATGGTTGTTTCATCATATCCGGGAGTATTCGTGATTTGCGTCAAGTTGTCAGATGTCAGATCCTGCACGATGGAATCGGTTGTACTTCTATTGAGAGCCCCAACAAGGGAAATTGCGGTCCCTCCCTTGACGAACTGCTTAACTTCTCCTCCCCGTAAGGTATTCGGAATAACAAAGCCCGGGTTATTCGGGTCATCTCTAAAGGCTTCGACCGTACTAATAATCTTCACATTATCAACAACATATTTATCCGTATTACGGACCAGGGAACCGATCAGTACAGCAGAACTAAGGTCTGCGCGGAGTGTTGTCCAACTTATATGTTGATTGTCTGGTGCAATAATGACTTCAGACCAAACACGAAATGTATTGGGACTATTAGTGAGGCTGGAGGGGTACTCGATCGGAATGAATTGTGTGCTTGAACAGTTGTTAATATTGGGTGAGCATTCAAGTACATAATCTCCCATTAACACACGTTTGTTATCCTTGAACGGCAGAAATCGGAGACCACTTGGACCTGGTGGGAGCACTCCGGAGAAAATCACATTAAAGTTCGATCCGTCATCATTGAGAAGCGCTATGTTAATGTAATCCGCAATGTTGAGGTCATTCGCAGTCTTATACGAGATCAATATCTTCCCTGAATATGTGTAATGTGCTTCCCGAAGTATTACGTAACTTGGTAAAGGGACTGTATTAACTGCAACATCTCCAATACCATCAGAATTGAAAAATGAGTTGGTGGTAGCTTCAGATTCGGTTGAAGCGGATGCATTTGCTGATAATGATAAAATAAGAACTGCGATCATCAGAACGGATAATAATCGTTTCTTCATCATTTTTGCCTCCAATTTTGAATTTCTGGTAATGAGGGAGAGAGGGGCGTTTCGATACTTACTGATTAAAATAATTCAACCTCCTTTCGCCGTTTGTGGTTTTGATCGTGCTTTTTGACTGGAATGATTCCGCTTACATAACTGTACTTACAAATAATCCATCGTTCAATTGGTCATTTTTAAGTGTTTTCATGGCATTTTTAAGAAGATTGGCGATATCGTGATCAAGAATGATCAGGTCATGGAATTGTTCGACTTTTTGGACGGTTGATTGCATATCGTTATCTCTATCCGTTGACGTGTATACGTGTATACACGTATACTCAATTTATAAATCATCAACTGGCTAAGGAGTTGAATATGAAATGCCTTTAAAAATGCCCATCACTCCTGTTCGCAATTTAGGTGAACAAGCATATGAGAGCATAAGGGAGTCCATTATATCGTTGGAATTGTTACCAGGACAAATTGTGCAGGAAAACGAACTGGCTATTTCACTTGGCATAAGCCGTACTCCCGTGCGCGATGCCTTCCACCTACTAATTTCCGAACAGCTCATCGAAGTACTTCCTCAACGTACAAAGAAAATTGCCAGTATATCGGTTTCTAAAGTGTTGGAAAGCAATATAGTTCGACTTAGTCTTGAGAGCACAGCATTCCAATTGGCAGCCAAACAATGGGGTATGTCTGAGGATTATATAAAAGTAGATTTACAGCTTGAAAAGCTATTGGATGAGCAAAAGGAGGCAGCCCAGCTTCAGAATACAGCTCTTTTTTTACGTCTTGATGAATGGTTTCATAAGCAGATTATGCTCTTGGCAGGGAATCAGACGTTATTTGAAGTCGTCCACCAAATGCGGGGACATTTGAATCGATTCCGCTTCTTGGCGATGAAGGAGCTTGTTTTGACGAAGGGATTAGTCCGGGAACATGAAGAGATTTTCGCTTGTTTAAGAAGTAGAGATGAACGTGGCGTCGTTCAGTTACTGGAAACGCATCTCGGAAGAGTGAAAGAAGAAATCCCTTCGCTAAGAGAGAAATTTGCTAGTTACTTTCAAGACTAGCAAACAAGAAAATTAATATACGCAGAGGAGCGAGTATCATGTCATGGTTATCTATCCAGAAAAAGCGGGATTATGATCCATTATCCAAGTGACCTACAATGTTAAGAAACGTAATACAGTTAGATGGCATTGTTGTGCGGGAAGGAAATAAACGATAAATGTACATCCGAACGATCTTTAATCAAGATGATCCCAACATGAAAGTCATTATTACACTGCTCCTAATGATAAGTTTCTTGACCATTCTTTTCGCGATCGGAATCGGACCGGTATCCGTTCATGCGTTGACCGTCACAAAAATCGTTCTGAGCAAGATTCCGCTTGTCTCCGACTATATCGATAAAGACTGGAACCGGCTCGACGAGAACATTGTGTGGACCTTGCGAATGCCGAGGGTATTGCTGGGCATGATTGTCGGAGCATCACTTGCGGTGACCGGCGTAACGATGCAAGCATTAGTTCGCAACGCGCTGGCCGATCCCTTTATTCTTGGAGTCTCGTCAGGTGCTGCAGCTACCGCTACTTTAGGCATGTTATTCGGGGTCTTCGCTTTTCTAGGCAAATATTCTCTCTCGATCAGCGCATTTCTAGGAGCTGGAGCGACGATTATAATTGTCTATGCCATTTCAAGAGTAAACGGTAGGATCAACATTACTCAACTCCTGTTATCGGGCGTAGTAATCGCCATGATTATGGATGCTATCACGAATATCATTACGCTTAGCGCACCCAATGCCTTGGGGCTGCATAATGCCGCTTTTTGGATGTCTGGGAGCTTGGCTGGAGCCAAATGGGGATATCTCACGATTCCCTTGATCGTTATTGTAATTTGTATGGGCATTCTCATGATTCTCTATCGAGCATTGAACGGCCTATTATTAGGCGATGTGACGGCTGCCACATTAGGATTTAATGTTAGCCGTTTGCAAAAACTGTTTGTTATTATCACAGCTCTATTGGCAGGTGTCACGATCTCAGTTAGCGGTTCCATTGGTTTCGTCGGTTTGATGATACCGCATTTGTCGCGTTTGCTCGTCGGATCCGATCATAAGCGGGTCCTCATTGTCAGCGCGCTGCTTGGCGGAATTCTTGTTGTTTGGACAGACGTAGCCGCCCGCATGGTTGCCGCTCCTCAAGAATTGCCGATCGGTTTGTTAACTTCATTAATCGGGGGACCATTCTTTATTTGGCTCTTGAAGAGAAGATCTCGTGAATAAAAGAGGGATATGATGAAACTTCAAATCGAAGATTTAAGCTTCTCCTATACCGAGCACAAAATGATTGAGGACATTAACCTTCACGTAAATAACGGTGAGCTTGTTGGCATTATCGGTCCTAACGGCAGCGGCAAATCAACCGTGCTCAAAAATTTGTATCGAGCATTTAAGCCCGATTCTGGCGTGGTATTGTTAGACGGCGAAGATATGCTGAAGATGAATATCAAAAAGAGTGCCAAAAAAGTTGGTGTAGTCGGTCAGGAAAACACCGTGCCTTTTGACTTCAAAGTGGAAGATATCGTCGCGATGGGACGGAGTCCTCACAAGAGGTTATTCGAAGGTGAAACACAATCAGACAAAAACATTGTACACGAAGCCTTAGGTCATGTAGGGATGCAAAACAAATCCAAACGGAATTACAGAAATTTATCCGGTGGAGAAAAACAACGTGTACTGCTCGCAAGAGTTCTGGCTCAGCAAACCGATTTACTGCTGATGGATGAACCAACCAATCATTTGGATATTTACTACCAGCTGCAAATGTTCGATCTACTCAAAGGATTGGGAGTAACCGTTCTGTCCGCCATCCATGATCTAAATATGGCAGCATTGTATTGCAATCGACTTTATGTGCTTAAAGCAGGCCGTTTATACAAATCGGGAACACCGGAGGAGGTTTTGACATCGGAAACGATTCGAGATGTTTATGGCGTTAGAGCTGATGTCACGAACCATCCTGTAACCCGGAAGGTTGCCATAACCTATTTGCCCGCGAATCTATAATAATAAAAGGGAGCTGTACAATGAAGAAATGTTTTGCAGGAATGCTAGGAATCTTGGTCATACTGGGGGGAGTGCTAGCTGGCTGCGGAGCATCCTCTAATAATGAAACAGGAGGGAATGTTTCAAAATCTTCAATGGCTTTCGAATATAAGACACTCACTTTCGATAATTATGGAAGAGAAGTTACGATCACAGCCAAACCAACCAAAGTCCTAACACTGGGACCCAATACGACGGAATTATTCGTTGCGTTAGGTTTAACCGATTTTATCATTGGCAATAGTCTGGACAATCATAGTAGAGGCGCATTACCCGAATACGAAGGTGATTATGCAAGGATTCCCGAACTGACCTACGGATCTGCAACTAGAGAAGCTGTCATCACAAGCGGGGCTGACTTCATTTACGGGATCGATTGGGAGTTCGGCAGTGAAGGATTGGACGAGAAGGAATTAGCTGGTATGGGGATCCCTTCCTATAAGAATAGCGCATCAACGATGGATGATATTTACCAAGAAATCAGGGATATCGGTCAGATTTTTGAGATTGAAGTGACTGCTGAACAATACGTTACGAAGCAACAAGAACGAATTGCAGCAGTCCAAGAAAAAATTAAGGGCAAAGAACCGGTTAAAGTATTAGTCTATGATAGCGGCGGAGATGGCGTTTTCACAGCAGGCAAATCAAATTTTGAAACTTTATTGATAGAATTTGCCGGAGGCAAAAATATCTTCGACGATATTGCAGATCAACAATGGACGACGGTAAGTTATGAAGAAGTGTTAAAACGTAAACCGGATGTCATTCTCATCCATGACTATGACATTCCTTCCTTGGAGCAAAAAATATCAGATATTAAAAATGATCCTGCGCTCTCCCAATTAGAGAGTGTACAGAACGGAAACTTTGTAGCAATTTCCTTGGAAAGTGTATTGCCAGGCAATCGTATGGCCTACACAGTGGAAACGTTAGCCAAGGGTTTTTATCCAGAGCTCTTTGATTAACTGATTACACCTTTATTCAAATCACTTGATAAAAGTACATATAACAGTATATTAAAATATATGCGCCAACAAAAACATTTACATATTTAAAGCCGCATAAATAGCGGCTTTTTCATTTTAAGTATATAAGATCCTGTCGCGACTCAATGACAAGAACTTATAGACTTTGCCGGAATTGACAAGACCTTGGATATTTATCTGATTAGATGAGTTTCTAATGTCTATCAATATCGACAGCCTTAGGTGACAACAGAATGTGGTGCACCGTTTGGGCTAAGAAGGAATTGAAGCGGGTCATGTAGAATCTTTACGTTAAAACGTTGGGGGGAATCCGGTGGACCGAGAATCCAAATGGCAGCTGCGGAATCCAAAGAGATCAGTATTCAAGTGGCTGATGGATTCAGACCCTTCGATCCGATGGCAGGTTATGCGTGACTTGATGAAAGCTCCCGATGAGATCGTCGCCACAGAGCGCGCACGGGTTGCGACTGAGGGTTGGGGAGCCCGTCTCCTTTCTTCGCAGTCGCCTGAAGGTCACTGGTGGGCTGACAACGATCCGTGGCCTTGGAAGAATACCTTGTTCACATTGGTAATGTTGAAAGACTTGGGTCTGGATCCGACAAGCGAGGAAGCTCGTAAATCAATCGGTCTGGTACGAGACCGAATAACTTGGTTGTATCATGACAGCAGACCATTTTTCGGGGGCGAGGTTGAGCCTTGCATCAATGGGAGGATTTTGGGAGTTGGCGCTTATTTCGGTGAAACGAGCGACCAACTGGTCGACCGTCTCCTCCGCGAACAACTAGAGGACGGAGGATGGAACTGCGATGCCCCGCCAAGCCGACGTTCTTCATTCCACAGCACCATCTGCGTTCTGGAAGGATTATTGGAGTACGAGAAGGCCAACGGAGCCGACGCTGTGGTGACCGAGGCCCGTATCCGTGGGCAAGAGTATCTTATAGATCGAGGCATGTTCCGATCCCGGTCAACCGGCAAGGTGATCGATCGCAATTGGATGTTGATTTCATTTCCGACTACCTATCATTACGATATCCTTCGTGGTCTTGACTACTTGCGTTATGCCGGTGTGAATCCTGATGATAGGATCGCTGAGGCCGTCGAATTAATCGCGAAGAAACAACAACAAAACGGACGTTGGCCGCTGCAAAACCCGCACTCCGATCGAATCCCCTTCGACATGGAAGGGGAGGCAGGCACGGCTAGCCGCTGGAACACACTCCGCACCTTGAGAGTGTTGGACTGGTATTCGGCTGGGCGGAACACGATAGGTCAATAAAATCAAACGGCAGCCGGTTTTTTATGATTCTAATCGGGACATGAAACCGTCGAGTCGGTTATGGAGGATCTTATGAACATTACGGGTATACAATCGGATTGGAAAGTGGAAAAAATCGAGTTTACCAAGTTAACGGGAGAACGAGCCAGAAGCGCAGGGGCCAATGGCAGAATCGGCATTCATGGAAAAAGCTGCGCAGTGGATATCGCCCGAATTACAATCGATGGGCAAACGGGCTACGGCAGCTCAATACATATGACGCCGGAATGGGCCGAAGTCATAATAGGCCAGCGATTGCTTGACTTATTCGACGACCGGGGAAGATTGAGTGAAGCCTATCGTTTGCAATTGGAATATCCAATCTTGGATTGGTTAGGACACAGACAAGGCAAACCTGTATATGACTTGGTGTCGGGTGCCCACATGGAAAAGGGGGTCCCATTGGTTGTCCCCTGCTATGACACCTCTCTTTACTTCGACGATTTACATGTGCCCGATGAGAAAGCCGCGGTCGCGTTGATGCAAGAAGAAGCAATGCAAGGTTATGCAAAGGGTCAACGTCATTTTAAAATCAAGGTTGGCCGAGGCGGACGCCATATGCCGCTATGGGAAGGGACAAAACGAGATATCGCGGTCGTACGTGGGATTTCGGAAGTGGCAGGTCCCACAGGCAAGATTATGATCGATGCCAATAATGCATATAATTTGAACTTAACCAAAGAGGTCTTGGCGGCTTTGGCAGATGTGAATCTGTATTGGCTGGAAGAAGCATTCCATGAGGATGAAGCCTTGTATGAGGACCTTAAGGAATGGCTCCGTCAACGTGGACAGAATGTGCTTATCGCAGATGGAGAAGGGCTCGCCTCACCGCATCTTATTGAGTGGGCGACTCGCGGCCGTGTCGATGTGCTGCAGTACGATATCATCTGGCCAGGCTTCACGCATTGGATGGAATTAGGGGAGAAGTTGGATGCGCATGGTTTGCGGTCTGCGCCTCATTGTTACGGCAATGCTTACGGCATTTACGTATCGGGGCATTTGTCAGCCGCGGTGCGGAATTTCGAATTTGTGGAATACGATGAGATTACAATTGAAGGAATGGATGTATCCGGATATCGTATCGACAACGGAGAGATTCATATTCCGGAAACGCCGGGATTCGGCATCATGTTCGACGATGAACTTGTAACAAATCTTATAAAGCGATCCGGCTGGTCCCTGAAAAGCCGATAATAAGCCAGAGGATATAATAATGTTGGAGTATAGATGTCTATATGGATAAGCGCTCTTGCCTTGCAAAGCGCTTATTAGTGTGCCAAAGAGCCCCGATGATGGGATTCATGGATCATTCCCCCTTCCTAAATATTGCCGATACCCCCAAGAACAGCTCATTGTTGTGTAACATTGCTTGTTAGGGAGATCAATTCATTAGAACCTGTTTAAATGACTGCAACAAGTAGGCGGCGAGTTAAATCTATATGTTCATAAATAACTACTGATCATGACAGGAGTTGTCACTATTAAGAGTTACACTATCAGGGAAAGATCAATCCTAAAGGATAAAGGAGCTGTATAACGATGGAAGTGCAACTGACCCCGTTTATTATGCTCGACGGCAGCGCCCGGGAGGCAATCGCCTTTTACGAGGATGCACTGGACGCTAAGGTGGTATTCAAGCAGACCTTTGGTGAAGCGCCAGGAGAAGCAGGTCAAGAAGTGCCGGAGCAGGCGAAGGAACGATTGGCCCATTCCATCCTGAAGATCGGAGGAGCGGATCTGTTTGTCGCCGATACGGACCCGGGGGTTCAATACGCTGCTGGCAAGCAAGTGAACATTTGCGTCTCCGTCGCCGATAGGGAACTGGCCCGGAAGTATTTTGAGGCGCTAAAGGATGGCGGACAGGTGGATCTCCCCCTGCAGGAGATCCATTTCAGCCCGGCGTACGGGATGGTGACCGACAAATTCGGCGTCACCTTCCAGATTTTCACGAAGAGGGCATAATGGATAACTTGCAGCTGTCGAACGGCAGATCTCCATGCATATTCTTTTCGCGGTGAGGTGACAACAGTCGTCGATAGTCCGAAGACAAGAACATACAGACATTGAAAGCCGCATAATTGCGGCTTTTTTGTTTTAAATAAAAAAGTATCTTATAACGATACGAGCCAGCCATGTTGCCGTTTATCGGTGTTTTATTGTGTTATTTGATTATATATTCCTAAAAATGGGTAATACAAAGCTGCAGCACTGTTTGGGTCCAATACACCCAGGAAAAGGGCTGATTATGCGTTGAGAGAAAGGAGTTCTGTGTTTAGCCGCCATCAGCCATTTTCCCGCTTCGATCACCCGGTCAGTCAATGTGCAAAGGAGGAGGAATTACATTGTTTCAGGAACGCTTAGCTCTTAGCAAAAGGAGCTTGTATATTTTTACCTCTGTTGTTCTCGCCATTCTTATGTTCATCATACCGGCCCTGCCTGCAGCCGCCGCGGCACCTGGCAAAACCGTTAACGCATCGGCAAAGCTCGCGTATAACCTAAAGGGGCTCAAGCAAAATGTGGCCGTACAAAAGGCATATATCGCAGACAAGTATATCTATGTGACGCAGCGCTCTAAGGGTACTTGTTATCTGTCCAGATTGCGCATTAACGGGAAAGACGCTAAGTACGTAGACCAAATGACCGTCACCAATACCGGTCATTGCCAAACGCTTGATATGTACACATACAATGGGAAAAATTATTTCTACTTCAGTTCCAAAGCAGATTCTTCAACAGAGCAATACTGGTCGCTCCAGGTGGCAAGACTTCAATATAAAGCCGGTTCAAAGGTAGATTATACGAAGCTTAACCGGTTCGTCTATTTGAATTACGCTAATAAGACCGGCAAAAGATTAGGCACAACCTATAGAGTAGACGGCGGTGGGAACAGCAAATATACGTATTTACGCATACAGACAAAGGAAAAAACCGTCACCTGGTCCATTTACAGCACAACGGCCTTGAACAAGCTTTTGGACAGCAAAGAGCAGGTTCGAATGGACAGTGCTGCCGCTGTTAAAGCGAGCGTAGCGAGCTTCACACAATCCGGCAACCAAATTATAAGACCCAATGGATCTTTTCAGGGTGCCGACATGCTGGGGAAAACAAATATTTACACCTCAGGGGGCGCCGAAGGCCAAACTCCTCAGATTGCCATGATGAACAACTCAGGCGCGTACAAGACGCTGGTAAAAATCACTAATGTGGGAAAACATGAAATCGAGGGAGTTCAGACCAAGAACGGGAACGTATATTTTACCATTGTAACGGACCCCAAGAATAAGAAAAACACACAGAAAATTTATTATGTACCGGACTCTAAATTTTAAATAACGGTATGGATGAGATAATGTATATATCCTAAATAGTGTAAAATAAATATACAAGAGTATTATCGCATCAATTAAGAGGGAACTTTTATTTCAATCCGGATATGCGGAAATATTAAAAGTTCGACAAGAATATATAGTCTTGAAAAGCCGCAGCCGCACAGAGTGCGGCTTTTTTTAATACTTGGCTGAAATTGATAACTGCGCCGATACCATAGCCACAGCAAGGCAAAGAGCGGTTCGAGGAATTGATCAGGTTCGAGCGTCAGTGTTTCAGATGCAGTTGACTCCTCTCATCGTGCTTGAGAATGGGGACAATGGAATGGTTGTATTTCGCTCGGGTTGAAATTTTCCGTACGGGTGGGATTGGGGACGAGCGGATTCTGACAAAAGTCGGGGCCAATCGAATTTCGGTGGCCCGTCGCATTATTTACGGGCAGTAGTTTAGATTTTATTCCCAAACAGGGCGGCCAGTCTCGCCAGCCCGCCAAGAACGATTGTTTGTGCGAACTTAGGTGGCCCGACGATATAACCGTCCATCGCCCCCCAGAGTGCACCCAACCATAGCGGATTCCGGGGAATACCTTTTCGATTTATTTTTTCTTCGCATTCCAGCTTGCAGAGGAGCTCGAACATCTTCCAATGGTTACCCGGCGGCCTTATCTCATGTAACATGACAAGAGGGTCACCGCCTACCTTCCAGAACTGATGGACCTGCTTAGGAGACACGACCACTGTAGACCCGGGTCCAGCCATTGTTTCTTTATCGTCAATCTTGAATTGCATCGTGCCTTGCAAGACGGAGAACGTCTCTGTCAAGACGGGGTGCCAATGTGGTCCGTTAATCGCGCCGTTCTTGTAGATACGGTGCTCTACCAGCAAATACTCGCCTTGCTCGTCCCCTTCCAGACAGGTAACGGTTTGACCGTCAGGGTAGAGAAGTACTCGGTTCATGTGACTTGGTTTCATTGTCTAAATCGCCTCTTCTCACTGTTTATATAGATAAGTCTGAGTTGAGTGGGAAAATGTGACACAAAAACGCTAATCGCTAATAATGGGAAAGGGATATAAAAAGGGGGATGATGTGTATGGATTTAACCGCTCTTTTTCAATCCTATAGAAATCTGTTGTTCGCCATTGCCTATCGTTTACTAGGTTCAGCAAATGATTCCGAAGACATGGTGCAGGACACTTTTGCCGATGGGCAGCAAGCAGGCTTGCGCCAATGTGAGAGCTTATTTATGTAAAATCTTATATAACAAATGTAAGGACTTTATGAGAGCGGATGCCAGGGTCCGTTAAGACTACCGCGGGCCTTGGCTGCCTCAGCCCGTTCAGCTTGAACGGGCACTACAGAGGGATACATGGACCTGCAAACAGCGGCTGATCAAGACTCTTTAGACGAGTCCTGGCCAGCCGTTGTTTCATAAACTGCGCTGCGTGCGAAGACCGTCACATATGACGGCTGTTATGCCGGCCGAGAAACCGGCCTCCCCGGTCATTTGTTCAATGGCTAGCAGGGACCCGACCATCAGCGCTTTTACATGATCTGCACTTATATCCTTTCGAACGGCGCCGCTCTGCTGCGCGCGTGTGAGAAGCTTTCCCATCACGCCCTTCAAATTGTCAGATATGCCGGAGGCAATAGCCGACATATCGATTTCGGTACTGGACAAGGCCACCGTCAAAGCTTTGTTGGCTGCTCCACCTTCGATCACTCGAGAAATGTAACGAAAAAAAGCTTCTCCCGGATCATCGTGATTGAGCAGAGATTCCGCCTCCTCAACGAGTTTTTGCTGGTATCGGTGGATGACCGCTTCAAAAAGCAGTTCCTTGGTCGGAAAATTACGATAAACTGTGCCGATTCCTACACTGGCCTGCCGGGCGATTTCCTCAATCGGAACGGAAAGTCCTTCAGCGGCGAATACGGAAAAGGCCGCATCCAGAATGCGCACACGGTTTCTCTGGGCGTCGGCGCGGAGCGATTTGGTTGACGTATTTGTATGATCTGAATTCATTTTGTTATCCACCTCTTGCTTCCATTTTACCCGATCTAATTTGAATTTGACAAACGGAATTCAGATTCCGTATAATTAAGCGGAACTTACATTCCGTTTAAAAAAAGAGACAAATATAAGAGATTTAGCAAAGAGGTGGATATGCGATGCGTGTGAGCAGAAAAGTCGTTATTTCCCGATACGGCGGTCCGGATGTATTAGAAATCGCTGAAATTCCAGTGCCCGAACCAAAGCCGGGTGAAGTGTTGATTCGCAATATGGCAACTACGGTCTCTATCGGGGATGTATGGATTAGAAGCGGACAACTAGCGCTTCCGTTTCGGAAGAAAGCGCCTAAATCCCCGGTTACGCCCGGCTCTGAAGTTGTCGGTATCGTCGAGAAGATAGGAGCCGGCGTTTCCGCGTTTCGCCTCGGGCAGCTGGTCGCCGCGCTGACCGTCTCTGGTGGAGGCTACTCAGAACATGCTTGCCTGGACCAGAACGAAATCGTAGCGGTTCCCGACGGAATCGAGCCAGATGATGTGGCCTGCCTGACGCTGAATTACGTGCTCGCATACCGGATGCTCCATCAAGCAGCCAAAGTCCGGAAGGGAGAATCCATTGTCGTCCTTGGCGCTTCAGGTTCAATCGGTACCGCTCTACTCCAACTGGGGAAGGTATCCGGGCTGGACATGGTCGGTACGGCATCGCGAACGAAACATGATTTCATATCAAGTCTGAGCGCCGTTCCAATCGATTACAGGCACAAGGATTTCATACAGGAGATCAAAAGCATCCATCCCGACGGCGTGAATGCAGTGTTCGATGGTGCAGCCTCAGATATCGGTAAATCATACAGTCTGTTAAGAAGAAATGGCCGGCTGATCGTCTATGGCTTCGTTTCCCCGCAACCAAAACAGATGCTGCCGAGACTCATGAGGCTATTAGCGCTTCGCCTGGTACCAGACGGAAAAAAAGCCGCCTTTTACAGCTTGCTGCTCGCGCACAGGAAAAACCCTCAGGTGTGGAAGGAAGATATGGCAGTACTGTTTCAATTGCTCCGCGACAAGTCAATACAGCCGGTTATCGCACACCGTTTCCCAATTGAGAGCATCAGATCGGCACATGAGACCCTTGAACGTGGGGCCGTCCCCGGAAGAATCATTCTGACGATGAACAGCTAACGGCCACAACAACATTTAACATCTACCAATCAACCGCGCGCACGCGGTTTTTCTTTTTGTTGATTGAGGGCGGCTGGCGATATACATTCTTGTCCTTTGAATTTTTATGGTATTTTCCGACATCGGAGGCGCTGCCCTGCAGTTTTTTTTCGCTTATTTGGCCGAAACGGTTATAGACAATTCGATTAAATCCATGTATAGTTGTATACATGAGTAACCAACCGTTCAACGTTTCAACCATTCTTTAAGAAAAGAGGTCCTTGATGAAACCGACATTGGACGATTCCCAACCCATCTTTCAACAAATCGCCCAAATGATCATGGACGAGATTGTGGGGGGCCAATTAAATGAAGAGGAACAAATTCCTTCCGAAAATGAATTGTCGCGCTTCTATAACATCAATCGGGCGACAGTACGCAAGGGTCTCCAGGCTTTGGTGGATGCACGGATTATTTATAAACAGCGGGGGATAGGCATGTTTGTAAAGAGCGGAGCGAAGCTGCAATTGTTAAAGGAACGCCAGCATCACTATCGTGAACAATTCGTCCTTCCTCTGTTGGAAGAAGCGAAGAGAATCGGATTAAGCAAGGAATCGGTCGTTCAATTGATTTTGGAGGAGGAGTAATGATGATAGATGTAAATGAAGTGGTGTATTCGTACGATAACGTTTCTGTTCTCGAAAAAGTATCGTTCGAGGAGAAGGAGCCGGTGATCGCTGGGCTGTGGGGGCGCAATGGCGCCGGCAAAACAACATTGATGAGATTACTGGCCGGTCATCAACGGCCTCACGGCGGAACGGTTCAAGTTATGGGCTTGGCACCATACGGTAACCCGGCGGCAGTTCGGCATGTTTGCTACATGCAGGAGGATCATCCGTTCAGCGTGATATGGTCGGTACAGGATGCGCTTCGTTTCGGCCAATATTTCAATGCCCAGTGGGATCAGGCTACGGCAGACCGTCTTATCGAAACGTTCAGATTGGACCGCAAGAAGAAAGTATCCAAACTGTCCAAAGGGATGAAGTCTGCGCTTCAGTTTATTATCGGGTTATCCAGCCACGCCGACATAACGATACTCGATGAGCCGACGAACGGCCTGGATGCCGGGATGCGAAGAAGGCTGTATGAGGCATTAAGGGAAAGCCATGAGGAATCGCCTCGTCTTATTCTGATTTCGACCCATCATATTGAAGAAGTCCAGGCGCTCTGCGAATCGTTAATCGTTATGCACAAGGGCAAGCTGCTGCATCATCAACCGATTGACGAGTTCCGCGAGCAAGGCATATGGTTGGCTGGCGAACAGAGCGCGGTGGCGAGCGTAATTGACGGTCATAAAGTGCTGGAACAAAGCGCGTTGGGATCGAAAATCAGGGTGATGCTCGACGCCCCCTATTCGAAGCAATGGAAAGAGCAAGCGCAAGCCAGTGGACTTACGATTGAAAAAGCGGATTTGCAAAATTATTTGCTGAATATAACGGAAGATGCAGGGGTGAATGTATGAACTCACGGAACGCAGTGATGCGATTGATATTTGAGGATGCGAACTGGTATTTTGTAAAACTTATGCTGCTGTTCATTACCGTTCCGTTGACGATCGTATGGATCATTGCCGGTTTGGTCTTCGGCCTCGATCGGGAAACGGTTGCCGCGATATCCGGGCCTGCGTACTTCTTTTGCGCCGGTTTCGGTCTCTTCGGCTTCAAGTCTCTCTTTGCGATATCGATCGGAATGGGAAGCACACGGGAGCAATTCCTTAAAGCTTTCTACAGCGTGGGCTTAGGGGGCGTTATTTTCAGTATCTTGTGTCTGAATATTTGCCAATACGCGCTAGTCACGATCTATCAATGGAATTCGGTAGAAGCCGGCATTCTGCATGCTGCAAAATTGTTTCTCAATGAGTATCATTTCTTCAACTATTTGTGGATCGATTTGATGGTAGGTCTGGCATGCTTCGGTCTAACTTTTTTCGGCTATGCCATTGTGTATCGGGTTGGATTTATCCGCAGTGTCATCATGTTAATGGTCGTAACGGTCGCAGGTATATTTCTATATTATGGAGGCACTATTTCCGCTTTGTTCGAATGGATATCGAATTTCAAGATGAGTGCGATGGCAGTCGTTTCATGCGTCGGGGCGGTGAGTCTGGCTGCGCTATTCATTACATATCCGATGCTGCGCCATGCGCCATTGCATCCGATGCCGAGAAAAGGAAGATGAAAAAGTAGATGATCACGTATGCGAAAGACGGCTTGAAAAGTTAGCCTTTCAGCTGGTTTGAAAATTTGCAAAAGCCGCCGGCATCGATGAAGATGCTGGCGGCTTTTGCGGTCGTATCCGGACTAGTTCACATGATTGAATTGCGGTAAATAGTCGCGATTGGCGGCAAACATTTCGTCGACCATCTGTTTGATCTCGTCTAAGCTCAGTACGGCGGCAGTGAGCGGATCGTTCACGATGGCGTGGAACACTTTGCGCGGATCGCCAGTCATCGAACCTTCGACTGCAAGCAGCTCGTTGATCGCGTTCACCGTGTTGAGCGCAGTCAGCTGAGGCGGCAGCGCGCCGACGTGAATTGGCTCGAAGCCGGCTTTGGAAGCGAGTACAGGCACTTCCACACAAACGTCCGGCGGCAAATTCGTAATATAGCCCTTGTTGCGGATATTGCCGTAAAACTTGAACATCGTGCCATCACCGAACATGGCATTAAAAATCTCCGATGCATATTCATGGCCGCGGTTCAGGTCGATCGGCTCATCATTGAGCCATTTGATGATTTCGTCCTTATCCATCGTTTGCCGGTTCAAGTATTCGTCGAGAATATATGCATGCACGCCGGGATTCCAGTTCGTGCCGTGAGTGCAGTACTTTTCGATTAAATCCGGCCGCTTGCGGAACCAGGCGTTATACTCCGAATTATGCCCACTCGATTCGGTAACGTAATAGTCGAGATGCAGGAACATCTCGTTGCGGACCAGCTCCGCGTTGTAAATGTCCGGCTGGCTTGTAATCTTTTCGCGAATGAGAGGGATAGCGTCCTTGCCGTTCCACTTGTACTCGAGAAACCATGCCTGGTGGTTGATGCCGCCGCACAAATAGCTGGTGTCTTTGGCCTCCGCGCCGATCCAGCCCGCCAGCATTTCCGCCGTTCCTTGAACACTGTGGCACAGGCCGACCACGTTTACCTTCGTATAGTTCTGCATCGCATTGCACAACATCGTCATTGGATTCGTGTAGTTGAGGAACACCGCGTTCGGGCATATCTCCTCGATATCGCGGCAAATGTCCAGCATAACCGGGATTGTGCGCAGCGCACGGAACACACCTGCCGGCCCGCGCGTGTCACCGACATTGATGTCGACGCCGTACTTTTTCGGAATTTCAATGTCACTCCGCCATACATCGACGCTGTTTGCAAGGATCGTACAAACAACTCCGTCGGCTCCTTGCAGCGCCTCTGCCCGATTGGTTGTCGCGATCACCTTTGCCGGGTAGTTGCCGGCTGCGACTATTTTATCCACAGCCTGCTTGATATAACCGAGACGTTCCTCGTCGATGTCCATCAATGCGATCGTACAGTCCGCAAACGATGGAAACGACAAAATATCCCGCACCAAATTTCTTGTAAACCCGAAACTGCCAGCCCCGATAAACGCAAACTTTTTCATTTGACATACCCTCCCGCAATTTGTGAAGTAGCTAGATTCACTATATTCATCATAGCGGAATGGAGCGGAAAAAAAATGGCGCAGGGTGAGATAAATATGTCATAATGTGAGATGATCAATTCGAAATAATGTTTGGAGGCTGCGGCGGATGACCCAAAAACTTGAACTGACCTATCGGCAGCAATTGGATTCCAACTTGGAATATTACTACTCCGGCTCGGAGCGTTGCGCGCCTGGACACTCGTACGGCCCGGCGGTTCGCCAATATTATTTAATTCACTATGTGAGGAGTGGCCGTGGCATCTTTCGCGTATCCGGTAAGGAGCATTCGCTTCGGGCGGGGCAAATCTTTCTCATCAATCCAGGCGATGTAACGTATTACCAGGCAGATCTCACCGATCCGTGGCATTACAGTTGGATCGCTTTCCACGGCCTGGAGGCGGCCACCAATCTGCGGCAAGCTAACCTTACGGCGGAGTCGCCCGTGATGGCGCTTGCACATGTCAATTTTATGTCCTGCTTTGAAATGCTGGAAGATGCCAAAAAATTGTCCGAAGGCCGGGAACTGCGCCTGACTGGTGGCGTGTATATATTTTTGTCAAGTCTGTTGGAAGCAGCGTCAGGCAAGTATGCACAGCCGCTGCCGAAACCGCGTGGACAATACGTGAGAGCGGCGATCGAGTTTACGGAGAAAAACTTCTCCCGCCACATGACGATTGAAGAGCTTGCCTCTTACATTGGACTCAACCGCAGCTATTTGTGCGCCATATTCAAGGAAGAGACGCAGCTCTCACCGCAGCAGTATTTGATTCGATACCGGATGGAGAGGGCCTGCGAGCTGCTCGAGAACGAGTCGCTCTCAATCGGTGACATATCGCGCTCGGTCGGGTACGACGACCCGCTCGTTTTCTCCAAAATGTTCACCAAGCTGAAAGGCATGTCCCCGCGCGAATACCGCAAGCAGTCGGCCGCGCCAATCGATGAGGCCACCAAAAGGATAAATCAAAACCACAATTCCAGTTTGTAAACCTATCGGAGAGTGAAGTCATGGACAGACTCACTCTCCTTTTTTGTTTCATTTACAGTTCCTTCAACCAGGCAGCAAGGGCTACGCCAATCTCATCGGGCGAGTCTTCCTGGGGATAATGGCGTCCACGAACGTTGATCTCGGTTTGAACGGGCCAGCTGCGGCAGAAATCTACATGAGTGGACGGCAGCGTACCTGGATCACAGTTGACAAATAGTTTTGGAATCGAGCTCTGTGCTAGCCATTCGCCGTTTGTGGTGACGATCTCCGTCACATCAGCCGGATCGCCATCAAATGGCAGTTGCCGCGGCCAGGTTAGTGTAGGTCGGCGTCCTTCGCCGGGCTGGATGAAAGGCCGACGATATTCAGTCATCTCTTCCTCCGTCAATTTACGCAGAATACCGATAGGAAGGTTAGTCTCAATGAAAGAGTTTTGTTCCAATACCATCTGTTCACCTTTCTGGGATCGCAATGCCTGGAAGATATTCCGTCCCGTTTCGGGGAGTTCGCTCCAGCTGCGGGGTTTGATAATTCCTTCCATGTAGGCGATTCCTTTCACGGCCTCCGGATGGCGATACGCCCAATCAAATCCCAAGACAGACCCCCAATCGTGCACAACAAGGGTAACCCGCTTGTGAACACGAAGTTGTTCCAAAAGGGCATCGAGATATCGGCGATTCTCGACAAACGTGTACGAATCGGGACCACTATCAGGAAGTTTCTCGGAGTCCCCCATACCAATGAGATCAGGAACAATGCAGCGGCCGAGAGTTTGAGTATAAGGAAGAATGTTCCGCCAGAGATAAGAGGAAGTAGGGTTGCCATGCAGGAAGACAATCGGATCGCCACTTCCTACCTCCACATAGGCCATTTCTAAACCCAACACCCGTTGACGTTTCTTTTCGTAGGGGAAAGACGCACGAATCATACAGAATCTCACCTTTCATTTATAATTGAATGCAAGTACATACTTTCGTTAATTGCGAAAGATAAGCTCCGAACGGAGCTGCTTAATGAGTAAAATAAATAGTATTAGGGACTTAGAGCCTTAGCAAATAAACGAACGCTTTCCTCAATAAATTCGTTCAGCGTTTCTTCCGAAACCGCTTCTTTCCTATTCAGGCTGCTGATAAAAGCCCCAAAATTCATCCACATAAACGATAAAGCTTGGATTTCAGGATTTGAAGTGACAACTTTGCCTTGTGATGACATGGTAGTCAGATATTCTGTGAGCAGATTTTTCAATTGCTCGGGGTTACTGGAAGCCTCTTGAAGAACGGCATCGGGTAGAGTACTGCTTCCTTTTAGCGAGATTGAAAGTAGTTTTTTGTTCCGGTTCATGATGTTATGGTACGTTCGACTGAGTGTAAGAAGATCTTCATGAAGATTTCCTTTAAGACCTTCGTAAAAAAGCTTTGTCATCTCATTGCCATAGTGAAACCGATTGAAAGCGGCCTCTAGCAGTTTTTCTTTTGTTCCGAAATGCCGAAATAATGTGACTTCGTTCACTCCGGCAGAGAGTGCGATTTCTTTGGTCGTTGTACTGTCATATCCTTTTTCAGCCATGAGGTTTATCGTTGCCAGCAATATTTTTTCGCCTGTAGTTGGATTAGCGCTCATGAATCCCCCTTATTAATGCAAGTGCTTACTTTCATCGATGATTAAATTCTATATTGAGTGAGGCGACATGTCAATAGATAAGGGATTGGAACCGTTCCGCACGAAAAGAACTTGCAAGATTACGTTTGTAAAATTCGGTCTCGATCCACCAGAATATCGTAAAAAAGAATTGACAGCGGGGAAGAAAAAAAGTAATGTGATTTTAGATACAGGTATATAACATGTTTTTAAATGCCACATCAGAAGAAAGAAGGTTGAACCATTCATCATTGCAGTTCGGCATCATCGGATTGGTTTCTATTCATGTGTAGCATTTCACGGAAATTCTGTACAAAACCGATCACCTTTACCTTGTACCCGACGGTGAAATTGTGACAGCGTTTCCAGGAAAAACTCGCATGAAGACAGACCACAATCAATCTTTTGGGCTGAAGGACGAAAGTCAATCGATCATTATAACAGAGTGGAGAGGATCACTATATGAGAATGGCCAGAATAGGCGTGCTGTCGGATCAACAGGCCACCGGGCGCCGCCATCGTTACGGTATAAATGTATTTGAAACGTATATTGGTGAAGTGTTAGCACATGCAGGCCTGCCTTTTCAATGGATCAACCGGGCAGAGGATATTCAAGTCTATGATCCGGATGTATTAATCATTGCGCTTGCAGAGGAAGACCCGGAGACGGAGGAAGCGATCTGGGCATATTCGGAACAAGGTGGCACGGTGATATCCTATGGGGGCTTGAACCGGCTTGCCACAAGACTGGGCTGCTATGAACTGCGGGAATTACCGGTCGGCTATACACACCCGGATCAGCTTGGAGCATTTGGTGACGTAGCTCTGCGCCATCTGGGTGCCAAGCCTTGGGATATTGGCGCCGCATCGGCAGCCTACGGCGCCCAGTCGTTCGGGACGCTGTGCAAAGATACACCGGACGGAACAGAAGCAGGTGCCGTCAGGCTGCAATTCAATGTCGGGCAGGGCAGAATAGACCGCTGGTCGGTCAATATTCCCAAGACGATCGTGATGTTCCAGCAGGGGACAGGTCCAGTGATTCACGACGGAGTCCCTGCCAGAGACGGAACGGGAAGTGTCGATGAAGGGATATTAAAGGCAGACGACGCTTGCGGGATGGACTGGGAGCTGGATCGTCTGCATACTGAGACGGGAGCACCTTATTTTGCATATCCTTATGCGGATATCTGGAGAGAACGGTTGATAGCACATCTGTTGCAAATTGTAACCGGCAAAGGAATGACAGTTCCCCTGATCGGCTACTGGCCCGACGGCGTTCCGTGCGTAGCGACAATTTCCCATGACAGCGATCATAATATCGACGAGAGTGCCGAAACCACGCTGGAGGTTCTGAAGGAATGCGGGATTCATTCAACCTGGTGCATGATTGAGCCGGGATACAGCCCATCAGTCTATGAGCGTGTGCTGCGCGAAGGACATGAGCTTGCCTTTCATTATAATGCGCTCGATGTGCAAAACGGGAGATGGGGCGGAGATGAATTCGGCCGGCAGTTCGAATGGCTGAAGCAGGCGACAGGACTGCATGCGGTCACCTCTAACAAAAATCACTATACCAGGTATGAAGGCTGGGGAGAGCTCTTTGAATGGTGCGAACAGAACGGCATCCAGGCCGACCAAACGAGAGGCCCGAGTAAAAAGGGCAATATTGGCTTTATATTCGGAACCTGCCATCCTTATTTCCCTATCGCTTGGTTCGATCAGCATAACCGCCTGTACGATGTTTTGGAGATCAGCTTCCTGACACAGGATCTGGATCATATCTCCTTAGCGGATTCCAGTGTCGTCATTCCCTTCCTGGAGCAAACGGCGAAGGCGGAGGGAGCAGCGCATTTTCTCTTCCATCAGATCCACATCCATCAGCAGCCTGCGGTGACGGATGCGCTGCGTAAGGTGGTTGACGAGGCGGTCAAGAGGGGCTTCCGCTTCTGGACGTCTGAGCAAATCAACCAATGGGAGCGTGCGCGCAGAGAAATACGGATCGACGGGATTGACGAGCAGGGAGAGATCCGGGCAAGCGGTACAATCGGAGTTAATGATATCATCGTCTATCTTCCTTCGCCGGATAAAGAAGCGGGGCCGGATATGGTGGAGCGTTTTGGTGTGCCATGCAGAAAGGTGGTACTCAACCGATCTGCAAGCAATCAACCCGTATAGGAGATTTTCGCTTGGCAGACCGAAAGTGATAGTCGGTCCGTTTATGGCAGCGGACAAGTGATTTCCTCCGATGCTACCGAAGGGGAGGAAATCACTTCCAGTCCGTTTACAGACCAGAGGAATGCATGCCGTCATCCGGTATCAGAATGCGATTCCGGTATTTGCCGATCTGAAGTCGCATACCTGCAAACATCCACACAAATTATGTCAACTTACATCACACATAATTATATATTATTGACATGATTAGAGCATCCCCAAAATAAGTGATTATCTTAAAAAAATTGATAGCGATTACATCTTAAAAATTATAGTTGACGTTTGTTTTTTTTAAAGAATATAATACAGGTATGATACATATAACATATTTGATTGTTAGTTTTGATAACATGAGGGAGGTTATGATTTATGAAAGCATCGAAACAAATTATCCATCTTATCATGATGCTGGCCTTAATCCTGATTCTTGGCGCTTGTTCTTCCGGGAACAAGAACAATGAAGGAAACGCGCCCGCAAATGCAGAAGCCGGTTCAAAAGGAAATGAGAAGAAGGAGGTCGTAGATTCCGGTACGGAACGCCTCAAGCTCAACTGGTTTGTCAATTCATCGGGAGATGCTGTACTTCCTAAAGGGAATACGGATTTCATCAGACAAGCGATCGAGCAAAAGTTTAATGTTGAACTTAATATCCAGCACATGCCGGCAGGTGGGGATTTCGAAAGCAAGATCAGCCTTCTGCTAGCTTCCGGAGATACCCCGGACCTGTTTACATCGACAGGAATCGCTTCCCAGAAATTTATTCTGGACGGAGTCACGGCAGATATGACCCCGTTTGTGACCCCTGAGAAAATGCCGAATTATTTCAAATGGATCAGCAATACAGAGCTTGAACGCTATGCGGTCGAAAAGAAATTCGAACGTGCTCCGGTTATTTTCCCCCGCGAAGTATACCGGTCCTATTATATCCGCCAGGATTGGCTGGATAATCTGGGGCTGAAAATGCCGACCAATTATGAAGAAATGCTGAAGGTGATGCATGCATTCACATTCGATGATCCGGATGGGAACGGCAAGAAAGATACGTTTGGTTTGACAGCCGCCGGGAACGGCACTACCCTGTCTTTTGATTTCCCCCAGTGGATCGAGAATGGGCTAATTGGAGCATTCATGGTGCGGGACAACAAAATTGTAGACGTTCAAAGCGATCTGGCTGTCGGTCAGGTTCTGCAGGGCGTGAAGGATATGATGAAGGAAGGTACGGTTGATCCTGATTGGTTCCTCCTTAAAGGCACCGAGCATATCGATAAAGCCGTTGGCGGCAAAGCGGGGATTGTAGTTGGCGGATCTCAGTCATTCGCTTTTGACAGCGAGCCAACGAGTATCCAGAACAAAACGAAAGCCATAAATCCTAAGGCGAATTGGATGCCATTCCATCCCTTTGCCGCAACAGGTACATGGACGGAGAACCTGCCTGAGACACCGTTCTTGTTCTCCCGCCAAACAGCGGAGAAAGAACCTGAGAAAATCGAGCGGATTGTACAAATTCTGGACTGGATGGCAAGTGAAGAGGGATTCCTGCTAATCAATTATGGGGAAGAGGGCAAGCACTATACACGTTCCGGCAAGACGATCACCGTGACGAGTTCCAATATGGATGCATACAACAAGGATGTTGTTGAGCAGGGGAATTTCCCGGATGTGTACCGTTTCTTCTATTCGCATAACCCGGAATATACGCCGCTTGGGCTTGATTTAGTGGATGAGAGACTGTCGGACCGCGACCGTCAAATCAACGACATGATTCAGACGTATAAGCTGATTCCTTCGATCGGAACGAATGTTTCTCCTCCAGCCGGTTTCAATCTTTCTGATTTCCGCAAAAAAATGAGGGAATATCACGTTCGTATTCTATTTGACGAGGCGGATGCGTCCAATTGGCCGAAGTATCAGGAAGAGCTGCTTACGAAGTTTGGCGGACAGCAGATGATTGACACCTATACCGAACAAATCAAAGCAGCTGGCGTCATCAAATAGTTTACATGAGCACGGGAAGGGGAGTATATGGATGAAGCAAAACGCAGTTCTTGAGCGCTCCCCTGTGGGTGCCAAACCGCTACGTCAGCGATTTTCCGGAGCATTACTCCGATATCGCTGGTTTTATCTCATGATGGTTCCAGGCTTGCTCTATTATGCAATCTATCACTACGTCCCGATGGCCGGCTTAATTATTGCGTTCAAGAATTACAGCCTGGGCAAAGGAATCTTAGGCAGTGAGTGGGTAGGCTTTGACAACTTCAACATCATCTTCCATACGCCTGACTTCTACAAACTGCTACGCAATACGTTATTGATCAGCGTCTACAGGATCCTGTTTAATATGGTGCCGGACGTCCTGCTGGCCCTCATGCTGAATGAGGTTCGTGTCTTGTGGTTCAAGAAGATCATCCAGACGGTTACTTACGGCCCTTACTTTCTGTCCTGGGTAATTGTATATGGTTTGGCTGTAGCTTTCCTGGCACAGGATTCCGGAATTGTAAATTACTATACCCGGGAGCTGGGCGGGACCGCAGTCAATTACCTGGCCAGCAACGAGTATTTCCGGCCGATCATCCTGCTTACCGATATGTGGAAAAGTACAGGTTTCGGAGCAATCATCTATCTTGCCGCGCTGGCTACAATCAACCAGGAGCTGTACGAAGCCGCAGTCGTAGACGGCGCAGGGCGATGGAAGCAGCTGTGGCATGTCACGCTACCCGGTATACGGGACGTGTTCATTCTGCTGTTGATTTTAAGAATCGGCCACATTATGGATGCAGGTTTCGAGCAGATCTATATCTTCCTAAACGCTCGTGTGTATGAGGTTGGAGACATCATCGACACCTGGGTGTTCCGCCGCGGGCTGGAAGAGCTTGAATTCAGCATTGCGATCGCAACGAATCTGTTCAAATCCGTGATCGGCTTCATTCTTATTATCGGAGCCAATAAACTGGCCAAAAAATTTGGTGGATCGGGAATCTGGTAGGAGGTCGAATGCATGTCCCTGTATAAATCAAAATCGGACCGAATTATAGATGTCTTGATCTACTTGCTGCTTGGCATCTTCGGCTTCCTTACTCTTTTTCCTTTGTATTATGTATTTGTTGTCTCGATTACCCCATATTCTGAAGTACTGCGGCACGGCGGATTCATTATGCTGCCAACCTCGGTTACGATGGACGCTTTCCAGGCGATATTCTCAAGTCCGACGGTTCCGCAGGCGCTTAAAATTACAATATTCGTCACTGTAGCCGGCACCTTTCTCAATCTTGCCGTGACGACGCTGCTTGCTTATCCGTTGTCCAAGAAATTTATACCTGGCCGGAATATCGTCCTGATAGCCATCGTATTTACCATGCTGTTCTCAGGCGGTCTCATTCCGCTGTACCTGGTCGTAAGGGCTACAGGCTTGATGAATACAGTTTGGGCGCTCATTATTCCGGGTCTGGTTTCAACCTTTAATATGCTGATCATGAAAACCTATTTTGAGAATTTGCCAGCCGAAGTGGAAGAAGCAGCCAAAGTGGATGGCTGCGGCGATGTCGGTACATTATTTAGAATCGTATTGCCTTTGTCAGCACCAATTATGGCAACGATCGGATTGTTCTACGGGGTGGGCCATTGGAATGCCTACTTCCAGGGGATTATGTATATTAACGACAAGACGCTGCAACCAATACAAGTTGTCCTGCGGAATATGATTCAGACGCCCAACGTAAGTCAGGAGCTTGCGATCTCCAACCCGATGCTGCTGCAGACGCTTCCTCCTGAGACAATCAAGATGGCAACCGTCGTAGTCGCGACCATCCCGGTTTTAGTGATATACCCATTTCTGCAGCGTTACTTCGTTAAGGGAATGCTGCTGGGTTCGATAAAAGGATAAGGAAAATAGGCGGCCGGGTAAGCTTGATATCTCCGGCTAGTCGAAACGCACGGAATTATGACCGGGATAAAATAAGCTTCACCCGGTCAGTCACTTCCGCGGCGGACTCCATACCGGTCCAGAACAGCGTCATTTCAGTCTCCAGCTCATCGACAAGACTTGCATCTTCAAAGATTTCATGCAGAAAATGACTCTTTTCGATCGAATTATCATAGATTTGGAGCGATTCCAGTCCGAGTTGGCTCCATGTCGCCTCGTTAATCGCTTTGCGGACGGAAATAAAACCTGTTGTCGCGCTCAACTGCTGCTGCACCTCCGGATTTACCGCTGTTTCCAGAAACGCCCGCGCCAGTTCAGGCTCTTCACTGTTCTTCGGAAGCATAAGAACGTTGGCGATCAGCATGGTCTGCTTTTGTTTTCCAAACGGCAGCGGTGCAATCTTGGGGGTGAAGGGCATCGTCTGGTGTCTCCAGCCGGCAAGCTCAATCGATGTCGTCAAGACCATGGCTGCCTTTTCCCGTGTGAATGCTTCTGAGTTGAGTGCATTTCGGGGTGTGAGAAAAGCAGAACGGCGTTTGTATAACAGGTCGTGAATGAACTCCAAAGTGTTCAGAATTGGTTCCGTACTGTCTACTTCCTTGAAATTCACGCCGTTCTGCAGTGCGATGACAGGCCAGCGGCTTAGGGACGACGCTAAAGAGAAACCATAAACGTCATTAATGCCATCGCCATTCAAATCCATCGTTAATTGCTCAGCGGCTTCGAGAAAATCATCCTGCGTCCAGAATGGAGATGGCTCAGTTACACCATGGCGCTGAAACAATTCCGGATTATAGGCCAAATAAACGGTTGAAAAAGTAACGGGCAGCGCCTTCAACCGCCCGGAATCGCTGAATGATTTCCATAAGCTCGGGTAAATGCCTTCCTGGCTGCCGCCAAGCTTGTCCTGCAGATCCGAATATTGTTCCAAATCTTCTACTTCGTAGAATTGGCGGTCGGACAGGAGGATAAGATCTGGCTTCAAGCCCAGATCAATGCTCGTATTGATAGAATCCCAGAAATCACCGGCCGAGAAACTCATACACTTGACTTCGACGCCCGGATTGTTCTTCTGAAACGCATCGATTACGTGCGGCATGCAAATATCATAGAAGTGGGAGGGGGAAGTAGCGAAAATGCGCAAAACCTTATTGGGCGACGCTTCAACAACAAAGTCAGGGGAAACGATAGTTCCCTGTCCGACCTTCTTGATAATTAGCTTCTCCAGCAAAAGCTGATCCAGCGATTTGCGCACCGAGCTTCTGCTCATGCCGTAATGCTTGCAAAGCTCATGCTCGGACAATAGAAATTCCCCAGGCTTGATGAAACCGGAATGGATTTGTTCACGTAGAATATTAGCCAATTTTAAATATCGGAATTCATTCTCTCTTCTCAATATAATGACTCCTATCTTTATGCTGGTATGATTATTACTTCAACATTGTAAAGCAACAACAAAAAGAATACAAGTAAAATACAGATGTTAGATTGTTGTAAGAAAGCCAACCATTAAATCTTTAAATATGGAGCAGGAAATCGAAAGCAGTTTTTGATTTAAACGGATAAATTAACATGGACATGATATGTATCTTTATTCTGAAAGATGAAAAGGGGGTGAGTGACGAGATAGGTTTGTCATATTGTGTAAACGAATTTAAATGAAGGGGAGGAAATTATGAAGCCTTTACTAAACCGATTGGTTATTGTTCAGCTGTCTGTGCTGTTGTTCGCGGCATCTGGACTGCCGGCGCCGAAGGCGCTGGCCGGGGAAGGAAGTTCGGAACAAGTGCGGAGTATGAGCTTAGGGAAAACGAAGTCGACTTATTATACGGCGGAAAAGGTGACGAATGCGCGCAGTAACATCGAAAAATATGACTGGGCGAAATCGATTCGCGACAACGCCGTCAAGAAAGCGCAATTTTTCTTAGACTTGGATGACGAATTTTTATGGCATTTTCCGACTTCGCAGGCGCTGCCCCGCAGTTTGGGCGTGCTGACGCGGTACAAGCAGCGGGTGAAGGGCAGTCCGGGTCCGGATGGGGCCGAGATCAACAAGTACGGCAACTACCCATGGATCATTGATCCGATTAATCATCCGTGGAAGCTGAAAAGTCCCGTAACAGGCGAACTATACCCAACCAACGATTTCAAGTCGTATTATGAGAGCGGTCTCAACGAGCAGGGTGAATTCGATCCGGAGCTGGCCAAAATAAATGGCTCGCAATTTTTGAAAAATGAGTTATACCCCGAACGGGGCGAAAATTGGGGCGTTGATGACGGCTGGGGATGGAAGGACGCGGATGGCGACGTCTGGACGTTCATTGCATATTACAACCATTGGGCTCATTGGGTGACCGGTGGCGGCAACGCCAACCACGGATATATTACGCGCGGATTGGACGCCTTGCGCGAAGCATATTTGTATACGGGAGATCCCAAATATGCCCATAAAGGGCTGATCCTGCTCGATCGGATCGCCGATTTATACCCGGATATGGACATTTCGGTCCATCATTGGGATTTGGGCTTTGACAACGGAGACCCCAGCGTTCATACCGCACAAGGCAAAATTGTACATGACATATGGGAAACGGGCATAGTCAAGTCGTTCACCTATGCTTACGATGCGTTTTACCCGGTGATCGATCAAGATCCCGAGCTTCTTTCGTTTCTTAGCTCGAAAGCGGAGCAGTATAAATTGGGGAAATCAAAAAATACGCCGGACGATATACGCAATAACATCGAGGACAACATTTTGCGCTATATTTACCCAGGTGTGCAAAACTCTCAGATCCGGGGCAACATCGGGCAGCATCAAAGCGCATTGGCGCTCGCCGCCGTGGTGCTTGACGAAGAAGGAACGAGCAAGGAATGGCTCGATTTCGTGTTCAAGCCCGGAGAGCTGATCAAGCAGCCCGACCCCAATGCGCCCTTCGGACGAAAATATATTTTGACAGGTGGAAATTTTGACCCTGTGTTCTATAACGACATTGACCGGGACGGCTGGGGCAATGAAGCATCGCCAGGCTATAACATGGGCTGGCTCGACAATTTCCAGATCGTCGCCGATGCAGTCGACGGTTACGAGCGTTACCCGGAGTATGATTTGTACAATAATCCGAAGTATTTGAAAATGTTCCAGGCGTATTATCCGATCATCATGCTGGACAACTATACGCCGACGATCGGCGATACAGGAAAAACAGGCAGTCCTGGACTGATCGGCAGCTTGGCGAACGATTTGATCGGCTTCGAAAAAACGGAGGATCCCATCCTGGCCCAGCTCGCCTACAAGCGGAACGGAAATAAGACGACGGGCATGCACGGCAGCATTTTCTCGGCCGATCCCGAAAAAATCGTCAGAGATATAGAGGAAGTGATCCGGACAAAAGGGGCGTTCCGGTTGGGCAGCACGCACGAGACCGGATTCGGGTTTTCAGCGCTCCGGGACGGCGATCAGGACAACCAGCGCGGCTTGTGGTCGTATTATGGCCGCAATACCGGCCACGGTCATCTCGATACGCTGAACATTGGTCTGCATGCGTTCGGAATCGACCTGTCGCCCGATTTGGGCTATCCGGAAGTGACGGGTACCGATCCGGAACGATTGAACTGGACCAGCGCAACGTCGAGTCATAATACAGTAGTTGTGGACCGGCAATCGCAGAAGCAACAAGTGGCGGCGATTCCCCGCCATATTGATGAAACAGAAACCGTCAAGCTTCTGGATATTGAAGCCCCGAATGTGTATCCAAAGACGGAGCTGTACCGTCGGACGACTGCTCTGATCAAAGCGGATGAAACGAATTCGTATGCCATCGACTTTTTCCGGATCAAAGGGGGGAGCGACCATGTGTTCAGCTTCCACGGGGCGGAAGGCACCGCGACGGTGGAAGGTCTGGAGATGGTCCCGCAAAGCGGAGGCTCTTATGCGGGGGCAGACGTTCCGCTTAAAGATCCTGACTATAACAAGAACGGGCTTCTCAGCGGCTTCAATTATTTGGGAAGGGTGGAGCGCGATCCCGATCCGACCGCAGCCTTCAGTGTTGATTGGAGCCTAAAAGATACGTGGAACGTACATCCGGTCGATCGGGACATTCATATGCGACTAACGATGCTTGGAGAAACCAACGATGTGGCACTTGCTGACGGGGTGCCTCCGCAGAACAAGCCCGGCAATCCGAAGACACTGCGCTATATGCTGGCGCATCGGAGCGGATCCAATTTGGAAAGCAACTTTACATCCGTGATAGAGCCGTACGAGAACGAACGATTTATTGCGGACATTCAAGAAGTGTCCGTAAAGACGAACGGCAAAGCGGCTACCCCATTAGAAGCGAAAGCGGTCAAGGTGACACTGCTTGACGGTCGGATCGACTACATCGTCAGCGCTTTGAATGAAGAAGCGTTATACGATGTTGATGACAAGTTCAAGTTCCAAGGAAGTTTTGGGATGATATCTTATCGGGACGATAAGCCGGTGTATACGTATATGCATGATGTATCCCGACTGAAGCCGGATAAGGGACCGATGCAAGCTAAGCTGCCAGCCATTCAAGGTACAGTCGAGAGCTTCACGAAGGAGCTGTCATCGCAGAACGAGATTGTTGTAGATATGAAGCTGAATCATGGCGTGAAACCCGAACAACTGGTCGGGACATTCATTCATTTGGAAACGGACGGAGTGCGCAACGCCTCGTACGAAATCAAGAGCATCGTGAAAACGGGTGGAGGTCACCGCTATGTGATCGGCATCGGCGACATAACCCTGATTCGCGGCATGCAGGATAAGACGGACCGGAGCAAAGGGTTCGTCTACGATATTGCGAAAGGTGCCTCGTTTACAATTCCGTTAACGTACGAAATACGCTAACTGGACTGACCGTTCTACTTCGACAAAAACGGGGCTCCTGGCTCATAGTCGATAAGCATTGACCGCATCCGTTAAGGCTGCCAGCAGATCGATTTGGCATTATAACGAGATCTGAGCTTGCAACAATGTTGAGCAGGGTGATACGGAATGACACAGTAAAAGCAGCTATGGCTTAATGCCTTAGCTGCTTTTGTGCTTTTTGATTTACAAGACAGAAGCAACGGATACGGTTTGGTTAGTCCGGTATCATTGAAGGCAGAAATTGAAGATTATAACCAGATCGATCAAATTTCCTCCATAGTACATCAATAAGCCACCTGTTTCACCCTGGACTTGAGGTATCCCTTCCGGAGGCCGCGCATAAGCTTGGATATTATTCCGTGACCTGCAAATGCAATGATCATCCTAATGGAACGCAGCATATAACTGGTTCGATGCAGGGTTACTTTGTAGCATTCCCGATAAAGTGTGCAATGCGAAGGCAAGCATGGAGAGCATGCCACAGGAAACAGACTGTAAACACTCCCATGCTGAGCGTGTTTTTACCTATTCCTTATACTGATCTATGCTGTCTCGCAGAAGCTGGAGCACCGCATCTCTCAGACGGGGTGGGGATAGGACCTGTACATCGGGGCCGAAGCGGATCAGTTTACGGGCCGTAAACGGAAATTCTTCTAGCGGAACCTGACCGCTCCAATGATCGTCCGTAACCGTATGAAAAATGGGGTCGTCTTTGGCGAGGCGCGCACCAAAAGAGGAAAACCGAAGTAACACTTCGGCTGTCTCACGATTATCGGGAGTCTGCCCCCACTCGGCGAGGGACGGAACTTCGAGATCAACCGGGCCAGTCCTCTCCACGTTTTGAATCCGATCCACCCGAAAGAGGAGTACCTTGTCCTCGTTCCGAGCAGGCATATACCAATAGCCGTTTTCGAAATATATGCCGAAGGGGTATAAGTTGTGCTCCTTTTCCCCATTGGCGGACCTATAGGCGATCCGGATTTGCTGCTTGGTAATCGCCGCCTCCAAAATTTCCGTCGTCCAAGGTGCAGGTTCATATAGTTGAATCATCCGGATGGAAATGTGGCTGCGCATCTGATCGATGTTCGTCTGCACATCGGAAGGCAAGCTTCCGTAATACTGTACGGCCAGGTGGGAACGAATCGCGTCAAATGGGAAATCAGGCACCTTCTCCAGTATTTCAAGCATCAGAAACAAGCCGAGCGCCTCGCTCCGGGTCAACTGCAACGGCGGCAGAATGCGGTTCTCCAGCGCGCGGTACCCGCCATGGGCCCCTTGTTCGCTGTACAGTGGAAAACCGATTTGCTGCAGGTAGTCCAGGTCGCGCTGGATGGTCCGAACCGAAACGTTAAAGCGTTCAGCCAGTTCGCGGGCCGTAAACTTCTTTCGGGAGTCGATGATCCGCATCATGGTTAATCTCCGCTCGTTCATGGCAACCTCCAAATTACGTCAAGTTTTGTCGTATTTCTATTGTAACATATAGGATAGAAGGGAGCGATCAAGCAATGGAAAACTCCGGACAGCATTGTTAAAAAGATATCCTCACTTACATTAATAGGACATATGGTGACGTATTTGAGGTCTATTATGGGTGGTAGATCAACGAAAGGAGTAACAAATTATGACGCGAAGAATAATTTTAGATTTAGCGGTTACTTTAGATGGTTTTATTGAAGGGAAAAATGGTGAAGTTGATTGGTGCATTATGGACGCTGAGCTGGGGTTCAATGATTTTTTAAATCAAATTGATACCATTCTCTATGGAAGAAAAAGCTATGATTTATGGGGACAATTTACTCCGGAAATGGAACATACGGATGCTGACAAAGAATTTTGGGAACTGGTTCATAGTAAAAAGAAATATGTGTTTTCCAGGACGCAGAAGGGGACTGATGATAAAGCGATATTCATAAATGATCGTATTCTTGAAGAAGTAACTAAATTAAAGAATAAGCCTGGCAAAGACATCTGGCTATATGGCGGAGCAAGTCTTATTACAACTTTTATCAATTCAGGGCTTGTCGATGAATTCAGATTATCTGTTCACCCTGTTGTTTTGGGAGAAGGGAAACCCCTGTTTGTGGATATAAAACAGAGGGTGAATTTGAAACTGGTTCATACAAGAGCGTTCTCCTCAGGCGTTGTACAACTTATTTATCATTTGGATGGGAACGAATAATATTGCCTAACAAACTTTATCTGCATGGAGAACATTCGTCTAATCATGACAATATAGAAATCGGAGGTGGAGTCTATGAACGTCAATGATATCGTAATTGAAGGAGCACGCGAGAATAACCTGAAAAACGTGAATGTCCGCATCCCGAAGCGAAAAATCACGATCTTCACCGGCGTCTCGGGCTCCGGCAAATCTTCTCTGGTCTTCGACACTATCAGCGCCGAAGCTCAGCGGCAGCTTAACGAAACGTTTTCCGCATTCATCCGCAATCGGCTGCCCCGTTTTAGTCAGCCGGATACCGATCTCATTGAGAACTTGTCTACCGCGGTAGTGATCGATCAGAAAAGGCTCGGAGGCAACTCCCGTTCGACGGTCGGCACGATCACGGATATTTATGCGATGTTCCGGCTGCTGTTCTCCAGAATCGGTAAACCTTTTGCCGGCAATTCGCATGTTTTCTCATTTAACGACCCAGCCGGCATGTGCCCGGAATGCTCCGGAGTCGGACAGGTGGTGCAGTTTGATGTGGGCAAGCTGCTTGACCGTTCCAAATCGCTGAATGAAGGCGCAATCCTGTTCCCCGTATTCAAAATAGGAAGTTGGTATTTGAATACGTATATCCATTCCGGCTTGTTCGACAACGACAAGCGGCTTGCCGACTATACGCCGGCAGAATGGGATACCCTCCTTAACGGCAAAGAAAGCAAAATCGTATACCGCACCAAAGGCGGCGATATTGAATCGAATTATGAAGGTCTGCTGCCCAAGCTCACCCGCTTGTATTTAAAACGGGACAGCAGCGAGATGTCTGATGCCAAACGCGAAACCCTATACCGCTTTCTATCCAATAGGGAGTGTAACCTTTGCGGGGGAAGCCGGCTTAATCAAGTGGTCTTAAACTGCCGGATTAACGGTTACAACATAGCCCAATGCACAGCCATGGAGATTGGAGAGCTAATACGTATGATCGAATCCGTTCGGGAACCCGTTGCCGGCCCGATGATTGACGGGATTCTGACCCGGCTGAACCATTTGGTCTCCATTGGGTTGGAGTATCTGAGTCTGGACCGACAGACCGCAACTTTGTCGGGCGGGGAATCGCAGCGCATCAAGATGGTCCGTCATCTGAGCAGCAGTCTTACCGACATGATCTACATTTTCGACGAGCCGACGGTCGGGCTGCATCCGCGGGATGTCCATCGTCTGAACGATATGCTGCGCCAGCTCCGGGACAAAGGGAATACCGTACTCGTCGTCGAACATGACCGCGAAGTCATGGAGATCGCCGATTACATCATCGATGTCGGACCTCATGCGGGAACCCGCGGCGGAGAAATCGTCTACGAAGGCGACTTTGCGGGCTTGCTCCAAGCGGATACCTTGACAGGACGGTACTTGAAGCAAAGTCTGCCCTTAAAAACTTCAACCAGGGTGCCCAAGGGTCGGATGACTGTAGCCGGCGCCAGCCTGCACAATCTGAAGGATGTGACAGTCGAAATACCCGTCGGTGTGCTGACCGTGGTAACGGGTGTAGCCGGCTCAGGCAAAAGTACGTTGATTAACGGAGCATTCCTACCATCGCACCCCGAGTCGATTGTCATCGACCAGTCGGCCGTGGGCACATCCATCCGCTCCAATACGGCCACTTATACGGGGATGATGGACGAGATCCGACGGCTGTTCGCAGCCGCCAACAAGGTGAGTGCATCGTTGTTCAGCTTCAACTCCAAGGGAGCCTGTTCCAACTGCCAGGGTCTCGGGATGATATACACGGATCTGGCCTTTCTCGAGCCAATAAGGACGATATGTGAAATTTGCGCGGGCAAGCGGTTCAGCGATGAAGTGCTGCAGTATACACTGAACGGAAAATCCATCAGCGACGTCCTCGCTATGACGGTACGGGAAGCTTCGGCGTTCTTCAGCGGGAAGGAACTTCTCCACCAAATGCGGACGCTTGAGGATGTAGGACTCGGGTACGTAACGCTTGGCCAGCCTCTGAGCACCTTGTCGGGCGGGGAATGCCAACGCATCAAACTGGCCGCGGAACTTCACAAGGAAGGCAGTCTCTATGTGTTGGACGAGCCGACAACCGGACTGCATATGTCCGATATCTCTCGTCTGATGGGCATTATGAACCGCTTGGTCGACGGGGGCAACACGGTGGTGGTCATTGAGCACAACCTCGATGTGATTAAGAGCGCGGATTGGATTATTGACATGGGTCCCGAGGGCGGCCACCGCGGTGGCCGAATTGTATTCGAAGGCACTCCTGTCCAGCTTGCTGCTGCCGAGCATTCGATAACAGGGGCGTATTTGGGCAAGGCAGTAAACGGCCAGGGAGCGACTTCCTGACAGAGTGCTTTGCAACGGGCTAACTTCTTGTCCTTTGCTAAGACAAGAAGTTGCACATTTCTCCGATAATGGACATAAAAATGATATGTTTTCCGCAATAACGAAACCATGAATATTCAGGATTTATTTTTCATCATGCAATAATCTGCGGTATTCCTTTGGCGTAACTCCATACAGGGAAATAAACTTCCTATAGAAAAATGATAAATTATTATAACCGATTTCTTTGGAAATCTCCTCAATGGTTTGATTGGTTAGCTTCAGCAGCAGCGCAGCATGTGTAAATTTCTGCTCGTGTACTAAAGTAGAAAAGGTTTTTCCGGTCACATTTTTGATGATCCTGCCTAAATGCGCTGCTGAATACCGAAAGTGCTCGGCCGTTTGTTCTAATGTCGTGTTTTGATAGTGTTTATTAATGAAAGCTATTATTTCGATTACAGAGATATTCGATTTTCTAACTCCTTTGTCCAAGAACATTTTGTAACGATCACTTTCTAATAGTTTGCTAAATAGGATGGTCAGATAAGATTTAATAATCTCCCGGTTCACATATCCACTTCCAAATGACTCGCATAAAATGTTTTGAATCGTTTGTTTGATTTGCCAATTATTTGACGTGTGGAATAACAGAAAATTCTTTTCTCTCGAAGCATCTGCGATAATCGAAGCAATTGTTTTACCGAGTATATTATCCCCAAGAATTTTGTAAATGAATGAACTGTCAAAAAACTCATTCTTCGCTAAAAAGTTGATGAGGATATCATTCTCACCACTTTTATCAATGGAATGCTCCACATTCTTATTGAGAATAATCAAGTCTCCCTCTTTTAATTCAAACCGTTCACCCTGAATTTCTTGATAAAAAGTACCGCTATAAATGTAATTCATCTCAAATAGGTTATGAGTGTGCTTTAGCATTTTTACAAACCTGGTATGTCTGGAGATGGTGAAGATTTCTCCAGTGACATTCAATTGAAGCGTATCCCCCTCCAACGTGTAATGGTATATGGGTGGGTGAGTAATTGCCTTAGACGGAGTAGATGCTTCACGAGAATTGTTTTGGACAGAGAATCTTTCCTCTGATAAGGCAGGGGAGAGAATCCGATTTTTAATGATTTCATCTGTCAGATCGTTATCTTTTAATTTAATCTCCAATTCTGTCAATTCAAATAACATACGGTCCAATTCTTCATAATCCATGAAATCGCCTCCTATAGATATTTTATCAGTTTTGGTTAGTAAAATAGGCGAATATGGACATTGGATAAGGAAGGATCATGCGTTACTATATCAGAAAAGGTTAGTTTCAATTTGCTCCTGCGATTAGTGCCATGATTGATGCTCGACGGTACTTGGAACTAAGATGCTATAGTTACGTTTTGTTCATGTATTGTAATCGGAGGTAATCATTATGAAGCTTGGCTATATTGAAGATGGATCATTGTTTTCAAACCAGGCCATCAGAAGCGTTGTTGAAGAAATGTTCATAGAAGGCGAACAATTGCTTCGAATTCATACCGCTTGGCAGTTAAAAAATGGTCAGATCCTACTCTATGAATATTCACCCAGAAACAGTCCCGCAAGTAATTTTTGCTTCATTGATTGTATGGAGGATTATAACGAACTGTGTAATGAACTTAAATGGGTCCATGGAAAATAGAGTTTAACAACGAATTAGGCGTATATTTGTGTCATTTATTCTTGACACAAATATACCCCATAGTAAGAGTTTGCCACAATACTTCCCTCAAATGGCGAGCTGGGGAAAGTAAGGGATGGTACATGAAGCGAGATCATTTGGCACAAATGCATAACCTCGCCACCAACCAGTCCGGGGTCTGATCATTCCAGTTCGTGGACAGCAACAGCAGAAAATAGCGGAAAATCCGCTAAACAAAAGCGCCGCAACCCTATCATTCGGATTGTGGCGCTTTTGTTCTCGTTGAATCATCCTTCTACCGTTCTTTGGCAAGCCGTGCTTCCAACTTGGCAATCAGCTGCTGCACATGTGCCCGCCATTCGTCCCAGCTCGACGATTCCCGCCACAGCTCCGCCAAATCCCCCTCGGAATCCCCCTCAATGTCAGTCCAAATCACGTTCAAATGCTCCAGCAAAGCCCCAAGCGCGGCACGATCGGCCGTGAACGCCCGCACTTGCGTCAAGGCGCGTTCTTCCTCCTCATGATCGTAATCCAAACTGCCATTAAGCACTCCACCGATTAATACTAATCTTTATTAAATTTATTATTGAATGTCCATTAAAAAACTGGTAAGCTACTTGGTGAAGGAGGTGCTAAGTGAAGAATATTGTGATTTCCGGTGGAACCGATAAGGCGCTCGCGCTTACATATCTAATCCGAAGGGATAACATCGTCATCATTGGCACACAAGGTGGCAAGTTGAACGACCTACTCGGTGTCGCCTTCGCTGACAAGTACGGGGCGGGCCGACCCGATACGTTTATGTTCCACCCGAGCACAAGTCCTTCAACAAGGACGCCACGAAGCGGCTCTATGACGTCACCCGGGAATTGCTGTCACATTGACATAAAGTTGTATGTACGAGGAGGTTAAAATAATGGCCAGACCCAGAGAGTTCGATACGACAGAGGTTCTTTCCAAAGCTATGAATTATTTCTGGAAGTTTGGTTATGAAGGTGCGTCCATGCAAGAATTGGTGAATCATGTGGGAATCAAGGCGCAAAGTCTTTACAACACTTACGGGGGCAAACGCGATCTGTTCTTCGCGGCGCTCAAGCATTATGTCAATCAAAGTACGGTGGTTCATACGCTCGAACATACGTCTTCGGGAAAAGAAGCCATCACTAAAGTGTTCCGTGAATTGCTTGCAGATCTTGCCCAATCGGATCGAACGAGGGGATGCTTCATAAACAATACTTGCGTGGAACTCGCGCCGCACGACTCTGAGATTGCCGATTTTATAGAAAAAGAAAGAATCCGTCTTGAACGCGCTTATTACCTTGCGTTGACCCGAGCCAAAGAACAGGGGGATATCAATGAGCGCTATCAGGATCTTATGGCTCTTGCGCGATATTTGAACAATGCGCAAGGGGGATTGATGGTTACCGCCAAGACAGTAACGGATATGACTGTTCTGGAGGATATCGCTGGGGTCACTCTTTCGATATTCGATTGAAAGAAGGTCCCCTTTTTTTCTTTGTTTTTTAATGATCGTTCAATAATATGATAGATAAAGGGAGATTGAAAATGAACAAGTACTTGGTCCTTTATTTACTTGCCTTTTGCGTATTTGTCATGGCATCTGCCGAAATTGTTGTAGCGGGTATTCTAGGAATGATTGCACAGGATACGAATGTGTCCGTAGGTATGGCCGGGCAATTGGTGACCGTCTATGCCATTGTCATTGCGGCTGGATCACCCATTCTGCTATCACTAACTTCAAGGATGGAAAGGAAAAAACTTCTTCTGCTTACCTTTTTTGTTTTCATATTCGGGAATTTTCTTGCCTTCTTCAGCCCAAATTTCACCATTCTCATGGCTTCTAGAATTGTTCAGGCGGCGAGTGCTGGTGTGTTTACAGTAGTCGCTTTGACTGTAGGCGCAAGTATGGCAGCGCCGGAGAAGCGTGGCAGTGCTATCGGCATCATTATCATGGGTGCAAGCACGGCCTTGGTCGTCGGCGTTCCACTTGGGACTTTAATAGGAGAATATTGGGGATGGCGTTTAGTCTTTATGTTTATCAATATTTTAGCCCTGTTTTCAATCATCGGGATTTCTGCTTCTGTTCCCAAAATGGAAAGTCAGGAATCGGTTTCGTTAAAAACTCAGGTTGCGGTATTACGGGATCGCCGCATAATTAGCGGATTGTTCATTACGTTTTATTGGGTCATAGGGTATCAATTAATATTTACCTATATCTCCCCCTTTCTACAGGAGGCTGCAAGCCTCAATACGACACAGATCAGCACAGCTCTATTCATATGCGGTATATTTGCAGTAATAGGTTCGCGTATCGGAGGATACGGCACTGACCGATGGGGGATTTACCGGACTCTGCTTGTCAGTCTGCTGCTCCACGCTGTGTCGCTAGCGGTACTTTCTTGGGTGGGAACAACATTTTTAGGGTATATAATAATCCTTTCCGTTTGGATAGGATCTGCCTATATGACAACGCCTGCACAGCAGTACTATCTTGTGTCGCTTTCTCCGAACTCCTCCGGTTTGGTGCTCGGCTTGAACAATTCCGTGCTTCAACTTGGAATTGCTGTTGGAGCCGGTGCAGGGGGATGGGTGGTAAATCAAACATCAGTCATGAATCTGGGCTGGATTGGAGCAATTAGTGTTGTGATCGGTATGTTTGTCGTATTTTACTCATTTACATTAAAAAGTAAACCACTAAAAGAACCGAATGCAACCTCATAAACCGGTTCCCTGTAAGCTACAGCGGTCCCTCACATGCCTATCATCCTAATATTTCTATTTCAACTACTATCAACCCACTCCTTAATTGATTACTAAAAATCATGATAAGTATAAAATTTATAAATTATACGCCATATAAGAACAAGTATACAATTCTATCTATGAGGAGGGATAGTAAATGGTGAACAATAAACAGTTACAATTTGAGTGGCAGAAACCCACAGCACATCTGGTGACTGGAGGTGGAGGCGTAAAGCTGCATGTCGAGGAGTCCGGCAATGCTCATGGCCAACCTCTCCTATTTATTCATGGAGGATCGCAGAGTCACTTATGTTGGAATAAGCAGCTTTATTCTGAGCTCGCTTCGGATTTTCGGTTGGTCACAATGGATTTGCGGGGTCATGGTCTTTCGGAGAAACCAAAAGACGGATATGGTGAAGCGCAGCTGTGGGCGGATGATATTCACGCCATCATCCAGGAGTTGAATTTAATGCAGCCGATATTAGTCGGTTGGTCGTTCGCGGGAATTCCAATTCTCGATTATATCCGGGTTTATGGAGAGAAAGATATTGGGGGCATTTATTTTGTCGGGGCTATAACCCGACTTGGCAGGGAAGCTTCTATGGTTGATTTGGGTAGTGCCACGCTGCAGTTTTCAACAAGTTTTTTTTCAAATGAACCGATGATAAGGGTACATGCACTAGATCAGTGGTTAAAGCAATGTGTTCATCACAAAGAGCTGTCACAAGAGGAGCATTATTTCTTTCTCGGATGTAATGTAATCGTTCCGGCTTATGTTCATCAAGGAATCTTCACCAGGCAAGTGACGAATGACGATCTGTTAGCATCCCTTACCAAGCCAGTCCTTGTAGCACAAGGAATGCACGATCGAACAGTTAATCTTGGAGTCGGGCAGCGAATCGCTGAAATCACCCCCAGCTCCAGATTATCGCTGTATGAAGAGGCGGGGCATGCCGTATTCTGGGATCAGCCGGAACGCTTTAATCATGAACTGCGAGAGTTTATAAACTCGATATCGTTGAACTAATGGGACGCTATAGTTTCACTAGGGGGCTGTCCCAAAAGTAGGTCTGCTCATTTGAAGAGACAGCCCACTTTATCAATAATGGGCAAAAATAAAGCAATGGCGGTACTAGGGAGTTATCCTTGTACCGCCATTGCTGGCTTTTGGTCAATTGCTGCTTTCTTGAGCAAATTGTGGGCGAGTGAAAGCCACCCGACCTCAAGACTACCGCCGGCTGCAGCTCTGACTTTTTGAGATAAATTCCTTCCTTTGCTATTCACTTAGTGTGACTTTTGGTTTGGGAGTTAGTTTGGTTTCAAATGTGTTCAATCGTATGTAGAATTCGGTTCATTGCAGCCAGCTTGAAAGCCTGGAAATGCGCAACAAATTGACCTTTAAGTCGTCTAAAATATAGGAATATTTTGGGGTTCGAGAATGAAACCCTGAAATCAACGTATATTCCTTTTCGGCATTGGTCGGAACGAACGATTAAAGGAGGTCACGATGATGAAAAAACTAACATGCATGTTGACCCTGGTTGGCGCAATTATGTTCGGATCGACGGCTGCAGCCGCGGGTAATATAGGAATTACTTACCTTGGGAAATTGGTGCAGACGGACAGCCCGCCCATTATCGACAAGGGAAGGGTGCTCATCCCACTTCGGGTTGTTTCTGAGGCATTAGGCGCCAAAGTCGATTGGAGTCAGCAGTCTCAAACAGTTACCATCGATAAGTGGATGCAGCATATGTCACTGACGTTAGGACAACAAGTCGCTATCATTGAAGAAAAGCATGCCAACGGAACTTCCAAAGAAACGGTCAAACTAGATGTGCCCGTCAAAGCGATCCATAATCGGATCTATATTTCAGTTCGATTCGCTTCAGAACATTTCGGTTACCGGGTCGATTGGGCCGATCGGACAGTGTCCATCAAATCGCCGATGAGTGATAGGGAGCGTGCCAATCTCTATACCGGTGACCTGACGACAGCACGAAAAATCGTTATTCATGCGAAAACATCTGGAGGCGGCGGTCATTACGAGTATCCAGCCTTGGAGACTTTACACCCGACGTTAAACTATGACAAAGAATTTCTCTTTCCCAAAGGTGAGGCGTTTCGATTCTTTTACATTTATGGTGATGAAACAGCTACGTTGTTCGAATACAAGGATGACTTTCCCGTGGCGACTTGGCAGGCTCATCTCGATCCGTACGCAGCGGATCCGTTCGTACAGTTGCTGAACGGACGATTCAAAGATGCTACAGGTCCGATGCCCGATATCGGCGGCCCCTTCCTCTACTACGAAACCGGCTTCTCGGGTCCCACGAGCTGGGAATCAAGCGGCCAAGTCGGAATGGATGGGAAGGTAGAAGTCAGGGCGTACAAAAATAAAGATGCCGCAGATGTAACGCATGTGTCCGGCACGATTGCGTATTCGCTGCCGGGGGAAATCCGCAAGGAGGCTGTCGAAATACCGAAGCTTTGACGTAATGGGGGGAACGTTAGATTGAAAGTACGGAAAGCAGCCATGACGGTGAAATGGACATAAAGCATCTAACCTCATGATACGAACCAGCTAATAATTTGTTAAACTAAAAATAGTTGCACCAAAGAACCTTTTTGTGATCGCCAGCGATTGAAATAACGGGTACGAGTGGAATAAATATTTTTATAAATCAATTTCAATTTTTCTTGCAGAAGGAGGAGGAAATTGGACAAGTTCCAAGAGAAACTGAGTGCGTTACATGAATGGGAAATTCGGGCGGTTCTTAATGACCTTTTGAAGATGGCAGATTATTCTACCACTAAAAGAGAAGGGGAGGAAAGGATACTTGGAGAGGGGATAATGAAGTTGTGGAACGACCGCATGGAAGAAGCGCGTAAACGTCGGATGGAAGACGAAGAACTACAAAGTGGCATCCATCTTGTGTTCAGTTTGTCCGATGCCGGTGCCTTAAAAGTAACGCTCAGCGAGATCGGCAAACGACGGGAAAACAAAGTTCTAGCGTTTAACGACCTGTTTTCAATTGGTCCGATTTTGCATTTAGATAAGCTGGAAGGACAGCAGCGTAGGATGCTTTGGTTAATGGAACGATTTTCTGACTATCATCTTAATAGCGTAATTAACCAGGAACATCAAATCGGGCAAATGATCGAAACGATTGCGAGAATTCCGGAACATAAGTCCATTACCATCTGGTGTGGTGATAACGCTCACGATCAGGTGGGCATGCGTTTTGCGCTTTATTTGTTGAGGGAAAGAGAGCAGCCTGTGAGGATAGTAAATGTATCGGAGATCTGCAAGGAAATGCCGCTGTACATTGAAGAGCAAGTACCTCCGTATGCGCAGGGCTTAATCGTAATAGACATTTATCGAGAGATTGTCAAAAGATACAACGACATTATGCTCGTGGAACCCAGTCGGAGACGGCGTTATGAATTGGAATGGTTAGAGATATCGGGTCAGGCTCATATGTTGCGTTTATGGCAGGATGGAGAGATCAAGGGCAGTGGAGTGGATGAACTGGACGGTGTTATCTTGGGAGCGATAACTAAACTTCATGAAGAAAAGAATGGGGGTGGTTTCGTTAAGGCGGGCAGTGTAGTGAACAAAGTGTTCGAAATTTCAAATCAACTTGTCGGGTTCCAATTTATTGAGTACAGAATTTGGACTTTAATTAGTGATGGTATTCTGGCTTTTAAAGGCCTTCCAGGCGCAATGCATCAATATTCAATACGGATTCTTTGAAATTACATACTACACGCTTCTCCACCCCGCCTTTGGAGGATTTCACTCCCATGTCTCAACGGGGGACTAAGCCCTTTAATTCCTCCCTTGTTACACCTGCCCAAGGGGTGGAGGCCGTCGGTGCCCTCTGGTGCATGAACGAGAAGCTGCTTTTATATAGTACATTCCATGATCTTAAGAGCAGTTCAGGTTTAGACACCGATAGAACTTTTCAAATTCTGACTTTCGGCTTAGTGAAATCGTGCACTTGCTTTGCCGGCAGGAGCGACAGCTCCTGCCGTTTTAATATAGTTGCATTACCATACATATATCAAACCTTGTGATCAAGACATGGAGTATTACGTATATATACAGTTAACATCCGCGCTATATCTTCGGGAGGAATTGCACGATCCGTCATAAACCAGTGTTGTATAATTCCAAATTGTGCATTTCCTAAATAAGCAATGGCATAATCAGTAAATAAGCGGCTTTCATTGTTCATAGTTGATTGGTCTCGTTTCAGATTTTCATACAAGCGTGTGCCTACTAAATACTGGAGCCGTTCTCTTAATTCTGCTGGAGCTCCCGAATGGAATAGTGCTCTAAAAAAGCTGGCATGCTTATGCATGTATTGAAAGGCTCTGGTGATTGGAGGATAAGCTCCTTGTTGATCAGGGTGGTGCATTAACTCCTGAATATGGATAGGTTCGAATACACTCAATAATCCTTGAATAAACGCCGTTTCCTCAATCAGATGAAAAATATCTTTATAATGCAAATAAAAGGTGCCTCGATTTATCCCTGCTTTTTCACAAAGGTTTTTAACTGTCAGCCCTTTAATACCTTCTTCCTCTAAAATAGACAACAATGCGTTCTCCATTAGCGTCCGACTGCGGATTACTCTCATATCCGTGCTATTTTCGATCATTTGTTTACCTCCTCTTATGAATGTTGGTTTTTTTTATCAACACTATTGACGTTATATCTATTAATCAACACTTGGCCTTTTATGTTCATTGATCTCCTCGTTATGCTTGATTATAATTGGTTCTACAGCCTTAATCAACACGAGTTCATTATCTTTGGGCTGTATAGATTAAAGGAGGAAAACCATGAAATACCGATATCTTGGAAGGATTGGTACAAAAGTCAGCGCGTTTGCGTTAGGCGGATCAAGTTTTGGTTCTAGGGCAAGCGAAGAAGAGAGCATAAAAATTATTGAAGAAGCTTTGGACTTTGGCATCAATCTGATTGATACATCTAATATTTACGGAAAGGGGGAATCAGAACGTATTATCGGTAAAGCGATTAAGAACAAGCGGCAGAATGTCATATTAGCTTCTAAATTCGGTGCCGAGGCTACTAATGAGTTCAATCAAAGTGGTGCATCTCGTCGTTGGATACGAACTGCTGTTGAACAAAGTCTATTACGTTTGCAAACCGACTATATAGACCTTTATCAACTACATCTACCTTTTGAATTTGTTGCCTATGAAGAGATTCTACTAACGTTGAACGATTTGGTGAAAGAAGGGAAAATTCATCATATCGGCACTTCAAATCACCTGGGTTGGCAAATTGTTCAAGCACAAGCCATTAGTGATCGGTATCATATTCAGCGATTTGCAAGTGAGCAAACACCATATTCCATTATTAATCGGCGAATGGAATTTGAACTTGCTGAAATAGCGAAACAGTATGACCTAGCTCTATTTGTGTACAGTCCCTTATCTGGTGGCTTACTAACGGGAAAATACACGGCTGGCCAGGCCCCGAAAAGCGATTCACGCGCTGCCACATTAAAAGGATATGTGGATACATTAGATCCTGAACTAGCTGAAAATGAATATAAGTTTAAGATCATTGAAAAGTTGCAACAGCTGGCAAATGAAGCGGGGATTTCACTAGCGAATATGGCGATAGCTTTTACACAAAGTCATCCATCCGTCACATCAACTCTATGGGGACCACGCACTTTAGAGCAATTGAAAGCCTATATTTCCGGTGCACAAGTGAGGCTAAGCACAGATGTGTTGGATGCTATTGATGCCATTGTTCCACCAGGCAAACGTATTGATGACAAGGAGCAAACCTGGACTCCTGAGTGGATGAGTACCGAACGGCGCAGGTGGCACATTAACTGAAGAGTCTATGGAAGAGGGGAGTAGCCTCCTCCAAATTCTGGCTCGATTTGAAGAGAACGCAGTTCAATTGACAACCACTTTATCCAGTTATTTACTTATTGTTTTTATTGACGTATAATGGATAAAATTGCATATCAATATAAATGCTTTGATGGAGATAAGTAATTCAATACCTTCTTACAGGGAGGAAACGCCGAAGACTGAGAGTGCTTCTGGGGAAAAGGATTGAATAAAGTTCGCTCTGGAGCAGTTCCCTTGAAACCATTTTCGGTAAGTAGAGGCAAACCGGTTTATCCTTTATATATTAAAGTGAGAGCTTTTCTGTTTTTTTGCAGGAAGGTTCTAATATAGGGTGGTACCGAGGCTCCTCGTCTCTTTCGGACGAGGGGCTGTTTGTATTTTCTAGCACCCAACAACAAGGCTCGAGCGAAAGTTCGGTGAAAACATGTCTGCTGGTTATGCCCGCAACAGCTGGTATACATGGCGAAGATCAGCCATTATACGTAAAATCACGCTTGTCGGTCTGCAGTCGGCTGGCGGCAGGACGGAATCCGCGGAGGAGTCGTACATGCGGAGCCTGATGACGGACGAGCTCTGCTTCGTTACTAAACAGGAACGCGGAGAACGTATTTAGGAAAGTGAAATGAATGAGACAAAGGAAAAAGTAATATGTCCCATATAAGATATAATTTACCATCCCACTTAGATCTTGCCTATGTAATAACGTTTATGGTTTCCATGGTGCCCTTATTTATTTTGTCGCATTATTAAATGGAATATATCGACCAAGGCGCATTAATACTAGCTCGAAAAGTTGAAAAAAAGATGACTGCATAACTTAAAAAAGCGCAGAGTTGAAACCAACAACTCTGCGCTTTTTTAAGTGCATATTACCATCCCTGCTGGTTTTCGTGTAAGTGGGAAACTTCAAAAACGTCGTTTTTTCATGGATACTATCGTTTTCTGGCCTTGATTACAAAAGTTACTGGAAGCATCTTTGCTTTTTTTGCAAAATCGCTGTTATCGTCCCGAGATTGCATAATTTCATCATCAGATTGCTCTATCATTTGCTCAATGACAAATCCCGCTTTTGAGAGTGCATTCACATAGGTTGATAGTTTACGGTCCGATAAGGTTAGCGTACTTTCGTCAAGAGATACCGAATACCAAGATTCATCGAAATAACATTTTTTAAAAACAAGCACATTATTTTCTGCAACAACACATTTGTGTATAGGGTGAGACCAACTGAAAATAAATACGCCGTCTTTTTTCAGGTAAGAAGCAATCCGGCAAAAAGTACCCTCAAGGTCGGTTGTCCAGCCTATGGCATAAATCGAATAAACAAAGTCAAAATAATCTACTGGCAGGCCGCATTCTTCTTCCATGGGAGAACAGATCAAGTTTGCTGAAAGACCGCACGCCGTCAAATGTTGCCTTGTCTTTTCAATTTGGTTCTCTGATAAATCCATTCCCCAAAGTTCAGATGCTTGGCGTTCCCCTTGATATTGCAATGATTGACCGCTTCCACAGCCTATCTCCAGCATCTTTTTTCCTGAAACATCGCCAAAAAGCTGGCACTTTTCTTCTGAGACAAAGGCTCCATAAAAAGGAAGGGAGGTTGCTCCTAAAACATCATTTCCTTTTGTATCCCAAAATAAGCTGTTTGTTGAATGAACAACATTCTTATCCATGTCGACCGTGACGGCGTCAACCTCACCACCGCCAATAATGTTTGTTTTATAAACAGAATTCTTGTCCACACCGACGTCCTCCCCAACTATAAACAATATGAGTCTAAACGTATATCCCGACTTGCGCATCCCCATACCACATATCAAACATGAACACTCTGCGGTACTAATCAAAGAATAATTTACCATTATTCTATAAGCAAATCTACCAGAAAACATCCATCCAGCATCCATTCGATCGCGCGGACATGCCCGCCACATCCTGTGGCAACCAGGGTAAGAATAGGGACTTGTATTGCGCTCCAAAATCAGAAACTCATAGAGCAAATTTTCAAAGAACAAGCTGAAATTGATAAACAGGTCAGAAGAAATACTACTCAAATAACAGTAAGGATGAATATATTTTCGCCAAGGTGAATTACTTTCATTTAATTACTCCCGGGACAAGCTCCTGTTTTCCTGATCCAACTGGATCTACGGTGGACCCCGGCTTACCGGCTGCAACTGCTACTGGTGTTAAACGCGCGTGTGCGACGGGAACGGTAAGCTGTTAATATTGCAGCTGTCCTTCTTCAGCACCGGGTTATAATCCGGGAGACTGGCATTGATTTTTAGGAAAACGGTTTCAAATGTCAGATGTTACGGGTCGGAGGGGCTGTTATAATAAAAACCAAGGCCGAGGTGCCCTCTGTCTGGGATGAGGAAGCCAAGCAGGTGGCGACGCTCATCGGGGCGGAACTAATCTGTATGGGCTTCCCCGACGAGTTTCGACGAGTCCCGTAGGAACGGGATGAGTCCGGCTTGCGCTCATCAATGTGACTCGCAAGTGCCGTCCCCACGTCATTCTGATCCATTGGCCCGGCGATTTGTACAATCCCGATCATAGGGTGACCGGACAGAAATTGAAGGATGTGGCGATCATAACGACGGTACTGATCATCGTCACCGAAAATCCAGGACGGCGTCCGTTAACTGGAAGGCTTCATACGCGCCAAGGCTTGGCCGCGTGGCGTTACGGGCACGCTGCTTCCGCAAACGGAAAAGTCTAACTAAAATTCGGAGGGAATGCAAGTGACTAGAAATCGAGTGGCAGTTGAGTGGAGCAAGGGGCCGGTGAGAGGAGGCATATCCGTGACCGGAGGAACGATCGTAGAAGAGAAGATCATCAAAGGGAACGGCGTCGTGTCGAATGGCAGATTCACGGCGGAAGGCGAGGCGGTCCGGCTCGAATTTGTTGTCGAGACGGCGTCGGGGGGAAGGAGAGCGAATCCGGCTATCGTTACGATCGATGTAGAGGAGAATCCGTTCAGCTTCTTCTTGCGCGACGTTCACAAGCAATATCCGATGTATATTCCGGCTTACGGGGTTTCCGTTACCGAAGCGGAGGACGGACGCTCCTACAGGCAAATCGAACAGGACATCCGGTCGAGAGGGCTGCTCAGCAACCTGCAGCAAATCGAAGCCGAGCCGGAAGAGAGTTACGAGCAGGCTGCCGCCCATACGCGCGAGCTGCCGTGCGAGACGTTTCTCGGCTTATCGCGGGACATGCGGATTTTCGGAATGAGCTTCCGCGGGGTCGGTTGGGGGGACCGGTTGTGGGACTGGGTGCAGCCGCGGTTTCACGGCTTCGAGACGAAGCTGCCGGAGGCCGAGGATAAGCCGGTCTGCTATCGGTATTTACTGGGTCGCGGCGTTGGCTGCGTCGAGGGCGTATCGCGGCGGCTGGAGAACGGTGTGCTGCCGATTCTTCATGCATCGATTGTCGATGAAGACATTACGTACAGCACCGTATCGTTCGCTTCCTACGAATCGAGCCCGTTGAACGAGCGGACGCTTTTGGGAACGGATTACCTGGTGGCGGACGGCTTCGGCCACGGCCATATGCTGACAGAAGCGCAAACGGAACGCAGGAATGAACGGCTGGAGCGGGAGATGAACCGGGAAGAGGAGACGGTACTGTATTTCCGCGCGGTGGCGACGAATACGGCCAAGGTGCCGCGATACGCCTGGTTTAAAAATCCGATCCCGAACGCTTTCGTTTTGAATAATGACAACCATTACACATTCGACGACCGGAACGGGTTCGTGAAATTTGCGGACGACCGCATCTGCTGCGTATCCAAGCTGAACGGGCAGCCGCTGACCGAAGAGGAAACCGCGATATTGATCCTGCCGGGGGAGACGGCCGTCTACGAATTTTATTTGCCGCATCGTCCGATTCCGCAAGCACGTGCCGAGCAGCTAAGCAGACAAAACTTCGACTCACGGCTAGAGGAATGCCGCGCGTTCTGGAACGGCAAGCTCGCCCACGCCGCCCGCATCAAGGTGCCGGAACGGCGTCTGGACGAGATGATCCGTGCCGGCTTGCTGCATCTTGATCTCATCGCCTACGGTTCGGAACCGGACGGAACGATCGCTCCGATGATTGGCGTCTATACGGCGATCGGCTCGGAGAGCTCACCGATCGTGCAATTTTTCGATTCGATCGGATGGAGTGATGTGGCGGCGCGGTCTCTTCAATTTTTCCTCGACAAGCAACATGACGACGGCTTCATTCAGAATTTCGGAGGATATATGCTGGAAACGGGCGCCGCGCTTTGGAGCTTCGGGGAGCACTACCGCTATACGCGGGACGAAACCTGGCTGGCCTCGGTCAAGGAGAAGCTGCTGAAGGCGTTTGATTATCTGGTTGCCTGGCGCAACCGCAACAAGACCGAGCAGCTCCGTGGTCAAGGATATGGCATGTTGGAAGGGAAGACGGCCGATCCCGAAGACCCGTTCCGCTCGTTCATGCTGAACGGATACGCATACATCGGGATGAGCCGGCTGGCTGAGATGCTGGCGGCTACCGATCCGGGCTCAGCCGAACGCATTGCCGTAGAGGCGGCCGAGCTTAAGGCGGATATTCGAGCGGGCTTCTTCCGTGCATTGGCGTTGTCGCCGGTCGTTCCGCTGGCCGACGGCAGCTGGGTGCCGACCGCGCCGCCTTGGGTCGAGCATCGAGGACCGTTATCCTTGTACGCCGAAAGCGCCAAATGGCTGACGCACGCCTCGATGGTCCTTCGCGATTCGCTGCTCGGCCCGCTGTATCTCGTCTTCCAGGAAGTGCTGGCAGCCGACGAGCCGGCCGCCGAGTTCCTGCTCCAGTTCCATAACGAGCTGATGTGCAGCCGTAATGTGGCGTTCAGCCAGCCCTATTACAGCATTCACCCGTTCGTGCATCTTCAGCGCGGCGAAGTGAAGCCATTCCTGAAGGCGTACTACAACAGCTTCACCGGATTGGCCGATCGGGAAACATATACCTTCTGGGAGCATTATTTCCACGCCAGCCCGCATAAGACGCACGAAGAAGCCTGGTTCCTGATGCAAACCCGCTGTATGCTCTATAAAGAAGACGGACAGACCTTGAACCTGCTGCCTGGCGTTCCGAGAAAATGGCTCGAGCACGGCAAGGAGATTGAACTGAACGGGGTCGCCACTTACTTCGGACCTGTCAACCTGCATGTAGAATCGCAGCTTGAAAAAGGGGTGATATTTGCCACGATCAAATGTGCGACGAATCGCAAACCGCAGACGGTGCGCCTGCGCCTTCCTCATCCGGAAGGAAGGAAACCGCGAAGCGTAACCGGTACGGGGGTCCGTATAACCGAACAGGAGACAGTAACGGTCGATTCGTTCGACGGCAGTGTCAAGATCGAATTGCATTTCTGATTGCACCCGGAATATTCATGAAGAGATTACCCTTCAGATGATGTCCGACAACTTTTCCATTAATCCAACTTACTTTTCCAGACTGTTCAAAACGGTTACGGGTCAAGGATTGTCAAGTATGTCATGGGCCTGAAAATCTAGAAGTTATTCGTTCTTCCGTGCGGTTATTGAATCGCAAAGATAAAGCGTCGGAGACAGTCTTCTGTCTTGGCGCTTTATTTTTTTGGACTATGGCATGCTTGTTCACAGAGCATGTTCAAGGACCACGACTTTACTTTTGTCATCTCTCATGTTTTAAAGCCGCAGGGATAATAGCAATGTCGGACTATCCTGTCTTCTTTTGAGGCAGGCTGGTCTTATTTTGTTGTAGAAATTCGAGTTTGTTTCAGATTGCTACAGTAAGCGTTTCGATTGTCGGATGTCAGTGAAGGGGAGTATTGATATAATAAAGTTGGATTTGGAAGCGGTTTCAATGACTCTCGCAATCTTGCCCCTAAACTATCCTGCCAAACATTCGATTCTAGGCTGACGCAAGATTACTGCGATTATGTATCGGGAAGGAGATGGTAGTTATAAAAATACGGTAAGGCGCTTCATGCGGGAAATGGGCTTCTTGGCTGTCGATCCGGCCCGAACCTGAGCAAGCTTGCCATCAGGCAAGCTTTATCACGGCGCAAGCCCGTGATTCATCAAATAAACTGACTACATCTTTGTAGCACCGTTTTCGGACTTTCAAAGTAAAGGAGACGATATGATGAGAAGAAGTGTCATGGCTGTTTTTGTCGCGGTGTTATGTCTGGTTGTGTTTTATTCGCAGGCGAGTGCCTATGTCCCAACGATTACCCCGTTTCCAATCGGCGTCTATTGGTCGCCGGATTCCGATCATACGACAGATGCGCGGTATAAGGAAATTAAGGATATGAACGCCAACGTCGTGTTTGCCTCGAATGGCATGGATACATTCAATGAGGTGGACGCTGCGCTTACCCATGCTGCCAACAATGGTTTGGTTGTCATAGCTTATGATCAGAGAATGGCGTGGAGGACTAATGTAGTGTCCCAGACCAGCACAGGGGCCGGGCTGTATGTTCGGAACAATAATCCGCTCGGCCAAACGTTTAAAACGCCAAGCGGCACGGGCTGGGCGCTTAACACCGTTGAGCTCTGCATCGACAAAAGATTTTGGCCGTCCGGCACAACGTTAACGCTCTCGATTTACGACAGTCCGAGCAAAACGACGTTGATTGGAAACTCTTCGATTACGGGTCCGGTAAGCACGGATTTCCCGGTATTCGATATTTCCAAAGCCATTAACTCCAATTCCACCTATTACATGGAGTTGACCAGCAGCAGTCCGAATAACGTAGGTTGGGTAACGACAAGTCTTGGCAATGCTTATGCCGACGGCCAATTGTACGAGAACGGTGTCGCGGCCGCCAAAGACCTGTACTTCAAAGCTTCCTTTTCCCAATTGACATACAACGACGGCGGACAGCCTTCCAACGCGGATATCGACGATATTGCCAACCACTATAAAACCAATGCCTCTTTGCAGGGCTACAATATTTTCGATGAACCGTCTATCGGCATGATGACGCGCATTCAAGACACTATGACGAGATTCAGGCAAACCGATCCGAATCATATGACCTTCGTGAATCTGTCGCCTTCGAACGCCTCGCCGACGGCACAAGGACTAACGGAGCAGACAGGTGCTTATGTCACTTCCGCCCAGCCATTGGGACAAACTTTCAAGACCAAGCCTAGTCAAACGACGATTTCCACGATTCAGATGTGGATTGACAGCACCCAGTGGTCCACAAACGAAAATTTAACTTTGTCGCTTTGGGACTCGCCTTCCAAAACAAGCTTGGTCGCCCAGAATACGCTGAATGGCGCATCCAACAATTGGGTTGTGTTCACTTTAAACGCCAGTGTAAGTCCAAACACCTCCTACTATTTCGAACTTACCCATAATGGTGGAGGAAACAATTCGGTCGGATGGGTGATTCGTTCCTTGACCGGCGCCGATTGGATCAACGACGGTACAGCGTATGTTGCAGGCACGCCTGTAGATGCCGATTTTTGGTTTACCATCGACCAGAATATACAGGGCGGCACGTATGAGGACTACGTTTATCGCTGGGTCAGCAAATCACCGGATGTACTCGTTTACGATCATTATCCGTTCCTGGTGGGCGGGGGAATGACAAGCGATTATTTCAACAATCTCGAGATCATCAGACGTCAGGCTTTGGCGGGCGGAGTCGATTTCTGGTCCTTTATCCAGTCCATCGGCATTACCGATTATTTAAGGGTTCCCAATGAGACGGAAATGAGGTATCAGATCTATACGAACCTTACTTACGGAGCAAAAGGGTATATCTACTTTACGTATTGGACGCCGTCGTCGGCGGGAGGGGAGAATTTTCATGACGGGCTCATTTTACCGGACGGCACGAAAAATGCTTCCTATACGTGGGCGCAAACGTTGAATGCCGAAGTATTGCAGCTGGGTCCCAAGCTCATGTCGCTGACTTCACAGGCGGTCTATCACACAGGAACGCTGCCGAACAACACTAATGCGCTTCCCGTAAGCTTTTTCATGCAGCCTGCCAATACGGCGGAACCGCTCGTGTTCGGTTACTTTACAGATGGCAGCGGGCGCAAGTATGTGATGGTCACGAATAGGGATATCACCAACTCAAGAACGGTTTCGTTCTCGCTCTCCCCGCTTCCGAGCGCAATGAAAGAAATATCGAAGGTGACCGGGGCGGAAGTCGCTACCAATTACAATAGTACGACAGGGCAAATGTCCGCAACCTTCGCGCCGGGCGAAGGGAAGTTATTCGTTCTCCCGAGCGGTTATTGAATCTTTAAAGCCATCTTTCATGCTTAACGATAAATTTGAAAACGTAGTGTTTCAGGTTTGGGAGATTCGGGATTTACCGACAAGGGGAGAGACTCAGATGTCATCCCCTTGTCGGTTGAAGTTGCCGGCACGCCTAGGCGGTCTAGGTAACATAGAGGGAGGATGATGGAATAAGAAGTCTTTGCAGTAAGTGCATGGTATACTAAAGTGTAATTTATTTAAAGGGGTTGATAAGGATGCGTTTATCAAATAAATTTGTGACTAGTTTTAATTATTCTTCACCCTAATCCAATTTACTTTGAGGAGAAATTAAATGTTAAAAATCGACGTAGATTTAGTTTCGAAGTTAATAAACAGCCAATTTCCGCAGTGGTCTGATTTAGAAATCAAGCCTGTTAAAAAAAGTGGGAATGATAATCGAACGTTTCACTTAGGTAAAAGCATGAGCGTTAGGTTACCAAGTGATGAAGCCTATGTTCCCCAAGTTGAAAAAGAGCAAAAGTGGTTACCCATTTTAGCCAAGCATCTTTCTATACCAATATCTGAACCCTTGGCTAAAGGAGAACCAAGTGAATATTACTCATATCCTTGGTCTGTTAACAAATGGTTGGATGGAGAGACATTAACGTTAGAAAATATAGATGATTTAAATCAATTTGCAAATGATTTGGGTAAATTATTAGTTGAATTACAATCTTTTGACGCCAGTGGAGGCCCCTTAGCTGGGGAACATAACTTTTATCGAGGCGGTGATATTGCTGTATACGATGATGAGTGCAGAGCTGCCATTAATAATAATATAAATACTTTTGACAAAGTCTTATTGGAAGGAATCTGGGAATTGGCATTAGCTTCAAAATGGTCTGGTGAACCAGTTTGGGTCCATGGTGATATAGCACCTGGTAATATATTAATTAAAAATGGTAAATTGTGTGCGCTTATTGATTTTGGAATATTGGGTGTAGGAGACCCTTCTTGCGATGCTGCAATGGCATGGACTTTTTTTGATGAAAGTAGCAGAAAGATATTTAAGAATGCATTGAATTTTGATCAAGAAACTTGGAACAGAGCAAGAGGTTGGGCTTTATGGAAGGCTTTAATAACCTACGATTATCATAAACAATCTGACAAAATAATTGCAGATGAATCATGTAATATTATTAATGTAATCCTTAATGATTACGAAACTGAAAGATTAAGGCATTAATATAGACATATTTATTGCATTAACAGAAGACTTTGAGTGGAGCAGCATGCCGTGGCAACTGCTCCACTTTTTAACTAACCGGAAGGAAGCGATATTCAGTTGGTGCACCGTGGTCGCAGGAGTCAGTCTAACGGGTAACGGGAGGGCTCAAACGCACCAAAATTCATCGACCTGCGCGACTATGTCTGTGGGGCGAAGCCTTCGAAGGCATCTCGGAACAGCTCCTCAAGCAGTTCATTTTTATCCTTATAGTGAAAATAGAACGTGCTGCGATTGTGACTTTAAAGCATCACATTTAACGAATAATAAATCCATTGGCTCCGGCGAGACTCATTGATAAGTCCGCCGGATAATATTTTTTTCAAGTGCTGACTGACGTTGGATTGTGCCGCTTAGCTGCTTTTAATTTATAGAAATAGAAATGTAAGTGGATCTTGAATATTCCATAGTTCGTTTCGAATACCAAAAGGCACGATTGGGCAGCGTTCTTGAATGACTTCACAACGTATAACTAATATATTGGTTTAAATAAATTACTTGAATTTTTCAACTAATAACAGTATAACAATAGTAGAGGTGATCCTGTGGAAGATGTAAGGTTGTTGTTTCAGCAGATCTATAAACAATTTGGGATGTTAAATAAGAATTGTTGTACGGTTGGCGGGCAAGACGTTTCGTTGATTCAAAGCCAGATCCTGTATGAAATCGATCGGCAGCATCAACCATCCATGCAGCAAATTGCTCACTCACTCGGATTGGATATTACGGCATTTAGCCATCAGATCCAAACCTTGGTTCGCAAAAACTTAGTAGCCAAGAAACCCTCTGAAACAGATAAGAGGGTGTCGATACTTTATTTGACGACAGAGGGAAAATTCGTTGCTACTGTAATCGATCAGCAAGTAAACGGGTACTTGACTCAAATATTTGAAGGTATATCTGACAAGGATAAGGAGAACGTTATTCAAGGATTGAGAATTCTTAACGATTCGATGAAAAAGGTTCCTGTTTGTTGCAGATAGTTCAGGAGAGAGCGAATGCTTCTCTTTCTCCAATACTTGAAATTTTCAACTATTTATTGAAGGGGTGATATGCATGATAGATCAATTTGATGTTATTGTTATTGGCGGGGGGCAAGCTGGACTTGCATCTGGATATCATTTGCAGAGAAGAGGCATTCGCTTCATCATTTTGGAATCGCAACCGCTGGCAGTGGGGTCTTGGCCGCATTATTACGAAAGTCTCAAGCTATTCTCCCCGGCTGAGTTATCTTCACTTCCAGGAATGAAGTTCCCTGGGCAATCGGATCGTTATCCACTGAGAGATGAAGTCATCCAGTACTTTAAGCACTACAAAGAAAACTTCAAGCTACCGGTGGAGACAAATCAGCGGGTTGCCAAGGTTTTGAAAGAAGACGGGTATTTCTCCGTCTATACGGCAGAAGGCAAAGTATTTCGATCCAAAGCGGTGATTAATGCATCCGGGAACTTCCGCAACCCGTATACTCCGGTTATCCCGGGACAAGAGCTCTACGAAGGAAGGACGCTTCATTCTTCCGCGTACCGAAGCCCGGAAGCCTTTGAAGGTCAGCGCGTGGTTGTCGTTGGTCGCGGTAATTCCGCGGTTCAGATTGCCGTGGAGTTGGCTGAAAACTGCAACACAAGTTTAGCCGTTCAAAGCCCCGTTCAGTTCGTTAAGCAGCTTCTTTTAGGCAAGGATGCGCACTACTGGTTACGCCGGACCGGATTTGATACGTTTCCATTTTGGCGAGTAGGGCTTTCTGCTCCAAATCCAGGTTCCGTTATCGATTTAGACCGCTATCGGGAGCGCTTGGAGTCGGGTAAACCGTACCAGCAGCAGATGTTTACTGCATTTTCGAAAGATGGCGTGGTTTGGCCAGATGGAGTATCAGAAAGAGTAGATTCCGTCATTTGGGCGACAGGGTACCGGCCCGGCCTGGAGCACTTAAATGCACTCAAGGCATTAGATCAGGAGGGCAGGCCTCTTCATCAAGCAGGGGTGAGCATATCAGAGCCAGGCTTATATTATGTAGGATTATATGGGCAACAATCTTTTGCTTCGGCAACCATACGCGGCGTAGGTGGTGACGCAAGATACGTGATACGCAAGCTATTGCGGCATATTCAAAAATTCTAAGACGAATGAGGCATAAAGGATTAGAGCTGTAAAACGGTAATACTTATAAATCAGTTTTTAATTGATTAATCCTTGATTTCCCTTTTTCTCCATGGTAGACTCACTTCATCAAGAATTTTTGATTAAGGTGGTATTGCCCCCAGTGATTAATTATTATGTGGTCGAAAAGTTAATGAAATTTCAACAAGCAGACTTGGAGCAAAAAGCTAGGCAAGCCTGGAAATGGGAGAAATTGAACAACAAAAAGCAAGTTGTGTATAAAGAACCTGTCTTTAAACAGCCGGCATTAGCCTGCTGTCCAGCATGCTGTTAACGGAGGCGATTTCGATGATTAAAGAATTTCCGGTCAACCTTTTGCCCGAAGAAGCCATTGATTTCGCTTCCTATGAAGCAAGGTTCAAAGCCTTATCCGATCAAAAGCGGCTGCTGATCATGTATGAGTTGACCCAGAAAGGCAGCGTTTGCGTTTGCGATTTGACGGATATCGTGGATATGCCTCAATCCAAGTTGTCTTACCATTTAAAGATTCTGCTTGATGCCAAGCTCATTAAACGCGAGACGAAAGGCACTTGGAGCTATTACGAATTAAACCATTCTGAGGTAAACCAACTACTTTCTCCCGAATTGTGCTGCATCTTCCGGAAAACCGATGACATTCCCGAGTAATTGTTGTTTATAAGCCCACATTGTGGGTTTCATTTATCCAATAAATCAAAATATATTGATTTAACAAGGGAGAGATTTTGCATGAGTCACGTTCAAAATGATCAAGTACGTCAGCACGTGCGCAATCGCTATAAAGAAATAGCGATTCAGGACAACGCCAACACTAGCTGCTGCTCGCCGGCTACATCGACTTTAAGCTGCTGCGGCACTGCCGACGAAGTATCCTCAAAGCTGGGCTATTCAATCGAAGAGCTTTCGGCGGTTCCACAAGGTGCAAACCTGGGACTCGGTTGCGGGAATCCACAAGCCATTGCTTCGCTTCAGTCAGGGGAGACAGTGCTTGACCTGGGTAGTGGCGCAGGGTTTGATTGCTTCCTTGCTTCGAAACAAGTAGAAGAGGCTGGTAAAGTCTACGGAATTGATATGACGCCTGAGATGGTCAGCAAAGCTCGCCAAAACGCTTTAAAGAATGGGTACTCGAACGTTGAGTTTCGGCTTGGTGAAATTGAACATTTGCCTATTGTCGATTCATCCATTGACGTCATCATTTCAAATTGTGTAATCAATTTGTCTCCTGATAAGCAGCAGGTGTTTAATGAGGCATTTCGAGTGTTGAAATCAGGCGGAAGGCTTGCAATTTCGGATATTGTCACAACAGCGGAGTTGCCAACGGAGATCAAAGAAGATATGGACTCCTTAGCAAGCTGTATATCTGGGGCTTCTTCAGTCGATGAGGTAAAAGCTATGCTGCAAGCTAGTGGTTTTATCGATATCGTTGTTGAACCAAAAGATGATTCCCGGGAATTCATCAAAGATTGGATACCAGGTGCGGATATGGATGCCTATATTCAATCGGCTATTATTAAAGCCAAAAAGTAAAGAAAACTGCCATCCTATAAAAAAGCCGCTACCAGACCTAAAACTGAACTGTAACCCGTAAGATGGACACTTAAAAAAAGTGACCTCTTGCGGGTTTTTGTGTTTTAATCATACTATCGAGAAAATACGGGGAATGAACATCTTGAGAAAAATCAGAACAGGATTTACAGAAGCAGAGATCAGATTGTTGGAGTCCAATCCGAACGTAAGCCGCATATCAGGTAGAAATATCTCGTATGCTCCAGGATTTAAACTTGCTGCCGTGCAATCTAACCAAGCGGGAGAGCCGAAGCTCGGATATTACTGTTTTTTTATGATCGTGCGCTCGGAAATGCGTCGAAGAGAAAAAAGGAAAAAGCAATACTGAAAAAGGCATCCCAATCAGGCTTCCGAACCTAATAAGGATGCTTCTTTTTGTATTAATTGCAGCATTTACATTTTTGAACTATTTCACAAGATCAAGAAATTTGTTCGCCGCATTAGATAACGGCATGTTCCGCATGATCATAAATCCAACTTGGGAAGGCGGCATCTTGATGTCTAATTGAATTTCGAAGAGGGAGCCTTCTTCCAACTCCTTGGATATGAATTCTTTTGTTATATAAGAGATCCCTAGTCCTTTCCTTGCGAATTCGATGAGAAGATCAACACTTCCCACCTCAATCTCCGGTTTAATCTGATAGCCGTAACTTTCGAATAGCTCTGTGATCGCCATCCGAACCCGGCTATTACGTGAGAATAAGACAATAGGGTACTGAAGCAGCAGCTCCAGTGAGAGCACTCTGTCCTTAAGCTCGGCATAATGAACCCCCGCTACAAAGCAATCCTGAAGCTCAATTCCCTTCAGCACCTCGAGCTGTGAATCGACAATAGGCATACGAACGACACCCAAATCAATTTTACCTTCTTTCAAGAAGGCGATGGTCTCCGGGGTCGTCCCATGATTCAGATGCAATTTAATGCCTGGATGCTTCTGATGATAGGTCTCCAAATAAGGGAGCAAGTAGTGCTTGAACAACGAATCGCTGCCGCCGATTCTAAGCTCCCCGCTGTCCAGATTTTTGAGTGCAGCCATCTTTTCTTCTGCGAGCGTGATCAGGATCTGAGACTTCTCGATATAGGAATAGAGAATGACGCCTTCCTGCGTCAGGTTAACGCCTTTGGAATTGCGGTAAAACAAAATGACGCCAAAGCTGTCTTCCAGCTGCTTGATGGCGTGGCTGACGCTTGGCTGTGTGATAAACAACGATTTGGCGGCCTTAGATAAGCTTCCCGTCTTGGCGGCCCAATAAAAAACCTTATATAGCTCATGATTGATCATAGACGTGGTCTATAGCTCCTGTGAAATATACTAATTACTTGTATAGGTGATATTCGTATTATAGTGGATTTAAGAAATAGAAACCAGAGCAAGTAATTTAGCTCTGCTGGAAGGAGAAGAAACACATGGAGTCTACCACGTTTGTCTTGTTTGGAGCGACAGGGGATTTAGCCAAGAGAAAAATTTACCCTGCTTTGTATAATTTATTCGTTGATCAGAAGCTTCCTGAAGCCTTCCGTGTTTTTGGCCTTGGAAGAAGGGAACTATCTGATGAAGCCTTTCAAACGAGTGTAGAGCAATCTCTTCGTAAGTTTTCCAGGAGAGAAGTGAAAGATCCTGTTTTGTTGAACAAGTTTTTGCAAACTTTCCGATATAGCGTTCTAGATGTTAGCCATAAAGAAGATTATCAGAAGCTGCTGCAGCTCGTTGAGCAGCAGGAAGAAGAGCTTCGTATGGCGCCGAATCGTATGTTTTATCTGTCCGTAGGCCCTGAGTTTTTTGAAACCATTGCAGCGAGCATCCAGGAAAGCGGACTTGGTTCTGCGAGTGGCTGGAAGCGACTCGTGATCGAGAAGCCATTTGGCCATGATTTGCAATCTGCTCGAGAGCTGAATAATAATCTGAGCAAATCCTTTACCGAGGATGAGATTTTTAGAATCGATCATTATCTCGGCAAGCCGATGGTACAGAAGCTTGAGATGCTGCAGCAGAGCAATCCGGTCCTCCAGGCCTTATGGGATAACCGTTACATTGCTAACGTTCAAATAACAGCGAATGAAATCGTCGGCGTTGAAGAGAGAGCAGGCTATTACGATCATGTTGGGGCTGTAAGAGACATGTTCCAGAACCATATGCTGCAATTGCTTATGATGCTGACGATTCACCTCCCGAACAACAGCACGTCAGAGAATGTCCGTTTCAAAAAGAAACTGGTGATGGAGGCACTGGAGCTGCTGCAAAAAGAGGATATTGGCTCTCATGTTGTTCGCGGACAATATGGAGCAGGAACGATTCAAAGCAAACCGGTGTTCGGATACACTTCCGAACCAAACATTCCTGCAGATTCTAGTAACGACACCTTTATCGCAGTGAAACTGCAAATCGATGACTATTCATGGCGCGGCGTTCCTTTTTACATCCGCACAGGCAAAAGAATGAAGGACAAATCGACACGAATTGTGATCGAGTTCAAAGAGCCTTTGAAGCAGTCCAAGGCAAACGATGATACGAAGAAGCCTAATCTTCTCGTCATTGAAATCAGTCCCAATGAAGTGATATCGCTGCAATTAAATACAAGGAATCCTCAGAACAAAGGGGAGTTCAAGCCCATGCATATCGATTTCCACGAGAGTGGAGACAACGTGCCCGAGGCTTACGAGAATTTGATCAGCGATGCTTTGCACGGAGATTCTACATTCTTCGCGCATTGGGACGAAGTTGAATTATCATGGCAATGGGTTCAGCCCATCTTAGATGCATACGAAGAGAACCGAGTGCCGCTTCATCTGTACGCAGCTGGTAGCAATGGTCCAACAGAGTCGGATGAGCTGTTAGCTCAGGACGGCTATCATTGGTGGTTTGACGAGATGACGGAACAACAAATCGAAACCAAAGAAGGAGAACACTATGCCTACCACACAAACAATTGATCAACTGGCAGTCGATACGATCCGCACCTTGTCGATTGATGCCATCAATGCCGCTAATTCCGGACATCCAGGACTTCCTATGGGAGCTGCGCCTATGGCGTATGCACTTTGGGGCAAACTAATGATTCACAATCCAGCACACGCAAAATGGTTCAACCGCGATCGTTTTGTATTATCCGCAGGTCACGGCTCGGCCTTGCTTTACAGCCTTCTTCACTTGTCCGGCTATAACGTCTCGATAGATGATTTGAAGCAATTTCGCAAACTGAACAGCAAGACGCCCGGCCATCCTGAATTTGGCCACACGGATGGCGTAGATGCAACCACTGGTCCTCTAGGGCAAGGAATAGCGATGGCGGTTGGGATGGCGATGGCTGAAGCGCATCTGGCTTCGAAATTCAATCAAAGCGGCTTTCCAGTGGTGGATCATTATACGTATGCGCTTGTTGGAGATGGCTGCTTGATGGAAGGTATCTCTTACGAGGCCATGTCAATGGCAGGACATATGAAGCTGGACAAATTAGTTGTCTTGTACGATTCCAACGATATCTCCTTGGATGGAGAGCTTAATCTTTCCTTTGGCGAGAATATCCAAAAGAGAGCAGAATCCGCTAACTGGCACTATTTGCGAGTGGAGGATGGTAACGATATCGAGCAAACTACAAAAGCGATCGAAGCCGCCAAGCAAAATCATACCCAGCCATCGATTATCGAAATCCGCACGATTATTGGTTTCGGAAGCAAAGTAGCGGGAACGAATAAGGCGCATGGCGTTCCGCTTGGCAAAGAAGAAGCCCTAGCAACGAAGAAAGCTTATGGCTGGAAGTATGAGGATGAGTTCACGGTTCCTGAGGAAGTTAAAGCTCATTTTGCCCAGCTCAAGCAAAATGGTGAAGCAAAAGAAGCGGCTTGGAACGAATTGATCGCTACCTATAAAGCACAGCATCCTGCACTTGGCGCAGAGCTTGAGCATGTTATCGAAGGCTCCGTCGTAATCGATGCCGCCGATATCCTTACCTTTGATACGTCCAAGACCGTTTCAACTCGTATAGCAAGCGGTCAAGCGATCAATCATTTTGTGAAATCAGTTCCTTCGATTTTTGGCGGCAGCGCTGATTTGTCACATTCTACGATGACGGATATTAGTGGAGAGCAAGTATTTGCTGTTGAATCCTATGCCGGACGTAATATTTACTTCGGCGTTCGAGAGCATGCTATGGGCGCAGCTGGCAACGGTATGGCGCTGCACGGTGGAGTGAAACCATTCGTTAGTACATTCTTCGTGTTCAGTGATTATCTGCGTCCGTCGATTCGATTGGCTGCTCTGCAGAAGCTGCCTGTGACCTATGTCTTTACTCATGATTCAGTAGCAGTTGGAGAGGATGGTCCTACACATGAACCAGTTGAGCAGTTGACTGCGCTGCGTACAATTCCCGGACTTACAGTCATTCGTCCTACCGATGCCAATGAAACCGCTAGCGCATGGGCCTATGCCCTTCAGCAAAATGAAGGTCCAGTTGCGATGGTGCTGAGCAGACAGAACCTGCCTATCTATGAAGCAACTAAAGGCAATGTTGATGCAGTAGCCCAAGGAGCCTATGTCCTTACGGAAACCAACAATCAGCCGGATGTGATCCTGATCGGGACGGGTTCCGAGGTTTCTATAGCTGTTGGAGCCAAAGCAGAGCTTGAGAAGGAGAATATCTCAGTACGTATCGTTGCGATGCCAAGCCGCGAGCTGTTCGATCGTCAACCCGATGCTTATAAGCAGTCCGTACTGCCTACTTCTGTGACGAAGCGTTTGGCTATTGAAGCAGGTATCTCGCTTGGTTGGGAGCGTTACACAGGGCCAACTGGCAGCGTATTGTCGATCGATACCTTTGGCGCTTCCGGACCAGGGCCTGAGGTCTTGGAACACTTTGGCTTCACTGTGGATAATGTGGTCCGTTTGACAAAACAATTACTATAGTAACGTAACAATTGAGAACAGGTGACTGGTGACACTGTTCAGACGCAGCTTTCTTTCGCGGATATGTGTATATGTTTAATCCTGTTAAATGATAACCATAAAAAAACGGAGGTAATAAATATGAAATTTTTTATCGACACTGCAAACCTGGTAGATATTAAGAAGGCATACAAAATCGGCGTTTTATCTGGTGTTACGACAAACCCATCCTTAGTAGCCAAAGAAGGCGTGAAGTTCGAGGATCGCATCGCTGAGATTTTACGTGAAGTAACAGAGGTGGAATCTGTTTCTGCCGAAGTTACGCCAGATGCTCTAACAGCTGAAGATATGATTGCGCAAGCGAATGAACTTATCAAAATCAACAACAATGATAAAAATATTACCATAAAGCTTCCAATGACGCTGGCAGGCCTGGAAGCCTGTCGTTACCTGACCAAAAAAGGGGTAAAAACGAACGTAACCCTGATCTTCACTGTGAATCAAGCACTCTTGGCTGCTCGTGCAGGTGCCACTTATGTATCCCCGTTCCTTGGACGTTTGGATGATATCTCAGAGGATGGCGTTCTACTTGTAACCAAAATCGCTGAATTGTTCCGTAAACATAATCTGGATGCGCAAATCATTGCAGCTTCTGTCCGCCATCCGGATCATGTGACACGTGTAGCTATGGCTGGCGCACATATCGCAACCGTTCCTTTCTCCGTAATTGAACAAATTTCCAAGCATCCACTAACGGATCAAGGTATGGAGAAATTCGCTGCCGATTGGAAAAAATCCGTTCAATAATTGTAGTTAGACAGTAAGAACAGGGAGGTAGAAACCGTGAAGAAACAACAAATTGGTGTGGTCGGTTTGGCTGTAATGGGTAAAAACCTGGCCTTCAATATTGAGAGCAAAGGGTTCTCCGTTGCGGTGTACAACCGCTCCGCAGAGAAAACGAAGGAATTATTGGCAGAAGCAGAAGGCAAAGATTTCTTAGGTACGTACACTGTCGAAGAATTCGTCCAAGCGCTGGAGTCACCGCGTAAAATCCTCATCATGGTCAAAGCAGGCCAACCAACGGACGATACCATTAATCAGCTGGTCCCATATCTCGATCAAGGAGATATTCTGATCGACGGCGGAAATGCCTATTTCCATGATACGCAGCGCAGGAATAAAGATCTTCAGGCTCAAGGCTTTCACTTCATCGGCGCAGGCGTTTCCGGAGGCGAAGAGGGGGCATTGAAAGGTCCTGCTATTATGCCAGGTGGGCAAAAAGACGCGTATGATCTCGTAGAACCAATTCTGACCGCTATCTCGGCCAAGGTGAATGGTGATCCTTGCTCGACGTATATTGGAGGAGACGGCGCTGGCCATTACGTCAAAATGGTACACAACGGTATCGAATACGGGGATATGCAGCTTATCGGCGAAGCTTATCATCTACTCAAGGATGTATTGAGCCTGAACACCAGCCAGCTGCATGACATTTTTACAGAATGGAACAACGGCGAGCTGGATAGCTATTTGATCGAAATCACAGCCGATATTTTCAAGAAAATTGATCCGGATACAGGCAAACCAATGGTGGATGTCATTCTGGACTCAGCTGGGCAAAAAGGGACTGGCAAATGGACCAGCCAGAGCGCATTGGATTTGGGCGTTCCACTGTCCATCATTACGGAATCAGTGTTCGCACGCTTTATCTCCGCAATGAAAGAAGAGCGCGTAGCCGCAAGCAAACAGCTTAACGGTCCTGCTATATCCAGCTATGACGGCGATCCTAAGGAATTCACCGAAGCTGTACGTAAGGCGTTGTATACGAGTAAAATCGCTTCCTATGCACAAGGCTTTGCCCAAATGAGAGCTGCTTCTGATGCCTACAACTGGGATTTGAACTATGGCAGCATTGCGATGATATTCCGCGGTGGATGTATTATCCGTGCAAGATTCCTGCAGAATATTAAGGATGCCTATGATCGGGATCCGGCTCTGAGTAATTTGTTCTTGGACGAATATTTCGACCAGATCGTTGATAACTATCAAGATGCATGGAGAAAGGTAATCGCGATTGCCATCACTAGAGGAATACCGGTTCCTGCTTTCTCCTCTGCTTTGGCTTATTACGACAGCTATCGCTCGGAGCAGCTGCCAGCTAATCTACTGCAAGCGCAAAGGGATTATTTTGGCGCTCATACATTCCAACGCGTTGATAAAGAGGGAAGCTTTCATTTCCAATGGATGGAGAATAACGAATAGTAAGAAATAACGATGAATGTTCAACTAACAACGAGAAAGACATATTAAAATATTAAATAAAAAAGCACTCCTGGTGGGAGAGCCCTGCAAAAGCAAGGCTTTGGCAGGGCTCTCTATATGAGGGCCTTTTTGCTTTGGTATTCGATTCACGCAAGCGCTGTCGGAAGTCAAGAACATTGTCCCATTCTCATTACTTAATTTTGATTCCAGATCATTTCATCCGCCTTTATGGGTGGCGTGAGAGTCAGGGCATGCGGCTCCTCCATCTTGAATTTGGAATGACAAGATTTCTAATATTATGTTCAATTATTAGAATGGAATACGCTTTCATTCCTTGGTTTAATGAAACCAGGAACGGCGTCGATCAACATGGAACGCACTGGAAGTACGCCAATGGATAGGAGATGAAGAGGATGAGTGAGGCTTTGCGGATCCTCCGTATGGTGGAAGAACACTGGGAGCAGCTCTTGAACAAAATTGAACAGACCGATAATGAATGGGAGAGGGAGGCCTTGGTCACAAGAGGCTTAATCAACCTTTTGTCACCTCTCTACTGCCATTCTGAATCCAACTATTACAGGGATGCAGCGCTGCTCCCTTGGATCGAACAGGGTGTGGAATGCCTTCTGAATGACCAATTAGACAGCGGATGCATCTCGTTGGTGAATTGCAACATTGACTCGCCGCCCGACACAGCCTTTCAAGTGCATGGCACTGCGGTCGCACTCCATGTATTGGAGCGAAGCGGTTTCCCTGAGCTGTCAAATGTGATCGGGGGGATTAAGCTGTTTCTGGAACGGGCGAAGCCTTGTTTGCTGACCGGTGGCATCCATACACCGAATCATCGATGGGTGATGTGCGGCGCCTTGGCCAACATGTATGAAATATTCGGCGACGAAGCATTCAAACAACGTGCCTTCCAGTTCCTCGACGAGGGTCTGGACATCACGGATTACGGTGAATGGACCGAACGCAGTAATGCAGTGTATAATTCTGCACTTGCCATTCACTTGATCGATGTCGCTGATGTGTTTGAACATATGCCATCGTACGAAGCAGTTCGACGTAATTTACTCATGATGCAATACATGTTCCATCCGGATAACCATATTGTGACCGAATATTCCGGGCGCCAGGATCTGGGTCAGCGCGCAACAATGAATGATTGGTATTACACATCCCTGCATCTTATGGCGTCGAAGGACCGCAATCCCGTCCTAATCGCCATGGCCGCGCTAGCGGAGGAAACGGCGCAGGTCGGGTCCAATGCCTTGATGTATTGGATGTTATACCCAGAGAAAATGACATTACCGGAAGGTCAGATCGAACCCATGTCCGAGAACTATACGGTATTACTTGGCGAAGGGCATCGGGTGAGAGTCCCAGTCGACGTTCCTTACGGAAATCAAATCAGAAGACATCCATATGGCGCACCGCTCGTACGGCATCGTCGTGGAAAGCTCAGCGTGACGGTCATGTCGGGTCAGCCTGAACTGCTCTATATCCAGTTCGGCAATTCCCGGATGGTGGGTTATAAGCTCGGGCTCGGCTGGTTCGGGATTGCAAACGTATCCTTCCCTTCGATCGAACAGGTTGGGGATTCTCGATACCGCATGGACATAGAGCTGGAAGGATGTTATTTCGATTACTTGCCGCCGGAGAAGGTGCAAGGCTTGAACGGGTCTTTTGTCGATATGCCTAATCTAGAGCGTACGAAGACGCACGTCTCGAAGCTTCAGGCGGCGGTGGAGTTCGAACTGCTGGACAACGGCTTGAATATCATGCTTATTTCCGACAACGTGCCCGGTATCTACTTTCAGCATGTGTTCCAGTTCGATCCGATGGGCAAGATCGACGGGGATGGGATACGGCCGACGGACATTCCTGGGATTCAACAGCTCGCGAAAGGGTATGCCGTCTACGAGTATGAAGGGGATTGCATTGAGATCGGACCTGGAGAGAAGAAACATCGGGATGTCGTGATGCGTAATGAAAAGCCGAATCCGGATGTGATCCGGTTGACGATTAATAGCGTCACCCCCTTAAGACAGACCTTATCGATTCGCTGTTATGAAGCGCGGCAGTAAGGACATATCGACTAGATGAACGGAATCGGGCTGTCATAGAGCGCCGGTTTCTCCATCCTCCCGGAGAATTGGTTCAATGGATATTGGCAGTCCTATTCTGAAAGGGAGCTACGAAGATGACTGTAAATCAGGTGTACCGGGTATCCTCGACAGAAGAATTGATTGCGGCATTGGCAGAGTGTCGCGGAATAACAGGTCTAACTGAAATTGTACTCGCAGAAGGAGATTATTTTCTTAGCAGCACTTTGGTTCTTGACGCAGCCTATCAAGACCTGGTTATGCGGGGGGAAGGGCGTGTAAGGCTCATTGGCGGCAAGCGGCTCATGGGATGGAAGCCGGTAGAGGAAGCGGAAGTATTGACCCGGTTGGACCCCGAGGTTAGAGGGCGAATAATGGTCTGCGATTTAACGAGTCTAGAGATCGAAGAAACGGGCGGTCTCGTGTCGCGCGGTTTCGGACGCCAGACGGCTCCTTCGCATGCCGAGCCGATCTGGAATGGCAAGCCGATGTCCCTCTCACAGTATCCCAAGCGGGGCGAGTTTTTGAAGATCACCGGATTTGCTCAGGGACGCATGAATGAGCTGGAAGAAATGGCGGGAATCCAGGAGCATGGTTTTAACTACGATGATGACCGTCCCGCTGCATGGGCAGCCAACGACGATCTCTGGGTGCATGGCTACTGGAGCTTCGATTGGGCACAGTCCTATGAACATGTCCAATCTATTGATTTGACCAGCAAGCATGTTCTCACGCAGCCGCCCTACGCGGTATCGCCGTTTCGTATCGGACAGCGCTTCTACTTTCTAAATATTCTCGAAGAAATTCGCTATCCCGGAGATTATTATCTTGACCGGAAGACCAATAAGTTGTATTTCTACCCGGATTCCGAAGCGTCGGATACGGATAATGAGCTGCTCTTGTCGATGTTAGAATCCCCGATCTGCAAGCTTGCCGGTTGTTTGCGGGTATCGCTTATTGGTGTGACATTCGAATGCACGCGCGGTGACGGACTGCAAGTGGATGAGGGGTCTGACGTAGTTATCGACCGTTGTCTGTTCCGCCACATAGGGAATACGGCGATTCATATGGAAGGCGGCGTACGAAATACCATCCGCAATTGCACGATCCATGACTGCGGAGACGGAGGAATCAACGCGTATGGCGGGGATCGCGTAACGCTTGCATCCAGTGAATTTACCATTACGAATAATCATATCTATAGGATCGGGCAATGGAGCCGTTGCTACAACACGGCGATCAATATTAAAGGTGTCGGTATTCACGCGACTCATAACCTGATTCATGACCTCCCGCATATTGGCATTCTGTACTGGGGCAATGACATCGTTCTCGAGCACAATGAAATTTACAGCGTGTGTATGGAGACAGGAGACGCGGGGGCGATATACTCCGGGCGTGATCTAAGTTCCAGAGGCAATCGCGTATGTCATAACTTCATCCATCATCTGGGCGGTGTCGGCCTGGGTACTATGGGGATCTACAATGACGACGGAATATCGGGAACCGTAATGGAGGACAATTTCTTCCTCAAAGTCGGCCGTGCTGCCTTTATGGGCGGCGGCGTGGATTTTGTGGTGAGGAATAATGTTTTCGTCAAATGTTATCCAGCAATAACGGTGGATAGCCGCATTGCGCATACGAAGTATTTCTGGGGACCGGCCTATGAGGTGCTTAAGAAGAGCTTCTATGAAGGGGCGTCATCTTGGCGCAAGGACCCGAGCGAACCTACACTTGACGCAAGTCAAAGTCCGTATATCGAACGGTACCCCGAGCTAGCCGAGATCGACCGGATGTTTAAAGAGAACCGTCCGATGACAGGCGCGGCACAAATCTCTCAGAATGTATTTTGCTCCAAAACGCTGTTTCGCTATTTCTATGACAAGCGGGATGAAAATAACAAGAGAATGTATAATGGAGGCGCTCTGATACAGCCATCTAAGGAACAGCTCTCTGTTATTCTTGATTCTAGGCAAGATATTCATATGGAATGGTCGGCTGGAAAAGGTTCATGGCTGTTCGAGAAAAATTTCACGGCCCAGCCTTCTGACTTTGAGGATGCCGAACTGGGCGAGATTGCAGTCCGCCAAGGATCCGAAGCTTACGACTATGGGTACGAACGCAGAGAATTAAGCACGATCGGGTTAATAGATGAGGATCGCGATGTAAATCCGCCCAAGATCATAACGAGCTTAACCTATTCATACAGGGGGGATAGGACGCTTATTCTGACGATTCGTAATGAAAGCAAACAGACCGTAAGTGGCGTGATCCAGCTTTATACGAGCAGCAATGTTCAGTTGGCTCATTACCAAGTACCCTTCTCGCTCAATCCCAAAGAAGAGAATTCCGTAGTCGTCGGAACAGTCGATAGGGATGACGAGTTCACAGTCGAGGCTAGGAGCGAATTGCCGGGCGTAAGGCCATCAAGAATCTGAATCGGAGGATTTCTTCCATACACGTTTCTCACATTATCCTCATCTACTTCTTCGTCATCATGTATGTAACCAATGGCCTCACTGGTAGGGAATGGGTCGCCAGAAAAGGGAAATAGCAGCCGATGCCGATTTGCTAGATCGGCAACAAACTGCTTTTCCGAAATAAGCGGACAGGCTCAGCAAGTTAGGGCTCATTTCAATAACTCTACTAGACTTGTAGGAGTTCAGTATCTTAGATGGAATGACAGAAGACCGACGCCCGCACAAATAAATAGTGCCACCCGAATAGTAGGTTACCTTTACTGTGTTCTTTATGAAGCCGTTACACTCTGTGAAACAGGGAACGTACTCCGTTGACGATTAAGGCGACTGCGAATACACTCACAACTATGATGCCTACCGCATCAAACAGAGATTCCAGGCTTGGCAGCAAATCGGATATAGGGACGTAAATGAGGCTGAAACCACCAATGACACCACCCAGGGAGCTTATAAACTTAGACATATTGTTACACCTCCTTAAGCGATAATACACAGTTTATGCATGAGAGATTAATAGTGTGATAGAATCACGAGGCTTCCAGTATGAAAAGGCTGCCTCGTTAAACGATAGAGCAGGATTGCTCATCATAGAATACCTAATACGATTTGAGGTTAGGAGGGCTGAAAATGGATTTCATATTTATTCGGCACGGCCATGGAGAACATCTCAACGATTATCCAAATCGGTTGAATACTCTGCATCCTAGTCTTACAGAGTACGGCAAATTTCAAGTATCGCAGCTACGAAATAAAATTAAAATGGATCCTGACGATTTAGTTCTTGTAAGTCCAACTAAACGTACAATTGAGACGTATGGAGATACTGAAATTCTTGATTTCAAGTTGGATTGCTGGAAAGAAGGGATTAATCGGATCGAACAAGATATTTTTGAAGGATTTGCTAAGCGGTTAATAGATTGGATCGGGGAAAGCTATAAAAAAATATTCATTATTTCACATGATGGTACGATAACGAATTATCGGATATTGCTTGGAGAAAAAGGATTGACCAGAAAAGATTTTCTCGGTGAGGCTGGGGTATATCGAATGAAGTTGTAGTCTGTATCAGCAGCCGGCCATATCATGCAACATTAAGGATACAGTTCTTTCATCCCTTCTAACTTACATTTTATATACGTTATGGCTTCCATCGGCTCTGCAATTTTTGCTTCTTGTCCCAGCTCCCATATCATATCCGTATAAAACTCCAATTTGTTAACCGGTATGTGCATACGAATAATTCCTCCTCCATCGTCCTGACTTTCGATGAAATCTCTCAACCTTCCGTTCTCCTCTAATTTTCTCATTCCTTCTTGTGTTACGTGAACACAAAATAAAGTTTTTTCTTGACGCTCTAACTCCTCCGCATCCCAGTTGAACACTGACTTCCTATCTACATCTTCAAGACAAGAAACGTTATCATTCAGACTAGCGGTCAAAATTCGATCCGCTCGAAATAGTCTGTACGCTTGTCTCGTAAAACAAAAAGCCGGACAGTACCAATAACCACGGTCAGAAAAAAGTCCAATGGGCTGAATTTTTCTGGTATCCGGTCCGTTTCCGCTTGAATTGTACTCAATCGTAACGGCAGATTTTATCATGATTGCTTGTAATAAAACGGAGAGGCATGTGACCGACATACTCCGGTTTGGGGACCAAATGGCTACTTTATCCTGTAATCGGTTAATTTGTTCTCTCACATCAGACGGCAAATAGTGATAGAACTTATCTAGTGCCGATTCCGCTTGATCACCGAACGGAAGTGCACCAAAGTATCGTAGAGACTGGACGGCGAAAAAAATCGCAATTGCCTCGCTTTCAGTAAACGCTATTGGCGGAAGTATACGCTCATTTAGAAGCCTGTAACCGCCACCACGGCCTTGAATGGAATAAAGGGGTACCCCTAGTTCTCCCAGATCGGTTAAATCCCTAGAAATCGTTCGTGGTGAAACACCTAAATCCATCGCAAGCTCCGGAATGGTAAATGATTTTTTTGCATTAATGATCATCATCAATCGCAATAATCGTTGAGATTTATACATAAGCCCGCATCCTTTTTTTTTTAATCATATCACATAAACATGTAAGTACCTGTCATGTTTATAGGATATTCTTGTTTTGTCAGGAGACAAGATTATCGTTTCAGGAGGGAATCAAAAAGTGATCGAGGTAAACAAGTTCGTTGAAAAGTATGTAGCGGTTTGGAATGATTCAGATGAAAGTACCCGGCGTATTATTTTAAAGAAAAAACGCCAAATTACTACGCATATCAATTTTGAGCAAGAGAGGAGTTTACCCCAATGATGAAGGATAATTATACAGGCCAGCCAAATGGAAGAGATGTGAAAACTTCGCCATGCAGTCGAGCCTTTCAGGCTTTTCGTTCAGCATTTGAAGATGGGGACACGACTGATTTCCTCGCCCTTGCTGCAGAGGAATTTCATTTCTCGATCCCTTTACCATACGATGATTGGAAAGATAAACAGGTTGGTAAGCAAAGGTTTAAAGAACTGGTCAGCTTTGAAAGGGAAGTGCTTCGCGTAAAGCTTACTCCCCTTATTGTACTTTACGATCTCCATGTTGGAGTCGTAGTTTTTCAGGCCGAGGGGACATTGAATAAACAACCTTATCGCAATGAACTAACGGTAGTTTTCGAATTTGAGGGCGATCAAATCAAATCATTCAAAGAATTTGTTGGTATGCCACTAAAAAGTTACGAGAATTAGATAAAAATTCCGTCAGTAGCATCGGTAATGTTCTATCCTCATCCCAATTTGCTCAATATACGGTAGTAGGGTATTCTATAGAAGTGTGAGCAGGATGGATAGATATCGAAAGGAGGTTGATAAGGTGGACCTAATCAATTCATCTATCAATCAGTTCCTGGAACAGATGAAATTTGCTTATCAGACCAAGGATCAAACGGAGCAGATGAGATGCAAGGGGTCAGCGGGTGATGGGTTTGTTATGCGATTGGTTCCCAGGCCTGATATGCTGATCATGATAACCAACTGCACCTTCGCTGAGGATACGCAGGTCAACTTTGCTATTGAAGAAGCGATGGTCGAGTTGATGATATGTTTTCAAGGTGAGGGTGCGGTTCAGGCAGCAGGAGTGTATGGCACAATTCGTCCGAATACGTTAACGCTTGGACTTATGAACGGCATAAAGGGAGAGTATTTTTTTGCCGGAGACCGGCCGATGATTACGTTAGGCATTCATATTTCGGCTGCTACATTCAATCGTTATCTTACAGGGTTAGACGGATCTCAATCGACGGATTTCAAACAATTGATCGGCAGTCGGCCGCTATTTCAGCTCCAGCAATCTATTCTTGATACACCGATCTTACAGTTGGCCACTCAAATTATGAATATTCCCTATACCCAAAATATCCGTAATATCGCGTTGGAGAGCCTAGCTCTGGAGATAATATCCTATGCTTTGCAGTGTTTCGTATTTGATTCGAATCGTCCTGACCTGCCGGCTGCGATAACCAAAAGTGAATTCCAGAGGCTGCAGCATGCGAAAGAAGTGTTGCTGCATCAGATGGATAATCCGCCCTCACTGCTGGAGCTGTCCCGCATCATTGGGATGAATGATTTCAAGCTGAAGCATCACTTCAAAGCAGTATTCGGTACGACAGTATTTGGTTATCTGCGAGATATACGGATGGAGAAGGCAATACTGCTGCTGCAAGATGGAATGACGAGTGTAAGTATGGCCGCGGCGCATGTAGGTTATACCAATGCGAGTTATTTTGCAAGTGCATTTCGTAAACGTTACGGGATGAATCCAAGCGAATTCCTTCATTATGCAAATAATATCCGCTGAGCATTGCTGCTATCCGTGAGGAGGTAGCATCCATGTTTATCCGTATTCTATACTAAAGCAACAGGTAGAATATGCGTAGACAAGGATGGGATAAGATGGATAAAATAATGGCTGACGATGCAGCGGCTTATAAACTTGACGGGAAGAAAGCCGTTCCATGGATTTTGTTCGTGATGTTCTTCGGCGTGTTAAATGAAACGGTGTTTAATATATCAACGCCCAAGGTAGCGGTTCAATATGACTTGTCACCTACAGGAGTCAGTTGGATTATTACAGTCTTCTTTATTACCTTCGGTATCGGAACAGTCGTATACGGGAAGCTTGCCGATATGTACAGCGTACGTGCGTTAATTACGAATGGGCTTGTCATTTATGCTCTCGGCGCTTTGGTTGGATTTCTTATGCAGCAGTGGTATGCAGCTGTCATTATTGGAAGGGCTATACAAGGTGTAGGAGCTTCGGCAATTCCGGCGTTGATTATGATTGTGACAGCCAGATATTTTTCACCGCCCGATCGGAGCAAGTTGTTTGGCATTCTGGCTTCGACCTCATCTTTTGCCATCGGCATAGGTCCCGTTGTAGGCGGCATCATCTCAGCCTATATTCATTGGTCAGCTTTATTTCTTCTTTCGCTCATTCCGCTGTTATCCATCCCGTTCTTCCGCCGAACGTTTCCTATTGAGGTAAAGCGAGAAGGAAGGTTGGATATACCGGGACTTCTAATGCTTAGCGTGAGTGTGACCACATTTGTATTCTGGTTCACAGATCCGTCATGGCTGTTGCTGCTGTTGGGAATAGCGGCACTAGGCGCCTTTATATGGCGGATACGCACAGCTGCAGAACCCTTCATACAACCTGAACTTTTCAGAATCCGTTCTTATCGCACGGGACTGCTGGCAGGAACGATCTTGTTCATTGTAATGACCGGAATGCCATTTGTTCTTCCACTTTTCTTAAGCGGAGTACATGGATTCAATACAGATCGGATCGGCCTCATGTTGTTCCCGGGTTCGATAAGTGCGGTCGTCTTTGGAACGATTGCCGGACGGTTGGCGGCGAGCAAGGGGGCCAACTATGTAGCTTATATCGGACTATTGCTTGTTGGAGCAGCCCTGCTCGGAGTCATGTTTATGATGACACAATGGATTTGGTACATCGCGTTCATGTTGATCCCCCTATATATAGGTTTCGCATTCGTCCAAACCGGTCTCTATGACAAGTTGGCCCAAGTTATTCCACTGGAGCTGATGGGTGTTGGAATGGGGCTCTTCGGGCTTATTGCTCAAATATCTGGAGCGTTCGGAACGGCTGCGATTGCCCAGGTGTTGAACAAGGATTGGCTTGGCCACAGCATTGTTCCGATGTTTGAACTGGGAGCATCGACAGCCTACTGGAATTTGTTAATTGGATTTATAGTGCTGATTATCGTAGCCTGGCTGCTATATCGGTTGGCATTCGGTCACAAGAGGCAAGGACGATGATGTGCTACTTGGGGGGAGCTGCTTGATCGGTTCGGCAAAAACTTACCGTTGGGGAGTTAAAGCAGGCCAAATCTAACCTTCTCCAATAATCTCCAGAAAAATCGAGCCTTTACGGCTTTTCATAAAAGTAGATATATTCGAGATATGCTCAAGGCCATTGAAAAAGTCCGCCCTTTAGAAAAAGGTACAGTACTTCAAGAAAATTGAAGAGACTATACCTTTTTCGCATGTTAAAATATTTGCTGTTGAAAGCTATTTTTGAACTTTCTAATGTCGAACATTTTCGATCGGTTGAAGTACGAGCTATCGTTCAACTACACAACTTATTATTTTGCTACTTCAAAAATGGGAAATAACATGTATGCCACTAAATGTCTGTGGGCAAGAACTTGCATCGTTTCCCGTCTGAGGACAAGAACTTGCATGGATTGACGTGCTCACCTCAGCAGCGCGGAGGAGCTGAATAACGGGCGGAACACTTCCAATATGCGTTAATATACAAATAATTACTTCTTTGCTCAAATTCAGAGGGGCAGGCCTTGAACTCGTTGGAAACTGAACTTGGAGGGAGTTATTGAAATGGCTAAACTAATCTATGCTGCCAACATATCTTTGGACGGTTACATGGAGGACGAGCGCGGCAATATCGAGTGGACGATCTCCGATGACGAGGTGTTTGCGTTCTGGACTGACTTCGAGCGGCCGATTGGCACCTACCTCTACGGGCGTCGAATGTACGAGTCGATGGTGTACTGGGAGACGGCGAGCGCCAAGCCCGGCGATCAACCGGAGGTAGTGCGGGAATTCGCGCAGATCTGGCGAACTGCTGAGAAGATCGTGTATTCCCAGACGCTTCAGGCGGTATCAAGCGCCAGGACTAGGATCGAGCGCGAATTCGATCCTGATGCGATCCGGAGGCTGAAGGAGACTTCAGGAGCCGACATTACGATTGGCGGACCCGAGCTTGCTGGGCAGGCGATGAGCGCGGGACTGATCGACGAGTGTCATCTGATCCTTAATCCGATCGTCTTGGGTAGAGGTAAGCGAGCATTGCCGGACAACCTCCGCATGCGGCTCGAGCTGCTCGGTGAGCGCCGCTTCCGAAGCGGCGTTGTTCATCTTCACTACCGCGTGATCGTCTGACCGCGACGCTAGAGTGAAATTCGTACGGCTCCTAGTCCAAAAATATCTAAGTGACTTCTATCAAGGTGCTTTTAAAAGAATAATAAAAATATTTAGTTTACTCAAAGGTGTTTTTCGCAAAACAAGCTGACTCCTGGCATGTTGATCAAGAAAAACAAGGAAACGAAACGATGAATATAAGGGGACAAAACAATTGCATTCATTGTTTTCCCTACACGATCGAACAACAGAACTCCTAATCAAATGGCCATAAAATACTGGAGGCTGAATGCATGTAACATGATTATTGTTACTCCTTCTTCACTTATCCTGTAATAATAATCGTTAACTTATACTTAACGTTCCGATAACGCCCACTGCATTGATGAGGATTTCCTTAAGACCTATACTGGTAACAGATCAAGCGGTTCTCATAACAAAGAAGGAAAAAAGGAACTGTTCGATGTTCAAACTACAGGGTTTAACAATACAATCCGTTGGAATGTCGACCATATCATTTAGTGGATGGATAAGTATTCTAACCAAAGCTTCGGCTCCCCGTCTGCTTGTTCATCTTCGCTCTGATTCACGAAGAAAGAGAACTCAATATTTTGAGCGACCAATAAACCATAATGAGGAGGTATTTCCCTTGAAACAATCCATAAGCTCCGTTACATCCCGAACTAGCGAAGGCTTTGATGCTTTCAAGCAAGCTTTAGAAACAGGGCATACAGAAGATTTTCTTAATAAGGTTACGGAAGATTTTTATTTCTTCGTTCCGCTCCCGCTAGAAGGGTGGAATCACAGGCAGCAAGGCAAGGAGCGATTCGAGGAATTGATCAGGTTCGAGCGCTCCGTATTTCAGATGCAGCTGACTCCGCTCATCGTGATTGAGAATGAGGACAACGGGATGGTAGTATTTTGCGCGGAAGGTTTATTGAATGGACAGCATTTTCGCAATGAGCTTGCAATCATCTTCAAGTTCGAGGCAGAGCGGATCTCCTCCTTCCGAGAATATGTAGGTATGCCGTTAAAAAACTACGAGAACCCGTAATAATCGGATTTCAAGAATATGTCCGATTCCAACCTGCGTAGTATATTCCTGAAAAAAACAAATGGAAGAAAAGCAAAGGCCGCGAAAATCGCGGCTTTTTGCATGAATGGGATCAAGTTCTTGTCTATGCCAAATGACAAGACCTTGATCCCATTCCCGACAGAACAAACAAGATGACTAAAAATCCTTTTCTAAGCTGAAATTTGAAGTAGTAAACTAAACCCGTGACTCCAGAAGTCAATGATTGGAATCCCTTTTTAAAACCAGATGCGTCGAAGATAACTAAAGTTTTTATTAGAAAATCATTAAATAGGTTTGCAAGGATCAATGGAAACTAGGCTGGGGTCTGGTATAAAGAACAGAACATTGGATCAATCGGTTCATTGAAATTTTAGGTTGTTTTTAACATTTTTTTAAGAATTGTAGAATTAGCTCACTGATCTCTTTAGCATGTGTTTCGAGAGCAAAATGCCCAGTATCAAGTAAATGGATTTCAGCAGATGGAATATCACGCTTATAAGCTTCAGCTCCAGCAGGGAGGAAGGCAGGATCATTTTTTCCCCATACGGCTAAAAGTTTAGGTTGATACTCCCGGAAATAAGCCTGAAAGTCAGGATAACGATCCACATTTGTTCTATAATCAAGGATCAAATCCAGTTGGACTTCTTCAGCTTCCGGGCGCGACATGTAAGCAATATCCAAGGAATACCCGTCCGGTGAAACAAGGCTGGCATCAGCTCCATGTAGATACTGAAAGTTGCGAATGGTCTCGGGGGTCAAGGAATCGCGGCATGCTTCACGATTTTCAGGTGTCGGAGAGTGCCAATACGTTTCCCAGGATCCCCATGCGTCACTAAATCCCTCCGTATAAGCATTACCATTCTGACTAATAATTGCTTGAACTCTTTGCGGGTGAGCCACTGCCAAACGATAACCAACAGGTGCACCGTAATCAAACACATAAAGCACATACTGTTTGAGACCTAATGCTTCAGTAAAACCTTCCATAACCTGGAACAGGCTGTCAAATGTGTAGTTAAATTGACTGCGTGGCGGAGTTATTGTCTGACCGAATCCAGCGAGATCAGGGGCAATGACACGGTATTGTTCGGCTAGTTTGGGAATTAGGTCGCGAAACATATGACTTGAAGATGGAAACCCGTGTAATAATAAAATAACTTGACCGTCTTGAGGTCCGGCTTCACGATAAAAAACTTCAACATCTCCAACTTTCTGCTGATGATAACTAGTCTTCATTTCTACATCTCCTTCTGAATATTCTTATTAAGATGACAAAATATGGTTTATTTCTAACCAACATCATTATGTTTCCGTGATTCGATGGTGTTACGGAAATTGGTTTTGAACTAAAGTTATCGTATAATAAAAATATATATTTGACTAACGAATAAATTGAATGCCTACTATTTCAAATTAGAATATATGAGGGTGGTCGATGTGATAGATTCATTAGAAGGCCGTTTTTTTCTGGCGTTTATTGCCTTACTTGAAGAGAAAAGTTTCAGTCGAGCTGCGGATCGCTTAGGTTATGTTCAGTCCACAATAACCACCCATATCCAACATTTAGAAAAAATTAGCGGACAAAAATTGTTTCATCGCTATCCACGAGGGATAGAACTTACGGAAGCGGGGAAGGTATTTTCAAAATATGCTTATCAGTATGTTCACTTAAGTCAATCCCTTAAAGAAAGTATGAATGAACTGGATCAGCCATGCGGAACCGTACGTATCAGAACACAGGAATCTTTTTTTCTTACACGTATGCTTCCCTTTTTTCAGGAATATACGAGAAATTCTCCAAGCGTAAATTTGCGAATTGAACAAGGATCACATCAAGATATCCTAAAAGGTATACTGGATTATGAGCTGGATTTTGGAATTGTTCCTCAAAATCCGGATCGCCATGAAATTCTTTTTTATCCCATTATGGAAGAGACGATCGTTTTTGCTGCATCTGAGGATATATTCCGGAAAGTGAGAAATGCTGGAGTCCAGATTCTAAATGACGAACTTTTTATCAGTAGCGGCACATCTTGTTTGTATCATACGACTGCTGTAGATGTTTTAAAAAATGCCGGGATTACGGTTAAAGATGCGTTAGAGCTTTCAAGTCTTGAGATGATAAAACAACTTGTAAGCTGTGGAAGGGGTTTTGCCTTAGTCCCTGAAATTGCGATCAACAACGAACTAAAGACTGGCAGACTAAAGCTTCTTCCGTTTAGTTCCAACATGAGATTTACACATGGTCTAATTGTTCATAAAAATCGTGAGCTTAGTTTTACTGCAAAGAGTTTTCAATCGGAACTCCTGTGTTTTTTTAATAGTTATATGAAAAAGAATATTTGACTACAGTATTGAAATTAGGTCAAGAATAATAGAACAGTGGGAGTAATCATCTATGAAAAAAACAATAATTGCACTATTACTTACTTTCATATGTACCTTACTAATCGGTAGTCCAGCGATAAGCTTCGCCAATAATCTTTCGAATACGGTTGACAATGGAAAAATTGTAAATGGACGAATGCTGATTCCATTACGTGCTGTTTCAGAGAAATTTAATTCAGAAGTGACTTGGAACCAGGCCAAAAAAAGCATTACGATTATTCGTGGCAAACAAGAGTTAACGCTGCTTGTGAATTCTCGTACTGCTTTAATAAATAACACTGCTCTCAGCCTTGATGTGCCAGCAAAAATTGATAATGGAACAACCTATGTTCCAGCACGTGTTTTTGCTGAAGCCTTTGGCGGTACAGCGCTGTGGTCCGAACAAGAACGTAAAACAACCATTACGATCGGTCTGCAACAGGTCTTTATCTATACAGAGCCGTCCAAGCCTTGGAGAATGAGTCAGGAGAGAATAAACGAACTTAATGCAAAGATCAATGAAGCCACCGATCTCTCAAGCTTTTCGCAAATTCGAACATATTTCAGACCTTATTTCACGGACTCATTTATTAACAAGATTATTCACAATAATGGCATTGAAAATAACGCGATACTAACAAAAAAAGCCGATATTACCTACAGCAGCACCACAGCGGCGAGAATGCACCAATCTGCCTACTTTGAAAGTGGCCCTAACAATCTCGAGCTCGTTGATCGTTATGTATTCTATAAATTTGTTGATAGCAAATGGAAGGTCGACGATGTAAATGTGGGCAGACAAATTATTGAGCCATAATTTGGATTTGCAGTTCATTAAGAGGCGCTTATTAGCGAGATAATAAATGAAGATTCAATTTTTCTTAGGTCAAGAAATACTGCTAATTTGTTAGAGGAAAGATAATGTTGCCGACGTTGCCGTCGTCGTTCATTGAAACAGCCGGTCATTCCGACCGACTGTTTTTTTCGATGTACGTTCTTTTAATTTACTGACAATATCGTTACAGCTTTGCCGCCAATACCGGGAATCGATTGGATACTGTAAGTAAAACAATTGCGAATAAGAAGGAGGGAGCCGCATAATTTGGCTTATTGGTCTTGGTGCCATTGCGGGAACGCTCTCGCGCTTTTACCTTGGTAAATTGATAAATTCCAAGATGACATCGGGTTTTTATGGGGAACATGGGTCATCAATTTAACAGGTCCATTTATCCTTGAGATTCTTTTTTCCCTATATTCGAAACATGAAATATCAGACTCGATGTGGCTGATATCAGGAACGATGGCGCTACGAATAGTCGGTAATACGATCGGTTTGACAATCAACCGAATTGGCTGTCTTGACATTAATACGAATTCGTACTAAACTGAACACAACCATTTACTATGATTTCGTACTAAAAGGAGAATTGGCATGCATCAGCTATACGAACTCTTCCTCAAGAGCGGTTTGCGTCCGTTCGCTTTTATGTCCGATACGCTGCAGCTCGAACAAAAACTGACGCGCTCCGATTTGTCAACTCTGCTTATTTTGCTCTTCAAGGGAGATATGACGATGTCGGAATTGGCGTCCGTGATGGGGGCCCCTCTAAGTACGATGACCAGCATCGCGAAACGGCTTGAACACAAAGGTTACATCGCCAGGGCTGCATCTGCTCAAGATCAGCGTGTTAAACTCGTGACACTGACGCAGATAGGACGGAACGTTGCGAAAGAATCGGAACAAATCATGTTGGCGACGCTCGGCAGGCTCGAGGCGGCTTTTACACCGGAAGAAATGGAGCAATTCATGACTCTCCTGTTCAAGGCAGCCAAGGTTTTTCACGACAAGGGTCCGATAATGCCCCAAGAAAAAAAGACCGTTCCGAAGAAAATTATTATTGAAGAATAACCGGTTCGAACCGGATTCTTTTTTACATATTTACTACGGAATCGTACTAAAAGGAGCGAGCAAGCATGAGGATTATTATTTTCACGGGCAAAGGCGGCGTAGGCAAAACGAGTGTGGCGGCTGCGACGGCTGTAAAGCTGGCCAAACAAGGAAAGCGGACGCTTGTTCTCAGCACCGATGCCGCGCATAGTTTGGCGGATTCTTTGGCCGTATCGATTGGACCGGAACCGGTCCAGATCGGCGAAAATTTGTGGGGACAGGAAGTGAACAGTCTTTGGGAAACAGAACGCAATTGGGGAATGGTTCAAGATTGGCTGACGAAACTGCTTGACAAAGCGCAGCTGAAAGACATAACAACCGATGAGATGCTGGTGTTTCCTGGCATGGAGGAGCTTTTCAGTTTATTGCAGATCAAGGAACACGCTCAGAACGGACATTTCGATGTGTTAGTGGTGGATTGCGCTCCCACGGGAGAAACGCTGCGGCTGCTCAGCTACCCGAATGTATTGAATTGGTGGTTGGAAAAAATATTTCCGGCAGAGCGAAAATTAATCAAGCTCGTTCGGCCGGTCGCCAAGCTTACCAAAAATATAGAGCTTCCTTCGGATGACGTGTTGAACAGCATAGAGCGGCTCGCTCGCGGGTTAGAGGAAATGCAGCGGATCGTCCTTAACCCGAAGATCACGTCTGTGAGGATCGTACTGAACCCCGAGAAGATGGTGCTTGCGGAATCGAGACGCTCCTTCACCTATTTGAACTTGTTCGGGTTCAGCACCGATGCGGTCATTGTGAACCGTGTGCTGCCCGATGAGGCAGGAGATGGGTTTTTCTCGCATTGGCGGGATATTCAAAGAAAATATGAGGAAGAAATCGAATCGAATTTCCACCCACTTCCAATTTTGAAAGCACCGATGATGCGAGAGGAAGTAATCGGCCTCCCCGCCCTTGAACAATTTGCCGATATCCTGTATGAATCCCGTGATCCCTCGGACATGTTTTATCGCGGCAGAACAGAAATGATACGGGAGGAGGACGGGGTCATGCTGCTGGAACTGATGATTCCATTTGTCGATAAGGAAGTTCTGGATTTAACGCAAGCTGGCGATGAATTGACAGTGGATGCGGGTGCCTATAAACGGAAGGTCATTTTGCCAAGATCTCTGATGGGTAGGCAGGTTGAAGGCGCGAGGTACGTGGAGGACCGACTGATTATCCGTTTCGGCAAACGGAAAAGAAGTGAGGATCAATGAGAAATCCTAGGGAGGTGAGAATGCTGGAGAATTTGACTGCTTTGGAACGGTTGTTCATTCACCTGGAGCGTTGACAAGCCAAAAAGCACGTAACACACGGCATCAAGGAATGGTTGCTCGCTTCCCGTGCGGTGATTGACAGCGTCATTGATACGTTAGAGGATGAGCAGGGCCGCCAAACCGCCCGAAAAATCGAAATATCGAAAGATTAGCTGCTTGCGATGCAGAGTAAATGGACGATAATGATACATTGAGAGGTGAACGCGCATGGATCAAATTTATACATTACTGGTTGGCATCCATATTTTTGCCGCTATTTTAGGTGCGGGCCCTTTACTCGGAAATGGTTATCGGACCTAAAATGAAAACGATGCATGAAATGATCAGAACCTGTGAAAGTGACGAGATTCCGCAACAATATAAAATCTTGTCTAGTAAACTGACTCCTTATGATTGGTTTGGTAAACTACTCGTCGTTGCCATTATCATATTGATGGTGTTAAAACCGTAAATGAAAAGCAGTGGGTCAGAGAGGGGTTTTTTGAGATGAAGCGAAGCATTCGGAGCAAACTGATAGAATCTATTTTATTAATGAGTGGACTAAAACAACGTTATTCAGACAAAGTGAAGTTTGCAAAATTCCTCGAGCAAAAGCGAACCGAGAATGCAAAACCATATATTTTGCCTGGAGAAATCCAACAGAAACTGGATATTACGATGGAACAATCGTATGGAAAGGATTGCTATATTTTACAAGGAAATAAGCAAGCCACTGAAAAATATATTATTTATTTAATCGGTGGTGGTTATATAAATCAGCCTCGGGGCGCCAATTGGAAATTCATACGTAAAATAGCAGACATGGGTAATGCCACGATGATTGTACCCGTCTATCCAAAAGTCCCTCATCACCAGTATCATGAATCATATGATCAAGTACTCCCCATTTATGAAAAGCTGTTACTGAAAACCTCTCCGCAAAATATTATATTTATGGGCGATTCGGCAGGCGGTGGATTTGCGCTAGCATTAGCTCAATTGTTAAAGGAAAAAAATCTTCCACAACCGAGTCGAATTATATTAATCTCCCCATGGTTAGATATCTCATTGTCGAATCCTGATATTCAGAAATTCGAGAAAAATGATGCCTCGCTAGGTTCATATGGACTCGCCATCCTCGGTAAACTATATGCTGGCGACACAGACCCGAATTACTATCTTTTAAGCCCAATAAACGGTCATATTCAAGGCTTGGGGGAAATTTCCTTATTTATCGGCACTCATGATCTGATGGTAGCTGATGCGCGAAAGTTTAGAGACCGAGCGAAGAAGGAAGGTGTCATGATCAATTACTACGAATATCCAAAAATGAATCATGTCTTTCCCGCGATGCCGATTCCAGAAGCCAAAAAAGCAATCAGACAAATCATTGATTTGATCTCTTGAAGTAAAATACGGAAATATTCCACCACATATTACTTACTATACGACCCGGAAAAGCGAATGGTCACGATTTTCATTACCGCCACCGAATTTAAAACTCAACTTATAAATGCATCAACGAAGAATTAGATGAGATGCCGGGTGACAAGAACATGAACTCATTGAAGGCCGCGTAAATCTCGGTTTTTTTGTTTTATGGGATAGGATTCTTGTCAAAGCCCAATGACAAAGAACCTTATCCCATTCCCGATTTTGACAAGAACATGATCTCATTTCCGTCGGACTGCAGGAAAGTGGAGATCTTAACGACTAAGCTAACAGACAGTTTAGCGCAACCGCCACTTATTGATTTTTCATCATTGAACGGACAGCAGTTAATTCATGAGAAATGACCGGCGTGAAAAAAATTATGTTCTACCCGTTTGTACGAAGTGCCAACAAGCGTTTCAGGTTGTCATCAATAAATTTATTATCGGCACTGTTGATTCCGCGACCAGCAAAGTGGCCCCAGTTCGATTCGATAGGATTAAAAACAGCATTAGGTATAAGATTAGCCTCGTATTCGTTATCGTCCGCTGTGCAGAAGAGATCCGTGCTCCCCGGCATAATGCAGGCAAGAGCTGTAATGCTCTTAAGCGCCTTATCAAAATCTCCGTTATAGGAGGGGTTTGCACTAATGTCCGCATGTTGGCCTGTCCATAACATGGTCAGGACATTGTGCGGGTCCATTTTCATAAAGCTATGTTCCCAGACGCCGACTACAAAGCTTTCCAAGGAGTCAAATCCCAGCTGACGGTACAGCTCCTCTCTATAAAACGAATGCGATAATCCCCATCCCGCATAAACCCGGCCAACGGCGCGCATGTCTGCAGAAGTCAACTGGTTGAGTTTACTTGCGTCAAAGCCAACCGCAGCTAGCAGCGCAGCTCTCATACCGTCCAATACCACAAATGTATGGGGCCAAGGCTTGGCAATTCCTCCGAAGGGTGCAATTCGTTCTACCATCTCCGGATAAGTTGCACCCCATTGAAATGCCTGAATGCCTCCCATCGACCACCCAACTACGAGAGCAATCTTTTGAATGCCGAATTTTTCGGTCACCAGCCGATGCTGTAATCTAACGTTGTCATAGATGGTGACCTGCGGAAAATGAGCACGGTCGAATGGGGGAGGCGTGTTGCTCGGAGACGAAGATAATCCGTTGCCCAGCAGATTGGGAACGATAATAAAATATTTTTCCGGATCCAGTGCCATTCCGCTGCCAATCAGCCATTCATTCTGAACATGCTGGTCACCAAAAGCTGTTGGATAGACGATGACATTATCTTTCTGTTCATTTAATTTCCCATAAGTCTTATATGCAAGAAAAGCGCTTGGCAACGTCACTCCCGATTGCAAGGTTACATCACCCAAATTCATAATCTCATAATCCATCGTATAGTCGCTCCCTTCACAATGAAACCACACCATCTGTGTGTGATTTTCTTGTGCTTAGTATAAAGCAGTGATACTCTCAATAAAAGTGAATTGAATTCACAGTTGTATTCAAAAATTTTGAAAGCATAGGAGGTCGAAAGATGGAGTTGCGCCAACTGAATACGTTCCGGACGGTTGCATCAACCTTAAATTTCACTCGGGCTGCAGAAGTGCTGAATTACGTCCCCTCCAACGTCACGATACAAATTAAAACATTGGAGGACGAGCTTGGTGTTCGTCTCTTTGATCGCTTGGGCAAGCAGCTCGTTCTCACAACTGCGGGTAAACGCTATTTAACGCATATCCAAGACGTTCTTGACAAATTGGACGAAGCTCGCATCGATATTCATGACAATGAAATTCTAAGCGGCACCCTAACGATAAGCGCCAATGAGGTTATTTGCGCCTATCGGCTTCCAGCTGTCTTTCAACGGTTTCGTTCGCAGCATCCGGGCGTTCGCCTGATCTTCCGCTCAGTTCCAAATCAAGAGCTTAAGCAAACCCTTTTTGAGGGAACCGCGGATATCGTTTATATGTTGGATGAACCCATTCGCTCGAACGGGCTTGCAGTGGAACCGTTGCTGGAAGAAACCTTCCGCTTGTTCGCTGCTCCAGACCACCCGCTCGCAAAGCAAACTGTGCTGCAGCTGGAGGATTTTCAAGGAGAAGTGTTTCTGACGAATGAAAAGGGTTGTCCCTATCGAACCATGTTCGACCGCTCCTTTGAGAAAGAGGGCATTGATAACATTACGTATTTAGAGTTTCAAAGTGCAGAAGCCATTAAACAATGTGCAATTTCGGGAATCGGTATTGCCTTTCTTCCTGAGATTGTAACGGAAGCCGAAGTTGCACGCGGAGAGCTTGTTGCCCTTCCATGGCAAATTCCGGACCTGCAGGTGTATACACAGATGTTGTGGCATAAAGACAAGTGGCTTTCGCCAATTATGTTATCTTTCATAGAAGCAGCAAGGGAGATTCTCACTATAGAGAACTAACGAAAGTGATAATACCAACACTGTTACGCTCGAATGTAACTGAATTTGTAAAGGACGAACTCCAGCAGGTTGTCGATCAACATGGGGGAATTATGATAGCAGCTCCTAACAATGCAAAGTTCTTGTCCCGAGACGAGGACAAGAACTTATGATCATAGCCGAATAGATGAGTGTCCAATGAGATTAACATTTACAAGAAAGTTACTTAAATTTCAGCATTCGTTGCTTTTGAAGGAAGCATAAACATGAGACCAGCCGCTATAACATAGCATGCAATCTGCCATGGAAGAATAGAGGTAAGAGCGTCGCCGTAAGCAATTAATTGATTCGCTCCATCTGCAAACGATGCATTTAATTTGGTGAAGTAAGCAACACCTAGGATGGCAACACCCGTGGTGTTACCGATTTGACCAACGGTAGTGAGAACTGCGCCAGCGGCGCCTGCGTCTTTGACAGGTACTCCTGCAAGAATAACATTAACGAGTATTGGTGCAGTGAGCCCGATACCCAGTCCGCCGATAATCATTGGCAGGGCAAGCGCCCAGTATGAGGGATCGGCACCGTTTCGGACTATGAATAGTAGAAGCAACTGAGAGAGAGCGAGGAGTAAACTACCGGATACTAGTAAGGCACGACCCGCACGGTTAGCAAATTGGACTCCTATGCCTGATGTAATGAGAGATCCAATCGCGTACGGAAGAATGATCATGCCAGTTTCGAGCGCATTCCGTTCTGTTCCGATCTGAAGGTAGAGTGAAAGCAGGAAAAAGTATGAGCCAATGCAACCGAAGAATAACAGCGAAGCGGACAGACCGCTGGTAAAAGCTCTGATGCGAAAAAGGGCAGGATCGAGTATCGGTTGACCGCCGCGTGCCGCTAAGCGGTTCTCTCTCACAATAAAGAGTGCTGTTGTTGGAATGGACAGGGCAAGTAGCGCGAAGCTCCACCATGGCCAACCCCACTCACGACCCTGAACGAGAGGCAATAGCACTAGAACGGTTGCAAGCGCAGCGAGTAATGCGCCAATCAGGTCGAGTCTCGTAGAGCCATGTTCTCGAGATTCGGGTAAAAATCGGATTCCAAGAAGTAGGCCTATGATGCCAATTGGAACATTTATCCCAAAAATGGTTCGCCAGCCTAAATCAAAAAGATTAGCATTCACAAGCAATCCACCAAGCAACGGGCCTGCCACAGAAGCTAGACCTAAAACACCACCATAGGCTCCATAAGCTTTAGCACGTTGAGAGGACGTGAACGATGAACGAATAATACCAAAGACCTGAGGGATCATTAAACTGGCCATCAACCCCTGGGCAATACGCGCAGAAATCAAGAACATTGGATTAGAAGCGAGCGCACATAAGAGAGAGGCTATCGTAAATCCGGCAAGACCTAATAAAAAGGCGCGCCTCCGTCCAAACTGGTCGCCAACCCGACCGCCAATTATTAAACCTGCGCCTAATGCAAGCGTGTACCCGGCTATCGTCCATTGGAGCTCCGATTCGCTAGTTCCGAGCGATGCAGATATCGAAGGAGCTGCGACACTCAAGATCGTTGCATCAAGCAATTCCATGAAAACAGCTACTAAGACTACAATTAAAGCGATAAACGGCGACCGTGAACTTCCTGATTCAGTATTCAACATCAACTACCTCCACAATAAAGTATCTTTACCATGAAGTATTATATCATTTTACTGAACAAAAATGTCAACATGCATTTTTTTCTTCCGCAACATCTGCTGTAACCGTCTCGGTCCACCCGATCTGGTTCACGCCTTTACATCCATTTGAAGGTACATTACGATAGAAAGGTGTAAGCTGCAGATCAGCATGGGAGAACGGAGATAAACACACAATAGCAAACAAAACTCAACTATTAATATTCAAGGAGAAAGAACCAATGGAAAATCCTGAAACTAGAGACGTCATTAAGCATCGTGAGCTCATTGTGAATGAGTTACGGCAGTTTGGCGCGAATTATGCTGAGTTATCACGCAGATTCGCAACTTGGCTGAAATTGCACTCTACAGACGCTACTGCGTTGGTTGAAATCTTCTACGCCGAAGATATCGGCTCTCCGTTGTCACCAGCGCGACTCAGCGAGCGCATCTCTTTATCATCGGGAGCAACTACTGCTCTGCTTAACCGACTTGAAAGAGCCGGACACATATTCCGCTCTCGCGAGGACGCCGATCGACGGATAGTGACTCTTCATAGCGGTCCAAAAGTTCATGAGTATACTGCAGAATTTTTTGGACCACTCGCTGACCATGTGGACGCAATGCTCAGGAATTATACCCCCGATCAGCTTGATCAATTTGAAAATTTCTTAAATTGTTTTAACAATACGATGAGGAAAGTTTTGGAGAAACAAAATCTAGAGCCAAAACCAGAATCTTGATCCTCTTTTTGGGCCCGGGGGGGGAGTAAACAGGTTCATTAATAATAGAGTCATAATCCGAAAGTATCGGTCAGAAAAGCTCCGGGGTTCCCCTCGGAGCTTTATAGCGTTCGGGGAGTCCTCCCCGATCAAGACCTCTTATTTTCAGCTCCAACTGCTTGTTGTATCATTCATGAAGAATTGGAACGTAATGTTAAAATGGTCTTTCACTATTCCGAAGCAGGGACTGAATTCAGTTTCTTGCAACGGGAACATCACTTGCCCTTTTTCGCTAAATTTATTAAACATTTCTTCAATCTCGCTTTGTTGCGTCGCTGTAATGCAAATATTCACCTGATCTCCGATTGCATAAGGTTGCCCCGGAAAGATATCAGCGACCATCAAATCATTTTCACCGGTTTGCAACACGGCATGGGAAATACGGGTTTTCACTTCTTCAGGCAAACTATTGGCATCCTTGCCTTCCCCGTACATCGTTTTGTACAGTAATTTCGAGTTCAACGCTTCCTGGTAGAACTCAATCGCTTCCGCAGCTTGTCCATCCAGCATAATGAACGATGTTGAGCGCATTGACATGTAATCAATCTCCTTTTAAATTAAATTGTCCAATTTTTGCAGCTTTGGACTTCATTAGCATCATATCGTACAATAGTGACAATACTTGTCGCAATACATGAAAAGGAGATTATAATGGCGAAGTCCAAAAGACTGATCGAAATTATGATGGCCATCAACAAAAAGAAATCTTTCAACGCCAAACAGCTTGCCAGTGAATTTGGAGTTTCCACGCGGACGATTATTCGGGATATGCAGGAGTTGAGCGCGTTGGGGGTTCCTTTTTATTCGGAGGTCGGTCAGCATGGGGGATATAAGATGATTAACGAGAGAATGCTGCCCCCAGTTGCTTTTACGGAAGGCGAAGCGCTTGCTGTATTTTTTGCCAGCCATGCATTGAGGCACTACGCGGATCTTCCGTTCGAGGCGGAAACAGATTCAGTGTTGCGGAAATTTTACTCCTATATGTCGGAAGATATTCGGGACCGTATCGACCGGATGCGGAAACGATTTGATCTGGTTACGCCGATGAGACGTGCAAGTACACCTTATTTGAGCTTGTTGCTGGATGCTGCGATCGATCAAAAAGTGGTGCGCATGGAGTACGAATCAATACAGCATAAGCAGTCAAGAGATGTTCAGCCGATCGGCATTTATGCCAGCAACGGGTTTTGGTATTGTCCGGCCTATTGCTTTCACCGCCGCGATTTTCGCTTGTTTCGCTGTGACCGGGTTAGATCTGTTGAACTTTCCAAACTGGAAGCGGTTAATTTGACGCAAGTGCATACAGGAAACTGGGATTCTTACATTGAAGAGAAAGGTCCAGCTATGGAACTTTATGTTGAGCTTACTGCAACAGGGGTGCAAAGATGCGAGTCTGAACTGTGGCCAGCGCACAAAATTCAAATTCAAGTTCGAGAAGACGGCACAGGATGGCTGGGCAATCAAATCCCCGCGAGCAGCCTTCCATTTTTCGGCCAATTTTTTATTGGATTGGGTACCGATGCAAAGGTAAAAGCGCCAGATGAGTTGATCTATGTTATGAGAGACATGCTGGACAAACTAATGGCGCAATATCGGTAAAGATTGTCTAACACGAAGGCTGCTTGATGGTCACGTTTTTGGGGTGCAAGGCTCGAAGGTTCCGCTAGCGCGTCAGCAAAAGCCCGGCTTGCATATTGATTTTTTCCTTTCTGTGAACGGGTGGTACTATGCCTTATATTGTGTACAAAAACAGCTCCGATAATCGCCTAGCTGCAGGAAGGTTCCAGTTTACAAAAAAGCGTGCCGACTCCAGGACGTTTTTTACATCTAATTGGACGGCCATCGGCGATCCGTCTGGTTCGTTAAAATGTTAGCGTGACCCCATGATCTCATTGAAGGCCGCGTAAATCGCGGCTTTTTTTGTTTTATAGAATAAGGTTGTTGTCATTGGGTTTTGACAAGAACCTTATCTCATTCCCGACGGACTGCAGAAAAGTGGTGATCTTAACGACCGAGCTATCGGGCAGGATAGTGGGGAAATATGGTAAAATAAGATCAGTAAATAAATTGGTTAAGGGTCAGGAAATTGATACTGGGAGGCTATTCATTGAAGTACTTTTATGGAATCTTAATGGTTTTTGGAATTGCGTTGCCGTATTCACAATTTCTTCCTTGGGTAATACAGAATGGCCTTGATATTTCACAATTAGTAGATGATATCACCCAAACGCGTATAGGATCATTTGCATGGATGGATGTATTAGTATCAGCAATTGTACTTATCGGATTCATCCTCTTCGAAGGTAAAAGAAAGGGTATGAGTTTGTTATGGTTGCCGATTGTCGGTACGCTTGTAGTAGGGGTTTCATTAGGCCTTCCTTTATTTTTATTTCTTCGTGAAAAACACTTAGAGAAGCGATAATCACAAGGCTGAATTCAGCACGCACCTTATTACGCTCCCTCGGGCAACTATTGCTTAACAATCACCAGGACAAGGCTACCAGTATGAAATGGCAGCCTCGTTAAGCTAATGGGGAGGATAGTTCAATGTTACTATCGAAAGTGTTGAGTTATATTATCATCGACATGCTGACTTTTCCGTGCAGAAAATGCACGGTATTCGTTTTTTATCTGCGATAAAATTTATCTTGAAAGGAGGGAAAACGATGGATTGGTTGGACAGGATGAATAGCGCCATGGAATATATCGAAACAAACTTAGCGGACAATATCTCATATGATGAAATAGCGCAGAGAGCCTGTTGCTCTACTTATCATTTTCAAAGAATGTTTCCGTTTATTACTGGAGTATCGTTATCTGAGTATATTCGACGTCGACGTTTGACATTGGCAGCATTTGAGCTGCAGACAACAGATAAAAAGGTTATTGATGTAGCTATGAAATATGGATATGATTCGCCAGAAGCGTTTGCTCGGGCGTTTAAGATTCTTCACGGGATAATGCCGATATCTGCGCGCGATAAAGGCGTTTCTCTAAAAGCCTATCCTCGAATGTCCTTTCATATTTCAATAAAAGGAGATGTCGAAATGAATTACCGCATCGAATCAAAAGGGCCTTTTGAGATGTTTGGAGCTTATGGTCTGGTCAATTCAGATCCCCAAAAAGTATATGCTGAAGTTGCTCAATTCCGCCAACAATGTGATGTAGATGGCAGTGTTGAAGGGATGAATGGATTACTGGGACGCTTTAGTAACACCGTATTGCACGCTGCCTTATATGATCACACTGCAGAATCTTTCAAATATATGGTATGTTATTTTTTACCAAATGGACTTGAAATTCCTGAGAGATTTACAAAACTTTCTGTCCCGGCATTAACATGGGCTATTTTCCCGGATCAGCAATGTGATTTAATAAAGTTATGGGGACGGATTTATTCCGAATGGTTTCCGACATCTGAATACGAACAGGTTGAAGGCCCTCATTTCGAAATGTATTATGGAATGGCTGGTCATATTACTGGGGAGATTTGGCTACCAGTAAAGAAAAAATAACTTTTTTCTCCATGCGACACGCCTGTGTTTCTCATCGGGCACCCGCCGTACTACATTGAGCTAAAGGCGAACGACAGCTTAATCATGACTTAGCGGCGGCCGGCCATTCGATCGGCTGCTTTATCATTAAGGGAAGGGCAGTTCACATGTGTGCTATACTTTCAAAGTAACAATATGACTCGTCGTGTTTGAAAAATGTCGTATTCAGGAGGGCCATATTAATGGGGAAGACATTCTACAAAAGAACTAAAAAGATAATGGTAAATGGCTCTCAATTTCACTGCGTTATTAATGAAATCCCTAGTAATAAATTCGTGAATTTTAAGGTCTATTCATCAAAAACCTCTTATTTCGAAGTTTTATTTACATGGGAAGGCAGCTGGCACTTCATTCCACATAAGCCAAAGAACTGTGAACGTTTAATAAGATATGCAATTGAAAACGGATGGGAATATAGCATTGAAAAGAAGACATTGAAAATCGAGCAAGGAGATTTTCTCATTGATAAGTTAGGATTAGATATATAACTTCACTTTCCTCATTAAGCAGTCTGGGAAATATAAGATGAAGCTGCCGCTAGGAGCTTCATTCGACAGCAGCCGGTTATCGACCGGCTGCTGTTTTCTTAACTTGCACCAGTGGGAAAAGAACGGAGAGTGATCGATCGATCCGAACTTATAAGTCAGACCTATTGTTAGATGCCGGGTGTAAATCGCGGCATTTTTTTGTTTTATGGGATAAGATTCTTGTCAAAACCCAATGACAAGAACATGATCTCATTCCCGACGGATTACGTGCAAACATACATTCGCTATTGTTCCTGAGCAATAGACCTGACCACTTGATTGTCATAATTCAAATCGGGGGAGGAATTGAACAGCTATATGTCCCAAGTAGCCTATTACAAGGAGATGGTTGGGTAGGGGAAGTAAATTCTTCACAGTTAAGCAACTGTCTTAAAAAATGTACTGAATTTATTATATAATTTCAAAAATATCCTAAGTATAATAATCACAAATATATAAGCATTGTGTGAACAAGAATAAGAAAAGGAGGTTTTACTCGATGTTTACCATCAAAAAAGCACGAAGTCTTTCTACGGTAACAGCTCCCTATGTGTTTATCGGCCCATCGATGTTATTTATCATTGTTTTATCCATATTACCTATTTTATACTCTTTCTATTTAAGTTTTTTGAGCTACAACTTATCTATGCCAGCCTCTACAATCAAATTCTTTGGGCTTCAGAACTACAGTTATATTTTAACCGACAAGACGTTCTTAGGGTCAATTGCATGGACGTTGAGCTTTTCAATCATTGTCGTAGCCTTGAATGTCATCGTGGGAATGTCCTTGGCACTTTTATTGAACGGTTCCTTGATGGAACGCGCGTCCAGCGTATTCAAAACCATTTTCATTTTACCTATGATGTTGGCACACGTCGTCACTGCGACCATATGGAAGCTAATGTTCTCACCAGTATACGGCATTATAAATAACGTATTGGTGATGCTGGGTTTTAACAAAGTGAATTGGATAGCCGACACGGAAAATGCGAGATTCTCGCTCATTATTGTGGAGTTATGGGGATCTACTCCATTTTGCATGCTTATCTTTTTAGCTGCTTTGAAAACGGTACCAAAAGAATTGTATGAATCTGCACTCATTGATGGAGCAAATCGGATTAGGACTTTTTTTGGCATCACCCTTCCATTGATTAGAAACTTTTTGGCATTGGTCGTATCGATTCGAATCATGGATTCACTGAGAATGTTCGATATTGTATACACCTTAACCAATGGTGGGCCAGGGAACGATACTGAAACGATAGGCACAACCATTTACAAAACTGCATTCCGCTATTCAGATATTGGGGCAGGTTCTGCAGGAGCCTTCATATTCTTCATTTTGATCGTGATCGTAACATTAGTTTTTCTCAAACTCATTCGCAAGGAATCTAAAGACTAATCCATACCGAAGCCGAACAGAAGGTATGAGGGGTCCTCAGGTTTTCTAAAGAGAGCGCTTACTAACTGCAACAGATTGACTACGCTGCGGGGGGTGATTGTATTGCCATAAAAAAGGTGTGCTCATGTGAAGGTGTCATCAACCTATCCAAGTTAAAAAAGTCCCTATTGTGCTTGTACTCAAGTTAAGGATTTCATAATTTCTAATTACAAACTGGAGAAATCGCATATGGCAGGATACCCACTGTACAAACATATCCAAGATATAATCGTTAATCAGATTCGTGAAGGCGCATTGCGACCGGGCGATCGGGTCCTGTCTGAAAGCGAATTGATGAATCAGTATCATGTGAGCAGTATTACGGCAAAGAATGCCCTGATAAGCTTGGCAGACCAAGGAATTGTTCTCAGAGTCCAGGGCAAGGGAACCTTCGTAGCAGATAGTGACATAACGAATCAATTACAAGATAAAAACAACAGGAGAGCTGCTTCTAATGAGACGAATACATTTGTCGGAATGATCATGCCTACCATGAAAACAAAGGTAGAACAGAGATTGCTATATTATGTTGAAAAATATTTACATAAAAATGGGTATCAACTACTTTTACGCATAACGGATGAGTCTCTTGCGGAGGAGACAGGAGCGATCGAGAAATTCAGGCAAATTGGTGTCGATGGGATGATCGTTTTTCCTATTCTCGATGAAAAGTATAATGAGGCAATTTTGAAGCTTAAAATCGATAACTTTCCATTTGTATTGATTGACAGATTTTTGAAAAGCATTGATACCTTCAACGTTACTTCGAATAATGTAGAAGGAACTTACCAAGCCATTTCTATGCTCTTAAATAAGAACCATCGTAATATTGCATTTATTTCTCCTAAGATAACGAATTCGGCAACAGAAGAGAGGGCATCTGGTTTTGAGAAAGCGTTCTTTGAGTTAAATCTGCCGATTAATAAAAACCTCTGGTGCATTCATGAATTGGAAATAATTTCGTCTAATCGTTCTTATTCGCACATTTTAAATTTTTTGAAGAATAATCCCGAAATCACCGCGATCTTTACTGTGAATGTTGAAATGGCTTTATTAACTTACAATGCTTTGAGCCAGTTATCTTTGTTGAGCAAAGTAGAAGTCATAACTTTTGACGAAGTAGGTCTGCCGGACGTCCATTTTATTAAACAAAATTATAGAGAAATGGGCAGGAACGCTGTACATTCTTTGATCTCCCAAATCAATGGAGAAAGCGTTGATAAACACATTGTGGTTCCCGTCGAGTTTCATCCAAGACCTTGATAAAGAGGATGGAAGTTTGGCTATCTTTTGCTTAGGGGGGTCGATCAAGTGAAGATTCAATCCGAGAGACTTATCATTTATTTTCTATTGATCCTATTTGCGGTTTTCTTTTTATTCCCGATCTATTGGACCGTTACGTTGTCTTTTAAAACACCGGGACAAATTTTCGTCACTCCTCCGGAGTTTTTTCCATCAAGTTTTCATTTGGACAATTATGCAGATATATTCTCTAAAGGCGGGGCCGGAACCTATTTCTTGAATAGTTTGATAGTTTCCATCGCAACCACAGTCGTAGCTGTCTTGTTTGCAACGATGGCGGGTTACGGATTCTCAAGGTATAAGTTCAAAGGAAAGTATACGGCATTATACACAGTCATCATTGTTCGAATGATTCCCGGTCTTGTTTATACGATTCCCTTTTATATTGTTTATCAGAATGTGGGTCTACTGAATTCCTTGACTGGATTAGTCATCAGCTACATTACATTTTCGTTGCCACTGGCCATTTGGTTGTTCATGGGGTTTTACGACCAAATTCCAACGGAAGTGTTTGAGTCTGCGATCATTGACGGCTGTAACGATTACGGTGTATTTAGGCACATTGCCATCAAACTCGTTGTGCCAGGGATTGTGGTAGCCTCAATCTTGATTTTTCTCGGCGCTTGGAATGAATTCGGTCTTGCTCTGGTTTTATTGTTCACTGATACGAAGAAAACATTGCCTATCGGGATCAATGGTCTCATCGTCTATCAAGAGGATACACCCTTTGGCTCACTTGCCGCGGCTGGAACGATTGCTATGCTTCCTGCTATCATTTTGTCGCTAACGACTCAGAAATATATCGTTCGCGGGTTAACGGATGGAGCGGTTAAAGGTTGATGGGCATAGGTACGCAATCAAAACCACCGTTTATCAAATTTCTGAATAAAATTATTAAGAATTTTAAAAAAATATGAAATTGGAGGATTTGAAATGTCTAAGGTGATGAAAAGCGGGTTCATTTTCATTTTGGCTGTTGTTATGTTGATTACCGGATGCAGCGGAAATAATGAACAGGCCGTGGATAACAAGGGGAACGAAGAGGCTGAACCGGCTGCTACCTTGAAAGACCTTCCCGAGCCGTTCGGTATCAAGCTGCAAGATATGGATGGCGGCGGCACCTTGAAAGGACAGTACAAAGGAAAAAAAATCACTGTGGCGGTTTCAAGCGGAAGTTTTGAAAATGCTATCAAGGCTGTTGCTCCCTATTTTGAACAGGTTTCCGGCGCAAAAGTAGAAGTGCAAAGTATCCCTTCAGAAAACTTGACGGATAAAGTACAATTGGATCTAAACTCCAGTCATATTTACGATATTATCATTACGCCGATCGCCTTCATGCATGGCTTCGCCGAAGGGGATCAATTGAAAGACCTCCAACCGTTTGTTGATAATCCTGGTATCGCAAGTCCTAATTTAGATATCGATGATTTCATTCCAAGCCTTCTAGATATATATGGTAGGTATAAAGGTAAACTTGTCGCATTTCCATACAAACCGGACGTTCAGTTATTTTTCTATCGAAAGGATTTGTTTGAAGATTCTAATGTTAAGGCTGCCTTTAAAGAAAAAAACGGAAACGAACTAAAAGTTCCTGAAACACCGGAAGAGTTTGTAGAAACCGCAAAATTCTTTACCAAAAGTCTGAATCCCGATTCACCCGTTACATACGGATACAGTACGATGGCATCCAAAGGAAGAAGTCGTTGGCTGTGGATAAACCGTCTGGCCTATTACGGCGGCACTAATGTAGATGAAAACTTCAAACCTGCCTTCAACAATAAAGCCGGCTTGGATGCTATGAATACGATGTTGGAAATTCAGAAAACTACGCCTAAAGATTTGCTGCAATTTGGATGGGATGACGCCAATAACTTCTTTGCCACGGGTGAAGTTGCCATGATGGAACAATGGCCAGGATTATATTCCGTTATCCAAGGCGATAAATCCAAGGTTAAGGATAAAGTTGGATTTGCCGTAACGCCAGGCCAAGCACCAACGCTAGGCGGTTGGGCAATCGCTATGGCAAAAACATCAAAGCAGGAAGAGTTAGCTTACAAATTTATCGAATATGTGACCTCCAAAGATGCGGAACTGTTGAAAGTCGAACATACGATGGATCCGACACGAAAATCAAATTATGATAGACCGGAAGTAAGGGACTCCCAATCATTCTACCCCGCATTATTGGAATCATTAAAAGCGGCCAAAATACTTGCGGATACTGACGTTCCCTTTATTTCTGCCAAGTTAAATGATATTCAGGAAGTGTCAACTCATAGTGTTTTAAACGGTCAAACGACGCCGGAAGAAGCATTAAAAAGCATGGCCGATAGTTTTGAAACCGAAATCGGTAAATTGAATTTGTCAAAGTAACAATGAATGTATGTGTACTGTACGGCGAATGATGGAGGGGGTGACAGTCCTTGGACCATAGAAGGAGAAAACCTCCTGCTGAGTAAACCGACGGACCCGTGGGAAATGCAAGGGGGTATGGCGATTAACGAGTGCCCGGCCATTTTGAAAAACAAGGGGAAGATTTTTCTTATTTTCTCGGCAAGCACTTGTTGGTCTGATGATTATTCGCTAGGTATGCTGACGTGCTCAGAGCAGAATGATATGATGAATCCAACATCCTGGATAAAAACCTTAAGTCCAGTATTTCAAAAGAACCTGGAAAACCAAGTGTTCGGTCCCGGACATAATAGTTTCGTTAAATCGCCTGATGATAAGGAAGATGTGCCTTCTGGCGAATAAGGAATAGGAATCGAAAATTGTGATGGGAGAGAGAGAAAATGATGCGTTTGGCTATATTCGGAGATTTGCATTTTTTTGATAACCAATTTGCACAAGGAAATGAAGCGTTATTGAAGGCTAAAGAGCGTTTCTATGAAAGATATTTGCAAAAGGTATTCGAAATCGAGGCGGACTTATACATTTCCCTTGGTGATCTGACTCACATGGGAACGGAGGAAGAATTTAATAACGTTTATCAGTATATTCGCAGCTCCGGTATACCTTTCCGTCAGATATTAGGAAATCACGATGCCTATGAGTTACCTAAAACTAAATTACAATCGTTAATGGATCATCCATTAAACGATGTATTTGAAACCGATGAGGCTCTGTTCGTATTTGTTGATTCGACTAGAGAAATGGACCCAAAAGATTATAGCGGACATCTTAAAGCGGACCAATTGGAATGGTTGGAGGCACAATTGCTCGTTTCTCCATCAAAGCCAATCTTTGTTTTTGCCCATCATCCCCTGCATAACACGACAACCGGGTCATTGGATGAAAAGATGCATATAGACCCGACCATTGATATGCGAGCCATTTTACGAAAAAGACAAGGAAACTGTTTTTACTTGAACGGCCACAATCACGTACACTCCATTGTAAGGGAAGAACAATGGAACTTTATTCAAACTGCAGCAGGCCTGTGTCATCCTTCCGTACGCATTGTGGAAATCGATAAGTCTGAAGTGCGAACGCGAATAGTAGCCATCGATGATGAAGAAATATTAAGAGCTGCGCAGTTCCTATTTGATCAATTACCACTTTATCATCGGCCTCCCAATGCGAATGGACTGGATACGGATCGGGATCATATCATGTTGTTTTAGAGGCGCAATCATAACCTCTCATTGGAGCAACCCTGGATTTAATAGGGCCAATGCGAGGTTTTATTATGAATTTAAGTGATTTATGGAGGTTGCGATAAGCGGATCCAGGAATGTAGTCCAAGCAGACTCAAAGCATACGCTTGGCAGCTAAAGATGTTGGTATCACCTGCTTGGCTACGACATTATGGCCGATGCTTTGCGTGAAGCATTGGAACATAAGGGGATTCAAATTTTTTTATACATAAAAACGGAGCGCTGCGGGTTTGCGGGCTCCGTTTTCTATTTGCCACTCTTATATTGGGCTTCAGAAGCGATTGCCGATCCGCGGTATCGTCATATTGCGGAGCTTCATGCCGATATGGTACTCAAAGAATTTATGCAAGAAGATGGATGAAAAATGGGGTGAAGGTCGATCGCCGTCCCATCCTCAATGTCATTCCTAATCCTCTTTTTTTGGTTTTTCACTTTATAACTCAGGCAAGTAGGTGAATGGATTAGTAACACTAGCGGAGCTTAATTCATACATATATGTCATGAACGATTATCGGCATATGACTCGTGAGAGTGCCGATAATCATCACATGAACATATAACGGAGGCTACAAGGATGAATGAATTTAAGAATGATCTTCAAAATCTGAATATGGATGCGTTTAAAGCGAGCGGCATGACTCCGAATTCGGGTCAAGGTCAAATGGATCCCAATAATGCTCGTCTGTGTATCGGCATTTGCTTCGGCTTATGTATCGGCTTTTGTTCATGCGGAGGCTGTGGAGGCTGCGGAGGCTGTGGCGGATGCGCCGGTTGTGCCAGATGTGGAGGCTTCCGCTGCGCTGGCTGCGCACGTTGTGCTGGCTGTGCCCGTTGCCGTTAATAAGTTAGCTATTGCACGTAAATAAAGGTTCAAGACACCTCTGCAAACGTTGTTTGGATGCAGGGGTGTCTTTCTATGCATGTGCTGGCATGATGGACAAATAGCCTTACATACCTTTATAGAGGGACTCAAGTTAAGAAAAGTTAGATTTCATATTAAGGAGGAATGAAATTTGGATCCTTCTATGCGCCTTAAAGTGAGAGGAGATACTTTTTTTCTCCCCAGCCCGGACGGAAGTGTCTATTTCCGCAACAATATCGGTTCATTCCGGATGGAAGGCAGCACGATTAATCAATGGATTGAAAAATTAATACCTGTACTTAACGGTGAGCATACGATGCATGATTTAACAGATGGATTGCCGGAACAATACCGTGATCATGTTTATGAGATTGCAAAAGTATTGTATGCGAACGGTTATGTCCAAGATGTAAGCCGGGATCGTCCGCATCAGCTGCAAGAGAGTATTGTTAAGAAATATGATTCACAAATTGAATTTTTGGACAGCTTTAACGGGTCAGGTGCATACCGATTTCAATTGTATCGTCAGTCCAGCGTGCTTGTTGTTGGCGCTGGTACTTTTTTGATTTCACTTGTCAAATCATTATTTGAATCCGGATTGCCGCAATTCCACGTGCTAAGCTTGAACTCGGAAACAGTGAATCGAAAACGGATTTTGGAGCTGGAGCAGCATTATCGCAAGTTTGATTCAGAGGTCAAGGTGGACGAGATCAGCCTGCCGAAGGATGGAGGAGTGGATTGGTCTTCGATTGTACAGCCTTATGATGCGGTATTATTCGTCTCAGATCAAGAAGGGGAATCTGAGCTAAGATTACTTAATGAAATTTGCCGACAAAAAAACAAGGTACTGCTGCCGGCTGTTATTTTTGGGCAGGCTGGACTAGCGGTTCCACTGTCGTATTCTAATTCGGGGGGTGACTTGGAATCAGCATTGCGCAGAGTCCATCATTCTGCCATTTATAAGGATACCAATGTTCACACTGCTTCGTCCATTGCGGAATCGCTGCTCGCTAACGTAATCGTCTTCGAATGGTTGAAAACAGCAGCAGAGGTAACGAAACTAGAGAATAATAAACTGTTTCTTCTTAATTTAGAGACGCTGGAAGGGAATTGGCATTCGTTTCTTCCCCACCCGTTGGTTAATGGTCAACGATTCATCGAGAAGATCGATGTTGAGCTGCAAACCGGAGCGGCTTCAGAGAAACGAGCTTCAAGTGAATTATTACCTTTCTTCAGTCAGCTAACATCAACGGAGACAGGCATCTTCCATATTTGGGATGAAGGGGAGCTGCGACAGCTGCCACTATCGCAATGCCGTGTTCAGCCTGTTGATCCCTTGTCAGTTGGCCCTGCGCTTCTTCTTCCTGAAATTATATGTAATGGTTATAACCATGAAGAGGCACGAGTGGAAGCGGGTCTGAATGGAATCGAAGCTTATGTGTCACGTATTGCGAATTTGCAAATCAATCAGGTGCAGGAGGAAAGCGAAAAACCTGATGTTCCAAAATTCGATGAGATTGCAAGCGTAGGTGCCGGTTTAACGATCGAGGAGGGCGTTTGCCGCGCTTTGCAAAAGTATTTAATGAATGAACGGATAAAGTTATACGAAGCACACACACCGTCTATCACGCTGGTGAAGCTGAGCCATGTAGCGGATGAACGATGCCGTTACTATATAAATGCCTTAACTACGATGCAAGGAGCACCAACGTTCGGACTGGGTGAGAACGTATTAGGTTTTCCTATTGTGTGGTTGCAAGCAAATGACCGCTGGTATGACGCCGCAGATCTCAATGTAACTCGAGCGCTTCGGAGCGTATTGATGATTGCCCTGTTTGATGCTCAAAACAAAGCTGATCCATTTGCGGGTAAAGTGCATCATGTAAATGTAAAAGAAGTTAAAATGGACTATATTTCAATACCCGCTTGCGATCCATTCGAGTCCCGAGAGGTTTTGCAGACTGCTGTGCAGCAATTGAATGACATTCACAAACGCCTGCTCGTATTCGACTTAACTTCAGAACCTTTTTTGAAAAAGGAGCTGGCCGGAGTATACGGCATCTCCCTTCGAGAGGAGGTTGAAGAATGAGCGCTATTGTGGCGGTTGTTGGTGTAGGCCAGCTTGTGGACTATGTAAACGATATATTGTCTGCAAATTGTCAGCTTGTAAGGATGAACGAAATGGCTGCCGAGTTACCGGAAAAGGCTGATCTTGCACTCGTGCTTAGTGATGGCTACGATTCTGCCTCTCATCTCATGGCAGAGAAATTATTCAAGCAATCTGGTATTCCGTGGCTGCGCGGGTTTGTAGCATTTGGTGAAGGCATCATTGGTCCGCTTGTCGTTCCTGGGAAAGAAGGCTGCTCACAATGCGCTGATTTGCGGCATTTAATGGCTGGAAATGATCGGAAGGACATGTGGGAGCTGCAGCAGTTGTTCATGCATGGAGAAGTTTTCCCCGATATTTGGTCTTCTCGCAGCGGTCTATTGCACATGGCTCACCTTATTGCAGCAGAAGTCCAAATCTTTCTTATCCAGAGTACTGCACCTCTTGAAAATCATATTAAACTCTTACACTTGCAAACGCTCAATTGCTCGACTCATTTTTATTTGCCAGATCCGCTCTGTACCGTATGTGGGGAAATACCGGAAGACTCTGCCATAGCTTCTCGTATAAAGCTGCAGCCCAGCCCGAAAATCAGTGAAAACAGCTACCGCACCCGTTCGATGGTTGAGTTAAAGGCAGTTCTTTCCAATGATTATCTGGACAATCGTAGCGGTTTCCTGAATGGAAAAATGATCGACCTGATGTCACCCTTTGCTGACGCCAGCATCATTTTACCGATGTTCTCAGGGGATGAAGGCTGCGCAGGGCGTACACATTCTTTTGCAGACAGTGAAATGACAGCGATATTGGAAGGTTTGGAACGTTATTGCGGCATATCGCCGCGGGGAAAGAAGACAGCGGTTCATGACAGTTATAATCATTTATCAGAGATAGCGCTGAACCCTTCCCGAGTAGGAATACATGATAAGGCGCAGTATGAGCGCCCCGATTTTCCGTTTCAACCATTTGATCCAAGCAGGAAAATCGATTGGGTATGGGGATATTCGTTCTTGCAGGAGAAGCCTATACTCGTGCCGGAGCTGCTCGCTTATTACAGCTCCGGCTGCGGTCACGGCTTTGTATATGAAACCTCAAATGGCTGCGCTTTGGGAGGAAGCTTGGAGGAAGCTATATTTTACGGCATATTAGAGGTTGTAGAACGGGATTCATTTCTAATGACGTGGTATGCGCAGCTGCCGCTCGCTCCTTTAGATCCCTATTCCTCAGGCGATCTTGAAATGAATTTAATGGTGGAGCGGCTGCGCGATGTTTTCGGTTATGATGTGCATTTGTTCGATTCGACGATGGAGCACGGCATTCCAAGTGTGTGGGTGCTTGCCAAAAACAGAACAGATCAAGGCGTAAATATGATTTGCGCCGCCGGGGCGCATCTTGATCCTGTAAGGGCGGCAAAAGGTGCAATTCATGAGATTGCGGGCATGCTGCTTGCGTTTAACGAAAAGTTAGAGGCGAACCGCGAGCAGTATGAACAAATGCTGCATGATCCTTTTCTCGTTCGGCAAATGGAAGATCACTCCATGTTGTACAGCTTGAAGGAAGCGGAAGAACGTCTGAATTTCCTGCTCAATAATGATCGTCCAGTCCTCTCGTTTAAAGAAGCTTTTAAACCAAGGGCATGGCATGCAGATTTAACGGATGAATTAAACATTTTTCTCCAGATTTTCAGAGAACTGAATCTAGAAGTAATCGTTGTTAATCAAACGACGCCAGAAACGTTGAGAAATGGACTTCATTGTGTGAAGGTGCTCATTCCCGGCATGCTTCCCATGACGTTCGGCCAACACCTAGTCCGCTTGACCGGCCTGGAGCGGGTACTGCGAATACCAGCAGAGCTGGGCTATGTGCAGGAGCAGCTCACACAGGAACAACTTAATTGTTATCCGCATCCGTTTCCATAAACAGATTCTTTTCGTGTACGATGGTTTTCCTTGTGCTGGGACATAGGAGGAGGAGAAATGAGTCTGAAGGCATTCTTGCACCAATTGCAATACGAGCCTGAAAAAACCAAACCACATGATGTTGAGGTTGATTGGGAGAATGCGCCTCTGCCGTATAAGCTATATCGTCATTTGCCTGTATTTCCTCTCGCCTCCGATGTTCCGCTAAAGCTAACGGGCAAACGAGCGCAAGCGGAGCCAACACTTCGGGATATCGGGTATTTTCTATGGTACACCTTCGGTCTGGCAAAGCTTAGTCATTCTGTTATTGAGCAAAATACGGGGAAGGAATGGGAAAGCTCATTTCAGCATTGCAGACGATTTGTTCCTTCAGGTGGAGGGCTGTATCCGAGCGAAATTTATTTGTATTTGAAGCTGGAGGAATTACCTAACGGAGTTTATCACTATGATGCGGCTCATCATCGTTTGATTTTATTGCGCGAAGGTCAATTTGATTCCTATGTGGGCAAGGCCTTAGGCAGTCGTTGCGACGTAACAAGCTGCTTCGCTGCTGCTTTTGTATCGACTTTATTTTGGAAAAACTTTTATAAGTACAATAATTTCTCGTATCGATTGCAGGGACTGGACGCAGGCTTGTTAATAGGCCAGCTGCTTGAGGTGGCGAAGCGTTTTAACTTTGAAACGGGAGTTTACTTTCAGTTTCTTGACCGTGCCATCAACCATTTGCTTGGACTGCCTGAGTCAGAGGAAAGTGTATATGCTGTAATTCCGCTTACGGTAAATTCAAGTATTGAATGGTTCCACCATGACATTAGCAATAAAACGTCAGCAGAATTATGTAATGAGCTTCCAATCATTAAGCACGATCACTATATGCGTTCAAAAAGAGTATTGGACTATCCGATGCTGACCAGGCTGAATGATGCCTCCATAATGGATTTTTCCCTTTCATTTAAACAGCTAGGATGGGAGCAAAAGACAGTCCATCAAAACGACGATAGTCATTTTTTGCCTCAAGTAAATAGACTGACATATGATTTATCAGAGGTGTGCAGGTGGCGTTACTCGCCAGAAAATGAATTTGTATTGGAAGCAGTGAGTGAGTCGGATTTGGCGGCACTATTGCAAGAGATTATGATTTCCTATCGCTATCGGAATGATCTGGATGGTTCGTTCCCGAGCCCCATATCTCGCGTAAAGCTGTATGGCTGCTTTTATGGCGTTGAAGGAATTCGTGATGGTGCTTATCATTATGATGTTATGGCGCATGCGTTGCAGCTTGTTAGGGGCGGCGATCGAAGGGCATGGCTTCAGGATGGGATGTCTTTGGATAACGTGAATTTATTCCAAGTGCCGCTGAGCTTTCATGTGGCGGGTGATCTGGGACATCTTCATGCCGAGCTTGGTTATCGCGGCTATCGGATTCAACAAATGGAGGCGGGAATGCTGGTTCAGCGCTTGCTGCTCGCTGCTGGTGCATCCGGAATGGGTGGGCGGCCGCTGTTAGGATTTGACGTTAGTTCCATGAATGAGCTTTATGAATTGGCTCCGCTCGGACAAACGAGTCTGATCCAAATCCCGATCGGACCATGTCGGAGTCGTTCATGGCTTGAGGGCAGCTTAGCACAATAATTGATTAGGGGATAAAAGGGCAGATTGAATGTCATTACTATTCAATCTGCCCTTTTATAATTTTAACCTTAAGGCTGGTGAACTGCTGGCTTCTTCTGCGGTTCACCAGTTGGTTGGGATGTAACCGGTAAGGAGGGATGAGGTGGGTGATGATGCATATGCATCATAGGATGAAACCAAGCATGATGATAATCTATAGTTGTGAGCTCCCATCCATCGTGATGATGATGGGGATCGAAGAACATGTGCTCATCCCACATTTCATCCATCATTGGATGATAATCATGCATCATTGGATGATAATCATGCATCATTGGATGATAGTCATGCATCATCGGATGATAGTCATGCATCATCGGATGATAGTCATGCATCATCGGATGATAGTCATCCATCATGGGGTGATGTTCATGCATCATCGGATGATAGTCATCCATCATGGGGTGATAGTCATGCATCATGGCGTGATAGTCATCCATATGATGGAAGTCGTGCATGTAAGGAAAGTGGTGCATGTGACTAAAATCATCGTAGGGCGGGGGAGCAGAAGCAGGAGCAGGGGCAGGAACAGGAACAGGCTGCATATTCACAGCTTGAGGTCCCAAATTGGCCTGCATCGGGCTTGTTTGCATTTGTTGGTAATACTCGGGCATTACTGCCGATTGTGGCAGATTAGATTGATTGCGTATCATGGTGTGCCTCCTTTTTTTCATACTCTACAATATGCTTTGGACGAAAAAAGGGCACTTATCCCTATAAAATGGGCTACAGTCTTAGGGATTTAAGAACGAAGACTGACTTCAATATGTGCCGATCGGAGATATTTGTTGCCTTTGCAAGCTTTCGCGGAAAGTCTTGCTTATCCCATTCCCGATTTTGACTAGAACATGTTCTTATTCCCGACAGAATGCAGGAAAGTGGGGAGCTTAACAACTAAGCTATTCCAGCTAATAGCTTGTCAATATTTAATTATTACTAGCTAAATCATCAGGTGGTATACTTAAAAAAGAGCATGGAATAGAGCCCTCCCACATAGCATGGAAATGAATTCCATATACCCCCATAATATGTTTCTTATTCTAACCGGAACGCTCTTTAAGTAGTCAATATGGCAAAAATCCGGTGGATGAGTTTATTCACATAAGCAATTATCGCTACTTTGAACAGCTTTCCTTCAGCACGTTTTTATCATAATAAGCCCTTTATTTTTTATTTCTGTTTTTTCGAATACCACATCGGACAGCTTGGTATAGGGCTGTGCGAAGCCTCCTGAAACCATGCTTAGTGATTTTATCTTGGGTAGCACTATCGCATGTGATACGGGATCAATGTCCCAACCAGCTTAACTATGGTTGAACAAGTAGGGGGGATGAACAGAATAGCTCTCGGAATCCAAGTCCCACAGGCAGAAACGTTCGATCCCCGGTTTCCGCTATCTTACGACCATACAAGAAAAAGGTCGACCAGAAAGATCTGGTGACCTCATAATACGAACGGGCAGGATAACGCAGCTTTCGTAATTGTATGAGTTTACATTAATCGGTTGCAATTATACAATTGGAATGGCTTTGGACTTCTTCTACGACTTCTATTCTGTACGATTCATTAAACGCAAACAAATTATTGGACAAGTAGCAAAAAGCCTTGAAAACGCCATTAATCGTAGTTTGGTGTTGAATAGGTTAAAAACTCGAGCGAGGATAGGTGAAATACTCTGAAAGCAAATCGGATGGAAGCGTTCAGTGATGGTGTACTGGCGATCATCATTACGATCATGGTGTTGGAATTTAAAGTGCCGGAAGGCCATGACTGGCATGCGCTATTTGAACTCGTCCCAAAGATTCTTAGCTACATCTTTAGTTTTGTATATGTCGGCATCTATTGGAACAATCATCATCATCTGCTGCACATGGTTCGAACGATGAACGGGCGGTTGATGTGGCTCAACTTGTTGCTTCTCTTCTGGTTATCCCTTATACCGTTCACGACAGCTTGGATGGGGGAAAGTCATTTTGCTGCCACGCCAACGGCGTTGTACGGAATTATTTTACTACTTGCGGCGCTTTCATACTGGCTGCTTCAGCGCGCAATTATTAACCAGCATTTTGGAGATTCCTCATTTGTTCTGGCGATGGGCAAAGACTGGAAGGGGAAATTATCACCCTTGCTCTACTTGTTCGCGGCCTTGGCCGCATATGTGAGTCCTTGGATATCCGGCATCTTTTTCGTACTTGTGGCCTTGATCTGGTTCTTACCGGATAAGCGAATCGAGCACATTCTGCAAGGCCGCTAAAGCTGAACTGTTGCTCTTTTCTAGATGATTGCTCTAACGAGGAACGAGTGTTATAGAATAGGGAGCATTTGCTGCGGCAGCTGCTCCCTGTTTTTGTTAATCGAAGTTTATTGAAAATAGTCTATACGCAGAGTAATTGTTAAATGAAGCGGTAATATCAAATCCAGGAACCTTGGGTACAACACTCCATAAACGTGGCAAGAGCGGCAGAATATATAGCAATCGATTTACTCCATGCTGGGTACGAAATCGACACAAATATAGACGCGATGTCATAGCTGCGCAAGGCTGTCGAATAGGCGATTTTTCAGTTCCGTAATACTTGGTCGGAAACCAAGCAATTGAAGAGCTTCCTAAGCTGTCATGTGATGTGGTGCTAAACGGTATTATTGGAGCAGTAGGCCTGAAAGCGACCTTGCGTTCAGGGAGCGTGTTCGCTCCGGCTAGCCCAATATTTGGTATAAAAGTTCTATTTTTTAATCATACAATGTGTTTGTTATTAGCAATTGCTCCAATTGCTTTTACTGACGGTGTAGGTGGAACGAATACTAACCCAAATAAAGAACCTCGGGAATTACTGATTATTATTACAGAAGGGGGGTTGGTTATGAAAAAGAAAACAGTATTAAATATTGCATATTGGGCTGTATTCTCTTGGGTTGTCCTCTATCTTTTATTACGTCTTTATCCGTTTTTAGTTGTTTTCTTTCCATTATTAATTATTTTTTACTCTTTTAATTTCTGGTTTCTTGTATTATCAATTCTCTTGTTAAGAAGAAGCAAAACGTGGTCATCCAGAGAACGTATTGTTGGTGTTCTTCTTTTTATTCCATTAGTTTCCACGATAATATTGCCAAAAGTTATAAATGAATTTTCTCTTCGTACTTTAGTACCTACCGAAACGATGATTAGATCTTACATAGAAAATGAATTAGTTTTTACTAACCAGGATATTTTTGATTTATCTTCGCCTCTCATGGAGTATAGCGCTGAAAATAAGACATTGAGCCTTTTTCTGAAGGCTAGACCTGATATTTATCTTGACAATTTTGAGGAGGATATCCAACATTTTGCGCCAAAAAATATACATAAACTTTTTATTAATGAATTTGAATATTATTTTATCACGTTACTTAAGGATCTTAGAGAAACAACGAAAGTTCCTGAATCTGTTACTCTCTATGGCTACTGGGGAGAGAAGCTACTATTCAAAGTATATTACAGGGCAAATGGAGATCAGTACTCAATGGTTGAACCATACCCTGATATATCATTTATTGGAAAGGGGGATAAATGGTACTTTAAATACAACGTAAATAATTTTGATGAGACTTTATTTATTAAAAATGAAAAAGGACCCGATTTCATTTCGAAATTAATATTGCCATAAAAAAAGTCCCGATACTCCAAAACGGATGAAAACAAGATCCAAGCGCTTTTGCTATACGAGCTGAAACTCCTCATACCTTTTTAGCCCCCAAATGATTTGGACAATACACCCTTTACTCCTTTACAATAATAGTGATGTGGAGGGGACAACATGAAAAAGAAGCAGTATGACCTGAACTTCAAGAAGATGGTGGTGCCCAAAGCGAAAGAAATTGGCAACATGACCGCCGTGGCCAGGCAGCACGAACTGGATCCGAAAATGGTGTTCCGGTGGGTAGAGCGTTGAGCCGAAAGGATCTCGATCAGTTACGCTGAGCAAGCTCTTGAGAGGGATATTCTCAAAGATCTATTACAAACCCGCACTTGCGGATAAAATAGAGATTGCCCAGAGGTATGGTACGCTTGGGCACAGCATTAGTTATGTCCTGCGGGTATTTGGTGCTTGTATTGTAATATGATGACCTCTCTTTTCTCTTGTAAAAAAGCCTGATAATAACAACTCTGGTATAAACAATCTCGCGGAAAAGGGTGCAGTGCATGAACAAAACGGATCGTTTGTTAGCCATAGTGCTTGAGCTGCAGCGTAACGAAGTGTTACGAGCCGAGGATTTAGCCGCTACATTTGAAACAAGCGTGAGAACCATTTACAGGGATATTCAGGCTTTGAGTGAAGCTGGCGTATCCGTGATAGGAGCGCCAGGGCAGGGATACTCCTTAATGGAGGGGTATTTCCTGCCGCCAGTCAGTTTTACGGTGGAAGAAGCAGTGACGTTACTCATCGGGACAGATTTTATCGAGCATTGGTTTGATGTTCACTATGGCAGTAAGTCTCGAACTTCAAGAGGGAAGATTGAAGCCATCCTGCCGGAACCGATCCGTAGTAGGGCATCCCGGATTCGCAAGAGCTTTCGTTTGCTTGCTTCCGTTGAAGATATAGTACGAATACAAGAGAAGGCATACTTGGAAGCGATTCGTCGAGCGATACTGGAGGAAAGAAAAATAAGATTCCGCTATTCCAAAAGAATTGCCGAGACTGATGGGAACCGCCAAAGTGTACGTACGGTTGCTCCTTATGGACTTGTACTTCATCAAGGGTCATGGGTACTCGTTGCACGGTGTGAATTGCGTCAAAACATCCGTCATTTCCGGTTGTCCCGGATGTCGGAGCTTATCGAGCTGGAAGATAGATTTATGTTGCCAGCAGATTTCCTTTTAGATGTATACCAGCCTCCAGACGATCGCGACGTCCGTGTGCGCATCTTGGTCCAACCTGACATTGCCGATAAGGTAAGGGAATCGAACAACTTCTATATAGAAACCATAGAGGATCATACGGAAGGGTTGCTGGTGACCTTACGTGTTCGGCAGCCTGAGGAATTGCTGCAGTGGGTGCTCGGCTGGGGAGGCGGAGTGGTTGTGTTGGAGCCGGAATCCTTCCGACATCGGGTTAGAAACGAACTGAAAAAAACGTTAAAACGCTACTGACATAATGGTGTCAGTAGCGTTTTTGTATACTTAGAAAAAAAGATGATTAGAGGCGATGATCGATGATGATTACAACAAAGTTAGCATTACAACGATTTGAGGAAACTGCGGCACATTATATTCATGAACTGGATCAATTCAGTCTGGAGCAGCTGAGGCAAAAACAAAGTGACAACGAGTGGTCAATCGGACAGATGATTCAACATCTCATTAGCTCGGCGCTTTATATGCAGCTTCGTAATATTGATCAATGCCTGATGCCAAGCCAAGATCCCATGGTACCTCAAACGGAAAAAACCGAGGTTGGTGCGGCTATATTTTCTCAAGGAAGCTTCCCGCCCATTCGTATTCATGTTCCGCCTTCCCCACAATATACTCCGGAGCAGCCGGAAAGCAAAGAGCAGCTAAATCAAGGCTTACACACTGTCAGCCAGAGAATGAAGGACATTGAACCTACCCTTGAAAAAGTGTCCAAACAACATAAAGTGTCCCATCCGAGATTCGGTGGATTGTGTGCGGAGGAATGGTTTCTGCTTGTTGAAATGCACTACCGTCATCATCTTCTGCAGCTGGACCGCTTAAAACAAGGATTGGTACGGGAAGCGACATAATCATTTATTAAATAAGGAAGGGATTTCGAGGTATGCAAATGGAAGAAATAAGCCAACAAAGCCGCTTCTGGATTGGTGTTGTGTCCGCATCCCATGTGAAGTGTGGAGAGTTGGAGGGATTCGCTCAGCTCTGTCACGGCAAGTCAGCACCTTTACGTAAGATGCGAGCAGGCGATTGGTTGATCTACTATTCCCCGCGAACAGAAATGAGGAAAGGGGCACCACTCCAAGCGTTCACCGCTATCGGGGAAGTGGATGGTGATAAAGTCTACGAATATCAGATGTCAGAATCATTTGTGCCACTACGCAGAAATATCCGCTATATTTCATGCCGTGAGGTACAGATTAGAGATCTATTAGAAAAGCTTAGCTTCACTCGCGGGAACCGAAATTGGGGATAATCCTTCCGCTATGGTCATTTTGAGATCGGTCGGGAGGACTTTTTGACAATTGCCAGTGCGATGCTAAAATGAGCAGATAGAATGTTCTTAAAACTTGCCGTTATAGATCGTGCAGCGAACCTTACCATAAGAAACGGAGCTGTCGATAGGGATGTGATTATAATCCCCGAATTAGGATGGTTGCCGCAGCTGACAAAGGAGAACGAAACAATGAAAAAGTACATACTCTTCGATCATGATGGTGTGCTGGTTGATACTGAATTCTGGTATTACAAAGCGGGAGAACGCGCTCTGGCTGACATTGGATTTACCTTGGATAAAGATCAATACCTCAGCGACATGACGCAGTCATTGGGCACTTGGTCCCAAGCTAGGGCGGCAGGTATTGATGAACAGACCATCAGCAATCAGCGTGAGGTCCGCAACGTCTATTATCAGGAATATCTAAGAACAGAAGCCATAGAGATTGAAGGCGTAGTTGAAACTCTAGCCGAACTGTCAAAGTACGTCCGCATGGCCATCGTGACGACTGCAAAACGTGCGGATTTTCAACTTATTCATGAAAAGCGCCAGATTAGACAATTCATGGAATTCGTCCTTGTTCGCGAAGACTACGAGCGCACCAAGCCGCACCCGGAACCATACTTGACCGGCCTAAAGCGCTTCGGAGCTAACAAAGAAGAGACCCTGGTTGTAGAGGATTCAAACAGAGGGTTGAACTCAGCCGTGGAGGCTGGTATCGACTGTGCTATTGTCCATAACGACTTCACAAAAACACATGACTTCTCACAGGCCAGCTATCGAATCAAGACTCTGATTGAACTAAAGGACATTATCCTGAATGTAACCTGAGAGCATCCGCCGGCGTGTCCCATACTCACTTTAAAAGTGAAGAGCAGTGCGGGCGGCGCGGACTCACGTGATGCAAGTGGAACGTGACAATAATAAACATAAACCAAGGCTGCCACGATAACTATCTGGCAGCCCTGGTTTATATAATTGCATCAACAATGAAATAGAAAGGCGCTCATAGTAGTACGTTTAAGCAATGATTATCAGCTATTAACATCGTGGCTTAATAATAAGGATGTAATTGAATTTTATGGTGATGCAAATGATCCTTTAAATTTAGCTAGTGTTATTAAAAAGTATGAAACTAGAGTTAAAGGACTTCATATGGTAATGCAGGATAGTTTGGGAGTGTGGAATTATATTTACTCAACAAACGGGCCATTTTGTAGAATAAAGGAGTACATTTTACAGGAAATTTAGTGGATTAGAGAGAATGGGTAATAAGGAAAAAAAAATTTATAGGCAGGTGTTAAAAATGAGTTGGGACGAAGCATATATCGATGGGAGTTTTCGGGATATGTGGGATCTTTCGTATCCGTCACAGGAGTTGGTTGCTTTTATTGCCACTATAAACTTTCCAAAGGAGACAGTGGGTTTGGATGTTGGTTGTGGAGCTGGTCGAGAAGCAGTTTTTCTTGCCCAACACGGATTGAATATGATTGGAGTGGATCTAAGTGCAGAAGCTTTCAGGATCGCTGCTGAAAGGGCAAAGGAGGCTGGGGTACAGGTTGACTGGCGTCATGGAAATGTCCTAGATTTACCGGTTGAGGACCAGTCCGTAGATTTTGTAAATGATCGCGGCTGTTTTCATTCAATTGCCGAAGAGGAACGAGATCAATTTGCACGAGAGATTGCCCGCATCCTCAAGCCGGGTGGCATGATGTTGCTCAGAGGTTGTCGTGAAAAAAAAGAAGAGGGTCATTTTGTCCCAGTGACAGGACAAGCAGTCGACCGACACTTCGGTAAATACTTTGACCGTGGAGAAGTGTTTCCAATCCAAATGGTAACCGGTATTGGTTTCGGCCGTGAAGGAATGAAAGGAAACCTAGTGGTGCTTAAAAAAAAGTGATTAAAGTGGTAGTGAAACCTCTCTACTGAACTGTGACCCATAAGAAGGACACTTTGAAAAAAAAGTGCCCTCTTACGGGTCTTTTGTGATTTAATCAGAGTAATGGTGTGGGAGCGGGATAAGAAGATGGAGAATTTAAATCGTACGTTATTCACAGAAGCGAATATGAAGAGATTAGAAACGAATCCGAATGTTCAATATGGATCAGTTGCTAAGAGCTTTACCGCAAATGGAAAGTATTGAAATGTGATTGGGGTGGGTGTTCGTCAGGTACGAGGAAACCCTTGTCCCATCTGCCTTGGCGAATGCCGAGAGGCTACTTTATTATTTAGGAGGCGCTGTAATTTTTGAAATAGTGCACTCCGTCGTGAGCGGTATCACCCGTTTTTGTTCTTCGATTGGTGTTGAACCAAAGTTTATCCCCTTTGCCGATTCCGACGCCCTCGATCTCAAAAAGGTTAGAGTATGCAGCGGACGTGATGCGGAATGAGTAATTTTTATCTGCTTTTATTGTACCCGAGGCAGTAGATATATTACGATAAACAAGTACAATGCTGATGTTTTTATATGTCATCGGAACATATATTGTATTTTTATGATAACCGAAACCCTGGAATGCATACGAGTTGATGTTAGATATGGTACTACCGTTAACCCGAGCATCTTCAATATTTAGATTAAAGCCACCGGTTACATTAATTGTACCACTTTTTGCGTTCAGTGGGAGTGAACCTCTGTATAAGGTCCGTCCGGATTTGAAGAGAAAGTGTATGTTGTTAGCGTCTTTGCTGGTAATTTTCACACCCGACATTGATTTGTTTGAACCTTTGTATTTGATTGTGTAGTTACCAACTTTGTAATATTTCGTTCCTACATACTTCAGTTTCACGAGACTCATACTGCCGGAGTTCATGGTGACGACGAACATATAATAATTTCCGCCAATTGTGCTAAGCACCAAATCGTTGGCGTGGCCGAGGTAGGTAGCATAAGTTGTCCCCTTATCGCCGTTTGTCATGAGCGTAGTGGACCCGTCGCTCATTTTGGTACGGTAAATGACTGCCCTAGTATTGTCACCGTTGACTTTTGCGGAATAGACGTAGGTAGATCCCACTGCAAATCCCTGTGCGGCGTAAGCATTATTTGCATTGTTGAGCTTTGCGACGGTGGTGTAGGTGTTGTAATATGCTGCACTGGCTGTGTTGGGTGTCAACATCGCTATGCAGAGGAGAAAGACTACAAATAGGGTAAAGCGTTTCATCGTTCCCATTCTTCTTGTAAACATACACTATACCTCCATAAAAATATTGTAGTTGCGACTTTTTTTATTTAAGGACGCCAGTTCTTGTCCGATTTGTAATGTCCAGATCCATATTATAGCGGTTTATTCAGCCAAGAACTAACCGGTCATCGGACAGCTTATTCCCGCTGATTTTCTCAAATTCCCCTAGAAGCTGCGCTACGGTTATGTCTTTCTTCCGCTCTTGTTCGAGATCCATTAAGACTCGGCCTTTATCCATCATGAGAAGACGGGTGCCCAGACGGATTGCCTGCTCCATATTATGAGTGACCATCAATGTAGTGAGCTTCATTTCGCGGACGAGCTGCTCCGTCAACCTGGTAATCAGCTCGGCACGAGAAGGGTCCAAGGCAGCCGTATGCTCGTCAAGGAGCAGAATATCTGGTTTGGTGAAAGTGGCCATTAACAAGCTGAGCGCCTGCCTTTCGCCGCCCGAAAGCAGGCCCACCTTGGCCCCGAGCCGATCCTCTAGCCCCAAGCCGAGACGCTGGATCTGTTCGCGAAACAGGGAGCGTTTGCGGGATGTTACCCCAAGCCGCAGCCCTCGTGATTGTCCGCGCTTATAGGCCATGGCTAAATTCTCCTCAATGGACATATGGGGAGCGGTGCCGGCCATCGGATCTTGGAAGACGCGTCCGATCCAACGGCTACGCTTGTATTCTGAAAGGTGATGGATCACATTGCCCTCAATGCGAACTTCGCCGTAATCCGGTTTCGTGACGCCGGAAATGATGTTCATCAATGTGGATTTACCAGCCCCGTTGCTTCCAATCACCGTGACGAATTCACCGGCTTTCAGCTTCAAAGTGATCCCGTTCAGGGCGACTTTCTCGTCCGGAGTGCCCGGATTGAACAACTTCGATATTTTCGATAATTCAAGCATTAGCGGTCACCCCCGGCTGTGTTATCGGTAGGAGTCCCGGCAAAGTAAGCGGAACGTTTTTTCGCCAAGTTTTTTTGCTTCCATGTTCGTCGAACCGAAGGAAGAACGAGAGCGATGATTACTATGACAGCAGTGATCAGCTTTAAGTCGGAAGTATCGAGCCATTCAACCTGAAGGGCGATGGCGATCACGATCCGATAGATGATGGAACCGAGCAAAACTGCTAGAGTCGCCCGGAAGACGGTAGAGGCTCCGAATATCGCTTCTCCTATGATGACGGAAGCTAAACCGATTACGATCATCCCGATCCCCATCGATATATCCGCGAAGCCGGACTGTTGCGTGATCAATGCTCCAGATAAGGCGACCAGGCCGTTAGACAGGCTGAGCCCTAAAATCGTCGTATTGTCCGTATTCGCGCCCAGACTGCGAATCATTCGGGAATTGTCGCCGGTCGCTCGAAGCGCCATGCCTATGTCGGTATGAAGAAAACCATCCAACAGCAGCTTAACTATGATCACCAAAATCGGCATAAGAACGAGTGGATGGACGACGGTGAATATCGTATCCACCCCGAGCAAGGAGACATTGGGTTTTTCCATTATTCTCATATTGATGGAGTACAAGGCGATCATCACCAAAATTCCGGATAGCAATCCGTTGATTTTGCCTTTGGTGTGTAAAAACCCCGTGCAAGCTCCCGCGACTAGACCTCCGATTAAAGCGGCTAAACAAGCCACCCAAGAGGAAGTCCCATGGGAGATGAGGATCGCCGCAATCGCTCCACCGGTTGTAAAGCTACCGTCAACAGTCAGATCCGGGAAATCCAATATCCGAAATGTGATGTACACGCCCAGCGCCATTAAAGCATAGAGCAGCCCCAGCTCAATCGATCCGGGTAAAGAGTCAATCAATGACTCCATCATAAGATTTGCCTCCTTTTTTTCATGTAAAGAGGGTGGACATTAGGCGTCTGTCCACCCCCTTAAAAAGACATTTATTGAATAATGTTATTCTTCTGGTCCTTGACCGCACTCTTCATAGCGTCGGTAACTTCGATTCCCTGAGCTTTGGCCGCTTTCAAATTCAAGATGAGGTCGAGCTTGTCCGGCACGGTTACTTTCATATCGGCCGGTTTCTTTCCGTTTTTCAAAATATCCGCTGCCATCTGGCCGACTTGGTAACCGTGGTCGTAATACTTGAAACCTACGGTGGCAAAGGCACCTTTTTCAACGGTATCGCGGTCGCTGGAGAAGAAAGGAATCTTCTTGTCGTTCGCGACTTTCAAGATAGTATCCACGCCACTGACGACGGTATTGTCCAACGTAATGTATATCGCGTCGACTCGGCCTGACAGCGATTCAGCAGCCTGCTTGACCTCTGATGTATTCGTAACCGGCGCTTTGATTAACTCGATACCGTGTTTGGAAAGAGCGTTTTTAGCGTGATCGGCCATTACGACAGCATTTGACTCCCCTTCATTGATGACGACACCGATTTTTTTCACCTTCGGGAAATTATTGGCGACAAAATCCATCAGACTTATAATGGCTTCCGGATTCGTATCGGAGGCGCCGGTGACGTTGCCTCCAGGCTTGTCCATATTGCTTACGATTTTGGCGCCAATAGGATCGGTAACGGCTGCGAACAAGACTGGCGTATTCTTGACCTGCTGAACGAGTGCCTGTGCGGAAGGTGTGGCGATTCCTATGACCAAGTCGTTTTTCGCCGAGCCGATCTTCTGGGCAATGGACAAGTTGTTGGCGGAATCGTTTTGTGCGTTGTTGTAATCGACCTTTAAGTTGCTGCCTTCCGTGATGCCGGCATCTTTCAGCGCAGCCAAAATGCCGTTGCGGGTCGCATCCAAAGAAGAATGCTCTACGTATTGGGATATCGCGAGTTTATAAGATTTCTTGTCGGTATTGTCGCCTCCGGATGCTGCATCCTTCGTTTTCTCTCCGCAGCCGAATGTTGTAGCCAACAGGGCTGCCATAAGAGCAATAATTCCTAATTTCCTTTTCATAGTCGAAAACCCCTCCAGTAAGATTGGTAGCGTTGACTGGCAAACTTTTATGCATGAAAGCGGTAAAGTAAGCGCGCACTAGGTACAGCCATTATTCTATAGTATCTGGCGCCTTACAACCCGTCAAAGGTAATGATTTTTTTATAATATCATGGGATGCTCCAGGCGGTCGTCGATGTGATGACAGAGATAATTATGCTCTTAAGGCTGTTCCGCTTAAGAAATATCATACAAATAGGTTTACTATTTATTAGCAGTTGCGACGAGTTATACAAAGGAAACCGGCTCCGAAAAGCATCCGGGCAGCTAGAGGAATACAAGAGAGAATACTTTTGCAGGAGTATAGACCTAGATGTAGAAATACTCATCTACTAAGCGAATCGGAAAGGATCTGTCTTATCACAAACTACGCATTAAAAATTCTTAACAATAGATATGGTAGGTAGCCCTGCCCATCATCCACTGTAAGGATTCTCGCGTGGACAAGAGAGATAAAGGCTAGAAAAGGATCCTAGACCCATTGATCGTACCACAAAATAAAAAGAATCCATTTTGATCAAGCATTTTTTCAAAATGGATTCTTTTTATTTATGGGTTTGTAGGATGTTCAATCTAATTATTTTGCAAATATAATCAAACCGTTTACAACCGCCCTTCGTTTCCTTTAATAGAACCAGTAAAAATCTTGAATGAAATGGAGGAAACATCATGAAAAAGACCGTATTCCTAACAGCTCTGCTGCTCTTTATCATTACGGCTGCCGGGTTATCAGCCTATGCAAAAATGGACGATAAGCCTCGGGCCCAGTCGACACTAAATTCCAGCCAAAGTGATCATGTCATCCGGGTGTACGGACCGGGCGGGCCATTTGGACCGATCAAGGAAGCTGCTGAACATTTTTCAGGTAAGACGGGAATCAAGGTGGAAGTAACAGCCGGACCAGAGGGCAATTGGATTGGCCAGGCAAAGCAAAATGCAGATATTATTTTCGGTGGCTCCGAGTACATGCTGCAGGACTTCATCTTTAACCACCCCGAAATGATCGACACTAAATCACGAACTGAGCTTTACCCGCGTGCTGCAGGGATATTGGTGAGGAAAGGAAATCCTAAGAAGATTGAAAGCTTGAAGGATTTAACAAAAAAGGGAGTAAAAATAATCGATGTGAATGGGGCTGGTCAGCTTGGCCTGTGGGAAGACCTGGCAGGCAGGAAAGGGCTGATCGATGGCATATCCCAAAATATTGACTTTTCTGTAAAGTCGAGTGCCGAAGCCATTGAACGATGGAAATCGAATTCCAGCCTGGACGCCTGGATTACCTATGAATCGTGGTATTACCGGCTTCAGGATGTGACAGACCTGGTCGAATTGCCCAAAGAAGATAAACTCTATCGCGGAACGCCGATCGCCCTGACGAAAATCACCGATCAGAAAAAAGAGGCACAGCAATTTATTGATTATTTAAGAACGGAAGAATCTCACCAGATCTTTCAAAAATGGGGCTGGAAGTAAGGATGCGCCTTGAATCTGAAAAAAATGGAGGAACATACATGAAAAAGGGAATTTTCACCCTCGCGATACTATCGATTATTTTCGCTTTGGCAGCTTGCGGAAAAAGCACTGAGGGAAAAACAGAGACGAATCAACCCACTCAAGCCCAAACGGATCAAACTAATTCGGAACAAGCCCCGGCTGATAGCCTTCAGCTTTTGAAAGATGATAAAGCTGGAGAGTACCTGGCGGATCCACAGGGAAGGGCCCTGTATTACTTTAAAAAGGACGAAGCAGGAAAAAGCAATTGCAGCGGAGACTGCCTGGCAAACTGGCCGGTATTTACCCAGGAGAATTTCGATGTCCCGGAAGGTTTTGACAAAAAAGATTTCAGTACGATCACAAGAGAAGACAACGGGGAGAAGCAGGTCACGTACAAAGACTTTCCTCTCTATTATTTTGCAAAAGACCAGCAAGAAGGGGATGTAAACGGACAAGGAGTAAAAGATGTATGGTTTGTCGTAAACAGCGGAACAGAATTTGAATAAGCCTGCCCAGGGAACGATCAATCGCGGTCGTTCCCATCTTTACTTTTAACGTAGTAAAATGGCAATATATTTTTATCCAATAGCAGGGAGTGCCATATGAAAGAAAAACAAGATGCGGAATTAATGAGATTGGTAAACGAAAAACATAGTCATGCATTAGAGGAGCTTTATGATCGATATATAAAGCTTGTCTATGGCTTCGTTATGAAATTTTGCAATGGGAATGAGGATAAGGCGAAAGAGATTATTCAGTTGGTCTTTCTGAGGCTATGGACAACAAACAGCCTTTACGATCCAAATCAAGGGAGTTTTGTAAATTGGCTCCTCACGATTACCCGCAATATTTGCATTGACTACCACCGCAAAGAGAAGAGGCATACGCAACAACATCAAGAGGAACATGAAGAGATCGCCGACCCAGCCAATGAAATCGAGCAACGAGTAAATACGAGTAATATTGCGGAGGCGAAAAACAAATTGCCGACGGCGCAAAGAAAATTAATCGATTTGCTTTATTGGAAGGGGTATTCTCTTTCAGAGATCGCCAAGCTGGAACAAGAGCCGCTCGGCACGATTAAAAGCAGGCTTCACCAGGCTCTTAAAGGATTGAGGAAGCATCTGAAACTGGAGGATATAAAATGAGAAGAGATTGTGATCATTTAATTCCATATATAGCAAATGAGCTCAAGGAGAGCGAACACATGGCCTTTGTTGAACATTTAAAGTATTGTGCGGATTGCAAGAAAGAATATCAGGAATTGTCCCAGGCCTGGCATGCTTTGCCTTTTGATTATACCGAAATCGAGGTGCCTGAATCGCTAAAAGGCGAAGTGATGGGGTTTGTTCTTGATCACAACAGAAAAAGCGGTGCGGAAACATTCATGGTTAAAATGAGCAAGCTTGCCATGATGCTCAAAAATCAGTTCACTCCTGTTTCAACCAGTATCGTGGCCGTCTTGTTGCTCGCATTTATTGCTCTTGGAATAGCGAATGTAGAGGGAAACAATCGCCATGCCGAAAATACCCCCATTGAAATTTTAACGGCCATTTCCTTAAAAGCAGCCAATCAAAGCCATCCGGGAACCAACGGTATCGCCTATATTATCCAGCAGGGATCAGAGAAAAATTTGGTGGTGCAGATTCACGAATTGCCCGGCGTCGAAGGTACACAGGTATACCAGGTTTGGCTGCTGAAAAACGGCTCGAGGGAAAATGGCGGAATATTCAAGCCGGACGAACACGGATCCGGAATATTGACCCTCCAGCTCGCCAAAGGGCAGACTTTTGATCAAATCGGCATCACCGCCGAACCGGACGCCAACAGCAGCCAGCCAAGGGGAAAAAAAATAGCCGGGTCATAGAGGGTAACTGAAAAGACAGATATATTTTGTTCTACATCGACCTGTTTAAAACCAAGGCGCTAGGAGGATAATCATGAAATGGAATGCCAGAAAAATCATTATCTGAATGGTTTGTTTTTGCAGACGAGAATGTGAAAGGGGGGAAATGGCTTTTTTGTCGCAACTAACGGGAACGATGCGAACCCGGGAACGAAAGAATTACCTTTTCGAATTGACGCTCGGAGAGCCACCTAGAGACGTTAAGCCAGTAATGACCGGTTGGTTCCATACCAACGATAGCCGCATTAAGCTCGCTTGCGACTTGGAGGGAACGGATCCAACGTAGAAGATTTTGAAATCTTAACGCTCTACAGGAATGCTAACGGAGCACGATATAGCTCAAATAATAACAAGACGGAAGCCGGGCAGAAGATCGGTTGCCGTTTTCTCAACTAAGACAGGTAGTACTGCGTAATAACAATCAGTCGGTAATGTTCCCTCGAAACTACTTCTATAAAATAACGTATAAATGATTATTGAGGAGGTGAATTAACATTAAAACTCATCATGTGCTAAGTTTGTTATTCGCGGTTGTTGGCATTTTCATATTCGGAAATATTTTTGACAATTATGCCGTTGGCATTATTTTTGGAATATCCATGTCGTTGATTATAATGATTAGTTTTAGCGGGGGTAAGAAGAAAGCCCCTCCAGCGAATGGCGAACCTCCCACATATGGTTAGAGAAAATCCTATTGACGTAAATGATACGATACTTCAGTTCCTGGAACAAAATAAATTGCTCCCAGCTAGTGAGATTCCTTGAAAAAGTCGACCAGGTCGACTTTTTCTTTAATTTAAAATAGGGGATTTAAACAATGTAAATGTATGTGCAACAATAGAAGTTGCACGTGGAGAAGAACATATATCCATTTGAGTCCGCGATTTTACGCGGATTTTTTTATTTAATACAACTATTTGTCTTTCCCTATAGACAGGAAATTGCACTGTTCTCCAATAATGGACATAAAAATGATGTGTTATACGCACATTAATTCTTCTGATGGGATTGAACTTTTTGTAATAGAAATTCAGGATAAAATTTAGATTGACCATTAAAGATCATGATGTTATTATGTATCTATTCAAATCGATTCTTTATCGTTGGCTATTTTAAAAATGGAAATGGGGGGTGTGATTGCAGTGGGTACCAAGAAAATTGCTATACAAACGCAATTATGGGGAAACAGCAATTTGGAGCAGGATTTTCAGCCGATTTTCGATGAAGCGCGGAATGCCGGATACGAGGGGGCTGAGTGTAGATTCACTGTTTTAAAGCAAAAGGAGCGACTCAAACTTTATTTGACGGAACATTCTTTCACCCTAGTGGGGGTACATGCTTCCCCGGAGGCCTTTTTTGATCATGGCATTCCGAAACCGGAATTGGATTCGATCCTTGCCGACATGCAAGATTTGAATGTAATGCGCTTACTTATAAGCGGCGGGAACCTTGCTAATCTTCAGGATATTATGATATTAGCAGATCGATGCCGCGCCGTTGGAATTGAATTGCTATATCATAATCACGCCTACGAGTTTGAGCCGGGCTACCAGATATTCGATGAATTGTTGAAGCATCCCGGCGTAGCCATCGCACTCGATATCGGATGGCTTTACAGAGCGGGGCATAAATTGGAGGATTTTCTGGATCGGTATGGAGAGAGAATTCGGTATTTTCATATCAAGGACACGACTCCCGATCAATGGAGGGAGCTGGGTACAGGGGATTTGGATATGAAGGCCGTGATTAAATTGATTGAGCAGATTCCGATGGATTGGTGGACGGTTGAGCAGGACAATTCAGAATTAAAAGCTTTTGAAAGCGCTGCCCAGAGCAGAAAGTTTTTAGCTCAATCCGATTATTGAGGGGGGACCTATGAATTCATTTCAGCGATTGGCTGATGTTCGTTCCTTGCTTCAGCGTTCGAATACGGATGCTGTACTTATGACGCTCCAAAAAAACATTTCATGGTTTACGGGAGGAAGAAGTCATGTCAATATCGCATCCGAACCTGCTTGCTGCTCCATTCTAATTACCAGGATCCACTGCGTTATTGTCATAAATAATATTGAGTCAGGAAGGCTGCTGGAAGAAGAAATGTCTTCTGAATTCGCGAAAGCAGTCACTTCATGGGAGATATGGAGTTGGCATGAACCCGGGAAGAAGGAGGCGCTTATCCGCAAACATCTGGCCGATACCGAATTCATGAAGACGGACGCCCAATTGGAACCGGAATTTCTTAATCTTCGGAGCATTATTCCGCAGGATCGTTTCCTTGAGATGAAAAGGCTGGGGCAGCTAACGGGAGAAGCGATTGAACAAACGGCTACTGAAATTCAAAAGGGCGATTCGGAATTTCTGATTGCCGGTAAATTAGCCTATAGGTGTTATGAACGGGGGCTGGAACCGATCGTCAATCTGGTTGCTGTGGATGAACGTGCCTATCAGCGGAGACATCCGCTGCCCACCGACAAGCGCTTGAATGCTTATGCTATGGTGGTCGTCTGCGCCCGCAAGAACGGGCTGATTGCTTCTGCGAGCAGACTCGTTCATTTCGGACGGATTCCCGATTCCCTGAATGAGAAGCAGCATGCCGTGGTCCGCATCGATTCGCGGTTAATGCATGCGACCAGACCGGAAACTTCATTAGACGATTTGTTCATGCAAATGAAGCAATTTTATCGGGACGAAGGATTTCCCGAAGAATACCAGAACCATCATCAGGGCGGTTTAACCGGTTATGCGACGAGGGAGAAACTGGCGGTCTCGGGGGAAAGCTATAAGCTTCGCGCAGGCCAATTAGTTGCATGGAACCCGTCTATAGCCGGCGTGAAATCAGAAGATACCCTACTCGTTCACCATGAAGCAAATGAATGGATGACTGAAACGAATCAATATCCGTACTTAGAGGTCAAGATAGATAATAAAGTATACAGACGACCCGCTATTCTGCAGCGTTGACAGAATGATCGTTTAAGCTTGACGGGTGTATTATAATGAGAAAAGGTCAAGTTTGAACGATTAGAAGGAGGCGCTTTTTTGAACCGGATTATACTGGATCATACATTACCAATCCCACTTTACCACCAATTAAAGGAAATATTTGATTTCAAAATTGAAAATGGTGATTGGAATCAAGGTCAATTAATTCCCACGGAAAATGAACTTATTTCCTATTACGAGGTAAGCCGAACTACGGTGCGTGAAGCTGTAAATGCTTTGGTTATTGAGGGAAAATTGGAGAAGAAGCAGGGGAAAGGCACTCTGGTTTGCAAACCCAAAATGGAAGAGATATTAGGGAGACTGACCGGATTCGCGGAAGAAATGGCGATCAAAGGGCTTGTGCCCAGCGCGAAAGTCATCGAGGTGATGGAAGTTGTTCCAACAGCTCTTGTCCGCGAAAAACTATTGAATGGTCAAAAGAATGGAAAAGTGCTGTATATAAAACGGCTGCGTCTAGCAAACGATGAACCGATTGCCATTGAACGGAGCTACTGGCCGGCAGATATCGGGAGGCTGTTCGGAAATCTCGATTTGTCAACGATCGCATTCTATGCCGTTCTGGAACAGAATGGCGTTCGTCTTCGATATGCGGATGAGAATATTAGCGCGCGTTCGGCGGACAAAGGAGATGCCGCGATTCTGGAAGTAGACGAAAAATCCGCATTAATGAGAATGGAACGGGTAACTTATTCAATCCAAGGGCTGCCGCTCGAATATACAATGACGGATTACCGCTCTGATCGCTACATGTATAAGGTTCGGCTGGAACGCTGACTCTTATTTCATTGAAAGATCATGATGTAGGGATGTTAGGACATATTTTCACACACTTGATGTAGGAGGAGATTACGAATGAAGAGCTATAAAGTAGCCGTTATCGGAGCAGGAGATATGGGAAGCAATCATGCAGCTGCATGGAAATTAGCGGGTCACGAGGTTATTTCCATAACTGATATCGATGAGCCGCGGGCACAAAGCATTGCTAATCAATACGAATTGGAGAAGGTTTATACCGATTATAAACAAGCGGCTGCTGATCCGGAGGCCGAAATTATCTCCATTTGTTTGCCGCTCCCATTCCATGCTCCTGTAACGATCTATGCTGCGCAGCAAGGCAAGCACGTTTTTTGTGAAAAACCTTTGGCAAATTCGTTTCAAGATGCTGCTGCAATGGAAGAAGCTGTGCGAAAAGCCGGAGTTCAGTTCGGCATTGGTTTCCAAAGAAATTTATCGAACAGCTTGAAGCAGGTTAAGCAATGGGCCGATGAAGGCAAATTCGGGACGCCGATGGTCATCAATTCTACGAATATGATGGAAGTCAGACCGAAGCGGATTATGCATGACGCGAACGGCAATAATGGTCCAATCATGGACACGGGCTGCCATTATTTCCTCATGTGGCAAACGATTTTCGGATCCAAGCCAAAATCGATATACGCCAGAGGCGGAATATTGGCGAAAGATCGTGCAGAACTTTCCCATATTCAAAGTCTTGCGATCGATACCGGAATCATAACCGTAGAATACGAATCCGGCGACATTGCGGAAATGACTGTTTCTTGGGGGCTGCCTGCAGGGTTTAAAATGGGGGGGCGCACAGACCGGATTTTCGGTCCCAAAGGTGGTGCCGAGGGCTCGTTCAATAATGTTACCGATAGGCTGATGCTGTATGAAGGAGGGGAGAAGGAGGAGGTGCCGGTCGATCGGAATCAGAATCTGCATCAAGACCAGTTTGCTTTGTTCGCGGAAGCGATCGAAAAAGGCGAGCCGGCGCCGGTCAGCTTCCAAGCCGGCAAAGAAATGTTAGCGGTTACACTTGCCATATTAGAGTCGATAGAAACGGAAAAAGTGGTTTCATATGTCCATCCATAAGTGAGGTTCTGCTGCATGTCTGAGAGAAAAAAGCTTCGTATCGGTATGGTCGGGTACAAAAAAATGGGGAAAGCGCATAGCCAGGCGTATCAAACGGTTAACCGTTTTTTCCGCACAAATGTAGACATTGAACTAAAGGCGATTTGCGGGCGCGATCTCTCAGCTGTAAAAGAAATGGCCCGTAATTTCGGCTGGGAAAGCGTTGAAACCGATTGGCAGAAACTAATAGCTCGCGAGGATATCGACCTCATCGATGTATGCGCTCCTAGCAATGTGCATGAAGAGGTTGTGCTCGAAGCTGTGAAAAGTGGCAAGCATGTATTTTGTGAAAAGCCGCTTGCGCTTGATTTAAATGGAGCTGTCGACATGCTTCAGGCGGCACAACTCGCAAAGGTTATACATATGGTCTCCTTTAATTACCGTTTCGTACCAGCCATACAACTGGCTAGACGAATCATCAACGAAGGGCGGATCGGAACTATCCGTCAATTCCGAGGCCATTTCTTCCAGGATTGGCTGGTGAATCCGGAAGCTACGCTGACCTGGCGCTTGAAACGGGAAGAAGCGGGTGCGGGCGCACTCGGCGATTTGGGAGCTCATGTCATCGATTTGGCTGGTTACTTGGTGGGGGAAATCAGCTCCGTTATCGGTTCGCGGGAAACCTTTGTTCCCGAACGGACTAATGCAAACGGAGTTAAGGAAGCGGTCACCGTCGACGATGCTTTCTCAGCTCTTGTTCGCTTCCGGAACGGGGCAATGGGGACGCTTGAATCATCCAGGTACGCTACCGGCCGCAAATGTCAAAACGCGCTTGAAATTTATGGAAGTGAAGGCGCCATTCTTTTTGACTTCCAGAAGATGAATGAGCTGCAGTTTTTCTCCAGGCGGGATGACCCGCATCTTCAAGGTTTTCGCACCATAAGCGCGACGGTGCCCCAGCAGCATCCCTATGCAGATGCTTGGTGGGGGCCTGGACATGTGCTGGGATTTGAAAGTACATTCGTACACACGGTTTATGAGCTTCTGACGGCTTTTCAAGAAGAACGATTACCCGAACCTAATTTTGCGGATGGCGTGAAGTGTCAGCAGGTTATCGAAGCAATCGAAGCATCCATCCACATGGGATGTTGGACAAAAGTTGAAGATCGACTAATAAAGCGAGGTTCTATGCCATGAAAATAGGATTTTATAATTCCTGCTTTATGGAGTGGGAGATCGAGCGAACGTTCGCGTGGGCGAAGGAGAACGGATTTCACGGAATTGAGATTCACGGCGGCCCCCGTTACAAGCATGTCGATTGGCGGGAAGTTGCCGAAGGGCGCTGTACGTCGTCGATCATGCAAGCGCAGGAGAAATTCGGCATACCGATTACCGGAATCATGTTTGGCGTTCTCCCTTTCCTGTCACCGGAAGAGGCGAAACGAATAGAGGCCCTTCAATATATCGAGACTTTGCTGCAGGCGGCGTCCAGGCTTGGCGTGAAGGTGGTCTCTACATTTACCGGACGCGACCCGGCAAAGACTTTGGAGGAAAATCTGGAGCTTTATGGACAGGTATTTCCAAAGGTGGCGGATATGGCGGAGAGATACGGGGTAAAGCTCGCTTTCGAAAATTGCCCAATGTACGAGTTCTGGCCTCCTGTATACAATATCGCAGTCTCTCCTTATATGTGGAGGGAGCTATTCGCAAGAGTACCATCCCCGGCATTGGGACTTAATATCGATCCTTCCCATCTAATCTGGCAGGGGATTGACATCGCTGAAGCTATCCATGCATTTAAAGACCGGATTGTTTTAGCCCAAGCCAAGGATACGGAACTACTGCCTGGCGTCATGAGGGATCAGGGAATGCTCACGTTAAGATGGTGGAGACACCGGATTCCGGGGCAGGGAAATGTGGATTGGAATGCATTTATTACGGCTCTTCACGAGATCAGCTATGACGGAATCTTAAGCATCGAGCATGAGGACCCGGTCTGGAGCGGTTCGGACGATAAGGTGGCAAGGGGGCTGCTGCTAGCTCAGAAACATCTTGAAAACTTCATTTAATCCTACGTGGAGGCGAACTTTCTATGTTTGATGTGAAAATTGCATATTTGCCGATTGGCCGCAAAACGTTCGATATCGAGTCCGCGAACCGGATTTTTGAGGAAACTCGGGATTATTTAACATCGGTCTGCCATTGCGTCCAAGCGCCGAAACAGATTATCACATCGCCGGATGAATTAGGGGAAGTACTGAGCGGCATGGTGTCGAATGATGTTGATTGTATTGTGTATCAGATGACGACCTTCGCCGATGCTGAATTTATTGTAAAGGTGATGGAGTCTTGCAAACAACCGATCGTCGTCTGGTCTGTCAGAGAGCCCGAGATTGGAGGGAGGCTTCGCCTGAATTCCTTGACGGGCGGGAACAGCTCCTGCCATGCGCTGCGGTATTATGAGCGCGACTTTGATTTTATTTATGGCAATCCTTCGGAAATAGGCGTTCAAGCGAAGCTGGAAAGTAAGTTCGCGGCGAAGCAGACGCATCGTAAATTAGCCGCTTTGACAGTTGGCGTATTAGGCGATCATCCGCCGGGTTTCTATTTCTCGGGTACGGATGAGGTTGAGCTGCATCGTAAGATTGGTGTCAACCTGCACCATATCGATTTGCATCGGATGTTCAAGGAAGCACTGGAACTCGATGAAGAAGCGTGGAAGCCGATGCTGGACCGGGCAGCTTCGATGGTTGTCGGTCTTGATAAAAGTGATGAATCTGCCGTGAAATTCGCCAAATTCTCAACTTGCCTGAAGCAGTATGTGGACCGGCATCATATAACAGCAACGGCGGTTCGCTGCTGGCCGGAATTTTTCGCAGAATTAGGCGCTGCCGCTTGTTCTACATTGTCGCAATTTATTGAAGACGGCATTGTATCTTCCTGCGAATCCGATATTCATGGGGCGGTTACGATGTTTATTCAAAGGGAATTAAGCGGGGGGCTCCCTCCTTATCTGGGCGACCTTGTCCTGTTGAATGAAGCGAACAACAGCGTTGTCTTCTGGCACTGCGGCGCCGGCGCTTATTCGCTCGCCCATCCTGCTGTCGGGGCCAAAGCGGGCGTGCAGCCAAACCGGAAGCTGGGATTCGCACTTGATTTTGGATTGAAGCCGGGGAAGATTACGATATCCCGCTTAAGCAAATCATTCGACGGTTATCGCATGCTGATCATGCGCGGAGAAGCATTGGATGAACCTCAGCCGTTCACCGGAACCTCCGTATCGGTGAAACTTAACGGCCAAGCTGATCAGATCGTTCATTCACTGATGCTCGGCGGCTTCGAGCCCCATTATTCTATTATTTACGATGATATTGTCGACAAACTGAAAGAACTGTGCAAGTTGCTGAAGATCGAATACGTAATTTTCGAATGACAGAAGGGATATTCATGGGTAAGCGTAAAAAAACGAAAATAGCCGTCGGTCAAGCAGGCGGGCCTACTGCCGTAATAAATGCCAGTTTATACGGGTTTGTAAATGAAGCCGGCGATGCCTATGAGATTGTAGGGATTCTAAACGGCTTTCAGGGATTGGCCAACAACCAATTTGTCACCTTTAACGGGGCCCTTAAACAAGAACTGAGACAAAGCCGCGATGTTCCGGGAGCTTTCCTCGGATCCGGAAGATGGACGATGGAACGGCAAGACATGGTTCAAGCGGTTCAAAATCTAAAAAAATTAGATATTCATTATCTGGTATTCATTGGCGGGAACGGGACGATGTGGTCTTGCAAGGAGCTTGAGGAGACCGCGAAGGAATTGCATTATGATCTAGCCGTGATCGGGATTCCCAAGACGGTCGACAATGACTTGTATGAAACCGATCATGCTCCCGGCTTCGCCAGCGCTGCCCGTTACGTAGCTCTCTCTGTAAGAGATATCGGAAAAGACCTGCAGGCGATGCAGAACTTCGAATCGGTTCGGATCATTGAAACGATGGGGAGGAATGTCGGATGGTTGACCGCTGCGAGCGCATTGCTGAAGGAGACGGATGCGCAGCCTCCCCATTTGATCTATACGCCGGAGAAATCTCTCTTGTTCCATAAGTTTCTGAACGATATTTCGGAAACGGTAAAAACCATCGGTTATGCCATTGTAGTCGTCAGCGAAGGCATTCGGGATGAGAAGGGGCAGATCATCTCGCAACTTGCGCTGAATGAGCAGTCACAGCAACAAGTGCTGGGCGGCGCTTCCAGCTATCTGTCCCGATTGATTTCACAAGAGACCAAGCTCTCATCCCGTTCCGAGATTCTGGGAATGAATCAAAGATGCTCCCAGTGGTCGGTTGCGGCGCAGGATCGGCTGGAGGCTGAAGAGATAGGCAAACAGGCGATGAATGGGATAAGACAGGGACTTTCCGGATTGATGCTCACTTTGCTTAGCAGTTCGGAACTCAACGAACCTTATGCTTTCACAATCGGTAGCTGTCCGTTTGAGAAAGTAGCCGGGCTGGAACGTCCTTTGCCAAGCTGTTATCTCAATGATACAGGAACGGAAATTACTGATTCGTATCGAAAATGGCTCCGGAGAATCGTCGGCAACGATATTCAGGGCTACCCCGATGGAATGACACTCTTAGGGAAGATTGCGAGGTAAGTATATGAAGCTGGTATCCGGCAAGGAAATGTTGTTAGAAGCGAAATCGAACGGGTTCGCGGTAGGTGCTTTCAGTGCGCATAACGCCGAAACCGTGCAGGCCATTCTCCTTGCGTCGGCGGAGCAGAAGGCACCGGTCATGATTCAAATCGGTCAACGTGTGATCCGTTCAATCGGAATGGATGCCATGGTCGGCTTAATTCACAGTCTGGGAAGGGATCTGGACGCCGTCGTTGCGATTCATCTGGATCACGGCAGCAGCTTTGAACAGGCGATGCTGGCCGTTCAATTAGGATTTCAATCCGTTATGTACGACGGCTCCCATCTTCCGCTGGATGAAAATATTCGTATTACCAGACAGGTAGCGGATGCCGCCCATGCGCTGCGTATATCCGTGGAGGGTGAAATCGGCCGGATCGGCGGCACGGAAGATGATAGAACCGTCAGCGAGGAAGAGGCGTTTCTAACCGATGTTTCAGAGGCGGTCTACTTCTCAGAGCAAACAGGCGTCGATTATTTGGCAGTTGCCGTAGGTACCGCACATGGATTGTATAAAGGCGAGGTCAAACTGCATTTGAACAGACTGCGGCAAATCGCGGAGCAGGTGGATAAGCCGATCGTGCTTCATGGGGGCTCCGGTGTACCGGATGCGCTTATTCATCAAGCGATATCGGCAGGAGTCTCCAAAATCAATGTCGACACGGAATTACGCCAAGCCTTCGCGCTTGCGGCACAGCGGGTGTGGCGGGATGATCCGGATGAATATCATTTGGCGGTTGTACTTGGCGAGGCCAGGGATGCGGTAAAACAAAAAGTGGCTGAAAAAATCCGGCTCTTTGGGCAGCGAGGAGAGGAGTAACCGTATGAATGGATTTATGTATCGGAATGGCCGATGGGAAGAAGCGATGGACGGCCGAAGAAAGCAAGTGACGAACCCGGCGACCATGGAAGCCGTCGGTTCCGTTCCAATTGCCTCCAGGGAAGACGTTGCATTGGCTGTAGATGCGGCTTCGGAAGCCTTTCCCGCATGGTCGGCAAGACCGGCTGCGGAGAGGAGCAGCCTCTTGTATCGCGCATACGAAGAATTGATCAAAAGCAGGGACGAGGTCGCTGAGATCCTAACGCTTGAGCAGGGAAAGCCGCTGTCGGAATCCAAAGGCGAAGTTCAATTTGCCGCAGAATTTTTACGTTGGTACAGCGAAGAGGCGAAACGGAACTACGGGGAAATGATCCCTGCGTCCGTCCCCAATAAACGGATTATGGTCATCCATCAACCGATCGGTGTGGTCGGAGCTATTACGCCATGGAATTTTCCTGTTTCCATGGTAACACGCAAGCTTGCCCCGGCCTTAGCTGCAGGCTGCACTGTTGTACTGAAACCGGCCGATTCGACTCCGTTAAGCGCTGTCCTGCTGTTCCAGATTTTTGATAGAGCTGGCTTTCCCCCCGGTGTCGCCAATTTGGTAACAGGGCGAGGCAGCGTCGTAGGAGCCGAGTTCATGGAGAATCCGAAGGTCAAAAAGATTACCTTTACAGGTTCGACGGAAGTTGGGAAGACACTGATCCGCGACTCGGCCCAGCAGGTTAAGAAGCTGTCCCTCGAGCTTGGCGGCCATGCTCCGTTTATTATTTGCGACGATGCGGATTTGGAAACAGCAGTGGATGCATGCCTCATCAGCAAATTTCGAAATGCGGGTCAAACTTGTATTTGCGCGAACAGGATCTATGTGCATCATTCCATAATGAGTTCGTTCTCCGAGAAATTAGCCGAGAGGACCGGGCAGCTAAAGCTGGGTGCGGGCTTGGACCCGGACGTCCAGATCGGCCCCCTTATAGATGAGCAAGCCTTGGAGAAGGTTGATCTCCAGGTGCAGGATGCCGTTACCAAAGGAGCCCGCATTGTAATAGGCGGTAAACGATGGAAAGGAGAGGGACTTGCGGGTGCGTTCTATGAGCCTACGGTGCTGAGCCATGTAGATAAGACGATGAAGATTTGCTCTGAAGAAACCTTCGGACCCGTTGCGCCGCTGATTGTTTTTTCAACCGAAGAAGAGGTACTGCAGCAAGCCAATGGCATCGATTATGGACTGGCCGCCTACGTCTTCACACAAGACCTTGGCCGGTCCTTCCGCATCGCGGAAGGTTTGGAATACGGCGTTATCGGCGTCAACGATGCGGCGCCGTCCGTGGCTCAAGCGCCCTTCGGGGGCTGGAAGGAAAGTGGAACGGGACGCGAGGGCGGGCAGTACGGGTTGGCCGCCTTCATGGAAGTCAAATACATTTCCTTAGGGATCGGCTAGCTGGATGATGCAAACAGAATTTTGCAAACGCAATCATTTTGCGAAAAACCCTTAAAAAGGCAGGTGGAAGGGTATGGAACGTGCTGCTGTAGAATATCGGGAGAAAGGCAATGAAGATGTAAAAAACTCGATCTGGAAGGAGTATAGAAAAAATAAATTTCTGCTGTGCTTGATTCTCCCCGGAGTCATCTGGTATCTGATTTTCTACTATGCTCCCTTATATGGGATTCAGATTGCATTTAAAGATTACAAAATCATGGACGGTATATTGGGCAGCAATTGGGTCGGTCTCAAGCATTTTATCCGGATGTTCACCGCTTCGGATTTTCTGGATATTATCAAGAACACGTTGATTATCAGCTTTTATCACATTATTTTTGGTTTTCCGGCTCCGATCATTCTGGCTCTGTTATTTAACGAGGTCCGCTTGCAGACATTTAAACGAATTGCACAATCGATCTCCTATGTGCCGCATTTCTTTTCCTGGGTCATTCTGGGTGGAATTATGGCAACCTTACTGTCGCCCACAACAGGAGTTGTGAACGAAATCATCAAGATGATCGGCTTTGACCCGATTTATTTTCTCGGGGATAAGCAATTTTTCCGCTTCACGCTGGTTATGTCGGGAATATGGAAAGAAATCGGATGGGGGACGATTATTTATCTGGCTGCGCTCTCAAGTATTGATTCCCATTTATACGAAGCGGCGGTCGTTGACGGAGCCAACCGTTGGAAACAAACGTTGCATATTACCATTCCGAGCATTATGCCTGTCATTGCCATCATGTTCATACTGCGGATCGGCAATTTGATGGATGCCGGTTTTGACCAGGTGTTGAACCTGTATAATGCCGCCGTTTATGAGGTCGGCGATATCATTGACACCTATGTGTACCGTGTCGGCGTGACCCAGATGCAGTACAGCTTCACCACTGCAGTCGGCTTATTTAAGAACGTAGTCGGCTTTGCCATGATCCTGATGGCGAATTATTCAATCAAGAAGTCTGGACAAGAAGGGTTGTTTTGACATGGTGCACATGACATTTGGAGAGAAAATGTTTCAATATGTGTTACTTATCTTCATTGTCTTGATTTGCGGAGTGATGATTTATCCGTTTATTCATATGTTGGCCGTATCTTTCAGTACGCCAATTGAAGCCATACGGCCTGGACTTCATCTGATCCCGTTGGAATTCTCGCTGGACGCTTACAAGCAAGCGTTCGCTTCTCAGCAAATCTGGATCGGATTCGGCAATACGATATTTCGGACGGTCGTAGGCACACTGTTAGGCCTGTTCTTCATGTCGATTACCGCCTATCCGCTCGCCAAGAAACAACTGCCGCATAGAAAATGGTTTACACTGCTCATTGTATTCACGATGTTTTTCCAAGGGGGACTTATTCCCACTTACTTGCTGATTAAAAACATTGGTTTAATCAACACGCAATGGGTGTATATCCTGGCGCCGCCTTTTCTAATCAGCACATTCTCTCTGATTATCCTGCGCAACTTCTTTATGAACATCCCGAGCGAACTTGAGGATTCAGCCAAGATTGATGGGGCCAATGAAGTTCGAATATTGTTCTCGCTGGTGATTCCGTTGTCCAAACCGATATTGGCTACGGTAGGGCTTTGGCTTGCAGTGAGTCACTGGAATGCGTGGTTTGACGGCCTCCTTTACATTCAAGACACGACGAAGATGCTTCTGCAAATTTATTTGCGGAGACTCGTTATCGATAACAGTCAGAATGAGATGTCGATGATTATGGATCAAATGGCCGGCGATGTCGTTCCGGAATCGATTAAGGCGGCGGTGCTGATGATTGCCACCATCCCGATTCTGCTGGTATATCCATTCCTTCAGAAGTATTTTGTGAAAGGGATATTCATTGGTTCCTTGAAGGGTTAACAACTTTTCTTCGAAGGAACGTCTGGATATAGTTTCAACAGACCAAACGAGGGAGGAAAACAGAGTATGGGGAAAACGAAGAAGCAGCTGCTGGTCCTATGTTTTGTATGTGTATTCGTTTTATCGGGGGTACTGGCGGGGTGCAGCTCCAACAACAACAGCAAGAAAAGCAGTGCAAATGAAACGGCAACAACGAAGAACACAGGAACTACGAATGAAACGGAAAACTCGAACGCTAATACCGATAAGCTGATTGAAATTAACTGGTTAAGCTTTAATCCGCCGGAAACCGATAACACCCCGGTACAGCAAGCATTGGAGAAAAAGTTTAATGTCAAATTCAAAAATATTCGCGTAGAGCGCGCGGATTACCGGGGACAAATTAATTTGAAGGTAAGCAGCGGCGATATTCCGGACGTTATGTATCTGGATGGAGGAAAAGATGTCTCCGATCTTGCCGAGCAAGGCATCCTGGCCGAAATGCCGATCGAGGAAATTCAGGCGAAAATGCCGGAATATGCTCCTACCGTGGATCAAGTGGATCCGAATCTATGGAAGTACGCATTGGTGGGGGATAAAAATTACGCAATCCCGCTGTATTGGGAAATCGGCAATATGCCGTTTCTGCCTGCTTATAATGGGGCCTGGTTGAAGAAAATTGGTTATGATCATGCTCCGACAACCTTGGAAGAATTCGAGGATGTGATCAGAAAGTTCCGCAATGACGATCCGGACGGCAATGGAAAAAAGGATACCTTCGGTTATTCCGGCCAGGGGGCCGACGGCCGGTCATTCACTCCTATATTTAGCGCCTTCGGCGTCAAAAACGGCTGGATGATGGATGAGAACGGCAGCATCGTTCATGGATTGATGACAGACGGGGCACGAGGCGCCTTTAAGCTGTTGAACAAATGGTACAAAGAAGGTCTTATCGATCCGGAATTTATCACGAAAAATGCCGATGATGCACATAATGACTTCATTAATGGAATTGTAGGTGTTCGCGACTGGCAATCCTATCAATTCAATACTGATACGGGCATTATCGGACCGCGGTTCAAAGCCAAAAATCCCGATTCGGAGCTGGTTATCGGCAAAATGTTAAAAGGAACGGTTGAATCGGTCAAAGCATACTCTTACGGAGCCCCAAACGGCTTTATTGCCTTAGGTGCGCAGGTGGCGAAGGATGAGGAGAAGAAGGAACGGATATTCCAAATTCTCCGCGCATTATCATCGGATGAAGAGACTTACCTGCTCTCCGCCTATGGGGTTGAAGGCGACCATTACGATATGGTAGACGGTGTTCCGATTGTAAAGCCGGAATATTCCAGTGAAGTGACGAGAAATAAAATAGGTGCGGGAACATTTTATTCATTCTTCTATACGAAGACGAAGCTTATGGAGAAATACGATTATACGAAAAGCGCATTGGAATACATTGATAGGGTTACAGAGGGAGTTGACGTATACCCGACAATTCCCGGATTCGTGTCCGCGCAGAATGATTATCCCGATGTCGGAAAAGTCGCAAACGCATATTTTATTAAATTTGTAACCGGGGAACTGGATGGGGATGCTAATTTCCAAAAGTTTGTTGATGAGTGGAACAAATCCGGCCAAGCCAAAATAACCGAAGAGTTTAATGAAAAGTATGGAGATATTTATAAATAAAACAGACCTATTGGGCAGGTGGAGCAGATGAAACGATTCGCGGCACATCTGGAAATGAATTTTGCAGCGTCGGTACCTTTTCATGAGCGTTGGCGTTTGACCGGTCAATTTGGATTTACAGGTTGCGAGTTTGTATGGAGAATACATGATCTGGCCGATGTGAGGGCGCTTCGCGAGAAGCACCCTCTCCAGGTAACCTGCCTGGGCGGTACATCCGGATTCGCTGTGGGAAGCGGACGGCCGGTGCTGGTCTGGCCAGAGGACCGCGAGCAGCTAGCCCGGGATGTGGAGAAGGCGGTTGAATATGCGCAGGCGGTGTCTTGCAGACGGCTTATCTTTGTCCCCGGTAATCTGATCTCAGGCTGGAGCCTGGAACGAAACCGGCAGGAGGCCGTCCTGTCCTTGAAGTATATTGCACCGATTCTCGAGCAGGCTGGCATTACGGCCATTCTCGAGCCTTTGAACAGCAAGGTGGACCATAAAGGCATCTATTGCGATACATCCGCCGAAGCCTTCCGCGTGATCGAGGAGGTAGGCAGTCCGAATGTAAAAGTGTTGTATGACGTCTATCATATGCAAATCATGGAGGGCGATTTGGTTCGAACCATTTCCAGCCATTACGATTCCATCGGCTATTACCATATAGCCAAGGTGTCAGGCAGAACCGAGCCTATCGGAGGGGAAGTGAATTTCCCTGCTGTATTGGAGGCCATTCGCAGTACGGGCTACTGGGATTATATCGGGCTGGAATACAAGCCTTCCATCAGCCATGACCATGCGTTTACTCAAATTAAAGACAGTTTTCCGTCTTATTTTCAAGGAGGTTCCGAGGATGCATAAATTTCTGATTCATAAGCAGGGCGACCACGTCGGAGTAGCCACTACCGACATTAACGCCGGTGAGAACATAATCGGGGTGTATATGGATACGGATACAAGCATCGAGGTGCTCGCGAAGGATTCGATTCCGCTAGGTCATAAGATTGCTGTAGCGAACGTGGATGAGAACGGCCATGTCATCGAATATGGCTTGCCGATCGGTTATGCGCCGGAGGGGTTTCATTTGGGCGATTATGTGCATACACACAATATTAGGACTTTGAGGTGGTAAACATGAAGCAGTTATTTGGGTATAGGCGTGAAAATGGTACAGTAGGCATCCGCAATCATGTCATCCTTCTTCCAGTGGATGATATTTCCAATGCGGCATGTGAGGCGGTAGCAAGCCATATTCAAGGCACAATGGCACTCCCGCATGCATACGGCCGACTGCAATACGGCAAAGACCTGGAGCTGCATTTCCGCACGATGATCGGTACGGGCTCCAATCCGAATGTGGCCGCAGTCGTGGTCATCGGCATCGAGCCGAATTGGACCCGAATTATTGCGGACGGTATCGCGAAAACCGGGAAACCGGTAGCCTCCTTCTCGATCAAAGGATACGGTGATTTGGAGATTATCCGTCAGGCTTCCCGTCAGGCCAAAGAATTTGTTCAGTGGGCAACGGAATTACAGCGCGAGCCTATTGAACTTAAGGATCTTACCGTCAGCATCAAATGCGGCGAATCCGATACGACGACCGGTCTTGGCTCTTGCCCGACGGTCGCTCAAGCCGTCGACCGGCTCGTTGATGCCGGAGCTACGGTGTTCTTCGGGGAAACCTCGGAGCTCACCGGTGGCGAACATCTGATTGCCGACCGCTGCGCCACGCCGGAGCTCAGACATAAATTTATGGGGATATACGATGACTATATTTCTGAAATCAAGGCTTCCGGTGTGGACCTGTTGGGCTCTCAGCCAACCCAGGGCAACATAGCAGGCGGGTTGTCAACGATCGAGGAGAAGGCGCTCGGCAATATTGAGAAGACTGGGTCCAAGCCGGTTATCGGCGTACTCGAGCCTGCCGAAATGCCGGAAAACGGTCCTGGACTTTACTTTATGGATACCTCTTCTGCGGCGGCTGAATGTATTACGCTTATGGCGGCGGGCGGAGCAGTCGTTCACTTCTTCCCTACGGGTCAAGGCAATATTATCGGCAACCCCATCGAGCCGGTTATTAAAGTCACCGCGAACCCGATGACAGCAGGCAGCATGAGTGAGCATGTCGATGTGGATTGCAGCGGTCTGCTGACCCGTGAAATGAATCTGACCGAGGCCGGTGATCAATTAATGGATTATTTATGCCGGGTTGTTAATGGGCGTTATACCTCTGCGGAGGCTCTTGGACATAAAGAATTTGTGATGACCAAGCTTTATCGAAGCGCCTAACATGAATGGTGTCTAGCTCTATATGCATAGTTGGATATCTGGCCGATATCCAACTTGCAATTTTTGTGAGGTGATCGCGTGTCGGAGACAGATGCTTCCACTTATCGGACAGCTGATTTAATAACATTCGGCAAACAGATATTTATGAAGCTGGGGATGCCGGCAGTGCACGCAGACATTGCCATCGAGTCATTGGTCAGGGCCGACATGGAGGGAAATGAAAGCCATGGAATCAGCCGGCTGCCCATCTATGCAAAACGAATGCAGGAGGGCCGGATTGCCCCTGACCCCGATATCAAAATGGTCAGAAACGGATCGATCCTGCAAGTTGATGGCGGAAACGGGCTGGGTCAGGTAGTGGCTTACCGTGCTCTGCAAACGGCGATTCCGATGGCGAAGGAATATGGGCTTGTGGGCATGTTCATCCGCAGCAGCAATCATTTCGGAACGGCGGCATTCTTCTGCCAGCAGATCTGCAAGGAAAACATGGCGTTAATGGCGATGACCAATTCCCCGCCGGGAATCCCCCCTTGGGGAGGGAAGAAGGCTTTCTTCGGGACCAATCCAATTGCCTTCGGTTTCCCGATCAGGCAGGGTCCTCCAGTCATTATTGATATGTCCTCAAGTATAGTAGCCCGCGGCAAAATCATCCTGGCGGACAAATTAGGCCAAGAGATTCCGGAGGGCTGGGCCATGGATGAGAACGGTGCGGATACGACAGATCCTGCAGCAGCGCTGAAGGGCGCCATTCTTCCACTGGGAGGGGTCAAGGGTTATGCGCTGGCTATGGCAATAGAAATTATGTGCGGGGTGTTAAGCGGTGCCGCATACGGTCCGCATGTCCGAAATCTTTATCAAGACGGAGATCCCGCGGCGAATGTCGGGCATAGCTTTATTCTTCTTGACATCTCCCGGTGGATGACACTGGATCACTATTTTGATCTGATGGAAGGATTTATTCAAGAGCTTAAAGATACGCCAACTACTTCACAGACGGATCGAATCTATTATCCGGGAGAGCGGCGGGATGAAAGGTATCGGCAGCGTTCCGCTTCGGGGGTAACCATCTCAGATGAAGTAACCTCAGAACTGACGCGACTGGGTGAAGGTCTTGGGATCGTTTTTTGCGAAAGGGTGAAGCAGCCATGAAGATCGTAATTACGGAATTGAATTGGCCGATCGGCATTGAAAGGCTTCGGGAACGCGGATGGGAAGTGGTTTACGATCCGGATCTGTGGCATAATCGTGTGCGCCTGAAAGAAGAGCTGGCATTGGCCGATGCCGTTATCGTTCGAAACCAGACCCGAGTAGACGCTAATCTTCTTGCCTGGAGCGACCGCTTGAAGGTGGTTGGACGTCTGGGCGTTGGACTTGACAATATTGATCTTCAAAGAACAGCGGACAGCGGCATTAAAGTGATTTACGGGAAGAATGCAAATGCGACATCCGTCGCCGAATATGTGATAGCCGGTATATTTGCTTGTAGCAGATTATTGAAGGAAGCGGCATCTGATGTCAAATCCGGCAAGTGGAACCGAATAAAATATACGGGCACCGAGGTGTTCGGCAAGACGCTCGGTCTTATTGGTCTCGGTGAAATCGGTCACCGTGTGGCCGCTCGTGCTAAAGCGCTGGGTTTGCATATCATCGGACACGATCCGTTTGTTTCCCCTTACGATTATCCCGTGATGGAAACCGGAATTGAGCTTGCCAGCTACGAGCGGGTGATTGCGGAGTCCGATTACATAAGCTTGCATATCCCATTAACTGCATCGACCAGAGACTTGATCCATCTGGAAACAATGAAAAGCATGAAGAACACGGCGATCCTCATTAACAGCGCCCGTGGAGGCATTATCCATGAAGCCGATCTGAACTTGGCGCTGGAACAGCGAATCATTGGCGGTGCCGTATTAGATGTTCTGGGGGGAGAACCTCCTGCAGCCGATCATCCCTTGTTGATGAGGGAAAATTGTTTGATTACGCCTCATATCGCGGGTTTAACTGAAGAATCGCAGATTCGAACGTCAGAAATGGTTTCAAATGAAGTAGCCAGCGAACTTGAAGGACGGCCTTCTTTGTGCCGGGTGCATGTCAACAGAACGCAATAAAAAGGTTTAATTCATCAAGGGAGCTGAAGCTATGCAAATCCCGACAACGACACTTCGCGGCAAACCGGGACTACCCGATGTCAGCAATGGTTGGAGAGGGCTGTCCAGAGGAATCGCGCTAACTGTGATCCTGGCTGTTCTGGCTGGACAAATCGCGGAACTGCCGGGGTTTTCGATTATGGGAATCATGATTCTATCCATCCTGGCGGGTGTTCTGTGGAAATCATGCATGGATGTGCCTCATGGAGCCACAGCCGGAATTACGTTCAGTAGTAAATTTCTTCTTCGGATCGGTATCATTCTAATGGGACTCCGTCTGAATTTGCAGCAAATCGCAGAAGCCGGCTTCCCGGTGCTGGCGATTGATGTGATCGTGATTGCTTTTACTTTGACGATTATGATCTACCTTGGCGGAAAATTAAAGGTGAATAAGCATTTAGCCATACTTATCGCGGTAGGAACGGCAGTTTGCGGCGCAGCGGCAATCGTAGCCGTTGCCCCTCTGATCGGAGCCAAGAAGGAAACGACAGCGCTCTCAGTAGCCTGTATCGCGATTCTTGGAACGATCGGATCGGTTGCCTATATTTTCTTGTTTCCCTATATGGGAATGGATTCGTATCTATATGGGGTTTTTGCCGGTTCAACCTTGCATGAGCTGGCGCATGTCATTGCTGCAGCTGTTCCGGCAGGAGATACTGGAGGGGAAGCCGCGATCATTGTGAAGCTGGGCAGAGTGGCGCTGCTCATTCCGGCTGCGCTGATATTGGGATATCTCTATCGCGATAAAGATGTGCAGAGGAATCAGGAGAAGAATCGTTTAAGGAGCTTGCCGATTCCATGGTTCATTTTCGGTTTTCTGGCTATGAGCGTGGTTAGAACGATCCACATTTTACCGGACTCTGTCGTAAACGCGTTTATAGCTGTCAGCATATTCTTATTATCGGCGGCTATGGCAGGGCTCGGCTTAAGCATTAAATGGAATGACTTTAAACAGATTGGAAATAAGGCGATTATGGTCGCGGTTATTGGTTTTGTCGCGCTATCCGCACTGGGTCAGCTGTTAATCGACTTATTCTATTAGCTTCTCTGTGGTAAGAGAGTACGATGTATCCTAAGCGGATGGGACTGACCTCTAAATATGAAACAGGGATGATGGATCAGCTGCGCAAAGTTGGACAGAGAAAATAAGGGCTGGTAGAATAAACCTATCATCCAGATTGTGAAGGAATATGACCGCACAGCTGCTTTGAATATGACAGTATAGGAAGGAGGGAATTCGAATTGAAATATGCAGGAATAGTGTTAACATTTAAATGAATATGGGGGTGAAGAAAATGTTTAAAAAAGACTCAGATAAGAACAAAGATTCAAAGAAGAGGTTTGAAGAAATCCATTCAGAAAATGGCGTGGCTAATGGAAACAGAATAATAGTAGATAATGAAACAGGCGTTCATTATTTATTTAGTTGGAGTGGATATTCAGGGGGAATTACACCGTTACTGGATAAGGATGGAAAACCAACGATAAAACCGATTAATGAATAACACTGATGAAGGATCATAATCGTTCAAGCTGTCATATGCAGTACCATCCTATTTATGGTTTTACCGCCTTTGTAACGCCATCTTGCGTATACGAGAGGCTCGGCAAGATGCTGCTCCCTTCCTTAGTCGCTTCTTTGTACTCTAACGGAGAACAATAATTCAATAACCAAATGAAAAAGCAGCCGGCTCATATGGCTGCTTTTCAGCGCTAACAGCCAGGTTCGTTGATTAAAATAAATCTATTCCAACAATTTGTGTTAATTAGATGATACAATCAACAATATTTGTTAATTCACGATTTCGATTTGCTGAGATGGTAAACCATACACGATTTCACATCAAGATCTGTTCCTTGCCAGCAAAGCGGCAATTGAAGCAGATGAACAGGCGATCATCTTGAAATAAGTACGGGTATTGGATGTAAATTAATATCGAGGGGGAGCCCAGGATGTGGTATCCGGATCATTATTTTAAGCATTTATACGAGAGCGTGAATCCCTCTGAGAAATTTCAAGCATCTTCACAACAGGAATGGAGCGAGTGGAAAGCGCGTCTGCGCAAACGGTTTGTAGAGTTGTTAGGTGGATATGCAGCGGAGAGTTCAGAGCTTGCTCCGGTTCTTCTTGAATCCGAAGATTGCGGTGATTATATTCGCCAAAGGATTCAAATAGAGACGTATCCCGGGCTCCTTATGCCGGTCTATGTCCTTGTTCCAAAAGAAAGCAACGGGCGATTAGGTGCCGTCATTGCCTGTCACGGTCACGGTTATGGAAGCAGGGATCTTGTCGGATTAACCCCGAGCGGAGAGAAGAAGACCGGTGATATCGGATACCAAAAAAACTTTGCCGTTGAACTGGTTAAGAGGGGACATATCGTGGTCGTGCCGGAATTGTTGGGGTTTGGCGATCGTATGCTGGTTGAGGATAAGGAAGCAAAAGAACACCATTCCTGTAATCGTCTTTCTACTTTTCTATTAGCAATGGGCCAAACGATGGCAGGATACCGAGTATTTGAAACGTTGCGCTGCGTCGATTATTTACTTACACGCGATGATGTGGATACGAATCGGATCGGATGTATGGGGATTTCTGGCGGAGGGCTTGTCTGCTCGTTTGCTGCGGCAATAGATGACCGAATTTCCGCAACTGTCGTCAGTGGATTTACCAACACCTTTCAAGAGAGTATTTTATCCATTCACCACTGTATCGATAATTATGTTCCGGGTCTTTCGCTAGTTGCGGAAATGCCGGACTTACTCGGATTGATTGCTCCAAATCCTCTTCTGGTCGAAGCCGGAACAAGGGATCCGATTTTCCCAGTTCACGGCACTATGGAAGCATTCGAGAAAATTCGGAACGTTTACCGGCTGTTGGATCAAGAAGATAAGCTGGAGTTGGATCTTTTTGAGGGCGACCATGAGATATCGGGAAAAGTAGCCTTCGATTGGTTTGGACGAGTCTGGTTATGATGCGATGCCTGCTTCTTTTTCACTAAAAAATACCTGGAGCGACGGAGAGGAGAACTGTCCAAGGACACAAAACAAGGGACATAACTTATTGAAAAAAGCTTGAGAAATCAAGCTTTTTTTTATTTTTATGTCCGAAATCTTCTGACGTTACTGCAAAAACTAAGCGAAAAGAAGACACTTCAGCTGTAACTCCGTTATTGCCTGAAATAAGGGCAAAGGGGCATCTTAGATGGAATCAAGTGAGCCGGCTGCGTGAAGCTTACCGTAAGGCCATTAAGAATGTTAGAGAGCAGCGTCTGGCACTTCCAATAGAATTTCATTACGATGAATCAGAATATGTCGGAGAACGATGGCATTTTATTCTTAGAGATCTTAAAGGCTTTGGCCAGTTCCAAGGTGAAAGTAAGCGTTATAGAGGTTTTTAAGATAAAGACTGCTATGTGGTGACGATAGATAAAAGTGTTAGTCCGCCAAGAAAAAATTACATTTTCAGGTTGATCCCTAAAGGCAGGGAAGTGCCTCTGCCGGAAGAAGTCTTTAAGTTTATGTCAGAAATTCTATAAATGCTAAAGGAATCCTATAAGTCTGATTCCATTCCAGAGGTCGAGTATGATGTTGAAAGCAGAAAACATCTAATGCCGCCGAAAAGATATATTTTCCAGTACCAATCGAGACATATTAACGTTATATCTCTTAATGCCATCATTCGTTTTCTTTTGCATGGTATTATAATTCAATCTGCCTAAGGCAATCAAGTTGTATTGAAAGCTCATCTGTTGAGACATGCATTTGCGACCCATGCGGTTCAAACGGAAAAAATACCGGTGGACATTGTGAAAACGTTGCTCCACCAAAAGGACATTGAGGTGACTTCATACTATACTGCACCCACAGCTCAACAGGTTTCCGAATCCATAAACTCACTTCACGAAAACTGGATTTCATATGTCGATATTCAGAAGGGTATTCTTAGGGGACCGGAAGATCTTAAAGAGCTTTATGAAGATTACCGCGAAAAAGTAGGAACCATGTCAAAAGTTGTGGGAGACATATGTACCGTAAATCCGTATCATCTCAAATAACTGAACTGGAATGGCTTCAAGCATCTTACGACAAGAAGAAAGTGAATTTGAGAAGTTTATCAACGAATGAATCCTATCTCTTTAACAAGCAATAACCTTCAAAGAAAAGGGCAGATTAACTAATTTCTGCCCTTTTCAGATTTTAACAAAAATGCTACAATTAACAAGAACAAACATTCCCATTTTGAGGTGAAAAGGATGGGGGATAAGCTCTGATTTCGGTTTTGAGACTTATTTTCAAGATTCACGCTTCCGAATCAAGTAGACCGATGAATTCCCGGATCAGCTTTGTCTAAATAAACGAAGGCATCAATGACAACAAAACAATTTGACGATGAGGTGTTTAAAAATGGCATTAATGTCCACATTCACGAGCTTCAATCTGCCTGTAAACAACGTAGAACAATCGAAGGCGTTCTTCACCGGGCTCGGATTCGAGCTCAACCCGCAATTCCCCGAGAATGAGAAGTCGGTAGCCATCGTGATCGGCGACAACCTGCAGGTCATGCTGCTCACCAAAGAACTTTTAAAGTCGCTCACGCAGAAGGAAACCGTTGATACGGAAAAGTATGCGCAAATGACGATCGCATTGGCCTTCGAGAGCCGAGAAAAGGTGGATGAAATCGTGAATACTGCGGTCTCCTTGGGCGGGAAATCGTACGAAGAACCTGAGGATTATGGATTCATGTATCATTGGGCCTTCGAGGACTTGGACGGCCATATGTGGGCAATCAACTACATGAACACGGATGCAGCTCAAGGTTAAGGATAACGGAGAGCGCACTCATACTTGGATTAACAAGGGAAGACGCCGGGCACCTTCCCCGGCGTCTTCTTCGCGATGATTAGTTTTGTTCGGTATAGGCTATGAAATTGTCCATAATCGCTTGCCAGCCTGCTTGCTGGAGCTCGACGGGGTTGGAGCTTTCCGCGTCGAACGTTTCAATGACCTTCGTCTCATTCCCTTGATCGACGAAAGTAATGTCTCGGTATCGCCAATATTCAACAATGATAACGGACCAATTCCCTGATTTGACCATCCAATCCGTAGAGTCGCTTGGTGAAGGATTTCGGAATTACGCGATCCTTGTCAATGGAGAATGGGTATTTCGCTTTCCCAAGAGTCAACAAGGAGCAGATGAACTGAACAAAGAAATTCAATTGCTGCCTCTACTGGTCAATCGTTTAAAGGTCGATATACCGGAGTTTGAATACATCGGATCACAGAGTGATGGAAGTCCCTTTACAGGCTATCGGAAAGTCCAAGGTGAGATCCTGGGGGAAGTCGGAATCGTCTCTATCTCCGATAATGCAAGAGATCGACTCGCTTTGCAGCTTGCTGATTTTATGAATGCGTTGAACGCATTTCCGGTTGATTCGGCTACTGCGGCTGGAGTTCCCGTTCGAAACCTCAAGAATGACATTTTCTTATTGATGGAAGCCACGGAGAAGCATGCGTTTCCGCTTCTTAATCCGTCTTTACGGGACTATCTCACGCAGCGCTTTCAATCCTATTTGGAGGATACGGCATATACTCGATATACGCCGGCGCTGATTCACGCTGGTCTATCGCCGGATCACTTTTTGATGGATTCACATATGTCAGCATTAACAGGTATTATCGATTTCGGCGATGCCGCGATAAGCGATCCTGATTACGACTACGTGTACCTGCTTGAGGATTGCGGCGAGCCGTTTACCCGGCAAGTGATGGCTTACAGGGGAGAGGTTGCCCTGGACGCCCGCATCCGAAAAGTCTTCTTGTTCGTTTCGCTTGATCATACCTGGTCGAGGGATTAGAGTCCGGGGATCAGAATTGGATTACAGAAGGGTTGGAGGTATTGGAAAAGGACATGAGGGTCAATGTGGAAATATAAGGGAATTTCCCTAATCCGGCGGTATTGCCTTCGTCCCTCGGGCGATTGAACAAGAAGTGATCCGGAAAGCGCTGCGCTGGAGAAGGTGGAATATTGTAAGAGATGTAGTTTCATTCGATTTCGACACAGACGCAAACCGTTGGGTTCGCGGCTGTTTGAAGTCCAGCAGACGTTAAACTGGGGCTGCATGCCTCTCAGGCGGCGGCAATACCGGGGACGCGGAAAAAAGCTTGCACAGTCCCGCCAGTTGTGCGAAGTTACTCCGGTTCGCTTATATGAAGATTGCTCCGGTATTCAGCCGGCCCGTAGCCGGTCCGGTCTTTAAAGGTACGGCTGAAATGCTTCCAGTCCTGATAGCCGAGCTGTTCGGCTACTTCATAGATTTTGATTCCCGGTTCCGCCAACAGCTTCTTGGCTTTCTCCATGCGAAGATCGGTCAAATATTCGATGAATGTTTGGCCGGTACGCCTGCGAAACAGCCTGCTCAGATGTGATCTGCTCGTAAACGTGACATGGCCGAGTTGTTCCAAGGTAATCGGTTCTTGTATATGATCGCGTATATATTTTTTGGCTCTGTTCATAATTTGTCCTTTCTGCCGATCGGGGTCGATGAGCAGGAATAAATCGTTCATCCATTGTTCCATCGCTTGCAGAAGGACCTCCGGGTTTCGGGACCATAGAAGTTTGGCGGCAAAATCGGACGCCTGTTGAGCGTTCACCGGAATACGGCCCGGCGCCGCCGCGAGCGCCCAGTGGTGGAGGGTGAATATTATTTTTTCTAACGTCTGGACGGTTTCAGTGGGAGGCATCGTTTCCAACCATTTGCGGGCGATGCCGAGCACCGTATCCGATACCCTGTCGTAATCGCGGACATCAAGCGAGGCGCTAAAGGAAAACGTCCGCACTTGTGGGGAGGGCTGAAGGCTTACGACGGCGACACCCCGATAAGCAACTCTGCGACTATGGATATTTGGCATACCCCGTATGGGGGACCAGAACAGGCGATCGACGCCGGCTATGAGATCGTGAACGTCGATTCCGGGTACAACTATATTATTCCCACGATGAAAGACTATGTGGACTCCAGACTGTTGTATAACGAATGGGAGCCTAACAAGTGGGAAGCGGCCTCATTGCCGTACGGACACCCGAAATTAAAAGGCGGAAAGTTTGCATTCTGGAACGATGTTTCCCATGCCAGCGGCGTTTCCATGGATGATTCTCATGTGCGCATGCTGCCGGCCGTACAGGTCATATCCGAGAAGACGTGGACGGGAACGAGAGTGGATAAGGACTTCGGCCAATTTGAACTAAGGGCGTCCGAAATCGGCGATGCGCCGAATGCTGACCTTTCCCGCAAGCTTCAAGTAGACAATCCGAAGGGAAAGGTGATCGAATATCGGTTTGAGAACAATTATACGGATAATTCGGGCAACGGATTTGAAGGAACCGGAAACAACGTAACATATGCCGGTGGCAAATTCGGGCAGGGGATTCAATTCGGCGGAGGAAACAGTTATGTGCAGACTCCGTTACGATCGCTGGGTTTCGGATGGACAGTTTCGATGTGGATAAATCCCGATGCCGGCAATCCGTCCAATGCAGTCCTGATGGAATCGCCCGAAGGTCAGTTGAAGCTTACGCAAGGAACGACCGGAAAATTGGGATTTTCCAAAGAAAACTATAACAGCGTGTTCAACTATCAGGGATGAAACGGGCTTGTTGAGGGCCAGATTGGTTTGCTCGATTAGCTCGAGAGGCCTGTTGTGGATCGTGACATGGTCGAGGGTCCCTTTGAACGAGTTCGTTGCGCTTCCTATTCTCTGGAGCGGTCCGATCGGAATATGGACGCATTTGGTTCTGACAGGGGATCGGAACGGCACATCCCTGTATGTGAACGGCAATCAGTATGTTGAAAGGCTGGAAGGTCAGACGCTTGAAACCTTCGTGCTGAGGAGATCCTTGCTTATTTTAACTGGGCAGACGAGAGTGAGAAGAGGTTTGAAAAACAAGGCTTACCTCTTGAAGCGAAGAAAATGAAAATAGCGAAAAACCGTGCCAAACATGAGCTAGATGAAATTCGACTTATCGAAAAATACCAAGGGGACGAAATGTATGAACCGGGAATCCGATTCTCCAACAATTGATTGGTTACATGATGTTTATGAAAAAAAGAAGAGGCGTGCGGTATATGAAGCTTTCAAAGTCAGAGCTTGTGGAGTTGTTAATCCAATCAGAGCAATACATCGCACAGAATAATAAGCTCTGGTTGAAAGAAGAATTTGAAAAGCACCAGTAAGCATTATGCTTCGCGGCATCCTCATCTGGAGTTGGTTTCTATGGAAGTTTCACTTCAAAGGGCAGCTAAATATTTTGCAAGGATTTTCAAGGAGTTCGTGGCGTACTTGGAGAAATACAAGCAACGTTTCACAGAATTGAGGAACAAACCGATTATATTTTTAAGATTTATGATCCTAGAACAGGAACGAATTCAAAGCGAATTAAAATAAGAACTAAACAAGAACAAGACAACAGTTGTTTGGTCTATGTTTATTCACGTGTCGATGATGACTTCAATGTTAATTATGATTTCTATGAGGTTTCAGATGAAAAAATAATTCCAATATTCACCTCTATTTATAAAGAACCTTTGCTGATCAGAAAACGAAGAGAGGTCTGGGAATTAAATAACCAATTGTTTCACCTGGATTCAGTTGAAGGTGTAGGGGATGTTTTTGAAATTGAGGTTATTAGAAATGATAACCATGCTTCCGATGTGCACTATGAACAATCAGGAACTATAAAGTTATTTGAAAACTTTTTGTCAAGTCAAATTCAGGGGTCTAATGAAGATTTAATAACGCCGAAGGAGTAATAAAAATGTATAAATATACCTTGTGCTTTATTAGAAAAGGAAATCAAATTCTAATGTTAAATCGTTTTTTTTCTCCGATTATGGGAAAGTGGAACGGAATCGGAGGGAAACTTGAAGAAGATGAAACACCATATCAATGTGTAATTAGGGAAACATTTGAAGAGACAGGTATAAATATACAAAATCCTGAGTTGGTTGGAAAAGTTACTTGGATAACCGAGAAAGGTACATCGGGAATGTACGTGTTTATTGCATCGGTTCCAACAACACTCGACTTCCTGACACCTACAAGTGTGACAGAAGGCATTTTAGATTGGAAAGAAGCTGGTTGGATTTTAGATGTTAATAACAAAGGAATAGCGAATAATATTCAAGAGTTCTTACCTATCATGTTGAATGGAGAACGATTTGACCATAGATATACTTTCAATGTTAATGAACAAATAATAGACTATAGTTTATTACCATTGTCTGTGTAAAGAGAACCGAGGAACGGGTGAAGTCTTGGATGCAGATGTTGTAATAGTAATGATGCCTGCGGGGTATTTCGGATGATAATTGAATGCACACAGACACATTCCGAAACACCAAAACACAAGGAGCAAGATCCACGGAGATCTTGCTTGTCGGATGACAAGAATATCTATACAAAGGAAGTCGCATACACTACGACTTTTTTATTTTATGTATAGAAGTTCTTGTCGTTTGCTTAAGACAAGAACTTCTATACAATCCCGCGAGCCAAAAAGTACACGAGTTATTAAACTAACAATAGAGAACTTTGATAATATATTGTTGTATAATATTTCTAAAAACTGTATATAAGGAAAGTTAATGAAAATCAATAATAGAAAAAATGGAGGAAAATATGGATCAGGTATTAAATAAGATAGCCAATTTGATTAACAGTGAGAGTAAAAGAGTTACCATTGGAATTTCGGGTCATGGTGCATCTGGAAAGACAACTTTTGCCCATAATCTTTTAAAGCTTCTGGGACATGATGATGTGAATTATATTAATACTGACCCCTATATTATCGGCTCTCATCTTAGGAAGTACACTTTTATCGACTATGAATATAAGAATGAACAACATCATAATAAAATGACAGCTTGTCATCCTGCTGCTCATAATATATTCGCTTTAGAGAGAGACATCCATATGATGAGAGATGGTTTGGATTTTTATACATTAGGCACGAATTATACAAAGAGTACGTTAATATCTTCACAAAACAAAATAAATATTGTAGAAGGCATGAGTGTTGCCTTTACAGACCCAAATTTGTATGATCGGAAAGTTTACTTATATACGGATGGAGAAACCGAGTTGAAGAGAAGGAGCATACGTGATGTTTCTGAAAGAGGAACAGATATTAATTACTTAAGAAAATCTCATGAAGAGCGTAGAATTCAATATGATTTATTTATGCATCCTTATCATCAAAATTTTGATATAGTTTTAAAAAATTCCAATGAAGATTATATTGTTGAAAAAAGCTTTTTTTAATGTGAAATAAAGACAATTTAAATTGATTAAGTGCAATTGACCATTGTGCGATGAATCATTTAACTCCCTCGGTACGACTTGCCGTTTCCAACAGCGTGGAGAACCGTATTATAGTGACGGCAAGTTTTGGTCAGTGCCTTACTGTTAAAAACGGTAAGGAATAATGAATGATGTTCTCCCTGCAGAGGTTGAACTTGATGAGTCGGGTGCCTAGAAATTTTTCCTGCTACTCTAAGAGAGAAGGGAGGTCATTGGATGAATATGCTCGAAAATTTGAATAAGGCTTTAGACTACATCGAACAGAACTTGGAAAATGAAATCGATGAAAACGAGTTAGCAAGATTTGCTCACTGTTCGGTTTATCATTTCAAAAGAATGTTTTCCTACTTGGCGGATATTTCGCTTCATGAATATATTCGTCGCAGACGTCTATCGCTCGCAGCGCTTGAACTGCAGAACAGCTCAGTCAAGGTGATCGATGTCGCAATGAAGTATGGATACCACTCGCCAGACGCATTTACACGCGCTTTTCAAGCCCATCATGAAGTAACGCCAACAGAACTGAGAATGTCGAGCCAGTCACTAAAACTATATTCTCCAATGACTTTTCGATTATCAATTAGAGGTGGCGAACCAATGAAGTTTAGAATTGAAAATAAGGAAGCATTCCAAGTGATTGGAATATCCAATCGGGTTACACCGATTGAAATGGGTGAACATCCTGGTGTCGAGCAAGTTTGGAGATCAACAAATCACGACACGTACGCCGAGCTGAAGTCACTTAATAACGTGGAGCCAATCGGTATTCTTCATGTGAATGTAGGCGAAGCGGTTGGGCCCAGAAAAACAGATTTCGATTACTATCTATCAGTAGCTTCTACGGAATCGTGCCCAGACAAGTTCACTCGATTATCTGTACCGGCAATGACTTGGGCCGTTATTGATATAAAAGTTCCTTGGGAACCAGAAAAATGGAAGCAAATTTACGGAGAATGGTTCCCTTCCTCAGGGTATGAGCAGGTTGAGGGACCAGTGATCCAATTAGGGCCGGAGATCCAAATCGGTGTGGAAAAGCAAAGTTACACAGAAGAAGTTGAAGTTCAGCTATGGATACCCGTTAAGAAGGTTCGGTAGAAAAAGCAGATGTACTTATGTACAAAAGGGCCATCCAATAGATATGCTCCCCATACGGTAGACAGGTGAAATAATAAAACCTGTCACTGTAAGGGGAGCATTCTTTGTGTCAAAACCTAAACTCAATGCTTTAGAGAAATTGGTTATTCTCCAAGAAAGCGGTCATATTGGTAGGAATGCCGCTGTTAGAAAGTACGGCTTTAACAAATCCACTATAACGAAATGGCAGCGTCTTTATCATTTGTACGGTTACGAAGGATTAGTGATCCGCATCCATAATCGTAGTTATTCTGAAGAGCTTAAATATCAAGCAGTTAAGGATTATCTGGGTGGGGGATTGTCGCAGTACCAATTTATCGAGAAGTATAAGAATCGCTAGCCGTTTTCATTAAATCCTATTCAAATGGGGAAGGCGACTTGCATGGATCGCTTTGCCGACCGGCATACGAAGAAAAACAACTTAGTATATCAATCTGCCGGATGACAAGAATATCTATACAAAGGAAGTCGCATACACTGCGGCTTTTTTGTTTTATGTATAGAACGAAGTTCTTGTCGTTTGCTTAAGTCAAGAACTTCTATACATAGCCGAATTAGGACAAGAACTTCTATACAATCCCGCGAGCCAAAAAGTACACGAGTTGGCTGCTTGCAACGGCACTGCTATTGTCGCCGTTATCGTCGATTTATCCGCAGTCGGTTGACGGGCAGTCGGCCATCCGCGTCATTCGACGACGATATAGCTATCGGGAAGAGCTGGAGACGGCCGTATGGGATGCGCTGAATCGCCTGCTGGGAGACTACCGCACGTTGCCCGCGCCGCGAGATATCCGCTCGGTCGGGGTCTTTTATTTCCTGTGGCACGGCTCGAACGATACGCGGGAATACAAAAATATTTACAACAATACGGAGACGTTTGTGGCGGATTCGCACGCTTACCTGGATCCGGCAAGCGACGTCTCGCCGGATCCCGGCCATTTTTCCTACTGGGTGGAACCGCTCTTAAGTTATTACCGTTCGGACGAAGCCTGGATCGTGCGCAGACATTTGAAGCTTCCGATCGCTATCTTTACTAAAAATGTAGATTTCTACAGGATTTTTGTTTATATTAGAATAAAGCAATGAAAATATTGAACAAAATGTACAGAGAACATGTGACTTGGAGGAATTGCCTTGTTGGAATTGAACATGGAAAATATTGGTGATATTCAAAAGATCGCTCATGCGCTATCTTCAGAAGAGCGTTTACAAATTATTAATTTACTAAATAGCAGAAATATGAATGTTAATCAGTTAGCTGAATCTTTAGGTATCCCTGTGTCAACTGCAGCTTCACATATTAAGATTCTTGAAAACTCTGGTTTAATAAATACCGAGCTTCGTCCGGCTAGCCGAGGATCGATGAAAGTTTGCAGACGTAATTTTGATGATATTCATATTCAATTAAATAGTAAAATGAATTTCAAAATGAATACCCAAAATTATTATGAAACGGAAATGCCAATCGGGCATTATATTGACTTCGAAGTTGCACCTACCTGTGGGATGGCCGATCATGAGGGGATGATTATCCCAGAAGATAATCCGGTACATTTTTATAGTCCAGATAGAACCAAGGCTCAACTTATATGGACAAGAAAAGGTTATTTTGTTTATAAATTTCCACTCGTAATTCCTGTGAATGCAACCATTGAATCCGTTCAATTTTCTATGGAGATATGTTCAGAGGCCCCACACTATGATAATAATTGGCCAACAGATATAACGGTATGGATCAATGATGTTGAAATTGGGACCTGGACGAGTCCTGGTGATTTTGGGGATCGCCCTGGGAAATTGAATTCGAAAAAGTGGAGTGAAACGACGAGTACGCAATATGGTATTTTAAAAACATGGAAAGTAACAAAAAAGTCATCAACCATTGATGATTTTCATATTTCTGATGTGACCGTGGATGAATTAGGCGTATTAAACAATATGTATATGTCACTCAAGATTGGTATTAAAGAAGATGCGATCCATAAAGGTGGTATGAATCTATTTGGTCGCGAATTTGGGGATCATCCGCAAGATATAAAATTATTAATGGAATATTCATAATTATAAAATGGCTTTTCCTCTTCGGGATAGGCAATTTAGAAATGAATTGCTTCATTTGCGCGGCGTGTGCATCTTCCTCAACCAAATATTATATTTGAAGTTTAACAAAATGGTGATGTGGCAGCAGTTTCTGTGCGCATTCCGTCAATAACAGGGCGTCCAACAGTCAGATTTCATCGACTTTCTGGACAGTCCTGTTTTTAATTACAAGAATTCTGTATCATTACAAAAAATTAAAAGAAATAGTGTTGACAAATCAATTATGAAAGCGTAATCTTTATTTTAGATACAATAAAGCTGTCTTAATACAAATTTATTGTATCTAATATGCAGCAAAATGGACTAATCCAGAAAGGAGGATTTAGCTTAAAAACGATATTGTTTCTTGGCAAAGAGTTACATGCTTCTATTGACGTCAACTTCATGAAGGATTTTTCGTAAAAGGAAAATTATTAAGGGGGATCAGTTTTGAAGAAAAGTGTCGTATCTCTTCTATTAGCTACATTTGTAGTCGTTTCAGCTTGTTCAAATGGTGATTCAAATGGTGGTTCAAACGAAGGTTCAAACGGAGGTTCAAAGCCGGTTGAACCTGTTAACACAGAAGCACCTACTAATTTTAATGCGGAAGGTTTTCCGATTGTCAATGAGCCCATTACATTAACTATGTTCGCATCCAGGTCTGCTGCAAACGGTCCGTATAAGGACATGTTTATGTTCCAAGAGTATGAGAAAATGACCAATGTTAAGTTTGAATATAATGATGTACCTGCTGAGGGATTTGATGAGAAGAAAAATTTAGTATTTGGTCAAAAAAAATTGCCGGACATATTTTATAAGTCATATATCTCCAATGACAACTTAATTAAATATGGCAGCAGTGGAGCATTAATTCCATTGGAAGGATTAATTAAAGACCATGCGCCAAACATTCAAGCCCTTTTTGAAAAATATCCTGAAGTGGAACAAGCGATAACCACACCGGATGGTCACATTTATGCATTGTCAAGTGTTATTGCGCCTTTGGTACAAAGAACTCAAAAGTTATGGCTAAATACGACAATGCTTAAAGAGGTCAATATGGGTGAACCTGCAACAACGGATGATCTATATAACATGCTGAAAGCGTTCAAGGATAAGTACCCCGAGAGGACGCCATTTCTAACAGCTAACGTACAAGACCTTATTAATTCGATTAGCGGGGCATGGGGATTGTACCAGCAAATGGGCTATAGAATGAATATTGAAGATGATAAGGTTCATATTTGGTTGACGGATGATAAGTATAAAGAATTGTTAATGTATTTAAACAAACTGTATAAAGAAGGTTTAATTGGCCATAAAGTTATGGACCAAGAATTTGCTGAATACCTTTCCCAGATGCAATCGGGTAATCTCGGATTGTTTATAAACCAAGCAACAGACGCTTTCCCGCAGGTTGCTGAACAATACGAAGGTATGACGCCTGTTAAAGGCCCGCATGGGGATCAAGGATTTAACTCGAGTGCAATTCCTCGCGATTTGGGAACATTCGCAATTTCTTCTTCGAACAAACATCCGGAAGCGTCTATTCGCTGGATAGATTTCTTCTACGGGCCTGAAGGCGGTATGTTCTTTGGACATGGCGTCGAAGGAGAGACGTTTAATTTTGATGAAAATGGTATCCAACAGTACACGGATGAGGTGAAAAATTTACCCAAAGGCACTGGATCCGCATTCCCATGGCCAGGAGGCGGTACGCCACAGCATTCAACTGTGAAAACTGCAGTACACGTAAATACACCAAGAGATGCTGCGGCAGCTGCAAAGGTTGAGCCTTATGTTTTGAAGAGAGTGTATCAGGCGCCAATGTTTGAAGCAGATATATCGAAAAAGGTATTCGACTTGCGTAATGATCTTGACACCTATACCAATGAAAGCAGAGCGAAATTCATCACAGGAGATCTTAGCTTTGATGCCTGGGATGAATATGTAGCAACTGCAGAAAAAATCGGCATAGAAAAACTTCAGGAATATTATCAGGCTGCCTACGATAGACAATATAAATAAACAATAGGTAATTGGGCAAATCACTAGATTTGCCCACCCCCCTTTTCTTTATGCGGAGGTTAATGAATGAACAATAAACATGAAATGGCTTATCGTCCCCAAAATAAGTACTGGAAGCAATTTTTGAAGCGGTATGATCTCTATTTAATGCTATTATTGCCCTTAGCTTGGTACATTATCTTTATGTATATGCCAATGTATGGACTGCAGATCGCATTTAAAGACTATTTGCCCTCAAATGGATTTTGGGGAAGTACATGGGTTGGGTTTGAACACTTTGAACGGTTTTTCAATTCATTCTATTTTTGGAGACTGATAGAAAATACAGTTGTTATTCAAATTTTCTCCTTGCTTATTGGTTTCCCAATTCCGGTACTGTTAGCTTTGTTGATCAATGAAATCAGAGTGAAAAAGTTCCAAAAACTGCTTCAAAATATCACTTACATTCCTCATTTTATTTCAGTAGTGGTTATTGTAGGGATGTTAAGTTTGTTTTTGGATCCAGAAAATGGGATTATCAACAATGCGATGAGTCATTTTGGCGTCGACCCAGTACCGTTTATGCAAAAGCCGGAATGGTTCAAATCTCTTTTTATCTCATCCAACATATGGCAGAGTATGGGCTGGCAGTCCATTATTTACGTTGCTGCACTGAGTGGCGTGGATCCACAATTGTACGAAGCGGCTAGAGTTGATGGCGCCTCTCGTTTGCAAAGGGTTATACATGTTTCAATTCCTGCTATTTTGCCTACAATTATCATTCTTTTAATTTTGGATATCGGTAATTTTATGGACATTGGCTTCCAAAAAATACTATTGATGCAAAATGATCTAAATATGTCTTCGAGCGACGTTATTGCAACCTTTAATTATCGAAAAGGTATTTTAGAAGGTGACTACAGTTACACAACTGCAATCGGCCTTTTTAATGCAGTAATAAATTTCATATTGTTGATAACGATTAATCAGATAGCGAGGAAAAAAGCGGAGACTAGTTTATGGTAAGAAAGTGGGGTGAGTACGATTACAAATGTTAAACAAAAAATCTCCGATGATAAGGCTTTTGATGTAGTCATTTACATTATTGCGTTTGTTATTATTGCCATTGTTTTATATCCATTGCTTTTTGTTGTAAGTGCATCGTTTAGTGATCCCGCAAAGATCATAAATGGAGAGGTGTGGTTATGGCCAAAAGGGGTTACTCTCGATTCTTATGCAAATGTATTTAAAGATGAACGGATTTGGAATGCCTATAAGAACACAATTATGTATACAGTAGTTGGTACATTTATAAATATCGTATTAACTACTTTACTTGCATATCCACTGTCGAGAAAAGATTTGCCGGAAAGAAACTTTTTGATGCTTTTTATTGTTTTTACAATGTTCTTCTCGGGTGGAATCATCCCGACCTACTTGGTTGTACAAAACCTAGGGTTGATTGACAGTATTTGGGCTATGGTAATTCCAAGTGCCATTGCAACCTATAATGTTATTGTTATGCGCACGTTTTTCCAAAGCAGTATCCCATGGGAATTACAAGAAGCGGCTCTAATTGATGGTTGCAGTAATTTTAGACTGTTTCTGAGGATTATACTGCCTTTGTCAAAGCCAATTATTGCCGTCATGGTGCTTTTTTACGCTGTAGGTCACTGGAATTCCTTTTTTAGCGCTTTAATATATTTAAATGACGATCATCTGTACCCCCTTCAGATTATTTTGAGGGAAATACTCATTCAAAATCAGTCAGCTACTGACATTGGTCTTACGGACTTTGAAATGGTGAAGCAGATCATGTTGGCCGAAAGTATGAAGTATGCGGTTATTGTCATTGCTAGTTTACCGGTTATTGTTATGTATCCATTTGTACAAAAGTACTTTGTCAAAGGGGTAATGGTTGGTTCTATTAAAGGATGATTGCGCTTAAACGTTGCGATCATGGTACACGCCACGGGTCCCGCTGCTAGCGGAAGGGCTGGGCCCGGCTAAAGCCAGAGAGATCAAGCACAGCATCTATGATAGGAAGCAATCTTTGGACAGGCAGCTATCCATATGAGGAGTCAGTACAATAATAAGGAGAATACATCTAATGAATCTCAATCAAATTCCAAGAAAAGAATATCCTAGACCTCATTTTGATAGAGGGGATTGGTTAAATCTAAATGGGGAATGGAACTTCTCCTTTGACGAAGCCAATATAGGAGAAAAGGAAAAATGGTACGAATCTGGAAATCTCGAAAAAAAAATAATCGTTCCTTTTACGTATGAAACAATAGCAAGTGGAATTGGCGAAGAGAAGTTTTGTCCCAATATATGGTATTCAAAACGAGCTGCGGTTCCTAAAGAATATGGAGACAAGCAGGTTGTTTTGCATTTTCAAGCGGCGGACTACATCACTAAGGTTTGGGTAAATGGCAAGTTTGTAGGAAAGCATCAAGGGGGACAAGTCGCTTTTTCCTTTAATATTACAACGTTTATTGATGAAAATCGTGAGTTTACGATAGTCGTGAAAAATGAGGATAGCTTAAGCTGTCATCAACCAAGAGGAAAACAACGTTGGATGGATCAAAATTTTGGTTGTTGGTATGTACAAACAACGGGAATTTGGCAGACGGTTTGGCTTGAGTTTTTGAATGAATCCCATTTGGATTCAGTGAAAATAACACCGGATATTGATACGGAATCGGTGGAGTTTTCATTTAATTTCGCAGAAGAGATTGATTTTAATGAAAACTTAACGTTAAAGACGGAGATCACTTTTGATCAATTGTCAATCAAATCCTTTAGCACTGATGTTAATCGCCAGAAATATACCACGAGGGTAAACATTTCGAGTAATCGCTTTGATTGGAACGTGAAAATGTGGAGCCCTCAACATCCTAATCTCTATGACGTCGTATTTACTCTTTATAGAAATGGAGAGATATTGGACCGGGTGGCTTCCTACTTTGGAATGAGAAAAATATCTATTGACCATGGAAATGTATTATTAAATAACATTCCGATATACCAGCGCTTGCTTTTGGACCAAGGTTATTGGAAAGAAAGTCATTTAACGCCTCCATCTGAAGAAGCGATACTTCAGGATATCGATAAAACAATGGAAATGGGTTTTAACGGTGTCAGGAAACATATGAAAGTAGAAGATCAACGTTATCTCTATTGGGCAGATAAAAAGGGGTTGCTCGTTTGGTCGGAAATGGCGGCAACGTTTGAATTTTCCGATGAAGCGGTGCAGAATTTTACAGAGGAATGGATGGAGATCGTGAAACAACAATATAATCATCCATCTATTATTACTTGGACTCCTTTTAACGAATCATGGGGAGTTAAAAATATTTACACAGATGTAAAGCAACAGAAATTTACGGAGGGAATCTATAATATTACGAAGGCGTTTGATAGCATGAGGCCGGTAATCGTCAACGACGGCTGGGAGCATACGGTTTCGGATATTTTGACTTTGCATGATTATGTGGAGTCGGGTGCAGAATTTTCAGAGCGATACAAAGATCAAGAAAACATTGTCGGCAATAAGATTGCATTCAATAAACATAAGCATGCAATGGCTCAAGGATACGAATATAAGGGTCAACCCATTATTATAAGTGAATATGGCGGCATCGCTTTTTGCTCGGAAGAAGGTTGGGGCTATGGGAATCAAGTTAAAAATGAGGAAGAATTTTTGAAAAGATTCGAATCGGTCACACAGGCCATTAAGGATATCGATTATATTAGTGGATTCTGTTATACCCAAATCACGGACGTTCAACAAGAAGTGAATGGATTACTTACAGAAGATAGACAGCCAAAAATTGAGTTGAAAAAGATTAGGGAAATAACCCTAAAGTGATAGCCCGGGGGAGTCGACTCCTCAATGATTTTAAAAGAAAGAAGGTTTTACATTGACGAAAGATACATTCCAAAATCCTTTATTGAATCCGGGAGCAGATCCGTGGGTTTATAAGGATTCCAACATGTATTATTTTATGGTTACTAGAAGATCCCATATTGATTTATTGAAATCTCCTACATTGAGCGGTATTGCGAATGGAGAATGTAAGACAATTTGGACATCACCACAAGAAGGCATCAACAGTAACAACGTTTGGGCGCCGGAAATCCATAAATATAATGGAAAATGGTTTGTCTATTTTACTGCAAACGATGGAGATGGTGGTGACAAAACACGAAAAATATTTGTTTTGGAAAATGAATCGCTGGATCCTTTTGAAGGTGAGTGGATAGAGCGAGGGTATATAAATACGGAACACCCTGGACTCGACGGAACGGTCTTCGAGCATAGCGACCAATTATACTTTGTTTATGCGGGATACGGTTTCTTTCCAAGCTATGGGTCCGCGCTTTATATTGCAAAAATGGAAAATCCCTGGACATTGACTGGCCCCAATGTATTGATATCGAAACCGGAATACGATTGGGAGATGCAAGGGGGAATGGCAATCAACGAAGGACCCGTCATGTTGAAAAGGAATGGAAAACTATTCCTAATCTATTCGGCTAGCACTACATGGTCAGATGATTATTCACTTGGCTTGTTAACCGCTTCCGCGGAAGCTGATCTGTTGAATATTCAGTCTTGGGATAAATCGCCTCAACCTGTTTTTAAGAAGTCGGTAGAAAATGACGTGTTCGCTCCCGGCCACAATAGTTTTACACAATCTCCAGATGGTACGGAGGATTGGATTGTTTACCATGCCATTCCTGAATCGGAAGGCGGCAATGATCGACGCAGTACTCGAATTCAGAAATTCGGATGGAAGGCAGATGGTACACCTGATTTCGGGATTCCGTTATCAACCTCGGTACAAATTCAATTGCCTTCTGGAGAGAGGTAAAGGTAAACCGTTTCAAATGATTACTTACTCCATTTAGTGGCTTGTGATTCGGAAGGGGAGTTTTCGATGGATATTGTTCATATCCCGCATCAAATGAAAGCAGTAGTCGCATATTCGCCTGGCGATTATCGGTTGGAGACTGTGGACGTGCCGAAGGCAGGTGCCGGCGAGATCGTTATAAAAGTCGAAGCCTGCGGCATTTGCGCCGGCGATACGAAAGCCTATGATGGCGCGCCCAGCTTTTGGGGAGATGAGACACAGCCGGCTTATATTAAAGCGCCGATGATACCAGGGCATGAATTCATTGGGTTTGTCGTTGAAATTGGCGAGGGAGTGGAAGGATACGCCATTGGCGACCGCGTCATTTCCGAACAGATCGTTCCTTGCTGGGAATGCCGCTTCTGCAAACGGGGGCAATATTGGATGTGCGAGAAGCACGATCTGTATGGCTTTCAGAACAATGTAAACGGTGCAATGGCCGAATATATGAAATTTACGAAAGAAGCGATCAATTACAAGGTGCCGCACGATTTGCCGATCGAGAAGGCCATTCTAATTGAGCCATATGCCTGTTCGTTGCATGCGGTGCAGCGCGCGCAAATCGAATTGGGCGATACGGTCGTTATATCCGGAGCGGGGACGCTCGGTCTTGGCATGGTCGGCGCTGCGAAAAAATCTGGTGCAGGCAACCTGATTGTGCTCGATCTATTCGACAGCCGCCTGAAGCTGGCAAAGCAATTCGGGGCGGATATTGTGCTGAATCCGAAGGATGTTGATGTTGTTAAAGAAATCAAGCAAATGACGGAAGGCTACGGCTGCGATATCTACATTGAAGCGACCGGCCATCCGAAGTCGGTCGAGCAAGGGCTGTCGATGATCCGCAAATTAGGCCGCTTTGTGGAGTTTAGCGTATTCAAAGATCCGGTGACAGTAGACTGGAGCATTATCAGCGACCGCAAGGAGCTTGATATCCTTGGCTCGCATCTGGGGCCCTACTGCTACCCGCTCGTGATTGACGGTATTGCTAAGGGCGATTTTCCGACAGATGGGGTAGTGACACATCAGCTGCCATTGGAAAAGTATCTGGAGGGCTTTGACTTAATGAAAAAGGGAGGAGACTCGCTCAAAGTCATCCTTATCCCATAACTGAAACGAAAGGAACGTAAACATGAAAATTGCAATTGGAGCCGATGAGGCGGGATTTACACTAAAAGAATCTATCAAAGATTTTTTGCTGGAGAGGCAATCGGACGTCACTGATTTCGGCTTAATGGACGGATCCCAGATGATCGATTATCCGGATGTCGGATTTGCCGTTGCGGAAGAAATCGCCAAAGGGAAGTTTGAGCGCGGGATACTCATTTGCGGTACAGGAATCGGGATGACGATTACAGCCGACAAGGTCCCCGGCATTCGGGCGGCGTTATGCCACGACACATACTCCGCAGAGCGGGCTGTTCGAAGTAACAATGCGCAAGTGCTGACTATGGGAGCGAGGGTAATTGGCCCTGAGCTTGCCAAGCATGTTGTGCGAGCCTGGCTGGATGCGACCTTTGATCAAGGTAATTCGGCAAGAAAAGTACAGAAGATCATGGACGGCGAACGTCGGCATCAAGCTGCTGGCGGCTATCAGCCGGAAATCAATTCTTGTTCCACTACTCAAGATTAGAAAGGGTGGCTGGCTTGAAAAAGCTGATCAACGATCCGAACGCAGCAGTAGATGAAATGATAGAAGGTTATGCAGCAGCCTACGCATCTTTTGTAAAGGTGCTGCCGCAAAATAAACGGGCTGTTGTCCGGTCGGCCCCTGGGACACCAGGCAAAGTAGGTATTATGATTGGCGGCGGTTCTGGACATGAGCCGGCTTTCATGGGGCTGATTGGACGCGGCTTTGCCGACGGTGTACCGGTCGGCAATGTATTCGCTTCGCCGCCGCCAGCCCCAATTCTTGAAATAACGCGTGCAGTCGATCAAGGGGCAGGCGTGCTTTATATGTACGGCAATTATGCCGGGGACTGCATGAACTTCGATATGGCGGCTGAGCTCGCGGCCATGGAAGATATACGCGTGGAGACTGTGCTGATAACAGACGATGTGGCTTCGGCTCCGGCTGGCCAAGTGGATCGCCGCCGAGGCATCGCCGGCGGGTTCCTTGTGTTCAAAGCAGCGGGAGCCGCTGCGGATAAAGGCTGCGACTTGGATGAAGTCGTCCGCCTGGCACGCAAGACGAATGACAGCCTTCGAACCATGGGGGTAGCGCTCTCGCCGTGTTTCGTCCCGCAAACGGGTCAGCCCAGCTTCGTGCTAAGCGACGATGAGATGGAGATTGGTCTGGGCATTCATGGCGAGCCCGGCGTGGAGCGCGGCAAGCTGAGTACAGCCAATGAAGTGGCTGACTCGCTGCTGGACCGCATTTTGCAGGATTTGCCTCTCGGGTCCGAGGATCGCGTTGCCGTCATGGTGAACGGGCTGGGATCGACGGCTTATATGGAGCTGTTCCTGGTATACCGTCGCGTAGCGAAGCGGCTTGCGGAGCTTGGCGTCCATATTCATCGCTCCTTTGTGGGAGAGTATATGACCTCACTGGAGATGGGCGGCTGCTCGGTCTCCGTTCTGAAGCTGGACGACGAGCTCGCCGAATTGATCGATGCGCCGGCAGACACGCCGATGTATGCGCAGCATGAAGCAAGGCAGAAAGCGGGGGACTAAAAAGATGGCAATCGCCATAGAGGAATGGAAAAGCATCTTTGTGCACATTGCATCACGAATAGAAGAGAAAAAAGAGGAGCTGTCCGAACTGGACCGAGCGGTTGGCGACGGCGACCATGGCGTGACGATGTCGCTTGGCTGGCAGGCGATTCTGGAGACCATCCATACGTATGACAGTCCGAATTGCGGGGCGCTGTGCAAAGAAATGGCGATGTCGTTTTTGAATGCGGTAGGCTCCTCCGTAGGGCCACTGTATGCGACGGCTTTCATTCGCGGCAGTGCGGCGCTGCAGGATAACGAACGGCTGGATGAGGAAGACATCGTGCAGTTCTGGCTGGCGATGGTGCGCGGCATACAAGAACGCGGCAAAGCGAAGCTGGGCGATAAGACGATGTTGGATACCTGGCTGCCGGCAATGGACGCGCTTGCGAGCGCATGGGATGAAAGCAAGTCGCTGACGGCAAGTCTGGACGAGGCTGTCCGGGCAGGGAAGGCCGGCATGCAATCGACCGCTCAGTTGGTTTCGCAAATGGGCCGCTCCAGCCGGTTGGGCGAACGTTCGGTCGGTCATCTTGATCCGGGAGCAGCTTCCGCTTACTACATCATGGACGCCTTCGCCGAGCAGTGGAAGCGTATTGAGGCAGAGAGCAGAGTATGAGGCAGCTTGAGCTAGAGCTAGAGGAGAAGAGGATGAATCAAATACGTCTAATTGTTTGTGATCTGGATGGCACGCTGCTGTCCGACGATCATGCTCTCACCGAGCCGGTCAAAGCGGCGGTACGTGGCTTCAGGGAAGCCGGCGGGATGTTTACGATTGCCACCGGCCGATTCGCTCCCGCAGTAAGCGATATTGTCGAGGAACTGGAAATCGACATGCCGTATATTTTATGCAATGGCGGCGTCATCGCCGACCGCATGCAGGTGAGATCGGCAGCTACATTAAGCTTGGAGGCGCTTGCTCCGCTGCTGCTGGAAGCCGATCATTCAGGGATATCCAGTTTGCTTTTTGACGACTCGGATGTCTATACGTTCCGGCGGACTGCAGCTGTTGAGCGGTATGAGCACAAGGAAAAAATGAAGTGCGTGCTTCTCGATCTGCACGCCAAGCATTGGCAAGAACGCATTGTGCAGAAAGTGCTGCTCATTGGCGATATGGCGCCCATAAGAGCGCTGTGGGCGCGATATGAGCCGTTGTTCGCAATATCTTATAATACGATCCAGTCCGAGGACGACTATTTTGAAATTGTCCCTCCGGGCATTAGCAAAGGAGCGGCACTGAAAAAGCTGATGGGTATGCTGCAGGTCGATCCGTCCGAAGTGCTCAGCATCGGCAATCAGATGAACGATCTGGATATGCTGCTAAGCTCGGGCGTAGGCGCTGCGGTTGCCAACAGCCATCCAGAGCTGCTGGCCCATGCGTCTTTCATTTGCAGCCGCAGTAATGGGGATGGCGTCATCGAAGTCATGGAAGCGCTGAACTTGCTTCCGCTCAACCAATAATCAAAAAAAGGAGAACGGACATGAAAAAACTAATTAAAGGCATCGCGCACCGGGGTTATCCAGGCAAATACCCTGAAAATACACTGAAATCGTTTCAAGCTGCTTGCGATTTGAATTTCTCTCACCTGGAGCTGGATGTTCAATTAAGCAAGGATGGTGTACCTGTTGTTATCCATGACCTTTCTGTCAATCGCATGACCGACAACGGCAAGGGGCGGGTAAAGGATTTGACGCTGGCCGAGCTGAAGGAACTGACGATTAACGGGACAGAGCGCATTCCTACTTTGGAAGAAGCGCTTGATGTACTAAAGGATCAGATCATTGTGGATATTGAATTGAAGCAAATGGGCGATCTTTACCCGGGGATGGAAGAGCTTGTACTCGATATAGTCAAGAAAAAAGGGATGCAGGAGCAAGCCTTCATCACCTCCTTCGATCACTACAGCCTGCAAAGAGTGAGACAGCTTGACGATAAAATCGGCCTTGGCATGATTAATATCGGGGCATCGCCAGCCTTTTTCCCGTTCGCCAAAGAGATTAATTGCGGCTACCTCTCGATTGAACATCAACATGTTACCGAGACGGTTATCCGTCGCTGCGAAGAAGAAGGCATTCAGCTCATCCCATGGACAATCGATCAGGAGAGCGAAATGAAAAAAATTGCTCAATATCCTTCTTTGCTTGTTTGTACGAACGAGTTGGAGCTCTGGGCGAAGGTATCCGGCCAGAACGGCTAACGATTGCCGTCCCATTTATAACATTTCCAAGGTGACGACTTCAAGAAAACGTTGATATCGCAGTGAAGAATGGTAATCGGACTGACGCTGCCACCCATTCTATTATAGACGTAGCGACTCGATGTCATATGAGTACGATGAAATCGCACACGTGCAGGACGTCAGGCTACTCGTAATTCGGCTAAGCGTTTCGAATCCAATCTGATCTGGCCTGTCACGAAGCAGTATAAGGGGTAATGGCTAGATGGAACAATTAGGAGATTACGTATCCGCGTTCTTCCGAGAGTATGAGTTGTACTTCCGCATTCTGATCAGTGCGGTACTCGGATTGTTGATCGGATTCGACAGAACTCACAAGAACAAGCCGGCGGGTGTCAAGACGTTTACATTCGTGACAGCGGCTTGCGCTCTGATCACCATCGTGTCGATCGAGAGCGTGGAAGCGTACAGTCATCTGCACGAACGAACGATGATGGATCCGATGCGACTAACCGCACAGATCGTAACCGGACTTGGTTTTCTTGGCGCCGGCTTGATCATGAAATCGGGCTTCGAGGTCAAAGGGCTTACGTCCGCGTCCATGATTCTGTTCACCGGTGGGGTAGGCATCGGCATTGGGGCCGGCTTCTACGGCATTGTGTTGTTCACGATCGTCGTGATCTTCGTGCTCGTCCGCATCGGAGGCCGGATCGAGAAGCACGAGCAAAACAAAATGCAGGCTAAATCTAAAAAAGACATGTCGATTTGAGGGGCTTCTATGCCCCTCATGTTCTTATCCAGCATTCCCAGCAAGGGAAATAATGTAGCAGGAATTGAAAGAGGACATGAACATATATCCATTTGAGTCCGCATTTTATGTGGATTTTTTATTTTATGGATACAACTTCTTGTCCTTTCCAAAAGACAAGAAGACAAGGGGTGTGATATCCTCATGGAGACATCAGGAAATGCCGAGGCGATTACCGCTTCAACCGCTCATATCAAGAGAGGCCACAAAGGGGGAGAAAAGAGATTAAAGGTATAGTATTCGATTTTGACGGGCTAATTATTGATACAGAAAGCGCATGGTTTGAAGCGATTGGTGAAATCTATGTTGAGCATGGCGCGATTCTTCCATTAGAGACTTGGACGAAATGCATAGGGACAAGTCATGATGTATTTGATCCGTATTTGTACCTGGCAGAGAAAGCAGATCGACCGGTAAATATTGAACAGATTAAAGAGGCTGCCTTAGTGAGGCATGGCCAAATTATGCTGGAACGTGTGTTAAGACCAGGTGTAGAAGACTATCTAAACACAGCGAAACAATTAGGCTTGAAAGTCGGCATTGCATCCAGCTCGCATCTTGACTGGGTGCAGAGATTCGTGGACAAGTTTGAAATTGCAGGTTATTTTTCCTGTATCCGAACAGCGGACTTCGTGCAGAAGGTAAAGCCAGATCCAGAGCTCTATCTTCAAGCGTTGGCGGTGCTGGAATTGAGGCCTGAGGAGGCAATCTGTTTTGAAGATTCTCCGAATGGAGCTAAAGCCGGACATGCAGCAGGCTTGAATGTCGTCATCGTGCCGAATGTCATGACACAAGGATTAACGTTCGGTCCGCATAAGCTGCGCTTGAATTCAATGGCGGAGAAATCGTTGGAAGAGGTTATCGCGATTGTGACTTCGAAATAAGGATAAGTAAATGCACATCCTTCGTTGATTTTCCTTTACTGTAGAGCAGATGTGCTTTCGCAAACTGGTAGTTTGGCGACCATGATACCATTCCGACGCTAGAAGAAACGATGAAGCTGGTAAATTGAATGTGATGGTGGAGCTGAAGCAAGCTGGCGATCTGTATCCAGGGCTGGAAGACCGATTATCATCAGCTTTGATCATTACTGCATACCGCGGCTTAGAGCCTTGAGTCCGGATATTCGGTTAGGCATCACAACATCCAACAGCTTGCCCTATGTATTCTTGTGGATGAAAGGAATACAAATGTGAGTTCGGGAAGCCAATTGCGGGGCGGAGCAAGGCTTCCAGGACATCATTGTCGGCATGGAACCTACGGGCCATAATTGGCTAGATCGGTATTTTCCAGAGTTCCTTACGGTATTTAAGGAGCAAGTCAGCCATCCACTTATTAAGCCATTATTTACTGCCTCATGAGCTTGTTTCTCTTTCAGACGAAACCTTGCTTCTACATCTAAGAGGTAAAACCCGAATTGCCCCCTAGATGCGAAGCATCCGTTTTCCCTCCGGGACCGCTGCTTGCAATAAAAAACGTATCCACTTCTCTAATCCATTGATTTTGTTCCGGGGTCAGTTCCCCCTGTCTGAGCAGTCCCGTTAATACGAACCCGAATTTGCTGTTCAAAGTCAATAACGATGAGACCCGCATTCCGATTGTTTTCGATATTCAAAATAAACGGATCTTGAGGAACAAATAGGGCGTTTATCTCTAATGACTTCTGATCCGTCACTTGTATCATTCCAGGGGACCCTGTAATAAGAGACGCCCAAAATTACAATTTATTATATATACCCTAGGCCTGCACTTTCTTTGGATTGTAACGAAAAGCGCGGACAGCGATAAAAACAAAGCTCAGAATCATGAACAGGATGCCTATCCAAATAATCGATCTTGTCCCAAAATCAGCGATAGCCGCTCCCCCAACAAAGGTTCCCAAAGCTATTCCCATATTCCCTAACGCTACGAACAGGCCATTGGCAAACGTTGGGGCTTCAAATGCTGCGGTAGTAATCGAATTCTGGCAGATGTTAAGCCCAATTGTATACAATGTTCCCCACAAGGCAATCAATAGGGTCATTGGGATAGAGTAGTCTCCCAACACAAAGACCAGCAGGTAGACGATCCCGAAGATAATTGGAAAAACCAATGCAGTTCGCATCGCACGTTTTTGCAGTAAGAAACCCGATATTAGATTACCAATTAATCCCATTGCCCCAAAAATAAACAGCATAACGCTGATTTGTCTACCAGTCATTCCAGTGATTCCATCCAGAAATTCTGCAAAGAAACTGAAAGTCGCGTACATACCAGCATTCAGTAGAATCATGGTGATGATACTATTCCACACGATCGGTTTGCGCAACACGCTTAATTGCGATCCATACGTAAGTTTTTCTTTGACAGGCATGGACGGAACAAAGATCATTATGGATATAAATGCAATTACATTAACGATGGCAAAGAAATAGAGGGATGCCTGCAGAGATAGAACATCTGCGAGCAAGGCTGCGATGGGGGATCCAATAACCATCCCGGCACTGCTACCCATTAATATTCTGGAGTTTGCTCGCGCAACGTACTCTTCACTTACTGAATTAGCTGCAGCAACGAAAGCAACCGAGAAAAAAACGGGGTGTAAAAAAGCCGGGATAATTCTCGCGACAAGAAGCATCTCGAAGCTTGGCGCATAAATAGAAACAAACCCAGATATTGTAAACAACCCCATGGAAATTAACAGGGGGATTTTGCTGTTTATTCCCGAGAGAAGCAAGGGCATAAACAGTCCAGAAATCGCCACTGCCAGAGCAAATAAGCTGACAAGCAAACCCGCTTGTGATAATGAAATGTCAAAACGCTCAGTCAGCTGAGGTAAAATACCAATAAAGCCCATCTCGGTGTTAACGATCCCAAAAATACCGAATGCCAGAATGAAGATAATAAAAGATGATTTGTTACGAGACATTTTACCACTCCTATGTTTTGTATTTAAGTACTAATATATTAGTACTACTGTATTTAAACATCCCGTAATATCTGTTGTCAATAAAAAACTATTATACTAGTTGTTTGGTATACTAAGATATTGATAATAAGGAATGACTGTGATATTCTTTAATTATGAGAAAACCTTATCAACCTAATGTAAGCGATATTCGATTGATGCCAGTTCTTAATGCGTTAAGTGATCCTCGTCGTCTACAAATGGTTTTAACGCTGTATGAACTCGGCGAGCAGAATTGTTCGGTGTATAAGGGTTTAATGCCTAAATCCACTCTAACTCATCATCTCAAAACCCTTCGAGAGGCAGGTGTGATTAAACTAAGAGTCGACGGGACACAGCATTTTTACTCGTTACGAATGGAGGAGTTAGAGCAACTATTCCCTGGCTTGATGGGAGTCATCCTCAATGTTAAACAGGAGCTCATCGAGTAGGCTTTTTGAAGAAAAAATAAAAGCTCAATGAAACAGTTCGACTGTTTCATTGAGCTTTTTTCGCTTCAAAGCGGCCGGGGAGGAGGAGGCGCGCGTGTCCAATGACACAAAAATGCCTACATAACCCTATGCTAAAAAGCTTGATAAATCAAGCTTTTGTTTTTTTATGTAGGGAAATTTGTATCATAGAAAAATGCACAAATTTCCCTACATTGTATTCCAGTGATGTGAACCTTATCCCATTTCCGATTCTGACAAGAACATGATCTCATTCCCGACGGACTGCAGGAAAGTGGAGATGATTGTGTTATTATTTGGAAAAGGCTAACAAAGGAAATGGAGTTGGTTAAATGAAGTTTGTTGAAGATAGATTATATGCAGAGCAGTTGTTAAATGAAGCAGCGATATTAAATCCTGGAACTTGGGTTCAACACTCAATAAACGTGGCAAAAGCGGCGGAATATATAGCATTAGATTTACTAAAGGCAGGATACGAAATTGACCCAAATATAGCTTATACAAGTGGACTATTACATGATATTGGTCGGTATGTAGGTTTTACCCCATCAGTCATTCATGCACTGGATGGTTATTTATTTATGATTAATAAGGGCTTCGAGGGGACTGCTAATGTTTGCGTAACGCATGAAATCCCATCAACAGACTTAGAGGTAATTAATGGTTGGAAGGAAATTCCCTTGCACGTACAAATACAATTAAGTGAGATAATAGATCAAATTGAATGGACTATCTATGACAAACTAATTAGATTATGTGATGCATTAGCAGATGATAAGGGATTTTCAACAATAGAAAAGAGAATTGTATCAGCTGCCAGTAGAAATGGAATCAATTCTAATTCACCAATTTCATGGAAAAACTACTTCACTATTAAGCAGGAAATTGAAAATATAATACATAAATCAATTTACAGGTTGCTTCCTAACATTGAGGAATCTATATATACGGATATGGCGTTAAAAGGAACAGTAAGAATAAAATAATCCAACTAAAGATAACGTATATGGCATAATTCTTGTTAAGTAAAACTTAAGAAGAATTAAGATAAGGGAGGAACGCACATATGTTTTTTGATTTGCACGGCGAGGCTAGCATGACTCCGATTGTGGGGATGCTATATTCGGCAGTAAAACAAAACGGTGCACGACTCAAATCGATTACTATTGGCATGTCGCAAGAAGAAATGGATTACAAAGGGCCTAATAATAACTATAATAGTACCGCTCAACTGATGAGACATATATTGTACGTGGATATTAAGTGGGTCTATCGAATAAAAGGAGAGGATCTTCCAACTATCTTGCAAAAGCAATACGGCCCTATGATCGATCCGAATAACAAGCTGCCGATGATTAAGGGGATTGCCTGGGATACACTTACTTCTCAATACGATGCTGTGATCGTAATGTTGAAAGAAGCGTGCCAACAGCTAACAGATTCTGATCTTGATAACGTTATCAGGTTCGGACATGAGAACGAAAAGCAAGCAACGATTCGGTGGGGATTATGGCATATGGCTGACCATAGCCGCTATCATCAGGCTAATATTAATCAACTTAGAAAATGGTATACGCAAACAGAATAGAATTGGGAATTACCGAAGGTTATTTGATTTATTGGAAGATTAATGCGTTGGGTGGGGATACTTATCGATCGAATGTCCAATATCGTATTACGTGAGGACATGCAGCCGTCGCATCATAGGATATGGGAGGGTTGACCTCCATGAGTTAATATGGAGATCCAATAAGTATAACCATACTTTACCGATGGAGCCACTTTTTACAGAGGGAGGGTCTAGGTAAGAACTTTTTGTGCATTTGCCGACCCCACATATTTCTTTACCTCCAATTAAATTCCATAAATATTTCATCTGGCACATTACTATCACGGTCAGATTCTATGAATACGTGAGCATTTAAGAGCAAAACGTTCTCTATTGAGGCAGGATAGCTAAATGACTTCGCGAATACTTTTTGAGACGGAATATTCACGAACTTCGATTATCACGTGATGTGAAATCACAGTAATATAATAAGTTAACATTTCAAGGAGGATTATATGAACACCATCATCTATATGGTTAGGCATGCTGAATCACCATACAATGAAGGAACAGAAAGAACAAGGGGACTTACCACTAAGGGCAAGGGCGATATTGAAAAAGTTACAGAAATTCTTAAAGAAGAAGGAATTGATGTCATTATATCTAGCCCGTATAACCGAGCAATTCTGAGTATTGAGGGATTGGCACAAAACTTGGGATTAGATATCGAAACATTTGAAGATCTCAGGGAAAGGCATTTTGCTAGAGAAATTATTGAGAATTTAATGTCCGTCATTAGTGAGAAATTTTATGATTTTGATTATTCTTTACCGGGTGGGGAATCTAATTCTGATTGCCAGAATAGATCGATATCAGTGATAAAAACCATATTAAAAGAACACTCTGGGAAAAAAATAGCTATTGGAACACATGGACTTGTAATGACATTGATGATGAATTATTTTGATTCAAGTTTTGGTTTGGATTTTTTAAATCAGTTAAAGAAACCAGATATTTATAAATTAAGTTTTGAAAATTTAGATCTAAAAGAAGTAATAAGATTGTGGAATGGGGATTTTTGATTAAGCTCCATCGAAATGATTCAGATTCCTCACTCGGACTCATGAATTCGCAGGATTTCATCCTTTAGTTAAAGTGAGGAAGAGGATGATGAAGCAGGCTGTGGCCGAGGGATGGAAAATTGGGCGTGCGGAAATAAAAGGTGAATAGGAATCACCCATATTGTTCCATAATTCGCACGTCTCCATTTCGCCCTAGCGATTCGCGTAAATCGCGGCTTTTTTGTTTTATGGGATAATGTTCTTGTCAAAACCCAATGACAAGAACATTATCTCATTCCCGACGGACTGCAGGAAAGTGGAGATCTTAACGACTAAGCTAACGAGCAGTTTAGCAGAATAACTGGATTAATTCGTAAATGGATTGTAACGATTTCGCCCGAATATATACATAGATTTTTTAAGGAGACGATGCAATGAATGTATTCAATCGTGCACGAAGTAAAGAAATCAAATATCATGATAAGTTTTATGCTGAGACTACATTATTCCAATCTGGCAGCTGGCTTTCCCGCCCAGTAAAAGTTGTACTCGAAAATCTAACACATATAGAAAAGAACAAGATTCAAGTCCTTGACCTTGGATGTGGGGTCGGAAGAAACAGCATACCCATTGCTCAACAAATTCAGGCGTATAATGGGAAGGTACATTGTATTGATTTGCTGCCTTCAGCTATCAAATTATTAAACCAATATGCGGAGCATTATGGAGTTACCAATACAATCGTTCCACAAGCGGTTGATGTGGAGAATTTTCTAATTAATAAAAACACATTCGACTACATTATCGCTTGTTCATGTTTAGAGCATGTTAGCTCAGAAGCGGCATTTCAAACTAAACTTGAAGAAATGAAAGCAGGAACAACAGATAAAGGTATTAATTGTATATTAATGAGCACTGAAGTAAAAGAAATAGACGTACTTTCTGGAGAGGAACAGGTAGGCTTAATTGAATTAAATCTTTCAACAGAGAAGGCATTTGCTTACCTTAGGGATGTGTACACTGGCTGGCAAGTATTGATAGAAAAAAGTGTTCAACAGGAAATTCAGGAAGAAAAGGATGGTAGAGCAATTATTTTTAGAAGCAATTGGATTACATTTGTAGTTCAAAGCAAGGGATTGAGCTAACGGGAGACGTTAGTTCAACAAATAAGGAGCAGATTGCCGCGGCAGCCTGCTCCTTGCTTTCATTAATCTAACGGACAGATTAATGGAGTATTTACGTTTTCTTCTTGTTACTCTTGTCATTTTGCCATGATCTGTTTTATCAACAACACAGAAAAAAGACGATAGTGGAACTTGAGATAGGGAGTCGTCGACATAAGTTATAACAAATCATTTTCTCCAAAAAAGAAAAGGAGTCTGATGTATGGTTAATTGGCCGGTTGTTGTAATTCTGTTCTTACTCTTTCCGATTTATGTGGTATTCAGGCTGGAAACCCTAGTAAGGAAATTAGCTAAGATCGAGCGGTGGCAAAGGGACCAGAAGAGGGATAATATAAAAAAACATAATGCTCGGATAATAGCTGACCAACAACGGGAGACAGAGGGCTCTACCGACACATAACGGAAAATAATAACGGAATGCCGATGAGATGGGATTTGAATGGGGAAACCAACTCTCCTAGCCTCCAATGAAATAACGGTCGACGGCTATGATGAACTGGACCGAGAACAAGTCAGAACAAAGATTGAAGGTGGACTGCCAGAACAAAGTTGATTGAACTAACGAGGACCGATAGCTTAACGGGTCAAAGGGCAATTGCTGACGGAAGTTGCTCTGTTTTTTTATAAGGAAGCGAAAAGCATTTACTTCCATTACCGTCAATAGGTTATCAATGGCTGTTTGTGAAAAAGTTTATAAAAGCATGATTGGATTGGTTTGTGTAGCTGTATTTAGTGCAGGGATCGCTTAGCATCTACAACTCCCAAAATATTTGGTTCGAGTTTTATTATGATGTTATTTGGTGCGATAGTAACAGTTTGCATTATTATAGGAGGTTTAAACTCACCGGAGAATCCAACACAAAGTTCTTAGTGCCGAAAAGGGTTACAGGATGGATTGAAGTTTTATTACGAACTGTCTGGTTATCCGGCTTTAATTAAAGAGGGCAATACTATTATCTTTGTTAAAATATTGATAAAATCATGGGCTTAGAAAAATTATAAATTTGTTGGGGGGATATTATTGATTTTCAGAACGATTGATATTAAAAGGGATAGGGATACTATTGTGGCTTTTCGTAAAGATTCGTACGTTGTGAGCTACGGAAGCGATGAAGGCTTTGGGGACGAAGAAGAATATGTAATACGAATTAGGGATAGGGTGAATCGCTTCCCTGAGGGATTGGTTCTTGTCGAATATAATGATATAACCATTGGGCAAATTGAACTTCAAATTCTAAATTACGAAGAGACGGATATCGGATATGTGAATTTGTTTTATCTAATGCCTGGGTATCGCGGCAAAGGCTATGGAGATCGGCTATTGGAATATGCTGAAAACTTTTTCCGTAATCATCATGTAAGAGAATACCATTTAAGAGTCTCTCCTTCAAATCATGTGGCTGTTAAATTTTACGAAAAACATGGATTAAAAAAGTTAAAGGAGGAGAAACAAAACTATATAACATGGCGAATGGCAAAGGAGTTGAACTAACAGGCAACGTTAGATGCAGACTTGAATAGAGGGGGAGAGTGTAATTAGTACTCATCATTTTGAAGATCTAGCCCAACGTTCTAAGAACAAGGAGTTAGGCATTGAAGAACTTCAGAGTAGATTAAATACTGCTGCGATACTAAACCCCCAAATCGATGGGTTTTCAGCTAAATTGCAAAAAAACGAGCGCCTCGGTACGATGGGAGTACGCAACGGGTCATCGCCCTTTATAATCCCATCCTCCAGGAGGACGCTCTGAAAATAAGTCTCAAAACCTTTGCTGGGCATCAATGACAACAAAACAATTTGACGATGAGGTGTTTAAAAATGGCATTAATGTCCACATTCACGAGCTTCAATCTGCCTGTAAACAACGTAGAACAATCGAAGGCGTTCTTCACCGGGCTCGGATTCGAGCTCAACCCGCAATTCCCCGAGAATGAGAAGTCGGTAGCCATTGTGATCTGCGACAACCTGCAGGTCATGCTGCTCACCAAAGAACTTTTAAAGTCGCTCACGCAGAAGGAAACCGTTAATACGGAAAAGTATGCGCAAATGACGATCGAATTGGCCTTCGAGAGCCGAGAAAAGGTGGATGAAATCGTGAATACTGCGGTCTTCTTGGGCGGAAAATCGTACGAAGAACCTGAGGATTATGGATTCATGTATCATTGGGCCTTCGAGGACTTGGACGGCCATATGTGGGCAATCAACTACATGAACACGGATGCAGCTCAAGGTTAAGGATAACGGAGAGCGCACTCATACTTGGATTAACAAGGGTAGACGCCGGGCCTTCCCCGGCGTCTTCTTCGCGATGATTAGTTTTGTTCGGTATAGGCTTTGAAATTGTCCATAATCGCTTGCCAGCCTGCTTGCTGGAGCTCGGCGGGGTTGGAGCTATCCGCGTCGAACGTTTCAATGACCTTCGTCTCATTCCCTTGATCGACGAAAGTAATGTCTCGGTATCCTACTGGAGTGCAATCGGCATCGCATGGGGACTTAGCCGTCAAGCACTGATTTTAAGGTTGAGCCAAAAAATTATGCAACTAGAGAACGTACACAAACATGAATGATAAATCCGGCAATTGAAGAGGGTTTGACATCGCTTGGCCTTTCCGTTGGCGGTACCGGAGTACAGTATTCAAAGAAAAAGCAAGATAGGGGAACTTATAAAAAAACAGAACGAAAATCGAGCTATAAGGTGTATGTGTCGAGTTACAAGAACTTACGTCCTTAGCCGACTTATGACAACAAACCTCCTTAACCGCGGCAACTTATTTGTTAACTAACTGGATGTGTTAACGGTAGCACAATCGAAATTGAATATTGCCGTTAAAACCATCAGTTGTTTGATAATAAGGTATGGGTGCCATAGACATCCGTTTCTTCAGGAGAAAGGAGTTTCGCGTCCGCAACGATCCAGACAAGGATTGGGGATTTGACAAGGTGAAGAAGTGGTGACATAATATTTACATTGAATAAATTATTCAATCAAAAATACTGGGATATTGCAGGGAAATTTGGTGCTCCTAAATCTTAAGGAAATGAAGGGATTCAATTGAAGGATGAGTTTCTACCGTTGTTCGAACCTGTTGATCTGCCGAGTGGAGTTCAACTAAAAAACAGAATTGTGATGGCGCCAATGACTCATACGGCGTCACATTTGGACGGCTCTGTTTCAGAAGTAGAAATCAAATATTATGTACGACGCGCAAGAGGGATCGGTATGCTTATAACGGGTTCGGCAGCGGTTATGGCAAACGGAGGCTTTCCGGGATCAGCAGCGGCCGACCGAGACGAGTTGATCCCGAGTTTGCGTAATCTCGCTTCTGCGATCCAGAGCGTAGGCACAAAAGCTGTATTGCAAATCGCTCATGGCGGCCGCAAATGTCCGCCGTTTATGGATGATATTGTGGGTCCGAGCTCCGTCCCCGAATCTAAAGAAGGTGCTGTTGTCCCGCGTGAGTTGACCGCTGAAGAAATCCCTGACATTATCCGTGCTTTCGGCGAGGCGACAAGACGAGCGATTGAAGCGGGTTTTGACGGAGTGGAAATCCACGGCGCCAACGGATTTCTCATTCAACAGTTCTATTCGCCCCATGCTAATAGGCGTGATGACCAATGGGGAGGATCAAGGAAAGAACGAATGAGACTCCCTCTAGAAGTGGTAGATGAAGTTAAGCGTGTCGTCCAACTGCATGCCAAACAATCATTTATTGTTGGTTATCGGATAACACCGGAAGAAGCCGAGACGCCGGGCATTACGCTGGATGACACGTTGGCGCTCGTCCAAGCTCTTGCGTTGAAGAAGATGGATTACCTCCATGTTGCGCAAAATGACATTTGGTCGGGTTCTCAGCGTGCTAATGTCGACACTCGACCGTACCTTGAAATCATTAAAGAACACGTCGGCAATCTTCCCATTATCGGGGTCGGATCGATTCGTACAGCTGAAAATGCCGCCCAGGCATTACAAGCGGGGGTCCCTCTGATTGCTTTGGGGCGAGAACTTATTATAGACCCTGAATGGCTGAAGAAAATAGCACAAGGGCGCGAAGACGACATCAAAACAAAGCTAGCTAAGACGGATCAACTCCAATTGGAGATACCCGATTCGTTGTGGGGAATGATTATGCGTGTCCCCGGATGGTTCCCGGTCGAAACGGAAGCATGAGTTAACGATGAGAAATTTACATACCAAGGAGGAAATTTCAATGCGAGGAAAAGGGATTACGTATGAGACAGGATTTATTAATGAGTCGGGCACCATTACCCGTGAAAGCTTTAATGCCACAATCGTCGAGCGTGAGATGCGCATTATCCGGGAAGACCTGCACTGCAATGCGGTCCGTATCACTGGCGGTGATGCGGATCGTTTGGAAATGGCGGCCAGATCAGCAGCCAATGCCGGATTGGAAGTGTGGTTTTGCCCATTCACATGCGGTTTGACCATTGACGAGCAATTCGACTTTATCGTCGATTGTGCCGAGCGTGCCGAGCGGATACGCAAACTGGGAGCGGAGGTCGTATTTCTCACCGGATCTGAGATTAGCCTTTTTACTGTCGGGTTTCTGCCCGGTGAAACACTTCAAGATAGACTATCCTTGTTTGCCGCTCCAGAGAGGCTTCGCGAGGTATTGACTACAATTCCCTTGCAGATTAATGAATTTTTAAGCAAAGTCGTTGTGCTTGTCCGGGAAAAATTCGGCGGAAAGCTCAGCTATGCCTCGCTTCCTTTTGAAGGGGTGGATTGGTCGCTCTTTGACATCGTCTCGACAGATGGAGGGTACAGGTCGGTCGAAGTTGCCGACCAAATTATCACCGGCACGCGAGCTTTGCTGGCTGTAGGAAAACCCGTAGCCATAACCGAATTCGGGTGCACCACCTACCGTGGCGCGGCTGACCTAGGGGGACGCGGCGACAAGATCATTGTATGGGACGATGCAGGCAAACCGCTCAGACTCAACGGTAACTATATCCGTGACGAGGCTGAACAAGCCGCGTACATTCGTGAATTGCTGGACATTTACAACAGGGAAGGGGTCGACTATACGTTTGTATGCTCTTTTGCTTATTATCATCTGCCACACCGCAGTGACCCACAAGAAGACTTAGATATGGCCAGCTTCGGGATTGTGAAGGTATTTGAAGACCGTATGGGATACACGTATTCCGATATGCCTTGGGAACCCAAGCTGGCATTTACCACCCTCGCTGACTACTATCGCGGTTGATCGCATCTTCGCTTGAGATTGACAAAGCATTGTGGTGGTATAATAATGATTTTATAGTTGAATAAACAAATTAATCATTATTGGGGTGGTAACAATTCCACGGAAAGAAGAAGAAAATAAACGCATAAGAGAGGCACAGCGTATAAGCATCCTGGAAGCGGCGAAAGACATCTTTGCCCGCAAAGGCTGGTCAACTACCATCTTAGATATTGCCTCTGCTGCTAGCGTAAGTCCAGGATTGATTTATCATTACTTCGCGAACAAAGAAGCTATTTTTTGTGAACTGTTAGGTCAAACTATTCAATCTGATTTGGATATATTCCAGCAACTCATGCAATCCGGGGATACGGCTGCGCAGCGTCTGGAAGTGCTTATCTCCAGCATGCTCAAATTCAGGCAGGATCAAATTAAACGATTCGGAATTACTGTACAGGCTGCGAAGGAAACATCGTCGTCCGGCAACGAACTTGAAATCATGCAGAGGATTTTCAAAAATCTCAAAAGCGATGATTCGAAAGCCAAGGATTTGCAAGAACTGATGATGAAACGAATGCAGACCATACATGAGATTGTATTGCAATTGATTGTTGAGGGCCAAAAAAACGGAGAGTTTGCTCCAGATCCGCCTCACAAATTGGCCTTGATGATCTTCCAATCTATCCAAGGCTTAACTACGCTTGCACTCGACAAGCCAGAAGAATATGAACAACATTATCCTTATACAGACATCATCATGCGGATGCTGAATTGTAGAAACATCTAGGGATGTGTATAACAAGGGGCGTTGTGCTTTTCAAAAAAGTAGACGCCTCAAAGCATTCGGTCTGTTAAAGAGGAAGGGGGTGTCTTAAAGAGCCCCTCCCTATTGAGTTATAAAATTGCGTTTCATATTTTCCACGGGACTAAATTTCTTATGCTGCTGCTTGATATCGCTGCTGAACAACTCCACATAATAATCGACCATTTTCAATGAAGCATGGCCGAGAATACATCTAAGCGTAAACGGATCTCCGCCGTTAAAAATATTAAATTGGGCCATTTATGCCGGAACTCATGTGGGGAGACTCTGACACCGGTAATGCCCGCTGCGTTAACATAGGCCTGCATTTTGTCTTGCAAGGCTCGTGTACTGATTTGTTCGTTGTCCATGTTGACGAATAAGGCATCCGTCTCCAAATCGCCTCTTACATCCAAATATTTGCGAATGATTTTCCCGCAGGTTTGTTGGAACGGCACTCTGCGTGACCGTCCGCCTTTTCCCTTCGTAATTCGAATCTCCAATAGTTTGTTGCCAGAGCAAACGCTCGAGAGAATTAACGGTCTTTCGGGTTCCCCAGTAATTATCGATTTTAAAAATTTTCTTTAGAACAGGGCAATACATGTCGGGTGACAAGAACATGATCTCATTAAAGGCCGCGTAAATCGCGGTTTTTTTGTTTTAAGGGATAAGGTTCTTGTGAAAATCCAATGACAAGAACCTTATCTCATTCCCGACGGACTGCAGGAAAGTGGAGATCTTAACGACTAAGCTAACAGGAGATTTGCACAATATTGTTGTTTTCGAAGAAAATCCAGATTTTCACTTGAACCTTACGTAACGTAATGATTTATAGTGAACGTAAGAACAGGACGAACACGGGCCTACTGCCAAAAAATCGAGCAAATATATTCGAAATCGGAGGAGAAACAAAAATGAGAAAACTCGTATTGTTCATGCATGTGTCGCTGGATGGGTATGCGTCGGATTCGAATGGAGGACTGGATTGGATTCCGTACAACGAGGAATTAGAGAAATACGCCGAGGAGGTTGTAGCCGAAGTCGGCTCTCCCGTATACGGACGCACGACGTATCGGATGATGGAGAGCTACTGGCCCACGGTGCTGGACAATCCGAATGCGTCTACGCACGATATGGAGCATGCCAAATGGGTGCAGGATGTTAAGAAGATCGTCATTTCCGGCTCGATGGACAAGGCGGAATGGAATAATACGATACTGATCAAGGACAATATCGCAGAGGAAATCAAGGCGCTCAAGGAGCAGCCAGGCAAAAATCTCGTTATCTTCGGCAGTCCGGGGGCGGCGAAAACGCTGCTTGAGCTTGGCCTGATCGACGAATTCATGCTGACGATTTGCCCGGTCATCCTTGGCGGTGGAAAATCGGTATTCCACGGCGACGGTGAGAAAATCAGGCTCAAGCTGCTGTCCAGCCGAACGCTCAAGTCGGGCATTATCGCGGCCCGCTATGAGTTGGAGAAATAGCCGTGCCGTACAATAAGAATTAATAAACCAAAAAAACCATTTCCAATAATTAGTGATGTTTTTTTATGTACTGGGCCGACATTTCTAAGTAACGCAAAAAAAGTGGTCTGGAACAGATCTAATATCCCAAATCCAGGAGTAACGAGGAACTTATGATCTAGTAAATTCAGTTAGAAGTAACGCGGAATACTGGGAAACTCGTACGTTCCGTGTGGAACAGGAGAAAAGCTGGAGATAACATTAAACGCCCCAAATAGATAATTGAGATTGGAAAAAGTAAATGTCACCACATCGAAAGGCAAAGGAATTTTAAATAAGGTTTATGTGATAGGCTTAAAAAAAATCAAAAGGAGTAGATCACATGAAAACTGAAAATAATACGCAATTACCAAACATTGTGTCCCGAGATGAGTGGCTTGTTGCTCGCAAAGAGCTGCTCAAAAAGGAGAAGGAACTCACCCGTGCACGAGATGCGCTGAATGCCGAACGCCGCCGACTGCCGATGGTCGAGATTGATAAGGATTACGTTTTCGATGGATCGGACGGCAAGGCCAGTCTGCTTGACCTGTTCGAAGGACGCCACCAGCTCTTCATTCGCCATTTTATGTTTGATCCAAACTGGGACAGGGGATGCCAAAGTTGTTCTGCAGCGGCTGACGAAGTATCTGACGGCCTTCTAAAGCACTTGCACGCTCGTGATACGACGTTCGTTACTGTCTCCCGTGCACCGCTGAACAAAATTGAAGCGTACAAGTCACTTAAGGGTTGGAATTTCCCTTGGTATTCCTCATATGGCAGCGACTTTAATTATGACCACCACGTTACACTGGATGAGTCCGTTGCTCCCATCGAGTACAACTACCGTACCAAGGCAGAACATGAACAGGCAGGAATGACCTATTTCACAGAGGGGGAACAGCCCGGTCATAGCTGTTTTCTACGTGATGGGGACAAAGTCTTTCACACATACTCCATGTATGCCCGTGGCGCCGAGATGCTTGGGGGCTCGTACTATTTCCTTGATTTAACTGCGCTTGGTCGACAGGAAGAATGGGAGGAACCGAAGGGTCGTGCAGATGCCATGCATGGTGCAAATCCCAACTTCTTGGATTGAAAAGCGAGTGGAAAATTCTAGTGTTGTTTTTTAAGTAAGCGTCAAACCTAACCCACCTTTAACCCAACGGATCTCCAAGAGAAAATGAAGACAACCTAATCGTTCATGTTTAAATCTGAATTAGACATAATCTCAATTTGATGACGAGGTGGGGCTGTTTGATACTTATCTCTTATCTCTTATCTCTAAAGGGCCGTAGGGATTGATCATACTTGCCCCCAAGGGCGGATATCAGAAACTCAAGTCATTTTCTTTTGGGGGTGCTATTTAGTTGAGATTTTTAGAACATGAGAAGTAACTCCTTTATTTATGGATAAGAGGCCCTCCCATATTTACAGTTGAATGTTGTTGCGCATAACAAATACTGTTAATAATCGGAGGTAATAAAGATGAAAAGAGATAGACAATTTTTAGATATCATAGCAAATGCAAATCAAGACTTTTCAGGATGGGATTTCTCCTATATTACAGGGACTGGTCGAATGGCAAGTCAATTGCTCACTTGGTCCTATGGCAGTATGGCAGTATCTATGGTTCAGCATGCTACCTCTATGTTGGATATGGGAACCGGAGGTGGTGAGTTCCTATCAATGTTAAAGCCTCTTCCTAAACGAGTGTTCGCTACTGAAGGATACTTTCCTAATGTTCCAGTAGCCAGAGAAAGATTGGAACCATTAGGTGTAGAAGTTGTACAGGTTGGGGAAGATTTAAAACTCCCGTTTGAAGACAACCAATTCGACCTGGTCTTGAACAGGCATGAAGCCTATTCTTCAGAAGAAGTAAGAAGAGTTATGACAGAAGATGGGATATTTCTTACTCTACAATCAGGTGAGCTCGATTGTCGTGAAATAAATGAAACATTTGAAGTTCCGCTAAATGACGAATACAAACATTGGAACTTAGAAACGGCAATAAGGCAAGCTAGGGCGGGAGGCTTTGAGGTTCAATCAAGTAAGGAAGAATTCCCGATTCAAAGATTTTATGATGTAGGCAGCTTGATTTACTTCTTAAACGCAACACCGTGGCAAGTTCCGGGCTTTGAAACTGAGGAATATCTAGTGCAGCTATATAAAATTCATCAAACCATCCAAGAACATGGTTATTTTGATGTAACACAACATCGCTTTTTCATCAAAGCACGATCAATTTAGAAAGTGGGGGCCTTCTAAGCGGAAGGCTCCTTTTTCAGCATGGTGAGCGAATATCGGGACGAAACGTTTCATTTGTAACAACACATCGTAAAACAGTCCTTTTCCGATCAAGGTGAGGGCTATTTGACGCTTACTTTTTTAAACAAACGGGCGCATAATGCTCCCCCAATGTAGTTCCGTCGTTAACAGCGATCGACACCTGTAGTTGCAAAAGATTGACATCATTGACGGTCCTTAAGGGACAAGTCAAGCTTGATGAGTATAACAATAACGCTAGGAAGGAGTCGGGTAATGGTCGCGAGTCAACCTCTCTGGATTTTTATAATTTAACTATATCAGCCCCCACAATGAACTTGAAGTGCCCAAAATTCAATAAATAGTGTGCTTTTTTATTTATTTCCGTTAAATATCCTTATACTCGCTTGGCGTGTAGCCCGTTCTTTTTTTGAAAACCTTATAGAAATACTTCACATTGTTGAAGCCTACCATTGCAGCGGTCACGTTTACGTTGTGTATGCCCGCCCGAAGCAATTCTTTTGCTTTTTCGATTCGATAATTGCTCACGTAGTCTACGAAGTTTCCGTTCATTTCCTTCTTGAATATGCTGCTGAAGTATGTCGGCGTTAGGTGGATGTGTTCGGCTACGGACTCCAAGGATAGTTCTTTGGCGTAGTTTTCATGGATATATCTGCGTGCCTTTTCGACGATCCGTTTATTCCCCTTTTCTCTGGCTTGTTGTAACGCCTCGAAGCTGATCTTTAACGTTTCGTGGAACCATCCGATAATTTCATCAATATAGGTACGCTGATTGACTTCTTCATAAAGCGTGAGCTCATCGCCTAATAACGCCATAGGCGCAACATCCAACCGTTCAAGTATTTTATGGATCAATAAAATAATCTGGAAATTCAGTTTCAACAAGCTGGCCCTGTCCACGAAATCAAGCGAGAAAAACGGGGTATACAGTTCCTTGACAATATTCATGGCCGCTTCTTGTTCGCATTTTTCAAAAGCCGAGAGCATTTCTTGCTCAATTTGAAAGCTGAGCACCTTGAATTTCTCGCGTCGAACGTCGGGATTTTCGAAGGGAATTACGCAATTTCCGCCCCTGATCAGACGTTGCGACAGTGCTCTTTTTGATGTTTCGTACGAATGGATCAGGTTGAAGAAATCGGTCGTCGTCGTGCCGATTCCAATCGTCACTTCATGCTGCAAAAACTTCAAGATGCTATCTTTTATTTCGATGCAAGGCTTCATGATTGGAGACATATCCGCATTCGGGTCTTCGTCGGGAAAGTTGACAAGCAAACCGAGCCCATCCTCTAAATCAAATGCAAACGAGAAGAAGCCACGGTTCATGAATATTTCACCGGCAATATTTTCAATGCCATATTTGATCAAGGAGATTTCATTCGGCGAAAAGCGTTCGACTAATACGATGTATCGATCCAGACTGATGCTGAGAACGCAAAACGAGCGGTGTACGAAGCTGATTTCCAACTCATGAAACTGATGTCGCAAGTAGTTTTCCGAGTTCGATTTTTGGGTTACGAGTTCTTCGATAAAGTGGCGCCTCATCGATGAGATGCCTTGGTTCATCTTAATCTTCATGAGCAAGTTGGATTCGTGAAAGCGACTTTGCTGATTCAACTTCTTTTTCAACTTATGAATCACGACCTCGAGCTGCCGGGCAGAGACGGGCTTCAACAAGTATGAAAGGGCGCCGAGATCCAGCGCGGTTTGAACGTATTCGAACAAGTCGTAGCCGCTTAACAATACGAAGAAGGTTTCGTCGTTCATTTGCTTTAACTTCGCCAGCAACTCGATACCGTCCATTCTCGGCATTCGAATGTCGGCAATAATAAGATCGGGGCGATGGCGCTCGATTTGATGCAAAGCTTCAATGCCATCCACGGCTTCCTCAATGTCGCTGAAGCCTAAGCTCTCCAAGCTTTGAATCACGGAATCTCTGACAAGGTTTTCATCGTCTACGACAAGTATTTTCATAAGCGTTCTCCTTCCGGCGTTGTCAGTGCATAATTCGGCTTGTCCAGCGTTTCGGCAGGCAGTGTAATTTTGACGACCGTCTCCGAGCGATTGTTCATGTACAGCTTTAATCCATACTGGGCCCCGTAAGTCAGTTTGATTCTGGCGTTCACATTGAAGATCCCCATATGTTCGGAATAAAGATTTGTCGTGAAATCTCCGTTCCATTCCAAGGATTGATTAATAAGAAGCAGTTTGTCCCTTTCTATCCCTACGCCATTATCGACAATATAGATGAAGAACATATCCTTGGAGGATTTCGCGGTTATTTTAAGCGTTCCTTTTCCTTCTTTTGGGTCCAGGCCATGAATAAAGGCGTTTTCGATCAAGGGTTGAAGGGATAACCGAACGATGCCGTACGACAGAACGTCATCGTCGATATCATAGCTCACTTGGTACCTGTCGGAAAATCGGCATCCTTGAATATATATATACTTTTTGACATGCTCAAGCTCTTCCGAGAAGGAGACGATGTATTTTCCCTTGTTCAGGCTATATCTGAACATGGCGGAAAGGCTTTTGATCATGGTAGCGGACTTGGCGAAATCCCGCTTGTCTATGACGGATAAAATCGAAGTCAGCGTGTTGAATAAAAAATGCGGATTGATCTGGCTTTGGAGCGCATCCAACTCGGCTTGTTTTTTTAATAGGCGGATCTGGTAGTTTTGCTGAATCAGATTCTCGATGTTCTGGACCATCGCGTTAAAGGTAACACCGATCTGGCTAAGCTCATCCTCTCCCTTGACGGCAACCCGTGTACTGAAATCCCCTTTTGACAGCTCCCTCAAGGAGAAGAGGAGCTTCTTCAACGGGATCGTGACGATATACGAAAAGTATAAGGAAAGAACGAAAGCGAAAAGAATAAGGACAATCAATAAAACCAAATTGATATTGCGCAAAAATAAGTTCTTTTTCTTCAACTCTGACAAGGGAATAGCGGAGATCACCTTCCATTGATATTTTTCGGAACCGCTGAAATTGACAAGCCATTTATGGTCCGCGATTTTGGGCTTGAATGACCCGGAAATATTCGTTTGCGCATGTTTGATTAATTTTTCGTAATAAGCCGGAGAAAGCGCGGCATCCGAATAAATGACCGCGCCGCTTTTCCCTACAACCATGAAGTGTTGATTATTTTCCCACTCGATGGTGGAAACGATGTTGGAAAATTGGGATATTTCCTGATCGAAAACGATAATTCCCATCGGCTGGCTTGTTTGCAGATTAATAATCGAGCGCGAGATGGAAATGACGGATTTATTGTTAGGTGAGCCTGCATCAATGAATTTATTGCGATGCGGTTCCATGGTAAGGGGCATTCCTTTAAGACTCATGGTTTCCGTGAACCACGGTTCATCTTTAACATTGTAAAGATTAATCGCATTGCCTTGTTTGCTGGAATAATAGAGGACGCTTCCGTCTGTGGATAGAAGTGTTATCGCGTACAGGTTTTCATTGCTTTGAAGCAGGCTGTTTAAATAGTTGGACACTCTGCTATAAGTGGACAAATATTCAGTGCTCATGCTTTCGCCGGGGCTGGCCAGCACATGAATGATATCGCTCAGGTTTGAATATACCGCCATGGATTGGCGCGTCAAATTCATAATATTCTCTTCCATGGTTTTGACGATCTGCAGGTTTAACCGCCCTTGATAATTGCTATAGTCTCTCTCCAAACTCGATGTGGACATGGTGTACGAGATACCGCCAAATAGGATAATCGGCAAGGTTATAACAGCGACGTATATAATAAAAAGCTTGCTTTTAACGCTTTTACGAATGAGCTTGATGAACGTTATCAACTCCTATCTCCTTATCGCGGTCGGTAGACTAATTTACTTTACCATCAGAATTCGCAACTTAGCAATATGAGCAAATAGGAAAGCGTCTTTTGGTAAGTACTTCAAGTGATTGTAGTAGCGGTCAGGCTTCACATAGCTGCATAAAAAAGTGTACCTTTTATTGAATTTTGATCACTTCTCGCTTCTCGCTGATGACCTTATAGTTGAGTAGCAGGGACAAGCATCTAAAACGACAAGGGTGGAATGAACATGAAAAAGAAATGGTTGGGGTTTCTTAGCTTCACTTTAATTGCGCTGTTAGTTTCCGGTTGCGGGGCGAATGGGAACAATGAATCGGTACAGCCGACCAATGAAGCAAGTCAATCGGCACAAGCGAGCAATGAGGCCAGTCAGCCGGCAAGCGAGGAGCCCGAGGAAGAGGTTACGATAAAGTACGCTTCATGGATGTCGAAGGGTGAGGACAAGCCTACGATAGAAGCGTTTATGAAGGCGAATCCGCATATTAAGGTCGAGGAGGAAGTCATCGACGGCAAGCAGTACGCCCAATTGATTCAGACAAGAATATTATCGGATGACGCTCCGGATGTCTTCATGTTGCCTTTCGCTCAGTATACGCAATATGCCAAAGAAGGACATTTGCTAGACCTTACCAACGAGCCCGGAATGAAATTAATGATTGATACTCCCGCGGTTGATAAAGTCTTTACAGTCGAAGGGAAGAGATATGGATTTATGGGCAGTTCAGGCGCGCCAATCAATCCAATTTATTTCAATAAGAAAATTTTTGAAAAGTACAACCTTGTTCCGCCGACCAATGCCGAGGAATTTCTAAAGGTGAGCGAAGTTCTCAAAGCGAATAACGTTGAACCCCTCGTATTCGGAGCGAAGGATGCCTGGACCATATCGGGAACACTCTTTACGGCCATGTTCCGATCCTATGCATTGCCCAAAACCGATAACGATTTCAACTATGCTCTGGCCAAAGGCAGCGTAAAGCCATCAGAGATTATGGATTATCCGCTTTCCTTCATTGGTGAGCTTGTGAATAAAGGTTATATTTCCAAGGCATCGTCCACGTTAACCTATGACCAGTCCGTACAGTATTTTGCCGACGGGAAAGCGGCTATGCTCCCTCAGGGCACCTGGGTTCCGACATTGGATCCTATCGTCAATGCAAACAAGGATGAATTTGAATTAGGCGCTTTCGTTCCACCGGTTCCGGAAGTAAATGGCGTTAAATACGCCGTAAGCAACGGGGACAGAATTCTGGTTATCTCCTCCAAAACCAAAAATCCGGAAGCTGACAAGAAGCTGTTTAATTTCTTCGTTGAACCCGGAAACCTGAAAGTGTATCTGGAGTCGCAATCGCTGCTCTCAGTCTTAAAAGGGCTGGATTTAAAAACGGTTCCTGTATTGCAAGATTATGTCAGCAGCATTGCATCTGACAGCTTCTCGGTTACGATCGGCAGCAAATCTGCTTTAACGCCAGCCTTTAATAAAGAAGTGGATATTGCGCTTCAGAATATTCTGGTCGGCTCGAAAGTGGAAACGGAATTAAAGCGGCTGGATGAAGAATTCGAGAAAACGAAAAGCCAAATGATCATTTCGGAATAACAAAAACGTTGGGGAGGCGGTTAGAAATTATCCGCCCTCCTCACTAAATGAAATGAGGCAAGGATATGATGACTAAACGTAAAAGACGAGATTTTATATCTGCTTGTCTTTTTATCGTCCCGGCGTTATGCGTATTTTTAACCTTTAAGTATTATCCGCTCTTGATGACATTGTATTATTCATTCACCGATTGGAATGGATTCAACAGAGATTTTCAATATGTCGGATTTCAGAATTTCATAAATATCTTTCATGAAAGCAAGATTTATGGCGCTTTTCTGAATACGATTTACTTTGCCGTTATCAGTATATTGGCAGGCACGGTAATCCAGTTGGGACTAGCCTTAATATTAGTCAATAAGTTGAAGGGCAATCGGTTCTTCAGGACGATATTATATATCCCCTCCGTTATCAGCTCCCTGATCATAAGTTTAACGTGGATTTCGTTCTTTCAATATAACGGTATCATTAATCGGGTTCTTGAATCGATCGGCCTTGAAATGCTGATTCGCGATTGGCTGGCGGATGTCGATATTTCCATGAACGTGTTGGCGGCCATCAATGTTTGGCAATGGGCGGGGTATGGCATGATCATTTATATTACAGGCTTGCTAAGTATCCCTACCGAAGTCAATGAAGCGGCCTCGCTGGACGGTGCCACGGGGTGGCGTAAATTTGTGCGGATTACACTGCCGCTTATAATGCCCGCAGTCACGGTCAATATGTTTATTTCAGTCACCGGCGCTTTAAAGGTGTTCGAGCTTCCTTTCGTGCTTACCGGCGGCGGTCCGATGAATTCGACGAACACCGTCACCATGCAAATTTATAACACGGCCTTCCTGTCCAACCAGTTCGGGTATGCAAGCAGTATCGGTCTGACTTTCTTCATCTTCATCGCCACACTTACCCTTATACAACTGAGAATAACGAGAAGGATGGAGGTAGAGTACTAAATGGTGAGAAAATTACAGTATCTGGTGCTTTACTTCGCTACTGCGGCCATTTCCATTCCGGTGCTTAACATAATATTGAGCAGCTTTAAAACGAATGAAGAAATAAACCGCGTATTTACGCTTCCTGCCTCGCTTAATTTTTCCAACTATATCAGAGTATTTGAATCTTCCTCTGTGTTGATGAATATTCTTAATTCCCTCGCCATAACCGGCAGTGCGATCCTGATTGCGATCTATCTGACATCGATGGCCTCCTATTCGTTGGCCAGAAGGGCTGAAGCTTTTTTTCAATTCCTGTATCTGGTCTTTATCAGTGCGGCTATGATTCCGGTCGCTGCCAATCTGGTGCCCTTATATGTGCTGATTAATAAGCTCGGACTAGTCGATACGCGGACGGCCATTGTTCTCATCAGTACGGCAGGCGCTATTCCAATGGGGATTTTGTTATACACGGGTTTTATCAAAGGGATTCCCAGAAGCCTGGAGGAGTCGGCAAGTATAGATGGGTACGGCAATTTAAGCATTTTTCTGAAAATCATATTACCCTTGCTCAAGCCTGTGACGGTTACTTATGCGGTCATTTCAACCATCGGCATATGGAATGACTTTTTAATGCCATTGTTGTTTATACGCACCGAATCCAAAAAAACAATTACGCTGGCGGTATATTCTTTCATGAGCGAATATGTCAATGATTGGGGAGCCATCTACGCGCTGCTGACCATTGCTTTTATAATACCGGTGTTGTTCTTCATCCTGAACCAGAAGCACTTCTACCATGGGGTGACGGACGGCGCGGTCAAAATGTAAATCTATAGCGAAAGAAGGGGAATAGGCAGTGAGCGAAGCCATTTATGATGAACCGTCCAAAGAAATTCCGATTCTGGTTACGGCGGATGTCGTCGTCTGTGGAGGCGGCCCCGCGGGGGTAGCGGCAGCAATCGCTTCGGCGCGCGGGGGAGCCCGCACGGTTCTGCTGGAAAATCAAGGCTGTCTCGGGGGCATTTGGACTTCCGGATTGCTCTCATGGATTATCGATGCCGGCAACAAGAAAGGCATCATGCAGGAAATTATGTCCCGTCTGGATCGCCGTAAAGCGAGAATTCCCAGCGTTTGGGAGGATTTTACTTACGATGCCGAAGAAATGAAGCTGCTGCTGGAGGAAATGTGCGTTGAAGCCGGCGTGACGGTTATGCTGCATACTCGCGTTGTTCATGCGGCTGTCGAGGGCGCGAGGCGGCTTTCGCTTGCAATTACCGAATCCAAATCGGGCAGGCAGGCGTGGGCCGCGAGCATTTTCATCGATGCTACCGGCGATGGCGATCTGGCAGCTCGCGCGGGCTGCCGCTTTGATCTGGGCAGGCCGCTCTCGGAGGAAACCCAGCCGATGAGCCTGATGGCATTGGTTGCGGGGCTTGATCCGGAAAAAGTGGCTGAATACACGATGAACGGCGTGAGCGAGTCGCCTAGGGAAAGACTGCTTGAACGGATGGAGAAGGCAGGGCATAGGCCATCTTATGCTTCTCCATCGTTATTTCATATTCGCGATCAATTGTTCGCGTTGATGGCCAATCACGAATATGGGGCTTCCGCGCTTCATGCGTCGCAGGTCACCAAGGCTACGATGCATGCAAGGAAGGAGCTTCATCGCCTTATCGACGGGCTTAGATCGCTCGGAGACGCTTGGGCGAATATTCGGATCGTCAACACGGCCAGTCATATCGGGGTACGCGAGGGCAGGCGGATTCATGGACGTTATACAGTGAATGAAAGGGATTTGCTTGCGGGGGCAACGCATGAAGATGCCATATGCCGCGTCCGTTACGGAATCGACATCCATTCGACCAATCCGGAGCAGGGCAATGGGTTCGGCGACGATGGTAAGAAAAGCTTGCCCTACGATATCCCCTTCCGCGCGTTAATTGCCGCCGACGTGGACGGCTTACTTATGGCCGGCCGCTGCATTAGCGGAGATTTTATCGCTCATTCGAGCTACAGGGTTACGGGCAACGCGGTTGCCATGGGACAAGCCGCCGGAGCGGCAGCGGCAATCGCCGCGATTACGAATGTATTGCCGCAGCACTTGAATGGGGCGGATATCACCAAAGCGCTGCAGCGATTGGAGGAAACGAATTGAAACCCAAGCTTTACATGGATCTATCGAACGATGGCGGGCAAATCGGTATTTGCTATGAAACTGATGCGGACAGCTTTGCGTTTCATTTCGGCTTCTGCATCAAGCTGGGGACAGGAACCGCCCTGACGGAACGGGATTTCACCAGGGGAAGCTACGAACGCCTTGGCGAGATCGACGAAGTGCAATCGTATGCAGTTCATTATGAGCATTCGCAAGTGGAGCTTGTACTTCGCCTGGATTTGGCGGAAGCACGCCAGTATGCGGAATGGTCGGTTCAGATCTTAAACCGCAGCGACAATCCGTTGGAGATCGAAAGCGTGGACATTGGCGACGGACTACTGACGCGATTCGGCAAACAGCCGTCGAACGCGCCATGGAAGGCGCTGAATATTGGCCTGCAATCTACGGACGAACACGTTGGAATCGAAACCTTGAAGCCCGATCGCCAGCATTATTTCGATTCCGTGACGATGCTTCACCATACCACGACCCAGAGGAACATTCTGATTGGCTGCTGCACATTCAAGCGCTACTTTCCCCACCTGCTGGTGCAGGCACGAGAAGACGATGCATGCTCCTTTATTATTTCCAATGTAATGGATCATTCGCTCCTGCTGCCCGGGGAATCGGTTGAAACCGAGAAAGCGATCCTGATGGTCGGAGGGCGGGACCATGACGGCATGTTCAGTCTGTATATGGACAGGGTGTGCCGGGATATGAAACCATCAAGCCGGTTTCGCAAGCCGCCTGTAGGGTGGCTGTCGTGGTATTACTATTACGGGACCGTGATGGAGCAAGACATCCTGGATAATGTGAGCGGTTTACAAGAGTATCCCGACATTCGTCCGGAATATATCGTCATTGATGCCGGATGGTTTCTGGAGTCGGGGTTCGGAGATTGGGAGGCGAACGATAAGTTCCCGCACGGGATGAAGGGGCTGGCGGATCAAATTACGGCGGCGGGCTACAAGCCGGGGCTGTGGTTCTCGCCGTTTCTGGCGGACGCGGGCTCGATGATGGTGAAGGCGCATCCGGACTGGCTGCTCAGGAAGAATGGCATCCCGGTCGCAGGCATGAATCCGACGGGAAGCGATGTGCTTGAGTTGCATGAGAAGAACAAAATCAAATTCGTGCTGGATTTAACGCATCCCGAAGTGCTGGCTTATCTGCATACCCTGTTTCATCGCGCGGTTCACGAATGGGGCTTCAAATATATCAAGCTGGATTTTCTGATCCGTTCGTTGTTTACGGATCAAGGCAACCATTCCAGCCTGACCCGCGATCAAGTATTCTTTCCGGGCACGACCACGGCTCAAGCTTATCGCAACGCAATGCGTATCATACGGGAAGCGGCAGGGGAGGATTGTTACATTCTCGGCTGCGCCGCCCCTCTCTTTGCCAGCATCGGGAATCTGATCGACGGCAACAGAATGACGCCCGACATTACGCGAAGGAACTATACACCCGACCAAATCAGGCCAACCGGCTGGGAACTGGTGAAGATGTGCTCCAGAACGATGGCGGCCCGATATTTCTTGCATGGCAGGGCGGGTTTCAACGATCCCGATGTGCTTGTCGTCCGGGGGCACGAACCGGAAGGGATCACTGATGAATATATGCCTACGCTCGACGAAGCCCGCGTCTGGGCAGGTGTTGTCGCGCTTTCCGGGGGCCTGCTGTTCTATAACGACAAGCTGGCGACGTTGGAAGAGGAGCGCAAGCCGCTGCTTAGTCAGCTGTTTCCCGTCGGTCCGGGCGCAGCCGTCCCGGTCGACTTTTTCCATACCGACGCCCCGGAAATTTGGAAGCTTCCGGTGCAACGAGGTGCGGATAGCTGGACGGTTCTGGGCTTGTTCAATTGGGGAGAGACGACCAAAAATATAGAAGTCGATTTAAGAGAATTGGGCTTTCACGAGGAGGAGGATATACATGGCATAGAACTGTGGTCGCAAGCTTACGTTACGGGCCGAGATCGGTTTACAGCGCACGATGTTCCGCCGCACGCGATGCGATTAATCTCTCTGCATACCAAGCTCGACCGGCCGCATGTTATCGGCACGGAGATGCATTTTACGCAAGGATGCGCCGAATTCGGTCATGTGGTCTGGGAGGATCGAACCTTGATGTTGGCATGGCATTCCGATTATACGCGGCGCGGGAAAATATCGATCTATGTTCCCCCTGCGTTTATGGAAGATGCGATCGAGAGCAACGCGAAGGAAACGAGGCTGTCAGGCCATGTGCTGACGATTGATCCGAAAGAGGACGACGGCAGGATGTTGTGGGTGAGATTCGATCAGAACAATCATTGATCCGTGAACGAACACAAAATGGGGGGAGATGATCATGATATTGCGCAGGAGAGTAAGTGTAAAAAAGTGGTTAGTCATCATAAGTGCCAGTTTTGCCTTGTGTTTGCTATTGAGTTGGCATACCATGAATTTCGTTAGCGCTTCGGGCGTCATTCAAGGAGAATGGCATTTGGACGAAGGAAGCGGAACGTCCGCAGCGGGTGCATCGGGCAATAACAATAATGGCACGTTAAACAACGGAGCGGGATGGACAGCCGGAAAGATCGGTAGCGCGGTCAGCTTAGATGGCGTTAACGATTATGTTAGCATTCCCGACAGCGGCACCTTAGATGGCATGAGCACGCTTACTGTCTCGGCGTGGATTAACCTCGATCAGCTGCCGACGAACAATTACGATGTAGTAGGCAAAAATGCGAATGGAAATTCCTATCGTCTGGCCGTAAGCTTAACGGGCAATAGTTCTTTTGTCGTGAAAACAACCAATAACGATTGGTATACTGCAGGCACTGCAGCCAATAGCTCGACCGCTTTGTCACCGGGCACCTGGCATCATCTGGTCGGCACATACGATGGAAGCTATGTCAGAATCTATGTTGACGGCGTTCTGCAAGGCACAGGTGCGCAAGCGATTTCAGGCAGCATTCATAATAGTGCAGCGTCGCTGAAGTTCGGTTATAGCAGCGGTGCGAATATCGACTATACGAAAGGTAAAGTGGATGAGATTCAGATCTATGACACCGCACTGGATGCCGCGGGGGTACGGTCTTTATACCAGTCCTATGTAACGGTATGGCAGCCCATTGAGCTTACCTTTGCTGCAAGCGCTTCCTATACAAACCCGTATAAAGATGTGGATTTAAGCGCTACCTTTACCGGCCCCAATCTGGAAAGCATGACGATACCCGGCTATTGGGATGGGGGAAACGTATGGAAGATCAGATTTTCGCCCACGTCTGCAGGCACATGGACATATACGACCTCAAGCACGAATAGCGACGATACGGGCTTGCACAATCAGTCGGGCACACTTCGGGCCGGCGCTTATACAGGCAATCTAGACATATATAAGAAAGGGTTTCTGAAAAAGAGCGGCAACAACCGATATTTAACCTATAATGACGGCTCTCCGTTTTTCTGGTTAGGCGATACTCACTGGTTCGGCTTGTCCCGGGAATCCTGGAGCAGCTCGAACGATTCCAGATGGAGCTCGCAATTCAAAGGCATGATAGATAAGCGGTCCGAAGACGGCTTTACCGTGTACCAGACGAGTCTATTCGTCGGTGAATTGGGCGATGCGGGAGGATACGGAACAAGCAACGAGGGCGGATATGTATGGGGATTCGAGGGGTATCCGATCGGCGCATCTACCGTGGATACGACAGGCTATTATAAAACGGCGAACAAGGCTTTCGACAGCAACGTGAATACGAAGTGGGCCGCCAAGGATAATACCTTCCCGCAGAAGCTGTATATCGACCTGAAGCAAAACACGACACTAAGCAAAGTGGACACTTATTTCGATTATTCGGATATCTGGAATTACAAGATTGAGGGTTCGACGGATGGCGTGAATTATACGGTGTTGGCAAACAATGTGTCGGGAAAATCTGGCCAGCAGGTGACGGACACGACGAATGCGACGGCGCGCTATGTCAGAATTACGATCACTGGCAATAGCTTGAACTCTGCGGCGGCGATCAAAGAATTTAAGGTATACGATTCGAGCAACAATCTTATGAACAACGATCACAAATGGGACTTGCCCAATGTCGCGTTCTGGCAGGATGTAGACCGCAGGCTGAAATATATTGCGGATAAGGGCATGGTAACGGCACTTGGCCTGGATTGGGGCAGGGAGCTGGAGCCTGTTCTGGAGAACGATTTCAAGCGAATGTCAAGGTATGTGGTTGCCAGATACGGCGCTTATGCCATGACATGGATCCACGCCGGGGAATATGCCTATGGCGACGATCAGACATGGGGGGATATAGCCGCATACACACGGTCGATCGATCCGTACCGGCAAATAGCGACGCTCCACAACACGGCCGACAATCCGAATCTGTTCAGGAACGAGACATGGTACGACATCGACTTCCTACAAGGCGCGCACGATGCGAGAAGGGAAATCTCCTTCTGGAAGGAGCGTTACGACCTGACACCGACCGTGCCTGTGCTGGAGTCGGAGATTGATTATGAATCGATACTAGGCATACCCGAATACTACACGAGGGAAGATGCGTACAGAAGCTTTATGGCGGGTAGCTTCGGCTTTACCTACGGGGCGGAAGGCATCTGGAATGACGTGAAGAATTGGAACGATTCGTTCCAGACATGGGGGAAATCTCCGCGGCCCTGGTACAGCGGTATAGACTTGCCTTCTGGAAGTCAGCTGAAGTACTACAAAGATTTTCTATTGGGGATCGATTGGCCGTCTTTAGCGCCAAGCACGACAGCGATCACCTGGGGGAGCGGAGCGCCTGCGTCAGGCATACGACAGCCGTACCAGAAGTCGAATGCCGCACGCACTTTGGTCGTGGCGTATTTGCCAAGCTGGGGCGGACAGTATACGGGGACGGTCAATAGCCTGCCAACCGGGAATACCTATACAGCCAAATGGTTCAATACGCAAAACGGCAAATACACGACGATTAGCAGCAATTTCAGTCCCAGCGGGAACGGCACTTGGAGCATCCCGGCTCAACCCGACGGCTCCTATGATTGGGCGTTATTACTGTATGCCACGACGAATCGGGTCAATCAACCGGTGGCGTCCGTTGCGGGAGGCACATTCGCTAGCGCCCAAAGCATAACGCTGTCCTCATCGACGTCGGGCTCAACGGTCTATTATACGACGGACGGCACTGCACCAACGGTTAACAGTACGCCGTATACCGGAGCGTTTACCATCAGCGCGAAGCGTACGCTGAAAGCTATTGCCGTGAAGAGCGGCATGACGCAAAGTATCGTAACGACGGAGTATTACAATTTCAGCAGCGGAACGGTAGCCATGCCTTCGGCTGATGTGGTAAGCGGTTCCTATGGCGGCTCGCAGGCCGTTACGCTGACATCGGCTACATCCGGCGCAAGCATCTACTATACGACGAACGGAACGCCGCCGTCGACGGCAAGCACGTTGTATATCGGCACAATTACAATTGATAAGACAAGTATGCTGCGGGCGATTGCGGTCAAGAGCGGGTATACGAACAGCGAAGCCATGGAGAAGCAATATCGCATTCGTTCGAAAGATCTTATTTCCAAATGGAAGGATGTCAAAGCATCGTCCAGGTTAAGCGGGAATGAGGAGGATTATGCGGTTGATGGCGATCTCCAAACCTGGTGGAGTCCAAACAGCTCGCAGAACGAGTGGATCGAGGTCGATCTTGGCAGGCATTACGATATCAGCTTGATCAACTTGAGGTTCAAATCCGCAGCACCCTATTTCTATCGGATCGATGTCAGCGGCGACCGTTCGACCTATACGACGGTTGTCGACAAATCCGCGACAAACACGCTCAGCAATGGAACGGCGCATGATTATCCTATAGCGGCAACCAAGGTAAGATATGTCAAGCTCACCATAATCGACATTTACGAGGCCAAGTCGGATGGGAAGTTTGCATTTCCCGAGATTAGCGTTTACGGCAATAACGTTAATCTATTGCAGGAATTGGCTTTTGGCAGCGAAACGAATTTGGTATATGGCAAGCCAATTAAAGCATCCTCTTATTTAAATAATAGCTACGGCGGGAGGAATGCAGGTGACAATAATACGGTTACGTCCTGGCAGGCGGCAACCGGCCAGTTTGCTGGTGAATGGATCGAAGTGAATTTCGAGGAAAATAAAACTTTTAACGTCGCGAAGCTTATGGAGTACGGCAACCGAACGAGCGGCTACAGAATCGAATATTGGAACGGCTCCGCTTGGCAGACAGCCTATACGGGCACGACGATCGGCACTGCGAACCAGTTTAAGACGGTAAGGTTTCCGGCGGTAACCGGCAGCAAGGCGCGGCTATATTTCACCTCGGGTACGTCGCAGCCGATCATTTACGAGTTCCAGCTATTCAGCAAGACCGATCAAACTTCCGCTTCCTCCCAGTTTAGCGAGAGCCACATTTCCTCGAACGCTTTCGATGGCAATCGCAGCTCGGCTTGGCAGGCAGCGGTCGGAAGCTATGCCGGTGAATGGATTGAGCGGGATCTCGGTGTGAATATAACATTTAATACCGCGCAATTATCGGAATACGCCAATCGCACAAGCGGCTATCGAATTGAATACTGGAATGGGTCGTCGTGGTTGACGGCATACACGGGCACGACGATCGGGGACATCAGTACGGTAAGCTTCCCCTCAGTGACGGGCAGTAAAGCAAGGCTGTATTTCACGGGCGGCAGCCAACAACCGGCGATCTACGAATTCGAAGTGTACAACAGAACCTATACGGCATCGTCCATTTATAATGGCGATAACACCTACGCTGCCAGCAAAGCATTTGACGACAATGCGGGTTCGGCCTGGCAGGCGGCAAGCGGACAATTCGCCAATCAATGGTTGGAAGTAGATATGGGCCGGGATACGATCTTCAGCCAGGTCCAGATTTCGGAGTGGGGCAACCGCACAACCGGCTATCGCATCGAATATTGGGATGGGGCTGGCTGGCAGACGGCATATACCGGAACAACCATTGGCAGCGGCAGCACGGTGGAGTTCGCTTCCGTTGTCGGCAGTAAAGCCAGAATCTATTTTACATCGGGCAGCCAGCAACCTAGCATCTATGAGTTTAAAGTGCTCGCTGAAAGCAGGGATCTCTCGCTGAACATCACCGCGTCGGCATCCTCCTTTAGCAACGTTAATCACACGGCCGCAAAAGCGGTTGACCGAAATACGGGAACGTATTGGTCTGCTTCGTCCGGCACATTCCCGCAGTGGTTAAAGCTGGATCTCGGACAATCCCGTTATATTACAAGCATGAAACAAACATTTAATAACAACACGACCTGGAAATTTAATATTGAGGTGTCCGATGACGACTTGAATTATGCGACATGGGTAGACAACACTTCAACTGGGGATGCTGGGACGAATTTCAATTACAATTTCGAAGTCAAGGCAAGGTACGTAAAATTAACCGTAACTCAAAGCTCATCGGGGGATTGGGTTACAAGCAACGAGTTTGTCGTTTCCGGCAGGTAATAAAATGGGATCGGGGGCATAAATGCAATATTTATGCTCCTTTTCCTTGAAGGGGCATTGCATGGTGTACCAGTTTCAAGTGGGCTTTCCGATTGCCGACGAATATGATGTCGTTGTTCTGGGCGGCGGAGCAGCGGGATGCACGGCGGCGATTCAAGTGGTGCGGGAAAGCGCTCGAACAGCCCTGATCGAGAAAAACGGCATTCTGGGGGGCACTGCGGTTGTCGCTTCCGTCGATTTTCCAGGACTTTTTCATACATCGGGTGGGAAATCATCGAAAAAACGGTAGCGCGAGGCGGGGCGAAGCTTCCCGATTTTTCGATTCCTTTGATGATAGATGGCGCCTATTTAGTAACTAGAAAGACGAGAGCCCCTAAGGTGCCATCTGGCTTCGTTTGTATTCTGTCGGGGTCGATCCGGTCCACTGCTTGAATAACTTGCTGAAATAATAAGGGTCCGGATATCCCACCTGCTCAGCGATATCCTTGAATAGCAGCCGGGGATGCTCACGGATCAGTCGCTTGGCCTCTTCTACGCGCAGCTCGATCAGGTAATCGGACGGAGACTTGTTCTTCTTGCTCTTGAACACGTAGCTCAGATAAGAAGGGTTCAGCTTGAATTTCTCGGAGAGATCGGTTAGGGAGAGAGGAGAAACGAAGTTTTTCTTCAAGTACGCCTCCAAGTCGGTGAGCCAGTCTGTTTCTTCCGATTGTTCGTTCTCATGGAACAGGTATCCGAATATACGCTTCGCATGCTCCGGCAATTCATCCGCATTCGCGGCACCCCACACGGCCTGCTCGATCTCTTCTTCCATGCTTCTGGCAGTTGTCGAACGGATGGGGGGTACAAGACTCGCTTCGAGCGTCTGAAGGATATGCTGCAACGTGCGAATTCCCGTTATTCTTGGCAAAGCTTCCACACCGGAGGCCGCTAGGAACGATTCGAGCTGCTTCATGAATTCCGTCTTCTTCTGCTTGCGCAGAAAAGAAAGCAAGTGGTTCAACGAATTCGCAGGCAATTCAATTTTCCTTGGTTCATGAACGGTGTCGTTCGGATTGAGGAGCACGAAGGAAGGTTGATGAGCGTAATTGTTGAAACTGGCGGCCTTGCGCGCTTTCAAGAGTAATCCCGGAACCTTTGTGATCCAGCCATCTATTGGCGCGAGCACGAAAGTTACGGAATCGATACCGGATAAGCGCATCCATATGTTCTCGAGCTCCCGATATCTCATATCAAGAAGCTCGTGCAAGCCGAGAAGGACGATGCATTCATTGGCTAAAGACGAAATAGGATATTGCCGCTCCCCTTCCTTGAGCCATACCGAAGAAGCAGACAGCAGCGGTTGTCCGGAGAGGTCGCGCTGCAGTTCGGGCGGTATCCACGCATACAGCAAGACATAGCCCGAATGATAGAAGTATTCACGGGCTAGAATCTCCGTCTTCGCTTCGTTCTCATAACCTTGCTGTTTCGGGAAAATCAATTGCTGAATAATTTCCGATTCGATCAGGGATTGATTCTGCATCAGCTTTATTTTGACGGAGGTAAGCAATTCCGCGATGGATTGTTCCGTCGGAGGCTTCAGTAAATAATCGGTGATGCCTTTGCGGATCGCCATTCTGGCATACTCGAAGTTCTGATAACCACTTAGAATGATGCAGACCATATCGGGATACTTCTCCCGAACCTTCTCAAGCAATGCGGGTCCGTCCATGATGGGCATACGCAGATCCGTGATCAGTACGTGCGGCTTAATGATGTCCAATTCAAGAAGAGCCGCTTCCCCGTTATGGTACTCTCCAACAACCTTGAAGTCCGGGTCCGTCCGGGCTATCTTTTCTTTTATGCTGCGGATGATCGGGGGTTCGTCTTCTACGATGATGATTCGGAACATGGGTATCGTCACTCCTCGATTCGTTGTATAAGAAGCTTGACTTCGGAACCTTCAATCAGATTGCGCAAGGTGAACCGGACCCGATCGCCCCAGTACATCCGGCATCTCGTCAGTGTATTCTCCATCCCAACGTTACCCAGCCCCCGCGACGTAATGCTCTGAAGCTCGAGCGCCTGTCCGGAATGAAGCAGATCGATAACACCTTGAATGCGGGCGAGCGCCGCTGGTTCAAAACCGATTCCGTTATCAATAATGGCTATACTCCATTGGTTCGATTGGTGGACATCCGCGGGTTCATGTTGAATAACGATCCGAAGCGTCCAAGGCGGCTCGACCTTCAGAAAGCCGTGCGAGAAGCTGTTTTCGAGCAGAGGCTGCAAGATCAGCTTCGGCACGGATTCGATTTCCAGTGTCGAATCGCATTTCGCCTCGTAATGGAATTGATGCTCGTACCGCAATTTCATGAGCTCAAGATAGGAGACCGCATGCGTCAACTCCTCTTGCATTTCAACTGGTTCTGCTAAGGAAATGGTGCTGTATCTCATCATTTTAGTAAGCTTGTAGCACATCTGGGCGACTTGCGGATCAGCCGATTCTTCCGCCCTTCTGCCGATTGATGATAATGTATTATAGAGAAAATGAGGATTCATCTGCGCGTACAACGCTTGCATCTGGGCGATATTTTGCCGCTGCTGCAAGTCGATGACTTGATTCATAGAGCTATGAAGGCCTAGAGTCATCTTGACGAAGGTTTCATACAGTTCGTTCACCTCATACGAATATTTGAAATCAACGGGTGACAATGCTGTCGGAACATTGTCCAACTCGACCTTGCGGACGAACCGTTGCAGCTTGAGAATGGGGGAAGTAATCGTTCTTGCGATCCAGTAGGAGAACAGCAATGCCAGCAGCTCTGCCGCGCCGATAATAATATAACTAAGCATGTGCAGTTGGCGGATCGGCTTGAGCAGGACGGCTTTCGGTTGAAGCAGCGCGATATTTAATCCGGTATACGAGGAATGAGTGAGATTGATAATGTTGGTTTCCCCCGTTTCCGAATGCACGATCTCCGTGCCGTTAGGATCCCCGTTCGATCGATCCGCATTAAACGGAGTACGGGGGAGTTTATAAGGGTAGAAGATCCTCCCCGCATCATCGTAGATGTAAATACGGGCGGCGGATTCCGGCGTAATGCCGGCCGTAATCGTCTGTTCCAGCAAGGTATACGGCTGTTGGATTTCAATTATGGTTCTGCTGTTCATGGACCTGGCAATCGAGAAGACAACCTCTCCCGTCGATTGCCATTCCGTTGGACGAGGCGGAATCAATTGTTTATCCCCGTTCTTCGACAATACCGGTTGGATCCAATCAGCATAGGAGAAACGGTCGCTAAGACGGGGATATGTATCCCAATTCAAGCCGTAATCAATATAATCGCCGTTTAGATTGAAGATGATAATCCGTTTGGCCGTTAAGGCCGGACCATTCAAGTTCTGTAGCAATGTCGTTAATTTCAGCAGCTTGACGAAGGTGGGATAGGAATCGTCGAAGTTCGGTTTCGGCGAATCGAAATGGTTGTTGATGTCCATGTCGTACATGATTTGCGCCGAGATCCGGTCGATATCCTTGTAGATCCGGTCGACGGATGAGCTGAATCGGAAGAGCATTTGCTGGGAGGCTTCCCTGTTGCGCTCCCAGATAACATTCGAGGTTTGCTGCAAGTAGAGATAGCTTAAGAGTCCGATAATAAGATTCATGCACAACGTGAAAGCAAGAAAAAGTTTAGTCCGGATACTAAGTCTCCGCAAGCACCAATCACCCCTCGAAGTCTATTATAGCACGGTTGAATTGAGGCGGATGCAATCTATGGATTTTACAAAAGACATCTGGTAATTTTCCATTTGCATTCGGGTGAAAGGGACGTATTGTTATTCGTGTAATCGCAATCATTCAACATACAATGGAGGGTAATGGAATGAGAAAAGCAAAGCGGATTTGGGTGGTTCTGCTGGCATTACTACTGATGGTTGTCATATCGGCATGCGGCGGGAACAACAACGAGCCACCGGCGGAATCGAGCGATTCGCAAGCCACGTCAGAATCCACTTCCGAGCCGGCACCGGAAACGGAGCAAGCTTCGGAGACGCCTAAGAACGATCCGGTTACGCTAACGGTCATGATGCACGCCGATTGGGCCAAAGGCGGACCCTGGGAAGAAATCATAAAGGGCTACGAAGAGAAAAGCGGCAATAAAGTGGATCTTCAGATCGTCTCGGACAACTTCGAGCAATTGGTATTGACGAAGATCGCGACGGAGGATGTTCCGGACGTATTGTTCTTCTTCAGCCAGAGCAGCATGATCAAGAAGCTGAATCCGGAGAAAAACCTGGTCGATCTGACTAATGAACCGTACATGTCGCGGGTGAATCCGACGATTACGAAGTATTACTTGAACGATGGCGGCAAAATTTACGGAATTCCGACAAGCGGAATGAACGTATCCGGCGTTCTCTACAATAAGAAAGTATTTGCCGATCTGGGGCTGGCGGTTCCGCAAACCTACGACGAGCTGCTGGCGATCAGCGAGCAAATCAAGGCGGCCGGCATTACGCCGTTCTATGAAGCGGGCAAAGACGGTTGGCCGTTGCAGGTGTTCTCCTTCAGCGGATTCGCCAACGTATTGGATAAACAGCCGGACCTGATGGAAAAGCTGAATTCCCATCAGATCACGCTGGACCAAATCCCGGAATTCATCGATATGCTGCAGAAGCAAGTGGATATCGTGAACAAAGGCTACGTGAACAAGAATATATTCTCGGGCACTTATGATCTTTCCCTTGACGAGCTCGCGACGGGTAAATCGGCCATGGTTGTGAATGCGGACTGGGCATTGCCGACGCTGTTGGCCAAGTACCCAGATGCACAAGTCGGAATGTTTCCGCAGCCATTCGAAGCGGGGAGCTTCGTCGGAATTTCCGATCCACAAGCCGCATATACGTTCAAAGCTTCGAAGAAAGTGGAGCAAGCCAAGCAATTGCTGACGTATTTAGCGGAACCGGAAACGTTGAAGAAGTACTACGATGCAGCCAAAACAATGCCGAGCTGGCTGGAAGTTGATGCGGAGTTAAACGAAGGTACGGCGGATCTGAAGCCGATCGTGGACGCGGGGAAAGCCGCGCCATTCTTCAATGGCTTAACGACGGTGCCGATCGGTGACTTTGCCAAAGAATTGCAGTCCTTGTATGGCGGTGACAAGACACCTGTCGAAGTCGCGAAGGCGTTGCAGAAGAATTTGGATACGGCTGCCAAGGCCGCGGGTCTGTCGGGTTGGTAAACGGAATTCGGACGTTTAATAGGCGCTTGCGAGGTTGCAATAGGCAATAGTAACAGCCTCATGTAGAGAAAGTATTTTACGGGCAGGAGGTAAGAGTAAATCATGCACATCAGGAAGATGTATCCTCTATGGCTTCTGCTGCCAGTGTTATTGATTTATGGATCGCTGTACATCTTTCCGACGCTTTCCGGGTTTTATTATTCCGTGACGGATTGGAACATTTACAAGGAAAGTATCCAGTTCGTAGGTATTCAGCAGTACAAGGATCTCTTTGCAGCCGGGGATTTGATGAATGCCATGAAACACACCGTTATATACGCGGTTATCGTTACGATCATGCAGAACGGGCTGGGCCTCGGCCTAGCCCTCGTTCTGACAAGCCGAATCGCCGGACGGAACTGGTTTCGGACGATTTTCTTCTTGCCTTGTGTCCTGAGCACATTGATCATCGGGTACGTCTTCTCTGCGATCTATCAGCCGGAGGGCATCCTTAACGAGTTTCTCAGGTTTCTAGGCTTGGACTTCATGACGACGGATTGGCTCGGCAACGCGGACGTTGCGTTATACTCCATCTCTGCGGCCAACATCTGGCAATATTCCGGATTTACGATGGCTATTTATATTGCCGGAATTCTCATGATTCCCAAAGAATTGACCGAAGCGTCAATCATCGACGGCAGCAGCTATTTCAAACGAGTCAGGCACGTGATTTTCCCATTGCTGGCCCCCTCCTTTACGATTAATGTGATCTTAAGCTTGATCGGCTCGCTCAAAGTGTTCGACACTGTATTCGCTTTAACCAGCGGCGGTCCGGGAGATGCGACGGAAGTCGTTAATACGTATATATTCGATCAGTTCTCGGACGGCATGTATGCCTACGGAACCGCGGCGAATGTTTGCTTGTTTATCGTTATAGCCGTTATCTCGTTCGCGGCCTTGTCCGTATTGCGCAAGCGGGAGGTGCAACTATGACAACCCGAACCATATTTCCGTATCTTAAGTTCGTGATCATGGGTTTGCTGAGCTTGCTGATCATTATCCCGCTTCTCTTCATCTTGCTAAGCTCAGTGAAAACGGCGCAAGAGGCGGCACTTATGACGTTAGCGCTTCCGAGCGAATGGAAATGGAGCAACTTCACAGTCGTATTCGAGCAAGGGAAAATGCTTCGCGGACTGACGAACAGCGCCATCGTAACGGGAGGTTCCGTGCTCCTGACGATCGCGATCGGAGTGCTTGCAGCGTTCATCCTCGCGCGGCGCTCGGGTAAATTCATGATCTTCGTATATCTCTTGTTCGTTGCCGGGCTCATTGCGCCTCCATCGATTATTCCGACGATTAAATTTCTGCAGATGATTCATTTGAACAATCAATTCGTCGGGGTCATCCTCCTGTACGCCGCTCTGCATTCGCCGTTCATTATTCTGATGATGACGGGCTTCGTCAAGTCGATACCGAAGGAGATCGACGAATCCGCCTTCGTGGACGGCTCCAGAGGACTGGGCTTATTCATCCGAATCATCTTCCCCTTGCTCCTGCCGTCGATTACGACGGCGACCGTGTTCGTGTTCCTGGGTGTCTGGAACGATTTCCAATGGCCGCTTTATTTGCTCGGCAATTCGGAGAAATGGACGATTCCGATGTCCGTCTATATGTTTAAGTCGAAATTCGGCACCGATTGGAACTATGTCTTCGCCGATCTGATTATTGCGATGCTGCCTGTTCTGCTCGTCTATTCGGTTGCCCAGAAGTTCATTATCGAAGAGATGACGGCGGGAGCAATCAAAGGGTAAAGGGATACGATATTTAAGACCAGAATAGAATGGTCTGCCGGTCGGTTGCCCGCCTTCCCCTAGGGGGGCTAGTCGGGTACCGGCCTTTAGCCCGTTTCCGGATTCAGGGTCAGGTGCCGAAGCATGAAATCCCGGTAGGCTTTCGCCAATTCATCCTCGCCGCCTGCCACCCAGGCGGCCTGCAGCCATACCGTACGGTAAGGCTTCGACGGATGGCATCTGGGGCGACTTGCCGGCTGTCTCGGAAGAAGGCCGAAGCTTCTTCGGCTACGTGTTATCCCTTTATAAGCAAGTCAGAGACGACATAACGGAGAGTTATCCGGTGCGCGAAGGTGAAACGGGGAGCGCGCTGGAAGTTCACGAGAAGCTGTCGTCCCGCAGCGGTAATGGGGCAGTCGCCTTATTTTCATCCACGGCAGGCACTTACCGCTATGTCACCAAGAGTAAACCGGATCAACGGTTGTGGCATACCGATAGCGTTGCCGCGACCTTCGACCGTGAGGGTCATGCGGTTATCGAGGTTTCGTTCCGTGAACCCAGTGCCTGGGTCATTCTGTTTGGTGTAGACGTTTGATCGATAAAATTTACAAATCCCGATCTGGGGATTTTCCATTTTCTTTCAAGGAAGATGGACGTATCTTTGAATAGCGTAAGCGCTTTCGTGATGAAGCTTCTGGACCGCCGGGAATCGCGAGCCCGATCCGTGCCGGGAATCCAATGAAGGAGGAATCGTAATGATCAGAAAGCTTTGCAGCTGGACATTGTCATTCGTTCTGGTATTTAGCGTGTCCGTGATCGTATTGCCGGGGCTGGGCGCTTTTGCAGCGGGGAATGCTTTCGAGGATTCGTTCTCAGGGGGTAGCGGGAGCTGGAAGCCGCTATCGGGCAGTTGGTCGGCGGCTAATGGTGAATACGTCCAGAGCGCGACGGCGAACTCAACGTACTGGACCGCGATCAAGGACAAGCGTTGGGGCGACGCCACTTATGAATTCGATATGAAGTTGCTGAACAACGGCGGCAGCAATCTGAGCTGGGCGGGTTTTCAATTCAAGAAGATGCTTCAGGATGACGGACCGTTCGACAGCGGTTTCATGCTTTACGTCAGGGCGAACGGGACCATCGAGCTGTATAAGGTGAACAAGGTTCTTGATTCTGCGGCTACGGGGCTTAGCTTCACGACGTCCCGCCATGTGAAAATCGTGAATAACGCTCACAATATCAAGGTGTACGTAAATAACGAGGCGACTCCGCGAATCGACTACACGGATAAGACATTCGCCAGCGGGTATTCGGGTCTGGCCGCCAGCACGAGCAGCTGGAGCTTTGATAACGTCTCCGTGAAGGGCGGCGACCTGCCTTACACGATCCATGTCGGGAATGAGAACTTGTTGTATACAGATGCCCAGATGCCCAGATGCCCATTACGATGGATGCCTCCTTCGCCACGATGAAGGAAAACGACAATACGCTGCATTACTACCACGGCCCTTTTTTGCAGCATTTCAAGGGACCGGCAGATAACCCGCTTCAGACGTATGTGACGCCAGGCGGAAACCTGATCGACGAGAACGGGCACGACGCGGCTTGGGCCACATACCATATCTGGATCATGAATTTCTATGAGATCGGACCGGGCGAGCTGATCGGGTTCACGCATAACGAGAGCTGGCCGGCGTCCCAACCGACAGGGCTTCCTTACTTCAGTCTTGGCGTAGCGTATTCCAACAATAACGGCGCCACCTGGGAATATTGCGGGGAAATATTAAAGCCGAAGAACGTAAGGTTAAACGTGGGAGGCGTTCCCTACGTGATTTCGGGCAATGACTTCTACCTGTATTACAACGATGGCATATATGGCGAGAATGACGGCATGGGTTATCCGCGGCATGTCTCGGTAGCGAAGGCCAACATCCAAGATGTCATTACCGCGGCAAGAAACCACCAGAATGCGACATGGACCAAATATGTGAACGGCAGCTGGAGCGGCAACGCGATGACGGGACTCGGAAGCGCGATTATCGATAATACTTATATCAAGGAAGATACCCATTCCGACGCCGTCTATAATACGGCGATCAACAAGTATCTGATGACAATTCAGACGCACGATTCCAGCAGATTGAACTTATACTCTTCTTCGGATGGAGTGACTTGGAGCATGGAGGCTAACGTGGACGCGATGTCTCCGGGATCGGTCATGCAGCCATACTCCACCTTTGCCGATTATGTCGGCGGGACGAGTGACGGAAGAGAGGTGGATGGCGAATTCTCTATCATCTATCCACGGAAGAACTGGAACAACTACAATGAAGATAACTTGTTCCAAAGACAGGTTACGATCACGACGAACCAGGCGGACAAATACTCCGCATCCGGCGGATTCAGCCAGACGCAAGGAACGAACCAATGGTCTTACGAGCAATGGAATGGTACGGTCTATAGCAATATGACTTGGGATTCGGGCAACGTCAGATGGAACGGCGCGCAGAGCAACGTTCTCGTCGGAGGCGGATGGCAGCATCCCGACACGAACGATTCCGTGCGGACGTGGACTGCTCCGAAAGCTGGCGTAGTCAATGTTGCGGGTATCGCGAAGAAAGGGGACAATTCCGGCGGCGGGGATGGCGTTAACGTCAAGATACTGAAGAATGGCTCGCAGATTTGGCCAGTGAGCGGATGGCAAGCGATTGGCAGCAACGACTTCAACGGCTACGCGCACAATCTAACGGTTAGTGTTGTCCAGAACGACAAGCTGCGCTTTATCGTAAACAAGGGTGGATCGTTCAGCTTCGATACGACGTTCTGGGATCCGACTATTGCGTACGACACGTATTCCGCCTCAAGCGGTTACAGCACGACGACGCAAGGCGCGAACCAGTGGCACTACAAGCAATGGAACGGCACTACTTACAGCGATATGACATGGGATGCCGCCAACAGCCGTTGGAAAGGCGCGCAAACTTACGTGCTGATCGGCAACAACTGGCAGCACCCGGATACGAACGATTCGGCAAGAGCCTGGATGGCACCGAAAGCGGGTAAGATCCGGATTACGGGCATCGCCAAGAAGGAGGCTGGCAGCTCAAACGGCGACGGCGTCAACCTTAGAATCATGAAGAATGGAACGCAGGTATGGCCAAGCAGCGGCTGGAAATCACTTGCCTACAACGATTTCACCGGAATCTCCCATGATATCGCGATAACCGTCGCGGCGGATGATTATATTTATTTCGTCGTGAACAAGAAAAGCAATATTACCGCGGACGGAACAGTATGGGATCCGTTAATTCGTTATACCGGTCTGTAAATGAGTTAGCCGATTTGCCTGATTTGCAGAAAAAAGCCGTCCCCAGCTGATTAGCGTTAAGAGGGACGGCTTTTTTTGCACTTTCCGATCAATCACTCTGAAGCCGATATTATACTTGCGGTTGTGCGATTAGTGTTCTGTGAAAATAAAGTATTTTCTTAGTGCTTAGGTTAAGATAAGTCCCCTGTTTAAGCACTACATGCTACCCGCGTACGTTCTTTAATAGGTGATTGGAAATGGAATATAATGAGGAGGACGTAGCCAAAGCGAAGGCGCGGGAGCGTTCTTTTTATTGAACTACCGGGCAGTTTACGTTAATTACGAGTGGATTTTCGAGTATTATGCAGGTTGCTAATATACACGATTGACATCTGAATTCTAACTGGCTAAAATAACAATAATTAGGAAATGATATAACTGAAATCAATGAATGAACAAAATATGCTACATTTCGTTCAGAGAGGGATGTTTTGGTGTGAAATCCTACGAAACTTAGTATGTTGCCGGTTCAGGAGTGCGGTTAATGCCCGCCGGTTTGACTCGTTATAGTCAATTGAGCTGATTGTATCGCTAAATGCGAAGACAATAACTTGGGTGGTACCGCGATTAATTCGTCCCAATCTTGGGGCGTTTTTTTGTTGTCTAAAATAGAGTGAAAGGAGAAGTATCAATGAAACTGTATACATCTGAAGAGATTAGAGTGAAGTATATTCAGTTTTTTCAAGAAAAAGGTCATGCCGTCATTTCTAGCGCTTCCGTTATACCCGATAACGATCCCACCGTATTGTTTACGACAGCGGGCATGCACCCGCTGGTGCCCTATTTACTTGGAGAGAAGCATCCATCTGGAACGAGGTTAACCAATGTTCAGAAGTGTATACGTACTGTGGATATAGATGAAGTCGGTGATGATACCCATTGCACCTTTTTTGAGATGATGGGCAACTGGTCACTTGGCGATTATTTCAAACATGAATCCATATCGTGGAGTTGGGAGTTCGTCACTTCGCCGAACTGGCTCGATATACCCAAGCATAAAATTGCGGTTACTGTATTCGAAGGAGATGATGATGCTCCCCGTGATCAGGAGTCGTACGAGATATGGTGTGCATTAGGTCAATGTGAGGAAGAGATCTTCTTCTTGCCTAAAGCCGATAATTGGTGGGGGCCAGCAGGTCAAACAGGTCCTTGCGGTCCCGATACGGAAATCTTCATTATCTCGGATAAAGAACGTTGCGGTCCTACATGTTCGCCAGCATGTGGATGTGGGCGCTATGTTGAATTCTGGAATAATGTATTTATGAAATATAACAAAACGGCGGAGGGAAAGTTTGAACCGCTTGATCAAAAAAACGTCGATACGGGAATGGGCTTAGAGAGAGTGCTAGTCGCTTTGAATGGAGGAACAGTCTATGATAGCGACCTGTTTACTACGATATTCTCACGAATTGCAGAACTGTCGGAGACGGCATACGAAAATCAACCCAAAGCGTATCGAGTTGTTGCGGATCATACCCGCACGGCAGTATTTATCCTTGGTGATAATCACGGCATTACTCCGTCTAATGTCGACCAAGGCTATGTGCTGCGAAGATTGATTCGCCGAGCTGTTAGATTCGCAATGCAATTGAGTATTCAAGAAGGCGGTCTAGCGGATATCGCTAGCGCTGTGATTGACAAATACGAGCTAATATACCCAGAGCTGCAAAGCAATCGCGATAAAATTATTAGGGAACTCCAAGCGGAAGAAGCTCGTTTTCAAAAAACGCTCGCGCAGGGACTTCGTGAATTCGATAAGCTTTCGATTTCATTAGTAAATGGTCAAATAGACGGTGCAGCTGCATTCAAACTTTATGATACGTATGGGTTTCCCATCGAATTGACCATGGAACTGGCAACAGAGCGTTCCATCGCCATCGATCTGGAAGGATATCTAGAGAAATTTCAGAAGCATAGAGAGTTATCTCAAGCCGGAGCAGCCCAAAAGTTTAAAGGCGGTTTAGCAGATAATTCTGCACAGACGGCAAATCTGCATACGGCAACTCATCTTCTGCATGCTGCACTACGAAAGGTTCTCGGAGATGAGGTGGCGCAAAAGGGCAGCAATATAACGGCTGAGAGACTGCGCTTTGATTTTTCGTTCCATCGTAAAATGACTGAAGAAGAGCTCGTGGCAACCGAGCGGCTGGTCAATGAAGCGATTGGCGAAGGCGTCGGGATTACGTTCGAAGAGATGACGCTTGAAGATGCACGTAGAACAGGGGCTATTGGTCTATTCGAGAGCAAGTATGGCCAGATGGTAAAAGTATATACGATGGGCAAATTCTCCAAAGAGATATGCGGCGGTCCTCACGCGGTGAATACGGCTGACCTTGGTACTTTTAAAATTGTTAAGGAAGAGAGCTCGTCTTCTAGCGTAAGGAGGATAAAGGCAGTACTTGAAAGCACTGATGCTTTACGCTAACGGGAAACGATAGCACCACGACAACCGGCTGCCGAGATCATCGGCAGCCGGTTCAGCTAACTGGCAGATTAGCGTAATTGCCATTCAAAATAATATGTCCATACAGTATCAAAGAAGGAGTGTTTTTTAGTTCTATACACACGAACATTTGTTTGATATTATTTTAGTGAAATTTGGGAGGTGAAGTATTTTGGACAGTTCCAATATTGTGATTGACCATCTACTAATTAAATACAAGGCAGATCAGAAGTGGACCCGCAAGGTGATTGAGCAGTTAACCGAGGAAGACCTCGTCTGGTCACCTACGCCAGAGAGTAACAGTATCGCGAATTTGATATCGCACATTTCAGGGGCAGCGCGTTATTGGTTTGATTCTGCATATTTCGGTGCTCCATTAAACGAGTATACGAATATCGAATTTGATCGCGGTTTACAGATGACGAAAGAGCAGGCAATGGAAATTTCGAAAAAAACCTATGACAGCATCATTGGGGTTCTTGAAATGATGAAAGCAAACCCTGAAAGACTGCTGGAACAGCCATATTTGGATTATCCGTCGTTCGACTCTGCCGCCTTAAACAATAAATCAACCGTGCTAGAAATGCTTCTGCATCAGTTCAGACATTTGCCAAGCCACACGGGGCAAATCATATACATCGCAAAAATGAGGAAGGGGAATTTGGTGTGGGATTGAAATTTAATTCAACATATTTAACCATTCCCGTCAGTAGCTTTAACAATTCTGTGGATTGGTATGGAGAACATTTCGGCTTTAAGGTAACAACAGTGGACCCGAATTACATAGAATTACATAATGAATCAGGCATAAAGGTCCTATTCCAACAAAATGAACATAACCTCAATTCTCATTTCATATATCCGAATGGCGCGGTTCAATCGTCGTATGGGTTTATGGTGGACGATGCTGAATTTGCGTATCGGTATTGCATTGAAAAAGGGATTAAGGTTGGAGAGTTTTTTGATTATCAAGGCAAATCATTTTCATTCTACGACCTGGATGGAAATTTCATTGAAGTTTGGAGCTTACCAGAAGGTAAGGATTGTTGATATTAACGGGACACGATAGCATTCCTGTAGAGCATTAAATTTCCGCTTTGCAAAAAAACGAGCGCCTCGGTACGAAGGGAGTACGCAACGGGATTGGCATTTTGCAAATACAGGTTAACGACTTGAAAGGCCAATGATAGTGCCAAGTCATATGTCGTAGTTCTCCTATAGTTTTCTTACCTTGATTACAAAAGTTACAGGAAGCATCTTTGCTTTTTTTTGCAAAATCGCTGTTAGCCCGCGATTGCATAATTTCATCATCAGATTCTTCAATCATTTGCTCAATTATAAATCCCGCCTTTGGCCACGCAATCACATAGGTTGATAGTTTACGGTCCGTAACAATTTAAAATAGTGTCAGGTGACAAGAATATCTATACAAAGCCGAATCAGGACAAGAACTTCTATACAGTCCCGCGAGCCAAAAAGTGCACGAGTTATTAAACTCCCTCCGGGGCACGATAGCTTAATAAAGAACTAAGACGCGGCTGCTGGCATCGCGCAATAAAGTCGACAACTAGCTTGGTGAAATTTTACAGAGTTTTGTGCCATAATATATGTGTAAGACCTAAGGGGGGATTATGTGATCAAACGTTCAATTGAAGGTATATTATCAATGGTTGAAGGAAATGAAGTAACTGCGTCTTTAAAATCTCCTGAAATCATAAACGTCCAGGGGATATCAATCGATTCGAGAACACTAAAAGAAGGTAATTTATTTGTCCCAATAGTGAGAATCGACGATGGGCACAAATATGTAAAGCAGGCTTTTGAAAATGGAGCAGTCGCTTCCTTGTGGCAAGCAGACCATTTTCCACCTCCAGAAGGTTTACCACTCATAATTGTAGATGATACGTTAAAGGCTTTACAAAATATCGCGCAATCCTATCGAGGACAATTAGACTGTAAAGTAATTGGGGTAACAGGGAGTAATGGAAAAACCACAGTTAAAGATATTGTAACTTCGATATTGAGTACAAAATATAAAGTTCAAAAAACTTATGGGAACTTAAATGGAGAGTATGGTCTCCCCTTATCTTTATTAGAAGTTGAAGAAGATACTGAGATTGTTGTTTTAGAAATGGGAATGAGTAATGCCGGTGAAATGAAAGTCCTATCGGAGATTGCGAAGCCCGATTTTGGAGTAATTACAATGATTGGTGTATCACACCTGTCGAGTCTTGGGTCGAGAGAGGGAATTGCTTTAGCCAAGTTAGAATTACTTGAAGGTTTAAACCCTAGTGGAGCCATTGTTATCCATGGGGATGAACCATTACTCACTCAGGCACTCACGGAAAGAAAACTCCCAGAAACACTGTCGGTTATTCGATTTGGAGAATCTAATACCAATGATTACTTTCCACTAGCAATTGACCATAATCAATCCAGCATTTCTTTTAGATTGAACAGGTATAGTGATAAATTTTCTGTGCCTTTACTTGGAAGGCATAACGTATTAAACGTGCTTGCTGCGATTGCTTTGGCAGATCGTTTTCAAATAACTCAACAGGATATTCAGTCTGGACTTACTAATTTAGAGGTTACCGGAATGAGAATGGAACGGATCCCTACCCCAAAAGGATTCTTAATTATTAACGATGCATGGAATGCAAGTCCTGTTTCGATGAAAGCAGCAATAGAGACAGTATCAAATCTAGATGGTTTTAATAATAAGGTTTTGGTTTTAGGTGATATGTTGGAATTGGGAGATAAAGAAAATGAATTTCATGAAGAAATAGCTAAAAGTATTGATACGTCAAAAATACACTCCGTATTTACTATTGGTAATTTAAGCAGAATTATATCTGATACACTTAGTGGTTCAAAATTCGAAGGAGTAGTGAAGCATTTTACCTCAAAAGAAGATCTTGTATCTGAATGTAAACGAATATTAAAAAAAAATGATATCATATTAATTAAAGGATCACGAGGTCTAAAGTTAGAGGATATTTGTGAATCGTTAAATAAATAATAGAACTCTAATTTCCCCAATCTGATTTCTTTGGGTTACTGAATATTAATAATGATTCAAAATTCAATTTAGTTAAACAAACGAAGGAGCAGTTTTGCCATGGCAGCTGCTTCTTCTTTCTATTAAGCTAATGGGTAGATTAACTTAGTAATCGATAAAGAATACCTTCAATTAGTTGCTAAAATATGGTATATTAGTTCATGGTAAATCGGAGGTGGTGTTCAATGGGTTCAAGGATTATGCATTACTGTGTTGCCACATTAATAAGCCAGCAAATTGAAATTGAGAATACAGATGAATTTATTCTTGGCGGCATCACCCCAGATGTTCATTATTACATGAATGTACATAAAGACCTTACACATTTTGTAGATAGAGATGAAAATGGCAAGGGACACGTTAACTACCTTCGTTTTTATGAAAAGTATAGAAACACGATTAGGAAACCATTTTACTTAGGATACCTCTGCCATCTAATTTCTGATGATATTTGGTCAAAGGATACGTATTTCAAAATTGTTGAATTTCTTTCTATGGAAGAAAGGAAAGAAAAATTACAGATTAGCTATCGAGACTTTTGGAGACTCAATGGAAGAATTATCACAGAATATAACTTGATATTACGGGAGCATTTAATACCTGTTGAACTGGAAATTGAAGAAATTAATTTTAATTCCTTACCTGTACTTCTTGATTGGATGAACAAGGACTTCTCTTACGAACAAAAAGTGGCAAAAGAACCTTTAGAACTTTTTAGAAATGATAATAGTCAGATAGTCGACTATATTGATAAATCGGTAAAACAAAGTTTGCAATTCATGAAAGACAATATGTTATTAAGCTAATGGAGAACGTTAGTCCAACACACTTGGAGCAGTTTGCTGACAGCAACTGCTCCATTTTTCATTACGCTAACGTGCAGATTTGCTTAGATTAAAGCAACAAAACTCAGTATTAATGGTGCAATATTCCACAATTAACATTTCGTTTTATTTCGGAGGGGAATATGGTAACGAAAATAATCGAAGATGTTACTTTTGAGCTGAAAGAAGATTTTAGTTTTTATTTTCTGTCCGAGTATGGCAAGGTCTTTACAGTATTCGACAAGCAGGATTCTGGTTACATATGCTTTGGTGTTCAAAACGGATATAAAAAATTGTTTCTGAAGGTAGCAGGAGCACCAACTGTAAGTAGTAATGTCAGTCCGGATGTAGCAATAAACCGACTTAAAACAACTGTATCCATTTACCAAGATTTACGTCATCCCAAGCTTATTGAAATAATTGAACATAAGGAAATCAAAGGCGGATATCTTACTGTTTTTGAGTGGTTTGAAGGCGAATGTATGGGGAAACAGTATGGTAAATTTAATGAATTTATAGATTTGTCACTAGAGGATAAATTCAATATTTATAAAGATATCCTTTTGTTTCATCAACTTGTTAACCAGCAAGGATATATAGCGATTGATTTTTATGATGGCTGCATCTTGTATAATTTCACTTCCAAACAAACCATGATCTGCGATATAGAATTTTACTGCAAAAAACCGGTAATAAATAATGTTGGACGAATGCCGGGATCAAGTCGATATATGTCGCCTGAAGAATTTCAATTAGGCACAGAAATTGATGAAAGGTCAAATGTTTTTCTTATGGGAGCTACTGCATTTCAGCTATTTGGTGGAGGGAGTGATCGTTCTTAAAGAAGTTCTATCCACGAGAGAGGGGAATGCTTATTGCTGCAGAGATACATTAGATCAGACCAGGACAAATTGGAAGGGGTTATGAAAACTATGTATGTTTCCAGAGGATATGTCTTTGATCCTGAAGGGTCGCATTCAGATACTAGAAGTATTGAACAACTTATCTTGAAACCGGAGGAGGATTCTGGTTATTGAAGGAAGAACAGAGCGTTATTGGGACTATTGGTTTAAAGGGTATTGATTCTGAAAACAGAATTGGTGATATAAAGAGGTTCTTCGTCTTACCTGAATATCAAGATAAGGGTTACGGCAAAAGCATGATGAGCCAAATATTAGAATTTGCAAGACAAGCTGGATTGATAAAGCTGAGGTTGAACACTGAGAAACAATCTTATAAAGCGATGTCAGTGTTTCGAAGTTTTGGCTTTTATGAGATACCAAATGGAGAGTGATCATCGTGAACAAGTGGGTCAAAACAATGGCAAGCGCCGCGCTGGCAAGCTGCATCCTGTTGGCCGGAACTTCTGCATACGCAGCATCGCCCGTCTACGTTAATGGCCATTATCAGCAGAGCATCACAACGCCGGAAGGGAAAGTGCTTGTCAAACTGCGGGTGCTGAAGGATCCGGGCTGGCTCGTATTCGCTTACGATTCCGCTACACATACCGTCACGGCCCATACGAAAGACAATTCCGTGATCGTATCGCTGCGGGAAGGGGAGAAGAAGGCGCTTGTCAACGGCAAGGAAGTGCCGCTGGACACTGCTGTCGTAAACAAGAACGGCCTGACCTACGTTCCGCTCCGTTTCCTGAGCGAGACGCTCGGCCTGTATGTCCACTATTTCGCCGAAGATAATCATGTGATCGTCCGTACGCCAGCCGGTCAGGCGGACTACGAGACGATGATGAGCGGAGATTTGACGGAGGCGCGCAAAATCGCACTGTCCGTGGATAACATCTCAACGGGGCATAAACTGGAGCCGCTAAACGTGGAAGGATGGCATACCACGACGCATATTTTTCCTGTGGGAGAGGCGCTACGGTTTTCGGAGGAAATGCTAGGTGTTACAAGCTTTTACCGGATCAACGAGGAAGGGCTTGCCATCCTTACCGGGGAACAAGACCCTGATCAAAAGGGCGGTTGGGGGACAAGCCAGGCGGATTTCGGCAACAGCTACTATTTTATTGACGGATTTATGGGAGGTCTGCTGCAATACGGCAAAGTGGACGAGAAGTGGACGGAGCTTGGACGCATATACGACAGCAGCGAGGCTAGGTATCCGCTCGTCATGCCGATCGAAGGAGAAATGCGGAAGGACTCCGTGCCGCAGCCCGACGACACTTCGTCATCACACGCGACGATAAAGTAAGATTAAAGATCCCAGCTAATATAGAAGATTACGAACTCCAGGCGGATGAGTTAGCAGATGTTTTATGAACAACAGTTTCTTACACTGGCTTTAAATAGAACATAAATAGCACATTGCAAAAACGTGTATGAGGAAAATGACGTCTGCCGGGTGACAAGAACATGATCTCATTCCCGACGGACTGCAGGAAAGTGGAGATCTTAACGACTAAGCTAACGGGCAGTTTGAGTCAACGAACTAGGGAAGAAAGGAATTAGGTATTTCCCTAACGAACAAGTAGACAATAAGGCGATTATTGATCGAGGAGGTTTGTTAGATGTCTTTCCCTTCGATTGCATTACTGATTTCATGTTCTTTGAAACTGAGTTAGGACAGGCAGATGTTATCTTAATTCCAGGAGCAAGTCATCCTCAATTAATGGAACGTGCGGCGTTATTATACCATCGGGGGGATTGCTCCATTTATTTTACCTTCGGGGGGTGTAACTTCTCATGTAGAGACAACCGAGTGGGAGTTTCTGCGGAATATAGGCACAGAGTTAGGAATACCTTCAGAAGCAATACTCAAAGAAGAGAAAGCCTCGAATACGTTTGAAAATGCTCAGTTCTCATTGGAGGTGCTAAACCAACATGGACTTCAACCAAAGAATTTCGTTTTGGTGAGTAAAAACTATCACGCACGGAGGGCACTTTTAACTTATCAATTTGTTTTCCCACGAGAGACCGTATTCTATGTCTTGTCCGGTTATTGATAAGACGGGAATTTCAAAAGATAACTGGTTTCTTTCTGAGGAAAAAATCAACTGTGTCATGAATGAACTTGAAAAGGTCGGAAAATATTTTAGGCCGGCTATACATCGTATTGGGTCAGGTAGCATGTTACGCCAACGGGACACGATAGCCCAATAACCAGAACGGCAGCCGATTCGATACGGCTGCCCTTTTTCAACTAACGGGCAGGATTCCTTAATGAATAAATGGAATTTTTAAGGAAAAATTCATTGAATGGTTAGGGGGGCGGCAATTGATTAAACCAAATTTTATAGAAATACTGAAATTATTAGAGGGTAAATTATCCAAGGCAAAAATTAATTGGGCTTTGACAGGAAGTACAAGTTTTGCGTTGCAAAGATTGCAGTATGAGCCAAATGACATAGATATTCAAACAGATCAAAAAGGAGCATATGAAATCCAATCCTTATTTAAGGAGCACGTAAAGAGAGAGGTTTCATTCTCAACAAAAAACAATATACGATCATATTTCGGTGAGCTAAACATAGATGGCGTTTCTGTTGAGATAATCGGGGATATTCAAAAGTTTGATGGAACTGAGTGGGAAAGAACGCCTAACCTTCACGAAATAAAACACTACATCAACGCGTTTAACCTGGAATTACCAGTTTTAACTTTAGAATACGAAGTTGAAGCCTATCGAAGGATAGGTCGAGTAGAAAAGGCTGAAGCCTTAGCAAGATTTATTTCGAAGTCATTAACCTAACGGGTGACTATAGTTCAATCACAATATAACGGCAGCCGGTACACGATCGGCTGCCGTTGTCAGTTGAAGTAACGGGCAGCATTCCTATTATGAAGAAATACGGATTCGCAGCGTTACTGAAGGCAGCTTAAATATAGGTATGATGAGAAATTAAGATCGTAGCGACAACAGATAAAAGAAGCACGGATGAGTCGGAACGCAACTATCTTACGGACGAAGATCCTGCCTTCGCAGCATATCTGCCTCCACCTCATGGACAGGTTGAATGAAGGAATGTGGGAGCATAGACTCTGTGAGACATGGGAGGGTTGACCTCCATGAGTTGATGTGGAGATCCAATAAGTGCAACCATACTTTACCAATTGAGCCACTTTTTACAGAGGGATGGTCTAGGTAAGAACTTTTTGCGCATTTGCCGGCCCCACATATTTCTTTATCTTCAACTAAGTTCCATAAGAATTTCATCTGGTACATTCTAATTACGGTCAGATTCTAAGAATACGTGAGCATTTAAGAGAAAAACGTTTCTCCATAGAGGCAGGAATGCTGGGAAATGGAAACGAATACATAATTTAGCTTCCCGAAATAGGTTGATTAACGTGATTTCAACATTCGAGTAATGGAAGCATCATTAAACTAAAAGGAGTAACTTTTACTATGAAGGATTTACATAATTTTGTATCAGAGTATACGAAAGATAAGAAACATTTACATCTTGCGATCGGGATTATTAGAGAGGATGATATTGAATACTTTTCGTTTTGTAATAATAAAAAGAAAAGTATGATCCCTCCTGAAAATATGTTGTTTGAAATCGGCTCCATAACCAAAGTATTTACATCAATACTTTTATTAGAAATGGAACGGGAAAAACTGGTTTCCTCGGATGACATTGTCGGTAAGTACGTGCAAAACGTTGAAAACGATTATTTGAATAAGATTACCTTGAAAAGTCTTGCTACTCATACCTCAGGATTACCTATATTGGCAACAAATCACGTTTTGTCTAAAAATAGATCGAATCCTTATTCAACTTATACCGAGGAAGATTTAACAGCTTTTTTAGCTAATGCTGATTACACTGATAGCATTGGTTCGTTTGAATATTCCAATATCGGTGTGGGCTTACTGGGAAATATTCTATGTAAGGTGTCAGGAAGTAAGTATGACGAACTGTTAAAAAAATATATAACGAATCCATTAAAGATGAATGAGACAGCCGTTATGCTTGATTCAGTACAAAATGACAGGTTTTTGAATGGACATGCTTCAACTGGGAAAAGAGTCCCTCATTGGGATCTTTCTATACTTGAAGGAGCTGGGGGGATTAAGTCATCTGTTAGCGATTTGAGTTTATTTGTCCAAGCCAATCTAAATGATGATAATCCGATAGCCTCTACACTACAAAAAAGTCATCTCCCTATATGGATCGGAAATTCAAACCGTTATTTTGGCTGGGGTGAGGATAAACTTCTAGATAAATGTAACCTCTGGCATAACGGGGGCACTTCTGGCTTTAATAGTTATCTAGCTTTGAATAAGGAACTTAGTGTAGGAATTGTATTACTATCCAATTATTCTTTTTTCTCCAATGTGCTTATGGATTATTATGTTGCTCAATTCATAAAATGGATTACTAAAAAAGAGCCTTCTCAAGGAACCATGATAGACATTACAGGTAAAAAAATACTTGAAGCCATCCTAAGTAGTGAAATGTCATTAAACTAACGAGCACGTTAGCTGAAGAAATAAGGAGCAGTATACTATGGCAGCTACTCCACTTCTTTGTTTAGCTAACGGGCAGATTTGCTCAACAAACTAGATTACCACCAAGGTTTTATTGAGGCATTATTACTTCAGAAAGCCCGAAAGCAGTGGCAGCAGGGTTTTTGCGTTAACCATGTGGTCTTGGCCTGCAAGTTGTACAAACTTTGCGTTTGAAATTGCCTTCGTTAGTTGGCGGCCGACATCATGTATTGAGGCGGGGCTTTTTTCGCCAACGATGATTTGCGTTGGTACGGAAATTCGAGTAGCTCGTTCAACTGGTGGCATGTCCTGAGTTAGAGCAATATCATAAGCAAGGGTTGGAGCGAGTGCTTTCATAGTTCGCCAGCCAGGAAATAGCGGCAACAACAAAACAAATACTTTTGGCATCCCAATACCCTTCAAAAAGGCGCTCATTGCTTTTGCATTTTTGCCGTTATCGAGAAGTTTGTGTATTGTTTGGCTTAATCGTTTGTATTCGGCCTTTTCTTTCTCGTCATGTACATATGACGCATCATACATAATTACTTTTTGCACTTTGCTGCCAAGTCTCAGTGCAGCCTCAAGTGCTAGCACAGCACCCGAAGAATGGCCATACAAATACGCCATGCCGCCTGCTGTATCAATCATGGCTTCGATATCTTCGATTTCGCGTTCCATAGAATAAGGCAGTGTGTTGCCACTATCGCCGCGTCCACGGCGGTCGTAATTGTAAACGGAGAATTCAGTGGCAAATATTTTGGCATCTTGCATTATCGGCTTAAATGAGCGGTGACAGCTCGCTCCCGTTATGTAAATGAGCGCTGGACCACTACCGTATACATCGTACGCTAAGGTTGTGCCGTCTTTTGACTTGATTGTTTTCATAGATATCTCCTTTTTTTTTGAAAAATGCATGAACTTTACTCCTCTACAACCGCCAACATATTTCCAGCCGAAAGATGGCTATATCTGGGCCCGCTTCCTTGGTTTCCATCCATTGTTACTTAAGGTGTAAGTCTTACTTTCATCCGCTATTCCCCCCTTAGGTTGGATTAAGTACTTTGTTCCAATTATATCAAATCTTTTTTTATTTATTTCTTTTCGATTGCTTAACTTAACTGCATATCGTAGCTAACTTTTTAACTAACGGGGAACGTTAGTTCAATGTGGACCGGTTTGCCCGATCCATTCAGCTTGAACCTGCGGTGGCAGCGGGAAACGAATAAGAGCCGAGAGACCGCTTCGGACGCGGGTTTGGGGGCTGTGACAGGTTGCCGGGAAGCGGGCTGTTGCGGCCCTCTTTGGGTTTTCTGTCAACAGCTTGCAAACAAGAAGTCGAGGAAAGCAGTTGTCATACCGACTTGATTAGAAAAGACTTGAACAGGTCGGACCAACTCACTGATCGTACCCTTGTTAAGCCGATACGCAAGTCTTCAGCTCGGCCACGACGCCCGCAATATCCCGACCGGACTCTGGCGTTACTTTGAAGTATTTGCTCATGTCCGGATGCGTCGTGACCACGCAGCCCTTCGCGTAGGCCCTCATGCACTTGCCGAGTCCGACTTCTACTTCGTGCTGCATGCCTAGCCGCTCAACTTCGTTGCGGATGGAAGCCGCGACGGCCTCGATTCCTTCTTCGCCGTTTTTTTTAACGCACATCTTACCCGCGCACACCATGATTTTCATAGTCATATTTGAAATCCTCCTCGTTATGATCGCTTAATTTCACTTCATAACGTCATAATAGGGGAACAAATATGACAGCATTATGTCGGTGTTTGGAAGCCGGTGATGAGGTTTTTGTCATAGTGGAGTAACCGTAAGACGCGAATGGAGTGAGTAGGATGAAGTTGGAGCGCATGATCTCGATGATCTATATGCTTCTTAATAACGAAGTGGTGTCAGCCTCCGCGCTGGCCGAAAAATACGGCGTATCCCAGCGGACGATCTACCGGGATATCGACGCGATTTGCGCGGCCGGCATACCGGTCGTATCGTATCAAGGAATGAATGGCGGTTACGGCATCATCGATTCCTATAAAATGGACAAAAGCCTGCTGGGGTCTTACGACGTGGAGTCGCTCATCACGATTCTTCACGGCATGTCGACCGTTTTCGACGACGAGCGGGCCATGGAAACCGTCCGCAAGCTGCAAACGATCTAGAAGGATGACCGTCCACCGAACTTGTCTGTGGATATGGGGAGTCTCCGTCCTTATAACGAATCGCTTCGCGTACTTAAAAATGCCATTGCGGATCGGCATGCCGTTCGGTTCGAATACGTGAGCGGCAAGAACGAAAGAATGCATCGGTCCGTGGAGCCGGTCAGTCTCCATTATCAATATGACACCTGGTTCTTGTTCGGCTATTGCAGGTCGCGCAACGATTATCGGGAGTTCAAGCTTTCGAGAATGGCGGAAGTGCATATCCTGCCCGATCGGTTCGAGAGGAATCACGATGCCGCGCCGCAACAGATGAATTTCGAGAAACTGCGTTGGAACAATCATGTCAACGTCGAGTTGCGCTTCTCGAGCGAATCGATCGCCAAAGCCTTGGATTTCTTTTACGATGCGGAAAGAAGCTTTAATCCGGACGGGTCGCTAACCATCAAGCTGAAGATGGACAATAACGCGAGAGAAAAATGGCTTCTCTCCGTCGTGCTGAGTTTCGGAACCGACGTGGAAATCGTCGAGCCCTACGACCTTAGACGAACGCTAAAAGAGAACCTCGAAAAAATGTTGCAAACGTACGCCATGGTTTGAAAACATTTTCAACATGGGATGAATCGAGCGTACGCTCCTAGCCCCACAATACGCTGTATAAACAGAGGACCGGGTCCGTCCGCCGTTACAACAGCTTGCAGACTATGATAAATATGAGGTTATTGATAAATATGGATATATGGAAAAAGCAATTAATTAAGCAAATGCTGGAACATGTGCAAGCGGAAATGGGGGAACCATCTTTTCAAGAGGTTGAGTTCATCACTACAGGGTGTGAGAAGGATGTCTTGATTTTAGATAAGAAAACTGTAATTGCTTTCTTTCGTAAGGGATTAGAGATTGGACGGTACAGCGTACGACAAGAACTGATTCGCAGATTAGCAGGGCAGTCAGAGGCCGTTTTGCCAGAGTGCTTGTATATTTCTCCAACTCAAAATTTTGTGGTGGAAAAATACGTACCAGGGTCTCAAATTGCACCTCAAGCAGGTTAATTTAATTACGTCGCGAATATAGATGCTACGCTTTATAACTAGTAGTCGCATATCCTTATGGGACACCATGAATAAAGAATATCGGAGAAAACGACATCTTCTTATCTAATTACAATTAAAAATATGACGTTGGAGGACAATTGTATGAAGTTAACTCACACTCGCTTGCTTGTGGATTGCTATAAAGAATGTTTTCTTTTTTACCGAGATATAATGGGATTTGAGCCTGTTTGGGGAACAGAAGAGGGCAGATATGCTGATTTCAATGCTGGCAACACCACACTCGCCCTTTTTGATAGAAAATCCATGGCCGATGCGATCGACGGATCTTACTCTGTAGACGATCATTTTAATGATAGGACAGTAATTGTCTTTCAAGTGAATGACGTAGACAAGACATTTCTTGAATTGAAAGAAAAAGTTAACTTTATTTCGGAACCGGTCTCAAGGCAATATGGGATTAGAAGCGCAAATTTCAGAGATCCAGGAGGAAACTTAATCGAGTTATATCACGAAATTCCAATGGGGTAAGGTGTTGACTTTAAAATGGGTACTTTAAATTATGAAGAATTTGTACGTTTGGTTGAAAAATATAAGATCCTTCCGTTCGCATCGTTTATACCAGATTATCCATCGCTGACAGCTGAGACCGATAATAACGATTGGCATTCAGGAAGCGGTACAGATCCTTGGGTGTGGCGGATTCGGATTGTACAAGACGGCGTCGCTGCGTATGGAAAATTTTTCGGTGATAAGGCCTGTTTTATACATAGCGATTTTTTCCCCATAGTCAGGTCCGCCATGTCATCTAGTAAGACCATTGAGGAACGGTATAATGACGGGCTGATTTCAAGAACTGCAAATCATATTTATAAAATATTGTGCGAGCATGGAAATGTAGATTCGCGAAATTTGCGAAGTTTAACCGGTTTAGATAAAAAGGAAAATAAGAAGGAGTATGAAAAGTCACTAGTTGAACTTCAGAATTATGGGGATGTGGTCATCACTGGAGCAACCAAACAGAACGATAATGATTCAGGTTGGAGCAGTATGTGTTACCAACCTGCCGAGTTATGGCTGAGAACGATTCAAGCACGAACTGATAATGTTTCCGTTGAAAATGCGAGAAATCAGTTGATGACGGAATTATCCAGAATTTGCTCTGACAAATCCCTTAATTTCTTTGCAAAGAAGCTAAAGCTCCATTAAATGCTTGAGAATTTAGAATATCATTTAGCTTCAGAACAACACGTTAACAATTAGAATGTCCGTATCAAGATGAACGGAGCAAAGAAGAAATCCAATCAATGATTTCGTTTACACCTCAGAAAATTGCCATGATGATTATAATGAGCAACCCCGATGATGAGAATATCCAGCTCCAAAAATCGTCGGTTGATCTATATTGTAAAAAATTGAATTTCTAAAAACCCGTTGATGATTTAAACGAATTAAATCCAACGGGTTTTTATTTGTGTTATAACTTACTTTACAAAGGCGAAGGTGAAAGGGCATGCAATTTACAGCAATAGGTACAAGTTTTTGTCCTCCGACATTGTCGGATGACAAGAACATTGTTACATTCCCGATATGATGTCATCGACATCGGCAATTAAAGACGGTGTACCAATTTCCTTTTGCAACCTTTCTCAATAATCTTTTCTTTGAACATTTCGCCGGTCTTCAATACCAGCGGCGGCGGCGCGCTGATCGGCCTGATGTTCGCGGCAGCCTTGCAAACCACGTAATCGTTACGCTGCTTTTGCCTGAACCCGAGGGACGTCTATCGCCTTACGATATCAACCGGAGCGTTATCGCTTGTCGCCCAAAACGATCATGGAGCAGTTTGCTACGTAAGCGTCAAATCCTGCACACCTATTAAGCATATCTATCTTGCGAGCTTGTAATGGCCGGTGTCGGCCTATATACTAGGGATAATAGAAGGATGGAGTTTCTTCAGTACAATAGAGTAATGAGATGGAGAATTAAATCAAAGAGCAATTTTCAAACAGATTTCAAGGAGGGATAGGCAATGACCGCACGATCCGGGCAGGCGTTCGAGACCGAACGGGTGCTATCCGATGTCGAAGCTCTGCTAACCCAGCCCATACCGACGGCCGGTCCGACGGTCAGTGAGGGAGAGACTGACACGGGGGAGTGGACCCTAACCAGGGGTGAACGCTTCTTGATCATCCCGCTCTGGGAGAGTGACGACCTCACGGGGCTCTACGAGCCCGAGTGGAACGAGGCGGTGGAGACCGCCGAGGAGTATCTGGCGAATCTCGTACGGGAATTGGACCACCGATGGGGTACTCACCGGAAGGTGGCCATGCATGTGCCGCTGTTCCGGAAGCAAGCGGGCGAGCCTTTGTCCCCACTGTTCCAGGCGCTGTTGGATAATGACTGCTACGGCGATCTTGCGGTGTGGGGGCCGGTATCCGCCCGTCGATGGGTCGCAGTCTCCGTCGGCCACAGCGACGGAGACGCCCCGATGATCATGGTGGCTGCCGTCTGCGACCTGCCGATTACCGAACTGGAGGAGCAGCCATAAGCGTGAGCAGAATTATTATAGCCTCACGCCGTCACACGAGAGAAAGGCTGGCATAAAGTTTGGTTTGACATCGCTTGGCCTTTCCGTTGGCGGTGCCGGAGCACAGTATTCAAAGAAAAAGCAATTCGGATTAAATCCGAATTGCTTTTTTACTGCAAGAAAGGGAACAGGGAACTTATAAAAAAACAGAACGAAAATCGAGCTATATGGTGTAGTGTAAGAGGACAAGAACATATATCCATTTGATTCCGCGTTTTACGCGGTTTTTTTATTTTATGGATACAACTTCTTGTCCTTTCCAAAAGACAAGAAGATGCACTGTTCTTCAGTAATGGACATAAAAATGATGTGTTTTCCGCAATAACGAAACGATGCATATTTAGGGTTTATTTTTCATCATACAATACACCTTCGTGTCCCATAATTCGGAATGATCAGGCTTATTTAGAGTTTAACGGAGCCGTAAACTATGTCATAGAGCTTGCGGGGCTGAATCTGAAAGAAAACACCTCCGGTAAGCACAAGGGGCAAGCTAAAATTACGAAGAGAGGCAGGAAACGGCTTCGAGCCTTACTCTTCCGTGTGATGATGCCGTTGGTGGCCAAGAACGCAGCCTTTAAAGCGTTGCACGAGTATTACACCAAACGACCGGATAATCCGTTGAAAAAGATGCAGTCCCTCATCGCTTTATGCAACAAGCTCATTCGGGTTCTGTTCGGCATCTTGAAAAAGGGACACGAATTCAATGAAAGCAAAATGATGCAAGATATCCCTCGATTCGCAAAGTTATTGAAGGCAGCTTAAATGTAGGTATGATGAGAAATTAAGATCGTAGCGACAACAGATAAAAGAAACACGGATGAGTCGGAACGCAACTATCTTACGGATGAAGATCCTGCCTTCGCAGCATATCTGACCTCCACATCATGGACAGGTTGAATGAAAGAATGTGGGAGCATAGACTCAGTGAGACATGGGAGGGTTGACCTCCATGAGTTGATGTGGAGATCCAATAAGTGCAACCATACTTTACCGATGGAGCCACTTTTTACAGAGGGGTGGTCTAGGTAAGAACTTTTTGCGCATTTACCGGCCCCACATATTTCTTTATCTTCAATTCAGTTCCACAAGAATTTCATCTGGCACGTTCGTATTACGGTCAGATTCTAAGAATACGTGAGCATTTAAGAGCAAAACGTTTCTCCATAGAGGGAGTATAGTTTGGTTATAAACGTACTTTCCAAAAAAGTGTGTGATAAACTGTTTGAAGTACAAGCCTAACTATACTGCGGATGACTTTTTAAACGATGAAAAGCTCTTTTACTTTACTTCACATGAGTCCAGCAGAATTGAAACAAGAATTGGCGAAGGGACTTGAAGACGAAAGCAGTTAGCGAATGTAATGTGCCCCCCTGTCAAGTGTGTGTAAGTTAAATAGGTAAACAAATGAGCAGCGAACAAAATTTGTATTAGGAGGAGTATCCGCCATGCGCATAGAAACTCAAAATGTTGTTATAAGAACCTTGGAAAAAAAAGATGCTAAAAGATTTTATTCAATCGCCAGGGAATCGGCTGTATACCGTTATATGCCAGATTGGGCTGACGGACGCGCACATCCGAAGGATTATTATGGATTGATTGATCAGTATCAAAAGCAATCGGATAATACGGATATTTCCATTGGCCGCTCCTACGCGATTGCCTTGCCAAACACCGATGAGATGATTGGCAGCATAGGGGTGGGGCTTAAAGAGAAGCTAAATGAAATCGAACTGGGATATTTCATGTCGGAAAAACATCAAAGGAACGGATATACCAGAGAAGCGATAAGTGCCTTGGCAGAATGGTGCTTTGAGGTATCTGATGTTAAGTATTTAATCCTGACAATTAATTGTGCCAATGTTCCCTCGAACAAATTGGCTGAAAAATGTGGATTTAAATTGCTTGAAAGACGAACGCCTATAGGGGATAACCAATTTTATATGGAAAATGATAGTTACTTTTATTACAGAAGCTACAGAAAATAAGCATTTGTTTCCGATGGCTCCCAATCAGCCGTAAGCGATTTGTTGCGTCCAATCAAAACTAATAATGCTTTGATATTGTAAGACGACAAGAAAAAAGACAAGAACGTATATGGTTAACCGTGATTGATATGGATTCTCATTACAGATGTAGTTTTTAGCATTTTATAATACGTGGCTGAGCAGGGTTGAAAGAAGCACCGAGTGCGATAAGCTGATGCCCGCAAAAACGGAGTTCCAAAGCTAAACTGGCTTCAGGCATTAAGCTAACGGGTAACGTTAGTTCAATGCACCATGGAGCAGTCTGCACCTTGCAGCTGCTCCATTTTTCATTACGCTAACGGGCAGTTTAATGCAACAATAGGTAATTTTTATCGTAGTAGCTCCAAGGGTGAGAAAACCTTGGGGGGACCTAAATTAGAGAACGGCTTTAGCCGTGAAACAACGAGAGGGAGTGTGAAATTACGCATGAAAAGTAATAAAACAATCCCCATTATCTTATTAGTAGCAGCTTTAGGATTTGCATTTGGGTGGTTCATGAAACCAAATGATGTAATGGCCGAGAATTGGACTCCGGATAAGATTAGTCTTTATTATAACGAGGTACAAAAAGACGTTACAAAAATAGAGCAATCGCAATATTTCAAGCAGATACTCCGTTTCATTGTGTTTGAACAAGGAGATATGATGTCAGGAGGGAATCCTCCAGTTTCAGAAAATGACGTCAATGAAATGAAAAAATCCACCGTAGAATATGTCTATACGAAACCGATTTCCATCCAAATAAATAATGGCAACGATAAAATAGAAAAAATACAATTCACATCCATACTTTTTCCTTTAGATAATAAATGGAACGGAGCTGCTTATATCAGAACAACCGATTTAATTTATTTATATCTAACATCAAGACCGAGTCTGGATTTTATTCTAAAGCATATGTAAGAAAAGAAATCTGTACAGTGCAATGTCCAAACGTTTCGTATTGCTCTACAGCTTATGTAAAGGGAAGTTACTAAGCTAACGAAGAACGGTTGACATAAAGGACGGCGAGAGAATAAGCTCGTTTGGATCATGCCTATGTTGATTCGGGCTGACAAAGGAGTTCCAGAGGAAGGACATATATATAAGGTTGAAGGGTGAATAATAATGGAAAACCTTATCCGTCTATTCGGGTAAGGTTTTTTTCGGGTTTAAGGCGCTCTGTAATGACTGTTACATGCGGTAGTGTATGGGGCGCCCCATTCGTAAATGATATAACCCGGCTTATCAAATAATACGTAAGCTGTGTGTCCATAGCGGGGACCTCGTCGTCCTGAAAGCGACAGTATAAATTCTGGGCGAAATCGATGAAACGTCAGCGTTTGATTGCATTATTGTCCGGATTGGAGGCGGGGTTGTAAACCGGATTGTCAGGAAATTGAATGACAATGTTGGACTTCGGCTTCGTCGTTCCGGGCCACATTAATTTTGCCATAAGAGCTTCTCCTCCTTCCGTAATCACACTTTTATTTACCCGTGGCCTCTCCGTACAAACCCGTCTCCTGGCTATATTATTCTGGCGAATCGCGTATAATACCCCGCTTGTACATCTATATTCGATTTTATACTTTCTTTAGACTTGGTTTACGGGCGGTTTAGAGTTGGCGTTTATTCTGTTTACAGGGAGCTTCGAGAGAAGAGGAAGCTTTCAAGAACAGGAGGGAAAGAAAATGAAGAAAAAATGGTTGTCCTTAGGCGTTCCGGCAGTGGCCGGCGCAATGTTGATGCTCGTCAGCGGTTTCTCCGTCAGCGCAGGCACATCGGGTTACGAGGTGTATAAGGAAGCGTTGAAAACAAACGCCAATGTGAAGAGCGTGACGGCAGATGTGCAAATCTCGGTTACCGATAACGGGCAAGAAACGGTGAAGGCGCAGGCGAATCTGAAGCTGGACAAAGATCGGAACGCGGCGAACGGCTCAGTATCGCTCGGCGGTGGCGGAACAGAGCCGCGTACGCTGAACGTCTTCCATCAAGGCAAACAGGTCGTTGTCAAGAACGGGACGGACGATGTCTACTATGTAGTCGAACCGCAGGATGGCGACAGGCGTTTCGGTCATAAGTTCAAAGGCCAGGGACAGGGCGAAGGCGGACCTCCCAAAGAGTTCGAAAATGTCATCGATGCGCTGGTCGGCAATTTGAAGCAGCAGATCGAGGTGGATCAGCAGGCGGACGGAAGCAAACAAGTTTCCTTGCATCTGACGGGCAGCCAAATTCCTGCAGTTGCCAATGCAGTTGGCTCGCTGCTCGTGAAACAAGCGGGAAGCGCCGATAAATTCGGCGACGAAACACAGCAAGGCGATCAGGATGTTTCGATGGCGAAGCGGTTGCTAGGCGGGGATTGGAAACCTCAGCTTCCGGAATTAACGCAGGATGTCCGGATCGAAGCAGTGAACGTGGACGCCGTTATCGGCAAGGACAATCATATCCAGCAACAAACCGTGCAAATCTCGGTTGGCGGCAAAGACGAAGCCGGCGACGTTCACGAAGTGTCGGTAACGGTGGATGCGAATTTCTCGGCTTTTGACAGCACGACTTCGGATAACGTGGATTTGAGCGGCAAGAAAGTGGAGACGATTCAAACGGAAGGCTGGAACGGCAAGAGACATCCATAACGGTCATCTGAAACTTAATTAAGACCCGGCCGGGCGGGCAGCGTGCGAATGAGCGCCTGCGTTGTCCGGCCATACAACTAACCATGGAGGAGCGTGATTCATAATGACCGTGCAGACAGATGAGTTGATTGCGGAGATAGATCGCGTTACGAAGACGTACAAGAACGGCCGGGGGATCAAGGATATTAGCTTCACCCTCGGTAAAGGCGATATATTCGGCCTGTTCGGTCCCAACGGGGCCGGGAAGACGACACTGCTGAAGATCATGACCGGTTTATGTACCGCCGATTCGGGTAACGTCAGCTTATTCGGTTGCGGAATCACGGACCGGTTCGAGCAGGCAATGGCGCAGGTAGGCTGCGTCATTGAGACGGCTGACTCCTATGAATATATGAGCGGTCGCGCCAATCTGAAGCTGGCGGGCAGATTCTACCGGGGGCTGCCGGAGAAGCGGATCGACGAAGTGCTTGAATGGGTGGGTCTCGCATCGTACGCCAATGAACGGGTGAGCGGCTACTCTCTGGGCATGAAGCAGCGGCTTGCACTCGCAGGTGCGTTGTTATCCTCTCCGAAGCTGATTGTTCTGGACGAACCGACGAACGGTCTCGACATTGAAGGCATCATTGACGTACGCAATGTTATTTTGCGTCTCGCTGAAACGCAGGGTATCGCTTTTCTGATTTCCAGCCACATGATGAGCGAAATGGAAATGATCTGCACCCGTGTCGGAATTATATGCGGCGGCCAGCTGATACGCGAGGGCGGGGTCCGGCAATTATTGGCCGACGGAACCACGATGGAACAGTTCTATCTGTCATCGATCCAACAATGGAAGGAAGGGAACATTCATGTTTAGCTTAACTGCCAACGTGCGCAATGAGATTGAGAAATGGTGGCTGCAGCGGAAGACGAAATGGTTTCTGCTGTTCATTGTACTGATTCCGGTACTTATCGCCTGGCTCGTCGCAGGCATGCAGGGGAATATCGGCATATCGGCCATTCTCGGTACGGACTTCCCGCTGATTATGCTCGGATTGCTGACTTCCGTACTGCTGCCGCTCTACTTGTTCATGGCCGCGGCGGATTCGTTCTCCGGGGAAGCAGCTTCGCGAACGTTGAAGATCGTGCTTGTCCGGCCAATCTCCAGAGCAAAGGTATTCGCATCCAAAGTGCTGGCGCTTGCTTTTATCGCCATAGCCGTACTTGCCGGGGGCTGGGTCGCTTCGGTTCTCTCCGGACTGTCCCTGCCGGGCAGCGGAAGCGCCATAGGTATATGGAACGGGATGACCGCTTATTTCGCGGCTATCTTCCCGATGGTGACGATCGCCATCTTCGCGGTTCTTGTCGCACAGTGGTTCAACAACAGCACTACGACGCTTGTCATCTGCATCGTATTGTATGCGGCCGTAAAGGTATTGCCGTTCTTTCTTCCGGAAGCTGCCGTATGGTCGCCCTTCGCTTATACCGATTGGCATACGATGTGGACCTCGGGCAATGTATCTGTGCTTAAGCTGTTAAATATAATCGTCTTTCTCGGATCGTGCAGTATAATAGGATATACCGCCGGTTTGTACCGATTCGCGGCAAGATCACTATAACGGGAGCGTAACGTATGTCCATCCGGAAAAAACTGCTGCTTTCTTATATCGCGATGATTGTCGTTCCCATTATCGTATTTGGGCTGACCGCTGCGCTTGTGGTTTCAATGTTCTTCAACAACCAAACGGGGATCGCCCCGCTCAACAAATTTTTCGGCGAATTCAAGAACGTCAAGGAATTCAGAGATAAGATGGACAAAAGGTCGGAATGGGCCTCGGCGATTACGTTCTTCGCCGGGCACGAGCCGGAACGACTTGCCGATTCTGCGTTCCTGGTCGAGGCGGAGCAGGAGTTGAGCAGTCTTAATATCCGGCTTGTTATCGAGCGGGACGGGCAACTGAGTTACATCTCGCCGGCAATAGCGGGAATTGGCGATCAGATCACCGACAAGCTCACGCCATTTCGTTCGGATAAATCGCAGGGTTTTCATAATAATCAGTTAAAGCTTAATGGCAACGCCTATACGGTGTTAAAAAAGGATTTTCAATTTGCCGACCACAGCGGCGGTATAGTTTATATATTGGAAGAAGATTGGTTCTCCAGTATCGGCCGGATCTTTTTCATTACTATCTTTCTCTTCGTCGTTCTGGTTATCGGGCTCACCAACGGGCTGTTGACCTATTTTGTATCCCGGGGTATTGTCAGACCGCTGTATAAGCTCAAGCAGGCCGCGGAGCAAATCAAGGACGGCAATCTTGACAACGAGCTGAAGCTTGTGAGAAAAGACGAAATTGGCCAATTAAGCGCCGCATTCGAAGAAATGAGAATCAGGCTGAGGGCATCGATTTATGCCCAGCTGCAGGCCGAGGAGAACCGCAAGGAACTGCTCTCCAACATTTCGCATGACTTGAAGACGCCCATTACGGCGATTTCCGCTTGTGCCGAGGGAATGAGGGACGGCATAGTCGATACCCCCGAGAAGCAATCCAAATATATCGATATGATTTATTCGAAGGCGGCCCACATGGACAACTTGATCGACGAATTATTTCTTTACTCCAAATTAGATTTGAAGCGGCTGCCGTTTCATTTTGAACAGACTGATATGAATGCTTATTTGCAGGCTTTCGCGGAGGAGCTCCAGCTTCATCCGCAGTACAAGGGGATTCGAATCGTATATGATCATGCTCCCGGCAGATCGGTTGCCGTTATGGCTGACCGCGAGAAGCTGGGCAGAGTTATCGCCAATATTGCCGGCAACAGCATGAAGCATATGGATAAGAGCGAGAAAGAAATCCGTATCGAGCTGAATGAGAACCGACAGGATGAGGAAGTTACGGTTAAAATAATAGACAACGGACGAGGCATCGACGAGGCCGGATTGCCTCATATTTTCGATCGTTTCTATCGGACCGATTCGTCCCGAAACACCGACACAGGCGGCAGCGGGCTTGGCCTTGCCATTGTGAAGCAGATTATCGAAGCGCATGGCGGCAGAGTATGGGCGCAGAGCGTCCCAGGCGAGGGAACGGCCATTCTGTTTACGTTGAAAACACCGGAAGGGTACAAGGGAGAGAGCCATGAAAAAAATACTGGTCATTGAAGATGATTCCGTCATCTCCGAAGTGCAGAAGGATTATCTCGAAACTAGCGGTTATTCTGTCGACATTGCATCAAGCGGCGATATTGGCCTGCAGAAAGCGATGAACGATCACTTCGATTTGGTCATTCTCGATCTGATGCTTCCGGGCGTCGATGGGTACGAAATTTGCAAGGCGATCCGTTTGGAGAAGAATGTCCCGATCCTGATGGTTTCCGCCAAACGGGAAGAAATTGATAAAATAAGGGGCTTCGGGCTCGGCGCGGACGACTACATTGTGAAGCCTTTCAGTGTCGGCGAGCTTGTGGCGCGGGTCAAAGCGCATCTGGCCCGCTTCGAGCGGCTGACCGGCGGTGCAGGACAGCAGCTCAACCCGAAGGATCAGATCCGGATTCGCAGCCTGTTTATCGACAAGCTGCCGCGGAAAGTGTTCGTGGAGGAGCAGGAAGTGCAGCTGACGACCAAAGAGTACGACCTACTGCTTTATTTGGCGACGAATCCGAACCGGGTATTCACCAAGGAGGAGCTGTTCGAACGTATATGGGGATTGGACTCGATGGGGGACCTGCCTACCGTTACGGTCCATGTCAGCAAGCTGAGGGAGAAGATCGAACAGAATCCGTCAAAGCCGCAATTTATCGAGACCGTCTGGGGCGTAGGCTACCGGTTTAATTTGTGAATCGGGCATTGAAGCCCGGCAAGTCCAGCCCGGTCTCTTTGACAAAGCGGAGAGATCTCAATCAAGATCGAAGAACCATGGGGAGATGCATTGAGAAAATATGCTTTATTATTATGTCTTATGGCAATCCTGGGAGGCTGCTCTAACAGTTCTGATAACTCCGATAATGTTGAGGAGTCCAAGGTACGGGCGGTGGATACCGCATTAGTAAAGCAAGATGGTTTATAGCACTGGAAACAGGTGATGCTACAAGAAGCACGGATGAGTCGGAACGGTACTATCCTTACGGACGAAGATCCTGCCTTCGCAGCATATCTGACCTCCACCTTATGGACAGGTTGAATGAAGGAATGTGGGAGCGTAGACTCTGTGAGATGTGGGAGGGTTCACCGCCATGAGCCATGTGGAGATCCAAAGGTGCAACCATACTTTACCTGAGTATCCACTTTCTACAAGGAGTGGTCTGGGAGGAGACTTTTTGCGCCTTCAACAGCCCCATAAATTTCTTCATTTATAACTTTGTTCCATTGAGATGTTATCTGTTAAGAAGAACACTTGGCCAAAAACCTAAGAAAATGCGAGCATTTAAGAGCAAAGTGATTCTCCATAGAGGGAGGATAGTTCAGGTACTTCGCGAATAAATTTATGTATGTGTGTTTACGAAGTTCGTAAATAAGACGTTTTATGAAACCTGGCTAAGAGAGGTATCATTGAGAGGAGGCTAGCGACAATGTCATTCATCGCGGGAAAGCTCGTCACCGAGTCGCTCGAGTACGATGGTGGTCGGCAAGTTACGGTGTACGTCCCTCCGGACCCGCCCCAGGCATTCGTGTTTGCCGGTGACGGTCAGTTAATCTCGCAGTGGGGCGGAGTCCTCGAGAAGGCCATCGCACCGTCCACGATGATCGTCGGCGTGCACCGACTGGCCGATGAGACGCTGCGGCTCCATGAATACTCACCAGGCTTTAGCCCGGAACGATTCGCGGCACACGAGAAGTTCTTCGTCGAGGACGTTCACCGATGGGCCCAGTCGCGTTTCGGAGTCACGCTAACCACCGAACGCACCGCGGTGTTCGGTGTCTCCGCGGGTGGAGAGCTCTCGCTCGCCATTGGCCTTCGGCATCCGGACATCTTCGGTGCAATCTTCTGCGCCTCGCCGGGCGGGGGTTACCGACCACCTGACGTGATGCCGAGTTCGATTCCGCGCGCGTACCTCGTCGCCGGTACGCTGGAGCCGTTTTTCCTCGATAACGCAACCCGATGGGCGGCTGCGCTGCGCGAGGCAGGTGCGGACGTGGAAATGAGAGAGCAGGTCGCGTCACACGACGATGTGATGTGGCGAGAAGAGTTCCCACTGATGGTGGCGTGGGCGTTTGGACGATAAAACATCAAAAGAGCCCGGGTTAAGAGGGTTTGATTCGCATCCGCCCCGCCTAATCCGACGACATTGCTGTTTATATTGCATGATTCGCATCATAAAGAACAAGTTGAACGATATCTTACTTCATCATTCCGCTAACGGAAAACGTTAGCGTGGAGTAGCTTGCTGCGGCAGCTGCTCTTTTTCTATTGAAGTAACGGGCAGAATAACGTAATCCAATCATTAACTCATGATACTCTTAGCGGAAGCTAGTAGTTAAACATGACGAAATTAGGTTTCGATGGCTTGTCTAGGTGTTCATTAAAAATAAACAATTAGACTGAAAAATAAAGTATTAGACAGAGAAAATAAAGTGTTAGACTGACCGCAATGCATTGAACGGGCAGTCTAACTGATAAAACGTATCTGTGATCAAGTAACTGGCATAACAATTCAAAAGGAAAATAATTGTCAAAAAATAACTTCGAGCAAGGTAGTTTGTTACGAATTTATTGTTTAATGGATAGAAGATTATTTAGTGCATCATTAATGAATGAGATATCAGGCTGATGAATACCCCTTCCAGCAAAATGTCCCCAAATGGAGTCTATTGGATGCAAGCATGCGTTCGGCATATGATCGACTTCGTACATGCTATCATCGTGCGTAAAATAGAGATCTGTTGCTCCTGGCATGATGCAGGCTTGAGCCTTGATGCTGTGGAGTGCCTTATTGAAATCACCCTTGTACAAGGGATTATCACTGATGTCGGCACGTTGCCCTGTACGAAACATTGCTAATAAGTTATTAGGGTCAAGAGTTAGAAAGTTTTGTTCCCAGAAACCAGTAATAAACTCATCTAATGAATGGTATCCTAGCTCCTTGTAGCAGCCATTACGATAGAACGCATGCGACAATCCCCATCCGGCGTAAATACGTCCCACAGCTCGTAAGCTTGTGCTCGTGTCGTCAGCCTCCAGTGGAGCCTTTACACCTTCAAAGAAGGCATAGGTGTGTGGCCAAGTCTTGGCTGTTCCGTTAAAAGGGGCTATCCGTTGAACCAAATTGGGATAAGCGGCTCCCCATTCAAAGGCTTGCATAGCTCCCAATGACCAGCCTGTGACCAGAGCAATCTTCTTAATCCCTAGTTTGTACGTCATGAGATGGTGCTGTATTCGCACATTATCATAGATGGTAATGAGAGGAAAGGAGTTCTTATCTGGAGGTATTTCTGTGTTGCTAGGGGATGATGACAAGCCGTTTCCCAGCAGATTTGGAACAATAATAAAGTATTTATTTGGATCCAGTGCCATACCTTCGCCGATCAACCATTCATTACTTCGGTGGGTATCGCCCAGAGCTGTTGGATACAAGATAACATTGTTCTTCTCAGCATTCAAAGTCCCATAAGTTTTGTATGCGAGAAAAGCGTTATTTAACACTGTACCGGACTGCAAGGTGTAATCACCTAACTCAAAAATTTCATAGTCCATGATAAAAACCCTCCCAAAACTGAATTGATTTCATTCTAACCAAGTGATAGTGTTAAGTATATTGAATGAAATTGAATGTTTAATTCAGTATTTTTAAACCTAGGGGAGGGAATGATGTTTGGAACTTCGTCAACTGATTACTTTTCGCATGGTTGCCTCAACTCTTAATTTCAGCCGGGCTGCAGCCGCGCTTAACTACGTACCTTCGAATATAACCCTGCAAATACAAGCATTAGAGGGAGAATTGGGTGTTCGTCTATTTGATCGTTTAGGCAAACAGGTCGTGTTGACAGATGCTGGTAAGCAGTTTTTGTTTCACGTTGATCGTGTGCTTAATAACATTGAGGAAGCACGTCTTTCCGTTAGTGATAATCACGACATGACCGGAACGGTCACGATTGGCGCCAATGAGATGCATTGCGCTTATCGTCTTCCTAAAGTTCTACAGCTCTATCGGAAGCGTTGTCCTGATGTTCAACTTATTTTTAGGCCTACACCTAACGAGGATTTGAAACAGAGTCTATACGACGGTAGAAATGATGTTGTGTTCATACTTGACCAACCCATGAATTCATCGGGACTTTTAATTGAGCTCTTAATAGAAGAACCATTTAGACTCTACGCGGAACCAAACCATCCCCTAACGAAAAAAAGTGAAATTCATTTGGAAGATTTACGTGGAGAACTCCTGCTTCTGAACGAAAAAGGCTGTACGTACAGAACCTTTTTTGATCAGGCCTTAGTTCGGGAAGGAATCGATAGATTACATATGAATTTGGAATTTTCAAGTGCTGAAGCAATAAAACAATGCGCAATCTCCGGCATTGGAATTGCATTTCTTCCTCAACTGGCCGTATCGGGTGAGCTGGAAAGAGGAGAACTCGTTGTCCTTCCTTGGGAGATGTCAGAGCTTAGAGTAGCGACACAGATGGCCTGGCATAGAGAAAAATGGATTTCCCCGGCAATCCTTGCTTTTCTCAATGTTGCTCGCGAATCCCTATCGAGGATTTCCTGTTAACGGGGAATGATAGTTTAATCATTTCAGCAGCCGCAGTCTAAGACTTTATTTACAAGTCTCAGACTGCGGCTGCGTCTTTACGGAGTTCAGTCTAATACTTATTTCTCAACAGCTGACGGTTCTCCATCACCAAAACCGCGCCAAATTAACAACTCCACTCTAAGTCTTTATTTTCTTCGAACACTAGGCCAAGATTTACTTATGTTATAATTATGAGAAATTGTATACTCGTTTCAAAGAGAAAGTTTCACCGGGAGCGTGACGCAATGCTGAAGGGAAACAAGAAAACCATGATTAGACCGTTCGCAATATTGCCCTTTATAATAAAGCCACAAATTCATTCGAGTTTCAGGATTACAGCCAATGCGATACGATCTTAATAGCGCAAGGGAATTGGCTATTCGCGTGTGTGTTGCTGCTGGTGCAAGCATGGCGGTGGCAATTTCTCTTGCTGAAGCAACTGTCGATGCAGAATGTTCAGGTCGGAGTTCAGTTGGATTTGCTCATCTTCCCGACTATTTGGAAGGCTTTTTATGCGGACGCATTTCTGGTACAGAAGAGCCAGCGCTTTTCTATCCAACCCCTACTCTCATTCAGGCCGATGCCAAGGGTGGTATCGCCCAACTTGGTTTCGATCGCGCTTTCGAGGAACTTCAAACACGGGCAAGCGCTTATGGCGTAACCGTATTTTCCTTAAATAACAGCTATACTGCTGGAGAGCTGGGCTATTATGTCAGGCGGCTTGCCCATAAAGGATTGGTAGCTTTGGCTACAAGCAATGGACCTGCTTTAATGGCTGCGGGACAAAGTAAGGAGGCTGTCTATGGCACTAATCCACTCGCATTTGCCGCGCCTGTCGATAACAGGGCACCCTTGGTTTTTGATCAGGCCTCTAGCGCCACAGCGTTTGTCAATATACGGAAAGCGGCAGAACGGGGAGAGATAATTCCCGAAGGCTGGGCCATCGATGGGAGGGGGCAAAGTACCAATGATTCACGTGAGGCGCTCAAGGGGGCTTTGCTTGCTTTTGGGGGATCACGTGGTGCCAATATAGCTCTCATGGTTGAAATACTCGCCGCAGGTACGACGGGCGCAAATTGGTCGCTTGATGCTCCATCCTTTGATGAAGGGAGAAACTCGCCTGGTGTAGGCCTATTTATAGTGGCTCTAAACCCCGAACTACTCTCTCCCGGTTTCTCCACACGATTAGCGTCTCAAATTGAACGATTGTCCTCCAAAGGGATTCATATCCCAGGAGGAAGCTATATTAAGGATGAAATAGACATTCCGTCTTTACTTGTTACGACCCTTGAGGGGTATTGTTTCAAGTGAACAAGTTTACCCCTCATCGCTCTCGTGAAACGAATTTAATCGGGAATACAGGAGCTTGATGAGGCTAGAACGATTCTACTGATGTATTTATAAAAATGCTTAGAACATTGAGCTCCCATGAAAATTAAATTAGCTCAAAACTAGTAAAAGAGTATAAGAAAGAAAACCCAGAAAAACGCTTTATAAAAAAGGCTGAGCCTTATGAGTGCTTATATAGAGTTAGGCAGACCGAAAAACTAACATACTTCCTTCAACATCCAAAAAAGGCTAGGCTGGTGCAATAACCAGAGTAGGATTAATCTCCCATGAGTGCTTCCCAAAAGGGAGCGACAATCTGTGATGCACCGTGGTCGTTGGAGTCAGACTAACGGATGGGCTCTAAGGCACCATAGCTCATCGACCTTCTTCGCCAGCCGTACTATCAGTATAGACTGATTCTAACCATTTTCATAATCTGTGGTGCAGCGCTTGCGCTGCATGCGTGGCTAACGGGTAGGATAGTTTGGATAAATGGAGAATAATACAACAATAAAGTAAAAAATAGATGGGCAAATGCGAGGTTAATAAAAATGTTTACAATAATTGCATATGTATCTCTTATTGTTTCTATTATATCCGTTATTTTCGCCATAAAGGGTATCCATCAGCTTTATTGGATTTCAGCATTAGGTATTTACATTTTTAGTTTCTTAGCGGGTTTCACAATTGGTCAATTTACCGTTGCTTTAACATTTATTTTCCTTAGCTTAGCTATCGGATATTCTTTAGGTCGGATTAAAGGAAAGGCTGATTATTCTTTATTCTCGGGAGTAGGCATTATTACTGGCATATTATTGGTGGTTTATGTTGGGGGTTGGGTATTCCTTCCTTTCTGGAAACTCCTGCCGACTCCTTTATTCAGCTAACGGGCAGGTTAGCATAATATTGAACTTTATAAAAAAGGAACTTTTTATTAACGATGTGCGTCTATACTTACGTGAATAATGATTTCCAATATTGTCCAACGAGAAGATTTTCCCGAGGATTAATCACCTTTTTGGAGAGGAGTACTCAAATAAAAAAATGTTAGGGCTAAATAGCTACCACATTTACTTTTGATAAAAGGAGCTTTTAAAATGAAAAAGGTTTTCTCAGGAGTATTCCTTGCATTGATTCTAATCATTACATCTTCGACTACTTATGCAGCAGATACAAACATCAAAATAAAAGTTGACGGTTTTGTTATTGCATCCGATGTGAAACCCGAAATTAAGAACAATCGTGTAATGGTGCCGTTACGTGTTATCAGTGAAAATTTGGGAGCTAAGGTCAATTGGACAAATTCTGAAATTACACTTACTAAAAGCAAAATAAAAGTAACATTAAAACTAAACAGCAGTACAGCAGTCATAAACGGTAAAACGGTACTGCTTGATGTAAAACCATTTATAAAAAATAATCGCACAATCGTTCCACTTCGCTTTATTTCAGAAGCATTTGGCTGCACAGTCAATCACAAAAACTCCATCGTAACCGTTGATACTGAGCTATTAGTCATAGACGGTATAAAAGTGAATGCATTGCAGCAGGAATACCACATGACCATGGGTGGCGTAGTACAGCAAATTAATGGGAATGCATATAACGAAACAATTTATAATATTTTTGTAGAAAACAAAGGTAAAAGGGTCGAAGCTCCTGCTAACTACTCTTGGAAACTTAATCTTGACATACCTGGGTCTTATTATAAAGATAGACAATATGATTTTGTAGACCACAAAGGTAACAGCTTAGTTCGTTTTGATGTTTATTCTTTAATTCGTTCTTTTCCATCTGAACTTTTAACAGGATACCCAGAGATCTTGATTCATGACGTATTTAAAGATGAGTGGTATTTGTTTAGCGATACCGCAATACAATCCATTAATCAGCTAATTGATACCTCTGCAAAGAATGGTTTTCTGACGATTATAAGTAATACAGTCGTATAAAAGTATTTTTTCTTATTGCACTAACGGGAAACGTTAGTCCAACACACTTGGAGCAGTTTGCCGACAGCAACTGCTCCATTTTTCGTTACGCTAACGGGCAGATCAACTTAACAAATAGTGGGAATTATATGACCAAAAGAGTAAACTCAGATTATTAATGGTTTGAAGGGGTTGGTCTAATGAGGCTTAATTATAGAAATGCAATTTCTAAAGATGAAGAAGAATTGTTTGATCTATCCGCTAAGCTTTCGACAAGTTTTAAGTTGAATAAAACGGATTTCAAACGAACCTTTCTTAATGTTTTGAGTAACAAAGATGCGGACTTATTAGTCGCAGAGATTGAAACAGGTATAATTGCATATGTATTAGCCTTCCATCACTCCACTTTTTACGCAAATGGTTTAATAAGCTGGGTTGAGGAATTATTTGTACTAGAAGATTACAGGGGTAAAAGTGTTGGAAAGAATCTTATGGTACTTATTGAAGAAAAAGCAGTCCAGCGTGGTTCAAAGCTGGTTGCACTTGCCACAAGAAGAGCAAGCGATTTCTATAAGGCTATTGGCTATGATGAATCCGCTGTATATTTCAAAAAATCTTTATCAAAAGCTGATTAAGCTATCGGGAGACAATAGCTCAATAAGCAACCAGAACGAGGTTGTTGGTATAGATCGGCAGTCTCATTGCGCTAACGGGCAGTTTAATTGAATAAGCTGCATTTGGGATATATATATAAATCCCAAAGGAGATTATACAAATGTAGTGTTTACGCTTAAAATTATAGACATGAGTTGAATAAACAATCAATGTTCAATTCGGTATGAGCGGCAGTACGGCAGAAAGCGGGGCGAATCACGGTCGCTGTCTTAACTCGATGATCAGCACTCGAGCCTAAAGTGTAAGCGGTCAACGTATCTTCCAGAGCAAGGTAAAGTGTACCACATTTCAGCGTTTCAAACTCCCAAACCTTTTCACCACTAGAAACCTGCTGACATATCCATAATGATAGCCACGACTTACCGATTTTAGCACTCCCCGAAAGGATATGCAGTCCGACTGGAAGAAACCGTGATATGATAAACTTTGGTGGCTCAACATCAAGAGCCAACAGGCTTTTACCGTCTATGACGGATAATGATTTAATTCCTTGCATTTGTAATCACTCCTTGTAGTTTTTGTTGTATACAAAAATCCCCCAAACGGTGTGAACTGCCTGCCGTTTAGGGGATTGAGTGTATCTGTATTTAGTTTTGGTCGATAATCTGATTATTACGAATAGCGGTTGTTTAGCTGTCTTTGGCATTTAATGCTTATACTGTAGGGTAAAATCTATAATATTTATAGTCAGAATGCTTACCCTCAGGTTGTTGCATTAAAGATGTTCTATAGTCGATAAATTGATAACCGCTTCGTTCCAAGACTTTTTGTGATTTAATGTTATCCACCCCAACAGTTCCGATTAAATATGGTATTTTGTAGTATTCAAAAACCCACTTTGTAACTGCTATAGCAGCT
>NZ_BMHP01000002.1 GCF_014641075.1 Paenibacillus nasutitermitis
ACAGATAACAAGAAGCACGGATGAGTCGGAACGGCACTATCCTTACGGACGAAGATCCTGTCGGGCAGCATATCTGACCTCCACCTTATGGACAGGTTGAATGAAGGAATGTGGGAGCGTAGACTCTGTGAGATGTGGGAGGGTTCACCGCCATGAGCCATGTGGAGATCCAAAGGTGCAACCATACTTTACCTGAGTAGCCACTTTCTACAAGGAGTGGTCTGGGAGGAGACTTATTGTGCCTCCAACAGCCCCATAAATTTCTTCATTTACAATTTCGTTCTATTGAGATGTTATCTGTTAAGAAGAACACTTGGCCAAAAACCTAAGAAAATGCGAGAATTTAAGAGCAAAGTGATTCTCCATAGAGGGAGGATAGTTCCAATTATGGTAATATGAGGTTAAGCGTGAATGGAGGCCAAATTATGTTAAGATCTAGGTATGGGATTATTTTCATCGTATGTATGATTGCACTAGTTGGTTGCTCTAAAGATAACAATGTCAAAAAAAATGAGTATAGTTTGCAAGATGTTATTGTAGCTATTGAATCACAGAATTTAAAATTGGCATCATTCGGGATGACAGGTACTTTACCAACATTGAATGGAATTATTCCAGAAGTAAACTCGATTGAAGGCGAAGCAACAGCAGATCACACTGATCCTGAGTTTGTTTATTTCTATATTTTTAGTACTGAAGCAGCTCGTAAATCCGGAGTTAAAGAATTTAATAAGCAGATGAAAGACGCCAAATTCACAACGTATCCTTTTTTGCATGAGAAAGGAAATATACTCACTATTTATTGGGCTAAATCAAAAGAAAAGCCACTCTTTAATGAACCGATTAAATCAGCAATTGAAAAACTCTAAAGGTCAACTGACCGTCAAGAGAAATTGCGATTAGCCGTTCAACTAACGGGAAACGTTAGTTCAACTTCGAAGGGGCTGCGCCACGCGGTAGCCCCAACTTATTTTTTATCCGAAAAAATCACGTTAAACGCCAAGACTCTTATTATGATCTGGGTCTATTCAGTTAATCCTCCGATACTGCCTGACGGATGTGTCGGAGGATAAGAACATATAACGTATCGGGTCCGCGGAGTTCGCGGATTTTTGTTTTTTTCGTGATACATGTTCTTTCCCAAGACATGTATCGGTATCCGAAAAGGACAAGAACTTATAATCTTATCCCATCCCTTTTGCCTACCGGCCCCTCCTGATAGAAGCAATAGACTTGAACATCCGCTGAGGCTGTTAATTTTGCGGGATGGGAACGACCTCCTTGCGCACCTCGTCCGGCTGCGTCACGGTTAGCTTTCCGGACGAGTCGGTCACGGAACCGCCGACTGTATGCTCGAAGCCGATCCGGGTGACCTTACCGTCCAGTCCGATCAGGCCGCTTTCCTCCGTGCTGGAATCTCCGGCAATGCCTCTGCTATAGAATACCAGGGGCTTGTCGATTTTCGGCGTCGGACCCGTACGGTCCTTCAGCTTTTCCTCCAGCAGCAGTTGAAAGCTATCTCCAATGGTTCCGTCAAAATGGGCCTGCCATGTCGCGACAAGGAAATCGTCCTTGTATTCGTAATAGGTCGCCGTCTCGTTGCCCTCGATGGTGAAGAAGCGGAGTGCCTCTCCTTCGGGAAAGAGGAAGGCGGTACTGTAGTCCTCGAATTCGTGGAGCGTCCGCAGTGGCGTATGCTCGTAATGGGCTCCAGTGAACATCGCTACCATGACCAGATTCCTGCTTGCGGCCAGATCGCCGGTATAGAGCGCGTCCCGCTGCTTATCCGAGAGTGGCGACTCGATGGCGACCGTGTTGTTTTTCCATTCCACCTTGTAGCCGTACTGCTCGGAGACGAAGCGCAGAGGCACATAGACGCGATTATGGACGGCCTTCACTGGCACGTCGAGCGAAATCGGACCCGACGAGGACGAGTTATTCCCCAACGTCTCGGTCGCGGCCGTCTTCTTCCCGACGGTCAGCTTAATCGTCTGCGACCATTTGCGGACGACCACGGTGTCCGTTTTCGCATCCCAATCGACGGCGGCGCCCAGTGCTTCGGAGACAGCTCGGATCGGCACGAGCACCCGTCCCTGATCGTAGATGGGCGGACTGTCGGTCGCGATCGGCTTGCTCCTCACCGTAATGCCGATATCCACGGTGGCGAACGCGGTTGTACCGACGGATAATGCACCGATGACGGCGAACGTGCATAGAAGCTTTTTCATAGTACCCACTCCTGTTCTCATGACGGCAGCGTTCTTTCCGAATGCATACCAACAATCTCTATTCGTATGTTAGACGCGGGTGAACTTGAAAAAGTTTCCATCCATAGATTGGCTGACTACAGACTCATGGATCGGCTGCCTTCGTTGCGCTAACGGGCAGTTTAATACAACTTTTACTATTTTTGGGCGTCTAAATAGAGACGGGAAGGTATAAATTTACAATATGAGAGAGGACTTCTTGTCATAAGGATGCAATTATAAGATAGAATGTTACTTTTATGGCACTAATGCTGGCTTTATGTTGTATTCAGAATAAAAGAATGGAGAACTCTGTTAGGGGGAAGGGATTATTAAGAAGAGATATGTGGTATTTCTAATCGCACTGCTATTGCTGCTAATGGCTTTTACAAAGCCTAGTTCTAAAGATTATAAAATGTTTCTACAAAATGTCCAAGGGCTTAAATGCAATCCTGCCGATAGTTCGAATTGCTTTCATTCTGAGAATGATTTGTTGGCGTCACATCTTACGCATTTATTTTTTTATATGACAGCCGAATCTTATATTTTCGGGGACGTGGACAATAAAATATGTGTAATAGGTATTTTTAATCATTTCTTTGTAATCGAAAATAATCTTCACCCTGATTCAGATAAAAATTAATCGCAATTTCATTGGTTTCGCTAACGTGTACGATAGCTCAATATCTACATCTAAGGCAGCCGGCCAGTATGAGCGGCTGCTGCCTTCATTAAGCTTAAGGGCAGGATTGCGTAATTCTTTTATATTGACGCAAGAACAAACGTTCCCTAATATTAATGTTAAAGTAATACAATTGGAGGATACTGAATGAAAAAAGTTAATGTGCATTCACAATCGCGTTATTGGAGCTTAGTAGATGATTTGGACCAATTTGACCTTGGTGATTCAGATGCACAAGTAAGTGAATGGCACAACTTTAAAGCATTAAACTTAAATAAAAATGGTGTTGCCACCTTTTTGAAAAGTGATATAAAACTAGAAGCATTTCGCTTACAAGCATATGTCGCAATTCCAGAGGCTCCGGGATTTATTGGACTTGTCTTTGGTGCGCGTGATTCATCAAATTATGAATTGATATATCTTTCTCCAGGCAATAACGATGGAAACGGAGAAATCCAATATGATCCTGTAATGAACGGGTCAACAACTTGGCAAATTTATAATGGTCCGAATTATTTAGTGAATGCACCTTATATAGTAGGTGAGTGGATTAAATTTACTCTTGAAGTGCATCAAAAAATTGCGAAAGTATATGTTGGAGATACTGAAACTCCTCAAATGATCATTTCTAGTCTTCAACATGGAACTGTAGAGGGTAAGATTGGCTTTTGGGGGTACTTGCCAGTTTATATTCGAGATTTATCGATAGAGGATCTTTCTGATCAATCATTTGATGAATACGAGAATAACCCAATAATAAGCAAAGGGTTTATAACAGATTGGCTTGTATCGGATCCTTATTTTGAAGATTCACGTATAAGTAATTTAAATTGGACGAAAACTGTGACCGAGGAGAATGGTACATTAAACTTAAACAGACTCTATGCATCTGTAAAAGATTCAATCGTTCAAGCGAAAAGTTCTGTTTCAGTGGTTGAGGAAACTCAATCAACAATATCTTTTGGTTTTAGCGACCATCTTAGACTATGGATTAATGATCAAGAAATTTATAATGGATCTTGGTTGTGGAGTCCACCGGAAAGTGATGGTCGGATTCGTCCTGAACATATCACTATTCAAGTTAAATGGAATGCAGGCACTAACTCAATTCGCGCAGAAATTACTAGTAGAGAAACAGTATTTGGCTGGGGTTTTTGTCTAAAAACAGGGATTTAGTCTTAAACTAACGGGCAGGATAGTTTAATCCCCTCGCGAATACTTCAAGTATGGAAAGTCACGAAGTTCATATTCGGATTCCTTAAGAAGGTGGAAATCATTTTTGAGAAGATGTATGCAAAAAACGTAATGGATTCATTTTATTACCTTTTCATTTTTATTAGATCTGAGCCACTGAACCCTGTGCTATATCAAATTTTATATAAGTATAAATCTTGGTTACACAAAGACCTTAAGATTAATTACCGCTCAGTTAATACATTGATAAAAGAATTGAACTTAGTTGATGATCATCAATGCAAAACTCGTATAATCTCAAACCTTAAGAAAATAAGCGTTTTTGATAGAGCTAGAAATATTGAAAGAATCTATTTGAGTATTCTTCCGATCCAGTACATAATACAAAGTTTAATAAATGTAATTGATCAGAAGGAGACAGAAAAAATTAGAATTATGGCAAGTTCAGTACATAACTACCCATCATTTATTTTAGGTAAGTATTATTGTAATTCAATTGATTTCTGGAACGAACATATTAACTACTACAATAGAACTTTTCAAAGCGATTTTATGTACGACTGGAAGCATTTATTTTTAGAGTATTACCCAAAGAACGAGAATTGATTGTTAAGCTAACGGAGAACGTTAGTTTAACGAACAGGCAGCAATTGTACATTTATCACCCATAAAAGAACTCTCCAAAAGCGGATATTTCTTACATTTTTGTCCATGTTTTTGCGGGTGGTGTCAGCTACGCTGGTACTACCCCAGTTTAGCAGGAAGGCGGCACAAGTCGTAGCGCCTAGCGATACGGCTGGACCCCAAGAACGTTATCAGGGGATGGGAACGATAATTATCCGAAAGGTGCTGATACTGCTAATCCTAATTAGCGGACATTGTTCTTCCTGATGGAATATGTTATGTATTAAAAACCTTTTCGGACAATCATCTGCCGAGCATTCAATGATAGACTCAAAATAATATACAAGCAGATGGTGGCATATAAATCTAGAAAGGAGATGCGGACGATAACAACGGAATGCTATACCTTGGCGGATGCAACTTAGGGGTAATTGAGTCTAATTCAAGTTTAGAGGCGATACTCTAAACCAAGCGAAAAGGAAGGGGACGTGCAATGCATATCCGGAAAAATGCATTTATTTTTATTTTAGTTTTTGTTCCTTTAATGACAACTTTACTTGGATGCTTCAACAATTCCAGTCAGTCAAATGATGCAAATAATAATGAAATTCTAGGATTAACAAAGGAGATAAGAAAAATAACGTCGTCTCAATTGGCTCAAATAACAAAGGATATGACATACAGAGAAATGATAAATACACTAGGTAACACCAAGGATATTGGATCTGGAATTAAAATATTCAGATATGAATATGAAAATGGTCAATTCCTTGACATTAACATTTATGAGCATAATCTTGATGTGAGAATTCGTGAAGAAGTCTACAAACACATTCAAAACATGTTGAATAATAAGAAGCCATAATTCAAAAAGATCAGCCTAGAAATGCTGGCTAAATGATCTGCTAACCTGAGAATCTGCCGATACTAAAAATAAATGATTGAAAAAATTAGTATCGAGTAGGAGGGGGCGGCTAGCCCCCGTCCTCTCACACCACCGTACATGCGGGTCCGCATACGGCGGTTCCAAAAGGTTAACAAAGCTCCATATAACGAGAAAGTAAACTTTTCAGCCCTTTCGCTTCCCAATAGGAAGTCGGGAGGGCATTATTTGTGTTTCGAGACATCTCCCATGCCCCTCTTCTGGAGTTGGCCATGACAAAACAGGCCCACTCCGGAACTCCCAATGCCCGAAGCTCACGGATGCGCGTTCGCACGCGTTTCCATTGCTTCCACAGGCACATGCGGAGCCTTCGGCGGATCCATTGGTCAAACCTCTCGCAGTGGCCTTTTGCCGCTGCGAGCCGGAAATACCCGATCCAGCCAATGAGGTAACGGTTTAGTCGCGTAATCCGACTCTCCAGCGACATCGATCGCGTTCGGTTCGTTAGCTCGCGCACCTTCTCTTTGAATCGCGAGATGCTGTGCGGGGCTAAACGAATCGTCGCTATCTTGTCCTTTAGAAAGCTAAATCCAAGGAACTTGCGGTTCCAGGGACGGTCTACCGCGCTTTTCTCTCGATTCACGTTCAGTTTTAGCTTTCCTTCTACGAAGCGTGTGACCGACTCCATCACGCGTTGTCCTGCACGTTTACTGGCAACGAAGAGGTTACAATCGTCCGCGTAGCGAACGAAACGTAATCCTCGTTTTGTGAGTTCCTTATCCAGATCGTCCAGCAGGATGTTCGCGAGAAGCGGACTTAATGGCCCGCCTTGCGGCGTGCCTTCTTCCGTTTTCGCAACCACACCACCTGTCATTACCCCGGCGTTCAGGTAGGACCGAATGAGGGTTAAGACACGCTTGTCCGTTACTCTCCGAGCTACTCTTGCCATGAGCATGTCGTGATTCACACGGTCAAAGAACTTCGCCAGATCCATGTCGACCACCCATCTGAGGCCGCTTTGGATGTACGTTTGCGCTTGTTTCACGGCGTCATGCGCCCGTTTTCCTGGGCGAAAGCCGTAGCTGTACCAGGAAAAGTGGGCGTCAAAGATCGGGTTCATCACTTGCAGAAGAGCTTGTTGAAGGAAACGGTCCATCACGGTCGGGATGCCGAGCAGCCTTACGCCGCCTCCGGGTTTGGGGATTTCCACCCGTTTGGCAGGCGTCGGTCTGTACGTTCCCACAAGAAGTTCGGTTTTCACCACTTCCCAGTGGGTTTTCAGGTAAGCCTGTAGGTCGGCTACGGTTACGCTGTCCACACCAGGTGCTCCTCCGTTTTGGACCACTCGCTTGTACGCGAGCCGAAGGTTATCTCCTTCGAGCATTCGCTCCAACAGGTCGTTAGGGTCTTTGCGAGAGGAAGGGGCGAGTTGTGCCGACGAAGAACTCGGCGCTCCGGCATACCTTGACGGCTTCACCGCTTCTCTTTGCCGTGAGCTCTCTGGCGAGATTTTCTGCTGTCGTTGCTCTTCATGCGAACGCATCGTTTTCCTCTCTCCTTTCGGTTTGGTCCTTCCGGTTTCCGGCGTCCCGTACTCCCGTACTATGACCTCTGCTGACTCCTGCGGGTTCAGCACAGCCTCTCGGCTTTGGTTACGAAGTCTAGTTCGCGTTTCCCGCAGGTCTCCCCAGATAAGAACGTCATCTTTCCGCCCGCGCCTGCCCAAGTATACGGCTGCGGCCCTTGGCAGCTTTGGATTTCGTCATGTTATGGTGACTCATCCGACTGCAACCGCCTCAAATTGGATTCGTGTACCTCAGGCCGTGCTTTTGCCTCCAGCTTCCTTCAGATTCCGCCTCACAGCGGACACCCTTGCTCTTGGCTAATGGTAGGCGCTTGCCAGCCCCCATTCCGGACTTTCACCGTAGAGATGACGCCCATGCTGGGCGTACATATAAAGAAAGGAGCCTTCGATGGCTCCTTTCTTTCAGGGGGCGATTTTTGCACCTTTAAAAGGGTGAAGGGGAGAGAGTGAGAGCAATTTGCTCTCAAAATGTCCGGCGTTAAGTAAGAACCCAAAACTGAATAAACTGCCAAAAACCCAGCATCAATACTGATGCTGGGTTTTTCATTCAAAAAATTCATTAATAAATAAATCCACTTTCTTTAAATCATTTACCTTCATTGTAGCAAGTTTTTGGGTTAATTCATTAATTAATACATCCTTACTATTCTGGGTAGATCGAGTATATTTCCCATATGAAAATAATTCCACAATGTTAGTACCTAGTGCAGATGCAACTTTTTCTAGATTTAAAATAGAGATGTTTTTTTCTGCTCGTTCTATTCCGCCGATATAGGAAAAGTGACAACCAACCTTTTCTGCTAGCTCTTCTTGTGATAATCCAAGTGCTTTCCTCATGTCACGTATACGCTGTCCAAGTAATTTAAGAATCGTAGGTTTCATAATTACACCTCATTAGTAGTGTAATCATTGAGCGAGAAGGCTTACATCCCCGATTAAGTATCATTTCATTAATTTAATACTTATAAGTATTAATTTATGTAATAATGAGCATGATGAGAGTAACACTTCAAAAATTAGAAGAGGTGATTGTAGATGCACGACGACACCAGCCTTAAAATAGGAATCGCAAAAGTTACACCAAACGGTCTGATCTTTAATGACAATGTATATTCAAGCCCCTCAATGTTAAAAAGCCAGTGGTTCCAATTTGCAGATCGCGATGGGGAGTGGGAGCTCCCAGTTTTATACCTTACGGAAGAGAGCAATCATGTTTTTTTGTTTGATCAAGATAAAATGGAGATTGCCTCAGCGGTAATCAACGAAGTCAAACTTAGTGATGAGGTTCTTCAAGCATATTATGAAGCCTTAAACAATCTGAAAAGTCGACTGAAGGGAAATAAGAAAAGATGAGCTTCATTCATATTAATTATTTCGTGATGATGCAATTAAAATATTAAACACTTAACTTTCTTTAATGTTGTTGGGAAGAATTTTATGGATTGGTACATCTAGTACGAAACAAATTTCGTAAATAGCGTGTAATGTAATATTCTGCTGACCATTCTCAAGATAAGAAATGGAAGGCCTAGAGAGTTTTACTCGCTCACTAAGCTCCACTTGTGTAAAACCTTTACTTCTGCGTGCTCCTCTAATCCGCCTTCCAATTTCGGAATATAACTTTGATTCGTTTCTCCAATCAACGTGGTCATAAGAAGCTTTTTTCATCTCAAATTCTCCTCTAATAATCTCTCTTTTTCACTAGTATTCCCACAAAAAATAGATTCTAGAACTCTAACAAAGAAAAGAGAAATTCATAGGATTCAAAATCAAATAATTAAATGTTTATAAAACTGAATACTAAACTGAATATTTAACTCAATATCATATATATATTAGTTAGTCTATTAATATACCACTAATTAAACTGGGATCCTTCTATAAGATGAGCCCATTTTCAATATATATCAAAAACCTAAAAAAGTGCTTTATCAGGTCAACATAATAAGATCTCCATCACAATTTGTAAGTTCAGGCCACATTAAATATTAGCTTTGATTAATGATATTTCTTAAAAATGTATTTTTAAGCCACATTTTGGAGATAGATATCAAAAGGAATACCAAAGCAGTTAACGATCAAAGAAGAAGAAATAAATGGAAAACTAATAACTTAAGATGAACATGATGTAGTGGAAAAGCGATTCAGAACATCAAGAGTCTAAACGATAACCGCGAAAGGTTGGTCAATATTAAATGAATTACAAACCAATCATAGTCCCTCGAAATAAGAAATATGGAAATAATTACTGGGAGACAAGAGGTCCTAAGGTAGAAAAGAGGGACGTTATTTTATATAGTGACTTGGAATTTGATCACTGGTTGACTGTCGAATGCGATCACAATGTAAACACATATTGTGAACAGCCCAAAGAAATAACCTTCGTTATAAATGGTACGCTGCGTAAGAGCATATTCGACATGGTGATATGCGATTTTAACAGTTTGCCAACATTTGTTGAAGTGAAATATGAGTGCGAATTAAAACCTTCCCATAAAAAATATGAGCGTACAATGAGACAAATTGAGGCTCAAGTTAATTGGTGTAACCATAATGGGTTTTCCCATGAAGTTCGCACAGAAAAGACAATAAGAAAGGGAAGGCACACTATTGAAAACAAGCTTAGAATAATTTCAAATATACAAAATATTCAAAGGCCAACCCATTGTACAGTAGTTTCTAAATTACTCGAGTCTCACAGAAAAATTAAGGTATCAGATCTTTACATGTTGCTCCATGGGCAATTAGAGAAGTATGACATCTTAGTAACTCTGCACTGGCTCTATTATGAAGGAAAAATCGCCGCTGACCTGGATGAAACTATTTGGGGAGACAAAATGGAGGTGAGTTTAAGGTGAGAATTCGTCTAACAGAAATAGAGGGACTTTTTGAAGAACAAAAGAATCCCCAATTATGGCCGACCGTTGATGAATATGAATTAGACGAGGTGGATAAGGATGTTTACCTCAGAAGAAAAACTGCCGTTATGATGTACTTCAAAAGGGAAGGAACTTCAGAAGTTATCAAGAATGCAACCTTAATTGGTAGACAAGAATTGGTCCGCCTTATTAAACGTTGCATGATTCTTGATGAAAATGGTGTTGTGTGGGGATTCAGGGGGTTAATCCCAAATAAAAAAGTCAAGCCATATAAATTAAAGATAGTTGAAAATAAGCGAAATGAATCAAGAAAGTCCGGAGAGTTTATCCTACTCCTAGAAAAACATCCTGACCTCAAGGACTTAATCGATGACCTGTATCTAGGTCGCAATAGGAGGTCCCTTGAACCGGCAATGAAACCCAGGTACATTCATAAGAAATTAATTGATGCATGTAGGGAGAAAGGATTACCCCACTCGGAGTATCCATTTACAACCAAGTGGATGGGATATAGAGCATTACAGAGATATTTGAGACGCCTTGGATATCTCCATTTTAGTGCAGCAGTTTCAAGACATGGAGAGGATGCTTTACAAAAAGCTAGAAGTGCAGGGGAAGGCGAACAAAACCATCCTTCGATCTTAATGCCATATCAAAGAGTCCAATTTGATGGACACCGCATTGACGGCAGATTTGTGGTGGAATTAGTAACACCAGAAGGGGACGTGGTGACGGTGGTCTTGGATCGATTCTGGATCTTAACACTTCTTGATGTAGCTACCCGTAACATTATTGGGTATGTAATTAGCTTAAATAAAGAATACAGTGCCAGTGACGTTATGCGTTGCGTGCGCAATGCCGTTTTGCCTAAAGAAAAAATAAAGCTTACTATTGAAGGATTAACTTATCACGAAACAGGTGGGTTTCCTTCAAATGTGTATCCAGATGCAACTGCCTGGGCAGTTTGGGATGTGTTATGTTTTGATAACGCAAAAGCTCATTTAGCAAATATAGTTAGAGACCGGCTAAAGCATTTAATTGGCTGCACAACGAATCTTGGACCAGTTGCTCTTCCCATGCGTAGAGGGTTAATTGAAAGATTCTTCAAAATACTTGAGGAATCAGGTTTCCATCGATTACCGAATACGACAGGTAGTAATCCAAATGATCCAAGAAGGACCTCGCCAGAAAAAAATGCTGTTAAATGGAATATATCCTATGAGCATTTAAAAGAACTGGTGGATGTATTAATTTCCAACTATAACGGTACACCTCACGGAGGTATTTATCATCAGTCGCCTCTTGAACTACTCGAAAAACGCATGAGCAGCGGATTACTTCCACGAAGATTGGAGGAAGGGAGGAGATCAGAAATGTTGTTCTTACAAACCTCTATAACACGAACTGTCCGAGGTTCCATTACATCGGGTAGGAGACCTTACATTCAATATGAAGGAGAGGAATACCGCAGTGAGAAGTTATCGAACTCAGCTCATCTAATTAACACAGATCTGAAGATCCATGTGAATGTTGACGATATCCGAACCATAAAAGCATTCCTTCATGATGGCAGTGAATTTGGTTATTTAACTGTCGCTGGAAAATGGTCCCTCACTGCGCATTCCTTAGAGACTAGAAGAGCGATTAACTCATTAGTTCATCGCAAGTTACTGCATTTCACAAATAATGATGATCCAATTTTCGTCTACACAGATTACTTAATGAAAAATGCAAAAAAAGGAGGTAAGAAAGGAACATTCAACAAGATCACCAAAGTTAATGAGGCTGCTTCTAAGAATTCACCGGTTAATGCACCTGAAGAATATACTCGGGCATTAGAAACAGCCCAGGCACAGGAAGCTGCCTTGGATAAGGTAAGAGAAATGAATCAAATCCAACAGCAAGAAATTGAAATAGGGCACTATGAAAAAATGCTAATTAAGTTCAAAACAAAATACGTCTGACAGGAGCAATAGAATGGAACGACCAAATATTATAGTGGGAACACATCCAATTGAGATGGGACACTATCTAATGCCTACAAAAGAGGTTCTCCGTCTAATGGAGGGTATCTTCAAAATCGTAAATAATCGGATACCCGGTATGATTGTTTACGGTCGTCCAAGGCTAGGTAAATCTTCTGCTGTTAAATTTGCAATTGATTACCTCCCTAATCAATTAGGTGTCTCATTACCTCTTTTGATTGTAAATACAAAGTTCTATAAGAGTCCAACAGAAATCAAATTTTACAGTGATATGCTTGCTGACTTCAAGTTTCCGTTTTCCAATAAAAGGGATCCTTCGGAGCTTAGGAGGCAAATTGTCTCTTTTATGCTTGAAAAGGCAGAGAAGTCTACACAACGCAGGATAATTCTTGTTATGGATGAAGCACATCGATTAACTGAGCATCACTATAACTGGCTGATGGATATTTATAATGACCTGGATAAAGAAAGGATTAGCTTATCGGTTATTTCTGTTGGACAAGAAGAGTTACTAAACAGAAGAACCTTTTTTCTTAAGGAAAAGAAGGCACAAATTATTGGGAGATTTATGACTCATGAACACCGTTTTTGCGGGTTACGGTCACTCGATGATATCCGGTTTGTATTGAAATGTTATGATTCTGCTGAAATTTCACCATATCCTACGGATAGTGATTGGAGTTACAGCAGGTACTTCTTTACCGAAGCATACGATAAAGGAACTCGATTAGAGCACGACGCAAAAGTTCTATATGAGTTGTTTAGCGAAGTTCGAAAAGAACATGGTGTTTCTGCGGAGTTCGAAATCCCAATGGAGTACTTCGCATTTACTGTTGAAAATGCCATGAAAATTTACGGTGCACATGGTGATCGGTGTGATTGGATTTCCCGAAATCAATGGAAGCAAGCGCTAAAGCTATCCGGATATATTGAATCAGAAATTTATATGGCATTAGCGAACGAAGGGGCAGATTCATAATGAAACAAATAAATATTATTTGGAGAAAGGAGTGGACCAAGGAGTATGAAAGTCCTTGGTCCATCTTCGAGAAAGTATCTTTGGCAAATCTTGCTGCTCGTAACGTTATAATCCGTGAATTCGGTAGTAGTGATGTAAAAAAGTTGAAGTCGGCAATAGGTAACATCTGGAGGGAGTTTATCACCCTTGAAGGATTTGACGAAGATATTCTTACGAATGTCTTAGGCTTTAATCTAAAATATCAGAATAATCAAACCATCAATAAGATTATCGGTCCATTGCACAAATACCACCATTGGCCAAATATTTGGTTTAGAAATCATTTGAGATGGTGCCAACAATGCATCAGTTCCGGCTTTCATAGCTGGCTGCATCAATTTATATTGATTGACAAGTGTCCTTATCATGAGATGGATTTGATGGAGGAATGTCCGAAATGCTTTAAGCAAATTCCTTTTCTATTAAGTGATGTTCGCCTCAGCAAACCGTTTACTTGTAAATGTGGTTTTGCTTTGTCTAATCCAATTAAATGGTTATGGCGGGATTGGAATAAAGCTTATGTACTTCAAAATTCGTCCGTTCTCCAATGGATATCAAATTATGGGGGAGCTGTCGAGGATGAAACATGGCTTTTTCTTCCACAACATACCAGCTTAGAATTAATGTGTTGTATAAAGCCGCAGCAAATACGACGCTTTTCCAATCAACACAATAATATGATACGAGGGAGTAATTTCAGGTTAACACTAGAACAGAACAAGGCAATATTCGATGATAATAAAGATATATTTAAGTCAATCGATCGATACTTACGTAAGACGATTCTATATAAACATAGCCATTGCATTAAACAATTTAGGGAACTCCGAAATACGGGTCAAGTAGAATTTCCTAGGATTTGTCCATATGCTTATGCTTATGTTTTTTGGAGACAATCTATTTTGAAGAATTCCAATTTCTATCGTGTTAATAGAAGGGCAGACGATATAGAAAATGACGATATAAAGACATTAAGTGAAACCCATTTACTTTTTGCCACCAAACTGATTGGAGACGAGCTCAAGTATCTGTACGAGCAATACTTAGAGATAAATAAGCTTAAAGAGAGGAATTTCCAATTATTGCGATGGATATTAAAAAAATTCACAGCAGATTTTTGTTTTAAATTTTTTGATGAATGGTTATTGATTGCAGGTGATAGAAGTGAATCTAAAACAGTTCCCAGATGGACCAATATCTATCCAATGAAGCAAGTCAGCATTTCAAAGTTTATAATCAAGCTGAAGAAACCAACCGAAGATTTCATAGAGGTTGCGTATTACACAAAACAAACTATGAAACAGCAAACCATTACAGAATACAAATGTCCGAATTATTCGCAGCGAAGTAAATACATTATTAACACAATGAGGACCTATGATCCATTAGGAGTTGCAATGGATGTATATTCAAGTCCAACCAGCGAAAACAAACAATTTAAAAAATACGTAGACCAATATGTAGCTCGATTAGAAATATAAAACAAATCAACAAATCAGCGTTACCGAATTAAAATGGTAGCGCTGATTTGTTTCCGGGAAGGAAAAGCCCAGAAGAGCGCGACTCACCTTAGTATAGAAGTTCTTGTCGTTTTTGTATAGAAGTTCTTGTCGTCCGACAACAATATTATTAAAATGCTTGTAATGGGGTTTTTCTGGTTTACATACATATGTACAAAATACGGGTTTTGTGTAAATGTACATCAAAATCCGTGACAGATAACTTTCTTTGTCACAGTCTTCCTTCTTGTGCATGCCCCCCCTTATCAGAAATGCCTTGGTCTTCTGCTTCGGAATGTTAGGTTGATAAATTTGGTGTTATTTAATAGTGACGCTGATAAGTTCCTTGATCGATTAGTTTCAAACTAATAGCAGTTTTTGGTAATCTGATCAGCAAAAAACCGTCCACCACAAGGACGGTTTTTACATGCTTTTTCAGTGCACTTCCTTTATTTCGTTCATAAATTCTCTAAGGTCTTTAACGATCTCTTTGGATTTTGTATGATGCAGATAATGATCGCCATCCAGAGTAATCACTTTTCCGTGCACGGAATCTTTAACTTGTTCTTCATGCAGCGGTATCCAATCTTTGACGCCTGTGTTGTTCGATTGTATAAAAAATAAAAGCGGAAGATTTTTTTGGAATTTTAAATTTCGAGCTGCAACAAAATTAGGATAAATATGTTCCATTTCATTTAAAGTGGTGGATTCATACATGTTTTTGAGAGAAAGCAATCTTATTTGTTCTTTTGTCTCATTATCATACGGCAGTCCAGCATATGGATTCTCACCAAATTTAAACATCAATCTGCCGAAACCTGATTTTTTAAGCAGTTTAAAAGTTTTTATTGGAAATTTAACATCCATACCGCCTTGCGTTGGAACGCTGCTATCGATCCCGACAAATGCACTTACTTCGTTTTCATATTTATTCACATAATCCAGTCCATAAATGCCTGCAATGGAGTGACCCATTAGAATATATCGGTCAATACTAAGACTCTGTAAGGCTTCGTGAATTTCACTCACAATATTCGCTGTGCTTCGTTCCTTTTCAGTTCCATCACTTAATCCATAACCAAATGGCTCAACCATGACGACTTTGTAAAATGGTGATAACTCTTCTATTAGCGGCTTAAAATCAAGAGCCGGTGCTGCTGTTCCATAACCTGGTAGTAGTACGACTGTTTCTTCGCCTTTTCCTTGAATCAAAACATTCATATTATTCCCATCTACAGGTACTAACTGTCCATAGGATTCGATTCGTTTCGCCTCCGAATTACTACTGATTACATTCGTGATATAGACAATACCTAGAAAAAGAACAATGGCGATAACGATTGCTCCTATAATTTTAAGTAAAATGTTTCTCACTTTTTTTATCATCGATCCATTCCTCGTTTTCTTTTCCTCTGGTTGTGTCACTGTCATCTTCTCCTGTCTTGAACTGTTCATTTTGATTCCTTCATTTGCCGCTAATGAGATTTAACTGACACATCACCTATTAATGAATTAATTTATTTCTTTCATAAATCTTCTAAAGTTTTCTGCTATTTCGTGCTCGGGTATCCATCGATCCGTTGTTGAATGATTCGCGTGGATAAAGAAAATAACAGGAGATTGGAAGGGAATGTCAGCTGTCAGCAGCTTTAAAATTGGCATACATACTCTCGGCCTCATTCAATTGAGTTGAATAATTCATGTTTTTGTGTGTCAGAATTCTCAATGGTGACATTCATCTGTTTTCCATCTACAGACACATATTGACCAAAAAGCTCCATTCTTTTTTGCTCCGAATGACAAATACTTTAAGCAAAATGTTTAACACTATCATTGTTTTTGTTCCACTCCCTGTTTTCTTCTCTGTTTCTTGTGTCAAACTCATCTCCTCCTGTTTCAACTCAAATTGGGCTAACGATCCGCTAATAAAATTCTACAAGACGAAGATGTACTCCCTATGACGACTGTATGAACAGAGTATGAACTGACAAAAAAATGCCACGTCTCACATACAAGGAAGCTTGTATGTGAAACATCGCATCAGAATACGGTTTAGACAATCCGACGGATATTTTGAACCTCCACATATCCTAAAAGCCTAACTAACGGTTGGTGGAGTGATTGGCAAAGTAACAATGAAGGTCGCTCCTCGACCTGGTTCGCTTTCCACACGGATGTCACCTTGATGAAGCGATACGATCTGTTTAACGATGGCAAGTCCCATACCGCTGCCGTCATACTTGCGACTGTGGGAACGATCTGCCTTGAAAAAACGCTCGAATATCCGCTTCTGGTCTTCGAGGGGAATTCCAATACCCTTGTCGGATATTTGAATGGTCACGCTTTTGATATCCTGCTTGATGCTGACGTGAATAACGCCGCCGTCCTTGGAGAATTTGATGCTATTGCCAAGCAGGTTCGTCCATACCTGGTTTAATTGATCATGATCAGCCGATAATCGAACAGCTTTCAAATTAAGCTCGAACCGGATGTTGCGAGCCGACCATTGCGGCTGGATGGCCACGATGACTCGTCTGATCTGTTCATCAAGGCTGAATGTGGTGAGCCGCTGCTGCTGTGACTGCGATTCAAGCAGACTCAGCAGTAGCAAACTATTGCTCATTTTGGACATCCGATTTGCTTCAGCGATGATAATATCGAGATATCGGCTTCGTTCATCAAACGGGAGGTCTACTTGCTTGAGCGCTAAAGCATAACCGGATATGGAGGTAAGCGGCGATTGAACTTCGTGAGACACGTTCGCTACGAATTCCCTTCGCATCTGCTCAAGCTGCTGCAGATCATGCATCATATCTTCAAAGCTGCGAGCTAATATGCCCAGTTCACCCTTTTGCTTAATATTTAGCTTGACATTGAAATTACCGCCTGCTATTTGCCGGGTCGCATTTGTCAGCTGTTTGATCGGTTTGATCAGGAACATCGCAGCAACCAGAATCAACAGACTCCCAGCCAGCAACGAATAGGTGGAAAAGTTCAATATCCATTTTATTACAAACGAGGTGGAAGGCGGAGCGATCCTTTCTATAAACATCGCTTTCGGGCCGGTATCAGTTGTGAGCGGCAATCCTAAAAGTGTCGTTGAAACACCAGTAGGATTGGTTTGTACAACTTCCCCATTCATTGCTTTTTCCACTTGTTTCATGGTCACTGTGGCAAGATTATGTCCATGAAGCGCTCCGTAAGACTTGAACTGACCTGTTGTATCGTAAATTCGAATATGATACGATTTCAGCTGATTCATATTGCTTACATATGTGTCCGCTTCGCCTGCGGGAAATCTCTCGTAAATCCGGGCGATATCCTGGCCGAAATAAAGCAAGGGGAGTTGCATATTTTCATTCAATTTATCTTTAAATATCCAAGTTGCCAAAAAAAAGGAGATGATCGTGCCCCCGATAACGGCAACAAGAAAAATCAGAACCACGCGTGTATATAGGGATCTGATCATTCGTATACCTCAAGCCTGTAGCCAAGCCCGCGCACCGTCTCAATACGAAAAACGGATGTAGCTGTGAATCGCTCGCGCAAGCGTTTAATATGTACATCTATCGTTCGATCATCTCCAGCATAATCGATCCCCCAAACCTGGTCGATCAACTGCCCGCGTGTATAGACTTGTCCGGGTGTACTGGCGAGCTTATACAGCAATTCGAACTCTTTGAGCGGCAGCGTGAGCGACTCCGTCCCTCTCATTACCTTATAGGTCTGCCGGTCAAGGATAATGTTGCCGAACTGGATCGTCTGCGCGGTACCCACCCGATATCGTTTCAGTAATGCCCTGACCCGGGCCGTTAACTCCAACGGATCAAAGGGTTTCGTCAAATAATCGTCCGTCCCAAGTTCGAACCCTTTAACTTTCTCCCATGTTTCCCCTCTTGCAGTCAGCATAAGCAGCGGGAGATCAGGATTGGCCTTTCGAAGCTCTTTGCATAACGTCCACCCATCCATAACCGGCATCATAATATCGAGTACAACAAGATCGATCTGCTTCGAGGCATAGACGGTTAGTGCTTCCTTGCCATCTGCGGCTTCGGCTGTTGCGAAACCTTCGTTGCGAAGAAATAAACAGACGAGCTCGCGAATGTTTGCATCGTCGTCAGCAACCAGTATTGTAGGCATTCGTTCCCTCTTTCCCTGTTTCCAGTCCCATATTGAAGTAATCATTATACTATATGTGAATTTGAATTACCCCTATTACTCCTATAATTTTAAACGTACAACCCAACGACTATGGGCATCATCATACATTCTAAAAATCATATAAGTTAGGCCACTCTAAATATTTAGAGTGGCCAAATAAACGAAAGTTCATTCCGAAACGACCCTCAAACATGCAATCTGATTACACTCTTCAGCGAACCAAACATTACCTTCAGGATAAACCGTAATGCCATGAGGTTCTGCATTTTTTGTTGGTATTTCATACTCTGTAATAGGTAAGGCTATGGTTTGCTCCTGGTTCTACCCACTAAAAGCCCCACGTTCTCCCCGCTAACGCCATCTAATGCTGACCATAAAAAAGGCCAGCCAGTTATACCTGGTTAACCTGTTAATAGGAAGAATTCGATATTTACACGGCAATTAATGAGAAAATTATCTTATCGCCCCACACTCGGTTCTCTTATACAATACAAGTTGTATATTCTAGTTTACATATTATTTATTATGTAACCTTATCTCTCAATGATCAATCTAATCGAAATCCAGATTCCGATAGAAGAAAGAGCGGATCGTCTATGAATCCTAAATTAGTCGTATCTTTACTTGCTCTGGCTGTTTTTCTCATTGGGACTGTGGAGTACATTATAAGCGGAATTCTCCCTCTGGTCGCAGCCGATCTTGGAATAACGACATCTTTGCGGGCATGCTCGTTATGGCATTCGCCCTTTCCGCAGCCCTTGGCACTCCTATCGTCATTGCCCTAACCATCCGAGTAGATCGTAAAAAATGCTGCTTTCGATGCTCGGTATCTTTATTTTGAGCTGCTTCCTCTTTTATTTCAGCCCCTCGTTTGAGATGATGCTGGTGACGCGAGTGAAAAAGGAACGAGATTCACCATCTACACCGGTCTTTCACTTCAAGTCGGCATGCTGTTGCCTTGGATAAACGGTTTGATTTACGCTATCATCCCGTTGGTCATGATTTGGATGATGGGCACATGGATGATATCCCCTTATCCAATTCGGTTTTGCTATCGGATCGGCAATCGGGGGAATGGTGATCGGTGGTTTTTCTATAAGCAACCTGGGTTGGCCCGCGTTCATCATGGTCTTGTTTGCGCTCCTGCTAGCTGTCCGGTTGTGCGCTTACAATAATAAACCGGAACATGTATATGATGACCATAAAAAACGAAACGTCTGTACCGATTGAATCTCAAGATCAAGTTCTTTTCATTTGCTTTAGGCAAGAACTGGATCGTTGTGCAAATATCAAAAAAAAGTCGCACCTTACGCGACTTTTAAGGAAACTCGTTTGTTCTTATCAATCGACCTATTCCAATTGAAAAGAGTAGCTGCCCGAACCGATCGTCAGAATAAGATTCCCCCCCTCTTGACGGAAACAAAATTCGTTGCAATTCACTAGCTCCGAATTATCAACACACCAAATGCATCGTCCCGTATCATGATCAGTAATAAGAGTGAACTTGCTTCCCTTATGCGCCTGAGGAAAATATATATCCGCACTGCAATTAGGGGGAATGACCACGTCCACATCCCAACGATCGGCGTTTTCCCGGGACCAGCGAATCGAGTATAGGCCTCGTATAGTATGCACCGACGCGGATGCATGGCTTAACACGCTTGTACCGAACGGCTTAAATATAGCCTGGCCAAATGCAACGGATTCTGGATGAGGCGCTATTCCTGCCAGATACTTGTAAAACCAGGCGCTAACGCTTCCGAACATTGGATGATTATGCGAATCATGGCCATCCCACGACTCCCATAAAGTCGTGGCGCCATTCTCGATCATGTACCCATAACCAGGGTAATCCTTTTTTAGCACCATCCCCAAGGCCGTATCAGTCTTCCCGCGTTCACTCAGTAAATCAAACAGGAAATACGTCCCGAATATACCCGTATCTAAATGTCCGTCCAGTTCTTCCTGGTAGTGCTGCAATACCCGCTCCCACACTTGATCGATATTCTCGTCAGGAACGCAGCCGAGCACGAAAGGGAAAACATCCGCTCCCTGTCTGCCGATGGAATAGCACGCTTTGTCGCGATCGAAAAACTCTTCGTTGAACGATCGGCATAGATTGCGGAACAAGTTGGAGAAAAGCCGATGATCCTCGGTATAACCAAGTACATCCGCAACCTGTGCCATTATCCTGGATATGTGAGCGTAATAGAAATTGTTGACCAATACCGGCGGAAGCTCGCTCTCCCCCGGTATGCACCAATCCCCCAGAAACCAGCTGTCCGGTTCTTCGAATCGGACCAAATACCCGCCTTCGTTGCGAGTGCCCAAATACGCGATCCATCGTTTCATCCCTTCGTAATGCTCCATAAGCAATCGTCTGTCACCATACATGCGATACATGAGCCATGGCATAATGACATACGCGCTTCCCCAGGCAACGCCTCCCCCGCCTCCATTGAACGGAGCCGTATGCGGGACGAATCCGGTCTGGCGGTTCTGCGAGTCGCTAATATCTCCGATCCATTTCGTATAAAACGATGCCATATCAAAGTTATATACGGCCGCTTCGGCGGTTAAGTGGCCGTCCCCGGTATAGCCAAGCCGTTCTCGGTGCGGACAATCGCTGGGCACTCCGCCGTGCAAGTTGGTCAGCTGCGACCATCGGTAAGCCGCCTGCACCTGATTCAGAAGCGGCTCCGAGCATTCGAATCCCCCTGCCGAAGCGACGGCTGCATGCACGACGACCGCATCCAGATCTGTAATCTCCGGAATACCGGGATATCCGTTAACTTCCGCATAACGAAATCCATGCCAAACAAATCTCGGCTCGTATTCTTCTTTGCCTCCGCCTTTCAGGATATAAACATCCGTCTGTACCTGATCTTCTCCTCCGGTACTTATCATATCGAGTTCGCCGTTTTCTCCGATCTCCTCAGCGAATCGCAATATCACGCGTTGTCCGGCGGAGCCCGTCAACCGAATCCGGACCCATCCTGAGATATTTTGGCCAAAATCAAAGATGTATACGCCTGGCTTCAGTTCCGTTCTGGAGACGGGAGCAATCGTATCGATGACCTTATCGGGAGGAGAAAGTTGCGATGTCAAACGTCCGGCTGGCGGACAAACAAGTCGGGCATTGTTCCAAGCGGAATCGTTGAAGCCGATGTCCGCCCAACCCCGCTGCTCAAGCCGCGCATCGTAAATTTCGCCGTAGAATACATTATTGAAAACAATCGGGCCCCCGCTGCATGTCCAGCTTTCGTCGCTTAGGATGCAGTCCACGGAGCCATCCTCGTACTCAATCATCAACTGCAGGATCAGCTTGGGTGACCCATAGCTCATCTTTCCTTCAATCGTTCTTTCAGCCTGGTTGTAGAAGCCGTTGCCCAGCATCAAGCCCAGTGCATTATCTCCCTGCGCAAGTGCTTCTGTTAAGGAATATTGAATATAGCTCACCCTCTTGGAGGTTTGATCGTCAAAGGGATAGAGCAGGCCTTCAATCCGGCGATTGTCATAATCCGTCCAATTCGGAACCAGAACATGGTCACCTATCTTGCGGCCATTTAAGTAAAACTCATAGTATCCAAGTCCCGATACATAGACCGTGGCCTTCCTTACCGTCTTATCGACGTGGAATGCTTTTCTAAATAATGGAGCTGCAATCTCCTCGCTGGCACTGATCCATTGTGCCTTCCACTCATGTTGATCCAGGATGCCCATTTCAAAAAAAGCTGCCGATCCGGCCTCTCCCTTCTCGTCTTCCTGATTCCAGCATTTGACCGTCCAGTAATAACGTTGTCCGCTGACGAGAGGCTTTCCCGCATATTCAATATGAAAAGTATCGGAAGATGTGATTTTCCCGGAATCCCACTGTTGTCCGATCCCGGCTGCTGCACTTGCTTCATCAGCGGCAACAATAATTTGATAAGCGGATTGCATTTGACCGCGAGCTGCCTCTGCAAATTCCCAGCTGAAACGGGGAACGCGCGTGTCGATTCCGATCGGGTTCTCGATATATTCGACTCGCAAGCGAGTGGGCCTAAGCCGGTTAGTTCCATATCTTTCATCAATGTCCATATCATAATTCCCTTCCAGCTCTTCAAGCTTCCTCTTGGATATGTTCTGCAGGTTTAGTAATACCGGATCCGTTCCTTGTACCCGTCTATCAATCCTTGGTTATGTTCTTCTCCCCCGGATATATTGCCGCTTCGAAAAACGGGAGGCGCTGCGCCTCGCTCCAATAGTTGTTCAACGACAGCGCATATCAACGTCTGAATGATCACGATGCCGGCTATCGTTGAAGAAGGTCCGATTTTGTTGGTAAGCTTTTCATGCGCCAGCATGGCGTCACCGGGAACGCCACAGTTATCCAGCACTTCATCCGCCACTTCAAAAAGACGCTTGCCGCTTGAATGCCGGGAGCATTCTTCCGATGAATGTTGAAGACTCGTTAAAGCAACCACATGCAGACCGCGTTCCTTGCATTCCAATGCTACTTCAATCGGAACCGCATTAATGCCGCTATTGGAAACAATAATAATCGTTTCGCCCGGACGCAAATCGTATCCGGATACAATAACTTTCGCGTAACCATGCAATCGTTCCAGCATGGACGTCCTTCCCACATTAATTTCCATCAGGGACGGTTCCAGCATTGCATTGATGCAGACCAGTCCGCCGGCTCTATTAAACGCATCTTCGGCAACCATGTGAGAATGCCCGCTGCCAAATAGATGAAGGACGCCGCCCTTCATAATGGAATCCGCTATCTTGGAAGCGACACGTTGAATCGTTTCTTTCTGAGAACGGCTGATCGAATCGATAACGTTCAGGACTTGATTCAGGTATTCATTCATCAACATACGCTTTATCCTCTCTCTTTCAAATCATTAAAGGCCATTACCGCCGCCCCCAGCATGCCAGCCTTTAATGGGTTGGCTGCAAGGATAACTTCCCAGTCCCGCTTAAGCTTGTAGCGTTCACCAATAATCTTGCGTGCCGGCTCCATTAGATAAGGACCGCTTTGACTTAGTCCTCCACCAACCAAAATGGTATCGACGCCAAATAAATTCAAACAGCTGACCAATGCCATTCCAAGCACTTGGCCGGCATCCTGGAATATTTGACGCGCATTGGCATCCCCTTGCCCTGCCGCCTCGTAAAGCAGCACCGCATCTTTCCCTCCTTGAGCCGACAACGCTGGACCGGAAACATATTTCTCCAGACAGCCCCTATTGCCGCACTCACATGGACGTCCATTCGGAAAAATGCAATTGTGGCCTAAGTTTATAATCGTGTTATCTCGACCCTTATAAATCCGTCCGTCTATGCAAAGACTTGCCCCGATACCAGTACCCAGACTCACAAATAGAAAACGATCCTTATGGCGACCACTTCCGAAATGATACTCGCCCAGTGCCCCGGCTTCCGCATCATTAATCACGCTTACGGGGAGACCCAATCGTTCTTCCAGCAGTCGGCGTAACGGCAGGTTGCCCCACCCCAGATTAACAGCCGTTTTGACGATCCCTTGATCTGTATCGATAACCCCCGGCGTGGACACCCCTAGTGAGCTTATTTTTCGGCTTCCCTTATACTCCTGAAGGAAATGCGCGATCGTTTCAACCATTGAATGGATGTCTGCATTCCCCTCGTCTGTTCGCTCTATAGGCTTGACTTTGAAGTTCAACACTTCGCCTTGCCCGCTTACAAACCCGAATTTCAGCTGAGTCCCGCCAATATCAAGACCCACAACAAGCTCCTGATCAAGGTTTATCATTAGCGGCCTCTTTTTTTAGACTGTCCACAAAATCAATCATGTCTGAGCATAGATGATCGGCGAATAGCTCGTGTCCGCTGGAGCCTTTAAGATCGTCCGACACGGATTCAATATAACGCCTGATTTCCATTCTGGCCTCGATCGCTTTATCCATGTAAGTTTCAATCAGGGACTTATCGGCGTTTTCTTCGAAAGCTTGTAAGTATCTCCCCATCATTTGATGATAGGTCGCTTCGGTTTCTTTTTGCGTAATATACAAGATTTGAATTTCATCCTGGATCATGTTTTTTTCTTTGCCGGCACTTATCACAAGGGCCTCTCCCAACAAGCAAACGCAGCTCTCGAGCATATTTAGGCTCATTTTTATTTTTTCAATGTGCTGCTTTTGAAACTCGGGGGATTGGGGCGGTATATTTCGAATATCATGCAGAACATCTTTATAACCGCAAAAGGCCAGGATTCCTGCAGATGCTTGTTCCAGCAGGCGATAATACTCCAGCATGATGCCGGAGCTAGCCGGATAAATCTGTTCGCAAAAGGCATTCAGTCCTTTCCGGTAATCGTAATTTACATCCCAGGAACTGTTGGCGTAGACGAATAAATTAAAGTCATAAGCCCACCAGCTGTACCGAAGAAAGCCCAAAGTAGTGATTTTGTTTACTCCGGTTTTTTTATACTCGGCTAAATCACGGGCAATAACTTGCGGGAAATGCATCTTCATTTTCGAATATAAAATCATGTCCGTGTAGTACTCCACCACGTATACTTGATGTCCGAATACTTCGACGGCATTGCTTGTCTTGCTGTAATATTTTCTATTCAATTCACAAGATGAATCATCAATACTGTGCGCGTAACATCTTTCTCTTGGCGCAATATAACCGACAACCTTCGGGTGTGGGGCAATAGTGATTTCCTTGGCATCCAGCGTATCATGGTATAGAACCATATCCCCTTTAATAGCAGGGTATTTCACGCTGATTTCGGCATAAATCTTATTGATGACATTCATGATCTGGTCTGGAATGGACATATGCCGGCACGATGAACACTCACACCAACTGCCATCATAAACATCGTCGAACCAGAGATGCAAAATGTCGATTCCGTCGTTAGTGGCTAATACATTCTCGACCCCCTTCAAAATCAAAGCGATCGCTTCATCACTGGATCCGCAAAAGTTCCCGTCCTTCCTTCTTACTCCATCCTTCTCCCTGAATAAATACGGTTTGGATTCAAACAATTCCCGATCCACAAACCATTGTGTTCCATGGCCACCAAACTCATACAGTAGCGATCTTTTTTTGATTTCGCTTTTTATCCGGTCCAGACCTTCAAGTTCCTTGTGAGGTTCATGATGCACCGTAATTGAGTTCAATTTGCTTTTACTGCACCAATCGATAAGCTCAACCATCTCTGCGCTCCACAGCTCACTGGGATTTTTGTGGCTGGCATCCATGAAGCTTCTGATTTCAAAATCCGGATTGACGATTTGACATATAGTTGGATCGATAACGATTTCCTCCAAGGAGGGAATAAACTCCCCTTTTGGGCCTGGGAAAAACCACTTGCATCCGATATGCTCCAAAAGCGCATAGACGGCAAAAAGGATCCCCCTGTCTTCCCGGCTGGTCAGAATCAAATTACCATGCACACCTACGATGCAATACCCGTCATACTCCAATTGATCTGCATCTATGCAGTTGGAGTTAGCTTGACGTTTACACCATTCCAAACCGCCGATGAATATGGATGGTCTGTTCTCGACAGGAGCGCCGCAAATGGGAAGCGTTCCATTAGTCGCTTTCGCTATATATTTTTGCAGTTCTTCTGCCGCAAACAAGGATATCGCTTTGTCATCGCATACGATGTTTACGCCGCAAACTTGATGGTTTACAATCTTTATCATTTCCGAGTCACCCTTTACCTCAAGACTAGGTTTTCTTAATATGGGAATCCGATTTAATGGACCGGTCGTCCTCGAACAAATACATGCTGCAGTTCCAAATCGGCGGAGAGGATCAGTAGATCTGCAAGCTTTCCTTTTGCCAGACTGCCCCTCTCCTGATCAAGACCCAGCAGGAGAGCCGGGTTGCCGCTCGCAAAACGGCTTACCTGTTCTACCTTGAGTCCCACTTCACGCGCCATGAATTGGAAGGCTTTAATCATAGTCAACATGGAGCCTGCCAGTTGTCCGCCCTCTTTTGTGCGGGATACGGAATCCTTTATGATCACATCCAGCCCTGCGCTGCGATAGCTCCCGTCTTCTAATCCGGCAGCGGAGATGGCATCCGTAATCAGAATGACTTGATCACTGCGCTTTAGCGCTGTCAGCATCCGAATACCGGCGGGGTGAACGTGGTGACCGTCGGCAATTATTTCAGCGCTGATCCGATCGTCGGTCAAAATCGCACCTACAGTACCGGGTTCACGATGATGCATTCCCCTCATCGCATTGAACGAATGAACCGCATGACGGAGACCATGTTTTGCCGCTTCGTTCATGCAATCGTAACTGGCATCCGTATGCCCGCAAGCGGGTATAATACCCCGATCGTTCAGCCAAGCGATAAGCGCTGAAGCGCCATCCAGTTCCGGCGCAAGCGTAAGAATACGAATCAATGCAGGGTACATGCTTACCCAGTGTTCTATCCATTCCAGCTGTGGCGCGACGATATACTCGGGATTTTGCGCGCCGGACCATTGTGGGCTGATGAACGGGCCTTCCAGATGGACGCCAAGCAATTCGGCATAACGCGTCTCGTTGCTTCGATAGACCGAAGCGGTATGGATCGCGCTTGTCAGGGCATCACGCGGGGCTGTCACGGTGGTGGCCAGCATACCGGTCGTGCCATGGCGCGCATGAAATCTAGTGATAGCATCGTATGCCTCAGTCGTTGCCTCCATAAAATCATATCCGGCTCCGCCATGCACATGTACGTCGATGAAACCCGGCAGCACCCAGCCGCCATCCGCATCAATCATAATGGCTGAAGTATCGTTTACTATTTTAAGGCCACGTTCTCCCCCGTCCTCGCCAATATAGACGATTCGCTGATTTTGCCAAACAATCGTTCCGCCTTCAATGACGCTGTTGTTCTCCGTTACGATTCTCCCATTACGAATAACCGTCACGCGCTCTTCGGAGCTCAATGCCTCCAGCCTCCTTTTGGAAGAAGAACCCGGGAAGCGGTTCTTCTTCCCATCGCCCGTTTCCTATTGCATAGCCTCTTCCGAGGCTTTCTGTACTTTATCCGCGCTGGCTTTCAAGTCTTGTTTGGGATCGAATATCATGTTTTTCAAAATCGTCCACTGATCGATCACTTGCGACGAATTCTTCTTGAAGGTAGGCAGTGGAGCAATATTTTTAGCTTGTTCAAGCTCATCATAAAACACCCTCAACTCAGGATTTGTCTCGAAATAATCGGGAACCCGTTCGAGCGCCTTTTTGTTAATCGGCAGGGTCGGCGTATTCCTCATCACAATCTCTTGCCCCTCCGGAGATGCCAGAAATCTGACGAAATCCTCGGCTTCCTTGGGATGCTTGGTGTCTCTCAAGACCGAATGAACAATGTTGCCCACAATGCTGTTCCCGGTTTTCCCTTCACTTGGAACCGGAAGCCTCGCATACCCGCAATCGCACTTATCCTGCTTCGCCCAATCAATCTGCCAGGGACCGTCAATTTGGAATGCGGCTTGCCCGGTGTGAAGAATCGCGAGAATTTTCCCCTCTTCATTTAAGCTGGCTGCCCCCGGGGGAGCATTCTTGGCCAACTCTCGCAAGAACTCATAGGCTTTCAAAGCATCGGGTGAATTAAAGGTAGCGTCCCCGTCAGCGGTACCGAAATCCGTGCCCATTTGCTTTACCCAAGGATGTGCCCGAAACATACTGCCAAGGCCGTCGGAAGCGTTAATCATATATCCGTAATATTCGCCATTGCCTTTTGCCGTAATGTCATTCACCATGTTGACAAGTTCGTCCCATGTTTTTGGAATGTCCTTGTCCGGATCAAATCCGGCCTTCCTCAGAACATCTTTGTTATATTGAAGAGCGAATGTGCCTGTCATGAAAGGCAAACCGTATATCTTATCGTTGACTGTAGCTACGCTTAAAGGTCCCGGCAGCAGATCCTGCTTCATCTCGTCGTCGATGCTGAGCTCTTTGAATGCATTCAACTTGGCGAACTCGTAAATTTGGGATTCACCCTGTACAACGTCCGGTCCTGTTCCCCCAAGCACGGCGCGCTGCAAATTAGCAGTCAATTCATCCGCCCAGCCATGGGATTCGAATTTCAATTTGACTCCCGGATACTTCTCCTCGAACGCTTTTTTGATTTCCGCTGTCGCGGCGGCCACGCCGATGATTTTTTCGCCTTTCTTTTTTGCATCCTCCTGCAGTTTTTTCACTCTTTCGTCATCGTAGAGCGATCCGCCTACCCAGACTACCAGCGTTACTTCTTCGACTTTACCAGCGGGATCATTTTGATTACTTTGCCCAACAGACTGATTCGGTTGATTTTCTGTTTTTTTATCCGAACTGCATGCAGCCAATAAGATAGTAAGAATAACTAAAATCGCTACCAGCTTGATCTTGTTTTTTCTTGCCATTTGCCAACCCTCCATTGAATTCATAGGTATGTTTTTTCGTTTTCCTGCCGACTTGCTCCATTAAACCGTTTCATCACCTCCTGCAAGGACTGTGCAGATCAGCTATCCTTTCAAACCGGACATCGCCAGCCCCTGCACAATTCGTTTCTGCAGCACCAGGAATAGAGCGACCGTAGGCACTGTGGCGAGTAAAGCGGCTGCGAACAAAGTCGGATAATCCAACACATAGTTGTTACTTAAATCCTGCTGCGTAAGATAACCCGGCAATTTCGTAATTCCAAAAGAGATCATCGTTATATTGGGGCCGCCGCTGTTGGTGTAAATCAAATTGGTCATAAAATCATTCCATATCCCGACAAAATCATTGATGAGAATGACGGCAATGACGGGTTTGAGCATCGGCGCAAAGATTTGGAAGATAATTCTGAACGTCCCCGCTCCGTCCATTCTTGCGGATTCTTCATAGTCATTCGGCAGTGTTTCATACATCTGCTTGACCAGAAATACGGAGTAAACCTGGACTAGACCGGGAAGCAGCATAACCCCCCATGAATTAAGCAGCCCATGGCCGCCGAAGAAGATGTCGTTACCGCCTGCCCATGGCCATCTGGCGTACATGACATATATCGGAACCATCGTCGTTACCGCCGGAATCATCATCGTGGAGAGAAGCAAATAAAACATGAATCTCTTTCCGAAAAACGTTCCTTTGGAAAAGAAGTAGCCCAGGACGAGCGAGGTCCCCACGGTCCAAAACATATACCAAATCACCCGAAGAATCGTATTCCTGAACCACAACACTACATCATGAATCTTGAAAATTTCCACGTATTTGCTGAAATCCGGTTTGCTCGCGATCGGAAATAATGAATTGGCGGTCGTAAACTCGTATGGGTCCATCAAGGAAACCAGAAAAGCGTACACAAGCGGATAGAGCATGAAAACTCCGCCGATCGTCAAAATAAAATAGGTCGCTATTCGCATACCGGTTGAATGATTCGTCATCGTGTCACCGCTTTAATAAATGGATTTGGTCAATCGAATGCTGATCAATGTACTGACCATGGCGATAACTAAAATCACCACGGATCCCACGCTTGCCATCCCCATTTGAAAATCGGAGAAGGCATCCTTCCATATCCGGTAGACAATGACTTGCGTCGAGCCGTTAGGCCCGCCTTTGGTAATAAAATAAATCGGTTCGAACAGCTGGAACAAAGCAATGACGCTGGTTACGAAAACAAATGCCGTGAGCGGGTGCAACAGCGGAATTGTAATGGCGGTCATCCTTCTCCACGCCCCCGCTCCATCCACCTTGGCGGCTTCATAGAGTGAAGGATCGATGGACTGCAGGCCTGCCAAGAACAGAAGCATTCCCGCGCCGACTCCCTTCCACAGACCAAACAGCGTGACCCAGAATATCATCCAGAAGGTGCTTTGCTGCCATTCGATTCGATCCAGTCCCATGCTGAGCAGAAATTTGTTAATCCCGCCATCCATCGGATCCAGCAACGCGAGTACAATTTGTGAAATGATCGCATAGGACGTCACAACAGGAATGTACCAGATTGCCCGAAAGATTCCTCTTCCTTTGATAGACTGGTTAAGCAGGAGTGCAACAGCAAAAGACAAAACCATCCATAGAACCAAGCTGATGCCGCCAATTTTTAACGTTTGATATAGGCTTTTTATATAAAGCTCTGAATTGAAGAACTTAAAGTAATTTTGCAGCCCAACCCACTTCGGCCAGCCGCTAATCGCATTCCATTCTGTAAAACTTAAATAAATCACGAAGAATAGTGGGAACAGGGAGAAGATCGACATATAGAGCATGACCGGTCCCAAAACGCTCCATGCTTCCAGGTTTGTTCTATATTTGCGGATTAAGCTTTGCACTGCGGGTAACTCCTTTCATCTTCCTCGGCATTTGTCTTACACTGCCGGATTAGTTGCTGCTTCTTGAAACTTCAATCCATTCTGCTCCATCGCAAATCAAGGTTAATGTGGTATTGGCGGAGGTAGTCAGATTCCCCGCTAATCGGAGATTTTGAGAATCATCGACAACCGTTAATGCATTGTTGAATTTCAATGTAATGGTATGTCCCGGCCATGTTGCCGCAATTCCTCCTATAGTGGTGGTTCCCGTAATGGAATAGAATTCTCCAAATGGCGGTATGTTCAAATTCGTATTGGAAGCGATTACATTAGAAATGTCTGAAACTACCCCTGAAATTCGTTTGGCAACGCCAAGATTCGTAATGCTGCCCGTCAAGCTGACATTCTGAATCGAATAATTGCGGGCATCAGCCGTAATGTAAATATCGTCTCCATTGTTTTCCAGGAAGGTAGAGTTGAATACGCTGACTGAGGGTGTATTTAATGGGGTCGCGATTTTCATTCCATAGTTTTCGCCAGATATTCCAGCCGTCCCGTTGTTTTGAATAATATTGCCCGTGAACAAGCCCGGAAAACCGCTTGATGCATCGATCTTAATCCCAATACCAGAGCTGTTAAAAATTCGATTCCCCGTAAACTCAACGGCTCTGTAGCCCCCGCTGCCGGAAATGACCAGGTTGCTGGCCAAGGGATTGCCTCCATCAAGCTTGCCTGCGCTCGCAATCCAGGAGTTAGCGAACGTAATTTCCGTCTTAATGCCGGTGCCTTGAATTCTAACTGGTGCATCATCTCTCGTGGCATCGAACCAGACACTATCGAAATAATGATTGGAGGCACGAGCATTAGGATCGATCAATAAATCGTTTTTTATAAAGCCGCCTATGTCCATATTGCTCATCATTACGGCATCCGCATCATATATTTTCACACCATAATTGCCGAGCGCGGTTGACGTCGGAGATACGCCGTCTGTACCGTCCGTGCCTCGGAGAAATCCTTCAGTGATATACAAATTGGCGCCTTGGGCAGCCGTCGCCTGGATTCCGGCCTGGATGGCGGCATCTGCACCAACCGAAGGTGAGGTGATATTCGGTTTTGTAATCCAGCACATTTCATAACTGGCAAACACAATCCCTTTATGCCAATTTTGCAGTTTCACATTATCAATAGTCGTTCGGTATTGATTGCCAAGGAAATTAAAATGGGCTCCCGCTGTTTTGGCAACTGCGCTGTCTACCGTAAAGTCTTTAAAACGCTGCCATCTCTGCGATTGACCTGGTGCAGTGTAGAATACGTCTGCGGTTGCCGATGTGGATTTGATAACAGTCAGATCCACGCCTGCTCCAATCAGATTCAATCTATCCAATCCCGATACATTTAAAGCGGACGATACGATATAAGTGCCGGTCGGAAAATAAATCGTGCCGCCACCGGTTTGGCTCGCGATGGCCTTCTTGATCGCCGTGGTATCATCGCTGGAATCCGTTCCGTCCGCACCCCACCATTGCGGGTAGATATTCACCGCCTGCATCTTCCCTTTCACATCGCCTTTTCCGGACAGGCTGGTAAAAATCTGATATAAACCTGCATCGACGCTCCCATTGACGGTAATCGTAATACCGCTATCGGGGACCAGTACAGCGCCTTTCTCGAACACGAGAACCGTATTCGAGGGAAACGTTATCGCGGATGCAAACCGGTACGTGCCTTTCGGAAAATAGATCTGGCCGCCAGAAGGCTGTGAAGCATTAATCGCGTTCTGAATAGCCGTCCTATCATCTGTTGCTCCATTGCCTGTCGCACTGTACAGTTTGACATTGTAGTTGCTATTGTCAGTACGGTAAGCTAATGCGATGTTTGGTAAGACACTCAGGGTCAACACCATTAATAAAGCCATCATCATCATCTTTCTTTTCATTGAATTTCACCCTCTCAAAAAATAATAGTGTAATCCTATTGAAAGAAAATTTTGCAATCAGAATTGTCACCGGTTCCCTCCTCCCTCTTGTCGCTTGATACATGTGTATGCATGGGATAGATCAAACCTGATCTCACCTCCCTTCCTTTTACTCCGAATGTACACGTGAACATTTCTGAATATTCTTATAACAAAGCTCCAAATAAACCAGCGTTTGGAACTCTGTTATCACATTTATCACATGCGCTTGGTAGACTCGCGAATCATTAAGACAGGTTCTATCATCATTTGCTGCGATACCCAAGGTGATTCAGCCAAATAGTTGAGTTTATCCAGCAGAAGCTGTCCGCCCTTTTGCCCCAGCGTATACTTCGGTAATGAAACGGAAGTTAAACTCGTTTCCAGAAAAGTGCTTATTTCATTATCGTCGAATCCAGAGACCGCCATATCGTCGGGTACGGATATCCCCCGTTCCTTCAGCCGGCGAAGCAAACCGATCGCGAGTTTGTCATATAAGCAAACCGTAGCGGTAACTCCAGGAATCTGCAGGATTCGATCGGCCATCCGATAGCCATCCTGGTAACCAAACCCAATCTCAAAGATATCCGCTTCCGAAAATGGAATGCCACATTCCCGCAATGCACGCTGTAACCCTTCAAGGCGGGCTTGCGTTGGCCGGGTATTTCTTTCTTCCGGAGCTAAACAAACGATGCGCCGATGCCCCAATTCCACCAGATGCTTGCCCAGTATGTAGCCGCCCTTCTCATCGTCAAAAGCCACATAGTCATTGTCATTCGACTTATTCGTGCTGAAACATACGTAAGGCAAGTCGATCTGCTCCAGCTCTTTCAAAAAATCGGATTCTCCCTTTGAGGGGACTGCAACCAACAAACCTGCAACTCTCAGCTCTTTCATATTAATGAGCCCTTTGCTGGCAAGCACCTTTTGGTTATCCGAATTATGGATAATCGTTCGGTAATTATGCTTGGAGAAAACATCGTCAGCGCCGCGTACAAGCTCAGCGTACAATGGATTGGAGATGTCCGTTATGATTAATCCAATCACATTGCTCTGTTTGCCCGATAAATTTCTGGCGAGCCGATTGGTCACATAGTTATGCTCACGAGCGATGGCTAATATTTTTTCCCTGGTTTGCGGTTTGACATTCGGTTTTCCATTCAGAACCCGAAGAACAGTAACATGTGACACGCCGGCAATGCTTGCAATATCTTTGATCGTAATGCTCAATTCCAACCCTCATTTCATTTATGTACACGTATAAACTTTTATGTTTTTATTATAATGGCCTGCAAATATTTGTCAACAAAAATATTGAAAGCGTTTTAGAGAGCCTGTGTCGCGTTCCATTATTAAATTTACATACAGTTCAGTTCTGCTATTCAATGTTACCCATCTTATAAAATATGGGCCGCTCTAACAATCAGAGCAGCCCATACAACACTTATCGAAAATTCAATCCGAAAATACCGTCAAACATGCAATCTGATTACACTCTTCGGCGAACCAGACATTTCCCTCAGAACAGACCGCAATGCCATGTGGTTCTGCATTCTTTGTTGGTATTTCATACTCGGTAATAACTCCGTCTGTTGTTATTCGACCGATTTGATTAGCCCCCCATTCCGTAAACCAGAGATCTCCTTTCTTCCCGGAAGCAATTGCATGAGGACGAGCGCCAGACGTCGGTATAACATATTCCATCATCTCACCTGATGTCGTAATTCTTCCAATTTTATTGCCATTAATCTGAACAAACCATAATGCGCCATCGGGTCCGCTTGTAATGCCGACTGGTCCCGAATCAGGAGTTGGAATCGAATATTGCGTAACTTCACCTTCTGTGGTTATTCGACCGATTGTATTGTTCTGATTCTCGGTGAACCACAATGCTCCATCTGATCCTTGTGTGATAAAAGAAGGAAAGACTTTGTGATTCGGCAAGTCAAACTCCGTGATTTCCCCGGATTTTGTTATCCTTCCGATTTTATCGCTATTCATTTCAGTAAACCATATTGCGCCGTCAGCGCCTTGCGTTATGCCAAATGGTGAAGAATCCACTAAAGGAAGTTCATATTCTGTAAAGAGGCCGTTCATCGAAATTCTCCCGATCTTATTAGCTTTATATTCTGCAAACCACAAGTCGCCCGATTCATCCGAAACGATGGACATAGCACCTGCATCCGATGTTGGGATAGGGAAAGAATTCATTTTACCATTGGCCGTTATTCGTCCAATTCGATTCCCTTTCTGTTCCGTATACCAGAGGGCTCCATCTTTCCCAACGGTTATTCCATAAGGCCACGAATCTGATCCAGCGATTGCATATTCGTTTATCGTGGTTTTCATAATATCTACCTCCGCTAAAAGTATTAAGATTTCTGTTTCATTTTTCTGAGCATATTTACATTTCCGCTTACGATCGCACCCATATATTGATTGATGATTTCTATATCGTGATCCCACCATTTGATTTCCAGTAACGCTTGAGTGATTTCTGGCGAGAATCGCTTACGTATTTCCTTTGCTGGATTACCTCCTACGATCGTATAGGGTTCCACATCTTTTACAACGACGGCTTCAGCAGCTATAATGGCTCCGTCACCAATGCGTACCCCCGGCATGATGGTTGCACGTCTCCCGATCCAGACGTCATTTCCGATAATCGTATCTCCTTTGATCGGCAGCTCTTCTATAGATGGAGTAAATGCTTCCCACCCGTTTCCAAAAATGTTGAATGGAAAGGTTGAACCGTCCATTCTGTGGTTTCCGCCATCCATCATAAATCTGGCTTCAGGCGCAATCGAACAAAACTTTCCCATTATTAATTTTGTTCCTATTATTTCATAATGGTACAAAACTTGATCCTCAAATGATTCTCCGCAAGATGCATCATAGTAGGAGTAATCCCCTGCAATAATATTGGGCCGGGTAATCATGTTTTTGATGAATTGCAGATTTGTATTCCCTGGTAGCGGATATTTATCGTTGGGATTCGGTCCTGTCATTTGACATCTTCTCCCTATTTCACAATTCATCTGCCATCAATCTATTATTAAACCAATATTAGCCACAAAAAAAACCTCCTTTCCGGTTATCGGATAGGAGGCATAAATATAAACAAAAAGACGTGCTGCTACAAAAAGCAGTCGTACTTCATGTTTATGTATAAAAGCCCACACTACTCCTATCCCGAAAACCTAAAAAATTAGATTTTTCTTTGGTGGATAGGATTAGTAGATCATCGGCTTTTGGTCACCCTTTCATTGCTTAATAGAATTAATTTACCATACCTTATACTTGGAATCAACTTCCACTACCCATTTGTGCCCCTCCAAATGTTCAAATGGTTAAGTGAAAAATCTGCTATTAAGCCAAAATTAATGAGAAATGTTCTTGTCAGCCGACAACACTTCGTATCTCGAATACATGTAAATTATGTAAGGGAATGTTTGTTTACATATTAATTATTATGTAACCTAATTGTCTTTCTTGGGGTCCGGCCAACATTTTAACGAAAATATACGCTAAGCCTTGAATAGTGTCTAATTAGATGATTTTTTACTCTAAGCTGGACGATAAGAGCAGTTGATAGATCGTGTAATTATAAGTTTTCGGTTTGTCCAATCTTAAAAGTTGTTCACCATCTGCAATATTAGCAGGATAGAACAAAATACAGGAGCCTAAAGTGCGGCGAGTTTTAGGCAAAGCAAAGTCGATTACGCTTGCATATCCTTTGCTCGGATTCCCTCATACCGCACTTTTCAAACGTATTTTTAATTCAAATTTTCCTGTACATTCGGTGATATCTTCCGCGCCAATACTCCTTATTTTGAAAGATTTTATATTATTTACTATAAACGCAGCTTCTTGAAATGGGTCTACTACCTGCTCTATTGTTTTTCCCCTCGAACCAAAACTTATAATTGCCCTCATCCGACAATCTGAACTATTTTCAATTTTTAATACACTCAAAGACGGACGTCGAATGCCCACAACCCGAAAGTATACATGTGACGTTCCATTACACGTTTGAAATATACGGCCACATATTTTTTCACACCTTAAGACCCTTCTTTTTTTTTCGCAATTTCGTTTTTTCTTTCTTAATGGGCGGCAACATGTTGTCACGTTCACGATTGTTTTTTGTTTTACCAGGTTAAATGCTCTCATCTTGCGCCCCACTTTCTCATAAAAATCATTCTCATTAGCTTATTTACTTTTCAGGTAATGCGAACCGGCACAATGGTCTATTTACCTGAAAAGTGAAGCCAATTGGGCGATTTGAGAGTCGATTAGCGGATGTAGGCTGTCCCATAAATGAATATGTATATGGTAACGCTGGAGGTGAGTTAAACATGAGTGGATGTAGCTGTAATAAAGGCTCAAAAGATGATTGCTGCTTTACTTGCTGTAAAGAAGAACACATGGTTCAGGATAAGATTTGTTCTAGCTTTGTGATAGCCACTGGAACAGCGGCACGGACGATTTTCACATCTGTTGGTGTTGATGCGCGGAATTTTTTCGCTAGCGGAACGATTACCTATGGAGATGGTACAGGTACCATATCCGTACAATTTTTACTTGGTACAACTCTAAGCGGACCTGCTATTTTGGTAGACCCAGGTTCCACCCTAAGTTTTACCAAAACAAACTTTAATTCCATTCAGATTACCGCAGCAAGTGCAACAGCAGAAACTCCGGCACAAGGCGAACTTTGCCTTACTCCACGCTATCGGGTATAAAAAACAAGAGCGAACCATTTTAGAAAGGTTCGCTCTTTGTTTTTTATAAGGCTTAGCGTAAATTTTCGTTAAATGTTGGCAGTACCCCTACTTGCCCTAAAAAAATCCCGGCCGATTGACCGGGTCATACGTTTATTGCAGAAGCTTACTTATCTCGTTCAAGTTTTCCGCGAAACCAATGAACACCTTTTCTTGAATGACAATGGTCGGTACGATCTGCTTTCCGGTCAGCTCCAGCACTTCTTCCGCATATTTCATATCTTCTTCGCAGTTGAATTCGATAAAAGCTATCTTTTTCTCATTAAAATAACGCTTGGCAAAATGGCAGTCACTGCAGGTCGGAATCGTATAAATCCGGATCGGTTCTGTCTGATTGATATCTGACATGGATGTTTCTCCTCCTTTAAGATGTGATTTGTTTCAACAGCTCCATCGAGATTCAAACCACGGCTTTGCTGAATTTCTCTTCCCTTTTGACTGTTCCTTGTGACATAGCTCCGTTATTTCACATTGACGACGAATGGAACAGTGAAGACTTCGCCATTGTGCTGAAATTGTCCCCAAATTTTGTACATGCCGCTTTGTGGAAAAGAAGTCGCGAATTGCGCTTCTGGTCCGGACGCATTCTCGTCGATCGGATGGACATGAAGATACTGCTCCACATCCTTCGAAAGAATCACTACATGGCCGACTGCGCTTAAATACGGCTGCAGATTATCGATTCCCTTCTTTGTCTTCGCATCTCGAATGTTGAAAGTCAAGGTCACATCTTCATTCGGCTTGGTGGTGCTCATTGCCAGCTCGATTTCCTTGCCATTGACTTCTTTCATCAGTTTCGTGTCAGCTGCAATCGCGGCATGCTTGCCTTCCTTTCCTTCCACCTTCACCCAATCGCTAAGTGTGGTATTGGCGCCACCCGTCGGAATAAAGTCCGCAAAAACCTTGTACTCACCGCCAGCCGGAAACGATGTGTTCACCGTAAATGTTCCGTCTTCCTTAAACTCGGGATGGATGTGATTAAAGAATGACAAATCGTGATTGACGATAATGAGATGAAGCAGCTTCTCATGATTGATATCATAATTGTTGACCGGTTTCCCGTCTTTATCCTTCACTTGAATGGTTAATTCCGTTTCTTCATTTGCTTCTGCAGCACCTGCGGTAAAAGCAAACGATGCTTGAAGATCCTCCATTGCAGACCTCTCATCTGTACCATGGCCGCTATGGCCGCCTCCGTGCTCCATATTTTCCGCCTCCGTTTTCTCATTTTCTGCAGGCTTCTCGACGTTCACTTGCCCGTTGCTGGCCGCATGACCGGCATGGTTATTTCTGCCGGTGGGCTTCTTGTCCTCCGCTTTGCCGCATGCGGCCAATACACTAAAAGCAAGCACCGCTGCAGCGACGAGGATGATTTTCTTCTTCATAATTCGTACAACTCCGTTTCACTTTAAGTTAAGGATGCAAAGCGCGCTGAAGCCGCAAAACATTAAGTACGACGGACACTGATCTAATCGTCATACGCTCCAAAGGGTAAGAAGTCCAATCCTTCTATCCGATTCAGTCGGAGTACAATAGACATTTTCTCTTTCCCGATTAAAATTTACCACTTTCGATTATTTTACAATACCCCAGTACCCTATAATGTAAAGCGTATAAAAAGCAGCCTCGCTGCTGATTGAAATCGGTCCCGACCGTTACTTCATGAGTTTATTGATCGTCGTTATTAATTCTGTTAATACTTCAGTATCCCCTTCTTGAATTCGTTCGATGACGCAACTTTTCATATGATATTCGAGCAGAAGCTTCCCGACACCGTTCAATGAAGCTTGCACTGAAGCGATCTGATTCAACACATCGTCACAGTAAATATCTTTCTCAATCATGCCTTTAATGCCGCGAACCTGTCCCTCGATTCGATTCAATCGGTTGAGCAGACCACTCTTGGCTTTATCGGAATGATGGCTTATACGCTCACTCTCTCTATGAGAGCAGCAGACCGGATCTTGCTCTATCGCTTGTTCTATAAGTATCGTTTCTTCGCTCATCGGAATCCCTCCTTGTTAATAATTCAATGGGCTCCAGTTAACTACGATGATTTGGCTCTGGAGATTGATTTATGGATTATATGACTGCTGTGTTGCTTGCTTCAGTTTGCTTAGGCGAACGAATAAACACAAACGCTAGAACTGCACCTGCAAATGCGACGATACCAGACCACAAAAACGCTTGTTGAAAGCCTTCGTTTAGCGCGGCGACTGGGTCAACTCCGGTTTGGAAAGCAGTTGTTGAGCCTGCAATCGCAACCATGATAGCCAAACTGATAGCTGATCCAATCTGGTAGCTCGTATTGGCGAGACCCGATGCAAGCCCTGCTTCTTCGGGTTTAGCTCCTGACATAGCGGACATAGTAGCCGGAATATAGGCAAGCGACATGCCAAGCGCCCCAAGCAAGGAAGCTGGAAGCACATTGGCGATGAAGTTCCCATCAACCGGCGTATTGCCAGCGAACAGAAGCATCGAACCTCCGAGTGCAATCAATCCAATGATCAGGTTTGCTTTTATCCCGAATTTTCCGATTAATTTACCGGTAATCAAAATCATGAAGATAGCAATTAGAATCGTCATCGGCAGCAAGCCCACTCCACCGGCGAAAGCAGAAAACTTTAACACCTGCTGCATATAGAGATTCAGGAAATACCACAGCGGAATCCAACCACTGGCCAGCATAATAAGCGCGATATTGCCTGCAGCCAAATTCGGAGCTTTAAAAATCTTCAGTGGAACAAGCGGCTCTTTTTTAGTTTTCTGAACGATCAGGAACAGGATAAATAACACGACTCCTGATATAAGCGTCCACAACGTGGACGGCGCTCCCCACCCATTGTGTTCTGCAGTAACAATGCCATATACCACCAACACCAAGGCCGCTGTGACGAAGACGGAGCCAATCACATCAATACTGCCTTTTCTTCGATTTCCTTCGGCCAAAAGTCCTGGAGACAGAAGCAATGCAATAATACCGACAGGTACGTTTATGAGAAAGGTCCACTGCCAGCTTAACCATTCGGTAATAACCCCACCGAGAAACACGCCGGCTGAACCGCCGGCAGCAGCTGATGCGCCCCAAAAGCCTAATGCTTTCCCTATTTCTTTGGGATTGCCGCTGAAGAGCATCATGACAATAGTTAACGCCGATGGGGCTATTAATGCCGCACCTAATCCTTGCAAGGCGCGCCCCACATTAAGCGACTCCTCATTCCAAGCCAGTCCCGCCAGCAAAGAAGCTAACGTTAGAATAGAGAATCCCCACATGAATATGCGTCGCTGGCCAAATAGATCGGACAATCGGCCACCAAGCAACAGTAACCCGCCAAAGAAAATAACATACGCATTGAAAACCCACTGCAAACTTGCCTGCGAATAACCGAGCGCTCCTTTTATGGCTGGCAGTGCAACGCCAATAATGGATGTATCCATGATCACCATAAAATTAGCAAGGCATAGTATTGCCAGTGCCATCCAGCGCTTGGGATCTGCTTGCGGTAAAGCCTGTGTTTGATTTTTCATGATTTTCTTTCTCCTCCTTTTGATACCAATTATTAAAAATTTTCGTGTTTATATGATATATAGTATAGCCCCCTACCCTAATTGTCAATGAGGATTTGTCATATTCCTTCTCTGTTGTTAACGAATTTAAAACTGAACTAGGAAAAGGCTCGTTTCAACGCTGTTTATTTGCAGCCAGATGTTGTGCCTTCACCCATACGGAAATTGATGCACTTTCCATATTCAAGTCTTCATGAAGCCCCCACCCACAAAACGTGAATTTCGTAAGCTAAAGTGACGAACTCAGCAAAATCGCTGCTTTTTCCTACACTAAGGATGCTGCTTGTTTTTGCACCTCGAGGCTTAGCCCGTTTTTCACAAAAGACTTAATCGCTCGTTCTATTATCAATCTCGAGTCGTAGCTCGGAAATCAAAAAAGAACAGGAAAAATTGGTTCCCCTGTTCCTTCACCATAGCTTACGTCCGTCTGCTTGCGGCTTCCATGCGGATATATCCATCCGTTGACATGACGGATGACCAGTCAGTAAATAAGTTCAAGATTGTCAGCGGCCACTATATCATTCGTATAATTTTTTTCGGTATTAACGGATATTGGGATGAAGAGTCCAGGAGATCTTATCAGCAACTATGCGAGTTGGGATGATGGATAATGAAGGCTGGAGTTTGTGGGTCAGAAGATTCTTGCCGCGAGACTCAAAAAAGACTTGAACGTTTGGAAAAACAGAAAATAATCGGATGGTTATCCGGTGCCTTCTCCTTGTAAAGACCACACTTCGTTGAATACGTTGTTTACAGCTAGTATAGACAATTAATGAAAATATACGCTAACCGGATAATAGGCTGCTGAAATGATTCAGCAGCCTATACGATGTACTACCAGCGAAGCTGTCATGAAGTGCCAAGTACCAAAATAGTTCCTCACTGCGAACTTACCTGGTACTACTCCTAGATGTATCGGAAGACGTGAAACCGGGCATGTGTCAAAATAGCTTGGCGCTATTCTTCACGATCAAGAAGAGCTTCAAGATCATCCAGCTTCCCGGACCAGAAGTGTCGATACAACTCCAACCATTTATCGATTTCCTGAAGCGGCTCCGGACGCAGAGAATAGATGCTTTTTTGAGCAACCGATCGTGCTGCAACCAAACCGGCTTCCCTCAAGATTCGAAGATGCTTGGAAACTCCCGGCTGACTCAATTGGCAAATGTCCACAAGCTCCCCCACTGAACGATCACATATGCGAAGCAAGTCAAGTATCGTTCGTCTGTGTGGCTCCGCTAAAACTTCGAAAATACTTTTAGTGTCATCGTCGGCAATGTAATTCATTGGTGCGAATTCATGAAGTTATCAGTACGTTTCGAATATTGCTGCGTCATTTGCTTCTCAAGTTGATGCTTCGGCACAGCGCCATACGTAACTCCATGCTCCAGGTAATATTTGAGCAAAGTCAAAGCCTCGCCCCATCCGACCGCGCAATCAGCATATGCCTTCAAGTCCGCGTCGGTTTGCTTATAGCCCGACTCCGCTAATGAAACCAAAGTCCCTTCGCCCAGTTCCGTTAAATCGAAGGAAATCGTCGTCGTCGATTCGCCCGGCGTCCACTGATAGACAAATTTCTCGCCAGGAATCGCTTCGAGAACCGTTCCCCCATCCTCGAGCGTGATATGGTCGGGCCCAAAATCTTGGAATCGAAAATGAATCGTTCCGCCCGGTCTTGCTTCTACGGTCGTTCCCTGCGTAAACCACGCATCCCAGCCCGCACCGGTTGCAATCGCCTCATAGACCTTGTCCGGCGCGGCGTTTATAAACGTACGATGGTGAATAGAAAGTGTCTTCATCTTTTTTCTCCTCTTTTTAACTCATTTTCGAAGCATATGTCGTGCGCATTTCCTTCACGCGCTCCCAAGGGAAACGGGTAAACTGTTCATTAAGAACATCATCAAGCGCTTCAAGATGCACATGCCAACCGGCCAAATAATCGGGAACAACGGCCGATTCATTAAAAAAGGTATGCGTGAGATGAAGATGGCATCCCTCGCCTTCGTCCTTTAACCTCCATCGCACAACAGAATGTCCCAAAGCTTCCTCTAACCACGTATATTCCAACTCGTACGGCGGATCGACTTTGGTAAACTTGCCCTGTACGACATCCCCGTTCTCCCACCGAAAGACAAGCTGGCCATCCACACTCAATTCCAGCTCCGACTGTACGGTTAACCATTTAGCGATCTGCTCCGGGCTCGCGATGGCCCGCCATACTTTTTCTACAGGATGCCTCAAATACCGCTCGAAACTCACGATACGACGACCATCCATATGTAAAACCTTCCCGTCCACATAATCCCTCCAACCATAATTTATTTACCCTTTACGACCTTTATATTACCACATGGTTATATAACTGTAAAGTAATTAAGGTGAGGTCACAACACACTTCTCTTAATGCCTAATAGCGGCACTGACCGCCGGAATCTGTATTGGGTCGCTAAAAAAGCATCTATCATAACGGCTGCTGCCATTACTCCAGATGCATTTTTTTCCAATGATACTTTAGTATCATGCCCATTCAACACTATTCACTAATTGGTGCTTCATGAGCTGCAAGATAAAATCAACATAATAATCCGGTCGGACGATGACCCGATAATGATGGTTCTCATACACATAAAACAGGACATCTGTAAAAATGTCGTTACCCTCAAAAAGTTCCTTCACAGCTTTTATCGCCTTGATGTTTTTTTCCTCTAATAGATGAATGTTAAACTCAATGTCCGCATTGTTCGGCGTTTCCTCGATTTTGATTAGATTGTTATTGTAGGAATACGATAATTTCATCTTGTATCGTCCTCCTCCATTTACCTTAAATATCTTACATATATATACCCACTAGAAATAACGATTGATAACAGCATCAGAGGGAAGCCATATTTCATAAACTGGAGAAATTTAATTGGATACCCTTCTTTACCGGACATGCCGGCTGCAATCAGATTCGCGCTTGCGCCAATCAACGATCCGTTCCCTCCCAGGCAAGCCCCAAGCGCCAGACTCCACCAGATCGGCTCCAGGTTGCTGACTCCCATTGTGCCCATATCCTGAATCAACGGAATCATGGTTGCGACAAAAGGAATATTGTCCAAAAAAGCGGAGGCGATTGCGCTTAACCACAACACCAGCATCGAGGTCGCGACCACATTTCCATCGGTCAAATCGATCGCGTAGGCGGCAAGCTTGGAGATGACGCCTGTTTCTACAAGACCTGACACCAGGACGAACAATCCGACAAAGAAAAAGATGGTCGTCCACTCCACTTTGGTGAAAGCCGCCTCCATCATACGCTCCCCGGTTAGAAGAAGAAGCAGAAACGCGCCGGCCAAGGCGACGGTAGCCGACTCCAAATGCAAGGATTGGTGAAGGAAAAAACCAACTATGGTGACTCCGAGTATGACTAGGCACTTACGCAGCATGTTGTGATCGGAGATCAGCTCTTTCTCATCCAAGTCCATGATGCTTTGCGTTAACTCTGGTGTCGTTTGAATCTGCTTCCGGAACAATAATACAAAGACCGGGATATAAACCAGCATAATAATGGCCACGATCGGCGTCAGGTTATTAATAAAAGCCATAAAAGTCAATTCCTTTACGGCACTGCCGATCATAATATTGGGTGGATCGCCAATCAACGTTGCCGTCCCCCCTACATTCGAAGCAATAATTTGAGTAATCAGAAATGGCACCGGCGGTACGCGCAGCTGCCGGGTTATACTGAAGGTCACCGGAACCATGAGTAGTATAGTGGTGACATTATCCAAGAATGCCGATCCGACAGCCGTAATCAAGGCCAAGGCAATCATAATCAGAACCGGCTTTCCCTTGGATCTTTTGGCCGCCCAAATCGCTATAAATTTGAATAATCCTGTGTCAGCCGTAATGCTTACAATAATCATCATGCCAATCAGCAGTCCCAATGTGTTGAAATCAATATGGTGTAGTGCAGTTTCCTGATTTACGATGCCCAAGGCAACCATCAGGAGGCCGCCGATCATGGCCACTATTGTACGGTGAATCTTTTCAGAAATAATAAGTGCGTAAATAACAAGAAATATCCCTATTGCCCAAAAGGCCTGCTGCTCCATAATAGTAGTGCCTCCTGAATATATGCTTTATCCGCCGTCAACACCTGATTATTACCCAAATATCGAAATCCGACCTCCATTTTTGCTCATCCATATTATAATCTCATTCAGTTGCTTCTGCAGCAATTGCTTTTTTCGGAAAAACGATCTTAAGAAGCGGTGGTGTAATCAGCGTAGTGAGAATAACGACCAGTACCACGGAAGTGAAATAGTTCTGCGGCAGCAGACCTGATTCGAGACCGGATGCGGCTATGATTAAAGCAACTTCTCCCCGGGAAATCATACCTGAACCAATGGCAAGCGAGGAACGGTTACCGAATCCTGTGATACGGGCTCCAATTCCCCCGCCCACCAGCTTTGTTAGAACGGCAATTACTGTGACCAGAACGATAAACAGAATTTGATTTCCCAGCCCTTGGAATGAAATATTCAAGCCTATACTGACAAAAAACACAGGTACAAACAGCGTATACGCAATCGGCTCGACTTTTGTTTCTACATCATGCCTGAATTTGGTCTGGGAAACGGCGATTCCCGCAGCAAAAGCGCCAATGATTCCGGCTACGCCCATCAACTCGGCAAAATAAGAAAAACTAAAGCAAATAATAAGAGCGCCGCTCATAACAGCTTCGCTGACCCGAAAGGGAGCAAGTATGCGCATAACCCATGGAACGGCAAACCATCCGGCAACGAGTATAACAATGAAAAATAAAATCTTTTTGGAGAGCAGAATGCCAAGAGAGATATCTTCCGTGCCCAGCAAGCTCATCATCACCGCAAGCATGACGACAACGATCACATCGTCGACAACAGCAGCTCCCAGAATAGTCGTCCCTTCCCGGGAGTTAAGCTGATTCATTTCCTTCAACGTTTGGACGGATATGCTGACGGATGTTGCACAGAGCAGCAAGCCCAAAAATAATGACTGTGTATTGGATAGTCCAAGTGTCATGGCAACGCCATATCCGCCGATAAACGGGAGAATAATACCGCCGACAGCTACGGCAAAAGATGCTTTCCAATTTTTTCGCAATTGATCCAAATCGGTTTCCAGGCCCGCAATAAACATCAGCAGCAGCACGCCGATCTCGGAAAAATAGGAAATAAACGCATCTGCGTGTACCCATCCCAAAACTGCAGGGCCAAGTACAATACCGGCTAGAAGCTTGCCCAATACCGCCGGCTGACCCAATCGGACTGATAAGTCGCCTGCTACTTTAGTCGATAACAGGATCAGAACCAAATAAAAAATAAACTCCATTTACACCATTCCCTTCTAATTACCATCGAAATCCCTGATTGCATCTTGCTTTTCCTGTCAAGGAACGGTACCCTGATCCTATCTTTCCCTCATCGGCCAACTTGATTGCATGGTAAAGCGGCAATGAGTGGAATGGAACAAAATGACCACAAAAAAAGAGCCCGAAAATTCACGGGCTCTCTTCAAAAAAACACAGAAAGAGCCTGTAAATGACAGGCTCCTCCAGGTGGTCCGTATTTAATTGACTGTTCTTATTATACATGATTTCCCGCAGACAATACAAGAACCTTCTGCAATTTCCTTCAAACTCCTAAAAACCGCTCTTGTATTTCTCCGGGCTTGATGAAGTTTTTTTCGTTTGATCTTTGTTTTTCTCATCCTGATGTTGAATTTTCAAATCTTCAAGTGGAATGGAATCCACATTCTGCTCACTTTCAAACCGATCCAACATACTTTCCTTATCCGTGGACAGCTGCTCCGGATGGTCGGGATTAAGCTGCTTGGGTTTAGGTTGTGTCTGATCCTCAATCCTCTTCTTGTTCGCTTCGGTACTCTCCATGGTTTCTCACCTCACTAAAGGGTATACATGTCCTTACCTTTTTTGAGGTACTGCCAAACAATAGCAGCACGAAGCATCCACAAAAAGAAACAGTAAACTCAAACGTAAACGAGATGAATGTTGTAGAATATGGCGAAATATTTATTAATGCTATACATTATTAATGAGATTAAGGTTACATAATAATACTTATGTAATCTTAAGGGGTTATGAGGTCAGCCGTCTCTGTACCATATCTGCAAGTTCCTCGGTATTATCCCAAACAAAAGGTTGAAAATGCTGAAACAGATCTGCCGGCAGTTTTGCGGCATCCTGGCTCTGAACGGTCCAAATTACAGGAATCTGTAGTCCGAGCGCCAAACCTGCCGCAAAGAAAACTTCCGGCGACTGACCTGTCAGATCGGCAACAACCAGTTTGCTGTCCGTAATAGTTTGCACATTATAATCAGAAGGCCCGTCCCCTTGCGCATCGTCGCTGAGCAGCGGGGAATACCCGCATTCTTCAATGCGCGGAAGGACCTCGTCCATCCATACTTCGCGGTTAACATTCTTCTCATCGAGACAGATTAAGCAAGGTTTTAGCCTTTTCGCCCCCGACAGAGCAGCCGCTTTGTCCCAGCCCTCCTGTGTCAGCTTAAACATCGTACCAATCCGCTCGATCATAAGCTCTTCTTTAAGCCGTTCGATAATATAGACAAGCTCCTGCAGATTAAGCGAATAGGTTAAATTATAGCTGTCTGATAGCTTGTGAATCACAACCGGATGACCGGGAGCGTCGGAATGTCTGTACAGATGCTGGAGCAAGCGCTCCCCTTTCTGTTCGATCGTCACAGGTATAGAAGGCAAATGCTCAATGCGTTCCAAATCGTCAAAGGACAGCATAACCGTTTCATCACAATCCGAACGTTCCCGTATGTAAGCGGAAATAATCGGAAACATTTGACGCTTAACCGAATAGGACAAAGCATGAAATTTATCATAGCTTTCTTTTTGCAAACTATAAGAATCACCTGGCGCACATGAGCAGCCTACAAAGCGTTCATTCTCACCATTAATTTGTATAGGCACCATACCATCGCAAAATAAACATCGTTTCATATCCATTTTCAAATACACCCCTTCCACTATCCATTCGCACAGTGTAACGGATAAATGGGGGTTTGGGCGATTAAGTTTCTCTCATTAAATGAGAATGTCTTTCATTTATCCTGTAAATTCCAATATTCAGCGGATTACCTGCGCTCTTCTCTTGCCGAAAACGAGGATTCCCAGATGAATTGCGCACCGGATTTTGAATCGCTATAGGCATTTACAAACACATATCCGGCCGGGATTTCTTCCCCCAATATCCGGACCGGAGTTTCACCCACCTGATAAACGCATGGATATGGACAGCTGTACCAGTAAGCCTTTTCGGTGATTTTCCCATCCGCAAGCAGCTTCTCAACGGTCGCTTCATACTCACGGTCTGTTTTGGAAATGACGGCATTGGCCCAAAAGCTCTGAAGCTCATGCTCCGTCTCTCCCCACTCGCCTAAGTGCTTGAATTCCTGAATGGCAAGCGAAGAAGTAACTTTCCAGCAATCCTCATTATCCAGCCTGGTCCTACCAACAAATTCATTATGTATGGAATCTTCTGCTTCTTCGTCCCCAGCGAATAGCTCCGGATCTGTCAATCCCTGGGTGACCTTGATATAGTCCGATAAAGCTTTCCAATATTGGGAACGGACAAGCTCATAGCTTGCTTCTTCTTCCTCTCCCGAGATGCTGCCGGTCAGCGTGAGAAGGATGGCTTCGGCCGAGTTCTTCCATCGCAAAGCTTGCTCATACAACAGAACAACCGGATTTGTTAGGCCGCTCTTCAGACGCAGAAATTCCATATCCAGAGAAACCTGCTCCTCCATCGCATTCGCAGCGCGTCTTAAGCCCTCCAGCTGTTCCTGCCAATAAGCGGGCGGCCCTTCCGCCTGAAGTCCCAGTCGAACGGGAAGGAGCAGTGAGGATGATGGATAGCCTTCTGCTTCCCGGTTGGCGGATTGGAGCAATTCGGGAATCCGGCTATACAATATTTGAGCTTGATAAAGGTTCAAGGAATCGGCTGTATCTTCCTTGGGAGTCTTGTTGACGGACCTTGCAGTGTCATCGCCCATGAGGGCATCGGCGATCATTTTCAAGCTCCGCGAAGCCTCGAGCAGAACCCGTGCACGTATTGAAGCGCAATTCTCCAATTGAGCTGCCAGCTCATAAACTTGTTCTCCTACGGATCCAAAACTGTCTACGGAGACGAGCTTGGCCTCCTCATCGGATGATTTGATATGAAACCGATTTATTCGTGCCAAACCGTATCAACTCCTCTCTTTAATTGAGGGGAAAACAAAAACGATGATCAATCCATCTCATAAATCGATCCTGACCGGCTGGTGAAAAATTCCGCATACACCTTCTCGGCATAAGCATCGGTCATGCCAGAGATATAGTCAGCGACCATACGCTCCCACGACCATTTATCCTTTAGCATCCGGTAACTCTCAATCCAATCCGGAGGCAGGATCAGCCTGCTCGTCTCCTCCACTTTAAAGCAATCCCATAACCCGTTAATAATAATCTCGCTCCGCTTATGGAGACGCTGGACGCGAAAATCCTTGATCAAGGTGACCCACGCCAGTTTCTTGAGAATTTCCATTGTACGGAGCAGCTCCAGATCCTTCTGGCCGTCGCGTACAAACGTAACCCGTTTCCAGCCTGAGTCCGGGTCATCGATAATGCCCACCTGGTTGGCAAAACGCCTTACCCAGCGCGCTTTCATTTCCCTTCTTGTGCGGGAAGGCTCGCGGTTGCATTCGATGTAAATCGTCTCCCATTGCTGGACATATTGACTGAGCACATGCTTCACCATTTTTTTCATATCGACCTGTTCCCAGCTCATAACCCCGTTGCCTGGATCGTCAACGATTTCCGCGATAACATGATCTACCAACCAGTCATCCTCGAATAAATGGCGGTTCATCTGGATTTTGCCTGCACGGATGCCATCTTCGATATCATGTGTCGAATAAGCGATATCATCGCACAGATCCATTAACTGGGCCTCCAGGGTCGCTGCACCTTCGGGCATTCCCCAAAGCTGCCGGAGATAGTGAATGCCTTCCCACTCCATACTGTAAACGCCTTTGATCCTGCCTGGCTGATCAAGGCTAAACGGATATTTGTTGATCGCCAGCAGTACAGCGGCTGTAAGGTCCAGACCGCTTTCGCTGCCTGCCCGTTTCTCAAGAAACATCAGAATCCGGAAGTTTTGCGCATTGCCTTCATAACTAAGTCCACATTCCTCGTTAAGCAGCACATTCAGTACTTCCTCCCCCTTATGACCAAACGGAGGATGTCCGAGATCATGGGCAAGCGAAGCACATTCCACGACCTCAGGGTCCAACATTAGGCCGGGGTGTTCTTTTCTGGCCAGAAAAGCATAGCTTTTCCCCAGCCTTCTGGCCACCTCGCGTGCAATTTGGGATACCTCAAGCGAATGTGTCAGACGCGTACGATAATAGTCGCCCGAGCCTGCACCGAATACCTGGGATTTACCCTGCAGCCTGCGGAAAGCCGGAGACTGAATAAGCCTTGCGTAATCTTTCTCATATTCATCCCGATCCTCATTGGAGTGGACATGTTCGGAGTCGTTCAGCCTGATTTTACGGACATTTACGTTGATATTCGTCACCCCCCGCTAAACTTGATCTCCCTATTTTATGACACTAAACCTTACAACGTTATTTGTCCATCCGATATCAAACAAGCTGACATCCGAGTATCCGGACATCAGCTTGCTTGGCCTATTAGAGGTTATTAACCTTCCAGCAGAAGGGATTCCGGATCCTCAAGCAGCTGCTTGAGCGTGACCAGGAAACGTACCGCTTCGGCGCCGTCTACAATACGATGGTCGTAAGAAAGCGCGACATACATCATCGGCCGGTTGACGGTAGTCTCTTCGTCGATGGCAACAGGACGAAGTTGAATTTTATGCATGCCCAGAATACCAACCTGAGGCGCATTAAGAATAGGTGTCGATAGCAGGGAACCGAACACGCCACCGTTTGTTATGGTGAAGGTTCCGCCTTGGAGATCATTCAGCGCAAGGCTGTTGGAACGGGCTTTCTCAGCCAGACTGCCGATCTGCTTCTCGATCTGCGCAAAGCTTAACGTATCCGCTTGACGGACGACAGGAACGACGAGTCCTTCTTTCGCAGAAACGGCAATTCCGATATCATAATAGTTCTTGACGACAATTTCATCGCCCTGAATCTCTGCATTGAGCAGCGGGTAAGCCTTGAGCGCACCGACAACCGCTTTGGTAAAGAAGGACATGAAACCCAGTCCCACATCATGTTTCTTATGGAAGTCCTCTTTCCGTCTTTTGCGGATATCCAGAATAGCGGTCATATCAACCTCATTAAAGGTAGTCAGCATGGCTGCTGTGCGCTGCGCTTCTACCAGACGGTTGGCGATCGTCACCCGGCGGCGGGACATTTTGCGACGCTCTACCGGTTTGCCAGGCTCGCTTGCTGCCGGAGCGGAAGGCGCTGCCGCTGCCGGGGCGCTAGCGACAGGCTTCTGTCCGCCGTCAGCGTAAGCTTTAATATCCTCTTCGCGGATACGGCCAAGCGGGTCGCTTGGCGTAATGCGGCTCAGATCAATGCCGCGTTCGCGCGCAAGCTTCCTGACAGCCGGCGATGCATTGTATGAAGAGCTGTCACCAGCCGTTTCTTTATTAGACTCAGGTGCTGTAGTTGCTTCTGCAGCAGCTTTGGCCGGCTCTTCCTTCTGCTGGGACGGTGCATTTTCCTGCCCGCTTCCGCCAGCGGAAGCTGCCGGTTTGGCAGCGCCGCCTGATCCGGCTCCGATCACGCCGATGGATTCGCCCACACTTACGGTTTCGCCCTCCTGACGGAGGATCTTTTCTACGACGCCGCTTTGCTCGGCGCTGATTTCCATATTTACCTTGTCTGTTTCAAGCTCCGCCAGTACGTCGCCCTGACCGACTTGATCCCCTTCTTTAACATGCCATTTGGATATTGTGCCTTCTACGATTGATTCACCCATTTCGGGTATTTTAATATCACTCATCGCCGTTATCCTCCTTCGCATTAACTGTTAATGTGCCACGGTTCAAAGCGACTGAAATGATGCGCTGCTGTTCCATGTTATGAATATATTGAAAACCGCTCGCAGGACTGGATCGTTTAGGCAGTCCGATGTAACGAACGGCCGATTTGCGTGGTGCGCGTGCGCGGATACGCGGTTCGATGTAATTCCAGGCGCCCATGTTTTGCGGTTCTTCCTGTACCCACACAATTTCCTTCAAATTCGGGAATCGTGCAATAATGCGCTCTACATCCCCTTTGGGGAAAGGATATAATTGCTCAACGCGGGCTATATGCAGCCAGCTCCAATCTTTAGTTTCTGCGTTTTCCCCATCCTTGCCGGCTTCCAGTGCAGTTGCCAAATCAATTGCGATCTTGCCGCTGCATAGAATTAGCCTTTCCACTTTTCTGGCGCTGCTGCCCAGTCCCGGCTGCTCCAGAACAGGCTGGAAGGCTCCTTCGCTCAACGCTTTCGAGTCGGAAGCAACAAGCGAGTTGCGGATCAGGCTCTTAGGTGCCATTACGATTAACGGTCTGGCCTCTTCCGTATTCGTTATTGCAGCCTGGCGCCGCAGCAAATGGAAATATTGAGCAGCCGATGTCAAGTTGGCAACCGTCCAGTTGTCTTCAGCCGCAAGCGAAAGGAAACGCTCCAGTCTGGCGCTTGAATGCTCCGGACCTTGACCTTCATATCCATGAGGAAGCAGCATAACCAGACTGGAATTCTGAGACCACTTCACTCGTCCTGCTGACAGGAACTGATCGATAATGACTTGAGCCGCATTGGCGAAGTCCCCATATTGGGCTTCCCATATGACAAGCGTTTCCGGCGAATGGACATTATATCCATAATCAAAGCCAAGTACAGCTGCTTCAGAGAGCGGGCTGTTGTAGACCGCGAATGAAGCGCGCGCTTCCGGCAATGTGTGTAGCGGGCAATGCGTTGCGCCGGTCACGGGATCGTGAAGCACCAGGTTGCGGTGAGCAAAGGTTGCGCGCTCGGAATCCTGACCGCTCAGACGGATCGGCTTGCCGTCAGCCAGAATGGTGGCAAAAGCCAGCGTTTCCGCTTGTCCCCAATCTACCTTGCCGCCTTCGTCGAGCGCATCGGAGCGGCGCATCAGAATACGCTCCAGCTTTCCGTATACGGTAAAGCCTTCCGGCCATTTCAACAGATTCGCATTGATGGAACGAAGCTTGTCATGAGGCACAGCGGTATTGATTTCCTTGCTGCGCAGCCGGGCGCTCGTATCCATCCTGCCGATTTTGCCCTGCTTTTCATTGTCCTTGACCAAATCCAGCTCCGCCTGCAAACGGCTCAGCCCTGCCTGTTTGGTCTCTTCCAGCTTCTCATCCGTAATCAAGCCCTTGCTCTTGAGCACATTCTCATAAATGGATACGACGCGCGGATGATTGCGCTGCTTCTGATAAAGCAGCGGTTGGGTCGTCTCCGGATCATCCGTTTCGTTATGGCCATACCGGCGGTATCCGATCATATCGATCAAGAAATCCTTATGGAACTTATGGCGATATTCGCAAGCCATGCGGACTGCGGCAATACAGGCTTCCGGATCATCCGCGCTCACATGGACAATCGGGATTTCGTAGCCTTTAGCCAGGTCGCTGGCGTAATGCGTCGAGCGCGAATCGCTGCTTTCGGTTGTAAAACCAATCCGGTTATTGACGATGATATGAATCGTACCGCCGTTCTCATAACCTTGAAGCTTCTTAAAGTTCAGGGATTCCGCTACGATCCCTTCTCCGGCAAAAGCAGCATCGCCATGGATCAGCACAGCAGCAGCAGCTCCGAAGTCTGGGACGGGATATCCCGGCTTGGACCGGTCGTCCTGGGCAGCGCGCGTGAAACCCTCTACAACCGGATTCACGTACTCCAGGTGACTTGGGTTATTTGCCAGCGAGATGCGCGTTTCAACGGTCTCTCCCGCTTTTACGGAACGATGGGCGCCAAGATGGTATTTCACGTCTCCCGTCCAGCCAAAGCTGATGCCGATTGAACCTTCGGACGGAATCAGGTCTTTATTAGGCGCGTGATGGAACTCCGAAAAAATCGTCCCGTACGGCTTACCCAAGACATGAGTCAATACGTTCAGGCGTCCACGGTGGGCCATCCCCATCAAAATATGCCGGGCACCGTCATGAGCTAACTCACGTACGATTTCGTCCAGCATGGGGACAAGCATATCGTTTCCTTCAATCGAAAACCGCTTCTGTCCAAGGAAAGCGCGCTGCAGGAAAGTTTCGAACTGCTCGACCTCGATCAGCCGGTTGAGCAGCGCCGTCCGCTCTGTTACCGATAGCGGCTTTGCGGCCATTCCTGATTCCGCCTGGCGGTTAAGCCAGATCCGTTCATTCTCTTCGTGAATATGTCCAAACTCAAAACCGAGCGACTGCGTATAGGTTTCTTGAAGCTTTTGCAGCGCATCCCAGCCGTTCTGAATGGATTCGGGAGCTTCTTCCCATATGAGCGAAGCGGGAATGGCTTTCAAATCTTCGCGGGTCAATTGAAAGGTCTCTGGTTTGAGCAAGCTCGTATCCGTACTGTTGGAAAGACCAAGCGGATCGTTCTGTGCTGCCAAATGCCCGTAAGTACGAATATTTCTAACCAGCTTCCCGGCATCGACGACTTTCTTCAAAAACGCGGGATCTGCGGAAATGGTTGTTTGAACAGCCGCCGCTCCGTTCGTAACGGAAGAGGCTTGTACGGCTGAAGCTGAAGCCGGGGATGATGGAGGACCCCATCGTTGGAACAGTTCCTTGTACGAGGAATCGACATCATCCGGGTTTTTTAGATATTGTTCATACACTTCCTGTATATAGCCTAGATTGGGTCCATAATAAAAATGCCATGGTGACTGACTGATATCGTGCTCCGTCTTCATTACCGCTTACCTCCGATTATGTTAGATAAATGGTTTAGACTTGCTTCTTTCCCTGTTTATTAATGTTACATAAGCTCATCCCTATATCATTATACGCAAGTATGTACCGGGGAACAAATCAATATCGGTATAGGTCTAAGTCAAAATCTGTATAGGTCCCGAGAAAAGAAGATTGCATTCAAAAAAGACCTTGCTGCAAGAACAAGGTCCTTCCCTTCCATATTCTGTCCTGATACGACAAAATCTATGGGATATATTGTTGAACGATTTTTACAACCTTATTGTTTTCAATCGTCAAATGAAACGGATATGCGCCAAGATCAAAGGTGTCATTGTCAGCAAAAGCTTCGCTTAGCTTGTTCAGATCGATTTGTTCATTCCAGGTAACATCCAATTCGTCCAGATTCCCCGTTCTGTTATAAATCTGCATGATCACCTCGGCATTGCCAGAAACCTCGTAAGTGTGCAACTCGCTGCTTTCGTTCAGAATATAATATTGATCCGGGGCTTCATCCAGACCGGAATCCTTGTTATGTTTCAGAAATACTTGATTCGCGGCATCCCCCTCAAACCATTGAATATCGTCAACAGTGAGATACGTTTTTCCGTTGTCCTCATCGATCTTATTTATAAAAGCGGTATGCGTCTTCGGATTATTCGGTACAGGGTGATAGTCATTGTCGTTAGCGAAGCTCAATTGGGTCATCATGAGAAAAACGACGGCGGCAAATACCATAATTTTACGCATATAACTGCCTCCTTCCCGTCTGTCTGTATGTAACCTGTGAATGCAGTTCCAGGTGATTTTCATCAACCTCTATAATAGATATTGGACAACTAAAGCGTATACGAAACATATTTTGACATAGACTGGTTATTTTCGCCACTTGTCCTCCACTGTTCTAAACGGAACGTTTCCGGATAAAATCGATGATGCCGCCTAGAGACTGCTTCTCTACAAGCCCGTCGCACCCGAAGTTTTGGGAATGGAAGAGATGCCAAGCTCACTTAGCGTATCGCCGATCAAGGATACCCCCTCCTGCAGACAAGGGTCGTTCTCTCGGCTTGGATCAATATCCAGTACTACCATGCTGCCGTTGCGTCAATCTAGCATTTGTTAACAAAGGAAGGACATCGAAGAGCACCCAAAAAAAGCCGCGCATTGCGCAGCTTCTGAATTGTATCGTCTTCTGAGCAGCAGATGCCGCATCAGATGAACTTATTAAGCTTCCTCAGTCTCAGCCCCGCGGCTTCTTCCCAATAACAGAAACACCGTTATGAGAATAAAAGCGATCAGCGCAAGGAAAGGTATCGTGATGAATCCGAGCCAGTTGATATAATCGCCGCTGCAGGGAATCCCGCTCGTGCAAGGCATGATATCGGCGAAGCCGGGAACCTTCTGTTCCATATAATGATAGAGTGAGATACATCCCCCAAGAATGCTCAGCGGAAGCGCGTACCCAATGATTTTACGGTCGTTCAGGTAGCTGGCGCGCCCCAGTAAATAAATCAGCGGGTACATGCAGATCCGCTGCAGCCAGCACAGCTTGCAGGGCTCGTACCCCATAATTTCACTGAAGAAGAGGCTGCCGCCAACTGCAACCATAGCGACGACCCACGATAAGTATAAACTTAGCGAATGGATCTTTGCCCGCATTACGATTCACCTATTGCACTGTCAATCGCTTTCTTCAATGCCGCATAATCGAACACATTCTCAAATTTAACGCCATTGATCAATAGAGTCGGCGTAGCTGTGACTTTGGCGTCTCTCTGGGCGAAGTTAGTATGCTGCTTCACTTCGTCAAGGTAGGTCTGGTTCTCGATGTCCGTTCGCAGCTTGTCGTAATCGACCTTGATTTCATTGCTCTTTGCGAGCTCGGTCAGAAAATCCGGTGTTGCCCACACGGCATGCTCGTCCGCTTGCTGATTTTTGAATAACGCCTCATAATATTTCCAGAATTCATCATTGCTCTGATGGAATACGGCTTGGGCAGCCAATGCTGCAGTGGTGGAATCTTCCCAAATAATTGTATCATTCATGAAATAAAGCGAGGCTTTGCCGGTATCGATATAATCGGCTTTTAATTGCGGCATAATTTGTTCCGCAAAATATTTACATGATGGACATTTGTAATCGCCGAACTCCACGATCTTGACCGGCGCATCGGCCTGACCCATCACCGGAAGCTGATCATAAGCCACCTCAAGCGGTTTGGCTTTCGGCTGGAAAATTATAGCGATTGCAATTATAGCGATAAAGCAAACCCCTGTTGTCCACATAATAATCTGCATGCGTTTTTGTTTCTTTTTTCTCTCTTGCTCTCTTCTTGCTTTGTTTGTCAGTTTAATTTCCGATTTGTTCTGCACAGACACCCTCCTATAGCACAATTAGCTCTATTATAACTGAATTTCCTTAAAAATAGATGAAAAAAAATGAGCGTATTTTGAACTGATCTATAATGGGAAAATGGGTGCATGGCCAAACTTCCTAACCTTATTGTTGATGGTTCAAATAATAGAATTAGCAAAAAGACCGCTCCCCCATAAGGTAGCGGTCTTCAAGCTGCCGGCAAATTAACGTTCAGCCTATTCCTGGATCAGGTCCAGCTTGCCAAGATTGCGGTAACTGATTGCAATACTTTCCATCGCGGCTCTGCGGCTTAAATCCTGTTCCACGACAAGCCACTTGGTTCCGATTTCCTCAGCGACAGACGCAATTTCACGAAAATCCAGTATGCCTTCGCCAATCTCGGCAAAAAATTGCTCTTCCCCAGCCTCCATATCCTTGATATGAAGGAGCGGACATCTATCTTTCAGCTTGCGCAAATAGTCCGCAGGTTCAATACCTGCCCGTTTCACCCAGTAGACATCCAGCTCGAGCTTCACGAGCTCCGGATCGGTTTCACGCAGCAAAATATCCAGAACAGATTCGCCATCGAACTGATCGAACTCCCAGTTATGATTGTGGTAGAGAAACTGAATCTGATGCTTGCGGCAGTTTTCACCAATTTCGTTGAACCGCTTTGCCATCTCCAGCACATGCTGCTTCGAATCGAATTTGTAAGACAAAGCCGCATATGTACCCCCTACCTCATGCAAATAAGCAGACAGCTCATCCAAGCCGCTCGTCAATTGTTCAAGCGAACAGTGTGCGCCGATGACTTGCAGACCAGTCCGTTCCAGAATCTGTTTGACCTCCCCGACACTCATGCCTTCCGGCGGAGTGGAAAGCTCAACTCCCTTATAACCGATCGCTGCTACTTTCTCAAGCGAACCCGCATAATCCTGCGCCATTTCCTCGCGAATCGTGTACGGCTGAAGTGCTATTGGAAATTTCATGTCACAGCCATCCTCTCGTCTTTTGATAAGTTATCATGCAGCTGCCGGAGGCTTTGCATGTCAGGAATTAGCTCCAAGCCTCAGCCTTTACTAGTTCTCCATTTTCACACGGAATCCTTTTGACCGCCGCCCTATTTTTGCCAATCTTAGCTTTCAGGGGATTAGAAACGAAGCGGCACAAAAAACTCCTTCTCCACCTGGCGGGCTGATAGTGGACGGCTGAAATAATAACCCTGCGCCTGTATTCCTTTGCACAGGTTGTAAGCCAGACTATCCAGCTGATCTTTGGTTTCGATTCCTTCCGCCACCACATCCAGCTTCAAATGATAAGCCATGGAAATAATCGTCGACACAATCGCTTTGTCCATGTCGCTCACAGTCATATCGGAAATAAACGACCGATCGATCTTAAGCTTGTGAATGGGGAATATCTTCAAATCATGTAGAGAGCTGTACCCCATACCATAATCGTCAAGGCTGATTCTGACGCCCAGCCTGCTTAGCCCATGTAGATTATCCAGACAAGCCGTCGGGTCCATCATCATGCTTTCGGTAATTTCAAGCTCCAGATACCTGGCTTCCAGTCCGGTTTCAGCCAGCAGGTCCTCAATATTGTGCACCAGATCGGCCTGTTGGAACTGATGCGCGGACAAATTAACCGAAACGGGAATCAACGGGCCTCCTCTTTTATGCCACTGAACCATTTGGCGGCAGGCTTCACGCAAGACCCAAGTGCCGATTTCCTGGATCAATCCCGTCTCCTCGGCTATCGGAATAAACGTTTCAGGCAGCAACAGGCCTTTGGTCGGATGGTTCCAGCGGACCAGCGCCTCTACGCTGACCATATGCCTGTCCTCCACACGGATCAGCGGTTGATAATACACCAACAGCTCGCGGCGTCCTATGGCTTCGCCCAGCTCGCGTTCCAATTCGAATCGTTCCGTGAGGAGCTTGTCCAGGTCTTCCGAATAATAGCGGTAGCCATTTTTGCCATTCTTCTTTACCTCATACATGGCGGCATCGGCCAGGCGCAGCAGTTCCCCGGAATCTTGCCCGTGTTCAGGATAACGTGCGATTCCGATGCTTGCCGAGATGTAGAAATCGTTAGCCTTCAAATGGAAAGGCTGCTTGAGCACATTCAATATCTGGTCAGCGAGCACTTCCGCTGTCTGCACGTTCGCAGAGCCGCAAATGATCGCAAACTCATCCCCGCCCATTCGTGCAACCACGGACTCCATATTTTCGCTGGCGGCTATCAGGCGTTCACTCAATGTTTTCAGAAACAGGTCGCCGTATGTATGACCGAGGGAATCATTGATCAGCTTGAACCGGTCAACATCAAGAACAAGCAAAGCGAACGTAGTATTCGCAAGCTTGCTCTCTTCAATCGCTTCCATAAGACTGTGGTTGAACAGTCTTCGGTTGGGCAAACCGGTAAGCTCATCATGAAAAGCCATATATTCAATCATGCGTATGTTCTTCTTTTCCCCGTTCATACCCTCGCCTTCGGGTAGTATCCGAGCTTCTTGCGATAAACATTTGGTTATACGAGAGCCAACTATTGCAGCTCCGCTCAGCAACAAGCCGCCTGCCGCAATAATAATGATCCATATGTACTGATGAATAGGCCTTCCCTCCAATCCTGCTTTCCCGATACGGGATACTAAACTTTTCATGCCCTTTCGTTATATTCTATACAGGTCTATAGAACTAAGTCTATAGACTTATTATATTTATATAATACGAATCTGAACCTTTTTTGAAAATGAAGTCGGAAGTGTTCAAAAACTTCCTGTCAGGTGCCGGGTATCGGGAATCCGCGCAACGCCAGATCAGAGGTTGCTTAAAAGAAATTCATGGACAAGTGGGCAAAAAACATACAAAAGAACCTTGATGTGTGAATGACACCAAGGTTCTCTTATCAATTGAAAGGAAACCGGAACAACTATGCTGCTGGATCAAACCCATCATGAACTATATTCACATGAAATCATTATTTCTCCTTATTTAATTGAGCAGATCGCCATTTAATCACAGCATCTTGATGTAATTCTTGCATCATTCCCGTCCATTTAATCATTTCCTTAAGCCTTGCATTCGGTGTGAGATTGGTTTCATCGACTGCTTGAATACCTTGTTCAGCGATTCGTTTGAGCTCATTAAAACCTTCCATGCGCATACGTAGTGCATTTTCCCAGGTATCATCGGATAATACGAAATAATCAGTTCGATCCTGCGCTTTTTGGAAAATATCGACTAACCCGTTAGAAAGCAACAACCGGATATTCGTTGAAACGCTGCTACGACTGACTTTTAATGTTTTGGTTATCATTTCCGCAGATATGGGCTCCGTAACGATAAGCAATAACCCTAATATTTTCCCGCCGATTCGCGGAATAGCATAGCTTTCATAATATAGACCTAGTTTGTCGATGAATTTTTGAGTTGATTGAGTCAATCGTGTTGTTTGTTCCATAGTATTAATCATTCCTTCTTTTCCTAATATTCGGCGGCAAGCGGGCTGTTTCTTTCCAGAAACGATAGAAGCAGCTTGTTCAAAGCTTCAGGATTATCCTGATTGGCGCAATGACCTGCATCTGCTATCCAATGGAACTCACACTTGGGCTCACGACTTGCCCAGTTCATGACTATTTTTTTAATATTCCCTGTGTTGTCATGCTCTCCACAAATCAGAAGAAGTGGCTTGTTGATTCGATAATTCTCATCCTCATGCAAACAAGCTGTAGTCTCGATAAACATCTTATGAAAATCTTGTTTTCCGACAGACATAAAACAATCTCTTAAATACGATTGAACGTGAGGTTTCGTAGAGCTTCCTAACGCGCTTTGCTTAACCAATAGGTTCCAGGGATACATGGATAAGAACAACGGTGTTAACTTGATTGCCCACTTTTCTGTTGTCCTAAGCTTCATGGTATTACACGTACAATCGATCAATACCAGGTTGTCAACTCGTTCTGGATAATGGAAGATAATTTCCTGGGCTGTGTTCCCTCCCATGGATTGACCGACAAACGTCGCTTTAGCGATTCCTTCTGTATTCATAATAGTCAACATATCTTCCACCAATAGTTTTATGCTAAAATCCACGCCCATGGGTCTTGAACGTCCATGCCCTCTCGCATCCCAAAGAAGCACCCCGTACTTTATATCCAGGAATGCAAGCTGATCATCAAACATTCGATGATCAGCTCCGGCACCGTGAAGGAAAATGATCCATGGACCAGCATGATCGGGTGTCAGCCAATAATGAATATCACAACCATCTTTTTGAATTGTCCGTTCTGCCAGCTTCATATTCCTTCTCCTTTGCACATTGCTTTCTTTCTCTCTCCATTCCATTTCCGGCCATTAGCTAACTCTATCTCATTTCATTAATTTCAGTCAATACCGAAATTAATGAAATGAGATAACGGAGCCCATACACATGCCCACAAGCTGCCATTGGCATTCAACCGGCGTCAGCTTGTGGAGTTATGGAGGGGATATGGGTTCATCTATACTTCTGGATCAAATCCATTTTGAGCTGCCAGGCTTTGGGACTCAGATCGATAGGATAATGCTCGGGATTGAGCTTCCGCAAATGCTCGGGCCAAAACATCTGCAGCTGTTCCTTATGGAAGTTGCGTATATGGTCCAGGGTCGGCGGCTCCGTTCGTAGAACACCATCACGAAAGACTGGCAGAAGCAAAGGAATTGCATTGTAATCGGAGATTTCCTTGCGCAAATAGGGATGAATCGGGTCGAACAATGTTAATGGTTTTCCTTCTTCAATATCGGTTTCATCCGGCAAGGCCAAATAATCGGCTTCTGCTTTGCCGTTCTCATTGTTAATTATCCGGTACACATTCTTGATACCAGGCGTCGTTACCTTCTCCGGGTTTCCCGATATCTTGATAACTGGCGTCCATTCGGTTTCCCCTGCTGAGCGGCGCGCCACGAGCTTGTAAACACCGCCAAGCGAAGGCTGGTCAGAGGCTGTAATCAGCTGTGTACCGACACCCCAGCTGTCGATTCGCGCACCCTGACCTTTTAAATTGAAAATGATATTCTCGTCCAGATCATTGGATGCCACGATCCGCACCTCTTGCAATCCGGCTTCATCCAGCATGATCCGCGCCTGCTTGGACAGATAGGCGAGGTCTCCGCTGTCCAGGCGGACGGCTTTAAGGTGTTTCCCGGCAGCCTTCAGCTTAAGCCCAACTTTAATGGCATTAACCATTCCGCTTTTCAAGGTATCATACGTATCGACCAGCAGCGTAACGTGATCCGGCAGCGCTTCAGCATAACGTTCAAACGCTTCAAGCTCCGTATCATGTCCCTGCACCCAGGAATGGGCGTGAGTCCCCTGTGTCGGGATGCCGAACAGCATGCCCGCACGCATATTTGAAGTCGCATCGAAACCTGCTATGTAAGCCGCCCGGGCACCCCAGACAGCAGCTTCCGTTTCCTGCGCCCGCCGCGTGCCGAACTCCATGAGATTGTCATCAGTGGCAACCTGCTTGATTCGCGAGGCTTTGGTTGCGATCAGGGTCTGATAGTTAACCATGTTAAGTATCGCGGTCTCTACGAGCTGCGCCTCAACAATCCGACCTTCCACCCGCAGCATCGGCTCATTGCTAAAAACAAGCGAACCTTCTGCGGCAGCATATAGGTCGCCCGTGAACCTGAATTCCCGCAGCATGTCCAGAAAACTTTCGTCGTAATTTTCCTCCTGCTCCCGAAGATAAGCAATCTCCCGTTCGCCGAAGCGCAGCTCCTGAATATAGCGGACAACACGTTCAAGTCCGGCAAACACGGCATAACCGTTGCCAAAAGGAAGCTTGCGGAAATAGACCTCGAATGCCGCATAGTCATTACAGGTGCCATTCACCCAATGCGCGTACATCATATTAATCTGATATTTATCGGTATGGAGTGTAAGATTCCCGTCAGTCATATTGCTTCCCCCGTTCATTTCCGGATTCTGATGATTGTCAAATTGAAGTCGACTTGTACTGTTCTTTACGTAACCATTTGGTCAGATAAAGAATCTGCCCCATATGCTCGGAATAATGGGCGGCACATTGATGAAGCATATCCAGGTGGGTTCGTTCTCTGTTTCTCACGGTTTGCGTATGCAGCCATTGTTCAGGTTTCAAGCTATTGACCGCACGGATCACAGTGTCCATATCGGTTTGAATATAGTGTACTAATTCAGCACATGTCATATACGCCGGTTTCCAAGGATTTCCCCGATCAGCCTCCTGCTGGAGAATCCCTTTTAAGATCCGCTCCTGCACATTTCCGTGAATATGAAGAATAAGCGCGGAAATGCTGTGAGATGAAGGATCAGGGGATGCATTTACTTCTTCATCCGTTAATTGATCCAGCGCTTTCACCGTGCGCAATTTAATCTCCTGGAATTTCCGGCATAACCAGTCTCGGTTTAACTCAACATTCATCAGCATTCACCTCTGTGTAAAGTCTTATGCCCTCTCGAAGCATCCGCCGTAATCGGCGGTTTTGTCGCGCCAAATGGTATGAATCTGAATCTGGTCATGATAGGCAGCTCCCCTTAGGCCTGCAAACTCAATCCATAGGCGCGGGCCAACAATCCTGATATACGAGCAGCTATGCTTGATATCCGTGCTTCCCTTCCATCCAATGCAGGTTTGATCCAAAGCCACATCGGACAGGTAGGCATCCAGTAACTCCAATGCAGATGGATTTGATGCGGATTTAACCCAGGATGCAATAACCTGCACAACCTGTTGCTTCTGATCAGGTCCCAACAGCGAGACACTTAGCCCTTGCGGCTTTGACGGGAAATCGCCATCCCTGCCGGGGCCGAGCGTAATATCTCCGGGCTCCCCTTCCAACCGGGCGGCTGCCAGCTGCGATTCGTTCAAGTCGTGCAGCATCGCTTGAATGGCTGTTATTCTCCCCTCCATCGGCGCATATTCCAGTCCATCCACCGTGAAGGTCTGCGGCTCCACGCCAACGAACATCGGCGTAGCACTGGTCCGCTCCCCATTGCAAACCATATTCAGCGCCAGATGATGCCCGGTGATTTGCAGCATCCATGGCTTGTTTTTAGACGGCTGACCATAGATCGCAATAAAATAGAGCTCGCTGCCCCATTGCATTCCTCCTGCATCCTGCCTCAAATATTCGTCTGCTTCGATAATCGAGAGCATCATTTCATACCCTTCAGCACTAAGCGCCGCTTCAGCCAGCTTTTTGGCTGCTGCCAGACTTCCAGCGTTAAGATCGCCAAATTTCAGGCCATGGCGGGCGGCATCTCGCAAGGGAAGATTAGACCAAACAGCCATGTCCGCGGCATTGAACTCATACATCAGCAGATCTTGCTCGAGCGGTGATAAGGTTGAGATAAAATGATTCGCCCTGGAAACCAAAAGTTGCGAAGCCGCTCCGTTTCCTCCGCCGTATTCATTTTGCGATGATTGCAAAGGCATGCTTTTATGGGTACGCATTTGGATTTGTTCCTCCTCGATGGTCAAGCTATCCTTCAAAAAAACCGCGTCAACGAAGCATCATTTTATAAAAGCCCGCTTCACCCTGAAAAATCAGCCCTTGTCTGTCCGTACTGACCTACGCCGACGTTATCCTCAAGCTCCAAAAGCATCAAATTCGGATTCAACAGCTACCGGATCGCCAATTATCTGCAATCAAACTCAATCAGCCAGCAATCCCTATATTCTCCTTCATGCCATTCATGCTTCGGCAGCAGCTTTTTCCGGATAAATCCGCATTTCTCATACACCCGGAGGGCCCGATGATTCCACACTTGCGGGTCCATAACGATCTTGTCCGCGTGCTTATGGTTTTGCAGAAAGTCCTTCATGGCCGTGATCAGCTGCGTTCCGATCCCCCTGTTCCAATAAACGGTTTCTCCGATGAACTGGTCCATCCCCATTATATTGCCGCTGAAATCGCTATATCCGTATTCCGTCCGTTCGTCTTCTCCAATCGGATAAAACTGAATATAGCCAATATCGTTGTTGTCGTATGTGATGATACAGCAGGTTGTATCTTCATCCTTCCGGTTAAAGAAAGTCTCCCTGATCGCGGCCAAGTTCTGGGGCCGGTCGCGGCCTTCATAGTAGGCCAGTACAGCCGGATCGCTGAGCCACCTGCACAGCAGCACGTCATCTTCAGCTTTCAGCTGTCTTACTGCCAATCCTCCGGATTCGAACAGAATCATAACTTCATGTTCTCCTTTGTCATTAGGTAGTGGCGGGAACTATCTTCATTTTAACTGAAAATGGGATGGAAACGTTTGTGAAAAAGGTGCCGTCCGCCTCCCACGGCTAGTTCGCATTTCGCAATCGGATCGCCTGAACCAGGAAGGCGTCAATCAGGCAATGCGGGAAATCGGGAGCCGAACGAAGCTGGGGAACATAAAGAGTCCCGATATAAAAGGGATGCTCGGGCCATTCGATGACACGCGGCTCTCCCTGTTCATCCCTTCCTGAAATATGCAGGCCAGCACTTTTAAGAGCAGGCAAATAGGCAGCATTCAACCCATAATGGCATCTGAATTCCTCCGTTGTTTCTTCGCGTTGATAGATGTCATGTACCTTGGAATCATGATGGAGCTTTATCGTTCCGCTCTTTCCTGCAAGAGAACATTCCAGCTTATTGATCAGCACATTTGTTGCAGACGGATTACGCTCTTCATGTCCCACATCCTCCAGCTTCAGCATGTTCTTGGCGAATTCCATAACCATATATTGAAAACCGCCGCAAGTGCCAAGCAACGGGATCTGACGCTCCCGGGCATATTGTATGGCGTGAAGAATGCCTTCGACCGATTCCGGTATACCAGGCGCAATCCATAACCCGTTGTACAACGGACAATTATCAGCCGCGCCGGATGAAGCGATCCACTTCATCTCGACTTCAGTCCTCAGGCGGGATGCGGAATGAATCAATGCTTCCTGTGTTGCCTTCTGCGATGGATAAGCCGGATTATAATCTCCCACGATACCGATTTTCATGGGCTGCTTCTCCTTCCCACGAAACATGATTATATTTTCATTTGTCTTTATGCTTGGATTTCTTATGGCGTTGTGCCAAAGCAAGAGCTGCATCAACGCCCAGCCATCTTGTTTTTCGTATCCCGATGCGCTGAGCGGAATAAATTCCGGAATGACCGGAGCACAAATAGCTGACGATAGCTGCGATTAATAGATAAACCATCGCATCGGAACCGAATAATTCGAGGCCGAGAATAAAACAGGCTAGGGGGGTATTCGTCGCTCCGCAGAATACGGCAATCAACCCGATCCCGGCCATGAACGGCAGGCTGAGCTGGAGCAAGCTGCCCAGGGCATTTCCCATCGTTGCGCCAATCACGAACAACGGTGTCACCTCTCCTCCCTGGAAGCCAGCGCCCAAGGTTATGGAAGTAAACAAAGTCTTCCAGAGAAAAGCCAGGGCTTGGACGGGCTCTTGAAAGGACTCGACCAGCAAGGGAATGCCGAGTCCCAAATAATCGCGGGTTCCAGCGGCATAAACAAGCCCGATAATAATGAGACCGCCAATGAAGCTCTTAAGTGCCGCATGAGGTATTATACGGGTAAACAGCCCTTTAAACCCATGCGTGAGCTTGCTGAACAACAGACTGGTTAAACCGAACAAGACCGACGCGGCCAGCACCTTTGCCAAGACAAGCCACCCTATAGCCGGCACATCGCCCATCGCATATTGGATATGCTTGATCCCCCAGGCTTTGGTGACGAGATCCCCTACGAAGCTTGCGGTCAGGCAGGGAAGCAGTGACTTGAACCGGATTCTTCCGATCGCAATAACCTCCAAGCCGAAGATGGCTCCGGCAAGCGGAGTGCCAAAGACGGAACCGAAGCCGCCACTAATCCCGCTCATCAACAGCACAGCGCGATCCGGATCACCAACTTTAAGCCTCTTCCCAACCCATTCCGCCAAGCTGCCTCCCATCTGTACGGCAGTCCCTTCCCGCCCCGCCGATCCGCCCAGCAAATGAGTGACAACCGTGCCGAGCAGCACGAGCGGCGCCATCCGAAGTGGAATTCGTTCCTGTGGACTGTGAATCTGCTCCAGAATCAGATTATTGCCCTTGACTGCGCTGCCCCCAAATTTCAGGTACGCATAACTGACAAACGCACCGCCAAACGGGAGTAAAAAAAGCAGCCACGGGTGTTCCAGCCTCTTCTGTGTCGCGGTTTCAAGCGCTGCAAGAAACAATGCGGAAGCCGACCCGGTCAGGATGCCGATCGCTGCGCCGTAACAGATCCATTTCAAAAAGCCCCCCGATACCACGTAACGCCCAATGGCTTCCAGATATGCTTTGCACCGCTTTAAGAAAGAAGAAACGTTCCCGGAATTCCCTTCTTGCATGAGCCGCGGCCTCCTTTAACAATGGCATAAAAAAAACAGACTCCTACCAGTAATGTACTGGTAGGAGTCATCAGCCCGGAGGCGGTTGTGGCGAACTCCATCGCCGTTATTTACTATTTTTTTATAATAAAGCAAGGCTGCCAATTCGGCAAGTCCACCTTGCAAGTATTATTCCAATACCACAAACTCATTAGCATGCTTGCGGATGTAATCGGCCATTCGGGCGAAAGTGCCGGATGCTGAATGAAGGAAGCGGTTGTATAATCCGGTCATTTGCTTCCGTAATAACGGGTCCGACACCAGGTCGCTTATGGACACCGTATCATAGGTTACTCCGACTCTTCTATTCCGGTTATCCAGTATGCTTCGCGTTTCCTCGAGAAGTCTCAGCATCTCCGCATCGTGCACATGTTCTATTGCTTTCACAATTTCATCCCACTGCCCATTCTGGGCAAGCAAACAAGAGATCCAGCCGTAGAATTCCCCGACACTCCCGTATGCGTGATCATGCAAGACGCGGAACATGAACAACCCGCGCTGTCCTGCTGTCAGCTCCCGGTATACCTTTAATTTCACTTCCGGTCGTTTGGCTCTCACTTCCTGAATCGCCCAATCGATGCATGCAGCATACAGCTCGGAATCCGCCAGCTCTCTTTCTTCCATATATCGTAACTTACGACTCCCCTTGAAATCAAGATTAATTACATGGCAGCAAGAGGTATAAAAGCAGTACGAAAACGCCCATCCTAAATAGATGGACGGGAGGTGAATCCTAACATGGCTAAAGATGTATTATGCGAAGTGAACTCCTGCAAGTATTGGACAGCAGGCAACCACTGCTCCGCATCTTCGATCTATGTCGTCAATAACCGCAGCAAGCAAGCCAGCAACTCCGAAGAAACAGACTGCAAAACCTTTGAATCCAAAATATAGACACTGTAAGAGCGGGCAGCCTTTGCCAGAAGGCAGGTCCGCTCTTGCTTCCTTCAATTACTGATGCCAACAGTATAACCATTAATGATAATAATTATCAGTGAGAATGTATAAACCTTTTTCCGCCTGTCTGCTGTATGAACTACATCGCTTTTTCAGGTCTGGGAACCGGGTCAGTCTTATTAAGAGTAAATCCATAATCCAACAGCGTTCTGGCATCAAGCCATACGGTGGTTTTAGTCGAATGCAGGACAACTGCAATCAAGCTGGTCGTTTGACGGCTGGCGGAAGCAACGAGACAATATCCTGCTTTTTCCGTGAATCCGGTCTTAATGCCGGTGGCGCCCGCGTAATAGTTCTCATCCTGTTTCTGAATCAGTTTATTGCGGTTCACGAAGGATTGGGACTGTTCGTCCCTCACCAGAGTTCGTTCACTTTCATTGACAATCTGCTTGAACAACTTATTTTTGCGTGCTTCTTTGGCGATGACCGCCATATCGTACGCTGTAGTATAGTGACCCGGATCATGAAGCCCATGCGGATTGACGAAATGGGACTCGTTTGCGCCAAGCGCCTTCGCCCTCTTATTCATTAGCCCGGAAAAATATTCATTGGCTTCCTCGCTGCTGACTTCCCTTCCCAGTTCAATACTTGAAATGTGTCTGGCTATTGTTCTTGCCGCATCATTGCCTGATGGAAGCAATAGCGCTGAGAGCAAATCCCGCAGTGTGAGCTGCTCGCCTTCATATAATCCAGCCGTGCTTTCGTCGGAATTGCCCAGTCCGGCTTCATCGCCGACCGTTACTATTTTATCCGGATTGCCTTTCTCAAGCGCGATAAGCGCGGTCAGAATTTTGGTTGTGCTCGCCGGATACATTCGCGTATGCGGATTTTTGCCGTACAGGATTTTCCCTGTTTTCTCATCCATTAACAGAACAGCATCGCCTTGTACCGTTCCAAGCGGGGAGCCCAAGCCTGTCTGCCTGAGATTGGACAGTCCTTGCACCAGACTGGATGTCTTCTCTCTCATTAGTCCCCAATTAGCAATCATAGCGTATACCAATGTGAATAAAATGACCCACTGAACCGATTTTTTTAGGGATGCGGCACTCACCATAGCCTCGTTAGCTCCTCTTACTTTTCCAAAATGGAAAGTGATCAAATGCTGATACCCCCATTATGAAACCAAGCCCTTAATGCCCGGATAAGAAAAGATAACGAAATGATTACGGTTTTCTTAATAAAAATAACAGCAGAATCCAAAGGTTTTATTCTTTGGACCCCTCTGTCCCATGTTCATCGTAAATTATAGTTCCTTGAGTCTCACCGAAAATACCGTGCGCTCGATATCGCTGTTGACCTGAATCGTACCTCCGTGCATTTCGACAATTTGCTTGGCAATTGCAAGTCCCAGGCCCGATCCGCCCGTATGTGTGGAGCGGGATTTCTCAACCCGATAGAAACGGTCAAAGATATGCGGCAGATCCGATTGCGGAATTTCTTCCCCGTAATTAACCACATCCAGTTGGATATCGCCCTCTATTTTGCGGCCGAAAATATCCAGAACCTTGCCGTCTTTTCCATACAAAATGGCATTCGTAATCAAATTCTCAAAGACTCTGCGCAGCCGGTTGCCATCCGCATATACAAACAAGGAGGTTTCTTCGAATTGCAGGCGGGCAGTAATTTGAGCCTGCTCCAGCTGCAATTGGAACTGTTCAATAAGCTGATTGAGCATCTCGACCAGATTGATTCTCTCCGCCTGAAGCTTGAACTCGTGGTTTCGCAGCCGGGTAAATTCGAATAAATCATGAATGATCTGACTCATCCGCTCCGACTCTTCATGGGCCAATGATACATAATAACGCAGCTCTACTTCGTCGCGGTACAGATCCTGTTCGATCAATCCCAGATAACCGCTGATCGAGGTGAGCGGTGTGCGCAGATCATGCGAAACATTCGTAATCAGCTCGTTCTTGGTCTGCTGGGCGCGGCGTTCCTCTTCAAGCGACAGCTGCAGCTGCTCTACGAACCGGTTGATATTGTAGGCAAGCTGGCCAAGCTCTCCTTCCTGCTTCACCGGAATTTTATACGTAAAGTCGCCGCTTGCTATATGCTGGACATTAGCCGAAATCTGGTACAGATATTCCGCATGACGAAGACGCTGGTCGCGTTTGAAGAAAATGTAGAGCATGATGAGAAAGATCGGGATAAAAAACATAATCAAAGCATTTTGGTACCCGATTCCCTCATAGATCCCGTATAAAATTCTTCTTAAACTGACGTCAAACACGAGGGTATTCCGGAGATACAGCGCGCCAAACATCAATACAAGCAAGACCGCTACCGAGAGTATACAACTCCAGAGCAGAGGAATGACCCATCTAAGCTTCAATTTTGTAGCCAACCCCCCAGACGGTATGAATCAGCTTCTCCCCGTCCATTTCCTTTACGAGCTTGTCGCGCAGCCTGCTCATATGAACGGTGACAGAGTTATTCGACTCGTAATATTTTTCTTTCCAGATCATCTCGAAAATATCCTCGGAGCTGAATACACGCCCTGGCTGGCTGGCAAGCAGGAACAGGATGCCGAATTCAATGGGCGTCAGCTTGATAATCCGCCCTTCGAACGTCACTTTGTGGGTCAGCTTGTCAATTTCCAGCGACTGAATTTGAATGACGTTATGATCCGCCTGCTGCTTGGGCTGGGACTGGTAATATGTTCGTCTGAGCAGCGATTTCACGCGCGCAACCAGCTCCAGCGGATTAAACGGCTTAACCATGTAATCATCGGCGCCTGTCATCAGTCCCGTAATTTTATCCATATCGCCGTCTTTCGCGCTAATCATCAGAATAGGCGTGGTCTTGCTCTCGCGGATGCGAAGGCATACGCCAAGACCGTCAAGTCCTGGCATCATAATGTCCAGAATAACCAGATCGACGCTTTCCGTGTCCATCAGCGCAAGCGCCTGCAAACCGTCACTTGCCTTAATGATGGAGAGTCCTTCATTGATCAGGTAGATTTCAATTAATTGGGCGATCTTGGGATCGTCGTCGACAATTAATATTTGTTTGCTCACTTATCTCATCCTTTTACGTCAGCTTTCCGTTATTGTACAACTTCCTCTAAGACGAGAAGTCTATACAGAAAGTTTAACATAATCGTCATGATCATTCAGCCGCAACTGCTGAGTGGCAAATTCATGGTACATAGCATGAGATCGCAGCAGCTCCTCATGGGTGCCGCTGCCTGTCAGCCGCCCTTTCTCGATAAATAAGATCTGCTCCGCTTCGACAACCGTTGACAATCTATGGGCGATCACAAGGGTTGTCCGCCCGTGCATCAAATTCTTGAGCGCCTCCTGCACAACAACCTCGGACTTGCTGTCCAGGGAAGAGGTGGCTTCGTCCAGCATCAGAATCTTCGGATCGCGCAGCAGCGCCCGGGCAATCGCGATTCGCTGCCTCTGGCCGCCGGAGAGCTTGATCCCCCTCTCCCCCACCTCGGTTTCGTACCCTTTGGGCAGCTCGCTGATAAAGGTGTCAGCATAGGCCATTTTCGCTGCCTGCCTCAATTGCTCTTCTGATACTTCATGGTGGATTCCATAGCAGATATTGTCGCGAATCGTTCCGGCGATAAGGGGACTTTCCTGCGATACATATCCGAACTGGCTGCGCCACGACTGGAGCGAGAAGCTCTTGATCTCGTCCTCCCCCAGCCGGATTGTGCCTGAGACCGGTTCATAATAGCGTTCCAGCAGCGAGAACAATGTCGTTTTTCCGCCTCCGCTTGGACCTACTATCGCAGTGACCGAGCCCGGATTCACTTTGAAGCTGAGGTCATGGATAACCGGCTCCTCCTGTCCATAGGCGAAGGACACATGGTCGATCGTAATCACCTGATTGGGCTGTTCGACTGCTTTCCCGCTTGTGTGATCCTCTTCCTCCATTTCGAGGATTTCAATGATCCGTTCTGTAGCCCCGATTGTTTTCTGGAATTGGGTAAAGAAGCTGGTAATCTGATTCATCGGCATTACGATCTGGATCAGATACAGAATGAACGCAACCAGCGCGCCCGCGGACAAAGCTCCCGAGGACACCCGCATACCGCCGTAACCGACAATGACGACCAGCAGCATCATCATGACGAAAAACATCAGCGGTGCGATCAGCGCCTGCACCTTCGCTTCACGAAGGCCGAAACGGAACAAATTTGTAATGCCCGCTTTGCCGTTCCCATATTCCTTGGATTCCGCATTGGAGGATTTGACTAGGCGGATTTCCGACAAGACCTGGGTCAGAACTGTGGTGAAGGATGCGGTCTCCTGCTGCAGTCCTTTGGATATTTTGAACATTTGCCGTCCCAGCGGCACCATGAACAAGGCTGCAACGGGAATGACGCCCAGCATCACAGCGGTCATTTTCCAATCCATATAGAACAGCACGATGATGGATCCGACGACGGATATGATGCCTGTGAAAAAGCCGGTCATATGCTCGGCGATCAGTGATTTGACGACACCGGTATCATTGGTCATCCGGCTGATCGTCTCTCCTGTCCGGTGGTTGTCATAATAGCTGACCTTCAGCACGAGCAGCTTCTTCCACAGCCTGTCGCGCAGCTCGGCAACAACTTTCTGGCCGATCCGGTTCAGCATGTAAATCGACAGGCCGCTCGCAATGGTCTGAATGACAAAGATGATCCCGATCAGACCGATTTGGCCAAAGCTCAAATTGCTCAGCGAGAAGCCGTCGACCAGATTCTTGGTGAATAAAGGAATAACCAATGCCACAAGTGTCGAGGCGATGCTCATGATGACCGCAATCGTCAGGATGGGGACCGATGGTTTGGTCTGTCTGATTAATTTCAAGAATAATTTCCAGTTTCCTTTTTTTGCAGTTTCTTTACTGCCAGGTATGGCTTCTGTTGATGTTTCCATATCAAGTCTCTCCTTCTATACTTAATCAAACCTGCTTTTTGAAGCTCCTGAATGAGCATAGCTTTATTTTTTGAACGGAATATGAACGGACTTGACATGAATTGCAATTCAATGCAATGCTCATTCATAGATCAAACAAGTTAGGAGGAATCTATCAATGGCAGCCGATTACAGCTTGCACAGCGTAACTCCGATACTCCGTATTTTTGATGAGTCCAAAGCCAGAGAGTTTTATGTGGATTTTCTTGGCTTCAAGGTGGATTGGGAACACCGCTTTGAGGAGAATTTCCCGCTTTATATGGCGGTTTCATTTGGGGATTGCCTGCTTCATCTATCCGAGCATCATGGTGACGCCACCCCGGGTTCTGCCGTTCGTATTGCCACGACGGGGATTCGTTCCTATCACAAGCATCTGCTGGAGCAGCAATACAAATACGCCCGGCCCGGGCTCGAAGAAACGCCATGGGATACCCTTGAGCTGCTGATCGGGGACCCGTTTGGCAACCGGATTATCTTCTTCTCTCCCTTGCAAGAGGAATAATCCATTCATAGAAAAGCTGCTTGGAGCAGATGGCCCGGCTTTTTCCTTCCGGCTCCTTGCGTATGGCAGCGACAAGCGCAAGCTCCGGCATAACAAACAAATATTGGCCGCCATACCCTTTGGCAAAATAATGCCCGGGGATTGTGCCATCCTCGGGAGTCACCCACCAATGATAGCCATATTCACCGAAAATCGGCGGCTCGTATTGATGCAGTCCCGGATTGTGGATTGACGTGGAGTTTGCCACCCACTCAGCTGGCACAAGCTGCTGTCCGTTCCAATTGCCCTTCTGCAAAAACAGCTGACCGAATGTTGCCATGTCCTGGGCACGCAGATGAAGTCCCGCTCCTCCTTCATGTATGCCAGCTGAGCTGTTCCATCGCGGCCTGGTGAAACCGAGCTTGTCAAAAAGATGCCGTTTGGCATAGTCATATACGGATTCTCCCGTAGTCTTCGCAAGTATTGCCGATAACAGATGAGAACCTCCGGAGTTGTAGGTGAATGCTTCCCCTGGCGTATGGGCCATAGGCTGATTCAGGATGAACGAAACCCAGTCCGGGGTGCGTTTCATTTTCCAGTATGGTTTATCGAAATCCGGCCAATCCAGGCCAGGGGTCATCGTAAGCAGATGCTCAACCAGAATGCTGCGCTTGCGAGGGTCTGCGGCTGTCGCAAGCGCAGGGAAATAGTCCGCGATCGGTTGTTTGACGTTTTGAATATGGCCTTCGCCGATGGCAATGCCGATAAGGGCAGATAAAATGCTTTTGGTCAGGGAGTACACGGCTCCAACGCGGTCCTCACCGTTCTCATGCCACTTTCAGGCCGCCTGCCCGTCAACAAGAACAACCGCGTCCTTGATTTTACCAGCCCGCAAATGCTCGGCAGCTTGTTCTTCAAGCCTCCTGAATGCTGATGCCCTAGCGGCAGCGGCGGCTTCGATCGATTTCGTCATCTGATGGATCACCTCTTTCTTTATCTTTTATTCGCTCATTGAAGCTTCATTATACTTCTTCCGGCTCCGTGTGAACGGGAGGAAATGGATTGTTTTTGTGGAAAATAAAGTGTGGACACAACAATTAAATCAGCTTGGAGGCAGATAGTAATGGCACTTATACAATGTGATTTTTTCTCCGAGGCTTTGGGCCTCAATACGTCGATGAATGTGATCTTGCCTCAGACGACCTATTCCCAGATTGGCATGGATACGCGATCATCGGAAGGCAAACACCGGACGCTGCTGCTGCTGCACGGCTTGTCCGATGATCATACCATTTGGCTGCGCCGCACTTCAATTGAGCGGTATGTCGCTCCGCTGGGAATTGCTGTCGTCATGCCTGCCGTTTCGCGCAGCTTCTATACGAATATGGTGAGCGGCATGGATTATTGGACCTTTATCAGCGAAGAGCTTCCGGTGCTAGCACGCTCGTTCTTTCCACTATCGGACCGCCGGGAAGACAATTATGTCGCTGGTTTATCCATGGGCGGTTATGGCGCCTTCAAGCTTGCTCTGAGTCATCCCGATCGTTACGCCGCGGCAGCCAGCTTGTCTGGCGCGCTGGATTTATCCAGCTTGTACACGGAGCGCAGCAAAGACTTTGACTTGATTTACGGAAGCCCCGACCAGCTTAAAGGCAGCCCCAACGATTTGATGAAGCTTGCCACCGATGTGGCCGGCCACACGAAGCCCCCGCAACTGTTTCAATGCTGCGGAACCGAAGACTTCCTGTATGCGGATAATCAACGTTTCCGTTCTCATGCGGAATCCCTGAACCTTCCGCTATCCTATGAAGAAGAGCCTGGCTCTCATGAATGGGGCTATTGGGATCACAAGATACAGCGTGTCCTGGAATGGCTGCCCATCCACGAAGCCGATAAGGCTTAAGCTTGCCTGCAAACCTTTGAATTATCTATATAAAATCGTAAAAAATGGTGGTACAGGCCTTGACCTGGTATCACCATTTTTTTGGTTTGTATCATCCCGATCTGAAAAGCAGTCCTTACAAGAGCATAATAGACGTTACCGCGATCCCGGAAGGGAAGCTTCCTGTCGGCAGAACCGCGACCGGCATATGATTTTGGGTGTCAATAACCGCAATATACCCAAATGTAAGCACTGTCACGTATACCTTTGACCCGTCGCCTGTAATGGCCAGATCACTGGGCTGGCTGCCTTCCGGCAGATCGATTGTGGTGAGCAATTCATTGCGGGCAAGGTTGACAACTGCAATTTCATCGCTTCCCCGGCACGCTATATAGGCAAGAGCCCCGTCAGGAGTAAGAACAATGCTCGATGGGTCGCTTCCCGGGTTTAAAGCCAGTGACTTCTCAATGACTCCGGATAAAGCACGCATGACATAGATCCGCTTATAATAAATATCCGCTATATACAGGAAGGATCCGCAGGGTGTCAGGGCTGCGGCAGACGGCTGACTGCCTTCAGGCAAATGGAACAGCGCGGCGATCGCGCGTTTAGTCGTGTCGATGACCGCCACTGTTCCGGAGCTTATTAGGCAGCAGTACACACGTTTACCGTCGGGGGCAGCGGCCATGCAGGCGGGATCGCTTCCTGCCGGAAGCCGGATGAGCTTGATTATGGCAAGAGTCTCCGTATCAACAAGAATCATATAATCCTCTACAAGGGTCGTTATGAATGCGGTTAAACCATCCGGAGACACAGTAATCGCCAAAGGAACGGCCCCCAGCGGAAGACGAATTTCCCCAATAATCCGTGAATCGCGGGTATCGATCGCTTTCACTGTCTTATCGCCAGGACAAGTGACAAAAACCGTGGTGCCGTCTGGTGTGATGGCTACCTGCCTGGGACCGCTGCCCGCAGGCAGAGGAATGGTCGATATCTGTCTATCGGTAGAGCTGTCGATAAGAGTCAAACTATGCTGAGTATGATTCGCAACACAAGCGATTCCATTCTCATAACTGTTCACTCCCCCCGAAGTTGTCAACGGATAGACATGGATCATTTGTCCATTTCCATCAAGCTCAACTGCGCTTGCAGTCACATCCCTTCCTCCTGGCCCTCCTGCAACGACTAGAATGCCGTAAGCTTGAAGATTATGCACGGAATGATTAATGGTGAAGCCAGACTCATTCAGAGGAGCGGGGGCGAGCGTGACCAGCTTGATCAGCTCTGTTTGCTCACTGCCGAAATCGCCCGTACCCGCTCCCTCTGCTAGGGGTGTGGAGAGACTGTAGCGTTTAATGCCAATAACAGCCCGATGTTTGCCTCTGTTCACAATCCGGACAGCAAGTGTAATCGAATGCGGATAATTACGGTTTAACAGCATCCCTGTATCCAAAACTGGCATTACAACCGCCCCCTCTGCGCTTTCATTCTCCATACTATGAAAGACTGTGAGGAAGCGCGAGGGTATCTCACCCATGGCAGCATTTGTACCTCATTCGCATTGTTGTTTACATAATTTTAGTTATGTAAACTATTTCATATCTTTTAATCCTCTCTTCAGGGATCGGTATACTTGGATTCATTATTTACAGCCATACCCATCTAATCCATGCGGGTTCCGATGAAGGCAGTCAGTTCTCTCTTGTAAGCCTGCGGATCGGTCAAAAAAGCGTCTCCGTGTCCAGCCTCGGGTATAAGAAGCATTTGCTTCTCAGCCCTACAGCTGGCATATAGCTTGTAGACCATGGAAGTGGGAACAAAAACGTCCTTCCCGCCATGAATAAAAAGCATCGGTTTGCTATTTTTCTCGACTTGTTTCAGCGCAGACGCTTCAGCAAAGGAATACCCCGCACGGAGTTTGGTCAGCAGGCTGGTTGTCTGCAGCAACGGAAAAGCCGGTAAATGATACATGCGCCTGAGCTGATAGGATAGCTCGTCTTCGGCAGAGGTATACCCGCAGTCCTCCACGATGCACTTGACCTGATCCGGAAGCTGTTCTCCGCTTGTCATCATAACCGTCGCGGCCCCCATAGACACGCCGTGAAGCATAATCCGCGATTCCGTTCCCTGGCGATCGATCATGAACTGAATCCATTTCACATAATCGAGTCTTTCATGCCATCCAAAACCGATATAACGCCCTTCGCTTGCTCCGTGCCCTCTCGCATCAGGAAGTAGAATATTGAATCCGTATTTTTCATGATACAATCTCGCAAAGGCAACCATGATAGATGCTTCTCTAGCGTAACCATGTGCCAGAATGACTGTTCTTGTCGTTGGTTCTGCTGCGCTCAGATAATACGCTTTAAGCTTCAAACCGTCCTCTGCCGTCAGGTCCATAATTTGGAAAGGCTGCGCATCCCACCAGTTTTTATCCGATCCGGGATCCCGCTCGATGTCCGGATTCGCCTGCAAGCCGGGGTCGGCTTTGAGGAATGATTTGGAAACGCGGGCAACGGCCTTCCGGTAAAAGTAGAAACTTCCGGCGATTACTATAGCTGCAAGCAAGATCAACAAACCGATAAGTGTCCAGATAAAGCCGATATTCACCGGGTTAACTCCTCCTTTTTAGTTAATAGCATACCTGTATCCATCATTATAAACCAACTGTCTGAGCGACAATATCAGTATACGCCCAGCGTGCTCATCCAATAAGGTATTACAAGGAAAGCTGCAGCGATACAGGTCCCTGTATCGTCATTGCTTCTGAAGATACGGTTTCGTAAAATACAACTAAACATAAAAAGACCGCGCACAAATCTGTGCCGGTCTCTTCGCCCCGCTATGTTAATGCGTCAGAATCCCCTTATCCTTGGCCTGCCGGAGCCAGCCTGGAAATTCATTAAATAAACGGTCGTACAAATCCTCATCGCTGACCTCGTCCAAATCGTCTAAAGCGAAAAAATCCGCATTATCGATATACCGTCCCTGAAGATCGTCCAGCTCCTCCAGAACGCCAAAATCCGCATCGCCAAGCCCAACAAACTGCCAGAAGATACTGGATTTCGAGCTGTCCACCAGCAGCTGTGATATCTTCGGGGTCTCGTATATTCCGCCGTCACTGAAGAAAATGATGTAGGTTGGAATCTGGTTATTTGGCTGTTCCACCGTATACTTCTTAATAATATCTTTCATTACGTCAGGTTCGTTGTTACCTGCGCCCAGGCCTCCGAAAATCTTCGGTTTGGGATAAACGCGTTTGACATAATTCTCATATTCATGCTCTCTTACGCTTGGCATACGTTTGGATTTGCTTCCAAAAAACCACACATCCATTTCGCCGTCATCATCCATGCATGCCGCGACTGCCAGGACTCTCTCGAACGCCCGCTGCACGGTTCCTTTGGCGTACAGCATGGACATAGAGCCGGAAGCGTCAAAAACAACTGCGACACGGGCCTTGATCGTATCGATTTTTTTCTTCTCAAGCGAAATCCGGACCTTCTTCTTGAGCAGGTCGATTTTGTTCAAATTGATTGTACTTTTCTCTGGTGCCGGAGCGGATGCCGGGCCCGGGGTTGGAGCTACGACAGCTGCCGATGCGACCGGCACCGCATTCTGAATGGGCGCACTTAGCTGCTCAGCCTTGGGATGCGAAGCTTCCTGGAGACCGGGTTCAGCGCTTGCGCTCTCTTCCACCGTAACGCCATGCGATTCGGCCAGCGGCTTCAATCCCCCGTTAAAGCCCCTTCCCACAGCCCGCAGTTTCAACCAGGATTGATGGCGGTACAGCTCCGCCAGCACCATAGAGGTTTCTTCTTTCCCTTCTATAATCGCGTAAACGATCTCTCCTCCCGCGGACTTTGCCGTTATGGTACAGCCTTGAACCTCGGCAAAGGTGCCCGGGCCGTCCAATGTCGCGGCAAAGACACATTTGTCGAGATCCGAAGCATACAAGCTGTTCAATTGAATGGTAAAAGCAACGGATCTGGCATCAACTGGCTGAAACCGGACAATCTGCCCGGGATCGGATGACTGGTTATAAAAAATAAAATAATCATCGGAAGGCACCTTGCCCCCCGTATTCACCATAAAACAGCTGACATCCAGCTCTGCGGGAGCGCTCGTCCATTTAATTGTAATTTCTACAGTATGATCCTGGCTGAGCGGTGCGTTAGAGCCTGTGATAAGTGTCGTCGTGAGTGGTGTCATCGTAAATACCTCCGGTTGGCTTATGTATGTATAAATTGGATAATCATCCTTTACCCTATTCACCCCGCCCTATGATATCCAAAACAGGTTATCTGTAATAAATAGTATTTTTTTTAATTTATATCATTAAATATTAATAATATAAACCATACTTCAACTGCCTATATGCCTTTCCACAGCGCACAAAAAAGCTCCTTATATGAGGAGCTTTTCCATATAAGCAAGCATCACTGATAATTCTATTCTTCGCTGTACACCCGCGTTACCCGGCATGAAATCGACGTCGAGATTTCCTGAGCCGCCCCGCCCAGATTTGCCGCAAGTTCCATGCAGGTAACAGACTCCCGCCCGTTTCTGCCGATCAGCGTTACCTTGGTACCGGCGGGATATTCACGAGGCAGCCGGATCATCATTTGATCCATCCCGATTTTTCCGATAATCGGAGCCCGCTGTCCGTCCACTATCAGTTCTGTATGCCGCAAACTTTGCGACCATCCATCCGCATAACCGACCGGGACCGTACCAATCCATTCTTCCCGGTCTGTCCGGTAAGCCAAGTCGTACCCCACATACTCCCCTTTTTTCAAATGCTTGACTTCAATCAGGCTGCTGTGAAGGCTTAAGGCTGATTCCAGCCGTGCGGCATTCTTGATGCTCTCCGGACCAAATCCATACATTGCCGCCCCGATCCTGACCATATCCAGAGACATTTCGGGAAAGCGCAAAGCCGCCGCGCTGTTGGCGCAATGAAAGGTCTTCACATGAACGGGCGAGTTATTGGCCCATTCCATCATTTCCCGGAATCGCAGAAATTGGGTATGCAAATAACCCGTATCCTTATCGCCTGCAGTGGCGAAATGCGTAAACATGCCCTCGACCTCAATATCCGCCGCTTCCAGCCAGGGAACCATTGCTTCCCACTGTTGTTTGTCGCGGATTCCAATCCGTCCAAGGCCAGTGTCCATTTTCACATGGACATTGAGCATGAAGGGATAGAAGGAATGTCCGCATACCCGCCGCATTTCCTTAAACCATGCAGCAGATGTGACGGTCAACATCAAATCATATTCAATTGCCATCGGCACCTCCTGCGGCTTGATCGGTATCAGAATCAGGATAGGCAGCTTCACTCCCTGCTTTCTGAGGGTCAAGGCTTCGCTCAAATAAGCGACAGCCAATGAATCAGCCCCGGATTCCACGGCCACCCTGGCCGTTTCCAGAGCTCCATGCCCATAGCCGTCAGCCTTCACAACTGCCATCAGCTTGACTGCCGACGGAAGTTGACGTTTGATATGGCGGACGTTGCTGCCGATGGCTGCCAAATCCACCTCTGCCCAGGTATTGCGGTATAACTCCGGCGCTACTGCCGCTATCATGTCGGATTCCCCCTCTCTCCCCATTGTTCAGCCTGCCCTCAGCTCTTCGTCCTCCAACAGCGCCGCTACCACTTCCTCCAGTTTGAGCGCCCGTGATGCCTTGACCCAGATGAGCGCGTCCTGTTCGAGAATGGCCTTAATATGCCTTGCCATCTTCTGCTTATCGCTGTAATGAAATACATGCTCCGCCTCCATGCGCTCAGCGGCACAATTTGCGGTATGCTCGGACAACGGGCCGTAAGCGAACAAATAATCCAGCCTGTTGCCATCCGCCAATGCGCCCAGCTCCCTGTGAAGCGAAACGGCCTGATCGCCCATATCCATCATGTCTCCAAGCACTGCGATCTTTTGGTAATTGTCCGGGAACGTATACAGGGTCTGTAATGCCGCTGCCGCGCTGGATGGATTCGACTTATACGTATCATTGACTAGAGTGAAACGATTGGTATGGACGACCTCATTGCGCATTCCAGTCAGCGTTGTCGCTGCCAATCCTGACTTCAATGCCGCAGGTTTCACCCCGAGCTCGGAAGCTGCGGCAATCGCCGCAAGAGCATTTACAAGCTGGAACTGGCCAATCAGGGGAATCGTTAACGTCGTTAAAGGATACTGCGGAATTGTGAAGCTGGATCCTTCGATGCCCATATCAAACGCTGCAGGATGAAAGTCGTTACGCGCCTCCATCCCAAACGTTATAGCCTGAACAGGACATTGGCCATCCCGCAGCGCAGAGCTCAGCAGCGGATCGTCGCCATTGTAATACAGCGTGCCATCCTGCTTCAGGCCATGAATGATTTCCAGTTTGGCTTTCAATATATTCTCCATACTGCCCAAATCCCCCAGATGGGCTTTTCCGATATTGGTGATGATGGCGATGTCCGGAAGCGCCAGAGAGGACAACAGCTCAATTTCCCCTAGACCTGACATTCCCATTTCCACGACTGCCACCTCTGTATCTTCATTCAGCGCAAGCAAGGTCAAGGGGACTCCCAAATGATTATTCAGATTGCCGAACGTTTTTTGGGTCCGGAAAGTCCCGGAAAGGCAGCTGGCCAAGATATCCTTTGTCGACGTTTTTCCGTTGCTGCCCGTTATCGCAATAACTTTCACAGGCAGCTCCATCCTGTATTCTCTTGCCAGCACCTGAATGGCAGACAAGGTGTCGTTCACCAACAGGACCGGGATCCGTCCGACCGGCGGATTCGGCTCCTCCCGGTTCCAGAGCACCGCTGCCGCTCCGGCTTCAATAGCCTGCTCGACAAAATCATGGCCGTTAAACCGCTCGCCGGCAATCGGTATGTACAAATTGCCTTGACGGAGGGTTCGTGTATCGATCGACACACCATGGATTAGAATATGCTCGTGTTCCCGGGCTACAGCCTCAATCGCTCTTACCATGACAGACACTTGTTTGACCGATCTTTGAATCATGGACAATCACTCCTTCGTATATTGAAGCCTCTGCTTGTCAGCATGGCGGTTGAATGCATAATCAATCAGCTTCTCGATCAGCTCTGAATATGAGGTTCCGTGAGTTCGTTCCCACATAACCGGATACATGCTGAAGGCGGTAAAACCTGGAAGCGCATTGACTTCATTCACATACAAAGCACCTTCTGCGTCCAGGAAGATATCCACCCGGGCAAGTCCCGAGCAGTTTAGCGCCAAATAAGCCTGCTCAGCCATTTGCCTGATCCGATTGACCAGAATATCGGGAATTTCAGCGGGAATGGACATGCTCAACCGGCCATCGATATATTTGGCGTTATAATCGAAGAAAGTTTTGTCTTGAATAAATTCCCCGGGCAGGGAAACAAGCGGATACTCATTACCCATTACCGCTACTTGAATTTCTCTCCCCCGCACCTCCTTTTCCACCACGATCTTACCGTCGTAGCGGTATGCCTCTTCAATGGCGATCTCCAGCTCTTCCCTTCGCTCACAGCGGCTGATGCCGATACTGGAGCCCAGAGAACCGGGTTTTACGTAACAAGGAAATCCGATGTTCCCCTCAATAAGCGAAATAACATGGTCCCGGTCCTCCGACCAATTCCGGTAGGGAAATGTCCTGTACCCGGCTTGCGGCAAACCTCCGGAGGCGAGCACCTCCTTGGCAAGCGCTTTATCCAGCGTTAGTGCTGAAGCCAGCACCCCATTCCCGACATAAGGCACATTCAACAGCTCGAGCATCCCCTGGATGGTCCCATCCTCGCCATTGGAGCCATGAAGAATGGGAAGCACCACTTTAGGACCTTCAAGAGTAAACAACTCCGTCAAGATGCGGCCGATTGTACCCGCAGGCTCTTCCTCGGCAGCTTCGAGAATCAAATCGCCGGGAAGAAACGTTTTGCCGCTCAGTTTGCCCCTGCTGAACCAGCAGCCTGAACGTGTGATATAGATGGGATAAAGATCAAATTTGCTTTCATCAATCGACTGCATAACCGTATAGGCAGATTTCAACGAGATCTCATGCTCAACGGATTTTCCGCCATAAAGCACATAAAGCAATGTTTTCATATAAAAAAGCCTCCCTGGCTGTCCTTGGTTATCTATCACTAGAATAACCAAGGAAGCTAAAGAGACTCCTAATAAAAGCTTGCGGAAATATTACGATAACTGCAAGATTTATAACATTTCTTGATGCTTGATTCGCTGAATAATTGAGTACCATCACGTTGTTGGTTTAAGACCGGCAGTTGAGCATTTGCCATTCATTGAGATGTTTACCGTTTGATATTATGCATGATTGCATTGTAAAGAAAATCTGCTAATTCCTCATTGCTGTATTGATTAAAATAGCTTGTGAATCGTGTATCGAATTTGTAGGTATTGGCAATGCAAGCCAGTAACTCGGCATCACATGTCATGAATTGCATTAGATTTTTTTTCCACTCCTCGATTAATCGCTGAACGCCATCGGAGGAAGGATCCTGATCGACACAAGACGCAATTTGTTTGAATATTTCCTCCATGGAATGAAAACGTTCCTCTTTATCATCTTGTGATAATTTTTCCAACGTTTCATTAAACTCTTTATACGTTTCTGTTTCCCCATAAATGAATCTTGCCTCATTTGCATATTGTACTTTCAATGGAAAAGCACTATTGAAGATTTGCAAATTACTAATATCATTCCCCGAAACGTATTCATCGAGAGCAATCATGATTGTTTCTAGTCTTTGTTTTCTCGATAATAAGGTTTGTCTTTGCTTCTTTAATATTTGTTTCTGTTCTTGCTTGGTCAGCTTTAAGATGTCTGCAATTTCTTTCAAGGAAAAATCCAATTCCTTTAAGAATAAAATGGTTTGAAGTTTTTCCAAACTGCTTCGATCATATAGGCGATACCCTTTTTCCGTCAGATGTGTAGGTTTAAATAAATCAATTCTATCGTAATAATGCAGGGTCCGGCCTGTAATGCCTGTAATCTGAACAATATCTTTAACGGCTAATAATGGTTTCTTCATCCCAAAATCCCTTTACTTCGTCTAGTATTTGAGCAGCAGGTGTTATTGTGGCCTCAAAAATCGTTCTTCCTGTTTTTCTTAAGTAATACTGGATTAAATAATATCCGCAAGCGTAGCCGGCGCTGTAAGGCATATTGACCGGTTTAAAGTTCTGAAGTTCTGCGATCTCGTCACCATAAAGATAAGGGGCAAATTGATCAAATCCCGTTAATTGCAATTGCTCCCGGAGCACGGGCTTAATGCGCTTGTTAAGTGTTTCTGCATTTGTTTTCGTTACCCAAGGGCCGAGCAATTCTTCTCCGAACATGAACGTAGCAAAGTTTTCAGCTAATCCTTCACTTACAATTAGCTCGCCTAAATTAACGGTGTGATCCCACTGAATAAATTGATATCGCACATTATGGTTGCATTCGTGCGCCAGCGAAGCCTTCATTCGAGGAATCGTGTACTCATTTGGCAAGAGTGTACCCCAGATAAAACCAGGAATGCCCCCAAAGCCGCTATATCCTTCGTTTATAGTTAAGGCACGGCTTTCCGGATTCCCTAGTTGAATGGTAAACACATATTCGGATACGGGGAGACTTATTTCATGTTCTATAAATAGATGCAGGCTTTTCTTTACAGCATGCTCACACTCTAACCAAAAAGAATCCGACGAAATCAACTCGATCTCAGATGAAATCTGCCCGGTAATCTGATCAGGGGATCGATGCATGATACTATTAAACGTAACAACGTCAAAACCATTCGCCTCTTCAGCTTTAAAAGGGAGCTGTTGAATTTGCCATTGTTTCATAAAGGGAGCCATCATTTCATTTCTGAATAATTCAAGCTTTTCCTCGGGCGAAGCTTGGGCAACTTTTTGATAAATTTGGTCTGAACGCAATGTTTTTATATTCATATCTCTCACTCCAAGTAGTTGATAGTGAGAATTATGCACTATGACCTGACGTCATAGTCAAGACCTTTAAATCAAATAATGAAAATTAGGTCCATGGTGCTCCATCACATACCTCCAAGAATGAGTTAATACCGGAACAAATAAAAATTAATATACAGCATTACTTTCTTTTGACACGTCGGGGATCAGTTCTCCCTTACATCCTTAAAAAACCGTTCCAGCCCGCTTGGATCGGTTATGCGGCTGTTGCATTCATGACTTTTGAAACAGATATAATTGCCGACCGCCTTATAATAATCGGGCGAGCCCGCTATTTTTTTTCGGGAATTGGCCGTAAACAGCGCTACCTCGCCGAAGCCTTTGCAGAAGGCACATACGTCCTTCTTGTGATTTAACGAATATTTCCCTTCAATTCCGATTAATTCACCTTGAATCTCATAAATCAGAAACATTTTATTCGTTGCAATATCCGGCCACCCGAAATAGGTATACGAATAATCCTGCTGCACCGAAGGATCAGGAAGCTTTAATTTCTTGTGCTTGGGGAACAGATCCCGGATCAGCTGCTCCGTTACCTCGGGAAAACCGATCCGGAAAGCCGATAAGGCTTCAAGGTAATCCTGAAACTCCTGTTCTTCCGACAGATTGGCGATGAACTGCAGCAGCTCTCTCTGGGCATCGGTCAACTCCGGAAAAGCGGCAAGAATTTTTGTGGACACACTATATCTGATCGCTTCAATGACAGAGGCGTCAGGGCTAGTCCGGATCGTTCTTCCGAGATAGGCGGTTTCATTTTGAATGAGATTAAATTGATGATTGCGTATATAAGGCTTCTGCATGATTGTCCCCTTCCGAGCTTTAGCACATTTTTTTGCAGCATATACGATAAAAAGCCTGCTGATTCATGCAGGCTTCGATTTGGTTTCATTGCAGATCCCCTGAATCAATAAAAGCTATAGTTGAGCATTTGTGGCCTGCACTCTTCAACCTTGAGGGCCTTCCGCCAAGAGCTGACGGATCTCCTCAAGTCTTGCCGACATTGTTTTCAGCTCGATCGCCAAAAAATCTTCATTCGCGTCATCAAATGCTTCCTGCAGCTGTTTCAGATTCTCCAGAGCGGCGGGCAGCAGCCCATAAGCTTGAGCGGTGTGCCCGTAGAAAGGATGAACCTTCTGCTCCTGCTCCTGTTCGTTTGTCAATATGTTCACTCCTCTCATCCATCACATAAGTTCGTCTTTCATGGCCTTTATAACGGCAGTTCCTCCAGGCGAATGCCTTCGGGCATAATCGAATCGATATAAGGCCTCAATTGATGGGGGCCGGAAGATTCCTCATAGAAAATGGATACGATGCCCGTATCCGAGCTGGTCCGGATCAGACGCCCGATTCCCTGACGCAAACGGAGCAGCATATAAGGCAGATCCACCTCATGAAAAGGGTCCTTCGCACTGCTTCGTTTGGCCATAAATACAGGGTCCTGCGGAGGAAAGGGCAGCGCCCAAATAATCACATTCGATAAGGAACGACCCGGCACATCCAGCCCTTCCCATAAGCTGACCGCACACAGAATACTGGTTTCATCGTTTTGGAACAGCTCGATCAATCTGCTGATTTCGCCGTCGCCCTCGAAGTGGAAGTTCATGCCGAAAACTTCTGGGAAAGCGGCAATTTCCGTTTTGAAACGCCTAAGCTCTTCTTTGGATGGAAATAGTATCAGCGCTCTGCCTCCGGTCTGTTTCAATAAATGAACAGCCGCCGCCATCTTCTCCTCGAAACGTCCGCCATGGGTCCATGTGGGCGCATACGCCTTCATATGGGACCGATAATCGTAAGGCGATGCAGCCGAAAAGGACAAATAATTCTGGATACCTAGACTTTCCGCCACATAATCGAATGAACCGTCGACCGACAACGTAGCCGAGGAAAAAATGATCGGCATATGCGAGTCGAAGACATGCTCTTTCAGCACTTCCTTGACGGTGCGGGGCATAATGGACAGCGTTGGGCCGTCTTTCTCCTCTGTGAGCCAGCAGATTAAGGAATCGGAAATAAAAAAGAGCGCAAGCGCCTTCTGCATCATTTCCAAATGCTCCTCCACGATTCGCAGCTGATAATGATTCAGGACAAACAGCTCGCTTTCATAAACCAGCTCATCCTCAATCGATGCAAGCAGACCTCTGAACTGGTTGATCTCATGAAGCAGAGCATCATCCAGCAGGATTTGCTTGCGGTCCGAACCGGGGATAACCACACTTTTGCGCTGCAGGGCAGCAAACATCCTCTCACTCTGCTCGATGGCCTGATCGATAAGCAGCGCCAGCGATTCACGGATTTGATTCTGCAGAAGCCGGATAATGAGTTCTTCAAACACATCATGCTTGATTTTGTAGCTGAGTGCCTTCTGGCAGGCGGATTCCAGCAGATGGCCTTCGTCAAAGACGACCGCGCAATGGTCCGGCAGAAGCGGCAGTTGGCCTTCGCGTTTGCGCCCTTCGTAGGTCCAGACATGTTCCATATAATAATCATGCGAGCAAATAATCAAATCTTTCGAACGGCGGTAATGGTCCCGCGAGAGCGTTTGACCGCAGCGGTGCCGTTTTTCGCAAATGAAGCAATCCTGGAAAGAATCCCAATTAATCTTATTCCATTGTTCATCATTAAGAGCAGGGTAATCCTTGCGGTCCCCGTAGGAATAGAAGGTCTGCATGGCCGCAGGCGACTGGACAAATTCGGGAAGCTGTTTGGTCATGTCCTCGAACAGGCCAGCCTCCTCATCGCCGACCCTGGCATGCTCCAGCTTGATCAGGCAGAGGTACTGATCCGGAGACTTCCCTAATCTGGCGTCGATAGCAAGGCCCAGATGCTCAATCAGCTTGGCGATATCTCCCTCCGGCTTGACCAGCTGTTCGATAAGTGATTCATCCGCACATGCGATAACGGCAGGCTTGCGCATATAGCGCGCGTAACAAATCGTGTAGAGCAGATAAACGAGCGTTTTTCCTGTACCGACACCCGCTTCCGCGAAGATCGTCCGTTTGTCGGCAAAAGCCCGTTCAAGCTGAAAAGCCATATAAATTTGTTCATCCCGGACTTCAAATCCATGCTCCGGCAATATATCGTAAAACACATCCGCTATCCACTCGCCCGCTTGCTGGGCAAATGAAGAACGCGACGGGTCATATTCAAACGGGTATCGTTCCACAGTCTTTGTTTCCTCCATTGGATATTCGTATCAAGTTCGCGCAATAGATAATTATCACACGGCTTGTCCATAAAAACAACCTTGAATGATTGGGAGCAAGCGCAGTTTGACGACTTGATAAAAGCATGTATAATAAATAAGCAAACATATGTTTGCCTTCGGGTAAAATCAACAAGAAAAAGGAGGATATCATGAAAGGGTCTGCCCATCTCACCATCGGCGTCGCGATTGGCGCTGCTGCCACCGCTTATTATCCATTCACTTTCACCAATGCCGCTATTTATATGGCTGTGGCCGCCTTCTCCGCCCTGAGCGCCGATCTTGATGGAACAAGCATGCTGACCAGCAAACTAAGCCAGGCGTCGAAACTGCTCCGGAACCTGATCCTTTGGGGCAGCACGCTGTTAGCCGCGGTCTTCGGTTACATGTATTTCATCTATGATTCAATGGTTCCCGAGCTGGCTGTGGCCGCCATCATTACTTTTCTGCTCGGATTTGTCGCCAAGCAAGGCTTGATCCGTAATTGCATGATAAGTGCTATTGGGGGCGGACTAATCTATGCAGGCCTACGCTTCGGAATGAATTGGCTCATCGGCTTCGGGTTGTTTATCGCCTGGGTACCGTGGCTCAAGCACAGAGGAATGACCCATACGTTGTGGGCTGCACTAATCTGGGGTGCGATCGGCCGAGGGCTGGAAAGCCAGCTTGAACTGGAAGGAATTGCAGTCGTTGCGACTGCCGGCTACCTATCCCATCTGCTCGCGGACACCCTGACCCCGAGCGGAGTCAAATGGTTCTATCCCCTTTACAAGAAATCCATCAAGCTCCGGGGATGACGATCGAACCGCAGGCCCCTCCCCATCAAGCAATGGAAGTTCCGTTGGGAACTGTCATATCCGGACTCAGCAGTACGACATCGCCTTCTTCCGGAACTCCGCCAAGGACCAGCACCTCGGATACATAACCGGCAATGCGTCTTGGCGGAAAATTCACAATTGCCGCCACCTGCCGCCCGATAAGCATAGGGCTCTCGTACCGGCGCGTGATTTGGGCGGAGGATTGCTTCATCCCCATTGGTCCAAAATCGATCTCCAGCTTAATAGCCGGTTTTCTTGCCTCGGGAAATGGCTCCGCTTTGATTATCGTACCAATTCGGACATCCAAAGTCGTAAAATCATCGATTGTTGCCATACTTTTTTCTCTCCTCGCTTGTAATTATAACGTTTGAAGTGCTCCCCGCTCCATTACAGGCGTGAGGCTGATGTGTTTTTGATCACGATCATAAATCATACCATATGACTGCCGTTCTGAGTACATATGTATTCGATAAAACCGCAAAAAACCCATTAAACCTCATGCTGCGGCTTCGCCTTTCCAGCGATTCACAGCATGGGCGTAAAGGGTTCTTTTCAATGTGTATCAAGAATATTATTGGAACGGTGCCGTTGACGGCTGGGAAGAAGCGTTCATGCTGGACAAGCTGCGTTGTACCATCTGCTCGGCCTGCTGCAGCCGCTGGTGAATATTTTGGATTTGCCGTTTCTGGGCATCCATCTGCATTTGCAGCTGGTTCTCGGCAAGCTGGAGCTCTCGGCCGATGTTTTGCAGTTCAATCACCACCTGGTTCACCTGCTGGGAGGCTCCGTCCAGTCCTACATTGCGAAGCGCCTGCTGGGCCTGGATTCTCTCCTGCTCCTGCTGCCGCTGTACCTGCTCCTGAAACTGCTGATAGCTAAGCTGCACATTATTGCCCTGCTGCATTTGTTGCCCCTGCTGGTTGTACGTCCCCTGGCCTTGCTGGCCTTGATTATCCATCGATGCGATCCCTCCTGTTGGTCGTCATATCCAACCTTAAGATGTCCTGAACCCTGGATATTTATGTAGGCGAGACCTTTAGCGGCCGCTCTTGTTCACGGCTTCCGCAATTCGCTCCAGCTCCTGATCCGAGATTTTTTTGTTGCCATACCGGACATTGCTGTAAGGCTGCGCGAGATCGGCGGCTGAACGTTCCTCTCCTCTTCCCTGAAGCTCGGTATCCGTTTCCAGCGGCGTCAGGAAAGGTTTGAAATCATAACCGGCTTTCACTTGTCTGCCCAGACGCTGACGGTACAAGTAGCGCAGCCGCGATTCATTATCCTGCAGATCCTTATAACGGACGCGGGGTTCCTTCGTTCTGCTGCGAAACAGCCCGCCAAGACGTCCGGTTTTGGGGAGGCTGGAAACCTCATCCACATAACCTTGAGCCGCAAGAGTCTGTTCCCGTCCGAAAAGCTTCATCAGCTTCTCCTGCAGCCTCTTCAGCCAAGCAGGCACATGACGGAGCTGGCGCAGAACCAGGTACAACAGGACAAGTCCAACCAGCGCAGCGACACCGTACAGAATATAATCCACCCACGGGGGCATCGACTTCCCATCCCCGTCAGGCAGCTGAGGCGGTACAGCTGGCGGTTCCATCTCCTGCTGCGGGACATTCTGGGTGTCCCCTCTAGAGAAGAGCTGCTTCAACCATTCCTTGAAGGTATTCCAGAGAGCGCCAAGCGCAGCCTGGATCTGATACGTGAATACAATCGCCACTGTAATGACTGCCATAATGGAGACAAGCAGCCGGTTTTGTTTTCGTACAGTTGGCTCAACCGCTGGACGGCCATTGCCTGACAGGGACTCGTCATTCACATACCCGCTATTGGCAGAGAACAGCGTCAACAGCAAAGCGACAAGACCGAAGCCGATCAACGCAGATTGATAGGGTTCAAATGCCGGCATACGGCCGAAAATCAGCGACACTATAAAATAAACCGCTATCCCAATTACATAATGGCGTGCATGCAGTCTGAAATACTGCATGGAGACCGCCATAAGCCCGCCCCTGGTCATACCGAGCGATAAGGTTAAGGCACTGACAGCTCCCGCTTTGGTAACACCAAGCAGCAATGCGCTGAGACCGATGCCTGCCGCAAAGCCGATTAACGTAATCATGACCGGATGCTTGAACTTAAGCAGCTTAATAATCATGAGCCCAAGCGGGTATCCAAGAGGAATAAGAATGAGCCACATCCAGCTTGCTTCGCCTTCAAAGAGGAAAGCCTGAATGAGAAAAGCAACGGGCATAAACAGAAGAAGCTCGATTAGCCCCTGAAGAAGAGCCTTGGAGCTTGCGCGGATATAGACGGTCATGCCGCATCACCTGCCTCTAATTGGAGCGGCAGCCACTCGACACCGTGGCCGTGACTACGCAACCGATCTATGGCCAGCTCTATTTTCTCGCTCATAAAAGCCGACACGATCACGACATCGCAGCGTTCGTCCATTTTCTCCTCCAGCTTGTCGAGGAGCAAGTAAAATGGCGTCACGCTGGTAATGGCAAGCTTGGCCATCCGCTCCAGCATGTACAACAAGTGATCGCTGCCGCTGTTCATCTGCGTGACGATCGGCAAGCCGGGGATATCGATATCATGGCCGTTCGTTGCAAATCCCGTTTCCAGCCCCTGCTCGGTTGCGTATTGAACCAGCGCCGCAGCAAGCCGGATTCCCTGTTCGATCAGCGCAGTATTGTTCACAACCTCCCACATGTCCGCATGATCTTCCACATTGAGCAGCACCATCAGTCTGTAGTCAGCGGTGAAATCCCGTCTGTGTACCTGCAGCCTGGATGACCGGGCGGTCGCCTTCCAGTTAATCGTTTTCAACGAATCTCCTGCCTGATAATCCCTAACGCCCGTCACATAGAATGGATCCTCGACGATCCAGCGACGTACCGAAATATCACCCTGCCAGCTGCGTGACGGCAGCTGAATCATGGAGCGGTCTGCCGGCATAGGGTACACGATGAGCTCCTCCTGAAGCGTAACGGACTTCCATGATTTGAACAATCCGAACAGGTCTCCAAAGGTCACGGATGCGCTGGTCAGCCGGTAGCAGCCCCGCTGCATGCATTGCACGGGATGACGCCGGATCAGCTGCTTATTGCCCATAAGGCTGAACAAGCTTTTGTGATTCTGATAGAACTGCCCGTTGCTGACATCAAAGTTAAAGAGATGCTCGAACTTCAAGCCGGTATGTAGAATGGACTCCACCCGCATCCATGGGACGGGGAGCCATTTGCGGTTCTCCAGGCGCTCAATCATTTCAATCCGGTCGCCTTCAAAACAGTTTTTCACACTGAATTCTCTTGCGTAGCTCAGCCGTTTCATCGCGAACCGGCGAAAAATCCACCCCTGGATTAATATGACCGCCGCAGCGCTTAAAATAAACCAATGTATGCCCATTGCTTGCACCTCCACTGTGAACCGCTCAGACTTTAGTCATGAGCGGCGTGTCGGACGGCACCGCTACCGTATGCAGGATCGATTCGACCAGCTTCTCGGCGGCCTCCGGACGCAGCCGCTGCGCGCTGCGAAGCGCAATCCGGTGAGACAGTACCGGCACGGCCATCGCTTTCACATCATCGGGCATGACGTAATCCCGCCCCTTCAGCGCCGCATAAACCTGACAGGCCCGCAGCAGTGCCTGACTGCCCCGCGGACTGACGCCAAGCGCCGAATCCGCATGGGAACGAGTCTCCTCCACAATCGCCATCATATAATGAAGCATATCCTCGCTTACCAGGACAGACGTATACGCATTCTGGGCGTCTTCGATATCCTTCGTCGTTGCAATCGGTTTCAATTGCTCAAGCGGATTTCCCGACATGAACCGCTTCATGATATCGATTCCTTCTTCCGAAGATGGATAGCCCATTTTCACCTTGAACAGAAAACGGTCCAATTGAGCCTCCGGCAGTGGAAAAGTACCCTGCTGCTCGATCGGGTTCTGTGTTGCGATTACTAAAAAAGGCCGGGCCAGCACATGAGTTGTCCCGTCAATGCTGACCTGCCGCTCCTCCATGCATTCCAGCAGGCTTGACTGCGTCCGCGGCGTCGCACGGTTGATTTCATCAGCCAGAACAATATTGGTGAACAACGGGCCTGGCCGGAATTCAAATTCGGAGAGCTTCTGATTGTAGAAATGAATACCGCTCAGATCGGAGGGCAGCAGGTCAGGCGTGAACTGAATCCGTTTGAAGGAGCAGTCAATGGATTTGGCAAGCGCTTTCGCAAGCAAAGTCTTGCCGGTGCCGGGCACATCCTCCAGGAGTACATGACCGGATGCAATTATAGCGATCAGCATTTTGTCGATGATATCTTCTTTACCGACGATAACCTGGCTGACATTGGTGCGGATACGATCAGCTAACTGATGAATGGACTCCATACTCATCGTTTAAAATGCTCCTCTCAAATTCCAGTGAATGGGTATGATGTTATTATGCCACAAACGCAAGCGCTACAGATGCACATTTTTCTCCCCCGGAAGGGATCTGCTGCCGGAATTCGCCGCATGCATGCGGTTTTTTCTTTTACCTTTATATTGGAAAGCCCCAAAAAGAAGGATCAGGATGAGACAAAAAATGATATAGGTAACGATCAGCCATTTGATATCAGTACCGGGCATCAATAAGGTCGAGCTGATAATGCCGAACAACCAGATATGCGATAAGTTGCCGACGAGCGAAGACAGAATATACGATGGGGAACTTACTCGAGATACGGATGACATGAACGAGATCAGGTTATTAGGCATAATCGGCAGCGTCCGCAAAAAAATGATCGCCCAGATGCCGTACCGCTGAAAGCTGTTTTGCCATTTTTCATAACGTTCGATCCGCTTCGCCAGCTTGCGGTTCACCCATCCTGAGACGAAATAACGAAAAAAATAGAAAATGACGATGGATGCCAGCGTCCCGGTCAACCAGCTCATCAGCAGTCCAACTTCAAGTCCGAGCGCTGAAATGTATAACATGATCAAGGTCGTAAATGGAAAAATGCCAAGAAGTCCCTGGACAATTGCGAGCGGAACTGCGATCAGCAGGATCCCGTAGCCGTCCAATGACGTTACCTGAAGCAGCCAATCAATTGCATCCGATATAAAATCTCCCATTAAACAATCTCCCCCATAAGAAAAACAGGTGACAGATAAGTCAATCCGCTGGCCCTAACACCTGACAATCCTGCAGTCTAAGGACTGCTCTAGTTTCCTTCACTATAACACATTCAACCCCCGCGTTCATTCCCCAGTTGTGAGATTTGACCCGTTTATTTGAACCCGTCCTTAATCAAGAGGAAGAGAGCTGCAGCCGCTGACGGTTCAGAGCTCTCTTCATATGTTGATCAGACACTAACCGACAGCTTATCAATACCTTTCAAATAGGGACGAAGCGCATCGGGAATGATGATCGTCCCATCCTCCAGCTGATGATTTTCGATAAGCGGAATCAGGAGTCTCGGACTTGCTGCCATTGTATTGTTGAGTGTATAAGCAAAATGCAATTGACCCTGTTCATCACGGTAGCGGATGCGCGAGCGCCTGGCCTGAAAATCCAGCAGCAGCGAAGCCGAATGCGTTTCGCCGTAACCGTTGCGGCTGGGCATCCATGTCTCGATATCAAATTGCTTGTAATTCTTCTGCGACAGGTCTCCGGTACAGACAGCTACCACGCGGTAAGGCAGCTCCAGCAGTTGGAGCAGCTTCTCCGCATGGCTCGTAATGCGCGCAAGCCAATGATTGGCCAAATCATGATCCGCGCGGCAGATGACGACCTGCTCTACTTTGGCGAATTGATGAACGCGGTACAGTCCATGCACATCGCGCCCGGCGGAACCGACTTCCCGGCGGAAGCAAGGTGTGCATGCAGCCAGCAGCCTCGGCTTGCTCAGATCCAGAATTTCTCCGCTGTAAAGCGAGATCAACGGCACCTCCGACGTACCGGTCAGCCATTTATCCTCACCTTCAATGCGATACGTCTGATCGCGACTGCCCGGGAAAAATCCCGATGAGACCAGCGTTTCCTCTCTTACCATCACGGGTACGTCGTACAGTTCGAAGCCTTCCTCCTCCAGCAGATCGAGCGCCAGCTGCTGAACGGCGCGATGCAGCAGCAGTCCGGCGTTCCGGAGAACCACCTGGCGTGCGCCGCCGATTTTCACGCCCCGTTGCAGATCCATCATCCCGTGCAAATGCCCCAGCTCTACATGGCTAAGCGGTTGATAGGAAAATACAGGCGGCATTCCTACCTTGCGGATCTCAACGTTATCCTCCTCGCTCAGCCCGATCGGTGTATCGGGGGAGACAAAGTTCGGCACCTCCAGCATCAGCGCTTCATATGCCGCATCGATCTGTTTGAGCCGTGCTTCCCCCTCCTTAAGCCTCTGGATCAGGGAAACCACTTCAAGCTTGTGTACCTCCGCTTCATCCTGCCGGTTGTCCTTCATCAATCTAGGCACTTCTTTGGAGTGCTTATTTCGCTTCTCCCGCAACGCATCCAGTTCCGTCATCAGTGACCTTCTCTGTTCATCCAATTCCAGCAGTCTGACGACCTCCAGCCGGATACCTTTCATTACAGCAGTTTCCTGTACTCTTCCGGATTGTTCTCGAATCGTCCGAATGTCTAACATGGGCAAGCTGGCTCCTCTCGCGAATATAATAAAATACGCGCTCCTTCATCCCACATAAGGGACGAGGAGCGCGCTCGCGGTGCCACCCAAATTAGCCGGCGCGCTAAGGCGCACGACTCTCTTGATCCGCAGCTAACGGTGCGGTTACCGGACTACTTAAGGACGCTTGCAGCATAGAAAAGCCGCACAGTTTCCGTTCGCAGCGCCTCCGAGTTGGATTCTCTTCATCGGCTTGATCTACGTATACGGTTATTGGATGTCATTATATCAATCAGTCCCTCCGATTGCAAGGACTAGGATTCTCCATATTTCTTGAGAACGATAACGGCATTATGCCCGCCGAATCCAAAGGAGTTGGATAATCCGACCTTCATCGCTGCTGTCCGTGCATGCTGCGGAACATAATCCAGGTCGCACTCGGGGTCCTGCTGTTCCAGATTAATCGTAGGCGGGATGACATTATCCTGCAGGCTTTTGATCAATGCTATCGCTTCAACGCCCCCGGCTGCACCCAGCATATGGCCAAGCATGGATTTGTTCGCCGTTACCGGAATCCGGAAGGCATCTTGACCGAACAGCTTCTTAATGGCATTCGTTTCCGAACGATCCCCAATTTCTGTGCTGGTAGCATGGGCACTGATCATATCCACTTCGGAGGGGGAGATCGCTGCATCCTGCAGAGCTAATTTCATTGCGCGGTACGCACCGAGTCCTTCCGGATGTGTCGCGACCATATGATACGCATCAGAGCTTGCGCCGTACCCGATCACCTCCGCATGGATGCGCGCCTCTCTCCTGAGAGCGTGAGAGAGCGACTCCAATACAACGATACCCGCTCCTTCCGCCATAACAAAACCGTCCCTGTCTACGTCAAACGGCCTGCTGGCGCGGGCAGGATCGTCGTTGCGCGTTGAGATAGCGGTAGCATTGCCGAAGCTTGCGAGTGAAATATCCGTAATCGCTGCTTCCGCCCCTCCCGCTATAACGATATCTGCCCCTCCCGTGCGGATCAGCCGCGCCGCTTCGCCAATGGCGGTGTTGCCTACCGAACAGGCCGTTACCGGAGCCATGGTTGGGCCTACAGCCCCGAATCGGATGCTGATCATCGAAGCCGCCATATTGGCGATCATCATCGGCACTAAGGTAGGACTTACCCGCTCCGGACCACGGGAACGAAGGACGCTATCCTGTTCGAGCAGCGTCTGGATACCGCCAATGCCAGAACCTACATAGACCCCCATTCGTTCCAGATCGATGGACTCCAGCTTGATTCCCGCGTCTTCAACCGCTTGCTCAGCCGCTGCCAGCGCAAACTGGCTGAAACGGTCCATGCGCCGCGCTTCCTTCCGGCCGAAATGGCCATCCGCATCGAATTCGCGAACCAATCCGGCAATCTTCGCTTTATGTCTGGACACATCGAAGGTATCTATAAGGGATATCCCCGATTCCCCGCGTTTCATACGCTCCCAGAAGGAACCTACATCATTTCCGAGCGGCGATATGAGACCCATACCGGTTATGACTACTCGTTCCATAGCTGCCGACCCCTCTCTTAGCAATCCTTCTTCTCTTCATAGCCGTATATTGTCACAATCCTTATCCTATTACAAGTTGCTGTTTATTATAGTATAATGACTACCAGTATAAACAAACGTCCGAAGGAGGACTGCTATGAACAGGCAAGCGCGGCTTGAAGCATTATCGGCCTTTCTGAAGGCGCAGCGCGCCAAGATTCTCCCACAATCCGTCGGGCTTCCTGCCGGTACACGGCGTAGAACGCCCGGTCTCCGGCGTGAAGAGGTTGCCCAGCTTGCCGGTGTCAGCCCCACCTGGTATACCTGGCTGGAGCAGGGCCGCGATATTACGGTGTCTAATTCTGTCCTGGATTGTGTGGCAGCAGCCTTACAATTAACGATGGATGAGCATAAATATTTATACGCGCTGGCGCTCGATACCGCCCCCGGCTTTACCGCGATGAAAGAAGAGAGGCCTGAAATCAGCCCCTCTTTGAAGTGGATCCTGCAGGAGCTGCAGAGCTGCCCTTCCATCATTTCCGACCGGCGCTGCCAGATTGTCGGCTGGAATGATGCCGCAAGTCATGTATTTCTCGATTTCGAGAAAATCCCTTTCGATAAACGAAATATGATCCAGCTTTTGTTCACAAGGAAAGAATTCCGGCGGCTTGCCGGGAATTGGGAGCATTTTGTCAGCGGCTTTCTGGCGATATTCAGGGCTTATTACGGCCAGTATGTCGAGGATGAATGGTATGAACATTTTCTTGCGGAGATGAAGGAGAACCATCCGGATTTCAATCGGTTATGGTCCCAAAGCCAGGTGAGCTCGGCGCCTGAGGTGCTGATTGAATTCAGGCATGCCAAAGCGGGTAAAATGCTGTTTCATCTGACTTCCCTGCAAGTGCAGGGAAGCTCTGATTTGCGCTGCAGCATCTATACCCCCGCCCCAGAATCGAAAACGGAATTGAAGCTGAAACGGTTGATGGACGCTCAGCCTGCTTCCCCATAATCCCGCTGCAGGACAATAGGTCGCGCTTCGGCCCAGAAGAAATAGGAAAACTCCAGTCCATTCCCGGCCCGGAGTTTTCGTTGTATGCCTGTTACAAGAGCAAATCGCGTTTTCGAAACAGGATAATGGCTAATCCGAAAGATACCAGACCAACGACAGCGAGAATGAGGAATGGTGCAGCCACATCCGCATTGCCGTTAACAATTTCCCCAGGCTTGTATAACGAAAAAATGGTGATGTTTTTCACCCAATCGATTTTCTCGCTCAGTTTGCCCAACAAATCCAAAAAGAAGAAACCGAATGTAATCAATCCGGATATCCCTCGTGCCTGCTTCTCGTCGGTCGAGAGAGAAGACACCAGGAAGGAAATGCCGCCAATCGCAAAAAAAAGCAGAAATGCCGCGGCATTCATCTGAATGAATCTTGGAATATCAAACTCATAGTCAGCTCCGAGGAGCCAGGCATTTCCGGCGAACCCGGCCAATGTGGTAATCGCGATAATAATGAACAATCCGGTTGTCAAAACAGCAGCTTGCGTGAATGCGACCTGTTTTCTTGTGGCCGGCGTCGACAATAAATAGGCCATGGAGCCTCGATCCACCAAGCTCGCCATCAGCTGCGTCGACAGCTGAACGCATACAATCGCAAGGAGGAGAACCAGAATTAATCCATAATATTCCCCCGAGATGAATGCTTCGGCACTGCCAAATCCATTGAGACCGAAAGCTTTGCCCACTCCCTCCGGCATGGCCTGGACCAGCTCGTCGATCGCTTTCGTATTCTGGGCAAGTCCGGGATATAACCAAAATGCGAGAAGGATATAAAAGGCGGAACCAAACGCATAGCTCATAAACCCCTTTATATTGACTTTTATCATCTGCTTATATAAAGTCAGGCTCATTTTATCACCCCGTTCCGATCATAATAATTCATAAATATATCCTCCAGATTTTGAGTCGCCATATCGATATTGCGGATTTTGTATTTTGCCGTCTCCTCCATAAACATATCGTAATTCCCCTGGATGGCAACTCTCACCCGATTCCCCTCCTGCGACTCCACATGCAGACCGGAATCTACAAATGATCCCACATCTGCCTCATTGTCGAAGGTGACTTCAAACACCTTCCGCTGCATGGATTGCAGCTCATGGATATCCTTGACGGCGACGATCACGCCATCCCTGATAATAGCTGCCCGGTCGCAGGTCCGCTCGATTTCCGGAAAGCTGTGGGACGACATCAGGAAGGTTTTCCCTCTTGCCTTTTCCTCCATTACAATTTCGATAAAAACCTTCTGCATCAGAGGGTCCAGACCCGATGTCGGCTCATCCAGAATAATCACATCAGGATCATGCATGAAGGCGACAACGATTCCTACCTTCTGCTTCATGCCTTTGGACATTTTCCGGATCGGGGTATGGATGTCAAACTGCAAACGGTCGATGAGGCGATTGCGCTTGGACCGATCCTTCACCCCCTGCATATCAGCCATAAAATCGAGAAACGTCTTGCCGGTCATCCCTTCGATAAACGATATTTCTCCCGGAAGGTATCCCATATACGCTTGCACTTTCCCCTGATCCTTCCAGGCGTCAAGCCCATTCACCTTCACATATCCGCTGCTGGGCTTCATGAAGCCCATGATGTGACGGATCGTAGTGGACTTCCCCGCCCCATTCGGTCCCAAAAAACCGAAGACTTCTCCTTTTTTCACCGTAAACGAGACATCGAAAATTCCTTTTCCATTAGGGAATCGCTTCGTCAGATGTTGGACGGTTAACATAACGGCACCTCCAAATATTAAAAGATGAAATATAAACGTCAACATATTTCATATGTTATAATATTCTTGATTGTTGGCTTCGTCAATGTATTTATGAAATATATTTATTTTTAAGTTTCATTAATTTTATAATAGCATATGAGGTTAGGTGAATAATGATGAACGGTTTTGAAAAAAGGGCCAGTCTAATCAAAGAAAAGATTATGAAGACATGTCTGGATATGCTGCGGACTACGGATCTCAGGGGGATTCGGATCGCTGATATTTCCAAGAAAGCCAAGGTCTCGCAGGTGACGATCTATAATTATTTCGGAAGCAAGGAAGCTCTGCTCCAGGAAGTGCTTAAAGCCTACTTTGACAACATCATCCGCGAGTTCGAGGAATATATGAATGGAGGCCATACGTTAAAGGAAAAGATCGAGCATATCATCTTTTTGGAGAAAGAGTCTTATAAAGATATCTCTCCCGGTCTGATCAAAGAGCTGTTAATCGAAGATCATGAATTAAACCAATATGTTGAGAAACAATACCGGGAAAAAGCGATCCCCCTGACAATCAGGATTATTGAGGAAGGAAAGAAAAGCGGCGAGATTTCAAGCGACGTCTCGGTCGAATCCATACTCGCCTTTATCCAGTTGTACATGAATCAATATGAAACGATACTGGAAATGGCTGAAAAAAGCGGGGATATGGATCAATTTCTTGAGGGAATGGTCAATATGTTTTTTTACGGCCTTTGCGGAAAACGTTAATCCAGCTTCCGCCCCGTTACCTTAAGCGTTTTCCGGGCAACTCAGCTCACTCAATGCTCCGGGGATGTTTTTATGGAGGCATACAAAAAGCCCCCTTGCCTTTTCCCAAAGCTGCGTGCGGGAGTAAGCAAGGGGGGTTATGATAGGCTTGAGTCGTGCTCCTTAAGCACCCGTCTGCAACGCCAGAGATTCCTGCATATCGAACTGTGTCGTGTAAAGTTTGCTGTAAAGTCCTCCGGCCGCAATAAGCTCCTCGTGAGTGCCCTTCTCCGTAATACCGCCGTTTTGAACGACCAGAATCAAATCAGCATCGCGGATCGTGCTAAGCCGATGAGCAATGATGAACGCTGTCCGCCCTTGCAGCACATTCTCCAGCGCTGCCTGGATATGCTGCTCTGTTTCCGTATCGACGCTGGAAGTGGCTTCATCCAGTATAAGAATACGAGGATCCGAAAGCAGAACGCGCCCAAATGCGAGAAGCTGCCGCTGACCGACCGACAACTTGGAGCCCCGCTCCTCCACCTGCGTCTGATAACCATCCGCAAACTGCGAGACGAATCTGTCGATGCGCACATTCTCAGCGGCTTGACGCAGCTTCTCATCGGATGCTTCCTCGTTACCATACCGCAGATTCTCTTCGATCGTACCGGAGAAAATAAAAGAATCCTGAAGAACAATCCCCATTTGCCTGCGCAGGGATTCCAGCGTGACCTCCTTCACATCCTCCCCGTCAATGAGAATACGCCCTTCGGTTGTATCGTAGAAGCGCATCAGCAAATTCACAATGGTGCTTTTTCCCGCGCCTGTCGGTCCCACCAGCGCTACCCGTTGGCCGGGTTTGATGTGCAAGTTAACCTCGTGGAGCACCTGAGGTTTGTCTTCACCATAGCGGAAACCGACATTCTCAAAAACAACCTCGCCGCGGATTGGTTTCATCGGCTTGGCCGTCCTGGAATCCGAAACCTCCGGATCCGTATCCAGAATTTCAAATATCCGTTCAGCGGAAGCCATAGCAGAGAGCACCTGGCTGTAGACTTTCGTTAATGCGCTGAGCGGCCCCCAGAAGCGCCACAGATAGTTGATAAAAGCCATCAGAAAACCGAGGGAGAGCGCATCACTCATTACCTGCTTGGCACCGAACCAGATTACGATGCAGCTTCCGATCATTCCGATCAGCTCAACAGAGGGCCATACTGCGGACTCCAGCGTGACAGCGCGCATGAATGCCTGCTTGTTGCCGGCATTCAGCTTGTTGAAGCGGCGGTTGTTTTCCTTCTGCCGGGAGAAAGCTTGAATGACGCGAATACCCTGGATCGTTTCATTGATATTACCGTTGATCGCCGACATGGTTTTACGCGAGCGCGACCAGGAGCCTTCGATTTTCGGCTGCAGAATGATAATGATCAGAAACAGAAGCGGCAGCATGATAAAAGAAAGCAGCGCTAGCTTCCAGTCCATCCACAGCAAGATGGCGATAATGCCGATCAAATGCGTTAATTCCATAACGATCGTGATCAGGCCGCCGTTGATCAGTTCCCCGATCGCATTGGTATCATTGGTGATGCGTGACATAATTTTACCGGCTGGCCTGCCGTCGAAGAAGCGGAATGAGAGCGTCTGCAGATGATTAAAAAGCTGCTGGCGCAAATCGAACAAAATGCGCTGGCCGGTAAAGTTGATCATCCGGGTATCCAGATAACCGAACAGCCAACCAAGCAGCCGGTTACCCAGAAGGAGAGCACTGATCCAATAAATAACGGAAAAATCCTTCTTCAGTATACCTGCGTCGATCAAATAGCCGATCAGAAGCGGTTCCGCCAGGCTGAGCGCCATATTCAGCAGTACAATAACCGTTACAAGCGTCAATACTTTTTTGTAGGGCAGCAAGTAGTTGAATAACCGTTTCATATATTGCCGATTAAAGGGTTTCTCCTCCAGCTCGTCAATATCCCATTCCACCTGACTCATAGACTCACCCCAAACCTAAATGTCATTAACTATTAATCCGATTAAATATCAAGAAGAGACAGGAGCGATCTCCTGCATTTCAAACAAGCCGCGGAAGAAGCCGCCCCGTTCGTACAACTCTTTATGGGTGCCCTGCTCCACAATCTGACCCTTGTCAAGCACGATAATGCGGTCGGCACGTTTCACCGACGACAGCCGCTGGGCAATGATGAAGGTCGTACGCCCTTTCATCACCTCAAGCAGCGCTTCATGAATAGCGGATTCCGTCGCGGTATCCACGCTCGCTGTCGCTTCATCCAGCACCAGAATCGGTGGGTCCATCAGAATCGCTCTGGCGAGAGCAACACGCTGACGTTGCCCCCCGGAAAGTCCGACACCCCGTTCGCCAATAAGCGTATCGTATCCGAAGGGCATCGTTTCAATAAATTCATGGATTTGCGCTTTGCGTGCAGCCCATTCAATTTGTTCCTGCGAAGCATCGGGCACCCCATATGCAATATTATCGCGGATCGAAGCCGAGAACAGGAAGGTCTCCTGCGGAACAATTCCGATTCTGCGGCGCAGCCCATCCAGCTCATAATCACGAACATCAATACCGTCAATCAGCAGTCTGCCCCCGCTCACATCATAGAAACGGGACAACAAGGCAATTAAACTGCTTTTGCCGGAACCTGTGGAACCCAGGACTGCCACAACCTCTCCTTGCTCAATATGGAGGGAAATATTGCTAAGCACGCCTGTTTCTTTCTCGGCATCCTGATCGGCAAAATGGAAGCTTACCTCTTCGAAGGACACCCTGCCAATTATATTCGCGGTATCCGCTGCGCCCTCTTTGATCGTATCGATTGTAATGGGGGTATCGAGGACTTCAAAAACGCGCGGGGCTGCTTTGATTGCCTGCTGCATCATATTTATTTGCCAACCCAGCATATTCAGCGGCCAGATTACTCCCCACACATACCATTGGAAAGCCATGAAGGTGCCAAGACTCATTTTGCCGTTGGCCACATAAATTCCGCCGACGAACACCATCAGCAGAAAGGTGACCCCACCATAGAATCCCATCAACGGAAACGTTTTCGCTTCCATCTTAGCCCGTTCCATGTTCGTTTCGAAATTCTGGTCATTCCGCGACTCAAATTTATTTTTCTCTGTTTTCTCACGGGCGAATGCTTTTACCACCCGGATTCCGGAGATATTTTCCTGCAGCGTTGTTGTCAACCGTCCCATCTGCTCGCGGATTTGGCCCCAGGCAGGACCGACTTTCTTATTGAAGCGCATCAGCGAAATAATGAGCAACGGAGTGAAAACCATACTGATCAGCGTAACTTCCCACTGCATCGACATCATGAAAATAATCGTCCCGACAAACGTAAGCAGTCCGCCAAACATCATCATGGAGCCAAATCCGATGAAGTTTTTGACCGCTTCAATATCCCCCGTCATTCGCGACATGATTTGTCCGGTCTGAGCTTTATCGTAATAACTGAACGATAATTTCTGCAACTGGGTATATAGTTCTTTCCTCAGCATAAAAACGACATTCTGTCCGACCATCTCCTGGGTGCGTCCCTGCACAAAGCTTCCCAAGCTTTTCACAACCTGAATGCCAGCAAGTGCCAGAATCAAAAGTAAAATCAAGTTCTCATTTCCTTTACCAATACCTTGGTCGAAAATCACCTTCAGGAGCCAGGGCGCCACAAGATCCACAAGCGTACCCACCATCATCAGTACGATGGATAATAGGATCCACTTGGAATTGGGCCGCAAGTACTTCATCAATCTTAGCCATATCTTCACTTTTCCCTCTCCCTGTGCGCGGAAAGGCCCTCTCCCCCACGCTGATAGCCTTACAAATTCCACCCAATCTTACAGTCCCCCGTCACGTGGTGAGCGACAAAAAAGAGACTCCAAGCCTTGTTGGCTCAAAGTCTCTTCGGAAGCGCTGGTCATAAAGGAAGCCTCTGCTGCTTAGGCTGCGAATGACGAGGCAATCAAAAAGAAAGGCCGATGGACATATTTCCCTGTTACGTTGTGCCGCTGCTCAACATTAAAGAATTTCATATCCATCAACCTCCCTTTCTTATTGGTATGTGTTTGATCGGAACATCCAAATCTTATCATCTCTTCCAGTTCATATGCAAGAGGTTTTAAAAAATAAATAATTCTTTTATAGATCCCGGTGAGAATCCCACTCTTCCGTGGAGATTCCTTCTTCCACCGCAAACTCATAATCCTCAATATCGTACATTTGAACGGGTACTTCAGCTTCGATCAGACGGTCCTGAAATTCGAACTGGTCCGATAACAGCGGCACATTGAGCTTCAGTGAAGTCAGCAGCAGCTCAGTCTCGATAGGATCAAACAATTCCCCGTAATGGGCATTGTCAACCGCATATACGACTGTGAACTGGATCCTGTCATTCAGCAGCAGCGGAGAGCTTTCCCGCCAGGGCATCTGCAGGGAACGCTCGATTTTTTTGCGGTTAAAGGGGTCTTCAAAGAACTGGATCAGTTCATTGATTTTCGCTTTCACATGCGCATCGTCGCTCGGGTCATCCATCACCGGTTCAGCGGCATCTTTCATTTCATAAAGCTCCATAATGGTCGAATAAGGCAGGACAAAATCGACCGGCTGGCTGGGTACAAGCAGTTGTCCGTATGTGGCCACCATTACGGCTTCAATAACAAAGCGCCGTCGCATTCTATCACCTCATCTTCCTTGGGTCGTGGTTACTGATTCAGCTTATTATACAACATTCAGCCGCCTGTACACAGAGCTAATTGCCTGTTCATAATTAGAGATTGTTGATGGCTTCATGAACATCCCCAATAACGCGCTGCTGTACCGGAACCCAACCTATGCTAAAATAGGGCTATTAACTACTTTGAACCATGTGTGCATGTACAGGGAGGCTTCAATTACATTGATGAATGAAGAACAAGTCATTATTATCGGCGCGGGTCCTTGCGGCCTCGCCGCTGCGATAGAGCTGCAATCGATCGGAATATCGCCTCTGATTATCGAGAAACAGAATGTTGTCCATTCCATTACGCAGTATCCCATCAACATGCATTTCTTCAGCTCTCCCGAGCTTCTGGAAATCGCCGATATCCCGTTTACGACTGCCAATGAGAAACCCTCGCGGCTGGAGGCTCTCAATTATTACCGTAATGTGTCCTTGCGGCGCAAGGTGAGAATCAACGCTTATGAGACGGTAACCTCCGTGGTGCCCCTGGAGGATAGAAGCTTTGAGCTGCATACAGTTGATCGGTATGGCGAAGCGATCGTTTACCGGGCAGGCACCGTTATTGTAGCCACGGGGTACTTTGATCATCCCAACCAGCTTGGTATCCCCGGCGAGGACCAGGACAAGGTCACCCATTTTTTCCGCGAATCCCATCCGTATACCGGTATGCGGGTCGCGATTATCGGGGGCAGCAACTCCGCCATCGACGCCGCGCTGGAGCTGGAACGTGTCGGTGCGCAGGTGACCGTCGTATACCGCGGCGAGCAATATTCGCGAAGCATTAAGCCCTGGGTCAGACCTTCCTTTGAGAGCCTGGTCGCCAAACAAAGGATCGGGATGCGTTTCTCCTCGCGCATTATTGAGATCGGCCAACGGACGGTCACCATTGAAGGACCCCCGGGAACGGATTTGGAATATTTGCCTAATGACTTCGTACTCGCAATGACCGGTTTTCATCCCGATCGGGCTTTTCTTACCTCCGTTGGCGTAACCATCGAGCCGGAGGGATATCCGACGTTTAACGACAGTACAATGGAAACGAATGTGCCTGGGATTTATCTGGCAGGCGTCGTCGCTTCCCGCCGGGAGGCCAATGAAATTTTCATCGAGACCGGCAGATTCCACGGCCGCAAGATTGCTGCCCATCTCATGGAACATAAGATTTAAGATTGCAGTGCCGGAACCCGATACACGCGACCACAAAAAAGCCCATGGTGTACAAGGATGACATTCCGCTGTACGACATGAGCTTTTTTCGGCTTCGAAAATCCAACTTCATAGCGGTAATGAGCCGCTTCTACAAGAGAATCAGAGGTGTGCCATCAACATAGCGGCTCCTGCCGCTGCGAACCGGTAAACGTCAGGAGCGTATCGATTTTTTGCAGGCGTAAATATTCATTGTTCAACAGATCGGTGCGAAAATAAGCAAACATATAGACCGCTTCTCCGAAGGTCAAAGCCGGATAAACCGCAATATTCTGATTGGAATGGGGATTGTCCAGCAGCACCTGCCATTCCCCTTCTCGCCGGGCAGGCGCAATGTCCCGAAACACCTGTCGTTTGGTTTGGATGATGCTCTCGAATTCCTTCCAGATATAGACCCAGGAAGGACTGATGCGTCCGGGCTCCGGGAGGGCGGCTTTGGCATAGCGAAGAAGCTTAACGGCGCATTCACCCTCCTCATCCGTAAATTTACGCAAGTAGGCGCGGAAATCATCCAGAAACCTTCTAACGGCGGTAAACCCCCCGCCAACCAATTGCTGACCGAGATCAGCCGCTTCCTTCATGCTGCTCTGCTCCATCAGCTGTTTAAAATGGACATGATCCACCGCATTCAGGGCCATGCGCATTCCCCTTTCCATACACATTCAAATTCGTTGCCTATTAGCTTTCTGCCCCTCGCTTGACAGGCGATGTCGTCTGCTGATTGGGCATCCCTACTAAAAATTTATCCTTTCAGGATAAAGATCATACCATCGCGATCCAGAATCAGTCTTCGTCCGCTGTCGTTATTCAGCTTGACATTGAAGATTTTCAACCGCTCCTCCTTAATGTCAAGGCGGTCCCAATCCCGTTCATCCTCGTAGCCTGCCGCCTGAAGCGCCTGCGGCATCCGTATTTCCGCTGTCTCCTCATCCTCCCACCACAGTGCTCCGTAATATTCAAACTGATAGATATTGCGCAGCATGCCGCAGGCAATTTCCCCCGTCTCCCGGTGCCGAAGCACAATAGGCATGTGTGTTCCCCCCTTTCCTTACGAATCATGTGGAATAGGCTGTCCTGCTATAACTGCCCTCACAACAAACAGGACGCCAGCACCTTCCCTGGCTGCGCCCTGCTCGCTTAACCGATTCCTTTCGATTCTGTGACCGCCGGAATCGGATGATACCGAAATCTTACTGCCCGTAACCGTTAATCGCTATAGATAAGCATTCTCGTGTCTCGCTTTTAGTCGCATCCAGCGCCGTTCCACCTCGTCCTCGAACGATTTAAGGGCTTCGGCATATTCCGGTCTGGTCAAATGTTTGGTTTTGCCCATATTTTTGAGCCAGTCGCCAAGCGGAATGCGCTTGCCTTTCTCTTCCGGGTTGTAGGTAATGGATGTAATCCCTTCCTCGATATCATAAAGCGGAAAGAAGCAGGAATTTACCGCTTCATCAATCAGCGTCTGGCCAATCTTCTCCTCCGACAGCCAGTTCAGCGGACAGGTAATGAGAATTTTACCGTACACCAGCCCGACATTTTGCGCATAATACTGAGCTTTGGCTGCTTTTCGCAGCAAATCCTGCGGGACTGATTCCGAGCCTGTGAACACATAAGGAATGTTCGTCGCCGCCATAATTTGCGCCGTATCTTTATGATGGAACAGCTTGCCGCCTTGATGTTTGCCGACATTGGATGTGGATGTGCGGTGACCGAGCGGCGTGGAATAGGACAATTGAGCGCCAGTGTTCATATAACCCTCATTGTCGTATTCCAGAATAATCATCTTGTGGTTGCGCAGAGCGCTGCCGATCGCCGGGCCCATCCCGATATCCATGCCTCCGTCGCCGGTGATCATCACAAAGGTGAAATCATCCTGCAGTCCATAGGCGTCAAGCTCGCCTCTACGCTTGCGTTCCCAGAACATTTCCACCACCCCGGAGAGGGTCGCGGCTCCATTTTGAAATAAATTATGAATATAAGTGGCTTTGTGCGAAGAATACGGGAAACCTGTCGTCACAACCATCGCGCAGCCCGTCTGGTACAGCGCCACAATATCGCCTTCAATTCCTTTGAAGAACAGCTCCAGACCCGAGAATATTCCGCAGCCTGGACAAGCGCCATGACCTGGAGCCAGCCGTTTCGGTTTCTTGGTCAGCTGACGGATCGGCGGCACCTTCACCTTCAGCTTGCCAGTCGCTTCATCGCGGTCCACGGTGATCAGTCCCGTCTTCAAATCCTCATACCGCAAGGGCTCCAGCACCCGTTTCGGCGCGTTTCCCGGGTCGCCCGGCGTATGCCCGTAATAATCAAAGGGCACAGCCACCTCGCCCGAAGCGGCCGCTTCGATCGCAAGCTGGAACATATGATGACCGTCTTCCGCATAGAAATCCTTTCCGCCCAATCCGTATATGCGGCTGATCACTTGCGTTCCGGTCACCCGATGCGTAAACAGCGCCGCTTTGATTTCATTGGTCATATTTCCGCCATGCGCACCATAGGAATCGGCGCGGTCGCCAATGGTCACTGCCTTTACACCCTGCAGCGCCTCGGCGATTTTCTTCGCTGGAAACGGTCGGATCATATTCGGTGCAATCGATCCCGCCTTGATTCCCTGCGCGCGCAGCTGATCGACCACATCCTTGATAATCTCCGAAGCGGAATTCATCAGGAAAACAGCAACCTCTGCATCCTCCATCCGGTACAAATCAAGAATCGGATAGTCGCGTCCGGTTATAACCGCATATTCCTGACGGATTTTATCGAATATATCGGCAGCATTATACATGGCCACGGATTGCTGGTAACAATTATTGATATAATCCGGTTCGTTCATATAGGGTCCGACCGTAATCGGATTGTTGCGGTCCAGCACCTGATTGTAGCCCTCCGGCGGCTTCTCCCCGACAAAAGCGTGAACGTCCGCCCGATGGGCAAAGGTCTGTACCCGACGCTTCTGATGGGAGGTGAAATAACCATCCGATGCCACAAGCACGGGAAGGCGCACCTGCGCATCCTCGGCTAGCTTCAAAGCCATGATATTCATATCGTAAACCGCCTGCGGGTCGCGGCACATAAGAATCGGCCAGCCCGTATTCAGGGCGAAATACAGATCGGAATGATCCCCGTGGATATCCAGTGGTCCGGAAACGGAGCGGCAGACCAGATTCATGACCATAGGGAACCGCGTACCGGATTGTACTGGCATTTGCTCAAGCATATAGAGATAGCCATTTGAGCTCGTCGCATTGAATACCCTTCCGCCCGCAGCCGATGCGCCATAGCAGATACCGGCAGATCCATGCTCGCCGTCCGCGGGGATCAGCTTGATATCATGCTGCCCGTTGGCTTTCATGAGATCGAGAAATTGCGCAACCTCCGTCGAAGGCGAAATCGGAAAATAACCCATGACATGATAATTGATCTGATGCGCGGCATAGGCAGCCATTTCATTGCCGGACTCATATACCATACGCTGTTCGACCGTTCCCTGGCTAACCTCTTTGTTGATTTCAATAGCCATTGCTTCTCTCCTTTCTTACGCTGAACAAGGACGTCTTCAATTTGCCCAATTGAAGCGATGCGCTACGCGGTGCTGCTCGCCATAGCCGTCGGTCTCGCGCTCGGAAGCGAGCGCTTCCGTGGGACAGGCGACAACACATTTCAGGCAGCCTTTGCAGTATTGGTAATCAATGCCCTGGAGGAACATTTGCGGACGCCCCTTCTTGTCAGGTAGTTCATCCCAGACGAAGCAGAAGTCCGGACACGCCGTATCGCAGGCTGCGCAATGGATGCATTTCTCTTCGTCAAAATGCGGCATCATTCCTTGCCTGGAGATACTTAAGTCCTTCAGCACGCTGTTGCCGGGGTTCGTGATCATCCCCCCGAGCGGCTGCGTCATATAGCCCAGCGCAGGAATATCCCAGCGTGTGGGTTCCGGCATGGCTGTGCCTTCCGGAAGCTCAAATGTCCGAAACTGCACTTCATCATATCCCCGCTGGAACGTTCGCAGTGCCGGATCGACAGCCTGCGGGTACTTCTTCTCCAGCGATTTGCGGATAATACCTTTCATATGTTCAAAATCAAGGAAGGTGCAGAGTCGAAACAGCCCGCCAAGCATCGCCATATTCACCCGGTTGTTCTCTTCCAGTGAAATTCCTGTCGCATCGACGACGGCGATCGTGCCACCGAGCAGCTTCATCTTCTCCTTTAGCTCTTCCGGTGTTTTAGTTGAATTGACAAGTACCACGCTGTCCTCATAAATCCCGCTTACCACATTGACGGTTTTAGACAAATTCTCGTGAAATATACCCACAATATGAGGCCGCTCTACAGGTGTTGTGTCTCTGATGTTCGTGCTCAAATCACAAAAACGAATATGTGCCTTGACCGGAGAACCCTTCTTCTCAGAGCCGTAGGATGAGAAACTCACTCCGTTGAATCCGCTTCCAACAACACCCGCTTCCGCCAGCATTTTTCCCGCCAGATTCGCTCCTAACCCACCAATCGATTCAAGTCGAATTTCAAAGAAACCGAGGTCGTTCTGCTTGGGCAAAGCTGTCAATTCTCTCACTTCCCTCCCTGTATTATCTGAAAATATAATAAATTCACAATAATCAGTATATCACTAGAGGTTATTGGCGAACAGAGCCTTTTCACAAAATAGCCACATTTCATGCTTGCGGATTGCAGAACTGACGCGGGCGCTTCCTCCGTCTGTCTGCCTGTTGGTGCAGTGGCAGCGGTCAACACAAAATAAACCTCATCCCATTATATGGCTGCAGCCAGGTCATTCATTCGCAAAAAGATGCCGATTGCGAATAAGAACCAGGCTGCGGTTATAACGGAAGGGCTTTTCTACTCAAACAAATATTGGCGTAATAGCCGTCCAAGCTTGTCCTCACAACGGTCAATCCATTGACAGACGAATGCGGCACGGGTAATTTGCTGTTCCCATACGGGGTAAGGATCCAGTCCCTGCGTGTAACGCCCGGCAAAATGAAGGAAGACATCCATCATTCTCAGCTTGATCAATTCGGGCAGCAGTTCAAGCTCCTCTTCCGAGAACTTCATAGCTGTGCCGAATCCGCGGCAGAACAACATGATTTGGTTCAGTGAAGTCTCTTCGGTCACGCCAGGAAAATCTGCAAGCACCACTGCAAGCTCCATGACCGCGGCATCCCGGGTACAAAATTCAAAATCAAGCAGACCTGATATCCTGTCCCCTTGTGCTAAAGCGTTAGTGAAACCGATGTCCCCATGAATCCATTGCTGCGGAAGGACAGCGAAGGACGGGTTCCGCTCTTTCAAACGCTGTCTCTGGTCGGCAAGGAAGTCAAGCTGCCGAAGGCGCCCCTCAAGCTCAGGGGACTGGCAGGCCAAGTCTTCCATGATCACGTCTGTCATTGCGGCATGCGTCTGTTCACATTCATAATAGGGTTCAATCAGGGGTTGTACCGGAATTACGGTATGCTTCAATGCCTTAACCAGAAGACCGGAAGCCCGGCCAAGCCCCTCCACATGCCGGCAGTTATTTGCAGTCGGGCGTTCGCCCTCAATATAATGATACAAGGCTCCCAGCTTCCCGTCAGCCGCCCTTGTCACCGTTTCATTGCTCAGATTGGGTACAGGCTGCGGAATAAGGTACGGCAGTCCCGCACCTTGCAGCTCCTGAAGTATTACATGCTCAATCTTCACGATATCCGAATCCCGGTGATTATCATATATCCGCAGCACGTATTTATCCACGCCGGCATACACCATCCGGGTGGTATTGTTCATGCCGCTCTCTTCCCGGACAGCCTGCCAATGCTTGCCGATGCCATATTGCTGAAGGATCTCTTCGATACGGTTACCAGACTCCGCAATCACGGGCGAACATCCTCCCTGCCTTCGTCAGCGGCTTGCGCATCAGCAAGCCTGCGGCTGATCATTTCCCGCCAGCTGACTGCTAGCTCCTCCAGGTCAAGCAGCTTCAGCATTCCTTCCGTTTCCTTTTTCCCCGTATACATAATGTGGTTTGCCTCGGCAACCGAAACCCCTTTTGGATGGAGGCTTGTCAGCAACAGGTCATCGCCCTCCTTTACCGAACCCTCCTGCAGCACTCGCAAATAAAACCCGGTCAATCCCGTTTGCTGCACGTGGAGCGGCAGCTGCGGTTTATTGTGCTTCAGACCCAGCTTAAAGCAGGGTTGACGAGGCTGGCTTACCTGGACGATTGCACTGCCCACCTGCAGGATATCGCCAATGCATATCATTTGTTCGGTTATGTGCGAGACCGTGAAGTTCTCACCAAATGCGCCGGGAGCGACCTCTTCCCCCCACAGGTCCGACCAATAAGGAAAATGCTCGCTGGAATAGACGCAAACCGCCTTATCCTCACCCCCGTGATAAATCAGATCCGCCTGCCCGTCCCCGTCAAGACCCATTGGGCCAAGATGATGAGCTCTATTTGAAGGTTTTTTGAAAATTCCGGTCGTTATTTCCTTTGACCCGTGAAGAACGGTTACCGGCAATGCAATATTTAGCGAGACCAACTGTCCCAATACTTTCATAACTATCCCTCGATCCTCATGTTCTCCCAAAATTATAAGGTGACCGAAGATAGATGGCAATCCCGTTTTTATTAATAATATTAATCTTTTACTTCATTAATTACTTACAGGCCTTTTGATATTCAACCACTCTATATCAAATTAGGACTGTCGAAAGCGATCTTATTGTGTTGTTTTGTGCGCTTCCCCGGGAAATGAACCGGCTCCCTGGTTTATTTTCTGGGGAAATCTTCTTTCGATTCTTATCATTTCTTCTATCGTTTTACGCTGGATTCGCAATGGTCCATGGTGAGCATCCTTCCATGCATTCGGTCGCTTGTGGTAAAGCTCAATGGCTGCAAGCAGAATAACTGCAATAGAAACCACAAGGAGCTGGATGAATCCACTCAGGAAATACAAGGTCATACATGCTGAAGATACGAGCCATATGACGGCGATCCAATCCATCACTACCTCTATGCGGCCCAGCTGCCAGGCCTGATCAACCGCGGAAAATACGGATTTTCGGCGGCCATGCAGCTTGAGGAAGATGGGAATCGAATAAGACAGATGCAGAGCAATCAGACTCGTTCCCACTAGCTGAACAAGCCTATCATTTGTCAGGCCCGATCCATTCCCGCCGATTACGACCGCAATAGCTGCAGCCAATCCCGCTGCGGCCACGACCCATAACGCGTTGACTGGAGCGCAGGATCGTTCGGAGACAATAGCCAGCCTCCCCGACCAAGGAACAGCGCCATCGCGGGACAAGGCAAATAATGTGCGCACACAGGCCGTCATCGACCCCAGGCCGCTGCCCCAACCAAACAGAATGAAAACAGGCACAATCACGGCGTTCGCTGGTCCTCCCAAGCCTTCAGCAAGCACCCCCATCCAGTTTGCCATGTTGTTGTAAAGTGGAAATTCAGTGGTCCCCACTGGGAATTGCAGCAGCAGCATCGCAAATAATACGAAGCCGAAAATAAAGGTATAGACGATGGATAAAAACATAGCCCACGGAATATTGGCCCGCGGATCATGAGTCTCCTCAGCCACATAAGCGGCCGAATCAGCACCCAGGAACATCCGCTGAAGAAGCAGCATGCCCAGCAGAAGGACCGGTTCATTGCCTGAAACGGCGCCTGTCCCGGATGAGGAGCCCAGTGCAAACCCGTAAATCAGCTCCAGCGGATATGCGCTGGGCCAGGCAAGCGCAGCAAGCCCCGCCACAATCGCCACTACACTGAGCGCCTGCAGCCACGCAGCTGCTCTGAACAATCGCCCAAGTCTGCCCGCTCCTCCTAATCCGGCATACACTTGTGTAAGAAACAGGAAAAGGATTAACAAGCAGACTGTTCCTATTCTTGACTCATACCCGAGCTTTGTTTCGATCAGCCGGCTTACCCACTCTGCGCATACGATGTTCATGGTAATAATCATCAGTAGATTTCCGGCTATATGCAGCCAGCCCGTCAGAAGGCCCAGGCGGCGTCCCCCTGCCGCTCTTGCCCAATGGTAGCAGCCTCCAGCGGTCGGTATGGAAGATGCGAATGAGGCCAGCGAACAGGCTGTAATGATACCAAACAAGGCAAGAATGGGAAAGCCAAAACCGACCACAGCAGGCCCGCCGACTGATATTGCGGGGCCGAGCAGAAAGACCGCTGCCCCGATAACGGAAAGCGTGGAGAAGGAAATGCCGAATGCCGCAAAACCGCTCATACGCCTCGTCAATTGCTGGGCTAAGCCCAGTTGGTTCAATTCATGTTTATCCTGCATGAAACGGACATAGCCCGTATGCCGGGTAAAGGGCTGCTTAAGCGGGTCGGAATAGCCTCGGTTCGCTCGAATGCCAAGATACAGAGCAATTACGCAAACGATCACGAATAACAGAAGACCCAGAGCCATGATTAACAATGCTTCACCCCCATACTTGACTGTATGAGGGTATCTTGCAAATCAGCACAGCGAAGAACACGTCTGCTTTATGATTCTAATCGGGCAGGTGGAATTGCTTGGCGCTCCCGCCACTCAGACAAATCTGCGACCATGAAAAATCAAGAACAATGGGGAATGGTCTCTACGAAACAAAAAGACGTCCTTCAACCCCGACAGCGCGGAATTAAAAGTCGTCTTTATCACTTATGCTTCTCGTCCAAAACATAAATCTATTTTCTAACTCTGGCGTCAACGGCAGAGCCTATCAACTTCCTATTTTCTCCAGTTTGGTACGGGCTGGGCCCTGAAGCTCAGTCATCACAAACTGTTTGACGTGCTCAATATCAAACGGCTTTGTAAAAAAGTTCAGTACGCCTAACTGCTTGGCCGTATCTATTTTGTCAGGATCACCATAAGCCGTTATCATCGCCACTTTTATATCCCTGTCAAATTTGCGGATTTCCACCAAAGCCTCGATCCCGTCCATATCCGGCATTTTCAGATCCAACAATATAAAATCTATGGGATAGCGCTGCACCTGCTCAATGGCCATCCTCCCATGGGGCGCTTCATAAACCGTATACCCTTCCAGCTCAAACAACTCCCTTAGCAGCCTTCTTATGGCTGACTGGTCGTCAACAATAAGAATGCTGTAGGGGAGTGTGCCTGGTGTAGGGGGCAGCCACTCCTGCTCAGCCACCGGTTCCGTGGAATCGAAAGGCGAACTGGATCCAAGCGGATTAACCCCTCCGGTCTGAATGGGTTCAAAAACAGGATGTCGGCTCCGTTGCTTATTCCATTGGCGCATGCCGAAAGCAATAAGAGCTGCCGCTGCAGGCAGCAATAAGATCAAATAAATCATCATGAACTCCTCGTATTAACGTCTCTCCTAACTATTTTCGACATTTATTGCACAAAACCTGCCATCGGCGGAAAAAGATTGTTCAATCATTTACATCCATCGGCGCCAGAGGCCCGGCCGGATTAATAATATCGCTTAAATCATAGACCGAAATCGGAAAATACGGAAATCCGTAAGCGTAAGGCGTCAGCTCATACAACGAAAAATAAATGACGAGCGCCCGGTCAGCAATATAAAAAGGCTGGTCAGGACGGATGGATACAAAGGGCTCCAGCGTATCGATCTGCCGCTCTGCGATTTGCGCGGCAATCAGCGCCGACAATCTTTTGATGTAGGCGCTTCCCGGTTTGAACAAATCCGCCAAGGAATAGGATCTTCCTGTCTTGACGTCAAAGGTTAGCGACTGCTGCAGCGTTAAGCCATGCGCGCCTCCCGTAAAGGCGTAATTAAACAGCGACAGGCTGAGCACGTTTTTCTCGTTTGTTTTGATTTCGAAGTAACCTAACATTTCCGAACGCGGATCCTCCAGCGATCCTTGATCCGCAACGAGGCCGCGGACGGCACGACGGATGGATTCATTCATCGTATTTCGAGCGGATGCATGTTGTACGCCGCTAATGACGGGGACCCACAATTCCGCTTTAGGGAAGGTTACACGGGATGCGTGGATAACAGCCGGGAATTGAAATGCCATATGGACACCTGCCTATTCGGGTTGATGTTCCATTATATGCGCAGACCAAGCTTCCCTTGCTATTTCCATTTCTAACGGGAAAAGGCTATCTGGTCCCAAGCTCCCGTTTCATCTCATGCCACTGGATGCCCCCGTGCCGCGAGGATGAAAGCCTGACATATTCAAAGCCCACCCGTTCGTAAAAGGAAATCAGATGAGCCTCGCACATCAGGATTATGCTTGCAAGACGGTCCTCTTCAGCCTGTCTGACAAGCGCTTCCACAAGCTCCGTGCCTATGCCCCCGCGCCTGCTTTCGGAATCGACCGCGACGGATAATACGCATAAATGAATGCCCTCAGGGTCGGTGCCGGTATCTCCTTTAACCGACTCTTCACCGCTGTCAGGGGATGAAGTCCGTACGCCGCAGGCCAAACCGACAAGTGCCGAATTCTCCCAGGCAGACAGAAAATAGGATGGGAAATACCGCTGCCGATATATAAACGCTTCGCAGGTAGCCGCAGCCTCATGCGGATAACACGAAAGCTCAAGCCGATAGGCGGCTTCCAGCTCCGAATAAGCAATCGGACGGATAATACGAACAGGGTGGTCCGGTCTCATATCAACTGTTTTTCCCGCTCGGTCAGTCTTCTCCCCTTCACATCCAGTACAAGCTCTCCGCCGCTCAGGCCCAGTATCCGGTCTGCGAAGCGCTCCGCCCAATCTCCCTGGTGCATAACTGCAATGACGGATATCCCTTGAATTTTGCACATCCGCTTCAAATCCGATAGGACCTGCTCAGCGGCATGGGGATCAAGACCGGAAACCGGTTCATCGGCCAGCAGGGTCTGTGCTCCGTGGACAAGCGCCCTTGCGATGGCGATCCGCTGTTTCTCCCCACCACTGAGCTTATCACCTTTCTGTTTTGCCTTGTCTAGCAGACCCACCTTCTCGATCATATCCATCGCGCCCATATAATCGTCATTGCGGACCATTCCGGTAACCCTCCGCCAGATGGGAGTCTGGTAAGCGGACCCGATAAGCACATTTTTCAATGCCGTCCTGTTCGGATACAGCGTCGGCTTCTCTTCCAGATAGGCCATTTCACGGCGCACTTTCATCTTTCCTGCAAAACCCTTTTCCAGAATATTAACGCCATCTACCATATACGTGCCGCTGGTCCATTTCTCACGCAGGGCCAAACATTTCAGCAGCATGGATTTGCCACTGCCGCTTGCCCCCTTGACCGCTACGAATTCGCCGGGCTGAATTTCAAAGCTGATACCCGAGAGAACCTGCGGGCCGCCTGGTATTTGCTTCGTCAATTGAGATACTCTAATCATGAATGGCGCTCCTTTTCCAAGTAACGATATGCAGTCTATCAATCTAGTGTACGGGAAACAAAAAATAGTTTCCATCCGAACAAATGTTTGGTATAATAAAAACAGGAACACTTGTTCTAATCTTGTTTCCCAAGGAGGCTGATCATCATGAACAACTGCGAAAATTATCGATTTATTGAAAGGTACCGCCCATACCGCGATTTGACTTTCAAATTTTATTCCAATGGCTCTCTCACCATTATCGATAACACTGCAGAGGAGGTGATCACGCCACGGGAACTCAAGGGAGAGAGTTATGACTTCTACGTTCGCAAGCGGCTGGCTTTTATCAAGCAGGATCTTCGCACCAAACTGCAGAAGTTTGCGTAATTTACAGATCCTTCTCTGCCCGGCTGGCGGACATACCATCCGCCAAATGCATTCCATATCCGGCTTTCGGTCTGTTAAGTATTTGTAACCGCGTTCACTTATATTCAATTTGACGGCGAATCCCCATATACGGTAGATTGAATTTACTGCCGAATCATATGGAGAAGGAGCCTGGCTTTGATGAAGCAACAACTTTTGTTTGATCTTGATGATACACTGATCCATTGCAATCGCTATTTCTATCTCGTCATCGACCAGTTTGCCGCTGCAATGACAACCTGGTTTCGCGGCTATAGCATATCTAATGAACGCATCCGGAGCAAGCAGACGGAAATCGATATCGCCCGCGTTCAAGCTCTTGGATTCAAGAGTGAGCATTTTCCTCAATCCTTAGTCGACACTTACCGTTATTTTTCGGAATTAACGGGAAGAGCCCGTTCTGTAATAGAAGAGGATCAGCTGTGGAAGCTTGGGCGAAGCGTTTATGAGCAAGTAGTGGAGCCCTATCCGTTCATGGAAGAAACGTTGGATGCTCTTGCAACGAGCGGGCATGAGCTGCATCTGTATACCGGGGGCGAGATCCTTATCCAGGAACGCAAGATTCGCCAGCTGCAGCTTGAGCGCTACTTTGATACTCGTATCTATGTCCGTTCGCACAAGAACATGGATGCGATGGAGAGTATCTTAAGCGAAGGGCGTTTCGATCGTGACTCGACCTGGATGATTGGCAATTCCATGCGGACCGATGTGATCCCAGCTCTTACCTCCGGTATTCACGCCATTCATATGAAAAGTGAATCGGAATGGATTTATAATGTAGTTGGTATGGATGTGGAACCTAAGGGCGCATTTTTTACCCTGCACCAGTTATGTGACGTACCTGATAAAATTCACGGCTATGTCCAGCAGCGGGGAGACACGGCTGCTCCCTGATGCATCGGGATGCGGTCATTGTGCAACCTGCAATCAATCCAAATAGGCTCGCCTTACCCTTGAATCTCATCACGCAGGGTAGGCAAGCCTAATTCTGTTGGTACAGGAAGCACCTCTGTATTGCGTTCTGATCCCCAATTTGTTGACTCCTGCCCCATACTTACATCTATGGAGTACTGCGGGCTCATAAAACAACTATTCTGAACGGCTAACAGATAACCCTTAAGCGTTCACAAATTCGAGTGCACCCGTACTGGAATCCGCCAGCACCCACTTTCCTGAAACAGCTGTGTCACTACCGGCCCTATTCGTGATTTTGCGGGTCTCTCCTTTGGCAGCGAGCTGCTTGGCCATTGCCGCCGTTACAGATCGACCCTGCTGCTGCTTCCAGATAACGAAACTGCAGCCCTCACGGAACCGCAGACAGCCGTAACCTCGTTTTCCTTCCACCAGCTGCCCGCCGCAGCCGGGGCGCGGACAATCGCCTATAACGGCCGGTGAAGACGTTTCTTCCTTGATGGGTTTCGCTTTTTTGGTTGCGGGTTGCTTGCTGACCGTGGAAGCGGATTTCTTCCCGCCTTGTTCGGCTGCCGGCTTTTCCCCGGCAGCATACGGTTTGCTGCCCCGTCCTTTGCCTTTGCCGCCTCTCTTGCTCTGCTGGCTATCACCGAACAGGCTCGGAGCTGCCTGAGGCTGATGCCTGACCTTGCCGACAATCATTTGGGCAAACTCTTTCACCTTCTGCATGAACAGTTCATCGGAGGCTTCCCCTTTGGATATCTGATGCAGCCGCTGCTCCCAGCGTCCTGTCATCTCCGGAGAAGCGAGCAGCTCTACGCCAGCCCCCCTGATGAGTTCGATGGCGGCACAGCCTTTGGTGGTAATGTCCAGCCTTTTGCCTGCCGTCACGATATAACCGACATATTTGAGCCGCTCGATCGTTGCCGCCCGAGTGGCTGGTGTGCCAAGTCCGATCTGCTTCATCGCATCTCGCAGCTCTTCGTCTTCAATCGATTTGCCCGCGCTTTCCATTGCTTTAAGCAGGGTACCTTCCGTATAAGGCTTCGGCGGTTTGGTTGCTTTCTCCAGAGCAGCAGCTTCGACGCAGTGAACAGCCCCATCTTTGTTGACCTCAAATGGACGGTCGGTCAGCAGCAGCTCGTCCTCTTTCTCATCGGTCTGCTCTTCCGGTTTTTTCTTGCGGCTTTTCTCTTTGGCCGCACTTACTTCATCGTTGGCCAGTACAACACGCCATCCCGGATCCAGCTGCTGCTTGGCGCGCGTCTTAAACAGCTCCTTCTCGACTTCCGTTAGGACTTCGTGATTGTTGTATAGAGCCGGCGGATAATAATGAGACAGGAAACGGCGGACAATGAGGTCATAAATATTCTGTTCCTCTGTGCTGAGCGTTCCAGGGCGCTTTGGCGTTGGCAGAATAGCATGGTGATCCTCGACCTTCGCCGGATTACACACTGCTTTGTTTCCTTTATGAACACGGCTGCGGTCCGCTCCCTGCGCAAGCGGACCGTAGGGGGTCTGCTCAAGCATCTGGAGCACCTTGCCCATAACCGGTATGTTCTCTTCCGTCACATAGTTGGAGCTGGTCCGCGGATACGTGATAACCTTATGCTTCTCATAAAGAGCTTGGGCGATATCCAGCGTTTTTTTGGCCGGATAGCCATATTTCCCGTTAGCCTCCCGCTGCAGCAGCGTCAAATCATATAACCGAAATGGATATTCTTTGGTTTCATTGGTTTCATAGCTGAGAATCCTTGCCGGTTTGCCGCTAACCCTGGCTGCCAGCTCTTCTGCTTTTTCCTTGCTGGTGATGCGGTCGCCCTGCCACAGACCTTTATAGGTGATATCCTCCTGGCTGAAGCTGGCCTGCACCACAAAATAGGTTTCACTGTCAAACGCCGTTATTTCTTTATGTCGATCATATAAAAGCGCCAGTACAGGAGTCTGTACACGCCCGACCGACAGCAAAGTTTTGTGGCGGATTGTGAATGCCCTGGAAGCATTCATGCCCACCAGCCAGTCCGCTTCGCTGCGTGCCCGCGCAGCGCGGGTAAGCGGATCGTATTCCTGGTCGCTGCGAAGCGAGTCGAAGCCGCGACGGATCGTCTCGGGCGTCAAATCCGAAATCCACAGCCGCTGCGTCGGCTGCGACATTTTCAAATACTGCCGGATTAAATGAAAAATAAGCTGCCCCTCGCGTCCGGCATCGCAGGCATTTACGAGCCTGTCGCTGCGTTTGGCCAGCTCTCCGATCGTCTTGAGCTGCTCCCTGGTTTTAGGATTGGGCCACAGAATAAAACGGTCGGGAATAATCGGCAGGTCGGCGTCATTCCATCGTTTATATTTGGGATCGTATTGATCCGGCTCTGCAAGCGACACCAGATGTCCGATTGCCCAGGTGATGATGTAACGCTCTCCTTCCAGATAAGACCGTTTATTTTGCGCTTTCGGCTCGATGACTGCCGCTATCGTACGCCCCATATCCGGTTTCTCTGCAATGATTAATGTTTTCAATTAATCCCCTCTTTACGGCTCATTTGTCAAAGTTCCACGTATCGTTTCAAGGCAGTCAGGATGCTGCGGACACCTTTGGACCAATTCGGATCCTCGGCATACTCCCGGTTAATCCAGGTAATCGCATCCGCGCCATCAGGTCTGTCCTTGCTAATGCGCAAGATCGTCCGCGCCGCAATCGCGGCGGATTGTTCAATCGTTGTATTATAATCCTTCCAACTATGAAAGACATTAAATGGATTATTGGCAATCTCCTTGGCTTGCTTATGCGTTGTGGGTACAAAAGCCTGCTCCTGCCCCGTAATTGCAAAAAGCAGCAGCGGATGAATATTTTTTTCTTTGGCTGTTGATAATATCGCCTTAAAATATGGCGGCTCCGCCAGGAGAGATGATTTTGTCAGCAAATACTGCTTCAACCGGTTCTCATCCACCTTCGTATACCGCAGCTCAGGAGGCAGGCCGTTGGCAGGAAGTACTTCCACCGGACTGACTGCCGCCGGAGCTGCAGCATTCTGAACAGGCTGGTCTATAGCGGGGGCAGGTTTAAGCAAGCCCCCGCTATAAACCAGCGTAGAACCGATGAGAAGCGCAGACAACAAGGTGTAGAGCATCGATTTAACGCTGCGCTGTCCGGCTGCTGGAAGCAGTGGGATCACTTCCGCCATCATGTCCGCTTCGGGCTTGTCCCGAGAATCCCCTTGGAGCAGAGCCTCAGTGGCAAAAACAGACCAAGCGGTTGCTTCCTCCGCGGCGGCTTCTCCGGACATCTGCTTGGCAGATGTCATTAACTTGTTGAATGCTTTTAACGAGAGCGCAGAACCCAGCCGCTGCTGTGTCCATACATACAGCGGTTCGCTGATCGCGCTGTCTTCCAGATTCAAGGCCAGGCAGCCATGAAAAATATGCTCCGGGCCGACGGGCCGCTGCTGCCCAGCCACAACCTGGCGGAGCAGCTCATGGGTCAGCCGGAGCCTGATTTCCTCGGCAAATGCCGGGAGCTGCCGGAGCACAATACGCTGCATCGCATCGGCAACGATTTCTGCTCGGCGTTCCGTAGGCAAATCTGCGTATTTGTGCTGCACGTAATGGCGAATATTTGAAATCTCCGACTTGGTAAGCACATGGGCTGCATTGGATGGCATTACGATTCCTCCCATGCCTGGCTTATTGGTCTCTCGATTTTACCACAACTTACCTCCCTTTGGGGATCACAGATTTTGGATCGTATGCTGAATGTCCGGTTGTTCAATATAAGCGTTTATTTGTTCCTTCTCGTCCATGGTAAATTGAAATTCACAATCGCATCCCTCATCAATCAAGCGGGTCCAGTATGGGACGTAAACATGCCTTGCTCGCTGCTGCTCACACTCTCGCGGCACTGCCTACGTTATTCCTTCCGGGCATCCAGAAGGCCGGAAACCTTTGGGGTCCCCCTCTGGGGGATTTAGGGGGAGAACTTATATAAAAAGCGCCCGGGGGGCGCTTTTTTGGAAGATAAAGATTATTCACATTTAAGGAAGCATAGTCGTACCCATCAGATAACGATCAACCTCGCGGGCTGCTTCCCGTCCTTCATTTATTGCCCATACGACCAGACTTTGCCCGCGGCGCATATCGCCGGCCGCAAACACCTTGTCTACGCTCGTGCGGTACTGGCCGTAAGCAGCTTTGACATTGGAGCGGCGGTCCTGTTCCAGACCAAGCTGTTCGATAATGGTCGTTTCCGGTCCTTCGAAGCCGACCGCTATCATAACCAGATCGGCAGGCCATACCTGCTCGGTGCCTGGGATTTCTTTATAGATCCGGCGCCCTGTTTCGTCAACTGTACGTTCGATCTGTATCGTGTGAAGCTCTTTCACATTACCGCTCTCGTCACCGACGAATTTCGTGGTCAGGACGGAGAACGCACGCGGATCCTTGCCGTATATAGCCCGTGCTTCTTCCTGCGCATAGTCCAGTGTATACACATTCGGAAATTGCGGCCAAGGGTTTTTGACCGGATCACGCTCCAGTGGCGCCTTGGAAACCGTACCGAACTGGGTAATGGAACTGCAGCCGTGACGCAGTGCCGTTGCCACACAGTCGGTCCCCGTATCGCCGCCTCCGATAACAATGACATTCTTGTCTTTCGCGGAAATATAATTGCCGTCTTCCAGATTGGAATCCAGGTAGCTTTTGATGGTGCCGTTCAAATAATCCATTGCTTTATGAATGCCTTTCAGATGACGGCCTTCAATATCGACTTCACGTGCTTTTGTAGCTCCGCCGCACAATACCACCGCATCAAATTCATCCATAAGCTGGGAAGAGGAAATATCAATGCCGATTTCCGTGTTCGTGACGAACTGTACCCCTTCGGCTTCCAGCAGGTCGACCCGGCGCTGAACGACTCCCTTGTCCAGCTTCATCGTCGGAATGCCGTATACGAGCAACCCGCCGATTCGGTCGGCACGCTCATAAACGGTAACCGTGTGGCCCGCTTTATTCAATTGGGCTGCGCAGGCCATGCCGGCAGGTCCGGAGCCTACGACGGCTACCTTTTTGGAAGTCCGCATTTTTGGCGGGTGAGGCACCACCCAGCCTTCCTCAAACCCTTTATCAATAATGGCCTGTTCGATCGTCTTGATCGTTACCGGATCGCCAATCAGTCCAACTGTGCATGAACCTTCACATGGTGCCGGACAGACACGCCCTGTAAATTCCGGAAAATTATTCGTTTTATGCAAACGCTCAAGCGCTTCCTGCCATAGGCCGCGATAGATTAAATTATTCCACTCAGGGATCAGATTGTTCACAGGACAGCCCGAAGCGCCTCCCGGGAGCTCAATACCCGTGTGACAGTAAGGAGTGCCGCAATCCATGCAGCGCGCACCTTGCGTGCGAAGCTGATCATCGCTAAAATGTTTATGAAATTCTTCCCAATCCTTGATGCGCTCCAGCGGATCGCGATCTGCTGGCAACTCGCGTTTATAATCCATAAATCCAGTAGGTGTCGACATTTCGCTTATCCTCCATCTCTTTATCCCCTGGCTGCAAAGAAGAAATAAACACAGGATCCCCCAGAAACCTGCATTGCTGCGACTATTTATTCACCCTGAATCAATTTCATAATTAGGAAAAAACGCTTAATTTACACTACATATAGTTTTGTTGGAGTTATACAATCAACATATTGTGAAAAATTAAGCTGAATATGCAATTATGAAATTGATTCCCTAACTAAAAATATATCGGGATAATAAATAACATTCAATATCAAACTTTCCCATCCAGAAGGAATCTATTTATCATATCGTAGCAATTGCTACCCCTCTAGTCCAATGGATTATCCGTACAATCATTTGCACTAAATCACATAGGGTCCGTCATAAACAGGATGTCAGATGTCAGCTTTGCGGCGTTTTTCGGATATAAGTGCGGATACAGAAATCATAAGCATTCTTGTCGTCCTGCTTATAGGGCTCACTATCCATCAGCTGCCAATGATTCTCGTCAAAGGCTGGAAAATAAGCATCTCCTTCAACTACAGCTTCAACTTCCGTTAACAGCAGCTTGTCCGCAAAAGGCAGAAAAAGCTTGTATACTTCTTCCCCGCCCATGACCACCAGCTCTTCATTCGGATTTGTATTGTAACGTGACAAAGCTTCATCCAGGCTGTGAACAACCTCACAGCCCTCATGCGCGAATTGGCTGCTTCGGGTAAGAATTACATTGCGTCTGTCTTTAAGGGGCTTGCCCAAGGACTGAAAGGTTTTACGGCCCATCAGCACCGTTCTTCCCACTGTGGAACGACGGAAATGGGCACTCTCGGCTGGAAGGCGCCACGGCATGGCATTATCTGCACCGATGACCCGGTTCCGGGCCATAGCGGCTATCATCGTAATCGGCATATTGGCTTTAGCCCCCCCTTTTTAAATCGCAACCTCCGCCTTGATGGTCGGATGATGCTGATAATTCGCAATTTCGAAATCTTCATATACATAATCGAAAATGGAATCCGGCTTGCGTTTGATCACCAGCTGCGGCAGCGGCAGCGGCTCGCGGGTCAGCTGCAGCTTAACCTGCTCAATATGATTGCTGTAAACATGAACGTCTCCTCCGGAGTAAATGAAATCGCCTACTCCCAGACCGCATTGTTGGGCAATCATGTGCGTCAGAAGCGCGTATTGCGCGATATTGAAGGGCAGCCCAAGGAAGGTATCCGAGGAGCGCATGGTCAGCATACAGGAAAGCTTGCCTTCAGCTACATAAAACTGAAAAACAAAATGGCAAGGCGGCAGCTTCATTTGCTCGATCTCCGCAACGTTCCAGGCGCTGACAATATGTCTGCGCGAATCAGGACTGCGTTTAATGGATTCCACCACTTGGGCGATCTGATCGATCCGACGTCCGTCCGGCGTCTCCCAGGCCCGCCACTGCGAGCCGTATACGGGACCCAAATCGCCGTTCTCATCCGCCCACTCATTCCAGATCCGAACGCCATTCTCCTGGAGGTAGCGAACATTGGTCTCGCCTTTCAAAAACCAAAGCAGCTCGTGGATAATAGACTTCACATGCATACGTTTTGTGGTAACAAGGGGAAAACCTTGATTTAAATCAAAACGGATCTGACGGCCGAACACCGATTTTGTTCCCGTTCCCGTGCGGTCTTCCTTCACTGTTCCATGTTCCAGCACATCCTGCAATAAATCCAAATAGGCTCTCAAAGCCATTTCGGCCCCCTTTACGCATTGGTATATTCTTTTATTTTATCATTTATTGTGTGCGCTGTCTGTCCCGTTTTCGCTGCATTCGCAGTTCGTAACGACCCGGAGCCGAGGCATGCAGCGCTTTTTCTTCGTCGGTTACCGGTACAACAGCCGGCACCCTGGACGCTTTCCCCGTCTCATCAAGGGCTACAAAGGAGAAGAATGCCGTTACAGCCGTTTTGCGCTCGCCGCTGTAAACATTTTCCGTCTGCACCTTTACGAAGATTTCCATAGAGCTTTTATGAGTCCAGGTGACAAAAGCCTCTACTTCGATTACTTCCCCCACACGTATCGGCGCAACGAAATCAAGGCTGTCCGTAGAAGCGGTGACGACTGGCTTCCTAGCATGACGCATGCTGGTGATGGCGGCAATTTTGTCCATGTATTCCATTACTTTGCCGCCGAACATCGTACCATGATAATTCGTATCGGAAGGAAATATCAACTGCATCATGGTCGAGCGCGATTCGCTTGAGAGCTTGCTTTCTTCTTCCATTCAAGTAGCCTCCGGATCACTCTTATTTCATATTCTAGTTAACAAAAGAGGCCACGCGCTTTATGAAGCGGCCCGTGACCTCTTTCTATTGTCCGTTGAAATGGACTTGTTCATGCATTTATTTGCTAATGGCGTGAATCGGATGTCCAAGTGCCATTTCGACCGCATCGAGCACGATCTCGCCCAACGTTGGATGCGCATGAATGGTGAGGGCAATATCTTCAAGCGTTGCTCCCATTTCAATAGCAAGACCAAGCTCAGCAATCATGTTGGACGCTTCAATACCGGCAATTTGGGCACCGAGCACAAGACCGTTGTCCGCATCGGCAATAATTTTGACGAAACCTTCTTTAACGCCAAGCGACAATGCGCGTCCATTAATATTGAACGGGAATTTGCCGACCTTCACATTATGGCCTTTGTCTTTTGCTTCCTTCTCGGTGTACCCTACGCTGGAGAGCTCAGGATCGGAGAATACAACAAGCGGAATACATTTGTAATCGACCGCGCTAGCTTGTCCGGCAATGGCTTCAGCGGCTACACGCGCTTCATACATCGCTTTGTGGGCAAGAGCAGGTCCTTCGGTAATATCGCCAATCGCATAGATATGCGGGATATTGGTGCGGCATTGCTCGTCAATTTCAATCAGACCGCGGTCCGTCATTTTGACGTTAATCAGATCCAGGCCAAGCTCGCCGTCTGTATTCGGACGACGTCCTACTGTAACCAGCAGGTAATCAGCTGTTACTTGCTTGTCTTCGCCGCCAACCGTATACGTAACCGTGACGTCCTTGTCGGTTTGTTCCGCACTTTTGGCTTGCGCGCCCGTTACGATTTCCGCCTTGGCACCTTTGAGCTTCTTCGCGACAAGCGAGGACATATCGGTGTCAAAGCCCGGCAGGATTGATTCCGTGCCTTCGATGATGGTCACTTTTGTTCCGAAACGGGCATACATTTGGCTCAGCTCGATTCCAATGTAGCCGCCGCCGATTACAACGAGGCTTTTTGGAATCTCAGGCAGGGACAATGCGCCGGTCGAAGATACAATACGGCCGCCATACGGGAATGCTTTCAACTCGATCGGACGTGAGCCAGTGGCAATAATACAATTCTTGAAACGGTAGCGCGGAGCTTCGTTATCGTTGAAAACACGGGCTTCCGTTTCGTTGATGAACATAACTTCGCCATTGAAATATTCAATTTTGTTGGCCTTGAGCAGAGAAGCCACGCCGCCGGTCAATTTCTTGACGACACCGTTCTTGAATTCCTGCACTTTGCTCCATTCCACTTTGACATCCGAAGCGGTAATGCCGAAATCAGCAGCATGGCCGATGGAATCATATTGATGGGAAGCGGAGATCAAAGCCTTGGAAGGGATACATCCAACATTCAGACATACTCCGCCGACGTATTCTTTATCCACAACCAGAACATTTTGTCCAAGCTGGGCGGCACGAATAGCCGCGACGTAACCGCCTGGACCAGCACCGATGACCAACAAATCAATATCTAGTGATGCGTCACCTACTACCATGAGTTACACCTCCATAACAAGCAATTGGGGATCGGCGAGCAGCTGCTTGATATAATTCAAGAAATTTTGTGCTGTCGCGCCGTCGATAAGCCGATGATCGAAACTGAGTGAAAGTGCCATAACCGATGCTACAACGATTTCGCCGTTCTTGACAACCGGTTTTTCGGAAATACGACCCGTGCCGAGGATAGCGACTTCCGGGAAGTTGATGACCGGCGTGAAGAACATGCCGCCCGCCGAACCAATGTTGGTAATCGTGATCGTGCCGCCCTTCATCTCATGCGGAGCGAGCTTGCCGTCACGGCCGCGGACTGCAAGATCCTTGATTGCTTCCGCAATCATCCAGACATTCTTGCGGTCGGCATCCGGAATGACTGGTACGACCAGTCCATTTTCCGTATCCGTTGCAATACCGATGTTATAGTATTTCTTAAAGACGATTTCCTGCGCTTCTTCATCCAATGTGGAATTGAGCGCCGGGAATTGACGGCAAGCGGCTACCAGCGCCTTCACAATGAAAGGAAGATACGTCAGCTTGATGCCTTTCTTCTCCGCAACTGGCTTGGCTTTGGTACGGAGGGCGACAAGCTCGGTTACATCAATCTCATCCATTAACGTGACATGAGGGGCCGTATATACCGACTTGGACATCGCGCCGGCAATGACTTTACGGATGCCTTTGAAAGGTACGCGTTCTTCTACGCGATCACCGATCGCAGCAGGAGCCTGCGGCTTCGATTCCTTAGCCGGAGCGTTCTGTGCCGCGTCAGCTTGCTTGCCGGCTGCCTGTTTGCCTCCGCCAGATGCAAAAGCTTCAACATCTTCACGCGTGATGCGGCCGTTCTTGCCGGATCCTTCGATCGCCGAGATATCCGCACCTTTCTCGCGGGCAAATTTGCGGACACTTGGCGTAGCCAGAACAAGGCTGTCTTCTGATTTTGCCGGTTTAGCTGATCCGTCCGCTTTGGCTGCGTCTGCCACTTCAGGAGCCGCATCCTTGGCAGTATCAGCAGCTTTCGTGTCGGGAAGCTCTGTTTTAGCCGGTTCTTTTGCTTCTTTAGGAGCTTCCGCTTCCGCTTGTGGTTCTTCCTGGTAAGGAAGCTCCCCTTCCGCATCAATAATGGCAACGATATCGCCAATATGGCATACCTGCCCATCCTTCACGAGAACTTCAAGCACTTTGCCGTTTACCGGGCAAGGAACTTCCACGATTGCTTTATCGTTTTGCACTTCCATAATGATATCTTCGTCCGTTACTGTGTCACCGGGTTTAATATGCATCTTGACAATTTCGCCTTCATGCAGCCCTTCACCCAGCTCCGGGAACCGATACTCAAATTTCGCCACGTCCCGTGACCTCCTTTCAGGTCCTGTTGACCTGCTTGTCTATTAGGTACTAGTTAAATGCGAAATAAAGACAATTAAAAGTTTATCACGTTGTTTACCGCTTTGATAATACGTTCGGGACTTGGAAGCCAGATTTTCTCGATTTGCGCAAACGGATAAACCGTATCCGGACCAGCAACACGAAGTACCGGAGCCTCCAAATGAAGAATCGCTTTTTCATTGATTTGGGCAATAATTTCTGCAGCTGCTCCAGATGTTTTTTGTGCTTCCTGTACGACGATCGCACGGTTTGTTTTCTGAATCGAAGCCACGATCGTATCAATATCAAGAGGCATCAAGGTTCTCAGATCGATTACTTCTGCTTTGACTCCATCCTTCTCCAGCTGTTCAGCGGCTTTCACAGCCGTATGAACCATTGCGCCGTAGGCGATAATCGTCACGTCGCTGCCTTCGCGCACGATATTGGCTTTGCCGATCGGAATCGTATAGGCATCTTCCGGTACGTCCTGACGGAAAGCATGATATAAATTCAAATGCTCCATGAAGAATACCGGATCATTGTCGCGAATGGCCGAAACGAGCAAGCCTTTGGCATCATAGGGATTGGAAGGTACGATAACCTTGATGCCTGGCGTTTGGATAGCCAAGCCTTCCAGCGAGTCCGTATGCAGCTCGGCCGCATTAACGCCTCCGCCAAAAGGAGTACGGAATACGATCGGCGCATTATAGCGGCCGCCTGAGCGGTAACGCATGCGTGCAGCCTGGACCAGCATCTGGTCAAGCGCTTCATAGATAAAACCGACAAACTGGATTTCCGCAACCGGACGGAAGCCCTGTATTCCCATTCCAACCGCCATACCGGCAATCGCTGATTCCGCCAGCGGCGTATCGAATACGCGATCTTCGCCAAATTCGCCCTGCAAACCTTCAGTCGCACGGAATACGCCGCCGACTTTACCGACATCCTCCCCGAATACAAGCACATTCGGATCATTTTTCAACTCGACGCGCATTGCGTCGCGAATCGCTTCTTTCATATTCATTTGCGCCATTGCTGAAGTTTCCTCCTAAGAGTTTTCTTGTACTTCCTTGAATATGCTTCTCTGCAACAAGAAAGCTCGCATCGGAAGCATCGGCTTAAGTTTTCTTGTACTTCCTTGAATATGCTTTCTCTGCAACAAGAAAACTCGCTTCGGAAGCAAATACTGAGTTTTCTTGTACTTCCTTGAATATGCTTCTCTGCAACAAGAAAACTCACTTCGGAAGCAAAACCTGAGTTTTCTTGTACTTCCTTGAATATGCTTTCTCTGCATCTATATTTGCAATTTCTTATTCGAAATCCGCTTTCTGCTCTTCCAGATGCTGCGGCGTGCTTTCAAACATCGTATCAATCAGGCCGCTGACCGTCATCTTCTCGGTCGCTTCGGCTTTCTTGATGTTCTCGTTTACGGAAGCTTTCGCTTCTTCTTTCACCCGCGCCGTGTCTTCTTCCGACCACAGGCCTTTTTGTTCCAGGTATTTTCCGAAACGAACGATCGGATCTTTCAGGCTCCACTCGCCTTCTTCTTCTTTCGTGCGGTACTTGGAGGTATCGTCTGCCATGGAATGAGGACGGAACCGGTAGGTCAGCAGCTCGATCAAGGTCGCGCCTTCGCCGTTGCGGCCACGTTCGGCGGCTTCCGAAACAGCTTTGATTACAGCCAGAACATCCATCCCGTCCACTTGCACGCCCTTAATTCCGGCAGCGATGGCTTTATGGGCAATCGACGGGGCAGCGGTTTGTTTCTCGAACGGAGTCGTAATGGCATATCCATTGTTCTGAACCACGTAGATAACCGGAAGCTTGAACACGCCGGCGAAATTCATGCCTTCGTAGAAATCGCCTTCGGAAGATCCACCGTCGCCTGTAAAGGTAATAGCCACACGCTTTTCATTGCGTTTCTTGAATGCCATTGCTACACCGGTAGCATGCAGAATTTGCGCCCCGATAATAATTTGAGGCATGAGCACGTTGACGCCTTCCGGAATCTGGCCGCCATGCTGATGACCGCGCGAGTATAGGAAAGCCTGATAGAGGGGCAATCCGTGCCAAACGATTTGCGGCATATCGCGATAGCCGGGACATACGAAATCATCTTTATTCAAAGCATAGACGCTGCCCACCATCGATGCTTCCTGACCGGAAACCGGCGCATAGAAACCAAGGCGGCCCTGACGGCCAAGGTTGACGGCGCGCTCATCCCACGTGCGGGTAAATACCATACGGTACATAATTTCTTTTAGCTGATCATCCGTCAATTCGGGCAGATATTCCTTGTTAACGATTTCACCGTCTGGCGATAATACGGATAGCGGTTGAACCGGTTCTGTCTGAACTTCGTAAGGAACCTTACTCATATCGTTCACCTCAGTTAAATATTTGATAAACCGTGAGTCTCTGTTATAGAATGATTATAACCCTGTTTAACCAGGATGGTCAAAGCATAAAATAGATAAAACCTTGTATTTTTCTAAGTTTCGGACTATTTACTCCTATCATTGTATATGTAACAGTTCCAAAATTCGACTGATACAGTGTAGTACAATATCGCCGAAAACAGAGCCCGAATAATCCTTCGGCACACCAGGGACAAGCTTCTTAATCCGTTGATCTCACTCCCTTTTGTTTACCCACATCAGCGCCAAAGCATGCAGTACCGAGAGGAGATATTTACCCATGACCGATGATCGTTATTTAAAAAGGACCATTGTAAAGGAAGTTATCAGCAGCCGGTATCTGCCGGAGGGTACGCGCGAGTTGCGCGTTTATTTGCCGCCAGGATATAATGAGCTTCTATCCTATCCGGTCGTCTACTGCCAGGATGGCGAGGATTTCTTTAATTTCGGACGGATCGCCACAATTGCCAATCAGCTGATTCTGGATGAAGGCGTGGAGCCTTTTCTGATTGTCGGCGTGGATGTGGACAAGAAGAAGCGTTCGGCGGAGTATACGCCAGATGGACAGCTTTTTGCCGGATATACCGCTTTCTTCGCAGAGGAGCTTATTTCCTTTATCGAAAATAAATACCCGGCACGCCGGGAAGCGGACCAGCGGATACTGGCTGGAGACTCGCTGGGCGGTACGGTCAGCCTGCATCTTGCACTTGCATACCCGGAGCTGTTCCGTCAGGTTATTTCATTGTCCGGCGCCTTCTATCTGCGGTCACGCTCCCTCGCTTCGCAGGAGACCGATTTATCGAAGCTTGAGCTTTATATGATTGTTGGTCTGCAGGAAACCAATTATGAAACAGATACTGGCGTGTACGACTTCGTGGACATCAACCGGGAAATGAAAAGCATCCTGGAGCAAAAAGGAGCACGCATCCATTACGGCGAGCATGAGGGCAGGCATGTTTGGGGCTTCTGGCAGAAATTCATTCCCGCAGCGCTTAAGACATTCCTTCAGATCGAAGCATAAGGAAGCCATATAACGAAAGCCCGCGTCAGTTGTCTGATATGAGATCGGACAACAGATACGGGCTTTTTTCAATACTTGTTATATTTTCGCTAACTTCCCACTGGTAAATCCAAACATATTAAACCTGGGTCAGTTTTTCTTCCTGTATACGCTGCAGCAGGCGGGTGCAACCGAGTGATACCAGCTCATAGACTTCATCAAAATTACCGGTATAATACGGATCCGGAACATCGCAGGTTTTGTGTTCGGGCAGCAGGTCCATAAATTTGAATACCTTGGAATGGCCGTCCGACCGGCTTCCGAACAGCTGCCTGACATCCTGTTCATTATTGTTGTCCATGCAAACGATATAGTCATTGTTGCTGTAATCTTCAAGCGTAACTTGTCTTGAGCGCATCCCCTCGTATGAAATTCCATACCGGTCCAGCAGTACTCGAGTACCCTCATGAGGCTGTTTCCCTAAATGCCAGTCTCCGGTTCCTGCGGAATCCACAGCAATAATGCCTTCCAATCCATGCTGCACCAGTTGATGTCGAAATACAGCTTCAGCCATGGGCGACCGGCAAATATTGCCAAGGCATACGAATAATACGGAAATCATACACGACCTTCTTTCTTCTTGTTTTCCTTTGTCTCTGCAGCCCGCTCTTCCTGAAGCTCCTCCGCGTGAACGGATTGGGCAAGCACAAATTTAAGCGAGCGGCGCGGCAGCTTCCATTTGTAGTGTACCGACAACATCCTGAAAACAATCACAATAACGAAAAGAAACAGCAGCTCGAAGGTAGTCTCGAACCATCCAAGTCCGATTGCAGCCCCGGCCATCATCGCCCACACCGCATAAATCTCATCTCGCAGCACAAGCGGCTTGCGGCCTGCCAGCACATCGCGGATCATGCCCCCGCCAATTCCTGTGAGCATAGCAGCGACGATGACCGCACTGAGCGGATGTTTGCCTGTAGCGTACAAAGCCCCTTGAATGGCAAAAGCCGACAGCCCGATGGCGTCAAAAAACGCTTCACTGCGTTTCCAATGCTTGATCCATTTGACCGGCAGCACAAAGGCGATGGTCATCGCAACAACAGCTGTTTTTAGCAGCATTCCCTGCGACCATAGCATCGTTATCGGGACATCAATGAGCAAATTCCGGATGACTCCCCCGCCAAAAGCAGTCACCAATCCAAGCACATATACACCAAGTATATCGTACTCCTCTTCCATGGCCACAATGGCTCCGCTCACTGCGAAAGCAATCGTACCGATGATGCTGAACCAGGTGAAAATGTCCATGTCAAGATGAAAATTCACGTCCTATTGCCTCCGTTTGCCAACACGGCTGCATCAAGCAGATGATGCCCGATGCCTTGTTGCCGGGAGTGACTCGTTATAATCCTCTCTCATTTTAGCCGCGGTCAGCCCAATGGGCAAGAGCCAATCCAAATATTTTAAACTGGTCAATGCCATCAGCCGCGGGTATACTGACAAAAAGAATGCTTAGAGAGGAACGGTTTGCTGCAGTGACGATCAATCGGATTTTAATTTTTTCGGGCGGAGCTCTGGGCTCCTGGGCGCTTGACGAAATCAGGCAGGATGACTATATTATCGGAGCGGATGCCGGCGCTCTTTTTCTGGTCAATCATGGGACTCGCCCCCATCTGTCTCTGGGCGACTTTGACTCTGTGACACCGGAGCAGCTCATGCAGATACAGGCCAACAGCGGTGAGACTCTGCCCTGTGATCCCATCGACAAAAACTTTACCGATACCGAGCTTGCCTGGAATCTGGCTTTATCCAAACAGCCGTCCAAGATCATCCTGTTTGGTGCCTTGGGCACACGCTTTGACCATTCGCTGGCTAATGTGCATCTTCTGCGATCTGCACTTCAGCTGCAAATAGATGCCGTCATTATGGATAACCACAATCGAATATCGCTAATCACAGACTGGAAAACGATTGAAGACAGGCAATTTACCTATGTGTCCCTGCTCCCACTCAGCGAAACGGTCACCGGCATCACGTTGACCGGCTTTCAATATCCGCTGAATGAAGCCACGCTCACGATCGGGCAGTCGCTCGGAATCAGCAATGTGATGGAAGCCAGTCAAGCGGTGATCCGGATACGGGAGGGCATGCTGCTGGTCATTGAAAGCCGCGATTGATTAAGCACGAATACGTCTTTCGCTTTGCATTATGCCATCGGATCCTCCGGAGGAGATTCAATCCTCAGGCCCGGCACATATTTTCGGCTCATCGCTTTTCTGGCTTTGCGGTTCTCTTTGGTATCAAATACAATATCCATATCATATCCGCTGCCGGGATACAGCTGAACGCCAGAGATATATAAGGACAATCGTTTGTGATTGAAGCTTATTTTATTCTTCTCCACCTGAACGATGACATCACCGCGCTCGTTGGCCGGTTTGTAAACGATGCCCGTTCGCTTCAGTGGGCTGATCCAGACACAATCCCCTACTGACAATGGACGGGAAACCGATGTTTCCATGTTCTGATCCCCGGACACTGAACCCTTGATTATTTTCTCTTTAGGCAGGTCTTCTGACGAAGTCCTTACCCCTTCATAAACGGCCGGAACAGGCTCTGCCTTTTCCGTAGGCCTGTCAGGTTTATTTGACCGGTCAACGAGTTCTTCCGGCGACTCCTTGCCTGTCCGGTAAGCTGCAGCCCTTTCCTCAGCCCTGCTCACGACCCGCTCCGGCAGCCCGAATCGTCTGGCAATGGCAAAAGCATAGCTGTCCCCGGCTTCTCCGATTTCCAGCCTGTACAAGGGCTTCAGCGTTTCGGCGTCGAAGGCCATTCTTGCATTTGTGCATCCCTCTGTACGCGAGGCAAAACGCTTAATTTCATTAAAATGCGTCGTTGCCGCCACCAGTGAATGTTTGGCCAGAAAATCCTCCAATACAGCTATGGATAAAGCTATTCCTTCATCCGGATTTGTTCCGGCAGCCAACTCGTCGAGCAGGATCAGCGAGCGGCCATTTGCGGTCATCAGCATTTCACGCAGGCTTTCCATATGAGCGGAGAACGTGCTGAGCGATTGCTCAATGCTTTGCCCGTCACCCACATCAGCCATAATCTGCGTGAAGACGCCAAATGCCGTCCCTTTCCCTGCCGGAACAAGCAAACCGGATTGATTCATCAAAGCGAGCAGACCCATCGTCTTCAGCGCGACCGTTTTGCCGCCTGTGTTAGGTCCTGTAATAATCAGCTGCCGCAGCCGGCCGCCTATCTCCACATTCAGCGGGAAACAGCCAGGCCCAAGCAACGGGTGTCTGGCATCCACCAGCTTGATGAAAGGCTGATCCAGGATGACAGGCGCAATACCTTCATACGTGCGTGACATCTTTGCCCGTGCAAATATAAAATCCAGCGAAGCCATCGCCTCTACATTCCATCGCAAACGGTAGGTCTCAAGCTCCGCCAGTTCCGACAATCGGGATAAAATAACGGTCCGCTCCCGCTCTTCATCGGACTTCCACATCTGCCACTCCGCTTGAAGTTCCGCCACATCGGCCGGCTCGACAAACAGCGTCTGCCCGCTTGCCGATTCATCCCATACGGTACCGGGGACCTGCTTGCGCAGATCGCGTTTGACGGCAATCACATAATGTCCACCCCGCTTGCTCACAATCGGCTCCTGGAGCGCATTCTTGTATTTCCCCAAGGAGTGTTCCAGTTTGCGGCGGGTGCGTTCCTCAGCCGCCTCCAGGTGACGACGGATGTCGGCAAGTCCCGGGCTTGCCTGGTCGGTCAGCTGTCCATGGCGGATACATCGGTCGAGTTCTTTGCGCAGCTCCGGACAATCATTCATGGAATCCGCATATCCGCTGATGGTGGGAGCTGCTTCGCGTTTTGCATCCATATACCTTTTCATCTGGGAGACAGCAGCCAGCCATTGGCTTAGCTGACCAAGCTCAACCTCGGTGTAGATCTTGCCCTTGCCCAGCAGAGCCATGAAAGCGACCATTCCCTCCATTGCGGACAATGGTATGCTTGCTCCCGTTGCAAGCAGCCTCGCACCTTCCTCGGTTTCAAGGAGCCACGACCGGATTTGTGAGGGATTGGTGCTTGGAGAAAGCCGTTTCGCCAGGTCCTTTCCCGGATCGGAAACCGCATACCCGATCAGCTGCTCTTTCATTTTATTAAATTCCAGTTTGTTCATGCTCATTTCATTCATCACGCGCGAACGCCTCCTATAAGTTTGTGGAAAAAAGATACAAAAAAACAGGAATAGAACGCATACGCGTTCCATTCCTGTTGGTATCAAACGGTTCCTTCCGTCAATAAGAACAGCTATCGCTTACTGATTCCATGAAGGGAAGTGGCAAGCAGCAGGGCTGATTGGGGAGAGAAAATGAAAAAGCGTGCTCATAAAGAGCACGCTGATTCGCCGTTCATGCAGGCGGAAATCGTCATGTTCTTAACTCATGGCGATACTCCGTCAGGCAGGAGGGAGGAAAGAAACCTGCTGTTTCAACCGGCAGATCCATTCACTCTCTATGCTCTGCTGCGAGTCAAGGTTCTACCTAAACATCGTTCTTCATCATCGGTTCAACGATAAAAGAGCGAATGCAAACAGATTCCTTGGCATTGCAGATCCTATAAACGAATACCTAAAATGACCACACACGGATGCCGTTTCGCATAACCGGGCAATCAATAAGGAATCACATTCGTTTCTAGCCTGGGAGTATCATTATCCAATTACGAGTTAAGAATCCCGACCAACATTAAAATTTCCCCTTGCTTTTTAAATTATTACTATCATAACGCGAGCAAATGTGTACGTCAAGCGTGAAAACGCCTATCCCTGAATGGTTACTTTAAGACCTGTTGTGGCGTAGGAAACGTGATTTGGCAGCCCGTAATCGCGTCTTAAATCTATATCATGCGACAAATGGGTGAATACCGCCCGCTTTGTTTTCCACTCGCTCAAAAGCTCCAACGCTTCCGTTACATCATATACAGAACGGCTCTCGAAAGGATAAGGCTCATAATAAAAGCTCGTCCCCAGAATAAGAAGGTCCAGATCCTGCAGCGGTATGGTCTGCCCCGGGGTAAGTGCAATCGCGTCGGAGCAATAAGCCCACGAAACGCCGCTCGTCATATGTGTGAATCGAAAAGCATAGGAATAGCCGTTCTTCCCATGATTGACCCTCCAGCAATCCACATCCCATGAGCCGAATAGAAGCCGCCCTTCAATTGGGCGAAACTCGATATTCCGCTTAATCCAGGGAAAGCGCTGATTAATCTCCGCAATAACATCGGGCATTGCGTATGCTTCACCCCGGTAGCCTAACCACCGGCACATATCCGCCCATTCCGCCACACCGCCAATATGATCGAAATGTGCATGTGTAATGAGGATCCGGTCGATCCGCTTCGCTCCTGCAGCTTCCATTTGGACACGCCAATCAGGCCCGCAGTCAATAAGCATCGTACCGAATTCTGAATCATCCAGATGAACAAGGGGACGGTATCTGCGGTTAACCCCGCCTTCCACTCGGGCTTCCTCACATACCGCGCAGTCGCAATAGACGCGAGGCACGCCCATTGAGTCTCCCGTTCCCCAGAATGAGATGGTCGTGGACAACTTTTTTCCTCCTCATACTGGAACTAAAATAAGGATGCCGCTAATTGTGTGAAACAACCTTAGATTGGCTTCAGCGCAATTGTTTCCTGTTTCTTAAGGTTGTCGATCATTTTTTGCCATTCAGCAGGCTTATCTGGAAGCGCGGAATAGTAAGTAGTCAAAAATTCAGCTACTAATGCAGAAGGCAGTTCGCCCAGCTCTTCGTCCTGCGGAAGGAAACAAAGGTCAAGCCCATCAACCGCTTCCCCATTTTCCTGCCATGACGGGTGCAGATAAGGGAAATCCAGCCTTTTGTAACCAATATGCGACAGGACCTCGCGCCGGATATGAGGGTTCATCGGTGCAATGCCGCCAAACGAATAATCAACGGTTTGCGGATTGTAAATTTCGGCAAACATCCCGATGGACTTCGTTCCGCTTTCCTTGGCAAGCCGGGCAAGATGCTTCTCCCGGCTGCGCAGCAGAAACCGCCCAACTCCCGAATTGGCTTTGCCGATAATCGTAAAATCCGTCATGGCAACCCGCATACCGGAATAATACCGATATTCCGTAGCGCCTACCACTTCGTCGCCTTCTACGGCAGTATAGACGTGAATGCCACCGTCTTGAAGCGGCCCCTCCCATTTCTCAAAAGCGTATACCTCTTCCGGGGGAAATACGACCTGCATTAGCTGATGCATTTTAACAAACAAAGGATCTTTGATGGATTGTACGCGGATATATTCCATTTTCTTTCACTCCACTCTCTCCTGATTTGGGGACAGGAACGGATTGCGCCATTCCATGAGGGCTGCATAGTGGCAGGATTCCTCATCGTCCAGATAGTTTTCCATTACTCCTACGGGCATTCGGCCGCAACGCAGCAGAAATGAGATTACCGGATCGTTGTTTATCCCCGCCGTAACATCTTTCAAATACTGCACAGCCGATTTCTCGCCTGCTGCCAGAGCGTATCCCGGCATGCGTCCGCCGCCCAGCAGTCTCTTCAATCGCAAATGAACAACAAGCTCATATAAAGAAGACATCAGCCATCTTCCGATGCCGGATTTCCGAAAGGCAGGGATAACGGCAAGATCAACGACATAAAGCGTATCGCCAAGAGGGTCATGATTGCGGATATAGCCACCGTCCGTAATCGACTCCCAGCTGTGATAGCCAGTCAATGAATCCTCCCGAAGCAGCAGCGAAGTCATCGAGCCGATTAATTGTCCCTCCGCCTCCGCACAGATAGCTCCATCCGGAAAACGTGCTACATGCTCTCTGAGCTGATCCTCCCTCCACCAAAGCTCTGATGGAAATGGAGGAGGAAAACAGGCTTTTTGTATGTCGATCAAACCATCGACGTCTTCAATTGTGTAATTGCGGATTATAACCTTAACCGGCTTGCCGGAAGCAAATACAATCAGCTCCTTGCGCATGGATCTTCCCTTCTCTTTCATTTATGGTCTACCGAAATACATTTCCTTGAACAATGGTGAGAAGTCCTTCCCGATTATATTAGAAAATTCTCATGTTTTTCTAATAAAATCTCTGCAACCTTTGATAAGACTGGCATTTTTCTCAAAATGGGAAATTTTACACTGTTTATATTCTGATATAGTAGTCAAGTGACCAAACAACAAGAGATTTTCGGAGGTAATAAAAGATAATGATTAAAGGCCATTTGTTTCGTAAGATAGCAGTTGTGGGTATTAGTGCAGTTATAGGTTTTACATCGCTTTCCCTGGGGCATGCGCCCAAAGCCGAAGCGGCTAAAGTAACTACAGCGAGCAAGGTTATCAGTATTGGTGATAATTACTTGGGCGTCAAATATAAATTAGGAGCAAAAAGCGGGATCAGCACCGCCTTCGACTGTTCATCCTTCACACAATATGTATTTAAGAAGGCTGGCATTTCTCTTCCGCGTACGTCGGCAGCACAAGCCAAAAAAGGAAAAGCGGTATCCCGCAAGAATCTTAAAAAAGGCGATCTGGTATTCTTCTCAACGCCAAGCTCAGGCAAGCGTGTCGGACATGTAGGCATCTATGCAGGCAATAACAAGATTTTACATACCTATGGCAAAGGCGGCGTAAAATTCACAAGCCTTGGCAACTCCTACTGGAATTCACATTACCTGTCCGCAAAACGTGTCCTTTAAATGCATCAGAACCAACGATAAATGACCAGCCGGTTTTATAGAGAGCCCCTCGTTTAAATGCGCTAAAGGGGTTCTCCATAAAATCAGGCTATTTTTTTTGCGGCAAGATGATAGTAATCGTCGTTCCCTGCTCATGTTTGCTGGATACGTCGATTTGACCATCATGCAGCTCAACAATTCGCTTCGCAATGGACAGCCCAAGGCCAACCCCCCCGGTGGTACGGCTCCTTGCCCCATCCACCCGGAAAAACCTTTCGAACAAGTAGGGCATTTCGTCCTCGGGGATGCCAATTCCCTTGTCGGATACGGCGAATCTCACCGAAGTTCTCGTTACCGAAAAGGTAATATCGATCGGTTCTTTACTGTATTTAATCGCATTATCAAGCAGAATGACCATAAGTTGTCGCACCTTATCCTTGTCTGCGATCAGTCTGACCTCCGGCTTGGCCGAATGAACCCGAATCAGCCTCTGGAAAGTCGTATACAGCATATCGGCTGTTTCATCCGCCAACTGAACAACATTAAAGGTCTCGATATTCAACCAGGCTTCCTGCTCCGCCTGCGCCAGCATCAGCATCGATTTCGTCAAGTTTTGCAGACGCTGGGATTCCTTGCTGATCGCCTCAATAGCTTCATCCCGGATTTTCTCATCATCTCTTCCCCATCGCTTCAGCATGCCGGCATAGCTGCTGATCACCGTAATCGGAGTTTTGAGCTCATGAGAGGCGTCTGCAACAAATTGCTTCTGATGCTCAAAAGTCCGATCCAGCCGGTTAATCATTTGATTAAAGGCCCGGGCAAGCTGAAGCAGCTCAGCTGACTGTTCCTTCTGATTCAGTTCGATTAATCGGAGCTTGCCGCTGCGGTCGATCTCCCGCATCGTCTGCACCATATGCTGAATGGGTGAGGTAAGCCTCGACGTGAACCAGTAGGTGCCCAGAATGGCAAATAGAATCGCGCCGATACTGGTGATCGAAAGGGCAATTACCAGAACCTGAAGATAGCTGTCAAGCAGCGTAAGCTTGCGGTAAAGCTCAAGCGTTCCGATTACCTGGCTGTCCTGATACAACGGAACCTTCATAAACAAAGCCCTGCGGCCTTCGATAAACATGATGCCGGTATCATGCTGCGTCGTGAACTCAGGCTTTAAATCCAACAGCTGTTGGTCGGACCCCTGATGATTAATAATGCGCCCCTGAGGATCCACAATGCGGATGAGTTCATTCACATTGTAATAATCACGCAGGAGGTCATATTCCTTCAATCTAAGAGGGTCGTTGATCCGCTTGTCTTCCAACAGAATATTCACCTTGTTCGTCAGAAGCTGGTCTTCGCTGCGCGTCGAGATATTAATGACGAACAGGTAAACGAAAATATTGAAAAGGATGAGAATGAAAATCAACCAAAAAATCGTAAAAAATGTAAACCTTCTTCGTAAGGTCATGCGTCAGGCTCCTTGAGCATATACCCCACTCCGCGCACGGTATGAATGAGTTTATGCCGGTAGCCTTTGTCAATTTTCTGACGCAGATACCGGATATAAACATCGACAAGATTGGTTTCCCCGATAAAATCGTATCCCCAAACCTCGGACAGAATATCTTCCCGCGACTTTTCTTCATTCTTATGTTCAGCCAAATAAACCAGCAGTTCAAACTCCCTCGGTGTCAATTCAATAGGCAGATCCTTGCGGAAAACTTTCCTGGATCGAAGCTCAATGGACAAGTCCGCCGTCTTGATCACATCGGGGCTCTCCGATTCGCGCGGAGCTTGCTGAAAAATACGAAGCAAATTACGAACCCGTGCAAGCAATTCCTCCATTGCAAACGGCTTCGTTATATAATCATTGGCGCCATGCTCGAACCCGCTTACTTTATCGGGGATGGTATCGCGTGCCGTCAATAATATAATCGGGATCGGGTTGCCGCTATTACGAAGTCGGCGCAGCACCTCAATACCGTTTAGCTCCGGCAGCATCACATCCAGCAGAACCAGGTCCCACTCATTAGATTCCGCGTATGCGATGCCTGTCCTGCCATCTGCAGCCCGTCCCACTGTATAACCTTCGTGCTCCAGCTCCAGCTGCAGGATCCGGGCAATTCCATCTTCGTCTTCGATAACAAGGATGCGTTCGTTCATCTAGTTGTCCTCCTACTTCTTTGCAGTTTCATTAGAGGCCATTATTTCCCCAATCATAATGAAGCAAAGCATGGATTGCAAGTGGAGTCTCTGGTGTATACATGCAGCAGTTTACATAAAAAGCTCAGCCTAAAGCAATGCAGGTTAAGCTGGTCATTACAAAGAAAAATGCTTGATCTGTATCTGCCTTTGTTTAGGTTGAACATTCTTTACTATCGTTGACTGCTGCTCTGCATGGACCACGCCTCGACATCCCAAACCTTGGTTACCCAGTCCTCATAGAAATCAGGTTCATGGGACACCAGAACAATCGTTCCTTTGAAAGCTTTAAGCGCCCGTTTCAGCTCTGCTTTGGCCACAACATCCAGATGGTTAGTCGGCTCATCAAATGCAATCCAGTTGCTCTCCCGCATCATCAGCTTGCACAAACGTACTTTTGCCTGCTCACCACCGCTAAGATGGCTGAGCGACCGCGTAATATGCTCATTCTTAAGACCACAGCGCGCCAGTGCGCCACGCACTTCGCTTTGGGTCATATGCGAATATTCATTCCAAACATCATCAAGCGGCGTTAAACCGGGGGCCTTTGCTTCCTGCTCGAAATAAGCGGGAAACAGAAAATCACCGGTGTAGGTTTTGCCGTCAAGCGGCGGTATAACTCCGAGTATCGTCTTGAGCAGCGTGGATTTGCCGACACCGTTGCAGCCGACAATCGCTATTTTGTCACCGCGCTCAATGAGCATATTCATTTCCGGCAGCAGCGGCTTCGTGTATCCAATCGCAAGACCTGTTGCCTCGAATACGGTTTTGCCGCTGGAGCGTGCTTCCTTGAAATTGAAGGTCGGCTTCATGGCTTCATCCGGACGGTCGATCCGGTCGATCCGGTCAAGTTGTTTCTCACGACTTTTAGCCCGTCCGCTCGTAGATGCACGCGCTTTGTTTCGTTGGATGAAATCTTCCTGCTTCTTTATATATTCCTGCTGTTTCTCATAAGCATCTATGTGCTGTGCCTTGTTCAGATCTGCCATCTGCAGGAATTTCTCATAGTTGGCCGTGTAGCGGGTAAGCTTGCCAAACTCCAGATGGTAGATAACATTGACAACATCATTCATAAATCCTGTTTCATGGGAAATAAGCATGAAGGCATACGGATAATTCTTCAAATAATTTGTCAACCAGTTAATATGCTCCTCATCCAAATAGTTCGTAGGCTCATCCAATAATAAGACCGTCGGTTTCTCCAGCAGCAGCTTGGCAAGAAGTACCTTCGTGCGCTGTCCCCCGCTCAGGGAAGCTACGTCGCGGTCCAGACCGATCGCACTGAGGCCCAAACCGTTCGCCATTTCATCCACCTTGACATCAAGCAGGTAGAAATCGCCGATCTCCAGCTCTTCCTGGATCTCCCCCATCCGGACAAGCAGCTCTTCAAGATGATCCGAATTGGCATCCGCCATTTGTCCGATTATTTCATTAAGCTCCTTCTCCAGTTCCAGAAGCGGGAGATAAGCATCCTTTAGGACGTCCCGGATTGTTTTGGTTGGTGTCAGTTGGGTATGCTGGTCCAAATAACCATAGCGCACTCTCGGTGTCCACTCCACTTTGCCGCTGTCTTTCAACAGCTTTCCGGTCAAGATGTTCATCATTGTCGATTTGCCGGTACCATTGGCGCCAACAAGTCCGACATGCTCGCCTGCGAGCAGGCGGTAGGAAACATTTTTGAATAAGGTACGGTCACCAAAATTATGGGATAGATCTTCAACTGTCAGTAAACTCATGTTCATGTACTCCGTTTCTATATGGTCGTTAATGACCGGTACTTCCGCATTCGTGAAAATAAGCACAAAACGAAGAAGAAACGAACCTCGCCATCCTCGGACAGCAAAGCTGGTTTCTCCCTACCTAAAGATCGGAAACAAGAATGATTGATCGAATAGTTTTCTGATCTGTTAAGCAATTCCGGCGAAAATACGCCCGGCGGTTCGTGTCTTCCAATCAGCCGAATCAAATACCGCTTGCGTACCATTGTATCACAGGAGCTTGGCTATTGTGACAACTTCATGCAAAAAGGTTGCTTATCAAGGGCTGAAAAACCTTCTCAAGCGCTTTCATCCAGTCTTTCCGAGAAGTGGCCCACTGTCCGCTCCAGATCATCTCCGCCCATGCTTCTGCCGGAAGCAGCGGAATCGAAAAAGCGGGTTTGCGCGGAATCATGGACAACCATTCTGTCCGGTAGCGGAATTTCATATCCTTATTGGCGACCCAACTGGTAGCAAGACCCCGTTTGTCCCGTTCAAAGCATAGAGCTTGCGCAGCTTTGATACGCGAGGGCGTCCATTTGGCAGGAAGCGGATCGACAACAAACAGCAGAATATCGGCGCTCAGCAGCTGCTCCTGAGCTTCCCGCTCCGTCCATTGGCTTGAGAGGTCGGTTATGACCACAGGCTGTTTCATCGATTCCAGCATCATTTTGTATTTCAATCCATGATCCGCGCTTTCCCCGGGAATATCGGGCAGCAGCGAGTGCCATACAATATGCGGGTCGTTCTTTGTCCTTGTCCTTCTATATCGGGAATCCTGCGGTTTGTCCATCACCATGGGGGATGCAGCAGAATCCTCCAGATTTAATAAAGCATGCCATTCCGGCGCTAGCAGCGGATGCTCCACTGCTGAACAATCCATACCGCGCCCCTGGATCAGCCGAGCCAATGTTACCGCCAGGAATGTTGCTCCGCTCCCTGGTGCGAGGGAAGCAACCATTATATGTTTTGCAGCTTCTCCAGCATTATACCTGCTCGTTTGACGGATTCCCCCTTTTATAGAAGTAGCCTGTCCATTCGCAATATGTTCTGCATCTATTAAATGGGTCAGACAAGACTCAAGCGCTACTCTCACCTCCCCTATCGAGGAATAACGGCAATTGGGCCGGGGATCGGTCATTTTCCCGATCACGCCTCTGACCGATGGGGTGATGTGCATACTGGCTCCACTTGCTGTCAGTCCGCCTTCATGAAGCTTGGAGCCACCGGTAAGCAGATAGAACAGCAGCGCTCCAAGACCGAATACATCCGTTCTTGCATCGCTTTGCAGATCACCCTCCTGCTCAGGAGCTGCAAAGCCCGGAGTCCCCAATTTTATCGTGTCCTGATTCTGCCCGTGTTTATATCGTCTGGCGATGCCAAAATCGATCAGGCGCACAAATCCGCTTTGATCCATCATGACATTCGTCGGTTTCAGATCACGGTGAATAATTGGCGGATTTTGCATATGCAGGTAGTGAAGCGCATCGCATAGCTGAATGCAAGCATTCAGCGCCTCCGATTCCGGCATGATTCCGGCCCTGCTGAGCGTTAATCTGCACTGCAGCGTGTGCCCGTCAATATAATCCATGACCAAAATTTCCTTCCCCTCGCGATCAGGTGGAAAATAATCGACGATTAGCGGAAGATGCGGATGATTCAGACGCATGAGGAGGGCTGCTTCCTCCACGCTGTATAACCCTTCGGCTGATGGAGGCTTATTCACCTTGAGTGCGCGCAATTTCCCCTGAAGCCTCAGATCCTCTGCAGCGTATACTTCCCCCATTCCGCCTTGCCCGATCAAACCTGCAATCCGGTAACGGTCGCCGACCAGATCGCCGATTCCATACCCGCTGTCCCCGCTTGAACTCATCCCTGTTCCTCCCTGAACGAAAAAAAGCATCCTGAAAGCACAGGCTTTGTCGCCTGTACGATCAGGATGCTTTCCCGAATTTATGAAGCTGAATAGCAATGGCTGTTTTTTAGAAATAAAAGGAAAGTATAAATCTTCTCTAAAAGTCTAAGTGAAGAAGCTTGCGTCGCAGTAAAGGACGGCGTTAGCCGTTTCGTTTAATCAAGTATAACGTAATCTCATCGCGATTGTGAAACAATTGTTTGGCTTTTTTCAGCTCAAATGAGGTTTCCAGCTTGGAAATGACATCACGGATGATCTGCAGCGGTTTCTTATGCATCAGTTTCAAGGTAATAATAGCGGTCGCCCCGGATGCGAGGGCTTCGAGCTGCTCGAGCACCAGCTTCACCATTTGCATGGGACTCCAGCTCATATCGCACACAAGCAGATCGAAGATTTCCGGCTGGAATTTCACATCGGAAGCATTTTTCTTCAAATATGTCAGCCGGTGATAGCTCGCCAGCGAAGGATGCAGTTCCGCAGGATCGACGGCGGTCACTTGCAGTCCGCGCTCCAGCAGCAATTGGGTCCAGCCTCCGGGAGCCGCGCCGATATCCAGCGCTTCGTCAAATTCGGCAAAATCCAGCCTGAAGGTCCGTTCCGCTTCCAGCAGCTTGAACTTGGCCCGGGATATCTGCCCTTCCTCCCGTTGAAAGCGTACAGCGCCGCCTGGCCAGTCCGACAACTGTTCGTGCGGCGTGCCCCACCCGACATAAAATTGTTCCGTTCCCGCGTAGATGGAGAGAATCAGATCGGGCGATTGCATAGCGGGCTCGGCGCCAAGCTCTGTCAGAACCGCATCCAGAACTGCTTTCGTATCCGCAGCCGAGTAAATAAAGGGGGTACGCTCCGCACGCCGCAGATGGACGGCTGCAGTACGGCCTTCACAGCGGATACGGGCATGGCGTACAAGGTCGGATAAGGCTTCTAAATCATCAGCATTCCCATATATTGGAAGTAAACGGTCGATCGGCTGGATATGGCGCAGAAATATCGGTTCCTTAGCTTCCAAGACTGCCAATACCTCTTCACGGCTTTGCGGCAGCTCCATCCGGAATATCTCCCCAGCTGCCAGCTGCGTAAATTTAATGCCGTCAAATAATCGTCGCAGCTCTTCCATTGCATAACTGGCGAACCCATGATTGGCTGTACCTATCCACTGCGTCAACGCGCCACTCCTCCCGATTTTGCTACAGCACGGATCCAGGGTCTGCCGTCAACCCACTCCACTTCCACCGGCCAATCATAAGCCTGGCTGAGTGCTTCGGCGCTCAAAACCTCTTCTTTTGGTCCTGCTGCCGTTATCCTGCCCTCATGAAGCAGCGCGACATGGGTGAATAACGGAATAATTTCCTCCAGATGATGCGTTACATAGACGACCATCAACCCGCGATCCGTCAACCGCCCCAGATCAACCAGCAGCTTTTCGCGTTCATGCAGATCAAGGCCTGCGCAAGGCTCGTCCATAATGAGAAGCTTAGGGTTGGACATAAGGGATCGGGCGAGCAGGATTTTTTTTCTTTCACCCTGCGACAACGTCCCAAGCGATTGATTGACCATATGCCCTAAGCCGACTTCCTCTACCAGCCGGATCGCCTTCAAGCGCACATTCTCATCAATAGCCTGATAGAAACGCAAAAAAGCATATTCCCCTGTTGCGACAATTTCCCATACCGGGTCGCTGAGAGAAAGCTTCTCAATAACGGATTGGCTGATATAGCCGATTTCCTTGCGCACCTCGCGCACGTCGCATGCGCCAAAGCGGTAACCCAGCACATCAACAGTCCCGGTGGAAGGGAACATGTAACCGGTCATCATCTCCAGCAGTGTGGTTTTGCCTGAGCCATTGCGTCCCAGAATAACCCAGTGCTGTCCTTTTTCCATATGTAAATCAACACCGCTTAGAATATCCCGCTCTTCACGGCGTAATGAGATAGATTGCATATGAATCATATTTAGTATCCCCCTTTTTGTTACACCAGCATAGGTCCATTATGAATAACGATATGAGACGGAGCATGCTGAAGCAGCAGATTCATCATCTGCGCCCGGCCTGCTGGACTGGATGTATGAAAATAAATCGTGTTCGGATAATGTCCGGTTTCGACAATGTATCTGGCAACCTCAAGACCTGTCGGCTGTCCCCAGCCCAGATCGTAGTCCAGAGACAGAATGTTCACATCTTCCCGCTCCAGAAGCTGCTTGCATTCTTCTGCATTTTTGGCTAGCCTGAAGCCTTCCGGACAGGCTCTGTAGTCATCAAGATATACGTTGATCATCCGATTCCTCCATACTCGAAGATAAGCTTGAGCTGGTCTTTATGCGAGCCGTCTACACCTGTCGGCGTCTCCAAAATAAACGGAATATCTGACAGTGCCGGATAGTTGATCAGCCACCTGAAACCTTCTTCCTTTATATGTCCTTCTCCCAGGACAGCATGGCGGTCACGTTTTTCACCTGAGGGGTAGACAGAATCATTCAAATGTATGGCCGCAAGATGCGGAAGAACGCCCAGCTGTTCCGCCTTCTCCATCCAGGGAGCATCCGGGCTTCCATCCCAAACACCACTGGCGAATAAGTGGCAGGTATCCAGACAAAATCCGATTTTTTCCGGGTCGGTACATAAGTTTCTCACCTGGGCAAGCTCTTCCATCGTGGTTCCCATAAAGGAATGGTCCCCAGCCTGATTCTCGATGAGCAGCTTCGCTTTGCCCTTCCAGTTTGCCGTTACGGCGCTCAGCGTATGTACGGCATTCCGGTAACCCTCCAACGGATCCTTGCCTTTATAAATGCCAAAATGCACGACCACGCCGAGCGAGCCGCACGCTTCCGCGATGTCGAGATCATTCAGCAGAGACACAATGGTACGCTTGCGCTGATCTTCACTTTCCGCCGCCACATTGGTCGGATAGGGAGTGTGTCCAATGGAAACGATTCCTCGCTCCTGGCAGAAATTCGCGCACCTGGCCCCATCTCCCGCATCAAACTTTTTGACGCTCAGGCTTCTCGGATTTTTTGGGAAATATTGAAATGCGTTGGCGCCTAATGCTGCAGCCCGTTTAGCCGCTTCCAGGTAACCGCCTCTTGTCGACACATGACAGCCCGCCCGCATCGATTTACCGATCCTTCTGGCAGGATGGGCAGTAGAACATTTTGCGGGAATTGATTTCTCCCTGCTCCACGGTCCCGCCGCATCTAATACACGGTTCACCGCCGCGATCATAGACCAGGCAATGGTCGTTATAGCCGCCGGTCAGCGTATCATCAGCCGTCATAGGCATCTCCATATACCCGCCTAGGGATGCCGCATTCAACAGTACCTTATGCATGGAATGGTAAAGCTTCTCCCATGTTTCCGGCTCGAGATCGGAAATCCGGGCATCCGGACGAACGCCGGCATCGAACACGATTTCATCGGCATAACAGTTCCCGATTCCCGATACCACCTGCTGATTCACAAGCGCCGTCTTCAGCGAACCCCGTTTTCCGGCAAACCGCTTTCGGAACTGCTCCAGCGTTAATCGTTTATCGAGGGGATCCGGTCCAAGCTTTTCCAGATGCGCTTCCACTTCCTTGACCTTATACAGGTGGAGATAGCCCAGGCGCAATCCAATAAAGCTGAGCTCTCCGGACGGAAACTCAAGCGCAACTTGAACGGACCTGTCGGGACGCTCTCCCGGAGGACCAAAATGGATCAGGCCGCCCAGCATCAGATGAAGGAGCAGCCGTTTACCGTCATCCAGGTGGAACAGCAGCATTTTGCCTCTGCGCTCCACGAACAGAACGGTTTTGCCTATGAGCGACTCATGAAAAGCCTCAGGGCTCACATTAATCGATTTCTCGCGATTGACTTCTACTTTCGTAATTGGCTGGCCCGATATACGCTCGGCCAGCATCTTGCGATAGGTTTCCATTTCCGGCCATTCCGGCATCGTTCTCTTCCTTTCTCGTCTGCGGTACTTACGGTTTACGATTTATTTTCAGTGAAAGCGATCAATTTATGTAAGTCTTCAAGCACAACATCCGCCTCGCACCCTGCCCTTTGCAGAAGATCGGCATAATCGGCTTTGGTGGCAAGGCCGGTAAGGAGCAGAATCGTCGGGCAGCCTGCCGCGTGGCCTGCAGCAATATCCGTTGCCGGGTTATCGCCGATCACCCAGGTCTCTTCCGGAGATAGGCCAAGCTGCTCAAGTGCAACATGCATTAAAACACTCGAAGGCTTGCCGATCAAAACCGGTTCAATGCCTGTCGCGGTCCGAAGCATGGCGGCAATCGTACCCGCGCCTGGGAGCAGTTCTCCATCGGAAGGAAGCAGCACATCCGGATTGGTTAGCACATACTGTGCTCCGCCGCGTATGTGTTTGACCGCTGCCGCAAGGCGCGCATAAGTAAGCTTGCGGTCAATCCCCTGAACAACAAAATCCGGCGCTCCCTCCACTACCTGCAGTCCGGCTTCGGCAACCGACTCGTGCAGCCCCGTTTCCCCGACCACAAAAACTCGCGCTCCCGGCTGCCGTTCCGCAATATATGATGCGGCAGCAATCGCGGATGTGCAAACGTCAGTTGATTCTGCCGGAATTCCCATGCCTCTCAGACGACTGGCGACGGCTTCCGGAGCTGTGGTCGAATTATTGGTTACAAACAAATAGGGAATCTGCTTCTCGCGAAGCAAAAGAATAAACGCGTCGGCTCCTTCGATCATTGTCTGACCATTATACAGGGTACCGTCCAGATCGATCAGAATCCCTTTCAAGGCGGCATCTGCAGACGCGGCCATTTACGACCACCCCTTATTCTCGGTCATTACCCTGTCTATCCAGTATTCCGCATTAACACCATCCTCAATCGTCGGAGCAAGTCCCTTCCAATGGTCATCGCCGGCATAGCGCTTGATAAAATGATGGAGCGCTGCAAAATGGGTATCCACAGCGATACCCATCGTTGCCTTCTCATCCGGAAGCAGACTGATGGAATCCGGAGTTGGAAGCGCAGAGCGGGTTCCGCTGAGCAGATGAACAACCGGAACGGAATCGCGTTCCAGATCGCAGGTAATGGAGCCTTTCGTACCGACGATTTGAATATCGTAGGCATCGGACCCCAGAGCGATGCGGGATACTTCTGCTGTCCCGCTCACACCGGAAGCAGTCGAATAATTCATCATCGCCCAATCGTCCACATCCACGTTTACAATTTCACCGGTTACGGGATCGGGGCGCTTCTGCACATAGGTATTGGTCCGGCCGCTGACATCTGTCAGCTTGCCGAACCAGTGGTGAAGCAGGTCAATAACATGAACACCCAGATCGCTGATGGCTCCTCCGCCGGACATGCCGCTTTGCAGCCGCCAGGTGACAGGACGCTCAGGGCTCAGATAACCCGATCGGCGGTAGGATATTTTGCATTGCAGGACATTTCCGATCACGCTTTCCGAAAGCCAGTGCTTGATCCTCATAACTGCCGGGTGGTAACGGAAGGTGAAGGCAAGCTGCTCCTGAATATCCGGTTTGCTTTGAACTTTTGAGAGCAGATCACGGGAACGCTCGTAGGACTCTGTCACCGGTTTCTCGCAATATACCGCTTTGTTGCCTTGAAGAGCTGCCATCACATCGTCATAGTGGTTGGCATTGGGGGTGCAGACATCCACGATATGAACCTGAGCGTCTGCTGCCGCTTCTGCTGCCGATGAGGTCACATGGCGGAATCCGATCGCCTGCGCCTGCGCCAGATGAAGGTCGGGTCTGCGTGTGACCAGCGTATCCAGCACCGGTATAAGCGGCGGGTTTTTGATTATAGGCATCGCACGAAGTGCGGTCATATGCGTTTTAGCAATATTTCCAAAGCCAAGTATGGCAAATCGTATTTCTTTCATCCATAAAGCCTCCCTGTCTTGGTCCTGAGCCGTTCAATCCGTTTGCGGATATTATCGATTTCGGTACGGCGTTTCGTATCCATGCGTATGCCCGTGTAACGCCGCTGAATCAGCGACAACGCTTCTTCAGCAAGCAGGAGCGCTTCGTCAAGCTGTTTGGTCTTGTGTTCAAAATACATCGCCAGCTCGATATGTGCATTCCAGTCCGGCCAATCGGAGCTCCGAGCCCCTTGTACAGCCTTCTGCCACAATAACACAGCACGCGACCAATTTCCACATTTCTTGTCACGCTCTGCCAGCAAACACAGGCATGATGCCGGGCTCAGGGATTCCCGGGCAAGCCTCGCATATAATTCTTCAGCATGCTGCAATGCGCCCATCTTCTCAAGCCACAAGCCGGTCCGAATCAGCTCTTCCGGTTCGGCGGGATGCATCACATAGGTGCCGATTCTTCCTTCAAGCAGATGTCCGAAGCGGATTGCAAGACAGGTAAGCGACAGCATGTCGCTTTCGTTGTGAAGGAATACGCCAAGCAGCGGCTGCGGATCGTCATCGGCCAGATACTGAAAATAGATAGAAGGCGCGAGAGAGCCCGGAACATCGTCCGTGCGCTGGATGCCAAGCCGTTCTTCTTCCACGTGACTGAGCTTGCAGGATATCAGCGTGTTCCGCCATATACTCCGTGACGGATGAAGAAGATCAATATGCACAGGTTCCCATTTGAAACGCCGGTAGCCATTGAGAATAAACCGGTTTTGCAGCACAGGCCAGTCGAAGGTGCGCCCGTTATACGTGACCAGATGCGAGTAGCGGGGCAGTTTCTCCTGTAAATAAGCCAACATCGCCCGCTCCTCGGCCGGATGGCGGATCAGCATCTGTTCGACGATATAGGCCCCTTCCTCCATATAACCAAGTCCCACCATAAAAGGTACATTGCCCGTTCCGACCCCGAGCCCAGTCGTTTCCAGATCAAGAAACAACACGCGGTCCGGATGGACGGTGGGATATGCCAAATCATACAGCGAATCGATGTTTGGTTTCCCCGCTTTTGCTGCGGCCCTGGACTCCCGTTTGGCTTTTTCGGTGCCGGCAAGCCGCTCAAACGCACTCAGTCCGGCCACTGTTTCACTAAGCTCAGACAAATGATGAATGCCATGACGGTGTGTCAAAGGGTAACGGATCCGGCGGATCAGAAAGAACCCTTCCGAGGATTCCTGAATCACAACACCCAAGCCATCCCAATCTGCCGAAAGCGGCTCAATATCGGCAGAATCGGAATCAGCGGTCGATGCCTCCTGCTGCTCCATCTGATCATTATCCGCATTCAAATCCGGCTGGAAGGTCCTGATCAGGCCAATCCCATCGGGGGTTGACGTCTGCTGGTTATCTTCTTCTGACAGGTGGTCTGCTTCCGAACTGGCTGATGATGTCCCGGCAGCACTTCCTCTGAGGCGCAAAATCCGGTCGCGCAGCCCGCTCATGGCCTTACCCCCATTTCTTCTATCAGATCCAGCGCCAGCGATTTGCCCAGCAGACCGACTTCCTCGATCGGACCAACGCATGCGGGGCAGCCGCTGAGACATGTACAGGACCGGATCAGCGTCTTGGCTTGCTGCAGCAGTTCATCATGCACCTCGTACAGACGTTCGCTCAGCCCGATGCCGCCTGGATAGCGGTCATAGAAATAGATGGTGGGCCTCTTCGTATGTACAGCCTTGACCTGCGGAACGACGCGGATATCAAAGGGATCACACATCAGATAGAGCGGCGCCAAATGAACCAGCACGTTGGCAAGCCCCAGCAGCGCCTGCTGCATATCATTGCTGCTCTTGCGCGCTGCCGCCTCCTCGCTGAAAGAAAACCAGTAGCCGCTCGTGTGAAGCTCCTCCTCCGGCAAATGGATCGGGCCGGAGCCGATATTCTCGTGAGTGCGCAGGCGGATTTTTTTGAATATAGTCGCTTTGGCGTTGATTGTCACTTCTCCGTACTGATGGAGAAGCTCGCCGCTCTGGCGCTCCTTGTCAACATGCAGCACCTTTAGCTCCACGGCAAGATTGGCATCCGTATAATAATCGACGTCTATTTCCCGTACATATGCTTTCTTCTCCGGATAATCCAGCTTCTCGACCTGATATTGGACCCCTTCATGAATATAGATGGCTTCCTCATGAATGAGGGTGGGCGCACTGAACCGGTCAACCTCGCCCAATACGCGGCTGCCGCTCGTCATATCGACAATAATGAAATTCTCCTGTGCTGCGGAACGCAGTGAAATGCCATGCGCAGGGAAGGATTGCTCCATCCAGTACCAACGGTCCTTGACCCGGTGCAGCACCTTTTCTTCCGCCAGAAACTCGAGCATATGCTCCAGCGGCTCTTCCCCGAATTTTTCTCCTGCTTCAAAAGGCAGCTCATACGCCGCACATTTGACATGATCGATCAGAATCAGCAAATTATCCGGATGAATAAGCGCCCGCTCCGGTGGACGGTTGAAGAAGAAATCGGGATTCTGAATCATATATTGGTCAAGCGGATTGCTGCTGGCCACCAGAAATGTGACCGATGTTCCCTGCCGCCTGCCGGCCCGTCCGGATTGCTGCCAGGTGCTGGCGATTGTTCCGGGATAGCCGTTCATCACGCAGGCCTGAAGCTGTCCGATATCAATGCCCAGCTCCAGCGCGTTGGTGCTGACAACCCCGCGGATTTCTCCGCTGCGCAGCCCCTGCTCGATCTCCCTTCTAAGCTTGGGCAGATAACCGCCGCGGTAACCCCGGATGGTCTTGGTTCCCAATTCATCCTTCACAAGCTCCTGCAAATAAGTCAGCAGCAGTTCAACTCTTACCCGGCTGCGGGCAAACACGATGGTCTGGACGCCCTGGCGAAGCAGGGACGCCGCCAGCTTGCGCGACTCCAGCACACTGCTGCGGCGGATGCCCAGCTGTTTGTTGACAACGGGCGGGTTATAGCAAATAAAGTGCTTCTCACCCATTGGCGCACCGTTGTTATTGACCAGTCTCACCCGCTCGCCGATCAGCCGTTCCGCATGCTCACCCGGATTATCTATCGTGGCGGAAGCACAAATAAACTGTGGATTGGAGCCGTAAAACCGGCAGATCCGCTTCAATCGTCGGATGACATTGGCCACATGGCTCCCGAACACCCCTCGATACGAATGAAGCTCATCGATAACGATATATTTTACATTCTCAAACAACTTCACCCATTTGGTGTGATGCGGCAGAATCGCGGAATGAAGCATATCCGGATTTGTAACGACGATATGGCCGGCATTACGGATAACCTGACGCACGGTAGGCGGTGTATCGCCGTCATAGGTGTGCGTCTTTAAATCGACATCCATCGCCGCTGCCAGCTCCTGAAGCTCCGCTACCTGATCCTGTGCCAGTGCCTTCGTGGGAAATAAATACAGCGCCCTGCCGCTGTCGTTCTCCAGCAGAGACTGCACCACCGGCAGATTATAACACAATGTTTTGCCGGAGGCGGTAGGCGTTACCGTTACGACGTTCAAGCCACTGCGTACTGCCCGGTAAGCCTCTGACTGATGAACAAACAGCTGGCTGATTCCCCGTCCGGCCAGCGCCTCTGCCAGCTTGGGATGAATATCCGCCGGCATGTCCGTCGACCGCGCTTCCTTGGGCGGAATCGTATGCCAATGTGTCACATTATCCATGATTTCCGGCTGCTGCGCGAGCAGCTGCAGCCACTCATCCAAGCTTGATGCCTTACCCGTCCACCGGTTCATGTGCCATTCTCCCCTTTATATACCTATTGGATAGAGCCGGTATCGAGTCGGTACACTACCCAAATCGAAGCTGACTCCTGAAATTTAAAATAAGTCCGTTGCTGAAAACCATCCATTAGCGTTAGAAAGGGAGTTAAGTGTGTTGCGAATTCCCCTTACTACATATTGTACAGAATGCATGTTCGGTCCGCAATCGAAAATGACAAAGAACCGCCTTCAACCCGAATTGAGTTAGTAAGACGGCTCCATTAATATGCTTGTTTGTATCGTTCACATTGAACAAATCCTTATGCACAAGGGTACACTTCGCACTACACCTTAACACTTCACTCAAACAGATGAAGCATTACTCCCCATCCGCGGCACATGAATCTCCAGATAATCACGAGCGGCTACCGTATCGGGAAAAATCGTTTGCGCATCGGCAGTTAGCTTTTCTACGGCTTCATCGTCAAAGCGCGAGCTGAAATGGGTCAGCAGCAGCTGCCTCACGCCTGCTTTTGCCGCGATTTCCGCCGCCTGCAGTACAGTGGAATGGCCGTATGCCTCCGCTTTCTCCTCCATGCCTGCTCCAAATGTGGCTTCATGCACGAGCAGGTCGGCTCCCTGAGCCAGGATGACGGCGTTCCCGCAAGGTTTGGTATCGCCTAAAATAGTCACAATTCTGCCGGGAACGCTCGGGCCAACCACATCCGAAGAGCGGATGATCACGCCCCCTGCGAGCTTCACATCCTCGCCTCTTTTCAGTCTGCCATACAAAGGTCCTGGCGGAACTTTCAGCTCGGCAAGTTTTGTCAGGTCAAGATGTCCCGGCTGCGGAAGTTCCGTAATCCGGTAGCCATAAGATGGCATCCTGTGCTCCAGCGGGGCGGCTTCTACAATAAAGCCGTCATCTTGCGCAATTATTCCCGTTGAATCAATCTCAATGAAGTCCAGCTCATATTCCAAATGCACCCCGCTGTGCTCGAAGACGCCTTCCAGATACGCGCGTATCCCGATTGGACCATAAATTTGCAGGGGGCCCGCCCCGTCGAAATATGAACGGCTTGTCAAAAGTCCGGGCAATCCATAAATATGATCGCCATGGAGGTGGGTGATCAGGATGCGTTCCAACCGGTTAAGCTTCAGCTTGCTTGATAGCAAACGATGCTGCGTTCCCTCGCCACAATCGATCAGCCAAAATCCATTCGCGGGATCAGGCAGCTTAAGTGCAATCGATGTCACGTTGCGCGCTTTGGTCGGCCTTCCTGCACTTGTTCCCAGAAATATAATCCGCATAGCTGCTCTCCTCCTTAAGTCCTCTCTAATAACAATACCCTTAGCAGGGCGGGTATAATACCGAGCTGCCAAGGGTATTTCATGAGAAACAAGGCCAACCATCGGATTCCTTACAGTTTTTCCACGTTAAAATATTGCGCTTCGGGGTGTGCGAATACCATGGCGGAAACGGAAGCCTCCGGCTCCATCATGAATCCTTCTGTCAGTTCTACGCCGATATCCTCGGGTTTCATCAGGTCGAACAGAGGCGCCTGATCCTCCAGATTCGGACAAGCCGGGTATCCGAATGACACGCGGATGCCTTGGTAACGCGCCCCATGCCGCTGCTTCATTGTGAAATCATGCGGGTCCGGGAAGCCCCATGTGTCGCGTATCATATGGTGGACACGTTCAGCAAGCCCTTCCGCGATCTCAAGAGCCACGGATTGATAAGCGTGGGAACGCAGATAATCGCCATTGTCCTTCAACTGTCCCGCTAGCTCCCTGACCCCTTCGCCAGCCGTAACTACGAGGAAGCCCACATAATCCATAATGCCGCTATCCACCGATTTCAGGAAATCCGCCAGACACAGGAAAGGCGCAACCTGCTGCCGAGGAAAAGAGAAACGTTTGATTTCACGGCCGGGCTCATCGGGGCTATAAATAATAATTTCATTACCCGACGACTGGGCCGGAAAGAAACGGTACATGCCATGTGCGTGAAGCGTTCCTTTTGCTGAGGCTTCCATAAATATGGAGTCGACCGTTTCTTTTAATTGTACGGCTTTGTGGTTCTTTTCCGCAAGCAGCTGTTCCACATTGCCCTTCAAACCCAAGTGATGGCCAAGGAGCATCTGCATGTTCACATACGGAACAATCTGGGGAATCGGTACATTACGCAGCACGTGTCGGTCCAGATCAGGCGGAATATAGACCGGCTTGTCCGTCGATACATTTGACCGGGTTGCCCGCGTCAATTCAGGCAGCGGCTTCTTCACTTCCTCCTCGACACTTCCGGCGGCTTTGAAGGCGGCCAGATCATCTTCATAAGCTTGTCTTAATTCCGGGTTCATCAGTCTGTTCGCGATATCCAATCCGTCCATGGCGTCCTTGGCATAGAGCACAAGGCCGTCATATTCGGGGCTGATCCGCGTTTTGGTGAACTTACGGGTCAACGCCGCACCGCCAACAAGAATAGGAGCATCGATACCGGCACTGCGCATATCCTGCGCGGTGATAACCATCTGCTGCGCCGATTTAACCAGCAGGCCGGATAATCCGATCGCGTCCGCTTTTTCAGCACGGTACGCTTCGATCAATTTTTCAGGCGGCACTTTGATGCCCAGGTTGATAATTTTGTAGCCATTGTTGGACAAGATGATCTCTACCAGATTTTTTCCGATATCGTGAACATCGCCTTTAACCGTGGCGAGAATGATTTTGCCTTTCACGGCTGTTTCATTCTTCTCCATATGCGGCTCCAGATGGGCTACGGACGCTTTCATCACTTCGGCGCTCTGAAGCACCTCGGCCACGATGAGCTCATTGTTATTGAACAGACGTCCGACTTCTTCCATCCCTTTCATCAGAGGCCCGTTAATGACTTCAAGCGGTGAATATTTCTTCAGCGCTTCATCGAGATCCGGCAAGAGCCCTTCCTTGGTTCCTTCCACAACATAAGAACCCAGGCGCTCCTCAAGGGGCAGATTAGACAATTTTTCTTTCTTCTCTACTTTCTTGTCGCGGAAAGCGGCAACGAATTCGGCCAACGTTTCATCATTGGTATTGTAAATCAACGCTTCGGCCAGCTTTCGTTCTTCTTCCGGAATGGACGCATAACGCTCCAGCTTCTCCGTGTTGACAATGGCATAATCCAGCCCGGCTTTGGTAGAATGGTACAGATAAACTGAATTGAGCACTTCGCGTCCCGCATCGGGAAGACCAAAGGAGATATTGCTAAGTCCCAATATCGTCTTGGCTTTGGGGAACTTCTCCTTAATCATCTTGATTCCTTCCAGCGTTTCCACCGCAGAGCCGATATATTGCGGATCACCGGAGCCGACCGGGAACATATTCGGATCAAAAATAATATCCTCCGGATCCATGCCGTATTTATTGACAAGCAGATCGTAAGAACGTGAGGCTACTTCCATCTTCGCTTCCCGTGACACGGCTTGTCCGCGCTCATCAATTAGAATACAGACCACTGCCGCGCCATAACGGTGGATAAGAGGCAGGATTTTTTCGAATTTCGTTTCTCCATCTTCCAGGTTGATGGAGTTAATAATCGCTTTACCTTGGGAATACTTAAGCCCCAGCTCAATGATATGATCATAGGTGGAATCCAGCATGAGCGGGACTTTAACCTTCTTGACGACCTCCGGCAGGAACCTATTGACCGCGTAGGACTCATCGATGTCTGTGTCCTGGAGATTGATGTCAATCACATGAGCCCCGCCCTTCACTTGCGCCCGGGCCACCTCTGAGGCTTCCTCAAACTTGTCTTCCTTGATCAGCCGCTTGAATTTGCGCGAGCCGGATATGTTGGTTCGTTCGCCGATCATGATCGGGCGGTTGTCTTCTTCAATAAACACCGTCTCAATGCCTGACAATGCGGCAGGATGATCTCCCGTCTGCAGGCGCGGCTGATACTGGGCCAGCGTCTCGGCCATTGCTTTGATATGCGCCGGAGTCGTTCCGCAGCAGCCGCCGGCAATATTCAGCCAGCCCTGCTCGGCAAATGCGGCGATCTTACTAGCCAGCGAGTTCGGTGATTCATGATATTGCCCGTTCTCATCCGGCAGTCCTGCATTCGGGTAGCAGCTTACTGCAGAACGGGAAATTTGCGACAGCGAGCGGATATGGTCACGCATAAATTCCGGTCCCGTCGCGCAATTCAGCCCGATCGAGATGGGATTCAGATGCTCCAGCGAGATATAGAAGGATTCAATATTTTGTCCGGCAAGCGTTGTTCCCATCGGCTCAATGGTTCCGGAAATCATAATTGGTAGGGTAATTCCCGTCGTTTCAAACGCTTTGCTGATACCGATCGTGCCGGCTTTGACGTTCAGGGTATCCTGGGAGGTCTCCAGCAGCAGCGTATCCACTCCGCCTTCAATAAGAGCCACTGCCTGCTCGTAGTAGGTCTCGACCAATCCGTCGAACGTTACGCCCCCGGTGACCGAAAGCGTCTTGGTTGTCGGGCCCATGGCTCCAGCTACAAACCGCGGGTGGTCCGGCGTGGAGAACTTGTCGGCTGCCTGACGCGCGATTGCCGCTGCAGCCAAATTGATTTCCCTGGACTTCTCCGGAATATCGTATTCGGCAAGCACTATTCCGGTTGCGCCAAATGTATTGGTCTCCAATATATCGGCACCTGCGGCCAAATAAGCTTCATGTATGGACAGGATTACATCAGGACGCGTAAGAACGAGCATCTCATTGCAGCCGTCCAGCTCCTCGCCTCCGAAATCTTCAGGTCCCAGATCCTCCTGCTGGATCATCGTTCCCATGGCCCCGTCGAGAATGAGAATGCGTTTTTGCAGCATTTGTTGTATAGTTGGTTTTGTCATCGATGAACTTCCCTTCCACAGCTGCGACCCTTCAATTTCAGAAAAGAAGAGGCAGCAAAAAATCATTAACCTTTAGTTTATCAGAATCACAACCCGCTGAAAAGGTGTTGTCGACAGGCATTGCGAATTGTTTTATAATTAATCTTATCGGAATTAACTTCTATAGGAAAGAGGGAATAAAAATGGCTGAAATTCGTATCCGCAATACGGAAGAGCGCATATCGGGCGAAGCAAATGTCCGTGAATTTTTGGAGAAGCAGGAAGTCCTGTACGAACACTGGAATCCGGGCAAATTGCCTGCTGAGCTGCATCAGAAATTCATCCTGAACGATGAAGAGAAACAGCAGATTCTATCCACGTTTGATGAGGAGATCAAGGATTTGGCTGCACGCCGCGGATATCTTACCTGGGATATCATCGCCTTGTCGGATGCTACGCCTAATCTGGATGAGCTGCTGAAGAAATTCGAACAGGTCCACACCCATACAGAGGATGAAGTCCGTGCGATCACCGCCGGCCGCGGGATTTTTATTATCAAAGGCACCGATGATGTCGGCTATTTTGATGTGGAGCTGGAAGCAGGCGATGTCATTTCCGTACCTGAACATAAACCCCATTTCTTCACGCTGATGGACAACCGTCAAATCGTCGCCGTTCGACTGTTCATCGAAACGGAAGGCTGGATCGCCCACCCGTTCGCGGATGCGTCCTTCCAGAAAGCTTAACAGTCCCTTATATGACAAATCGGCATCTAAAAAAACCCGCTCTTCAGTACACATGATAAAATGTGTCCGGTCGAAGCGGGTTTTTATAATTGCGGTATTCTAAGTGAGCAGTGGCAGCAGTTCTTCAAGATGTTTAATTTCGTGGGTTGGAATAATGTCATCGTTTCGTTTCATCGCATGGCGATTGATCCATACCGAGGTCATCCCGATCGTGTTAGCGCCAAGGATATCTGTAGTCAACTTGTCGCCCACCATAATTCCGTCTTCCGGTTCGATTCCAAGCGATTCAAGCGCATGCCTGAAAATCGGTGTGGCAGGTTTACCCTGTCCGAAATTTCCGGAAATAATAATATGATCAAAATAGGGCTCAAGCTCCGGAACGCCGGCCAGCTTCTCCCGCTGCAAATCTGGAGATCCATTGGTCAGCAGCAATAGCTTGTACTGCCCTTTGAGCTTGTCCAGCACGCGGAATGTTTCTTCGTACACCAGAGGGCGTGCACGACGTTCTGCCGGGAACTGCTCGGCAAGCTCGGCACCGAGCTGCTCGTCATCGATTCCAAGCACCTTCAATCCTCGGGTCCATGCTTCACGCCGATAGGCGGGAGCGAGCTGCTGCAGCTTTCTGAACTCCTCCTGCTCGCCTTCAAGAAAGTTCGCCCACAAGCCTTCAAATGGATTAATGCCAATCATTTTGGTAAAAGCAAAGGTGTCGTAGGACTCGTATAACGCGCGCGCTTCGCGGCGGACCGATTCTTCCAGATCCTGCTGATTTACACCGGTTTTGTCCGCAGCCGCCTGGCAGGTCGCGGCAAACGCTTCGCTGACGCTCCGGTCATCCCATAATAGCGTATCATCCAGATCAAATAATATGGCTTTTTTTCCCATGATGAGTATCTACACTCCATTTTTTTATTTTTCTGCAAAAGGGATATCATTGGCAGCCGCAAAGGCGCGAAGCCGCTCCGTCATTTCATCCGTTGGATACCGGTTGAACAGCCGCGTGAATATCCAGTTCCCGCCTTTGGGCTGTTCGATGATGATGGAACCCTTCTGTACGCTGATTCCTTTGATCGAGCTTAGAAAAAGCGTACGGTCTCCGGTAAAACGCCGGGAGCGCACAAAATCCTTCCCTATTGACAAGTAAGGCCGGCGAAGCATAAACAGGAGCGCCAGGAAAACGTAACAAGCGATCGTGATCCAGAACATGCTCCCCGCCTGTTTGTACGCTCCTCCGGTCAGGCTGATTCCTGTGTAACCCGCTGTAAATACAAGCAAAAAAGCCGGCATCAGAATACTGCGGCCTTTATACGTATAGACTGGGTTGCTTGCCGATTTGCTGGCTACCAGAGGCGCCTTGCCCTGTTTTTTACGCTGTTTGTTTAGTTGACTCTGGTTTTTCTGGATCTTGCGTTCCCACGATCTTGACAATTCGGTTCCTCCTAAAAGTTTTGCGTAGCAAAACTTGCATCGTAAGCATTAACTTGGTTTTGCGTAGCAAAACTTGCATCGTAAGCGGTAACTTAGTTTTGCGTAGCAAAACTTGCATCGTAAGCATTAACTTGGTTTTGCGACAGTAAAAAATGCATCGTGAACGATGCAGTTGTATTATAATGGGCGGGCGAATTTGTCTATGAAGCGATTCGGATATTCCGAAGGGAGCGCACTTGCTTCATCCAGCCGGTTCCATATCTCATCCGGCATTTTCCAGCCGACCGAACCCATATTGTCAGCAAACTGATCCAGCGTGCTTGCGCCAAATATCGGGGAAGTAATACCTTTCTTACCCAGCAGCCAGGCAAGCGCAATTTGGGCTGGCGTCTTGTCCAATTCCTGCGCAGCAGCGAGAACGGCATCCAAGATAGCGAAATTGCGATCGGTAGCACGTAGCATCCATGAGCTTTCCCCGACCTTCGCCGTCAAACGCCCGGAAGAAGGTTCTTCTCGGGTATAACGGCCTGTAAGGAATCCGCCGCCGAGCGGTGCCCAAGGAATAATACCTACATTCTCCTCCAGACAAAGCGATATCATTTCCCGATCCATTTCACGGCTTACCAGACTGTATTGCGGTTGAATGGAAATAAATCGTACATACCGGTTTGCATCACTGCAGGCAAGCGACTTCATCAGCTGCCATGCGAAGAAATTGGAGCAGCCAATATAGCGGACTTTGCCCGAAGTGACCAGATCATCGAGAGCCCGAAGGGTCTCATCAATGGGCGTTATATGATCCCATACATGAACCTGATACAAATCGATGTAATCGGTTTTCAGACGGCGGAGACTCTCCTCGATGCTTTGCATGATATGCTTCCGGGAAATACCTGCTCCATTAGCATGGTCAGCAGTTTGCATACGCACTTTCGTTGCAAGGACAACTTCCGGACGGAAATCCTTGATAGCTTCGCCTACGATCTCTTCTGAACGACCGTTTACATATACATTTGCCGTATCGAGAAAATTACCGCCCTGCTCCATGAACTGATGGATCATTCGGATCGAATCGCTTTCGCTGGTTGTATTGCCAAAAGTCATCGTTCCCAGACAAAGCTCTGATACAGCAAGTCCACTGCGTCCAAGCGCTTTGATTTGCAAGGTTCCACCCCTCCCAGGCTATAAAGGATCTTACATACTAATGCTTTTTGCCTTTATTTTCTTCTTCATCTTCTACGAATTTAATGGTTTCGATCTGGTTTTTGAAATTCTGTTTAAAATTCTCCAGGTACTTCTGACGCAAGGCGTCGCGTTCGATCGTTTCTTCCGGTGTCAGACCGACGGTTTTATTTTTGCGCGACAGCTCGTTTATCCGTGCAATAAGCTCTTCCACACCCATTACGCTCCTCTCATGCTGCTGTGAACATTCATTCTTTACTTTGACATTTTTAATCCTCTATTGTCAAGGCGATAGCGCCCGGCCGGCAGGAATGAAAATAAAAAAAAGCGGACTGCATCAGTCCGCTGGTATTATCAGGGTTTGCCCAGCAGTCAACGTGCTGGAAGTCAGGTTGTTTCTTTCTTTCAGATCGTAAATAATCCGGCGGATATCCTGCCCTTCCTGCCTCAGTTCACCCGCAATCCCCCAAAGTGTCTGTCCTGCGCTGATCGTAATGAGTTTCTCACCGACAGCAGGCACAGCCGGATGATCGCTCACTGCATTCCCCTTCATAAGAGAGAATCCGATAAACAAGAGGAAAAAAAACAACATTGCAGCTATCAAACGTACTGTAAGCCTCTTAACTTTTCGTCTGTCGACAGAAGAACGCCGGGAATCATTAGCGGTCTTACGTTTAGAAAAAGTAGAGGAATTAGAGGAATAGGAAGAGATCGTCATTAACATTTAACAGCACCCCAAACGTTTGTTCTGTTTTCGATAGATTCATCCTAACACGAACACTCGTTTGCAGTCAACACATTTTGGAACATTTGTTCCCCTTAAAATACGAACCCATGTTTCTCGAACTTATGTTTGTACGAACTCCGGTTCTGTGTTATAATTTGACACAAATGAACCTTTGGAGTGATTCTGGTGTCGAAACTATCGAACCGCCAACAGGCGATTCTGGAATTCATTAAGACGGAAGTCCGGGAGAAAGGTTATCCCCCATCCGTCCGGGAAATCGGTGAAGCGGTTGGTCTTGCTTCGAGCTCCACCGTCCACGGACATCTGGACCGTTTAGAGAAGAAAGGCCTGATTCGCCGCGATCCAACCAAACCAAGAGCTATCGAAATTTTAGATCAGACCGACAACGAATTCCCTTTCCCTGTTGCAATCACTAAGGTCCCAATCGTCGGTAAAGTTACGGCTGGTGTACCCATAACAGCCACCGAGAATATTGAAGACTATTACCCGCTTCCTTCTAGCAAGGTTGGCGACCACAATGTCTTCATCCTTAACGTTATGGGTGAGAGTATGATCGATGCCGGCATTCATGATGGCGATTACGTTATCGTCCGCCAGCAGCAATCTGCTACAAATGGAGACATCGTTGTCGCGATGACGGAAGATGATGAAGCTACAGTGAAAACATTTTACCGCGAACGCGACCACATTCGCCTGCAGCCGGAGAATCCGACGATGGAGCCAATTCGTCTTCGCAATGTAACTATTTTAGGTAAGGTTATTGGCCTTTTCCGCGACATTCATTAGTAGATTTACATAAGAAGAGACTGGTTAGCCATCATGGCTTGAACCAGTCTCTTCTTTTTGTGGCATAATGCCACATTTAAACCGGCAAGACAGCAAACTTTTTCATTGGAACCCTCTATAACGCCCCGGCATCCTGAACAATTTTTAAGGCTTTTTCATAATCCGCTTCATCAATGACAACTGTCAGCAAAATATCATAACCCGTAACTCTATTTTCAGGGCTTCCTGAGCTGTACCCGCTTGCGCTCACACTTGTTGCTGCCAATATCCCTGCATCCCGATCCTCGAAATCCCCGCCAAGCGTTAGATATCCGAGGCCGGGAAAGTCACCGGTAATGGGATTCTCGATGTGATCGATCCCCTCGCCAGGGTATCCGTCAATTCGATCAACTGCACTATCTGCAACCTTTAACGATTTGATTTGTGACAACGCTTCTTCTGCTTGGTCCGGACTTTTGAAGTAAGCAAGGATGCTTCTTTCCGCCATGTTTATGACTCCTTCTCGTCTGCTCTGGTTCAATTTGGTGAAGCTGCGGCAAACGGCCCAGTTATTAGTCATAACCGGATTGGCGAAATTTTATTACGTAATCCGAACTTCAAGGTCCTTCCACCTATTGTAACCCGGGGTGCTTGGTGATTGACGAAACTAAAAAACCCCTCAACGCCATTGGCGTCAAGGGATTGAATATTCTAGTAAAGCGTCATGTATTGATCGCGTTCCCATTGGTGAACCTGCGTCCTGTACATATCCCACTCGATTTCTTTCAGTTCAAAGAAATGAGACAGGGCGTGATCGCCAAGAGCATCGCAAATGACATCGTCGCGAAGCATTTCATCAAGCGCTTCTTTAAGGTTCTCCGGCAGGCTTGGAATACCTTCATCGATACGCTCTTCCTCGGTCATAATGTAAACATTCCGGTCGGTTGGAGCCGGGAGCGGCAGCTTCTGCTTGATACCATCCAGACCTGCTCTGAGCATGACAGCCAGGGCCAGGTAAGGGTTGGCAGCCGGATCCGGGTTTCTTACTTCGACACGGGTACTGAGTCCACGGGATGCCGGAATACGAATCATCGGGCTGCGATTGCTGGCAGACCAGGCGACATAACACGGAGCCTCATAGCCTGGAACCAAACGCTTGTACGAGTTGACCGTCGGGTTCGTGATGGCGGCGAAGGCACGCGCATGACGAAGGATTCCGGCCATATAATGACGGGCATCCGTGCTTAAGCCCACTTTATCGGACTCATCGTAGAAAGCATTTTCCTTGCCTTTGAACAGCGATTGGTGACAATGCATACCCGAGCCGTTCACGCCGAACAACGGCTTAGGCATAAAGGAGGCATGAAGGCCATGCTGACGGGCAATCGTTTTAACAACCAGCTTAAAGGTTTGGATTTGGTCAGCTGCCTTGATCGCGCTGGCGTATTTGAAATCAATCTCATGCTGCCCAGGGGCAACCTCATGATGAGACGCTTCGATTTCGAAACCCATCTCCTCCAGCGTAAGGACGATTTCGCGCCGGCAATTCTCGCCCAAGTCCATCGGAGCAAGGTCGAAGTAACCGCCCTGGTCGTTCAGTTCTGTAGTGGGGTCGCCTTTCTCGTCGGTCTTGAAAAGGAAAAACTCCGGCTCAGGACCAACATTCATGGCCGAGTACCCTTGCTCTTCCGCCTCTTTCAACGCACGCTTCAGGATACCGCGCGGATCACCGGCAAATGGCGTGCCATCCGGCATATAAATATCGCAAATCAGACGGGCGATGCGGTCTTCCGCTACCCAGGGGAATATGACCCAGGTGTCCAGGTCAGGATATAAATACATATCGGATTCCTCAATGCGGACATAACCTTCTATGGAGGAACCGTCAAACATCATTTTATTATCAAGGGCTTTTTCCAATTGGCTTACCGGAATTTCCACATTCTTGATCGTTCCCAGAAGATCGGTAAATTGAAGTCGGATGAATCGAACATTCTCTTCTTTCGTCGTGCGCAGTATGTCTTCTCTGGTATAACCCACTCAAATCATCTCCTCATGGAATAATGGTTCAGATTTACTTTTTGTTATAGAAACGAGACAACTGACCTTGAATCATCGAGGCTCTGCCAGGTCTATTCTCCAACACCTGCTGCTTGAGCAATCGATGCAGCTGTGCGTCCGACAGCTCACGACGCTTCACCTCGGATTGCTCACTTAGAACGGTTGCCTCTTCCGATTCCTTGGAAACCGGATTCATCACCTGCTTGATGCCGGCGATATTGACGCCTTTCTCAATCAAAGATTTGATTTCCAGCAGCCTTTCCACGTCGTTGAACGAAAATAACCGCTGATTGCCCCCGGTTCGTGCGGGAATAATCAGTTCATGCTGCTCATAATAACGGATTTGCCGAGCGGTTAAGTCGGTCAGTTTCATGACGATTCCGATTGGAAAAAGCGCCATATTTCTACGTATATCGTCAGCCATGTCACATCAACCTTCCAGTATCCGAGATAATCCTTATTGTAACCCTCCCTCAAAAATCTGTCAAGATATGTGAGGTTTAATTACAATTAACTCTCTCTCTGCAAGCGTCATCAAAGCCTTTAAAACCCCGTATTTGACATGGGCATAGGTAAGTCCGCCCTGCATATAAGCAATGTATGGCTCGCGGATAGGTGCATCCGCAGACAGTTCCAGACTGCCGCCCTGCATGAAGGTTCCGGCGGCCATAATAACAGGGTAGTCGTAACCAGGCATTTCCGAAGGCTCAGGCACCACATGGGCATCCACAGCGGCAGCCCTCTGGACGCCCTGGACAAAGGCGATGAGCTGCCGGGCTTCCGCAAAGCGTACCGCCTGAATAAGATCTGTCCGCCCGGCGTTCCATGGCGGATTGGTCTCAAAACCGATATGCTGGAACATCAACGCGGCAAATGCACTGCCTTTCAGGGCTTGTCCTACCAAATGCGGAGCCAGAAAAAGGCCCTGATACATTGCCCGTAGCGTGCCCAGTGTCGCGCCGACTTCGCCACCGATTCCCGGAGCCGTCAGACGGTAGGCGGTCTTCTCCACGGCATCCTTCGTCCCGGCTACATACCCGCCCGTAGGAGCGATCCCCCCGCCCGGATTCTTGATCAGCGATCCCGCAATCAGATCCGCTCCAACCTGGGTAGGCTCCAGCTCTTCCGTAAATTCCCCGTAGCAATTATCGACAAAAACAAGAACATCCGGTTTGACTGCTTTGACCCGCTTCACCATTTCACCGATCTGGGCAACGGTAAACGATGAGCGCCATTCATAACCGCGTGAACGCTGAATCCCAATGACCTTCGTGCTCTCGGAGATGCTGGAAACGACATGCTCCCAGTGAATGGAGCCGTCAGCAGACAGATCCACTTCGGTATACTTGATTCCAAAATCCTGAAGGGAGCCTGTTCCGTCGCCAGGCTTTCCGATTACTTTATGTAAGGTGTCATAAGGTCTTCCTGTTATGTAAAGAAGCTCCTCGCCTGGCCGCAAAAGACCGAACAGCGCACAGCTGATCGTGTGAGTGCCAGAAACAAAATGAGGGCGAACAAGCGCCGCTTCCGCCCCAAATATATCGGCATACACCAAGTCGAGCACTTCCCGCCCGCTGTCGTTATATCCGTAGCCCGTGGAACCATTAAAATGAAAATCGCTGACACGGTGCTTCTGAAAAGCCTGAATCACTTTCCATTGATTTCGTTCCGCAATCTTGTCCATCCTTCGAAATACGGGAGCAGCCTGTTCTTCGGCCGCTTCCGCCCACTGCTCGAGTGTCGTCCAGTTGGTATTCTCCTGCTCAACCACGATGTTTTGTCTCTCCTTATGAATGTATCCATACTCTTCTTTCTTAGACGCAGAATGGCAGATCCCGTCTACTGCTCCGTAAAAGCTTCCAGCTTGTACCCGTGAACCTCATAATCCTGTTTGTTCAATTCGACCGTCAGCCGAAGCATATCGCCATCCACTTCCTGACTGGTCACCTCACCGGTCCGGTAAGCTAGAGCGATCAGATCGCCCCGCTCGGCAGGAAGCACAAAAGTACGGGTATCTCCCGTCATTTTCTCCTGGATCATTTCACGCAGCCGAAGCAGGTCATCCGCCGAAAACGCGCTTATTTCCAGGACATCCTGCCCTTTAGCCGGCAGCACTCCCAGCTCGTCAGGATTGTATTTGTCGATTTTATTAAAAATCGTAAGCTGCGGTTTGCCTGCCGCCCCAAGCTCCGAAAGAATTTTGTCCACCACGGTCATTTGTTCGTTTCGCATCGGCGAAGAGCTGTCCACCACATGAAGAACAAGATCCGCTTCGCATACTTCTTCCAGTGTTGCCCGAAAAGCAGCAATCAGGTCATGCGGCAAATTTTGAATAAAGCCAACCGTATCGGTCAGCACCACTTCTTTGCCGCTTGGCAGCTCAAGGCTGCGGGAGGTTGGATCAAGCGTAGCAAACAACTGGTCCTCCACATAGACATCCGCTCTAGTTAATTCGCGCAGCAGCGTGGATTTCCCTGCATTGGTATACCCGACCAGAGCTACCTGTTGAACGCCTGACTTGCGCCGCCGTTCGCGGTGAAGAGTCCGGTGGCGGACAACCTCATCGAGTACCGTTTTCAGATCATTGATCCTGTCGCGTATATGACGGCGGTCGGTTTCAAGCTTGGTTTCACCTGGCCCCCGGGTCCCGATACCTCCACCAAGCCGCGATAAATTTTTGCCTTGACCGGACAAGCGCGGCAGCAGATAGCTCAACTGGGCTAGCTCGACCTGAATAATCCCTTCCCGGGTTTTGGCCCGCTGGGCAAAAATATCAAGAATCAGCTGTGTACGGTCGATAATTTTTAAATCCAGCGCAGCCTCCAGATTTCTAACTTGAGCACCGGAAAGCTCCTGATCGAAAATAGCCGTAGTGGCGCCAAGTTCTTCGGCTACGGCCCTTAACTCTTCTACTTTCCCTTTACCGATAAACCATTTGGGATCCCGGGTTTCTTTGTTCTGGGTGATCGTGGAGAGCACTTCGCTTCCGGCCGTCTCCGCCAGGCTGACAAGTTCCTGCAAGGAAAGCTCGGGATCGGCGTCCCCCCTTTTTACTTCCGTCGTTACCAGGCTGACAAGTATGGCGCGGTCGCGGAGCTCATTGTCTGTATCGTATGTTGATTGTCGCATATAAAATCTGCCAACCCCTTCAACCTTGTTTTTGTTCCCATTTCAAATCCTCTGGCCGGATGGCCATCAATTCCATTTTGCTAGGCGAGGCTTGCGGATATTGATTCAACAAGCGAACCGCCTGATGACGAAAAGCTTTTTCGATCGCATTGCGGACATACCGCGCATTGCTGAATGAATATAACGAAGCGGTCTTCTCCTGCATAAGATGCTGGCGCAGTTTAAACAGGGATTGGGGCATAAGCGTGTAGTCACGCTGTGCCGCCATCAGCTCCGCAATTTGGATCAGCTGGTCAATGGAATAGTCGGCGAAATCAATCTGAATGGGAAAACGCGAGGGCAAACCGGGATTCGTCATCAGAAAATCTTCGATTTCTACCGGGTATCCGGCCAGGATCAGCACAAATTGATTGCGGTGATCTTCCATTGCCTTAACCAGCGTATCGATAGCTTCCTTGCCGAAATCCTTCTCGCCCCCGCGCGCCAGACTGTACGCTTCATCTACAAACAACACCCCACCCATCGCTTTGCGCACAAGATCGCGCGTTTTCTGGGCGGTATGGCCGATATATTCCCCTACAAGATCCGCCCGCTCCACCTCGATCAAATGTCCTTTGGTGAGCACGCCCATTTTGTTCATCAGCTTTGCAATGATGCGGGCAATGGTCGTTTTACCCGTACCCGGATTTCCTTTGAAAATCATATGATAGACATGCGAGCCGCCCGACAAACCTGCCTCTGATCGCATTCGGTTGATTTGAAGCAATGCGAAGATTTCATAAACAAGCAGCTTGACATTTTCAAGCCCCACCATGGGATCAAGCTCACGCTGAATCTCGGCATAAGGATCATTCGCAGGCATGGCTTTGAGCGCCGAACCGGCCATTTCCGGTTCTAGCGCCTGAGCGGTACCTGCAGCCGCAAAAGTCTCCTGGCTGCGCAATACGACGTTGATTTGTCTTGAGGGCCTTGTGACGCCGGACTGACCCGATGAGACGACGCGTTCGTTCATCTATACCATCACCTATCCTTCGCTTTACGCATTAATCACGTCATCATGCGTGCGGAGAAAGAATAAGGACCGAAGGACCGCCTATAAACCCGCATGCGCCGCTTGATCCATTGTATTCTAGCGAAACCGGCCATATTAACAGTTTCCAAAGACAAAGATCATAGCCGGAGTGCTAAAACGGGGTATCGGGCGACTGCAGTCCAATGCGAAGTAGCAGGGAGTCCAGCTTCCATTTGGTAAAGGCAAATAATTCCCGGGTCTGGTTCTTGGAGACCGAAAGCACCTGGGATTTGAAACCGATAACCTCCGAATTGCTATATCCCAAATACCGGGCGATATCCGCTGAACGCGCAGAATGATAATCATGCGTAATGATGAGCAAATTGTTCCAGCCCTCCCGCTTGGCTAGGGGCTTGCTGAATAGCAAATTCTCATAGGTGCTTCTGGCGTCATTTTCCAGAATCAGCTGACCAGCCGGGATTCCTTTGCTTACCAGATAATTCTTCATGCCTTCAGCTTCGGTAATCGTGGAACCGTTATGATCATGGCCGCCCGTCAGTATAAAATGCTGCGTGATTCCCTGCTTGTACAATCCAAGCGCATAATCAAGACGTTCCTTAAGCCCAGGGCTTGGAACATCGTTCCATAGGGCTGCGCCGAGCACAATAGCGGCATCTGCTTGAGGAATCGGCTTTGGCATTTCATAATTGTTAATGAGCCAGAACAAATATCCAAACCAGAATGCGGCAAATGCCGCTGCCCAAATTGCGAACCGCATCGAGATTTTGAATATGCGCAGTTTTTTGCGGGATCGCTTTTTGGTGCGCGGCTTGACCATAGGCGGGCTCAAGATTCGCTCACTTCACCGCTTTGCACAACAAGAGCTTTGCGGTGCTTCAGACTGAGCGTGAAATAACGAAAACGCCCGCTCCGGATGGTAGAAAGTACTTTTCCTGCCGTTTTGCGTGCAAGAGCAGCGTCCTTGTTCGTCACGATTCCCTGCCGCAGCGCATCTTCAAGCTCGTCTTCATCCATGAGAAACACTTCACCGCTAGGCAGAACGACGACATCCAGATATAGATCATCAAACCAGGGAACCTGCTGGTCCGTCAGGCCCTGGGTTTTGCAAATATCGATATACCATTGAACAACGCGGTTCTTGTCATCGAACATCGTTGTCACTACGAAATTCTCGCCCCGCGGAAAATGCTGCATCCATAAATAACCACGGTCAGCCAAGCAAAGCCGGCGTCCGTTATATTCCTTCCAAAGCGGCTCGCGCAGTTCGTGTATGCGGTATAACGTGACCATTCCCTTGAATTCATCGCCATCCATATTCATACAGGTATAGCTTCTTCGGAGAATGCGCCGCCAATTGGCTCGGTCAGAAAATTTACGTTTCATACGGAACGACCTTTCCGTTAGGATCACTAAAAGAAGTAGACATCTTTTGGAGTGTACGTACAACAAATCCGGTATTCAAGAAGAAACGGCTAACGCCGTCTCTTCCGGTTAAAAAAGCTTACCACAACTTACCACCCATCTCCAGCGGATTGGGATAATCACACACCGAATTCAACCAAAAAAATCTCTTCTGTCTTTATCATATGGCGCAAGCCTGCTTCTGTTGCGGAAAGCAGCTTCTTCCATTATAGAACTATTGTGCCTCAAAGCCGAGATACTAAACCGGAATCGGCAAGGCAGTCTTCTCCTGCCCCAGATTATTCGTTTACGGCTTCCACAGCTTACGGAACGGGAGTTTCGGCTCCTTCTGAAGGATTCGTTCCATCGATTGGAGGCTGATTAACGGAGCTGGAGCCGGTTCCCGGGTCAGGAACGGCCCCAGCAGGTGAGTTTTCTCCACCTTGGCTGGGCTCGCCCGTATTTGGAGACTCACCGCCGGTATCGGGATTGCCTGCACCATTGTTTTGCCCGCCGTTTCCACCCGTTCCATTGCCCGGGCCTCCATTATCGGGATTACCATTACCGGAATTTCCATTACCATTACCATTTCCATTTCCATTGCCTTGGCCACCGTTACCGGGACCGTTATTACCCGGTCCGGTGCCATCTGGACCTCCATCATCACCAGGAAGATCCGGGTTCTCAGGGTTATCCGGGTTTGTACCGGGAACCTCGGGCACCTCAAGGTCTGGTGGCAACTCTTCCGCCGGTACTTCTACCTTCACGGTAGCAGAAGGAGCGCTTTCCAATCCATCCTTGGCATTATAGGCCGTTACATAATACTCATATGAAAGCCCCTGCGCGACGCTCATATCATCGATGCCAGTTCCTACAAGGGAATCCATTAAACGCATGAAGTCCGTTTCATTTGCTTCTTTGCGGTATACCCGGTACGTGTATTCCGCCCCTGCCAGCGCATCCCAGGACAACTTGACTGTGACACTCTGCGGATCATAGGCGGCATTCAAGTTTTGAACACCTGCCGGCGGTTGTTTTTCCTCCACTTCGATATTTTTCGGTTTCGGAAAATAATTAACGGGCATTCCTTTCATCGCCGCTTTCATTACCTTGCTGAATAAAGCGGCGGACTGTCCGCTGCTGTTTTTCAGTAAATGAGTCTTGTCGGTTTTGTCATAGCCCATCCATACGACAGCCGTCCACTCCGCGGTATAGCCGGAGAACCAGGCATCGCGGTTGTAACTGGAGCTGTAGTTCGGGATACCATGCTGCGTCGTTCCCGTTTTGCCCGCCACCGGACGGTCGATTCTAGCCCTTGTGCCCGTTCCGCCTTTTTCCAGCACGCCCTGCATAATATCGGTCATGTAGTAGGCGGTTTCCTTCTTCATGACCTGCTTGACTGCGGGCGCATTATATTCATAGACCGTTTCGTCATTGGTATCGACGATTTTCAGTATGGTGTGAGGATCTACAGACTTTCCTTGATTGGCAAAAGCGCTAAAGGCCGCAGCCATTTGCATCGGTGTAACGCCATCGGTCAAACCGCCCAATCCGATTGAGAGGTTGCGGTCATTCTTCGCATCAAGATTGAATCCGAGCTTCTCGGCAAAATTCAACCCGGTTTTTACGCCGATCTCATTGAGCAGCCATACGGCAGAAGCATTTCGGGATTCCTTGATGGACTGCCGGATGCTGATCGGTCCGATATATTTTTTTGCGTTGGAATCGCTTGGGCAATAATTGCCGTAGCATTTTTTCTCATCCATGACGATTGACCACGGGAACCAGTCTCCGGAATCAATTGCAGGTCCATATACGGTAACCGGCTTGAACCCGGAACCCGGCTGGCGGGGTACATTAACGCGGTTCAGGCCTTTCTTCTCGTAATCGCGTCCGCCGGCAAGACCTTGAATGTTGCCGCTGCGGTGATCAATGATCACCATTGCGCCCTGTACCTTCTGATCATCCACACTATTCTCGAAATTTTCAGCATCCGCGAATTCCTTTTCGATCGTCGATTGCGCGTTGGTATTGAGCGTCGTGTAAATTTTATAGCCGCCAAGGCGCAGCTGCTCCTCGGTCAAATTAGCTCTCTTCTCCGCCTCGCTGACTACTGTGTCAATGAAGGCTGGATACTTCTGACTATTGGTCGTCGCAATATTCGGATTGTATTCCGCCGCATTGGCTTCATCTTTTTGTTCCTCCGTAATATACTTCTGCTCGTACATTAATTGTAAAACGACCGAACGGCGCTTTTTGGAACGCTCCGGATCGCTGATCGGATTATAATTGCTTGGCGCCTTCGGAATCCCGGCCAGGGTCGCCATTTCCCATAGCTCAAGCTGATCCAGTGGTTTATTGAAGTAGATCTTGGCTGCAGCCTTGACCCCGTATGCCGTTTTCCCAAAAAAGATACGATTGAGATACATCGTCAATATTTCGTCTTTGGTTTTTTTATGCTCAAGCGCAACGGCAATGGAAGCTTCCGTCGCTTTCCGGAAGAACGTTTTGTCCTGGTTCAGAAACAGATTTTTGGCCAACTGCTGCGTGATGGTGCTTCCGCCTTCAGCCGCGCTTCGTGAAATCACGTCCTTAACCAGCGCACGGCCAATTGACCACAGGTCAATCCCGGAATGCTCTTCAAAACGCTGGTCCTCTGTTGCGATAAAGGCACTTCTGAGCAGCTCCGGAATTTCTGCAAATTCCACATTTTCACGGTTTTCCCGGTACAGCTTGGTTACACCTTGGCCGCCGGCATCATAAATGATGGAAGCTTCAGCCAATTCCAATTTATCCTGATTATCCGCAAGGATCCGTTCCCCGTTTAGAATAATAAGCAAGTATGCAATAATACCGCACACAATGGCGACTGCCCCGGTAAAGAATAACCAGACAGCAGCTTTCTTTTTTGAAAATTTCTTTTTCCCCTTCTTTTTTACCGGTTTCTTCTTGTTGCGTGTCTCATCAACCATAGTCCGGCTCCCCTCCTGCTCGCTTGCGGGTATTCCCGCTTTATATTTATATTCTTACCTGTCTTGCAAAAAAATCCGTTTGCTGCAAAAATCCGTCCATATCAATTCCCCGCTACAACCCGGTGCGAATCCGCCTGACGATGATCCTGCGACATAGCCGGTAACGAAAAGAACAACCCTGCACGTGGGCGGGTTGCTCTGTCGTGCCGCTATCCAATTAAACGTAACACGTTTTAAAAAAGTTTCAAAACGGTCCAGTCGATGGTTTAGGCCTCGTTGTTTGTATCTTGTTGTACCAGCGAAACATTGCGTTGTGGGGTAAACGTTGAAATGGCATGCTTGTACACCATTTGCTGACGTCCATCACTGTCGATCACAATGGTGAAATTGTCGAATGCTTTAATAACTCCGCGAATCTGGAACCCATTGGTCAAATATACCGTAACCGGGACGCTGTCTTTGCGCAATTGGTTCAGAAACGTATCCTGAATATTGATTGTTTTGTTCATTAGCCGTTACCCCCATCATTATAAAGAGTGGTTAGAAATATATTCAAGCTCGCCCCTAAACTTTCCTGCTATTATAGCATGAATTGCAAGCAAATTCTTGTGAAAATTTTCAGAAGAATCGATCCATTGGATCTCCTTCATCCTGCGAAACCAGGAAAGCTGCCGTTTGGCATAGTGGCGCGTATCCCTTTTGAGCAAAACGATAGCCTCATCAAGGGTCAGATGCCCGTCCAGGTACAGCGCAATTTCCTTGTAGCCCAGACCTTGCATGGCAACGGATCCCGGTTTGACGCCTCGCTCAAGAAGTTCTCTCATTTCCCCGACAAGCCCTTCGGCGATCATCGCCTCTACCCGCTCATTAATGCGCTCATAGAGCAGCGCGCGATCCATGGTGAGCCCAAGCAAACACAATTCGTAAGGCGAAACTTTGGTTTGTCCTTCCAATTGCGTGGATTGCCTGATTCCCGTCAAATGAAGGACTTCCAGCGCTCTGATAATCCGGCGCTGGTCATTGGGATGCAGACGCCGAGCTGATTCCGGGTCGGCAGCGTGCAGCCTGGCATGAAGCGCCTCCGCTCCATATTGCAGCGCATATGCGGCCTGCTCCTCGCGGAAAGCCTCATCCGAGCCGCTGTCGGCAAACTCGTAGCCGTAGGCCACGGATTCCACGTAAAGGCCTGTTCCCCCAACGATAAATGGCAGCTTGCCGCGGCTTGTGATATCCCGTATCAAATCTCCGCACAACTGCTGAAATTCCGCTACGGAGAATGGATGATCGGGGTCGCAAATATCAATGAGATGATGGGGAATTCCTTCACGTTCATCTTCCTTGATTTTGGCCGTTCCGATATCCATGCCCCTGTATACCTGCATGGAGTCGCCGGAAATAATTTCCGCATTCCAGGCTTTCGCAATTTCCAGACTCATACGGGTCTTGCCTACTGCTGTCGGACCGATCAGCACAAGCAGCCGGGGTTTGTTGGCAGGCAGATTATTTTCGGCGCTCATCGCGTATCGATCACTCCATAAGCAATTTTATTTGCGTGTTTTCTTGTAAAACCAAGGCGTTCGAACTCCGGACTGTCCTTATGCTCTTTCATGACAACCGTTTTGCGGGCGATCCGCACCGCATGCGCCACGGATTCCGGGTCGAGCGGCAGGGGATTTGCAAGTCCCCGCAAAGGGCCAATCGAGGAGGAGTCATGCATCGGCCTGCGGAACATCGGATCGAAATAGACGATGTCCACGCTATTGTCGGGCTGCGCAGCCAACCAGTCATTATGGTCAGCCAAATGCATCTGAATCCGGCGGAATGCCCCGTTTACATCCTCATGGATGGTATGATAGCTTTGCAGCCCTTCACGCACCACCGCGAACAGCACCGGCTGGCTTTCCAGTGCGGTAACCAGTCCGCAAGAGCCTACCGCGTAGGAGAATACAATCGCATCGGACGCGAGGCCGGCCGTACAATCCACGACATGATCCCCGGGCTTGCAGCCGGTCAGTTCGATCAGTGGATCATGCTCGCCCTTGCGCATCCGCTTGACTCTCACATAAGCCATACTGGGATGAAAATACAGCGGGTCATCCGATTCTTCATAATAACGCAGTCCGCGGTCATCTGCAACAAGCAGCCGCCCATCGCCGTACCGAAGCCGAAGACGGGTTAAGGATTCCTGCTTACGGGGAACAAAACGGGCGCCGAGCTCCCTGGCAAGAGATGATGCATAATCCTCCAGCTCAGGGCTGGGCTTATGCGGGGTCGTGATAATCATGACATCACCCGCTTGAACATTTTCTCCAGCTGGTACGTGGACATATGAACGACAATCGGTCTCCCGTGAGGACAGGTATAGGGCTGATGGCAGTTGGCAAGTCTCCGAATGAGCCCTTCGCCCTGTTCCCTTGTCAGCCTGTCATTGGCTTTAATTGAAGCTTTGCATGAGCACATAATAGCCGATTTCTCGCGCAGCTTGCCAATATCCACGCCTGCTTTCTCTCCCAGCAGCCATTCCACCATTTCCTCCACGACCGACTGCTCCTCTCCCTCAGGCAGCCACTGCGGGTATGCCCTTACAAGAAAAGCATGGCTGCCAAACGGCTCAAGCTCAACGCCAGCTTGCTCCATCACCCCCAGGCGCTCTCGCAGCGCCGAAGCTTCAGTGGGAGTAAATTCAAGCGTGATCGGAACCAGCAGCTGCTGACTGGCCTGCTCGGGATGACTGAATTTCTCAAAAAAATACTCATAATGAATCCGCTCATGTGCAGCATGCTGATCGATCAGATACATGCCATCCTCATTCTGGGCTACAATATACGTTCCATGAAGCTGCCCGACCCAATACAATTCGGGGAAATCTCCGGCAGATGAAGCCGCCTGCCTGTCAGAATCCGATTGGAAAATGCCGCTGTCCGGCGAGCTGTTGTTTCCTGCTGATCCAGCATTATCGCCCGATGCCAGCAGTTGGTCCGTTAACGATCTGCCGCCATCATCCGAAGATACGGATCGCTGGTTTAATGCCGATTCATCACGACCGGAAGCTGCTGACGGATGCACAGATGATCCCGCAGTTGAGGAGTCTGACTGCATCATATCCATAGACGCGGCTGCGGCCGTTTCACGAATAACGCTGTCGCCGCGCCTTGAAGGCGGCGCATAGAGCCGCTCTGTGGCATCGGCGGGAATCTCGGATCTGCCACTCTGCCAATCCTGTGAACCTCGTCCGGCTGAGCCGCTGTTGTAGGGTGCAGCGTGTCCTGTTTTTGCGGGCATGCCCCCCCATTGCGCCTTCTCTTGCCTATTTTCGGCAGCACTTATCCGGGCATCCGGCGAAGCGGACGGCTCAGGCTGATGAAACGAAATGCGTTCCTGGATGAAGGCAGGCTTGGAGCGTTCGCCGGATGCAGGCCCAGGGATATGGCGCTGCTTGCCCAGAGCGTCGACGATGACCTGTTCGATAAATTGCCGAAGCTCAGGTTCCTTACTGAAACGGACTTCCATCTTGGACGGATGGACATTGACATCCAGCAAGCTGGGGTGCATGCCGAGTTCCAGTACGGCTAGCGGATAACGGTTAATCGGCAGCAGCGTATGATAAGCCTGCATGATCGACTGATTAATGACATAGCTCCTGATGTATCGTCCATTGACTACAACTGTAATTCCGTTGCGGTTGGCTCTGGTTTGCTCCGGCTTGGAAATGATGCCGCGAAGATCATAATCGGGATGTTCGCCTTCAACAGAGAGCATCGCTTTGGCCGTGGTAGTGCCGTAAATCGCAGCAAATGTCTGCAGTCGGTCGCCGCTCCCAAGTGTCCGCAGCAGCAGACCTCCATTATGCTTCAAAGTAATGGCAATGCCAGGATGCGCCAGTGCGAGGCGATTGACATAATCGGCAATATGTCCAATTTCAGTCTGAATTGTCTTCATATATTTAAGCCGGGCAGGCGTGTTATAAAACAAATCGCGCACGGCAATATCAGTTCCTTGCGGGGCATTGTGATCCTCGTCCTTGACGATCGCTCCGCCCTCAATAACAAGCCTTCGACCCAATCCGGTCGTTTCTGTCGATGAGATGCATTCGACCTTGGCCACTGCCGCAATACTCGGCAGCGCTTCACCCCGGAATCCGAGGCTTGCAATCCGGAACAGATCCCGCCCGGATGAGATTTTGCTCGTTGCATGACGGTAGAAAGCCAGCGGGATGTCCTCCGGATCAATTCCGGAGCCGTTATCCGTAACGCGGACCAACGACAAGCCGCCTTCTTCAATAACAATATCAATGGTTGTGCTGCCTGCGTCGATGGCATTCTCCACAAGCTCTTTGACGACCGAGGAGGGGCGTTCCACAACCTCTCCGGCTGCAATCTGGTTGGCTAGCTGCTCATCCAAGATATTAATTTTTGCCACTACTGGCCACCTCCTTCCTTCATTGCGATCCGCAGCTTATTTATCCTGTATGAGCTTTAATTTCAAGTCATTGAGTAATTGCATCGCCTGCATGGGAGTGATATTAAAGAGATCGAGCTTGCGCAGCTGCTCGGCAATCTGTTCCGCCTTCGGGCTTGCTTTGCGCGAGCGTGCCTGCCCCGCTGCAGAGTCCTCGAATATCGAGAGCTGCACAACATCTGCATGGTTCTCTTGCGCCGGCCGGCTGTCATCATCCGGACTAGACGGGGTATCCCGGACGATCTGATGTACAAAGCCATGCTCCAGAACATGCAGGTCGGTACGATTGCTGTTCGCTGACTCTGCGGACCGTTCATCCGAACCAGAATCAGTGAGATCCGGCGAATAAGCAGTTGCCGTTTCCCGCATCGCTTCAAGCACTGTCACTTCCCCGGGAGAGCTGTCCTTGCCCGACGGGTCTATAGTCCCGTCAGCATGCGAAGCCAGAAGCACATAGGCTCGGGATATAATCCGCTCCGGCAGACCGGCAAGCTGGGCGCAGTATATCCCGTAACTGCTGCTGGCTGCGCCCGGAACGAGCTTGCGCAGGAAGGTGACATTATCGCCGGTCTCCTGAACCGCCATACACACATTGCGCAGCATAGGAAGGGTCTCATCCAGATGCGCCAGCTCGTGAAAATGAGTAGAGACCAGCGCTTTGCAGCCAATCTCATGATGCACATATTCAATTACCGCCTGTGCGATTGACATTCCTTCTCCGGTCGAGGTGCCGCGGCCCAGCTCATCGATGATAACAAGGCTTTGTTTGGTAGCTTTTTCCGTCATCGTCTGGATATCCTTCATCTCGACCATGAAGGTGCTCTGGCCTCCGATCAAATCATCGGCAGCGCCGATGCGGGTGAAAATCCGGTCGATAAGCGGGATAACCCCCCTTTTTGCCGGAATAAAACAGCCGATTTGCGCCATAATGGCAATCAGCGCAACCTGGCGCATATAGGTGCTTTTGCCTGCCATATTTGGACCGGTTATCAGCAGCATCGAAGCGCCTTCGGCTTCAAGCGAGGTACCGTTGGCAATGAACGGTGAACCGTCGATTACAGCCTCGACTACCGGATGGCGCCCATCCTCCACAACCAGATCGAAACTGTCGGTTACAGCCGGCTTGACGTAACGCTGCTCCATGCTTACCGTTGCATGAGACTGGTAGACATCCATTGTGGCAATCGTCTCTGCCAGCGTCTGCAGCCTGCTCAGGTGAGCTGTCAGATGATCGCGCAGTTCGATGAATTTGGCATATTCCAGATCCACCATCTTTTCTTCAGCTTCGAGAATTAGACGCTCTTTCTCTTTGAGCTCGGGTGTCACATATCGCTCGGCGTTGGTTAAGGTTTGCTTGCGCTCATAACGGCCTTCGGGAAGCATGGAGATATTTGCCTTGGACACTTCCAGATAATAGCCGAAAACGCGGTTGTAGCCAATTTTGAGCGACTTGATACCGGTTGCTTCGCGCTCTTTGCGTTCAAGCTCGGCCAGCCATTTCTTCCCGTTCACGCTGGCTTCGCGGAGCTCGTCCAGGTAAGGATCGTAACCTGTGCGGATCAGACTGCCTTCCCGTACGGAAATCGGCGGATCGTCCACAATGACCGTCTCGATCAACTCGGCCAGATCCATGCAGGTGTCGATCTCCTCCACCAGCCTGCAGAGCGTAGTCGACTCCGACTCTTGACACAACCCGGTCAAAGCAGGAACACGCAATAGCGAGACCTTGAGTGCATTGAGATCGCGACCGTTCGCACTGCCGAATGCAACCCGCCCAACCAGGCGTTCAAGGTCATAAATCTCGTTGAGCTCGCCACGCAGCTCGTCTCTGAGAATCAAATTTCGGTGCAGCAGCTCCACCGCTTCCAGCCTTTCCTCAATCAGCTTCACCGACAGAAGGGGCTTGTCTATCCATCTGCGCAGCAGCCGCGCGCCCATCGAGGTGCGCGTCCGGTCCAGAAGCCAGAGCAGAGAGCCTTTCTTGCTGCGGCTCTGAACCGTTTCTACCAGTTCCAGATTGCGGCGGGTGAACGGGTCCAGAATCATAAACTGATTTGGCTCATATGTCCTGATCTGCCTGACATGACCAAGTGAACGCTTCTGCGTTTCTTCCAAATAGCCTGTCAGCAGACTGATGGCCAGGTGTCGTGCCGGCTCCAGTCCCTGCAGCGTCTCCGCCCCGAACTGGTCGCTCAGCTTCTGCTCGTCCATGGCTTTGCGCTCTGTGAACAGGACCTGGCGGTTCCATCCTGCAGCTGCCGGCTTCAACTGCTCAATCAGACCGGCGTCACCCACGATTTCCACGGGAAGGTAGACATTGATCTCGTCAGTAAGCAGCTCCAGCTTATCTGCAAACGAGGTGACATACAGCTCTCCGGTCGTTAAATCGCAGGCTGCAATTCCGAAAACCCCCTCCCGCCGGGAAACGCCAACAATAAAGTTGTTGGCTTTGTCGGCAATGGATTTGGTCTCCATCACAGTGCCAGGCGTGATTACCCGGACAATTTCGCGGCGGACGACGCCTTTGGCCTCGGCCGGGTCTTCCACCTGCTCGCAAATCGCCACCTTGTAGCCTTTTTCTATCAATCTTGCTATGTATCCTTCAGCGGAATGATAAGGCACGCCGCACATGGGAATCCGCGTATCTCCTCCGCCACCGCGGGCAGTCAGGGTAATTTCAAGCTCGCGTGAAGCCGCAATGGCATCCTCGAAAAACATTTCATAAAAGTCACCCAGCCGAAAGAATAAAAACGCGTCTTTGGCCTGTTCCTTTACCGCCAAATATTGTTGAATCATCGGGGTATGTACCGTCAATTTCGCCCCTCCTAAGAGTTTTCTTGTACTTACCTGAATATGCTCCTCCGCAACAAGAAAACTCACATCGGAAGCATAAGCCAAGAGTTTTCTTGTACTTCCTTGAATAGGCTCCTCTGCAAAAGAAAACTACATCGGAAGCATAACCTATACACCAGAACCCAAGTATAACAGAAAACCCGCTATGGGTGGAATGCGCCTCCGTGCTTCCCACACCAGAAGCTACACGCTAGATATAAGGCGCAATCCGCCATTTCTGCCGGATGTCGGCTTTCACGTCCCAAACTTTCCCTCTGGCAGCGGCCTCCAGCAGTGGTTCGATATATACCGCCAGTTCCCGGTATGAAGACGTTGCAGCCATAGAAGAAGCGAGCGGCTCCAGATAGTGGGTACGCAATAATTCACGGTTCCCTTTATAATAAGCAGTCACAGCTTCAGGCTCTTCTGCAGGACGGTAGCTGAGCTGGCCGCTTTCCAGTGCGCACAGCAAAGATAACGCGAACACGGCTTTCGCCGCTGCTGGGGAATGCAGCCAGCTGGGAAGCGTGCGGTATTCAAAGCCGCCATGCGGCTGCATTCGAAAATCGCCAAGGAACCCGTAGCGAGGGCGCCTGGCATGCTCCGCAGACGACTCCACCATGGCAAGCGGCATTGCCATATAGCTGTCAAGCTGGCGCAGCAGCCGGCCGCTGAGAAGCACGCCGCTCAGATGAATATGCCCGCCCAGTGCGAAGCCCCTCACGGGCATGCCGCCTGCGCTCCAGCGCAGCGAAGAATCGGTGATCCGCAGCGCAGCCTGGCCCAGCAGGCGGCGCAAGTTTGCCGCCAGCCCGATTACCGTCGAAGCTGGTTCGGGCCGCAGCTCCGCGACGGGATAACGGATGCGGCCCCCGATAATAACAGCGTCGCAACCCGCTCCCCAGCCGCCTTCCAGATAACGGGCGGCCGAAACGACTTTGCCGCTGGGACCGAGCAGAAGAAATTCAGGATCTGCTCCCAGCAGGATGCGCCCGCGGCGGGCATCTCTGTTCATCGCCGCATCCCTTGCGATTGCTGACGCGAAGCTCTGGATGGCTTCTTTCCAAGGCGACAGGCCCACCTCTTGTTGCTGCGGCAGAGTCACGCTCACAACTTCACAACGTCCGGCATCTTGGGCATGCAGCGTAACAAGTCCCATATCCAGGCCAAGAGCGTACAGCGCCTTGGCGGCAAGACGCGTAAGCGGGCGGTAAAGATGATGGGAATATGCAATTTTTTGAGTATACGGCTCCGAATTCGATATCTTGAGCACGCTGTCCGGTCTATGTCTGGTCACCGACAAAGGCTGCAAATTGAATAATGTAACTGTAAACAACCGCAGCGGCAGGGAGTTTGCCTGTTCCGCCTCTTCGCCGTCCAAAGCTGCCACAGCCACACCGGATTGCTCAAGCTTGAATCTTATCTGCTCTGGGTCTGTCAACGAGAAGGCTGACGCCCCTCCGTTTATGATTAGCGGTTCCCCCTCAAGCCGCCAGGAAGAGGGCAGCCTGGCGGCGCCGCATACGACAACCGCATCGCCGGGAGAAGGCATGCCGTCGATCCATGCCTGCGGCTTGCAGTCCATTCGGTTACCCCCATCCCAATACCATACCGTGCCGCTCATGGGTCTCTCCTTTGATCCGCCGTTCTTGCCCGCTTCAGTTTAAACCAGCCACCGCCTGCAATTATGGGCAGGGGTGGGTAAAAAAAAGAGGGCTCTCGCCCTCGAATCCGGTACCTCTGCCGCATATGATACATTAATCCATGGCTGTAACCCGCGAAAATTACAGCTCTTCGTCCAGCAAGTCAGGGTCCAGGTCTTCGTAATCGCCGTCCTCATCGCCATATTCCAGACCTTTGCCGTCGTGATCATCGCAGCCGCCTTGGCAGACCGCAACGCATACTTTCGTTTCGGCGACCATCTCGACTACAAATTCCCGTTCGACTCGAATAACGACACTTGAGCCGCTTGCCGATATACTCGCCTCCACGCAATTCGGTTCCTGTGTCGCTTCAGCCGTCACTTCTTCCGTGGAAGAGCGATGCTTCGGATCCAGGTAGGAGAGCGGCACATGCTCAACATAAGACAGTGTCTCTTTGGCTACGTCGGTTTCCGAGTTTTTGTTGTAAGAATACCAGATATTGATATCGTAAGTACCGATGACCTCAATGCCGTCTCCCGAACGTACCGCCTCGTATTGATGGTTGATAATCCACGCTCCCAAAATGCTTGTGGGATGATGAGGCGGCGTAACGGTATGGGTCACTGTTGAAAACTTACGACCTTTTCCGCAGACAGCTTTCGTTATGATTTCTCTGCACTGAAGCTGTTTATCTGCTATTGCCATGTATTTAACCTCCTCCATACAATCATTCAATAAAGTGTATGCAGGACATAGGCATTTGTTGATTAATCTGAGATGAACAAATATATATTGTTCTAAAACCCCTGATAGATCAGGGGTTTTCCCCTCTCTTCGAATACGGCAGCACATATGAGATTAGATGTTTCGCGGTCCAGGTGCAGCTAGCATAAAAAAGGTATTAATGAAAGAATCCCTGGCGCGAAATGACTGGCTGCAATTTCCGAACCATAGACACTATCGAAATATCGTTTGGTATCGGCAGCCGCTGGTTTGAAATTCCCTGCACATCGCCTATACCTTCAGGCAGGAAATTCTTCTATTGCAAAACAGCCCTCCGGCTGTTTTTTTGCTTCTTCCAGCGTTTGGCGATGCTTAAATAACGCTGCAGCTCATGCATGAGCTGCAGCAGAGCTGCACGCACCTCGAATTCTTCCCGGCTTGCCGGAAGGTCCATGGAGCGGAAGCGTTGTTCCAGCTCGGACAGCTTGCGTTCAATGCTTCCCTCATACACATCGGACTTTACATCATCCGGCAAACTTTCGAACAGCTCCGCCACTTGCTCACCCTGGGGAAGCATCTCATAGACAAATGCAAGCAGGACAAGCATATGCTGGATGGATTCCAGCTGCTGCCGCCGCATCTCGAAATACGTCGGCCATGATTGCCAGGAATCTTCATCCTGTCCCCAGAATCGGTTTTCCTTACGCATATCCGCCTTCAGGATGCCCTCGTCAATAACACGTCCGGCTGCAAGCAGCTCTTCCCCGTTCCAGACCAGTAAGGGGGTTCGAAGCGTTTGGCCCATGTAATGAAAAATTTCACCGAATAACCGCTCGGTTTCATGACGCAAAAAAGTAAGCCGCTTCTCCTCTTTGGGCATATAGATCAGGTTGATGACGGTAGCCCAGCCAAGACCTGTCAACAAAAGAAGAATTTCATTAAATATAAGTGCCTCTGTCACAGCTTCACGGGCATAAATATGAAAAACAATGACAGCACTTGTGACAATGCCGTCCTTCAACTGCAGTCTGGCAAGCACGGGGAAAACGAGCAGCACAAAAATCGAGATGGTCCACAAATGAAAACCCAGCGTCAAAAATATAAAAGAGGCGATAAAAAGGCCAAGCACCGATGCCATGAAACGTTCAAAAGCGCTTTTCAGCCCCTTCATGCGTGTCACTTCCACACCGAGAATAGCAAGTAAACCTGCAGAAAGCGGCGTTTCCAGTCCGATATAATGCGCTGTATATAAAGCTGCCAATGCGGCTAAAGCTGTTTTAATGACACGAATTCCCATGGTTTACCTCTCCGGGCACAGCTGCCAGCTGATATTTGAAGGATCAAGCAAAAAACGATTACCAGTCTTTGCTTATCTTTCATCCAGCTTCATCCTAACGTCCTTCCTTGCACTTCGTCAACTAAGATACGAGTTCCATATGCCATCCAGGCACAAAATTCATATCCCGCTGCATTTTATCCCTCACGCAGGTTGCTCGGCATGATTGGCTGCCTTTTCCGATGGAGATTCCTCCCCTTGCCAAAGCAGCTGCATCTCTGCACTGGTCGCGAGCAGTTCGGAAAGCGTCCCTTCCGCTTCCATGATACCGTCCTTCATAACAATAATATGATCCGCTCGAACCAGGGCCGCACGCCGGTGGGACACAGCGATGCAAGTGATGTCCTGTTCCTGGAAAAGCCGTTCCCACAGCGTCTTTTCCGTCTCGACATCCAGAGCGCTGGACAGATCGTCAAAGATGAACAAGCTGGATTGAGTCAGCAGCATCCGCGCCGTTGCGGCGCGTTGGATCTGCCCGCCGGACAGCATCACGCCACGGGGACCGACGAATGTCTCCAGACCGTTCTCCAGCGTCTGAAGGTCCTGTTCCATGACGGCCAAACGGATAACGCGGTCGAGAACATCCTGCGATATGCTCGTTCCCTGTGTCAGGTTCTCATACAGCGAGTCGCTGAACAAACGAGGCACTTGCGGCGTATAGGAAGCTCTCGGTGGTTTCAGGAATTCCGCGGGATCCTCCACCAGGCGTCCATTCCACAGAATCTTCCCCTCTGCCTTCGGGAGGAGCCCAAGAAGCGTTCGCACAAGCGTTGATTTGCCCGAGCCTATTCTTCCTGTGATGACGAGGAACTTGCCGCGTTCGACCCGGAAGCTGATATCCCTTATGCCGTTTTTGGAATTTGGATAATTGTAGGTGAGGCCTTGTACATCAAGGCTTTGCAGGCGATCCCCATCGCTTGCTGCCGGTTCCGGCGGATCGGGAGGTTCTGCATACAGATAAATCTCGCTATGCTCCGCGATTCGGTCCTCCTCGCCGTGACGGAATAGAATTCTCATCCGTTTAAGCGCCACTTGCAGCCGTTTATGCTGGAACACCATATAACCAAACAAGGAAATGCTGAACGAGAAAGTGCCCAGATAGGAGGTGAAAAGCGCGAAATCGCCGACGGTGAAACGGCCCGCCTTCATCTCCGAGACACACATTAAGAGAATGACGCCCGTGCAGATACTCAGTACATGCTGGTTCAGCGATTTCATCCACTGCTTGAACAGATTATCGCGAAGCGCCGCCCGACGCCGGCTTTCATTCAGCTCTTGGAACCGCTTCAGCACATGGTCTTCTGCCTGGCCCAGCTTAACGGCCTGAATGGCTCCGAACGTCTCGGCGATGAAGCCTGTAATGCGGCCGGTCGCTTCTCTATTCACCTGGGAGTATTTTCTGGCGCGGCTGCCAGACAAATTGTTGAGCAGTGTGACGACTATGAGCGGGAGGATGGCAACGCATGTGATCAGCAAATTGATCTGGACCATCACCACGACGCAGGTGACGGCATATACCACACGTCCCCAGAAGTCGACCCATGACTCCACGTATTCCACTACCTCATCCACATCTTCCCGGAAACGGGTCATGGCTTCGCCGGGGGATGCGGGCAAGTTGCGGCCGGGCCACCTCATAATTCCGTCCAGCAAGTTATAGCGAAGAACGGCTTGCAGATGATAAATGTAGGTCGCCCACTTGTAGAAGGCAGCGTAAAACATGCCGACTCTCGTAAATCTCACAAGGCCGACGATTATGAGCGGAAACACAAGCCAGAGATAATCGTGGGATTCGCCGGTGACCCGGTCGAAGAACCATTTCATCCCAAGTCCTATGCCTACGGGCAAGGAATGAAAAATACCCCATAACAGTGCATTGACGATATAAATAGAGGGGTTGTAGCGGAACAAACGCATAATGAACGAAGTGACGGTCATGCCAATTCCTCCTGTCGGTCGGTTTGCAGCAGACGGAAGTATTCCGATGACGGGTTCTGCGCCAAAGCTTCCCTCGCTCCAAATTCGATCATGCGCCCTTCACGCAATACCGCGATTTTATCGACTTTGTCGAGGGTGGATAAGCGGTGGGCGATTATAATGCCGGTGCATCGCTCCAGCAATTGGTCAACCGCTGTCTGCAAAGTAGCCTCCGTCGCGGCGTCGAGCCGCGAGGACGGTTCGTCGAGGATAACCAGGCTCGGCTTGGTCAAGAAAACCCGTGTTAACGCAAACAATTGCGCCTCACCCGCCGAAAGCGATGCTCCCCCGGCATCCAGACGGCTGTCCAGTCCATCCGGCATCGCATCGACCCAAGGACGAAGCCCGAGCTTTTCTATCGTTTCGAAAACCTCTTCGTCGGACAGATTGGAGTTGAAAAGCGTCAAATTGTCCCTGAGTGTGCCGTCGAACAGTTGAACATCCTGGGTGACCATGCCCACCCTCCTGTACAGTGCCTCCTGCCGCAAAGATCGGATATCCACGCCGCCAACCCGGATGGTTCCGTTATCAATGTTGTACAATCGGAGCAGCAGACGGCTGATGCTGGATTTGCCGCTTCCGGTGCGGCCTACCAGTCCAAGACGTTCCCCCGGCTTTAACTCGAAGCTAATGTCGTGCAGTACCCGCTGATCCTCGTTGTAACTAAAATTCACTTGTTCAAACGACACAGAAAGCGGGCCAGCCGGGAGCGATTCTTCATCTCCTTCTTCAATCTCGCTATGCAAGGAGAGCAGCTCCCTGGAACGGTTCATGCCTGACTTCGCCTTCTGGAATTCCTGTATCTGGTTGCCGAGTTGTTCAATCGGGTCGTTCAGCATCTGCGTGTATTGGAAAAAGAGAAACAATGTGCCGATTGTAATCTGGCCATGCAAATATAAGCGTACACTTATCAGAAGCACTGCCGTGACGGCGAACGTGAATAATATGACTGTGACGTTCCATGGCGTGATTCGGAGCAACCATGCTTTAAGGCCGCTCTGGAAGACGGTCCGCATCGCCCGGTGATAGCGATTCATCAGACGTGGAACGCCCCCATTTGCCTGGACGTCTTCGATACCCGAGATTCTTTCCTCGATCAGTCCGAACAGGGAAGCATTCGCCTGACGTTCCGCCTGGGAAGCTTTCACGCCCAAGTTGCGGATCGCGAACATGACACCGATAGAGAGGCAGGTGAACACAGCCATCGTGGCGGCGATCGGCGGACTGAATACAAACATATAGCCAAGAATGCCTGTAAGCAGCACGAAGCTTCCCACAATCTGTACAATGAACATCCCGAAGAAATTCGACATATGGGTCACATCTCCGTCGATTCGTTCGATCATTTCGCCAGGGGTCTTCCTGTTGTGGAATCGCATATCAAGCCGCAAAGTGTGCTGAAGCAGGCTGGCCCGAATCCGGTTGGTAGAACGCCAGGCCACATCGTTTCCGAGATAGTCAAGCGATACCGTGAACAACTGGTTAATGACGGCTATGCCGATATACAGGCCAGCCAGCGTCAGAAGGCTTGCGGCCGTGCCCGTACCGGTCGCCTGATCGATGAATCGCTGGACAATCTGCGGATTAACGAGCTGCAAAGCAATTGATATCAGCAGCATGAACAGCAAAAGGACCATTCGCCACTTGACGGGACGAAGATATTGAAGAAACCAGGACATAGAGAGGGATTGTTTTGGTGGCATGACGGATCCCCTTTCAAAGTAAAAGCAACACACAGGCATAACCGTTGTGACCGGAAGGCTGGGGGACCATAGGGAAGGAAACCAAAAAACCCCAGGCACAGCCGCCTGGGGTGGAGTATACATGAGGTAAATTAATGCATACGCACGACGGGATCAGCCAATCGAGTCAAACCTATGAGGTTGGATGCTTGGGCTTGGGATTGGTTTTGCATGAGTGGCGACCTCCTTCGACTTGAATAAAATGGATATTGAGACTATATCACGGCCTTGCGAGCAGCGTCAATCAGAAAATGTTAGCGTGTTCATATTTTGCCACAATCTGTTCCGCCCCGATGAATCTTCACTTATCCTCAAGTTTATCGATGCCTCAGCCTCAACAGGCGAAAACTATAATTTCCTGTTCAACAAAAAAGCCAGCCGGGTACATCCGGCTGACGGGATAACAGAAATTGCAAAGGCAGAGATGCAAATGGAGTTCTCGCTTAGAGTTTATAGATATCGCGATATTTCTTCTCCAAGTAGGCTACCAGATAATCGGGATCAAGCGGCTTGCCGGTGATGTCACGGATCAGTTCCGATGGCGTACGAAGCTTGCCGTATTGATATACCTTGCCGGTCAGCCATTCCTTAATAGGAAGCAGCTCGCCGCGCTCCACAAGACCCCAGAAGCCCGGAATCTCCTGTTCCATGGTAACTGTCATTTGAGCGGCATACATATTGCCCAGCGAGTAGGAAGGGAAATAACCGAACGCGCCTCCCGACCAATGAACATCCTGCAGCACCCCTTCCCCGTCGTTTTGCGGCACTACGCCCAGGTACTCGCGGTACTTGTCATTCCATAGCGCCGGCAGCTCGGATGCTTTGACCCCTTCATTGAAAATAAGCTTCTCCATTTCGTAGCGGATAATAATATGGAGATTGTAAGTCAGTTCATCAGCTTCGATGCGGATAAGCGACGGCTGGACAATATTCGTCGCCCGGTAGAAATCCTCGACTCCGACCTCCAGCTGACTCGGGAAAAGCTTCTGCAGATCGCCGAAATAGCGGTTCCAGAATGGCTTGCTGCGTCCGATCACATTTTCCCAGAAACGCGACTGCGACTCGTGAATTCCCATTGAAGTCCCCGTGCAGAGCGTCGTTCCGATAAGTTCTTTCATGATGTTCTGTTCATAAAGGGCATGGCCGCCTTCGTGAATCGTTCCGAACAGGGCGCTGGTCACATCGTCTGTCAAATAACGCGTCGTGATTCGTACATCTCCCGGATTCAGGCCGGTCGCAAATGGATGCACGCTTTCGTCCAGGCGTCCTCCGGCAAAATCAAAGCCCATCTGCTCCAGAATAAACAGGCTGAATTTCTTCTGGGCGTCCTTGGCGAAGGTTTGCTTCAAAATCCCGCTCTCCGGCTGGTGCGGCGATGCAGCAATGGCAGCAGCCAGAGGAACCAGCTTCTCTCTGAGTCCACCAAACACGCGGTCCAGCTCGGCTGTGGTCATGCCTGGCTCATAGGAGTCGAGCAGCGTGTCATAGCGGGAAGCGCCTGGTCCCCACAAATCGATAAATTGATTATTATATGTAATGATTTTATCAAGATAGGGCTGAAAGGATGCAAAATCGCTTTTTTCCTTCGCTTCTTCCCACATGGATTCCGACTGCGAAGTCAGCACAACATATTCCTGATAGAGCTTTGGCGGGATTTTTACGCTGCGGTCGTATTCCTTGCGCGTTTCGCGGACCAGTCTGTTGTCGATCTCGCTAAGACCGCTGGCAATTTCATGGTCCTCCAGCTCTGTCAGCCACTCCCCCAGCTCCGGAGCGGTGGAAAGCTTGAACATTTGACCGGAAAGCATGCCGATCGCCTCACTTCTGGCTTCCATCCCTTTACGGGGCGCTCCTGTCCGCAGATCCCAATATAATACGCCTAAAGCTTCCTCATAGCTCTTGATTTGAGCGATACGCTCGCGGAACGAGTCCAGTACCCCGTTAACGCTTGTCGTCATACCGATTCCACCTTCCTATATTAATGATGGCTTGCGCACCCGATTACTGCCGCGATTGCCGCAGCGGAACCATCTCGCTGTTAGCTCCTACTTGATCATACTTTTCTCAAAACGTATAATCAACTTTAAACCTTGATTTCGTTATAAAGTCATAGGAAAGGAGCTTCATTCATGCATTTCACCTTCACCTCCTCCGCTGTGGAGCAACTGTCCGGCCACCTCAAGAACAAGGATCGGAGTCTGCGCCTGCTTTATGATACCGAAGGCTGCGGCTGCGTCGTTAGCGGCGTACCTGCCCTGCAATTGATCAAGGCGCCTTCATCTGACGACAAACTTGGAGATGGCGAACCTTACTCCGTCTGGTACGAGCCCCGTTACGAGGTTTTCTTTGAACCCCGGCTGCGCATCGATTATGACAAGAACCGGAATGCCTTCAGTTTGAAAAGCGACAATCAGATCTACACCACGAATCTAAAACTGCTGCTTATGTAAACATTTCTAATGGGATTGGAACAGGTGAACGGCAATGAGAAATATAGAGAATATTGTAGCCTTCAACGATAAATTTGTAGAGAATCGTGATTATGAGCAGTATTTGACCGATCGCTTCCCAGATAAACGGATGGTTATCGTCACTTGCATGGATGCACGCTTGACCGAATTACTGCCCAAAGCGCTCAATCTTCGCAATGGAGATGCCAAAATCATCAAAAACGCCGGCGGAATTGTCACGCAGCCTTTTGGCAATATCATGCGGAGCATCCTGATCGCCGTCTATGAGCTTGGTGCCGATGAAGTGCTGGTAATCGGTCATCATGAGTGCGGCATGACGGGACTTGATCCGGAGAATGTGATCCAGCACATGACGGCAAGCGGCGTCAAAGATGATACGATCAATACGTTGCTGCATTCCGGCATGGATCTGAAGCGGTGGCTCACCGGCTTCGATAACGTGCATGACAGTGTGCTCAAGAGTGTCAGCATCATTCGCAATCACCCCCTGCTTCCGCCCGGAACGCCGGTCCACGGCCTGATTATTCACCCTGGCACCGGCAAGCTTGATCTTCTGACCAATGGCTATGACGCCAATCCTGCACATCCTGCCTGATTGACATTCTATTCCATAACAAAAAGTGTGCCGCCTTCAGCAATAAGGACTGCACACTTTTTTGTATTTATTGATATCAGGAGGGACCACCGGATCCCGCTCCGCCACTCTTTCTGACTGCAATGGCAGCTGCTCGTGCTTCTATAACATCGCTTCGGTCGCGAAGCTTATGCCTGTGCAGAAGCTCTTCATCATGCGGGCTCTTTGCCCCCCAAATAATATTGCGCGAACTGCAATGCTGCATGCATCTATCGAGGAGCCTCTGATCTAAAATAGGCAGAATTATGTCGCGGAATGATGCACCTTGTTCCAATTCGGACAATTTTGCCTCCACGATGCGCATCAGCCCGTCTCCGTTAAGACCCAGCTGCTCCAGCCGCTCAGGCAGCAGTCTTTCCAACGATTTCCTGAACATTTTGACTGCGCCCTGCGAATTGCCCCGGCGGTAATGATAAGAAGCTACGGCGATTTGAATCAGTCCAACCCAAGTGTCCGCCAATGCATCTCCGGGATGGCTTTTCCAATAGTCCTCCAACAGCTCATGGCATTCAAAATAATCGCGCGTTCCGTTAAATTCCACCAAAAAAGTGACGTAAGTCTCCGGATAATTGAACGTTTCCATTGTTATCCCCCCAGGTTCCGTCGTCTCTTGAATTAAAATTGAAACCATTGATCATATTAGACGTAAATGTAGAGAAAGGCAATGATCCAACTCATCGCCTAAATATCAGGAGGAGAATCGCAAATGAAAAAAAGTATTTTGGCACTCATGGCATTTACGCTTTTCTTTGTGGTCAGCGTGGGCTCAGTCGATGCCAGAAGAGGCGGGGGCGGCTTCAAGTCTCCTAAACAGAGCTACACCCAAACACCGTCCAAAAAGGCAGATAGCGGCGTCAACAAGTCGACATCCGGCACCAACGGGGCGGCAAAGTCGGGGACAGCCGCAACAGCTAACCGTGGATTTTTCAGCGGCGGAAGCTTGATGAAAGGTCTTATGATCGGTGGACTTGCAGGCATGTTGTTCGGCGGAATGTTTGGCGGAATGGGATTCTTGGGGGATTTTCTTGGCTTGGCAGTTAATGTACTGGCCCTATATATTCTTTTTGTGGCCATTCGCGGTATAATCCAATACTTCCGCAACCGGCGCAAGCCTACAAATCCGGATAATCGCGGATCCTATTAATAATGAGAATCTACACAGACGAGATCATTAACGCAGTCTGTCTGAATATGGCGGAGCGCAGAGGCGTTCCCCCGACCGCCGTTGAAGTCCAGCTTTCCTGGGACGAGCAGTATGGTTATACGGCTGAAGTCTGGGTGCAAGGGCGCAGCCAGTATCTGGTGGAAGCCAACCTGCTTGAAGCTATAGAGCAATACATGCTCAAGCATTACCAGCGGCGAGTATTCCGCTCCCAGATCAAGCTCGATTTCGATGAGGACTTCTGGGCGGATATAGAGGATTGATATTTTGGGATCGGTATGAGGATGAAGAGCGGATAAGGAGGTTTCCCTCCCTGTCCGCTCTTTTTTGTCATGCCATTCTACTGCATGCCTATGTAAATAAAGGAAGAACGCATTTCTGCCGAAACTCCCCCTCCCTCCTGGCGTCTAATACACGAGATTAAGAGAGGAGCTGGGTTTGGATCTATGCGTCAACTTTGGAAACTGCCCATTGTCATCGCAATGATTTTGCAGGCTGTATACGGGGCTGCCGCGGCATCTGCCAGAAGCGAAGATCTGTCGACACCCTACCGCGTCTATCAGAATGACCAGATGGTCATGGAATTTGCATCCGAAGCGAAAGCGGTCGCTTTTGCAAAAAAATATGCATATAGCCATGTGGAGTTCATCACCAGCCGCAAATGGATCTGGGATAACCTTCCGAAATATAAGGTCTATGAGAACGGATATTCGACGGCAAGCCGGGAATTCCGGACTTTGGCCGAAGCCAAAGCCTTTGCCGCTAAGCTGCGTTTCCCGCAAATTCGAAGCCTTGAGCTTCCCGGGTGGCTATCCGGCGTTTATCCCCGATATCAAATGTTTCAGGGAGATAAATCCTTGCCGGACTGGATTTATGCTACTCTGAACGAAGCCAAGCAAGCCGCCAAAGCTTACAGCAATATACATATCATCGAGCTCGCATCCAACCAGTGGATATGGGACAATTTGAGCGCCAAACAAAAACAGACTCAGCGCGAGGCTGCAGCCATTTACGATATTACGCTCAAAGGAAGCTCCGTCAGCGGAAAGCGATATTCCTTCCTGCTGGATGCGGTAAGAGCAGCTGCCAAACAGCCCGGAAGCCAGGTGGTTAATACCGCAACAGGACAAGTTGTATACACGACAATCAAACCCTTTACCGTCACCCAAAACGGCCGTGCAGTTCAAACATTCAGCGGGCTTGGCGGTGCGCTGGTTTATGCAAAAACGCTTTCCGGTGCAGCGATTGTGAAAGACGGGCAGGAATGGTGGACCAATCTTCCTTATTTAAGCGTGAAACAGGGGGATCGGCTGCTGTCTTATTTCCATACAAGACAAAAAGCGGTTGCTTACGCCAGGAGCTACAAAAATGCCTCTGTTTCCACCGCGGACGGCCGTATGATCTGGAAGAACCGGAGCCAGCTGGTCTACTTGGCCTGGAATGGAACTTCACACACAGACACCGTTCACGCGCAGGTCCAAAATACGCTGGGACTCGATATTGCCTCCCCTTCGTGGTTCGAGCTTGCCGATGCCGAAGGAACGCTGACGGATTATTCGGACCCTTCGCTGGCAGCTTCGATGAACCAATCGGGCTTGAAAATGACTCCACTGGTTCATAACCAGTTCGATGCCAAAATGACCAGCGCTTTTCTGCGCAATCCAGGCGCACAGTCAAAATTTATCAATTCTCTTATCAACCGCCTGGCCTGGCTGAAGGCAGCAGGCGTTAATCTGGATTTCGAGGGTCTGGCTGGAGGCGACCGTGCCCTTTATACGGCATTTGTCCGCGACCTCACGGCGGCGGCGCATCAAAAGGGATTAACTGTCTCCATCGATCTGCCGCGCGGCGATACCGCTTGGAACACCAAAACAGCTTACGACCACAAAGCGCTCGCCGATATCGTCGATATGATCATGATCATGGCTTATGACCAGCACTGGGCGGGCAGCGATCAAGCCGGTTCTGTCGCGGAGCTGACCTGGGCCGAAGAAGGCGTCAGACAGTTTCTTGAATACGGCATTCCCCGCGACAAGCTAATGTTGGGCATCCCCTTCTACGTGCGCGAATGGAGGCTCAATCCTGCGGGCCAGCTGATTGACAGCCGGGCTATCCCCATGAATGAAATTGCTGGGCTCGTGCAGCAGCGCGGCGCAATCGGCACATACGATCCTGATGCCGGGCAGACCCGTTACATGTATATAAAAGACAGTTATACCCATGTGTTTTGGGCGGAAACTTCTGAAACCATTATGGCGCGCGTCGACATTGCGCATAAATACGGCCTGGCTGGAGTTGCTGCTTGGCGGCTGGGTTATGAAAGCTCCGGTCTGTGGACCCTACTGCTACAGCAGAAATAAGCACTGGTTCTCTGATATTGGAATAATCTGCGTCTGGTATGGTATAGTGGGAAGGAATGGTTGTCTGACATGCAAATCAGTTTAAGGAGGAGAACAACATATGCCGCAATACAATGAAATAACAACAATCGAAGAATGGAATTCCGCTCTGGAGGGTTCCTCCAATCGCCCGCTGGTAGTCTTCAAGCACAGTACAACCTGCCCGGTCAGCTCGAACGCGTATGAGGAATTCAATAAATATCTGGAAAATAACCCCGAAACGAATGCGGATTATGTCCTCGTAAAGGTCATTGAGTCGCGCCCGGTTTCCAACCAGATAGCCGAAGATGTATCCGTTAAACATGAGTCTCCTCAAATTATTATGATTAAAAATAAAGAGAAATATTGGAGCGCGACTCACTGGGCGATAACCGAAGCCCATATGCGTGCCGTCATGGATTAACACTGGACAAGATAAGCGGCTTGCCATTTCGCCCTCTTCACATTGACCCGGCGTTACAGCATGAAATATTTGATCTATGTGAATGAACAATCGAACAGCCTGTCTTCAAATCGTCTTTAGACGTAGAGAAGCAAGGCTGTTCTTTCTGCTGGGTTACCGATATGATTCATAAAGTAAATAGAACAACAAATAGAAAAACTCATGTCAATGGACATAAGTTTTGATCATGGGTATGGAGGTGAACCCTGGTGGCCTTGGATTGTTACTTTAAGGACAGATCGGGACACGTAGTTTATCATTATCCGATCAATGATTCCTTACACAAAAGTATTTTCAGCAGGAATTTTCAAGCGGCTGACTATCCTGTATTTGCTGGACTCAAAGATTATTATAAGGACCATTTCATTTCAATGCATGATATTCCCATCCTGATAACAGAATTACAGAAATTAAAACCTAGGATGCCTGAACAAATACAACATCATATAGCTGAATTCCTGGAACTGCTATGTGACGCACGAATTCACAAAATCGAATGCTTCTGCGATTAAAGACTCAGAAGCGCAGCGGTGAGGGAACCTCTTCGTCGTGGTTCCCTCGCCTGATTCTAACCGACAATTCTGAAGTTAAAATCCGGGTGGCCGAAAGCTCCATACACCCTGGAGGACAGAAGCAGGAGATGTTCGGTGCCACGCGCCGAAGAAATGTCGCCCAGATCGATGATGCTTTGCCAACCCAACCATTCCTTCAAATAACCGATGACTTCTTTCTTCGCGTCCGCATCATTCCCGCTGATGAACAAATCATGCTGGCCGTCCGCCAGGCTGAGCGGATTCACCATTAAAGCGGATGTTACCGTATTCAGCGTTTTCATAACCTTCGTATCCGGGAAGGCCCGTTGAATTTGCTCCCCTAATGAATCGGAGTTGGCCACGGACAGACGAAGCTCACCATTTGAAAAATCAAGCGGCAGCGCGAGATCGATCAATATTTTCCCCGCAAGAGATTGGCTGCCTGCTTCCCGTAACGCTTCCAGAGATACAGTTCCCGGCGTCGCATTGATTACGATTTCGCCATGTGCCGCAGCTTCTTGAATGGAACCGACGCTTGCAAGTTCATTCTGCCCAAAGGTTTCAAGCCACGACACCAGCTTAGATGGCGTTCTTGCGCCCAGCATGACATCATGCCCTCGCTTGATCAGTGCAAGTCCCAACGTTTGCCCTACATTACCCGACCCAATAAATCCGATTTTCATAAACACTCTGCCTCCTCAAATTATACATACAGGTCTGTATACTTTTGCTTACATTGACAGTATACATACCGATCTGTATAATGTCAATCATATGAGGTGACGAATATGAACAAAACCAGTGACAAGAAATCCGCTGCACGCGAGCAGCTGCTCAATACGGCAAGCCAGCTCTTCTTCTCTAATGGATTCCATTCCATCGGTGTGGATCGGATTGCTTCCGAATCAGGCGTTACGAAGATGACCATGTACAAGCACTTTCCTTCCAAAGACCATTTAATCGTTGAGATTCTGGAACGTTCTAGTGAAATGTATTGGGAATGGTTCGAGAGCGCCATACAAGGAATTACCGAACCGGAACAGCAGCTGGAGGCTCTTTTCAAATCCATTTTCGGCCAGCATTCCTTGTCCCCGCAATCGAGTTTTTGTCTCTATCAGGCTGTAGCCGTCGAATACCCCTCCCCTGACCATATGGTGAACCAGGCAGCAAGCCGTCATAAAAAATCGGTTGTGAGCCGTTTGGAGGTCATCTGCGAACAAGCGCGGTTGTTATCGCCTGTCTCCCTTGCCCGGCAGCTGTTTGTCCTGATGGAAGGCTTTTGCATGACTGCCCGGCTGATTGGAACGGACTCTCCTCCGGCAGATATTGTCCAAGCCGCCACCGTCTTAATTCAATCGCATCACAAATAAGCTCTACCCTGATAAGCTGTAATTCCTAATACAAAAAAACGATCATCTCTCCATGTGAACATGGTGAAGATGATCGTTTCGTTTTTGTTGCAAATTTATTCCCTCCTAGGCCTAACAGGTCGTGTTTCTTGACGCCTTATCCCTTCGTTATCTTGCTGTAACATTCGATAAAGCGTACAAACACCGCGTATAGGGGTTATACTCTTTCAGAAACAGGGTGCCCCGCTACACGCCCGAATCCGACAGCTCATATACAGGAGGAGATCAACAGCATGAATGATCAAATCGCATCATCAGTTGCTAAACTCGACTGGGTCACGCTGCAGCAATCGCTCGATGAATACGGTTATGCGAAGTTGCCACGTTTACTGAGCCCTACTGTTTGCACAGACCTTATGGTTGGCTATGGAAATGAATTAGCTTTCCGAAATACGATTGACATGGCCCGATACCGATTCGGGATTGGGGAGTATAAATATTACGACGCCCCCCTTCCATATCCAATTCAGCAGCTGCGCGAAAGCATATACCCCGAACTATCCAAAGCCGCTAATCGCTATTTGGAGCTTTCAGGACAAACAGCCGATTATCCTGCATCGCTCGCTGCATTTGTGGAACAGTGCCAACAAAAAGGGCAAACCCGGTCTACGCCATTGATATTGAAGTACGAAGCAGGCGGTTACAATTGTTTGCATCAGGATCTGTATGGGGATATATTTTTCCCCTTTCAGGTTGTATTCGCACTTAATCAGAGGGATACGGACTACACCGGCGGCGAATTTCTGCTAATGGAACAGCGTCCGCGGGCGCAGAGCAGAGGCAGTGTGATCACGCTTGACCAGGGCGAAGGCTTGATTTTCCCGACCCGGCACCGCATCGTACCGGGGACGCGCGGATACTACCGGACTACGCTTCGGCACGGAGTAAGCACGGTAACATCCGGCACGAGATTCTCCCTGGGCATTATTTTTCATGATGCCAAATAACAATGCTTACTTACAAGCAAATGCATGCAGTCGACTCGATTTTTCAAGAGTGGCATTGGCTAAGCAATCGAAAAAAACCTTCAATCACACCTGTCAGGTGGAATTGAAGGTTTCTGCATCCAAGGGCTTGCCTTACTGATAGTTAATTGCCGCTCCTACATCTGTTGTGTCGTAGCTGTGTTCACCGTTTGCATCGACGATGAAATAAAGCACATCGCCTGTGCTGACCGACGTGTTGATGCTGAAATTATAGCCGGTCGTATTGGCAGCACCGATCAATTGCCAGCCCGTAGCCGGCCAGATTTGGGTTGTATTCTTCAACACTTTCACATTGACGCCGTTGCCCAGCGTGGAGGTCGCGCTTTTTCTGGCATTGCCGACGATGTTTATCGTCCCTGTCGTCGGGGCCGTCCAGGCACGAACGGCTTTGGAGGCATTGTTGGGATGCTGCCATGTGTTGGCAATTAGCGAGCTTGCTCCCTCCCATCTGGAATTGGCGGAGCTCCAGGTCATATTGGTATAGCTGACCAGGTCGGCTGAATATTTATACGACCACTGATTGGCTCCCTGTGTAGAGCTGAATCCGTTGGCGGAATGATACATCGTTCCCGTGCCCGAGGGACTGGTGATTCGGATGTAGTCCACACCGATGCTTCCCGCTGCCTGAGATGGATCAAAACGGATTTGCTTAATCGTTCCGATCCATGCCGCATTGGTTCCCATATCAATCACATACTCGTTATATCCGCTGGATGTGCTGATTGTGAACTTCTTCGACTTGGCCTCGGTCCAGGAGGAATCAGCTGTTGTAGTAAAGTAGATTTGACCTTGAGCGTTGCCCGTTCCGTTCTGCATGCGCACGCGGATATAACGGTTCAGCCAGGGATTCGTAATTCCCAGACTGTCGGGAGAGTGAATAAAAGGATCTCCACCGCTCGAGGTAATGGAGAGTAACCCACCTGACACGGAACCGGTCGCCTGATTCACCATACTCCAACCCTCGAGATTGCCATTGGTATTAAAGTTCCAATCCTTCCCGCTTGTATAAGTCATGGGCACTGCCGATACTTCCGAAGAATTCATGCTTTCCCCGGCGGCGGTTTTGACTGCAGATACTACATAATAATAAGTTGTTCCGTTAGTCAGCCCGGTATCGGCGTAGCTTGGAGTGGTGACGCTGCCTGCGGTCGAAATTGTAGTATAGGGTCCTCCCGCTGTCAGGCTTCGTTTGACATTATAGCTTGTCGCTCCGACGATCGGCGACCAGTTCAGATTGACCTGAGCGTTGCCGCTTCCCGCCTTTACATCTAATGGTGGAGCGGGCAAAGCGGGAGCTTCCGTATAGACGTAATTCAAGCGTCCGAATGGAGCCGTATCCCCGTTGACATAAAAGTCCATGACATTGCCGTCGGTCTGCATATTATCGGACCATTTGAATTGAATCGTCATGGGGCTGCTCAAGCTTCCCAAGCCGATCATGCTGCGCGGTATGGCGAAATGTATTTTATTCCCGCTCAACTTGTAGTTGACCGTTCCAGCCGGCGTCCAGTTCCAGCCTCCTGTGCTTTGTTCCACGGTAGCCGTCGTTGCTGTCGTTCCCGAACGGTTGATGATGTAATCATAACCCTTCCACCCATTCGATGAATTGCCGTCCGTATTGATCAGCAGCCGCATCCATTTGGCGTCCGTATAGGCAGTAATCGGATTAACGGTGCTTGCATAGAAATACAAATTATTATCATCCCTCGCCACCTTCATGATGTCAAAATCATTGCGTCCTGTATTATTCGTATAGGTCGCCGAACCCCAACCGCTGTTGTTTCGCGCCACGGTATCGCCCGTGTAATCCCGGTACTCAGGCGTTACATTGTCCCACTGGGTAAAGTCGGTATTGATCGTGATCGTTTTCTTCGCACTTGGCGTTAGTTGCGGCGACAGCCCCTTGAACTTGCGGATATATCCCATCATCTGCATGTAATAATTATCGCCGTAGCCGCCGCTCATGGGCTCGATATCCCGGCTGAATTCCAATGTTGCCGCATCGACAAATTTGATTGGACGGCTTGCAGTATCCGCGGGCTGACGCTGGGCTACCCATTCATTCCAGCCGGTCACGAAAATAATCTGGGGATCCTGCGAAATCGCGTAGTCCCACTGCTCGACTGCATTATAGCCCCAATTGACGGCTCCTGCCGTATTGTCGTTGGCCCCGTTATGATAGTTCCTTCCCCAGTTCTGACCGTATCCGTAGAACGGCGTGTCGCTCATGCTGATTGTATCCTGATGCTGCGCAACCGAAACATTGATAATTTCCTTCTCGGACTGGTCGTTGTAGAACACCCGCTGCGGCCGCTGGAATTCAATCCAGGGAAACCCGTTCGTTTTCTGGGCTTCATTGGGCCACTGATTCAGACGGAAGGTGAAGAAATTCCTTATGGTCGTCGACACCTGGGTAGGATCGCCGATCATAAGCGGTTTTCCTTTCCAGTTAAACCACAATTCCGGGTACCTGCCCGGCGCATAAATATCATTATACAAGCTGGTTATAGTCGTTCCGGAGCTGCTGTTCGTATAAAAGGCCACTTTTGGCACTTTGTAGCCTTTCAGCCGGTATTCGTCCATAATAGCAAACAACTTGTCGTACACTGTTTTGTATGTGAAAGCATTCGTTGCGTCGAAAACGAGAAAATCAACCTTGGCGTCGGTCAGCATTTGCACATGTTTTCTCAGCACCCATGCATCGTCGGACAAATAATAATCATACAGCGGTTTTCCCCAGAAATGCCAAGCCTGCAAAGCCCCCCATAGCGGACTGCTGCCATTATTGACCGCACCAGGGTCCGTTGCCCGAATTTGCGTCACATCATAAGGGCCTGCCGTTCCATGCGAACCCATCCATAAAAAATAAAATATGCCCACATACTTGCCGCTGCGCTCGGCGGGCACCTGTCCGTCCCTTGGCAGAATCCGTCCCAAATCGTCCATTCCAGCCAGGTTGCCGTAAGATACTTCACCGTCCGCACTTGCCGTAGATGGAGCCGGAAGCATGCTGCCCGCCGGGACAAGACTGCCAAGCAAAGAAAATGTAAGCAGCATAATCAGCGCAGCGCCCCCTTTCTTCAACATTGCTTTCCTTCCGGTAAACGCGATTCTTTGACCTGTCATTGATCATTCCTCCCGTTTAATTTTGACTTCATGCTTGACAATAACTTGTCCTCCGCCTCCTTCTCCAAGAATTTGTAAGCCCTTACATTTTGATCATAGCAATTAACCCCATCGCTTTCAATTTTTTATAAAAATATGACAAATATGGGCTAAATTCGTTTAAATTTGGCCGCGAACGCTCACAACTTTGATTGCTGGACGAAATATAGATTTCACAAAATACACCTGAAACCGGTGCTTTCTTATTGTTCGGAATCGTCAACGAACCGTTCCACGATGCTGTCTTCAAACCGATGGGGCAAAACAATCTTCCCCCCGTACTTGGCAGTATGATAGATGGCCATAATAACCTGGTAGGAGAGCATTGAATGTTCAAGATCGCAGCTATGACCGGCATCTGGATTCGACACGTATCCTTCGATCGACTCCAGATAGAGAACCAGCGCATCCATATAGCTTTCTTCCCAACTGGACTTCTCGATCACGTGTTTGTGCGTGAGATAGTTTCTCATTTCGAGAGTCTGATTAAGAGCAATCTTCACATGCCCCTCCGTACCGTAGACGTCAATGCCAATATGATAAAAAGGATTCGTTTCTCCCGGAATGGATCTGGCAAATGCACCACATTCGAACATCGCACGCACCCCATTGTCAAAAAGAACCGTTGCCATCGATTCATCGGGCGCAATGATGGAGGAATTATCCTTTCCTTCATAAGGACCCGCTTGTCCCATTACCCAGGCAACCGGACTGAAATCATTAAAAAACATCACCATATCTATGAGATGCGAGCCTTGCTCCATGATGTTGACTTTCGTAGAAGCGCGAATGAACTCTATGTCCCCGATAGCCCCCTCCTGGAGCCAATTGCGGGCCTTGCTCCAAGCCGGCAGAAATTTATGCTGGTGATTGACTAACAGTAATTTTTGATGGGATTTACAAATATCTGCGATTTCATAAGCTTCAGAAGGCGTGAGCGCTAACGGTTTTTCGATATTGATGACTTTGACTGCTGATACCCGGGCAGCCACTTTCACCAATTCCAGCCTGGCATCGGGGCTGCTGACGATATCCACTACATCCGGGTTTGTTTCATGCAGCAATGGCGCTAAGTTCAAAGACCGGTGCGGGATCTGATACCGGTCCGCCAGTTCGTTCAATCTATCGATATTGGAATGTCCGCATATCCCAACCAACTCGATGCTCTGGCATGCTTGATAAGCTCTGGCATGGGCATCCGCCCAGCCTTTCGTGCCGACAAGCACAGCTTTTAATTTCACACCATCCACTCTCCCTCTCTCATAAACAAATAAATCCTCTTTAACGCTGCCAATTACACCGTAAACCGATACTCGATATGACTCTTCGGATTAATGAAGGATTCCCACTGATCCGGCGGCACCAGATCGACAACCGCCTTCATATTCAACCGGCTGAAATCGATGAACGGCACTTGTTCGATCGTGCAGACGTCCGAGGCTATGCTTTGAAGCAGCCCCGGATATTGCTGTTCAATTTGCTGCAAACGATAAACACCGGTTTCAAAATCCACCCGGGAGGCGTTCACGGAACCGATCACACATTTGTTTTTCATAACCAGCTCCTGATTGATTCGGTCTACGGGAAGCATCTGCTGCCGATTGTCTCCAGTGACTCCGAGCATAGCCAGAACGCCATTATTCCCAAGGGCCTGCATCGCGTGAAAAGCATTCGGGGTATATCCGCTGCATTCCCATACCATATCCAGCCGCACTCCTTTTTCAACACCGAATCTCTCTGCCCCATCTTCATGAGCCTGCATATACCGTGCTCCGCATTGCCGGACCAGTTCGGCGCTGAAGCTGCCGGGATCATTCAACGACCATACATACGTTTCCATACCGAGGGACCGGCAAGTCGCCGCAGCCAATAAGCCAAGCGGACCGGAACCGATAACCAGTGCGGTTTTCGGCTGCCATATCATCCGCTGCTGAATTCTAAGCACCTCGTGCCAGACTTTTTCGACAATGCTTTGCGGCTCAACCAATACACCGTAATCCATACAGGATGGGGGCAGCTTGACAAGATATGCTGCTTCTACCACCACATACTCGCTCAAGTAACCATGTGCCGCCTTAATGCCCCGCTCCGTATATTCATCGGTTACGCAAAAATCCGGCTGGCCGTTGCGGCAGTTTACACAATCGAGATGCCGGCAGGGTCTGCGGACCAAAGCCGTAACCAGGTCGCCTTGGGCATATCCGGATTGTTCGCCGGCTTCTACTACCGCTCCCAGCAGTTCGTGGCCGATAACAAGCTGATTTTCCCCTTCAGGCGGAATTCCGTACTGCTCCTGAATAATTTCCCGATCCGTGCCATCAAGTCCAACCCGCAGTACCCGGATGAGGACATCTGTCGGAAAACGGATTTGCGGTTTGTCTATTTCAACCAACTCTGTGAAGCCCTGTTCTCCATCCATTCTCAAAACAATCGCTTTCATTCCCGTCAGCTCCCCAACCCTGATTGATCTATTTGTTGTTTAACATAAGCAATTGAATCACGCAGCTCTTCAAGGCCGTTAACCCCGTCTTCCACGGATATCCATCCTTGAAAGCCGGCGCTGCGAAGATGTTCAAATATAACGGGATAATCATTTAATCCCCGGCCAATGACCCCATGTACCAGAATGGAGGCATAACCTTCAGATTGATGCTGCTGTAATTCGGACATGGAATGGCCCGGCATTAAGTAACGGTCGCTGGCATGCATCGTAAGCACGCGCTCCTTAACCCTCTCCAGCAAAGCGATAGGGTCTTCACCAGCTACTACTGCATTCGACGGATCGTAATTGATACCGAACCACGGGGATTCGATCTGATCGGCAATAGCGAGAAATATATCGGATTGCTGGGCAAATTCAGGGGCCGTCCAATAACCGTCTTTATAATGATTTTCCATCACCAGATGGATGCGATGACGCTCTGCGGCAGGGAGCAGCTCGCGAATCGATTCGACGGTCCAACGTATACCCTGCTCCCTGGACACATTCTCCCTCCGTTGGCCGGATAACACGCGGCAGCTGCGAAAATCGTCCGGGCCCAGGACAGCCATCACCTGGATCATATGCTTCATATGGTCGACTTGCTGCTTGCGGAATTCCGCATCCGGATGTGTGAAATCAGGAGAGGAGCACATCATTGGAATTTGCAGTCCCTGCTGCTGCGCCTCGGACTTAATCAGGTTCAGGTAGGCTTCGTCCCATTGCCTGAAGAATCTCGGGTACATTTCCAGTCCATCCGCTCCCAGGGTACCCGCCTCTTCAATCCATTGATGCAGGCTCATCCTTCCTTCGGAGAGCGCTTCAATATAACCTTTCGGAAATACGGCGACTTGCGGTTTCCCTGCTATCCCTTGCTCACTCATGGCCTACACTCCCCGATCCTCCGCGCTTGACATTCTCAACAACTTGCTCCAGAATGCTTTTTATTTGTTCCCGGTTCGTGCTCGGCTTGAATTCCTGCTTGTCTATGACCAGCGGGGCGCCGATGACGACGAGCGGCGCACCATGTGCGGGCATGTCTGATGCCTGGGCGATAGTCAAGCCGCCAACTGCCTGTACCGGAATCGATACCGCTGCAACCACGTCATGCAGATGGTCGAAAGGCGACCGGTCAGGGTCTTCCCCTCTCTCATCAAAGCCAGTATGCACAATGATAAAATCCACTCCATTGCCTTCAAGCATTCTCGCGCAGGCAACCGGATCCGGAGCCGCCATAATATCTCCCATCACGCGGATGTTGTAATCTCTGGCTGCTTGCACGACCGCCCGGATGGTAGCCTGATGAGCAACGCCCATGACGACGACATGCGTGGCCCCTGCTTTCGCCATCATCTCCGCTTCCAGATAGCCTCCGTCCATCGTCTTCAAATCCGCGACGATCGGATGGTTCGGGTAAGCTTTGCGCAGCGCCGCGACGGCGTGCAGCCCCTCCCCCAGCAAAAGCGGCGTTCCGGCCTCAATCCAATCCACCCCTGCCTCCACGGCTACCTGGGCCATCTCCAGCGCTTCCTCAATTGTGGTTACATCTAATGAGATTTGAACAATCGGCTCCATTTCCCCATCTCCTCTACTCAGGATTTGTCATTTCGCTGATGTTTGGGCAAATAATCGACTTCGCCTGCTGCAGCGACACCATGTCATCGAAAGCCGTCTTCCAGTCGTTGATGCCATACATGCGGGCCATTGGCAGGGGATTTATTTTCCCTTGAGCCATCAAGAGGAGCACCTTTTCCCACATCGGGTAATTATGGCTGAAGGAGCCTTTCAGTGTAACCGCTTTCTGAATTAACGGGTCCAGTGAAAACCCTACCGGAGCCGGCCCCCATCCGATTTTCGTAATTTGCCCGTTCGGACGGATGCAATCTATGCTCTGCTTCAGCGTTGCCGACACTCCAACTGCATCCAGTATGAGATCCGGACCATAACCGTCGCCGTAAGCAAGTATGCTCTCCATCACCTGCTCCTCTTCTGCTACAATGATCTGATCCGCGCCGAATTGCCGGGCCAGCTCCAGGCGGCTTCCGTCTCTCTTCGTTCCAACGACAACCAGATGTCCCGGCGAGAACAGCCTGGCGATTTGCACGCACATGAGTCCAATCGGTCCAGGTCCGAACACAACAACATGATCGCCCGGACGAATGGAGGAATGGCAAGCGACCGCATTATACGCCACACATGCCGGCTCGGTTAGCGCTGCCATTTCAAACGAAACTGTATCGGGAATATGATGAATGATCGACTCACGCGATTTGACATACTCCGCCATTGCGCCATTCTCGAGAACGCCGAAGCCGCGGCGGTTCGGGCATAAATTATATTGCCCAGTCCGGCAGTATAAACATGTCTCGCACAGGTAGGCGGGAGTCTCGCTTACAACTCGGTCGCCGACACGGAACCCTTTCACTTCGCTCCCGACAGACGATATGACACCGGAAAATTCATGTCCCAGAGTCACCGGCCGATTTACCGGAAATCCCTGGATGTCGTGGTACATATGCAGATCGCTTCCGCATACTCCTGCGGCTTGTACGCGAATAACGACCTCACGCGAACCGGGCTTATCCGGCATGGAAACATCTCTAAGCTCTACACTGCCGCTGCCGGAACCATAATTGACTACCGCTTTCATATCGTCCTCTCTCCTTCACCATCATCGTATTTGATTCCCTGCCGTCTTAACACGACCCTCTTTCCATAGCCTTGTTTCCCTTGAAATGGAATTCAGCTCGATTCAACGAAGCTGAAGAGGAAATCCAAACATAGGGAAAGCAAGAATCTCGATCTACATTTTAATGACATTGTATTCTATCTGGATTCTAATTCATAGAGCGGATTTCATACCTGTCCCCACCAGATGTTCCTTATAACAGGTTGACTCCGCTTGTCAAAAAAATGATCGTTACGCGTATATGTCCAAGCCGCTGAAGGCACCCCCTTGTATCTTCCAGCTGAATCAGCATGGAGCAGATTTCCCCACAGCATGGTGCCAGCTCCTCTCCCCTTTTTACAATATCATGAAATCCCGAAAACATTCCCTTAATGAACAAGCACTAGTATGAAACAGAAAACTACTTTTGTCAGGAGGGATTATGTGAAATTTTCGAATAAGAATATTGTGATGACTGTTGTTGCGGGAGCAGCGGCTGCAGCTCTGTTGGTCACGAGTCCGATCATTCCGCAGCCAGCCAGCCAGGCGGACGCCGCATCTCCACAAACGAAAAATGTCATTCTATTCGTCGGCGATGGAATGGGAACCGCTCAACGTAATGCCATCCGGCTAGCCACTGTGGGATTAAAAGGCAGCCTGGCCATGGACTCCATGCCATACACCGGACTCCTGCATACCAGTTCCACCGTTCCGGTTACGGATTCGGCTGCTTCGGCTACCGCTTACGCCAGCGGTGTGAAAACTTATAACGGTGCGATTGGCATGGATGCCAATCGATCCAAAGTAAAAACAATCATGGAATACGCGAAAGAAGCCGGGAAATCAACAGGGATTGTAACGACAAGCCAGGTTACGGATGCTACGGGCGCTGCATTCGGCGCGCATGTGGAAGACCGTTCCAAACAAAGTGAGATAGCGTTGCAGTTGATCACGCAAAGCAAAGTTGATGTCATTCTCGGAGGTGGCGAGGATTTCTGGTATCCGGCCGGTGAGACTGGCATGTTCCAGGATGAGCCCAGCGAAGACCCTTCGGAGAAAAGCAAAGGGACACAAGGCAATCTGGTCAACAAGGCCAAACAGTTAGGCTACAATTATGTATCGAGCAAAACCGGGCTGCAGAACGTTAAAAAAGGCAAGATACTGGGGCTTTTTGCTAATGAGGAAATGTTTCAGCAAAAACCGGAAGGCGAAGGCGATCTCTATCATCCGGTTGTTTCCCTGGCAGAGATGACTAAAACGGCGATCGATACGCTTTCCGCTAATAAAAAGGGCTTTTTCCTGATGGTCGAGGAAGAAGGGACAGATGAATTCGCTCACCAGAACAATGCCAAAATGACGATCAAAGCCGGTCAGGAGCTGGATAAATCCGTTCAGGTAGCCAAGGATTTTGCCAAGAAACACCCGGAAACGCTGGTTCTCGTATTAGCCGACCATGAGACTGGCGGGTTCTCCATCGAGGAAGTGAATGCCGAAGATGAGTCAGGCGACGGGATCTCCAAAGAAGACGGGCCTTTCGCAATCGCAAACAGCACGTTTAATTTTGTCGTAGACTGGACAACATCAGGCCATACGGCTGTTGATATTCCCATCACCGCAATGGGCCGGAATGCCGACCTGTTTACCGGGTTCTATGAGAATACAGAAGTGTTCAGCAAGCTTATGCAGGCTATGGGATTGAAAGTCAAGAAATAACAAGTATTCATTACATTCAAAAAGACGTAAGGATGGAATCTCCATTCTTACGTCTTTTTTATTAAATCTTATTTTCTCCGTTTGCAGCGGCAGCACATTCGGCAGCTCGTCTCAACAGCAGTTCACGCTCACGTGCATTCCGCGTCAATGAAGCGGCATGCTCGAACTCCCCCTGCGCTTCAGTGATACGGCCCACTTTCAACAGAAGATCTCCCCGGACGCTTGGCAAAAGATGATATTCCTTCATCGACGGCTCAGATACTAACTCATCCACCAGGCGCAGACCGAACTCAGGGCCGAAAGCCATGGAGATCGCAACCGCCCGGTTCAGTTCCACAATGGGCGACGGTGCTGTCTGTGCCAAAGCTTCATATAAGGCGGCAATCCGCGCCCAATCCGTGTCCGAAGCCGTAAGAGCCTGCGCATGGCATGCAGCAATCGCAGCTTGAAGCGCATACGGGCCAAGCGGACGCCCGAGCCTGCGAGCACGCTCCAGCGCTGCCAGGCCACGGCGGATCAGAAGGTGATCCCATAGCGCCCGGTTCTGATCCATGAGCAGTACCGGTTCGCCGGTCTGACTCACGCGCGTTTTGAAACGCGAAGACTGGATCTCCATCAGCGCGACCATGCCGTGCACCTCAGGTTCAGATGGAGCGATTTCGGCGAGAATACGCCCCAGACGCAGCGCTTCCTGACAGAGCAGCGGGCGAATCCAGTTTCCCCCTGCCGTTGCTGTATATCCTTCATTGAACATCAGATAGATAACTTCAAGTACTGACGAAAGCCGGTTTATCATCTCTTCGCCTGCCGGCAATTCAAAGGGAACCTGCTCGGCAGACAAAGTCCGCTTAGCACGAACGATCCGCTGTGCGACAGTCGATTCCGCTACGAGAAAAGCGTGAGCGATCTCATCGGTCGTAAGGCCGCCTAGCAAACGGAGCGTCAAGGCAACCCGCGCCTCTCTGGAAAGTACCGGATGGCAGGTAGTAAAAATCAGACGCAGGAGATCGTCGCCAATCTCTCCGTCCATTGCCGATTCCAGGTCCAGTTCCGAATACAACTCGCTGCCGCGCCCAATTTCCTCATATTTCTGGTCGCGCCGCTTGTTTCTGCGCAGAAGATCGATTGCACGGCGTTTGGCGGTCGCCATCAGCCAGGCACCCGGGTTGTCCGGAATACCTGTAACCGGCCAACGTTCAAGCGCGATTACAAGCGCGTCCTGCGCCATATCTTCGGCAGTGCCAACATCGCGCACCATTCGCGCAAGTCCGGCGATAAGCTTGGGCGATTCGATACGCCAGATCGCATCAATAGTACGGTGTGCAGCGGATGTATTCACGCTTTTCTCCTTTGCTCCAACTGTTCTTGAATGGCAGTTTTCTTGGCCAGCGATTCGGGGTCTTTTACAAACCTCATAAAACGCAATTCGTTTTCCTCCTTATTATTCAATCGACATTATTTTTAAACTTTCATTAAATATATTATCAGATAGCCTACCTGTTTTTGTAAAGCCGAAGATGCTTCATTATTCCGCCATGAAGCGAGGATAGACTGCAGCTGCCCCACCGAACGCCCCAAATGAAAAGGCCTTTCTCTCCGCTTGGAAAGAAAGACCTCTTTGTCATTTACGATAAAAAAAGTTGATGATGATTTCATGACTCGCTTTCATGTATATATACCTGTCTCTGGCCATAGCTCCACGGCTCCGCTGAATCGAAGACGGGCTCTTGCTCACCGGCAGCGACCATTCTTCGTATCAATCGTTTACGCAGAACCTCGGTCACTTCATGATGCGATTCCAGCCCGATCAGGTTGGACAACTCGTAGGGATCGGAGAGGAGATCGTACAGATATTGGTCTTGATAACGGTCGGAGGACGCATCGATCCATCCATCCTTATCCGCAGCGGTCACCCCGTATTTCCAGCGCTTCGTTCTGATTGCACGCCCAACCTGGGATTCACTGATCTGAATAAACACCTCCTCCTGCCCCCTTTCATTCTGACTGCGCAGCAGCGGCACAATGGATGTTCCCTGCATCTCTTCGGGGATAGCGATTCCTGCCGCTTCCAGCAAGGTTGGCGGAAGATCAATGAGACTGACCAGCGAACGAAGCTGCCCGCCGCCTTCGAATCCGGGCCCTGTAATCGCCGTAGGTACACGGATAGAGCTATCGTGGCAGGAGCGTTTGTATTCATCATTCCTCGTCTTGAAATGATTCCCGTGATCGGAGGTGAACAGGATAATCGTCTGATCGTCAAGCCCGAGACTTTTGAGCGCGTCCAGCAGTCTGCCAAGCGCTTCATCCAGACGCTTCACCATTCCGAAATACCCGCCCAAATGCTGATGCGCGCTGCCGCCAAGAGCAGCCAAATCCGGCGGAATCCACCGGCCGGTATACGGCTCGCGATAACCATCAGGCGGTGGATAGTCGTCGAGATGGTTCTGATGATGCGGCTCCAGAAAAGACAGAAAGAGGAAAAAAGGATCCGCATCGCTGCTTTTTCCATCTATAAAGCGGATTGCCGCATCCGTCATGGCGTCTACCCGGTATCCCGGCAAATGAACGGGCTCATTGTCATTATCGTAAACGACCGTGCGGTACGTATCCGACGTGAATTCCAGCAGATTGCTGCCGAGCCAATATTCATAACCGCCCCGCTTGCTCACCGGAACCGGCTCTTCATCAGCCAAATGCCATTTTCCGATATAGCCGGTCTGGTATCCGGCAGCTTTGAAATGATGGGCGAGCGTCAGCTCCGATTCAGGCAGAGGAATTCCGTTTCGGTAACAGCCGGATTGTGTCGCATATTTGCCTGTTTGCAAACAAGATCGGGCCGGACCGCAAACAGGCTGGCAGGTAAACGAATGATAAATATGGGTCCCCTGCTGTGCCATCCGGTCAAAGTTGGGAGTTAAGTTCAACGGGTTGCCATGTATGCCCGTCGTGTCCCATCTCTGCTGATCGGTAAAAAAAACGACTACGTTGGGACGTTTGGAAGCGGAATCCAAGACCATGTCTGACCTCCTTCGTTGTCTAAGCCAGCGATTATTTTTTACTGCTATGATAGGCTTCATTTACATCTTTCAATATTTCGTCGCCGCCCTGCTGTCTCCATTTCTTGCTCAGCTCGGCAAGGCCTTTGTCAATTTCGACTTTTCCGCTCAAGATATCCAGGAAATATTGATTGTAAATATCGTTGACGGTCGAGCCCAATTCGATTTCCGCATCTGTTTTGCGGGGTACAAGATTGGGAACAAAATATTGGGTGGCCAGCTCGACCGATTGCTGCGCCCGATCCCGCTGCGGTTCAGTCTGGGGCAGGTAATCATCATCGATCGGCCAGGTTACATTCCCCCATGCCAGCGGATGTGCCCAACCGTTGTCGGCAAACCCGTCTTTTTTGCGCTCCTCTTCGTTGTAGTTGATCTTGTCCCCATCTTTCGTGTAATGGATCCCTTCGATACCAAGCTCCAGCAAATCCTTGCCTTCCCGGGAAAGCAGAAACTCGATGAACTGGGCTGCTTTTTGCGGATTTTTGGCTTCTTTCGTAACAGCGGTAAAAATCCCGCCTTTCGATTTTTGCGCCATGCCGCGTTTGCCGTCCGGTCCGGCGGGAGGTGCGGCCCATTCCAGTTTCCCATCAGGGTTGACCTTCTGCAGGCTGCTTTCGATTCGGTTCACGTGCCGGAACAAAGGACCGTCCATAAATACGGCTTTGCCCTGGTAGAATTTCTGTTCCTTGGTCGGCCGGTCGATGGCCATAAATTCCGGATCGATGAGCTTTTCATCCCACAATTTCTTTAAGTAAACCATTCCCTCTTTATAAGCCGGGTGTTCAAAAATAGGAACGGCATTGTCGCTGCTGTCCAGCGCCCAGTCGCCATAGGGAAGACCGTAAGCGAAAAAGACAAAGTTAAACGCGGTAAACGGATTGCCGGCATCCGGTTTGTTCGTTGTCAAGCCGTAAGTATCTTTATTCGATACGGCTTTAAGCGCACTGTAGAACTCGTCGAGTGTATCCGGCGGCTTAATTCCCAGCTTCTCCAGCCAGTCGCCTCTAAACTGCACGGTATAATTGGACCTTGTGCCACCTATAAAGGGGTAACCGTAATATTTTCCGTCAACAGCCGTCCATTGCAGGTTGAATTCTTCGATATTTTTCTCAAACGTAGGCATATCGCTTAAATAATCGTTCAATGGGACAATCAGCCCCTCCTTAATCCACTGGGTTACGGCATTGGTCGGATAATAGGTGGACACCACATCTGGGAGATCGCCTGACGCGAATGCAGCGTTGATTTTATCGATTGACCCTTCAGGTACGATTTTGACAGTCAGCTTGATGCCCAGACGCTTGTTGATTTCCGCAATGATGCGGTCGTTCGGCTGGAGGGGCTTTGCGGCTTGATCGCCGGTAGTCAAATAGGTCAGCTCATAGGGCTCTTCGGCAGCCTGCTTTTGACCGTCTTTATTATTTTTCTGTGCTTCGCCCCCGTTGTTATCTGTTTGATTCCCCCCGCACGCGCTCAGCATAACGGATATAATTGAGATAAGTATCATAGCGGAAACGATTCGGATTTTTCTTGGCATGTTGCATTCTCCTCCATTGTCGAATATCTGTTTTGCAGCGATGCCTGGCACGAGTACCCGGCCCCTATTCTTTTACAGCTCCAAGCAACGCCCCCTTCGCGAAATATTTTTGGAAGAACGGATAGACCAGCATGATCGGAACCGTAGCAACCATCAAGGTTGCCATCTTAATAGCAGGTCCCAGCAGGAAAGGACTATCTCCGCCGCCTGAATAGGTGGATTCATTCTCAAACAGCATCCCTCTAAGAAACAGCTGAAGCGGGTACAGATTTTTATCAGAAATATAAAACACGGCATTAAAAAATTCATTCCAGTGCGCAACCGCATAAAACAGCGTAATGGTCGCGATGCCGGGCAAGGACAATGGAATCACGATCCGGAACAAAACGCCGATTTCATTGCAGCCGTCAATTTTCGCGGAGCTTTCCAGTTCTGGAGGAAGCGATTGAAAAAAGCTGCGCAGCACAATCAAATTGTAAGTATTAATGGCGCTTGGAATCATCAACGCCCAAAGCGAGTTCATCAGTCCTAAATTTTTCACAATAATATAAGAAGGGATTACGCCGCCGCTGAACATCATCGTAATGAGGATAAAAAACATGATGATTCGGCGCCCCTTTAATTCCTGTACGGAGAGCGCATACGCCGCCGTAATGGTTAGCAGCATATTGATCAGTGTACCTCCGGCAGTAATGATAAAAGTCACCATATACGAACTCCAAAGCTCCTTCATCGATAACAAATAAGAATAGGCTTCGAATGTCACGGTTTTGGGAAACAGATGGATATTCGAACTTAAATATTCTTTCATCGGGATGATGGAAACGATAAATGAATCCCAGAATGGATATAGAGTAATGAAAGCCAGGAACGCTAGAAATGAATAATTGAACATGTCGAACATATATCCGAATTTCCCTTTGTGCTGTACCATGAGGCACCTCCTTTTTAATAGACGCCCTGTTCGCCCATCATTCTTGAAAGCTTGTTGGCTATCATCAGCAGTACAAAATTGATCAGGGACTTAAACAATCCGATTGCGGCAGCCAGACTGAAACGCCCTTCGGCAAGCCCGATCCGATAAACATACGTATCGATAATGTCAGCAACCGAATACACGCCGGGATGGTATAATACGAATATTTGCTCGAATCCGGCTTCCATCATATTCCCCAGTCTGAGAATGAGCAGAATAACGATTGTGCTGCGTATGCAAGGAATCGTGATGCGCCATATCCGGTCCCAGCGGCTGGCCCCATCGATCACAGCCGCTTCATATAAATGCGGATTGACCCCTGCCAACGCAGCCATAAAGATAATGGAGTTCCAGCCGAATTCCTTCCATACCATTGAAAATACCATCGTTGCGCGAAAATACTTTTCGTCGCTCATGAAACCCACGGCATCGCTGCCCATCGATTTGATCAAATTGTTGACCACTCCGCCGTCAATCGACAAGAAATTGTACATGAGCCCGCCCAGGATCACCCATGAGATGAAATGGGGAAGATAAATGATCGTCTGCACACTTTTCTTGAACAACGCCAGTCTGATTTCATTCATCAGCAGCGCGACCAGCAGCGGGAAAGGAAATCCGACGCAAAGCCTCAAGAAGCTGATGATGATGGTGTTCATCACAACCTCCCAGAACTTATCCAATCCAAACAGATACTGAAAATGCTTGAAGCCCACCCAGGGGCTTCCCAATATCCCCTTCGTAATGCTGAAATCCTTGAATGCGATCGTCGCTCCATAAAGGGGCAAATAATGGAACAAAGCATAATAAACGACGGCCGGCAGCAGCATCAGATACAGATAACGATGGCGCCGAACATACACCCAGGCCGAATTTCTTCTTATACCCAGCCTCCCTTTTCGATGTGAGGCTCCACGGCCGACACTCCGTAACGATTTCTCGGCAAAGACTTCTCTCATACTCATCCTCCTGTCGGTTAATGACGCTGACGCAAAAAAAGACACAGGCATCTTTTCAGATACGGCTGTGTCTCCAGTTTTCCGGTCGACATATTAGGTGACGTTCCAAGCGCAACCCTAATTCTCATTAATCCGATTTGGTTAATGTATATTACAATATCAACGGATATGGATGATGTCAATCTTAAATTTCGAATCCGATTTCAGCGTTGGATAAACGAATAAAATTATTAGCAAATAAAAATAATCGAATAAAATTTGTCGATTATTTTTATTCTTGACAAGAAGCATTCTCCCAGATAATATGGGGTTATGTCATTTCCGAGTTTGTCAATCGGAATACAATTTTATAATTGTCATGTGTTGACTAGTTCACTGGAAACACCATGACCGGTTTGTTTTTGAAACCGGGCGTGGTGTTTTTATATTTATTCTATGGAAGGAGAATGTCCATTGACTGAAAGCGCAAATGTAAAAGTCAGACAGCTTCAAACACCCGACCGGGGTTTTCATTCCCGCATTCATCTGCTTCGCCGTTTGCCGGATCATGCGGAGGAACATCCATACGCGTTATTCGGTGTCAAACCGCTTGGCCCTCTCATCGGAGCGGAAATCACAGGCGTCGATTTGAGTCAGCCTGTTTCTGCCGAGCTTCAGAAGGAACTGAACAGAGCGCTATTGGAATGGAAAGTGATTTTTTTTCGCAACCAGCTTATCACAAGTGAGCAGCAGCGGGATTTCGCACGGTTGTGGGGGGAGCTTGAGACACACCCGTTTCTCCCTCCGGGCGATACTCAGGATGTGGTGCGATTCACCGCTGACGAGAATCGTCGCGGTGGCGCGAACAATTGGCATACCGATGTGACCTGGCGGCTCGAGCCGGCGCTGGGTGCGGTTCTCCGGTTAATCGAGGTCCCTCCTTATGGAGGCGATACCCTTTGGAGCGATACGGCAGCGGCCTACGATAACTTGCCGGATGAAACAAAGGAACGCATCGAAGGCCTCCAGGCCGTTCATGATTTCACGCATACTTTCGGCCGCCACATGGCACCGGATGTATTAGCCGCCTGGCAGGCCAAATTACCGCCCGCGGTACATCCGGTCGTCCGGACTCATCCCGAGACCGGACGCAAAACATTGTTTGTGAACGCTGATTTCACCTCTCACATCGTCGGCCTCGATCCGGAGGAAGGCGAGCAGCTTCTGCAATATTTGTTCCGTCAGATTCTGGTTCCCGAATTTCAGGTCCGCTTTCACTGGGAAGCGAACACTGTCGCCTTCTGGGACAACCGCGCCACCCAGCATTATGCAGTGTCGGACTATTTTCCGCACCGCCGCGTCGCCGAACGGGTTGCCATTTGCGGTGACCGTCCCTATTAAGTTTATAACCATCTCAAACGGTCCATTCAGACCGAAACCAAGGAGGATAATAAGATGACAGAAAATCGCAATGAAACTTCCCAAGGTATTGAAATCATTCCGGTCGCCGGAGCACTCGGCGCAGAATTGAAAGGCATTCGGCTGTCCGCAGATCTCAAAGGCGAGGAGCTTGAAACAATCCGTAAAGCTATATTGGAGCACAAGGTCGTCTTCTTCCGTGATCAGCATCATCTGGACGATGCGGGCCAGGAGGCATTCGCCAGCCTGCTGGGGGAACCGGTAGCGCATCCAACCGTGCATGTGAAGCAGGGAACTGATTACTTGCTGGAGCTTAACTCCCAATATGGCGGGGGAGCTAACTCCTGGCATACCGATGTCACCTTCGTTGATGCTTATCCCAAAGCATCCATTCTTCGCTCTGTCGTCATTCCGCCGGCAGGCGGGGATACCGTCTGGGCGAATACGGCGACTGCCTATCAGAATTTACCTGCTGAGCTGCGCAGCCTTGTCGATCAGCTTTGGGCTTTGCACAGCAACGATTATGACTATGCGGCACGGCATCAAAAGGAATTGACTGAGAAAGACCCGCAGCGTTATCAGGATGGCGGTTTTGTATCCACGGTATATGAAACGGAGCATCCCCTTGTCCGGGTGCACCCCGAGACGGGCGAGCGCACTTTATTGCTGGGCCATTTTGTCAAAAAAATTCTGGGGCTCTCTGCTGTCGATTCCGCTCAACTGTTCTCCTTATTGCAAAATCATATTACCCGTCTGGAAAACACGGTGCGCTGGCGCTGGACCATTGGCGACGTCGCCATCTGGGATAACCGCGCCACCCAGCATTATGCGATTTCCGACTATGGAAAACAGCATCGCATCGTGCGCAGGGTCACTCTTGACGGAGACGTGCCTGTGAGCATTGACGGCCGCCAAAGCGTCACAGTGAAGAAAGCCAAACCCGATCCCGTCTCCAACGCTTCTTAGTATAACTTCGAAGCCTTCAATAATATGAAACAAGAAGACAGCCGCTCATGATTAGAGCGGCTGTCTTCTTTGTGTGCATATACAATAAAGAGCGCAGTGTCATTTTGTTCTGGTACTCCGGTCTTTTCGCTGCTATACTGGAATCGCTTTTATCCGATCGTTTTCGTTTGAGCTCCGAAAAAAAATATGGAATTGGGGATGAAGTTTTTATGCCGGAACCGTCAAAATCTGTTGATGCTGTTAAGCTTGATAAGAATATGGCCCTTGAGAAGCGCGTTATGGATGATCTGCAATGGTTGTCACCGCTTGAAGCCCCTTTTCATATAGCCGGTTTCGCATGGCTGAAGCAGGAGAAGCTCTACCGCCGCCTTCCATCCTCGCCTGCCGAGCTTCTGCCGCCGGCCGTCGATATACTCGCAAACTGTACCGCAGGGGGGCAGATCCGGTTTACCACCAACTCTTCCCGTCTGTCAGTCAGAGTCAAGCTTACCGGTCCCTCCAATATGTATCATATGCCTGCAACGGGACAATGCGGATTCGACTGCTATTTGGGCGAACCCGGCAGCCAGCATTATTTGAGTACAACCAGATTTGATCATTCGAAGTCCGAATACGAAGCATCCTTGTTTAATTGGACAATACAACGAGATGTTTGCGTTACGCTGAATTTCCCGTTGTATCAAGGAGTCGAAGAAGTATTGATCGGTGTTGATTCGGATGCGCTGATCCGCTCAGTCCCACCGTATCCAAGCATCAATCCGGTCGTCATATACGGGACGTCGATCACGCAAGGAGGCTGCGCAACAAGGCCGGGAATGGCCTACTCCAACATTCTGAGCCGTTCTATTCCCCTTGAGTTTATTAATCTTGGATTTTCCGGCAGCGGCTTAGGAGAAATCGAAGTGGCTCGAACTATTGCCGATATTCCCGATCCTGCTCTTCTCGTTCTCGACTATGAAGCCAACTCGGGACCTGCCGAAAAACTAGCTGCTACTTTGACACCATTTATCCGCATTCTCCGTGAGCGCCATCCGATTGTCCCGATTCTGGTCCTTTCCAAAATTCAATACGCCGGGGAGCGCTTCTATCCCGATCTCTTGGAACTCCATGAGGACCGGAAGGCAATTCAGAAATCAACGGTAGAGCGACTGCGAGACGAAGGGGACCTCCATATTCATTACGCAGACGGCTCCTCCCTGCTTGGCGAGGATGATGCGGAAGAATGTACCGTAGACGGTGTTCACCCTACGGATCTTGGTTTCCTGCGCATGGCCAGATCCCTAGAGCCCATATTCAGAGAACTGCTGAAAGATAAATTGGAGGTTGAATGACAAACCTTAAACCTGACCATGCGATTTGTAGCGGCTCATTCATGAACCCGGGTAATAACCTTCGCCCTCTCCTTTATTGAAAGTCGCAATATACCAATGGTTTCCAAAAGGATCCTGCACCCCTCCGCTGCGTTCGCCATAAGGCATATCGGCCGGTTCATACAAGGATGTCGCACCGGCAGATATCGCCCTATGGTAGCAATCATCCGTATCAGAGACAAACACATGAAGGGTATTCACTCTGGCCGGGAACCTTTCATTACCCTCGGATAATTCGACGATCGTATCGCCAATACGGACTTCAGCTTGCAGGATAGAACCGCCGTCATCCGTTCCAAGGTTTAACATTTCGGCGTTAAACACGTTTGTCAGAAATTCAATCATCTTGGCTGCATCCGATACGATAAAATAAGGTGTTACTGTCTGGTAACCGTGCGGAGCATTATGGCTTGACATTTCAGCATCCTCCTTCAACGTTCATCATGTAAATAAAGTGGGCTGCCCCTCAGTCCTGACAGCGAAATCAATCTTGAAACCGGTAGTTACTGCTTAATCGTCATCCTGGTTAAGAGGACGGATTGCGATCACTGCTGCCCGGAATCAGCACACGCAAAGCGAAGTCAATCCACCCTTGCGCCGCATGGGAAATGTAGCCGCCCTTCTTCCAAATGATTGCTAAATCCCAATGGATGCCTGGTTCTATTTGACGAATGACACGAACCTTGGCTGGATCAAGCTTCGCGCATATCGTTTCCGGAAGCAAAGATATGCCCTGGTTGGCACAGATCAGTTCGTAGATGAAATCCCACTGCGAACTCTCGTAAGCTACCCGGGGCTCAAACCCCTCACCAATGCAAGCTTCCTTAACGCGATCATGCAAATTAAATTCCTGTCGAAACAGAATAAATGGTTCTTCCTTTAATTCTGCAAGGCGAACTTTCCGTCTATTCGACAGGGGATGCTCGAGCGGCACAACCAGATTAAGATGACGCTTCACGATCGGAACAACCTCGAATACGACTTCATCTACTGGCAGTACGACAACCCCCAAATCGATTTCCCCCTCCAGGAGAAGCTGTTCAATCCGTTTGCCTCCTTCCTCCACGATCTGAATCGTGATATCCGGATGGATCTGGTGGAACTCCGCTATAACTTTTGGGAAGAAACTCGCTCCAATAACAGGGGGTAATCCAAGCGTAAACTGCCCCTGCCTCATCTCCTTCAAATCCAATACCGCCGCCAGTAGCTGCTGTGAGGCATTGATCACCGTCTGGGCATGCGCCTGCACGACCCTGCCCGCTTCTGTCAGTACAACTCTTCGCGTTGAACGGTCCAGCAGCACCAAGCCCAGCTCATCCTCCAGATTTTTTACCATTTTACTGAGCGTTGGCTGCGAGAGATGAATCGCTTGACTCGCTTTGGAGAAACTGGCATACCGTGCGACCTCCAGAAAATAACTTAATTGCCGCAAATCCATCTTTTCCCCACCCATATATATAGCTATCTGGAATAAATAATATTCTATATATGTATTTTACTCATAGAACTGCCCCATGTAAAATAAATCTATAAATCCCATTAGGAGGTTTATTATGATCACGACTATTACCGTTCTTGGTGCAGGAACGATGGGCCTTGGAATCGCCCGGCTTTTTGCCAGTCATGACTATCACGTGACTTTGTACGATCCGAATCTTCCCTCGCTTCCCGAAAGCGTGCATCAATCATCCAAAACATTTTCCATCGTACTTATGAGCGATTTTGAGAAAGCGGTTGTAGAAGCGGATCTGATTGTCGAGTCCGCTCCCGAACAATTGGCTGTAAAACGTGAAATATTTCAAAGATTGGGGTCTCTCATTAAACCACAAGCCATCGTCGCCTCCAACACATCCACTTTCGCTCTTGAAGAATTGGCTTCGGATTTAACGATTGGCAATCGAATGATGATCACCCATTTCTTTAATCCGGCGGACCACATCCCATTGGTCGAGATTGTCGGCTTGCCATCCACTTCTCCAGACATCTTGGATGAGGTTACCTCCGTGCTGCAGCGGTGCGGCAAATCACCTGTTGTTTTGCGTAAGGATATTCCCGGTTTTATCGCCAATCGCCTGCAAGCTGCTCTCATGAGAGAGGCCTGTTATCTGTTGGAAAAAGGTGTAGCCGATGCTGGGCAGATCGATACGGCCGTAAAAGAAGGTCTTGGACTGCGTTGGGCTTTCAAGGGTCCGTTCGAAATTGCTGATCTTGGCGGCTTGGATATTTGGTCCAAGGTCACCGGAAACCTTTTTCCTAAGCTCGCTAACAGTTCTCAGGCACCGCAGTCCATTCTGGAAAAGGCCGCCAGCGGCGAGCTTGGCGTTAAGAGCGGCCGTGGCTTCTATGAATACGAGGATTCTTCACGCACTTCTGAGCAGCTGGCGGGAAATATGCAGCGATTGGTTTCATTCAAGACGAACATAAATCAGGAGGGATGATTGCATTGGACGAAAGGAACGCAGCAAACACCGTGGTTATTGCCAGCGCGGTACGCACCCCCATCGGCAGCTTTAATGGAATATTTAAGGACGTATCTGCCGTTCAACTTGGCTCCATCGCTATCGCAGAAGCTGTCCGGCGTGCAGGAATCGATGCCCGGCAAGTTGATGAGGTTATTATGGGCAATGTCCTGCAGGCCGGTCTTGGTCAGAACCCTGCCCGGCAAGCCGCCATGGGCGCAGGGCTTACCGTTGAAACCCCCGCGATGACCATTAACCATGTATGCGGCTCAGGAATGAAGGCAGTCAGCATGGGATACAACGCCATTCTTTGCGGCGATAGCGAAATTGTTGCAGCCGGGGGCATGGAGAATATGTCTCTCGCCCCCTATTTGCTGCCGGGTGCGCGTTCCGGATACCGGTTGGGCAACCAGACCGTTGTAGACACCATGATTCAAGATGGGCTATGGTGTGCAGCAAACGACTACCATATGGGCATCACCGCCGAGAACATTAGCGGGCATTACGGCTTCACGCGTCAGCAGCTCGACCAATTCGCATGGGAAAGCCAACAAAAAACCAAGGCAGCAGCCGATGCGGGAAGATTCGATGACGAAATAGTCGCCGTGAGCATTCCGCAAAGAAAAGGCGACGCAATCGCTGTAAGCAAGGATGAACATCCGCGCCCCGATACGACTCTGGAGGCCCTTGCCGGACTTCGCCCCGCATTCAAGCAGGGTGGCATCGTGACTGCAGGCAACGCTTCTGGGATTAATGACGGTGCAGCCGCGCTCATCTTGATGTCCGAACGGCGTGCAGCGGCGCTCGGCATTAAGCCGCTTGCCATTCTGCGTTCCCACGCTTCAGCTGGTGTGGAACCATCGATGATGGGGATCGGTCCGGTTCCGGCAACCGAGCGGGCGCTCTCAAAAGCTGGCTTGACCATGCAAGATATTGGGCTGCTTGAAGTGAACGAAGCCTTCGCCGCTCAAGCTTTAGCCTACAGCAAGCATTTTGATTATGATCCCGGGATTTTTAACGTCAATGGCGGAGCGATCGCCCTCGGCCATCCGATCGGCGCAAGCGGTGCCCGCGTACTCGTCACCTTGCTGTATGAAATGCAGCGCAGAGGCACTCGCCTGGGATTGGCTTCCTTGTGTATCGGCGGCGGGCAAGGCATTGCAACGGTTGTTGAGGGCTTTTATGCCAAGCATTAACTGTTATACAAGCATCGAAATCCGGAAAGGAGACCCTTCTCATGAAGCAAATTTTGAATTCGTTTACCGAGGCGGTTAAAGCAATCCCCGACGGCGCGACACTGATGGTCGGAGGCTTCGGCCTCGTCGGCATTCCGGAACAGCTGATCGCAGCATTGGCTGAAAGCGGAGTCAATAGCCTAACCGTGATCTCCAACAACTGCGGTATCGACGATTGGGGACTTGGCCTGCTGCTTAGAAACAAACAGATCAAAAAAATTATCGCCTCTTATGTTGGGGAAAACAAAGAGTTCGAGCGTCAGGTGCTCAGCGGTGAAATCGAGGCACAACTGGTGCCGCAAGGTACGCTTGCCGAGCGCATCAGAGCCGGTGGCGCGGGCATACCTGCATTCTATACTCCAGCAGGTGTCGGAACCCCCCTGGCAGAGGGACGGGAAACCCGTATTTTCGATGGCAAGGAGTATATTCTGGAACAGGCATTAACGGCCGACTTCAGCTTGATTCGCGCAGCCCGGGCGGATCGGATGGGCAATCTCGTGTTTAACAAGACCGCCCGCAACTTCAACCCGATGATGGCAAGCGCAGGCCGCGTAACGATTGCAGAAGTCGAGGAATTGGTGGAAATCGGCAGCCTGGATCCCGAAATGATTGATATTCCGGGCATCTATGTGCAACAAATCATCGTTGGTGCGCAAGAGAAAAGAATTGAACGGCTTACGACACGTTCATAAAAATCAAGGAAAGGAGATGGATGAAATGAATGATCAAAGGGGGATTCGGGAGCGCATTGCGCGGCGCGCGGAAAAAGAATTGCTAAACGGCTATTATGTCAATCTGGGTATCGGGATTCCTACTCTGGTAGCCAACTACATCTCCCCGGACAAACAGGTCGTGCTGCAATCAGAAAATGGACTGCTTGGCATCGGACCTTATCCGCTTCCCGACCAGGTTGATCCGGATCTTATAAACGCCGGCAAGGAAACGGTGACAGCCATTTCGGGCGCTTCCTATTTCAGCAGCGCGGATTCCTTCGCCATGATACGTGGCGGACATATCGATCTGGCCATACTGGGCGGCATGGAAGTGTCCGAAGCAGGAGATTTGGCCAACTGGACAATTCCGGGCAAGATGGTCAAAGGTATGGGAGGCGCGATGGATCTGGTTCATGGCGCGAAAAAAATTGTTGTTATTATGGATCATGTTAATAAAGCAGGTCAGCCCAAAATATTAAATCGATGCAGTCTGCCCCTTACAGGCAAGCAAGTTGTCAACCGTGTCATTACAGACCGCGCTGTCATCGATATCACAATCCGAGGTTTGCTTCTCGTGGAGGTTGCCGACGGTTATACAGTCGATGATATCCGGGAGGCCACGCAGCCAGAGCTGATTGTTCCGGAGCATGTTCTGATGGGGGCTTATTAATGGACAGTTCCTCATTCGCAGGGCGCACCGTCATCGTGACCGGTTCCGCGCAGGGCATCGGATTTAGGATTGCTGAAGCTTTCGCCCATCAAGGCGCTGCTGTCGTATTATCGGACCGCAATGGTCCGGTATTGGAGGCAGCGGTGCAGCAGCTCGCCCGCTCTGGCAGCAACGTTGCTGCCATCCAGGCAGATGTGACCCTGGAAGAAGATATCTCCGGGCTCATTGCCCGGACCGCCCAGCGTTTTGGAAGATTGGACGTCCTGATCAACAATGCAGGAATCCAGCATGTAGCTCCCATTGAGGATTTCCCGACGGAGAAATTCGAGCTGATGCTCAAAATTATGCTCACAGCCCCCTTCATCGCCATTAAACACGCACTCCCCTATATGAAGCAGCAAGGATACGGCCGAATTCTTAATCTTTCTTCCATTAACGGACTGGTCGGATTTGCGGGCAAAGCGGCTTATAACAGCGCCAAACATGGCGTCATCGGCTTAACGAAGGTCGCCGCATTGGAAGCTGCCCCGTATGGAATAACCGTTAACGCGCTTTGTCCGGGTTATGTGGATACCCCATTGGTTCGGGGACAGCTTCAAGAGCTTGCCCAGACTCGCCAGGTGGCGCTGGAGAATGTATTGGAAGACGTCATCTACCCACTTGTCCCCCAACGGCGTTTACTGGAAGCGGACGAGGTTGCAAATTATGCCTTATTCTTGGCAAGCGAGCAGGCCAAAGGCGTGACAGGCCAGGCCATCGTGCTGGATGGAGGTTATACGGCGCAATAAGGATAACCTCCTTTCATTATTTCGTTATCACGTTCCAACATGGAGGGAGAATCTCGAGAGTCCCCCCGGGAGTTTATCGCTTTTTTGTTGATCCATGCTACCTTTGCAGCTGGGATTTGCCTATGCTGCTTTTTTTGTTGTTTATAAAATCGTTATCCCTTGACAGACCAGGCCGAGCGCGATATTGCTGCGGGGAATGAAGCATTTCCAATTGATATCAAAAAAAGCTGCACCTATTGGCGCAGCCCGCAGTTAAACATTATGTTGTGATTACCGATCCACCCGCTAGATCCTTGTACACTTCATCGAACAGTTTGCCCGAGAAGGTGCACCCTTTTGAGCCCGACACGACGGGATATTCAAAATAGGCTTTTTTGGTCGAACCGTCCAGGTAAACGATGTTGTCAATGTTAACCACGTTGTTTCTGTCTACTACTTTAAAATTAAAGCCGCTGTTGTTTAACAGCTCCACAAAGTACTTTAAAGTGCCCATGGTGTAAAACTTTTCTTTTAACGTGTGAATCATAATTCTGTTAATAATCCCGTCATACTCAAAATAGATCATGTCATTGATATTAATAAGCTGAAGCCCTTTTTTTCCGTCAATATCGAGTGAGACAGACAATTGTTTGCATTGCTGCATGGTTTACCATCCCCTGAAACTTTATTACTTGAGAAGCTCTTCAGGTGTTTCTGGCTGATGAATGAACGCCCAGCTAGCTGTGCTTACAACCACTACAGCAGCGGAAGCAAGCACTGTTGCCAGTAAAGAGTACAGATTTTTTTTCATTTGATATCACCTCCTTGTCCGAATCAAAGTCAGAGCTTGTACAAAAAAAGCAGCTGCAAGCACAGAGTAGCCGACGAAACCGCTTATGACAATCAGTGCCATGGATCCAAGCTTCAGGTAACCGAAATACTCTTTAGGGATTCTCGTCTGCCGGTCTATCCGTGAAGGCGCAAACACGAGGGCCAGCAGTAAAGCGCCTGCGTTAAGGATCAACGTAACCAGAGAACCAAAATCCGCAAAGGTTATCGCGGTGATACCCGCAGTGGATACCAGAATGCACATGATACCAGATTTCAAATGGTATCCGCCGGATATTTGGCGCAAAGCGGCAAATCCGGCAAGAGCAACTAATGTTTCCAAAGATCTGCCGGTAAACAGCGAAATCAGGAAAGACAGACCTAGGATGAAGACGGTATTCAGAACCATAGATAACGAGTATTGAAGCACCGCAATGCTTGCCGGATGGTCAGGCACCTTGGACTTAATGCCGACGGCTAGTTTATGAGACAACGCGTTAATCAATTGTTGTCAGTAGCCTCCTTCCGGATCGCGTAATACAAGAACACCATAAGAGCCAGCAGAAAACCGATCAGGCTTGCAAACACATTCATGAAATACATCATCAGACCCAGCAATAAAATGAACACGATGATCAGCGTGATGACAAGCAGATGCTCCCAATGGAATCTCAAGTGCTCGAAATCCTTCGTAAACCCGTAGCCTAATCTGTATATCGCCCATCCGACAAACATGACCAACGCTCCGGTAGCCAATTGGATGATTCGCCCTTTAACCGGATCGGACTGGACCTGATCCATGGAAAACAAGATTTCTATCAAAGCGGCTTGTGTGACAATGAATCCCGCGAATCCAACCACGGTCATTAAAAATGCGCCGATTAGCGGAATCCTGGCAATTGTTTTGAAAAATAACGCGGTAATCAGCAGATTAATAACAGGAGCCATATAAGACAGTGACGAAATTTCTTCTCGGGTTAAATAATTCTGGAAATTGATCAACTCGATAATAACCAGCGAATGACCCAAATATCTCAAAAAATTATAGCGGAACACATATAACGCCAATGCATAGATCGAAATACCTTCAATCGTGGAAAAAAACATAAACAACAAGAAACCGCCCATTTATTCAACCATCCCCAGAAGAAAATATAATCTGTCTATGTAACCTCGTCCTAGTAAGGGAGGCCTAACTCTATCATGCCGGATGTTTGCGAAATCGGCAATCACTTCTTTGTATAAGATTCAACAAGAAAGTCTATATTCCTTCGAGCTTATCGGACAAGTCCTATCAAAGTTTTTCAAAAAAGGCAGGAAGCTAATTCTGTGAATCACAAAAAAAAGAGAAGCTCTCATTTAGCTTCCCAACTTCCAGTTAATGGATGATAACCAATCCTTTTTTTAGGGGCAAGATCAAAATGAAGAACGATTTCAATAGGCCTGCTTCTCCATTTTCATGAATAGCCGCAGTTATCAGGAAAACTGTGTAATCGACCCAATTCGGGCTTGAAGACTCCTGGTTGGGGCGGTCCCATGCATGTTGTCAAAGGCTTTAACGACGGCACTTGCCACCTCAACATCCTGTGCGCTTGTACCACCGCTGACCCCGATGCCTCCGATGATCCTGCCCTCTTTTGTAAGCGGAATCCCTCCGCCAAGAATAACGATTCTCCCGTTATTTGTTGTATTGATACCAAAAGATGGCCCGCCGGGTTGGGCTGCTTGCGCCAGGTTTGCGGTCGGCGTTTGCAGCGCGACGCTGGTCCAAGCTTTATTCTGGGAAATATTGATCCCTCCAATCCGCGCATGATCCATCCGGTAGAAAGCAATGAGATTCCCCCCGTCGTCAACAACAGCGATATCTGCCGCGAGGCCCATCTCTTTCGCTTTCTTCTCTCCCTCCATAAGCAGGATTTTTGCCATTTCCAATGTAAGCCGCATTCGCGAATCCACTCCTTAGGTCATATATGACAGTGTATGACCAACTGCCTAATGAAGTGAATAAGGAAAGAACGACACTTACCCCGTTAACGGCAAATCGACTGCTGCTCATCCCGTCGGATTTACCCCTGCCGTTTCCATATCCACAGTTTTGAACCATTCCCAGACCTTAAATAATGCGTTTCACCCGCAAAGTATGTTTTAATGGAAGTAGCCCAATATCATTCATCGTAAAGGAGTAGATCACATATGCAGATATCAACTTTCTTGTTTCCCAAAGATAAAGTGGCCTTCATCACCTCCTCCATGTCCATGAAAGAAGCGATGGATCACTTGGAGCAGTCTCATTATTCCGCCATTCCTATTATTAACGGCGAAGGCAAATATATGGGAACCTTATCGGAAGGCGACCTGCTGTGGAAGCTCAAAAACACCCCCGGTCTGCATTTTGACAACATGCATGAATTCCCCATCACAGACATAAAAAAACGCAGTCGCAATGAATGCGTATCGATTAATGCGCAAATGGATGATATGCTGGCTCTGGCGGCCGACCAGAACTTTGTGCCCGTCGTCAACAACGACCGCGTATTCTTGGGGATTATCCGCCGCAAAGATATCATTGAATACTATACCCGCAATATAACCGATTAAGTCCACTATTACCGTTTGATCGGACGAAGCTGACCGCAGGCTGTCCCGCTTTTATGCTGTTATCAGGGACATGCGTGCGGGCGAGCAGCTTCGCGATTCAAGTACGGGCAGTTGTTTCCAATCCATTCTCCTCTCCCAGCCTCTCTTGATCTTCTCCCATCCAAGGCTCTACTATGTCATCGATGCGTAATATTTCCCATTATAACGGTCGGGCATATTTCTTCTATCTTAGGCAAATGCTAGCGGTAAAAGGGATTCGCCCAGGGAATCGCAAGCAAAGCTGGCATCGTGGCGGGAAATGCAGCAGATGCCACTTTGTCAGAATATAGCAATTACTCTTCCTCACACCAAGCGCAACGTTCTATACTCCTGTGGAGTGCAGTTCGTTTCCTTCTTGAACACTTTAGCAAAATACTGTCCTGACTCGAAGCCGACCGCCCCCGCGATTTCATGCACTTTCAAGCGAGAATTAGCCAGTAGTTCCTTCGCCCGTTTGAGCCGCCGGTCCTTGATCCAATCGGATACCCCCACACTGGTAGCCTGTTTATAGAGCTTGGACAAATAAGTCGGATGCAAGTAGACATGATCGGCCAGAACATCGAGCGACAGCGGCTCGGATAAATGCTGTTCGATGTATTGATTGACGTCGGACACAATTTGCCGGATGCGGTCCTTCTGCTCGTTTGTTTTAAGGGAGAACAGCAACTCATACAAACTTGCATAATACGACTCCGCTTCGCTCCAACTGTGAAACAAGGATGCATTCAACAGTGGTTCCGTTCGGACTGTAGCCGAAACTTCCTCGAACAGCTGCCACCTGTTCAAGTAGGACAGGAACATCGCACTGAACGTATAGTGGATCTCCACCAGAAGCGTTCCTTTCTCCCCTTCCAGGGCGATCGTTCTGACGGTCGCCGCAATTTCCCGAAACATTCTGGCGAACTCCTCTTTTTGACCGCTCTCCAGCTGCCACTCCAGCTGCTTGATTCTCTTGACCAGGAGCACTCCGCGATGTACGGCACCTCCGGGAGTAGCGCTTCCTTCCTGCGGAACTTCATTGTCTTTGGGCTCGAACAAAATCACTTCCCGTCCCCGGCCAAGTCCTTGATGCAAAATGTTCTGCAGCTTCATATACTGCCTGCCTAGTTCCACCCATTCACAAGATGAGCTGCTGATGACGAGGGACAGCTGCACCTGAAGCAGTTGAACGCAACTCGCCTGGATATCGGGCAGCGTATAATGCAAGAACGTCTCGCATTTGCGCCATTCCTCCGCCCTTGCTGCCGCATCCGGTTGAACTGGCTGAATGAGCCAGACCAGCTCGGCATGCCGAGTACTCCAGGAAATGACGTTCCATGTCCTCATATACTCGGCAAATATATTCTGAACCGCAAATTGAAATAACGACTTATCCGACAAGCTCAGAACATCCTCCCGCCAGGAATCGATCCTGCCTGCTACCAGAAGCACGTTCTCGTCCGCAGCGAGTGGGATGTCCAGTTCCTTCAAGCGCTTGTTCGTTACATCTCCAGGAACGAGATCCCCTTCCAACAGATCGCTCAAATATTCCTTGCGCAGCAGCGGAACCGCTTCCCGCACTTGACGTTCAGCCCTCATCATGAATTGTTCCACCTTCAACTCGTCCTGGAGTAGCGTGATTGCTTTGTCAACCGCGTCAAACACGACCTGGTCATCCTCCAGCTTCAAAATATAGTCGATTCCACCCTGCCTAAAGGCCGATTGGATATAGTCGAAATCTTCGTATCCGGTCAAAAAAATGATTTTGCAACGCGGCCACAATTCCAGAATCCGAACTTGAAGCTCCAGCCCGCTCATGACCGGCATATGAAAGTCAGTCAGGACGATGTCCATTTTAGCCGTACTAACGATTCGCAATGCTTCAACCGCCGAGTAAGCCCGATACACTTCCATCTCGACGTGGCCCCATTCCAGAAACTGCTCGTACAAGCCGTTGACTATCTTCGGTTCATCGTCGACGATCAATAATTTGTACATGGCTATCTCTCCCCAGTTGAACTTAATCCTCCGCTCTCTTTTCCCTGACATTCGGAATGCTGATAACGACTTGATTGCCTCCGCCAGACTTGCGGCTGAACGTTACGCCTCCCCTATTGCCGAACTCCAGGCGCAGCCTTCTGTGAACGTTGACCAGTCCCGTCGTCTCCACATCCAACCATCCGGTTGCCTGCAGCTTGAGTTGTAGGTCCTCATATTCCACGTCAGGCATCGGTTCCCCGTTGTCTTCCACAATAATATCGAGACCTTCCTCTTGAGGATCGAACCGGACCTCCAGCAATCCCCCTTCAAGGGTGTTGCGCATCCCGTGCTGGTAGACGTTCTCAAGGATCGGCTGCAAGATCAGCTTAGGCACCATCGCATCCGCATAAGCAGGGGGCAGCTCTTCGAACCGAGCCTCGATCCGCTCTTCGAATCGGAAGGTCTGAATGTCTACATATAATCGTGAAAAAGCCGTCTCTTCTTCAAGCCGAATGGTTCCTTTGTGCGTTCGAGTAATAAATTTAAAATATTTGCCAAGAAACGACGTGAATTCCGCTATTTTCTCGTTTTCCCCGTTTCGGGCCAGCCGGTACAAGATGTAAAAGTTGTTATATAGAAAATGGGGGTTGATCTGCGATTGGAGCTGCCGTAGCTCAGACAAGTTGGCCCTATAGTTCTGTTCGTACACTTCATGGATCAGTTCCTGGATCCGGTTGGTTGTCTGATTGTACTGCTGGTACAGGTAGCCGAATTCGTCCGACCGCTTATACACAAGGGCTTCGTTCTTTCCGTTCTCCATCCCGCGGAAAGCGCGAATTAACCGCAACAGCGGTTGGTGGATCTGCAGAAATATCCAGTAAGAGAACAGGATTATTACAAGCAGGGAGATGAACGAGAGGACCCAGAACCAAACGCGATACTGCTTCAAGGAGCCCAACATCTCTGATTCCGGCGTATACATAAGCAGAGAAAAACCCATATCGCGCGAATCCTCCGCGTACACCCAATACGATTGACCCCCAAACTGCACCGTCTTTACGTGGATGTCTTTCTTTACCGTCTCCTGTGCTGGGGCACTTGGATCTATGTTCTGCTGCACATAGGTCAGCATCTCCCGCTCCAATTCCGTGTTGCCCTTCTTCCCGGTCAGCACCCACCTTCCATCCCGACCCACAACCATCGTCCCTCCGCTTTCATCAATCATTAAGCTGTCAAGCATTTCGCCGACTTTTTCAGTAGCGATCTCGGCACTAACCAGAAATGACGGCTCTCTGCCATTAATCAGCGCCAGATTCGAGTAGGGGAAGCTGATGTACAAGCGGTTGTTCCAATAGACAAACGGATCGGCAAGCCGTTGGCTGACTCCCTTCAAAGCTTTGTATTCCTCATCCGGAAGCAAATCGTATGTATTTGCGGACGAAATAAGCCTGTTCACCGAAGGCAAGTAAACACTCGCCGACCGAACATAATTGCTGGAATTGCTAAGACTGATCAGCCTGCTGCGGACGTTCAGAACCGCGTTGCGCCAGTCATTATCGCTGTACACCTCGCCTTTGCTACTGAGCATCCTCACGTCCCTGTAATTGACAAACTCTTCTTGCGTCCGGGTAATGAGGCTGAAATCGCCCTCCAACTGTCGAATATAAAAGCCAACGCGGGATTTCATGGCATCTTCGATCTTCGCGCGTACGTTGCTCGCACCATAGTTGTTCATCATCAAGCTGATGACATACACCGGAGTCAAGACGAGGAGGAAGGATACGATGAGTTTCGGATAAATATTCAGCAGCTTTCCTAGAACTCCCATAGAATCCCCTTCCCTTGGTTAACATCCTTCCATGTCTAATGGTTCGACAGAAATCAAAGAATGTCCTGCCCCTGAATCAAGGACAGAACATTCCGGAAATGTTCATTCTTTCACGCTGCCAAGAACGATGCCTTTCGTAAAATACCGCTGAAGAAACGGATAAATCATCAAAATCGGTAAGGCGCCGAGAAAAATTTGTGCCGCCCGTACCGTTCTGGCGGATACTTTGTCATACTCCTTGAGCGTATCTCCGGTTCCGCTTAGTGTACTCAAATCGAGATCGATCACGATTGTCCGAAGATAGGTCTGCAGCGGATAATGAACAGGCGAATTCATGTAGATCATCCCGTCGAACCAAGCGTTCCAATGACCCACCGTGCTGAACAAACCAATGGTCGCAAGGGCCGGCAGCGACAGTGGCAGATAAATCTTGATCAGTGTTGTCATATGCCCCGCTCCGTCCATCATCGCCGCCTCATCCAACTCCTTCGGCAAGCCGCGGAAGAAGTTCAAGAGCAGCAGTACATTGAACACCGGTACAGCCCCGGGAAGAACCAGCGCCCAGATCGTATCCAGTATTCCTGTGGCGCGTACGGTCATAAAAGTAGGAATCAGACCGCCGTGGAACAAAATGGTGAATACGATAATCCATGCATACAGCGTACGCTGTGGAAATACCCGAGCTTCCTTCGATAGCGGATATGCCATCGTGACCGCCATAAACATGTTGATCGAAACACCAAGCAGTACCCTTTGGACGGAAACGCCGATGGAGCGTACAAATTCCGCTTTAGCCAACACAATCCGGTAAGCATCCGTCGTGAAGTCGACTGGCCACAGCTTCACGTCACCCGCTGTCACCGCCAGGTCAGAACTGAAGGAGATCGAAAATATGTGAATGATCGGAAATATGCACGAGAATGAAAGAAGCGTAAGAAACAAGTAATTGCAAATAGAAAACAATCTTGAAGACAGCGTAACATCCTTTATCAAGTGCCGTCCTCCCCTCCAGCATTACTTCTGAAACGCACATCATAAGCAGTCAATCTAGAAAATACGGTAATTAGCAAGTCGGTACGCCAAAAAGTAGGAAACCGAGATAAGGATAAAGGACACGACGGATTTGAATAGTCCCACCGCCGTCGCAAGCGAATATTTGGCCTGCTGGATCCCCATCCGATACACAAGCGTGTCAATAATATCCCCGGTATCATAGACTGCCGAGTTGTACATGTTGAACACCTGGTCGAATCCTGCATTCAATATTTGCCCCAGGCTCAAGGTAGCGAGCAGCACGATAATGGGGGTCATCCCGGGCAGCGTGATGTGCCTGATCTGTCTCCACCGGTTCGCTCCGTCGACTACCGCCGCTTCATATAAATTCGGGTTAATGCTCGTTATGGCAGCCAAATAGACGATGGTGCTGAAACCGAAATCTTTCCATAGATCCGTGCTGACGAGTACATAAGGAAACACCTTAGGCTCCCCGAGGAAAAACACCGGCTCGAATCCAAGACTTTTAATAAGCGTGTTAACGATCCCGGTCGAGGGCGACAAGATGTCGATGAAGATGCCGCCCAAAATGATCCAGGATAGGAAATGCGGTAAATAGATCAACGTCTGAATGCTGCGCTTGACGAAATGAATGCGAATTTCATTAATCAGCAGGGCCACCAGAATAGGAAAAGCTAGACCGGCGATCACTTTCAGCACCGCAATGTAGACCGTATTCCAAATGACCCTGTAAATATTGGGCAGCGCCATCATGTAGGTAAAATTATCCCACCCCACCCACTTCGATCCGAATATACCCATCGCCGGCTTGAAACTCTGGAAAGCCAGCGATATGCCCAGCATAGGGATGAAATGATAGACGGCCAACAAGATCAACCCGGGCAACAGCATCAGATGCAGAGGCCATCGCGCATACATCGTCTTCGAATTGTTCCGCATTCTGAATCACCCCTATCATCAATCACAATTATTTTTTCTGGCTTGCTAACCAGTCGTTGACCTCTTTCGTAATTTCGGTGCCGCCGAGTCGATTCCAGTCCGATACGTACTTGTCGAACAAGTCAATGGATTCACCGAGCAATATTTTCGTAAAAGTCTCGACGGTCAAATCGTTCAGCGTGCTGTTCCTATCCACCATCAGTTCAGATGGGATTCCATAGAACTGATCGTAATTGAGCAGCTTTTCCGTTACATATTTATTGATTACTGCCTCCGAACCCTCAGGTCCGAATATCTTGGCATATCTCCACATCGACTTGTCGCCGGCCTGATACTGCTTCACCTGATCGAAATAGCCTTTGCCTTCGGGATTCAGCTTACTCATGTTGCCTGTGCTGAGCGCTTCCTTGATCGCCAAATGATGTTCCAGATTCTTCGTAGCGCCGAACGTCTTCACATCCTGATACTGATAAACGGCAAAGTCACCATCATACATATACTTAAAGTCCGCTGTTTCACCGAATATTTTCTCGACATACAGGTTCATCATCTTGACGATCACAGCTGGATTCTTGCTCTTCTTGTTGACCACCCAGTACGAACCGGGCATCGCAGACACTTGCGACAGAGCCGGCTTGTCGTCGATCGACTGCAAGGGATACATTTCCCAGACTTGATCAGGGTTGGCCGTAACGGCTTTGTTCAGCTTGTTAAGCGGCTCCGCGAACCCGCCGAAAAACATGCCGACCTTGCCGTTTACCGCATCTGTGAGCAGTTGATCCGCCGTCTTGACGGAAAATTCCTTGTCGATTTCCCCAGACTTGTACAGTTCCTGCAGCTTGGCGAGCGCTATCTTCATCTCCGGTTGAATATTTCCCTGGACGAGCCCGCTACCACCCTCTGGATCCTTGATCCAGCTATTCTTATAGGCATGGAAGCCGTTGAAGAAGCCGGTCATCCCGCCGAAGCCGCCGAAAATGTTGGAGTAGAAGCCGAAGCCGAATGTATCGTTCTTGCCGTTCTTGTCCGGGTCATTCTCTTTGAACGCCTTGGATATTTTGTAGACATCGTCCATTGACTTCGGTGCCGATAAGCCCACATTGTCCAGCCAGTCCTTGCGCAGCCAGATCATTTGCGCCCCTTCGGTTGCCGCTGTGATGTACGGGATCGCCATTAGCTTATTGTCTATCGTGGCGGAAGAAAGACCAACGCCATTATCGGACCGCAGCTTCTCGTCGGCTAGCGGTGTAATGTTCTTCTTATAGACGTCCGTAAGATCCGCTACCATCCCGGCATCGATCAATTGCTTAAGCTGGGTTGCTTGGACGCGGAATATATCCGGCAGATCTCCCGAAGCGATAGACAAGTTCAATTTGTCGTTATATGCTGCGCCATCGGTTACCCAGTTATTGATGATCTTGATGCCGTACGTCTGCTCGAGCAGTTTCGTCATCACGTTGCTGTCCAGCGTATCTCCCTCAGGAAACGTAAGGCCTCCCGGCATATCCCGCACCATCGTAACCGTAACAGGCGGATCGTATTTGGCCTCAGGACTTTGTTCGCTCGGGTTGCCGTTTACGGTTGCGGTTGGCTTGTTTTCCTTAGGCGCCTCTGTTTTATTGCCGTTGCTGCTTGAGCATGCAGAGAGCATGGAAGATAGAGCAAGAACCATCGAGATGAGCATGACCTTCTTTTTTTGGTGTTTCAAGTGTACCCCTCCATAAATTAGGAATTGTATGTATAAGGACTATTCTTGCTGTACTTTTAGTCTAACAAACCCATGTTCAGCGAGGTAGAATAAACTCTCAAGCAGTTGTGCATTCTCTCAATCTATTTATCCAACCCGTGAACTTCAATGGGGAAATCACGCAGCAGGCCGAATCGGCAGAAGGGGCTGTCCCCCAAAGGACAACCCCTTCCTGTTCCGCATTCACATGACAAGACCTTAATATACTTCAATCTCGGCAAACTGCATTCTGTAAGACCCATATACATCGGTTCTCAGGTTAGTACCTGTGACCTTAACATACTTCGCAGACTGCGGTGCGAATGTGAAGCTCTGTACCTGATTTCCCGGCTTGGCATAGTTCGTTCTCGTTATCATTGTGGTCCAGTTGACGTTGTCTGTGGACACCTGAATGGTAAAATCAATGGGGAAGCAATTACCCAAATTCGTATTGTCGTTTCTCGGATAAAGATCTACGCGGCTTATCGTTTTATTGCTCCCTATGTCCGCTGTAACCCATTCGGTATGATTTGTGGAAGTACTGTTCTGGCTGCTCCAGCCCAACAGCCCCGACAAAGAAGATCTTAGTCCATCAAATATTTTACTAATTGACCACCCAGATCCTTCATGCGAACTGGAGGCGGTTATATTTTGAACGGGATCGTTTTCTACGGTTTTTACAAACATTACCGCATCCGCTATTGTGTTTCCTGCATCGGTAGTGAGGATCTTAACATAGCCGCCCGTTGGAGCCAGATCATAAGTTCCGATTAGATTCCATTTATCCCCGTTTATCTTCTGATTTACAACTTTTGATGTATCCGTTCCGCCATTATAAGCAATTTCCAGAGGCGCTGCATCAGGTCTGTCGACTCCTGCCGTCCATCTCATATAAATGTTGTACTTGCCTGGTTTAAAGGTATACCAGGAATCTGCATCCGGCGTTGAGAATTTTGCCCATCTCGATGATGCATCTGCTCCACTGGTCCCATCATAAGCATAATTGGTTCCCCAGTATCCGGGCCCGCTTGTAGAGACTGGCCAGGCTGAATCGAATGTGGCATAATTGCTTGTATTATCAACTACGACTTTGCTAATGTAGTTAATATAAGTCGTTGTACTTCCGTTTACAACAAAACCTTGATTCAGTGACTTTTCAAAGTCTGCTTCCGTTTCGGACATGAAAGCATTGAAGTAGTTAATGCTCAATTCTGTACACTGCTTAAAACGATAATTATTGTTCCAATTCGTATCCTTGTGCCAATAGGTTAAATTATATACATCTGATATTCTCATATCATATGGAAGCCCGCTATTATGATCGGAATGATTATCCCAGTTAAGGCTATCCATAACGTTGCCATCCCCTACCGGTGTTTCGGGGATTCCATCCCCATTGTTGTCCACTTTCAAATTGGCGTCAATATTATGCGGATTTCCAGGATCATGACCGGCGTCCAGATGGGCAAAATAGTCCTGCAATAAATGTACGCCATTGGCAAGCAGTCTGAATTGAAGCTCGGGTTTTTGATTTTGTTTTTTCCAGTGAATGGCGAGCTTCAGCATTTCGAGTGCGTTGTTCATTCGGGCATCATTTTTCAAATTGGTAACCTGATGCGCAGCCACATGGATGACGCTGTCATTCGCGGCATTTTCAGAAATATCAATTGAAATGGGAGTTTCCGGATTACCGGGATCGTCCAACTCGGCGACCCATTTTTTCTCATCAGCAACATCGGCCTCTGCAACATATTTCAATAATCGCGGTCCCATTAATCCATAACCAGTATCAGGTATCGAATTCATGTAGCTTTTAAAGGATGAGGCGCGTGTGTCATTATAGGCACTCATAGTGATCTTACCGTGACCGGAGTTGTTGCTGCTCGTTAAATCAGCGCCCCTTGTTGTTACTCCCCCCCATGCTAATGCGGAATGTGGAGAAGACATGAAGATGATCGCGAGAAAACCGATGGAAAGCTTTAAATGGACACCTTTTCTTTTCATATCAAAAACCTCCTTTGATATTGATGCACTCCTCTACTTTAACAAAGCGGCATCTCCGTGGATCCTTCTCCGTTTCGCTACACCTCCTTATGATTGTCAGCCGCATTCATCCTGTCTCTTTCATTCTATAGAAAGGCCCCATTCTCCCACAGTGGAAAGTGTTCGCATTTCGTGTCATCTGTCAACATCTTAGGCGCAGAAAACCCAAAAACCACAAGCTCCGGCAGCCGTTGAGTTGCTTGCACCGGTTACTTGTGGGATGGACAGCCTGACTATTATAAGGGACTACGCCTTTCTTTGCTCAATCACCATTTTCCATCTTTCCAAATAGTTCGTGCAAATTAAGGCGGATGGATACTTGCTCAGGACAAGCTCCATATCCTCTTCGCGATCGACCGGCCAGGCTGCGAGTTGAATACCATTCTACTCGATCGTACGGGCATAGGATTCCGTTAGGAAGGATAGTCTCACACACAAATAAGTGGCGTCGATCTCCTTCATGAAGGGGAAGAAGTGAGGCATGCTGCCATGAAAAACAAGGCCAAGCGGAATGTCCATGTCCAGCTCCCTTAAGCGGGCGATGGAAAAATGGTCGAAAGAGATTACATACACCTGCTCGAGCATCCCCGCCTTGCGCACCACATCCGATACCGCCTGCTCCAGTCCGGGGTACAATTCTCCCTCTTGCTTATCTCGATCCTGACGATCAGGCGGTCCTTCAACAGAAGAAGCACTTCCTCCAGCGTGGGGATCACCTCCGTGCCTCCGACCCGGAATCGGCTCAACACTTCAGACGTGTAATCCTTCACGAGTCCTTTCCCATCGGTCATCCGGTCCAGCGTCTTGTCATGAAGGACCATTGGGATACCGTCCTTGCTTAAGTGAACATCCAATTCCAAATGGGTGAATTCCAACTCGCAAGCTGCTTGGAAAGCTGCAATCGTGTTCTCCGGATAACGCCCCGAATACCCCGGTGTGCAATTCCTCTTACTGCCATCGGTCAATCACTCCTTTAATTTATAAAAATGCGTGCCTAGTATGTGCCGTTCAACAGCAGCAGCCGCATGCCTTCCTCTTCGGACGTTTCCAGCACGGAGATCGTGGCGTTGGATACGGTCAGCTGCCTGTAGGCTCTGAGTGGCATGGACAGCATACCAGCCAAATAGATTCGGATAGCGGTACTATGACTGACGACTAGGATGCGCTTCCCCGGATGCTCCATCGCTTTCTCTTTAAAGAATCCATCCATCCTCCTGTAAATCTCCAAGCCTGACTCACCGGTTTCACCAGCCTTGACGCTTGTCGGATCGGCCTTCCAACTGTTCCAGCAGTCCGGATACCGTTCCTCAATATCATTACCCCAAAGGCCATCCCAGCTTCCAAAGTCCGCTTCCGTCAACCGCTCATCCATCAGAATCGGGAGCTGCCTATGCTGAGCAATGAAGGTCGCCGTATCGATGGCTCGACGTAGATCAGACGCATACACGAGATCGATCCCCACCAGCTGCAAGGAAGCAGCAGCAGCCTGTTCCCTTCCCACATCCGATAGCGGGATATCCGAACGGCCGCAGTAGCGGTTGCGATCTCGGTTCCATTCGGTCTCCCCGTGCCGCATCAAGTAAAATCGAGTCATGTTGCTTCACCTCCCTTTGCCTTGCTTATGTAGCCTTTATCTGTTAGTTGACTTACAAATAGTCGATATCTTTCCTCATACTGCTCACATAGCCCTGCGCTGGCTGGCTCAACCGTCCGTTCCGGCAAGATCATCGCACTTCCTGCTTCCTCCACGCCAGAGAACCACGTTTGAGATGCAGCCAACACAGTGGCGCCGGCTGCTCCTTCGGTAAACTTCATCATGTGGATAGCATCCCCATGACACTGCTGCGGATGGTGAGCCAGGTCAAGCTTTTGCTAGCGCCACCTGCGGTATACAACCGGGTTACCTTTTCGCCGGACAAGCTTTCGATCATTTTATAGGAAAGACGCTCCAGATAAGCGACGCCTTCCATGCGGGAGGCAAACACCAAAGGGCTCCAACTGTTACCATAGATTTTTTAGAGCCAGTTCAGCCCATCCTCGTTTGTTGGACGCAAACTGATTAATAATGTTAATATTTAATGAGATTAACATCGGTCTTCTTGCACATCAGGCGGAAAATCAGATTGGAGAATTGAAGCTTCATATCCGGTGTCACAAGCAAAGCTGGCATCATTGAAGCTGTCTATGGCCTGTTTATGTGAGCATAAAAAAATGAGGTGCACGGATCATGCACCTCATGTATGTCGATACCGACGGGTTCTGTTGTTTATTGATGAACGGTCGGAGCTGATTCCTCGCGGCCGAGCAGCACGGATTTTTCATATGCCTTGACCTCGGACAGCCAGGCTTCTCGAACCGGCACGCCGGTTTTCTCGCAATAATAATCCCAGATTGCGCCGAAAGGATATGATTTGAACTCCTCGGCCAATGCAAGACGGGTTGTATAATCGCCTTCAAGCTCTGCCTGCTTGAGCGCTTCCACTGGTTCGAGCATAGCCCGCAGGAGGGCTTTAATCGTATTGCGCGTTCCAATAACCCATGCCGCCACACGGTTGATGCTGGCGTCAAAGAAATCCAGACCAATATGCGTAGTCCCCAGAAGATCGTTGCGTACGAGTTCCCGGCCAATATCCAGCAGCTCGTCGTCCAGAACAACAACATGGTCGCTGTCCCAACGAACCGGACGGCTGACATGCAGCAGAATGCCGTTCGTAAATAAGGACAGTGAAGACAGCTTGTTGGAAATGACTTCCGTTGGGTGGAAATGTCCGGCGTCCAGACAAATTAGCTTGTCGTTCTGAATGCCGTAGCCCATATAGAACTCATGGGAGCCTACCGTATAAGCTTCTGCTCCGAGTCCGAACAGCTTGCTTTCCACCGCATCAAGATTATGTTTGGGATCAAGCTCTTCCGCAAATACCTCGTCAAGCGCTTCCTTCAGGCGGCGGCGCGGCGTCAAGCGGTCAGCGGGGATATCCTTGTATCCGTCTGGTACCCAGACATTGGTTACGCAGGTCTGGCCCAGCTGTTCGCCGAAGTAGGCGCCGATTTTCCGCGAAGCCTTACAGTGGTCGATCCAGAATTTGCGGATTTCCGCGTCCGGATGACTCAGCGTTAAGCCGTCCTTGGATTTCTCGTGGGAGAAGCAGGTTGGATTAAAATCGAGCCCAAGTCCCTGCTCCTTCGCCCAATCTACCCAGGACTGGAAATGACGCGGCTCCAGCTCATTGAGATCCACCTTCTCGTTTGTGTCCGCATAGATCGCGTGCAAGTTTACTTTATGTTTGCCAGGAATGAGTGAAAACGCTTTCTCCATATCCTTACGAAGCTCATTGGGGGTGCGTGCGGCACCCGGGTAATTTCCCGTCACCGAGATCCCGCCGGTCAGTTCCTGATCCTGAAACAGAAAACCGCGGACATCGTCGCCTTGCCAGCAATGAACGGAGATTTTGATTTCCTCCAGCTTGCGCAGAACCTCGTCCACATCGATACCATGCTGTGCGTACAGCTTCTTGGCTTCTTCATAGCTTGCTTTAATTGTCATCGTCAAGCCTCCTTATGTAATGGATCATACGGGTATGTAACCCGAATGAACAGATCCTTTGGTTGAAATCTCACATTCAAGTATGACAGATTCATCCTTCTAATTCTAGGCTGATCTGGCGTATAACTATGCTGATCGGGACAATTCAAGGCAATTTCTACGGATCGGTTAAAAAATATTCTTAAGCGATCGATGTCCGTGTGAGTCAACGCGCAGCCTGACAACTCATCGCCCGCATTTCCCTTGAAAGGCTGCAATAACCGGTTCCACATTGACTCTGGAACCGGCTATTGTACGCCTCGTATTCTTAGCTGTGAAATTTCTGGATCTTCTATAATAGGATGGAAACACCCTCCTAATCTTTAGCATGCAATAAAAGCTTCCTGAGATAGGCTGAAATTTCCGGAGACTTGCCGCGGCGAATCATTTCATCGACTTCTTCCGAATTCATCCGGTCCACTAAATGAACAAAATTCTCCATCGCATTTACTCCTTCACGCACAGCCTCAAGGCTATCCTCACGATAGGGATACTGATCAATGGACAGCCAGCCTTGATAATTCGTTTTCTTCAGCCAATAAAAGAATTCTAAAGTCTCAATGGTGTGTACGCTTCCCACGATCATGTCATCATCCCACAAGCGGAAATTATCATTCATATGCACATGGAACAGCTTGTTTCCGTATTTTTTCAATAAGGCAACCGATTCTGCAGGTGTTTCATAGGCATTAAGCGCATGGCCGAAATCAATGGTTACACCCACATTATCTGTGCCTACTTCCTGGGCGATTAAAAGCGAGGTTGCCACAGTGCTCAGATAGCTGTGCGTGCGAGGTTCTTTGATTTTATACTCCAGGCTGATTTTCACATTCGAACGATAATTGCATACTTCTTTAATGCCTTCAGCAAACCAATCCCGTTCTGTCATGTAATCCCCTTGAAACTGATAATCGTAGCCATCTTGGCCAGGCCATAAGCTGATCAGATTACCTCCAAGCTCCGAAGCCGCGTCGATCATTTCCTTTGTATGTGCTACAGCCTCTGCCCGGATATTGGGATCTTTGGCTGCAAAGCTGCCATATTTCCATTTCATTTGACCAAAATGATCCGGAATTATCGAAACCAGCTGCAGTTGATACTCCTCCAAATACTTCTTGATCTCTTTCACATTTTGCTCGGTGACATGCCAGGAACCGATAAGTTCCACTCCTGTCACCTGAGGAATTTTTTTCACCCGTTCAAATAATTGTTTTATTTCAAAAGGTGCGCTATACCCTGAAGTCAAGAAACGATCCGAACACGAGCCGACATTGGATAAAATAACAGAGAATGGGACCATTCTAAATTCCTCCTATACTGATGATAAATTTAACTTCTTTAGCTAAAGGATCTTCGTTTTATATGTTTATGTCCTCTACATCTTTAAAGCCCCTTGCGTCATACCCTGAATGAAATATTTCATGCCGAAAGAGAATATGGCCAACAGCGGAACGGAAGATAGAGCATAAGCAGCGAAAACTACACCTTTATCTGCTATTCCGAACTGATTCTGAAACACGGTCAGACCGACAGCGATAACCTGTATATTACTATCGCGGATCGTTAACAGCGGCCAAATGTAATCGTTATAAACGCCGACTGACTGCATAATCAGAATAGTGGCCAGGATCGGCAATGAAAGCGGAATGACGATTCGGACAAATACTGTTTTCTCTCTGGCTCCGTCTATCCGTGCCGCCTCAAAAAGCTCTCCGGGAATGCCACTCATGAAACTGCGGCATAAAAAGGTGCCGAATACTTGACCGCCTGCCGCGCTGGAAACAATCATGACCCAGGGTGTATTGGTGAGGCCCATTTCTGAGTACAGCACATAGGATGGTATTAAGGTCAATATGCCTGGAATCATCAACAGGGCGAGCATTACCATAAACAGCAGCTCTTTGCCCGGGAAGATCTTTTTTGCGAATATATACCCGTTAATCGCCGACAGTATAATAACGCAGATACTGCCAGCAACCGCATAAATAACGGTGTTGGCTACGTATCGCCAAATGCTGTTGTAAGCCTCTGCATAGTTATCCCATTGAGGGGGTGACGGCAATGACCAGAAGCTGCTCAGAATCTGTGCGTTGCTCTTGAGTGAGCTGACCAGCATAAACACAATCGGCAACAGGGTGAAGCCAACCAGTATAAGAAGCGGAATGATAACGAGGGCTTGTCTTATCCTCCGGTTAAGCAGTTTGTTATTTTCCAAGGAAGCCCCCTCCTATACGTTTGAAGTTTTAAATAATCTCATATTAATGATTGTAATAATCAAAATAACAACGAACATGGAAACGCCCAAGGCCGAAGCGTAGCCCAAATCATTGAACTGTGTCGCTGCATAATACATCTGGAGCGCCGGAACGTAGGTCGAGCCCATTGGACCGCCGCCTGTGACGATCAGGATACTGCCGAAATCCTGAATAATTCCAATCAAGCCCAGGATGATGAGAAATTTAAATTGACCGGACAGCAAGGGTAGATGGATGGAACGAATAATACGAAATAATCCTGCTCCATCGATTTTGGCGGATTCGGTAAGCTCCTCCGGAATCGTGAGCAATCCCGCATAGAGGACAAGCAGTTGAAGAATACCGACAAATGGAAAACCGATAAAAATAATGGCCCAAATCGCTGTTTTTGGATCGCCTAGCCAAGCATGTGCCCATGACCCAAGTCCAACCGTTTGCAGGAATTCATTGATCAGACCCATATTCGGATCGTACATATTTTGCCAAATCAGCATTAACGCTACTCCCGGCAAAATCATTGTGGAGACAAAAATCGTCCGAAATCCATACTGCATCCGCTTGCCCCGCAGATGATAAATAAGCTCAGCTGTAATTAATGGCGGCACAAGGGTCTTGATAAGGCCTGTGACAATCAACAAGACAAGATTGTCTATTCCTCTGGTGACGTAAGGATCCTGGAATATCCGCCTGAAGTTATCCAGGCCGACAAACGTAGTCCTCCCTCCAGGATGCCAATCATACAGGGAATGAAACAATCCCGAGAAAGCGGGGACGTATAAAAAAACAATCAACAGACCAAATCCGGGAACCAGTGCAATATAGATACTCCGGGCCTTCCAAATGGAACGCAAGAGGGATAACTTATTCCTTTTTTTCATCATCATGAACAGCCATGCCAGCCCAATGACCAAGAGTGCTATGCCGCTAATCCACGCTATCATCGTCAATGAGGCTTGCCTTTTTGCATTCTGCAGCGTAGCGCTTACATCATACTCCGTGACGATTCCTGTATCTGTGCCGCTGTAAAGCATTTTCGATTCCGGGTCAAAAGCTACTTGCCTGACAATGGTACCCACATTGGTCTCCCACAGCTTGACACCACTGCGGGAAAAAACATATATCGATCCCGAAAGATCCGATACGCCGATATATTCGCCATTAGCTGATCCGGTAAAAGAAGTGGGATTGTCTTTGACCGCAAAAGAGGACATTGAATTTCCGCTACTGTCGTATACGGTGATATTTCCGCCAATGGAGCCAACGACAGTCTCGCCCTGGTCAGATACGGCAAGTGCCTGGATCGGACCGCTGATCGCGGTTTTATACAGGATCTTTCCGGAACGATTCAGCATATAGACATATTGATCGCTGGCACCGACTGCCGTCCATTCTCCATTAGCGGAAACTTCAACCGTCTTGAGGGTGACTCCGATTTCCGTAGACGAAATGGTTTTCCCATTGGCAGGATTAATGTACACAAGCTCGGTGCTGCCCTGGAGAATAAGGGCTGCAACAGCTCCATCTGCCGATGCCGATATATCCTTGACTCTTAACTTCATATCTTCCTGCCAGATTAAATGTCCATCCGAGCCATAAGCATATAAATGACGGTCATCGGATGAAACCAGAAATGTGCCATCCTCCAACAGGTCAACACCCGTCACGATGTTACGTGCCGTTACCTGGAATATTGGATCACCTTTCGCATCGAACACGCTTGCCTGCGCAGAAGCACTCCCTACCCCGATTCGAGCTCCATCCGCCGAAACAACGATCGAGGTAATCGTTCCCCCATCCCCAACCTTCCACTGCTGACTTTCCGAAGCAAATACTGGCCATGCCTGAAACAGGCAGCACCCGACAAGGAAAGCCAAAATCAATTTCCTCACTTTTTTCCCTCCATCTACTACAGATGAAGGCCCCGCGTCTAGGACGTGGAAGCCTTCACAATCAGATTTCATATACGATTATTTGCGTTCAGGCGGCCTGCGTTCAGGATGCTCCAGATCGGAGAGCTCCAGCTTCCGCGTTTTCAACATCGCTTCGAAATTTTTGTCGATATTGGCTTGCAGTGCCGTTAAATAGGCATCTGCTGTCATTTGGCCATTTAAATATTTCTGAATCAGTACGATCCAATCCTGAACGGAAGGCTGGTAGTCCCATAGTCCGCGAGGCAGCACGCCTGCAGCAGTCGGCCCGTTCTGAAAGTGACCGATCGGCTGGAAGCTGGCGAATACTTCCTTCATCGCATCCGGGAGAACAACGTTCTTAATCATTGGCGGACCTGCTAAGGATGCGTCCGTACTCTCTTCTGTCGCCTTCAGATAAACGTTGTAACCCTCAGGACTTGTGACATACATCATGAAATCCATGTCCAACTCCGTTTGTTTCGCATCCTTCTGAGTAAACCCATAGTATCCGATAGGAATTTGTACCGTACGTGCCGGTGCCATGACGCCGGGTCCTTCAATACTTGGCATATTGAAGAATCCGAATTCGAATGGCTTGACCCCTTCTTTTACGCCTGTTTTGGTCTCGTCTTTGAGATCCTTCGGCAATTGCCAGTACAGATCAGGGAAAGCGAGTATAGCAGCAGCTTTACCAGTAAGGAACAAACTGTATGCCTGAGCGTCTTCAAGACCGAAGAAGCCTTTTGGCGTAAATTTCATCAGTTCCTTAATATGTTCGATCGATGCTTTCCATTGCGGATTGCCTTCGACCTTGTAAGGACCTACTTTATCCTTGATGGCTTTCAATGTCCGCAGGTCGTTTTTTGTGACCTTGTTGGCGGAATCGTTGTACGGGTCCGTGGGATCGAATTTCCAATTGTCATCCACCTGAGGCAAATAGGTGTAATCCTGTTCCTGTGAACGCATGATTTCGGCGGAATCGCGCATATATTGATCAGCGTATATCCCCATCAACCAGCCAACCCGGCCTGTCCAGAATGAATTGGATCCGCCTGCAAGTGCAAGTCCTGTATAGCCTGCATCTGTAACTTTTTGCATGTCAACCAGCAGTTGGTCGAAGGTTTTGGGTGTTTCCGTAATTCCGGCTTTGGCGAAAATATCTTTGTTGTACGCCCACACAACCTGAATGGACTCGTAGCTCAGATCGAATAAATGATCCTCCGCACTGACAGCATCCAAATTAATGTTCATACCGGCAAGATCGAAGCCATCCTTCCACTTCTCTCCTGTATAAGGACTTATTTTCTCCAGATATGGATAATAGTCCACGAACTTGCCCGCCTGCTTCAGATCTTCAACCTCATTATTGACGACCATATCCACATCAGGACTGCCTGCGGCGAATTGGGCTGTCAGCCATTCTTTGTACCCTTCACCGGGCTTATTGTCTACTACGACCTTTACATTCGGGTGAAGCTTCGAGTATGCATCTCCCACCACCTTCCATACCGAGTTGGATTTACCGGAGAGTGATATTCGAATGGTACCGCTTAAATCAGATTCAGGTGCTTCAGATGGTGGTTCGGTTGAGGAGTCTGGAGTGGTACTATTCTGTTTCGGTACTGTTTCAGGTTCCTTCTCCTTGTTTCCGCTGCATCCAGCTCCAGCTAGAAGGGTGAGAATGAGAACAACACATAGCAGGTAAATGGACGATTTCTTGCTTATCCCCTTTGGCACTTAAATCTCCCCCTTATTTATCGCTATTTCCGACAAATCGATACGCTTGCATGAACCTCTTCACCGGGTTGATTTCATTTTAAGGGACGCAATGCGCTTTGTATTTACCATATATCCGTATCTGGAGTGTCCCTGTGGGCAGGCATGACGTACAATTCTTCAACTGCATTTATACAATATTGAACTGATGCTGCTGCTGCATCGAATAAGCATAACGAAATTCCAGTCGATTTTTGGAGAAATAAAATATCCCGCTTAGTCTATCAAACAGGTTAGTTCTGCCCTCGGACGGCAAGCGATAGGATATTGATGATTACGTAAGGAATCGTTGCTATAAGAGCATTTGTCTATTATTTCGCATGGTTAATTATTAACTTCATTAATAATAAAACAACAAAAAAGCGCACACTCCTAAGAGCGGCGCTTCTTCATGGTTGCCGTTAGAATCTTCCCGATTTGAAGATCGAATATAGCAGCCACATGAACAAAAAACCTGCTATGATAAAACCGATTTCAATGGCCGGAATATCCCATAACATACTGGACTGATGACTGATTGAGGAGCCAATGATCAACCCCAGCATAATGATGCTGAACGATAGCAGAACAAGACTGATTGACAACCTGTTGCTGATCCGGTCCAGCTTCTTCAGGATGACTTCAATTCCCGATACGCTGACCTCCAGCTTCAAATTGCCGTTATTCACCGTTTGGAGCAGCCCTTTAATATGTTTGGGGAATTCGACCAGAATCTCGCCGTAATCGGCTACGTCCTTCCAGAACCTTTCTCCGATATTTTTTGGATGAAAACGTTCCTTGAACAAACGTTTCCCAATGGGCTCTGCGATTTGGATGATGCTGATTTCCGGATCGAGCTTCTCAACGATGCCTTCCATCGTCAACAAAGTCTTGCCAAGAAGAATGAGGTCGGAAGGAATACGTATTTGATGACGGTAAGCAATGTCGAACAGGTCCTGCACAGATTCGCCAAGGCTCACCTCGCTCAGCGCAACACCGTAATATTTATCGCGCATTTGATTGACATCCTGGCGCAGCTCCGCTTTATTCACATGCTCCGTTACAATACCCATATCCAGCAGGGATTTTATGATAACATCGGTTTTCTTGCGCATCAGGCCGATAATCAGATTGGAGAAATGAAGCTTCATTTCCGGTGTCAGCCGCCCCACCATCCCAAAATCAATAAAAGCGACCACTTCCCCCGGAAGCACAAGCAAATTGCCGGGATGCGGATCCGCATGGAAGAAGCCTTCAATGAATACTTGATGCAGGATGGATTGAACAAAACGTTCCGCAATGATTTTAGTATTATAGTTTTTAGTCTTCAACTGCTCAATATCGCTGACTTTAATGCCTTCGACAAACTCCATGACCAGCACCCTGGTAGAGGAGTAAGACCAATAGACGCCCGGAATATAAATATTCGGGTCATTCTTGAACTGACCGGCAATGAGCTCCGTGTTCCTGCCTTCCATTTTGTAGTCCAATTCGTCCAGCAGCGACTTACCGAACTCCTCGACCATTTTCAAGATTTGATATTTTTTGGCCCAATCGAAATGGTTCTCCATAATGGCTGCCAGATTGCGGAGGATTTCCAGGTCGGTTTTCACCATTTCCGCAATATCGGGGCGCTGAATCTTGACTGCCACTCTTTCGCCCGAGATCAGCTTTCCTTCATGAACCTGTCCGATAGAAGCGGCAGCCGTAGGTATCTGCCGAAATTCTTCAAATATCTCATCCATTTTAAAGCCTGATTCTGCTTCAATAATATGTTCCACATCAGAAAAAGGAAAAGCTTCAACCTGATCCTGAAGCTTCTCCAACTGCTTGATCAATTCCTCGGGAAACACATCCGATCGTGTGCTGCCGATCTGTCCCAGTTTGATAAAAGTAGGACCCAGATCCTGGATGACATTCCCGATCCGCTCCCAAAGGGACAGCTTGGGCACTTTATCGGCATGCTTCATGATTCGGGCGGGAAGAGACAGCATGTGAAAGACATCGATCTCTTCCACAATGAATCCAAACCCGTTCCGAATCAAAGCGATTGCGATATCCCGATACCGGTTCATATGTCTCACTCGTTTACCGAACATGGTGGCAGGTTCCTTTCACGTGACCTTGTTGCCTTAGGCCTGTCCCTCTTGCTGCTGCTCGAGATTGAGCTCTAACGGCTCCGCGGGTCCCGTCTTGAGGGTCTTGATCTGGGTTTCCAGACGGATAATATCATCCTTTGTCGCAACGTTCAACTCCACAAGCAGCTGCTGCAGCTGTTCCCTGACGATCCGCTTCAGCTCCGTTTGTTCATCCTCGCCCCTTTGAATCAGACGATTCAACAGCTCTTTGGATTCACCTGGAGCGATTTCCCCTTTTTTCACCAGCTCTTCGACAACCTTCTCAACCTTTTCCTTGCTCGTGATTGTGATGCCTACGCCTAACGACAAAGCCTTTTTGATTATTTCATTCATGGCTAACAACCTCCGTTCCTTCTTATTTTATTGGCTTTAGCTACAGGTCAGTACAGTTTTCCCTGAATATAAAGATTTGTCGAAAGTTTCATGACCGCATGTGTATAACAGATCTGGCGGAGCGATCGGCTGCTGGCAAAATAGAGCGGATATATGGCTGACATGGTCGCTTTCATCTTGCTGTGCAGCAGCTCAAAAACCTGGGCTTCCGTGTAAAATTGCGTTTCCCTGCCCTGCAGCCATTCAAAATAAGAGACAATGACGCCCCCAGCATTAGCCAGAATATCCGGTATTACCATGCAGCCTTTATTCAGCAATATCTGATCCGCTTCTCCCGTTACCGGAGCATTGGCCCCTTCCACGATGAAACGGGCTTTGACCCGCTCTACATTGTCATCGCGAATCTGATCCTCAAGAGCAGCGAGGAAAAGCACATCGATCTCAAGGTAAAGGATCTCTTCTCTGCCTTTGATCTCCGCAGACACTCCCGACTCTGCAAGCTCCTCGGGCGTGCTTGGCAAGTCCCCGCTGTGAGACGCAGCAAAGCTGACCAGGGTCGGAATATCGAGTCCTTCGGCATTAAATAAAGTAATATTGCGGTCGCTGACCGCTACAACTTTATTCTGCAGGTGGTTGCAGCGGTAAGCTTCCAACGCCACGACGGAGCCGACATTTCCGAAGCCCTGGATCCCCAGAGCAAGCGGACGATCCGCACCACCAATAACGCTTTGGGCCATAGGATGGTTGCTGCCGCTTATGCCAAGCGGCTGATCCTTGGAAAAATCATGAAGCAAATAGCGGAAGGTGTAATAGACGCCTTTGCCCGTCGCTTCCCTTCTGCCCAGCGACCCGCCGTTGACCACGCTTTTGCCCGTAAAGCTGCCTCGGTAAGGCTTCCCGGGATTGATGTTCTTGTATTCAGACATCATCCAGTCCATTTCGCGTTCCCCTGTACCTACATCCGGAGCCGGAATATCCTTGTGCGGTCCGAGGACATCGCTGAAATACTGTACATATTTTTTGCAGATCAGATAAAGCTCGCGTGCGGAATAATGACGGGGATTAATGGCCACTCCGCCCTTGCCTCCACCGAAAGGAACTTCATGAAGAGCATTCTTAAGCGTCATTAAAGCCGCCAGATTAATGACTTCTTCTTCATTGACGGATTCGTGGAAACGGATTCCACCTTTATACGGTCCCAATGTATCATTATGTTGTGTCCGAAAAGCAGGGATACGCGTAACTTCGCCATTGTCCAACGGAACGCGGAGAAATGATTTATGCATGCGGTTAGGTGTAGAAAGAATGGAGGCCAGGGATTTAAATGCCTTCTCGCGGATCTCATCCTGTAAACCAGGCAAATAAGTAGGATCCTCCAGCAGAATTTGCAACGAATTTTCGACGATTGCGCTAGTTTGGCTTGACATTATGTATAAATCACCTCAAGTATTTGATTGTAGTTACATTACCCTCCTTCCTATACAGTATAACCAACTGAAAGCCTTTGACCAAACTGTGGTGATCTTTCCTGTTTGTTACGCCGGTTATGTTGAGGCAGTCGTCAAAGGCTCCTCCCCTGTGCGGGGGCTTCAGAAATCAGCCAATGAGCCGTTTTCCTACACTTTACTGGGTAACGAAAAAAAAGGCCGCTGCCCATGCCGCGACCTTTCTGCTGATTCGATTTTACCGGGCGCTCCCCGCTCCCAGGCAGTTCTCAAGGATAGCCATACGGATAAACAATCCGTTCTGGGCCTGTCGGAAGTAGCCTGCACGGGGATCGGCATCCACCTCCGCATCGATTTCGCCCGCTCTGGGGAGCGGATGAAGAATGAGGGCATCTGAGCGCATATGATCAAGCAGGTGACGGTTAATAATATACTTGCCAGCCGCAAGCTGGTACTCTTCAAGCGACGGGAACCGTTCTTTCTGAACACGGGTCTGATAGAAGACATCGGCCGTGCCGGACACTTTCATCAGATCGCCTGTTTCCTCATAAACGACGCCTTTCTCGTCCAAATAGCGTTTGACCGCTTCCGGTATTCTGGCATTGTCAGGCGCGATGAAGGTGATCTTGATATCCTTATAGTTCGACAATAAATAACTGAGCGAGTGCACGGTACGGCCGTAAGTCAAATCGCCAATCATGGCAATATGCAGCCCTTCAATCCGCCCAAGCTCCTTCTGAATCGTATACAGGTCCAGCAGCGCCTGTGTGGGGTGCTCACCTGAGCCGTCGCCGGCATTCACAACCGGCACTCTTGCCGATACCTCCGCTGCGCGATGAGCCGCTCCCACATCGGTATGGCGGAGCACAATCACATCGCAGTAGCCCGAGACTACGCGTACAGTATCCTCCAGCGTTTCTCCCTTGATTGCCGAGGAGAACTGGGCGGCGTTCTCAGTTCCGATTACACTGCCTCCCAGTCGGTACATTGCCGATTCAAAGGATAGGCGTGTTCTTGTGCTGGCTTCAAAAAACAGCGAACACATAATCTTGCCGGCAAAGCGGGTTGTCCCTCCCGCCGCCACAATTTGCTCCATTTGGGCAGCAGAGTGGAATAATTGTTCCAGCGCTATCTGGTCAAACTGCTTCGAGCCAATTACATGAAAGGGGGGGTTCATAGAATTCGTTCCTTTTCCGGCAGCGAATAATGGATTCGCGCCCTAGAGTAGTAATGATATTCTGTCGTTCATAAGCGGGTCTCATATTAAACTCCGACCCCTAGAATTATAACGCAAATCCATGCCGGCAGGAATCCTGCCTCAACAATTTGTCTTCCGCAGGCCACACGCGTTCATTTTGCACATAGAACAGGCCGCCTGGCGGACATTCGCCAGGGCGGCCTGTTTGGATGAGTGAACGACTATTATTGAATCTCAATACGTTTATTGTGGGTTTGTTCTTTATCTTTCTTCGGAATCTCGAGTTTCAAAATGCCATTCTCGAAGCTGGAAGTTATTAGTTCATCTTTGATATTCTCCACGTAGAAACGGCGTATGAATTCACCGTAGTACCGTTCCCGCCGGATCATTTGATTCTCGTCGCCGTTCATATCCTGCTCCTGATGGCGCGATGCTTTGATCGTCAGATAAGCTGTAATTGATCTCGATATCGTCTTTGCTGAACCCCGGCAGCTCGGATTCAATCAGGTAAGCATCCTCGCGTTCCCGGATATCGGTGCATAATGGATGGGTGTTGCTTCTGAGCGGCGCGAAGAAATCTTCAATTCTTATCCTTCGTGAAGATGATCCATATCCAGCGATTTTCCACATTTTATCCCCGTATATATTTATTTTTCACAGTATTTCTTTGACTTTCTTTGGCTTTGACCTTAATTGACTTATGAAAAAGCTAAGGGTCGCTCCAATGTCGGCTGGCTGTAGTCGCCGATGCAAAAAAGAGGAAAAGAGCGGCATCTCTTCCTCGTTGAAGTATCTCTTGGGTGTTACCTTTTATCAATTCCATTCAAACTCGGAGGACGTTTTGCCGTCTTCTCCGGTTTTGTATCCATCTCAGGCTCTTTGATGCTGGATTCGTTCTTCTGATTATGGATTTTTTCGCTTTTGTTATGCGGCATCAATCTTCACCTCCGCCTACATTATGCGCCGGAATGGCAGCTTTTTATGCGCGGCTTGAATAAATGGTGGACAAACTGCTCTATTTTATCATTTTATTCAGATATTGTTCAGATATATTTGCAATAATGAACCGGGGGAGGACCGATATTCATGATGAAGAAAATGCTATCTTATCTGCTTATTATTGCGGGACTTGCTCTAATCGCGATGCCTTATGTCAAAGAATGGTATTACGACCAGGAACAACGGCGCCTGCTGGAAAACATCGACCACGATCGGTTTGCTGATGCAGCGGGAAAATCCGACCTGCTGCTGGCAGAAAGCTATAAACGTTTATCCAACCTGCTCTCCCAGGAGGCGGAAACAAACGATCCCGGTCCCGAAAGTCTCAGCGCCACACAATTTGCCGAAGATCCCAAAGCAATCGCGGTCATCCGGATCGACAGCATCGATGTCAAGCTTCCTGTACTCGAAGGCGCAACAACCAGGAATATGAAATATGCGGCCGTCCATATGACGGAAACAGTAGCTCTGGGGGAAATCGGAAATTCTGCGATAGCCGCCCATAGAGCCCATACAAAAGGCCGATTATTTAATCGGTTGGGCGAGTTAAAGGTCGGCGATACCATTACGGTAGAGCAGAAGGATCGGGTTCTGGAATATGCCGTATACAAAATATCCGTCGTTCTGCCAACGGATATGTCCGTTTTGAACAGCAACGAGACCGACAGCATACTGACGCTTATTACCTGCGATCCCATCACGAATCCCACTCACCGGTTGATCGTTCAGGCTAAAATGTAGTTATTGTTTCGGCTATCGAAATACCCAAATATTTCTTGAACAACCAGTAGTATATTGATATAGTAGAGACAAGATAAGTCACGATAACGGCAAACCTGTCGAAAGGCAGCGACGCAAAGCTACAGGGCCTTCTCCTATGGATGGCAGCCAGTTACCGAACGTTTTGTCTTTTTTTATTTTCTGGAATCCGTCATACATCGCTCAACCGATAATGGCAAACCTGTCGAAAGACAGGGACGCAAAGCTAAAGGGCCTTCCTGATAAGATGGCAGCCAGCTACCGAAAGGAGTCTTTTTATTGAGATCATTTTTTCTCCTACTTACCACCGTATGTTTACTGGCTCTCCCCTTTTCCACTGCTGCTGCGGCAACCGGGACGGCAGATACCTCAGCCTGGCTGGATTTGACGCAAGTGGAAGATGGAATTGTCGGATCGAGCTATAAGGCTGCAGACAAATCAACGATCATGCTTTTAATTGCCAAAAGCGGTACAACCTATACCTATAAGCTGAAGGCATCCGGTAAGACGGAGTATTTCCCCTTACAGCTCGGCGACGGTTCCTATTCCATTTCGCTTATGGAAGGGGTCGGCGGCGGCAAATACAAAAAAATCGGCACGGCGGCGATAGATCTAAAACTGAGCGATGCCAGCCGGGTGTTTCTTGGATCTGTACAAAATGTCGATTGGAAAAGCGCTACCGCAGCTGTAGCCAAAGCCAAGGAAATAACAAAAAACAAAAAAACGGACGATGATAAAATCAAAGCCATTCATGATTATATTGTCAAAACAATCAGCTACGACAGCAAGCTCAGCACCACGGTCTCTGCCGATTATATCCCCGATGCGGGCAGAACGCTGAAATCGGGTAAAGGGATCTGCTACGACTATTCTTCTCTTTTTGCAGTTATGGCCCGCAGCGTGGGCATTCCGACGAAGCTTGTAATGGGCACAAGCGATTATGTGAAAGGGTATCATGCCTGGAACCAGGTGCTCAACAATGGAAAATGGGTTATCATCGATTCAACCATCGATGCCAGTCTGGGCAAAAATGTCGGCGATACCATCGTCAAAGCATCCGGCAAATATACCGCCACCAAACTATATTAAGCTCCTTCAGCTTCATATGGCTTGGATAACGGGCATTCCATCAACGACAAAAAAAGGCCAACCTGAACATTCCGGTTGATCTGATAATAGGCAAAGACTTCACAGGATGAAAATCATGTGAAGTCTTTTTATCGTCCGGACTATATCGGATCAGGCCAAGCCGAAGCCGCGAACCAGCAAGAAGCCCAGTACTGCCAAAACGATGGAGCCGAGCAGTCCTGCCATAAAGGACTTCCTGCCCAATCTGAAGAACGAAGGCAGGTCAACGCCAAGACCTAGAGCAGCCATGGCCATAGCGATCAGGATATAAGCGGCTACGATCAGCTGACCGGCTGCCGCTTCCGGAACGATATGCAGAGTATTTAACCCGCTCATCGCCAGAAAGCCGAAAATAAACCAGGGTACCGGTATTTTCTGAGCCGCTCCCTTTGTCCCATTATTGTGCTTGTTCTCCCTCCTTCTCATCCAGATTCCAAGAATAAGAGCAACAGGCACCAGCATGGCAACCCGGGTGAGCTTCACAATAACGGCGAGATCGACGGCTTCCTGCCCTCCTGGAGCCGCGGCTGCAATTGCATGCGCCACCTCATGGAGGGTCGCTCCTGCGAAGATGCCATATCCGCCTTCGCTCAGGCCAAGGATCGGATACATCAAGGTATAGACCAATGTAAAGATGGTGCCGAGAATCGCAACCGATGCGGCCCCGATTGCCGTCTCCTCATCGCGGGCCTTGATCTGTGGCGAAATAGCCACCACTGCGGCTGCGCCGCAAATGGCCGTACCACAAGCCGTCAGGAGCCCAAGCTTCCGATCCACCTTCAACAAACGTGCAAAACCAAGAACAACAAAGATCGTCGTGACAATATTAATGAGGGCGATCGCCAGAACTTTGGGCCCGGCATGGATAATATCAGTCAGGTTAAGCCGCATGCCAAGCAGAATAATCCCGTAGCGCAGCAGCGTTTTGCTGGAAAAAGCAATGCCTGCGGATGCGCGTTCCGGTACCCCCGCAACCGCTCTGAAGCCCATCCCGATCAGAATAGCTATAACGAGTTGACCCATAATATTCATAAACGGAAGCTCCGCGATATATTTCGCTGCGATGGCGATTGCAAGTGTTATGCCCAATCCCCATATGAACCCCGAATTCCGTTTTTTGAGCGTCATTGCAAATGAATGTGTCATCATGTTCACTCCCTGCCTTAATCGTTAGCTATAATGCTTATGGTTTAACTATAAGACTGCTGCTCCGGAAAGTGAAATGCCAATATGTTATCCAATTCATCAGTAAATCTAATGACTGACAATTTGCTGGAAAAAAGCACTGCTTGTTCGCGTAATCGGTTTACGCTTGGTTTCTGACCTTTGTATTGAACCACTCTTCCCAATCTTCCGGATTGCCCGAGGAGAGCCGGCTCTATCCATAAGGGTTCCCCAAATCACGAAAAACCCACTCCTCCGAGTACAAATGCGAGACCGGGAGCACTTTCTCTCAAATGGTCCATCAGGCGCGTTGTCTGTTCTGCCAGAGCAGGGTCCGTCAAGGATAAACAAACCAGACCCACCTCCTGAATACGAATAATATCGCTTACTCCCGTACTTGGCGTATCAGCTCCCAAATACAGAACATCGACGCCCTTTTTGCGCAGAAAAACCGAAAACAGCAGCAGACGCAGATTCAGGGTAGCTGCCGCCCCCGAGGCAAGCATTTGCTACAGCCCGCAAGCCCGTGACCCGAGAAAACAAGCCCAAGCGCGTGATTCTAAAGAATTCAGACCTGCACCGCTTCATGGCCTGCTGTCTGAAAATAAACTTTCTTCAGGCATTCTGCACACGGGCCAAACGCGCCCAAGCCCCTTACCGCAATGCCTCGCGCTCCATCGGACAAAGGCGTTACAGCCTTCATCCCCCCCCTTGTGCGGGTGTATGTCCGGAGCCGCCGAATGCTTTATTGCCTCCCCTACCCCCGCTAATACATCGCATTAAAGAATGCGGGCAGCCGTTCATAAATACGGCTCATAGCAAGAAAGGGCTGAACGGTTACCAGTCCTCTGGTTTTGATGCCGCTTGTGACAGCCCTAGGATGCCTTCTGGCTCCAGGAAGGTATCCGCATCCAGAATATATCAGCATATCCCTTCCGCCTGCCAGGCGCCCTTCCAGCACGCCTAGCCTGTGCCCAACCAGACTGGAGGCAGCTCGCCTGGCTGCACGACCTTTGCGCCAGATGCGCGGCAATTGCAGCGGTCTGATCCGTTGAACCGTCATCCACAACAATCATTTCATACTGCGACCACATCTTCTTGGCTAGCGAGGCCAGCAGACGACCGATATTCTTCTTCTCGTCCCGTACCGGCATAATTACCGAATTGCTTTTCGCAACCGTTTGTCACAGGAACGAAAGCGCTTGTTCCCTTTATTCCTGCTCCTTCCCACTCCTCCTGGTTATGAATATCCCTGGTACCGGCATACTTATTACCCTTGTATCATTTGCAGCGTTCAAGGGAGGTTGCTATGCTCCAAAACATCCAAACAGAAATCCGCCGATTATCCGGCCAAATGGCCGGCAGCCAGTCGGCAGACGGAAGCTGGCGGTATGGCTTCATTGAAAGCGGGCAAACGCTTGATGCCGCTTCTATTGTGCTTATGCGGATTGCCGCCGGGAAACAGGCTCATGATCCCGTTATACAAGGCCTGGCAGAGCGCATTGTCTCGGAACAAGGCAGTGACGGCGCCTGGCGTGTATACCCAGACGAGCCTTCAGCAAGCCCGTCTTCGACAGCGGAAAATTACGTCGCTCTTCTTTATGCCGGGTTTGGTGAACAATTGCCTTTGATGATTCGGGCCCGCGGAGCGATCCGGGAAATGGGCGGATTAACCGGCGTGGATAGTTTGATGACCAAGTTTCTGCTTGCCGTTATCGGACAATATCCCTGGCCCAGGTGGTTCCCGGTGCCGCTTTCCATCATACTTCTACCATCTTATTCGCCCATCCATTTTCAGCAGTTCTCTGGCTATGCCCGCGTTCATATTGCCCCGATGCTGCTGCTCGGACATCGCAAGCCGGACTTTGGCCTGAGCTCTATCCCAAAACTTGCGCAGCCCCGCATGCCCGGCGAGAGCGGGAGCCTGCATGCACTGCCCGAGGATAACAATCTGCTGTGGCTGCGCCATTTTGACATACGCAAGCTTTCACTTCTGCAAGATGGGCTGAAGATACTCAAGAATCTGCCGTTCTCCGGCGGAACCGGGCCGTTCAACGCCCCCGGCCGAGCGGCAGCGCTGGCCGAACAGTTCATGCTGGAGCGTATCGAATCCGATGGACTTCTTTACAGCTATGCGACTTCAACATTTTTAATGATTTACAGCCTGCTTGCGATCGGCTATAAGCCTGCAGATCCTGTTATTGCAAACGCATTGAAGGGGATACAGAGCCAGATTTTCCAACATAACGGCCATTGGATGCAGCAAAATACGAATTCGACCGTATGGGATACTGCTTTGACCAGCTATGCGCTGCAAGAAGCAGGCATGCCCGCGGAGGCTATGCCTATCCGAAAAGCGGGAGAATATCTGCTTACCAGGCAGCACTCAAAGCTTGGCGACTGGAAGCTGGGCGTACGGCACCCCCTGGCAGGCGGATGGGGCTTCTCGGATATCAACACAATTAATCCCGATATGGACGATACTACCGCAGCGCTTCGGGCAATCGCCGGTTTGAAAAAATCCAGCCTGATCGATGATCCGTATCGATACGAGTCGGCGAGTTCTCGCGGGCTGCAGTGGTTATTGTCGATGCAAAATGACGATGGAGGTTTTGCCGCATTTGAACGCAATATCGATAATCCGCTTCTGCTGTGGCTGCCGATCGAAGGCGGCAAAGATGCGGTGACCGATCCCTCGACGGCCGATTTGACGGGGCGTACGCTGCATTATATGGGCGCGACCCTTGGGCTTACAACGCGTCACCGGATTCTTCGGCGAGCCGCCGATTGGCTCTATGATCACCAGGAACAAGATGGTTCCTGGTATGGGCGCTGGGGTGTCTGCTACATCTATGGAACATGGGCGGCCCTGACCGGATTGATGGCAGCCGGCGAGTCTGCCGAGCATCAGGCAATCCGCAAAGCTGAAGGCTGGCTCCGTTCGATCCAGCATCCGGACGGAGGATTCGGAGAATCCTGCCAGAGCAACAGGCTGAAGCGCTTCTCTCCTTTGCATACGTCCGTGCTTTCACAGACCGCTTGGGCGCTGGATGCTCTGATAGCCATAAGCGCAGAGCCAGACGGTTCCATTCAGCGCGCGGCAGCCTATCTGCTGGAACATACCGGCAGCAGCGGCGCCGCCGCAAGCTATCCTACAGGCGCAGGACTCCCGGGACATTTCTATAATCAATACGAGAGCTATTCGCGGATATGGCCGCTGCTGGCGTTTTCCCATTATGAGCGCAAGTTTGGCGAACTTCCGGAATAACGAGCATGAAGAGAATGAGGACGATTGATGTTAGGACCGGTTGAACAACGATAAAAAAAAAGCGCCCCTATAGCAAGGGGCGCTTGTCAATAAGCCAGTGCGTATTCACTTCGTTTAGATGCAGGAAATCAGACCTAACGAAGCTTCCAATACAAATCGCTCATACGCAGCTCATTGCGGAGAGCGCGCGTATTGGTGGAGTGATCAATAATTACATACTCGATACCAGCCATCTCTGCCCAATCCACCAATTGTTCCGGTGTCACCTCATAGGAGAAAACGGTATGATGAGCGCCCCCTGAATGAATCCAGGCTTCAGCCGATTCGCTCAAGGACGGCTGAGGCTTCCACAACACACGCGCGACGGGAAGCTTCGGCATTTCGCGATCCGGCTCAACCGCATCCACCACGTTAATAATCAGCCTGAAACGGTTGCCAAGATCAATGATTGAAGCATTCAAGGCCCGGCCGCTGCGGCCATTAAATACCATCCTTGCCGGGTCGGACTTGCCGCCTATGCCGAGCGGGTGAACTTCAAGGCGAGGCTTGTCTGTGGAGATAGTCGGACATACCTCAAGCATATGCGCACCAAGCACCATTTCATTTCCCGGTTCAAAGTGGTATGTATAATCCTCCATGAACGAGGTGCCTTTGTTATCGGCGATCATTTTCATCATGCGGGTAAGCGCGGCTGTTTTCCAGTCGCCTTCTCCCCCGAACCCATAGCCCTGTTCCATCAAGCGCTGAACAGCCAGACCCGGCAGCTGCAGGATGCCGTGCAGGTCCTCGAATGATGTGGTGAATGCGGTGAAGCCGCCTTCTTCCAGAAAGGATTTCATGCCCAACTCGATGCGGGCCTGTTCCCGTATCGCTTCCCATTTCTCGGGTGAATTTCTTGTCTCCGGCGCAATTTCATAAAGAGTCTCGTATTCATCCGTCAGTGCATGAACCTGCTCCTCGGAAATTTGTGCAATCCGCGCGGCCAAATCGCCTACGCCATAACCGTTGATGGACCAGCCGAATTTGATTTGAGCCTCCACCTTGTCGCCTTCCGTAACCGCCACTTGCCTCATATTGTCGCCGAAGCGCGCAACCTTCAGGCTCCGTCCTTCGGTGAAGGCTACGGCTGTGCGCATCCATCCGGCAATGCGCCCGCGGGTCGCGGGATCTTCCCAATAACCGACAACAACCTTGCGGGCAATCCCCATGCGCGCTCCAATGAAGCCGTATTCGCGGTCGCCATGCGCGGATTGATTCGTGTTCATAAAGTCCATGTCAATGCTGTCCCAAGGAATATCGCGGTTAAATTGAGTGTGCAAATGCAGCAGTGGTTTACGAAGCTCCGAGAGTCCCGCAATCCACATTTTTGCCGGTGAGAAGGTATGCATCCAGGTTATAATGCCTGCGCAGCGGTCGTCGACGTTGGCTTGCGTGCAAAGCTTGTAAATCTCATCCGGCGTTTTTACAACAGGCTGGAAAACAACTTCAAATGGAATCGATGCGTCGCTAATGAATGCTTCCGCAATCGTCCGTGAGTGCTCCGCAACCTCCAGCAGCGTTTCAGGACCGTATAAATGCTGGCTTCCCGTTACAAACCAAAACTGAAAAGGCTTAACTTTAAGCATGTTTTTCCCCCTTCACACTGCAGCACCGGAACCGGGAGCTGACGGCTCCTGCCGCATGTCGATTTGATAAAGCTGCAAGAGGAATAAACCCCCGCGAGTCGCTGCACACCAATTTCAACTTGTACAGACAATTCAATCCTTTTTATAACCGGACTTGCTTGTTTTCTCGCAGAAAACTCGGTTTTTGTGAAGAAACGAGGTTGTTTAACGCCACACTTGTACGTACAACATCGATATGGTCTATTGTAAGCGCAAGCGGACTGTTTTTCAATACCTAATCTTCCATCTCTTTCGCACAACTAGCTTGCAAATCGAAACGCATCTATACCAAAAGTCATTAAAAAACGAAATAATCACCGTTTTTCCCGTAAATCTTAGAGAAATCACGGAATTTACTTGACATTGATACACTTTGTATCATAAATTACTAATAGATAGAATTAACGGTACCCGTTTGTACTAGGACTAATTGTTCAGTATAAACGTAAGGAGCTATAGCTATGACAATGGGAGACCGATTAAGGGAACTGCGACTAAAAAAACATCTTTCTCAGGAAGAGGTTGCCAAACAGATTGGCATTACCAGGTCGGCTTACAGCCACTATGAAATCAACAATCGTCAGCCCGTTTATGACACGCTGAAAAAACTGGCCATCTTGTTTAATGTTACGCTGGATTATATTATTGGCGGCGAAAGCTCCAAACAGGAGCATAATGTGTCTCCGGACGCATTTGAAATCATCCGGATCCTGAACAGCATGGATCAGGACAAACGCAAGCAGTCCATCGACCGGATGCTTGCGGTTATCAAACAGGCTGAATAAGGCTGTTCTTCACGCCTTTTTCGTTCTGGGATGCGGGAAGCGATAACCAGATGGTCGTGCTTCGACCCGGTTCACTGCTGGCTCCGATTTTGCCGCCATGCGCCTCGATGATTTCTTTGGCAATGGCCAGACCCAGACCGCTGCTACCTTCAGCGGAATTCCGGGACATTTCTTTCTTGTAAAACCGGTCGAATATAAAGGGCAGGTGCTCCGCTTCGATTCCGATACCACTGTCTGTTACATGAAGGAGCACTTCTTTGGTCAGGTGTGAATAGGAAAAAGTAAGCGTTATCCTTCCTCCAGCCTGCGTATGTTTGATCGCATTGTAGACCAGATTCGCGATTACCTGGTCCATTCTTGGCAGATCAAGCTGCAGTTTGATTTGCTGAGGGTCAACCTGAACCGCATCTTCTTCACCATGAATGAATGTGCAATCTAGGGCAAGTCCCGCACTGCGTACGTCAATTTCATACTGCTCGCATAACTGTTCCATCCAAGCGCTAAGGCAGACGGAAGCCTTATCGAAACGCAGCTGCCCCGCTTCCAGCTTGGACAGTTCAAAAAGATCGCGTATGAGCCGCTCCAGGCCGCTTACTTTGCCGAGCATCATTCGCACATACCTCTGCCTTTGCTCCTCCGTATTCACAACACCGTCCTGAATGGCCTCCAAATAGCCCTGCAGCAGCGTAATCGGGGTGCGTAGATCATGTGAAATATTTGTCATAAAATGGCGTCTTGAGGTCTCCATGCGGCCAAGCTCGCGGTTTGCTTTCTCCAGCGTCTGGTTCGTTTTCTTCAAGGTATCGGTTCTTTCTTCGATCCGCTCTTCCAGATGGGTATTCAATTCCCTCAGCTGGTTGGATACCAATTCGCCCTTGCGGAGTGCGCTGGAGAATCGGGTGGAAATGATGAAGGACTGCATCAGGATGAAGAAAAACAATCCAAGGGGCACAAGCTGTGTATAAACAAGCCACTCATTGTAGAACAGCACATCATTTAACACGGTCATAACAAATACAGCCATCCCCGCAAGCACGAAGGTCGCCCCTTCTCTCCTGTTTACTCTGGCTGCAACCAGAACAACCAGCGAATACAAGCCTACAACCAGCACAAACGACTGGAAAAGCAGCAGGATTTGGGAATATACAATCGCCGGAAACATCACTACAATCAAAGTGAGCAGCAACCCGATGCCCATGACCCATTTAATTGCTTTCTTCGATCCATCCTGTGGAAACAATTGGAACACATACAAATATCCGGATATAGCGCATAAAGGCAAGGATATATACCCCAGCTTAAGCCCCATTTCCCATGAAATCGGAAAAATCTGAAGAAGATAAGAATCTCCGGTAACGCCGGCCCTTAAAGCGATAATCAGGCATAACAGGCCAAAATGGATTGTAAACTTCTCCTGTCTGCGGAAGGCATACAATCCGATATGATAGATTCCGATAATCAACAGGCTGCCGAGAATAGACATGTCCTGTGCAGCCGACCAATTTTGCATACGGAATAGCGTTCCGCTTTCTCCAAGCTTGAAGTCGACCCATATCCCACCCTTGCGATGCTGAAAATTAGAGACCTGTACCACAAGATCCAGCTCGTCCGTATCTGCTTTAAAGGCTACAACTACGGGATACTGATCGGCTTGTGACAATTCCTCGCTTGTCCCTACTTTTCCTTTTGAAGCCAACATCTCGCCGTTGATCCACATTGTATAGGCACTGTAAATATTGGGTACCCGGATTGCGAGCACCTTCTTTGTTGGATCAATCCTGATCTTCAGTCTGTAGGTCGCATACCCTTGCCCGTCCGATAACCCGTATCCCTTCGGATAGCTGTTCCAAGATTTCGGAACGTTGACATAATGTTCACCGCCCCGCTGTGCTGAAAGCTGCTCCGGTGCAAGCAGTTGCCGTGGGAAGAAAGCCCACTCCCCGTCCAGCGAGATGGCTCCATCCTCCTCAAATGACCAATTGCGCAGGTCCAATGTCCCACGGTCCGCTGCATGATCATTTGTTTCCCTGCTGCCGCTGCACCCGGCTAAACCCAGAGGCAGCGACATGAATAATATGATGACAATCAACAAGCGGCGAATAAGGTTTTCCCTCCTTTTTTGTAAACGCGGATTGCTCATACCTCCCTCCATTGGATATAATGGTTCGAGAAAGAGGAGGATGTAAGATGAGCGCCAATAAAATTTTGGTGGTTGATGATGAATCGGATATAACCGAACTAATCGCCCTATATATGGAAAAGGAAGGCTTTGTTGTCCATGCAACGGATAATGGAGAAGATGCCATTTCCCTGGCGGAAGAGCTGAAGCCGGATCTGATCATACTGGATATTTCCCTCAAATCGATTGACGGCTATGAAGTGTGCACAAAGATCAGAGCTTCTTCCGATGTGCCCATTTTGTTCGTCAGCTGCAAAAGCGATGATACGGATATTATACACGGTCTGAATGTAGGCGGCGACGATTATATCACCAAACCATTTAGTCCCAGCCAGCTGGTTGCCCGGGTTAAGGCTCATTTGCGCAGGCAGTCTGTCTTTGAGCAGCAGCGGGCTGAACGAGAATTCGAGGAAATTTTGAGCTATGACGGCCTGACGATTGATCTTCCGGCGAGAACCGTGCATGTTCAGGGCACGGAGGTTTTTCTTTCCGCCAAGGAATTCGATCTGCTGGTACGTCTGGCCAAATCACCCAACCGGGCTTTTGCGCTGGATGAGCTTTATATGATCGTCTGGGGACATGACAGCATGGGGGATACCCGTACATTGATGGTTCATATCAGCAACCTGCGTAAAAAAATCGAGCCGGACCCGGCTAATCCGATCTATATTTTGACGGTGCGCGGGGTCGGATATAAATTCAACTACAAGGAAGGAACCACTCATGTATAACGCAGATCAGTGGAAAGATTATGAATTATTGGACACTGGCGGAGGTGAGAAGCTGGAGCGTTGGGGCTCTTATGTGCTCAGACGCCCGGATCCGCAAGTGATCTGGCCCATTGGCAGCGAAACTGGCTTGTGGTCAAGCGCTGACGGCCATTATCACCGCAGCTCCTCCGGAGGCGGCGAGTGGGAGTTTCGGACGAAAATGCCGGACCGCTGGTCCATTTCATACGGCGAGCTAAAATTCCACATCAAACCTACCAGCTTCAAGCACACGGGTTTGTTTCCCGAGCAGGCTGTGAACTGGAGCTGGATGATGGACAAGATACGCAAAGCCAAGCGCCCCATCCGTGTGCTGAATTTATTTGCTTATACGGGGGGAGCGACCGTCGCGGCGGCCGCAGCCGGTGCGGAAGTGTGCCATGTGGATGCGGCCAAAGGCATGGTCCAATGGGCGAAGGAGAATGCGCAGCTTTCTGGCCTTGCGAATCATCCTATCCGCTACATTACCGATGATGTGTTCAAATTCGTACAGCGCGAGCAGCGCCGCGGACGGGAATACGATGCCATTATTATGGACCCTCCTTCATACGGAAGGGGGCCAAACGGTGAAATGTGGAAGCTTGAGGAAAATTTATATCCGTTTCTGGAGTCCTGCAGAGCTATTCTTTCGCCAAATCCGCTGTTTGTTCTAGTCAATTCCTACACGACGGGCTTATCCCCTTCTGTGCTTCATAATCTGCTGCAGATGACAATCGGCCAGAAGTATGAGGGAAGCATCCACTGCGGGGAAATTGGACTGCCGATCACGGCTTCGGGCCTGACCCTCCCCTGCGGTATTCTGGGCCGTTGGGAGAGTCAATGATGAGCGACAGGTCTCCCCTGGCTGGTCCCGGGAAGCTGGCGATTTTATATGAAGACAATCATCTGCTCGCCGTTGTCAAACCGCCAGGCATGCTTTCACAGGCCGATGATACCGGTGAACCGGATATGGTCAATCTGCTCAAGCAGGATTTGAAGGAACGTTATGCCAAACCCGGCAATGTTTTTGTCGGACTCGTGCACCGGCTCGACCGTCCCGTCGGAGGAGCGATGCTGTTCGCCAAAACATCGAAAGCGGCTTCCCGTCTTTCGGATTCGGTCCGCAGACGCGACTTCGAGAAGATCTATGTTGCGGTCGTTCAAGGGATTCCCGCACCATCCTCCGGGCGGCTTCGGCATTTCTTGAGCAAGGATGCCAAGCGCAACCTCGTCACGGCCTATGACCGGCCGGCCGCTGATGCCAAAGAAGCGATCCTGGATTACGCGGTGGTTGCAAGCCGCGGTAACAGCTCGCTGATCGTTGTCCGCCTGCTGACCGGCCGATCCCATCAGATTCGCGTCCAAATGGCGGCGGCAGGCTATCCGCTGCTGTATGACCGTAAATACGGCGCAGCTGCCATAGAGGGGGAACGAGACATTGCGCTGTGGTCTGTTTCGGTTGGTGCCGCCCACCCTGTTACCAGGGAGTGGTTGACCTGTCGCTGCCCTCCCCCTATGGAGGAGCCGTGGAGCAGGTATAGCGAAGAAGATTACGCCAGAGCCCCGCGAATGCTGCCGGACGAAGGAGAGCGCCTATGACGCTGAGAATGCTTCGGATAATAATAACCGCATTAGCCCTCCTCTCCCTGTTGGCCGGCTGTACGGACGCAGAGAAGCGAAACGGCAACACCGGCCTGGCCAACACAGGTATTGCGAACGAGCCTGTCCAGCCAAAGCCAGCATCCGGCGATGTCGGCGACAGGCTTCCACCAGACGAAATAACAGATCCGGAACCTGAGAGTGTACCGGAACCAGAAGAGGAAGCGGAACTGATTCCGGATAGCGAAGCGGTGTGGATGGCCGTTGGCGATGTGATGATGCATATGCCGCAGCTCCCATCATCCTACGATGAGAAAACAAAGAGCTACAATTTCAATCCTTTTTTCACAAAAGTAAAGCCGCTGCTGGAGCAAGGCGATTGGACAATTGCCAATCTTGAAACGCCTATTGCCGGCAAGGCGCTTGGTTACTCCGGCTTTCCGCGCTTCAATTCACCTGTTGAGCTGGCCAGTGCGCTTAAGTATGCCGGATTTAATGTGATTACAAATGCGAATAATCACTCTCTTGACCGGGGCGCGCAAGGTATTGAACTGACATTAAAACATCTACTCGATCAGGGATTCATTGTAAAAGGGACCGCACGCTCAAAGGCGGAGGCGGAGCATCTTACCATCGTCGAACAGAAAGGAATCCGGATGGGGCTGCTTGCTTATACATACGGTACCAATGGCATTCCTCTTCCGAAGAACCAGCCTTACGCCGTTTCATTGATCGACGAGGCAGCCATTATTCGCGACATTGGCCTTCTCCGCAAGGCCGGTACAGATTTTATCACGATCTCCTTGCATTTCGGAGTTGAATACCAGACCGTACCCAATGACGATCAAAAAACACTGGCGCGCAAGCTAATTGCGGCAGGGGCAGATATTATTGCGGGATCCCATCCTCATGTTCTGCAGCCTTATGAGACAGTAGAAGCGACCAATGACGATGGTACCGTAAGACGCGGGCTGATCATTTATTCCATGGGAAACTTTATTTCCAACCAGCGCGGTGACACCAAGGACTGCGGTGTAATTTATAAGGTGATCATTCATAAAAATAACAACACGAAGCAGACCAGAATCGGGGAAATTGAACCGATCCCGACATGGGTTTACCGGAGCGGAGTGAAGGGAGCCTATAAATATAGTATCGTTCCGTTGGAGCAGACCATTAAAGAACGCAGCCTCAAAGGACTCTCTTCCGAAGAATACAAACGGCTAAACAGCCAATTGGTTCTTCTGAAAAAACGACTGTCATCCATGTCGGCTCAAGCAGCCTCCACCAAATAAATTCGCTATTATAAAGATGCTAATTGAAAATTATTCAGAAACATCCGCTTTCCATGCAATCAAAAAGCACCGCCCATTCCACGAGCTCTCGTCGAAAGGGCGGTGCTTTTGTGTGGTTTGTATTGCGCTCGTATTCTGGAAAAGTCTTGATGCCTGGTACGGCTGGTTGTCATTTCCGCTTCGGCTGCATTACCGCCTACTCCGGCAAGGAAATTCCGTGTATCTGCTCTTCAACCGCCTTCGCATGCCACGCAGCACGGTTCCTTGCCAACCAGCCAGAAGCTTTATGAATTTGCTACTTTACCCAGCAAATAAACGAGCAGCTGCTGGTTATGCGAGGAGATACGATCCAGCGCCTCGCCAATATAGGCGTCTCTTAGCTCGATGCCTCGCTTTGCTTCCGACCGCCCTTTATCGGTTACCGTTACCCACACGATCCTGCGGTCATGATCATCGCGGCTGCGCGTCACAAGCCCCCCTCTTTCCATCCGGTCAAGCAAGGTGGTGATCGCAGCAGGTGTCGTTGACAGGTACGCAAGCAAATCCGATGGCTTCATCGGCTGATGCTGAAGCAAAAGCTCAAGTACGCCTAATTGGCCTTCCGTTAAACCCGGGGCAAGCGACTCCTCCAGATGCATTTTCCATTCCTTCGTCATCTTCATCCACAAACGTACAAACTCCGAAGACACCATTGCCTTCACCACCTCAGCTTTTATATGATTACTTTTATTATAACATTGGCAAATGTCGAATTAAAGATTAATGCAATTAATATTTTGTGCCATTAATCGAGAAAAAAGAGAACCATTAGACAACATGTGACATAGATTATCCTTATAGGCTGTTGACCAGGATCGAAAAGAAGGACAGGAGCGTGACTGACTTGGATGAGCGCAAGTTACTATTCATTCAAAAACTGATTGATGCACGAATTGTATTAAAAGACCCACAATGGCTGGACCGTTTGGATGAACCGGCGCCATTGTGGGTCATTCTTGACATCATGATGCAGCTGATAGAGCGAAGCGATCCGCCTTATCAGCCCTTTGATTAATAGCTTCTAGACGTCTGCTCTCGGGAAGAATACAACAAGCGGATCCTTCTTGTCAACGGTAATAATCGCTTTGCCTGTCGACTTCCGGTCATCGATCGGAGCTTTTTCCGTGCTGAAGGTTAGAGCCGTCCCAGAAGCCGTTATCGCCAGCAATTCGCGTTCATCCCTGCAATAAAGCGCGCCGATGAGCCGCTCTCCATTCGATCTTACCCGTTTGCCTTCCTTAAACTCAAAGCTGACCAATCCTTTGCCTCCGCGGCCTTGGACAGGGTAGTCAAGGAGCAGAGAACGTTTGGCAAAGCCCAGTTCAGTGAGGACAAGCACTTCGCCTTCATCACCGGTTACCCACTCAGCACCGACGATTTCATCTTCGGGACGGAGCTGGATGCCCCGTACTCCCGCTGCCACCCGCCCCATCGCGTTGACTTCGCTTTCGATGAACCGGATACACATCCCCAGCTTGCTGACCAGCAGCAGCTCTTTGGCCCCGTCGCTGACCTCGACCTTCAGAACTTCATCGCCTTCGGACACTTTAATCGCCGCAATCGCTGTGGAGCGGGTAGAACGGTATTCCTTCAAATCCGTACGCTTGACCTGCCCGCGTTTGGTAACAAAGGCAAGCGAACGTCCCGGCTCTTCGAAATCCTTGACCGGAATGATGCTGATAATGGCATCATCCTTAGGAATCGGCACCACATTAACGACGGCGGTTCCTGCATCCTTCCATTTGAATTCCGGAATCAGATGGACTGGCAGCATATAATAATGGCCTTTGCGGGTAAAAAGAAGCAGTTGGTCTATCGTATTGACATCCAGCAGCGTCCGGATATAATCGCCTTCCTTGACGCCCGCACTGGATAATTCTCCGCCGGACCTTGTAAAGGACAGCTTCGAGGTGCGTTTGATATACCCGTTCAGACTCAGCGTAACGAGCACATCCTCAGCCGGAACGATAACCTCCAGATTCACTTTCAGCTCATCGACTTCGCCCTGAATATCCGAACGGCGATTGATCCCGTAGCTGCCCCGTATCTCAAGCAGCTCCTCTTTAATTACCCCGATCAACTTCTTCTCGCTGTTAAGAATGGATTTGTAGAAGGCAACCCGTTTCTGGATTTCTTTTAATTCCTTCTCCAGCGATGTGATTTCCAGATTGGTCAGACGGTACAATTGCAAGGTCAATATGGCGTCCGACTGACGCTCCGTGAAAGCAAATTTGGCTACCAGATTGTTTTGCGCATCCTGCCGGTTCTTGGACGCTTTAATCGTGGCAATAATCTCATCCAGCAGATTTAGTGCTTTGACGAGTCCTTCGAGCACATGGGCGCGGTCTTCCGCTTTCTCCAGCTCGTATTTCGTCCGGAACGTAACGACTTCCCGCTGGTGGGCGATATAGGCCGTAAGCATATCCTTGAGACCCAATTGTTTGGGAGTCTTGTTGACAATGGCGACCATATTGAAATTATAGGTCACCTGAAGGTCTGTTTTCTTAAGCAAATAAGCCAGGATACCTTGTGCGTCAACGTCTTTTTTCAGCTCTACGACAATTCTCATCCCGTTGCGTCCGCTCTCGTCGCGAACCTCCGCAATCCCTTCGACCTTTTTCTCAATCCGAATGTTTTCCATTGCGGTAACCAGTCGTGATTTAACAACCTGGTACGGGATTTCGGTGATGACGATTTGTTGTCGTCCACCTTTCATATCCTCGATCGCAACCTTGGAACGGATATAGATACGGCCTTTTCCTGTCTGATAGGCTTCCCGGATCCCTTCTTCGCCCATGATAAGACCGCCAGTGGGAAAATCCGGTCCTTTCACAATGGCCATCAGCTGCTCCAGTGTCTGATCAGGCTGCTCCATAACCGCGATACAAGCGTCAATGACTTCGGTCAGATTATGGGGCGGAATTTCTGTGGCAAAACCGGACGAAATCCCGCTTACCCCGTTTACAAGCAAATTCGGGTAACGGGATGGAAGCACGACTGGCTCTTTGGTTGTATTATCAAAATTATCCTTAAACAAAACCGTCCGCTTCTCAATATCCCTCAGCAGCTCCAGCGCAATTTTAGAAAGCCTGGCTTCCGTATAACGCATAGCCGCGGCCGGATCATCGTCCTGGGATCCCCAGTTGCCATGTCCGTCCACAAGCATATGCCCCATTTTCCAGGGCTGCGCCATTCTGACCATGCCCTCGTAAATGGATGAATCGCCGTGCGGATGGTAATTCCCCATCACGTCGCCGACTGTTTTTGCGGACTTGCGGTAAGGCTTGTCCGGCGTATTGCCAGCATCGTACATCGCGTAAAGAATACGCCGCTGCACCGGTTTCAGTCCGTCCCGGACATCGGGAATAGCGCGATCCTGGATAATATATTTCGAATAGCGTCCGAATCGGTCTCCGACGACTTCTTCCAGAAACGCCGGCATAAACTGTTCCATCATACCCATCTGCGTTTGTCTCCTACCTTTATTGCAAGAATGGATGGACTTCTGGCTGCGTTGTTCACTCTTGCAGCCAGTACCAGCCGTCCCTGCTTTTTTAGCGGGTTATTCCTCGTATTCCGTAAAATCTACGTTCTCTACAATCCATCGTTTGCGAGGATCGACCTTATCGCCCATCAGGGTTGATACCCGGCGCTCTGCCTTCGCCGCATCTTCGATCTGAACCTGAAGAAGTGTGCGCGTTTCCGGGTCCATCGTCGTTTCCCACAGCTGATCGGGATTCATTTCTCCCAGTCCTTTGTAGCGCTGCAGCTCAAACTGCTTGCCGAACTCTTTTAAATAACTTTGCAGCTGATCATCGGTCCACGCATACCGGACTGTTTCCAGTTTGCCTGATTTGCGGGTGATTTTGTATAGCGGTGGCTGGGCAATAAACACCCGGCCCAGATCAATCAACGGCTTCATATAGCGGTAGAAGAAGGTGAGCAGCAGCACCTGGATATGCGCGCCGTCCGTATCCGCATCCGTCATAATGATGATCTTGTTATAGTTGCAGGATTCCGCATCGAATTCAGGGCCGATCCCGGCGCCGATTGTCGCGATAATCGCTTTATATTCATCGTTTTTGAGAATATCGGCGAGCTTTGATTTCTCCGGATTCATCGGCTTTCCCTTCAGGGGAAGAATCGCCTGATGCTTGGAGTCGCGTCCTTGCTTGGCCGAACCCCCTGCGGAGTCGCCTTCGACGATAAACAGCTCATTGCGGGTATAATCTTTTGATTGAGCCGGCGTCAGCTTGCCGCCCAGATTGGAGCTTTCGCTTTTCTTCTTGCCACTGCGGATCTCCTCACGCGCTTTACGCGCTGCTTCCCGAGCCCTTGAAGCCTGGATCGATTTCTTCAGCAGCATTTGGGCAACTTGCGGATTTTCCTCAAGAAAGACCTGCATCTTATCCGAAACGATCGCATCCACAGCTCCGCGTGCCGAAGCGCTCCCGAGCTGGTCCTTCGTCTGGCCGACAAATTCAACTTCCGACATTTTGATATTAATGACGGCCATCATGCCTTCACGAAGATCATTGCCTTCGAGGTTCTTGTCCTTTTCCTTAATCAGCGCATTCTTGCGGGCGTAGTCATTCATCACACGCGTATAGGCCGTCTTGAAGCCTGTTTCATGCGTACCGCCGCCTCGTGTCGGTATAGCATTGACGAATGACGCCATCGTCTCCGTATAACCGTCATTGTACTGCAGAGCGACCTCAACTTCAATATCATCGCGTTCCCCGGTAAAATGGATCACATCATGCAGCACCGTTTTCTCTTCATTAAGAAATTGGACGAACTGCTGCGCACCGCCTTCATAATGATAAATATCCTGTTTGCCGCTGCGCTCATCCTTTACCGAAACCTTCAGTCCCGAATTGAGAAAGGCAATTTCCTGGAGACGTTCGGACAAGGTATCGTAATTGATGGCGATATTGCCGTGAAATACGCGGGCATCCGGTTTAAAGGTCACCTTGGTCCCGGTGCGGTTCGTATTGCCGATGATTTCAAGACCGGTTGTCGGCTCGCCGACATGCTCTTTGCCTTTCTTATCGACCCAATACTCGAACCGCTGCTTATGTATTTTACCGTGAAGGAATATTTCAACCTCCAGCCACTCGGACAGCGCGTTCGTCACCGAGGCGCCAACACCGTGAAGGCCTCCTGATTTCTTATATCCCCCGCCGCCGAACTTACCGCCGGCATGCAGCATCGTAAACACGACCTGCGGAGTCGGAACTCCGGTCTTATGCATCCCCGTGGGAATACCCCTGCCATTATCGCGAACCATGATTGAGCCGTCATTATGAATGACCACCTCAATAACGGAGCAGAATTTTGCCAAATGTTCGTCAACCGCATTGTCGACGATCTCCCAGACGAGATGATGAAGTCCCGAGGCAGTCGTGCTCCCGATGTACATTCCGGGCCGTTTGCGAACAGCGGTTAACCCCTCCAGCACTTGTATGTCGTCTGCTTCATAGTTGCGATCGGCAGCCGAAGAAGTTGCGCCCGCAAACAGATCCACCTGCTCAGTCATACACGTCCTCCTAAAAGTTTTTGCGAGGCTGTGCCTGGTGGAACCTTAATCGGTCCCACCAAGCGAAAACTCGCTTCGTAAGCGTTACTTAAGTTTTGTGTGATTACTTCCCTGATATGCTTCTCCGCGAGCACAAAACTCACTTCGTAAGCATGTGCCAAGTTTTTGCGAGACTGTGCCTGGTGGAACCTTAATCGGTCCCACCAAGCGAAAACTCGCTTCGTAAGCGTTACTTAAGTTTTGTGTGATTACTTCCCTGATATGCTTCTCCGCGAGCACAAAACTCACTTCGTAAGCATGTGCCAAGTTTTTGCGAGGCTGTGCCTGGTGGAACCTTAATCGGTTCCACCAAGCGAAAACTCGCTTCGTAAGCGTTACTTAAGTTTTGTGTGATTACTTCCCTGATATGCTTCTCCATGAGTAAAAAACTCGTCTCGTAAGCATAAGCTAATATTTGACGATTATGCAAGACCCATTATGTTCACCTTATAGAATTTATAAGTTTCACTCTTATAAATTTCTATAAGGTCTAAGGGAAGAAACTAACTTTGCCGCCAGAGGACGGCGCAGCCGTTTCTTCTTGTTTTGCAAACAAGCATGCCTTACCCGTGCTATTTTAATTCAAGATGTCCTGTTTCGTAAAGACAGTAAATGAAACAATCAGGCCTCCGATAGCCCAAGCGGCCAGGGTCAGAAGAGAAAAAGTTAGGGTCATCCCTTCAATCGGCGGCGGCGAGCCTGCCAGATAGTCGGTCAACTGCAAATTTACGGCAAATACATATTTGGCGCTTTCCCAGGAGGCGGACATGCTCGCAAGGATGGTACCGGCAATAACCGCCGCCATCATCGTGACGATGCTGGCTGCTGTACTGCGGACCAGCACCGAAACCATTAATGCCAGAATGGCCACAGTCATGGATGAGAACCAAATGAGACCGGATTGCATCAGAAGATACTGCCACTGCGGCAGCGCATGAACATAACTGCTGTCCACGTTGGAGCCATTAAGTTGAAATCCTGTAAATATCGGCATATTCCAGCCCCCATAGCCGAAGAAAGCACCTGATATAAGGTAACACAGAATCCCGCTTGAGACCACAATCAGTGATACATACAGTGTCAGCGCAACCAGCTTGCTAAATAATATTTTCCATCGTCGGACGGGCCTTGTCAGCAGCATTTTGATCGTTCCGCTCGACCGTTCCCCCGAAACCAGATCAGAAGCGATCGCCAGAACAAGCAGCGGATAAAACAAAGAAACGGAATTCTGCATAAAACCGCGTGTGAACGTGACACCGTCGGGGGAATTCGGATTCACATCGTGGTTCAGGTAATACTGCAGCTGCTGAACGGCGATTTTCCGGTACCTTTTCCACTCCTCGGGAATCCGTTCGCTGGATAGTGTATTCTGATAATCGTTAATTTGCTGGACAAGCTGGTTTCGCCAGTCTTTGAAATTTTTCTTGTTCGTCTCGGCAATCTTCACTTGGGCATATGTAAATACCGGAATAAGGACAAGGAGGACAAGAATGACCACATAAAATCGTTTCTTTTTCCAGATTTTCAGCGTCTCATTCTGTATCAACGGCAGTAGTCTATCCAATGCTCTCCCCCTCCGTCATTTTCAGGAACAGCTCCTCGAGCGTAGGCGCAACCCGTTGCACGGACAGAACACCGACTCCGTCCTGCACAGCCCTCTCCACGATAAACGGAATCCGTTCCAAAGGCATCATCGTGATAATCGCATCCTTCAAGCCCGACAATAATCCCTCGTCAATCTGATGCTCATCTTCCCCGATGAAAGTCATATTCGGTTCTCCGGCAAGCAGCGCCCGCCCGGCTTCAGGCTGATCAAACTGCCAGACTACATAGGTGCCTGCCTGATTGACAAGCTCATCTACCGTTCCGACGGCAAGTACCCGTCCCTGGCTGATAATGGCCACACGGTCGCACATCAACTGAATTTCACTAAGCAAATGGCTGGAAATAAAGAGGCTCATCCCTTGACTTGCAAGCATACGGACAAATTCCCGCAGCTCCTTGATCCCTTTCGGGTCCAGGCCGTTCGTTGGCTCATCCAGAATAAGCAGTTTTGGCCGGCCAAGCAGAGCTTGCGCAATCCCCAATCTTTGACGCATGCCCAGCGAATACGTTTTGACTTTATCGTGAATACGCTGATCCAGCCCGACCACACTGACGACTTCCCGGATCCGTTTTTCATCGATTCCGCGCTGCATCCTGGCAAAATGCTCGAGGTTTTCCCAGCCGCCCATGTAGGCATAAACCTCAGGGTTCTCCACAATGCACCCGATATGCTTCAAGGCATTCTCGGGATCCTTATGGACATTATAACCGCAAATGCTGATATCCCCGGAGGTCGGCTTGATCAGGTCAACCAGCATCCGAATGGTGGTCGTTTTCCCCGAGCCATTTGGCCCCAGGAAACCAAAAATCTCACCGGACCGGACATCAAAGGAGACGTCATGAATGATCATTTTGCGTCCGATTTTTTTCTTCACATCCCGGACCGACATTATAACTTCGTGCGAATCCTTCTGAGGAATAGACGGGGAATTATCCGGCTGCGGCATGGATGCATGGTTGCTACTATTGGGATGCATGGGAACTTGCCTCCTATTCCAGTGATTGGGTGATCCGAATAGCGATTTGTCCGTACCCCTCATGATTGGGATGAAAATGATCCGATGAAAGATAGGTCCCGATCGTATTTTCAAACAAATCGAAGGTCGGAATAAGCGTCATATTCGGATAGCGATGGACCAGCTCATAGGCCTGATTATTCCATTTCTGAACCTCGAGACTGCCTTCACGCAGATCTTTCAAATCATAAAACGGGTTATACAAACCGATATACACCACCTGCGCATCCGGATTGATTTCATAAAGCTGCTCCACAACCTGCTTCAGCCGTTCAATTCCTTCAGGCAGTTCGCTCTTGAGATTGCCAAGATCAAAGTCGCCTGTAGCCTGACTGGCCGGCTGGCCGGCGGCTATCTGGAACAGATCGTTTCCTCCGATGGTAAACAGAATCAAATTCGACTGGGATAAGGAGAAACGATAGCCTTTGTCCGTTTTCAACCGTTCCACGAGTTGATCGGCGCGGAGTCCGTTCACAGCCAAATTGTTATTGAGCTTCACCGGCACTTTGAATTTCTCTTCGAGCAAACGGACAACCTGCTTCACGTATCCTTCGCCCGTTGCATCCCCTGTGCCTTTGGTCAGGGAGTCGCCGATCGCCGTAATGCGAATCTCTTTGCTGGCCCCGAGGGTCGCTGATACCTCTGGTACAGCGGAAGGCCTTTCGCCTTCATAAGCTTCACCTTGCGGCCAAAGCATATCCTTGACCGAATAGCCGAATCCGAACAGGAGCAGCAGCGTTGAAGCAAGCGCGGTCAGACTCACCATTCTCCATAACCCCGTTGAACCATTGCGTCTCATGAAATGCGATTCCCCCCTCGGATTAAATGGGATCCACCCGACTCTCCCAACTCGTCTGTGTCTAATGTGTCTTTTTTTATAATGAAAAACGGTTGCCCCATCCGTTTAGCTGTGCAACATGTTTCACTCCTCAGCAATTGAAGAATATATAGGATGGAAACCTTTAACGTACCTATATTTTAAAATAAGGCTTTGCCTCGCAATTTGCAAATTATGACGGCAACGGACAAATTACGAAAACCCGAGCGGCGCAACGGCCAGCCTCTTGAGCTCCTTATACAGGACCGTCGGCTGGACTGTCGCGGCACTCGGGCTGTCGCCTTTTTGCCATCAATCAGCTGTATTCGATTGTGAGCGATTCCGCCGCTTGCCTCGCAAGTTCCCGCGCTTGTTCGGTATCATCCGCCGTGCTGAGCGCTACGGCCATACGACGTCCCGGCTTGGTGACGGGTTTACCGAACACCCGGACCTGCGTATGGGGCAAGGCTAGCGCATCCTCAAGGCCATTAATCCGGAAGTTGCCGGAATCACGGTCGGCCTTCAGCGTGTGGGAAGCCCCAGGCGTCAACAACCGGATCGTTGGCACCGGAAAACCAAGAATGGCCCTGGCATGCAGAGCGAATTCGGACAGATCCTGGGTTACCATGGTCACCATTCCCGTATCATGCGGTCTAGGCGATACTTCACTGAATAAAACGCCTTCGGCTGTAAGGAACAGCTCAACGCCGTAAATACCGTATCCGCCCAGTTCCCCGGTTACCGCCTGTGCGATCGATTCAGCTTCTGCGATCTGCTTGTCCGTCATTGGATGCGGCTGCCAGGATTCAATATAATCCCCATCTTTCTGCACATGTCCAATCGGAGCACAGAAGGCTGTGCCTGAAACGGAACGTACCGTGAGGAGAGTGATCTCCGACTCAAAATGGACAAAACCTTCCACAATAATACGCTGCTTCTTCGCCCGCCCGCCATCCATTGCGAATTGCCAGCAGCCTTCGATTTCCGCTTCCGAACGGCAGACACTTTGGCCTTTTCCGGATGAGCTCATGATCGGCTTGATCACGCAGGGCATGCCTAGCTCAGCTACAGCCTGTCTCAGCTCCTCCAGCGTATCGGCAAACCGGTAAGGAGCGGTTGCAAGTCCCAGCGTCTCAGCAGCAAGTCTGCGGATTCCTTCACGGTCCATCGTCAGCAGAGCAGCCCTTGCTGTCGGAATAACGTGATAGCCTTCCTGCTCCAGCTCCACGAGGGCACTTGTAGCAATTGCTTCGATTTCCGGTACGATCAGATCGGGCTGTTCCTGCAGAATAAGCGTTCTCAGGGCTGATGCGTCCAGCATATCGATTACATGGGAGCGGTGGGCTACCTGCATAGCCGGAGCATCGCCGTATCGGTCGACGGCAATCGTCTCGGCGCCGAGCCTTTGGGCTTCAATAATGACTTCCTTGCCGAGTTCACCGGAGCCAAGTAGCATGATTTTGCGTGAATGCAGGGAAAGCGGCGAGCCATAAGACATATAGAAAAGAACCTCCCGGAAGAAAACGGAAGCGGGCTGCCTGTTCCCAACAGGGGCAAGGCAAGTGCGCGCGCTTCGTTATCGTTTTCTTCCATTGTGGAGGTTCCTCGTCGAAAAATCAAGAATTATGCGGATAAAAATCGGTACTGCGCTTCAATCAGCCCATTATACGTACCGCCGTGCCTGATCAGTTCTTCATGGTTGCCCTGTTCGACGATAACGCCATGATCGAGAACGACGATACGGTCGGCATTGCGAATCGTAGACAGACGATGGGCCACGATGAAGGAGGTACGGCCTTTAAGAAGCGTCTTGAGCGCCTCCTGAATCTTGAGCTCCGTTTCCGTGTCGATGCTCGCCGTAGCTTCATCGAGAATGAGCACACGAGGGTCTGCCAGCAACGCCCGGGCGAATGACAGCAGTTGGCGCTGCCCCATTGAGAGAATATTCCCACGTTCCTGGACCTGTGTATCGTACCCATCAGGCAGATTCATAATAAAATCGTGAGCATCCACCGCAGTAGCCGCTTTTACCACATCATCGTCCGATGCATTCAAACGGCCGTAACGAATATTATCCCTGATGCTGCCCGAGAAAATAAAGGTGTCCTGGAGCACGATGCCGACCTGGGATCTGAGGCTTTCGATGCTGACATTGCGGATATCAATGCCATCTATGAGAACGGCCCCTTCGACAGGATCATAGAACCGGCAAAGAAGATTCATAATGGTACTTTTTCCGGAGCCGGTATGCCCCACAAGCGCTATCGTCTGGCCCGCCTTCACGTCCAAAGTGATTCCCTTCAGTGCCGGTCTGCCTTTCTCATATTCGAACACGATCGAATCGAATTTGACATCTCCGCGGATAGATGCCAGTTTGTCTGCCTCATGCTGCTCCACGACAGTCGGCTTCTCGTCAATAAACTCGAAAATACGCTCCGAGGAAGCCATAGCCACAAGCAGTTGGGCGTACATTTGACCCAATCGGTTAATCGGATCCCAGAAGTTCCCTACATAGTTGGCAAACCCGACCAGTACACCGACTGTGATCACTTCCGCCTGGATAAGATGGGAGCCATACCAGAACAGAATTAATGTTCCGATTGCGGAAGTGATTTCAATAATAGGACCGAAAGCCTGATTAAGCGCCGAGGCTTTGTTCCATGCTTTGATATTTGTATTATTCACATGATTGAAGAAAGAAAAATTCGCTTTTTCCTGCGTATATGCCTGCGTAACTTTCATTCCCTGAATCGCTTCATTCAGATGGGCATTAATCCGTGACTGCTTCATCCGGACATCCTGCCAGGCAAAACGGATCCGTCGGCGCAGCGCCCCCGAAACGATAAACATCAACGGCACCGTAATCATGACCGCGGCACCGAGTTTAAAGTTCCACAGGAGCAAAATGACGATGATTCCGATCAGTTGAACGCAGTCCATCAAGAGATTGACGACGCCGTTCGTGAACAAATCCTGTAGGGCATTCACGTCATTGGTGACTCGGACAAGCACTGACCCGGCAGGTCTCTTGTCGAAGAAGCGGAAGGAGAGCTTCTGGATATGACGGAACAAATCCTGCCGAAGGTCAAAGATGACTCGTTGGCCGATCAGACTCGTATATTTGATCCGGTACGTATTGGCCGCCCACTGAATAACATAGAGGAGCAGCATCAATCCTGCGTACATATAAAGCTTGGTCAGGCTGGTCTCGCCGTTTTTGGGCGAGATTGCTTCGTCAATGGCCATGATTATAATCGCGGGCACCGCAAGCCTTGTTGCCGTCCCCAGTACCATCGTCACGATAACAAGAGGAAGCAGCTGCTTACTGTATGGCTTCATGTATTGAAACAGTCGTCCCAGCTGCGACCAGTTAAACGGTTTCTCGATGATCTCGTCATCCTTGTAAATAAAACGTTCGCGATTATCCCCGCGAGCCGTGTGCTGCTCACTCACTGGGCGACCCTTCTTTCTGACGCAACCGATTCCGCGGTGCTAACCTGCGGCCGGTCGGCATATTGGATGTTGTACGTATCCAGGTAAGGCCCTGGAACCTTGATCAGATCCTCATGTTTGCCGCGCTGGACAATATGTCCTTCATCCATGACCAGGATCTCGTCGGCGTGACGCAGAGAGGAAATCCGGTGAGCGATGATGAATGTTGTCCGCCCTGCCATAACCTCTTTAAAACCAGCCTGAATCTCATGCTCCGTCTCCATGTCAACCGCACTGGTAGAATCGTCGAGCACCAGAATCTTCGGATTCTTGATCAGCGCCCGGGCAATGGCAATCCGCTGCTTCTGCCCGCCGGACAGACCCATTCCGCGTTCGCCGACAATCGTATCGTAACCCTCAGGCATCTCCAGAATAAAATCATGGGCTTTGGACAGCTTCGCCGCCTTCACGATTTGCTCCTCGGTTACATTGTCAATCCCATAGGCGATATTGTCGCGGATCGAGCAGGAGAAAAGGAATGTCTCCTGGAAAACAATCGAGATGTTAGAGCGCAAGCTCTCCAGCGTAAGATCGTTGATATTGAAGCCATCTACCGTGATGGTCCCTTTCTTGATGTTATACGCTCTCATCAACAGCTGAATGATCGTGGACTTGCCGGATCCGGTTCCGCCCAGCATGCCGATAACGGTTCCAGGAGGCGCCTCGATGTTCAGGTCCGATACCGCTGGTGCTTTATCGGGATAGTTAAACGTCACCCCGCTGAAGCGGACATAGCCCTCAACGATGTTGTCCTCCAGGACGACCGGCTCGTCGCTGTTTTTAACATGCACATACTGGTTTAATAATTCGGTAAGCCGCTCGCCTGATGCTTTGGACTGCGTATAGTTGTTAATCAGAAATCCGATATTCCACATCGGTCCGATAATGTACCATACCATGCTGAAGAAAGCGACCAGCGCACCAAGCGTCAAAGATCCGTTAATGACAAGCGTACCGCCCGCAACAAGCAGGATGACCACGCAGCAGCTGGCCAATAGCTCCATGATGGGGAAGAATTTGGCCCACAGCACCGATGCGCCGATCTGATTTTGCTTATAGATGTCGCTGCGCTTGGAAAATTTATCGATCTCATGCGGCTCACGGGCGAACGATTTAACAGTCCTCATCCCTGTGATATTCTCTTGAACCGCGGTCGTGAGATTACTCATCGCCAGACGCATTTCCCGGAAAGCCGGGTGTATTTGTTTCTCAAACCGAACAGCCGCGAATGCCAGAAACGGCATGGTCAACAAAGTGATTAGCGTGAGCTGCCAGTGAATATAAAACATCATCGTTGCCCCGAAAACAATCATTAACATCATATTAAGCATTTGTGCAAATCCAAAAGCGATAAAGTTCCGCACCGCTTCCAAATCCGCTGTCAGACGGGACATGAGATCTCCAGTCTGGGCCGTATCATAATACTGGTACGATAATTTCTGAAGCTTCTCGTAACATGCATTCCGAAGCCGAAACGCAACACGGTTGCCGAGCTGTCCGGCAAATAATCCGTGTAAAAACTGCAGGCATGCTTTAATGGTAACCACACCTACAACGGTCAGCGATAGAACAGGCACCAACCTGAAATCACGGGGTTTGATGACATCGTCGATCAAAATCCGCAGCATATTGGGGTAAACAAGCCCTAAAGCCGTTGCGCAAATCAAAAATGCAATCGATGCAAACATTTTCTTGCGCTCTACCCAATAATACTCTTTGAGTTGCCTAAAGACGTCCAATGGGTTTTCCTCTCCTTATTCCTTGCTTTTTTTAATGTCATATCCAATAAAGTCCGCTCGCACAGATAAAGCCAACCTGAAGCAACCAGATCCTGAATTCGGCCGGACCGGGGTTTTCTACTTACATCCCCTTGGCGCACGGGCAGACACTACCCGCACGGAACCTGTTCTTCCTCCGGCTTGTTCCGACCTCGCGCTCCTCCATAGTTGACTTCTTGAAACTCGCACTTTTATTGAATATGAATGAATATTAACAGCATCAATCCGACTCGGCAAACAGACCTGCGTCGCATATAGTTGGCAGAATCCTCTTTCTCTTCCATATTGACGATTTGTTAGGGGGTATTCTTCGATATCGTCGCATTTCATCATCAACATGCACACATTGCTCCGTTTTTGCATATTTACCTTTGTTTTTGCAGTATTTATTTTTTCAAAGCAAAGAACCTTGCCAGTCATCCTTCAGGGATGATGCAAGGTTCTTCTTTAGCTAATGCGCGTATTTTCTATAGGTCCTGCAGCCTTTGCTGCAGCTCTCTGAGCTCATCCAGATTGGAATTGCCGGTGATTGACGAAAGCTTGCCGGATGTAAACGATCCGATATCCGCCAACAGGACGGACACGATTGACTGGGCAGCCTCTTGCCAGAAGTCCGCGTAACGGTATTCCCACTGAGACTCGGCCTGTGAAATCCACTGCTGCAAAGGCTCCGTTAACTCGGCTTCCAGCGCGCTGCGCAGCGCTCCTTTACCCTCCCCTTCAAAAAAGTGGCGGGGCGACTTGAACCGGCTCCACAGCCACTTTGAGTCGATCGCTTCCGCCTGCCAGGGCGGCTGCTCCTCGGGCGTTGGCATCTCCAGCGGCTTGAAGGCAGAGGCATGGAAACCATGCAGGACCTGCCCTACATCACCAGCCAGATCGGAAAATTGCTTCGCCGCCAGACGGTTAAGCGTATTGTCCAAACGAAGCGATGTCGCCTGAAGCTCCTGGGCCAGCTCGATTTGCAGCAGCCTTTGCAGCTCCAGCCATGAGGTCCAGAGCGCTTTGCGCAGATCGCGGCCATCATCTTGCAGAACCGCCGGATTAAAAGCGAAATTATAATGTTCGCCGAATCGCAGCTGAACCCGTTGAAGCACATAGAACAGCAGTTCCTTGAGCTCCTGGAAGAGCTGCGGGTTGTTTCGCACCATAGATTGCTCCAACTCACGCATGCGGACTGTGGCGGTGTCGGCAGCCGTACGCAGCTCCTCAGCCGCCTTCGCACGGCTGGCTGCGTCGCCTGATGCCGCCTCGATCCAGTCGTCCAGTGTACGCCCCGATCGCTCAAGCTCCAGCTCAGCAGAAGCAACGGCAAGCTGTCCGAGATCATCCCGGGTGAAGGAAAGAAATGCTTCTTCAAAGGCCGCGATGCCCGAAATGACAGTCAAAGCAGAATCATGTCTCTGCTTGCCATCCAATGCCTGCAGGCTGGACACAGGGAATATACGGGGGAATCGGATGCCCTGCTGCTGCAAATTTCGCTCGACATGCGCAAGCACCCCGCCAAGCTCTTCGCTGCCTGACGCCAGGTCCGCGGCATTGACGATAAAGAACATTTTATCCAGCTCAAACTGGTCCTTCACTCGACCCAGCTGCAGAAGGAACTGACGGTCTGCCTGCGAGAAGGCGTGATTATAATAAGTGACAAACAGAATCGCATCGGCATTTTTAATGTAATTGAAGGCTACCCCTGTATGCCTCGCATTTACAGAGTCGGCGCCGGGTGTATCGACAAGTACAATACCCTGAGCCGTCAGCGTATTATGATGGTAAAGCTCGATCTCGCGAACAAAGCAGGACTTCATTTCCTCCGCTACATAACGGCGGTACATTTCGCCATCCACATGAAGCTCGCCGCCTAGCAGAGCCTCATGCTCCTGCCACCCCTGCTGCGCAGCCTTCAGGAAGCTGTAATGAGGCCGGCCACCTGCATGAACGCCATCCGGTGTCAAACGGGCGATACTGTCCAACAGCTGAGCCGGATTCATCCGTTCAGCAGGCTCTCCAAGCAAGGACAGGGAATAACGAAGATCGTCCAGCATCGCTTCACGCGTTTTCAGCAGGACGCTGGCAGTGCCGTGAACCTTCTCTCCGGTTGGAGGCACGATACAGTTCACAGCAGCAGTTGTCGGATTCGGCGATACCGGCAGAACCGCATCGCCAAGCAAAGCATTCGCAAGAGAGGATTTCCCTGCGCTGAACGCCCCGAACAAAGCAATTGTGAAACGGCTCCCTTGCAAGCGGTCCGCCTTGTCACGCATAGCTTGCACCGCAGAAGCAAAATCCCCGTTCGCTTCCAGGAGATCAGCGGCCTTGTAGAGCCGCTCTGCCGCTTTGCGTTGCGGCGCTAATGCGCCCCCTCCAATATCGGAAGACGTCGCGGAATGCGGCATGTCTGAGGCTGCTCCTGTCATTTCTAATGCGTCCGAAGTCCGGGAGGTATGATGGCCTCGCTGTGAATGACCTGCTTCGCCTGTGCCGTCAAACGCATCATCAGGCCCGGTTGACTTGGCATCGGGCTCGGAACCATGAAGGGATCCGGGCGGATTCCCTGTCCGGGCTTGGTCTGGAGAAGCCCCGTTCCGAATAGCTCCCCCGCCAGTCCCGACGCTTGTAACCGCGCGAGGCGCTGGCTCAAACAGGCTCTCCTTCATTTCAGGCGGCTTCGCGGTCCGCGGCACTGGAAGTGCCGGACGCACCGGTGCAGGCGGCAGCATGGCAGCCAGACGCGCCTGGTGCGCTGCCGCGCGCTCTGCGATGGCCGATAGCTCTTCAAGAGCAGCGGCCTGAACGGCGAGCATGCCCAGACGTTCGCGTACAGGAGCAGAGGCTGCTTCGCCTGCCGCTTCTGCGTGCCGTGCAAGAATATCGATCCAGCCCATCGCCCGCTTGCGGTAGATGCCTTTCACATCTGCTGCAAGCTCACGGCAGTAGTTTATGGTGTATTCGCTGCCGAACACGGCGCCGGTATTCACATGGTTCAGAAGCCACTCGGCTTCGACAGGCCCGGTTATCGCTGCTATCAACTGCTGCTCCATTTCTTCTCCGCGCCAGCCGATACCGTCCGCTGCTTTGCGGAGCATATCCAGCAGATGCCATTCGATTCCCGCCTTTACCAGCGACTCGAAATCCGCTTTAAAGGCCTCCAGACGCTTCTCCTGCTCCGCGGCTGTCTTCCCGCCGGAGAAGAGCAGACCCATCTTGAAGCCCGGCTTGCGACTCTCCAGAAACGACTGCGCCAAATCGCGAGTTGGGGCAGGGGTTACATTCGCATTATCAAGCAGTCGCTGCATATCCAGACGCAGACGGGTGCGAAGTCCTTCCGCTTCCTGCTCGATCCCGTTCAACGTGCCCTTTAATGCCGATAATTCCTCCGCAACATGTTCCGCTCCATCTTCGCCGCCGGCAGCTGAAATTAATCGTTCCCGCTGCGGCTCAGCAAGCTCATCCAGAACTTTGCCGTGCGCCCGAATCAAATGACGCGCAGAGGCATCCACGCTGCAAAGAGCAAGCGGCCCGCGCAGCTGCGCCAAATTCGCCAGCAGTTCCTCAAGCTTAACCCACTCCGAATGGGGGTGACCAGGCTCGCGCAGCGACAAATAGACGACCCCGCTTGGCTCTAAATGCCAATTGGCGAACGCCTGGTCCACACTCCGGCGGTAAGCTTCAAAGCTCAGCTCGCTGTCCCGATGTTTATCGATTTGGTTCACGATCAGATATAACGGTTTGCCCCAATCCTTAAGCTGCTTGGCGAAGGAAAAGTTAATTTCCGATTGCACGTGATTGTAGTCCATAACGTAAAAAACGACGTCCGCCAGATGCAGCGCCGATTCGGTCGCCATCCGGTGCGCGTCATCAGTGGAGTCGATACCGGGCGTGTCCAGAAGCACCGTGTGATCGCCAAGCCGCGGAATCGGGTAAGTCAAGGCGATGGATTGTACCCCTTCCCCATCCTTGCAATAATCATCAAGCTGATCGAGAGGAACAGCCAGCGTTTCTTCACGGCCTCCCTTAGTGCGTGTAAGCGTTGCTTTAGGATCGCCGTTTTCAATCGTTACAACATTGGCACTGGTGGGAATTGGACTTGAGGGCAGCAGCTCCGCCCCGCAAAGTCTGTTAACCAGTGTTGACTTGCCTGCGGAGAAATGTCCGCAGAATGCGACTGCAAGCCGCCCGGCATTTAATTTGCCGCGCAGCTCCAGCAGCCGCTCCGCATTCCGTTTGTCGCCGGCTTCGTCCATAAGAGGCCCGATTTGCTTAAGCGCGGCTTCAAGCGGATGAACAGCAGTTGCAATAGATGGATTCATTTCTCTCTCTCCCATTTTCCATAACCATACCTGTATCGCTATGTCGGTGGTTTACTTTATGCGGATTGCTCGGATGGCAGGCAGATCTCGAACACTTCGCCATGCTGAAGTATCGTCACGCTGCGCTCTCTTTCTTTCATCACAACAACCTCAGGTTTAACCCGCATACGTTCAATATATTGATCCGGTACGTCTCCTGCTCCACTAACCGTAACGCCTTCAATAATAACTTCTTCATTTTCTTCCGGAGGGGCTTCCATAATTTGCTCATAAATATCGGAAAACAAAGCAAAATCTTTCGTGTACACGGAAATGCATTTCATGTTTGGATCATCCTCTTCTCTCAAAATTAATTAGCTTTCGCTTTCCGATCGGCATTCATCTTCATACGCTGCCTGCCTTCCTTGCACAGATCCAGCAGCGGGCAAACAGGGCATTGCGGATTTTGCGCTTTGCAATGGTATCTTCCGAAAAAAATTAGCCGATGATGCGTATCGGTCCATAGCTCCCGCGGCACAAGCTTCATCAACTTCTTCTCTACCTCGAGGACATTGTCGTCCACTTTGGCGATGCCGAGCCGTTTGGAAACCCGCTCCACATGCGTGTCCACTGCGATCGCCGGAACTCCAAATGCATTGGAGACGACCACATTTGCCGTCTTGCGTCCGACACCAGGCAGTTTGGTCAAATCCTCATGCCGATGGGGGATCTCGCCGCCGAATTCGTCCAGCAGCATCCGGCAAAGCTTCTGAATATGGGAAGCCTTGTTTCGATACAATCCGATTCGGCGGATATCCTGTTCAAGCTCATCAAGCGGAACTGACAGATAATCGGCAGGTGTCTCATATTTCTTGAATAGGTCGGCTGTTACTTTGTTAACCGTTTCATCCGTGCATTGCGCCGAAAGCAGAACGGCGATCGTCAATTCAAACGGATTACGGTGATTCAGCTCACAGTGAGCGTTCGGAAACATCTCGCCTATTACACGCAAGATATAGGCCATCTTATCCTTAGCTTTCAACTGTCTCTCTCCCCTATTTGGGCTTTCGAATCAAAGTGTAGCGAAAAATGTCACAATAAGCAACCGTAAACGGGCGCTTATAGCCTCTTTTTCATGAGATTTTCATAAAATTATTTTATTTTGCCGTAATTCTATGAGATGAAAAGGTGCTGACTTGGAAAATTTTTAAAGAAAGCAGAAAAAAAGCACCGGCATGAAAAACCCAGTGCTCTTCCCGTAGTAACTAACCTTTCCTTACAATCTCCAAAAGTTCACCCTGGTTGATGTAAAGGGTAATGCTGTCGCCTTCTTTTAAATCTGTCAAAGAAATTGCCGTATCGCCTTGCCATACTTTCGTCATGGACGTCACCTTGTAGGTGAAATTAGTGTCTGCAAGACTGGAACGTTTGACCGAAAGCAAGCTTGTGGCGCTGTCGAATTTCCAGAATGTTTTGGCTATGCCGCTGTTCACGGTTATCAGCGTCTGATCCGTGGCATCCTTGCGGACTTCAACCCTGTCTCCTGCCTGCAAGACGGCAGCTGAAGTACCCGAAACACCATTCTTTACTACCATTATGGCTGAGCCGAGCGGAATATCGATGGAGCCCCCTCCAGTATTGGCGACTGTGACTTTGTCAGCCGCAATAGCCGCAACTCGTCCTGTTGTAACCGCTACTTTCTTAAAGGATGTGGGCTGATTGCCAACAAAAGTGATATTGCCCACTTGTCCTGCCGCCAACGCGTTAATCGTGACAAGCTCTTCTTTTTCATTATAGATAGACCAGTCGCTTGCCGCCCAATCCGCAGTGGACTGATCGGAGTTTTTGAGCTGAATCTTCTTGCTGTTGACATCAACCGAAACCACTTCCACTTGTTTCGTGGTATGCAATTGAAGGTTTACCGCTTTGTCCTGGCTAGCATTCAACAAGACGGTAACCGTATCCCCCGGCTTCACGTCAGAGATCGTCATGGTTTTTCCCAGCGCATCAACAGCCAGCGAATCAAATCCGATTGTGAAGCTGGAACCGCCAGCCATCATCAGGTTCAACTGTCTGGAAGTCTGATTGATCGAAACGACAGATCCCGTGTATTTATAAACAAATTGCACGGAAACGGCTTTGTCGTCCGTATAACCGATGGTAATCTTACGGTCTTTAATCAGCAAGGGAGCTGCATTGAACAGATTAATAACTGCTCCGTTCATTTCGATTTTTGTATCGTCCGTCAAATATACCGGAATTAATTTGCTGCCATTCTTGACTACCAGCGCTTTAAGCTCCGGATCATAGCTGACAATCACTGCTCCATTGACGTATTCTACCTTGCGGTTCACCACTTTGATGGCGCTGACTTTGTCCTGGTCGTTCAAAGTGAGCTCAAGAACGTCACCTTTTACCAGATCGGTTAACGCGGTTGACGTTAGACCTTCAATCGTCACCTGTGTGGTATCAGCAACAAACTTGGCATCAAGCTGCGTGCCGCCATCACGAATATATTGAATCGTTTTGCCGTCTGAGCTGGCGGAATAGAATTCGCCTTTTATCGTCTTGGCGGAGGTTTGCTGAACAGTGATTCGGGTCACAACGCTGTCCTGAATTTCATATGACAGGGAATCGCCGGTGCGAATCTGTGTGATTCCTCCCTGGAGAATACTGCCCTGCCACAGTATAACCGCTTGCGGCGAGATGTTCAGATGCTCCTCGGCATTTGACGCGGAGTCGGTAACAGTAATGCTGGAAGTTGCGGTATCTACGTTTTTCACAGTCCCTGTTCCCGTTTTGTTGACAGGTGCGGACTGCACCGTGATCGATTGCACGCGTGGGGTTTCGCGGTATGTATCCCGGGTAATCTCCACCTTGCTGTCTTTCACCAGTGAAGTTACCGGAATTACCGATCCGGAACCGTCCTTGACCGTTACAGAGCTGTCATAGATGACTGAAACCGGATTATCCTTAACCCATACCCACAGTTTGTTTTCGGCTGGAACGATCCGATCAAAGGTTCCTGTCAACTTCTCCACCTGCTGGCTGTCATCAAGCTGCTCCACGTACAAAGCTTTGTCGCCGTCGGCGATTACCATCACGTTCGTATTCGGTGTCAGCTGTTCGGGGCTTAGCGGCTTATCCGAGTCAAACCGGTACACATTCGTATCCGGCGACAACGTCAGCTTCAGATCGCTTTTCCCCTGCCTGTATACTTCAAGCGCAACATTTGTTTTGGCGGACAGAATACCATTCTCCTGTCCGGAGAAAGAAACAGGGAACTGACTTTCTGCCCTGCTCAGCAGCGTTGCCATGGATGCCCGCGTAATTGCGCCTTTAGGCTCGAATTTGTCGGCCGTTACGCCATTGACGAGCTTCAGGGAAACAGCTGCATTGACGTATCCGGCATATCCTTGGCTGACGGTGCTGCGGTCGGAAAATGCCACTTGTGTAGAAGCCATCCCTGCTGCAACCGACTCTTTGCCAATTGCTTTAACGACCAGCTTGGTAATCCATTCTCTCGAGGCTTTCTTCGCACCCCAGTCGGCAGTCTGGTCCGCTTCAGCTTCTTTAAACTCATCACTGCGGTCAAGCAGTCCCTTCTGGAAAGCCAGGGCAATATAAGGCTTGAAATAATCGTTAACCTTGAATGAATTGGAAAACACGACAGCCTGATCAGGCTTCACTTCATCTTCCATACCCATGAATCGGATGACCATCGTGACCGCTTCCTGCCGGCTCACATTATCACTGGGTTTGAAGACTCCGTTATTGCCTTTGACGATGCCTTGAAGAGCCAGCTTTGTTATGTGCTTCTGAGCCCAGTGGGAAGCCGGTACGTCATTGAACTTGGTAGCAGCTGCCGAATCAGCAAAAACAGCTCCACCGGTTAAGGTGAAGCTTGAGATTACGGAGAATATGACAAGCGAAGAAATCCCTTTGTACCACTTATTGATGTTGTGCATGCTTGAAAACTCCCCCTAAAACTATTGATCTTTCGTAAATGGATGATCCAGTTCCACATGGCCCATCAAACTCTCTTCTTTCTCTCCATCGACGAGTATCTCAAGCGAAGTGACTTCGTCGAATTGAAACAGGGTCTTCTGGAGGGCATCAATTGCCATCTGCTCGCCAGGAGCTCCAAAACGCCCCAAATCGTTAAGATGAACATTAAGCGTTATTGCACTGTCTTCAAGCTTAACATCCAGCAGATCGATATGCTTCCATAAGGACATTTCTCCGTCTTTCCCATCTTTCTGAAGAGCTTTATAAGCATTTTTGACTTTATCGAGCTCGTCCTCATATTGTATTTCCGTCTGCTGCTCCAGCAGCTCTGTCAGTTGTTCATCCGCGTAATAAACCTTTATTGTCTCACTTTTCTTTTCCGTAAGCGGCACGGGTTCAGGTGCGGGCTGCTGCTGATTGACGCTGCCGCCCTGCGTATTATCTGTCCGGCTTCCGCAAGCGCTCACCGTTAATATAGCAGCGGTTGTGATCAAAACTAGCAGTAAGCGTGAAGCTGTTGATCGTTTCATCTGCTTCCCCCTAGGTTATATTCAAGTACTCTTTAATACCGGCGACAACCTCGGCAGCTATGGCATCTTGTCTGGCCGGATCAAAGAGAACAGCCGCATCGCCTTTATTGGAGAGATAGCCCGACTCCAGCAATACAGCGGGCATGGTTGTTTTCTTGATAACCACAAATCCGGCCTGACGCACCTTGCGGTCGGGTAACCCGGTGCCTGCAACCAAATGCTTATGTATCACATTGGCGAGGGCCAGGCTATCGGCACGGTTGTAATACGTTTCCGTTCCGGTCGCGCTCGGTGATGCGGAATTTCCATGAAATGAAATAAAAATATCCGCCTTGAGATCATTAGCAATCTTTGCCCGGTCATTCAGTTCTACGAACGTATCGTCGGAACGGGTCAATATTGCATTGATTTTCGGTTCTTTATCGAGTAAAGCTTTCACTTTAAGCGTGATAGCCAAATTGAATTCCTTCTCCGTTTTGCCGTTTACAGCAGAAGCCCCGGGATCTTTAGCTCCATGTCCGGCATCCAGCACAACTTTGTATACGCCCGGTATCGGCGGCTCGACTATTGCCGGCGGGGATGGCGTGACCACCTCCGTAGGCTCTTGCATATCGATACGGATCACTTTTCCTTCGCGCACAATATTAATCGGCGCAGATACCTTTAAGTCCAGTACGATACGGACTGTTGGAGGCTTGTCCTTATATAAAGAATAACGCACGTTAACGAGCGATGGGTGACCATCCATCGAGATTTGACCGGAATACCCGTTCGATAAACCTGATTTAAAAGTACTAGAAAAGGCCGTGGACGGAAAATCAATAGCAATTTTCTGTTGAATTTCTCCGGTACTTGCGATTGTTTCCTGAACCAGTTCGCCAATATCGCCATCATAATTTACATAAATACTGCCCAAACCATCATAGTCGATCGCGTTGATCGTAGCGGATGAATTTGCCGGCTCCGTACCGTCGGTTACCGTACCGCCAGATCCGGGCTCGGTTCCTTCTTCATTACCAGTATTGCCTTCCTCCTCTCCCGGCAGGACGACAGGCGGTTTTTCCTCCTGGACCGGGCTGGTGAGGTTCACTGTCTTTGTCTTGTCTTCCCAGGAGACTTCAAGGCCAAACTGCTCTCCAATAAATCGAAGGGGTACAAGAGTGGTGCTTTTGGAAATCATGGCAGGAGCATCGAGTGAAACCTTCTTCTCGTTGACCAGCGCGGTTTTACTCCCGATTGTCAGAACCATTGTTGTATCGCCATTGGAGATATAAACATTCGGGGAAGACCAATCCACACCAAACCCGAGTTCCTCCGATACGACACGGACGGGCACCATTGTGTATTGCTTGACAATCCGAGGCGCTGCAGACGGTTGTAATTGCTTGCCGTTCAAAATAAGCTTGGGTACAGGCTCAGCGGCAGCCCCTACCAAGACAGGGAACATAGAGACGAACAACGTCAATAACAAAACAGCGGTTACAAACTTCTTCATCTTTCACCTCGATGACTTAATTTTCGCCTTAGGAGCAGAGCGAACATGCCGATGCTAACAGACATTTATTAGACGCAGCTTGTCAGAAAAAGTTGCGTAATAAGGAAAATTGTTACTCTGTGACGCAGTATCCTTGGAAGTAAAAAACGTATTATCTCCAGGCCCGTCCGCGCCGGGTTTCATATAAAAAGCCCCCGGGTCCCCCGGAGGCTTGCAGTGCTGCAAAGATACTGCTGGATCGGTTATTAATACGCGACCCGGCTGGCTTCATAAGCTGAAATGGCCTCTTCGTGCTGGAGCGTAAGGCCGATATCATCCAGTCCCTGAAGAAGGAATTGGCGGCGGTGCTCATCCAGATCGAAAGAAATTTCCAGACCGGCGCCATCCGTAATTTTTTTGTTCTCCAGATCGACAGTCAGCTTGTAGCCTTCCGTGCCCGCTGTGCGCTGGAACAGATCCTCGACCTGTTCTTCGCTCAAACGAATCGGAAGTATACCGTTTTTGAAACAGTTGTTATAAAAAATATCCGCAAATGATGGAGCGATAACTACTTTAAAACCATAATCGAGAATCGCCCAAGGTGCATGTTCACGCGAGGAGCCGCAGCCAAAATTGGCGCGGGAAATCAATACAGAAGCTCCTTGATAACGATCCTGGTTCAGGCTGAAATCGGGAATGACATTCCCTTTCTCGTCCCAACGCCATTCAAAAAACAGAAATTGGCCGAAGCCGCTGCGCTCAATGCGTTTAAGAAATTGTTTTGGAATAATGGCATCCGTATCGACATTGACGCGGTCCACAGGGGCAACCAGTCCTGTCAGCTTTTTAAATTCTTCCATCTATGAAATCCCCTTTCATATTCAATCGGCTAAACTAGCTCAATACTTCGGATTTGATTTCCCAATCGCGGACATCGGTGAATTTACCCATTATGGCAGCTGCTGCAGCCATAGCCGGGGATACAAGATGCGTACGTCCGCCGCGTCCTTGACGGCCTTCAAAGTTCCGGTTGGACGTCGACGCACAGCGTTGTCCAGGCTCCAGAACATCGGGATTCATTGCCAGGCACATGGAGCAGCCTGCATCGCGCCATTCAAAACCGGCTTCCGTGAAGATCCGATCCAGACCCTCTTTCTCGGCTTGAATTTTAACGCGGCCCGATCCCGGTACCACAATCGCCGTTACTCGCTCGTTGACTTTATAACCTTTGGCAATTTCGGCTGCGGCGCGAAGATCTTCAATCCGTCCATTCGTACAAGAGCCGATGAATACGTAATCGATAGGAATTTCCTTCATTGGCGTCCCAGGCGTCAGCCCCATGTATTCCAATGCTTTTTCGGCTGCTTTGCGCTCATTCTCTGTCGGAAGCTCAGCCGGTACGGGCACGTTCGAAGTAATATCCGTTCCCATGCCGGGGCTTGTTCCCCAGGTTACTTGAGGAATGAGAGAGTCCACGTCAAATTCCAGCACTTTATCGTATGAAGCGCCATCGTCAGTAGCCAGCTCCGACCAGATCCGGACGGCACGGTCAAAGGCTTCTCCCTGCGGCGCATATTCGCGGCCACGCAGATAGTTGAAGGTTGTTTCGTCAGGAGCGATCAGGCCTGCGCGGGCACCAGCTTCAATAGACATGTTGCAGACGGTCATCCGCTCTTCCATTGTCAGGGAAGAAATCGCTTCTCCTGTGAATTCCATAACATAACCCGTTCCAAAGTCAGTTCCGTACTTGGCAATTACGCCCAGAATCATATCCTTGGCGGTTACACCCGGCTTACGGCTGCCGTTGAAACGGATTTCCATTGTTTTGGGCTTGGATTGCTGCAGGCATTGCGTGGCCAGAACATGCTCCACCTCGGATGTGCCGATCCCGAATGCCAATGCGCCGAATGCGCCGTGGGTCGAAGTATGGCTGTCGCCGCAAACAATCGTTTTCCCGGGGTGAGTCAGTCCAAGCTCGGGGCCCATAACGTGAACAACACCTTGATCAATGCTGTCAAGATCAAACAGCTTGACTCCAAAATCCGCACAGTTCTGCGTCAGCGTATCGATTTGCTGCTTGGAAATCGGATCTTTAATGTTGAAACGGTCTTTCGTCGGTACGTTGTGGTCCATTGTTGCAAAAGTCAGGTCCGGTCGGCGCACCTTGCGTCCTGTCAGGCGGAGCCCTTCAAAAGCTTGCGGTGACGTAACTTCGTGCACCAATTGCAAATCGATGTACAATACGCTCGGTTTGCCTTCTTCGGCATGAATAACATGATTGTCCCAAATCTTCTCTACCATTGTCCTTTTTGCCATTGTTTTCACCTCATAAGTTCAATAATTCGTTCTTGTTGATCGATGCGAATATCATAACATTTCTTTCTTCATTGATCCAAGATATAATATCTATAACATCAATAGGTATGGCCTATGGTAAATCGTGCCGGATAAATATCCGCAAGGGAGCTAACGTATCTTGGAATTCCGCCAACTGCAATATGTCATTCAAATTGCTAAAGAAAAAAACTTTTCGCGTGCCGCAGAAAAGCTTCATATCGCCCAGCCCTCTTTAAGCCAGCAGCTGTCGAAGCTGGAGAAAGAGATTGGCGTCCTGCTGTTCCGCCGGACAACGAATTCTGTAGAAATGACCCATGCCGGATCGGTCTTTGTGCAGAAGGCGCAAACCATCCTCGACAGCATCGAGCAGTTGAAACAGGAATTGGATGATCTTGCCCATATGCGCAAAGGCAAGCTTGTTGTAGGCAGCTTGCCCATTACCGGCTCGCATGTCCTGCCTTTGGTGCTGCCCGTATTCGGCAGACTTTATCCCGAAATCGAAATCGCTCTGGTCGAAGACAGCTCGTTCAAACTGGAGCAGCTGACAGCCAGCGGACAGACGGACCTCAGCTTGCTGTCGCTGCCGCTGCATGAGCCTTCACTTGCATGGGAACCGTTAATTGAAGAGGAAATTTGTCTGGCCGTGCCTCCCGAGCACCCCCTTGCGCTTGCCAATAAGGCAGTGGAGATCAACGACCTTCTTCACGAACCTTTTGTATTGCTTAAGAAAGGTCAAGGCTTCAGACAAATTGCCGTCGAGCTATGCGAGAAAGCGGGATTCCAGCCACGGGTTGTTTTTGAAAGCGGCAATATCGAGACCGTTCAGTCGCTTGTCGCCGCGGGCATGGGAATAGCTTTCGTACCCAAGATGGTAGCAAGAGCCAAGTGGTACGAATTCGCCCCCACCTATTTGCCAATAGCCGAACCGGCGCCTTCCCGCACTTTGGTGATCGCCAGCCGCAAAGGAAGATACCTCTCCAAAGCAGCCGAGGCTTTTATCGATACGATGAAATCAACCATCGAAAGTCATTTCCATTCTTGACCTTTTAATACAATGCTGGTCGGCGGTCCTCAAATACTGGAATTCTGCTGCGTACCTCGTCGACCAGATCAAGATCGATTTCCGCGTGGAGGATGGTCTCCATCTCTCCGGCTTCTGCTACGACTTCTCCCCAAGGATCAATAATAAGCGAATGTCCGAAAAATGAGCTTGTGCCGCTCGTACCGCATCGGTTGCAGGCGATTACAAACATCTGGTTCTCGATTGCCCGCGCCATCAGCAGCGTGCGCCAATGGTGCAGCCGCGGGTTGGGCCATTGCGCAGGGACAAACAACAGTTTGGCTCCCTCCAGCGCCAGCTTACGCGCCAGTTCCGGAAAACGGATATCGTAACAGATCATCATTCCGGAGTCCACTTCCGATACTTTCAGACGGCCCGTTACATTCCCTGCCAGCAAATGCTTCTCTTCATTCATTAAACGGAACAAATGAATTTTTGAATAGTCCGCTTCAACCTCGCCCTGCCCGTTAAAAAAGTAAGAAGTATTATAGACGCCATCCTCACGACTTTCTGCTATCGAGCCGCAATGCACCTGCACCCCATGTTCGCGGGCGAAGGCCGAAAGCATTTTTTTCGTCCGCTCCCCGTTACGGTCAGCAAGGGTGCGAATCTCCTCGAGCGCGTATCCGGTATTCCACATTTCAGGCAGCATAATCAGCTGAGGCTTGACCTCCCCGCTCACCGCTTCCTGAAGCAAAGTTTCCAACTTCCGGAAATTCGCCTCCGGATGTCCGGCCTCCACATGCATTTGAATTAATGCGATTCTGAGCCTGTTCTGTGCTGTCATCGCTTCTTCGCCACCTTCCTGTTCCTTCACCGATGTTCTTTTCCCTAATGATACCGTCTCATGGTTCGCTGTCAAGTTGGGCATCTTAACAAGGCAAGCATCTTACCTGTCTGGAAAGGAGAAATAAAAATGAAGGCAAACGTAACATTCAAATGGCTCCCCTTCCTGCTTCTGGCCTTTTGTTTCCTGATTCCTGCTGTGGCCAGCGCCGCACCGCCGCAAGACGGGTCCGTTTCGCAAAGACCTGTACAGGCTTTTGACATCGGAGCGGGAAAAGTCGTCAAATCCGTGCCGAACAACAAAGAGTTCCAGGCTTATGCCATTAACTGGCTGGGTTCGGTAACCGGTCTTGCACCACAGGCCAAACCGGAGGACAAGTGCGGATACGTATTCCGGATTCCATTGAAGGAACCGGCTATGGTGAAAGCTGGTACAGCCAGCGTCCGCACGTCGGATGTATTTCTGTTTTACTGCCCGGACAAGCCTCAGGTTCTGCTTATTTTTGACGAAAACCGCAAACCGTTTCTGCTGACTTTTAAAGCCGACACAAAACCTTTCCTGAAGCAGATGGGTCTATAAATTTGTTTTTGCATTTCAAATGGTTTCCAACTAACGTGCCATTCCGCTTTGCTCGACACCTCTTCCTATAATATGCTAAATTAGGCTTAGGTTTTTTTGAACGCAGCAAAATAGTGGAGTGATTACGAAATGAAGGATACCCAATCGTTTAAAATAAGTCCGGCAGACCGGATGTCCGGCTTGCCGGCGCAATTTTTTGCCGCGCTTGTGGGCAAAGCAGGCGCGCAAGCGGCCAAAGGGCGCGACGTGATCAATCTCGGTCAGGGAAATCCGGACCAGCCTACCCCCGCCCATATTGTCGCGGCTTTGCAGGAAGCGGCCCCGAATCCTCTTTACCACCGCTATCCCCCTTTTAAAGGTTTTCCATTTCTGAAAGAAGCGGTGGCCCAGCGTTATAAAGAAGATTATGACGTCGTACTGGACCCTGAGAAGGAAGTCGCCATTCTGTTCGGCGGCAAAACCGGTCTTATTGAAATCAGTCAATGCCTACTCAATCCCGGTGATATCTGTCTGGTTCCAGATCCCGGCTATCCTGATTATTGGTCAGGTGTGGCGCTGGCAGGCGGACGGATGGAATATATGCCGCTCACTGCGGACAACCATTTTCTTCCTGATTATGACATGATACATACAACCATTGCAGATCAGGCCAAGCTGATGTTTATCAATTATCCGAACAACCCTACCGGCGCAGTGGCAAGTCCCGCGTTTTATTCCCAAACGGTAGAATTTGCTGCACGTCACGGCATTGTCGTCGCCAGCGACTTTGCTTATGGAGCGATCGGTTTTGACGGAAATCAGCCGGTCAGTTTTTTGCAGACACCCGGGGCCAAAGAAGTCGGCGTCGAATTTTATACGTTGTCCAAAACCTATAATATGGCTGGCTGGCGGGTCGGTTTTGCACTGGGCAATCCGGAAATTATTTCGCTTATCAACCTGATCCAGGACCATTATTATTGCAGTCTGTTTGGCGGCATTCAAGCCGCATCCGCCGTTGCGCTTACTGGGCCGCAGGATTGCGTGAGCGAGCTTCGGGCGACCTATGAAAAACGCCGCAACGCGCTTTATAACGCTATGGGCAAAATCGGCTGGGAAGCGCCAAAACCCGGAGGTTCCTTCTTCTGCTGGCTTCCCGTGCCAATAGGCCATACCTCAGCGTCTTTTGCCGATCTGGTTTTGGAACAAGCGGATGTCGTGGTCGCTCCCGGTATCGGTTTTGGAACCTGTGGCGAAAATTATGTCCGGCTGGGGCTGCTGGCTCCGGAAGAGCGTCTGGAAGAAGCCATTGAGCGGATCGGCAGGCTTAGACTCTTCGGTTAACAACGCCCTGTTTGCAGGCTTGCCTTTTAGTATTGATGAGTGCGCCGTGATATTCGTTTCTCCGCGAGCGCGGCAACCATCCGCCTTTACAGGGTGCTGCAGATCATGATATGCTTTATTTAATTAAACAGTAACGTTGTGATGGGGAACAGTAAGCAAGGCTGGCGTCGCGCACAGAGAGTAAATTCATTGGCTGTGAGAATTTACCCGACCACTCGCAGAAATCCCGCCCCTGAACGGCCGGCGATGAGCCGGACAGCACCTGCTGTTATCAGGTTTATGAAGCGAATGCGGCTTGTTTTTTGCGTGGGTAAACAACAGCCGTTTAATTAAGGTGGTACCGCGGAGGGTAATATACTTTCGTCCTTTCTATGTAATTAGAGAGGCGGAAGTTTTTTTATTTTGTTCAAGGGGAAAGGATTATGCGCTGATGACAGAACGAATTGTGGTCAAAATCGGCAGCAGCTCATTAACATCGGACGAAGGCGGGTTAAACCGTGAAAGAATTGCTTTCTTCGCCCATGAGCTGGCCTCGCTGTATGATGCCGGACACCAGGTCCTGCTTGTTACCTCCGGCGCAGTGGCGGCAGGGTTCCGCAAGATCGGATACCAGTCGCGCCCCAGGCTTGTTCATGAGAAGCAGGCGGCGGCAGCCGTTGGTCAGGCCTTGTTGATGCAAGCTTATCAGGAAGCTTTCTCGGCCCATGGCACGAGCGGCGGTATCGGAGTCGCCCAAATTCTGCTCACCCGTGCCGATTTCTCCAACCGCAAGCGGATCCAGAATGCTTTGGGAACGATTGACGAGCTGCTGAGACATCGTACTTTGCCCGTCGTAAACGAGAATGATACGGTAGCTACTGATGAGCTCAAATTTGGAGATAACGACACCTTGTCCGCTTTGGTGGCTAATCTGGTCAAGGCGAAGCGGCTGCTCATCTTAACCGATACGGACGGTTTATACACCGAAGATCCGAGAATTAACCCCCAAGCCAAGCGGATAGACCGCGTTCAGGTCATATCGGATGATCTTCTCAAACTTGCGGGAGGCTCGGGCTCTTCCGTCGGAACCGGAGGCATGCGGTCCAAAATCGAGGCTGCCCGAATTGCCATGCGCGGGGGCATTCCCGCTTTCATCGGCCGAGTTTTGGAGCCCGGAGATTTACGGCTTGCAGTAGAAGGCGGCGGCAAAGGTACTTATTTCGATACCAGTCTCCAGAACCTGCCGATGAAAAAGCAGTGGGTGGGCTTCCACTCGCTCACGCAAGGGCGGATTACTGTGGATGAAGGCGCTGAGAAGGCCCTGCTCCATGGGGGCAAAAGCCTGCTTCCCGCCGGAATCCGTGAGATCGAAGGCGAATTTCATCCCGGCGACGTTGTAGAAGTCGCCAATCTGCGGCAGCAGACCATTGGCCGCGGCGTTGTCAATTACGCCGCCTGGCAAATTCAAGCGGTCGCAGGACTTAGCACAGAGGAAGTGCGCCGGAGAGTCGAGGTCAACCGGATCGAAGTCATCCATCGCGATGAATGGGTGTCGTTCACCGGTTAGTACAAGAAAACTTAAGCTTATGCTTCCGACGGTTTTCTTGCTGCAGAGTAGTGTAATCAAGGAAGTACAAGAAAACTTAAGCTGATGCTTCCGATGCGAGTTTTCTTGCTGCAGAGTAGTGTATTCGAGGAAGTACAAGAAAACTTAAGCCGATGCTTCCGATGCGAGTTTTCTTGCTGCAGAGGAGCGTAATCGAGGAAGGACAAGAAAACTCAGCTTATGCTTCCGATGTGAGTTTTCTTGCTGCAGTGGTGCGTAATCAAAGAAGGACAAGAAAACTCTTAGGAGGAATCATTCATGAGTGAAGTACGCGAGAAGGCGGCCCTGGCCAAGAAGGCAGCCGCCATAATGAACAGGATGACGACAGATCAGAAAAATTCTGCGCTGCTTGCCATGGCCGACGCGCTTGTAAACGAGCATGCATCCATCGCTGCTGCCAATGAACTTGATATCACACGCGGGCGCGAAAACGGAACAAGCGAATCGCTGCTGGACCGTCTTAAACTGAATGAGCAGCGGATCGGTGCTATTGCGGATGGACTGCGCCAGGTTGCTGAGCTGCCAGATCCCGTCGGTCAGGTGCTGGATTCTGGCGAACGCCTGAATGGCCTGCACATTACCAAGATTTCCGTACCGTTAGGTGTTATCGGCATGATCTATGAAGCGCGCCCGAATGTTACTGTGGATGCCGCTGGTCTCTGCCTGAAGACCGGAAATTCGGTTGTCCTGCGGGGCGGATCTGCGGCTATTGAATCGAACCGGAAAGTTGTTGAGGTGCTGCGCAGTGCCTTGGCGCAAACGGACCTGCCGGCAGATGCGATCCAACTGATTGAGGATCCGAATCGCTCGTCTGTCGATGAAATGCTGAAGCTGAACGGATTGCTTGACGTCGTTATACCGCGCGGCGGAGCCTCACTTATCCGCAATGTGGTCGAGAATGCAACGGTGCCCGTCATCGAAACAGGCGCCGGGATCTGTCATACGTATATAGATCAAAGCGGCGATCCCGAGATGGCTTCTGATATCGCGTTTAACGCCAAGGTACAGCGTCCTTCCGTATGCAATTCAATGGAAACACTGCTTGTTCACGAAGCATTTGCCGCCGGGCACCTGCGCTCTATCGCGGATCGTTTATTGGCTGCCCATGTGGAAATCCGCGGATGCCAGCGGACATGCGCTCTCATTCCCGAAGCCAAGAACGCTACGGATGCCGATTATGCGACTGAATATAATGATTATATTTTGAATATCCGTATTGTTGACGATCTGAATGAAGCTCTTGCCCATATCGGACAATTTGGAACGATGCATTCGGAATGCATTGTTACGGAAAACGCCGGGCAAGCCGCCCGCTTCCTGCAGGCGGTGGATGCCGCTGCCGTTTATCATAACGCGTCCACACGCTTTACAGATGGATTTGAATTCGGTTATGGCGCCGAAATCGGCATCAGCACGCAGAAGCTGCATGCCAGAGGTCCCATGGGTCTGCCGGCCCTGACTTCAACGAAGTTCCTGATTTCCGGCAACGGGCAAATCAGAGGTTAACATAAGGAGGTTAGCGCAATGTCACAATTATATTCCACAAGCATCACACCGGAAATCAGTTCGCTGCGTCTATGCTTCTATGGCGCCGGCTCCATGGCGGAAGCCATCGTCCGCGGCCTGATCGATCAGGGGCTGACCGCTCCAAAGCAGATTGGAATGATTAACCGCCAGAACGCGGCCAGGCTGGATGAGCTATCCGCCCGCTACGGTGTTCTGGCTGCATTTGATAATGAATCCAAGTCGGTTATGCTGGGCGAAGCCGATATCGTCTTTCTGGCGATTAAACCCAAGGATGCCGCGGAAGCTTTAAAACAGCTCCGCCACGTGCTTCGCCGCGATCAGTTGATTGTTTCTATCATAGCCGGCCTGTCGATTCATACGATGGAATCACTGTTGGGACAATCTATGAATATCGTTCGTACGATGCCCAACACCTCAAGCACGATTGGTCTGGGCGCCACGGGCATCAGCTTCTCCTCTTCCGTACCGGAAGGGCAGCGTTCGCTCGCTGAAGCTATGTTCAAATCCGTCGGAATGACAGCCGTTGTGGAAGAACATCTGCTGGATGTGGTCACCGGCGTCTCCGGCAGCGGTCCCGCTTATATCTATTACATGATGGAAGCAATGATAGAAGCCGGCAGGGGTCGCGGGCTAAGTGACGAAGCTGCCCGGGAATTAACGATCCAGACCGTTCTGGGAGCCGCCCACATGGTCAAGTCTACGAATGAGCATCCGGCGGATTTGAGAAACAAAGTCACATCACCCAACGGAACGACACAGGCAGCTATTGAAACGCTTGACGCGCACGGATTCTCACAGGCGATTATCCATGCTGTAGGGCGAGCCGCAGACCGTGCCGCCGAAATGGGAAAAGACATCGAGAGGAGTGCAACCTCATGAGCGAGAACTTCTGTATCGCCACTTATCGCTGTTATGACGATAAAGCGGATTTCGCCAAAAAAGCCCAGAGCATCGCTGTCGGATTAACCGTCGGCAGTTGGACCGACCTGCCCGAGGCCCGCAAAACGGAGATGGAAAAGCATCTGGGGCGCGTTGTATCGGTGACGGTCCATGAGCCCGAAGGCGCAGCGCCAGGTGAGCGCTATGCCGATCTTGCAATTGCTTACCCCGACCTGAATTTCAGTCGTGATCTTCCTGCTCTGCTTGTCACTGTATTCGGCAAGCTTTCGATGGACGGCAAAATCAAGCTGCTGGATCTTCAATTTTCCGTTGACTTTGTATCCGCGTTCCCCGGCCCGAAATTCGGCATTGCCGGAGTCAGAAATCTGCTCGGCGTTCATGACAGACCCCTCCTGATGAGCATTTTCAAATCGGTTATCGGCCACGACCTGCCCAACCTGCGGGAGCAATTTTATCAGCAGGCGCTTGGCGGGGTCGATCTGATCAAGGATGATGAAATTCTCTTTGAAAACCCCTTGACCCCACTCGAGAAACGGGTTGAGGCTTGTATGAATGCAGCCCGCCAGGCTGAAAGCGAAACCGGCCAGAAGCTGCTTTATGCGGTTAACCTGACCGGTCCCACCTCACAGCTGGCGGCTAACGCCAAACGGGCCATAAATGCCGGAGCTAACGCGCTCCTGTTTAATGTACTGGCTTACGGTTACGATGCCTTGCATGAATTAAGCAGCGACCGGGAGATCAATGTGCCGATCGCAGCTCATCCCGCTATGGCTGGAGCCTTATATCCGTCGCCGCATTACGGCATCGCTGCCCCTCTTCTGCTCGGCAAGCTGATGCGTCTTGCCGGAGCGGATCTTGTTCTGTTCCCTTCTCCATATGGCTCCGTCGTTATGCCGAGAGAAGAAAATCTGGCCGTTCAGGCTGCGTTGGTGGACACTTCCCCGCCTGTCGTTACCAGCTTTCCCGTACCATCAGCGGGTATCCATCCCGGGCTGGTTCCGCTTATTTTGCGTGACTTCGGCCACGATGTAGTCGTTAATGCCGGCGGAGGGATTCATGGCCACTCCATGGGTACTGCGGCGGGCGGACAAGCTTTCCGTCAGGCCATCAGCGCCACGCTGGCAGGACAATCGCTGCCGGAAGCGGCAGCGGAAGCCGGGAATGATGCATTGAAAGCGGCTATTGAAAGCTGGGGGTACAAGGAATGAGCACATCATTGCCGAAAACGGATCACAACAAAAAACGCGTTATATTTTGCGACTTTGACGGTACCATTACCGAGAACGATAATATCATCGCGATTGTCCGCCAATTCAACCCCCCTGGCTGGGAAGCCATCGTTAACGACATCGTTGGTCAGCGCAAGTCCATCAGCGAGGGCGTTGGACAGCTATTCCACCTGCTTCCGGCAGCAGGCAGGAAAGAAGTTGTCGACTTTGCGATCAGCAATGCGCGCATTCGCGCCGGATTCAGCGAGCTGCTGGCATACAGCCGATCGCATGATATTGAATTTTTTGTAACCAGCGGAGGCATTGATTTTTTCGTTTACCCCCTGTTGGCTCCATTTGGCATAGCCGAAGACCATATATACTGCAATGGGAGCGATTTTTCCGGTGAACGGATCGAAATCACCTGGCCCCATCCTTGTGACGAACATTGCAGCAACAGCTGTGGCATGTGCAAACCAACCATTATCAGAAGATTTCCTGCAGAAGCTTACACCCGGATTCTTATCGGTGACAGCGTGACTGATTTCGAGGGTGCGAAATTGGCCGATGTTGTATTTGCCCGCTCCCATCTGATTACCAAATGCACCGAACTAGGTCTGCCTTATTACGAATTTGAGACGTTTCATGATGTGATTGCCCAGCTGAAACGTGAGGAGGGTTTGCATTAAAATGTCATTTGCAGCGATCGCCTTAGAAGAAAAACAACGGGTTCTGGCCGAGCTTGGTGAAGTAAAGCGGCTCCTGTCTTCCCGCGGCCTGTTTGCCGGTACAAGCGGCAACTTGTCCATCCGGGTGGGTGATTTCGTCCCCGAGTCGTTCGATTTTGCCATTACGGCAAGCGGTAAGGATAAATCGCTTTCCACGCCGGAGGATTTTCTGTTCGTCGATCAGGACGGGAAGCCCAGCGAAGCTACCGCGCTGAAGCCATCGGCTGAAACATTGATTCATTGCGAGATTTATAAGCTTACCGGATGCGGAGCCATCTTCCATGTTCACACGGTAATGAACAATGTCATTTCGGAGCTGTTCTGGGATCGCAAATCCATTCCGGTTGATGGCGTGGAACTGATCAAGGCTTTTCAAATCTGGGAGGAAGAAGCCCATATCGAAATTCCGATCGTCTCCAATTTTGCCCATATTCCCAGCATTGTTCCCGAAGTGACGGATCGGCTGGATCCCCGAATTCCAGGCATTGTGCTGCGCAAGCATGGCATTTACGCTTGGGGCGCAAATGCTTTTGAAGCCAAACGCCATCTGGAGGCCTTCGAATTTCTGTTTGAGTATGCATACCGCTGGGAGATGCTTCAACAGAACCGCAGGTCTTAGTCGTTTGCCTCGTATGACCTCCCCCCCTTATTTACGCCTGATTTAAGCTTGACCTTCACGCAGGGTCAACGTTTATCATCGATCATGAGGGAGCTGGTACGATATGACGCTACATATTCACGAAGCAGCAAAATGGCTCGGGACAACGCCCCGGGCCATTCGTTTTTATGAGGAAAAAGGCTTGCTGACGCCGGAGAAATCTCCCGTGAATGGCTACCGCATATACAACAATCAGGATCTGGAACGCCTTCGCTGGATTATTGCACTGCGAGAATTGGGCTTATCCGTATCGGCGATTTCGGCGATGGTTCCCGAAATTATTCCATTGTTCGGACAGGAAGAGATGTCCGGATCCGCTGACAGCACAGCCCATCATCCGGACTTACCTAACCGTGCTGCCCCCACGATGCTCGGCAATCTTGATGAAGCAAGGAGAGCGCTCTATGAGGAATGGAACAGCCTCTCTCAAGCCCTGAAAGCCATGGATTCCATGCTGGCGGCAGGGTTCGGCAGGCAGAATTTGAACCTGAGTGAGCTGGAAGCGGCTGCTTCCAAAGTCAGGCAATCATCGGCTGTCAGAAATTCCTGGCAGGATCAATGGAATTATGATGGTCTGGCTGCAAGCCATGGCAGGCTCGCCGTCCTTCAGGCACTCCGCCCGCTTGTCAATGAGCGGCTTTATAACCTTGCGCATGATGCGATCGTACAATGGATCGATCCGCTCTCCGGCGAGCATGGCCTTGATTTGGCTGCTGGAACCGGAGGTCTTACCTCCCGTTTGAGCCGTTCCGGTGCTGCTCTAGCTGCAGTAGAGCAATCAGCGGAAATGCTTGCAGTCTTAAGGGGTAATCTGACGGACTGTGATGCTCGCCAAGGCAATCTGCTTGCCCTGCCATTTCAGGGAGCCAGCTTTGATTTTGCCACCTGCGCATTCGCCATGCATAATCTGGACAAGAACCAGCAGAAGGCTGCGCTCACCGAGATGGATCGCGTACTCGCACCTGACGGGAGGATCTGTCTGGCTGGCGTTGTCAACGTTCCCGGACTTGCGGAGCAGGAAGCCTCTGAACATCTCAACGAGTCTCTGCCGCTATTTTTCGCAACCGAACCGGAACAACTGTGCGCTCTCCTTGGACAGCTTGGTTATGAAACCGTGCGGCCCAAGCTTAACCCCTCGTTGTGGATAATTTTTGCCCATAAACGCAAGTTGAAACATTCCGGAAACCATGGCATGTCCTAGTCGCCGACTTGTCCATTCGCTTACAACCGAACCAGTCCATTGCGTACAATGCATCAAACAACGAAGATTTTCATTCAAGGTTTTTGTCGGTTTTGAGGCGCTCTGCAGCCAATACCGCCAACTCCATTTTATTGATCCCCAGGCAATGCTCATTCGTAATTTCAAATATCGGCGGCAGAGGCAAGTCCTCAAAGTAAGGTCCGATCTCTTCCGCCCATTCCATCCAATCCTCCCCTTCCACAGGCAAGAAAGGCTCGTCCGGCCAGGCATCTTCAAGCCTCGGGCTATACAGCGGCTTGGCTCCAGGGAGCAGTCTGCATCCGCTTATTCGCTCTGTATAGTGTTTGGGCTGCCGGCCGCCGGTTCTCTTGAAAGCAAACAGATGGGACGCATAATCCGCCCTGGAGCCCGTGTGCGGAACCGCCCTGACAAAAGCCAGCACGCCATGAAATACCTCCGGTATGCCAAATAAAATGGCGTAGAGCCGCTTGCCGAATTCAATCCGCTCCTCAAGTCTGCTGAAATCCTCGAGCACCAGTCCCGCCAGCTTCATCTGGCCAGCTCCCGGTGCGCCATAGGGCATAAATATTGCATTTGTCTGAAGCGGCGATTGCAGCTGAAACATAATGTGGCTCAGAACATGCTCCTTATAAAACGGCTGCTCAACAACACGTTTCTCAATGAAATGTTGTTCATTGACGATCAAGGCGGTCGTCAGCAGCGCGCTTTCTCTCCTCCGCCAGAATTGAGTCCACACGCCGACCATAAAGCTGGACACTCCGAATGCATGCAGCAAGTGGGTATAATTCGTCCGGCTTCTTTTTCCCGCTTCATATAGCAGCAACTGAGGAAAAGCATCGGAGAAAATGAGCGAATTTATCCGCTCCAGCAGTATATAGTCCGTTTGCCGCTGTTTCTCAGGGATTATTCTTGAAAGCAGTTCCCCCCGCAGATCAGTCATGCTCCAGCCGCCATTGCGTGAAACCATATGGGCCAACAACGCCCAGTGCAGCTCCGGGCAGCGGAAATATATGGCTCGATAAGCTTCAGTCCGAGTAACATTATTGCGGTTGGCCCGCTCGGTTTCCAACTGGATCCGATAGATTAAGGACCGTTCGGCTTTATTGGTTTCGCCATGCGCTGCCGTGAAGCGTTTACCCGATTCGGCAGCCCCGGCCTTTAGCAGCTCCGACCATGCATCCCGCAATTCCTTTACGGACTCTTCATGAAGCCGGGGCAGTTTTGCCGTTTGGGCTAAACGTTGAGACAGTTGTCTGGCGTATATTTTCTCTTCAGCCAGCCGCATAGCTTTTGCTGGAAGCTTCAGCAATGCCATTATATTTTGGTATACTCGTTTTAGGAAAGAATGCCGCTCCGCCGAATTCTCTTTCTCCATCTTGCCGCCCCTTTACCCTGCTAATAAGTATCAGTATAGGCAACTGAAGGCGTCGTTAGCCATTTCGGGCGGATAGCTCCAAGAAGTAGACGAAAATGAGGCGCAGACTATAAACAAAAAACAAGGATCTATCCTCTAACATGCTCAAATCCTAAGGAGGCTTTTTGGCTAATGTGCGGACGTTATACGATAACTGTTTCCATTGAGGAACTGATGCTTCGTTACTGGAGTCTGGACACCGAAATACCCTTTCACCAACCTAAATACAATGTAGCTCCGGGACAAATGGTATTGGCGATCGTTCACGACGGCCAGAAAAACAGGCTTGGCGAGTTAAAATGGGGGCTCATCCCCTCGTGGTCGGACGATCCGAAAATGGGTAGCAAATTGCTGAATGCACGGTCCGAGACAGTCTGGGAAAAGCCGGCATTCAATAGGCTCATTCAGCGGAAACGTTGTATTCTGCCTGCCGACGGTTTTTATGAATGGCGTAAGGATGCTTCGGGTAAACAACCCATGCGGATCGTACTGCAAGATCCGGGTATATTCAGTCTGGCCGCTCTTTACGATACGTGGATTTCAGCGGAGGGCAAGAAGCTCAGCACCTGTACGGTACTGACAACGGACGCGAACGAGCTGATGCAGCCGATCCATCACCGGATGCCGGTTATCCTGAGGAAGAAGGATGAAAGAGATTGGCTGGACCGTACGATCCAGGACCGCACGCGGCTCAACCGGATGATGGCTCCTTACCCGCCTGAAGAATTGCATGCTTACCCGGTTACAACAGCTGTGGGCAGCACGTCATACAATCAACCCGACTGCATTGAACCGCTGACTGGGAACGGATAGCTCAGGTCCACCGGCAAAGCAGCCGGGTCTTGCAGCGTGGTCTGACAACATCGATTGTACCCAAAAAAAGAGCCGCTGCCGCATGTGACGGCAATGGCTTTCAAGCTGTTTCACAGCCCTTCGTGTATTCCGGCCCAACCTTATGGTCTTGACTGTTTTAGTGCATTCGAGACTCAGGGATTAGCGGAACATCGCCCATAATTTAATCAGATGGAGCGTGTTGTTGGGATCAATGCGCTGTCCCATTACAAATGAAATAAGCTGGTCCTCCAGGCCCTGTGTCAGCGGCTCCTGCAAAATTCCTGCTGTCGTTCGGACGAGTCTGCGAACCTTTGTCCGGTCCTGCAAATCGTATTTACTGAGCCCGTTCAGCTCCTGTTTAACGCGGTCCTTCACAGCTGGGTTTTTCATTTTCAGCTTGACGCGTTCGACCAATTCCGGCCGAATTCCGTATTTCGTGTAGCTCATCTGCGCACTTAGCACCTCCGTCCGGCTTTGGAAAGCCAATCGTAGTACTATATGCCGCAGCTGAGCCGAAAAAAACTAGTCCAGCAAATCGCCCTGAAAAAGTTGATCCTGTTTCAGCACCATACGCAGTCTCTCGTAAGCCCGCGATGTCCAGAAATCCTCTTGTGCCGTCAATTCCGCGGCGTCGTCGCGGGCCTGTTCGAGCACCTCGAAATCAGCTGCCATATCAGCCAGTTTAAAATCGGGAATACCGCTCTGCTTGGTGCCGAAGAAATCGCCAGGCCCCCGCAATTCCAGATCGCGCCGGGCTACTTCAAAACCGTCGTCGGTCTCGGTCATCACCTTCATCCGTTCGCGGCCCGTCTCGGATTTGGGATCGGCAATCAGCACGCAATACGATTGATGCCCGCCCCGTCCCACGCGGCCTCGCAGCTGATGAAGCTGGGATAATCCAAAACGCTCGGCATCCATAATAATCATCAGCGTCGCATTCGGCACATCCACGCCAACCTCAACAACGGTTGTCGCGACAAGCACATCAATATGATCGTCGCCGAAAGAGCGCATCACTTCATCCTTCTCCGCAGCAGGCAGTCTGCCATGAAGCAGTCCGATCGCAAGATCCGGAAAAGCCTGCTGCAGTTGAACATGCAAATCGATCGCATTCTGTACGTCAAGCTTCTCGGATTCCTCGATCAGAGGACATATGAAATAAGCTTGCCGCCCGCCATCGACCTCGCGCCTGATAAATCCAAATACCCGCTCCAGCATCCCATGCTTCACCCAATAGGTCTGGATCGATTTGCGTCCCTGCGGCCTTTCGCGGAGAGTAGAGACATCCAAATCGCCAAAGGCAGTGATGGCCAGTGTCCTTGGGATAGGCGTAGCCGTCATGGTTAATACGTCGGGATTTAGCCCTTTTCGACGGAGGATGCTGCGCTGATTGACCCCGAATCGATGCTGTTCATCCGTCACGACAAGGCCGAGGCTGCGGAAATTGACACCTTCCTGGATAATCGCATGGGTACCGACCACAATATCGGTCAATCCCATTTGCAAGCTGGCTACAGCGTCCTTCTTCTTGCGGTCGCTCAGGCTCCCGGTTAGTAGACCGACTTCCATCCCAACAGGCTCAAACAAACGCTGCAGCGAGCGCAGATGCTGCTCCGCCAGTATTTCGGTCGGAACCATAAGCGCGCCCTGATGACCGGCTTTGACGGCCGCAAATAAAGCGATAGCGGCAACAACGGTTTTGCCGGATCCGACGTCGCCTTGCAGCAGACGGTTCATACAAGAGGTCTGGCGCATATCGGTCAGAATCTCATTGACCACCTTCTTCTGCGAATCCGTCAATTCAAAAGGCAGCGTCTGGGCAAACTGCCTGATGGACTCGGCATCGACAACATGGGCCACCCCGTCCATCCGTTTCCGGTTTAATGAACGATAAGCTTGCAGCTTCAATTGAAACAGGAATAACTCCTCATAAACAAGACGCCGTCTCGCCGCTTGTCCCTCCACCGTATCGTCCGGCTGATGGATGCGCTCCACCGCTTCCCGGCGCGGCATTAATCGGTGTTTGTCCACCAGCTGATGCGGGAGCATCTCCTCAATCATGGTGCCGTACTGCAGTAACGCCTGCTTGATGGTTTTCCTAATCCAAGGCTGAGTAATGCTGCCCCCGATGGAGTATACGGGCTGAAGCGTCCCTGAGCGTGCCGTTCCTTTATCCGGGAACTCCGAATCGGTGATCGTGAGCTGCAATCTGCGCTGCTCCCACTTTCCCGTCAGGATGATCTCACGGCCCGGTACCAGCTGCTCCTGGAGAAACGGACGATTGAACCAAACCGCGGTAACCAGCAGACCGTCCACTAGCACCTTGCAGGTCAAACGCGATTTTGAACGCCCATAACGTTGCAGACTCGGAACGCTCATAATTTTCCCCTGGACGGTTCCTTTTTCCCCATCCTTGGTTTCTGTAAGTCCTTTGATCCGGTAATCCTCATAGCGGAATGGAAAATAATCCAACAGATCCGCTATCGTATGGACGCCAAAGGCGTGAAGCTCCTGTTCCTTTTGAGCGCTCACGCCTTTGGCCTGCCGAACCGCTATCTGATCAAGCTTCATCATACGATCTCACACCCGGTTTATGAATAATGCGGCGGTTCCAGGACCCACATGCGTCCCGATGACCGCGCCGATCTCGGTTTGATTTATATGGCGAACATTCAACTGCGACTGGGCAAGCGCTGCAAGCTCAAGCACATTCTCGCTTTTATAAGCCCAGGCAGCCATAACATCGATAGGATCATTGCCATAATCCTTTATCAACAGATCAATGATCCGCTGCATCGCTTTCTTATGCCCCCGGACTTTATCGATTGCGGTTACTTCCCCGCCCTCATCCAGAGACAGAATCGGTTTCACATTGAGTATGGAACCGAATAAAGCTGCAGCTTTGCCAATCCGGCCGCCTCGTTTCAAATATTCCAGCGAATCCACCAGAAAGTACAATCTGCGGCCTTTTCCCATACGTTCAATTTCAGCCAGAATGTCCTCTTTGCTGCTTCCGGCAGCTGCCATTTCAGCCGCTTTTACGACGAGCATGCCAAAACCGTAGGATGCTGATTTGGAGTCGATTACGGTCACATCCCCTTCATCTTCCAACAGGGATACGCCAAGGACGGCAGATTGATACGTTCCGCTGACGGCAGAAGAGAGGTGTATGGAAATAATCGATACGCCGGGATGCTGTTCGTTCAAACGGCTGTAGACTTCCATAAACTCCATGGGGGAAGGCTGGGAGGTCGTAGGCAGAGCTTGCGACACAATCAATTTTTCATAAAACTCAATGGATTCGATCGTAACTGCATCCAAATATGTTTGCTCCCCGAACATGACCTTGAGCGAGACCATCTCAATACCAAGCTGTTCACGGAGTTGTTTCGGAATATCCGACGTGCTGTCTGTCACAATTTTGACCGTGCCCATATGGGAGCCACTCCTATTCGACTGCAAATAGATAAGGATACAGCGGTTGCCCGCCTTCATGCACTTCAAGCTCAGCATCCGGATAGGTTTGCCTTACCCATTCTTCCAGCTCGGCTGTCTCCGTACGGTCAGCCTGTTCTCCGGTTAACACCGTGACGAGCTCCCCGCCATTCTCCAGCATCAACGTCAGCAGATCCCGGCAGGTCTGTTGAATATGCGGGGTGGCACTAACAATCGCTTTCTCGAAAATCCCCAAATAGTCGCCCTCGCGGATTTCGATTCCATCCATACTCGTATCCCGGATGGAGAGCGTAACTTGTCCGGAGCGTACCTGCTGCGCGGCTTCCGCCATAGATTCACCGTTCGCCGAGGCGCTCTGCTCATCCCGGAAGGCCAGCATAGCCGCCAATCCCTGCAGGATCGTTCGCGTAGGCACAACCGTGACATTTCGACCCGATAATTCAGCCGCCTGCTCAGCTGCGAGGATCACATTCCCATTGTTGGGGAGAAGATAAATCTGGTCAGCCGACAGCGATTCAATCGCATTAACAAAATCTTCTGTAGAAGGATTCATGGTTTGTCCGCCCGACAGCACGATATCCACATTGTTTTCGAGAAAAATCGAACGGATTCCCTCGCCCATGGCAACGGCAATGATTCCATACGGAGCCCATTCATGCGCATGCTCAACCGCAACGGAGTCCGCTGGCGCGCCAGTCAGAACCTGGGGAACGGCAAGACCAAGTGCGGCATCCTCAACACTCAGTGAAACAAGTTCCTCCTCTGGAGACAATGCGCCGCCATGAATCTCTGCCGTATGTTCGGCATTCATCAAATCACGGTGCTGCTGGCGCATATTGAGTATGTGAATATCTGTAAGTTCCCCGTAGGATAAAGCATGATTCAGCACATCCCCGGGTTTGCGTGTATGGACATGGACTTTGATAATCTCATCCTCGGAAATGACCAAAATGGAGTCTCCGTCGCGGGCAAGCAGCCGTTTGAACAACGTTTCATCAAAACGTCTGACTCCCGGCCCCGAAAGCTTGCGATTAATGAAAAATTCCATATCATAGAAAAATTCGATGGCTTCTGTCGCTAAACGCGACTGGGCGCTCACAGGCGGCTGCTTTTGCAGATTTCCGGATATTGGGATAAAGTTTGCTTGAGCAGGTTGTTTTGCGCCAACGATGCCACCTTGCGGTTGTCCGGTTATGGCTTGCAAAAAACCTTCATAAATATAAACAAGTCCTTGTCCGCCCGAATCCACGACCCCCACTTGTTTCAGAACAGGCAGCTGGTCAGGCGTTCGGGATAACGCTTCATCAGCTTTGGTATGCACCTCACGGATAAGGCCAATCATATCGGTCGAGCGTCTGGCGTAAGCGACTGCATGTTTGGCTGCTTCTTTAGCAACGGTCAGGATCGTGCCTTCGACCGGCTTGGCGACCGCTTTGTACGCCATATCGACACCGCTTTGCAGCGCTTGCGCAAATTGTACAGTATTTATTTCTTCCTGAGAAGCAATGCTCTTGGCAAAACCTCGGAACAGCTGTGATAAAATGACGCCGGAATTTCCCCGGGCGCCCATAAGAAGTCCCTTGGAAAGCGCTTCCGCAACTTTTCCTACAGCGGATGATGGCTTGTTCTGAAGCTCGTTCTTACCTGCGGACATTGTCAGGTTCATATTCGTCCCGGTATCTCCATCGGGTACCGGGAACACATTTAAGGCGTTTACATGTTCTGCGTTCCGCTCCAGACATGCTGCTCCGGCGAGCACCATGACCGAAAGGTCTGATCCGTTAATCATGCTTCTATTCAAGTGCCCTGCCCCTTCCTACCGAGATACCCGCACGCCTTGTACAAAAATATGTACGAAGTCCACTTGCAAGCCAATCACTTCGTTAAGTACATATTTCACTTTCGACTGGATATTATGGGCGACTTCCGATATTTTTGTTCCATAGCTTACGATGATGTATAAGTCGATGTGTATTTGTTCGTTCTCCCGGCGGACTTCGACACCACGTGACAGATTATCCCTGCCGAGCAGTTCAGTAATGCCATCTTTAAGCTGTTTACGCGAAGCCATGCCAACCAGTCCATAACACTCCAACGCCGCCGAGCCGGCAAGCACGGAGATGACATGATCGGTGATGAACACTTTTCCTATTTCCGAATTAAGCTCTAGTGGCATGGAAATCACTCCTTCTCCATCTATTATGGACTAAATAACATTGTACTATAAATTACGACGTTTTAGAAGTGTAGTCCCTATTTTACGTCTATTTTCTGCTTTTTGCTCCATCTGGCGAAACATTTGTCCCTAGATAAATGCTTGAAGGTTGACAGATCATATGCTATTATAATCAAGTGTGTTTATTTTCAAGGGGCTGCTTTTTCTCTTGTGAAAAATGCTTGAGCATTTTCTATGAACCGGAATTCAAGCAGGATCTATATAATCCTGAGGAGGTGTATTTTCATGTCACGCAAATGTTTTATTACGGGCAAAAGCCCAGGGGCGGGTAACCACGTTTCTCACGCCAATAATAAAAACCGTCGCACTTGGGGCGTCAACGTTCAGAAGGTTCGTATTCTGGTCAATGGCAAGCCAAAACGCGTTTATGTCAGCACTCGCGCTCTGAAAGCTGGTAAAGTAACCCGCGTTTAATGACCGAATTCCAACGGAGAACCGGCTGCGCCGTTCTATAGCGGCGTAAAGGTTCGTTCCTCTGAAATTTCAGAAATCAACCTGATATTGCATGAACAAAAAGCACCCGAATCCGTTCCGGTGCTTTTTTATGCTGCTGGTAAGCGGAGCAAATATCCGTCATGCTCTGAAAGTAACAGACCCGGCACAGAAAACAGCCGTCCGCGAAAACGGCCGGCCTCCTGCTCCCTCACGCGCTCCTCGCGCACGCAAGCCCTCGCAGCGCGCAACTGCATATGACCAGCGGGGTTAATTTTTCTGGAACGTATTTAAAATCGCTTTGACGAATCCACCTAAAAATTTCGGCAGCTTGATTGTATAAAATTTCATGCTCCACCCCTCCTCCAAAGCTTGCAACAACGATTGCCTGTTCCTGAAACAGGGAAAGCCAAGATCCCCATCCATCCGTTCTTGCCAGAAAGCCGCAGTCGTTGATCCGCGAAAAACAGCTCTCTTCGCCTCCCCTTGTGATGACATGCACAGGGTACCAGAAGAAACAGTTAACGCCATCCTTTGCGAAGACGTAAGTTTCTTCCCTTAGAATTATAGTGAAAGAATGACGAAAATTTATACTTTCCTATAATTAAAAAAAGAGGCTACAAGAACGTTCGTTCATGTAACCATCCTATGCAATTCCAGATTGTCCTATTCCAACTTGAGGAGAGGTGCCTTGTTAGTCCTTCTCCAACAATTTATGGCTGAATAGGATTAGTTTTTGCGTAGTTTATCACTGCGATAATGATGACAAACAATAAAAAAAAGAAAACCGACAGCACAATGAAGATAATCCGGGAACCGATTTTCGGGAATTTACGAAAAAATAATATGCCGATCCCCAGTGCCAGCAAAGAGAATACAATATTAAATCCCGAATTGAAGGTGGAAAATAAACTAAGCATCAATCCTGCGCCCAAACTGTAGATTAGGATTAACAATCCACTTTTTACCCGCTCACCCATGGCTTTCTTCCTCCCTAGCGCAGAGCGGCTATAGCAGCCGTCCGATCCTTTTGGGTAAACACGCTGCTTCCCGCTACCAAAACGTTTGCACCCGCTTCGCGCACCATTGCCGAGGTCTGTGTGTTGATACCGCCGTCAACCTGGACATGAATGTCTGTCCTGCCGCTTGATTGCAGCAGGGTTCGGAGGGCTCTGAGCTTCGCAATCGATTGGGGAATAAACGCCTGTCCGCCAAATCCGGGGTTTACGGTCATGATCAGCACAAGATCCAGATCATCCAGTACATTCTCCAGCACATTTACGGGTGTAGCGGGATTAAGCGCAACACCGGCTGGCAAACCTGCTTCTCTAATCATATGTACGACCCTGTGCAAATGAACGCAAGCTTCCGCGTGAACTGTGATCCGATCGGCGCCCGCCTGAGCAAATGCGGTGATGTAGCGCTCCGGCTGCTCGATCATCAGGTGCACATCGAAAGTAAGTTTCGTGTAGGGTCGTATCGCATTAACTACCACAGGGCCGAAGGTAAGATTCGGAACGAAATGGCCATCCATTACATCGATATGGATCCAATCCGCCCCCGCTTGTTCCACTTCTTTAATGTCTTCGCCTAATGTCGCAAAATTCGCTGACAGAATCGATGGTGCAATGAGCGTCATGATCAGTACCTCCGTTTTTTCTCTTTCATTTCCATCATGAAAAGCTCATAATTTTTGTGCCTGGAGGGGGCGATTTCCCCTGCCTCCAATGCTTCGAGAACAGCGCAGCCCGGTTCATGAAGATGTGTACAACCACGGAATTTGCAGGAAGGCGCACGCTCCCTCATTTCAGGAAAGCAATTTCCAAGCTCCTCAACTCCCAGCTCCGTAAAGTCAAGCTGGCTGAATCCCGGCGTGTCCGCCACATAGCCTCCCCCTGTATGGATAAGTTCCACCTGGCGGGTCGTATGCTTGCCTCTGCCCAGTCGGGCGCTGATCGCGTTGGTTTCCAGCGCTAAACCGGGTACAAGCGCATTTAACAGGGAAGATTTGCCGACGCCGGATTGACCGGCGAATACGGCGAGATGACCCCGGAGCCGTTCCATCATTTCCGATGTGCCTTCACCGAGCCTGGAGCTCGTGGAAATGACATCATAACCGATGGGCTTGTAAATGCGGAGAACCTCTTCCATCGACTGGCGGGCCTGCTCGGTTTCTTCGCCTTCCTTTGTCAAATCCTGCTTGCTCAGACAGAGCATAGCTTCAATTCCGGCATGCTCAATGTGAACGAGAAATTTATCAAGCAGCTGCAAGTTCAGCGCCGGCTCCGTTACGGAAAAAACCAGCACGGCCAAATCCACATTCGCCACCGGAGGACGGACAAGCTCCGAGCTCCGGGGCAGGATGCGATCGACCGTGCCTTCGCCATTTTCCGTTCGTTCATAGAGAACCATGTCGCCGACAAGAGGTGATTCGCCGCGCTTCTTGAAGATGCCGCGAGCCCGGCATTGAACCGGTGTTGATCCCACGGCAGCTTCTTCGGGAAGCACGTAATAATAGCCGCTAAGCGCTTTGACAATCCGACCGACATGTTCTTCCCTATTGTTGGGTTTGGTCTGTTGTGTTCGTGCTTGACTCGCCATTGTCGTCAGTCTCCTCAGTTTGGGCCGGTTCATTTTCCGGCGGCGGTTCGGTTCCAGGAATGGTTTCCTGAATGGAATCCGGTCCCGCTTTCACTTCTTCATACGTACGTGCAAAGGTATCGACAAACTGCGAATCCCGGAAAACGGAGACCATAGCTTCCGTATTGGGATCCAATACGACTTTGACGGAAAACGTCTGGGTATTTTTAATGGTTTTTTTGCCCCATTCTATATTTTGCCCGCGTGCATCCGTGTACGTAATGCGTACCTCGCTGGATTGTCCCGCCACTGCCGGTGATACCGTAACATCAAACTTGAATTCAAGTGCGTCTTCCGGATATCCGGAGCTGATTGTCAACGTGATTTCATCACCCTTGGAAACCGTCGTTTTCGGCTCAAACGGATATTGCGAGAGAACGGTGCCCTGCTCTTTGTAGCTGCCCTCACGGACGATATCCTTGGCTTTGACGACAAGACCTTTGGCTTCAAGCTCTGCGATAGCGTCTTTCTCTTTTTTGCCTATAACATCCGGCATCGGGAAGGTTTCCTTGCCTTTACTGACAATGAAGGTGAAGACGGCTTTATTCGGATCAAACTGCTCGCCGGCCGCCGGCTTCTGTTCGATAACCGTCCCAGGCGCCTGCTCGCTGAACACCTCGTTGGGATCTTTGATGATCCGTTGCTCCGAAACGCCAAGGGCGGTAAGCGACTCGACCACTTCGCTGTACGGTTTGCCTGTATAATCCAGCACGCCTTCAAGCTTAGGTCCTTTACTCACATAAAGTTTAATGAAAGAGCCTACCTTGACGCGCTGATTGGCCTTGGATTGCTCATAAACCGTACCTTCGGCAATATCCGCTTTTTCCGTATAAACAGTGGGCTCCTCGACCTTCAGTCCAGCCTGTTCCAGGCTGATCCTCGCTTCTTCTTCGGTTTTGTTGATGACGTAAGGCACGTCCACTTCCTTGATGTCGAACCAGCCCAGAACCGTCCTTGCACCCCAATATACAAGCGCAATAACCAGCAGGGTGACCAGGACCGTAATCAACGGCTTCACCCATTTGCGCTTGTTTTTGGCCTCAACAAGGCCCGTGGAATTCCAGCGGTTTTCCTCTGTATCTGATGATACCGCCTTGTCGCTAGCCACCGTCCTGTCCGCTCGGGAGCCGGTTCCGGAAGCTGCAAGCGTTTCGGTAATGCTGCCGCGAATGGCGGGCATTACCCGCGTTTCATCGAAATCCGAACCCCCGACAAACGTGATTTTGGACTCCTTCAAACGCTCGGGCTGCAGACAGGTTTCAAGATCGCGCAGCATCTCGTCCGCTGAATGATAACGCTCATTCGGATTTTTGCGCATTGCCCGCAGGATGACATTCTCTACACTTTGCGGAATATAAGGATTAACTATCCTTGGCTCCTCAAACGTTTCCTGCAGATGCTTCAGGGCCACACTGATCGGGCTTTCGCCAAGAAACGGCAGCTTGCCGGTCAGCATTTGATAAAGCACGATGCCCAGGGAATACAAATCCGATTTCTCTCCCGTGCTGATGCCCTTGGCATGCTCCGGAGAGAAATAATGAACCGAGCCCATTACCGAACCTGTTTGTGTGATGGTAGAAGATGTCACCGCCCGGGCAATTCCGAAATCCGTCACTTTCACTCGACCGTTCTTGCCAATCAGAATGTTATGAGGCTTGATGTCGCGATGAATGATCTGGTTATGATGGGCATGCTCCAGCGCATCGCAAATCTGAATGGCGATACGGACGGCTTCCTCAACTTGCAGCGGCGCCCGCTGCTGGATAATTTCATTAAGATTATGGCCTTCCACATATTCCATCACAATATAATGGGTATCATCTTCCTGGCCCACATCATAGATGCTCACCACATTGGGATGCGACAAAGCCCCTGCAGATTGTGCCTCCCGCCGGAACCGCCGGATAAACTCTTCATCATGCACAAACTGCTGCCTTAAAATTTTAACCGCAACTTTGCGGTTAAGTAAAATATCATGCGCTTTATATACAAGAGCCATTCCGCCCCCGCCAATGCGGGTAATGATTTCATATCGTCCGGCTAATTCATGTCCAATCATGTCGGTCACTCCTCTTGCTCTGTGTCTTCGGCATGATGCAGCAGGACGACTGTAATATTATCGTCCCCACCGGCTAGCAGCGCCAGCTCGACGAGCTTGTCTGCTTTTCCATCCAAGTCGAGCTCCTCCTGGAGAATCGTCTCGGTCATTTCCTCTTCGCTCACCATGTTGGTGAGGCCGTCGCTGCAGAGCAACAGGAGATCGCCGGGCTGCCATGACAAGCCCTTTACATCCACCTCTACATGCACGTCGGTACCCAGCGCCCTTGTCAGTACGTTGCGCCTTGGATGCCGGGCAGCCTCCTCGACGCTGATTTGTCCGGATTTGACAAGCTCATTGACAAGCGTATGGTCAACGGTCAGCTGCGTTAATGTCCCGTCTCTCCATTTGTACGCTCGACTGTCCCCGATATGACCAATCACCCCGTTATCCGGCTGCAGCAGCGCGGCAACCACCGTGGTCCCCATATTATGGTAATGCTCATTTCGGGATGCCATATCAAAAACAACCTCATTGGCCTGTAAAATCGCCTGACGGATCAACATCTTTCTCTCGTCTACTGAGAGCTCAGGAGATGTTCCCTGCATGGCTTCGCGGAAAGTATCGACCGCCAGTTGGCTTGCCACATCCCCAGCCTGGTGACCGCCCATGCCGTCGGCCACAATAGCCACGGCAATGCCAGTATCCGTTAATTCCGCAAAACCGCGATCCTCGTTAACAAGTCTTATCCGTCCAATATCACTGCGAAAAGCTATCTTCATACATTCACCCCACCGCTCCGTCCATATGTTTGGCACGTAATTGCCCGCAAGCTGCCGCAATATCATGCCCCTGTTCTCTGCGGATCGTCACATTAATATTGTTGCGTTCCAGTATACGGTGAAACTCAAAAATTTGTTCACGCGGTGTTCTCACGTAATTCCGCTCGGGCACATGATTAACCGGTATGAGATTGACATGACAGAGCATGCCTTTAAGCACTTCAGCCAGCTCCTGGGCATGCTCATTCTGATCGTTAACACCACCGATGAGCGCATATTCGAACGTAATCCGCCTTCCGGTCTTGGCGATGTAGTTGCGGCAGGCTTCGATCACATCCTCGAAGGGAAAGCGGCGGTTGACCGGCATCAACTTGGACCGCAGCTTGTCATTGGGGGCATGGATGGATATGGCCAGATTGATTTGGGTATTTTCCTCGGCGAATTTATACATGCTCGGCACAATACCGCTTGTCGAGACCGTAATATGGCGCTGCCCGATATGAAGTCCCTTCTCATGGATCATGACACGCAGGAAAGCCATGGTTGCGTCATAATTCTCGAAAGGTTCTCCGGAGCCCATAATAACGATGCTCGATACCCGCTCGTTAGACGCGTCAAGCATCTGCTGTGCCTTTACAACCTGGGCAGTAATTTCACCAGCAGTCAAATTCCGCTTCAGCCCGCCAAGCGTCGAGGCGCAGAACGTACAGCCGATCCGGCAGCCTACCTGTGTCGTCACGCATATGCTGTTGCCGTAGCTGTGGCGCATAATAACCGTTTCGATTCCATGGTTGTCATGCAGACCAAACAGAAATTTGACGGTTCCGTCCTTGGATTCAAACCGCGTGATTTCGGAAAGCGTCACAAATTGAAACTGATCATCAAGCTTCTGACGCAGTTCCTTGGAAAGATTCGTCATTTCCTCGAAACTCATGACCCTTTTAACATACAGCCACTCAAAAAGCTGGGTTCCGCGGAAAGTGGGCTCCCCGTTTTCTTTCATCCAATCTTGCAATTGATCAATCGTATAGTCGTAGATGAATGGTTTCATCGTTTTACACCTGTTTTCTCATAAAGTGGGTTGAGCAGCCTGCCTGCTATATCAGAAATGCGTTCTCAATCTATTCTGATACTGGGCTGTGAAGAATTCAGCTTGGCCTACAGAGACGGCGGAAGCATACTCTTCGTGCCTGCCACCGCTTATTTTACCACAAACGCCCACGACAGACCACAGAGGCTGTCATGGGCGTATTTTTCGAGCAATTATGACTATTTTCGGCGTTCTCCTCCGCTTCTGCAAAGCTTCTTGTCAATCTCTCCGCTTAAACCGGGCGATAAAAAATCCGTCACTGCCGAAATGCTGCGGCAGCAGCTGTAGCGCACCCTGAAAATCCTTGCCGATCAAACCGGCTTCAAGCAAGGGCGCCAGAACCGGTTCCGGCCAGGCGGCGTCGAGCAGATAGGCTGGATGCTTTTGCAGAAACCGGTTAATCTGGCCTTCATTCTCTTCCTGTTCTATGGTGCAAGTGCTGTATACCAGCGTTCCACCAGGCTTTACGAGCCTCGATGCCTCATCCAGAAGCCGCTCCTGAAGCGCGGCAATGGCATCTATATCCTCCGGTGACTTGGTCCATTTGATTTCCGGCTTCCGCCGGAGCACGCCGAATCCCGAGCAAGGCGCGTCCAGCAGAACCACATCAAAGGCTTCAGCGGGAAATTGGCCGGATAGCTCGGATGCATCGCCGCTGACCGCTTCGATGATCGTAAGGCCAAGCCGCTGAGCCTGCTCCTGTATGAGCTGTTTTTTATGGGGATGAAGATCGTTGGCCACAAGACGGCCCATGTCGTTCATAAGTTCCGCCATGTGGGTAGTCTTGCCCCCTGGTGCGGCGCAGCAGTCAAGCACGGTCATGCCAGGCTTTGGCGCGCATACCTGGGCGACAAGCATCGAGCTTTCGTCCTGAAGTGTCCAGAGGCCTTCGCCATAACCTTCCAGCTGCGTTAAATTGCCCGCGTTGCTTTCTATGACAATTCCCCCAGCCGTAAGCTTTGACTCCGTTGCATCGATTTCCGCTTCGGCCAGGAGGGCGATCCCCTTCTCCACAGACAGGCGATTTGAGTTTATCCGCAAGCTGGCATGGGGAGATTCATTGCCCGCCGCACAGATCGCCTCAGCGCCCGCCTCGCCATAAACGCTCAGCCATCTGCCAACCAGCCAGTCCGGGTACGAATAAGTCAGTCCGATCCTCTTGACGGGGTCTTCGGAGGATACCGGCTGCTGCATTTCCGGAAGACGTCGCAGCATATTGCGCAGAACACCGTTGACCATGCCGGATATGCCGGCGTGGCCTCGGTGTTTGGCAATTTGGACGGCCTCGTTTACGGCGGCATGCGGCGGGATACGGTTCAGATAAAGCAGCTGATACGCACTCATTCTCAGCAGCTGGTGCACCCAGACGGCCAGCTTGTCCAATCCTTTGGTCACCAGCATCTCCAGACGGTAATCAAGCGTACGCTGATGCGATATGGTACCATATACCAGCTCAGTAGCCAATGCTGCGTCCTGACGGGACAGCTGGGCATCCTGCAGCGCGCGATTCAGCTGCAGATTGCTGTATGCCCCGGCCTCCGCCACTTTCACAAGCGTCTGTAGCGCAACCTCCCTGGCTGTGCGAAGCCTGGAGCTTTGTGCTGGCTTCCCTTTTTTCGGATGCGTATTATTCTTCCCGGAACCTGTACTTCCTGAAGCGATAGCTCCACTGGTTGCTGCAGCGGAGCTGCGGGCAGCGTTTTTTTGCTCTGTCGTTTTATGCATTTTACTTATCCGCGTCTGCTTCTGTCCGGTTCCCCCCGGCTTATAATTATTCACGGATGGTCGCCTCCAAAGACGGTGCCTTCTTCCAAACGTGCGCCCTTGAGCCATTCGGATGCCGGCATGGCTTTCTTGCCCGCCGGTTGAATCGCCGTCAGTAGGAGGAGACCCTCACCCGCCTGCACTTCAATACCGCTGCCGTCAGCCCGCATAACCGTTCCCGGCTGAGATGCGCTGCGGACTGTGGAAGGAAGCGGCTTGCAGCCCCAGACTTTGAAGGTTTCTCCATTCAGAAGGGTGAAGGCACCAGCCATCGGCGACAAACCGCGTACCTGATCGTACAGGCAGCGGGCAGGTCGGTTCCAATCGATCCGCTCATCCTCGCGAGTAAGATTGGGCGCGTAAGTGGCTTCCTCATGATTTTGCGGGACCACCGAGGCTGAGCCGTCCGCCAGGGAAGGCAGGGTGCGCATCAGAAGCGACGCACCCGCTATGCTGAGCTCCTCAAACAACTCACCGGAGGTAGCTTCGTTCGTAATCGGGACTTCAACGCGGCTGATCATGTCTCCGGTATCCAGTCCTTCCGCCATATACATGATGGTGACCCCGGTCATTCCTTCCCCGTTCATGACCGCACGCTGAATCGGCGCGCCGCCGCGATATTTGGGAAGCAAAGAGCCATGCACGTTAATACAGCCCAGAAGGGGCGCATCAAGCACAGCTTTGGGTAGGATTTGGCCATAAGCCGCCGTTACGATCAGGTCCGGCTTCAATTCGGAAATGCGGGCAACTGTATCGGAACTGCGCAGCCGCTCGGGCTGCTCGACAGGAAGACCGTGAAGAAGCGCCGCATCCTTGACCGGAGGCGGCGTCAATGTTTTTTTACGTCCTTTGTGACGGTCCGGCTGCGTAACAACCAACACAATTTCGTGTCCGGCGCCGATTAGCGCCTCAAGCGAAGGAACGGCAAACTCCGGCGTTCCCATAAATACAATACGCATTAAGCGTCACTCCTCGCGTGGTCGCGGACGGGTCGTCGCGTCATAAACCTCTTCGGCGATGTCCGTAAACAGCACACCATTCAGATGATCGATCTCATGCAGAAACGCCCTCGCCAGAAAATCCGCGGCTTCAAGCTCGAACGGTTCGCCATTTCGGTCATAGCCTTTCACCCGGATTCGTTGAGCGCGGCGTACGTCGCCATTGAGATTCGGGATGCTCAAACAGCCTTCCGGCCCAAACTGCTCCCCTTCCGACTCTATAACTTCCGGATTAACCATTTCAATAAGGCCGCGTTCATCTCCGATATCCACCACAATGACGCGTTTGGATATGCCGACTTGCGGAGCAGCCAGCCCCACCCCATCCGCGTCATACATCGTTTCTGCCATATCCCTCAGCAGTTTATGCAAATTAGCATTAAATTTTGTAACCACCATAGCCTTTTCCCGCAAAACAGAATCTGGATCCTTCACAATAAGCCGTATGGCCACAACCGTTCCTCCTAAAAGTTATTGCGTGGTTATACCCGAGGTTGCCGGTTTATGGCAACCTCAAGCAATAACTCACTTCGTAAGCGATACTGCTTAAGTGCGGTGGCGTCAATTGAACGGCACCCCACATTGTGACGCTATGTCGCCAATCGCTATAAAATCATTTGGGGATCGACATCCACGCTTATAAGTACGGGCGGTTGACCCAGCTTGCCTGCAAGCAAATGCATTGCTTGCTTCAGCATGCCGACTGCGTCAACGTTTCCACGATATTTTATCATACATTGAAAACGATAGCGATCCTTCATTCTTGGAATCGGGGATGCTACAGGGCCCAGTATATCAATAAAAGCACGGCTGCCGTTGCCCGAATCAGAGACACCCGCAGCTGCGGTCATTTCCCTTAATTGTGCCGCAAGCTTCTCGCCTACTGAAATAAGAAGGGGCAGTTGCTCGTGTGACAGCGTAACAAGAACAAGCCGGCAAAAGGGCGGATAGGCCATAAAACGGCGATGCTCCAGTTCATGGCTGATAAAATCCGAATAATCATGCTGCTGCGCTGCTACGATCGCATAATGCTCGGGATTGTAAGTCTGCACGATTACTTCGCCCGGCAGCTCATGTCTTCCCGCTCTGCCCGCCACCTGCGTGAGCAGTTGGAATGTTTTCTCGGCGGCGCGAAAATCCGGAAGATGCAATGACGTATCCGCGGCAATAACGCCCACTAGAGTAACATATGGAAAATCAAGCCCTTTGGCGACCATTTGCGTGCCTAATAGCACATCAGCCTTGCGCTCGCCGAATAAGGTCAGCCATTTCTCATGGGAGCCTTTCTCGGTCGTAGTATCCACATCCATCCGAATCACACGAATCCCGGGAAACAACTTTGAAAGCTCTTCTTCAACCCGCTGCGTTCCCGTCCCGAAAAACCGGATATGCTCGCTTTCACAAGAAGGACATTTTGCTGGAGCCGACTCGGCATGTCCGCAATAATGGCAGCGCAGCGCCCGGGATTTTTGATGATAGGTCAAAGAGATGTCGCAATGCGGACAAAGCGCCGTATATCCGCAGGACCGGCACATCACAAAGGTTGAATAACCCCGGCGGTTGAGAAGCAGCACAGATTGTTCCCCCCGGTCAAGACGCTGCTGAAGCTGTTCATGCAGCAAACGGCTGAACATGGAGCGGTTGCCCTCGCGAAGCTCCTCCCTCATATCCACCAGCCGGACAGGCGGCATCGGTCTGCCGCCCACACGATCAGGCATGGGCAGCAGGCCCGAAATCCGGCCGCTCTCACGTTTATCCGCGGAAGACAAGGCGTTTTCGGCTCCTAAGCCTTCCTGCTCCTGCAAGTCAGCTGCGCGCGCATCCGTCCCCGTACCCGTTCGGGTAGCTGCAGCAAAGCTCTCCAGCGACGGTGTGGCTGATCCAAGGACAACGGTCGCATGATGCTGTCTGGCTCTTCGCACCGCCACATCACGCGCATGATATTTTGGGCTCTCTTCCTGTTTATAGGAGGATTCATGCTCCTCATCAATAATAATGAGTCCAATCCGCTCAAACGGAGCAAAAACCGCGGAACGGGCGCCAACCGCGACCTGTGCCCGCCGTTCGCGGATTTTTCTCCACTCGTCATAACGCTCCCCGTTGGATAGGCGGCTATGAAGCACGGCTACGGCATTGCCAAACCGTCCTTTGAAGCGCTCCACCATTTGCGGGGTCAGAGAGATTTCCGGTACCAGCACGATGGCCTGTCGTCCAAGCTGCAGACAGTGCTGGATGGCCTGCAGATATACCTCCGTCTTGCCGCTGCCTGTTACCCCATGAAGCAGAAAGACGCGGGGATCGGCGGCATCAAGCGACCCTTCGATCTTATTGTAAACGGATTGCTGGCCTTCGGTCAGCGGCAACGGCGATGTCCTTGTAAAATCCCGTCCCGCATACGGATCCCTGTCATGCTCAACCTCACCTATCGTGATAAAACCCTTTGCCGCCAGCGAACGAACCGTACTTGCCGTTGCCGGGACTTCCTCAACTACAAGCTGCATGGGAGCAGGCTCCTCCCGCCCCAACATATACTTCAGCACATCACGCTGTTTAGCCGCACGAGCCGGAATTTGAGTCAGCCCTTCCTGAGCGGCTTCCCGGTCCACAGGCGGAAAAACAGTAAGCACTTTTCTTACTGCCATCCTATCGCGGATCGATACCCGTGCAAGCAGCTGGCCGTCCCGAATCGCCGCCTTGATCGCTCCTGCATCCCCTGGAAACCGCTCCTGAAGATGGGTCATGCGCACGGTTCCACCGTTCCTGCGAATATAATCGATCCATTCCCCTTCAATGCCGAACAAGCCATGCTGCTCTTCTGTCTCGTCCTCGACCAGCGTAACCGTCGTTTCCGCTTTTCCTTTCAGCGCAGCCGGAATCATCGCCTGAAGCGCAATCGTCAGCGGACAGCAATATTTATCACTGATCCACTGGGCCAGTTCAATGAGATCCGGCGACAGCGGAGGCGTATGATCCAGCAGCTCGGCAATCGGCTTTAGCTTGGAGCGGTCAACATCCGCCCATTCCGCAAGCGAAATGACAAAGCCCTGGACGACTCTCCCTCCAAAAGGAACGCCGACCCGGCTGCCAATCTCGATCCATCCCGCCCACTCCTGCGGCACTTCGTAATCAAAAGGCCGGTCGGTTTGTCTGCTGGGGACATCAACGATCACTTTCGCGATCATTCTCCAGCCTCCCTGGCCTGCATCCGCTGGATGATGATTTCAAGAAGGCGATCCGCCACTTGTCTTTTTTGCATTAAGGGCAGCGACTCGACGAGACCTTCCACGCCGTATACCGAAACAATATTGGTGTCAAAATTGAAGCCAGCTCCAGCTTCCGCCACATTGTTGGCTATAATCAGATCGCAGTGCTTGCGGTGCAGCTTGTCCATCGCATAATGTTCCACCTGGTCGGTTTCCGCAGCAAAGCCGACCAGAAACTGGCCACGTTTGCGCTGACCGATCGTTTGCAAAATATCCGTCGTGCGCACTAGCTCAAGAACCAGCCGTTCATCTGACTTTTTGATCTTCTTGTCAGCTGCGGCAACCGGACGATAATCGGCGACCGCCGCTGCCTTCACGACAAGATCGGCATCGTCATAATGTTCCAGCACCGCCTGCAGCATCTGCTCCGCCGATTCAACCTTGACCAGCTTCACGCCTCCGATGGCTTCCGCTGTCGTCCTGGCGGCGATCAGGGTAACATTTGCCCCGCGGCTTGCAGCCGCCTCTGCGATGGCATAACCCATTTTGCCCGAGGAATCATTGGTTAAATAACGGACCGGATCAAGTCGTTCTACGGTGCCGCCAGCCGTGACGACGACCTTCTTCCCTTTAAGCGATTGACCCTGCTCAAACCACTGACCGGCCGCATGGACAATATCTTCAGGCTCAGCGAGCCTGCCTTTCCCCACATAACCGCAAGCAAGCTGACCGGTACCGGGCTCGACAAAAAGAACCCCCCGCTCAGCAAGCAGCCTCATGTTGCGCTCAACGGCAGGATGAGCGTACATGTGGACATTCATCGCCGGAGCAACAAGAACTTGAGCGGTCGTGGCCAGCAGCGTCGTGCTGAGCATATCATCCGCCAGCCCACCTGCCATCTTACCCAGAATATTCGCCGTGGCCGGAGCGATGATAAATAAATCGGCGCTGTCGGCGAGATCGATATGGGATACAACTGCGGGGTCGTATTCGTGAAAAGTATCAAGATGAACAGGATGGCGCGACAAGGTTTGCAAGGTCAACGGCGTAATAAATTTGGTCGCGGATTCTGTCATCACGACCCTGACATTGGCTCCCGACTGAACAAGCTTGCTGCATAACGCAGCCGCTTTATAGGCGGCAATTCCACCTGAAATACCAAGTACAATTGCTTTTCCTTTCAGCATGCTTCTCCTCCTCCCTTTCCTATCGGTTCTGCTGCCGGCTTGAAAGCGGGATAATCTGAACTATTATAGGGCTAGCCGCTTTGAACATTTATTAATTCTCAACAGAAATAGCACAGGGCGCATTTGAAATAATCGCCTTTGAGAAATAATTACTTGTTCGATTGGATTAAAAAAATAACAACCGCAAGGGTTGTTATTTCGGACATGAAATCATGTTTCTTAATCCTGCCGGTTCGTACTTTCTACAACCAATATATCCTGGTAAATCTCTTCCAGCGCAACACCCACAAATTTATGTGATCTTGGGTTGCGTAATTCGGATTTGCTGCCGTCCCTGATCATCCGGGCGCGACGTGACGCAGCGACAACTAGTGAATATTTGCTGTCGACCTTCTTCATCATCTCATCGATTGATGGATATAGCATGTTACTTCACCTCGCTCGCTTAAGCTTTCTCGGAAGCTTCCTGCATTGATGCAAGCTCGGCAATAAACCGGTCCTTGCGGCAATGTTCAGCCGTGATGATACTTTGTATTCGATGGCAGGCCGCGTCTATTTGGTCGTTCACGACTGCATAATCGTAATAGCTGATCAAGCTCATTTCTTCCACGGCAACTGTCATCCGATGGTCGATCACATCCGCATTCTCTGTGCCGCGGCACGTAATGCGATGCTTCAGCTCATCCAGAGATGGAGGTACCAGGAAAATAAACACGCCTTCAGCAAACTTTTCTTTCACTTTCAGGGCGCCCTGAACTTCGATTTCCAGAATGATATCTTTGCCCGTTTCGAGCGTTCGCTCCACAAAGTCGCGAGGAGTGCCGTAATAGTTACCGACATACTCGGCATGCTCCAGCAGCGCATCGCGGGCGATCATATCCTGAAATTGCTCTCTTGTCTTGAAAAAATAATTAATGCCGTCAATTTCGCCATGTCTGGGCAGCCGCGTCGTCGCCGATACGGAATAGACCAGATCGCTCTGCCTCTGCCGCAGCTGAGAGCACACGGTTCCTTTGCCAACGCCCGATGGGCCGGATAAGACGATTAATAATCCTCTGCTCATAATACTCCCCGTCACTATTCGTCGTGATCGTCATCCTTGGTTGATAGTCGATGAGCGACCGTTTCCGGTTGCACCGCCGACAAAATGACGTGATCGCTGTCGGTTATAATGACAGCGCGAGTTCTCCGGCCATAGGTCGCATCGATCAGCATATGCCGATCGCGCGCTTCTTGGATGATTCGCTTAATAGGTGCTGATTCCGGACTTACAATGGAAATAATCCGATTGGCGGATACGATATTCCCGAATCCAATATTAATTAATTTGATAGCCACCCAGGTTCCCCCTCCGGTCTCTCTTCTGTATGCAATAGCCATATACATGATTATAGATAAGCGCAAGAACGATAATGTATAATATATCTGCCAATTGAAGGAACCAGCAGAGCCATTGCACTATTCTTGACGAAAAAAGCCCGGAGCATACTTTTGCCTTACCCCGATGAATTTCACAACAGACGCTCAATCTGCTTGTCTGCAATTAAGTGAACGCAATCAAAAGGGCATGGCAAGTGCATCCATTGCTCTATTCTAATTCATTTTGCTGCAACGAACAAGTGTCTAAGCGACCTCTTTTATGAAAATAAACGCCGCCTGCCCAAAACCGGGCCAGCAGGGACGTGGGATTCTGAATTACCGCATCGAATTTGTTTTTTCCCAAACATAATGCGTCAATTGAACCGTCATCTCATAGAACAGGAATGGTGTGATCAGATAAATACCTTTGAAATGGGGCAGAGCCGCGTCAAGCAGCTCCTCGGCAATCCGGACCCCTTCCGCCCTTCCCGCCTCGCCTTCCAGACCCGACATCCGTTTGCGAACCTCGTCCGACAATTGGATGCCTGGCACTTCATTATGCAAATATTCGGCATTGCGCCCGCTTGCAAGGGGCATAACCCCGAGAAAAATAGGTATGGAAAGATGCTTGGTCGCTTCGGCAATTTGTACGATCAGCTCTTTGTTGTATACAGGCTGGGTCATAATATAGTCAGCGCCGTATTGAATTTTGCGTTCAAGCCGCTGCACCGCTTTTTCCAAATATTTCACATTCGGGTTGAATGCGGCGCCAATCTTGAAATCCGCTTTTTGCTTCAACGTCTTGCCGGAGAAAGAGACGCCTTCATTCAATTGCTTGACCATGCGGATCATCTCAAATGAGGTTAAATCGTAAACCGAGCTTGAATCCGGTAAATCGCCAAACCGGGCCGGATCGCCCGTAACGGCAAGCACATGGTCAATCCCCAGTGCATCAAGCCCCATCATATGGGATTGCGTGCCGATCAGATTGCGGTCACGGCAGGCAATATGCACAAGCGGCCGCAGTCCTACCTGCTCCTGCACAATGGATGCAAGTGCCAGATTGCTCATTCGGGTAACAGCCAGGGAATTGTCTGCCATCGTTACGGCATCGGCGCCTGCTTCTTTCAATGCAGCCGCACCGCTCATGAATTTACGGATATCCAGGTCGCGTGGCGGGTCCAGTTCAACGATAACGGTGTGACGGTCGTTTACCAAATCGATAATTGACGGCTCCGCAGCTTTTGCCCCGACGAGCTTTTCTGCCTTGACTTCAGTCTTGGGCGCCGCTGGTGCCGGACTTGAGACCGAAATGATAGATTCCCTCATATCAGCACTTACCGGCTGAGGGATATAGCCTTCCAGCGAAGCTGCAATCGCCGCGATATGCTCGGGAGTCGTCCCGCAGCAGCCGCCAATGATCCGTGCGCCCCGGTCAGCGAACTTCCGCGCAGATTCCGCGAAATATTCGGGAGTAGCTGTGTAGAGATATTTGCCGTCTACATAATCGGGAATCCCAGCATTGGGATAAATAGATAAGGGAAGCGTGACCTCCGATTCAATTGCATCAATAGCCCGGAGTATCCCGTTGGGGCCGCTGCGGCAGTTGAAGCCGACAACATCCGCCCCCTCCTCCTTAAGTCTGGCAAAAGCAAAGTCCAGCGGGTGACCATCCTGGGTCACTGCTTCCTTTTCTATGGCAAACTGGCAGATTACCGGAACGTCAGACTGTTCACGTACCAGCTTGAGCACAAGCAGCGCTTCCTCCAGATCATAGAACGTTTCCAGCAGCAGCCCGTCCACCTCTTCGCTGAGAAGCCCGTCAATCTGCTGCCGGAATGACTGTTTGAGCTGGGCCGAGCGAATGTTTTTGCGCTTGCCAGCGCGAATGGAGCCGATAGCCCCCACTACATAAGCATCGCTGCCGACCGCAGACCTCGCTATTTGCACACCGGCCCGGTTAATCTTTGCAACCTCTTCGTCCAGGCCATATCGGACCAGGCTCTCCCGGTTGGCAGAGAACGTATTGGTTTCAATTATCCGCGCTCCTGCTTCATAATATCGGCGATGAACATCCGCTATCACATGCGGTTTAAGAATATTAAACTCCTCATAAGAAACGCCTACCGGGAATCCCATTTGGTATAAATAAGTTCCCATCGCGCCGTCGCCGGTTAGAATACGCGATCCCAACGCTTCCCGTAAATCCGGTTTCATAGTCAAAACTCCTTCTGCTGTTTCGTTACAGTGTTCCGCTGAACACTTCTGCGGCCGGTCCTGACATATACACATGATTATCCGCTTCATTCCATTCAATCAACAGGTCCCCGCCTTTAAGCGAGACAGTTGCCTTGCGATCGGTATAGCCGTTTAATACAGAAGCGACAATGGTTGCGCACGCACCTGTACCGCATGCCAGCGTAGGTCCTGCACCCCGTTCCCATACACGCATGTCCGTGAAGTCCCTGGCTCGAACAGTAACAAACTCAACATTGATTTTCCGCGGAAATAGCGGATGGGTCTCCAATTTTGGACCCCAGAGGGCCAGATCGAAATTCACGGCATCGTCCACATAAATGACGCAATGCGGGTTGCCCATGGAAACAGCCGTGAAATGAAAGCTGCGGCCATCCACTTCTATCGGGTGATTGATAACGGGATTGGCATCAATCGTTGTCGGCACCTGGAGGCCGTTCAATACAGGCGCTCCCATATCGACGCGAACCGTTTGCACTTTTCCATCTTCCACACTCAATTGCACACGCTGCGCGCCAGCTCCCAGCGTCTCAACCGTAATCTCCTGCTTATCGGTTAAACCTTTGTCATATACATATTTGGCCACGCAGCGGATCGCATTGCCGCATTGCTCGGCTTCCGAGCCGTCCGAATTGATGATGCGCATCCGGAAATCCGCAATCTCCGATGGTAATATATAAACCAGTCCATCAGCACCTATGCCAAAAAACCGGTTGCACCATGCCTCCGCAAGCTCTGCCGCATTATGCGGAAGGGCCGTTTCCCCTTCTATAATAATAAAATCATTGCCTAATCCATGCATTTTTGTGAAATTCATCCGCTTGCACTCCTTCTCCCGGGTGAAAAAAAGTCGATATTCATTCCTATTAGCATAACGCAAAGCGTGACTGAAGGCTATTGATAATTTTGATAAATGTTTGTACTTCATCCCCCTAAGTCCCCCTTGGAAAGGGGGATTCCGAGGGCTCCGCCCTCTGGACACCCGGATGGGATAACGTGAATGTTTGAGAGATGCTCCCTGGTGTTTTTTGCGCTTGCAGCGTTTTTCGTCCCATACGGGACACACTTCCATATGTGGCACCTGGGGTACCGGATGGCCCTGTGGGCCTGGAATAACGTGAGAGTTTGAGAGACGCTCCTTGGTGACATTTGTGCTTGCAGCGTTTTTCGTCGCTTACGGGACACACTTCCATATGTGGCACCTGGGATACCGGATGGCCCTGTGGGCCTGGAATAACGTGAGTGTTTGAGAGATGCTCCCTGGTGACTTTTGCGCTTGCAGCGTTTTTCGTCCCTGTCGGGACACACTTCCATACGTGGCACCTGGGGTACCGGATCGCCCTGCGGGCCTGGGGTACCGGGAGAGTTTGAGAGATGCTTGCTGGTGACATTTGCGCTTGCAGCGTTTTTCGTCCCTTACGGGACACTCTTCCTTGCGTGGTACCCGGGTACCGGATGGCCTTACGGGCCTTGAACTAAAGAAATACCGCACCCTGGGCGGGTACGGTATAGTTGAAATTATCTTGTGATGGTGCGGGAGCCTTTAAGCGGCCAGTTGCTATTGTTTTTCTTGTCCTTGGTTCCCAATACGCTGCCGATACCCATGAAGAAGGTCGGGATACCAGCGGCCACAAGCACCAGACACCAATCGCGGAAGCCAAGCGGAACGGTTTTGAATATCGGCTGCAGAGCTTCGATATATAGCACACACAGCATGAGCAATACGGACGACAGTACGGCCAGCAGCAAATATTTATTTTGAAACATATTGCGGTGGAAGATGGATCGTGAACTGCGGCAATCAAATACATGAATCAACTGAGCCATGACCAAGGTGGCAAAAGCGACAGTCTGGGCTTCAACCAGATTCGAGGCACTGCCCGGAGCTTTGCTTAAGGTGATCCAGAAGGCAGCCAATGTGCAAATACCGATCAGAACTCCCCTGCTGATGATCTTCCAGCCCATTCTTCTGGCAAATATATTCTCTTTCGCCGAACGCGGCTTGTGCTGCATGAGATCCTTCTCCGCCTGATCCACGCCCAGCGCCATCGCCGGAAGTCCGTCCGTCACGAGGTTCACCCACAGGATCTGGATCGGGACAAGCGGCAGAGGAAGCCCGGCCATCATCGCCAGGAACATAGTCAGAATCTCGCCGACATTAGAGGCAAGCAGATAGCGGATGAATTTGCGAATGTTCTCGTAGATGCCTCTGCCTTCTTCGATTGCCGCCACAATCGTGGAGAAATTGTCGTCGCTGAGCACCAGGGATGCCGCTTCCTTGGATACATCCGTTCCCGTACCCATGGCGATCCCTATATCCGCCGCTTTGATCGCGGGAGCGTCGTTTACCCCGTCGCCCGTCATGGCCACAACATGGCCTTTGCGTTGCAGCGCTTTGACAATCCGCAGTTTATGCTCGGGCGACACCCGGGCATAAACATAAATGTTATCGACTAGCCGATCCACCTGCTCGTCGCTCATCGCCGCAAGCTGCTGGCCGCTGACAGACAATCCGCCGCGCGGCATTATGCCGAGCTGTCCGGCAATCGCTTCCGCCGTAAGCTGGTGGTCGCCCGTGATCATAACGGTTTTGATACCGGCCCGTCTGCAAGTGGCAATGGCTTCGCGAACCTCCCGGCGCGGCGGGTCAATCATACCGCTCAGCCCGACAAAGACCAGCTGGCATTCCACATCGCCTTCCACCTCTGTGGCATCATGCGGCCGCAGATCCCGGTAAGCAAAACCCAGTACACGTAAAGCGGACTGCGCCATCGCTTCCCCGGCGTCGGTTACTTTCTGCTTAAGCGTGGACGTGAACGGCACCACTTTGCCATCCCACAGCACGTATGCGCATCGCTCCATCAGCATATCCGGCGCGCCTTTCGTACAGATCAGCCGTCCTCCCTGATGGGACACCAACACGGACATGCGCTTGCGTTCGGAGTCGAATGGATATTCCTTCACCCGGTTGTAAAGGCCATCCATCGATTTCGCAGTGACTCCAAGTTTCGCCGCCAGTACGGTTAAGGCACCTTCCGTAGGATCGCCTTTAAGCACCCATTCCTCACTCTCGACTATTTCTTTGCTTTTCTTGCGCTTCGCTTCACTTTCCACCTCGACCTGTACTAGGGAGGCATTATTGCAAAGGGCCGCGACCTGAAGCAGACGGCGCAGCGGCAAATCATGTTTCGTATCGAGCGCATTTCCATTCTCGGTAACAGAACCAACCGGATCGTAGCCTTCGCCGGTGACCTGCATTTGGCGTCCGCCGATCCAAAGGTTGGTCACGGTCATTTTGTTCTGCGTCAAGGTTCCCGTCTTGTCCGAGCAAATAACAGAAGCGCAGCCCAAAGTTTCGACAGACGGCAGCTTGCGGACAATGGCCCGTCTTTTGATCATACGCTGCACGCCAAGCGCAAGTGCAATCGTGACGATGGCCGGGAGACCTTCCGGTATGGCGGCAACCGCCAGGCTAACGCCGGCAAGAAACATCTCATAGGCAGGCTGTCCATGCAAAATACCTGCCAGCACAACAAGAATGGTTAACCCCAGCGCCACGATGATCAAAATCTTGCCCAGCTGCTCCAGCCGGTGCTGCAACGGGGTTTCCATGGAATCCGTCTGCTGGATCAGATCGGCGATTTTGCCCATTTCCGTGTCCATCCCCGTGCGGATAACAAGCCCTTTGGCTGTGCCTCGCGTAACCATTGTGCCCATGAAGCCGATATTCCGCTGGTCCCCCAGCGGCAGCTCCGCTTCGGCAATCGGCTGATTATGTTTTCCAACTGGAACGGATTCGCCAGTTAATGCCGATTCTTCGGCGTAGCAGCTGTTGGTTTCGATAAAACGGACATCCGCCGGAATCCGGTCCCCGCTTTCCACCAGGACGATATCGCCCGGAACCACCTCGCTTGCGGGCAGAACGACAATGGTTGATCCCCGCATGACCTTCGCTGCCGGAGCCGATAATGCTTTAAGCGCGCGCAGCGACTTCTCCGCCCTGTATTCCTGAACGAATCCAAGCACTGCGTTAATAATAATAATCGCCACAATCGTGATCGCATCCAAATATTCGCCAAGCAAGCCCGATATGAGCGTCGCTCCAATCAGCACAAGAACCATAAAATCTTTAAATTGCCCAAAAAACAGTTTCCATGGTGATACCTTCTTCCCTTCTGACAGCTCATTGCGTCCAAGACGGCCAAGGCGGTCTGCCGCCTCTTCCGGTGTCAGACCGGTATCCAAGGATCCTTGAAACGATTGCGCCAGTTCTTCTGTCCCCATCTGATGCCAATTCCCTTGTTCCATGCCCTGTCTCCCTCCCGTTACTTGCCGCCCGGCGGACAGCCTTTACGTCTAAATGTATTCGGACAACCTGCAAAATATCCCACCAAAGGACTTAAGTTTTTCTGTCATCTATGGCATGATAGGAAGATGAACCAAACAAAGGAGATTTGAATACGCATGGCTTTAGACGGCATTGTAACGCGCGCGATCGTACACGACTTGCAATCTTGCATCGGATCGCGAATTCATAAAATACATCAGCCCACCGATCATGATCTGGTCTTTCAAATTAAAGGACGGGGAATGAACAGCAAGCTGCTGCTTTCCGCCAATCCCACCTACCCGCGTGTCCAGTGGACGGAGCAATCGTTCCTGAATCCTATTCAAGCCCCCATGTTCTGCATGCTGCTTCGAAAGCATTGTGAAAGCGGATTGATCGAGGATATCCGCCAAGTTGACAATGAACGGATCATTCATATGGATATCCGCCAGAGGGATGAATTGGGCGATATTTCACTTAAAACAATCGTTATCGAAATCATGGGCAGGCACAGCAACATTATTCTCATGGATGCCGCTACCCGCATCATTCATGACGGAATTCACCATGTAACTCCCGCGATCAGCAGTTTCCGAATCGTCATGCCGGGGGCTGTCTATGCGGCTCCGCCGGAACAGGGCAAGCAGGATCCCCTTACGGTAATGAGCGAAAGCGATTTTTCTGCTGTGATTGAAGCTATGGCTGTTCAGGCACAACTGCCTGCAGACGATGACATGACGGGCAAAAAACCGGCCGCCGCCCCTTCAACTATGCCGCTGGACAAGTGGCTGGTGGCTGCCTTTAGCGGAATCAGCCCCCTGCTGGCCAAAGAGATTGTTCACCGCAGCGGAATAGACGCTAAGTTAAGCGATGAGCCTAGCGTATTGTGGCCTGCGTTTGACAGGATGATGAATACGTTCAGGGATCATCAATATGAACCCCAAATCGTAACGAGTGAGGAAACGGGGAAATCCGCTTTCTCCGTAACGGCGTTGACCCATTTAAGCGGCAATGCGCAAAGCTATGGTACGGTCAGCCTATGCCTGGAAGCTTTTTACGGGGACAAAGCCGTCCGGGATACCGTCAAGCAGCGCGTATCGGATCTCATCCGTTTCCTGCAAAATGAATACAACAAAAACGAAAAGAAAATCGAGAAACTCCAGGAGACGCTAAACGAAGCGCAGGAAGCCGATAAATTCCGGATTCAGGGCGAGCTTATCACAACCTATATGCATCAAATCCAGCGGGGCGATGAATATATAGAGGCCGTCGATTATTACGATGAAGACCAGAGGACCGTGCGTATACCGCTAGACAAACAGTTGACGCCTTCGCAGAATGCCCAGCGTTATTTCAAGAAATACACCAAACATAAGAACAGCCTTACGGTAGTCGGGGAGCAGATGAAACAGGCGGGAGAAGAAATGCGTTACGTCGCTTCCTTGCTGCAGCAGCTCGAAAGCGCCACTTTATCGGATATTGAGGAAATCCGTGAAGAATTGGTGGAGCAGGGGTATTTGCGGGACCGCAGCAAACGCGGAGCGAAGAAACGCAAGCCTGCGCGTCCTGCTCTGCTTTGTTACACGTCATCGGAAGGCATTCCAATTTATGTTGGAAAAAATAATACACAGAACGAATTCTTGACCAATAAGACGGCTGCGGCTAACGAAACCTGGCTGCATACCAAAGACATCCCCGGCTCCCATGTGGTTATCCGCGCTTCCGAATTTAATGAGCGGACCCTTGAGGAAGCGGCTATGCTTGCCGCCCATTACAGCCAGGCCCGTTCATCAAGCCAGATTCCCGTGGATTATACGCTGATCCGGCATGTCAAGAAGCCGAGTGGGGCAAAACCGGGATTTGTGATCTACGATCACCAAAAAACGTTGTTCATCACACCCGATGAACAACGTTTGAAGGCCTTGCCTTCACAGATCAAGGTCTGAATCTCTCCAGCACGGGCCGCGGCTCCCTCGATGGGACTGCGGCTCGTTTTTTTGTCGATCAGCCAAGCTTAGCGATTTCTTCTTCTGGCCGGGTCCAGCTGCTCCAGGACATTCATATGCACCGTTCGGTTTCCGATCGGCCCGTGGAAAAACTCCCCTTCACGCTGGCCGTGGAAGTCGGAGCCGCCCGTTACAATTAGACGGTATTTCTCTGCTAATCGGTTATATCGCATCTCTTCCTCCGAGCCATGATCGGAATGATAAACCTCAATCCCCTGAGCTCCGTAACGGATGATTTCCTCAACCAGCGCATCGTCCCCATACAGGCCCGGATGGGCAATAACACTTGTGCCGCCTGCCTCGCGGATCCAATCGACAGCCTCGAAGGGATGCAGCCGCGGCGGATTGGCATATGCCGCTCCGTCCGATCCCAGATAAAGATCGAATGCCTCCTGCATGGAATGTACCACTCCTTTGGCCACCAATACTGAAGCCATATGGGGTCTTCCGATGGAGCCGCCTTCCTTGCCTTGTTTCCTTGCTTCTTCCACGACCTCGTCCAGATTAATGGAAATGCCCAGGCCCTGGAGCTTTTCTATGATCATCAGATTGCGGCGGTCCCGCGTTTGAAGCAGGCTGCCCAGCTTGATTTGCCAGGCTTCGCTCTGCCAATCCGTATAATAACCCAAAATATGAATATCGCTGCCGTTAGCGGCTGTACTGATTTCAACGCCGGGAATGACAATCACACCCAGCTCTTCGCCTGCTTCGACAGCTTCCCTGATACCATCCACCGTATCGTGATCCGTGATGGCAATCCCGGCGAGTCCGGCTTCTTTGGCCATACGCACATTGTCCCGAGGCTGCTGCAGCCCGTCGGACGCGGTCGTGTGGCTGTGGAGATCTACCTGGCCTATAACCATTGCTGGAGATCCTTTTCACGCAAAAAAGTAAGAAAGGTTACCGCGGAAATCGGCAGCAGCGCGGATTTGAGATAAATGGAATAGAATTGGCGTTTGAAATTGACTCCGTTAATCGGAATCGTATGAATGAGGCCAAGCGCCACCTCATGTTTGACCGACGAGCCGGATACAAACGAAATACCCAGTCCTGCTTCGACGGCCGATTTAACGGCTCCCGTGCTTCCCAGTTCCATCACGATCTTCAGATTGGCAGGATCGAAACCTTTGTTCTTCAACTGCTCCTCCATCACAAGCCGTGTTCCTGAGCCCTGCTCGCGCAGCACGAACGGATATTCCAGCACCTCAGCCAAATCCAGCTGTCTGCTGGAAGCCAGCGGGTGTGTTTTGCCGACTATAAGCCACAGCTCGTCGCTCATCACAGCTTCCATATGCATGTCCGGATGATTAACTGGTGCCTCAATCAATCCGAAATTAAGCTGATGATTTAAGATTTCCTCCATGATTTGAGCGGTGTTCATCACTTTCATGCTAATGGCGATATGCGGGAATTCCTGGCCGAACGGCCCAAGTAGCCGGGGCAAAATATATTCGCCGATGGTCAGGCTTGCACCCAGCTGCAATCTTCCCTTCAACTGCTTGGTGAACTTGGACATAGACGTATCAGTATCCCGAATTAAATCGATACTGCGCTGGGCAAAAGGCATTAGAGCTCTTCCCGCTTCCGTTAATTCGATTCTTTTGGTGGAGCGCTGAAGCAATTTGGTGCCAAAATAATCTTCCAGTGACTGGACCTGCATCGTAACAGCTGGCTGCGTCATATGAAGCGCTTGAGCCGCAGCCGAGAAGCTCCCTCTCTCCGCCACTGTAAAAAAAATATGGAGCTGGTGAAAATTGAGCGCCATTGATATTCATCCATCCTCTCGTTACCCTCATTATACAACAAAGTGTGCTAAGAGTATCCACTGCCGAAACCGGAAAATATGGCGATTTCACAGAAAAAAGCACACGCTATGGAAGCGCATGCTTATTAATTAAACAGAATCAGCCAATATTATTTCCGTTTTCTACTATTCTTTATTAAAGTCATTCTCCGTGAATGCCTTAACCAGGAATAATAGGATTTGAGATCACGTAGTTCAATGGTCTCGGACATACGGCCAAGGAAAGTCACAACGATCATCTTGTGCAGGGGATTGCCAGCCAGATCGGTTTCTTTATCCAGTGTAGCGAACTCCGCGACAAATACGAGATCGTCATCAATCAAATAAACATCCTGCTCGTTGCGGTAATAAGGCTCGATACGTCCCTGCTTCAGACACTGCCACATGAAGTCGGCAATATCCTCAAATCCGGTTTTTTCACTTTCGACGCGATCCGCCCAGCGAATTTTGGCATGGTTCGTGATGACGATATCCGCAACTTTCTTGTCCCCTAATACGACATGAAATGATTCATAAGTGCTCCATCTTTCCGTCGTCTTGTCTTTCATCGCACGATCCACCCCTCCCCAGGAAGTAGGCCTTATTAACTATGTTTATAAGTATATCCATTGTAGCATGCCTGTACCAGAATACAAAATAAAAAAAACGATGAAATAATACATAAATTGGAAATGGCCAGTAAAAAAATAGCTTCCGCCCGTTGACCGGAATCGGAAGCTTGTGGATTCACAAACTATAGAACCGTGTTTTGTCAGGGACATTACGCTCGTATTCCGTCTTGATTTCATTCCGGTAAGAGCGTTCAATCTTCTTGACGAATGGAAGACGTTGAATGTTGCGGACAACTTCATCCGCCCGGTCACTGTTCATATACATGACCACGTAATGCATCTTCCTGGAAATATAATGAATGCTGCCGTATTTCTCCAGAGAACGGGCCGACTTCACATCGTTGACCCATATGATATATCCGGTTCGTTCAGAAAACATAGCTCGCAATCGTCCTCCCTTCCTTATCCGCAGCCGCCGCCGGTGCTGCACCCGCAGGAACCGCCGCCGCCGCATCCGCCGCCGGATGATTCGTTGCCCGGCACTTTGATCGTTTCGGATACGGAGCCGGCAATCTGCTTGGCAATATCATGCAGAAGTTCATCTACCGCAAGCTCGGCTGTTTTGTAGCGGCTGACGCATTCGATAGCCGCAAGCTCCTTCTCGATGGCTTTCACTTTATCTTTGGCTGAATGAAAATCCGGATGGAATCGTCCAAAACGTTGACATTCCTCGAACAATTCCTTGGCTTTCTCGAATTTCCTGACCAGTTCCTTGACTTCCTGGCTCTGATCGACAGCCTTTTTCCAGTATGCATATTCGGCAACTTCAGCCGATTGGTTAATCATGTCGCCTATTTCATAAGCGTTCAGCAGCATGGCCGCCATATCTAACGAGAGCGATGGATCGGGACCAAAATCATGCATCTCACCGTTTCCCGCGAATCCGGCAGGCTCAGTCATTGATATCGCTTGCACTGTCCCCACCCCTTAGTATGAAGGTTAGGCTTTCGCCTATTTGTAATCATACCATAACACGTTCTAAGAAGAAAACGGCTTTTGCCTCGCCTCGCCGCAGCTGACTTAATTACTATCAAGGGGCACGACCAGCATCATGGCATCCCACATATCCGGCCTGAGACGGAGGAGAATCGGATCGCCCCCGTCCTCCGCTTTTATATGCCCATGCACCGCCCATTGTCCTTCCGCTTCCCGGATTTCAACGGGTACAAACAGCTGCAGGCCGCCCTCCCGCTGCAGTTTGACAGCCGTCCCCCAGTTCAGCGCTGTCTCCAGCAGCTCTCTGCGGGTCGAGACATGGTACGAACCGAGCTGCTTCAACCATCGGGACGACACCTCCTCCAGTCCATCGAACAACGATTTGACGGATGGTGTATCGGTAAGAAGCTCATAAGCTTGAAGCGCACAAGGATCCAACAAGAAGAATTTCATTCCCGTGGAAATGGGGATTCGTTCAGCGGGAAGCTGCCAGCCTCTATCCGTATCCTTCGGGGCTTTCGCTCTGGCCGTCCAGCCATGAACGGCCACACGGACCGGATCGGGCAGCGGACACCCTGATGCTTTTTCCAGAACCGCAATAATTTCCTGGCAGGAATGGCCTCGCTGCACCGCTTTGACGGCCGTTTTTTCATTCAGACGGTAAATCGTCATCCGCTCCGCGCTCTTGCGTTCGCTGATCATTTCCAGTTCCCATCGGATTGCGGCAGATGCAGAAGGAGATATATAAATATCGCCGTCAGGAGAAATCTGCACCTGCTCTCCATACTGATGAAGATTTCCGGCCAGAGGGGGGCTGGGGTCAATGAGCCACCTGATATAGCGGTCTCCGTTAGTTGTACCCATCTGCTCCATATAACCGCAGGCTGTCATCAGCTCCACCCATCGAGTCAGTGCTGTGGGAGGCTCTTGTGGGCTGGCGGAGATTTGTGCAAGCTTATGCTCGATATCCGCATTCAAATACCATTCAAGGCCTTCCAGGCCAGCGGTGACCGCAGCAGCCCCCGCAATATCGCTGTCAACAAGCGCATACTGCCCGATAATGAAATTCAGCAGTCCGCCTTCCCTCTCCTCCGCACTGAGGTTGAGCCATTTCATCCACGGCTGCCTAACCAGTGTAAAAGCTTCTGAATCCTCTTCAAGCCATCCCATCCGAACAGCGATATCCATGACAAACAAGAGCGGAAGCGGGCAGTCCGTAAAGGGCACAGCCTTCAAACCGGCGGCTGACAGCTTTTCCGCCGGAATCGCAATCTGGCTTCCGCATTTTTCGATCGTCCTTTTGGTCAGGCTTCCTTTGACCGTTTTGCTCATGCCCGTCCGGACAAGCTCAGCTAACACATGAAGTAGTTGAAGACCAAGCTGAGGAACGTAGTCCTCATTCTCCTCGTACACAATATCTGTTCTCTGTGCAGCACCCTGCGCTGCAGGAACGTCGAATGCAAAACAAGCGAGATGCCAGGGCAAGTACGTATCACGCGGCAAAAAGTACAGCTTTTCCCCCCAGCCCTTGCGTACGGCAAACACAATCCCGGCATTGGCCAGCATAATCAGCCCGATCCGATATTCCGCTCCTGCTACACCGGGCAAGCCCGCAAGCAGCAGCTGTTCTTCTTGAAAGGGCAGCGAGCCGAAACGCTGCAGGATAAGAACCAGCGTATCGGCGCAAGGCTGGGGCATAGCCGCCAGCGAGCGCATCAGAACCCGATGGTCGACAAGCGCTTCAGGCCAAAGCGCGTCTAAAGCGGACCATACTTTTGATGACGCGTATTTCTGCTTTTGGGCATGATCAAGACGCTCTGCAATATCACGGCTATTCATTGCTTTTGCGCCTCTCGTCCCACTGAACGTAGCTCTCGCGCTTCCACTTGTCTTTTTCAAGCCTCCAATCGCTGATTTCATATTGGTAGCCCTGTTCAAGCAGAAACAACTGGCGCTTCTGGGCAAAATGAATCTCCTTTGTCTCCCGGGAAACCAGCGTATAGAACCAGGCCTTGTTGTCCCCGGGCTTGGGCCGCAAAATACGGCCGATCCGCTGGGCTTCTTCCTGACGGGAGCCATAGCTCCCGGATATCTGGATAGCGACCGCTGCATCAGGCAGATCGACTGCGAAATTTGCCACTTTGGACACGATCAGCACCGGAATCGCGCCTGCCTTGAAGGCGTTATAGAGCTTCTCCCGAGCTTCATGCGGAAGCTCGCCGGTCAACACCGGCGCCTGAAGTGCATCTCCCATTTCGTGAAGCTGCTGCAAATATTGGCCGATGACAAGCGCGGGTTTTCCCGGATGAATGTTCAGAAGTGCCCGTACCGCATCGATTTTCCTCTTGTTCTCCCCTGCGATGCGGAATTTCGATTTTGGCTCAGCCGACTCATATAGCTGCATCTCCTGCGAGGAGAGCGGGATGCGTATCTCGGCGCAGTGAACGGTTGCAATCCATTGCCGTGACTCCAGCGCCTTCCATGGCATATCGAAGCGCTTGGGGCCGATTAGCGAGAATACATCCTTCTCGCGCCCGTCCTCTCTTACGAGCGTAGCCGTGAGTCCCAGGCGCCTTGTCGCTTGCAGATCGGCCGTCATCCGAAATACGGGCGCAGGCAGCAAATGGACTTCATCATAGATGATAAGTCCCCAGTTTCTTTCCTGAAACAACTTCATATGGGTGTATTCGCCGTCTTTTTGCCTGCGGTTGGTCAGAATCTGATAGGTCGCGATGGTAACCGGGCGCACTTGCTTGGAGGCAGCGGCATATTCTCCGATCTGCTCCTCGACGAGCGTCGTTTTGTCCAGCAGCTCGTCCCTCCATTGTCTTACTGAAGTGACATTTGATGTAAGAATCAATGTATCGCAACCCAGACTGGCCAATGCCGCAATGCCAATTACGGTCTTACCCGATCCACAGGGCAGCACCAGAACACCATTGCCTCCATCCTCTCTGCCTTCGCGGTAAAATAGCTCCACGGCGAGCTTCTGATAGTCGCGCAGCTGGAAGCCTGTTCCCCCGATCGTCTGCTGACGCAGCTGAACAGGCAGCAATTCCCCATGGCGGTACCCCGCATGATCGATGACAGGATAGCCGAGCCGGATCAACTCCTGCTTTAATAAGCCGCGGTGTTCCGCTTCGGCGCAACGTTCCCCCTCCATACCGGTGCGCTGAAGTAAACGCGCAGTTGCCGCGTCCTCCGTCAGTGCGCTGAGCAGGGACTCTTCCCCGTACAGAATTAATCTGTCCTCTCCGGAACGGTCAAGGGTCAGGCGGCCATATCGCTCGGTAAGCATGCGGATGCCGCTCGTTACTTTGACAGGAAGCTCATAGCTGCTGTGGGCTTCCAGGGCATGGAGAATTTCATCGGCTCCCATCCCCGATGCCGCCGCATTCCAAAGCGACAAGGACGTCATTCTGTAGGTGTGTATATCACCCGGGCGTTTGATTAATTCGGCGAACCGGGACAGCAGCTCCCTAGCTTCCTCCGCTCCCGGATGCCGGTCCTGAAGAAGCACAGTAAAATCGCCCTGGACGATTAACGGCCCGTCCTTGCGTATAAGCAAATCCATCATCTCCTAGAAAACATCGGTCTTGAGTCCGCTTCCTGGACTCCCGCGGCAAAAACCCTCTTGTTCTTATAGTTTGAGATAATTTGATGTTTTTATACTTGCGTGTCTGGAAGCACACAACTTGTAAAGGTGTACGGTGACGAATGAATACATGGTATAAGTCACAACAATAATCATCAGGGAATCTATACCCAAAGAGCGACCCCAATAAAGGAATACAATTTCATTCCTGTAAGTAAATGGGACAATACTGACATTTCGTTATTACATCACATATAAAAAAACCTGGCCGCGTGGCCAGGTTCATTCCCATGTACTATTCTTCCCCCGATTCTTATTCTGCCTTGTTATTCTCCTGACGCATAATTCTCCGCCATCGCGATCATCAGCTTGGCAGAGACAAGCATGGAACGTTCGTCAAGGTCGAATTTGGGATGATGATGGGGATAAACAGCGCCTAATTCCTTATTTCCCGCGCCAACGAACAGGAAACAGCCGGGAATCTCCTTCAGATAATAAGAGAAATCCTCTCCCGCCATAATCAGCGAAGATTCACGGACCGAGTCTTCACCCAGGTGCCTCCGGGTGACATTGAAAAACCGCTGTGCTTCCGCTTCGTCGTTCACCACCGGCGGGTACCCGTGCCGGTATTCAAGCACGGCTTCTGCACCATGCAGCTCAGCCGTCTGCTTCACGATCTGCTCCATCCGCTCTTTAATGTGCTCTCTTGTCTCTTGATTGAAGGTACGCACCGTACCCGTCAGCCTGCAGTGCTCAGCAATCACATTGCCGGTCGTCCCTGCATGAAAGGAACCGATGGACACCACAGCAGGCTCCAGCGGGTCTATATTGCGGCTGACAATCGTTTGCAGCGCCTGTACAATCGCCGAACCGACCAGCACCGCATCCACGGTTTCATGCGGCATCCCGCCATGTCCTCCGCGGCCTTTAATATCGATGAAGATTTCATCAGGGGAGGCCATAATCGGACCGCTACGGGTGGCTGCTACCCCGTATGGCAGGGGCGTCCACAAATGCACGCCATAAATAACATCCACTCCCGTCAGAACGCCGCTGCCGATCATCCCAAGCGCGCCTCCAGGCGTCAGTTCCTCAGCAGGCTGGAACAACAGGCGCCGCTCTCCGTGAAGCCGTTCCCGGCGGGTGCTGTAATAACGGGCTATCCCGAGCAACGTGGCCGTATGGGCATCATGCCCGCAGGCATGCATAACGCCAGGCACTGTAGAGGCATAATCGCAAGTCTTCTCATCCTGAATCGGCAGCGCATCCATATCGGCCCGCAACGCGATCACAGGGCCGGGCAACTCACCTTTTATGGATACGGCCAGACCGTATCCGCCCTCTGTTTCTTTGACCTCACAGCCCAAACCGGCAAGCTGCCCGGCAATCCAGCGGGATGTTTCTTTCTCCTGAAAGGACAATTCCGGATGCTGATGCAGATATCTTCTCCATTTGACCATATCCGGGTATCCGGTTTGCAGCATTGCGTCGATTTCCCCCCTGTTACCCATTGCGCACAAACCTCCTTTTGCTCGGCCATTCTGTCTTCTTTAGCCTATTGTACCAGAAGGTTGGAAGCTGCTGAAAGTTGTTTCGTCACAGGCGCCGATCATTTTTCGTAAAGCTGTCACTTTTACCGCGCAGACTGCGCAACAGACAGGCTTGCACTGGCAGGTGAAAAATACTATCATGGATAAGAAGAAAAGAGAGTACAGATATATGTCCCTTACGTTTGAAGGAGGATCCATCCAATGATTATTGAGAATACAGGCCTAAACGGCATGACAAGCGATCTTGCGCATCTCGACGAATCCGCGGACAAGCTCGGCTTTGTCCGTTGGCAGTGGGAATATTACCGCGCTACCTACGATTTGAAGCTTGAAGACCGCACAAACCGCGAAGACTACTTCTTGCGTTTTAATGTCCGCGCAATTGAAGGCAAGCTGGAGTCGCCGCATACCGTCTTGAAGGTAGAAGCCGTATACATAGGCAGAGCTACGTTCCCGCACGGGCTTGATTATGAATCAGCCATTCCGCAGCCGATCTTGAATACGGCTACACAACGGCTGCAAGAACTAAAGAAACTGCTCGCCTAGCAGGCTTGTACCTCGGATGAAACAAAAGACGGACGGCCTGCGCGGCAGGCCGGATTTTTTACTACTCGTCCTGACTCTTGTGCTTGTCGGTTTTGGTCTTGTGATGGTTTTTAGCGCCAGCTCCAACACCGCTGTCATAACCGAGGCCTACAACTATGACGCGCTCTATTTTACGAAAAGACAGCTCATTTGGGCGGTGCTCGGTACCGGATTGATGTTCCTGATCATGAACATTCCATACACCGTTTTCAAAAAAGCCTACATTCTTTATTTTATCCCCGTTCTGATTATGCTCCTGCTGGTCCCCTTCGTCAGCAAGGAAATAAACGGGGCGCGAAGCTGGTTCAATATCGGCCCGCTGGGCATACAGCCCACGGAGTTCGCCAAGCTCGGGCTCATCCTTTATCTGGGCTCCCTGATCACCAAAAAAGGCGAGAAATTCCGGGACTTCAAAAAAGGTCTTGTTCCTGTTTTTATTGTCATTGGTTTGATTTGCGGATTGATTATGCTCCAGCCCGACTTGGGATCCTGCATTGTCATCGCAGCTTGCTCACTGATCATTATCATTGCCGGCGGGGCTAATTTGAAACAGCTTTTCCTTGCCGGGATGCTCATTGCCGTGCTCGTGGCAGCGGGAACCAGCATTTCCATGATGAAGAGTCCGGATACCTGGAACTACAGGATTGACCGGTTTTCCGCTTTCATGAATCCCGAGGCTGATGAGCTCGGAAGCACTTATCATCTGTCCCGCTCTCTGCAGGCTCTAGGCCATGGAGGCATCACGGGGGCCGGCTTCGGACATAGTGTCCAGAAGCTTAAATACCTTCCTTACGCATACAGCGATTTTATCTTCTCGGTTATTGCCGAAGAATTCGGTTTTATCGGAAGCGCGCTGTTTCTTTTGTTTTATCTGGTCTTTCTGTGGCGGGGTCTGCTTATTGCCCTGCGCTGTCCCGACAGTTACGGAACCGTTGTGGGGGTTGGCATCGTTGGCTTGCTGGCCGTACAGACCATCATCAATATTGGCGGGGTTACCGGAGCCATGCCGCTGACCGGGGTAACGCTGCCCTTCATCAGCCATGGCGGTTCCTCGCTCCTTGTTTCATTGGCCTGCATCGGTGTATTGCTTAGCATATCCCGCGAGCATAACAAGCCGGAAAAAGGTAACCGGTTTGTCCGATAAATTCAGCCACGCCCCGTCATGAAGAATATTCCATATGTCAAAAACCGGCATGGGCCAAGCCCCGCCGGTTTTTTTCTGCTCGTATTTGCCCGTTCAAGAAGAAATGGCTGTCGCCATCCTTACGGCGACGCGAGTTTCTTATAGAATTATAGAGAAAGAATGACGAAAATTTATACTTTCCTATAATTCAAGAAGAAACGGCTGCCGCAGTCCTTACAGCGCTTTAAGCTTCCTCCCTTATTGCAAGCAAAAAACCGTCCGGACCCGGACGGTTCTTAATGGTCTTATTTGATGCGAGTCATGGTTTCCTCAACTTCGTCTCCCTTAAAGGCTACGCCCTCAACCTTTAAATTCACTTCCACGACATTCAGTCCGGTCATGTTCTCCACAGCCTCGCGAACATTATCCTGCAGCCTGCGGCATACTTCTTGAATGGGAATGCCATACTGCACAATAACGCGTAAATCAATTGCGGCTTCCAACTGCCCGACTTCGACAGAAACACCTTTTTGTGCATTTTTACCGCTTAACCGTTTGGCAAGGCCCTCTGATATTCCGCCCGACATGGCGGCGATCCCTGGAGTCTCGAGCGCGGCAAGCCCTGCTATGGTGGCGACTACATCATCTGCAATTCGAATAATGCCGGTAAGAAGTTCATCGGTCATGCCACACACTCCTCTTTCCCAATATGCTTCCATTGTAATGGATGATAAGAGTCGAAGCAAGGTCAGAATACAACTGCCTGGCTCAAGGATACGCATCGGTTTACATGCCCAGTTTTTTCCGCTATAGTGTTTAACAGATTTCAATCTAATTTACTAAGCTGAGGTGCAAATAAGGGTGAACCAAAAAATGTTTTTCACGGCCTTGATTGTGTTGTTCGTTCTCAGTGGCATCGCGCACTACGCCCATTTCGGTACCCTATACGAATTTATTATTTCAGCGGCTGCCATATTGTTCGTTGCCGGATTTCTGGGGAAAGCGACCGAAAGCGTCGCCCATTATGCCGGACAGCGTCTGGGCGGCTTTCTTAATGCGACCTTCGGTAATGCGGCAGAGCTGATTATCGCCATCTTTCTGGTCAAAGAAGGATTGTTCGATATGGTCAAGGCCAGCCTCACCGGCTCCATTATCGGCAATCTGCTGCTGGTGCTCGGTCTAAGTGTATTTCTGGGTGGGCTCAAGTTCAAAGAACAGCGATTCAATGTTCAACTGGCCAGCCATAATTCCTCCCTCATGATTCTGGCTGTAATTGCGCTGGTCATCCCCGCTATCTTTATTTCAACTGAACATTATTCCGTCGAGCACAGCAAGACTCTCAGTATTGCCATCGCCGGTATTCTTATTGTGGCCTACATTCTGTGGCTGGTTTTCTCCATGATCACCCACAAAGACGTTCTCGCGGACGTAGAAGAAAGCACGCCAGACAAAGGGGAACATCCCGCATGGTCCATGAGGACCTCTATCCTGTTTTTGGTCGTCGCAACCGTTATGACCGCCTTTGTCAGCGAATGGCTGGTCGGTACGCTGGACAGTCTCACGGATAAATTCGGGCTGTCTGAATTGTTCGTCGGGGCTTTTGTCATTGCTATAGTCGGGAATGCCGCCGAGCACAGCGCAGCTGTGATGCTTGCAATGAAGAATAAAATTGGGGCAGCGGTAGAGATTGCTGTCGGCAGCAGCCTGCAGATTGCTTTGTTTGTCGCACCTGTTCTTATTTTCGTCAGCTTGTTGTTCGGCAATACAATGGATATTGTGTTTACCCCCATTGAATTGGCCTCCATTGCCGTTGCCGTTTTTATCGCCAAATCCATTGCCCAGGACGGCCGGACGAACTGGTATGAAGGGTCGCTGCTGGTCATGGTCTATATCATCCTTGGCTTTGCATTCTACCTGATATAAGAACGCGCGCACATACACAGAAAGAGACACTCCCAATTGTTCCGGGAGTGTCTTTTGCTTATTGCTCCACAAAAAAAACCACGCTAACGCGCGGTCAGACTTTGTTGTTCATGGCTTCATACAGCTGTGCCAAATTGCGCTCAAGCTTGCTGATGATTTCTTTGCCAATTACTTCGGCAACAAGACCGGCACGAATGGCAAAATCGATTTCTCTGGAGAAGCCATATATTTGCGTGTCCAATACCTCTTCATAAAGGGGACATTTTCTTGTGGCCAAGTTTTCCATTTGTACTTCAATCAGCTTCTCGATTTTATAAGCATCTTCCTGAAGGAGATTGATCGCTTTTTGATGTAAATGAATGAGAACATCGGATGAAGACATCGTACTCCCCCTTGTGCGTGGTGCTCGCCCTTGTTTATCTTTATATTAGACGATAACGAGCCATAGTACAAGGTCAAAACGCAAAGCGCCCCGCCAATTATTTGGCGAAGCGCTTTCTTTATTATTTAGCAGCCTATTCGGACAGAATCTTAATGTCCAGATTATGTTTGGTAAACACTTCTGCCATTGCTGCTTTGGCATCTTCAGCGTCCGGACCGTGAACATGCAGTTCATAGGAATGTCCACCGACCAACGTAGTGAAGAGACCGAGAATGCTTTTAACGTCGATATATTTATTTTCGGCTTGAAGTACGATGGACGACCGGAATTTATTTGCCGTCTGCGAGATGTCAACGATTGCTGCATTGTTGGACATGTGAATCCCTCCATTTTTAGTTACATTTGCTATAAATGCTGTTGCTGCATTCATCATAACCCGATTTTGCATCGCAGACAAGGGGCTTTTATTTCAATTTTTCGGGATTCAGCGGTTCCAGCTCGGGGACCACGAACCTTCCATCCTTGCGAATCAGACGGTCATCAAAATATATTTCCCCGCCCCCGTACTCTGGTCGCTGGATAAGCACAAGGTCCCAGTGAACGGCAGAACGGTTGCCGTTATCGGTTTCTTCATAAGCTTGCCCAGGTGTAAAATGAAGGCTGCCTGCAATTTTTTCGTCGAAGAGCGTATCTTTCATAGGGACTAGAATATAAGGGTTAAAGCCAAGGCTAAACTCTCCGATATATCTGGCCCCTTCATCAGTATCCAGAATCTCATTCAGCTTTGCGGTATCATTGCTGGTTGCTTTTACGATTTTGCCTTTGTCAAACGTGAAGGAAATATTCTCGAAAGTGATACCGGAATATACTGACGGCGTGTTGTAGGTAATCGTGCCTTGAACGGAGTCGCGCACTGGGGCGGAGAATACTTCCCCGTCGGGTATATTGCGCAGACCTGCGCATTTTTTAGCCCCGATCCCCTTCATGGAGAAAGACAAATCGGTTCCCGGCGCTACCAGCCGGACCTGACCGGTCTCGGCCATCAGCTTCTCAAGCGGGTCCATCGCCTTGTCCATCTTGGCGTAATCCAGATTGCATACGTCAAAATAAAAATCCTCAAAAGCTTCCGTGGACATATTCGCAAGCTGGGCCATAGAAGCATTCGGATAACGCAGCACCACCCATTTGGTATGCTTCACCCGTCTTTCCAGATGGATCGGATGGCGGTACAGCCGATCATACAGCAGCATGTTTTCACTTGGAACATCAGCAAGCTCATTCACATTCTCACCGGAACGGATGCCGATATAGCCATCCATCGCCTCCATCCGCTTTAAATCGAATGAGGCCCACAGCTCCATTTGTTCCTTGGTTGCGTTTTGGAGCAGAGTGCGCAGAATAGAGCGGTCGCTGGTCTCGACAAAAGGGCGTCCGCCTCTTTTTGCCACTTCTTCAATTAAGCATTTGGCAAGCTCACGCTCCGTACCGATCATATCGATCAAAACGTTGTCGCCTGGCTGGACGTTGATGGAATATCCGGCCAGATTGGCAGCCAGAATCTGCAGTCGCGGGTCGCGCATGGGGTGAACCTCCTTTTTCGTTTCCTATCATCCTACCATTATTTCAACCAGGCTGCACGCAGCATTCATCGGTCCTATTTACGTCTTTGAGCCAGGGATGGGAAGGATACATCCGAGCTTCTTGTTTCCTGCCGCTGCTGACCCTGCGTTTTATAACGCAGCACAGTGTGCTCCTGCAGCCTTAATGGCAGCATTTTTGATCGATCCAACTGGAGCTTATAGGTGGAACTGACATGGAGCGTTGCCAGCATTTCCTCAAGCAGCCGTCCGGACCGGGCAAGCTCGGCATCCCATTCTTTTTTAAATTGAGCAGACGCCTGGGATTCATCCTGCTGCTGCAGCGGGCTCACTTCTGTCCCCGGAATGCTGCTTTGAAGCTGCTTGAACTGGCTGCGCAATCTGCCCGCCCACAGCCGGGCAGCGGCTTTCTCGTCCGTCTTTATTTGCAATACAGCTGTTGCCTTATCCGATTCCGCCGCAATCAGCTCTGTTGAAGCAGCGGACTGCTCAATCTCCTTCAGCAGCTCCAGGGGATGAATCAGATCTGCCGCAGAATCACTATCACTGGATTTGACCTCCAGCTGTTCATGATTCCTTACCTCGCCCTGAAACGAAATGGGCTTTATTACCGTGCCATCCCCGATGGCAATTTTCGTGGTTCCCTTAAACGTATAATGATCGACACCGGATAGGCCGGACACCGTCAATCCGAGCAGTTCATCAGGCGTGCGGTTCATTGAACCGGAGGCGCAGCCCGCTATTCCGAGCAGGCTGATTATCATAACGGTCAGAACAACGTTTAATCTCATGCGGAGCTCTCCTTACGAACGAATTTTACTTCACCTTCATGAAGTATCCTCTGTTGCCAGCGCCCACTTTATGCGGCATTCTGCTGATCGCAAAAAAAAAGAGAGCTTCCGGCGATTCCCGCCCTGCTCTCTTCTTCTCTTGCTTCAATTAAGCACCGATAAAGATTCGATTGCGCCCATTATTCTTGGCCTCATACAGCGCCATATCCGCCCGGTAAAACAACGATTCCACACTGATCTTCTCATCCTCGAAAGTCCATTCGGACAGCCCGCAGGATACCGTGACAGACGGCTCTGTCATCATCTCCACACGGCTGCGGATTCTTTCCGCAATCTGATGAGCCTGCTCGGAACGGATTTGAGGTAGATAGACAGCCAGTTCCTCACCGCCCCATCGCGCAGCTATATCGCTGTCCCGGATGCACGAACGGATCACTTCACTGACACGGATCAGAATCCGATCCCCGATTTGATGTCCAAACGTATCGTTCACTTTTTTGAAATGATCGATATCCACCAGAACCAGCGATCCGCATTTGTCTTTGCGCTGCCTGGCCTGAATCCGCTCATTTAAATAATGCCTGGCATGAAGCCCTGTCAAATTATCCGTGATGACCATCCGCCGAACCTCCGCATGAAGCGAAGCGTTGGTTACGGCCAGACCGATATGGGTGGATAGTACCTGCAGCAACTTATAATTGTCATATGAAAAATAGTTCGGATTCTTATGCGTGACCATGATGACGCCAACCACATCCGTATTCGCCATGATTGGAGCCGCGATAAGCGAACGGGAATGGGTTTCATCCATCAACTTGGATGAGACGACCGGCGTGCATTGATAATCGGAAATGATAAGCGGCTCCTTCGTATCAAATACCATACCGCAAAATCCGTAAGCGGTTGAATATATTTCATTGGCTGCCAAAGGCCAATTGCTCGCCATCACCTGGAAATGGTTCGTTTCCTTGTTAAGTTGAAGCAAACTGCAGTAATCCGCTTTGAATATATGCAGCAGCTCGCTCATTGCAAACTGAAAAATCTCATTCAACCGAAGCGACTTGTTTAGTCTCTTGGTCAGCTCATTAATGAGCTGAAGCTCGCCAATCAGCAAATTGGACTGCTCAAACAGCTTGGCATTTTCAAAAGCAGAGCCCGCAGTATCGCAGAGCATCACGAGCGCACCAATGTCGGAGTCCTCCATAAGTTCCTTCCTCATGCTGATGCTGAGCACGCCGTATACCGCCTGCTTGCCGCTCATCGGGATCGCCAGCTTCAACTGATCATCGTCCTCGTATTCAACGACCTGTCTGCCTTCAAGGAAAGCCTGGGCGTAAAGGTCAGCTGCGGAATGCCGCAGCAAAAGAGGTTTTACCCTGCGGTCGCCATTAACATGATCCTGAGATAAATAAAGATCGACCTCCGCATGCGGGTACAAGTTCTCCACATCGATCAGCAGGACATTCAGTACCGAAGTGACATCATTCTGATCATGAAGGCGCTTAGCAGTCTGAAACAGCGTGTCCCTGCGGACGGCATCCTTCTCGCTGGATTGCTGCTGGATCAGCAGATTCCTCACAAATACCCGCTCAAGATGGCAAAAGAACAATACCCTCATATGCATCGCAGCCGCTTCGAGAAGAGCAGCATGTCCCTCAATGTGAGACAACCTCTGGGCAATCAGTGCGGCAAAGCAGCTGTTGTCTTTTTTCTTCCTTAAAGGAACAGCCAGCTTGTCCCCCCTGATGAGGGTCTTTCCTTCTATGCAAGCCTCTTGAGCCAACCCGCAATAATCCTTATAAGCCGTTTGGGATTCCGGAGCCTCCGGGTCCGAGACGGCAATGAGATGCCCATGAATGTCGCTTATTATTAATCGTCCTTCCGCCAGTGGCGATTGGGCCGAGGCGATCAGCCATTCCTGAAAGCTCTCCCTTAGCAAACCAGGCAGAAGAGTTTCATCTTCTTCACAAATATCCTCATTCGCAAACCAGAGGGAAGGCTGCTGCAAGGCTTGTTCGTCCCCGGACAAGGTTTCGTCTAATGTCGGTTGGTCTGTACGAACAAATATCTTTCTCAAGCAGCATCGCCTCATCTCTTTTAGCAAGGATAAACAACATGACAGATATGATCTATCATACTTCAATATCTTAAATTATGCACTACTTTAGACACAAAGATCTAGGTCTTTGGATTCACTTCCATTATTAATGTGATAGATTTGAATAATTCCTTGATTTCACTTGACTTTATACCCTACACTTATATAATATTTATAGTTGAATATATGGGAACGGTTTTGTGTCACCCTCATTGAGGCTGTCTCTGGCAGGACTGCGGCTGAACATGCCTGTCAGGAACTTGATCGATTGTCGTTTAAGCGCAGACAGTACTCGGCGAAACACCCATTTTCAAACATCCCATTTGAAGAAGGAGTTTTACGACACATGTCAAGATATACTGGCCCTAAATTTAAATTGAGCCGCCGCCTCGGCATTTCCTTAAGCGGTACTGGTAAAGAACTGAAACGCGCATTTCCACCGGGACAACATGGTCCTGGACAACGCAAAAAAATGAGCGGTTACGGTATCCAACTGCAAGAAAAACAAAAACTGCGCCATATGTACGGCATGAACGAAAAGCAGTTCCGCAACCTGTTTGACAAAGCTTCCAAAATGAAAGGTATTGCCGGGGAAAACTTCATGGCCCTCCTTGAGAGCCGCTTGGACAACCTCGTGTACCGCCTTGGATTCGCCAATTCCCGTTCCGGTGCGCGCCAGCTTGTATCGCATGGCCACATCACGGTAAACGGCAAAAAAGTCGATATTGCTTCCTACACGGTTTCCCTCGGTGAAGTAATTGGACTTCGCGAGCGCAGCCGCGGAATCAAATCGGTCAAAGAAGCTTTGGAAGGCCGCAACTACCTTCCAAATTACCTGGAATTCAACGATACAGCTGTCGAAGGCAAATACCTTCGTCTTCCTGAACGCGCTGAGCTTCCACAAGAAATCGATGAGAAACAAATCGTCGAGTTCTACAGCCGTTAATCACGATTTCCCAAAAGAGCAGTCCACCATGGACTGCTCTTTTTCTTAATATATAGGGCTGATAAAACTAGGCTTCCTCATGCTTGTCTTCCGGTGCCAAGACCGGTTTCGCTTCTTCAGACGGTTTAACGGGCTTCCGAAGGGCGCTGCCGGACGGCATGCTTCCTTTGTTTGTTAGCCCTTTGACCATGGCATTCAGATCGATCCCAGACACATTTTTCAGCATTTCCGGAGCGGTTGCCATTAAGGAGGTCACATAATTGCTTAAACGCGCGGCACCTTCTCCATGACCGGTATCCACAATGCTCAGTTTGTCGATATTGCTGAGCGGTTCCGATACTTTGCCCGCAAGCTCGGGCAGCATCTTCACGATAATGTCCAGGATGGCCGCTTCGCCGAATTTTTCAAATGCTTCAGCCAGCTTCTCCTTGGCCTCCGCTTCCGCCAGACCGCGCAGCCGGATAACCTCGGCTTCAGCCGTCCCTTTGGCCCGTTCAGCATCTGCGACGGCAAGACCTTCAAGACGCTTCTGTTCGGCATTCGCTTTCGCTTCGGCCTCAATCCGATACTGCAGCGCATCCGCTTCTCGGTAACGCTTCGCTTTGTCCGCCTCGGCTGCCTGCTCGACCGAATACCGGTCGGCATCCGCTTTTTTCTTAACTTCCGCATCATACTGCTTCTCGCGCCGCAATATCTCTTTGCCCTCGAGATCGATTTCACGTTCCTTGCGGACAATTTCAACTCTCATTTGTTCTTCCACCACGCTCTGCTTGGAGCGGGCTTCCTGAATGGAATATGCCTGATCGGCTTCGGCCTTGGCCATGTCCTGCTCCTTCTTGAAAGCCGCGACTTTAAGCTCTTTCTCTTTGCCCGCTTCGGCAATATTCGTATCGCGCAGCAGCTCCGCTTTTTGCCCTTCCTCTTCGGCGCGGGCCTTCTGAATCCGGGAATCTCGGATAGCTTCCGCCTCGGCAATATCGGCATCCCGCTTCACGATGGCGATCCTCGGCTTACCCAGCGCATCCAGATAACCGTGTTTGTCGCGCAAATCCTTGATCGTGAACGAGACGATCTGCAACCCCATTTTTTTCAAATCGCGTGCCGCGACGCTTTGAACCTCCTGTGCGAATTTATCGCGGTTGCGGTATACCTCTTCAACGGTCATGGATCCGAGAATGGCCCGCAGATGCCCTTCGAGCACCTCCTGTGCTTCCCCTTTCAGCGCATCGGTCGGCTTGCCCATGAACTGTTCCGCCGCTGTCACAATATCCTCAACCGCTCCCCCGATCTTGATAATAGCCACTCCGTCCGCCATAACCGGAACCCCTTGCTCCGTATACACCTCCGGTGTGGATACATCCAGCTTATGGGAGAGCAGGGAAAGGAACTCCGCCCGCTGGAATACCGGGAGGATAAAGGCGCCGCCGCCGCGAATGACTTTGATTCGTCTCCCCGATTCATCTATATCGACGTTTTTTCTACCCAGGTAGGAACCTGTCACAATCATGGATTCATCCGGTCCCACCGTTTTGTATCTGGCCCAGAAAGCGATGCCAAGAACAATCAGAACGGCGACCACCACACCGGGAATGATGAAATAATCTGGTACTGTCATGAAGAAATTGCTCCTCTCTCTATGCGCGGTATTGGTTGTTCTTCATTCGCTGCACACTCATATGCTATAAATCGAGCTTGGAGACATAAAGCGTGTTGTCTTTGACCTCCACGACCACAACCCTTGCGCCTGACGGAATCATTTCACCGTCATGGCTTGCAGCGATTTGATTGGTGACTCCTGCGCCTTTGCGCAGCATAACCTCCCCATAACCAACTTCGGGAATCGGGACCATCACCTCGGCTATGGAGCCCGCAAGGTCTTTAAGGGAAAAACCTGTCGAGTTCTCGCTGCGCTGCATCGGCTTAATATATAGAAAGAATACAACAAACGATGCCGCGATAGCCGCCGCTGCCGCCGCTGCGATATCCATTCCCGTACTCAGCGGACTGTAGCGGTGCAGCAGCAGGCCCGCCCCTCCAAAGACCGTTATCCCGCCAACAATGGACATAGGCTGAATAATGGGATGTCCCTCCGTGGACAGAAAGTCAAGCGCTCCGTCAAAAGCTACGCTAAGCCAATCGCCGAAAATCACCGTGACAACTGAGAATAGGGCACCGCCAATCAGACAGGACAAAAATAAGGTTTCCACCTTGACCCTCCCTTCCTTGCCTTATCTTTTAATCTACAAAACATTCCCATAATTATTACTTATATTACAACTGAAAGTTTCGATCTCGGCAAATTAGATTGCGGGTAGTACAAGAATTTCCGAATTCGCGTTTTACCTCGCTTCAGCAAAATGCCCCGGAAAAGCGAATTCATCTCTTTTCTGCTCCCTGACATAGGCCTTGGGCTCCTGAGTATGATCAGTCTTGTCGAATGGCTGCCCCCGAAGGGCACGCTTGACAAAAAAACTTGCCCGGTATATACCGGACAAGCCTTGTTATTGAATCGTTATTTTAGCAAATTTGCGTTTGCCAACCTGAATGACATCCCCTTCGGCAACCTCCACATCAGCGCCGGGATCGTCGATTTTCTGTTCGTTGATCCGAACGGCCCCCTGCTGCACGCTCCGCTTGGCTTCGCTGCCCGATGGCTGAAGTCCAAGCGTGGTGAGAAGCTTAACAATGCGGATACGTCCATCTTCCAGCTCGGAAGCGGGTAGAACGGCGGTCTCGATTTCCTCGGGCAGAGCGCGCTGTTGAAAGACTGTCACAAAATGCTGCTCTGCCGCCAATGCAGCCTCCTCGCCATGGAACATGCGGACAAAGGTGCGGGCCAGCTGCATTTTGACATCGCGCGGATGCCGGCTGCCGTCCGCCAAACCGCTGCGCAGCTCCTCCAGCTCCTGATTGCTCATATCGGTAGCAAGCTCATAGTATTTCATCATCAGCTCGTCCGGTACGGACATCGATTTTCCGTAAATTTCATTGGGCTCTTCATCGATGCCGATATAATTGCCCAGGCTTTTACTCATTTTCTGTACGCCGTCCAGCCCTTCAAGCAGTGGCAGCATAATGGTCGCTTGTGTGGCTTTGCCATATTCCTTCTGCAGGGTCCGCCCCATCAGCACATTGAATTTCTGATCGGTCCCCCCCAGCTCCACATCGCTCTCCAGAGCAACGGAGTCATACCCCTGCATAAGCGGGTAGAAAAATTCATGGATGCTGATCGGCTGCCCGGACTGATAACGTTTGGTGAAATCATCGCGCTCCAGCATACGGGCAACCGTAAGCTTGGCAGCCAGTGAAACCACATCCGCAAAATTCATGGGACCCAGCCATTCCGAATTGTAATAGACCGTTGTTTTCCCGGGATCCAGAAGCTTGAAAATCTGTTTTTTGTAGGTTTCGCCATTTCGTTTGACGTCTTCTTCGCTAAGCTGTTTGCGGGTTTCCGATTTTCCCGTTGGATCCCCGATGCGTCCCGTAAAGTCGCCGATGATCAGCTGCACTTCATGGCCCAGCTCCTGGAATTGACGCAGCTTGTGCAGCACTACCGTATGGCCGATATGAATATCCGGCGCTGAAGGGTCAAGACCCAGCTTCACCTTCAGTGATTTGCCCGTTGCCACAGCATGAATTATTTTTGCCTTCAATTCATCCTCGGGTACAATCTCAACGACGCCCCTGCGGATGACATCCATTTGACGCTCCACCTCCTGCTTCTGCAGGTCTGACAATTCATCCCACTTCACCATACCGAATCACTCCCATAACTATTTTTGGACACAAAAAAACCCTTTCGTCGCAAGGGACGAGAAGGATTTGCTCGCGGTACCACCCTAATTAGAGCCATGCCATCCGAAGTATGTTACATAGATGTGCAAAAATAACAGCTCTCACTTCATTTCATAACGGATATCATCCGGAAGCAGACTACTTAAAACGTCCTGTATGGATCAGGAGCATTCGTTCGTCCGATCAGCTCGAGGCGGTAATTCACGCTGCAGCGCGTACCGGTTCGCACCTGCCACCGGCTCTCTGGTTTGACGTCATTCTGCAGCCCTACTGTAATCCTGTCAATGCTGTTGTGATATGATTTTATCTGCCTTTGGTTATATCATACCCACCTTGCCCTAGTCAACGAACAGATGGCATTAACATCAAATTCCTGTTTACTGGAATCCTGGATCGTCCTATATTTATCTGTAAAATATGCGGCAAATACACGCTGCTGGGGATTTATGCTATAATATTTTTGTTAATCGGAGGAGGAGTTATCTACATATGAATCAAGACCAAGGGCAGAACAAGAATGGACACAGCAAATGGCGTACATTCGGAGTTGTGACCCTCATTACCGTCAAATGGTTATTTATTTTCGGATTGTTAATCGGCTTGTTCGCTGGAGGTATTGCCAGCGGCTATGTAGCTTCGTTTGTGAAGGACGAACCGATCCGTTCCCGAACCGAAATAGAGGCGAAAATTGACGAGAACGCCACCACGGGCTTCGTTTATTTCAATGATGCCATCACACCGGTTGGGCAGCTTCGTACAGAAGAAGACCGGCGCATCGTCACCCGCGAGGAAATTCCCGATCAGGTCATCAATGCGATTTTGGCAACAGAGGATAATAACTTCTTCAACCATATCGGTGTCGATGTCAACGGTCTGGGACGAGCGGTAAAGCAGAAGCTCCTCAATGAAACTACGCAGACCGGAGGCAGCACCTTGACGCAACAGCTTGCCCGCCAGGTGTTCCTTACCCTTGACAAGACAGACGCCCGCAAAGCAAAGGAAATATTCCTATCCCTGCGTTTGGAGCGTTTTATGACCAAGGATGAAATCTTAACCGCATATTTGAATAAGGTTCAATTCGGAACCGGCAACAGCGGTTATAATTTGTATGGCATCAAAGCAGCTGCAAAGGGAATTTTCAATATTTCCGATCTGAAACAACTGAATACCGCACAAGCTGCCTATCTGGCTGGTTTGCCACAGCGTCCTTCCGCATATGCGGCGTTTACCAGCAAAGGAAAATTTAATGAAAACGGCTTTAAGCTGGCCGTAGAACGGCAGCATAATGTACTCAAGTATATGTTGGAGAACAAGCGTATCACATCCGATGATTACAACTCGGCAATGGCATTCGATTTGCGCTCATCGCTTGCCAAGCCGACGGAGAAGGCCTATTCCACTTTTCCTTATCTGATGCTGGAGGCAGAGCGCCAGGCGGCAGAAATACTATTGATGCAGAAGGACCCGAATCTGACCCAAATCGATGTCCGCAAGAAAGAAAATTCTGCAGCGCTGGAAGAGGCACGCAGCCAACTGCTCCGGGGTGGCTATCGCATTTATACGACTATTGATAAACGCGTCTACAATCTGATGCACAAAATCAGCAATGATCCCGACAATTTCACGCCGGACAGCAAGGAAAAAGGCATGGAGCAAATTGCCGCTATCTTGCTTGATCACAAAACAGGTGCGATTCTGAGCATGATTGAAGGCCGCGACTTTTATACGGAGCAGATGAATCACGCCACGCAGATGACAAGGCAGCCGGGCTCTACCATGAAAACAATCGCCGCCTACTTGCCTGCCATTGATAAAGGACTTGTCCAGCCCGGCAGCATTATCGACGATGCTCCCATGGTATTCAAGGATGGGCAGAAAGGTTTTCATTTGCCGATGAATTCCAATAAGAGGTTTGCGGGACTCGTTACGGCAAGAGAAGCACTGAACCGTTCTTTGAACTTGCCGGCACTCAAGATTTTTAATGAGAAGGTTACCATTGCCGAGGCTTGGAAATTCACGCGCAAGCTGGGGATCACTTCCCTGAAGCCTGAGGACGATTATGCGCAGACTGGGGTTATCGGGGGTCTGAGCGTCGGTGTTTCCGTTGAGGAGCTGACAAATGCCTATGGCAGCATTCCTAATAACGGGGTGTTCAATGACGCTTATATGATCAGTAAAATTACCGACGCCAAAGGCAACGTCATTTACGAGCACAAGAAAGAACCTGTCCGCGTATTCTCGGAGCAGACCGCATTTCTGATGTCCGATATGATGCGTACCGTTATTTCCGATTCGAGCGGTACCGGGCACTCCATCGCCTCCAAATTCAAGGGCTATGGTAAAATCCCCGTCGCCGGAAAAACCGGCTCGACTCAAAGCTATGGCGATGTATGGTTTATGGGATTTACACCTGATGTAACGCTGGGGGTCTGGGCGGGATATGAGCAGCAGGTTCATACCCTCTCCAAAGACGGAAGAGCGCGTGCCAGAACGATCTGGACACAGATTATGAACTCCGTCACCGAGGATCGTCCCGATCTTTTCCCAACCAAGGCGTTCAATAAACCTTCAGGGATTGTTAAAGCGACCGTCTCCAGCGTCAGCGGCAAGCTGCCGACGACGCTCACCAGACAGGCAGGCAAACTGGTTACAGACTATTTCAACAAGAAGTTCTTGCCCACCGAGTCGGATGACGCACTGGTCAGCATGGCTTATATTACATTCAACGGGGTCAATTACATTCCTCAGCCGAGTACTCCGTCCGATATGGTCAATGAACAAATTGTTATCAAGCGCGAGAAGCCGCTTGACGAGCTGATGGCTGAAATATCGGCAGCTCAAGCCAAGCTGCCAGCAAGCAGCAGACGTTCCATGAGCGCGTATCTCCCTGCGGATGCCGGAAAAGACGCACCTTCCAAGGTCGATCCAAGGATCGAAGATGGTCATTCGCCGTCGCCGCCATCCAATATCCGGCTGCAGCCCATTCCGGGTAAAAGTTCTTATCGGATCCAATTCGCCAAATCGCCGGAAGCCGATGTTGTGGGATACCGTTTGTACCGATCTATGAATAACTCGAATTATAACAATGTTGGCTCTCCTGTCTTGACCGGTGCCGGCACGGAATTCACCAACTCGACTAATCCCGGCAATACGTACCGCTATTATGTGACGGCTGTGGATGTAGGGGGGCATGAATCTGCACCTAGCGGAATTGTAGGAACAGACAGCTCGAACTATATACCAGCGCCTGACACCGGGGCTGGAGGAGACGGGACCATGCCCGGAACCGAAGGGGGATCAGGAGGAGACTCGCCTCCCTTGAATAATGGCAACAGCGGAACCGATCAGTCTGCTGCGTCTCCCCCATCCGCTCCTGCGGGTGTTCAAGGTGAAGCGACCGGAATCGGGATTAAGCTGAACTGGGACGATAATAATTCTGATGAAAAAATCACTTCTTATAATGTCTATTACAGTGCCAGCCAGAGCGGAAAGTTTACCAAAATCGGTTCGACCGGAGAAGCGAGATTTGAATATATCTCCAATATTTCAAGCGGTTATTTCAGAATCACAGCCGTGAACGCATCAGGGGAATCACCCTCCTCCTATACCGTTCATCTCAAATAATCCAGTCGCCGGCAACTGCAGGCTAACCCAAAAACCCGCCGTTCGCTTGGAAAAGCGAACGGCGGGTTTTTATTATAAGGGATGAGTATAATAAAGAGCTCGATATGGTAAAACGTTAATCTTCTATTGTGGACAAATCACCTGTTGGCAGATTCAATTCCCAGGCTTTCAGAACGCGCCGCATGATTTTGCCGCTGCGTGTTTTGGGCAGCTTATCTTTAAATTCGATTTCACGGGGAGCCGCATGCGCTGAGAGCCCTTCCTTCACAAACTTCGAGATTTCGGCTTTAAGCTCATCAGATGGCTCATAACCTTCACGGAGAGCCACAAACGCCTTGATGATTTCGCCCCGCATCGGATCGGGCTTGCCGATAACACCGGCTTCGGCAACCGCCGGATGCTCGACCAGTTTGCTCTCCACCTCGAAAGGACCAACCCGTTCCCCTGCCGTATTAATAACATCGTCGATACGGCCCTGAAACCAGAAATAACCATCTTCGTCCTTATAAGCGGAATCTCCCGAAATATACCAGCCTGGTATCCGGAAATATTCTTCGTATTTGGACGGGTTGTTCCAGACCTTGCGCATCATGGACGGCCAAGGTGTCTTGATTGCCAGATTGCCCATCCGGAAGGGAGGAAGCTCGTTGCCGTTATCGTCGATTATGGATGCCTCGACGCCCGGCAGCGGCCGGCCCATGGATCCTGGCTTAATGTCCATGCTTGGATAATTGCAGATCAGCTGTCCGCCTGTTTCCGTCATCCACCAGGTATCGTGAATGCGCTGATTGTACACTTTGAGACCCCAGCGAACAACTTCCGGGTTCAGAGGCTCGCCTACGCTCAGCACATGTCTGAGACTCGACAAGTCGAACTCCTTGACTACATCATCCCCTGCTCCCATCAGCATGCGGAAGGCTGTAGGGGCACTGTACCATACCGTAACTTTGTATTTCTCAATCGTTTTGTACCAATCCTGCGGACTGAATCTTCCGCCGCGGATGACATTGGTCGCTCCGTTAAGCCAAGGGGCGAATATGCCGTAGCTCGTCCCAGTGACCCAACCTGGATCGGCCGTACACCAGTATATGTCATCCGGCTTCAGATCCAATACCACCTGACCGGTGAAATAATGCTGGATCATTGCATTCTGGGCATGGAAAACCCCTTTCGGCTTGCCGGTGGAACCTGATGTATAATGGATCAGAAGTCCATCCTCCCTGCCGAGCCATTCAATCTGGGTTTCGTCGGAAGCTTTGGCCATCTCTTTCTTGAAGTCTACAATATGATCGTTTTCCTCAACGTCGTCGCCAAATACGATAATATGCTTCAGATCCGGCAGCTCGCCGAAAGGAATGCGTGACAGCAGTGCAGGTGTGGTAATAATCGCGGTTGCGCCGCTGTCCAGCAGCCGGTCCTTGACCGCCGTTTCCATGAAAGCTTCAAACAACGGGCCTACAATCGTTCCCGCCTTCAATGAGCCAAGAAGGCTGAAATACAGTTCAGGCGTGCGCGGCATAAAAATAAATACACGCTCACCCTTCTGGATTCCAAGGCCGCGAAGCACATTGGCGAACCGGTTCGATTGCTTGGACATTTGTTCAAACGTATAGGATTCGTCCCGGCTGTTGTCACTATAGTAGAGGGCGATTTTACCGCCGAGTCCCTGTTCAAGATGACGGTCAATCGCTTCATATGCCATGTTCACCTTGCCCGTTTCGTTCCAGGAAAACTGCTTTTCAATCTGGTCGAAGCTGAATTGCTCTACCATTTCTTCGTAGTTTGTCATGTTGGAGCCGGAAGCCGTTGCCGGAATCCGTTCTTGATGCATGTCTGTCATAATCATCATCCTCCTGCACAATGTAAAACTCTATTTCTCTCAACAATAGGCCTTGACACAATCGTCAAAGCAGAATACGCTTTCATATTATAACATACGCTCCACTCGTTAAACCATCCTTTTCATCACACGGGTTATTTGTTATAAGTAAAGGGTGACCCCGAAAGGAGCATGAGCTTTGGAACACCGCAAAATAATGCAGGCACAGCGTCTGCCCTATCAGAACCGTGAACTGGTCATAGAAGGTCCAATTCCGGCCGACGTCTTGTCCAGACTGACCCTCCACCCTGATTTGGACGCTTTCCGCAGGCCCAAAGAGCAGCATAAAGCCTTGATCGAAATTGCTGAGCTTGCTGAAGGTCGGATAATCGCTGTCAGGGACGAAGAGACTATCGTTGGCTATGTCACCTTCCATTACCCCGACGAGCTGGAGCGCTGGTCCGAAGGCGGAATGGAGGACCTGATCGAGCTTGGGGCTATTGAAGTGGCCAATAGCTACCGGTCATTGGGGCTGGGAAGGCGAATGATCGAAACTGCTTTTGCAGAGGAGCAGCTGGAAACCGCCATTGTCTATACAACAGAATATTATTGGCACTGGGACCTTGAAAACACAGGCCTGAATGTATGGGATTACCGTGTCATGATGGAGAAGCTGATGAAATCGGTAGGCATGGTCTGGTTTGCGACTGATGATCCGGAGATTTGCTCGCATCCCGCCAATTGTCTGATGGTGCGTATCGGAAGAGAAGTCCCTCTATCTTCGGTCGAACAATTCGACCGCGTCCGTTTTCGCCAGAGGTTTATGTACTAAATGAAAGGTGATGAAAGGCCGATGATGGCAAACGCCGTATTTATCCAGCCTCCGGGCGCGGCCCGGTATAAATTCAATGAACAGCATCCCTTTAATCCGCTGCGGCTCCGTTTGGCTATCGATCTTCTTCAGGAACTGGATGCGCTTAAGAGCGAAGATATCATCGAGGCTTCACCCGCCTCCGAAACCCTTCTTTCACTCATTCACCGCAGCGATTATCTCGAAGCCGTGAAGCAGCTCAGCCTTGATCCGCCTCCGGAAGATTGGGTGCAGCAAGCACAGCGATATGGTTTGCAGACGGAAGACACGCCTTACTTTCCAGGCATGCATGAGGCGGCATCGGCAATCGTCGGCGGATCTGTTCTGGCAGCGGATCTGGTGATGTCGGGAAAGACTCTGCATGCCTATCACATGGGCGGCGGACTGCATCATGCTTTTCCGGATCGAGGTTCAGGCTTCTGCGTATATAATGATGCGGCGATCGCCATCGCCCATATCAGAAAGAAATATGATGTCAGAGTCCTATATATCGACACCGACGTCCATCACGGGGATGGGGTGCAATGGTCTTTCTACGACGAATCGGAAGTATGCACGTATTCGATCCATGAGACCGGCAAGTTTCTGTTTCCGGGAACCGGCTTCGTCCAGGAACGCGGCGCGGAGCATGGTTTCGGCAGCAACTATAACGTTCCCGTAGATCCGTATACGGAAGATGATTCATGGCTGGAAAGCTTCACGGCATCCATCCGGAAGGTGGCGGCCGCATTCAAGCCCGATATTATCGTCAGCCAGCATGGCTGCGACGCACATGCGTTCGATCCGCTCTCGCATACCCATTGCAGCATGCGCATCTACCGGGAAATGCCTGCCATCATCCATTCCCTGGCCCATGAACATGCCCAAGGCCGCTGGGTAGCGGTCGGAGGCGGCGGATATGACATCTGGCGCGTTGTACCGCGTGCCTGGGCGCTTGTATGGCTGGAAATGACTGATCACCCCATTTCCTCCACACTGGCCGCCAGCGACGCTAACGAGCCCCTGCCGGCGGGTTGGCTGGAACGTTATTCATCCATGAGTCCGGAGCCTCTTCCAACGCACTGGATGGACGATACCCGAGATTGGCCCCCGATACCGCGCAGGGCGGAAATTGAGTCATCCAACCGCAGGATCAGTGAAATTGTCGTGCAGGACTTGTGAGCGCTTAATCCTCCGACTGGAGAAATCGCAATAATCAAAAAAAAAAGGGCTAACCGGGTATCCGCCTCAGAGCGGATGTGACCGGATAGCCTTTTTAATTGGATTGGAATGACGCAGCCTGTTCACATCCGTCGAAGCATTTCATCAATAATGCGATGGGAATTCACAGAAGCGGTTACTGTAAAGTCTGCAAAATTAACATGAGCCGACCCGTCCGCCTTGTCCGACATGGATCGAATCACGACAAATGGCGTGCCGTTCATTACGCATACCTGGGCAAGCGAAGCCCCTTCCATTTCGGTACAGGCACCGCCAAGCTCCTCATGCAGCTCGCGGACCAGCTCGCGGGAGGCCACAAACTGATCGCCGGAAAGCACTTTCCCTTTCATGCTGCGCCCTGGAAACAGATCCTCACAGGCACGTACAGCCAGATCAACAAGCGCAGCATCCGCCACCCATTCCGAAACGTCCTGGAAAGGAATTTCTCCCCGACTGAAACCTAGCGGCCTGCAATCCATATCATGCTGCTGACATGAAGTGGAAACGACAATATCGCCGATATTCAAACTCGGATCCAGCGCCCCGGCAACACCGGTGAACAGGATGCAATCCGCCCCTGCGTCAATAAGCAGCTGCGTACAGACGGCCGCGTTCACTTTACCCACGCCCGACTTGCAGAAGATCACTTCATGGCCGTGGAGATGGCCACTCACATAAGTGATGCCGGCTTTTTCAAACGAATTCGCTCGTTCAACATGCTTATGAAGCAATTCAATCTCTTCAGCCATTGCTCCCATGATGCCGATCTTTAACGCCTTGCTCATTTCGGATTCCCTACTGATTGGCGCTTGATCACTTCATGAGGAAGTACAACCCGAGCCTGTTCGACTGTTTCTTTCTTCATCAGCTTGGTCAGCAGACGCATCGATACCGCTCCGATATCGTACATCGGCTGTGCAACAGCGGTCAGCTGCGGACGAACCATCGAAGCCATGCGGCTGTTATCCACGCTGATGACAGATAAATCATCCGGTACCTTGCGGCCGGAATCCTGAATGCAATGGATCGCACCGATTGCCATCTCGTCTGTCGCGGAGAAGACGGCTGTGGGCAGCTCCGGGAGCTCCAGGAAGTATTTCATCGCTTCCACACCGGATTCATAGCGGTAATTGCCTGTGCGGACCAGATTCTCATCATAATCAATGCCTGCAGTTTCCAGCGCGCGTTTATAACCCTGGAATCGTGCGTACCCGTTGGACGGATCCTGCAGAGTGCCGCTGATCATCGCGATGCGCTTATGGCCCTGGTTGATTAATGTCTGGACGGCATCGAAAGCCGCAGCCTCATGATCAATGTCTACCGATGGTATAGAATCATTCTCATCCGTTGTGGCACAGAGCACCACAGGAACGTTGGAGGTCTTGAAGGCCTGAAGATGCTCGTCCGTCACGGCTCCGCCCATAAACAGCAGACCGTCGACCTGCTTCTCCAGAAGCGTGTTGATGACACGGATTTCCTTATCCTTCTTCTTGTCGGCATTGCAAAGGATAATATTGTAGTGGTACATATTCGCGATATCCTCGATGCCGCGCGCGACCTCAGCAAAAATAGCATTGGAAATATCGGGAATGACGACCCCGACAGTGGTCGTTTTTTTGCTGGCCAAACCACGCGCTACCGCGTTCGGACGATAGCCCAGACGCTCAATCGCTTCAAAAACCTTTTTGCGTGTTTGGGGCTTCACATTGGGATTGTTGTTCACGACCCGTGAAACCGTGGCCATGGATACGCCTGCTTCTCTTGCTACATCATAAATGGTTACGGTCAAGGTCCTTCTCTCCATTAGTTCAAATTTTTGTAACGATAGTTTTCCACACATTTCTCTATCGTTCTATGGGAAGAAACCTGCTATGCCTGCTCCGGAGGCATCTGCCTGAATAGATGCCCGGCAAACGCAAGGCATAGAATCAAGCTGAAGTGGTTTCTTCTTCCAAATCGCACCGTCCTACTTTATCGTTATGATACGACAAAATACTACTTTTCGCAATGATTCCCAAGGTGATCCTCTAATGCCGAGTATGTTATGCTCCAATGAGAAGCGTGCCAGGTAACGATTCCATTCTCGATAAACAGCGTCTGCGGTGATTCATGACGGATCCCGACACTAGCGGCAATGGCCTGGGAGACCGCTGAGTATTCCACAACATCCACAACAAAACATGACAGGGATAATGTGACCGCATCCTCCAGCCAAGCGGCTAATTCGTCATATGCACCGCTACTGACTGAGCAGAGACTGCTATGCTTGAAAACAAGCACCGGGAGTCCGGCGGAACCCGTCAACGCTTCTTCCCACTGTTTGATGGTAACGAGAGGCATCGGATGCTTCAACAGGAGCGCCCCCTCTTTGAAAGCTGTATGCTTGACGATTATATCTAAAATAAAGAGCTTCTTCGACTTAGCTGTGCCAGCCGTTTATGTAAATCCGCAATCCAGGCTTCATCTGCGGCAGCTTTTGCAACAGTATACAAATCAAGAAGCTCGTTGATCCGGTTTTCCGTACGGTCCCTGATCGCTTCGAAATCGGTCAGCTTTCGGTCGTGATAAGCCTCTACTAATAAATCTGCCCATTCATTCCATTCGTTAAACAGGTAAGTCTGTTTATCCGGTTCTGCCCCCAGTTTCCCGATCAGTCCCGTGAGGTCCGGCTTGACCTCTGGAAACACCTCGCTGCGCCTGCACGATGGGCAGGAGTAGATGGGGACATTGTCAATTTCCACAGTGCGGGAGTAAATCAATGTGCGCAGCTTAATGGGCATTAGATCACCGCATGGACACGGTTTCTGCAAATCGTCCACTCCTTCTCACGGCAACCGGCCGTCATTTAAGAAGAAACAATTCGAAGCACGAATACGGCATCCGTTTCTTCCAGTTTCGATCGGAGCAGCTTTTTTTCTCGCAAGGTAAAAGGGCATGCTCTTATTCGAAGACTAAGAATAAACGGCTAACGCCGTCATTTGCGGCTTAGCCACGTTCTTCCCTTAGAAATACAAGCCTGGTATAAGTGAAAACTTAACCTTATCTTATATTTCGATAAAGGTATTCGACTCCTTTTGCTGAAAGTCCTGCTTCCACGGGTTTTGTAATTTTTGCATGCGTTCCCCGTTTCAGGAGGTCACCTTCCGCCAATGTTCCCTTATTGCGGGGATGGAAATAAGTGCAACGGCGACAGCCGCTCCAATGCAATCGTTGCGAATATCAAGGATATCCGGCGTGCGGCCGCCGACAAAAGACTGATGGTACTCGTCGGTTACCCCGTAAAGTCCACATAAGATGACAATCAGAATCTTCATGCCCCAGTTGTCCGCCCGCGACCCGAATCCGAAATCAATAGCCGCCGCCAATACAAAATAAGCGATAAAATGCCCCCAATCAAAGCTGGACATGGCGGGAACAAGCTTTTGGAACCACGGCAGGAACGTATCCAGCTCGCCGCTAGTCCGCGATGAGAGCAAATAAATAGCAGCCATTATAAGAAGCGCGGGCACAAAATAAAAGAGGCTGCGCCGCGTTTTCCGCGACCCGCCCGTATGTTGAAGAGTTTGCTTCATAGGATCACCTTCGATACAATATGGTGGATAGACGTTTAGAACCAGATTCGATCAATCCGATTCAGTTCAGCTTAAGGAGGACAACAATGAGTCTCATAGGAAAAAAGATTATTTGTCTATTGGATGATGAGTTTGAAGATTTGGAGCTCTGGTACCCTGTCTACCGGGCCCGTGAAGAAGGAGCAACCGTTCAGTTTGCCGGACCGGAAAAAAACCGCACTCATATCGGAAAATACGGTGTTCCGGCAAAAGCCGATTTATCATTCGACGAAGTTAACAGCTCCGAGGTGGACGGGCTTCTGGTTCCCGGAGGCTGGGCGCCTGACAAGCTTCGGAGATATCCTCAGGTGCTTCAACTTGTCAAGGATATGGATGCAGCCGCAAAACCGATCGGACAGATCTGCCATGCCGGCTGGGTTCTCATCTCCGCAAAAATTTTGAACGGACGAAAAGTCACATCAACCCCTGGAATCCGCGACGATATGGAAAATGCCGGAGCCACCTGGATCGATGAAGCTGTCGTCGTGGACGGAAATCTGATCTCCTCGAGGAGACCGCCAGATCTGCCGCCATATGCCAAAGCGTTTGTAGACGCCTTCCAAGACCGTTAATGCTTCAAACTTTGCTTGCTACATTGCTTGGAAGGAGTCCGGGTTCCCCCCGGCTGGCAGTCCGTTATCAAAAGCTGCCAGCATCTCATGAATCCTGAGACTGGTCCTGCATGTCAATAATTCCTGGAATAACGAACGGCTGTCTTGCTGCTTCAGGCAAAGCAGCCGTTCTTTTATTGGCAGAATAGCGTGCGCCGACATGCTGAGCTCATCGACATCGAGTGCCAGCCAGATCGGCAGCGCACGGAGATCACCTGCCATTTCACCGCAAACACCAACATGGATGCCTGCCTCCTTGGCCGCCTCTACGGTCATTTTCAGCATCCGGAGCACAGCTGGATGGAAAGGCTCGTATAAATGGGAAATCTGGTCATTCATCCGGTCCACGGCCAGGGTAAATTGCACGAGATCGTTTGTGCCGATACTGAAGAAGTCCACCTCGCCGGCAAGCAAATTGGCAATCATTACCGCGGCAGGCAGCTCGATCATGATCCCGACTTCGATTTGCCGGTCATAAGCGCGGCCTTCTTCCTCCAGCTCCTGCTTGGCTTCGGAAAGCACCCTATTCGCCGCCTGCACCTCTTCAACTGACGATATGAGAGGGTACATGATTTTCACTTTTCCGAAGGCGCTTGCCCGCAAAATGGCCTTCAGCTGTGTCTTGAACAGATCCGTTTTGTCCAGGCACACCCGGATTGCCCGGTACCCCAGAAATGGATTTTCTTCTTCCCGATGCTCAAAATAATCCAGTTTTTTGTCCCCGCCGATATCCAGCGTCCGGATGATCAACGGCCTGCCGGACAGTTTTTCCGCAACGTTTCGGTAAACTTCAAACTGCTCCTCTTCCTTCGGCAGACGGTTGCGGTCCATGTAGATAAATTCGGTGCGAAAAAGTCCAACCCCGTTTGTGCCGCTGGCAAGCGCCACATCCAGCTCCTTGAGCGAGCTTATATTGGCCCCAAGCTCAATTTCCTTACCGTCCTGCGTGACCGGTTGAAAGCTGACGATCCCCTTAAGCCGCTGGCTGGCTTCACGCTGGTGTTCCTGCTGCGCGGCATATTGATCAATCAACTCTTCTTCCGGCTCCAGGTGGACAATGCCGGTAGTGCCGTCAATAATAAGCATATCACCGGTTTCGATGGCCACTTCAAGCTTCGTATCCAGACCCACGACCAGCGGAATGCCCAGCGCTCGGGCCATAATGGAGGAATGGGACGTCGTGCTCCCAACCAGCGTGGCAATCCCAAGCACATGACTGGGATTCAAATGCGCCAGTTGGGACGGGGAGAGCTCCTTGGCTACAAGAATAAAAGGCTGCGTATCGGAAGGTAGCGTAATCTCCGGAGCACCGAGCAAATGCTTGAGCAGCCGGTTTCCGACATCCTTAATGTCCAGCGCCCGTTCCTTCATGTATTCATCATCGAGCAGATCAAACATCGTCACAAAGTGGTCAATCGCTTCTTTAACAGCCACTTCTGCCGCTTTGTACTGACGCTGGATGATCCCTTGAATCTCGTTCATAAAAACCGGATCCTCGAGAATAGCCAGATGGGCGTCGAAAATATAGCTTTCCTCCGTGCCTACGACCTCCCTCAGCTCATCCTTCATCTGCTCGATTTCCACCTTCGATGTACGGATGCCTTCATACAAACGTTCGAATTCACGGGCGAGATCCCCTACGTCTATTTTCTGTTCCGGTAAATCCCACTCCCAGTTCGGCAATACGAACGTCTTGCCGATTGCGATGCCCGGTGATGCTCCTATTCCTTGAATCACGCCAAATCCCCTCCACCGCTTCTCTCTTTCAAAACGACCGACATTACAGACGCTTGTCCACGCTTGACACTTTTGAATGGAGCAAAGCTCCATGAGTGAACACGATCCGAATTTGTAATCACCATCGGTGTCGCAAGTGATTTGCCCTCCTTGCGGATATACTGCAAATCAAAGGTAATCAACAACTGACCCGGTTTAACCTGATCGCCTTCCTGAACGATCGCCTGAAAACCTTTGCCTTTGAGCTGCGAGGTATCGATACCGATATGCAGCAGAACATCCAGGCCTTCCGGCGTCCGGATTCCTATGGCATGCATGGACGGGTATACATGAATCACTTTTCCATGTACAGGTGAAACAAGTTCGCCTTTGTCCGGCATGAACGCCACCCCGTCTCCAACAAGCTTGCCCGCGAAAATAGGGTCAGGCACCTCAGTGAGCGGAATCATCCGGCCTTGAAGCGGCGAGCTGAACAGTACGCGGGAGATATCCCGGCGGATTGCCTTATCCATTTCTTCCCGGATAAGCTCGGAATAGGTGCCGAAAACAATTTGAACAATGCCTCCTCCGAGACGGATGACCCCGGCCGCGCCCAGATGCTTCAGCGCATTGTTATCAACAAGCCGGTCGTTGGCAACCTTCAACCGCAGACGGGTTATACAGGCTTCCATCTGCATAATATTTTCTTTTCCTCCAATAGCCTGAAGAATGAGCGGGGCGCGGTAAGGGATATCGCCTGCCCATTCATCCAGCTGAGAGCCCTCCTCGCGGCCGGGTGTCGGGATCCGGAAACGACGGATCGCCCAGCGGAACAGAAAATAATAAACAAGTCCGAACACTATGCCAATCGGAATGAGCAGCCATCCTTTGGTGGCCAGATGCTCATTGATCAGAAAATCGATCGCCCCTGCCGAGAATGAAAATCCGTGTAAAATGCCCAGCTCGTAGGTGAACCACATCACAAGGCCCGAGAGAAGCGCATGCACCACAAATAAATAAGGAGCAACAAACAAAAAAGCAAATTCAATCGGCTCCGTCACACCGGTCAGAAACGATGAAAGCGCAGCAATCATAAAGGTTTTGCGGATTTTGGGCTTCAGGTCCTCCCGCGCCTCGTGTATGATCGCAAAAGCGATCGCCGGGAGCGCAAACATCATCGTCGGATAAAGTCCCGCCATAAAGGCTCCTGCTGTGGGATCTCCGGCAAAAAAACGGGGCAAATCGCCAAACAGCACGGACCCGTTATCCAGCTCATAACCACCTACCTGAAACCAGAACACATGACTGACCAAATGATGCAGGCCGAAAACAACAAGAATCCGAAGCACAAAACCGAACAAAAAAACGCCAAATCCGCCGCCGGAAGAAACAATATCGCCAAGCGCCATTAACCCTTCATGCAAGCTTGGAGCCAGCCGAACCATAACGATGGCCCATATCGCAGAGAAAAAGCTGACGGCAAGCGGCACAAATCGCGGTCCTCCGAAAAACTGGATATACTCAGGAAATTTGATCGACTTGAACCGTTCATTAAATATACTGGTTACAACGCCGATGATAACACCTGTGAACACCGTTGGCTCAAGCTCATAATGACTGGCATTTATAATGCCTGTATAGATAAACATACCGGCCAATGCTGCAAGGCCTGCGGCTGCGGCATTGCTTGTCATGCCCATCGCGACGCCGAACGCAAAAAGATAGGGCAGGAAAGAAAACAGAGCCTCGCCGGCCGTATGTAAATGGACCTGCATCGTTGGCAGTCCCATCGCTGACCAGGGCAAAGCACTGAGACTTAAAAATACGGCAGCGCCGGGAAGCACGATGGTCGGCAGCATTAAAGAACGGCCAAGCTGCTGCAAATGACCCATAATATTCATGAATAAACCTCCCCTCTTGTCGCCTATGCGTAAATAGGGATTTTTCTCTATTGTTGATCGTAAGTGTTTAAGGGTACTTTGTCAAAAAAAAAGCGGTGGACCTCCAGGTCCGCCGCTTCCTTTGTTTGCAGTCAACTAGCGTTGAAAGCCGCCAAAATTATTTTGCCGGCCCTGAAAGGAACCTGATTGTGAACCGGAAGAATAACCAACCCTCGAGAGTACCGGTCCGGAGTTAGCGGACGAGTGCGTGGCTTGGTATACTGGATTTTGAGAGGATTGTGCATTCCCCTGCATGAACTGGTTCTGCTGGTTCATGTTAGATCCCTGCTGTTGTGAAAATTGGTTTTGGTTCGCACCAGCGGAGTAGCCAGCACGCGAGATGACAGGCTGGTATTGGCTTGTTTGATTAAATGATTGGGAACGGGAGTTTTGATTTGCCGTATATCCAACATGAGAAATGACCGGTTGAGATTGATTAGAACCGCCCATGGATTGGCTATTATTTTGCGGTTGAAAATTCTGTTTGGACGTGTACCCAACATGCGAGATAACAGGTTGATTTTGAAATTGGTTTTGATTCTGGCTCATGCCGGAATTGCTGCTCTGGGAATAACCTCCGCTGGAACCGAAGCTTTGCTGTCCAGCACTGAAGCCGGAATGCGAAATGACGGGACCTGACTCCTGCGAAATAAATCCGCCCTGCTGTTTCGGCTGACCTTGATAGTGGGATTGCACAAAGCCAAGCGGCTGAAAATGATTGCTGCTTTGGCTGCCGGACTGCTGCTGTCTAAACTGACTGTTCTGAAATCCGCCTTGCTGCGACATCGAGTTCACGGGTTGTCCTCCTTGGAATAGAAAATGTCGGCCTGCCGGACGCTAGAAGCATCTTCCGATCAGCCTTTCTTATTGTGGGAGTGACCTGCATTTATTATGAGCAGCAAAGCCGCATAAATTGTGGACGGATTTCAGAAAAATCCCATATGTGCAGGATCAGCCGATCCTAACGGATCCATTCCACATTGGCGCCCAATGCCTGGAGATGATCAAAATATTGCGGATACGACTTGGCTACATGATGAGCATCCCGAATTCGGATCGGTTGTTTGGCGCGAAGCCCGACGACGGTAAGGGCCATAATGACGCGATGATCGTAATGGGCATTAATTTCAACCCCGCCTTCAACCCCTTCCGGACGGCCATGAACAATAATTTCGCTTTGGCGTTCTTCAACATTCGCACCCGCCTTGCGGAGTTCATTTAAATAATCGGTAATCCGGTCGCATTCTTTATACCGCAGATTTTCCACATCGTAAAAACGGGATGTGCCTTCGGCAAATACAGCCGCGGCAACCATAGCCAGGACCGCATCGGTCGCTTTGTCACCGTCGAATTCAAGCGCTTTGAGCTTGCCGTTGCCCTGAACACGGACGACTCCGCCCTCATGGGTCAGAGGCACCTCCATGGCCCTCAGAACATCAACGATGGCGCGTTCCCCTTGCTTGCTGTGCTCTTCCAGCCGATGAAGCGTAACATCGGACCGGGTTACGGCAGCGGCCGCAAGAATAGCTGCTGAGCCGGGATAATCCCCTTGTACGACATAGTTTTTGGCTGTATAACTCTGACCCCCGGCAATCCGGTAATGCATCAGGTCATCGCTGGCCTCGATAACAATTCCGGCTTGCTCAAGCACCTCAAGCGTCTGCCCGACGACAACCTTGGATTTCAAATCGTGCAGCACTTCGATTTCGCTGTCTTCCGCAAGCAGCGGAGTCAGGAATAGCAGCGCGCTCAAATATTGTGAGCTGACACTTCCAGATACGCGAATCTTCCCGCCTTTGGCCTTGCCGCCTCGAATGGTAATGGGAAGCCTGCCGCTTTGATGCTCGACTTCAACGCCAAGCTGACCAAGCGCGTCAATCAGATCGTCATGGGGACGTTTCCCCAAAGAATCCGGATAACGGTTAACAAACGTCACTTCGGGGCAGAGCGCTGCGACAGCCATCAGGAAACGGAGCACGGCGCCCGCATTTCCGACATCCAGCTCTTTAACGTCCCTGGGGTTCCGGCCAAATCCGGTGATCACCATCTTCTCTTCATCTTCTTCGATCACAGCTCCTAAATCACGGATGCAACGACGCATGGCATCGCTGTCTTCGCTATGGGCCGGATAAAGAATGGTGCTCGTCCCTTCTGCCAGAGCGGCAACGAGCAAATAGCGGGTTGTATAATTTTTGGATGAGAGCGCCTGGATTTCTCCATGCAGTTTAGGTGTAGGATTTACGAGAACGTCCATAAACAATCAAGTCTCCTTTATTCAAATCTTTAGTTTATTGCTTCAGGCAGGCAATTATAGCGTCCACGACTTCATGGACATTCAATCTTGTCGTATCAATGGTAAGATCGGCAAAATCATATGCGTGTTTGCGATCTTCCAGCAGACGGTTTACCCGAAGCTTGAGATCGCCCTGCAGAAGGGGCCGCGAGCTATCATGACTAACCCGCGAAATGATCTGATGTGCATCGGCCGTTAGGGCAACTACCAACGCATGGTTGAGCATCATATCGCAATTGCGGGGGTCTAATACAGCGCCTCCACCGGTCGCAACCACCTTCCGTTCCCGGCTGCCGAGCACATCGACCAGAACCGCTGTTTCCGTTTGGCGGAAAGCTTCTTCACCGCGACCTGCGAAAATTTCCGCAATGCTTTGTCCTTCGCGGCTTTCGATTTCGCAATCTACATCAACCGATTCGCAGTCAAGCCGTTTTGCCAGCTGCTGACTGACCGTTGATTTGCCTGTACCCATAAATCCAACCAATACAATATGATTTTTCTGGTTATCCGCCATTTCCCTTATGCACCTTCTTAATTTCATACAGATTGAAATTACACATGTTTGCTTATCATATCATTATTAAAGAACATCGGGTATAAAAAAGTTCATCCTGCCGTAGAGTTGGTAATACGATCGTCTTTATTATGAAAGGAGGCAGTTTATGGCACACAACTCGGAACCTTATCTTTCATTGGGACCCATGGGCCACTTGTTCAACCCCGATTATCCGCTATGCCGTGAGGATGTGTTATGGGTGTTGGAGTTTATGAAAAAGAAAGTGGCTGACGAAGCGTCTGAGTTACTCAGCCTTCCCCAGCCACAGCTATTAAGAATATTTCAATGCTTTTCCGAAGCCTCCATGATCATGATCAAACAGCGCGGCGGCTCCGGAACAGAAACGGAGAGACTGCGAAGCTGTCTCATCGAAGGCATACTCGGGCTATATCCATCCAGTGCGACTTAGTCGTGCAGGTGAAGCCAGTCAAAGTGGAATGAGCCTTCTTTATCCACGCGTTTGAACGTATGGGCTCCAAAGTAGTCGCGCTGGGCCTGAAGCAGATTCGCCGGCAGACGAGCCGTACGGTAGCTGTCGTAATACGCCAGGGCACTGGAGAATGCGGGAACCGGAACCCCATATTGGATCGCAGCACTTACCACTTCACGCCATGCCCCTTGATAGGATTCGACGATTTCCTGGAAATAGGAATCCAGCAGCAGATTGCGCAGGCCAGGCTCACGATCATAAGCATCCTTGATGTTCTGCAGGAAGCGGGCGCGGATAATGCAGCCGCCGCGGAAAATCATAGCGATATCGCCGTAGCGCAAATCCCAGCCGTATTCTTCCGAAGCAGCGCGCATTTGAGCGAAGCCTTGGGCGTACGAGCAAATTTTGCTGGCAAACAATGCTTTGCGAACGGCTTCGATGAAGGCGGTTTTGTCCCCTTGGAATGGAGCGTTCTGCGGTCCTTTCAAAAGCTTGCTGGCAGCCACGCGCTCTTCCTTAAGTGCGGAGAGGAAACGCGAGAATACGGACTGGGTAATGATGGACAAAGGCACGCCAAGGTCAAGTGCACTCTGGCTTGTCCATTTGCCGGTGCCCTTCTGGCCGGCTTCATCGAGGATCACATCAACCATTGGCTGGTTGGTTTCCGGATCATATTTGGTGAAGATATCAGCCGTTATTTCGATCAGGTAGCTGTCAAGCTCGCCTTTGTTCCATTCCGTGAAAATGCTTTGCAGCTCTTCCGTTGTGACACCCAGAACATGCTTGAGCAGGTCATATGCTTCGCAGATCAGCTGCATATCACCGTATTCGATGCCGTTATGGACCATTTTGACATAGTGTCCGGCACCATCCGGTCCGATATATGTACAGCATGGATCGCCACCCACATGGGCGGAAATAGCCGTCAGAATCGGTTCAACCAGTTTGTAGGCTGATTCCTGGCCTCCTGGCATAATGGAAGGCCCTTTCAATGCGCCTTCTTCACCGCCGGAAACGCCCGTACCGATAAAACGGATGCCTTGTGCTTCCAAATCCTTGCTGCGACGCTGTGTATCCGGGAAATAGGCGTTGCCGCCGTCAATAATAATATCGCCTTGGCTTAAATGCGGCACAAGCGCATCAATCGTGGCATCCGTGCCTTTTCCGGCCTGGACCATGATCAGAATTTTGCGGGGCGTTTCAAGCGATTCCACAAACTCCTCGACCGTAAAAGTGCCCACCAGATTTTTGCCGGCTGCTTCTTTAAGAAGATCATCCGTTTTTTCGCGCGAGCGGTTAAAAACCGAGACGGTAAATCCTTTGCTTTCAATGTTGAGCGCAAGGTTCTTGCCCATAACGGCCAATCCCACTACACCAATTTGTTGTTTGGACATGCGAATCTCCCATCCCTTATCTCATTTATAGTTGAACGCTCATGCGCCAGCTGCCTGAATTCGCTTAAACTCTGAAGCGGAATAATGGCTGCGCGCATACAGTACTCCTATTTTACTCTTTTTGACCGGGAATGAAAACCGGGACAGACAAAATATCAGATTATTTGATAAAAGACGCTATTACTTGAATAACAGGTCCCATCCGGAGCAAACGGCGGAGCGCATATAACCAGAACAAAATAAACCTTCTGGCGCAGGAGCTCCAAAAGGTTTATTTCATCGTATGGGTTTGACGCTTTATCCTACAATTCAAGCTGTATCATCTCAATCCTCAGCATTTGCAGCCGCTCTTTGGAAAGCGCCGCATCACTCTCACGTTCCTCTTTGATCGCCTCGTGAAGGACAGATAGCTCATAATCCAGTTCGTATCTCAGCACCACTGCCCGCTCTTCTGCCCGTTTCGATTGAAAAGCCTGTATCATTTCTTCTACGGTGACTAAAGGTTTTTTCTGGTAAATGATCCGATGCTCCATACCGGACACCTCCACAAGTCGAATGATTTCGCCAAACATGATGCTTTCGATCACAATTTGACGATCCTTGAAGCGCTTAACAACTGCATGACCACGGGAATCATTAATCAGTTTCTCAAGCAAAGCGGACAGCTTCTCGTCTTTGATAATGTAATCGCCGATGATTTTGTAACGGTTGCGTACCCGCTGGAAACGCAGTTTCACGAGCTTGCGGCCGCTGCGGACGGAGATGAGAAAATAGACATCGGATTCGCTCCAATACAGCGAATAACCTTCATGAATCAAATCCCGAATCAGATTCTGGATTTGCCGCCGGTCAAAGCGCAGTTCCAGGTTGCAGTATTCCACTTCATGACTCTTGTTCATCGGCAATCCCTCCCCCACTGTTGAACCGTTTACGAAATCTTCTGAATATTCTCTCTTATCATTATCTTATACTCCATCTTATGTTATGGCAACTTGGTTTATTGACTATTTTTAAACATGTCCCGCAAATTTGAAAATTTTTCTCGTTAGACCCCCATCAGACAGTGTTCACTCAAGGAGGTCAAGCCTCAACATTTCCCAGTCACGCAAAAAAAGACGGCCGAAACCTTTGTATTCAAAGGAAGGCCGTCAGGCAATGATTGTATGGGGCCGCTCAGCGGTCTGGCTACTTGCTGATGGTGACGTGGATCCCCCTCTGCTTCAATAGCGCCAGCATTTCCGGGTCTGTTCTATCGTCTGTAATCAGATGGTTCACCTGCTCGCAGGAAGCGATATGGGAGAAAGCCCGAACGCCGAATTTGCTATGGTCGGCAAGCAGATATACCTCGTCCGCAAGTCCGATCATTTTCCTCTTGATAGCCGCTTGAAGCTCGCTGGACTCGCTGATTCCACGTTCGGGATGAACTCCTTTTCCGGAAATAAAAGCTTTGTTCACATGGTAATGCTCCAAGTTGCTTTCGGCAAGCGGCCCCTGATAAGACAGAGACCGTGTAGAGAGAATCCCTCCGGTGGAGAAAACCTGGATTTTCTCCTTGCCTGCAAGCTCCAGGGCTACCTTGATGGAATTGGTCAGAACGGTCAGCGGAATATTCGGAAGGGCTGCCGCCATGTAGTAAGCCGTGGTGCTTGCATCAAGCGCAATTTTGCTGTATGGCTCTATTTGCCCGATCGCTTCGGCAGCTATTCTTTTCTTCTCCGCCGCATTCATGACCTCGCGTTCAAAGTAAGGGAGCTCGGCTTGGGCATCCTTCACGCTCATTGCGCCGCCGTGGCTGCGCTGAAGCTTTCCCGTTTGCTCAAGCCGGTCCAGGTCCCGGCGGATCGTCTCTTCGGTAACGCCGCACAGCTCGCTGAGCTCACTCACTCTTATGCTGCCCCGCTCATTGACCAGACGGGTGATTTTTGCATATCTTTCGGCTACTAACATAAGCTTCATTCCAATCCGAATATTGCTGGTTTTTCATTCCTGCTAAAGTCCTGCAATCTTCTTCCATAAGCCGTATTGTTCATTCCAGCGCGCAGACGCTTCCGGTTCATAAACTTTGATGTCAAACGATTCCCCGATCAGCTTGCGCGCCTCGGTTATATCGGCAACTTCGCCGGATGCAATAAACTGTACTGCTAAATTGCCAAGCACGCTGCCCTCGGCAGGTCCTGCCCAAACCGGCTTGCCGAGCGCCCCGGCCGTAAAACGGCAGAGCATTTCGTTTTGAATGCCGCCACCCACCATATGGAGACCTTCATAGACCGCTCCACTCAAGGCTTGCGTCTTCTCAAACACAAAACGGTATTTCAGCGCGAGACTCTCCAGGATGCAGCGGATAATTTCACCGTCAGATGCCGGTACCGGCTGACCGGTTTCCCGGCAATAAGCGGCAATTTCGGCTGGCATATCCGATGGATTAAGAAACCGTAGATCATCCGGATCGATCAGGCTGCGAAATGGCTCAGCCTGCTCAGCGCGTCCAAGGAGGTCCGAATAGGACAGCTTGGTCCCCGCTTCTTTCTCCCATGACCGTTTGCTTTCCTCCTGCAGCCACAAGCCCATGATGTTCTTGAGCAGCCGGTAGGTCCCATACACGCCGCCTTCATTGGTAAAATTCAGCGCCTGCGCCTGCTCGGAAAGCACGGGTTCCTTGACCTCGGTACCCATCAGCGACCAAGTTCCACAACTCAGATATGCGAAGGATGGTTGAAGTGCAGGCACCCCTGCTACAGCAGATGCCGTATCATGCTCGCCTACTGCGATCAAAGGTATTGCTGCAACCCCCAGCTCACGGGTTACTGCTTCACTGAGCCGCCCTACTTCTGTTCCCGGTTGAACCGGAGGCAGCATGATGGCAGAGTTGACACCGACCGCTGACAGGAGGCGTTCATCCCATTTGCCTGTTGTAGGATTGAAGGCCTGTGTGGTGGTTGCATTCGTGAATTCGCTGTGCATTTCGCCGGTTAGAAAATAGCGCAGCAAATCCGGAATCATCAGCAAATGCTCAGCCTGTTCAAGCGCCGGATTATGATCCCGCTTCAAGGCATGAAGCTGATACAGTGTATTAAACGGGAGGAACTGAATGCCGCTGCGCGCGAACACTTCCGTTTCCGGTACGACCGCAAGCACTTCTTCAATCGCATTTGCGGTATGACTGTCCCGGTAGTGGTAAGGATTCGCCAGCAATTCCCCGTTCCTGCCGATCAAGCCAAAATCGACGGCCCAGGAATCAATGCCGATGCTGCCGATTTGACCATCCGCCGCGCGCCAGGCGCTGCGTATGCCCTGCTTGATTTCATGATACAGTCTTAAGATGTCCCAATGGAGACGTCCGCCCACTTGCACCGGCTCATTGGAGAACCGGTGCACCTCCTGAATGACGATCCGTCCTTCTTCGATCCATCCCAATACCGCGCGTCCGCTGCCTGCGCCAAGATCGAACGCGAGCGCCTTCACCAGCTCGCGCCGCCTTTGCCGCGATGTGCAACCGACTCATAATAGCCGCTTTCCCGGAAAGCCTTCATGGGATCGAGCGGAAGCCCCTGCTCCTCGCGAACCGCATGCAGGAGAGGCGTTACATCGAACTCGTATGCGCTGCGGACCGCATCTTCAGCCGCCATGACATCCTGCGCTTCCTGTGCGGCATGGACCTCATCCAGATTCACCAGCAGCGCTTTCGCGTATTGGGTCTGCACATTCAATACGGAACGGATCATCGCCTGGATTTTGGGCTCGATGTTGTGGCATTGATCGATCATATAGGCGATATTATCGGAACAGCCGCGAATTCCGGTGTTTGCATCATTCGCTGCTTCAATGATTTGATAGAAGATAAGGAATAATTCATAAGGATTAATTGCGCCGACGATCAAATCGTCATCCGCATACTTGCGGCTGTTGAAATGGAAGCCGCCCAGTCTTTGCTCATCCAGCAAATAAGCGACGATATGCTCGACGTTGGTTCCCGGTGCATGGTGACCGGTATCCACCAGCACGGAAGCTTGATCGCCAAGCTTGCCGGCCAGATTGTAGGCCATGCCCCAGTCGGCAAGATCCGTATGATAGAATGCAGGCTCGAAAAACTTGTATTCAATCAGCATGCGCATATCCGGCGTCATGGCTTTGTACATTTCAGTCAGCGATTCCAGCATCCAGCCTTTGCGTTTGCGGATATCGGCTTGTCCCGGATAGTTCGTGCCATCGGCAAACCAGAGGCTCAAATCGCGTGAGCCTGTCGCTTTGGCAATATCCACGCACTCCAGCAGATGATCCGTCGCTTTGCGGCGGATTCTGGCATCGGAATTCGTCACGCTGCCCAACATATAGTCCTCATCCTGAAAGAGGTTTGGATTAACCGCTCCAATTTTCAGACCAAGACCTTCCGCATGGCTGCGAAGCTTGTCATAATCGTCCACTTTATCCCAGGGAATATGGATCGCTACCGACGGGCATAGACCCGTCAGTTTTTGGACTACCGCAGCGTCGTCGAATTTCTCGAACGGATCGCGGGGAACGCCGATTTTCTGGAACACTTTAAAACGGGTTCCCGAATCTCCGTAGCCCCATGATGGCGTTTCAATTTGGAGGGCTTTCAATTTTTCCTTGGCTTTGTTGATATCAATGCCGCGGCTGGTCTGCTGCTCTTCAAATAAAGCGTAGGCGCGATCGTTCATCGTTTCATTCATCCTCTCGTCATATCCGGTTAAACGGGTACTCGCCCGCTAGTCGTTGTCTCTTACCGGGAAACCCATAACCGACATTAATGCATTCGCCGGTTGTGTCGCGTCAAGCCTGCTGTACTGAACATACACCGGAATATCGCTCATGACCTCCATCGCATAAGGGACGCCTTTGGGGATGCTCTCGGAGCCGCTCTTGAGCAATGCTGTGCGGGCATGCAGCGTACGTTTGGCCGGTACCAGAACCGTGATGCCTTCCAGCGGTTCACGATCTTCAAAATATACATTCACAATCAATTGGGCATCCATATGGTTTGTATTGAGCACGCAAATGGATTCGTGGCTTTCAAGATCGCCGCTGCTAATCGGCGGAATATAACCGTCGGGAATAATCCATAATGTTTCACCTTTTCTTGAAGACAAAGCAATTCCTCCTCGTAAGAGTTCTCTTGTAATTCCTAGAACATGCTCCTCGTAAAACAAGAAAGCTCACTTCGGAAGCATAATCCTAAGCTGATAATTTAACGGGTGAAAGCTGCTGGCACGCCGCCATCGATCGTTAGCATGCAGCCGGTCGTTTTGGCCGCTTTTGACGATGCGAAGAAGGCAACGCCTTCAGCAATATCGGAAGGGTAGATGTTCACAAGCAAAGTCGTCCGTTTTTTGTAGTGTTCTTCCAGCTGATCCGGCTCAATTCCGTAGGCCGCTGCGCGCTCGTTGCGCCAGTTGGAGTTCCAGATAGCCGAACCCTGCAGGATAGCATCTGGCAGAATTGTGTTTACGCGGATTCCGTGCTCTCCACCTTCCGCTGCAATACAGCGTGCAAGATGGGCTTCGAGCGCTTTCGCCGAGCTGTAGGCGGTCACGCTTTTGCCAGCGAAGATAGAGTTCTTGGAGCCGATAAACACCATGCTGCCGCCAATGCTTTGCGTCTTCATCGTTTTGAACGCTTCACGCGCTACGAGGAAATAACCTGTCCCCAGCACGTTCATGTTCAGGTTCCACTCTTTCAGCGACGTTTCGTCAAACGGACTGGAGGTTGCAAGCCCGGCATTGTTCACGAGAATATCCACGCCGCCGTAATAAAGAGCCGCTTCCGCGAATGCTGCCATAACCTGCTCCTCGCTCGTTACATCCATCTTCACGGCGAGTGCGCGGCCTTCCCCGAATTTGCCGTTGATTTCGTCGGCAATTTTCTGAGCGCCTTCCAAATTAAGATCGGCGAGCACAACGTGTGCGCCTTCCGATACAAGGCGGCGTGCTGTTTCGCTTCCGATTCCGCCTGCTCCGCCAGTGATGAAGGCGATTTTGCGGGAGAATTCGGTTTCGGCCGGGGCCAATGTCAGCTTGTAAAGCTCAAGCGGCCAATATTCCACGTTATAGGATTCGTTCTCACTAAGCGAAACAAATGAGCCAAGAGCCGTTGCGCCGCGCATGACCGCGATAGCTCGGTGATAAAGAGCGCCGCTGACCTGTGCATTGGCACGGGATTTGCCGGTATTGAACATCCCGATTCCCGGGATCAGGATGACGCGCGGCGCCGCTTCAAACATGACGTCGCCTTCGTTCTTGTTCCGTTCAAAATAGGCCGTGTATTCCGCCTTGAAATTCGCGATTCCTTCCGAAACGCTCTGAATCAGCGTTTCAACCGTTCCTGAAGCCGGATCCCATTCAATGTACAGCGGCATCATTTTGGTGTGCACCAGATGATCGGGACATGCTGCGCCAACCTGGGAAAGCTTTGCTGAATCGCGGCCGTTCACAAACTCCAGCACGTCTGCTTCGTCATCATAGACGGCAAGCATCGGCTTTTCAGCGCTGACAGCGCCGCGGATGGTCGGCATAACGGCAGCCGCAAGCTCGCGTCTTTTGCCTGCATCAAGAGCACTGTAACGGGCTCCGCCAAATACCGCTTTCTCATCAATCCGGCTTGCGATGTAATCTTCCGCTTCTGTAATGATTTGCAGCGTTTTGTTGTAGGCTTCCTCCGACGTATCTCCCCATGTGACCAGACCATGCTTCTCCATCAGCACAAGCTCGGCTTTGGGATTGGCAAGAACGCCTTCAGCAATCATTTTGGACAAAGTAAAGCCAGGACGAACATATGGAACCCACACAAAACGGTCGCCGAAGATTTCCTTGGCAAGCTCACGGCCGTTATCGGTACAGCACAGGCTGATAATGGAATCCGGGTGCGTATGATCCACATGTTTATAAGGAAGGAAAGCATGGAGCAGGGTTTCGATGGACGCGCGCGGATGTTTGCTGTCGATCATACAATTGGCCAGATAAGCTACCATATCCTCATCGGACATGCTCTCAAGCTCGAATAACGGACGGATATCCTCCATACGCAGAGCTGTGAAATTCTTTGCTTTCATAGATGCCAGATCGGAACCGCTTCCTTTCACATACATAACTTCGACATCTCTTCCACGAAAATCCTTTATTACGGTTTTCATGGAGGTGTTGCCGCCTCCCCAGTTACATACAGTCCGGTCGGAGCCGATCAGATTGGAGCGGTAAACCAGTTCCTCGACGCCGTTTTCAAGAGCCGATGCTTTTTGAGAGTCCCATAATGATTTCGCCATTTTTTGTCATCACCTTTGTTTTTGATTGTTTTATTTTGTTTCTGTTTGTTTTTATGGTATCACAGCTTTGCTTATCTGTATAGACAAAAATAAGACACATTCGCATATTTGCGATTGTGTCTTATTTTGACAACAATAGACCACAGGAAATAGATTTCCGGCTACACAAACCACTGATCCAAAATCAGCGCAAAAGCACCGGCGCTTACCACTGCCCCGGCAAAGCTAAACCAGCCGGCACGGATTTTCTGCTGGAACATCCGCAGGATACCGAAGCTGAGCAGTGAAAAAATAAGCAGTATGAATAAGGCTCCGGTCGCAAATAATCCGCCTGAAATGGTGCTGATATCGTCAATCGTCAATTCGATCACTCCTTCTGTCTTCGAAACTATATGCTCTATTATAAGCGAAACGGCATGGTTTTTGCCATCTTCCGATGGAAGGAACTTAGGACAAATTATTGACAATTTTATCACAGCAGGATCAAGATTGCATGGATTCCAACAGCTTGTCCATAAATGAAAGCGGACATTCGCCAAGGCGCTCAGTCCCAATGAATCGCAGGCTCGAAGGAGCGTTTGCTGCGTGGACGTCTGCGCAGCTTGACCTTCAGAAGGTTCCCGTCATACACGGCCTGACAGGAACGCGGAAGCACCAGCCTGGGCAGCTTGATCACTTCCTTCCGCTCCCCTTCGAGGCCTGACAGCTTGATATGATCCTCTCTGGCTACCAGCCTGACCTTGCTTATCTCGACATTTTCACCCAGCGGATAAGATACGGTCACATAGCTTTTGGATTCCGTAATCTCAGCTTTGGACTGCCTGATTACCGATGACGCCGCAGGCATAGCCTTGGTCATCATTTTTCGTACATAATCCTCAATCCAATCGGGCTGCCGGAACAGGTCGAAACCTTTTGGAAGCTGCTGTTTGTCCATCCATTTCTCCAGGTCGTCAAAGTCGAATGCCACAGTAAAGCCACCTCCACGCTTTTAGGATCGCCGGTATCATCATATGCAGCAGTCAAATTGGCTGTCACTTCTTTGGCAAGCCGTTTAATCGAGGGGGGCTCCGACTTGGAAATGGAACAACTGGGCGTTTGCCGCATAGGATGTAACATCAGCCTGGTGCTAGAGAATCCGAACATATACAACGAGGATGCCACGAATCCGATAAGAGAAAAGAAGGAGTGAGGAACGATGCCTGCTGTCGTCGGTTTTGTCAAAATTATTAGTGTGGGCTCAAGCTCCGTCGTCCAGTTTGGCGATTCCATCCAGTTATCGCCCACAAGCTCTTCGAAAACCTATGCCGGTTCAGGATCTTTCCTGACGGGCAGTTTAGCCAATTCCAACAACGCGGTCAGTGCGACGAATTCATCAGACCCCGACCTTATTGACAACTCGCCTGCCGTGGTAGCGTGAGTCCATTATGAATTGGACGGTCCATCAAACCATTACGATTCATCAGCTCCGGGTAGATAGCGTGACGAACTCCTCCGTACTGCAAATCGGTGCGGCAGGATCGGTACGCTCGCTTTCACAGCTGTACAATACGGGAGGTTTTACCGGCCCGGCCCCGCAGCTGGGCCAGGAAAACCCCCTTTCCTTTGTTCCCCTGCCCAATCCGGCCTAGCTTGCCAAGTCCTGAAGGAGGTGCCTGTCATGCAGTTCTTTAATGAAGCTCCTTACCCCCCCGGTCAAGCCTGGATGGCATGGAATGAGCGGCTTCATCATCTGCAGTGCCAACTGGAAGAACAGCAAGCCCTCATTAACTCGCTGTGCAAACAGGTGGAAAACCTGAGCGAGCGGGTTAAAGCAGCGGAGACGAGGCCGCAGTACCATATTGACCGGATGGAATATCATTTTGACCAGTTGAAGGTGGAGAAGCTGGACGGCACCCTGAATATCGGCATGACACCACCTGGCGAGGAGCAGCTCAAGGAGATCGGGCAGCTTGTCGTTCCCGCAGGTCCTTCTCACGCACATCCGGAGTCAATCTGTACGACCAGCAATGAACAAGGCGGGGCTCCGAATGGTCAGGCTCTCAGCGGATCCAATCAATTCCCGTCCTCCTTTGCTTCCGGCAGTCCGGATGCAACGATGCCCGGTTATCCTTACCCGGAAATCCGCCGTGAAATAGATTTCTATTTAAATACCCGGGGACCGGTTATTCTGCAACAGCTTGAAGCCAACTACCAGACTCCGCTCGATCCCTATCACCGCAGGTTGATTCTGGAAGACATCCGCAAGCAAATGGGCCCGCGCATCCAATTTTATACAAATGCATCCATGACCAAAAGCGGAGCCGCCTCCCCATGCCTGCCGGAGATGATGGAGCAGCTGCAAACAGAGGTAATACAGAAGACTACCCGCGATATCGATACAGCGCTGCAGAGCTATGTGAGAGGTCTTGCTGCCCAGACAAACCCACTAATGAAAGAATAGGAGATTTACTGTTGATCAACCAATTTCATGTTGTGAATCATTCGTTATGCGTTGGCAGTATCCAGCTCACTGCTGTAGCCAGCGCTTCGATCCTGCAGGTTGGAGATTCGGAGCAGATAAATTTGTACTCGATGTTTGACACGCCGCCGGAATCATTGATTATTGGGCCGATCGCCCCGTTGGCCCCGCCTTTGGGAGAACAGGAAGCAGAAGGCGAGGATGCAGCCGCCACACCGGCTGCAGGGGATGTTCCAGTATGAATGCAAGCTCAAGCGGGAGATTCCCAGTAGACACTTGTTATCCCATCCGTGTGTCAGAGGTTGGTTATTTTCATCTTATCAGTGTGGGGGACTCTTCAATCGTCCAGTTTGGTGACAGGGCAGATCTGAACGCGTCGCTAAGAGCATTAGCCGTACAAAGACAAAGCGATCACTTGCTTGAGGATGATGTCTATTTTGAAGCTTATTCGATCTTTTCCCGTCCGCGTCAGGCGTATCCCTCTCTAAAAAATTTCGATGATGGTTATATGACGGTAAAAACATGCCACCTGCAGCCGCGGATTCATGTCGGTTGCATTGAAATCATTGCCGCCAGCGCTTCAGCTTCGATCTTGATCGGTAATGGTCGGAACCAAACAGCGGAATCGCGCATCAAGCATATCCGGCAATATGCAAAGCCCCCTTCAACTACCGGCCCACAGGCAGCCATACCCTGATGGCGAATGCCTGATGATTAACTCTGCTCCCGCCGGCTGGGCAGCCCCCCAATTGCGGATGCACCCGGTATAAACGTCCAATCAGCGATCTGACTGGCGTCATATGCTGGATTTGTGATCGTTAATATCACAACACATTATCCATTCGGGAGGTAAACATTATGGGAGGATACCTGCCAGGAGTAGGCGGCGCAGGATACGGTCCGGGCGTTGGCGGCATCGGCTGCGGACCGGCCGTTGGTGGCATTGGCTGCGGACCGGGCGTTGGCGGCATATGGTCCAACACAGGCGCCATTCTCGTTCTCTTTATTTTACTTGTTATAATTGTCCGTTCTTGTTTCTGGTAAGCCATAAGAAAAACCCGCCGCGAGGCAGGTTCAGACCATTTATCAAAACTTCATTGTAACGGACATTGAAAAAACAGCTAGGCTGCAGGCTGACGCCGGTACTCAACCGACGTCAGCTTGTTTCGCTTCATCCGCATTTCTTATATTGCTCCGTTTTTTAGTTTGCATTGATTCAGCTTCACTGCCCGTTCAACCGTTTGTTTTTTCACTCTCCCGCTTATTTGGCTGCCCCCGCGAGCTCGGCATATTTGGCCGCATACCGGCTGACGGTTGAGACGTAAGTCGCATGCGACCAGGTAAGCGGCGCAACGGAAAGCGGCGTCCCGTCTCCCGGATGGATCTGTTCCGGCAGCAGTCCGCTGGAAAGAGCATGTTCATTCACCCATTCCAGCACTTTGCGCGGTCCTTCAAGATCAGCAGGTTGCTGTGCGGACTCGATATCATAATTGGCGATCCAGAGGGTACAGATGATCCAGGGATTGCCGGGCACATTATCGATGTCGCCGGATTGCTGGAAGTAATAGTCATTGGTATATCGGGCCACCCCGCCGACCCCACTGCGGATCGAGAGCCCTTCGCGGACCGCTTTCATTGTCCGCACGACCCGGGTGTCGTCCACAGGCAGCACGCCGAAATCCCAAATGGCGAACAGGCTGCTTTCAAGGGTCATATCCTTGACCCAAGCATTGTCTTTCTGAATCAGCCCGCGGGCAAAACGTCCGGATTCCTCATCCCATAAATGCTCCAGAATTCCTTCTTTGATCATACTGGCCGTTTTGCGGAAATGATCGCTCCGCTCATAGTCGCCGAATAGCTCCGTAAAAAACGCGCCTGCCATCAGACCGCCGTAGACGGAAGCGACTGTATAGGTCCAGATACCATAACGCTCTTCCCATAGATCATAACTGGGCTTGGGTAGCGACAGCGCCGGATCGATATAATCGCTTAAGAAAGCCGCACCTTTGCGGATCAGATTATTATAAAGCGACTGCGGCAGCTCAATGATCTGATTTCGGGTATAATCCTGCCACAAGGCGAATAGGACCAGGGCCGTTTCATCCTCCTGAATCGGCAGTCTCCGGCCTCCCTGCACAATATAAGGATGCCAGCTGGAGCCTACGGTTCCATCGGGATTGTATTTGTGAAACAGATATCCTTCAGGCGAAAGCGTCTGTGCGCAAAAATGAAAGAACGGCGCAATCACGCTCTGGAAGCCGGCCGCCGACATCGCGTCCGCAACCAGCGCTCCGTCCCTTGGCCACATATAGCTGTAATGGTCCCGGTTGTACTGGAGAATGTCGGTATCGTTGGCCGCAATTATCGCGCCGCGCTCGTCCGTTTGCGTGCGAACAATCAGCAGGCTGAGTCTGAACATCTTGGCCACTTCCGGAGGGAGATCCCCCAGATTGCTTTCGGCACGGTGAAGCCAATGCTTCCAATAAATAACGATCCGGCTAAGCAGCTTCTCCGGATGGCTTTCCTGCACATATTGATTGAGGCTTTTCACTTCTTCGAGATTTTTGCCGATGGACATCCAATAATAGATGGTTTTTTCCCCGCCGGCCGGGATTACCGTACGAAAACTCATTGTACTGTCAACAGAGCCCTGCGATATGGAATTCCCCATCAGAGTTCCATCCTCTGCATCGCGCCAGGTTCCTTCCGCCGAGTGAAACCGCTTGATGCCGGTCGTATACTCCGTCATGCCGCCTTCGTCGGAGAAGCCGTTGAACATAAAATAAGAGGAACGTTTGTAGTGAAACAAGGTATGATTGTCGGGATAATAGGCAGCAGTATCCCCCACCTCCGAGCCGTCGATCATCAGATCCTGATGAAAAAACAAACGGAACTCGCGCTCATCGGCCGCTTTGTTCATGATCACTACCCGCTTCAGATAGATGGATTCACGCTGATGAATCCCGTCATTGATATGCAGCTCCACTGCAAGCCGGTCGTTCTTTGCCACAATGTTGGTGACAAGCGAATCTTCGATATAACCTAATTCAAACGTCCAATCGGGTTCTTCCAGCCAGGAGAACTGCCCTCCAGCCCAGATTCCAAAGCGGCAATATTGGCCGCCGACATGATTTAATTGACCCACGAAAGGATAATAAATGTCGCGGATATAGCAATTATGGTCGAGATTGACGAGGATCTTTCCGTTGCCGATAACAAGATGACGAGGCATAGATTCAGTTCTCCTTTCGATTTGACAGAATTTCGTCGTACAGCGTCATATACGACTTGGCTGATTTTGTCCAGCTGCAGTCGTCCTTCGCCCCATTCGCGACAATTTTCTGCCACGCCTCCTCGTCCTGATAGAACGAGATAGCTCTGCGCACCGTAAAGAGCAAATCATGCGCATTGTAATTAGAAAATGTAAACCCGTTTCCCTGTCCCGTATACTCATTGTAGGAAACAACGGTATCTTTAAGACCGCCAGTCTCTCTCGCGATCGGAACCGAACGGTAGCGCAGTGCAATCAGCTGGCTGAGGCCGCAGGGCTCGAACAGGGAAGGCATGAGATACATATCGCTGCCGGCATATATTCGTCTGGCCAGACCGTCATTGAACCCAAGCCAAACTGCCAGCTTGCCAGGATGTCTGTATGCTGCTCCGTTAAACAGCTGTTCATAACGCCAGTCGCCTGAACCCAAAATCGCAATCTGAACATTTTCCTGCAGAATTTCCTCCAGCACGGCTTCTACAAGGTCAAAACCCTTCTGGTCAACCAGACGCGACACGACACCAATCAAAGGTATGCTTTCGGATTCGTGCAAACCCAGTTCCCTTTGCAGTGCCAGCTTGTTTTTTCTTTTGCGCGGCAATGAACCTCTGTAAGGAACCTCAAGCGCTGAATCCGTCATCGGATCAAAGGAAACGGTATCGATCCCGTTGACGATCCCGGTCAGATCGCCGGAACGCTGCCTGAGCAGACCATCCAACAGTTCTCCATAATGTTCAGTCTGAATTTCCTCCGCGTAGGTAGGGCTGACAGTCGTCAGCTTGTCCGCATAGAGAAGGCCAGCCTTCATGCAGCTTCCCGCTCCATAGAATTCTATGCCTTCCGAACCAAACAGCTCAGTCCCGCTGCCAAGCAAATCCATAAGCAGCTGTTGTCCAAACACCCCTTGATAGCGCAAATTATGTATCGTGTAGACGGTCGCCGCATGCGTGGCGATGGATTCATTGCGATAGCGCGTCTTCAGCAGAAACGGAACCAGTCCCGTCTGCCAGTCGTGGCAGTGAATAATATCCGGGCGGTAGTCCATATGGAACAGAGACTCCGCAACCGCTGTCGAGAAGAATACAAATCGTTCGGCATCGTCGCCGTATCCATAAATCCCGCCGCGTTTAAAATAGAATTCATTATCAATTAAATAAAACACAATGCCGTCCAATTCCCCTTTAAGAAGACCGCAGTACTGCTCGCGCCAGCCAAGCCGGACACTAAATTCGGCAATTCGCTCAAAGCCGGCAAGCAGCGACTGCGGGATCACTTCGTATTTGGGCAGAATAACACGGACCTCTGCGCCGTGTGCTTTTAAAGCGGCTGGCAGTGATCCTGCCACATCAGCCAAACCGCCGGTTTTGATCAGCGGTACCGCTTCAGATGCTGCAAACAATATATTCATCGTATGATTCCACCTCTTATTTCTCTTTCTGTCTCTCCACTCCAACAAAGGGAAGCTTAAATCACCTTGCGTTTCATGGCCAGGAAAGGCGAGGATTCCGCACCCCGCAGTTCACGGCTTTGTTCAATCGTTACATCTTTGTCCAGAATGACGTGATTGATATTGCTATTCTCGCCAATGATTCCGTTTTGCATCACAATACTGTTGCGGACGACGGCGCCCTTCTGGATATGGACCCCACGGAAAAGAATACTGTTGATGACCGATCCTTCGATAATGCAGCCGTTAGCGACCAGGGAATTGCTCATTTTCGCGCCTTCCGCATAGCGGGCAGGCGGCTCATCTTTTACTTTTGTATACACGAGTCCCGGTTCGAAGAAGAGGCTTTTCCACACCTGCGGACGCAACAGCTGCATACTGTTCTGATAATAGCTGGACACGGTATTGACGATTCCCAAATAACCTTTGTACATATGGCTTTGGATATGAAGCTTATCGACGCGGGACATGATGGCATGACGGACGAGATGGTCCTGCCCCTGTGCCAGAGAGGTCTCGACAAGCTCCATCAGCAAGTCTTTGCGCATGATGTACATTTCCATGGAGACCAGGTCGCTTTCCATCCGGCCATAATGGTCTTGAATGCCAGTTACTCTGCCTGTATCGTCAATGAGCACTTTGCGCGCTTTTCCGTCCATGAGATCGTGCTGCTCCTTGCAGACGACAGTGATATCGGCTCCGCTGGCTTTGTGCTCGGCAATGATCGGCTCAAAATTGATATTGCTGATCATGTGGCTGCGGGTAATGACGACATATTCCTGCTGGCTGCGCATGAAGTAATCCCGGTGTTGATAGAAATGGAACAGATCGCCGCGGCGAACCTCGTTCACATCATCTGTAATGGGTGGAAGCATAAACAGGCCGCCCTGCCGGCGATGCAAATCCCAATGTTTGCCTGAGCCCAAATGGTCCATTAGAGATCGGTATTTGGTATGCGCGAATATCGCGACCTTGGAGATATCCGAGTTGACCAGACTCGAAAGCGTAAAATCGATCAGGCGGTAACGGGCACCGAAAGGCACAGTGGCGAGGCAGCGGTCCGCCGTGAGCGACTCCATTTCATCCGATTCATGAATAAGATTGATAACGCCGAGAACATTTGAATTCATGACTGCTCCACCTCCTCCAGAATATGGCTTGGGGTCACGTGTTCATCGCTGGCAATGACCGTTACCGGTCCTTTGTCAGGATTTCCGATGGTAACGCCATCGGCGATTACCGCTCCTTCACCGATTATGGTGCGGTATATTTTAACATCCCGGCCAATGATGACATTCGGCATTATGACCGATTCCTCTATGATACTGTCAACGCCGCACTGCACCCCGTAGAACAACACGGAACGATGGACTCGGCCTTCTATTATGCAGCCTTCGGTAATGAGCGACTGGGAAGCTTCACCGCCAGCGGCGATAAAATGAGCCGGCCGGTTCGGGTTGACGGAGTAAATCCGCCAGTCGCGGTCGTTCAGGTCCAGAGCCGGTTTGTCGGAAAGCAGGTCCATGTTGGCTTCCCACAGGCTCTCCAGCGTTCCGACATCCTTCCAGTAGCCGCCGAAGGTATAAGAGCTCAGTTTGATCCCGTCATGAAGCATGGCGGGAATTATATCCTTGCCGAAATCATTGCCCGACAAGCGGTTCGCTTCGTCCCGGATCAGGTACTGCTGGAGTACAGGCCAAGAGAATATATACACGCCCATCGAAGCCAGATTGCTGGTCGGCACCTTTGGTTTTTCAGCAAAGGAGGTAATGCTGCCATCCTCGTCAATACTCATAATTCCGAAGCGGCTCGCTTCTTTCCATCCGACTTCAATACACGCGATCGTCACATCCGACCCGCGTTCTTCATGCTGGCGCAGCATCAATTCGTAATCCATCTTATAGATATGGTCACCGGAAATAATCAATACATATTCGGGATCAAAACGGTCGATGAATCCCATGTTCTGATAAATCGCATTAGCCGTTCCTTTATACCACATGCCGCCTTTTTGTTTCATATAAGGCGGAAGAATAGCCATCCCGCCGTCACGTCTGTCAAGTCCCCACGGGCTGCCGATTCCCAGATACGTGTTGAGCACAAGCGGCTGGTATTGCGTCAGAACGCCCACAGTATCGATGCCGGAATGGGTGCAGTTGCTCAAAGTGAAATCAATAATCCGGTATTTTCCGCCGAAATGAACAGCCGGTTTGGCTAAATCCTTGGTCAGCACACCAAGCCTTTTCCCTTCTCCGCCAGCAAGCAGCATGGCTAACATTCTTTTTCTGCCCATGACACTCTCTCCTTTTCTACTGCAGCTGACTGCCGCAGCAATGAAGTCCGCTTGCATAACTGCTAATGAAACGTTTCAACCATTTGCGGCCCTTCCCCTGGGTCATAAGTGAGCAACTGAAAGCTGAAAGGAGCCAGATCGACAACCAGGCTGCATGGTCTTCCCTGCCAGATGACAGGCCGGCTCTCTATGAGCTCCGGGACATGTTCCCATGTGCCGCCAAATTCGTTGGACTCGCTATTTATAACGACCCTGTAGAAACCAGGCTCGGGGACGCCGATCACGTAAGATTGAAGCGGTTGGTCGGAGAAATTGCATATAGATACTGAAAATTCGTTGATCCCATGGCCTCTGCGCATAAAAACAATGATGCATTGGGCAGCATTGTGCACATCGATCCATTCAAAGCCGCCAGGATCGCAATCCCGCTCCCAAAGAGAAGGCAGCTGGGCGTAGGCATGATTCAGCGTTTTGACATAATGATGCATCCGGTTATGCAAGGGATAATCAAGCAGCTTCCAATCCAGCGACTCCGCATCCTTCCATTCATCATACTGTCCCCATTCGCTTCCCATGAAGAGCAGCTTCTTGCCAGGATGCGTCATCCAGTAACCATAGAAGAGCCGGAGCTGGGCGAATTTCTGATCATAGGTGCCGGACATTTTGTTCAGCAGCGATTTTTTGCCGTGCACAACCTCATCATGCGAAAGCGGCAGAACGAAATTTTCGGAAAAGGCGTATACAAGAGAGAAGGTAATCAGATTATGGTGATGAATCCGGTCCTTGGGTGCCAGCGCCATATAGCGGAGCATGTCGTTCATCCAGCCCATATTCCATTTGAAGTTAAAGCCGAGACCGCCCATATACGTTGGTGAGGTGACGGCAGGCCAGGAAGATGAATCCTCTGCGATCATCAGCGAATCGGGAAAATAATGAAAGACTGTTTCATTGAGTTTTTTCAGGAATTGAATCGCATCCGTGTTCTCCGAACCGCCATGTTTGTTGAAGGTCCGCATCTCTGGTGGTTTATCCAGATGCAGATCAATCATGCTGGCGACAGCATCCACGCGCAAACCGTCCACGTGAAAAACATCCATCCAGTAGATCGCGTTGGAAATAAGGAAGCTCTGGACCTCCGTGCATCCAAAATCAAAAGCAAGCGTGCCCCAAAGCGGCTTCTCGGCCCGAAGCGGATTCGCCCCTTCATAAATAGGCGTACCGTCAAATAAACGGAGGCCATGATCATCCTTGCAAAAATGGCCAGGGACCCAATCCAGAATGACACCGATCCCGCGCTCATGACAGCGGTCTATCAGAAACATCAGCTGTTCAGGGGTCCCGTAGCGGCTCGTTGCTGAATAATAACCCGTTGCCTGGTAACCCCATGATTGATCCAAAGGATGCTCCGTTACAGGCATCAGTTCAATATGGGTGTAACCCATGATTGTTACATAATCTACCAGCTCACCGGCCATCTGTTCATAAGTCCAGAAGAGCTCCTTGCCGTTATTCTTCCAGGAGCCCAGATGCACTTCATAGGTGAGCATCGGCTCATGATAGGGGCTTTCCTCCTGTTTGCGGCGCTGCCAGCTATCATCCCGCCAGCGGTAGCCGCCCAGATCCGTCACGATGGAAGCCGTTCCGGGCCTTAACTCCGATTGAAAAGCAAACGGATCGGACTTCAGCATGATTTTTCCCTGCTGGGATTCAATTTCGTATTTATATACCGTTCCGGGACCGATTTCCGGTACAAAGAGGCTCCAGACGCCCGTTTCCCCGACCTTCAGCATGGCGTGGCGTTTGCCGTTCCAATCATTAAAGGATCCGACAACCCGGATACTCCGGGCGTTTGGCGCCCAAACGGCAAAGCGGACGCCACTATCGTCGCCAAGCCGGATGGGATGTGCTCCGAAGGTCCGGTAGCTGTGAAATAATGTGCCTTGATTGAATAAATACAAATCGCGCGTAGACATACCGATTGATGCGGCATTTATCATGAGCGGCATGTACCCTCCCCAGGAGAAATGTTTGTTATATTTTTGTGAAGTTATCTGACGCCAATGCGCGACTTTTATTTCATTATACACCGCTGAAATCATGTTGGCACCTAATTTTCTGAAAATTTCGGCGGTTAGCCAAGCTTGATGAGCTTAACCTAGTTTATACAAGCAATCACCTAAACATGACACAGCCGCTGCCTTCTATGCGGCGAATCGCTTGAGCGATGGGGATGCACCACCGCATCCCTCTGTGTGTTGGATATTAACCATAAATGCGGGTTTTGCAATCAGCCTTTTCCTCGCCATAAACGGCTGCCCGTCCCTATTCTAAATGAAACATTTCCATGCCCCGACGATTCCCAATCACGCTCCCTCTCGCCTGTTTGCTTGATTCCCGTAAGGGTTGGGGCTAGAATCTTAAATAGTATCTAACCTATCAATATTTCAGGAGGGATCATTCATGATTCAGAATATGTCAGATCGGGCTCGCTTGCACAACGGCGTAGAGATGCCCTGGCTGGGACTCGGCGTCTATCAAATGGATGAGGACAAGCAGGTTGTGGAGGCTGTTCAATCTGCATTGTCGCTTGGCTACCGCAGCATTGACACCGCCACCCTTTATCAGAATGAGACCGGGGTCGGCGAAGCTGTCGCCAGTTCCGGGATTGCAAGAGAGGAAATCTTTATTACCACCAAAGTATGGAACTCGGATCAAGGTTATGAGTCGACGCTTGCAGCCTTCGAAACAAGCCGCCGGAAGCTTGGGCTGGACTATATTGATTTGTATCTGATTCACTGGCCGGTCAAAGGGAAATACAAGGACACCTGGCGCGCGCTCGAAAAGCTGTATGCGGAAGGGGCGGTCCGTGCGATCGGGGTAAGCAATTTCCAACCGTCGCATATCGAGGACATCATGGCGGATTCCCAGGTCATTCCGATGGTGAACCAGGTCGAATATCATCCTAAGCTTGCGCAAAAGCCACTCCTTGCCTTCTGCCAGTTTCACGGTATTCAATTGGAGGCCTGGAGCCCGCTTATGAATGGAAAGCTCGACGATCCGCTGCTGCATCAAATAGCTGCTCAATATGGCAAAACCGCAGCCCAGGTGGTGCTCCGGTGGGATTTGCAAAATGGGGTTGTCACGATTCCCAAAACTGTCCATCCCGGCCGAATGAAAGAAAACATGGATCTGTTCGACTTTGAACTCAGCCCTCAGGATATGGCGCTTATCAGTCAATTGGATCAGTCGGTCCGGCTGGGTGCTGATCCGGATAATTTTGACTTTTAATAGACAGTCAAACAGGGATTCTGATTGTAAGCGATTACCCGCTCTGTGGTTGGTTTGACAGCAGCACCAGGTTAATCGCAGACTCGATAGCTTCGTACACTTTTCAAATCGCTGTAACAACCTTTTATCATTAAATATCAGTACAGAAAGAACCCTCTCTCCTTATTTGGAGAAAGGGTTCCTTGTTTTTGCAAGAGACAATCGGTGAAGCCTCACCAGCCGCCGCTCAAGTACCGGGTTTGCTTTACTCGAATTCCTCTTGCCTGGGATTGCCGCGGACAAGCGTTGTGCCGGTAAATCGCTTCCGGTATAGCAGCGGCGTAATGCCGATATGGTCAGAGAAAGAACGCGAGAAGTGCGGTGTCTGCTTAAAGCCGGTTTCATCGGCAATGCGCGAAATTGGCCAATTGGTCCGCAGCAGCATCAGTTTGGCCTGATCCAGCCGGTAAGACAGCAAATACTGCTGGGGCGTGCAGTCGAACACCTCGCTCATGCATCTGGCAATATAATTGGGATGCAGGCCCAGTGCCTCGCCCAGTTTGCTGTTCGTCACGGAGCCGCGGAAATGGCGCTTCAAATAAGCGGCAGCCTGCTCCGCAACAGAGATCGGCGCTTTCGCGGCATCTGTCCGCCAACCTTCGTCGAATAGCTGCAGCAAATGCAGGAACCATTGCTGGCGCTGCCAGAACGCATTGTGTGATGTGCCCAGCGCCGCCTCATGGAGCTTGCCGAACAACGAAATCGCTTCCTCCGGAAAGCCGAGCGTCATGGTCTTGGGCAGTCGAATGGCATACGAATAATAGTCCCCGCGAAGCGTGCCGCAGTTATGTTCGTCAAGTTCCTCCCAAGGACCGGCCGTCTGGAAATGGACCCAGTCGATGACCGTCTCCTCTGAGCAGGGCTTGACGGGATAATGCCAGCAATCGGGTCGCAAAATGACCATCTGCCCGGCGCCAAGCTCCCAAGTACGCGATTCTTCACCAATATATAGCATTCCGCTATGAACGAAGAGTAAATCGAAAACACCCAGGTTTCGCCGGTTTGGATGCTCGCCGCCAGGCGGATAAGTATTCCGGTTGGATTCAATAAAATAAGGCAGCGGCGGCGATAAAAAAGTAAGCAGCGGATCGGACGACAAAAGAAGGCCTCCCTGTTGAATATGCTGGTTGAATATGCTGGTTGTATGTTTTTGCTGCCCGTATATTCTATCAAACATTTGTTGCGGGAGAAACATCATTTGAAGATAAACGCAAAAAAACTTCCCCTGCGCTGCCTTCTCCGTAAAAAAATGGCTGCCTCCCGAATAACTGTTATGGAAAACAAAGTGGCGGCGCGGAACTTGGATAAAGTTCCGCACCGCCACGTTTCAATAATATTCAGGAAATGACAGCTTAATCGAAGTTAATCCACAATTTGCTTCAATATTTCTTTCCCTTGCACCTGGAAGGTATCAAACGCTGTATTGTATACTTCCAGTTGCGAAACATCCGCTCCGAGTGCAGCCAATTTCGCGGCCGCATCTTTCATGATAACGGCAAATGAGGCGATCGATGCGGCAAGTGCATCCTTGCCTTTTTGATACAGCACCGTCTTCTCGTGTGTCGTCTCAGCAAAAGCGAATTGGAAAGCTAAAGACATGAGTGTATTTTGTGTACTGTTCTTCAATTGGATCAACTTTTCCTCCGTCTGCTTCAGAACGAGCTTAACCGCTTTCTCATCCACCTTCGGGGTTTCAGGCTTAGGCTTGCCGTTGCCCGGATTCTCCGGTTTGTTCGGGTTATTCCCATGTGAGTTCCCTGGATTCTCCGGTTTGTTCGGGTTATTCCCATGTGAGTTCCCTGGATTCTCCGGCTTGTTCGGGTTATTCCCTTGCGAGTTCCCCGGGTTCTCCGGCTTGTTCGGGTTATTCCCATGTGAGTTCCCTGGATTCTCCGGCTTGTTCGGGTTATTCCCTTGCGAGTTCCCCGGATTCTCCGGCTTGTTCGGGTTCTTCGAAGGGATGGGGAGCTGGACAACCGCTCCTGCCTTCTTCTCCGCATTCTCCTGGAACTTCTGAATGACATCAAAAAATGAAGATACGAAAGAGAACGAATAAGAGCTTGCCTCCGCACGCGGAACGTGGAAGTTTGCAGTGACGGCAGTTGTTCCCACTATCAATGCGGTGAACAGGGAAATTTTCCATTTTAATTTCATCATCTTCACTCCATTTCATTCTTGTATGCCTTTAAATCGACCGGCCTGCCAGAACATCCTGATTAGCTGGTTTGCCAACTTACTCCTCCAACGAATCCTGATAGCTTTTTCCTTTGCTTAATCCATACTTTTTTGCAATGGCAATCAGCTCGTCATACTCCTCAGCCGACAACTTCGACATCGCCTGCTCCTTCAGCTCCTTCTTCTCCTCGCGCGTCAAGCCGCCGCTTGCCGCCTTCTTGAACGAGCTCAGTTCATCTGAGCTGAAGTGGCGCAGGATTACGCTGCCGATAGCCAGCTTCTCCTTCATCGTCACGTTTTCCTTGACTTGGCTGGCTTTATCCGCAGTAATAACCGCGTCATAGGATGTGGACAAGGCCTCTGCAGAATCGCCACCGCTCTGCGCTGGCTGCTTCTTCGGGGTCAAGGACATCTTTTCCCCAGCTTCGTCTGAATCCGCGGACAATGACGGGAGACTGTTGTCTGAGGCGGTCCCCGGAGCTTCTCCTGCCCAGCCATCGGATGCCATAGCATCATCCATTAATACCTCCAGAAGGTGATCCGTCATACGATCGTAAGCATAATAAACACCTCCCAACAAGATAAGCAGGAAAATGCCTGCCGCAACCGCCAGCCTTTTCCAACGGAACGGCTTAGCAGTTTTTTTCTTCTCCGCAGGCTGATTGTTCATCTGCCTGACCTCCTCACGGACACCAATCAGAAGTTCGCCGACTGGCGGTCAGGCTCTGACATATTGACGGGCGGGCGGCCGATGGAATGATATTCGAACCCGGCCTCTTGCGCTTCCTGCAAGCTGTGGCAATTGCGACCGTCAATAAGGATGGAACGCTTCATGAGCTTACGGATATTGGACAAATCCATCGATCTGATTTCATCCCATTCTGTAAGAATAACGGCCACATCCGCTCCTGCGACAGCCTGATCCAGCGACGTGGAGTAAGTCACGCCTTCAGGCAGCTCCCGCTTGGCGGCCTCGGAAGCAATTGGATCATAAGCGTAGACGGAGGCTCCCTGTTTAAGGAGTTCCGGTATAATGGTAAGTGACGGCGCATAGCGCATATCGTCAGTATTCGGCTTAAAAGCAAGACCCAGCACCGCTACATGCTTGCCCGCAAGTCCTCCAAGCGTTTCCCGCAGCTTGTCCATGATGACATAACGCTGACGCTGATTCGTTTTGATAACCGACTTTAGCAGCTCAAAATCATATCCCGCTTTGTCGGAAATATGGGCAAGCGCATAAGTATCCTTGGGAAAACATGAACCGCCGTAACCAATGCCCGCTTGCAGAAATTTGGAACCGATACGGCTGTCCAGCCCCATGCCTTCTGAAACATCCGCGACATTCGCGCCCACACGCTCGCAAATATTCGCGATTGCGTTAATGAAGGATATTTTCGTCGCCAGAAACGTGTTAGCCGCATATTTGATCATCTCCGCACTTTCCAGGTCCGTTGTGAAAATACGGGTATTGAAGGGACTGTGCAGTTCCCCGATGAGGCGAGCCGCCTCCGGATTGTCCGAGCCAATAACGGCCCGGTCCATATTCATGCAGTCGGAGATAGCCGATCCTTCACGCAGAAATTCAGGATTGGAGACGATGTCAAAGCCTACCCAGGGCAGCTTCTTGTTTGCCTGAATCACTTCCCGTACAAGCTCTCCCGTGCCGACCGGGACGGTGCTTTTGCCTACAATGATTTTATGGCTGTTCAAATGCTCGCCGATTTTTTTGGCTGCCGACATCACATAACGCATATCGGCTTCGCCTGTCTCGGACATCGGCGTGCCCACAGCAATATAAATAATGTCGGAGGCTTCAATCGCCTCTCCCACTTCAGTCGTAAAATAAAGCTGGTCGCGTTTGGTGTTGCGCTCCACAAGTTCGCTTAAGCCCGGCTCATAGATGGGAATTTCACCGCGCCGAAGCTTGATAATCTTCTGTTCGTCCACATCGCAGCAGATAACGCGGTTGCCGATTTCGGCAAAACAGGCTCCCGATACCAGCCCAACATAACCTGTTCCGATTACTGTGATTTTCTTCATCTATTTCGCCACCTTATTAAGGAGTGAGAAATGCTGCTCGTACACGCTTTGAATGTAGCCCAGCATATCGTTTTTCAAGTCGTCACGCTGCAGCGCGAAGTCAAGCGTTGCTTTGATAAAACCGAATTTATCGCCGACATCGTATCGCGTGCCTTCAAACTGATAAGCGACGACGGTCTTCAGATCGTTCAGCTTCTTGATCGCGTCGGTCAATTGAATTTCCCCGCCCGCCCCAGGCTGCTGATGCTCCAGAATATCGAAGATTTCCGGTGTCAGGATATATCGGCCCATAATCGCGTAATTGGATGGAGCCGCCTTAAGCGAAGGTTTCTCCACCAGCGTGTCCAGGAAAAAGACCGACGGTTCAATGGAGGAGCCACGCGGCGCAATGATTCCGTACTTGGACACATCCTCGTCCGGAACCTTTTGAACACCTACGACCGACGATGAGAACCGGGAGAACACCTTGATCAGCTGGCTTAAGCACGGCTGCTCGGATTGTACGATATCATCGCCGAGCAGGACTGCAAACGGTTCATCGCCGACAAAGCTGCGAGCGCACCAGATGGCATGTCCCAGTCCCCGGGGTTCCTTTTGCCGGATGTAATGGATATTGGCCAGCTCCGAGATCGATCGGATCTGCTCAAGTTCTTTGGACTTTCCTTTCTTCAGCAGCGTTTCCTCAAGCTCGAAGGATTTGTCGAAATGGTCCTCGATGGCGCGTTTGCCCCGCCCGCTGACAATCAGAATATCTTCAATCCCGGAGGCGATGGCCTCCTCAATGATATATTGGATCGTTGGCTTATCGACAATCGGCAGCATTTCTTTAGGCTGGGCTTTAGTTGCCGGCAGAAAACGGGTACCGAGGCCTGCCGCGGGAATAATCGCTTTACGCACTTTCATGAGTGGGCCTCCTCGAATGAATTTGATGGGATATACAAGCGATGACACGATCCTGCTCACGTTCCGACAGACTGGAGCCGGAGGGCAGGCATAGGCCACGGGCGAATAGTTGATCCGAAACGCTGAACTGCAGGGAATGCGGATAATAGTCGTATTGGCGCAGCAGAGGCTGCAAATGCATCGGTTTCCAGACGGGCCTCGCTTCGATATTCTCCTCGGCAAGTGTGCGGATCAGCTCGGAAGTGGTAACCCCGGTCATTATGGGATTGATGGTGAGCGCGCTTAGCCAGCGGGTCGATTGTCCATAAGGAGCCTCAGGCATCCATTCAATTCCCTCCATCCCCTCAAAAGCCTGCTCATAACGGCTAAAGACGGCCCTTCTGGCGGCCACCCGGTCTTCCAGCTTCTCAAGCTGGCCGCGTCCTATCCCGGCGAGCACATTGCTAAGCCGGTAATTGTAGCCTACCTCGCTATGTTCGTAATGAAGCGCCGGGTCGCGGGCCTGGGTGGACCAGTAACGAACCTTGGACAGCGCCTCCACATTGTCGGAGACAAGCATGCCGCCTCCCGAAGTGGTAATGATTTTGTTGCCGTTAAAGGAATAAATCCCCAACGCTCCAATGGTTCCGCTTGCTTTGCCTTTGTACGAGGCGCCCAGCGATTCGGCGGCATCCTCAATCACCATGACTCCGTATGCGCCGCAAAGCTCCATAATGGGATCCATATCCGCGCTTTGCCCGTACAAATTGACGACGATGACTGCTTTGGGCAACCGGTTTTCTTGCTTTGCTTCTGCAAGTGCGCGTTCCAGAGCTGCCACAGACATATTCCAGGTTTCGAAATCGGAATCGATAAACACCGGCTCTGCCCCTTCATAAAGAACGGGATTCACACTGGCTACAAACGTTAAAGTCGATACAAACACCCGGTCACCTCGGCCGACGCCTGCAAGTCGAAGCGCTTGATGGATAGCGGCTGTGCCGGAGCTTAAAGCAAGTGCCCCTCTCGTACCGACCTTGCGGGCCAGCTCACTTTCAAATTCGTCAACATTGGGCCCTAACGGCGCAATCCAATTGGTATCGAATGCTTCTTGAACGTAGCGGCGTTCCGCTTCCCCCAAATGGGGAGGCGATAGCAAGATACGCGGCTCCTCTGACATGGAACACCACTCCTAAGCTTGATTTTGACTTGCTTGACCCCATTCTGAGGGTAATGCTTCTGTATTACGCTTCTATCGTTTTCCCGTAAGGAGGAATCGGTCTGGCAGGAACGCCGACGGCTGTTGTTCCTCCGGGAATATCGCGAATGGCGGCGCCGCCCGCCCCCAGTATGCTCCAGCTTCCCAAACGGACCGATTGAATTACCGATGCGCCTATACCGACATGTGCGCCTTCCCCGACTCGGACGCCTCCGGCAAGCGCAGCTCCTGGCGATATATGGGCGAAGGGACCAATTTCGGCATCGTGCTCGATGATGGCGCCGGAATTAATAATGGCATGGGAATCGATGCGGGCACCTGTATTGACAACCGCTCCAGGCATAATGACCGTTCCCCGGCTGATAGCGGCATACTGCGAAATATAGGCGCCGGGATGAATAATGAGCGCGTATCGCTCCAGGGCAATTCCCAGCCGCTCTGCCATCATGAAGCGCATCCGGTTATCGCCAATCGCAATAATCGCCTGCATCTCGATGTCGGTACGCAGCAGCTTGCGCACCATGGCTGGCGGTCCATAACAGACCCCGCTTTTCAACTCGATTGCCGTAAATTTATCGTCGGCAACCGCGATAATCCGGTAATCGCCTGTTGTCTCGGCCATATCGGCTACAACCCGTCCATGGCCACCGCCCCCGATCAGCACAAGCGGCGTCCCATTGCGTTTCCTGCTGCCATCTCTTCCGTGGTCATCCGGCAAAGAGCGATTAGAAAACGGGTGCCTCCCTGGCCAGCTGCTTCCGGGTGGTGAAGACGGTGCACCCGCAGAAGGCATACAGGATGAAGCACAGACCGGCGCTTCCGAATGGGTTATCCGGCCCTTCATGTCACACGCTCCGCGCCGCGGCTGCCGGCGAATTTAAGTACCGTCGCCTGGCCGTCCTGTTGAATGCCCTCTCGTTTCAACACTTTATAGACCGTCAGGAATGCGATCTTGGCATCCAGCGCCAGGGATTGATGGTTCACATACCACACATCAAGACGGAATTTCTCTTCCCATGACACGGCATTTCGGCCATTGACCTGAGCCCAGCCGGTGATGCCCGGTCGTTCCTCGTGACGGAGAGCCTGTTCAGCCGTATAAAGCGGCAAATATTCCATCAGAAGGGGGCGCGGTCCTACCAGACTCATATCCCCCCGTAACACATTGAGCAGCTGCGGAAGCTCGTCCAGGCTCAGCTTGCGCAGCAATCTGCCGAAAGCGGTTAGCCTGACCTCGTCAGGGAGCAGCATCCCGCTAGCATCCTTCTCGCTTGTCATCGAACGGAATTTGTATACATAAAAAGGATTGCCGTATCTTCCCGGCCGCTGCTGACGGAATATCACCGGGGAACCCAGCTTGATGCGGATGGCCGCTGCAGTCAGCGCGATGACGGGTGACAACAGGACAAGCGCGCTGATACTAAGCGCTAGATCGACGGCCCGTTTAATGACCCGTTGCGTTCGTGCGGAACGGCTGCGATTCTTCCGCTCCTGCATCTCCCCGTACACGCGTTTAAGCCGCTCCACTACTATCGCTTCTGTAAAATGAGCTTCAATCCGCTTTCTACCTGCAAGGCCAAGCTTCTCCCGCAGTCCAGCATCTGTCATCGTCAGATGGAGAGCCCCCGCCAGCGCAGCGGCATCGCCATAAGGCACGAGCACACCTGTCGGCTCCTGTCTTTCGGAAGCATCCCTTCCTGAGGACACGCTGACGACCAGCTCCCGGGTACCAGGCACATCTGTCGCAATAACAGGCTTGCGAAAAGCCATTGCTTCCATCAGCGACCGCGGAATACCCTCTTTCTCGCTCGACAGGGATACCGCATCAGCTGTCAGCAGCCAGGGTATAATCGGAGATTGCTGCCCGATAAGAACGACATCGTCTTCCAGCCCCTCCAATGCAATACGCCTGCGTATTTCCGCCTCCAGCGGACCCTGTCCGGCGAGAACCGTGACCCAGGCAAGCTTTCCTTCCCGCTTCGCCAGTACAAGAGCGTCCAGGAGGAGCATATGGTTCTTTACCGGCTCGAACCGTGCTGCCATCAGCAGCATCGGCAGTTCCCCGTTAATCCCGTAAGCCTGCTTCAGATCCACGGGCTTCAACCGCTGCAGCGCATCTTTCGCCGCACGGTCGAGCTTCTCCAGATCGACGCCGTTTCCTTCATAATAAACGGGCCGCCAAGGCGCCATTTCCTTCATTACAGCCTGATCCTCCACATTCTGGGAAGCGAGCGCATCGCAGAAACGGGCGCCCAAACGCTCCAGAGAACGGTAGATCATGTTCACCTTCCTGGACTGTCCTTCATAAAAGGGCAGTCCATGACTCGTGTGAATTATAGTCCGCACTCCCGCAAGGCGAGCAGCAATCCGGCCAATAAGTCCAGCCTTCGCCGTGTGGGTATGCACAATATCGTAGCTCTCCGACTTAAACAGCTTCCGCATCCGCCATATCGAGCGCAGATCAGCCAGCGGCTTGATGGCACGCGCCATCGGTACCGCTTTCCACGCAAACGGGTAAGCGTCCATCACCGATTGATCCAGACTGTCGCCCGAAGAAATGAAGGTAACATCATATCCGGCATCGTGAAGGAGGGTCAGCTTATCGCCAAGTATTTTATGACTGATGCCCGAGGTACAAATATGCGCCACTTTAGTCATGGTTCTCCCATCCCTTGCCAAGTTTTCGCTTGGCTGTCCATCCGGTCCTGTCCAGGAGGATGACAACCTTGATACTTATCCTTCAATGCTGCCGTTTTCGCAAAAGTCCTTGCCCGGCTACAACTGGAGCTGTTCAGCCGAACTCCGGACTGTATAATAGCTCCGGTACCAATCGACGAATTGCCCGATGCCTTCTTGAATGGTGGTCGTCGGCTTGAACCCGACATCACGCGTCAGCTCGTCAATATCCGCAAATGTCGCCTCTACATCCCCGGGCTGCATCGGCATAAATTCAAGCTTGGCTTCCTTGCCGAGCATCTGCTCGATTGTCCTGATGAAGGTCATCAGCGCCACCGGCTTGTTGTTGCCGATATTGTATACCCGGTAGGGCGCATAGCTGGAACCCGGATCAGGCTGCTCGCGGTTCCAATGCGGATCAGGCTGAGGCGGGCGCGCATGCAGCCGCACAATCCCTTCGACAATGTCGTCGATGTAGGTGAAATCCCGCTGCATCCGCCCCTCGTTAAACACTTTAATGGGAACGCCATTATCAATATCCCGGGTAAACGTAAAGTACGCCATATCGGGCCGTCCCCACGGGCCGTATACGGTGAAGAACCGGAGCCCCGTTGTCGGCAAACCATACAAATGGCTGTATGTATGGGCCATCAGTTCATTGGCTTTTTTGGTTGCGGCATACAAGCTGACCGGATGGTCGACACTGTCATGCACACTGAATGGCATGTTGACATTCGCTCCATATACCGAGCTGGAAGAAGCGTAGAGCAGATGCTTGATCTCATGTCTGCGGCACGCCTCCAGAACATTGCCGAATCCGACCAGATTGGATTCCAAATATGCGAACGGATTCGTGATACTGTAGCGCACACCGGCCTGTGCGGCTAAATGAATCACTGTCTTGACCTTATAATCCCGGAACAAAGCATCCAGCTCATCAAACCTTGCAATGTCCGCTTCCATCCCGGTGAATAGCGGGTGGCGGTGCAGCCTGCCCATCCTGTCGCGCTTGAGCTGAATATCATAATAATCATTAAAATTATCAATTCCGATGACCTGTTGTCCGTCTTCCATCAGCCGCTGGCTGAGGTGATAACCAATAAAGCCTGCTGCCCCGGTAACAAGGATGGTCATAAAGCTTCAGCCCCCTTTGACGATTCTTTGGTTACGTAAGCTGTGCCCCCCTGCTTGTTTTTTGTGCTTCCTGGCGATGCGGAAGCGGCATAATCGCGGAATGAAACCCAGAACGCCAACCGTTTCTGATCCAGCTTGACCTTGGTATAATGGCTGGCGCGCTCGAAATTCCGCTCCGCCTGCTCTTTCATCCATTCCCGGTTGCCGGCAGCAAAGCTCAGTTTCGCCGCTAATTGCTTGTCGTCTCCGGGCTTATGGAGCCACTGTGCATCGATCAGCTCAGGGATCCCCCCCGCTGTCGAGCCAATCACCGGGCATCCCCGGCTCATGGCTTCAATCGTTGCCCGGGGCAATCCTTCCTGGAAGCTGGGCTGAATATACAGATCCAGCTCGTCCAGCCATTCAAACACGGCGCTGCCGCTAGGCAGAACTCCGCAAAACTCAACCAGATGATTAACGCCCAGGCGCGTGGCATGAACACGCCAGCGTTCGGCCGAACCGTCGCCCAGAATGCGGAGCTCCACTTGCTGGCCGCCTCGTGCTATGCGAGCTATTGCGCGAAGGGCCGTATCGATGCCTTTGGTTCGGCCATTCAAGGAGCCGATCAGACCCATCCGCAGCGGCTCCTTGCTTCCCATGGATGCAATACGCTGCAGCCTTTTTTCCAGTACAGCCGGCTCAGGCGCCGGAATTTCCACATTCGAGCAAGCCCCCTCCACGCCGTTTGAAGCCAGAGGGTAACGCTGTTGCAGGAAACGTTCCGTAACATAAATGCCATAGGGGGCATTTTTCACCAGCTTGCGGGTTTTCCACAGGGACAGCGGCGCATACAGCTTCCCTTGAGCACTTCCGTAATTCCATAAGCCATCCCAGGCACAGGCAACCATTTCTATGGAATATGGCTTGCCCAGCTTGCGCGCCACACGGATCGCTTCCGCCCCAATTTCGCTCGGCATGCGGGCGATAACGGCATCCGCATTCCGGATTACATCCGTCAGGCACTGGTCCACATACCCTTTTTTAGTCAGTTTGTTCACCGGATTGCTGAGCGAAGGAAGAACAAGAAAATCAACATTCGGACCGCTGGATAGCGATTTGCCTTTCATATCAGCATCAATAGAGGTCCGCTGTCCCCGGCAGGCAACCGTCACATGATCGAATACCGACAAATAGCGCTCCCATACGGCATAAGGCAGTTTGCCGCCGGAGTAGAACTTTCCTGTTTCATTGAAATAGAACGTGTGGTCATGCGCCCAAACAATATGCATGGCGATCCCTCCATAATGATATTTCCGGACAATTCGCTGCGGCTGTCAGCCGTGGAAACGGGACTGCCCGGGGCTTGTAGCTTTTGAGCTGTCGCCTCCGGAATCGAGAGCGATGGTTTTCACATTCTTGGCCGGCACGCCGGCTGCAACAACGCCTGACGGCACGCTGCGGGTAACGACTGCTCCGGCGGCAATAACGCTTCGGCTGCCGATCTCTACGCCAGACAGCACGCGGACACCGCAGCCGATCCAGACATCGCGGGCGATTCGGATTTTCCCGCTCACGACGGCATTATCGCGAATCGGCATCGATTCATCGCTCCAGGTATGCTGGAACGAAACCAGCGAGGTTTGATGGGCAATGGACACTTCGTCATCAATATCCAGCTCGCCGTAAGCGTCAATGTAACATTGCTTATGAATACTGACATTAGAACCGACAGAAAGCCTTTCCCAATAACGGATTTCGACGCCTGGGCCGACAAGCACATTATCCCCGCAGCGCTTGGCCAGTCTTTTGAGAATGCAGTACCGCACGGCAACCCCCGGCAAATGAGGCAGCAGATCGCTTAGCGTCCACCACCAGACCAGTAAAGGCCTTGGAACAATGCGCATCGCTTTCGCCGTCATATTCAGCACAGGCTTGGCGGATAGAAACAAATCACGGCCTCGCATCAGTCAATCCCCCTTTTTCTATTGATGGGAGTGCGGCACTTTTCCGGAACCATTTTCGACCCCATACGAAGCTGTAAGCATGCACGATATAAAGCATCGGAAGCACGGGAAGCTTCTTGCGGACCATGTTGTCGCCCACCGTCCCTACTCCGTACTCCAGGTCACGGCCCGTAATTGTTACATAACCGACCAGAGACAAGGTGCAGGCGTAGGTGAACAGCAGCATAGCGGCGATGAGGTAGAACGGTCGGGTTTCCTTAAAGCGCAGAAAATTCAGGATACCCAGGCCAAGACCGACGCTAAGCCAGAGTGCTTCCAGCGTGCGAAATAGCAGCTCCGAATCCCAGTTCACTACATTCACCGGGTTCGGGCTCATAAACAGGAACACCGTCAGCATTCCGGAATTCAGCAGTCCCAGCGGGCCAATCTGCAGAGCCAGCACCGCCATGGCAAGCAGCATGATAGCCGCTGCCGATTTGAACTTGCGCCCATAGAGAAAGTAGAAACCTAATGTATAAACGATGGAATAGTCCCGCAGTCCGGTCGCATAGATAATGAGCACAATAAACCACAAATATTTCCGTCTGAGCAGCAGTCCGGCACCATATAATCCCAAGAGCGCGCAGGTGACATCCTTGGCGAACACCGAGGACAAGAGCATGAATGACGGACTGATCAGCAACCCGGCAATCATATAGGAATGAAACCGCAATCGTTGATCCTGTTCCATCTCATAGCGGAAAAACTGCTCATTGAGCCGGTAGGTCTGATTAACAAGCAGCAGCAGCAGCAGCGAATTAAGCATGATAATCGGCAGCGGATCCTGCAGTTCCAACCATTTAAACAAAGGCATATACAATAATCCAAACATCGGATAAGCCGATATATTAGCCCATTCCGTAACCAGATGGTTCCAGGCGTAGGGCATGAAATCGGATAGCCGCTCGAACGTGCTGACCTGCTCGTAATAATGAATTTCGTCCGGCCCGCTGAGCGGATCGGTCGTCAACGCATATACCAACTTGCCTGCAAGCATCACGCACAGCCCTCCGAAGAGGGCACCCGGCGTGTTCGGCCAGCGGAGAAGAAAGAAGAAGAACGGAATCATCAGAGCAAAAAATATAATGATCCCCATCTGTTCGTCCAGCGGGAACAGCAGCTTGCCCAGAAGCAGCAGCACGACCATATACAACGCCCCCGCAACGGGATGCTGAAGCGAATGTCCCTGCCTAACTTCCATACAGCTGCTCCAGCTTGCGTACGCTGCTTGACATATTGAAGCCGAACCGGTCCAAGGCCTTCAGCCGGGTCGGCCAATCCGGCTGGGGAGCAGCGGTCAGTTCACGGAGCCCGTCAACCCACCGCCTGGGATCGTCAGCCAGGCGCAGCGGGTGGAACAAACCAAGCTTCAAGTCCGCTTCCTTCGGGACAACATCCGATACCAGACAAGGAATGCCGGCGGCCTGCGCCTCAATCAGCACGATGCCCAAACCCTCGAAGAGGGAAGGTAGAATAAATCCGTCAACGGCACCCAGCAGCTCCGGCACATCCTTGCGCAGTCCCAGAAAAAGGATCTGTTCCCGTAGCCCAAGATGCTGCACCTTCTCTTTCATCTCCGCCAGGCGAGGGCCGTCTCCGACCAGGAGCAGCTTGGCCTCCTTGTCGATTGCGGCATATTCTGCGAAACGGTCGATCAGAAACCCATGGTTCTTCTGATCCGCAAATCTGCCGATATGGGCGAACACCGGTGAATTCGACGAGCCCAGACCCAGACGGCTGCGCAGCTGCCTGCGATCCTGCGGCAGTGCCGCATAGGACTCCGTGGATATCGCGTTCGGGAATACCATCACGCGGCTGTCCTTCCAGCAGTTTGCGCCGAACAGCGATTCGCAGGCTTCTCTGGAACAGCCAAGCATATGCGTCGAATGCTTAACCATCAGATGCCTCATGTAGCGTGTATATAGCGAGCGAAGCACCGAGCCTTTGCCGGCTGATTTGACGTTATGGCTGTGGCAGATCCGGATCGGAATTCCCAACCTGCTTGCGGTCTTGAGCACATACCCGCTGAATCCGAAGATATGGCTGTGAATCGCTGCATACGGGCCGTTGCTGCGGATATTCCGTTCAAGGGCGCGCGTGAAGCCTCCAAGTCCGCTGCGGGGATGGGGCTGGCGCAGAATCTTTCCCCCTAAAGCTTCGATCTCCTCATCGTAGAAAGCCGGCTCTTCGGTCTGTACGGCAAAATGAAACTCAAAGCGCTCACGGTCCGTATGCCGGTACACATTCATCAAGAGCGTTTCGATCCCGCCCGGATGCATTTTGCCCACAACATGAAGCACTTTAATAACGCCGCTCATCGTAAAATTCTCCCCATATGACCGATTAGTTGGTTCTTCTTCCTTTCCATCGTCTTGAGAAAAAGCGCGGAAGGTGGCTGCTCAAGCTTCATCGCCGCAACAGCTTCCGCCGCCGGCTGATTGAAGTCCACCAAATGTCCGCCCAGCCCCAAATCGTGGAAAATCGCCGACAGCTTCCTGTCCCAAATGACGCCGTAAGTCGGCTTCAGCATGGAAACCGCCGGCAGGCAGGCATGAAGCCGCTGGGCTATGATCGCGCCGCATTGGCTGATCTGATCCACCAGCGCATCCACGGTCCGCGGATACGGGTAGAAACTCACGCCGTTCAAGCCGTGGCACAGGGGTTTGACCATCTGCTCGACGAAAGCATTGTCGCTTTCGGCTCCATTTGTGAATACGCGGACCTCATAACCTTTACCGGTCAGAATAGCCGCTATCTCTTGCCACCACTCCGCGCAGGTTTGCCGCTCCCAGCGAAGCGAGGTGCTGCGGCGGAGTTCATTCGGATCAAGTATTCCGAGTCCTATAATCGGCTTAAGGCTTGTGGAAGTCTGAACAGGAGGCTCCATGACCCCTATGCCTCCACCTTCTTTTGCGCTCAAGGCATCCGCGGACCTCATCGATGGGAGCTTGGATTGAACAGCAGCCTCCTGACGGTTGATCAGTGAGGCGAAGGTCTCCTGGGAATAAAGGGCCGGATCGCTCAGGGCTACTGTCTTGTCTGCCAGGGAAGGATCGAATTTCAGCAGAAAGGCTCTGGATTCCTCATCCCGGAGGGCAATGCTCGAAGCATACCTGCATACCCCGCGGAAGCAGGCGCGCGCCGGTCCGCTCCAAGGACCTCGCGCACCCACCAATACGACATGCAGCGGCTTGCCCTGCCGCCTGGCCTCATCGGCGACCCGCCTGACAGCTAGCGGAAAAGTCAAATACGTATCGATAAACAGATGCCCGCCGCCAATCATCACGACATCGGATTCCGCTACCAGCCTCTTCAGCTGCGTGGAGAGCACCGAATTCTTCCGGCGGTGCAGCCAATAAGCCTTCATCATACGCAAACTGTCAGGGGTGGCTCTTTTTTTCAGGCTGTCGTCATTCAGACGGTAGGCATGCGGCTGGGCCTTCTCCTGCTGCAGGGCTTGATCTTCTTCCTGCGACAGGCCCTGCGTCAAATCGAAATGCAGCACTTTATGCGGACCATGCATCCCAATCAGATAAGTCATGGCTCTGGCAATCAGACCGTCTCCCAGGTTCGGAGAACTTGGCACTCCGGCAAGCAGCACAGTGGTCATCAGTTGTTCCTCTCCTTAATTTATCTGTATGGTTCAAGCTGTATAAACCCGGTTTATTTGAGTCGGAGCGAAGGCGTCCATACCGGTGTCACAACGCCGAACTTGCGTTTAATCAATACGGCCATGGCAGCGTTCCAGCATATCGAAGAACAGAAGGACGCTATACCAGCTCCCGTCATGCCAAGCTGCGGGATCAGGGCAAGGCTTAAAGCGACATTCAGCGCAGTCGCGGCTCCAAGCGCACGGGTCAGCGTTTTCTGATACCCGGTCATCGTTGCCAGCGTTCCTGTCTGTCCGCAGAAAGCGCCGAATAATTGGCCTGCCGCTATAAGTACAAGCGCAGGATAAGCCGCGGTAAATTCGCTTCCGAACAGTCCGAGCAGAGGCCGCCCGCCGATGGCAAAGGCTATGAAGATGACGGCTGCAAAAGTGAATCCAGCACGCCCGGATGTGGTACATACCTGCTGCAGCTTTTTCCAGTCGCCTTTGGCATAGGTCTCGGAGAGCAAGGGGGCAGCGGTCATATTAATCGCCGTCATGGCGAAGGATACAAGCGTTGCCAGCCTGACGGCTGCGGAGAAAAATCCGGACTGCGTCTCGCTTTCCATCATACCCATGAGCAAAACGTTAAGCTGGCCCAAAATCAGGTACATGCCGCCGTTAATCATCAGCGATACCGACAGGTTTAACCATTTCCGGGTCTCATACTGCGGTTTTACAAGTGCCGTCTGACCGCCTATCCTGGCTTTCAGCACTACCGCTCCGATCAAATAGGAGACACCAACCGATACGGCAAAGCAAAGCATTGCAACGCCGGCATTCGCCTCCATGCCAATGGCGTACACCGCCAGCAGCAGAAGTCCGATCGTCAGCAGCGGCCGGATGATTTTCTCAGGCATCTGGGCAAAAAGCACATCCTTCAGCGCCTGAAGCGCGCTCTGCCGGAGTGTTGCCAGCGTCAGCAGCGGTATTGTGATCAGTCCAACCGCATAAGCGGCTGTCTGAGCGTTCGTCATGCCTTCATGCCGCCATGCGATTACAGCCAAACCGATCAACATAACCGTCAGCGACAGGACGAAACCGATCTGATTCGCTCTTCTCATCAAACCCTTAATCAACGGCCAGGCGTTCTCCGCCTTATGTGCCGAGACCAGCCGCACAATCGTCGTATCGAAGCCCAGCTTGGCCGGGAAAACAAGAAAGGTTGTCACAGTCGTCACAAATGCGTATGTCCCATACCCGGCTGCTCCCAGCAGACGCGCAAGTACAATTTGCATCAGCAGCGCAAGTCCCATCCCAGCTGCATTGATCAGAAAGCTGATGCTTCCTCCCTTTGCCAGCAGTTTAGCCACAGTGCCGGAGCGTGAAGCTGCCGGCTTGGAAAGCCCTTGTGCACTGTCCATTACGATACATTCCGGTAGCTCGGAACCAGATGCTTGAGCACAGCGCGGATCTGCTCGGGATGCTGCCCCAATACCTGCTCCAGCTTGCGGATTTCAAATTCCAGCTCGGTGCGGTTGATCTGCATCGGCTTGCCGATAAAGATCCTGTCATGCACAGTGGAGGAAAGCCCCTCCTCATTGGTCAGCAGCTCTTCATAGAGCTTCTCACCTTCCCGAATCCCGCTGAATTGGATATCAATGTCGATGCCCGGCTCATAACCGGACAATCGGATCAAATCGGTAGCCAGATCCACAATTTTCACCGGCTTGCCCATATCCAGAATGAAGATTTCTCCGCCCTTCGCGAATGCGCCGGCCTGGATCACGAGCTGCACAGCCTCCGGAATGGTCATGAAATAACGAACCATTTCGGGATGGGTGACTGTGACGGGACCGCCTTTGGCGATCTGCTCCTTGAAGCGCGGAATGACGCTTCCCCTGCTGCCCAGCACATTGCCGAACCGGACGGCGACATATTTGGTTTTACTGTGCTTGTCCAGACTTTGTATGAACATTTCCGCAATCCTCTTGGTCGTTCCCATAATACTCGTGGGATTGACCGCCTTGTCCGTGGAGATAAAAACAAACCGTTCGGCGCCGAACAGATCTGCGCATTCCGCGACATTTTTTGTACCGAACACATTGTTCTTGATCGCTTCCGAAGGATTGCGTTCCATCAGCGGAACATGCTTGTGTGCTGCCGCGTGGAAAACCACCTGCGGGCGGTATTTGGCGAACACATCCTCCAGCCGTTTGCGGTCCTGCACATCGGCAATGACTGTTTCAATGCGCAGATCAGGAAAGGTGTTGAGCAGTTCCATCTCGATCAAATAGATGCTGTTCTCGCCATGACCCAGCAGCAGCAGCTTATCCGGTGCGAAAGGTGCGATCTGGCGGCACAGCTCCGATCCGATGGAACCTCCCGCCCCGGTAACAAGCACGGTCTTGCCTTCCACATAATTAGCAATATGAGCCAAATCGGTCCGGATCGGATCGCGTCCCAGCAGATCTTCAACCGAAACGTCGCGAACGCGTCTCACCGCGCCTTGGCCCTGTATGAGCTCATGCAGGTCGGGAACAATTTTCAACCTGGCTTTCGTGGATTTGCAAATGTTGATGATATGGGATATTTGGGACTTCGATACGGAAGGCAGCGCGATGATTATCTCGTCGATATCCTCTGTTTCGGTAATGCGGGGAATATCGTCGCGTCCCCCGAAGACCGGCAACCCATAGACCGAAAGCTGTTTTTTGTAAGGGTCGTCATCGATAAAACCGACCGGTACGACGGCAACCGTTTCATTTTGCAGCAATTCCTTGGCAATCAATGTCCCACAGCTGCCGGCTCCGATAATCAGGGCGCGGTGGCTGCCTTTTCTCCGGCGGGTTGAAAACTTATCGCAGAAGGCTCTCCACAGCAAACGCGGTCCCGCCATCATGAAGATCATGCCCATCATATGGTGGAGCAGGATCAGCTTCGGCACATTCCAGCCGAACAGGATGTTAACAGCAGCGTAAGGCAGAAGACCCGTCCACAGAGCAGCTGACAGGATGGAGAACATTTCACTGACGCCGGCGTATTGCCATATCCTCAGATGCAGCTTCATCCGCAGCGTGCAAAACAGCCCGACCCCTCCTGCCAGCAGCGCATAAGTCAGCCACATAAAGGGCCGTGGTTCCATCCATGGGCTGCTTGTCTGCAGCCAGAAAGCCACCGCCAGGCTGAGCACGACAGCCGACAAATCCAGTGCAATCAAAAAACGCGTCCGATAGGCTGCAACCATACTTTCTCATTCCTCCCATTGATTCTCTTTTTATTCCTGCACGTAGGTATAATAAGCGCTTGACTCACGAACTGCCGTCTGATTCAAAGCTACCCCGACGATCCTGGCCTGCACGAACTGCAGCGCATCTCTTGCCTTGATCGCCTGCTGCTTCTTCACGCTGCGTGCATTGACCACCAGCAGAACGCCGTCGCAGCGGGTCGACATGATTTGCGCATCGCTTACAGCCAGCACCGGCGGCGTATCAATCAGCACAATATCATAGATGCCTCGCAGCTCCTCCAGCAGCTGATCCATCCTGCGAGAGCCCAGCAGTTCGGATGGATTGGGCGGAATCGAGCCCGAAGGCATCACATGCAGGTTATCGATATGGGTTGTTTGCGCCGCTTCCGAAGCGGAAGCCCGTCCTGACAGCACATCCGTCAAACCGCAGCGGTTGGACAGCCGGAAGCTCACATGCGCCGTAGGCTTGCGGAGATCGGCGTCTACCAGAAGCACTGTCTTCTCCGTTTGCGCATAAGCAACCGCCAGATTGTTGATCGTCGTGGTCTTGCCTTCCTTCGGATTCGCCGATGTGACCATCAATAGCTGAAGAGGACGATCCGCTTCCGCATATTGCAGATTCGTTCTCAAGGTCCGGTAGGATTCCGATATAGCCGACAACGGATTAAGATCCGTAATAATCGGTCTTTGGTCAATTTGCAGCATGCGTACTTTCACCTGCTTTCGCCGGATTAATGGATTGCTTCTGTTTCTTCCGCAAATCCCCCTGTTTGATCGAAGGAATAAGCACGAGGGTCGGAAGCCCCAAATAACGCTCAACGCTGACTTCATTGCGGATCGTATCATCGAAATAATCCAGCAGCAGCACAAAACCGATTCCAAACAAGAACGAGATGATAAAGCAAATGGCCATATTCAGCTTGGGATCGGGTTTAATCGGCGCCGGAAGCTTGTTCTCGTTTGCCATATGAAGCAAATAGACATTATCAACCTTCATGATCTTCGTAATCTGTTCCTGGAACACTTCTGAAATCGAATTCACGATTCGTACCGCCGATTTGTAGTTCGTGCTCGGATAAGCGAGCGTAACAACCTGCGTTCCGTTGACGGAGCTGAAGCTGATGTTCTTCATCAGTTCATCCGTTGTGACATTGAATTCGGGATGCTTGTTTACGACCATTTCCATGATGGCCGGTGTCCGGATGATTTCTTTGTACGTGTTGATCAGGCTGATGTTGGTATTAATGGCGTTCAGATCAAGCTGCAGCATGCCCGGCTTGTCGTTGGCAGAATTTACGATCAGCTTGGTATAAGCCTGATAAACCGGTTTTAAATAATAGAAGCTCACAATGCCCGAGGCGGCGGTACCCAAGATGACAATAGCAACCACAATCCAGATCCGTTTGAGAATCAGCGACAGATAATGCTTTAAATCCAGTTCCATATTCAATTTGAAACGTACCTCCACTCCTAGGTTTTGAAGATTGACCAGCCTGCGAACAACCGCATTGTCTTTCTTCTTCCCTGCATGGGTCTTCGTTTGACGGGCATATCATGAATGACAGACCGGGCATTCCGTTCGTAATAGTCCGTAAGCTCCGTTCCGAGCCTGGCAGACAGTGCTTTGTATGCGGCACGCAGCTCATAGGGTCGTGTGGATGCGTTATGCGCATCAGATGCGATCAAGTGAACCAGATTGCGTCTGCACAGCTCCCAAGCCAGTGCTTTTACTGGCTTGCCGAATCGGCCGGTTAACGAATGCGAGGTAATTTGGCATAATGCCCCATTTCCCACAAGGGTCACCAGCTTATCCGGATCAGCCGCAATTTCTGCGTTGCGTTCGGGATGGGCGATAATCGGCGTCCATCCGGCTATGCGCAGCTCATGAATCATTTCATCGAAACGATATGGCAAGCGCCCGGAAGGCATTTCCACAAGCACATAGGATGAATACCCAAGCGGGAGCAGGTTTCCAGTCTTCAGCCCGTCCAGTATTTCTTCATGCGCCCTTATCTCCTGGCCGCCCAAAACCCGAAGCGGTATCCCGCGTTCCTTAAGTTCACTATTCAAGTCGTCCACAGCCAGCAATATGTCTTTGGCTTTCGTATCATAACGCCCTATCCGGTAATGAGGCGTTGCGCAAACGACGGTTGCACCATCTTCTGCTGCGTAACCGGCCAATAAGACGGCTTCCTCCAGATCGGCTGGTCCGTCATCCAGTCCGTGCAGCAAATGACAATGGATGTCAATCACGATAAACACCTCCTGACTCGCAGCATTTATAAGAATGATAAAATTATGTCACAAAACGACGCATCAACAAGAGGGAATAAGGTAATATTTTGAAGTAGGTGTCTGTGTTTATTTTCGTATTGACCGAACATGCTATCGTCCCTATACAATAATGAGAATTTATTAATTTTGGATGGAATAATATGTAATTTATTCATATTTATAGAGGATTCATCCCTTAATATCGTCCTTTTGAATCGAACAAGGACTAGGTGGATGTGCTTGAATTAATCTTACAAATATCTTACAACTAAATTCAGAAATTCCTTGCCCCAGTTAGCTTCAACCCTCTTTTCTATGACTCTCGTTTCTCATCTCAAGGTGAGATTCTTCTGTTCCCGCTCTGCTTAATTAGGACTTATTATTCATAAATCCATAAACCAGGACTATACACCCTCTTTTTGTCAGACCATAATCTCCCTCGTTAACGATTTGTAAAATTGGGAAAAAATGAATTAATCCCGGTTCATGATCCCTAACACCTACAACGTTTGTAAGAAAACTAGTTCGTTTAAGAAAGAAATCCAATAAAATTGCAACAAAAAAACGCCTTAAACCAGGCGTTTCCGTTCATTTTTGATTAAAAAACAGGTGAATAATCCGGATTAATCCAATCTGCAATCAAGCCTTTTATTCCCCTGCTTTTAGAGTAAAGAAGAATCAGGTCTATAAGCTTACATAAAAATTACATTGATAATACATTAACTCCTTCATGGGAATGGCGTGTTTTTTAAACCACAAGAATAAACGGCTGCGCCTTCCTCTGGCGGCAAAGTTAGTTTCTTCCCTTAGACCTTATAGAAATTTATAAGAGTGAAACTTATAAATTCTATAAGGTTTAAAAAAGCATCGCTTCTCAGCGATGCCTTAATTCTTTCATTCTGTATTCATCTTCTATCTGCGATTCAGTTGCCTTCTTCTCCTGATTCATGAATCTGCACAAAGGAGAGGATCAAATCCTGCGGATAATCTCCAAATGAAGCCCCGAACAGGTTAAGGCCGTTCCGGTTCTGCGCATCCTCCGATACTTCAATCCGGACTCGGATCGGTTGATTGAATTTCAGATCCAGATCCAGCAGGGTCGTTTCCGACTTGCGTTCCTCCCCGATGTAACTGCCTGAATCCGTCACCCGCCATTCCACCAGCTTCCCGTACTGCGTGCCGCCATTCCATTTGGACGAAGTCAACTTTCCTTTGCGGTCGCCGTAATCCGCATCGATCGTAATCATGCCAGCTGGACAATCGTTGATAAACAAGGAAATATCCGAAGGCCAATTCATATCGAAGCCGGGTGCTTCCGCACATACCTCCGACTGGAATCGCAGCTCGCTGAAGGAAACTCCTGGAGGTACGGGATTGGCAAAATAATACTCTACAAAACCCGCTCCGCCGAACCACAGCAGCGAGGTTTCCGTCCGCTCCGGCATATAGAAGGCTCGGGGATCATCAACACAACCGATGTAGACCCCTTCCCTGTTCACCATTCCGCAATATGGTTCAATGGAACAACGCGAATACATGCCAATCGGCATATGAATCTCTTCCAGCTTGTGCAGACCTTCTCCACGCTTTGATGGCAGTTCCAGCAGAATCGAACGGCAGGTTACCGAGCATATCTTCTCCCGGTTGGCGCCAAGCATGGAGCTGACGAGCTGGGCATGCTCCAGCATTTGAATATTAATCGTAATGGTCGGCTGGGCTACGCCAAGGGTTTCGGCAAGCTGGGAAATACTCATGGACCGCTCGCCCAGTGTCTCAAGAATACGCAGTCTCAAATCACCGGACAAAGCTTTGGCTACATCAATAATCCGGGCAGCCGGGTAACGCTGTACGAATTCTGTCATCTCGCTCATTCATTTCGTTCCTCTCGGGGTGACTATCAATATCTAGTGTACAACGCAAATTTAATATTGTAAAAAACTTATACATATTGTCCATTACATATACTTATGATACGATAGCTGGAGAACTTTGTCATCCTTTTTCATAATGACCTGAGAGGTGTGTGTATCCTAATGTCTCAATTCGTTACCACTCAAACGGAGCTACTGCTCCCCCGTCCCGAGTTTCCAAGACCCGACTGGGAGCGCTCAGACTGGAACAACCTGAACGGAGAATGGTCCTTTCAATTTGATTCCCAGGATCAAGGGCGCAGCGAACAATGGTTTAGCGCTGATGCCCGTGCTTTTGATTCCATCATCACGGTTCCTTTCTCATGGGCCAGCCCGTTATCGGGAATCGGCAGCAGTGAGAAAGGCATTGCCTGGTACAGACGCCAGATTAGCTGGCAGCCGGCTGTTGCCGCTGCAAACGTATTCCTCCGTTTCGGCGCTGTCGATTATGCCTGCGAGGTGTGGGTCAACGGCATTGCTGTCGGTTCGCATACGGGCGGTTACGGAAACTTTGAATTTGATGTCACTTCTGTCTGGAATTATGAGGGGGATAATCTCATCGCTGTCCGGACTGAAGATTTTGAACATGATTATCAGGCACGAGGCAAGCAGGGTTACGGAGAAATCCGCGGAATTTGGCAGCCTGTCTGGCTGGAATCGCGCCCTGGCAGCTTTATCCGGAGCACTCGCTTCAATACGGCGATTGACGGCACTGTCAGCACACGCTCCTTGATCTCAGCCGCTCAGGCAGGCCAGGCTACTCTGGAATTCTCATTTGGTGATGGTGCGGTGTCCCATAAGGAGACCCTGACACTCGCGGAAGGCGATAATACCGTGGAAATCACCTTTAAGGTTGGAGATCCGCAGCTATGGAGTCCGGAGTCGCCTTATTTGTATGAAGGGCATATTTCATTAGATAGCGGATCGGGCGAAGATCGTGTAAGCAGTTATTTCGGCATACGTGAAATTTCCACGGCTTTGGCAGAGGACCGCAGCTACCGCTGGATCACCCTTAACGGCAAGCCCGTTTATCTGAACGGTACTTTGGATCAGTCCTTCCACCCAACGGGCTACTTTACTTATCCCACCGACCAGGAGATGCACGACGAAATCTACTTGATGAAGAAGCTCGGTCTAAATTTCGTCCGTATCCACATCAAGCCGGAAGAACCGCGCAAACTCTATTGGGCCGATATGCTTGGCATCCTCGTAATGGAGGATATGCCCTGCTTCTGGGGAGAACCCGGCGAGCAGGCCCGCGCCAGCTATGAGAGCGAAGCCCGCGAGATCATGGAACGCGATTACAACCACCCTTCCATATTCTCGTGGGTCATGTACAACGAGACATGGGGACTCAAAACAAACAGCAGCGAAAGCAGCCTGACCAGCCAGGAGGGAGCGGCCAACAATTATTTGCCGGATACGCAGGAGTGGGTGCGCCGTATGTATCATTGGGCCAAAGACCAAGATCCTACCCGGATTATCGAGGACAACTCTCCCTGCAACTATGACCATGTCGAATCCGATATCAACACCTGGCATTTCTATATCAATGGATATGAACAGCTTCAAGAACATGTCAATCATGTCGTGGAGAACACCTACGCAGGCTCCAGTTTCAACTATATCGGCGGTAATACGCAAAGCGATGCTCCGCTGATGAACAGCGAATGCGGCAATGTATGGGGCATCGAAGGCGGTGCGGGAGACAGCGATCTCTCCTGGCATTACCGTTATATGATGAATGAATTCCGCCGTCATGACAAAATGTGCGGCTTCGTCTTCACGGAGTTCCGCGATGTCATCAATGAATTCAACGGCTACTACCGGTTGGACGGTTCAGACAAGCAATTCGGCTACGAATGGTATGTCCCTGGCATGTCGCTTGCTGATCTGCATTCCCCCGACTTTATCGTAATCGATGCTCCCCCCTGCGAAACGGTGAAAAGCGGACAGCAGCTCTCCGTCAAGTTGTCGGGCTCCAGCTTCTCGGACCGGTACCACGGCCAATCGCTAACCCTTCAATGGGAGCTATGGCATGACAATCTGGGCATCCGCATGACGTCCGACTCGGGAAGCGCGTCAATTGAATGGAACGGTTATGGCGTGAAGCCGCTGCTTCCGCTTGCGGTTACCATGCCGGCATTCGACGCACTGGCTGTGCTTGCGATCCGGCTGCTGGCACCGGACGGTACGATCATTACCCGGAATTTCATTACGTTCGATGTGCGCAGCGGAGCTGCTCAAGGCCGTTATAATACGGATGGACAATGGACCAGCCTTCCTGTCGGCTCATTCACGGAGCAGCAGTGGGACTATAGCTGGAGCGCGCTCGAGGATCACAAAATCAACGGGACCGGAAGCGGCAGCTTTACGTATGAGATTGCGCTGCCTGATACAGCCACTCTACAGCAAGTGAGCCATGTCGAGCTGGTGTTCGAGGCCAGCGCGAAACGTCTGCTGGCCTACAATAAAGAGAAGCTGGGCTATAAGAAACATGATATCTCATACATGCACGGGGCCAAAGCCGATCCGGAATACAATCTCAACTCGTACCCGATGACTGGCACCAACCGCCAAGAGTCCAGACTGCGTATCGCCATCGACGGCGTGGAGATTGAATCTGTGCTGCTTACCAATGATCCGGCCGACAGCCGCGGCGCTTTATCCTGGCATTACCAGACCGAGCCGAACAAACTCCACGAAGCCGGCTCTTACGGTTATTTGGTCAAGGCCGTTATTCCAAGCACACTGGCCGCAAACATCAACCGAAACCGCAGCTTCAAACTGGAACTGCGTGCGGAGGATGGCGGGCTTGCCTTATACGGACGCAATGCCGGACGTTATCCGATCGACCTACTGGTCTGCTATCTATAACCGTTTCTGAAATCGCCGGGCTGCCCTTATTGGACTACGGGTTGCCCGACGAGCAAGTTCTCCCACATGAAGAAACGGCTGACGCCGACATTGCCGCGATGCAGGTTTCTTCCCTTAGCACGGTAAGGAAAATACTTATACTCTTCAAAAAAAAAGCTTTCCCGCTGCCGCCAGATAAGGCAGCTGAGGGAAGCTTTTTTGACTGCCGTCTTACCGGCGGCCTTCCATTCTGTCAAACCTGTCAACTGCGCCGCTGCGGTATCATCCAGCGGCCGTTCTTGATCCGTAGCGAAACAAGCGGCTCCGGCTGCGCTTCACCTTGACCGGGTGCCGATACAAAGCGGAACCTTCTAGCAAGTACCGCGAGGATCAGCCCCGCCTCCATCAGCGCAAACTGCGAGCCGATGCAGCCGCGCGCGCCTCCTCCGAACGGGAAATAAGCGAAGCGCGGCCATTGCGATGATCCGTCAGCGAACCGCTCCGGCCGGAAAACAGCGGCATCTTCGAACATCTGTTCATTGCGGTGAATGGCATATGGGCTGATCAGAAAACTGCTGTTCGCTGGAAAATGATCCCCCAGCATGTCGACCGCCTCCTCCGCTTCGCGAAGAATCGCCCAAGCAGGCGGATATAGCCGCAGCGTTTCCTGAATCACCTGCTTGGTATAGGTCAATCCACGGTATAACTCATAAGCTGATTGCCCCCCCGCTTATCTCCAAAGCGTTCAGCGGCAGTTCGCGAACCTCCTGATACAGCCGCTCATCCGCACTGCCCATTTGGTCCAAGGCATAAAAGGCCCATACCATCGCGTTGGCCGTTGTTTCATGGCCGGCCAACAGCATCGTCATCATCTGATCGCGGATCTCCTCGTCGCCAATAGGATGGCCATGCTCATCCTTTGTGTCGAGCAGCAATCCAAGCAGGCTGTCGGCATAAAATGCCGGGTTTCTGCGTGCAGCGGCGATTGTGTCGTATATCATATCTTCCAGAGAGCGAATTGCTTTCACATGTCTGCGGTTTCCCGGTGTCGGGACAGCAAGCGGAAGAATGAGGGGCGAGAAAATCGTTTTGGCGCTCAGTCTGATCGTATCGTCCACCGCCACCGCAAGCTCGGTCTTGGTCTCATTCAGTTCCGTGTTGAACATGCTCCTTGCGATGATTCCCAAGGTCAGCCGCATCATGACTTCATGCATGGGAACTGCTTCGCCTTCCTTGAGCGTATCGGCCAGCCGCTCGGTTTCTTCCACAACCACGCCGGCGTAAGACTGGATACGTTCCTTATAGAAAACCGGCATTAAGTATTTTTTCTGATGCTTATGGCTTGCATGCTCAGACGTCAACAGTCCGTCTCCGATCGTGCGGCGCAGCACATTGGAGCTTCTGCCCTTGCGAAAGCGTTCTTCCTGATGAACAAGAATTTCCTGTATAAAAGCAGGCGAATTCACAATAAAAGTAGGGCGAAGCGAGCTTGTCCGCAAGGACACCATTTCACCAACCGGCAGCGCGTCCACCAAAAATTGGAGCGGATCCCGCTGGAAGCTAAAAAAATTGGCAACTCTGGATGATGGAATTCCGACCACTCGGGTCATGCTGATCTCCCCTTCACATACCGGTCATATAGCTCCATCATAACGCCCTTCCGCTCAATCCTCAAATTTTATCCCGATCAGCCTGCAGCCTCTCCTCCAAAATAGCCACCGTTTGCGTCAGCTTAATAATCCGCTCACTCATCGATGAAGCTGCCATGGACAGATGCAGCAGGATAAATAAAGCGCCAATAATACCGAAGATATACAGCAGGGAAGGCGGATAATAAATGCCTGACAAGCCGGCCAGAAACTCCAGCAAGGATGGAAAGAGGGACAATACCGTCATTAGGATGCCGGTAACCAGCCATATCAGCGCATAACGCTCCTTCAATGTTCGTCGTCTGATAAAGAGCAGTACGGTTCCTGTAAATAACAGGCCTATTAGAAGCCCCATGCTGTTGATGCTCCCGCTCATGACTCCACCCCCCATTCCTTGCTGCCCCTGGTCCGTTCCATGCAGACGGCTAGTATCACTTTAGCCATATAATACACCGACTTGAGTGGTGAGATACTGGACACGCCAGATTGCCTTTCACTCATTCGAACCGGAACTTCATGGAATCGGAAACGATAACGATTAAGCGTCATTAAAGCCTCAACCTCAGGATAATCGGTGGAATATTCCTTTGCGAACAGGAGGATAGCCCTGCGGCTGCATAACCGGTAGCCTGAAGTAGGGTCCGTCACTTTGCGCCCGGTCAGCTTCGATACAATTGCTGCGAGCAGCCGGATCCCCGCCTGGCGCGCCATGCTGGATTGAAAGCCTTCGCCTGTCAGAAATCGTGAGCCTACGACCATATCTGCGTTATTTTGCCGCAATGCGGTCAATAATGCCAGACAATCCTCAGGGTTATGCTGGCCATCCCCGTCAATCTGGACGGCATAATCATATCCGCCGGCAGCCGCATACCGGTATCCCGTTTGCACCGCACCGCCAATCCCCAGATTATTGACCAAATTAACAACTCTTGCGCCGGCTTTGACTGCTTCCGCGCCAGTCGAGTCCAATGAACCGTCATTGACCACCAGGATGTCGGCGTTGGGAAGGGCATTTTTTACAAGCTTTACTGTAATCGCTATCCCTCCCGCTTCGTTATAAGCCGGGATGATAACAAGCAGCTTTATTTCTCTAAACTCCATCAAGGGATCTGGATTAACACGGGCATCTTCCGTCGCGGCAGCGGAACGAATATCCCTCATGACTGTTCCATCCAAATGGACAGCAGCATCACACCAAGGCAGCTTACACTCACGGAACCCCAGACTGCGGCAAATTTATTGCTTAGCCAGCCTCTTTTGATGGACCAGGCAACCAGCATCACAAACAATAAACAAATTATCATGATGAAGCTTCTCATCTGATTCTCCCCTTCTCGTTGGCAGACGTTTCTTGACTCTTAGTATAAGAGCCGATTCTTAACGACAAGGGAGAGTAAATCTTATCAGTTTCTTAAGATCTATGTCCGGCTAAGGCACGGGTCCGTTTATTTGCTGGCTGCGGACCGAAGCGTGACTGTAAATTCTGTTTTGCGCTTGGCGCTCGTTGCCTTGATGGTTCCCCCGTGCAGCTCCACAATGCTTCTGGCGATGGCCAGGCCGAGCCCGCTTCCGCCGGTCTCTTTGGAACGGGACGCATCGACACGGTAAAACCGCTCAAACAGATGGGGCAAATGATTAGCAGGGATCGGCTCGCCATAATTGCGGAAAATAATAGCGGTCTGACCTTGCTCCTCGCCCATCTCAATATCCAGATACAGGCCCTCGCGCCCATACCGGATCGCATTGGTCATTAAATTCTCGAACAGGCGGAGCAGCAGCTCGGGATCGCCTTCCACCACAAGTGGCGCAGATGCCGCATGCACCCTGCAGGCCATGCCCGCCGCATCCAGCGCAGGCACGAATTCATCCGCCAACTGCTGCAGGAAAGGAACCAGATCAATCCGCTCCAGCTGCAGCGGAAGATCACTGCTGGTCACACGCGTATATTCGAACAAATCATCGATCAGTTTCTCCAGCACAAGCGATTTCTCATAAGCGATACTCACATATTGACGCAGCTCAGGTTCATCCCGGTAGCGGTCTTGCTCGATATATTCCAGAAATCCCAGCACGGAAGTAAGCGGGGTCCGCAGATCATGCGATACCCCGGTAATCAGATCATTGCGCGCCTGTACCGCTGCCCGCTCCTCCGCTTGCGACTGGCTTAGCCGCAGCGTCATCTCATTTACAGTCCTCGCAACCTGCCCCAGCTCATCAGAGGTTGTAACCGGAATGCGATGCGACAAATCACCTTCGGCGATTTTCTGGAGTCCGGAGGTGATTAATTCGATGTAACGGATCATTTTGCGGGAGAAAACAAAAAAGAACAGAAGGAACAGGAAACAGCCCGTGACTGACATCACGGGGACCGAACCGATTCGGTTAATAATCCAGCGCAGCAGAGAGGTCAGAGGAAAGGAGGATGACGGATTGAAACGGATCAGTTGGGTAGCCAAAAAATAACTGATCCCCAGTACCACTCCCAAGGAAGCGAGACTGGCCAGAAAAGCAAGCAGAAATTTCCATAGGAAGGTTTGAAACAATTTGGGTCTCATAATGTCCGTTTTCCTTTCGGATACAGCCGTCTCACGTTATAGATTATCGAATTTGTAGCCGACGCCCCATACCGTTTTGATGTACCGCGGCTTGCGCGGATCGGCTTCGATTTTTTCGCGGATCTTGCGTATATGCACCATAACCGTATTGTTCGCTTCAAAAAAAGCATCCTTCCAAACCTTCTCATAAATATTCTCGATGCTGAAAACAATGCCCCGGTTGCGAGCAAGCAATTCGACAATCGCAAATTCCCGTGGAGTCAGCTTGACCGGTTCCCCCTCCACCGTAATCTCATGGGTAGATGAATTGATCATAAGACCGTCAATGACGACGCTGTCGCTTCCCGCCTGTGGCGGCGAGTATTTGCTGTAACGGCGAAGCTGGCTTTTGATTCTCGCGATCAGCTCGAGGGGACTGAAGGGCTTGGTCACATAATCATCCGCCCCTATGCTGAGTCCTGTGATCTTATCGATTTCCTGACCTTTGGCTGAGAGGAAAATAATCGGCATGTCGCCTGTCTCGCGAATTTTCAGGCAGGTGTCGATTCCGTTCATGCCTGGCATCATAATGTCCAGCACAATGAGGTCCACGGTCTCCCGCTTTACAATGTCCAACGCTTCCTCACCGCTTCCCGCGGTAAGAAGACGAAAGTTTTCCTGCAGCAAATAAATTTGCATCAGCTTGATGATTTCAGTTTCATCGTCGACGAGCAGCAACGTTTTCGTATTCACTGGAATGACGCCCTTTCATGGATTCGTTCCATTATAACAATCCCGGGTAATCTTTTCACATCCTTAATTCTTATCTTTTTCTTAATAAGCTGCAATGAAGGACTATCGCGCGCTGTTCTACCCGTCTATCTGTAAATACCCGCCAAAAAAAGCGCCGCTTAACGGCGCTCTACTGCATCTCTTTAGCAAACCTGCTGACCCTCGCATACGGCCTGGACTGCTTCCTAAGGAACTTTAATAACGAAGGGAACCAGAAAGGTCTCTCCCTTCCGCTTGAACTCGCCCCAGACCTTATAGATGCCGCCCTCTGGAAATGAGGTCATGAATTTGGCGTCCGGTCCTCCGGCTTTCTCTTCCATCGGATGAACATGCAAATACTTCTGCACCTCACTGTTTAGAATGACCACATGTCCAACCGCACCCAGATAAGGCTCAAGATCCTTTATCGGCTCATGCGATCTTGCATCGGTCAAATGGAAGGTCAATTCCAAATCCATTCCGGCCATCAAATGGTCGTATGTCAATTCAACCTTAACGCCGTTAACGGTCTTGACCAGGATTTTGTCCGGTTCGACCGGCACAGCCTTGGAGGCCGTCCCCCGTACAGCCACCCATGTGCTGTTATTGACCGCTGACCCTCCTGCCGGCATATAATCTGCGATCAGCTTGTAATCGCCGGCTGCCGGGAACGCCGTTTTAACTTGAAATTGTCCATTGCCGTTATATACAGGGTGGATATGATCGAAAGAAGCAAGATCCCGACTCACAACGATCAAATGCATCTGTTTCTCATGATTAATATCAAATTCCTTCACCGGCTTGCCACGCTCATCGTCAATCTGCACCGTGATTGTGGTTGTCTTCCCTGGCTGCGGATTCTCGTCCGACAGCTTCCAGGCGGCAATCGTCTTGATCTTCGGACTGTCAAATGCCACATGGCCCCCGTGGTTCATTTGCATCATTTCATGGTTGTGATTCATTGTGGTTTTTGGAACCGGCTCTTCATGATGCCCGAATCTGGAGCATGCTGCTGTCAGACTAACGGCAGCAATTAACAAAGTTAGCCCTATTAGTCTCATCCTTACCTCCACGACATTTTCACTTGTTCTTCCTCGGTTGCCTTGCCGTCCTTCTCAGTTACGCCTGCTCTTCTCTATATGGTACCCCCGTGGGGTATATTTATACCCAAGAAGAAACGGCTAACGCCGTCCTTTCCAGCGAAGCAAGTTTCTTCACTTAGAAATAATACTTAACCTTACCTATACAAAAAAAGGGAGCCGCCAGCAGGCGGCTCCGGATCTTCAAACCACATCATAACCTTGATCTTCAATGGCTTCCTTGATTGCAGCAAGTGATAGAAGGGATTTGTCGTAATCAACACTTACCTCCTCCTTAGCCAAATCCACTTTGGCGGAAGCGCCTAATGCCTTGACAGCCCCTTCGACCGAATTCACGCAATGATTGCAGGACATTCCCTTTACATGCAATTGAATATGTTCCATGCCGGTTCCTCCTCCTGGACGTAACGAGCCGCCAGAAATTTTTTCTTCATCGTGATGGTAGGATGACTCTTGCATCGCCCATCATTCGCATCAGGATAATGCAGCTCTATTTTTTACCGGTTAACTGACTTTTCCATATACGGTCCACTCTTGGCCACTAATATACAATCCCCTACTGGATATGTCAAACATGTGATTGAATAGATCGTTAAGTGGGTTGACTTCATGCAAAGAAAAAACGTCAGTGACCTGGCCGATCAGCAGCGTGATCATTGTCAACGGACGTTCTTCTTGTTTGGTCTATGGTCTAGTTCTTGTTCTCGTACTGTTTCATCAACGCAGCCAGCTCATCTTCGACGGCCTGATCCTTGCTGAGCGCTTCGAATTCAGCGTCCAGCAGCTTTTCTTTGCTGGTCAGCTCATCGCTCGCTTCGGCCTGCGCTTCCATCTGGAGCATCTTCTCCTCCATCCGTTTCATGCCCGCAGCGGCGGTATCGGAGTTAAAACCCGCCATCGATTTATTGATTTCCGCCTGAGCTTTAGCCGCATTATATCGGGCTACCAGCATTTCGCGTTTGTTTTTCATATCGGACAGCTGCTTGCGCATCTCCGCAAGTTTTCCGCGCAAATTGTCGGCGGAGGATTTGTTTTGTTCATAGCTGCTATGGTATTCATCCCTCTTCTGCTCAGCCGCTTTCTTCTCTTCAAGCGCACGGCGGGCAAGGTCCGGATTCTGCATCTGGGCTGCTGTATGAGCCTGCTCATTGCGTTTCTTCACGAGCGCTTCCTGTTCCTCATACAGTATTTTGAATTTCTTCTCGATTGCAATCTGGGCAGCGACGGCTTTCTCCGCATCCTCCAGATCTTCCTGCATATCCCGGATATATTGGTCTGTCAGTTTTACCGGATCTTCCGCTTTCTCAATCATAGCGTAAATATTGGATAAAGTTAAATCTCTGAGTCTTTTAAAAATCGACATTTGCAGTCCTCCCTTTTCCATGTTTTCTACTATAATGGTACCTTTTACGAATGATAGCGGGATACGTTTCAATTATGTACCCCGATTGGAAAAAAAATCAACTTATTTAAGCTTATTCGACATTTCCTCAAAAAAAAAGCGCCGGTTTTCCGGCAGCTCGACTTGTCCTGTTCCTGAAGTACTTAAATGCGGATTATTTCTGATAATCCGTGCGCTGCTCGCCTTCGACAGGGTTGATCAGCTCCCCGCTCTTCTGACGCTGCTCCGTGACCGCGTAGGAAGTCATTTCTCCAACATTGCCATCTTTATCTGTCAAGCCGTATTTCGTGATTTCCGGAGTCATGAAGTTGTACATGAACACGACAGATTCACCGAATGCCTTCGGCTTGACCCCGACTTCACGGTATTTGCCGGTATCCGACCAGGTATCTTTCTGCCATTTGAATTCAGCCAACCCCTGGCTGTTAATCTCGATGTAGCTGATCAGTCCTTTGTATTCCTTCGTAAAGCGAAGCGTTTCGCCTTTAGGGAATGTGTACGTTTGGGAGAATCCTTCGCCCGAAGGTGAAAGCTCTTTCCCGGAAGAAATCTCGCTCAGATGGATTGCGATATTACGGGCTTCCGCAAGCGTCCCTTTCCTGAGCTTCTGGAATTGGGCTTCCCCCGATGGCGTGCGCACAATCGCCTGTCTGGTTGCAGTGATGTAATCCACTTTTCCGCCAAGCGTTTCGGAGAGAAAACGAAGCGGGACATACGCGCGGCCAGAAACAATCAGTACCGGGGCATCCAGCTTGACACGGGTGCCATTGACATTAGCTTCTGTGGCGTCCGACTGGAGCATGACGGTCATATTCAGGACCTTGTTTGTAATGACAACGGTCTTCGTCTTGGTATCATAGGAATAGCTTACCCAGCCGGGATCATTAAAAGCAATCAATTGCACCATTGTATTTCCTTGGGACAGAATTGCTTGATCCTGTATCTTGCCGTCAATAAAAACCTGCAGCTGCGCAGAGCCGGCAGCATAAGCGGAACTCCCGACCGTTAGTCCGCCAAGCAGCAGGGAGACGGCGACTACAGATTTCAACCATTTATTCATGGTGAATTAATTTCCTCCGTTTCTTATTCAATTAATAGTTTAGGATGTTAACAGATTATCATATCTGCGGTAAACTGCAAATCCCCCATCGCTTTTGAAGAATGCGATGGGGGATTTTTATGAGCTTATTCGTTTTTAACCATTCTGGCTGCGGCTATACAGCAGCGGATTGAGCGGGCTTGCGGCCAGATCGCCAGGACCAAGTCCCGGAAACCAGGAAGCCAGATCGCTGCGGTGGGAATTGCTTTGCGGTTCAGCTATGCGCAGACCGTCGGCAATATAAATAATGGTCATCACCTTGCGCATATGATCCGTCGGGTTCCCTGGCGCGCTATGCACGGTCCATCCGGAGTGGAAAGTGGCATCCCCTGCGGCCATTGCCCCATAGGTCCATTGTTCAAACCCTTTTCCATCGATATATTGGGCCAGCGTCTTATGGGACTCGTCGGAGATCACCATTCGATTGATAAAACCTTTCTTATGGGACCCCGAGGCGAAAGTCATCGAGCCGATCTCCTCTGAAATCGGAACAAGCGGCATCCAGAGTGTGATCGTCTTGTCTGTATCAAGCGGCCAGTAGATCTGGTCCTGATGCCAAGGCGTGTGACCCCCGTGAGGTTCTTTGTAAAGAGCTTGATCATGGTACATCCGGACCCCGTCGACCCCCATTAAATCCGCGGCAATCCGGGCAAAACGGCGGGCTAGGGAAAATTTGGCCACCGCTTCGCTATGTTTCCATAAATTTCCGATCTGAATAAAAGCTTTCCCGTACGTATCACGCTCTTCGAGCGGCTTATTGTGGTTGTTTAATCGCTTGACGCAGTCACTGATAACCGGTTCATAAGCAGCCACCTCGTTCGGAGCGGCTATGCCGCGGAGCAGCACATGTCCCTTTTCCTGATAATCCTCCACCTGTGCTTTCGTGATCTCATAATGAGAGTCCAGAGCGGGCAGCAGGGCGGTCTGTTCGTCGGCTGACATTGTTTATTCCTCCTTCTGCTCATAGGAAATGAGCATCTCTTTATATGACGATTATATTCATTTGCAACGGAATGGTCATTGTCATTCCCTATTGAATATTTGTCAAAAACAACTGAAACTTATGAGTCCTATATGATATACTCCAACTATAATATCTTCTACAGGAGAAAGGTGCGTACCCATTCTTATGAGTGATCAGTTGAGCTCCCTTCCCGTGGTACCTTTCATCAGAGAAAGCGATTATGCCATCCGGCGACCGTGGAATGCACCTGAACGAAGGCTGCTTGATTACCTGCTGATCTATATTCAGGAGGGGATATGCCAATTTGCTGTTGACCGGCAAACCTACCGGTTTGAATCCGGTCAGCTATGCCTTGTCCAGCCGGGAAGCCTTGTTGCGCTGGAAGGACTGACAGATACGATTACTCCATATGCACATCTGGATATTTTTTACAACGAAAAGCGGGAGCAAAGCTTTGCAACCAGGCCTGGGCAGCTTGATCTGAGCCCGTACCGCGATCTGATGCAGCCAAGGTTTGACCAGGTATTTGGCATTCATGTTCCTGTTCGCCTTGAAGTCGTCAATCCGAAGAAATTCAGTGAAACGCTCATTCGGATGATTGAATTATGGCAGCAGCACAGTACATTGATGCAGTTGAAGGCGCAACTGCTTGCCTCCGAACTGGTTATTTCCATCCTGGAAGCTTACGACCGGGAAAACAGCTTCAGCACACGAAACGCATTGGATCCGTTCGGATGGATAGTTTCCTATTTCTCGGTCCATTTGAATGAGCCATTATCGATTCAGGATATGGCCGGCAGAGCCAATCTGTCCCCTTCCCGCTTCAGCGCGCTGTTCAAAGAGCGATATGGCGTATCCCCGCACCAGTATCTGATGGACATGCGGATCACACATTCCAGAGAGCTGCTTCAGGGCTCCACATTATCCCAGGAGGAGATCGCGTCCTATTGCGGATTTGCCGATATTCACCATTTCTCCAAAACGTTCAAAAAACGAACCGGACTCACTCCTGGCGATTGGCGCAACATGAGACGGAAAAATGAAAAATAACAAAGAAAACCCTTATGCGGTATGGGTTTCTTTGTTATTTTGAATACTGATCATAGGTCTCTCATGAAACCATATGCCGTATTTGGTCCAAATAGGTCTGTCGCATATTATCAGTTCTGCTCGATGGCTTACAAATACGGCTCCACAATCCGCTTTACCCGCTCCAGTCCTTCCCACATCCCTCCCGGACCGTCATAGATCAGCACCATAGCGCCGTCGAACCCGGATGTTCGCACACGCTCGAGACAAAGACGCAGCTCGGCTTCATCCGGCAGACCCTGCTCGTCATAATCGGCTTTGGCATGTACGGAAACGCTTGCGGGAAGGATCTGCTCAAATTCTGCATATTTGTGCGGTGCCTTGAAATTGCCGAAATCGGTAATAAATCCGATCGCATCCCCGGTCAACTCCAGAAGCTGCTTGCAGCTATCTCCGGTTGACGTAAGCGACTTGAAATTTTCACTGACCACCCGGACACCTTTATCCTCAGCGTACGCAGCAAGCTCCCGAAGCGCAGCGGCTGACAGCCGCAAAGCCTCTTCATCTTGCGGACCGGCTTCGCCGGCAATTATACGGATCTGCTTCGCTCCCGCCAGCGCCGCCGTATCGATCCATCTGCACGACAGTTCCAAATCAGCTTCACGGCGTTTGCTGTCGTCAGCCGTCAGATTGCCGTAATCCAGCAGCAGCGTATCAAAGGATACGCCAGCCGACAAAAAAGACTGCTTGAGCTGTTCCAAATAATCAGGCGCTGTCGACGGGAAATGAAAGTGACACACCTCAACGGCCCGATATCCGCGCCTCCCCGCTTCCTCAGGAAGCTCCAGCAATGAAAGGATCTCAGGCTGAGCCTGTTCATTTGTCGAATGTTCTCCCGTTTCTTCATTCCATACGGTCCATCGAAGCGGACCCAGAAGACGATGCAGGCTCCAGGTACTTACAGATAGATACGACATGAACCTTTCCTCCTTAATCGAAATAAAAAATTTTGGAAAATGAAAGGGCTGGTCTGCGATAAAGTCTTTCACACAGACCTTATCAGCTTAGCAGAAGCCGCACAGATTACAATACCCGGGCGCTGGAACATAAGTTGAGTTTGCAAAAAATAGTAGATAGATAGCAAATAAAACAAACAGCTCTCGCGTAGGAGAGCTGTTTATTGCCATCATAAAGATCCAAGAGAGGTTACTTGAACACTTTCAGGCGTTCCTCCAGCGGCATAAATTGCTTCTCGCCCGGATCGGCAGTCGGTTTGCCGAACGGCATCTGGGCAACCAACTCCCAGTTCGACGGCAGATTCCAGGTTTTCTGTACCTCTTCATCGATAATGGGATTGTAATGCTGCAGGGAAGCGCCTAACCCCTCCAGTTCCAGCGAAGTCCAGACGACCAGTTGCAGCATGCCCGAGGAATGCTGAGACCAATCGGGAAACTTTTCCCTGTACGTAGCAAATTGCTGCTGCAAATTTTCAATAACACTTCTGTCCTCAAAAAACAAAACGGAGCCGTAACCGCTGCGGAAACCGTTGATTTTCTCTTCCGTTTGGGCAAAATTCTCAGCGGGTACCATTTTTCGCAGCGTTTCCTTGACGATGTCCCACAGGCGTTCATGCTGTTCATCCAGAAGGATGACCACCCTTGCGCTTTGGGAGTTGAACGCAGAAGGCGTGTGTAAAACCGCATCGCTCACAATTTCCTGGATGCGCGCATCCGGAACAATTTTATCTTTGCTGATCGCATAAATGGAACGGCGTTTTTTCAAGCCTGCAATAAAATCCTGACTCATCGATCATCATCCTTCCATGATTATTACCTGATTAGGATATCCCGCCTTTTATATCATTACCCTCATTCCAATCAAAATCCTTCATTTTACCTTTCATCCACTTTGGCGCCAAATGAACGAAGCAATTGGACGGCGTGTACCGCATCCATTTTTGCTCCCTTCAGATCTAGCGACTTCAAATCAACTCCATCCAGAATCGCACCGCGAAAATCAGCTCCCGAAAGCTTGGCCCGGCTCAGCTGCGCCCGTGTCAGATCAGCTTCGCGCATATCGGCCTTCTCCAGACTGGTTCCGGATAAATCCGTTTCATGGAAACGAATGCCACGCAAATCCTGTTTGGCTAAATGTTGATTTCGCAGATTCGTATAGGACCAGTCTCCCTTTACCAGCGTAATGCCATCCATTTGCGCACCGGAAAAATCCGATCCGGTCATTTTACAGCCGACGAATTTGGCAACGAACAGATTGGCAGATGTAAAAATGCAATTCATAAAGGCCGATTCCGTATGAATCGAAGCATTTAATAATGCGCCCCGGAAATCGCAATCAATAAACCGGCAGCCGATCGTATTGATCTCCTCGAAGGAGGTTCCGCGAAAGCGGCACCGTGTAAACGTACAGTGCTGCAGTTCCCCTTCCCGGCGGTCCGAGCTGCTGAAATCTACCTCTTCGTAGGTTTGATCTATGTATTGATACATCATTATTCCCCCTTTAATGCTGATGATTTCAGGAATCACCCTACCTATTATCCTATTTCGCTTCCGCGATGGCAAGGCATGATCAACCCCTGCCGCCTTCGTAACAGATCATCGGTTTGCCCTAAATCGGGTGCCTCATACACGAAGAAGCCGACCCTGAGGGGCCAGCTTCTCATTCATTTCGTTAACTGTTTTCTTATTTCCTGCTCCGGCATAGGACGGCCGAAGAGATAGCCTTGTGCTTCATGACACCCCTCTTCAATGATCAGCTGAAGCTGCTGATCATTCTCTACCCCTTCCGCAACCACCCGAAGATCGAGATTTTTGGCCATCGCAATAATCGTCGTCACAATCGCCGCATTATCCTTGTCGTTGGTTACATCCACGAGAAAAGAGCGGTCAATCTTCAGCTTGTCAATCGGCAGCTTCTTCAAATAACTGAGCGAGGAATATCCCGTCCCGAAATCATCCATGGATATGGAAAGGCCAAGACGCTTCAACTGGTCCAGCTTGTCAATCACATGACTGGTATCATGCATCGCTACGCTTTCGGTAATTTCCAGATCCAGGTGCTGGAAGGGAATACCGGTCTCATTCACGATACGGGCAATCGACTCCACCAGATTGGATTCATAAAACTGGCGCAAGGAAATGTTGACCGCCACCCGGATCGGACTAAAGCCGCACAACTGCCACTGCTTGAGTTGTTTGCAGGCTTCCCGGAGTACCCACTCTCCCAGCCCCACGATCAGACCCGTTTCTTCCGCCAGCGGAATGAATTCAACGGGCGAAACATCACCAAGCTCCGGATGGTTCCAACGCAGCAGAGCTTCCACACCGACCAGTTTCCGGCTCACCAGATCAATCTGAGGCTGATAATAAACCATCAGTTCCTCATGGTTGATGGCTTTTCGAAGCTCCTTCTCCAATACCATTTTACGAAGATACGTACGGTCCATCTCGCTGTTATAGAAACGGTATTTATTCCGGCCCTGTTCTTTGGCCTGATGCATGGCGGTATCGGCGTGTTTCATTAGCGATTCGGCATCCAGGTTTTCCGGGGAAGACAGGCTCATTCCGATGCTTGTCGTGGAATGCACCTCCTGGCCCTTCAATACAAAGGGGGATTTGAACGCTTGCAGAATTTTCTCCGCCACCAGCTCGGCTTGTGCGTGGGAGCTTCCCGTCAGCATAATAACAAATTCATCGCCGCCGATGCGAAACGCCTTGCCGTCGCTTTCCAGTACATCCGAAAGCCGCTGAGCAACCATCATCAGGAATTGATCGCCTGCAGAGTGGCCAAGCGTATCATTAATGATTTTGAAACGGTCGAGATCAATGAACATTAAGACGATTCCGCTTTGCTCCAGAAGCAGGGCATTGTTCAATGTCTGGTTGAACGCTCTGCGGTTTGGCAGTCCTGTCAGCGTATCGCGATAGGCCAGCTCCACAATCCTCTGCTCATATTCTTTTCTTACCGTAATATCGGTAGAAACACAGAGCAGCTGCCGCGAGTCCGATAGGCCGATGGGAATTTTAGCCGTCTGCACCCATCTGCGGCTGCCCTTATGGTCGACGATAACCTGCTCCAAATTATAGATGCCCTCGCCCTTCTTAAGCAGCTCGAGCTCTTCCTCTTCTCCGTGCCGATACTCATCTTCATATTGAATAAAATCCGTCTCTTTCTTGCCGACGATATTAGCTACGGTCTCCCCATACATCTTGGCCAGCGACAAATTCGCGAGCGTTAAAGCACCTTTTGCATTCTTCGTGTAAATAAAGCTTGGATTGGTGTCAATGACAGTCCGCAGAAATTCCTGCTGGTTCATTAACGCCCGGTTCATCTCCCGCACAACATTGGCATGCATAAAGCAAAAGCCTATAAAGACCGCAATGGCAAATATCAAAACGGCAATACTGCTGGGATACAGGCCGCTTCTTTGCGACATATTAAGCGTGCCGACGGAATAGGCCACAACAGAAGTGGAGCTGAACAATACCAGAAAGGCTCTTCGATGCGGATTTGCGACCTTTAGACTGATGAAGAAGCATAACCCGATACATATAAAAAAAAGCGGGAAGCTCAGGTTGAAAATCCATCTGAAGGAACCATATTCGGGAAAAAGAAAGCTTGCATAATGCTTCGATTCAACAAGAGCCAGCTTCTTGATGCTCATCTTCATCCATCCTGTGGCATAGACGAGCATGCTCCAGCAGGAGAGTGCAATGATCATTTTCTTGTTGATGATCCACGTCCATCTGGGGGAAAGCTCGCCTTTTTGAGCCAAACTCCGGTAAATGGCATAGGTCACATACAATAAGGAAGGCGGCAGCATGATTGATCCAAACCGGAACAAACGGAACAGGAAATCAATCCAGCCCAGCGAGAAATAATTATGAGCGAACAATATGGCCACATCAAGCTGCCAAACCCCGATGAATAACATAAAAATGAACAGACTTTTGGACAACATCGTTCTGCCGAACAATGTTTGGATGGCGAGACCAAGACCTAAAGGGACGATTGAAAAAACGAGCATTAGAAAGAACATGGATTTTACCCTCGCCTGCTTTTATTTATACAAAAATTAACAAGTCCTTGTGGCGTCATTCCTTGTATTTGGAAAGTAGCATACAGGTATTGTTTCCGCCATAGCCATGTGAGGTTATTACAATCTGTTCAATATCCTGGTAGAGAGTTTCGGTGACAATCGGCAGATCAAAGAAGCCCTGTCGGGAGGTTTTGATCGTTGGCGGAATAAATCGATGCTCCATGGATATAAGCGAGGCGATAGCCTGCATCACTCCGCTAGCGCCGAAGGCATGCCCGACCATGCTTTTAATAGTTGTAACCGGGACATCGGATTCCAGACAATTACGGTACGCTATATACTCCACCTTATCATTTGAATTTAAACCAAGTGCCTGACTGTTCATATACGTCGGCTTATGCGGGCCAAGGACGGCCTGCAGTGCCTGTGTCATCGTGCGTCCGGTCAGATCGGAAGCAAAGATGGATTGTCCGTCATTATTCGTATAGATATTGTCGATCACCCCATACAACTGCGCATTCCTTCGCAGGGCATCCTTCTCCCGCTCCAGCACCATTACCCCGGCGCCTTCCGCGATTACAAACCCTTCCCTGTCCAGGGAAAAAGGGCAGCCTGCAAGCTCGATTTCCTGCTCTCTTGCCAAAGCCCCCATCTTCGAAAAGCTGTACACACAGCCCCGGGAGACGGGAGAATCGGAGCCGCCGATCACACAAACATCCGATTGATGGGTCTCCAGCAGCAGCTTCGCCATCAGGACGGCATCCAGCCCTGCTGTGCAGCCTGTGCTTAATGTAAAAACAAGACCGCTAGCGCCAATATGGCTGGCCACAGCAGACGATAAGCTGTGAGGGTTCCCTGCCCCCGCGCTGGACAGGGGGAACCTCTCAAACTGCCCTTTATTGCTGAGCTCCGCATACTGCTCAATCTCGGACAGACCGCCTACGGAAGTCCCCATAATAACCGAAACGCGCCGCCCTTCTTTCGGAGCTATCCCCGACATCTCCATGGCATCTCCGGCAGCAGCTATCGCAAGTCGGGCTACCCGGGGGTAATTCTTGTAATTAATGCCATTCATTTGCTTGAAATCGCCTTTTACGATTCCGCCTATCAAATCCGATCCGTGCGGCCCGATTCCCTTAATCACTTGATGCGTACACAAGCCCGATTCCAGCACTTCTCTGAACTGCAAGGCATCCTGTGCTCCGGGCGCTTTGATGCCATAACCTGTCACTACGATTTTCTCCATTGTCTCCCAACGCTCTCTATATAATCGACTGAAATTCCAACAATGTTAGCCCCTATTTCGACATTGTTCGAGTACATTATAGCTGATACACAGGTTTTCAACACCATAAATTTATCCAAATGGCTTTTTTTGCGCTTACCCGGGAAATATGAATTTATTTCCTCGCCTGGATAACAGGCTTCAAACACGCCGCAACGGACAAAAAGAGGCATACGCGAACGCATACCTCTCGTTGTTTTCAAGTAGAGATATTCTTTATTCTTCAAACAATTTCTCTCCCCGGGAAAGACGCCAAGCGATCTGAGCCGTATGCGGCGTCTCGCGGGCCGTCGGAGCATGGGCGGCCAGGTAGCGCGCAGCCGCAATCAGCAGCGTTTCCTTGGCGCGCTCCGCAAACGGATCGCTTCGTACGCTCCAGTGATCATAAGCGCTCATGGCCGCTTCATAAAGCTGAAAGGAATGAAACTCCGCATCCTCCCGCAGCAGCGCATGACCGAGCGTATTCATCAGCTTTTCGCGGCTTCCGTCCGCATTCAAATAACTTGCGACCCACTTAGCGGCCTGATTGACTTGCTGCCTCTGGTCCATCAGCTGAAGCAGTTCGGCGGTTTCCATAGACGCCTCACCTTCAGCCGGCTTTGGTCTTGGAGCAGCTGGGACATTAAGGAAACGGTCCAGATAGACGCTGATTGCCCCGTAAAATATAGCTCGAAGCACCATCGGCTCATGGCCGCGTGCCGCCGCTTCATGTACGGCATGTGCATAGGTAAAGGTATGCAGCACCGCGATCCAATCGCCAAAATCATTCTGCGTATGGAATCGTACGATTCGTTCCGCCGCCGCAAGGACAACCAGCTGTGCCAGCTGACTGGGGTCCTTTCCCTCCTGAATGAATTGAAGCAGCGCATGGACCGTCTCAAGCGGCTGCTCGCCGAGCAGCATGCCGACAAGATTCTCCTCTTCTTCTGTCGTTACGGATTTGAAAGGCTGTTCTTCCCTCCTGTGTTGGGGAAGCTGGCTGAACGCTTGACGCAGCGGTTCAACCAGATTGACAGGCGCCTGCCACTGATGAAGCTCTTCGCTGCGGGTTGGATTGGCCATCAACGGTACAAGCGATGCAAGCACTTGGCTTCTGCGATCTGCTTGCACGAAACGCAGGGATTCAAACGCCTTGTTATGGAAATCAAGCGTATGGCCGCCATCCAGGTAGAAATGATCCGTTACGGCGATGAACATCATATCAGCAAGCTCTTCGTCAGTAGCCCCTTTGGCAATCGATGTGAGCAGAATCCGCTCCGCTCCTTGCGTATCTCTGACCTCCACGCAGTTCCTGTACCATGAGGTCAAACGTTCCTGGGAAACCTCGCCTTGCGGAAGTCCGCCCAGAAGATGATGCTCCGCCCTTCCGCTGCTGCTGCGGGCGACATGATGCAGTCCATGATACAGGGCAAGCAGCTGGCCCATCTTGTCCAGCTTGGGCAGTACCCGCGTCATCGCAGTCAGAATCGTTAGTCCGGCATTCCAGCCGCCGCTTAGTCGGGTGCCGTATTCAATGCCCATTGCAGCAATTTCCGCAGCCGGCACATTCGATTCCAGCAAGCCAACTATCGCTTTGGCAATTACAATGCCGATATTTTGTTCCAGCCCGTTTCTTAGCCGCTCCAACTGCATTTCTTTATCGCGCACGCTTCGGGAACGGGCATGCACCCACACTCCGTCTTCCTTAACTTTCACATCATGCGCCGGCACATCGTCAGCCCAAGGGTCAAGCGTCCCGCCGCTGCACACATCAAATCTGGCATGATGCCAGTGGCAGGTGAGAATCCCGTCGCACAAGCTTCCGATGTGCAGCGGAAACCCCAGATGTGGACAGCGGTTATCCACTGCATATACCTGTTCCTCGTGATAGAAAACAGCGATTCCGCCTTTAATGACTTTCGCTTTCTCCTGTTGAAGCGATTCCAAAGTTCCAGCGAATAACCACTCACCCGTCATGTTCGCCACACTCATTAGTAACAAACCCCTTTCGGTCCGTATAATAAGCTTGCACCCTTATTATACCAGCCCTTTTCGGTTTGCGGCTCAAGACAGTATAATTTATTAGCTATCGTTTCTTTGAACTATGATGCGAAGACCCTGGTGAATTACAATAGAAATTCATGCAGGATAATCCGATAGGTAATAAAAAAGCAGCAATTCAGGATTTATTTTCTCGTCCCTGACTGCTGCTGTAGCTAGCTTTTGGAGATCAAAATCGTACTTATGCCGCGCGAACGGTGAGCAGATAACGTTAAACACATTCAACGATGCCCTCTATAACCGTCAGTGAAGCTGCTTGAAGCTGCCTATGCCGCGGACTTCGTCTGTCTGGATAGCAGCAGAAGAGTCACCCAGATAAGAATAAATCCGGCAAACTGTACGATCGTCAGCGGCTGGCTGAAAACAAGCCAGTTTACGATCAGACCGACTGCCGGAAACGACAATTCGGCAAGCGTCGCATAGGACGCCTTCGTGCGGGACAAGCCCCGGTAATAGAACAGCAGACTGGCCAGCCCCGGCAAAAACGCCTGCAGCAGCAGGTTAGCGGTTACGGCGGCGAATGCGCCAACCTCTGAAGGAATATGCCATTGTGCCCCTTCCGATAAGGTTAAGGCGAGCAGCAGGGGCAATGCGACAACAAACCGCAAGGCTGTCACTGTAACGAAGCTCATACGGTCCAGCAGCAGTCTTCCCATAACGGTAGAGCCGCCCCATAAAGCCGCAGCGCCAAGGGATAAGAGACTGCCGCCTGTCCATATGTTATGCCAATGCCCGATAGGCGTCGACAATCCGAAGGTAATCAGATACGTGCCGGCAAGTGCCAGCAGGATCAGCCAGGAGAAACGCGGAGGAAGCGATTCACGCAGAACCAGCCGGGCAATAAATATCGTAAACAGCGGCTGTGTCTTTTGAATCAGCAGCACCGTGTTGGGATCCCCCGCTACAAAAGCGGATGTAAACAGGACAGTCGCGATAGCCGACCCGCCCCAGCCTATGAAGAGCAGCGCCCCAAGTTGGCGCATGTTCAATCCCGCAAGCTCGCTGCGATGAATCAACAATATCGGTATCGCGAACACCATCAGCAGCAGATGCTCGGCGAATACGATTTGCGAGGAGGTTAGCGACTTCAGCAGCAGGATGCGAAATAACGGATCCATCCCCCAAAGTGCTGCTCCTGCAGCTACCAACCAGATTCCGCTTACGGCAGCCTTCCCGGTATGCTGACGGTACAGCGGCGTATCGTTCAAAATCAGTTTCTTTTCCATATTCAACAACCCTTCCTGTTTTTGAACAGGACGCTTCGATAAAGAAGACAGCCCTGCCGTCAATAAAGACAACAGGGCTGACTCAAACAGGCCCAGCTTGAAGCCTTTTTTCTTTCGTGGCTTCTCGCTGCGCTGCTTTGACCTTCTCCCATCCGGACTATACCGTCGGCCTTGGAATCGCACCAAGTCAGTCGCATACCGTATAAAGCGATGTGCGAGTCGCGGGCTGAAGTTCCATCTGGAACCTTCACCGCCGGTCGGGATTTTCACCCTGCCCCGAAGATCCGTATTCAATTAGCCTGAATTGTAACACAGAGATTTCAGCTCTTCAATTAGCTGAAAGCGCAAAATCGCGATGTAAACGCTGCCGTTTGAAAATTTTTTTACTGGTGAAGGCGGAAATGGCTGGCAAGAGCTTGTGCTCTTGCCAGCCATTTGGAAGTCCTCCGTTAATCGCCTAAGGATACCATTCATTTTGCGGAGTAGAGATCGGGCACCAACGTGTGGCCAGCAAATAATCGAGCAGAACATTATTCGACTCATTCGTACCGATGCGGCGCAGCGCTTCAGCCGCATGACCGCGTACATACCTGCTGTCATCGTCCAGAGCATGGACCAGCTCGGGAATCGCCGATTCCGCCTGAGGTCCTTTCTTGGCCAGCGATAAGCCCGCCCAGAACCTGACCTGATGGTCCTCATCGGCCAGAGCCTCCGCCAATGCAGCGGTAATCGCACCATTGTCCGTGACCTGTAAATTCCCTAGCACCTCAACCGCAGTTCTGCGGATGATTGCGGATGCATGCTTCGTCAGGCCAATGATCGCCTGTGCAGCAGCTTCGCCGACAGCATCCAGTTCGCCCAGCGCGAATGCGGCCAGGTGTACAGTCAGCTCTTTATCGCTTTTCGTCAGCCGGATTAATCCTTCCTCTGCGTACGCACCCGAAGCGGTTAGCCCATAAGCAGCAGATACCGCAACCGGCTTCTCCCCATCTTTAACGGCATTAAGCAGCAGCTCGGCACCAGCAGAACCGCATGCAGCAAGCCCATAAGCGGCGTTGAGACGGACTGGTTCATAGCTGTCTTGCAGCGCATCTGCCAGCAGCTGGCGGATTTGCCCGGCATCCGGTCCAGCCAGCAGTCCGAGCTGGTTGGCAGCTTCCGCCCGTACGTGAGCATCCTCATTCTGCAGCTGCTTCGCAAATTCAGCCACATCCGCGTGTTCCCCACCGCTTTGGCGCCCCGAGAGATCGCCGCCTTTGCCGGCCATCCAGTTCCAGTTATTCTCCCACAACAGATCATGCCGGTCCATTGGGATGTCCAGAGCAGATGGAGCTTGCCACTGCGGATCCGTACAATTCCAGGTTGGCTCCGTTGCAGCATCGGTTCGCATAAACTCGAATTTCAGCATGTAACGCTGTTTCCCCGTCAAATTGGAATTGGAACGATGCCAGATATCATAATGAATCAGAGCGAAGGTGCCGGCTCCTCCGTTTGCTTTGCCTTCCCAATCATTATCGTCCTGCTCAAAAATCCGGCTCTCATGGTATTGCGTTCCCGGCATCACGCCGGTTGGTCCAAGCTCAAGCGGGGTGTCCTGCGGGAAATACATAATCATGGCCCACCACTGCTTGTGATTGCGCATTCTTTGATAACCCCAGTAGCTGTCTTTATGCCATCCGCCCGGCACAGGATTGCTGTTCAAATGACCGTAACGGTGTGTATGCATGATATAATTCGGTCCCAGAACACTGGTCAGGGCGCCCTTGATCACAGGACTGTCAAAAACAACCTGCAGCTCTCTGATCCGTGGAAGCAAGTTGTTGCCGGGATTGCCTTCCTTCTCGTATACATAATCTAGCTGCTCTAACAAGCGCGTATGAAATTCGTTCTTGAAATCGGTTTTCAGGATTAAGAAGCCCTTGGAGATAAAGCTTTGCATTTGCTCGTCATCCAGTAATTGAAGTGTTTTCTGTTCCATGGGTCACCCTCGCTTAGTATAAAGTTTGATTCCCTTCTCAACTTGCCGGGAATGATGTCCTCATTATACAGTGGGTGCCGCTAACATAATATGAACGTTATTATGATGCATTTGCACAATACTTAGATTGGCCGGCATCATCGTACATGCTCAGTCCGCCCAACGCGGTCAGCCTAAGGCTTTAGCAATTGGAACACACTAACATTGCGGCCGACAACAAGATTATTGTCGCTGATGATTTCCACAGTGGCCAGAAAGCACAGAAAGGACCTCCACGATCTGCTGCTGGACGAGGTGCCCGGGATCAGTATAATCTTCGGTTGTTTATCCTTTATGGGCAAACAAAGATAAAAAGCCTGAAGCGGTGTTTGAGTCCGCTTCAGGCTGATTTGATTCACATTCAAGCTGTTGTAGTTCCATTCCGAAAACTACCTCTTAACCAATTATTCGCCAGGAACTGATCCATCTGCGTCTTAAATATAACCCAGACTTCCCATCTTACTCCGCGCATTTCCTACTTATACGCCTGCATGAAGGCTGCGGTCGGACCGGTAATACTAATGATGTTTCAAATGTTCCAACGTCTGTATAAAGATTTGCTCAACATGATTGTCATCCAGGGAATAAAACACCGTTTTTCCAACCTTGCGTCTCTTTACGATCCGGTTATTTCGCAAAAACCGCAGTTGATGAGACACCGCTGACTGCCCCATATCAAGCACCTGCGTCAAATCGTGGACGCACAGCTCCCCCTGGGACAAGGCATGGATCATTTTAACCCGCGTTGGATCTCCGAGCGTCTTGAATAAATCGGCAACTTCCGATGCCTCCGCATCGTCCACCAGTCTGGCTTTAACGGAGTTTACATCCGCTGCCGTTCCGCTGCACGCTTCGTCACAGGCGTCTTGAATCAATTTCTCCGCCACAATTTCCACCAACCACCTTTTGGATTTGCTCTATATTATAGCATTTGGGGTTGCATTGGGAAAGAAAAAGGGTATCCATCTATATCTGCGGCTTGTATGAACCGCATAAGGCTGTTCGGAATAAAAATAATAGACGCTTCCGATAATCAGTCATTCATCAGATATAGAAAAATAGGCCAAAATATATTAGCTGTATGTTTGACAGGGAATCAAATCCGGAGTATTATATGAGCATGTATTCATATATTGATCTGAAAGAAGGAATGCTCCATGAAAGAATATCGCGTCAAAGGTCTTTCCTGCGGCAATTGCGCACTGACAATCGAGAGTCAGATTAAACGCCTGGAATACGGAGAAACAGCCGAACTTCATTACAGCACCGGCAAGCTGAGGATCGATCCGCGTATTTCTTTCAAGGCTGTGGAGAATATCCTGAAAGCAGATCGCGCTTATATAGAAAGCGGTCACGATGAGCATGAACATAAACATGCCGGCGAAGGACATTCCCACGATCATGGCGGGCATGGGCATGATCACGGCGAAGGCCATACCCACAGTCATGATCAGGGAATGGCAGGTCCGATCCGGATGCTTGTCCTATCTGCCCTCTTGTTTGCAGCAGGTATTATTTCTGGCCGCTACGGGCAAGAAGCCCTTTCGATCGGATTCTATCTGCTTGCGACCGGTTTGAGCGGTTACACCACATTCCTTCGCGGGCTACGGCAATTAATATCGCTGCGGTTTACGATTGATACACTCATGACCATTGCGCTAATCGGCGCCATCGCCATTGGAGAATGGAAAGAAGCGACGCTTGTCGCCATCCTGTTCGGTCTCAATGAGCTGCTTGAAGGTCTTGGCATGGAGAAAGCCCGTCGATCCATGGCTTCACTGTTGAAGGTCGCCCCCAAAGAAGCTGTCCGGCTGGAGAATGGTGCTGAACGGGTCGTGCCGATCGCTTCCTTAAAGGCTCAAGATCTGGTCATCGTAAAACCTGGAGAAAAAATCCCGTCCGACGGCATTGTCGAGGATGGCACAAGCTCCGTGAACGAAGCTGCGATTACAGGCGAGTCTCTGCCTGTGGAGAAAACAGCTGGAATGGCCGTTTTCGGAGGCAGTATCAATAATGAAGGTGTTCTGCGGGTCCGGATTGAAAAAGCGTATGAGGATTCGTCACTTTCCAAAATTCTGCATCTGGTGGAGGAAGCGCAGGAAACCAAGACACCTACCGAGCAGTTCATTAATAAATTTGCCAAGTATTATACGCCAGCTATAATGGCTGCAGCCGTGCTCGTAATGATCGTTCCGCCGCTGCTGGGCGGAGGAGATTGGATCAAATGGCTGTATCAGGGACTCGCCGTACTGATTGTAGGCTGTCCATGCGCTCTTATATTGTCTTCGCCGATCGCGATCGTCTCGGGTATAACCCGAAACGCGCGGAACGGCATTCTGATCAAAGGCGGCGTGTTTCTGGAGCAGCTTGGCAAGATCGATACGCTTGCCTTCGATAAGACCGGTACGCTGACCAGAGGGGAACCTCATGTCGAGCAAATGGTTGTCTACGACGAAACCCGGTTCTACCTAGCAGCCGGAGCGATCGAGAAATCCTCTTCTCACCCCCTGGCAAGAGCCATTATGAAAGAAATTTCCAAAAGGGGCATCGAGCTTCCGGATGCCGAGGATCTCCGGACAGTCGCAGGCAGCGGTATCGTAGCCAAAGTGTCGGGGGAAACCTACTGGCTGGGCAATGAGCAGAGTGTCGCCCATTTGACACTTGCACCAGAGGTGAAAGCACAGATTGCAGATCTTAAAGATCAGGGTCTGACCTTGGTGATCGTCGCCGACCGGAATCAGGTGCTTGGCATGTTCGGCATCGCCGACGAAATCCGCGAGGAAAGCCGCTCCGTGATCTCAGAGCTCCATCGTGCAGGAATCCGGCAAACCGTCATGCTGACCGGTGATCATCAAAAAACCGCGGAGAAGGTTGCCGCCGTTGTTGGCGTCACCTCCTTTCACGGCAATCTGCTCCCGGAAGACAAAGTCCGTATTATTAAGGACATGGCCGCCAACGGTCACGTGGCCATGATTGGCGACGGCATTAACGATGCTCCGGCATTGGCGTCTGCCCAGCTCGGCATTGCGATGGGCAAAGGAACAGACAGCGCCATTGAGACGGCGGATATCGTTCTGATGCAGGATCATCTGGGCAAGCTGCCGGAAGCCATCGGTATCGCCAAGCGGGTCAATGCCGTCATCCGCTTCAATATTGCGATAGCCCTGGGATTGAAGCTGATTGCCCTCCTGCTTACGATTCCCGGATGGCTGACGCTGTGGATCGCGATATTATCAGACATGGGTGCAACGATCTTCGTTACGCTGGTTAGTTTAACGGTATTGATTAGCGGCAAAAGAAATCATTGATCTTCCGAAAAAAAAACAGATCGGGCTATAATCGCCGATCTGTTTTTTTCTATTCAACTGGCTGATATCCAGCAGCAATATATTCATTTACTTTGACTTTAACTTCTTTAATCGTTCTAAAGCAATGGAAGCAAGCAGCGCGCTGCCCAGGGGCAGACATGCTTCGTTCAAGGTGTATTTCGGGTGATGCAAACCATAGGCGGCTTCTGCGTTCTCTTCCGGGCCTGAGCCAAGCCAGAAGAAACAGCCCGGCACATGCTGCAAATACCTGGAAAAATCTTCACCGGCAAGAGTTGGCGATGCTTCTACACGGTTCTCGGCACTAATCATATGCTCCACTACCGCTTCGACATGCCCGACGCAAGGATCATGATTCACAAGTACGGGTACCTGAGTGATATAACGCAGTGAAGCTTTGCAGCGGTAACCTTCGGCAATCTGCCGGACCAGGCGCCCGATCCGCTCCTCCATGGTCTGCTGCACAACGGGGTCGAAGGTGCGGACGGTCCCCGTCAGCAATGCCCGGTGAGGAATGACATTGTTGGCTTCGCCAGCGTGAATGCTGCCAATGGTCACAACCGCGGGATCAAAAGGCGAGAGCTCGCGGCTTACGATCGTCTGCAGTCCCATTACAATTGCTGAAGCGCATACGACCGGATCGACGCTCTGATCGGGAATCGCCCCGTGTCCGCCTCTGCCTTCAATTTCGATTTCTATCCGGTCCACGGCACCCATCAACGCGCCGTACCGGGTAGCAACCTTGCCTGCCGACAGCGTCGGCAGATTGTGAAGGCCATAAATTTCATCAACATCATCCAGCACGCCTTCCGCAATCATCGCATCAGCGCCGCTATTTATTTCTTCCGCCGCCTGAAACAATAGACGGATCGTGCCGCTAAAATTTTGTCCGGAAAGCAGCTTTGCGGCCCCGACCAAAATAGCTGTATGCCCGTCATGTCCGCAAGCATGCATCAAGCCCGGAGCGGCGGAAGCAAAGGAAAGTCCCGTCTCCTCCTGTATAGGGAGCGCATCCATGTCGGCACGCAGGGCGATAACAGCCCCGTCACGTCCCTCACCCTTTAATTCGGCTACGATTCCGTAACCGCCTATCCGTTCACGAAAGGGAATGCCCGCCTCCGCCAGTGCTGCTTTTACCCGGTCCGCGGTATCCGACTCCTGCAAACTAAGCTCGGGATACCTGTGAAGATGGCGGCGCAGCGCGATCAGCTCCTCTTCCAGCAGCAGCGCCTCCGATAGAAGTTGTTTCAATGGCCCTTCTCCTTCCCGCCGCCCGATTTATTGCGCCCGTATAATTCCTTCATTATCCGTTTGCCCGTTGGTGTTTGAGCAAGTCCGCCTTTGGCGGTTTCCCTGTGTTTTTCCGGCATGGCCGTTCCAACCTCGCGCATGACATCGATCACCTCATCCGACGGGATTACGCTGCGTACCCCGGCCAGCGCCATGTCAGCCGCCGCAAGCGCCGTCACCGCTCCAAAGCCGTTTCTGACGATACATGGGATTTCCACCAATCCCCCGACCGGATCACAGATTAGACCCAGCGAGTTCTTCAGAGCAAGCCCCACGGCATGCACCGCCTGGGCGGGGGTTCCTCCCCGCATTCCGGTTAGTGCGCCTGCAGCCATGCCGATGGCAGATCCCACTTCAGCCTGGCAGCCCCCCTCGGCACCGGAGATAAAAGACTTATTGGCAATGATATAACCGATCGCTCCAGCAGCAAACAATCCTTCCACAAGCAGGCTGTCATCCCAGCCGAACCTCTCCTGTGAATGCACAAATACGCCTGGAATGATCCCGCAGGAACCTGCTGTCGGCGTGGCGACGATCCTTCCCATGGATGCATTGACTTCGGAGACGGCAAGCGCATATGCCATTGCCGCCGCCGCTTCGCCGCCCAGGGAAGACTTCCCCTCCGCTGCATAGGCATGAAGTCGTTTGGCATCTCCGCCAGTGAGTCCGCTGCGCGAGACCGTGTCAGTCGTCAGCCCTTTGTGAACGGCTTCCTTCATAATAAGGTAATAATCCGACATCTGCCGGAAGACCTCTTCCTCACTTTTATCGGTCTCCAGAGCCTGCTGCTCCAGCATCAGACGGCCCATGGACAAGCCACCGGCTTCGCAGCGCTCCTGAAGCTCCTGCAGCGATGCAAAATTCATGGCGTCTCCCTCTCTTCCTTATCCAGATCCACCAGGCTGACCCTCCCGACATCGTCCAGAGCAAGTAACCGATGCACCATCTCCGGAGAAATGGACTCATCCGTCTCCAGGACCGTCAAAGCATCCCCGCTTCTGCTCTTGCGGTCGACATCCATATAGCAGATATTCAGCCGATGGGATTTCATCACAGACGTGATATCGGCCAACATGCCTGGACGGTCCGCATGGAAGATCAGCAGTGTGGGATGATGAGCGCTAAACCGGACATCAAAGCCATTAACGGCAATAATCTCGATATTGCCGCCGCCGATAGAGGTTCCGGTGAGCCGGTCCTCGCGACTGCCGTTATTCATCACAATCTCAGCCGTGTTGGGATGATGGGCTTGCTGGATTCCAGTGCGAAATATGATCTGCATCCCTTGGGATTCCGCAAGCGCGAGAGAATGGCGGATTCGCGAATCATCGGTGCTGAAATCAAGCAATCCGCCGACAATCGCCAGATCCGTACCATGACCTCGATAGGTTTCGGCAAACGAGCCGTACAGAGTGATTTCCGCCTGTACGGGAGGGGCTCCCAGCAGCCGGCGTGCAACCTGCCCAAGCCTTGCGGCACCGGCGGTATGAGAGCTTGATGGTCCGATCATTCCAGGCCCGATAATGCTGAAAACATCCTTGAAGCGCATCGGCTGGTCCCTCCCTGTTCACGTAATAACAACGTAACGATCAATCGATTTATGATAACCAGTCAGCCAGATTCTTCTTCACAAACTCATCATCATTCAAATCCGGATAGTCCTGATAGACTCGTTCTATCTCTTGGGCCTGACCGGGAGAAAGAACCTCGTGAGGATTGAGGCACCAGGTACCTTCCAGCAGTCCTTGTCTGCGCAGAACCTCATGGATGCCTGGAATACAGCCCGCGAACTGGTGTGCGGAGTCAAAGAATGCCGCATTGGAATCGGTCACCTGTACATGCCGTGTCAGCCATTCCCGGGGAATCTGCGGCAAATTACGAACCGCCTTGATTTCCTCCAATAGCTCCACTGCTTTCTGCGTCCAGACCGACCAATGGCCCAAGAGCCCGCCGACGATCTGTTTCACTACCGGTTGGCCATCCACCATAAACTGATAACGGGTAAGCAGATCGTTGACGATATTGTCATCATTGCCTGTATACAAGGCAATTTCATCCCTCCGGCTGGAATAACAGACAGCCCGGACCACATCGATGGTCTGGTACCGGTTGAAAGGAGCCATTTTGATGGCGACGACATTGGGAATTTCAGCAAATTTGCACCAGAAATCAAAGCTGAAAACTTTGCCGCCTACCGAAGGCTGCAAATAGAACCCAATTACAGGGATAATTCGGGCAACCTCAGCGGTCCTCGTCAGGATATCCTGTTCACTCCAGCTATCCAGACCGCCCATGCTCAGAAGGCCTGCATCATATCCGTGCTTGAGCGCAATAGATGCTTCATCCAGCGCTTGAGCGGTCGGTCCGCATAAACCGGCTATCTTGATGAAAGGACGGTTCAGTTGTCCCTTGGCGGCCTCTTCCGCGGCAAGCCGGAGCACCGGTTCGTACAGATTATGGTCTTTGTCGCGAATTTCAAACTGCGTCGAGTGTACGCCGACCGCTATTCCTCCGGCACCTGATGCAAGATAGTAGCGGGTAAGCGCACGTTGGCGGCGTTCATCAAGCTTGCGGTCTTTATTCAGCGCTAGGGGATGGGCAGGAATAACAAGACCTTCATGCAGAGCCTTTAACAATGCCGGTTGTAAACCCATCTTTAGAAGTCCCCCTTTCTTTCCTGAAAGTGGGTTGGCTTATTCCAGGTCTGCCCTCCGGCCAGAATCCATTCAGCCGTCCAATCAATCATCTGCAGCAGCGAAACACGGGGATAACCGAAATGCTGATGGGATGCTGAAGCATTGCTCAGCAGTGCAGTATCCGCTTCCGAGCCGGAAAATTGCACCTCCATGCCCAACCTGCTAGCGAGTGCGCCGGCCGCCCAACGGATAGACATCGTTTCCGGTCCGGTAATATTAAGAATAGCAGGCGGGTTCGTGCATTTTGTCAAGGACCGCAGCGCCATGAGGTTGGCATCGCCCTGCCAGATTACATTGGCATAGCCCATGGTAAGATCAATAGCTTTACCGGCCTGGATGGACTTCGCAAGCTCGAGCAGAACCCCGTAACGCATATCAATGGCATAATTCAGACGGTAGATGAGCATAGGCGTGCCATTCAACTGGGAGAAATATTCGAACACACGCTCCCTGCCCAGGCAGGATTGGGCATATTCACCGATTGGTCCTGGGGGGACGCTCTCGTCTACACCACCGCTTCCCACAGGAGAAAACGGATATACATTCCCTGAGGAGAATGCCACGATACGCGAATCCTTGTATTTCTCAGCCACTCTGCCAGGCAAATAAGCGTTCATCGCCCATGTGAAATATTCTCTGCCTTTTGTACCGAATTTATTGCCAGCCATATAAACGATATTGCGGGCATCCGGAAGCCCCGCCAGTTCCTTATCGTTCAGCAGATCACAGGAAATCGTTTCAACACCTGCCTCTTCCAGTTCGCTTTTGGCGGCGGCATCCGAGAAACGGGAAACGCCGATTACCCGTTTGGCGAGTCCGCCTTCACGGATTGCATTTGCGGCGAGCTTGGCTAGACTCGGTCCCATTTTTCCTCCTACGCCCAAAATCATAATATCTCCATCAAGCGAGGCCAAATCGCGGATCAGATCCTCAGTCGGCTCAGCCATTTTACTTTCCAATTCAGCAATCGTTCTCATTGTAAGGCTCCTCTCCATTGATTCGTCAGCTTAATTATAATCACCCGCCTCTTTTAAAGACAAATCTTTAAATTGTCTTTTAATGATGAGGTAAAAACAAAAAAAACGGCCGCCGCCGTCTTTTGATGCACTGCACGCTTTTTCCCTACATGAAAAAAAGAAACGCCCGCCTCTCTAAAAAAGCAAGTCACGAATCATATTCTTTCGCTTGCAGCGCAGCTGCTCTCTCCCAGCTCGTCCGAGCCATTGTTTCCGCGATCGACAATAATGCGCCTATAGCAGCAAACAGTATGATCGAAGTGCTGCTGTGCAGCCCAAATTCCTCCACAAACCGAACCTCATACAGCATCTCGAAGATATAATAACCACTAACACCACCTACAAGCATGTAGCTGATCAATTTAATAGGCAGATTGCGGTTCAACCACTTATCCACAGCTATTCCAATGGGACAAAACACGATGAAATAGAAGGGAAACGCCAGAACTGCACCAAAAAACACCATATAAAAAGTTAAATCCATATATTCCGACGTCGTAATTTTACTCCCTTCAATCGATTCCACCACCCATAAACCAACTGCCGCCATCAAGGTGAATAACGCGGCAAGATATAATTGTTTCATATTTTCCTCCAATTGATGATCGGTTCAGTATATTTTGTAGTTAGACGGATTTAACCTCCAAATAGTTGCTTGAGGGTTGAACACAAAAAAATCATAGAGGATCTTGCTTGACACGGGGTTAGTCTGACTTTATATTGGAACAGATTGTCAGTTTATGTAGAATAATTATTAGGATGGTGTATTTGCGGGTGTTTTCCGATTTTATCGTGAACTTGGCTTTGTTTATTGCCTGTTTCTTTTTAATAAATCGCATGTATCCTCTCGAAATGATAAGCAGCAGAACCTCTTCCACACAAAGCAAACTAACGCTGGGCTTTATACTTGGAGCCTTCGGTATCATCCTGATGCTGTTCGGCTTTCAGATTACGGACACCACCATTCTGGATTATCGCCAACTTGCGGTGATCTCTGCTGCTCTTATGGGTGGTTTTTACGCTTCCATCCTGTCCGCCATAATAATCGGACTTTTTCGTATTCTTTATTTTGGGGTGAATGAATCCTCCATTATAGCTTGCCTGAATATTCTGCTTCTCGGCTCTCTATCCGGCATGATCGTCCGTTACCGGCTGACCTATTGGAGACGCTGGATAGCGCTGATCGGAGCCATGGTCATCATCACCAGTGCGAGCTTGTATTATCTTCTAGGTAAAAACAGCCTCTACATCATTCTTTATTTTTTGGCTGTTATGATCTTCGGTTCTATATTCATCGCTTATTTGAAGTATTATTTGATGCGGGCTAATTTGATGGAAATTCAGCTGAAAGAAAACGAGGGACGTTACCGCCAATTAAATGCCTTGAAAGAAGCTGTTTTCCAATCGGCAACCGAAGTATCCATTATTGTAACCGATCCAACCGGCCTCATTACGTTGTTCAACAAAGGCGCAGAGAAAATGCTGGGCTATGCGGAGGATGAGATGCTGGGGAAATTAACCCCGGTCAACTTCCATCTGGAAGCGGAGATCGAACGTAGAGGGCAGGAGTTGTCCGAATTGGCGGGCAAAGAGATTACAGGATTTGATGTTCTCATTAAATGGTCGCACCGCAACAATTCCGATGAACGGGAATGGACCTATGTGAAAAAAGACGGAAGCTTGATCATCGTAGACCTGCTCATTACCCCGCTGCAATATGAAGGCGAATTATCCGGCTACGTCGGTATTGCCACCGATATTACGGCGAAAAAACAGGCGGAGAACCGGCTCATCGAAGCCAATCATTTGCTGCAAAAGCTCTCCACGATGGATGGGTTGACCGGAATCGCCAACCGCAGGGCTTTCGATGAAAGGCTGAGGCTGGAATGGAAATCCGCGTTCACCAGTCAGACCCCGATTGCACTAATCATTATAGACATTGATTATTTCAAAGCCTATAACGATACGTACGGCCATATCGAGGGCGATGAATGCCTAAAGCGGGTAGCCATGATTTTTCAACGGAGAATGATACAGCATGGCGGACTTGCAGCCAGGTACGGCGGCGAGGAATTTGCTGTTATTCTGCCAGGCATGGCCATTGAAGAAGCATTCCGGACAGCCGAGATACTCCGATCGGATATCGAGTCGGCATGCATCCCCCACAGCGGCTCGAAAGTACATGATGCGGTAACGATCAGCGCGGGGGTAACGGCCACCATTCCCGAAGCGGCAGATCTGAGACTCGAGCTCCTTCTGGAGGCCGACACCATGCTGTACCAGTCCAAACAGAATGGCCGCAATCGCGTAACCGCCGCTGGAATAACAAGCACGTCCGTTTGAAAATCAATCCCGGTTCCAGGCGATCTTTAAGGAATAGCCCGGAACCGGAAAACAACGAAGCTTTAATGATGCGGCTTCAAGGACAAATCCGCTGCTCAAGTCTCCAGCTCAACGGCCTCCATCGCCACCCTCTCCCAAATCCGGTCAAGTGTCAAACTCAGGTTCGATCCCCGCTGCGGATGCCAATAAGGCTCCTTGCTGCGGAAATAATGCGGGTGTCCACCTAGCACCGTAATCGTTCCGATATGTCCCGGCGCATGCTTAAGCCGGTTCCAATAAAGCACACCCAGCCGGTTGCGGCTCCAACCGCCCCAGCTTCCCAGCCTTGTGATGGGATCCTTCAGCTTGCCGTCCTCATCAACCGCGCGGAAATAACTCACCTTGTTGCGGAAATCGCTGCGGATCGGCATCCTCGGGGATCCTACCTGAATAATCCGGCAATCGGGAATAACCCCTTTCTTACTAAGCAAAAGCGCAGCCTGATAGGCAGCTACGGCGCCGCCGCTATGGCCGATCAACAAGACCGGGCGTCCCGCTGACAGGCGGCTTACCTGGTCCGCAACCGCACGGCCACCCGGACGATAGGCTGCTCCCAGACGGGACAAATCCCGGCCTACTTCTATAATTTGGCGGAACATGCTCTGCGTATGATCACCGTAAGGCAGCAGCTCGCGGATAATGGGATCCCGGCCCGTTTCCAAAAAACGCTGCTTGAGCTCCCGCTTGCATTCATCAAAAATATGCGGGGTAGATGCCACCCCTGCGATCAGGTAAATATGCCATTGCGCAATTTGGTCCAATATCACCATTTATCTTCACCGCCTGTTTGCATTCGGCTGTCCGTCCAGCCCTTTCATCTACGCTAGTATGGGGCGAACGAAGCAAAATTCATTCCATTGGAATATGAATATTTGGAAACAAAAAAAACCGCGTTTCCGCGGCGCATAGTGCAAGGTTCGAGGCGCGGATTACAAATCCGCCCGTCTAGGGTGGTCGTAATCCCGCTTACATACTGAACCGCTGACGATAGCCGCATTTCCGGCACAGTTCCTCGACGACTTCCCTCCGGGAAAATCCGTCGTACAGCTTGTTGGCCCGTTCGCCTTCGACAATCTCCGAGAATGGCGTATGGTTGATGTTACCCAGGTTGATGACTCCTTCGCCATCCAGGCAGCAGGGAATGACGGTTCCATCCACCAGAATGCCGGCCTGATTGCGCAGTGCATGGCAGAAACCTTTTCCTTCGTCTTCCTTTTCCTTCAAATCGGGCCATTTGAATTCATGCTCCTGGTTCAAATAGATCCGATCGGCTATTTTGATGCCGCCGCCGCGGACAAATTTATCCTCGATCCGGTAATCCAGCTGAAATTCCTCCTCAATGATTTGGAGGATTTCCCGGTTGCGGCTGCGCTCTATATTGGCCGTATTGTCTTCTGTCAGGTTCCACAACCGCAGTGAGATCAGAATGTCCGACACCGCAACGGCCTCTTTGGCAAATACCAGCACATTTTTAATATAACCTTCCTTGTCTGTGGAGCCTTCATGGCCGTCAAAACTGTGCAAGGAGAAGTTGATTTGCCTCAGCGCCGGTTTTCCCATAATCTTGGGTCCTGCTTTATGGAGCAAAGTCCCGTTGGAGGTGAGGTTAACCTTGAAGCCTCTCTCATGGCTGAGATCCAGCAGCTGGTCCAGCTTCGGATGCAGCATCGGTTCCCCTTTCACATGAAAATAAATATGCTCGGTATGGGGTTTGATCTGATCGAGTATATTCGTAAAAGCTTCGATTGTAATAAAATTGGCTTGCCGCTTCGTTTGAGGACAAAAGCTGCAGGCCAGATTGCAAATGCTGGTAATTTCAATATAAAACTTTTTGAATTTTTTCAATGCTTCTGCTCCGTTCAATCCTGTAAGTACATAATGGTCCTATTATATCATAATTCCACAGCAGCATCGTTATGATTTATTGCCATAATAGATATGCTTGGCTTCTACCGCCCCGTTCGTCAACTCAAGAACGCCGAATGAGTATTGGGACTGCCTTCTCTTGTCCGTTGGAGAGCCCGGATTCATCACCAGTATCCCGGCACTTTGGCGGAGTACCGGGATATGGGAGTGGCCGTAGAGAATCACATCCGGCTTCTCATCCGCAAAACTGCTGACAGCCGTTGCTTCCGTATCGGTCCGTTTGCCTGTCCCATGACCGTGAACCATTCCAATCCGGACGCCTTGAAAGGTCAGCAGCTTGCGCCAGCCGAATTTACGGATGATTTCCGGACCGTCATTATTGCCCGCCACGCCGTCAGTAGGCGCATAGGCGGCGAGCATATCGTATACGGAAAGCTGCGTCCAGTCGCCTGCATGCAGAATATGATCGGCAGAACGAAGCTCGCGCACAAGACGATCCGGCAGTTTTTTATTCATTCTGGGCATATGGGTATCGGAAACTATAATGATTCGCATTCGCTCCTTGCACCTACCCTCTACAGTTTTTTTCGGAGCCCTTGAATAATTTTGAGACTTCCATTCTCTGTTTTCACCGTAAAAACAAGCTTATAGGAATTCGTCGTCTCTTCCCCGATCTTGCCCTCCCGTGTATCGATGACAAGCGTCAGCGTGACGGAATCGGAAAGTATTCCAATAACTGGATCGGAAGACATCCAAAGAAAGTTCGGCATCGGCATGCGCGCTCCAATCCTCCGGAAGCCTGCGCCGCTGTTGCCGCCTGCTATGGGGGCGGTAGCAGGACATTCGAATCTCCTACATACCAATTTCCTGCAATTCGCGGAGCGTCCCCTGAACGTCACGCTCAGGATTCAACGCATGAATCGTGGACTCCTTGATGGGGTAACCTTCATAGATACCCCTTACAATTTCCAACGGGAGCTCCACATCAAAATAATCTTCTGCCCAATCGACGTACTGTTCCGGTGTAAGTCTAATCGTACCGAGCAGAAATCCGGAACCATCGTCTGCGCCGTCTGGGACGGCGATTTGGCCTTTGCGCCATGAGGTGTCGCCTGCTTCGCGCCATATACAGAAAGTAACCTCATCCTTCTCAATAGCCTCGTCATCCAGCAAATCAAGCAAGACCAGTGGAGTCTGATCATAAATACCGGGCCAAATGACATAATCTTCTCCCGCATGCGGGCTTAGCGATGATTCATGATCAAAGCCTTTCAGGATTGCACCATCCGGGGCGAATAAAATAAACAAATGGTCGCCCGATCCATTATCAATCTTAGCCATTGCAGCCTCCGTTCCCCGACACGGTGTAAAACGGTGGTACCTTAACCAGTCCTCTTCGCATAAAATCAAGTCCAGGGCAGCCTGAACCTGCATCAGCTTATTTAATGCATCCGGCTCCGGTAAGAAGTCGTAATTTCCCACTTCATTCAGCACCCTTCTTTTGATCGGTTTTGGTGATTCTTATCGTAACACGAAGCCAAATACCTGCAAAGTCTGTTGGTTCTTGATTTCCGCTATTCCTGCCTGGCAGCTTTCCGTTATGCAGACTAATCTGAGTAAAATCAAGCCCATGTGGGTATAATCCTATGAAGACATTTTCTCACGAGGAGGAATTCATCATGAAAAAAATGCTAATGACCGCTGCCGGCCTGGGAATCGCATATTTAATGAGGAACAAGAGCGCCCGTGATAAACTGATCAACAAGGTACAGTCCTTTACGAACAAATCCAAACACCCACAAATATAACCCAATCACCAAAACAGCCCGGCTGATCGAAGCCGGGCTGCTTTGGCGATTCCATTCCTATAGCGATGTCGAATGAGGAATTAACTTAATCCGCCCAATACCGGATGCGGCACATAAGGCGCTTCCAGACTTATAATTTCCTCCTTTGTTAGTTGGAGCGTTAAAGCGGCAACCGCATCTTCCAGATGATGCGGTTTGGTCGCGCCCACAATCGGGGCAGTGACCGGCGACTTTTGCAGCACCCAGGCAAGTGCTACTTGCGCCCGGGGAACACCGCGCTGCTTGGCCACCTCCGCCACACGCTCAACGACCATCTGATCGGCATCAGCCGTTAAGGCGTACAGCTTTTTGCCGAATTCATCCGTTTGGGAACGCTCGCTGGATTCCTCCCAATCGCGGGTAAGCCGGCCTCGTGCGAGCGGGCTCCATGGAATAACGCCGATTCCCTCCGCTTTACACAAGGGCAGCATTTCACGTTCCTCCTCGCGGTAGAGCAGGTTCAAGTAGTTCTGCATGCTGACAAACCGGGTCCAGCCGTTTCGGTCCGCGGTATGCAGCGCTTTCAGAAACTGCCAGGCATACATGGAAGATGCGCCGATATATCGGGCTTTTCCCGATTTCACAACATCATGCAGAGCCTCCATCGTTTCTTCGATCGGGGTTTGGTCGTCCCAGCGGTGAATCTGGTACAGGTCGACGTAGTCCGTTCCCAGCCGCTTCAAGCTGTTGTCAATCTCGGCCATAATCACTTTACGCGATAATCCAGCCCCATTGGGACCCGGCCTCATTCGCCCGTGTACCTTCGTGGCGATTACGACCTCATCACGATCGGCAAAATCGCGAAGTGCCCGGCCAACGATCTCTTCGCTGGTTCCATCAGAGTACACATTGGCTGTATCAAAAAAATTAATACCCAGCTCAAGCGCCTTCCGGATGAAAGGCCGACTTTCCTCTTCATTCATCGACCATGGGTGGGCGCCTCTGTCCGGAACGCCGTAACTCATACAGCCAAGACACAGACGGGAGACATCGAGACCGGTTTGTCCAAGTTTGACAATTTGCATGGAATCCATCCCTTTCTTTAAGGCTTTCTCCCTCCTATCCTACCAGACAGCGCAAGGAATATAAATACGCCCTCCATGTTGAAGGGCGTATCATCCATCTGCTATCCTTAACAACCGGACCGTTTAATCCGGTTTATAGACGCTGGTTTCTGCAGCGGTTCCTCCGGTTGCCAACGTCTTCAACGGCACCATGTCATCGCCTGGCACATAATAATGAAAGGGATTCTCGCTTATTTCGCCCAGCAGTTGACGGCGGATCGGGCCGGATTCTTTCAGCAGCCGCTCGGAAGCGGCTTTGTAGTCGATTGGCCGCATCCATATGGGACTGTACCCCAGGAACAACTGACGGCGCGTATAGGCGGATTGATTGGGAGCCCCGGCGTGCCATAAATTTTGCGGAAAAATGAACACGTCCCCCGGTTCTCCGCAAACCTGCATTTCATCAGGCAGCTGCTCTCTCACATTTTGCGAGTCCGGCTGATAGACGACATTGTGGGACCGGGGAATGATTTTGGTATTCCCGCGGTTGGGCGCCGACATATCGCTGAGCATGTAGCATGCTTTGATGTAGTAGATAGAAGTCAGTCCATTTATTGCAGGAAACTGCGGATGGGGTCCATCCTGGTGCCAGTTGATAAAACTGCCAGTCGGCGTCTCCACATCCTCCGGATTCGGCTTGCGGACAGTCAAGTGAGAGATATGCAGCTGGATATTGTGGCGAAGCAGCTCTACCATAAGCGGCAGCACTGTCGGCTCGTCGATCAGGGAAGCAATCTCATCATGCCGCTCTACACTGTTGTAAATATTGTAGGAAAGCGCGTCCGGCTCTCCCGCCAAAATCTCATCCACGGCCTGGTTCAAACGGGCTACCTTATCGGCTGACAACACGCCTTTGAGCAATAAATAACCGTCCTCATGGAACTGTCTGACCGATTCCTTCAAGTCAAGCTGAAGCTTTGTCATACGTTCAACCTCCAGGATAAGTTGTGGCTCCGTTTATTTCAGAAATTCGAGCTTCTTCAGCTGCTCTTCTGCAGCGTCCATATAGAGCTTGTAATTCATGGAAGACTCCAGCGTTTTCAAGAAAGCGGCATATTCGCTGATCGGCCGTTTGCCGTAAATAAACTTGGTCAGCTCTTCCTCGATATAACGCGCAGCGTCAGAGGCGTTATAGCCGTCGGGGAAATCGATAAACCCGCCGTAGGCTTCAATATGGGGCTGCTTGTCGGCAAATTCGACAAATGCTTTTTGCGGCGCAAACTTCACTTTTAAATACTCTTTTTCCGGCCGGCCGGTAAACTGGTACAGCCAGAAATAAGCGCCTTCCTTGCCCAGCAGCTCCGTCGGTACGACGGTATCGCCTTCCATGTTGTAATGTTTGCCTTCCACTCCATATTGGACGAGATTGGAGCCATCTGAAGAAACATAATTGAGCAGCTCGATCACTTTGGCCAGCTTATCGGGATTTTTCTCCAACGCCTTCGGGATTGCATACAGCGCCGGGGTCATCCCGACATCCCACGAGCTGACAAACTTGCCGCCGGGTCCTTCCGGAGCCTCTACCTGAATCCACTCCGCATTCGGGTTTACCGCTTTAATTTGCTCGGCAAACTGGGCTTTTGTCATATTCGGCCAGTCTATATAGATTATGCCTGCCTGGCCTTTAATCGCTTTCTCCTGGTGCTGGAGCCCGGAATTAGCCATTAGCTCCGGATCGACGGATCCGGCATCGACCATTTTCTTAATGGTAGTCAAAGCATCCTCCATGTTCGGATCATACAGGGAATTGATAAGCTTATTATCCCGGATATACAGGCTTGGACCGCCGTCGAATCCAATTCCGTAAGCGCCGAATACGGGGTTGAACGCGCCGATCTTCCCACCTGTGATACCGAGTGTGTCCTTCTTGCCATTCCCGTCCGGATCCTGGTCCGTGAAAGCTTTGGCTACGGTATATAGCTCATCAATCGTTTTGGGAGTCTGCAGACCCAGCTTATCCAGCCAATCCTTCCTTACCCAATAGGTGCTGTACGGGATTTGCGGCGATTTGGCTATCGCATAAACACTCCCGTTGATTGTCCCTTTCTTCAGACTGTCTTCACCGATAAAATCGACTGTCGGCTTCAGTTTATCCAGATAACCCGACAGATCCAGAAGCAGACCCTGCTCGGAAAACTGCTTGAGCTGCTGCCGGTCCAGCGCGAACAAATCAGGAAAATTCGCCGATGCCATCCGTACATTCAACTGATTCTTGTAATCGTCTCCGGATGCATAAACCGTCATATTCAGATCGATTCCAAGCTTGCTGTCCAGTTCCTGTTTAATCGCATCCTGATCCGGCGAGGGCAGGCCGTTGCCTGTTTCGATAATATCAATCTTCACCGCTTTGCCTGAGGATTGCGCCGGCTTCGCCTCATTATTGGGTTGTCCCCCCGCAACTTTCGCTTCTTTACCCCCGCAGCCGCTCAGCAGTGTTCCAGACATAACAGCAGCCAAAGCCAAACTGATTACCCGATTCCTTTTCAACATACACCCAACCCCTTTTTCTTATTTTCAACCCGTACGCTCTGACGCATCGCATTCAACCTTTTACGGAGCCCAGCATCATCCCTTTTGTAAAATGCTTCTGGATGAAAGGATAGACGATAATAATAGGCAGACTTGCCGTAATTACAGAGGCCATCTGCATCGTTTCGGTTGGCAGAATGTTATCGATATTTTCCAGGGGCTGCTGCGTCATCATCAGAATTTCACGAATAATGACCTGCAGCGGAAACAACGACCGGTCCGTAACATACATAATCGCCTGAAAAAATTCATTCCAGTGACCTACCATATAGAAGAGGCCGATGGTCAGCATGGAAGGAATGGAAAGCGGGATGACGATCTGCAGCAGGATGCGAAGCTCTTTGGCCCCGTCGATCCGCGCGGACTCGAACAGCTCCTCCGGCATGCTTTCATAGAAGCTTTTCATAATCAGCACATTGAAGCTCCAGACCGCATTAGGCAGTATCATCGACCATACGGAATCCAGCAGCCCCAGCGATTTCACCACCAGATACGTCGGAATAATGCCTCCGCTGAACAGCATGGTAAACAGGATCATAAGCAGGAAGAAGCTTCTACCCGGCATCAGTTTGCGGCTTAGCGGGTAGGCCATCAGAGCGGTTAATACTAAATTGACAACCGTCCCGACAATGGTGATAAAGGCTGTCACCGCAAGCGCCCTGGGAATGCCGGTCTGGGTGAACAGCTGGCCGTATGCGGAGAACGTGATGCTCTTGGGTATGAGGATAAATCCACCGTTCTTCAGCACCTCCGAGATCGGGGTGATGGATACGGTAACGACATACATCAGCGGCAGGATCGCCGCAAGGGCAGCAAGTCCAAGCAGGAAGTAAACGATAAAGTTGACGATCCGGTCCTCCAGACTTTTTACCATATGCCCTCACCCCATTTCTTAGCCAACTGGTTGGAGCCGAGGACAAGTACGAGTCCAATTGCCGATTTGAATAATCCAACGGCCGCTCCGAGACTGAAATTAAGCTGCTGCAAGCCAGTCCTGAATACCCAGGTATCGAGAATATCCGCAACCGCATACACCTGAATATTGTATAAAATGTAAATCTGATCGAAGCCGGCGTCCATAATCTGGCCCAGCTTCAAAATCAGCAGCAGCACGATTACATTGCGGATTCCCGGAAGTGTAATATGCCAGATCATCCGGAATCTGCCTGATCCGTCCACCCTTGCCGCTTCATACAAAGTGGGGTCGATACCCGTCATGGCGGCCAGATAGATGATTGCCCCCCAGCCAAGGTCTTTCCAGATTTCCGAGCCCACAAGGATAGCCCGGAAATGATCTGGCGATGTCAGAAAAGGTATCGAGGGTATCCCGATATCCTCCAGCCAGCGGTTGAAAAGTCCGGAACTTTGTGACATAAGCGCCAGCAGAATCCCGTAAATGATAACCCAGGAGAGAAAATGCGGCATGTAAGTCAGCGTTTGCACGACCGATTTGAACCACTTGTGCCGGCACTCATTCAACAGCAGCGCCATAAGGATGGGCGGCACGATGCCGAAAATCAGCTTGTAGAAGCTGATCAGAAAGGTGTTGACCAGCAGCTGCGAAAAATAAGGCGATTCAAAAAATTGCTGGAAATATTTATACCAGGGGTCCGCCCAGCTGCTGCGCATGATACCATCGAGCATGCTGTAATCCTTAAAGGCGATGATCACGCCGTACATGGGCAAATAGCGGAATAAAATGTAATACAATACACCGGGCAACAGCATCAGATAAAAGGCACGGTAGGCCCACACCCTTTTTCCCAACAGTTTCATTTGTGGCCTGGGCCTCTTGGGAGCCGTCACCGCAGCCGTGGCCGACTTACTCATGAAATCACCTCGCATAAGATGTTCGCGCTTACATTTGCGTGATTTCAGTATAGCAAGCGAGGGTGACGGCCTTCTATGCAGTGATGTTGCGAAAGTGTTCCAATTTTTGCAACCGCTTACGTTTCCGGATGAATCTCATCCGGTTTGACCGCTGGCAGCTCCACGCGGATCAGCATACCCTTCGTTGGCAGACTGAACACCCTCAGCCCGTAGGTCTGTCCATAGTGAAGCCGGATCCGCTCATGTACATTCATGATGCCGATGCCTGTGAAACGTTCCTTGCTCGGCGGCGTACGCCGCTCGGAGAAAATCGTATCAAGTTTATGCTTGTCCATGCCTACGCCATCGTCCCTGATCATAAAGACAAGCATGCCCCGTACAAGCTTGGTGCGAATCCGGATCCTCCCCTTGCGTTTCTGGGGCGCAAGGCCATGAAAGATCGCATTCTCCACCAGCGGCTGCAGCGTCAGCTTCAGCACGGTGCAGCGCAAAGCCTCCGGATCCGTATCCAGCTCCAAAATAAACCTGTCGCCATATCTCACCTGCTGAATATGCACATACATCATAAGACCGTCCAGTTCTTCCTTCAGCGTCACGAATTCGCCTTGCTTGTCGAAGCTGAATGACAGCAGGCCGACCAGGGAGCGGATCGTTTCACGGACGGCGTCGGTCTTCTGCTGCTTGGCGAGACTGCTGATACAGGCCAGCGTATTGTATAGAAAATGGGGTGCGATTTGACTCTGCAGCATCTTCAGCTCCAACTGAAGCTTATGGGACTGTGCTTCCTTGATCTCGTGGACCAGATGCTGGATACGCTCCATCATGGCATTATAGCTTTTGGACAGCATGCCGATCTCGTCATTGCGGTGAATGGTGATCGTCGAGAGAATTTCCACTTCGCGCACACGGTTCATTTTGGCCGCCAACGTCCGGATGGGATAGGTGAAATAACGGCTCATCAGGTAGGAACCAAATAGCAGCAGCACAAACCAGATCAGGGCCACATTTCCGTAATTGCGGTAAAGCATTGTAATATTCTGATAGAAATAACTATTTTCATAGAACGCAATGAAATGCCAACCGAGCCGGTTCATGCCGGCTTTGACGGCCACCAGCTTGCCGGTTGGTCCCTCCAGCTGCGAAACGCCAACGGAGAGATTGGCTATTTGAGTAAGAAAATCGGTGTCCAGACGGGGAGGAAATACGTTCGTATGGTAGGGCAGCAGCCGATAGAAACTGAGCGGCAGACTGGAATCAAAGGATTGCACGGGATTGCCCTTGCTGGAAATAATCGCAAAGGTCTGATTCTTCGTATTCATGAAGGTGGCAAGCAGCCCCGTCAGCTTGTTCAGGTCGATTTCCACAACCGCCATTCCCTTGAAACCGCGGTCTTTGCCTGCAATCGGAAGCACAAAAGCGACCGTTCTGCCCGATAGCGGCGAGTCATAAGGCTCCGTAATAAAAACGCCATAGTTGGTTCGGGCCTGTTCCAGCAGGTCTCCGAGAATGGGATTGCCCATGATCTCAAAATTCACCTGTGTATTGGATACCACCTCGCCATTTGCGCGCACCAGATAAAGCGTCCTGTATAAGGTGCTGTTCTGCTCGGCATATTGCCGCAGCAAAGTGCTTGCTTCTTCCTGTTTATCCTTCTCCAGCAGATCGGATCGCGCCTTGAGCAGCAGCAGGATGCTTTGTACATTGTCAAGATAAGCGTTCAGATACAGGTTGGTGCGGTCAATAATAATTTCCGAATCACTGACTACCTGTTTGCGGAACAACTGCTCGGCATCTCTCAGATTAAGCCAGGCAAGCAGGCCAAATAGCAGCAGCGTACCCGCGAACAGGAACAAAAAATGCTTCAGGGCGATGCTCATATCACTGAATTTAAAAGTCCGCCGCAGCAATGTCTATCATCCTTTCTTGAATTCTGTGGGTGAAACGCCGGTAATTCCGCGAAAAACGACGGAGAAATAACGGTAGCTGGGAATACCGACACGCTCCGCCACCTCATAAACTTTGAGATTGGTGGTTTTCAGCAGGCGGATCGCCTGGTCGATACGCAAACGGGTCAAATAATCGTTGAAAGCTTCGCCCGTTTCTTCTTTGAACAGACGGCTCAGATAAAAGGAGCTGAGCCCCACTTCCGCCGCCACGGAAGTCAAGGTGATCGGCTCTGCAAGCTGTGCGTGCATAAGCTTCATCGCCAGCAGCACCTCCTTGCGGCACTTCCGCGGCTCGTCGGCCCCTTGTTCATCAGATGCAGGAATACCCCCAGCCGCAGAATCAGCCACCACCTCGCCGGAATTATAAAAATAAGCTAGCGTCGGCCCGGGCTCCGTCCGCTTGAGGACTGCCAGCAGCTCCGCATTATTAGCCGCAGGGCCGCCGAGCAGCGTAAAGAGCTTGACGTCCCCGCTGAGATAAGGCAGCTTCCTGTCCAACCCCTGCTGCAAATCTGTCATCAGCATTTCAGCAGCGAGTTTGGTCCGGGCCGCCTCCCCATTATCTGCGGCTTTGAACCATAGCAAATAATCCGTTTCGCCTAGCGGAGTCCAGTCATGCAGCTGCGTTGTCAGCTGTCTCGGGTCGGCAAGCGTCTCGTTCAGAGCAATAGTTACTTCATAACGGTATTCCGGCTTGCAGTGTATATGAAGCCTTGCCGCCGTCAGCATCATCTGGCTGGAGCTGGCAGGATTAGCCGCGTCTGCAGGGAGCTGCCCGATCAAATCCATATCGCTCGCCCCCTCCTTCAGAAGCTTCGCAAGCTGTCTCGAAAAATCAATCCGCCTGCCGAATTGCTCGCTGCGCCGGTTTACCCATTCGCGTCGGATCGCCTCCCGGGCTTTGTCCAGCACAACCCTCATATCCTCTTCGTCCAGTGCCACCTTGATCAAATAATCCAGCGCGCCCAGCTTGAGCGCTTCCCGGACATATTCGAATTCGCTATGGCAGGTCAACAGCACAATTTGCGTAAGTGGATACATGCTTCGGATTTTGCGGCACAGCTCAAGACCGTCCATAACCGGCATCGTGACATCGGTAATCACCACATCCGGCTGCATGCCTCCGCACATCTGCAGCGCTTCCGCGCCGTTCTCAGCTTCACCGACCAGCTCGGCTCCATATTCCGGCCACGGAAACAAACGCAGCTCTTCGCGCAGCGGCTGCTCGTCGTCCACAATCAGAATGGTAAGAAAAGACTCTGTTATCATGTGCCCCAACTCCCCATCATCCGTTGTATAACAGGTTATGAAATGATATATTATCAACAAAAATAAGAAATGAATAGAGGCTGTCCATGAAAACGACGCAAAAGGATTGCAAAGTTATCGATACCTTAAATACGTTGGCTGGAAAATGGAAGCTTGTCATCTTACTTCATCTGGAGATGAACGGTACGCTGCGGTTTAGCGAATTGAAGGCTAAAATCCCGGACATATCCCATAAAATGCTCACCTCGCAATTAAGAGAACTCGAGAAGGAGCATCTGATTCAACGGGTCATTTATCCGCAGATTCCGCCTAAGGTGGAATATTCCATCAGCGAGCACGGTAAAACGCTTCAGCCGATCTTTGATCTGATGCATCAATGGGGGGAAGCTCATTTGGCTTATATGGATGGGGAAGCGCAGAAGTTGGGCTAAACAAAAAAAGAACAAACCACGGCGGATGGGACCGTGGCTTGTTCGAGTAATATGACCTGTCTTGATAGCGGAGGAGTTTATGCCTCGGGCTGCTGGGAAGCTTCGAGCTCGATGGATATTTTCACCTGATCCCCAACCATGATGCCTCCTGTTTCCAGAACAGCATTATACGTCAGGCCGTAATCGCTGCGGTTCAAGGCACCCTTGCCGCTGAAGCCTGTTTTGATATTGCCCCATGGGTCTTTCTCGGTACCTTCAAAAGTAACGGAGAACGTCTCGGAGCGGGTAACCCCGTGCAGGGTCACATCGCCTGTGACTGCATATTCATCGCCTTTGGTTCGGACAATTTGATTGGCCTTGAACAGCAGCTGCGGAAATTTCTCAATATCGAAAAAATCTGCAGTGCGTAAGTGCGCGTCGCGATCCTTATTGCGGGTATCCACGCTTTCAAGATCAATGGCAAATTCGATTTCCGCCGTTGTCAAATCCTCGGGATCCGCAACGACTTTGGCCGAGAAATGATGAAAGGTGCCTTTGACATTGCTTACCATCAAGTGGCGAATTGAGAAATCCAGACTGCTGTGCGCGGTGTCGATGATCCAGGTTGACGCTGCCATTAATCATTCTCCTTTGTAATTGGAATTTCCTACCCTTGATTCCAGTATGACAAGAAATGCCAAAAAGGAGAAGAACGCACTTTAATGTTCCTTGGTTACAAAAATAATACTGCCTTGATTTGCACAGCAAAAAGAAACCGGCAGCACGATGACAAATGTGCTGCCGGTTTCTTCGGCACTTAGGACTTTCCAGATTTTCCGGCCAACTGAATGATCATCACGACAAGCACAAGCAGTTGAATGAGCAGTTCCGTCCTCATCTCATTACCTCCAAGGCTTACGGTAATGCTCCTTCGATGCCGGCTTCTCCTCACATGAGTAAAATGTTACATCTCCCATTATCATATATATGTGCGACGGGTTTCATTATGCTATAAAATAAAATTTATTGCCATTAAATATTAATGATGTGAATTAAATTACTGGACTTCCATCCAAATATCATCCAGCTTCTCGTCATAGCGGATATGCAGCACTTTATTGTCCAGGTACCAGAGATGATCATCCTCCATATAGAATACAATGCCTTCCACCGCATGCTGAAGCGCGGCATTTCCCGGGGTATCCCGGATCACGCCGAGCGAGAAGCCGGGCTGGACACTGCCGCAGCCGCCAAGACGCACAAACAGCTTTAAGGAATCCCCGTCCGTCAAAGACATTTCCCTTTTGTACCATAGCGCTGCCGGCTGTTCAACCACAATCCTCATCGCTTCCCTCTCCTTTGCATGATTTACCCGATTTTCAGACCGTTTCCTTCTCATCATATCCTATTATATGTAAAATGAAAACGGTTTTATAACCCGGGATAAACAATCAAAAGCAGTTGCAAGCAGCATCCTGGACTCAGTGAGGCGATGCAGGCGGCGTAACCGGCTGCAAACAGCTGTTCCGGATTGGTTGCATTTATAGGTTGTGCGGCTCCGTATCCACGGTGTTCAACAATTGGTGCAGATGGAACAAAGCGCGAATTTGCTCGCGATTCATATGATTGAGATGGTTCAGTATTTGAACCGCAATGACGCGGGTTTGTTCCAGATCCAGTTCCTGTAAGTCGGCAATGTCCTGTTTCAACTGCACCGTCTGAGGAGAATAGATCAACATCCGCAATACGCGGTTGAGCAAGATTTTATGCAGATGGGACCGGTTGTACAATCTGTAGTTGTTGCTCGGATTGCGTCTGGATGACAGGAGACCGACTTTTTCCCAATGACGCAAAGTCGTTGCGGGCACGTTGTATAATTCGGCGACCTCACCGACCGTCATCCATCCCCCGCCAAATGCAGTCCCGCTTTCCATGCTCTCGGAGTTGCTAAGTTCAAGCAGCGTTTGCTGGGCGAATTGTTTACTGTGATAGAGCGCAACTTCAACCTCCTTCACCTTCCACAGTGCCGCGTCTGTATCGTTGCGAAATACGGCTCGCAAAACCTCGCCTGTTACCTTCATGCCGAAAGCGGGTGCCATAGCCTGCAGACATGCCAAATACGCCACATGAGTATCCGTATAGCTTCGATACCCCGCCGGCGAGCGCTCCGCAGGAGGGATGAGCCCCTGTTTCTCATAGTTTCGCAATGTACTTGTGCTGATGGCGAATTTTCTTGCGACATCTTTTGGTCCCATCCTCATGCTAATTGCACCTCCCAGGCCAAAGCTTAAAGTTGATTGCAGGAATTACCCGGAATATACCATTGGATTGCAAGAAATTCAAGGTGAACCTTACAATTTGCTTCCATGTTGTACACTGGAATTGCAGCTAAAAAAGGAGGCGTTAAGAGAATGAATAGACAGGAACCGATATTTATGAGCAGCATGTCCATTTCGGAAATCGGGGAGGAAGGTAATCGCTACATCGGTGGTTTGTGGGAATCGTTATACAAGGAGATGCACACCCAACTTACTGCGGCCTTTCTGGAAATCGAAGATGCGGCCTATGGGCTTTATTTGGACCGGTTGATGCCGCCCTTGTTCGACCGCCTGGAGGAGGCGGGATTTCAGGCAGCCGATCCCGCCGGCAAAGATGATTTCATCATTGGAAAATGCCTGAATTTCAGCAATTCCTTGGAAAAGTGGGGAACGGAAGACAACCGATCCAGACTGTTCTGGAACGTAATCCAGAATGAACGGCAGGAGCCCGTTGGGACGCTTATAACAGAAATTCCACATTCGCATCACAAATTTGACGTTCCGACTGCTCCCAAGTTGTACGTGCTAACCGAAACGGACAGGGAGAGCATTACAGCAGGCATTCGGCGGATTAAAGGGAGCTGAGGTTTGTTGATGTGACGAAGTTCAATTAGGCGAATTGCAGCTCATCCGCCGGGCAAGAAATCGTCATGAAACTTGAACAGCCACTATAATAAGAGGTTGACTAGAAAGGCCGCCCCGGAGTCACAGGGACGGCCTTTCTGGATCATGATTCACATTTCGGGTTTTCCAGTCTGCGCCATCCGGATTATTTTCTCGAGTCCCTCCAGGTATTGCTGAAACATCTCCATACCGAGCGCCGTGGGTTTGCAGGTGGTTTTGGGACGTTTGCCGACAAAGGTTTTGGTCACATCGATATAACCCGCTTCCTCCAAAACCCGGATATGATTGCCCAGATTCCCTTCGGTTAATTGGAGCTCCTTGCGAAGAAATACGAATTCGCATTCTCCATGTACCGTAAGCAGGCTCATAATTCCCAGCCGAACCTTGGCATGAATAGTCTCGTCAATCGCATCCAGAATGTTCTCACCCATGCTTCCTCCTCCGCCGCATCAGGATGAAGCCGGTTACGAGTATACTCCCTCCGCCCAATAATCCAAACAGGAGATACTGATAATCCACCAGAAACATATATGTCAGCATGGACAGCGCCATAAACCAGATCCCTAAGTATACGGGGCCTCTACCCGCCAGCGGGCCCATGGTGACATAGACGATACCGATTAGTATGAACCAGAAAAAGGCCGCATCCTTCATCCGAATCATTCCCGCTGCCATCATGAATGATCCTGCGAGCAGGATGACCAGAAACGGCAGCCAGAACATCCATCCGGTGGCGCCACCTTCCTTCGCGGCCCGCCCCTTCCGGGATTGCCTGATCCCGGTGACTGCGGACAGCAATCCGCCAAGAACCCCGGCCGTAGACCAATACCAGATCGGCCATAAGAACTCATTGAATTGCATGCCAATAAAACCAATCGTCAAGTAAGTTCCCCATATAAACATATAAGGGATGGCGCTGACCAGCTTGCTCTGGTTTCTTGCAATCAGCTGCTTTATAAATTCGATATCCTGCAGAGCCTGCTGCTCTTGACCGGCCATAGCCACATCCCCCTTGCTTGAAACCTATCCTTGTACTTCGATGCTTTTAATTTTCCCATCTAAACAGGATAAAGGCAAGCAACACCATCAGAACCGCAAACCCGCCCATGACGGCAAGTTCCGTGCCAAACGAAGCGAGTTCCTGGTTGTCCCAGACACCCTGAACCAGTTCAACGAAATAGGTCATGGGAATCCAGCCGCTTATCGTTTGCATGAACTGCGGAAAAATATTCAGAGGCATGGCAATGCCGGAAAGGAACAGCATCGGAAAAAAGAAAACCATGGCAATTCCGCTGGCGGCTCCCGCCGTATTTGCAAGGCCCGACAGGGCGAAGCCCAGACTAAAGAAGCCGATACAACCAAACAGCAGACAGCCCAGCAAAGTCAAGAAGGTGGATAATGTAAAGCTAATACCCCAAATGAGCTTGGCAATCACAATAATTTCAACTGCACCCGCTGCAACCAGCACAATTCCCTGTACGGCATGGGAGGCGAGCACCGCGGAAACGGGGATCGGGCTGACCCGGTAACGCCTAAGAATCCCTTTCTCCCGCTGCGTGATAATGTTGATATTCAGCGTAAAGACGGAGATGGAAAGAACGTTCATGGCACAAAGGGCAGGCACATAGAAATCAATATACCGGCTTCCTTCAGTTAGTCCCGGCTGATTGCCGAACATGGAACCGAAGATAACGAGCATAAGGACGGGGTAAATGAGAATCCAGAAAATAGTCAGCCAATCCCGCAAATACAGCCTAAAATCAAATGCGATCAATCTGAATACAGCACTCATTCGGACACCTTCTTCCCATGATCGGTTAACTGGCTGAACACATCATTCATCGACCCATCCTCAAGCCTGAGATCCTTGACGGTCCAGCCCTGCCCTGCGGCCAGCTGAAACAGTTCCTTCAGCGTCTCATCCACATCATTGGAGTTCAGCCGGATCATGTCGGAGCCCCATACGAGATCGACAACATGGGCTAAAGCGGAAAGGTCTGCTTTTGTGGTCTGATCCGTGTGACGGAAGCTGACCGATCTCGTCCCTCCAAGCTTCGCAATCAATTTTCTCGGGGTGTCCACGGCTATCAGACGGCCTTGATTAATAATGGCAACTCTGTCGCACAGCGTCTGCGCCTCTTCCATGTAATGAGTGGTGACTACAATGGTGCGTCCCTCCTCCTTCATCCGGTGAATCATCGCCCACATTTCACCGCGGGCATTAGGGTCCAGGCCCATGCTTGGCTCATCAAGGAACACAATGTCGGGATTGTTGATTAACGCAAGCGCCAGTGAAACACGCTGCTTCCAGCCCCCTGACAGCGATTTAACCGTTGCGCGCATTTTGTCCTCAAGATTAAGAAACCGGCTAAGCTCCTCCCGGTTCATCGGTTTCGGATAGAAGGATGCAAACAGATCGAGCACTTCCCCGACTCTGGCTTTCTCCGGGATGGATGTGGACTGCAGCAGAACGCCGATGCGCTGTTTAATCGCTTTGCCATGTTTGTGGACATCCAGACCAAGCACCTTGATATCCCCGCTGTCTGCCGTACGCAGTCCTTCGATCATTTCGATCAGCGTTGTTTTCCCTGCTCCATTAGGGCCAACAATGCCAAAAACCTCGCCTTTACCGATGTTCAACGTTATATGATCAACGGCTGGATGAGAACCATAATGTTTGCTAACCTGGCTCAGTTCAATTGCAGTTTGCAACCCATCATCCTCCTTTGTAATAATCGATTCACTCTGAATTACAGAGTATTCTGAATCACAGAATTAGTCAAGGAGTAATTTAATCAGAACCTTGCTGCTCTATCCGCAAGCGACCGAACACATCTTTCCTTAACGGAACAAATGCTAACTGCACTTGAATAGGTTTTGAAAATGAAAAAAAAAAGCCAGCGATCCGTCTAAGGACGCTGACTTCTTACCTGCTTCGCGATTTGTGTTACGAGAACGGCTCAGCGGCAAAATGGACTCACGCTGAACCCGGACTACTTGTATTGCTTCAGAAAACGGACCGCATTGGCGATATCCGCTTCAGGATTATTGCCGACTTCACGCTCAATCGTGAGGTAGCCTTTGTAGCCAATCTCCTGGAGCGCTTGAATATACGCAGGCCAATCGACTTTACCTTCTCCGAGCGGCACTTCGCGGAAAAACTCGCCGCCTGTCGCCATCTCCTCGATCTTCTCATGGCTCAATGGCTCGAAGCCAAGCGATCCGTAGATGATGCGGGGATCCACTTGATGCAGACGAATGCCGTCCTTGGCATGTGTATGCACTATATAATCCTTCAGGTTATGAACACCCACTACAGGGTCGTCGCCTGTCACCATCACCATATTCGCCGGATCGAAGTTGACGGATAAGCCATTGGTGCTGAGCGTATCCAGAAATTGCTTCAAATGAGCGGACGTTTCCGGACCCGTTTCAATTGCAAAATAGGCGTTGACACTCGTCGCATAACGGCTGAGCTCATCGCAAGCCTGCTGCATCGATTCGTATATTTTACTGTTTTGGTCATCCGGTACGATCCCGATATGCGTCGTAACCACATTCGTGCCAAGCTCGACGGCAAGATCAAGGATCCGCTTGGATTTCTCGATCTTCCACAGATTTTCTTTCTTATCCTGGAACCCGTGTCCAGCCAGATCCCCGACAAGCGCTGAGATTTCCAGACCGAGCGACCCGATGTAGTCTTTCATTTCCTTACGCTGTGCCGTATTCAAGTTGTCGGGATCCATCTCTCCGCTAACGGCGTAAATCTGTACGCCGTCCGCGCCGACGTTCTTCGCCTTGATTAATCCTTCACGCACTCCCACTTTAAAACTATCGACAATGACGCCGATCTTGTTCGGAATCCCCATCTTTAGTCACCTCTTCCCGTTATTAGTTAAATTTCGTCCCATAGGCGCCGCACATTCGCAAGCCCAATCTCCGACCCGAGTCTGCAGTCTTCCATTCCTTCGAATTCAATCGAGAGATATCCGTCATAACCGGATTGCTTGACGACGCGGAGCACTTCGCGCATATTGATATCCCCTTGTCCGGCGATCGCTCCCCGCAAGTAATTGCCGGAGGCCGATTGAAACCATCCTTGGCCAGGGTTAAGGTTGGACGGGCGCAGATAGAAGTCTTTGATGTGTACCATAGAGGCAATATCTATATTCTTCTTCGTTGCTGCGACGGAATCCTCATCCGCACACATAAAATTACCGATATCGAGCGTTGTTCTGAAATTGGCCCGGTTCACTTCGTGGACGAGCGCCTGAACCCGGTCGCTGGCTTGAATGAAATATCCATGGTTCTCAACGCTGGTCGTAATGCCAAGCGGCTGAGCATAATCAGCAATCCGCCTGCAGGCTTCCGCCAGCTTCGGCAAATCCGCTAGGAACTGTTTCATCGACGTATCGTTCCGCGAAGCGACATCATGGCGCATCAGCTTCACGCCGAGCGCGCTGGCGATATCCACTTCCTTCATGACGCGGCTAATTTCGTTCTCGAAAGCCGCTTCATCTTCGGTGATGAAGTTGGCCCCGATGGCATAGTTGGATATTTCAATACCCGCTTCTTCCGTCTTCTTGCGAATCAGGTTGATGGTTTCGGGATTATCCGTCAAATCGAAGCCGATTGGTACGATTTCAATATGTTCGCCACCGTGATCCGCAACCCAAGCGATCGCATCCGCCAAGCTCAATTCATTGGCTGCAATGGCGCGCGACAAGCTGTATGAACTTAAACCGAGTTTCATGTTTTCCTCGCCCTTCCCTTACAACCCCCTGTTAAGTGGGACTGTTGAATTTAGTTAAAGTGAATTTCTTCGCCTTTTGCGGCTGACTCATAAATGCCGCACAATATTTTCATCATTTCCAAACCGTCCTCCACCGGGCTCAGCGGTTCGCTTCCCGATTTGACGCAGCTGACAAAATGATCGATTTCCGATTGAAACGCCCGTCCGAAATCGAAGCCGCCCGAGTCTACCTGAGGCGTGATATTAAGAATCGTATTGTACTTCTCGGTGACGATACTGATCTCCGGATCGATCTCCAGCCCGCCTTTCGTACCGAACAGCTTGACCGCGCCTTCGTCCTTCTTGGCATGCAGCGTAAAGCTGACATCAACAAGGAGCGAAGCTCCATTCTCGAAGCGAATCAGCGCATTGGTCATATCTTCGACAGTATTGAGCTTGGCATTGTAATCCGCAGCTCTGTAAAATGACAAATTCTCGATATTCGAACGATTCCCAAGCTTATGGTACGTATTCCCGCTGACCGATTTCACTTTCGGACGGCCCATCATATACCAGCACAGATCGATAACATGGACACCAATATCAATCAATGGCCCTCCGCCCGAACGCTCAACATCGGAAAACCAGCCGCCCGGGTTACCCAATCGGCGAATGCTGGACGCTTTTGCAAAATAAATATCCCCGATATCCCCGTTCTCAACAAACTTGCGCAGCATCTGTGCGTTTGGATCGTATCGGCGGACAAATCCCACCTGAAGAATTTTACCGGATGAGCGTACGACTTCCTGCAGATCCAACGCTTCTTCCACCGAGCGGCACAACGGTTTCTCTACCAAGACATGCTTGCCGGCCTTGATAGCGGCCTTGCTGATCTCGGCATGAGTATTGTTCCATGTGCACACGCTTACTGCAACGATATCGGGATTAGCCAATAGTTCGTTGTAGTCGGTATAGACATGGGTAGCGCCATATTTCTTTGCGGCTTTTGCCGCTCTTTCCTCATTCAAATCACAAATGGCGTAAATTTCCGCTTCGTTATTGCCCTTGTAAGAATTAAGATGCGCTTCGGATATGGAACCTGCACCGATAACGCCAATTTTCAATGTACTCATTCTTTTTATTGCTCCTCTCTACTATTTAAGCATATGTCTGTATTATAATAGCTGGAGGCAGTAAAACCATGTAGAGTATTGCCGTTGTTTTGTATTATTGTGCGATTCGAGGTGAAATGATTGGAAAAGCTGCTTTCTCACCGTGAACCCATGGATATGCCGGATCCTTATTTCCCCATCAAGATCCATCGGACGCAAATCAACGAAATCGGTTCGACGGCATTTAGGCATCATTGGCATGAAGAAATTGAATTTCTTATTTTTGTCCAGGGCGAAGCGATGATCGAATGCAATTCTGAGCGGTTATATGTGGGAGCCGGCGATCTGGTTGTCGTGAACAGCACGGATCTCCATCACGGAATTTGTTTATCTGATAATTTGTTTTATTTTGCGCTTATCGCGGATACGTCACTTCTTCACAGCCATTCTGTCGACGCTGTGGAAATGAAATATATTACCCCGATTACGCAGAAAAAACTATCGTTCCAGAACAAAATCTCCAACGACCACGAAGTCAACAGCTGCCTGACTTCCCTGATTGAGGAATTCGAAAGCCGCGAGTTCGGTTATGAATTGGCGGTCAAATCCTATTTGTACCGGCTTTTGACGATCCTTCTTCGCAAATACATTGCACGCCTGCTGAAGCCGAACGAATATCAAATGAGAATTAAGAATCTGGAAAGGTTCGATCCGATCTATCAATATATTGAAGAGAATTACCAGTCAAAGATCATGGTGGACGAGCTAGCGAAGCAGGTTAACATGAGCCGCTTCCACTTTAGCAGACTATTTAAGGAGCTGACGAATAAGACGGTCTCCGATTATGTAAATTTCGTGCGGATCAACAAATCCGAATTCCTGCTGCGCAATACATCCATGAGCATCTCTGAAATTGCGCTGGCCACAGGTTTCAACGATATCTATTATTTCAGCCGCCTGTTCAAATCCTACAAGAAGGTCGCTCCGTCCAAAATCAGAAGAAACCCGGATGGGCTGTACGCATAAGCGCGCTCAGGTCCGTTACATTCAAGAGTGGGGCAATGGGTGCCAAATAGCAGCCACGGGGTCCGTTACGGTCCCATTCGGGACTGCACCTTTCTTCTACATCCAAAAAAACTTGGCCTGTTGGCTGCAGTTCCCTTAGGAACACGCAGTCTCGACAGGCCAGGTTCTTTTTCATTTTGGGAAGCGGCCGTCCTGCGACCAGCTTATTATTAAATCCTGCGCATCCGCTGTCAGCTTTGTTTTTGCTTGCTGACTTGCATGTTTGTCATCTTTCCTAATATGCTCGATGAAATCGTTCAATTGCTTCACCGCCTGCTTCACGGAGTCTTTGTCGTAGTGATGGCCCGCCTGACGCAGCTTGTTCTGCAGCTGTTTAACGAGCGGACCTTTCACATCGCCCGACGCGATATAATCGGACAACTCCCGCTGCAGGCCCGGAAGATCAATTGCAGCGCTGCCGAGCTCGCCGTTATCGGGAAGCTGATACAGCTCCAGCTCATAGACGGCGTACATATTCCACCATGTATAATAAGCCTCGTTGATTTGTATCCTCATCTTCAGCGCGCCGCTGACTGCGGGAATATTCGCATAGGTATATTCCATCACGCCATCGTCCTTATTGCTCTTCCAGATGAACGGGACCCTTTGCGCCACGGTCTCCCAGTTTATGCCGTCTTTGGATACTTGAACGTCGATATCGGTAATTCCTTGAATGAGACCCGACGAGGTGGCCATGACGATTGTATTAAAGGCTTTCGGCTTATCCCACGACAAGACGATCTCATGCGGGAGCGGATGCGTGCTCATATATTCCTGCCAGCTTGCATACATGGTCCCGTAGCTGCCATCGATCATCTTCTGCGGGCCATAGGCAATGCCTCCGTCGCCCGGCCGTACAGCTGAGGCTGTTATACCTGAAGCATCACGTGCAACATTGACTTCCGGTTCATTCTTGTTTCCTTTAAGGAAGTTCAATGTATAACGCTTCAAGGTTTCGCCGTCGCTGGCGGTGCTCAGAAGGACGAGCTTGCTTTTGCCAATCGGAATATCGACCTTATACGTTGTGCCGCTGTCCACACGCTTGGCGCCGATCGCAAGGGTACCCGCTGCATCCGTAAGCGCCGCGGTAATGCTGATCGTGTTGATGCTGCCCGGAACCAGGATTTGATAGTCGGTCACACCGCTGTTAAACGAGAACGATGGAATATCGGAGATAGCCAGGCTTTTCAGTGAAGCGTCGTACAGCTTTTGGCCTTCGTACATATGAACTCTGAAGGCATCGATGGATAAATCCGTATTTCCCAGGTTCTCGACCTTGATGGTATGCTTGCCCGGAGCAAGCCCACGCTTGCTGTAAATCGTGAAATAATCGTGCTGCACTTTCTCATAGGCATCGAGGATAACCGGTTCCGACCCATCCACAGAGACGGAGAACCTGCCTGCGCCGTCATTCTTCTCGATGACAACATCAACACCGGAGCCGCTGAATGTATATTCCGCATAATCTCCCGCGACTGAGGTGGAGCTGACGCCGCCCAGGTAGGCGAACTGCCGGTTCCTGGTTGACCAGTTTCCAGAGAATCGGATGTCGCCGCTCGTATTGTCCGTCATATAGCTCATCGGCATCTCTTGTCCGTCATACGGACTTACAGGCTGTGGAACTTCGCCTGCCTGCCCGCCGGAGGCTGCGCGGACCAAATAATCGTGCAGCGTCTTGATGTAAGCCGGATCAAGCGTATACTTGCGCGGGTCAGCTGGGCTAACGGCACTGTCCGCAATCCGCTTGGCAAGAGCAGGATCGGTTCGCTTCACGATATCAAGCAGCTCGTAATCCTCAAGGCCATCCCGCTGGGCTTCGTACCGGAGCGAGCTTTTCACCGTCATATTTTTCTTGTCAGGGTATACGATCGTCGAATCACCGATATAACTGCCCACATACCAGGCGTTCCAAGCCCAGTGCAGATGTCCTTGTACGCCATCCTGGTTCAGATTCCAGAACAGCAGCCTGCCGGTCAAGGTCGGCTGCGTCCAGAACCGGTTCAGCCACGGCGGCTGATTCAAATCACAGGTATAGGCCCACAGGTCTTTGCCGGCCGCTTGCTCAGCTTTGTACAAGGTTTTTTTCTCATGAAAGGCCGGGGTTAACGGTACCCACACATCCACATAAGGTTTGGTGATATCATTCATCAGCACGCCGTTCGGGTCGGCATCCATCGTCTTGAAGTCCGGAACAATTTGCTTGAGTTTGCTTGCGATATAGGTCCAATAATTCCGGTCCTTCTCGCTCGTGGGCTCATCCCGGATATGCTGATACCAGGTGAAGCTGTCTTCGTTCAACCACCCTTTCGACTTCAAGTGGTCATGAAGCGCCGTCATATAGTTTTCCAGAAATTTATCCGTTACAGGCAGTGACTCGGGCATCCCCGCATTCCAGGAATCACCCGGCTTCTCCGCAGCAGGCATATAATTTAATGCGTGAATCAGGTGCGTGTTCGCGAAGTGATCGACGCCCTGGTCGATAAACGTCTGAACGTACCGGTCGAAGAACGACCAGTCGATGTTCTCGGGAATGCCATCCGTAAATGCGGAGAGATAAGTTCCTCCGGCCTGCAGCAGCAAATCCGTCCGGATCCAGATCATGTTCTGCCGGTACTCCGTCATTACGCCGGCGAAACGGTCAAGTAATGCAAACCACTCATCGCTATACATTTCTACGCCATAATAATTCTCACCGGTATCGTAGGTCGGCTCCGGAGAGCCGTCCCACGAAAAACCGTCCCAAGTAAACCCGTTTGTCATGGCCCATTGATAATTGACGAATCGGGAATCCGACGTTCGCGGAATTTCCGCGCTGCCGACTTCGACGCTGATCGGTACGGTATAGTCGCCAATTGTCGTCTTCACGGTTATAATTCCGTCGTAAATGCCGGGTGTCGCACCGGATGGTACATAATTCGTAATCAGGACGGGCTGCGTCGAATTGGCGGCTACCTCGGCAGACGGCTCATTGGATAACGGGTCGGGTATTGCCGATGGCGGATAAATGAGATCCCCCACGCGGTCGGGATTAAAGGCATTTGCCTTCACCGTATCTATCAGTTCATATTCCGCAAAATGATACCGAAGATTGCTGCTGTCCATTCTGTCCCCGACCGCAGATTCCAGATCGGAAAACTCGACCCCGGAGATCGTAAATGCCGCCTCGCTTCTCAAAGCGATTTGCGCGCTTTCATATTCGTTCCTTGCTGAAACGACAGAGATGCTACGAGTCGAATTCTGCGGCAGGATGCTGCCGCGGTAGACCGTTTTGAGCGAATTTTCCACCCATACATCAACCTTTGCGCTGTCCGCGCTAGTATCCACCGGTGCTAACGATACAAGTACGCTGCCTGCGAGAATCAGGGAGAACCATTTTTTCATCATTTTCCTCATTTCATTCCTCTCCTTTGGAATCAACCCCATATTTGCTATTCCACCAGTCCCGTTCTTTCCACACTCTCCACAAAGTAGCGCTGAGCAAATAAATAGATAAGCAGCGGCGGCAATATCGTCAGGAAGCTTGCCGCCATCTTGATCGGCTCGGCCATATAAGCCGGCAGCTCTGCGGTCAGCATCAAGTTGTCGAGCTCCTGACCGAGTCTGGACATCTGCATCGCGAGCGGCACATCTTCCGCTCCTCCCAGGTACATGCGGGGCATATAAGTGTCGTTCCATGTCCAAACGAAGGAAAACAGGAAAACGACGATGATTGCCGGTCTCGCCAGCGGGAACATAACCTTCAAATAAAACCGGATTGCACTTGCGCCGTCGATTCTGGCCGCTTCCTCCAGTTCCCTCGGCTGCGTCATGAAAAACTGCCGGTAAATGATTACGAACAGCGAGCCCTTCACTCCGAACCCGAACAAGGCGGGAATGACAAGTGAAACAAGCGAATTGTCCAGCCCGAGCGCTCGGTATGCAATGATCGACGGTAGGACGACCACTTGAGGCGGAATGATAAAGGCAACGAGCAGCAGGAAAAAGGCGATCCGTTTGAACGGAAACTCAAGGCGGGCGAAAGCATATCCGGCAAAACCGCAAGATACGCAATGAAAGACGGCAACAAGCAGAGCAACGACGATGCTGATGACAACCGATTGTTCATAGTGCAGTACCTCCCACGCGTCAGCCAGATGCCCGAAATACAGAGCTGACGGAATCCATGTTACCGTCGGATCGATTAGATCTTTGCCGCTCATCACCATCTTGACGATCATCCTCAGAACCGGCTGAATGTAAATATACGACGTCGATAGAAAGATCGCATACAGGAACAATTTGAATACGAGTCCGTTGTTGATTTCCCTGCCCAGCAGCAGATACCGTACACGGTTGGCCGATTTCGCGATGCCCTGCTTGAGTCCGGGTCCCCGTTTAAGTGCCCATTTGTTTTTGACGGTGTTCTGTTTCGTTGACAATAGGAGCCCTCCCTTATCGCCTTGCTCCGGTACGGTTTCGGCTTAACTTGATGTAGAAGAGCACGACAATGGACAAGAATACGATAATGATCATAAAATAAATCCAGACCAAGGCGCTGTTATAGCCATAGGCCCCCTGTCCGCTGCCAATCAGATCCATGATCGGGTTGAAGGGATACGTAAACAGGTCGACGACCGTATAGATCAGATTCAGCAAGATAAAGGGTGCCATCGCCGGCAGCGTGATCTTCCAAAACACTTCCCATGGAGATGCGCCATCTATTCGCGCGGATTCATAAGCGGATGCGGATATCGTCTGCCTGCCGCCCAAAAAAATGATGATTTGTACGCCCGAGAACCATAATACGAGGACAAAACGGTTCAATACCTGCTTGATCGGAGTCGTCCATGAGCTGTCGCCGAGAAACGTATCCAGGTAATTGGCCAGTTCATACCGTTCGAGAAATCCGAGACTGCCTTCGCCTTGATTCACAAATTCTGTAAGCACATAGCCCGTCGAGAATATAACAGGCAGGAAGAAGATCGCGCGAAACAGCATTCTTCCGCGCAGCTTCTGATTAAGCAAAATGGCCATAAGCAAGGAAAACACGATAATGACCGGGATCATAATAATGGCTTCCTGGAAGAACGGAATAATAATGTCATACAGCGCCGAGCTTTCGAACAGAATCGATTTGAAATATTGGAGGCCGACATAATCGTATTTCATCTGCTTCGGGAGCACTTTCACATTGTGGAAGCTCATATATAGCGAGAAAAGGAGCGGGAAAGCCAGGAAAGCCAGAAATCCCAGCAGCCAGGGAAGCATAAACAGCGAGCCTTCCAGATTGCGCAGCGTTTTACCGCTTACGATCCGTTTCTTCATCGTTCTATCCGCCTCCCGCCGCAGTGAAATCGTTCGCTTTAACCGAAACGCCATCGCCCGAATACGGAGTATCGTTGTAATTGACGATGATGCGCCTTCCATTCGAGTATGCCGTTTCGTATACGCCTTCCGTCAGCATCCGATGATTGACAATAAACTGGTCGCGAACGCCGCCAAGCGCTTCGTTGTAGCGTTGATACAGCGAAACCATCTCTTCCGTCCAGTCCTTGTAGTTTGTGCTGTAGAAGATGTTGAGCGATCTCGACTTCATCAGCTCCTGGGAAGGCGCGTAGGTGATCAGGAAGGACGGCTCCGCCCCGTATTCGATCCCCTTCAAATAGCTTTGCACGTAATTTCCGCTCAGGTTGGCATAATCATGGGAATAGGATACGAGTCCATGAAGGGCGATTTGCGCAAACGGCACGATCCGGTCGACAAACATATCATACGAATAATCGCTGTAAACACCGTCCAGATGGCCGGCATAGCGTGCCGAATAGAAGTTTGCCTGCGTTACCGTGACACTCCCGAGCATCTCTTTTGTTTGCTGCATGACTTTTTCTTGAACTTGCCGCGTATCCAGCCGCTTGTAGGGTTTATTCTCGTTATAGTCCGAGTTGATGAACGAGCCAACCGCATCTCCATACAGAAAGCCGTTCACCTCCAGCTTCTTGGCATCCTTCAGATCTTCTCCGATCACATCCGCCATGAACCTGGGACTGACCAATGTGACGTTCATCACCTTATTTTTGAATTCGATGACTGCGGAGCTGAGATCTCTCAAACCGTCCCTGCTTTTTCGAAAACCGTCTCTGCCAGTGTTATTGAATGAGTAGGACCTCGCATCCAGAAAGACGGGAAACCCTTTGGAATGGGCATAATCGACGAATGTTTTCATCCCGCCGTTGCCGCCCAGCCCTCCTGCAATGGGGAAATGGCCGCCATATTTGCTGTAGCCGCCTTTTTGCCAGCCCATGTAGGCGATCGACATATCCTCTACCCCAAGGCTGCTCAGTTCCTGCACGATCTCCTTGGCTTGATCGGTTGTCGTTAGCGGCAGATAAGAATCCCAGAGAAACCCTTTCTCCGTATCCGCGCCAAGCAGATTGAGATGCAGCGGCACCTTCTTCTTATCCTCCTTCAACGGTACGACGCCAGCCTCATCGGTCAAGTAGGTCCGGTAGCGCGCGGCCATATCGACATAGCCGGGATCGCCCCCGCTCAGAAAATAATACCGCGTTGCCCGATCTCCTCCGGTCAGGTCTTGATTGTAGGTAAAAAAACCATCATCCCTCCGTGTATCCGTCGGCTGAAAAAACTTGAACCGAAAATAATGCTCCGCCGTCACCCAATTGTATTGGCTGAACGACTTGGATGGAACGGCAAAAACACTGGCGTACTCCATTCCTTCCTGAATGATGCCAAGAACGGCCTGTTTGCCTGATTTGATGCCGAATATCGGCATTTTCACCGGCTGCCGGTTGGAAAAGCCCGTATTATAGCTGTAGGCCCAATCATCGCCATAGACCCGTTCGTTATAAAAATTAATCAGATCGGGCTGATCTTTTTTGAAGTCGATCAGTGCGCCTGGACCATCAGGGATGAGCAGAAATCCATCCTCGCGGTCCGATGTCGCCGCTCCGAGGAAAGGAAACAGCCGGATGGAGACAAGCCGTGCTTTCAGATCCTTCTTCTTCTCCTGTTCTTCTTTGGTATATGCCTTTTCGTCGACGAGCCCCTCTGATACAATCCGCGTCTCCACGTAATCGTCCTTTAACCGGACCTGTACAGGGATGACAAACCCAAGCTCGGGAAGCTCGTAAACAATACGGAAGCCGTCCTCCGTCATGTCGAAGGAAGCCACCTTGCCGCTTTGCGCGATAAAGTTCGACTCTTTATCGAGATCCTTGCGGACATTGAATTCGACGTAACGGAACATGAAAGGCGATTGCAGATGCAGCTTCCAGGCATCTGTATTTTGCTTGTCATCCCATCCGTCCGGGTCCGGGAACGACCGCCATATTTGTCCCGTTTTCTTATCGGTGACGATAAAGTGGCCGGACCGCGAGTCGGCCTTCAGTCGCAAGCGGCCATTTTCCGCTGCGTCTTGGAACATCCCGTCTTCGGGCAGCGGTGATTTCGCTCCGCCTTTGGATACGGCCTGCTCCGGCGAATCTGTAGTCTGCTCCTGTGACACTGCGGTCTGCTCCGCAGTCGCAACGGCTTGCTTCTGCGGCGCAGCGGCAGCCGCTTCGCCGTCAGCGTCCGGCTTGCGTTCCCCGGCCTGTGCCTGCGGCTTGACGCCGCCTTTACCGGGAGCTGCCTTTTCCCCCGCTGCCTCGTCCTGCACCGCAGTTCCTGTCGATGGAGCGGCCACAGCCAGCAGGACGGCGGAAGTGAACACAACGACGGCCAACAATCCGAGCGCCATCCATCGGTTTGCACGCAACCCCTTCATCACATTGTCACCTCCTGATAGATCGTATAACTGAAGTTAAGCAGCTCCGAGGATAAGCCGAAAAAGATAAAAACAAGCACCCATAATATAATCATGGCAAATGCCGTCAACAGTACGTTGACGATCGTTTCGCCAACCGTGTAGTTTTGCAGGGACTGGATATTCCAGAAGAACAACAGCCCGCTCCACACCATCATCGCCGATTCAAATGTATGGTAAATCGAGGACTCGCTCATCGTCATCACGTTCGACAGCAGCGCTAACGGGAGGCCGAGCAGGACGATCGGGAACAGCGCATAAGAACTTCCGACAAAAACATCCTTGAAACGCGCTTCCCCTTGGTAGATCGTGCTGATCAAGTAGTTGCAGATGACCCAGGACAACCAGGTCACCGTGAAGACCGTCAGCAGCGAGCCGCTGCTCTCTTCCGAGACCGGAATCGGATTAAACGTGAAGCTTGTCAAATACGTTTTGACCAGCAGCATGACGGCAACGGATATGAGCAGGATCAGGGCGCTTCCATAACCGCCCCGTTTCAAATAACGCAGGTCGCTGAATCCTTCGATCGGGTGCTTCAAGATGAAGAACGCATGCCGAAGCTGACGAAGCAGCTTCGCATTCTTCCCCTTTAACCGCAGCATGCGGAACAGACCGGATTGAATATGCAGCTTGCGTTTCAACCTGGACCATAGCATGGAAGCCACAGCCGCGATGAGAACGATATTGGCAAGCAGCGGGAAATGCCGCTGAAACCACTGCAGCCGGATTTGCCAGAACGCATCGGAATACCCGGACGAATCTCCGGCCAATTCATACAGCTGCTGCGCACTTTTATAATCGCCCTTGTAGAATGCTGCTTGAGCAAGTCCTTTGTACGCGGGCGAGTAGAGCGCATTCAGCTTCACGACTTTGTTCCAGAAGTCTTCGCTCTCTGCGTATTTGCCTTCCTGTGTAAGCGAGTAAGCAAGGTGAACGGCGGTCCCGAATTCGGTCGGCTTGAATACCTGCAGCAGATTAAGGGCGTCGTCCAGAATAAACAACTCGTTCTTCGAATTGGATGACACCGCGACGGGACTTTGATTGATGCCGACCTGAGGCGTGCCGACGGACACCGGTCCCAACCAATAAAACAATAAATGGCCGGCTGAATCGTATTGCAGCACAACATTGGCGTTTTTATCGATGACTGTCAAATTGCCATCCCGGTCCACTGTAAGGTCTGACAACACACTGCCTGACGGCAGAGCATTTGGCGTTTTTACACCGAAGGACAAATTTTTCCATACATTATCGCCCCGGATGTTCAGCTTCTTCACCTGCTCCGATGAAGAGCCCGATACCGAATAGATAAAGCCATCCCGGTCGATATCTATTTTACGGATCGTAGACGGCAGCAGCCTTACCTGCCGGCTCAACTGCTCCTTCGTATAGAAAGCCGCACGAATTTTATCCATAAACTTCGCGTCTGTCGCGTTCGTGCCGAAAAATCCGTAAAACTTGCCATCCGGATCCAGCTGCACAATGCCCTGATAACTGCCATTGGATACAACGTAAACGAAGCCGCGGCGATCGACGACGATGCTCGTCGGCTCATAGATAAAGCTGTCATTGATGAATCTCGATTCCGGCCGCTCGTATTCCTGCACAAGCCGGCCGTCCTTATCCAGGCGGACCACCCGTTTATTGCCGGTATCGGCAATATAGATGTCACCATTGTCGGCAACGAAGACGCCCTGCGGCTCATTGAGCGGACTATCCGGTACCGTCAGCACGCGCACGAGTTCGCCTTCCGGCGTAAAATGCACGATCCGGTTATTGCCGGTATCCGAAATATAGATATCGTCATGGTTATCGATATAGATATCCTGCGGCCGCTTCAGCGGCGAATACGTTCTCTCGCCCTTCTCATTTACAATGTAGATGTCTCTGGCGATCACCTGGGACGGTGCATAAGCGGGCTGTGTGTAGATCGTCCGGTTATAGCTGTCCTTGGTAAAGGTTGAATACGGAACTTCAGCTTCCACAGCCAACGGAAACGCAGCCGCCAATGTTAGCAGGCACATAAATGCCAGGACGATTCTGTATCGGCTTCGATTGATGCGCATCGTTTCGCTCCCTTTCTGCGTCACTTGATACCCGAATGCGCCATCGTGGCGATAAATTTGCGCTGATAGATGAGGAAGATGATCAGCGGCGGTAAAAACATGATCAGCGCTCCCGCAGCAGCAGCCCCTTGCCGGGCGACCGAGTTGGCCAGATTCGACGTCAAGGTTCCCATGTAGAACGGCAGTGTTTTCATTGCATCGTCCTGCATGAATAATGTGGAGGTCTCCGCATTGCCCCAAGCGTTTTGGAAGGCGATGATCGTAATCGTTGCCATCGCCGGTGTGACAAGCGGCAGAACGATGCGCAGAAAAATTTTTATTTCCGATGCGCCGTCGATTTTTGCTGCGTCAAGCAGCTCATTCGGCACCTGGTCCATGAATTGCTTCAGTAGAAACACGCCGACAGGCAATGCGATCATCGGCAGCACATGGCCAAGATAAGTATTCATAATTCCCAGGCTTTGCACGATCACATAGCGGGGAATGGCGATAGCTTCCGTTGCGAACAAAAGCGAGATCATGATCGCCCCGAACAGCCATCTGCTCCCTGGGAATGGATGTTTGGAAAGCGGATAAGCGCAGAGTGATCCGGTAAAAACCATCCCTGCAGTAGCCAGCACCGTGACAATGACACTGTTGAAAATATAGCGGGTCACCGGTATAGTCGTGTTTTGCGACAGCGCCAGCAAATCGGTAAAATTCTGCATCGTCGGCTCTCTGACAATGAAGGTGGGCGGGAACAAAAGCAGTTCATGAAGCGGCTTAAAGGCATGGTTAAACAAATAGACGAGCGGCAGCAGCATGAAAATCGACATTAGCGTCAACCCGATCATCAGGATGATTTGCGTACGGTCAATCCGCCTCACCGCAGACCGCCAATCCTGATAACGGTATACGAACCGTTTTCCCATGACGCGTATATTCAATCTCATCCCTCCTCCCCCTCCTTCGGGTCGAACAAGGCGCGGAGCAGCCGGTTCAGCAGCAGCATGATCACCAACAGCACGATCGAGATCGCGCTTGCATAACCGAGCTCGAAGCGGATGAAGCCGTAATCGTCAATATGGCTGACCATCAGCTGGCCGGCATAATCCGGTGTCGGATTGCCGGCCATCGCCGTACCGACACCGCCCGATTTGAGTGTATTTACGATCGAAATAATGGCAGCGAACAGCATTTGCGGCTTCATTGACGGGATCGTAATGTACCATATCTCTTGCAATCTGCTGGAAATGCCGTCAATTTGGCCAGCCTCGTACAGCTGCTTGTCGACGTTGAGAATACCTGCGAGCAGGGCGAGAAACCCGATGCCCATACTGCCCCAAATGGAAACAAGAATCATAATGTTCATCAAATAATCTTTGTCCGCGAGGAAGAGAATCGGCTTCTCGATCAAGCCAAGCTTGAGCAGGAAGCTGTTGATGTATCCGGTCCGGTCGCCCGTGAAAGCCACCTGCCAGACGACGGCGATTGCCACACCGCCCGTCAGTGACGGGGCATACATCGCCAGGGCGTACCAGATCCTCAGCGTTCCCGGCAGTTGGGCGATAAACCAGGCCAGCAGAAACGCGCAAGCATAGCCCAGCGGACCGACAAATACAGCGAATTTAAATGAATTGGGCAGCACATGCTGCAAAAAGATAATATCCTGCGAAAATAAATGCTGAAAGTTCAGCCAACCGACCCAAGTCGGAAATTCGATCGCGTTGAAGTAAGTAAAGCTCAGCGCGATCCCGGCTGCTATCGGAAGGACAATAAAGATGAAGAAGGCGATGAAAAAAGGTGCTATAAACAGATAGGACAGACGATATTTCCATACTTCAATCATTAAACCCTTTAATTGGGTTCCAATATTCCGCTTGACGTTCCCGGTAACCACTATCCGCTGACTGTTAACCCGCGTCTTGATTTGCGTATTACTTGACATAACGTTCCGCACCTTTCCATGGCTCCATCGGCTGCGGCAATTTCAGCGGCTTCAGTACCTTGCCGTTATCGTCGACGATATGAAATTCGCGCTGCTTGCGGACGAGCTCCCGGTTGATTTCCCGCACCGCCTTCTCAAGCGAAACCCGGGGCGTCTCGCCGTCGATAACTGCACGGTTCCAGGCAAAACCAAGCTCGCGGCCCGACATGTATCCGCCGGGGACGTTAGGGAATTCCTTCATCCACTGCCACTGGTCCAGAAATACATTCAGGTCGTCCGGATTCCACGGCATATTGGCAAAAGCCTTCGCATTGGCCGAATTCCAGCGGAACGTTTCACCATTGTATTGCTCCAGATTCAAACCGAACTCCGTTTGCGTCTCCGCTGACAAATACCACTGCAGAAACTCCCAGGCATGATCGCGTTTTTTCTCCGAAGCCGCTTTGAACATCATCGAACTGACCGATTGCGAGCCTCCGATCCAACGCGATACGGTACCGTCTTTCTCAACCGTACCCGGCACGGGTGCGATCGCCCAATCCTCCATAATTTCAGGCGCGGCCACCAGCAGCTGCATGTACTGGTTAAAGTCAGAGATGCCAATCGGAATCGTTCCTTTGCGGAACTGGTTGTAGAAGCTCTGCACCTGCCGTTCAAGTCCATGCATATTGAACAGATCCGTCCATCGCTTGAACGCATCGAACGCTTCCGGTTTGTCAAGACCCGTTGCAAGTCCGTCCGGCGTGTACAGATCGGCGCCGTTCTGCAGGAATAAATACGAGAAGTCAGCGGGATCGACGTAAAAATTGTATTCATTTTGCAGCAGCGTCGGCAGCATTTCGTACACGTCATTCCAGGTATCCGGCACCGACAGCCCCAACTGCTTCAAGATATCTTTCCGGTAAAACAGCACTTTGAAGTTCATCGTTTCCGGCACGCCATAATAACCGCCGTCGTAATAATAAGGCTGCAGCGTTCCGGGACTGTAGCGCTGCAGCAGCTCCTCCCCTCCCGGCAGCTTCGACAGATCGTACGCCGCATGACGGACAGCCAGCTCGAACGGCATGCCGCTCGGCACTCCGAGAGCAACGTCGGGAACGATCCCGGCCGCATTGCCGAGAATGAGCAGATCCGAGGATTGCACCAGGTTGATTTTCACTTTAACGCCGGACTTCGGCGTAAACTTCTCGTCAGCCAATTGTTGAAGCTCATTGACGTAATCGCGGCCCCAGAACATCCAGACGTTAATTTCATTATCCTTCCGGCTCCGGCTGATCGAATTGCGGTCGTCGAAGGAATACAGCAGCGACGAAACCAGCCCTTTGGATTTCTCCCACCAATTGGCCTTCATCCTCGGAAATTCGCTGCCGGCCGCAGTGATGACTATGCGGTCCAGCTCCAGCGGACTATCCATCAAATCCTTGCGCTGATTGATCAGCTTCTCCTGAAGCGTGCCGATCGTAAGCTGACTGGACGGGATGGCGTCCGGATGATCAAGCAGGTCCCCCAGATCCTTCGCGCTCGACAGGAACGACTGGGAGACAGAATCGCGTTTTCCGTTAATTCCGGTCATACGTTCGGATAGCTGCGTCAACTGCTGCTGCAGCGCTTGAAGACGATCCGTAAGCCCGGGTATATCCTTCTCGACATCCCATACCCGATAACGGTCCTCGCGGTTTCCCGTCGCGGTTCTAATATCCGTCGATACGGCACGGAATTCGTCCAGCATATGGTCCATTTGCACAAGCAGCGGCATATAGGGCTCGTAATTGGCTTCAAGTCCGAGGGTGTGATGCCCTTTGCTTAAATAAAATTCATACGGGCTTCCCTCCTCGTCTTGGAGGGTGACCCCTCCCCATCCGGAATGGTAAGGAAACGGATAGCGCAGAAGTTCCCGGAACGGAACCTTCCCGTCGATCGTAACCGTTCGGAAAACAGACAAATTGGAGCGGAAGTTCTGATTGGCCCGCATGCCCAATTGGTACAAACCGTCTTCGGGAACGTCGAATTCCCACGTGACGGCTTGCCCGCCTTTATACCAGCTCCAGCCTCCCATCGTATTAAACCGGATCGTCTTTGGAGATGCCGGCATCGTCAACGGATCGCGATTATATTGAACCTGGATCGAGGAGGAATTTTTAGCGCTGAACTGCTCCGCTTCGATCTCGATCACAGCGCCATGCCCGGCCGCTGGAGCGCTAACTGTCTGCTTTACCTCCTGATAGGCAGGAACGGCTTCCTGCGGTTTCAATGTCAGCGACTTCAACGCAAGCGGCTGCATCAGCGCCTCGATCCGGATCGTATTCAGCCCTTTTTTGAAATGCCACAGCGGTGCCTGCGCATAGGCGCCTTCAATATCCTTCAGCGGCTTCGTGCTCCAGACCGTCGTTTCCTCGATAAGCGATCGCATCTGGTTGCCGTCTTCGTCAAACTTGTCGGGTTTCCGGTCGCGGAAGCTTCGTTCCAGCGTCATCGAGTGGGCTTCCGCATACGGATACTCCCCATTCACCTGGATGGCAAGCATGATCCGCTGCAGTCCTCCGCTATCTTCGGCAACGACCGGAACATAGGTGGCGTCAAGCTCGTACAAGCCTTCCCGTTCCACATTAACCTTGTATTCCACCCATCCTTTTGACTTGGCAAACGTCAGCGTACCGCTCTCTCCCTGATAAGAGCCCAATAAAGCATCATCGGATTTCCGCGCCCATTTGCCGGCAGGTATATCCATTGTCACCGTCCCGGAAGGAACGCCTTCTTTCTCCCAAACTTGACGAACCTCATAATAGAACGGCTCGGTCCGGTCGGGTAAAGCAGCCGGCTGCAGCCGGGTTTGGTTGTCGTCCGCTCCGCTTGGCGTTTGGTTGGTCGCATAGGCGGTCGAGCTCCCTTGCGGAGACCGGGGGGTGCCGATGATCGTCATGATCAGGATGACAATAGCCAATAGACAGCAGATTTTTTTCGTATTTCGGCTTGCCATAGCTTTCCCCCTATCAATCCGTCAGCAGGATTTCCGTATCTCTGTGATAGAACAAAGCTTTCTCCATATCGAGCGCAACGCTCACTTTCATGCCGTTGTTGAATTGGTAGCGGGTATGGGCCCGCGCGATCAGCAAACTGTCCATACCGATTTCAAGATGGTAATAGCGGTCTGAGCCGACAAACTCGCCAAACTCCAGCACGCCGGTAATCAGCGAACGGGAATGCTGCTCCAGTTCGTATGATTCAAAGCTCATATGCTCCGCACGAATGCCCAATATAACCGTCTTACCAACCAGCTGATGTTTCCTTAATTGGGCCGCATGTTTGTCCGTCAGACGAAGGGCGAACCGATTCGTGTGAAAATCCACATCTTCCCCGTCCTCAAGCAATTTCCCAGGTATGAAGTTCATGGGGGGATTGCCGATAAAATTGGCGACAAAAATGTTATTCGGACGATTGTAGACTAGCTCCGGCGTATCAACCTGCTGAATGACGCCTTTATTCATGACGACAACCCGATCGCCCATGGTCATCGCTTCCACTTGATCATGGGTAACGTAAATGGAAGTCACCTCCATTTTCCGGTGAAGACTGATTATTTCCGCACGCATCTGTACGCGCAACCGCGCATCGAGGTTGGACAACGGTTCATCGTATAAAAAAGCTTGCGGTTTACGGACGATCGCCCTACCCAAAGCGACACGCTGCCGCTGCCCGCCGGACAGCTCCCGCGGTTTGCGATCGAGAAAATTATCGATCTCCAGCACGCGGGCCGCACGCTTCACAGACAAATCGATCTCGTGCTTGGGTAGCTTGCGCAGCCTTAAACCGAAAGCGATATTTTCATAGACTGTTAAATTCGGATATAACGCATAGTTTTGAAAAACCATCGAGATATCGCGTTCCTTGGGTGAGTAATCATTGACGAGCGCATCACCGATATAGATTTCCCCGTCCGATATATCCTCGAGCCCGGCGAGCATTCGCAGCGTCGTCGATTTGCCGCATCCCGACGGTCCTACAAAAACAAGAAACTCTCCATCCTCTACCTGTAAATTGAAATCGTTAACGGCTACTTCTTTGAATTTGCCATATCGTTTATATACATGGTTGAACAATATTTTGGCCAACGGTCACACCCCCTTTCATTCCATTACAGGGCGGAACTCACTCCGCCCTGCCGGTCTATTCCCAGGATTCCCGGTTTAACGCTAACCGCTTTATTTCCGCTATGGCCCGTTACTTCGCCGCTGCCATCGCTTCCTTAATCTTTGTTTCTGATTCTTCCTTCAGCTTGCGCAGAAAGGTGGCAACATCCTTGTCGGATTCGGCAAATGCAGCCAGACTGGCGCCGATATCTACATATTGATCCCAACCGCTGAAGTGTTTCTCCGGCATAGCCGGCCATACCTTGAAGAAGGCGCTGATGTTTTTATCCGCATAGGCCTCGACGTTCGTTCCGTACGTTTTACGGATATCCGGATTGGAGACTGCCGGTCCCGAAGCCATATCCTTCAAGATATTCGTCTGATTCTCATCGGACATGTATTCGGCAAGCACCTTGAATGCCTCATTCTTATGTTTGCTGAAGGTTGTAACAACCATCGGGGATGTGCCAACGATCGGCCCTTTCTCGGGAGCGTCCGCCCATACCGGAACAGGAGCAATATCCATATTTTTCTTGAACTCTTTATCGCCCCAGTCTCCCGTGAGAATACCGTTCCAATTCACCGACATTGCAGCCTGCTTCATGGAGAACAGGCTTTTGCCTTTCGTATGCTCGCCGACAATCCCGGGTATGCTGTAGAACTTCTTCATCCAGTCAAAATATTTTGTGAAGCCCGGATCTTTCGTAATGAGCACTTCTCCTGTATCCGGATCGGTCTTATTCAATGCCAATTCGTTCAAAGCAACCGTGGCATCCGAATCCATTGAACCCCATCCGAACTCAAGCCCGACATATTTCTTCCCGTCGCGCTCCGCCGTCATTTTCGCCGCCAGCGAAAGCAATTCATCCCAGGTCATGCTTTTATCCGGGTCCGGATAAGGAACGCCGAACAGATCGAAAATCTCTTTGTTGTAGAAGAGCACCTGCCCGCCTTGTCCGTCAGGAAAGCCCATCAACCGACCTTCGGGGTCCTGTGCGCGCAGATAAGCAACTAGCGAAGGGTCAAGAATCGACTCGTCGAATTGATTTATTTTCATCAATTCATCCAGCGGTTCCACGACATCAAGATCGAATAGCGGCTTGAAGCCATGATTGCCGATGATGATATCCGGCTCGGCCCCGGTGGCGAACAGCTCCTGCAGCGCTTCGTTCGTCCCTGCGGCATCAACCCGTTTGATCGTCACATTCTCCAGCTTTTCCTCAATCGGCTTGAAGCGGGAATTGAAGATTTCCTCCCCCCAAGGGAAAGCTATCGTAATCGTTACCGGCTCGGCGGGTGTCGCGTTCGGCTGGGCTTCTTCTTCCTTGTTAGTCTCCTTTACGGTATTGCCTGTCTTTACGCTATCATCAGGCTTATTCGAATCTGTGCCGCTGTTGGAGCATGCGGCTGTCACCAGCATCAGAATAACGATAACGGCTGCCAGTATTCCCTTGCGCTTCACGAAGTAATGGATATAAACTCCCCCTTGTTCTTAAGTAGAAATTCAATTGCAACCATCTTCGAAATTGTCTGCCAGACGTTTCTTGTTGACATCTCGCCCCATTGCAGCTGCAGTTCACCTTCTCCCTTCGGGACAGACATGAGAGCAGCAGCAGCCGGGGACAAAATACAGGGCTTCCCATCGCAACGTTTTCCATTCCTCCTTCACCTTTTTCAATTCAGGCTTGCATGGAAATAACCGCATATACGGTAAGCGCTTACTTTGTTTTCATAGTATCAAACATCCTGTGAAGACGACGTGAGTTTACTGTGAATTTGCTGTGAAGACAAAAAAACACTCACCCGGAAGTGCCAGATGAGTGTTTTCGCAGCTATCTAACTCTCAGACCTCGTCTGAGTCAATACTGTCATGAGTGCCACCTGCAGACCCGTCATCACGTAGGCGTAAATGATAATGCCGGCAATTGCTGCTGCAGGGCTCCAAAACCGATGCAGCAGGAAGCTGCATAATCCCGAGCTGGCGAAAAGCACAACGACGATTTTCGCCGTATCGGATAATGCGCTGCTGAAATAAGCTCTGCTTTGTCCCAGCACCCGATCCCATGATAGACGTCGCTCCACCATGGTGAATTCCAAATAAATGAATACAATACGCAGCGTCATAAAGACGAGCAAAGAAAGGAAAAGACCGGCCGTACCGAACAAAGCGGTCGTTCCCAGCGTCACACTGATTTTAGCCAGAAAAACAATGATTCTAAATAAAACAAACCGGGCAAAGCTAGCTCGTCCATGACGGATGAAATGCGCAACATCCGGTTTCCCGTCTGTTGCGATCGTTTGCAGTCCCGCAATATACCCCCCTTGTGCCCAACATAAAACGAATAACAGCAGGATCACGGCTGCTGCGGATACAGCTGCCCCTTCTTCCCCGAACAGCCGCAAATAATCGATCGTATTGGCCAGCTGCGGCTGATTCAGCAAATGGCTTAAGGATGGCAGCCCCATATCAAGCAGCAGCTTAAGCGACCATGCCGGCTGCTTGACGAAACCGGCGAGCAGCCACCCTATGCCCAATGCGATCGCATCCAGCGCGATGGGATAGACAAGGAATGTCAAGTTCCTGTTCAGTCGGCGATAGGCAATCCAGAGCAATGATTAACCCCCTTCGTTCTCCGCTGTATTCGAAGCTTGAAGACTCGAATCGAATGCAATCGGCAGATGAATTGTGAATGTCGAGCCTTGTTCCGGTTCACTTTCCACATCAATCGTTCCTCCATGCGCTTCCACGAGCGCATGAACAATACTGAGGCCGACACCAAGGCCTCCGCTTTCCCGGGAACGGGATTTGTCCGCCCGATAAAACCGGTTGAAGATATAGGGCAGATCCTCAGCGGAAATGCCGATTCCTTTATCGGAGCAACGGATGACAGTCTCATGATCTTCGGTCGTTAATGCAAGCTCGATGATGCCTCCGGAAGGCGTATATTTAATCGCATTGGAAATCACATTGGATAGGACTTGAATCATCAAATCCGGATCCACTTCGGCATAGCAGGGAAAATAGACCGGCTGCATCTTAAACGCAATATGCTTGTCCTGGGCCAGAAATAAAAAACCTTCATGCACGCCTTTCAGCAGCTGCGCCATGTCGATCCGCTGCACATTCAATGTGAAACGTGCGCCCTCGGCTTCCGACAGTTTTTCGACATCTTTAACAAGACGTGATAATCGGTCGATTTCGGCATAGATCAGATTCATATTGTTTTCCGTTAGCGGATAGATGCCGTCAATCATCGCTTCCAAACGCGACAGTACCGATGTAAGCGGGGTCCGAAGCTCATGCGTCAAATCCTGCATCAGCTGCTTCCGCCACTTCTCCTGCTGCTTGAATTCCGACAGCAAATAGTTGACCGCCTGAGCGAATTGGGCCTGCTCGAACGTACCGCCGACCGGCATGAATGTCCCCAAATCGCCATTCATAATCAGCTGTGCCTGTTTCGCATTTTTCCGAAGCGGGCTCGAGATTCGAAGAGATAACCATAAACAGATGACGAGCGACAGCATCAGCAAGACGATAAATACAAGTCCGGCTATATTCTTGGCTTTATAGTTCAACTTCGTGAAATAGGGAAAATAGTTATCTTTACTCAAGTCATACGTTGCCGTCAGCTTACCGCCAAGCTCACCTTCAATTACCATAGGAAGCTCGACGACGTAAGGCACGGCCGCCGGTTCCTGGCTGCCGCTTGTGTCTATCCACACCCTCTGACCGGCCGGATCGGCATACTTCACTGATACGGCGTATTGTCTGGATAAGCTGTTGATCCACCTGATCCGTTCTTCATTAAGCGGTTTACTCATGATGTTATCGTGAATAACGAATGCCAGCTTCAGGCTCTGATCATCCAAATAGGAGGTTTTGTAATGAATAAGCAGCCGGTCCCATGAACTGATATAGATAACGTACATCGTTGTCAGCATCACGGAGGAAACCAGGAAAAGGCAAATGAAATAAACCGGCGCTGATTTCTTCAACCAGACCGGCAGCCTCATCCTTCATCATCCGGAAAAAAATTAAATTTGTATCCCGCTCCGACCTTCGTCGAAATATAGACGGGATTTTTGGGGTCCTCCTCGATTTTGCGGCGAATGTTCTTTATATGCGCGTCCATTGTACGGTCGTCGCCGATGTAACGGTAACCTTGAACCTCATATGACAAATCATGCCGGTTGTACAGTTTGCCGGGATTTCTGGTCAAGATATTCATAATCTTAAATTCGGTTAACGTTAAATTGACCGGCCGCCCGTCGATAATGGCCTCTTTGGATTCGAAATAAACAATGAGGCGTCCCCCATTAAACTTCTGCGTGGTTTTGCTGCCTGTCGTGATTAGCTGCATCCTGCGCTGAAGTGCATATATGCGGGCGACCACTTCCTTCATGCGAAAAGGTTTCGTTATATAATCGTCAGCCCCTAAATTCAATCCATTTATGGTATCGTTTTCATTCGCCTTCGAAGTAAGCATGATCAGCGGCAAATTGGAGACCTGCCGAATGCTTCTGCATACCTCTTCCCCCGAAATACCGGGCAGCATCAAATCCAGCACAACCATATCCAATCGGGTCGTCCGCACTTTCTCCAGTGCGTCTATTCCGTCTGTGGAAGTATGTACCCTCCAGCCTTCGTTAATAAAATAGGATTGCAGCACTTCCAGGATCGGCGTCTCGTCCTCCACTATCAAAATATCCATACCATTCCCCCGTTCCCTAAAATCTTGCCCAGCCTTCCCCGTTTCCTCGGCTTTCCGCCTGCAAACTGGATTGATGGGCTGTATTGTATTGTACCAGCTTGGAGAATTCCTGGAAATAGGACTAAGCCCTGCCCCTCTGTAATGGAGGGGCAGGGCTTGCAATTAAAGAAGTGCAGAATAAGTTATTTTTGAGCGGCGTTCTGTTTAAACCACACCGCCGCGGCATCCGCCTCGGTTGCCGTAAGCTGATGCCCGGCGCGCTCCCAATGCAGTGTAACGGAAGCACCGGCACCGCTCAGCAGCTCCTGGAGCTCCTCCGTTTCACTTGGAGGGCAAATTGGATCATTGCTTCCCGCACCGATAAATACTTTTGTTCCCGCAAGCGGCGGCAGCGTAATATCCCGCAAGGGAACCATGGGATGATGAAGAATGGCTCCCTTGAATAAATCCGCGTAATGGAACAACAGACTCCCAATAATATTCGCTCCATTGGAATAACCGACAGCGATCCAATTATTCCGGTCCAGATCATATTGCTCCGCTGCCTGTTCCAGGAATGCCTTAACCTCCTGCGTCCGGAATTTCAAATCTTCGATGTCGAATACGCCTTCCGCCAACCGTCTGAAGAAGCGTGGCATTCCGTTCTCCAGCACATTCCCCCGTAAACTTAGCACCGCTGATTCGGGAGAAATGCGCCTGGCGAGCGGAATCAAGTCGCGCTCGTTACCTCCCGTCCCATGAAACAATATCAGTGCCGGCGCGTCCTTAAGCGTGCCTTGCTCGAATAGATGCTTCATTGACCCTTCACCTCCGGCTCTCTAACCTCAATAGGCAGCAGATTTGCTTCAATAAGGGCTCGTTTGGGCTCAAGCCAGGCTGGTAGCATCAGTTGCTGTCCCAATGCATCGGCTGGTTCATCGTTGGCAAAGCCGGGCGGATCCGTGGCGATCTCAAACAGGATGCCCCCGCTTTCGCGGAAATATATCGCGTTAAAGTATTGGCGGTCAATAATTCCGGTCGGTTGGTAGCCATGGCCTGCAACTGCCTGCTGCCACTGCTCGTGCTCGGCAAAATCAGCCGCACGCCAGGCGATATGATGGACGGTTCCCGCCCCGCCTGCTCCCCATTCCATGCTGCTGCCGGGAATATCGATCACATTGCCGGAGTCGCCAGAAGCTACATAACGCACATATCCGGCATCTTCGGCAGATTTTGTCAGGCCAAGGACTTGCTCAAGAACCTCCATCGTTTTGGCCGCGTTCGTACTGAACAAAACGGCGCCGCCGAAGCCTTTAATAGCTTTGTCCGCCGGGATTCCTCCGAATGTCCATTGGCTTGGCGCTCCTTCATCGCGTTCAACGAGCTCCAGACGCATTCCTTCATGATCGGAGAATTGCAGGAAGGTTTCGCCGAACCGCTCTGCTTTTGACGTATCGATCCGGAAGCTTGCCAGACGCTCCTCCCAGAAACCGAGCGCTCCGACAGGTACCGCAAAGGTCGTGATGCCAACCTGCCCGCCCCCGATGCGGCCCTTGCGCGATTCCGGCCAAGGGAAGAAGGTAATGATGGTACCCGGGCTTCCCGCCTCATTGCCGAAGTAAAGATGATATACTTCCGGAGCATCGAAGTTGATTGTTTTTTTGACCAGTTTCAATCCGAGAACACCGGCATAGAAATCTACATTTTCCTGAGGGTTGCGGGCAAAAGCCGTAATGTGGTGAATACCGGTTGTTTGCAAAGACATCATGAACAGCTCCTTTTTTTCGAATGATGTACGAACAGTCCTTGTTACATGGTTTCTATCGATCAACCCCACGTGTCCGGTTGGTTTGGATGGGGCAACATTCAAAGGGAAACGATTGTCCCTTTAATGTTCCCCAATTCCCGGCAAGCTTCCCTGTCGTCCTGTTGTTATCGAGGATCAAACTTAATTAAACAAAGCGGCATCGATGGAATAAGGTCCTGCACCGATCAGCGAGACGGCAACCGCGACTGCAATCAGCACGAGCGGGTATTCATAACCGTTAGCCGTTGCCCAGACACCATTCTTTCCGTGTACGGTAATAATAGCTCCCAGCATTGCAAGAACAATCAGAACGCCTGCGACCGGTGTAAGCAGACCCAAGGCAAGCAGCAGACCGCCGACAAGCTCCATCAACCCAGCCAAAACTGCAATCAGAACGCCGGGCTTGATGCCGATCGATTCCATCCACCCGCCGGTTCCTTTCGGTCCGTAACCGCCAAACCAGCCAAAAAGCTTCTGGGCTCCGTGCCCCACAAACAATAATCCCACGATCAAACGAACCACTAACAAACCAACTGCTGTCATAAATAATCATCCTCCAAATAGTTTTATTTTAATAATCTTCAATTTAAGATATAAGACAGAATAATTGCCGTCAAAGCGATCATTCCAGTGCGCCTTTCCCTAATTTCTTAATCATTTCGGTTGTTTCCAACTTCTCCTCCAACGACAAAGCCTTCATTAAGGAATGAATCGTTTCCGCATGTTTGGGAAAAATATGATCAAACAGCTTCTTTCCCGAATCCGATATTTCCGCATAGATGACTCTTCTGTCAGAGCTGCACGGAACGCGCCGGATCAGCGCTTTAATCTCCAGCTTGTCGATATTGTAGGTCATGCTCCCACTCGTAATCAGGATCTTCTCCCCGATCTGCTGCAGGGGAATTTTTCCTTTCGTATACAATACTTCCAAAATCGTGAATTCAGACGGTGACAGATCAAATTTTCTCATATCCTTCACCGCCCGGTCCATAATAGCCCTGTAGGCTTTGGACAGGACTACAAACAGCTTCAGTGATGCCTGATGCTCCTCATCCAGCTTTCCGGTCATTGTTCACCTCGCCTCCCTAATATCTTGCATTTAATTATCTTGAATTAAAGATATATGATTTTCAGACTTCTGTCAACTGGTTTTTGAAAATCATTTTACATTCGATTCAGGAACAGTAGATCCAAACCAACAGAGATACTTTTTTGTAGGAGTCTTTTCTTTCCCCGGTGCAATTTTTTGTTGTACATGCAATAATTTTGGTATAAGATAATATTATAGTCAAAAGGAAACAAATCGATCCGGCATTTTTTTTGAATCAAAAGTTGCCCTCGGTCAAATTATTTGTAGAAAGGAAAGTTGGCCGCTGTATAAGCTGGCTCCTCTATTCATTACTGCGCAACCAAACAAGAAATGAACAGGATCAATCCATTCCAAAAGGAGTCTAAAGATGAAAAAAATGATAAATCCCCGATTAAAACGGGCCCTTCAACGATTGTTTCTTGCAATGCTGGCATTATTCGTGTTTACCCTCATTTCTGCTTGCGGCAGTCCCGATTCAAACACAACCCAAGGCAATGAGAACGGCAAGTTGAGCGTCACGACAACTATCGGCATGATTACCGATATCGTCCGGCAGGTGGGCGGCGATCATGTTGAAGTCACCGGACTGATGAAATCCGGCGTCGATCCTCATTTGTATAAAGCGTCCCAAGGGGATATCAATAAGCTCGACAGAGCGGACATTGTGTTCTATAACGGCTTGCATCTGGAGGGGAAAATGACGGAAATCCTGGAGAAAATGGCTAAGAAACGAACTATTGTCGCCGTTTCGGACGGCATCGACCGCTCTAAATTGCGAAACGGCGATCAAACCGGCACGGAATACGATCCGCATATCTGGTTCGATGTCAGCCATTGGATGAGCGCAACGAAATCGGTCCGGGATACCCTTATCAAACATGATCCCGCACATGAAGCGCAATACCGTTCCAATGCGGAGAATTATCTCCGTCAATTGGAGGAGCTCCACCAAGAGACAGCCGATAAAATCAGCTCCATTCCGGAAGAAGGGCGCGTACTCGTCACGGCACATGACGCATTTGGTTATTTCGGAGATGCCTACAATATCAAGGTTATGGGACTTCAGGGCATCAGTACCGCTTCCGAGCCCGGCACCAAGGATGTCACCGATCTGCGCGATTATCTGGTAGCCAACCAGATCAAAGCTGTGTTCATTGAGTCCAGCGTCTCACGCAAGGCAATAGACGCCGTTATTGAAGGTGCACGCAAGAAAGGCCATCAAATCCATAACGGTGGCGAGCTCTACTCCGATGCGATGGGCGCGGAAGGCACGGTGGAAGGCACCTATATCGGCATGGTCCGGCATAATGTAGATACAATTGTTTCTGCACTTCAATAATTAAAGTAAAGGAGAACTGCGAACGATGCATACCCTACCGCTTACCATTCAAAATATGACTGTCGCCTATCAGAAAAAACCTGTTCTCAGAAGTATTTCATTTGAGGTCTCCGAAGGAGGCCTGGTCGGTATTGTAGGCCCCAATGGGGCCGGCAAATCCACCTTGATTAAGGCCGCACTGGGGCTGATCCCCCGCTTAAGCGGGGACGTTGCCATCTATGGCAAACCTTATTCGCAGCAGCGCAGGCTCGTTGGCTATGTACCCCAACGGGGTTCTGTCGATTGGGATTTCCCGACGAATGCGCTGGATGTCGTGATGATGGGTCGTTATGGGCATTTGGGATGGTTCAAGCGCCCAGGCAGAGCAGAGAAACAGCTTGCTATGGAATGTCTCGCGAAGGTCGATATGACCGATTTTGCCGGCAGGCAGATCAGCCAGCTTTCCGGAGGGCAGCAGCAGCGTGTGTTCCTGGCAAGGGCGCTGGCGCAGGACGCGAGTCTGTATTTCATGGATGAGCCGTTCGTAGGGGTTGATGCCGCTACCGAGCAGGCGATCATCACACTGCTGAACGAGCTGAAGAATCAGGGTAAAACCGTATTGGTTGTCCATCATGATCTGGCGACTGTGAAGGAGTATTTTGATTCTGTTATGCTTTTGAACGAGCAGATAATCGCTTATGGACCGGTTGAGGAAACTTTTACAGCCGATATGCTTCAAAAAACCTATGGCGGACGGTTAACCATGCTGAAGCAGGACGATGAGCCCGCACTTATGCTGAATCTGAGGTGAATGATATGCTGGACTGGTTTACGATATTCAAAGATCCCAACACCCAATGGATTCTGCTCGGCTGTATGCTGCTTGGCTTGGGCAGCGGTGTAATCGGCAGTTTTGCCTATTTGCGCAAGCAATCGCTGATGGGAGATGCCCTGTCGCATGCGGCACTTCCCGGAGTCTGCATCGCTTTTATGCTCAGCGGCTCGAAGTCCATTTTGTTTTTCCTGATCGGTGCCGCAGCCGCTGGCGTTATCGCTACATTTGGCATCAGCTATATTACCCGTCATACCCGGATCAAGCAGGATGCGGCTCTTGCAATTGTGCTTTCCGTTTTTTTCGGTCTCGGCATCGTTCTCTTGACCCGAATTCAGCATAGCGGCAGCGGCAACCAAAGCGGCTTGGACACGTTTCTGTTCGGTCAGGCCGCGTCCATGATGCGTTCCGACGTGATAACCATGACTGTGATCTCCTTTTCCTTAATCGCTATCTGCTCTTTATTGTTCAAAGAGTTCAAGCTGCTCAGCTTTGATCCCGATTTTGCCAGAGGGCTTGGATATCCTGTCGCTTTACTTGACCAGTTCCTCATGCTGCTCATCGTTGTAGCCGTCGTTGTGGGCATTCAAGCAGTTGGTGTTGTCTTGATGGCCGCCCTCCTCATCACCCCTGCCGTGTCCGCGCGGTATTGGACGGAGCGCCTGGGGGTCATGGTTTTCCTGGCAGGACTGTTCGGCGCTTTCAGCGGCTTGGCCGGCACATTCGTCAGTGCGAATGTCAATAAGCTGCCCACTGGGCCTTTGGTTGTTCTGGCAGCTACACTACTGTTCGTCATTTCATTGTTGGCCGCTCCCCGCAGGGGAGTTATATCCAAGCTGTTGGTATTCATTTCCGCCCGCGGCAAAATAAGGCGCGAGGATGCTTCCCTTCGTGTGGAAGGGAGGAATACCTTCAAATGAGCACATTTTGGGTTCTTCTGACCGGCATGCTCGTTGCCAGTACATGCGGTATTGTCGGCTGTTTTCTAGTCCTGAGAAGGATGGCCATGATCGGGGATGCCATCAGCCATTCCGTGCTTCCGGGAATCGTCATTGCTTTTCTGATCAGCGGTTCAAGAGATTCCTTGTTCATGCTGCTCGGAGCGGCGGCGCTTGGCCTGGTCACCGTTTTCCTGATTCAATTGTTCCAGCAAAGCGGCGTTCAGTCGGATGCCTCCATTGGTGTCGTGTTCACGGCCCTCTTCGCTGTCGGCGTTGTACTGGTCAGTATGTATACGAGTAAGATCGATCTGGATCTGGACTGCGTGCTGTACGGGGAAATCGCTTATGTTCCGTGGAACACGCTTCATGTGGGGGGGATCGATATCGGACCCAAAGCGGTCTGGGGCGTAGGCACTGCACTGTTCCTGACCATTCTGGTTATTACCGTGTTCTACAAGCAGTTTAAACTGTGTTCCTTCGATCCAGCGATGGCAGCTGCCGTAGGGATTCCTGTTGCGCTCTTCCATTATCTGCTGATGGGCCTTGTTTCCGTGAGCACGGTAGCCTCCTTCGAAAGTGTTGGCGTCATTCTTGTGGTCGGCATGATGGTCGTTCCGCCTGCGACCGCTTATCTGCTTACGGATAAGCTGGGCAAAATGATCGTCTACAGTGTCCTGATCGGCTGCGCCAGCTCTGTTCTCGGTTATTATGCAGCGTTACTGTTGGATGCGTCCATTGCCGGAAGCATGATCTGCACTGCAGGCGTCTTCTTCCTGATCGCCCTGCTGTTCTCTCCAAGCCACGGCGTCATGGTCCGCAAATTCAGACAGAAACGTTCGGTCTCGGTTTAAGACATTGATATAAAGAAGCTCCCGGCGCCTAATGGCGGGGAGCTTCTTGTATGTGCGGACTTCCGGCCAGCCTGCGGCTTCCGGCAATCCGTTCCAGCATTCTTCCGCCATATAACCGGTCCAGCTTTAATTCTGGCATATGTATATATCCGATATAACAGTCGCAGCAAGACATCCTGCAGGCCCTCTGCTGTGACAATCCCTCCAGACCTTCGCGGTACAGATGCCCGATTATCTGACGGTCCTTATAGCAGCGCTTGACAAGCCCCGCACCCTGTACATAGAATACGTCATAACCTGTTTTGCAGGCTTTTCCCGCGCTTTCGTAATCCATCCGGTTATACTCAAAATACGGATCAATTCCTTTAAGAAAAATAAGATCCTCCTCCGAGTAATAATCCGGCTTATCCTTGAAAGCATTCACCCACAGATAGATATCCGGAGAGATGGACCTTCGCAATGAGGATATCGCCTCGAAGGCGCTCTTCACTCCTACCGCACCGATACTATGCGCGATACCGCGCCGGTGCAGCTCCCTGGACTGCCGGGTGAACCGGCTCTCTGACGTTTGTCCGGGATGATAGGTCGCCCAGAACGCCGCCTTCAGCGGATTGAGCTTCTCCGTCCAATCCAGCCTCGCAGACAGATTCGTCTGGATGGCTACCTTCTCGACATGCTCCATTTGCGACAGCTCAATCACTGCCTCGCGGTACCAGGTGTGCGTCAGTCCTTCGCCATAAGGATTGAAGAATATCGAAAGGTGATGTCCGTCTGTCTTTTGATTCCGGACCCACTCCACAAAAGTCTCCACCTGGCTGCGGTCCTTCGCGAGTGTGTGCGCATTATCGATATTCTTGCTGAATGGACAATAGGGGCAATCATAATTGCAGGAGGTGAGGCTGCCCCGGAAATACAATGTCGCTCTCATGCCAGAACGTATCCTTCCATCCGCTGCCGCACCGCGGAAGAGATCAGCCAGTCCCCAATTGCATCGGAGTAGCCGAGCCCTTCTTCAGTCAGCCTGAGTAAACCATCCTGAAGATGTCCCAATCCGCTATCCAGCAGCAATGAAAGCTCCGGGTGGTCCTCCAGCACATCGCTTCCAAAACGCCGGGTATATTCACTTGCCAGCAGCCCTTCCGTATGCAAAATCGCCTTTAAAAGAAAACGCCGCTTCTGCTCGTGCTTGCTGAGCACGAACCCGTAATCGGCTGTATCGTAACGCTGCGCGCCCACATAATCGGCAATAATGCTGGCTGTCGCGCTTCGGCTGACCCCGTAGCGTGAAGCGTAATGGACATTCCTTGTGTAGGAGCGGGCACCGCAGCCAAGGCCGACCATCCCCTCTTCCTGACAGCCGTAGGGGAGGAGCTTCTTCCCGATGAACGCATCGCTGCGCGCAAACCGGCGCATCGAATATTGCGTGTAGCCCTTAGCAAGCAGACAGCTCCGTGCTGCTTCATAATAGGCTAATCGGTTGTCCACGCCGCTTTCTCTAATCTGTTCCGGTTTGACGATTGTATGCTCCCTTGTATAAAGCGGGTAAATAAATATTTCTTCCGGCTGGAATGACACCGCACAACGCAAAGAATACTGCCAGGATTCAAGGGTTTGACCCGGCAAACCGTAGATCAGGTCGAGATTGAGAATCGGAAAACGGTATTGTTTCAACAGCTCCGCAGCCCGTCCGGCTTGCGTGGGCATTTGCGGCCTATAGATGGCGGCGGCTTCAGCTTCCACGAAGCTTTGGACCCCCATGCTCACGCGGTCAACCCCATGCTCCTTCAGAATATGAAGCCGCTCCTCAGTTACTGTTTCAGGCGAGGTTTCCACGGAGATTGAAGCTTGATCGGGTTGTAGCCCCATTGTTTGCTCCGCAATATGAAACAACCGTTCCAGCAGTTCCGGAGCAAGCAGTGTAGGTGTCCCCCCGCCGATAGCAAACCTTGCAAATGGCTTATGCGAAACGAAGGGAGCCCACTGCCGGGCCTGGCGCTCCAGCGCATCCACATATTGTTCATGTGCCGACTGGCGTTTGTCCGGAAGGGTGAACAGATTGCAGAAGCCGCAGCGGGCGCCGCAGAACGGAATATGCATATAAAGAAAAAAAGTCTCTGCCGGCTCATCCCGCCAAAGCTCCGAAAGCAATACGGGTTGGTCAAGCTCGCTATATGCGGTTTTATGGGGATAGGAATACAGATAAGAACGGTAGGGATCCGCTGTCAATTGCTCCTTCCAGCTGCGGACGAAGCCGGGATCATTTGTAAGGGTCGCGCCGGAATCAGGCGAATCTAACAGCATCCGCAATCACAACCTTTCCGAATATAAATCTAAAGGAAAAACTCACGATAAGGCACATTCCAGACTACCTCGTGAGCCAATCGGTGACCTTCATAGCCGCCTTCGCCATAAGCTGTGCCATGATCGGAGAATATCAGACAAAATACAGGCCGCTTACGGGTACGAAGCACCTCGAACAAACGGCCCAGCTGCCCGTCCACATATCGCAATGCCGCCCGCTGTGTCTCCAGCGAATCGCGTTTGGTTCCGGGAATATAATAATGATTTGGGCCGTGAATAGCCGATACATTCATAAACAGAAATAACCGCTCCTCCGGCAAACTCCGTTCAAGCAGCTTCAGGGCATGATTGACCTGATGCTCCGTTGAACGGGGATTGGTAACCCCGAAGTTCATCCGCCAGTAGCTTTCCTGGAAAAAACCGGGCAGAACGCGGGCCAGCGGCACTTTTTTGGAGAAGAATATCACTCCACCGATACAGATCGTCCGATAGCCTTCAGCTGCGAGCCCCGAGACAATATCAGGCGTGTCGAACAACCAGGTATGGGGATGAGTCCCAAATCCCGTATTCTTAGAGTGAAACAGCCGGATATGACTGGATTTATCGCTATCTGCGGGGGTAGGCAAAAACCCTCCAAAGAAGGCATGATGGGCCGCATATGTGAAGCTGCCTGGTGTATGGCGCTTCTCCCACGGACCGCTGCCGCATAGATGCGGGCAGTTCTCCTGTTCCAATACCGCGGCATCGTATCGCAGCGTATCGAGCGTGATCATGAGAATGTCATGAGTGCCTACAACCGCCTTCATATCCGTCATTAGAATTCATCCCCGACGGCAACCGCCATAGCCTCTTGCGTCCCGCTCCCCATCTCCCATTCATAGGGATCAACACCCTGATAGAGCACATTGTAGAGCAGATCGCCGAATGGATTGACATCAACCACATAAGGCTTCATCGATCCGCTGCTGAGCACAACATCAACGCCGGCAATACTGGAGCGGGAGAATGCCTTCAAAGCGGATTCGGCACATTCCCTGACCGCTTCCTTCGTGGTCGCGGACAAGCCCAGCTCATCTGGCGACATCCGGACGCTGCGCAAATGCAGGTTCGTAATCGGCGTACGACTGACACGGCCGACGCAATGACAGGCAGCGCCTGCAACTACCAACTGGCGCAAATCAAAGGTTCTGTCCCCGTAGGCGGCTTTGGCCACCCACTGCTCGACATGAGCGCCATGGCTGAGCAGCCAGTTCACAATCAGCCGGATCGTTGGTGTATCGGTATAACGCCTGAGCTTGAGCGCATTGTAGAACTGCGGCGGACGGGAAATAAAATGATCGACACCGATTGTCGTGATCGCCAGCTCTTCGCCGGTCGTGGGATTAATCTGGTAGGCCATTATGCCGCAGGCTCCAGAACCGGCAGCCAGCTTGACAAATACCCGATGCATCCTTTTGCGGCACATCGTCTCATGCAGTGTCCAGTAATCAGGCAGAGCTTCCGGAATTTCCAGCTGCCGCGGCACGGAAACGCCGGCAGCGGTAAGCACCCGGTGGGTATGGCGTTTGTCGAACATTCCGGCAATATCCGCAGGCGCATTCGTCCACTGCACATCCGGACAGATTTGCTCGCTTTCTTGCTCCACCTTAGCCAGCAGGCGCGTAAATCCGCGGAACCATTGGGCCGGATGATAAAGCCGGCCACGCTGTTCTTTCAGCGCCAGTGCCGATTTTTCTGATAAAGGATAGGGATCGTTTCTTCCCGGAACGGGAAGCAGCCGGTCGTCGGCCCTTGCTTTGTCTACGTCAGGGGCACCCAGAGCGATCAGCGCCCGCTCAACCTCAAAATCTTCGCCCGGAGCATCGATTCGCACAAGTGGGGGTGCTTGTGTATCAATCCGGACCTCCTTGAATGATTCTTCAAGCTGGGTGGTGCCCTGGATCAGATCCAGATAAGGGACAAGGACGGCAGGGGGAAGTTGCAGCCGCCTTCTGGCCTCCTGCAGAGAAGCCGTCCGGCGGTTGCCCGGGTTGCCGATCAGAATCATCGACCGCATGGTTATTCCGTCAAAGCAGGATAACGATAATCTTCATCATCGTCCAGATCCTGCTGCTCGCTGGTGTCCACATTCAACCCCGTCTGTCCCCAGCGTTTGATCATATCGTCACTCATGTAATGATAACTCAAATCAAGTTTTTGCAGTTTTTTTACCCGGTCGCTGTTCATCAGCGCTTCCGCTCCCGTATCGGTAAGAGTCCCCATCGAGAGATCCAAAGTATGCAATTGATCCAGGATTGGCGAATTGGCTGCTGCTATCGCAATATCATCCTGGATTTCACTGTTTTTCAAGCCCAGATACGTCAGCTTGGGGAACCGGCCTGCATCCATTAGTGGAAGCACATCCCCGATCCCGCCGTCAAAACCGTAGTCTTCCACACCCAAATAAAGCTCCAGCCTGGACAGTGACGGAAATTGGCAGTTTTTTATGCTTGCCAGCACAGTTTTGCCCAAGCCGCCGCAAATAATGACCAGCTCTTCAAGCTTGTCATGGCGGATAGGATCAAGCTGAAGATCCGTGCTGCCTTTAATAGTAAGCGAAGTCAGCTCAGGGTATGCGTCCAGTACGGGTGAAATATTAGATTGCATGATCCAGGAAACCTCACATTCATCAAAGCTCATATCGCCGATAAACAGTTTGCGCAGTGCAGGAAAGCGCTCATTGAGCCGGACCAGCGTGTTCACAATGGCACTGGAATCATTCTCATATGCGCCTCCCCATTCACCTATAATTAGACTGGCCAGCTCCTGGCTTTCGGGACTTTCAGCGAGTTTTTCAATCAAATCTTCCATCTTCTGACCCGCTTCATACTGGTCGTAATCAATACTGAGCTTTACTTCGGACATGGGGACTCCTCCTGAGAGTTTCTAATAATAACGTGGATCGCCAGGATAATGCGCATCATTGCTTGGCAGCAATGCAATAACAACAAAAACTCCCTGAAAAGGATATCAGTAACTTATGTATCGGGTTCAATTTCAACCCCAAAATAGCTATAGCGTCTGCCCTTGCAGCATGTAAAGAATCTGAGCGCAGAAAACTACTTGTTATTCACCATATTTTTCATCTTTTGAAACCATTAAATAAAAAAACCGCAGCAGCATGGCAGCAATCTTCTTATGGATTGGCAAGTCGGCATTGACATCCGGGTTTTTCCACAAAGCGATGTTGGAGGCGTAAACAAATAAAGACGCTTCCGGGACCACGATTTTCAGTGGCGAAGGAAGCGTCTATTCCAAAGCTATTTCCGGACTTTCCCTCGTCTTTTCTCGTCAGCCGCCGGATCGGGCTGCAAGCTTCGCTCCATCGAGCAGTTGATGGAACATCCATTCATTGTTAATGACCGGATCACCGTCCAGTTTAAGCTGGTGATACAGAGCATTTCTCATCTCCTTGATGAGAGGAGCCGATGCCGGGTTCCCGATCTGATTCACCAACTCGCCGGGGTCGGATGACAAATCATATAATTCATCCACATCCGTCAGATTCCAAATATATTTCCAGTTCTCCGTTCGAATCATCCGCTGGGTGTAGAGTCCGAACTGCTGGCCGTTATAGGTGGCAACAATAGAATTCCGCCAATGCTCCGGCTCTTGTTCTCCACGGAGAAGCGGTGCCAGTGAGCGTCCCTGCAATCGGTCGGATTCATCGGTATTCAAGCCCGTCAAATCAATCAGTGTCGGCGCCATATCAAGCAGGTTATAAACAAACCGGTTTTCGGAGCGCCCTGTTTGATTTCGCCCGGGCAGCCGAATGGCAAGCGGTACGCGGATAACATCGTCATAAAGAATATAATGTTTATCCATCATACCGTGGGAGCCGCACATATCCCCGTGGTCGGCAGTGAAAATAACGATCGTATTCGTATCCATCGTATCCAGCGCATTCAGGATCTGGCCGACTGCCTCGTCCAGCTGGCTGATGATGCCGTAATATCTGGCTACAATCGGTGCCCAGTCCGCCCAGGTGTAATGCTCCACACCCCAATTCAATAGCTGCTGCTGCTGAATATAGGGCTTTCCTTGAAACTTGTCCCGGAAGCCTTCCCACTCGGGAATGTCCTCCGGATCATAAAGCCCGGCAAATCTCCCCGATGGTCGGCATGGCAAATGCGGCTCCGGAAAATGAACCGCCATATGCCAGGGCTTGCCTCCGGCATCCAGCTTCTTCAACGTACCGATCGCCTGCCGGGCCATCCAGTGCGTTTGCGAATCTTCAAGCGGAACCGGATCGGTTTCTCCGAAATAACCGTTCGTATACTGAATATCCGGATAACGCTCTTTCTGGAAGGCCCGATAGTCGGCTTCGCTTATATAAGAATCGTAACCGAAAGCAGTCGCATCATAATCGGGGTTGACTCCCCATTTGCCGATATACGCGGTTTGATAGCCATGATCCGCGAGCAGTTTGGACCATGTGAACTGCTCCGGCTGAAGCGAGCCTACGGGAAGAAAAGCATTATAGTTCCACAAGGCGCCAAAGGTCTCGGGACGTCTTCCGTGCAGCAGGGATTGCCGGGCCGGACAGCATAACGGCACATGCGAATAAGCCTGATGGAAGACTGTGCTTTGTGCGGCAAGCCGGTCAAGATGAGGTGTCTGCACCGGGTATCGACCGCTGAAGCCTACGCAGTCATAACGCAGTTGATCCGCGGTAATCAACAGCACATTAGGTGAACGTGTTTGCATATGAGGTTTCATCAGCCCCTCTCGATCTTAGAGCATACTAACGCTGCGTATAGGTTTCGCCGATTCCAGCACCAGTTCGATATTGACTGGGCGAGCAGCCTACATGCCGGAGAAACAGCCGGTTGAAGAACGATTGATCCTCATATCCTACGGTAGTGGCCACATTGATAACCTTATCATCGGTCTCCAGCAGCAGATGCTTGGCTCGTTCCATGCGAATCTCATGGAGAACGTCAAAAACGCTGCGGTTGAATTCCTCCCGCATAAGCCGGTTCAGCTGCCGCGTGCTGACATTAAACAAACCGGATAAGGACTGCAGCGTTATTTTCTTCTCGTAGCTTCTTTCCAGATAACCGTATATCCGCCGTGCCGTCATCTCCCGCTCCATCTGGCGGGGAGAAGGATGAACACGCTGCTGCTGCATCAGCGAATAATAACGGGAGAGCAGGATCAGAAGCTCAATCATTTGCAAACGGATCAGCATCGTATGCCCGGACACGCGGCTAGCAAGCTCGCGGATCATGCTGTCCAGCAGCGTTTGGACGGAATCGGCCTCCTGACCATGGAGATTCAGACGGTGATTGAACCTCACGTCATGCTTCAGGAACGGATGCACATAGAAAAAGTCCATTGAACCGGTAATTTCAAGTTCGCTAAGAAGTGTATCGGAAATAAAGGACGGCATGAACAGGCAGTTGATAATCTCGATTTGCTCGTTGTCCTCAACATCATACGCATGGATTTCTCCAGGGTTGATAATAAATACATCCCCCGCATGAAGCTCATACGGAGACCCTTGGAAGATATGCAAGCCTCTGCCCCGGACGACATAAACAAGCTCGACAAACTCATGGCCATGCTCGGAGATCGAGCCCTGCACGGTCCGTTTAATCCAGAACGGAAATTCATCCTTCATATAATTATTTCTGCTCAGAATATCCTGCACGCCTCTATTCACCCTTTGCAAAAGACTCCGATTTGAACGATCGTGATTTGCTTGGATCTTACGGATTGCTGCAAGCCTGCGGCAACCGTAAAGCCCGCTTCTTCAACGAGAATGTTTGATTGCGCTATCGAACCTCTCCCGCTGCGGATTCTCGTACCACTCATCCCAGGTCATCGATGCCGACCTCAGAATCTGCTCGATTCTTTTCCGGAAAGGCAGTCCGGCTTCCTGAAGTTGACGCGTCATGGGATCCGCTCTTCCCGCCAGTTTGCGTTCAACCCATTCATTCAGCTGGACTTCAAAGCTCTCCGCAAGCTCCGGAAGCGCCTCCGCGAGATTAACCGTTTCCTCCGGATCCTCAAGGAGATCATACAGCTCTCTTGGCGGACGTGTGAAAGGTCCGGAATCGTAGGTTCGGATAAACTTGTAGCGCTGCGTCCGAATCGCTCTTGCCGCCTGCCATGCGCATTCGCTCAAGAGCAGCGTATCATTGGTGCCATCCGCATCTCCGGTTATCGACGGCCATAAGCTGATCCCGTCCAGACCTGAGGGAAAAACAAGCTTGGATGGATCAATGCCTGCGATCCCTTCCTTGCACGCAGCCTCCAGAACGGTGGGCAGCAAATCGACCTGTTGCACGAGGCCGGAAACTCGTCGGCCAGCGGGAATTCTTCCTGGCCAGCGTATAATCATGGGAACATGTACCGTAGGCTCATATAAGCCGCAGTGATCCCAGTAAATGTCATGCTCAGTCAGACTTTCCCCATGATCGCCAAACAGGATGATCATGGTTTCCTCTTGGATTCCCAGTTTTTCCAGATGATCGTCCAGTTCCTTCAACCGGTCATCGAGATAACGGATTTCCGCATCATATAAAGCATCATAATAATCGCTGTCTGTAACCTCGCCGACCAGATCATAATGATGATGTTTGAAAAAAGGATACGCTGGATGATTATACGCACCTTCCATGCTTTTGTTTCGTGGATCGAAAGGATCCTTCCCGGCTTCATAAAACTCCGGCACATAAGAATCGGGTGGCAGATAAGGCGTATGCGCATCCCAATAATGCAGGAACAGAAAGAAATTCTCATCTTGGTGCTGTTCAATCCAAGGCATCGCCAGTTCATTGACCGTGCGGCCGTCAATCCAGCGGTTGCCGCCGACGCTGTTCATATAATAACGGTAGCCGCGGGCAAACCATTCCTTGAGCTGATACAGATTATCCACTGCCGATGTGGTAAAGCCGGCTGAACGCAGCATCGATGGCAGCCATTCGGTTGATTTGGGCAAATGCGTCAGCTCTGATCCGTGAGATACAACACCTGTCGTCAAGCCAATTTTGCCGGTAAAAATCCCGGTGTGCGCGACCTCGGTCGGTATATCCGCCGCAAAAGCCTTCTCGAACAGGACGCCCTCGCGCGCGATCCGGTCCAAATGCGGACTTGTGGCTTTAGAGTAGCCGTAGCAGCTAAGCCGCGAGGCGCGAAGCGTATCCAGCGAAATCATAATTATTTTCATCTTCGGTCCTAATCCCTCCGAGAAGTTGACTTCTCAAGTGGTGAGACATGGCCGAGCCATGCCAGTATGGTTTCTCCATTTTGCTCCAGAGTCGCGGTGGATGTACATAGGGTAATATCCGGATTGCTCGGTTCGTCGTAGGCATCCGTTATGCCAGTAAATTGCGAAATCGCGCCGCTTCTGGCTTTGGCATACAATCCCTTGACATCCCTCATCTCGCACACATGCAGCGGACATTTCACGTAAATTTCCACATAGCCGGGCAGCTGAGCCTTGGCATGCTCTCTCATTTCCTTGTAAGGCGTGATGGCGGATACCAGCACATCCACACCGTTGCGCGACAGCAGCTTGGCGAGATAGGTGATCCGTTTAATATTCTCGAGACGTTCCTCACGGCTGAAGCCAAGTCCCTTGCAAATCGTATCACGAAGCTCATCGCCGTCAAGCAGCTCCACCTGTCGTCCCTGCTCCTTCAGCTTGTGCACCATATAAGTCGCAGTCGTTGTTTTTCCGGCTCCGGATAGACCGGTAAACCATAATACGGAGCCATGCTCCCTTGTCATGTTCAATTCCCTCCACATGTCCTGTACTATATCTTTGCCGCAACCTCTACAGGAGTTCCGCCCAGCTGGTGTGAACGAATAGCAGCTTCAATCACTTCCTGCGCAGCGAGCGCATCCGCCCCGGAAGCTGTCATCTCTTCCGGCTTAACGTCTGACTGAATTTCCTCGATGAAGCGGTTAATGCGATGCTCAAAGGTATCATCAAAGCCTTTCATTCCGCCGAACAAGGAGTTGCGGACAACCGTCAGCTCATCGGAATGATGCGGATAATACGTCATGCTTTCATATACGTTGTCGATCACGATCCGGCCCTGATGTCCGGCCACCTCGCAGAACTCAATAGGGTGACGCATGGACATATCGTAGCTCCCCGTCAAATGGCCAACCGCCCCGCTTTCGAATTCCATATTAATCGAGACAGTGGACCAGGAAGTGCGTCCCGGTGCTTTGGTCATAAAAGCCTGCACCCGTTTGATATCCCCGGCAAAATACCGCATGACATCAATGGAATGCGGGTGGAGGGCCCTCATATGCAGCCATTCCGTATCCTCCTGCGGATTTTGAATCGTCAGTCTCATATTCAGAAACAGCAAAGAGCCCAGCTTCCCTTCCTCAACCAGTGCCTTGGCCTTGTATGCCGCTGGAGTGAAACGGTGATTGAGATTGCAGGCAAGGCGTACCCCTTTCTCTCTTGCAAAAGACACCATTTTCCGCGCTTCTTCGATGTTGTTGGATAACGGTTTTTCCACGAAAACATTCTTGCCTGCTTCGATGGCGATCATGGCCGGTTCAAAGTGATGACTGCCTTTCTCCACGCCCGCCGTTGCAACAATTACGGTATCAATCGTTTCCTGGCTGAGCAGCTTCCGCAAATCGGTGTAGTGAGGAACTCCATGCTCGCGTCCCGCAGCCTCTGCCCGCTCCGGCATCAAATCGCAGACGGCCGCAAGCTCGGTGCCTGGATGATTCCGGTAAGCGCGGCAGTGAATTTTCCCGATATTGTTGACGCCTACAACAGCAACTCTGATCATAGCAGTCCCTTCCTTCCAAACTTGCTTGCTGAAAAAATCATCGGTCTTGATGGCGAACAGACTAATTGCTTCATTTGCCCGCGCGAGCCTTTGAGTGAAAATCCGGGATGTCTTCGGTGCTGGATCTTCTAACCCTATAAAGGAGAAAATTCTGCACCGAAGATAATTCTTTTCAGTTGACTGCTAGTGGATGATCCCGGTGTCCTTGTTTTGAAAAAAGCTTGTGCTCCTAGAAACGGTTAACGTCAGCTCCGCCGGAATTCATCGTATATTTATGCCTTTTGCTTGTCCTTGGCTTCTTCTTTATCTGAAGAATCCTCTTTTGCTTTCTTTTCCTTTTTGGATTTCCCTTTACCTTTTTTGCTTTTAGCCGTTTCTTCCTCTTCTTTCTCCTGAAGTGAACGGGCATTCACGATATTACCGATGTAAAGCGAATCATAAGCCTCCTGGGAGGACTTGAACGTCTTGCCCTGTCCATGCCAGTTCAGGTTGGTATAAATCGGATTGGTCCGGTTTACTTCCTTCTCGCGTTTGGCAATATAATCATGCATCCGTTTCTGCAGAAAAGCAACGACTTCAGGCTCGCGTTCGGCCACGTTCTCATTCTCCTGCGGGTCCTGTATGAGGTTGTACAGCTCTACTTCGGGTTTGAAATGGAAGTCCGGCTCCAGCGCGCAAATCAGCTTCCACTCGGGAGTACGCCATCCATGCTTGCGCATCCAGGTACACTCGGTAATGTAAAATTCACTGACGCGTTTGGCATCTTCGCCCTGGATCAACCCCGTGAGACTTTGTCCATAGAACGTTGAATCCGTCTTGATCTCAAGCAGATCCAGTACCGTCGGCATAATATCGGAGATCAGGCTCACATTTGAAACCCTTTTGCCGGCCGGCACCCGTCCAGGAAATTTAATAATCAGCGGAACAACCAGCGTACAGTCATACAGTCCGTGATGATCGAAATAACAATCATGCTCATATAGTGTTTCCCCATGATCGGATGTAATGACAATCAGGGTTTCTTCCTCGATTCCCAGCGCTTCGAGCTTGGTGAACAAGGTTTGAATAGCCGCATCCATATAAGCAATGGCGCCGTCGTATTGTGCTCCCACATACTGCTCGTCGGTAACGCCTTCGGGAATCCAGGATTTCAGGAAATTAGCAAATGGCTTGAAGTCATAGACCGGCTCCATGGAACGGTTGTTTGCGTCCTTCTCGTCATTTCCGTAGAACATGCGCTCAAACGGAACCGGCGGCAAATAAGGCGAATGCGGGTCCATATGTCTGAGAAAGAGCAGGAACGGTTTGTCATCTGCAGCAAGACGCTCCAGCTCCGGTACGGCCACTTTATTGAGATTTTCCGCTTTAGGCGTACGTCCGCTCTCGTCGGGGACCCAGGATTCATAGTCGAGATAATTTTGAAAACCGCGTGATGACGGATTGCCGGTGAAGCCGATGCAGGTTGTATTGTAGCCGTTCTCGCCGAGCGTCTCGGCCAGCGTTTTCACATGTCCACCGAGCGGCCCTTCATGACGAAGCGCGACAACATCGGTTCCGAACACGTCCATGCCCGTAAGCATGGAAGCATAAGCCGGAGTCGTCGGGATGCTCGGGCTGAAATGCTGCTCGAACAATGCGCCATCAGCCGCAACACGGTCAAGAAAAGGCGTTGTCAGGCGCGGGTAGCCGTATGAGCTCATATGGTCGCGCCGCAGACTATCGATACCGAAAATAACCACATTCGGTTTTTTTGCTGTCATTGAATGAAACCCTCCTAAAAGTTTTTGCGGGGCTCTGCCTGATAAGCCGGGGGTCCCGGCTTCATCAAGCAAAAGCTCGCTTCGTAAGCATAATCCAAGTTTTTGCGGGGCTCTGCCCGATAAGCCGGATTCCTGGCTTCATCAAGCAAAAACTCGCTTCGTAAGCATAATCCATGTTTTTGCGGGGCTCTGCCCGATAAGCCGGGGGTCCCGGCTTCATCAAGCAAAAGCTCGCTATTTATGCGATATTTGGTGCGCAGTGCGCCTTTATTACAAAATGGTTGAATCAGCGTCCGCCCAGCTTCTTCAGGCAGGCGTTCAAATAGCCGTAGGACTCGGCAGCTACAATCGATACCTGATCGATCGTATGGTCTGGACCTGCGCCAATGACTTCCAGCACGACTGGACCGTCGTACCCGCCGTCAACCATCGCCTTGCAGTAGCCGAACAAATCGATGTCCCCGCGTCCGCAGGCCTGAAGCTCAATCGGTCCAGGTCCTTGCTCGCGGCCTTTGCAATCGCGTATGTGTACATGCTTCACCCGGCCGAGCACGGCAGGGAGCGCCTCTTCGGCATTTTCACCGGAGCGGTGGATATGGCTCGGGTCCATATCGATGCCAAATGCCGATGAAGAGATTGCATCCATAGCAGCAAGCGTTGTCGGCGTATTGTCGATGGCGTTGCCGACATGGGCCTTCACGCACAAGGTAACGCCGTAAGAAGCGGCTTTCTCCGAAAGCTGAGTCAGCTTCTCGATGGAGACGGCCAAATCCTCCTTGCTGCCGGTCTTGCCGCCAGGTCCGACATTGATGATCGGAATTCCTATCGCCGCACCGGCTTCGAAGGCCAGTGTCAATCTCTCCTCGTCCAAGGAAGCGACCTCCATGGACAGGAACTTCAGTCCGTTTTCTTTCACGATGGCTTGAAGCTCATCCTTCTGCTCCTGCCAGCGGCTGAGGTCCAGATGCTCGCACATGCCCTGGATAGCCGATATTTCAACGCCGTCATAGCCGCAGCGCGCAATTGCGGCAGCTGCCTCAGCGAAGCTGAACGATTTGAAGAGAACTGAGTTTACACCTAATTTAATCATAACTTGTTAAACACTCCTTCAGTAATATATGGATGATGGGCAATTCTATTTCATGAACAACGGATCTCCGTGAAGCGGCGGCAGCGGATGAGGACGAACAACCTCTCCCCCACGCTCATAGGATTCAATAACGGCAAACGTGTATTCCAGAACGGCAAGCGCGTCTCTTCCGTTGGCGCGAAGCTCTTCAAACGGTACGCGGTTGGACACATCCTCCAGGAAGGCATGCAGCCGGTTATTGAACGTGCGGTTGAAATCGTTCGTGCCGTAGTCGGTCACGATAGCTTCAGGCTGAATGCTGATGGCAGGAATGCCCTTCTCTGCTTTCCAGTAAGAAAGCTTCTCGACACAGTTCTCGATGCAGAACGTGCCGCGCGATCCTGCCACTTCCAGACTCCACCAGCCGCCAAGACCGTATACGGCATCGCCCCGCTGACTGAGCAAATAACCGACGCCGCCGTTAGCGAATTTCATATGAATGCTATTGATCGACACCATAACGTCTCCCGCGCTGCGGCGGAAGCCCGGACGGTCGGAGAAGGTCTGAATATGGGTGATATCTCCGCAGAAATGGCGCATGACACTGAGCGGATGGGTCAGGAACGCTTTCATATGGAAATAAGGATGATCCTTGATCTTCGGCGATCCAGCAGGCGCGTAATTCAGATCGCCACCGTTGAAGCCCATTTTGGCCATACAATAGACCAATTCGCCGATATCGCCGCTATCCATATATTCTTTGGCTTTCTCAGCCGGGGGCGTGAAATAGTGGTTCAGGTTGCAGCCTAGATATACCTTCTGCTTCTCGGCGAATGCAACCAGCTCCCTGCCTTCGCGGATATCGTGGCAAAGCGGTTTCTCCACAAGCACATGCTTGCCGTAGCCGACCGCTTCCATTGCCGGCTCGAAATGCCAGCTTCCGTTGTCGATGCCGCCTGTTGTAATATCGATCACTTCGATATCCGGCTCATTCTCTACCATATCCTTCAGACTGTAATAAGCCTTTACACCGTATTTCTCGGCAGCAGCGTCCGCCCGCTCCTTCACCACATCGCACACTGCGACCAGATCGGCCAGGTCATCCTCTCCATAACATGCGGCGTGATTGTTGCCAATACCGTTCATTCCTACAATCCCAATTTTTACAGCCATTATTTAATTGCCTCCTATAAATTCATTATTGATTCCAGAATCCGGTATTCATCAGCTCGAAGTTCTACACATCCTGTATGGCCGAATCGTCCAATGCTACACGCCGGCCTTCCCGTGAGGACACGTAAGTTGCGAGAACCATCCGCAAGGAGGTGATCCCCTCCTCGGCTGTTGCAAGCGGAGCCCGCTCGCCCCGGATAAATTCAGCCAAAGGCTGGGCCAGCCCGCGGATCCGGTACCCGTGATTGTCAGGGGACGGAATATCGCTTTCGATCCAAATGCCCGCTTCGGCGCTGTAGCGTTTCAAACCTGCGGCACTACCTGCTTTGGTCACATTGCAACTGGTCGCATCGCCGTAGTTTTGAATAATAGTGCCTTTCTCGCAAATAATCTCCGTCGTATTTTCCGCCGCTGTACAGGTAAACGAACAGCTGACCTCGGCAATCGGGCCGCCGGGATAACGAAAAATAGCAATCCCGTTGTCATTGGGTATACGCGGATTATATAAAGACTCCATCTCAGCGGTGACCGTCTCAGGAGTTCCCAGCAGCCAATGGATAAAATCGATCGGATGCGACGAATCGTCCGCCCAAATGTCGCGGTTATGGGCAGGATCGACATGCCAGCTGTTGGCGAAATCCGCATTCAGCCCCATTGGAAGCCCATGCCGGCGGCGGACCATAAACACTCGGCCAAGCTCCCCGCTGTGAAGCCACTGCTTCATCAGCAGATTTTGCGGATCGACCCGCATTTGCCAAGCCAGCGTGAAAGGCACTGCGTACCTGGCCACCGCATCCGCGATGCGCTGTGCTTCTTCCATAGTCAGCGCAATCGGCTTCTGCAGCACGATCGCCTTACCGGCCGCTGCCGCGAGCTCCGCGAGTTCGGCATGCTTCGAGGTTTCCGAAGCGATCACCACCGCCTGAATATCGTCCCGTTTTAATAGATCATCCACATTCGTATCAGTATCGATTCCAAATGCTTCTTTTGCCGTGTCCAGCCTGGCGGAATCATGATCCCAACCCGCCAGGACACGGATTCCGTATTCTTCCTTTTTCCATTCCTCGCAGTAAGCATTGACATGCCCGTGAGCAAATCCGAGAATCCCTACACCAATCGGTTTGATCCTGCATCGCCTCCTTGAATCAATCATGGATGTGAAAACGGTTTCTAGTACTCATATTAATCAACCTTTCATCAAAAATCTTGGCTGATCGGGACAATAGCTACTGCGATCGGGACCATTTGAAGGATTCAGAGCTGTTTTCCATGATGATTTACCCTTTTACGGCACCGGCCGTCATGCCTGCGACTATTTTCTTGTTAAAGAAAATGAACAAAATCAGCGGCGGAATGGAAATCAGCACAATATCGGCAAACAACAGATTCCATGAAGAAGTAAAACGGCTCGTAAAATTGTAAAGCGTCAATTGTACCGTCGCATTGGAAGCCCCGGGAAAGAAATAGAGCGGATTTACGAAATCATTGAACACATTAATGGAAGTCAGCACCACAACCGTCGAAGTTACGGGCTTCAGCAGCGGAAAGATGATATGAAAAAACAACCGGATTCCGCCGCAGCCGTCAATAAAAGCGCTTTCGTCAATTTCCTTGGGCAATGTCGCCACAAACGCTTTGTACAAAATAGCCGAGAAAGGAAAATGAAGCGCGACCTCAACAAGCGTAATGCCGATGAGGGTTTTGAACAACCCGATCGAGTTCAGCACCCAGATCGTCGGCACGATTGCGGGTGGAATCATCAGACCGGCAAGCACGATAAAATTCAGCAGCGACGAACCCCTGCCTCCTTCTCTGCGCTGCAGAACAAATCCGGCCATGGCGCTGACAAATACGAGGATCACAATCGAAAGCACGGTAAGCAGGGTACTATTATAGAAGGCACGAAGCAGCATATTATCCGCAGCCGTCAGCACAGCCTTGTAATTGCTGAAGATTTCAAAGGTTTTGGGCCAGGACATGGACATCAGCGCCGCGTCCTGCTGATTTTTGAAGGAATTGATAATTACAAAATAAAACGGTACCCAGAATATTATGGTGGTTGCAACTACGGCTACAAAGCCGACGGAAATCCGTTTTGTTTGCCCGCTCATAAGTCTACCTCGCTTTTGGTCAAAAACTTGTATAAAGGAAACGCCAGCAGCGATACCCCGATGAAGAGGATGACATTCCCCGCTGTCGCCAGGCCGTAGAAACCCGCCTGGTATTGTTTGTAGATGATGGAAGCAATCAGGTCGGTTGTGAAGCCTGGCCCTCCTTTGGTCATGGCCCAGATCAAATCGAAGGTCCGCAGGCCCCCGATGAAAGCCAGAATGATGACGGAATTCATCGCCGGACGCGACAACGGCAGCGTGATATGGCGGAAAGCCGAAAAATCGTTTCCTCCGTCAATCTTAAGGGCTTCATAATACACCTGGGGAATGGCCGTTATTCCGGCAATGAAGATAACGGTTGAAATGCCGACTCCCTTCCATACATCAACCAGCGCGACTGACAAAAGCGCAATATGCGTATTCCCGAGCCAATCCGGACCGGGAATGCCTAATACGCTCAGCGCTACATTGATAATGCCCTGCGAGGGATGCATCATCGTGGAGAAGGTAATGCCGACGGCGATGGTGCTGAGTAGCGTCGGGAAAAAGATAACGGAGCGCAAATAGTTTTTGGCTATAATCCGCGAGGTCAGGAAAGCGCCAAACAAAAGGCCGAAAACCACCTTCAAGCCGCATGTGACAACAGCAAAAATAAGCGTGTTGCGAAAGCCGATGCTGAGCGCCGTTTCGGAGAAGAAGGTGATATAGTTGTCCATTCCGATAAATTCCCATTTCGTCAGCGTCCACCTTGTCGTACTGAAGAAGAAGGACAATACCGTCGGGAGCAGGTAGAAAGTGAAATAGATCACTCCGGCAGGAACCAGAAAAAACAGATACGAATACATCCTCTTGGATGCTGGATTCATCATGCATTCATCCTTTCGCTTGCATTTGTGAACATGTCGGAGCCCCCGCAATTGAACAAACAGCCCTGCAGCACAAGGTGCAGGGCGTTATTTGTTTATCGCATCCTCAATTACCAGCCGGGAAGCGCCAGCTGCTGGGCCTGCTTCTCGACATCTTTATCGTAATCCTTAGCTCCCTGCGCAGCTGTGTTGATGCCGCTGCCTACCGCTACCGTAATATTTTCCAGATTCGGCCCTTTGACTGGAGACAGGAACTCCAGAGCGGGCGCTGTTTTGCCTTCGTCAAAATAAGTCTGCATCTGTTTCACGCCCGCATAAGCATCTTCAGGAAGGTCGATGCCGGAAATGACATAGGGCCCCGATGCCTTAAGCTTGGCGGACAATACCTTCTGGCCTTCAGGCGAAAGGAAATACTCCGTCCATTTCTTGGCGGCATCCAGCTTCTTGCTGTCTTTATTCAGGTAGAGGGCGCTTGGCATCCAGACCGTCAGGCCATTGATGTCCGCGCTGTCGCTCGGTTCCGGAAATACGCCGATATCATCGATTTTGTCGGGAAAGTTTTGATATATCGCATCAAGCGCCGATGAGAGCATCGGATATTGAACGCCTGTTCCTTCAGCGAGCATCTTGAGACCCGCGTCATACGTGGTAGCCAGAAAATCCTTGTTCATATAACCTTTCTTGTAGACATCCTCGATTTTCTCGAACCCTCTGAGCGCGGCCGGTGTAGTCGCATATTTGGCTTTATTGGCCGTATAGTCAGCTGCGAAAGAAGCGTTCTGCGACTGCACATTGTAGTAATCGCCCAGAATAAGCAGCTGCGAGGTCCAGGTGTCCTTGTAGGTGGCGATAACCGCTGTTTTGCCCGCCGCCTTGATTTTCTCATTGTTGGCCATAAATTCATCCCATGTACGTGGAATTTCCAGTCCAAGCTCGGCATATACCTTCTTGTTGTAAAGAATGGCTCCGACATTCGTGGTGCCGACCGGAACGCCGAATACTTTGCCGTTTGCCGTTACCGTAGCTTTGAAGGAATCCAGGACATTCGTCATAAAAGACTCGCCGCTCAAGTCCACGAAGTTATCCTCCGGGCTCAGCGCCTGCAGCAGTGATCCTGAATTATACACAAGCATATCATCCATATCGCCGGTTGCCAGACGGGTTTTGACCAGATTATCGCCTTCCGTGCCGTCCGGTTTGATATCGAATTCAATAGCGATATTCAATTTCTTCTCGGCTTCGGCTGCTACAACCTTCAGCGCTTCAAGCGTAGTGCCCGTATTGCCGACCATCAGCGTCAAGGTGACCTTCTCTGCGGGCTTATCCGTCTGTCCGCCCTCCGCCGCATTCGTTCCGGCTGGCTTGCCTCCATCCGGATTATCATTCTTCGCCGTATTGCCGCTTGTTCCACAGCCCGTCGTGATGATGAACATAAGCATGATGCAGGTTACAAAAATGGTCATGGCACTTCTTGTTTTTTGCATGCCTTTCAAGTCCTCCCTTTTTGTATGCGCATTCATTTTGAATGGCGGTCCGAAGACCTAAGATTGCCCAGGGACCCGGGTTTCCCTGCAGCTGGCATCGGCGCGCCTTTCTGGTGCATATCCGGCGGCTACCTAAGCCTTTGAACTTAGTTTATCGGAGAGTACACGGTGCCGCCTACCTGTAGTTTGGCTATTTTGGGAGGGTAATTTTGCTTTTCAGCCTTATTTCGTCCGTTTGGCATATGCTTGCGGCGTCTCGCCAACGATTTTTTTGAACAGATGGCTGAAATGCTTCGCATCCTCATAACCGACCAGGCTGCTCACATCCGACAGCCGCTCCATTCCTTCCGTAAGCAGAATCTTCGCCTTGCCGATCCGGTAATGGATCAGATAATCGGAGAACGTTCCGCCGGTCTGGCTTTTAAAAAGCTTGGACAGATAACCCAGGCTGACGTGATGGTCAGCGGCAAACTGCTGCAGGCAAATATTATGCTGATAATTGCTGTGAATCCACTGCATAAGCAGCGGAATCAAGTTTTTCGGTTTCATGTCCTTGTTTTCCCGGCTGGGATAAAGCTTCATGATTTTGGCGCACAGCCATTCCGTCAGCTCCTCATAGCTCGCGAGTCCGTTGAGACTGGTATAATGATCGTCGTGCGCCTGGCCCAGATCCATGCGGCCCTGCTGCGAAGACAGCCATTTGTATTGCAGCGAATAAAGCACGTCGCGGACAAAAGCCTGGATCTGCCGCAAGGTGATCTCCTTGCGCTTGAGCTCCTGGGCAATTTTTTGGATCATTTCCGTTCCCCTGCGAAGGTCTCCCTGACCGAAATGTGTTTCCATGATGCGCACCTTATCCCAAATTCCGCCGATATCCACGTCGGTTGTTTTGGCGTCGGGAGCGATGAGGGTTGGCATGCCCAGCCGCATATGATCTTCCAGCTTCCGGGTTAAGAAGCTGAACCGCTTGTTTATCTTTTCATGCTCGTTTTTAAAGGCATAACTCATCTGCACCCGCTCATCCATGCGCTGAAATAACGAGATCAGATTCGATTCCATGCCGCATTTTGCGGAATCGGCAGTCACCGGCACCAGAATGATTTTGCGCCGGGAATCCAGGTCCAGACAATGGATATCCTGCTCCTGTACGGAGCCGTAGACCAGCCGGCTTCTCAGCTCCAAGTTGCTGATCCCGGTATCCTGCCACCCCCGCGAAGCTTCCCAGTTCCCCAGCAGCAGCAGAGCCATCAAATACTTGCGCTCATAAAAAGAGGCGGCCAGATCCGCATCCGCGGTGCCTGATCCGAACAGCATTTGCGTGATGGACCAGTTGGTCCGCTCTTCCAGCTGCTTGTGGTCGCTGCGGATTCCGTTCAACGCTTTGTCGATGCTGGTATACAGGACATCCTTCCGGACCGGCTTGAGCAAGTAGTCGGTCACGCCCATTTTCACGCCCTGCCGGGCATATTCAAATTCATCATGAACGCTCAGAATAATCCCTTTAATCGACGGATCTGTTTTGTTCAGCTCGCTGATCAGCTCCAGGCCGTCCATGCCCGGCATATTGATATCGGTCAGCACCAAATGCGGTTTTGTGCGGGCTGCGGCGGTTAAGGCGTCTTCCCCGTTCTCGAATGCAAATATGCGGTGCTCCTGCTCATAACATTGAAACAAAGTCTTAAGTTCCGCCAGTGCCCAGCGTTCATCCTCCACCAGAAATATATTCATGCGTATCCCTTCCTTTTCCGTCTGCAGGTAGCAGGTATGGAATTTCCAGTTTCACGGTCGTCCCTTCGCCTGGTATGCTCATGAGTCCGATCCCGTAAGGCTCGCCATAAAATAATTGGATCCGCTGCTGAATGTTCTGCAGGCCGATTCCACGCGTTTCCTGATCAACTCCCGTGGACAGGATGGGAGCTCGCAGCTGGCTTCTGAGCTCCTGCTGCTTCTGCCCGTCGATCCCCCTGCCGTTGTCCGTTACTTCAATCAGCAGAATGCCCTGCGTGCAGCGCACCCTGAGACCGATTACGCCCCCGGATTTCTTTTTGCCCAATCCATGGATAATCGCATTCTCGATCAGCGGCTGAATGGTCAGCTTCAAAATCGAAGCCTGCAGCAGCTCCTCCGGAATATCGCTTTGCAGCTCGAATCGGTCAAAAAAGCGGTGCTTCTGGATATTCATATAACAGCGGATATGCTCCAGTTCATCCTCCAGCGCCACGGGGTGCTGCAAATTTTTCATGCTGTATTGAAACAGCTCTGCCAGCGATTCCGACATTTCCGCCACTTCCTCAATCCCTTTAACGCGGCTGATGGATTTCATAATATTTAAGGTATTGTACAGAAAATGCGGATTGATCTGGGCTTGCAGGGCGGATAATTGCGCATCCTTCTCTGCCAGTCGGGATTGATACGCCTCATTGATCAAACGCGATATGCTGCCTAGCATATCATTGTAAATCCGGCTCAACCGGCCGATTTCATTATTGCCCTTTACTTCCATCCGCTGGGAGAAATCGCCCTGCTCCACCCGGTTCATCTTCTTCATCAGATTATGCAGCGGTATGGTGATGTGGTGGGACAGTATATAGGAAACCACCGCGATCAGCAGGACGGCCGCAAGCCCGACCAGAATCAGGATCAGCTGCGTTCGTTTGATCTGGGCCAGCAAATATTCATTGGGAATCAGAACGACCGTGTTCCACCCCGTATATGCGGAACGCTCGCTGCTGTACAGATATTTCGCTCCGTTCCATGTCAATTCCGAGGATTTTCCCTTCTTGAGCATCGGCATGCTCAATGCCGGAAGCGTACCGGCCGTCAATTCATGCCTGTTGTCATAGACGACCCGCCCCTCGTCGCTTAGAATGAATACCCGCATATTCTTCTCCATCTCGTTGTTATCCGACTGGACCAGCATATCTTCGAATACGTTCACATTAATATTGATTTTCATAAAAGCGATCGGCGTCCGCGACGGAATACGGTTGATGCTGCGGACAAACGAGATCACTTTGGGTGAATCGGCATGGGAAACATCCTCAAGCGCAGTAGGCAAAAGCAGGAATTTGCTGCGGTAATCATAGGCTTTTCCCGTATACCAGGCTTCTCCCTCCAGCGAATCCGTCAGCTTCGGTCCGCTTGATCGCGATACATAGTAGGCATATTTGTCCAGCGTGAACAAATAAATGCTCTGCACCTTCGGCTGGGGATGTATCAAGGTGTACAGCCGGCTGGACAGGCTGAGCTCTATTTGGTTCTGTTCCACCGCATTGTCAGTCTCATAATGGTCGAGCAGATTGCGCTGAACGAGCGGATCGCCAAAAATGGTCACCGACATCGCCTCCATTTCATGGATGTACAGCTCAACCGTGCGGCTGAACTGCTTCGTTATGGTGCTGGACAAAGCATAGGTCTGGTCTTTGGTATCGTTTACATTTTTAACATACAGAATCGTGCATGCCAGAAGGACCGTAAGCAGAAAAACAACTGAAAAAGCAACGAACATTTTGGTCTTCAGCAGCATGTCATTCCAGTACCGCATTCCACTATCAACTCTTCCGGTGATTGTCGTGATCGTATTATACATCAACTTTTGTCATTTGACTGTACGAAGAAACAGCCATACACCCCAGTTCCCGTTAAACGTAAAAGAGATCCTTATAAGCGAATAAACGCCTAAAGGATCTCCATTGCTGCCGTTAAATCTCATTGCGTTACATGTAAATCAGCCCTGCCGCAAACCGCCCTTAGGCTACCTTTCGGATTGTGCGATTTCCTGCAAATATACCGGCCGGTTCTCCTCCATCGACCGGTACGACGCAAACATCATCTGCATCGTAATCAGATTGTCCTGCACACTGTTCTCCGGCTCGCGGTTGTCTTCGATGGCGCTCAGCAGCTCGCCCATCGTCCCCATAAATGCATGAGGAAACCACAGGCCTTCAAGCGAGGGACTGAATAAACGGCCTGGTTCCAATTGGTTGCTGTAATAGCTGACCGTATCGCCCTGGCCGTGCGGGTAATTGTACAGCGCGCCGTTCGTTCCTTTGACGATCCCGTCGGTTCCCTCGAACCGGAACGAAGCGTACCAGTCGTCCTCAGGCATCGCGTTATTATGATTATCATGAATAAGACCCCTGGCATCGCCGGGAAATTTAATGTGAATCATTGTCCTGGTTTCACCGATGACCTTTTGACCGGGATAACGCGCACCATCCGCATAAATATATTCCGGTACCATCCCCATAGCGCTGCGGATGGAGTCCAGATAATGAATGCTATGATACATCACTTCCAGCCTTTCAAGCTCTGCGATCCATGGCCAAATCTCCCAGGGTGTAAGGACGTTGACTTGTATGGTCGCCTGCAGCGGAGTCCCGATCAGATTCCGCTTGATCAAATCACGGGAAGCGCCGATTCCCGGAGACCAGCGCATCTGCTGGTTGGAAGCCGCTTTAATGCCCGCACTCGCGCACAGGTCGACAATCTCGGCTGCTTCCTGGTAGGATTCAGCTAGCGGCTTCTGGCAGAGCAAATGTTTGCCGCTTTGCGCAACTTGCCGAACGATATCCAATTGATAATTGGCAGGAACGGCAACATCCACGACATGAACATCGCGATCCCGCAGAAGCTGATCCAGGCTGTCGTAAATCTTTGCGATCCCGAAGCGTTCTGCCGCTTCGGCCGCGCGGCTGCGATTACGGTCATAAATCCCGACTATGCGAAAGCCTGCCAACTGATAGGCCGGCAAATGGGCATTGACGACAATGTCACCTGCCCCGATGATGCCGATCCCAAGCTCCCGTCCGCGCGGCAGCTTCGGCTTGTAATTCAGCTCTATTCCTTCTGATGATAGCGTCATATCTAACAGTCTCCTTCTTCCCCTGATTGCTGCTTCATATTCCCGTTTTTCTTCACAAGCAGCAAATGCTCGCAAACCAGCACAACCTCATCGTGCTGATTCATGACCTCGCACAGCTCACTGACAATGCCTTCCGCCGTCCGTTTGGGATGATCGCGTTTTTCCTTAACCGTAACCTTGACCCGGATTGTGTCCCCGATGAATACCGGCTTAATGAAGCGCAGCCTGTCATACCCATAGGAGAAAGCTTCGGGATTAATCACGCCTGCGGTCATTCCGACGGCCACGCTGAAGATCAGCGTTCCGTGCGCAATACGCTTCCCAAAGGGCTGAGTTTTGCACCACTCTTCATCCATATGATGAGGATAAAAGTCTCCGGTCTGGCCCGCATGAAGAACAATATCCGTCTCTGTAATCGTCCGGCCGCCGGTCATCCGTTCCGTGCCAGGCTCGTATTCCTCATAGTATACAGCATGAATCATTCTCTGACTACGCCTCCGAATTCTTGTTTGATTTTGTCGTTATGCTCGCCAATTTTCGGGGAGCCTATGGCGGATTGGTAAATTTCCCCGTCAATCCGGATGGGACAGCGCGTGGTGATCAGCTCAGCGCCGTTATCCCTCTTGACATGCTGCGTCATTTGAAGCTCTTTGAACGCTTCATGCTCAAGCAGCCGCTGCCAGGTCAAGACATCGGAGCACCAGTAACCGGCAGGCTCCAGTATACCCAGCCAGTGAGCGGTATTCCCCTGCTTCAAATGATCCCTGAGATGCGCCTTGATCTCGTCTCTTTCTGCAAACCAGCTGGCAGGATCGGCATACGCTGCCAGCGGCCCGCATGCCAGCAGTTCCCCGAGCTCTGTGACCGATCCCATTGCAAGGGAAATAAAACCGTCCTTCGTTTCGTAGATGCCGTATGGGGCACCAAGGTAAGCATGGGCACTGTTCACGCTGCTGCGCTGCGGGGCTTTGCCCCCATCGTTCAGATGCGTCGTAAGCACCTCAAATTGAAAATCTAGCGTTGATTCCAGCAAGCTGACTTCCACCAGGCCGCCCTGCCCCGTAATGCCCCGGCGGACCAGACAAGCCAGGATGCCCTGAACCAGATGCCCCCCTGCCATCATATCGGCGACCGCAAGGCCAAACGGAACGGGCGGCTGATCCGCATCTCCGTTAAGCCAGGCCAGACCGGATAGCGATTGAACAAGCAGATCCTGGCCCGGTTTGTTTTTCCACGGACCATTCTGGCCATAACCCGTTATTGTGCCATAAACCAGGAGGGGGTTCCATTCTTTGACTGTCACATAAGAAAGACCGATTTTCTCCATCACACCCGGGCGGAAATTTTGAATCATCACATCCGCCTTTTCAATCAGCTTGCGGACAAACTGAAGATCAGCCGGGTCTTTCAAATTGGTGGATACGCTTTCCTTGTTGCGATTAATGGAATGGAACAGCGTGCTGTCCCCATCCAGCTCCAGGTTGGAGATATACAGTCTTCGGCATAGATCTCCGCCATCGGGACGTTCCACCTTGATGACTCTGGCACCCATATCGGCCAAACGCAGCGCAGCCGACGGGCCGGACAGAAACTGGCTGAAGTCGAGCACCAGCAAGCCTTTGAGCGGTTTAAACATGATGACTTCCCCTCCCTGTCCCCGTCCGCGAATCCCGGTACAACCGGTTTAACTTGCCGATTACCTCCGCGGCATTGCCGCCGTTCATCATGTATTCACGGACATCGTCGCCGGCATGGTCCTGGAAGCTCAGATAGCCATTATATCTTGGGCGTACAAAAGCACGATCGAGCGCCGGGAGCGTCTGCGAAAAATAATTCAGGCTGCGCCGGTTGTTCTCCGCGTCTTCCCACGCCGAGCGGTGGCCCGGCTGGCCGCCGGCCTCAGTAAACAGCGTGCGCTGCGTCATCGGGTCCGCAGCAAAAGCCGCATAAGCAAGCGCTTGCTCCTTATGCTTCGAGCTGCTGGATACGGCAAGCCCGGTTCCGCCTAGCGTGGATTGAAGGCGCTTCTCTTCATAGTGGACCAAATCCCCGAATTCCAGCAGATGGGCTGCGTAGCCGCGCCGTGAATAATTGGAATATCCATAGGCAAACGGGCAATAAGCAAGCGTGTTTCCTTCGGACATTGCTTCGTAAGTGGCAATGGGATTGCGTTGAAAAACTTCACGGCTGCATAATGACGCCAATTCGCGAAGCTTATCCAGAGCAAGCTTCCCTGTTTCCCTGCTAATCATCTCATCCTGATCCAGAAAAGGAGTCTCCCCAAGCGCAAGACAGAACATATAGAAATTCATCAGGCTGTCAATGGCAATCGCAGGGAAAGCGACCTTACCAGCCTTGGCAAGAGACAGCACATCTTCCCATTGATCCGGTACGCCGGCATCGCAAGCGGCAAGGAGATCAGGCCGCCATGAAGCAACCGGTGTTGCTGCGTCGATCGCCAGTGCCGTCTGGCGGTCATGGAATATGTAGCTGCTGTGCGAAGCGCCGACCGAGCCGGCCGCTTGCTCCTCCATATAGTCTGCGGACAAGAAATCATGAAGCGGAAGAAGCACCCCTTGCTCTGCGGCATAACCGGCCCAGGGATGGTCGATTACGAGCAGATCATAGGCATCCACCAGCTGCTGCAGAGGCATATCGGCAAACTGCTGCAGCGATCTTTTGTCCCAATGGATCTGCACATCCGGGTGGAGCTCCGAATAACGCTGGCTGGTTGCAACCATAGGCAAATAGCCGCGTGTGTGATTCCACGTCATTCCTTTTAAAATAATTCCCACTGATGCCATCCCCTTTGATATTTTGGCCGTTACCTGTTCTTGTGGAGCCCTTATAAAGATGAAAGCCTTTGCAAAAATAACGAGGATAATCAATTCCGTAAGAATAAAGTAATAATCAAGTTCGTGGTAGTACCACAATACCAGAGTAACAAAAGCCTTCTGAAATGACAATTGATTTTTTTTGTGACTCGCCTTCCCATGCAAAAAAAACAAGCCGCTCGTGATTCCGTTTCACGAGGCAGCTTATTTGTCATGAATATAGGTCTACAAAACGGAAGGGATTAGCCGGTGAACTCTTGAACCCATTCATTATTATAATAAGCGATGCCTATCCGGGTATAACTTGTGTTCAGGATGTTGGCTTTATGTCCCGGACTTTCCATCCAGTCTTTCATCACCTGTGCGGGTGTTGTCTGGCCGTTGGCGATGTTCTCGCCCGCTGTGCGGTAGGTGATTCCGTTCGCCTTCATCAGATCAAACGGGGAGCCATGTGTTGGAGAATTATGGTCAAAGTATTGATTGTCGTACATATCCTTGGCTTTAATCATGGCCACATTTGATAATTCGCTGTTCATTTCCAGTGGGTTCAATCCAGCATTGGATCTTTCCTGATTCACCAATTCCAGAACCTGCTGTGCATATTGAGTTCCATTGGTTGTCCCACCCTGCTCTTGGCCTGCCGGGGTCTTTACTTGATTATCCGGTGATCCCGTTCGGGCCTGTCCGGCCGGATTTGCCGGGGTCTGCACCTGATTATTCGGTAAGCCCGTTCGGGCTTGTCCGGCCGGATTTGCCGGGGTCTGCACCTGATTATTCGGTAAACCCGTTCGGGCTTGTCCGGCCGGATTTGCCGGCATTTGTTCTCCCCTGTTTCCTGCTGGTGCTTGTCCGCCGATTATATTCAACAAATCAGAGACGACCCCGCTTGGAGCTTCTTTCATGGTGACCGTTGGTTGTTTTGCCCTTGAGGTCGATGTCGAGGACGCCCGCGTTATCACTCGAGCCGGATCAGAGGATTGCATATGGGTTTCAATACGTTTTTGATTGTTAGGAGTGGATTGCTTATGGATCGTATTGTTATTGGCCGCGCAGCCTGTAGCCAGCAATAATCCTGCTATTACGATAATCTTAATCATCATTTCATTCTCCTTAGAATTAGTGGGTGTGTTTCCTTGATGTCTCGCATATTAAGGTTTGCTGCTGGACGGCGATTTATTCCTTATTCTGCTGTCTTACAGCTTTTTTATTCTAAAAACAAGCTTTCGTAACCTGCCAACCGGCAGAACTGGTTCTTCATCTTGGCAGGTACCAGATAAATCTGGGACTATTCATTCCCACATCCTGACTATATGCTTGGTACATAGCAAGTTCACAATTCTTACAGATGAGGATGTGTCCCATGACTGATGACAATAAGCGTGTATATATAACTGCCGCAGGTGCATTTCTGCCTGGAGAGCCGGTTGGAAACGATGAAATGGAAGAGTATCTGGGCCATATCGGCGGCAAACGCTCCCGAACCAAATCAAGGATTCTCAAGGAGAATGGAATCACCTCACGCCATTATGCGATCGATCGCCAACAGCAGACAGTTTACAGCAATACGGAGATGGCCGCCAAAGCTATTCAAAATACGCTTGACCACTCCTCCGTCACTGCCAGGGATATCGACTATTTGTCCACGGCCACGACTCACGGAGATGTTATTATACCCGGACTTTCCAGTATGGTTCAGGCTGAAGCGCAGCTGCCCGCTATGGAAATCGCCAGCCTACACGGTGTATGCGGAAGCGGTGTGGCCGCTATCCAGGCCGCTTATCTGCAGGTGAAAGCCGGAGGCAAGCGCCATGCCTTGGCCTGTGCCAGCGAATTTCCCAGCAGGGTGTTCAAAAGCAGCCGATATGAAAACCAGCGGATTTGGCAGGAAAACGGAAAAATCCCGTTTGATACGGATTTCCTGCGGTTTATGCTTTCGGATGGTGCAGGAGCGTTCCTGCTGCAAGACAAACCTGCACCGGGACGCCTGTCACTGCGCATCGAATGGATTGAAATCAAATCCTATGCCAGCCAATACGACACATGTATGTATGCGGGCGCGAACAAGGGGGAAGACGGCCATCTTGGCCAGTCCTGGCTGGATTATCCCAGCTATCAGGAAGCGGCCGATGACGGTGCCATTAATATGAAACAGGATATCCGCCTTGTGAATGAAATGCCGAAGCTTGGCGTCAACGACTTCTTCCAACTGGTCGATGCCGGCAAGGTAACCGCTTCCGATATCGATTGGATGGCCTGCCACTATTCCTCCCATTTCTTCCGCTCCGAGGTATTTCGTCTCCTTCAGCTTGGCGGTGCGGATATTCCCGAGGAAAAATGGTTCACGAACCTTTACACGAAAGGAAATACCGGATCGGCATCCATCTTCATTCTGCTGGAAGAACTGATGAAAAGCGGCAAGCTGAAGGAGAATCAAAAAATTCTGTGCATGGTGCCGGAAAGCGGGCGTTTTCTAACAACCTTTATGTATCTGACCGTTGTTTCCGATGAGCCTGGCTCTGCTTCAGATGTGACGGAAGAAGAAGCAAAGCATGACACGCTCAGAGAACCGCAAGCGCCGGCACTTGCCTTCGACGAATCGGATTCGCTGCAGGAATGGACAGTCAGACAGCTCGTTCAGGTATGGATTGACTTTGAAAGCCGGCTTAATCGGGTACCGATCATTGACAAGCTCAACCGCGGCAGATTTACCCTGGAGGATTATAAGCTTCTGTTGTATAATATCCGCCAACAGGTAATTGACGGCTCGCAATGGATTGCGCGTGCGGCATCCAATATCTCCATCGACCAGATCGAGCTGCGGTCCGCTTTCATTGCCCATGCCAGCGATGAACATAAGGATTATCAGATTCTCGAGCGCAATTATCTGGCTATCGGGGGATTGCAGGAAGAGATTCAAGCGGGGAACAAAAATATCGGCAGCGAGGCTTTATCCGCCTATATGTTCCAGCGGGCAAGCCGGGAAAACCCCTTTGACCTGCTCGGCGCCATGTGGATCATCGAGGGGCTCGGGTGCCGGATGGCCCGGCACTGGGGCGAGCTGATCCGCGACCAGCTGAAGCTGCCGGAGGATCAGGTGTCCTTCCTGCTCTATCACAGCGAGAGCGACGTGAACCATTTTGAGCGGCTGGAGAAAGGCATTCAGTCGGAGATGCTGACCGAGACGATTGCCAGAAATGTGGTCAAGACCGCCAAGGTGACTGCCCGCTTGTATATACTGCAGCTGGAAGAGCTGGGCAATTATTGACACACAAGGAGGTTTAATCCGCATATGAGCACACCCGAGTATTTTTATGAAATGGAACATAATCCGAAGGATCCCAATCCTTTTTTGGCTATCTTCCTGGATCGGAGCATTCCGTTTGACGAATCGGCCAAAGCGGCCTTTCTCAAGGATTCGTCAACCAAATCGCGGCAGTTCCTGCTGCCGCTGCTTCGTCCTTTTGCCCGATTGTCGATTATCGTTATCAAGCTGATACGGACCATTCTGCCCAATGCGTTTGCTTCCTCCAAGCTGCTTCACAAGCTTCTGCACTGGGGTTTGAAGACCTTTGTCAGTCCGGAAGCCAACTATATGATTCTGCGTCATTTTATTCTGGGCTCGGAAATCCTGCGATTCATCCGCGACAATGTTCCAGGTGTAGACGTGAAGCTGAACCCTTTAACGCCATATAACCTGGAAGCGGTGAAAGATGACCTGTTTCTCATCCATGATCTCAATATTTATAATTTTATTATCAACCTTAATAAAGAAATGAAGGAAAAAGGCATTGAAATCCAGCATCAGAAGAAGCTGAATATGGATGGCATTACACTGGAGCCACATCCCATCGAGCCCTTGCCCAAACGATGGAGCAACAAAATCGATTTGCTCACGGCCATCGAGTTTTTCACGCCCATCTATCAGCTGTTTCTCACCGACAATGATTTCTGGCGCGCCTCCAATTCCCTGCAGTTGGACGAAATTGTCGGTATCTATGCCTCGACCATCGTCAATGAACCTCAGCGGCTTGCACTTGTCAATAACAAGCATCCCATGGTTCCGCTGATTACGCTGCAGGCGGGATACCGGCTTGTGCTTCATGGGCTGGCGACTGAGCAGCTGCATGCCATGCTGGTGCAGAAGAAACGCGAGCTGCTGGGCTTGCCGAAGCTGTAATAGGGCAAGGCCGACTAACAGATACATAAAGGGAAGGAGGAGTTGCAATGAACGAAAAAAGCAAGGAATTATTTCTACTGGCTCAGCGTTACAAGCAGCAATTATCGCAGCATCCTATTCTTTCACATTATTGGAACTCCATATCCCTGGTCGTCAAAGGCAGTATTTCAAGAGGCAACTGCGATCAATATTCAGATATCGATTTCGTTTTTTTCTGTAACGACGACGATTTGGCATCCATCAACAAGGATTACCTGCAGGCCGGCTTAACCGACCGCACGGACGGCGTATTCATTCCGCTCCAAGACTGGGCGGGACATTATCATTTTGAATCCTATTCCAGGCTGCAGGCTTATTTTGATGACCATTATTTTCCTCAGGTCTGGGAGTTCCAACAGGCGATTCCAATCCATGATCCCAAGAATGTTTTTCAATTGCTTATTGTACGGGCGTCCCGGCAATTTCTCAAACAGCCGGTTCAGTTTATTATGAAAAAATATCTGGATTTGTCCTTAACCTTGGATTGGTTAAGGCATCCACTCAAGCGGGGAGACCAGATCGCGGCCAATTTGCATTGCGCAAAATTAGTAACCGACCTGTGCAAAATAGCTTATTTGTTTGACGGGCAAAGCTACCCTCACGATAAATGGATAGCCGCATATTTGTCTGACACCCGATTCGGAAGGTTATATGAATCTGACATTACCGCTTATTTAACGACCTTCCCTACCAGTCATCCTCCCACTCCCCACTTGGAGCTGGAGGCATATCCCTGCTACCGCGAGGGTCTGGCATTAATCAATCATGCCGGTTCATTCATTCGGGAGCATTATGGAGATTATCGTTGGATTGACCGCTGGTACGAATATGCTTGAATGGGCAATTGATAGGGTATGAACTCCATTCCATCTGGCATTGCACCCTTATTGCAGACATACAGAAAAGGCCATCTCTTATCGATGGCCTTCTCTTTGTTATTCCCTTCATCAAGCATCGACTGACCATCTGGCAATCCAGCCCGGCGCTGACACCGGCGTCTTGGATTAATCGACGGCAGGGAGCTGGAACGAGCTTTTTAGAGAAACGATCTGATTAAATACCGGCGATCCGGGCCGCGAATATTTCGTATCTACATTGAAATAGCCATGACGGAAAAACTGGAATTTATCCTGCGGCTTGGCTTCCTTCATTTCCGGCTCGACATATCCCTGTTTGACCGTCAGAGAGTTGGGGTTAAGTTGGTCCAGAAACGTCTTTTCCGGTTTGTCCGCGGCCTCTCCTGCCTCATCCTCCCCAAGTAGCGTTTCTTCAAGCGCTTCGGGGTTGATCAGCGGCTCATACAGTCTGAACTCCGCCGCAACCGCCTGCGAAGCTTCCACCCAATGAATGGTTCCTTTCACCTTGCGTCCGGTAAAGCCGCTGCCGCTTTTGGTCTCCGGATCGTAGGTGCAGCGGATTTCGATCACCTTGCCGTCCTCGTCTTTGATAACTTCGTTGCATTTAATGAAATAGGCATGCTTCAGCCGAACTTCGTTGCCCGGAAACAACCGGAAATATTTATTTGGCGGATTCTCCATGAAGTCTTCCTGCTCAATATAAATCTCGCGGGAGAACGGGATCTGGCGGTTGCCCATCTCCGGGTTCTCGCTGTTATTCTCCGCTTCCAGCCATTCGATCTCGCCTTCCGGATAGTTGGTTATAACCACCTTGAGCGGATCCACTACAGCCATCGTTCTCGGAGCCTTCAGCTTGAGATCCTCCCGGACAAAATGCTCCAGCATTTGCAGCTCCACCAGGCCCTGGCTTCTGGAAATACCGGTCTCATAAATGAAATTGCGGATCGCTTCCGGCGTAAAGCCGCGGCGTCTTAGGCCAGAGATGGTCGGCATACGCGGATCGTCCCAGCCGTCCACATGCTGCTCGTCGACAAGCAGCTTCAGCTTGCGTTTGCTTGTAATCGTCTGGACCAGGTTGAGCCGGCCGAATTCATATTGGCGCGGCGTGTTCGGCATCTCGCATTCTGCCACCACCCAATCATAAAATGGGCGCTGGTCTTCAAACTCAAGCGAGCAAAGCGAATGGGTCACGCCTTCGATCGCATCCTCCAGTGGATGAGCGAACGCATACATGGGATAGATGCACCACTTGTCCCCGGTATTATGATGCGAAACATGAGCAATCCGGTAGATGACAGGGTCCCGCAGGTTAATATTCGGCGAGGCCATATCAATCTTGGCGCGGAGCACCTTCTCCCCGTCCTTGAAATCCCCGCTGCGCATTTTGCGGAACAAGTCGAGATTCTCCTGCACTCCGCGGTCGCGGAAAGGACTGTTGCTCCCGGGTTCGGTCAGCGTGCCGCGCATTTCACGAATTTCAGCAGCGCTGAGATCATCGACATATGCTTTGCCTTTCTCAATAAGTCGCTCCGCCCGAATGTACATCTCCTCAAAATAATCGGAAGCAAAATACAGGTTCTCCCAATCATACCCAAGCCATTTGACGTCTTCCTTGATGGCATTTACATATTCGACATCTTCCTTAGTAGGATTGGTATCATCCAAACGAAGATGTGTCCTTCCGCCGAACTCATCCGCCAGGCTGAAATTAATCCAGATTGCCCGGGCATGTCCAATATGTAAATATCCATTAGGTTCAGGTGGAAAACGCGTGACCACTTGCTTCGTTTTACCGCTTTCCAAGTCCTCGGTTATAATATTCTTGATAAAATTGGGGGGAGTTGTTGCATTCTCCACATCGATCAACCTTTCGTCATGCATATTGTTTCTGCAAAATAAGTTTCATTTAAATATACCTTTAAAATGGCGAATGATCAATCTCCCTTGGCTTTTCGGCCGCTCAGCGCACTTTGGATCAATAGCCGGGAGCTTGGATGAACAAGACTTTTGTGGATCCAGATGGCCGCTTGAGCCCCGTCCCCCATGGCGATCGCAGCTTGTTCGGAATGAGCGGTCACATCGCCTGCCGCCCAGAGATGTCGTATATCCGTCATTTTCGTGCGGGCATCAACGGAAATATGATGATTGTCCAGCAGTTTGACGCCAAGCTGACGGGCCAACTCCGATTGTACCTTGTTGCCGCCGAAAGCTATAAATCCGCAAGCTGCCTCAATATAAGCACCGCTACTCAAACGGACACCGCGGAGCGCGCCTTGCCGATGGTCCACGCCGACTATTTGTTCCTCCATATACAGGATCCCCTGCTGATTAAGCAGACTGATCTTCTCATTGTCCAGCTTCTGCTTCTCGTGATTTATGTAAATGATATCCGTTGTCCAATACCGAAGCACAAGCGCCATCTCTGCACCGGCATTTCCTGCACCCAGCACCAGCGCTCTTCGGCCTTTGATCTCATATCCATCGCAATCCGGACAAATATAAATACTGGTGCCCAGACATTCCCGAAGCTGCAGATCAGCGGGAACCCGATCCTGCACGCCTGTGGCCAGCAGCAGCCGCTCCGCGCTGTACGTTTCCCCCGCTAGCGTGTGGATATCAAAGCCGGATCCGCTGATTTCCGCTTTTACGGCCTCGGCCTGCAAAAGCTGAACGCCAAGCGCCTCAGCCTGCGTTCTGCCTGAGCGCAGAAGAGACTCCCCGCTGATTCCTTCCGGCCATCCGAGCAGATTATGATAGCGGCGGCACAGCGTGGAGCGGCCTCCGCGAGCATCCAGCAGCAGCACCCGGTGCCGGTATCTTCCCAGTTGAACGGCAGCCTGCAGCCCGGCGATTCCGCCTCCAATAATAATACATTCGTATGAAATGGTAATCTCCCCTTCTTGTCTTATTCATTCTTATTGTTCCTCGCCAGTCTCCTGTTAACCGCTGCCAGAGGCGTTATAGGAATGCACCTTTCTGATCCCGAAAAAAATAACGATTATTTGCAAGTCGGAAACAATTCGTAATTTCATTGAAACAACAACGGGGTAATCTATACTTAGCTCATCAAACACGATCCAGGGAGGAATTATTCATGACATTCTTTACAAAAAGCTCTAAAACGCTCACCTTAGCCGCGCTGGCTGCGCTTGTTTTGGCCTCACAGGCGAGTGCCGCCCCCGCAAACAGCGGGAGCGCTCCTGAACCTGTCGCGAAGTTGGTTGCCGTTCAGGAATCTGGATCAGCAGCCAAGGTATTCGAGGATTTCCAGAAGATGCTGAAGAAAACAGGCCAGCTGCCCGCAGCATTCAACTATCTGAAAGCCCATATTAAAAAAGTCTCGCCTTATCAGGCATCCTTGATGGTGCTTTATCTGGAGAATGCGATAAAAAAAGAGCAGCCCGCAATGGATAAGCGATTTTTTGCGGACGCCATCCAGACGGCCATCGGCAAAGTCTACAAACCCGGATATAGCATAACCGATGTGCTTAACCGCACCAAGGATAACAAGCTGAAAGCGCTGCTGAAGGAAGCAGCTTCAAGCGGCTACAAGCTGGAAACAGCGGAAGGCATGTTCTTCACCTTCGTTGATTACAAATCACTTCAGCCTTTTGCCAAGGATGTGAATGCGGATATTAAAGCGTATATCGATATCATGACCGTGGAAACGGAGAAAGCGAAATTGAAGGATGCTGCACTTGTGATCGGCTATCAGGAGCTGGTCAACCGTGCACTGGCTGCCGAAAAATTCGTGTCCAGCTATCCAAACTCCAACCGGACAGCGCAAATCAAACAGCTGCTTGCCGAATATAAATCGCTCACTTACTATGGAGCCAACAATACGCCGCTGTTTGATTACGACAGCAAAAAAATCCATCCTAACGCCAAGCTGGGCTACACGAACATGATCACCTGGAACAATCCCGCCTCCAGCGAATATTTGACTCTGCTGAAGAAGTTTATGGATCTGCTGGCAAACAACGATTATAAACTGACTGCAGAAGTGGAGAAATTCCGCAAAGCCAATATCATCAATCAATAGCAGGCGAAAAACAAAGCAAGAAAAAAATGCAGCCGTTATCCCTCAGGATATTTGGCTGCATTTTTGCATCTTTGTGGAAGGAGGCGAATCAGCCGACGATCATTCCATCGGACAACTGGTCTTCATCAAAAAGCTCCTATCACGGTTTTAGCATAACATCCAGATAGTCAATCTCCGCGTAATTAGCCCCTTTGGTAAACCGGATTTTATTATGTCCGGCTAATAAGGTTTTCTCGATTGCAGTCGTTCCCCAATTTCCCCATCCGGAATAAACAATGCTGACCGCTTGGCTCGTTCCTCCATTGACGGTCATGTTGTAGGTTGCGGTCGGATTGCCGCTCGTTCCGTTGGCCGTTCTTGCCAACAGAATATAGGACCCGGCCGAAGCAACGGTGACATCGAATTCCACGTAGCTGTTCGCATTATCGATATAGCCTACCTTTTTGCGGCTTGAAGCGGTTTCGTCCTGAACTCGTTTCGCCCCGTTTGCAATCGTCGCCTCCTCGGCTTCATACCGCTTTCTTTCGGGCTCTCCGGACGGCAGCCGGATTGGAAAGTTCGGCGAGGCCGGAACGCCGAAGTTAGGCGTGTTGTCGGCTTTCCAGGTAAAAGGCTGCGCTCTTACGTTCCTCGTCCAGCCTGCGCCTGTCCATCGGGCGGCATGATAGATCAGCCAATCCTCGGTGCCGTCCGGCGATTTGGTGAAGCTGTTGTGCCCCGGTCCGAAGACGCCGCTTCCGCTGTTGAAAATCGACGCGCTGCTCTTCGTCCAGGAAGAGGCGGACAATAAGTTGGACGTGGTGCTTGCCGTCAGCAGTCCCAAGTTGTAATTATTGCTCCAGCTACCATCCGCCGAGTATACCAGATTCACCTTATTGTTCTTGACGATCGGCTGAGGCGCTTCGTTTACGCGAGGTGTCTGACTCGTCTCCCAGCTGTACGTCGGCGATGAAATTAACGTTCTGGGGCTGGACAGCGTATACGGATTGCTCATCGAAGCCACATAGATGTTCTGTCGATTCTGATAGGGAGAATCCCATCCGGACCAGAACCAATACAGCTGTCCCGCGAGATTCAATACGGTGCCGTCGATTGCCCACAAATCCGTTGCGTCGGATATTTTTCCTTTGTCGGTAAACGTACCCTGGAACGGGTCCGCGTTCGTATTCTCCAGTACGAACATGCGATGATTGACATCGCCGGTATCGGCGCAGGTCGTGGCCGAATAATAGGCATACCAGGCATTGTTCAGAAAATGAATTTCCGGCGCCCAGATCGACTTGCAATTAGCCGCGTTGGGGTTATTGGTCGGCGGGGTCCAGATGACCTTCTTCTCGCCGGATTCAATACCGGTCAGGGACTTCGATCTCCAGATCGTCACATTGTTCCCCGTCGTCCGGGTGTAATAATAGTAACCGTCGGTATGCTTGTAGATCCAGGGATCGGCTCCATCCTGAGAGATGACGTTATTGAAATCGGATCGGGCAAGCATAGGCGAACGCACCTCCACTTCGGATAGCTCTACAAGGCTGCTCTGGGCGCCTCCGGGAAATCTCAATCTCAAATATCTCCCCGCAGCGTTTAAAGTGTACGAGTACTTCGACGAATCGTAGCTCAAACCCTCGACAGGGACATTCGTCGCGCTTTGAACGGCAGTCCACGTAACCTTGTCGTTACTTACCTCGAAGGTGATGCTGGCCGGCACGGTATAGGCGGTACCGAAGGGGTATTCCCGGAAGTATACGGCCACATCCTGTATGGAAGTCTGCGTTCCCAAATCTACCTCCCACCATGAATTTACTTCTCCTGCGACGGTTGAAGCCCAGGCGTTCTCCGCCGTTCTGCGGGAGTGTGTGCCGTCAACCACTTTGGAAGCCGGGTACATGGCCGAATACACCGACGAAGCCGCCGTTTTTCGCTTGAAGGCTGCATTAAGCGACTGCCGCTGATGCTGAGGCAATCTGCGGTTGTAAATGCCGACCTCCGACAATTGCACGAGCGTATCCTGGCCGCCTTCCTCGAACAGCAATCGGACATATCTTCCTTGACCGTTTACGGAGTAGGAGTATGTGGCGGACGCATAGGGTTGACCATTTACGGGGACATTGGCCGACCGTGCAATCAGCGTCGTCCAATTCGTGTTGTCGTCGCTGGTCTGAATGGTAATCGTCTTAGGCGCCATGTAGGCCGTATTCGCGGTTAGCTCCCTGAATTTCACCTCAATGGTTTTGAACTTTTCCTGCTGCCCCAAATCAACCTTCCACCAACTGTTCAAGTTCGTACCCGAGGCGCTGGACCACGCATTGTTCTGATTGGCGGTTCCGTGACTGTCGGATCCGTCGTTCGCCTTGCCTGCGGCTAAGGTTCCGTCATACGCGGAGGAAGCGGAAGCCGTCTTTCCGATCGCCAGGTTGGGAGATGCCGCTACCGCTTTTTCCTGCGCAATTTCCACCTCCGAAAGCTCGATCAGCGAGCTCTGACCCCCAGTCGGAAATTTCAGCCGAACGTATCTGGCTTCTCCCTGGAAAGGGTAGAGGTACACTTCGGAAGCATAAGACGAATTTTCAAGCGGCACATTCGTCGATTGGTTCACGGCCGTTGTCCAGTTGACGTCATCGTTGCTTATTTCCACGGTGACCGATTTCGGAACCATATAGGCCTTTTTCTGGAACTCGCGATACTTGACTCGAACGCCTTCCATCTCCTGTATTTTACCCAGGTCCAGCTTCCACCAGGAAGAAGCAAGCGCCGCGCCGCTGGCGGTAGCCCAAGCATTCTCCAGAGAGTCGTTGCTGTTGATGCCGTCCACGGCTTTCGCGGGAGCATAAGCGGCGCTGAACTGCGATGACGCAGTGGCGGTTTTCTTGAATCCCGGGTTGGATATGATGGTGTCCCAATATCTTTTGGCCCGCGCAAATTCTGTCGCGTTGTTCATATAGGCATCGGGGTTCCACATCCAGTTCGCAAGCGATATGGCATAGATTTTGTGCGGCGTCGTCGGCCGGAAAATATTTTCGAGCACGCCTTCGGAAGTATTCCGCGGCATATCGTTCCAAACGTAACCGCCCGGCAATGTCAACGGTTGAGCCGGCGGAACTAACGTCTTCGTTTTAAAAGGAACCCTTTGATCCGTAAAATAATAATTGTCGATTTCCCATTTCGGAACATCCGGATCGTTAAAATTCAATCGGGTATCCGCCAGCTCGTAATCGTTGTGCCAATAGAACGGAATTTTATAGGGGTTGCCTGTATAATTTCTCCAGGTAGATACGTGGGCGGGCGTCAACTCCGTCGAGAACACATTGTACCCTGTCCAGGCCGCCCCGATCTCCGGGAGCAGTCCGTTCGTATAGGTATTCAAATAAGTGCCGATAGTGGACTCCGTAAGATTATACTTCTCGGGGGTCGACAGCAAATAGAAGCCTTCCTGACCTGACAAGCTTCGCTGGACTTTATTGGCCAAATCCCGATGCTTCGCCGGATCCGGGAAGGCCTGATCGTCAAAAGCCAACATAATTTTGGAAGCGCCCTCATTCAGCGATAATTTAAACAAGTCAATCAGCTTGCCGAATTCCGCATCGGTCGGCATTCCACCCGAATAACCGGGATTGACAGCCTGCATAAACTGGATAATGCCTTTATCCCTCTCATAGTTGCTGAATTCCTTTACCGCATTCACATAATTCGCGGAAGGGTTTCGCCATCCGTTCTCTAACAGATGGCTGTAACATAAGCTGAACACGTTGATCTTCAGCAAAGGGAGCATATGCAGCCAGTCCCTGGCGTCGGAATACGAAAATTCGCCTTCATTGTTAGCATGAAACTTGGTATTGATGTCCTTGATAATCCGCATATCCAGGTCCGGATAATCGCGAACCGATATGACCCGCAGCCGGGTCAGGGTGCCGCTCGTATCTACCATTTGGGCAAGACTCGTCGAACCGTAATAGGCTCCGATAGCCTCATAACCGGTTACCAGCACGATATGCTGATTACCGACCAACGCCCGATCTATCGCATACCCCTCCTTGTGATCGGGAACATCGATGGAGTGGCTGCCGTTCACGGTATTGGTATTCTTCGTTCCGATGGCAATGACCACCGAATAGCCGGATGTGGATTGATCGTCGTAGAGGATCGGAATTTGCTGCCCGTTCTTGCGGGCAATGACTCTTTGCAGTAAATTCGCGCCTTCCTCCTCTGCCGGGGAAGCTTCTCTGCCGATTACTATAGCCGCTTTATAGGAGGTACCGTCATACAGTGTCAAAAACTCGTCCGTATAGCTTACCTGCTGAGGCGTTGGCACGATTTTGTCGATATCCGCAATCGCCGCACCGGCGCGTTCAAACGGGCCAATGAGAAATCCTGTTGCCACAACAGCTAGAACAATAATCATTCTTGCCAGATACACTGTATAACGTTTCATTTAGTAACCTCCTCTATTATTCTTTAAGCGATCCCAGCATTGCGCCTTTGACAAAATATCTCTGCAGGAACGGGTAGACGATCAGAATCGGCACCGTGGCAAAGATAATAATGCCTGCGTTCATCATTTCCGGCGTAACAGGCATATTGAGTTCGAACTGCACCTCCCCCATGAAGTTGTTCAGCCCTTTTTTGGCGACCAGGTTCTGCAGCAGCACCTGTAAAGGATAGAGCGTCTTGTCCCTGATGAAAATAAGTGCGGAAAAGTAAGTGTTCCATTGATAAACGGCATGGAAAAGTCCGATTGTGGCAATAACCGCCGTCGATAAGGGCAGCACGACACGGAAATAGATGCCCGCCTCGCCGCAGCCGTCTATTTTCGCCGCATCGAATAGCTCACTGGAAACATTCCGGAAAAAGGTTCGCATAATGATCACGTAAAACGCGCTTGTTGCTCCCGGTATCATCAATGACCAGAGTGTATCGAGCATATGGAGGGATTTGACAAGCAGAAAACCCGGTATAAGCGGCGCGGGTAAAATAAAAGTAAGTACGATAAGCCGCATAATCCACGTTCGACCTGGCATGGACGTTCTGGAGAGCGCATAAGCAAACATGGATGTGAGCGCCAAAGTAATCAACGTCCCGACAATGGTAATATAGACACTGACGCCCATCGCCCTCCACATCTCATCCATTGAAATTATTTTTTTGTATACGGCAAACTGCAGACCTTTCGGCCAGAAATAGACTTGCTTCGCCTGCGCATAAAGTGGAGAACTCAGGGAAACCGACAGGATGTGAATTAACGGAGCCAACATGATAAAGCTTAGAGCTGTCAATATGGTGACCAAAAATGATTGGAAAGCAAAAGGTTTACGCATGACCCTACCTCCTATGTTTAGTAAAGGCTCTCTCCGGTTGTTTTACGACTGATCGCATTCAGCCCGAATACAAGTACAATGCCTACCACCGCTTTAAATAAAGCAATTGCAGTCGTATAGCTGTACTGCCCGCCTACTAAACCGAAAGTATAAACATACGTATCGAACACCTCTCCCACATCCCTGACGAGCGGATTCAGGAAAATCAGTACCTGCTCAACATTCGCATCCAGAATATGCCCAATCGAGAGAAGCAGCACGACAACCATAGTCGGCATCAATAATGGCAGTGTAATGCTCCACATTTGCCTCCATCTGCCGGCGCCGTCAACCATAGCAGCTTCGTAGAAATTCGGATTAATTCCGGAGAGTGCCGCCAGATAGAGAATGGTGCCCCATCCAACTTCTTTCCAGATCCCCGTGGATATCAGTACGGCTATGAATGTGTTTTCATGTGTTACATAGTCAACCTTAGCTATGCCCACTTGACTAGCTATCGTATTAATAAAGCCTTCGTAAGCGAGTAGATTTATGAAGATAGAACCGACAATAACCCATGACAGGAAGTGAGGCATGTAGACAACGGTTTGTACGATTCTCTTGAACGCCATCGATTTCAGTTCATTCAGCATTAACGCTAAGATGATCGGTGCAGGGAAGCCGAACAACAGGGAATAGAAGCCGAGCTTCGCTGAGTTGCGAAATACTTCATAAAAATCTTCGAACCCGAACATCCGCTCGAATTGAGCAAAACCAACCCACGGACTATGTAAAATTCCTTTAAAGATGTTATAGTCCTGGAAGGCAATGACATTCCCAAGTAATGGAACGTATTTGAATAGTAAAAAATAGAGCAATCCGGGCAAAGCGAACAAGATGAGAACCCACTTGTCGCGTAAAACTAACCGCTTATTCATAACATCACCTGCCGATTCTTGTAGATGGCCAGACCTTTTCCCATTTTTCTGATCATTCATGAACCGCGCTGCATGCATGAAACATGCAGCGCAATCCTCAATGAACGTTATTTGTGGAACGCATTATACCACTGCGTTGCTTCTTCGATTGCTTTATCTCCGCCGCGTTTATTCCAGTCTGCAACAAATTTGTCGAAGGCATCAAGCGGTTGATTTCCCGTCATGATCTTGGAGAACATCTCGACGAACATCGTTCCCCATGTCGATATTTCAGGGTTGTTCTGGAAGGTGACAAGCGGCGGCATATACAGACTATCGTGCGGCATTGCAATATCGGCTGATAGCTTGTAGCCTGCAATTATCTTTTCCGATTCCGGCAATGTTTTTAATACCAGATCGTTGTTGAACCCGATTTCACGGGGATTGATGGACAATTGGAACATTTGGAAGGCATTTTTGTCCGCGTTCACGGGAGCCGAAGCATCATATTTGAGATCTCCGCCTACGTCGGTATAGTTGGACCCTTCAATCCCATAGGCGAAAAACTTGTCTGCTTCCGGGGCGCTCCATGCCCAATCGAGATACTTGATGATTTCTTCAGGATTCTTAACCGTTTCAGGAATCACCCACACGAAATAAATGCCATCGGACACAGGTCCCAAGCCTCTTTCACCTCTAGGTCCCGCCGGTGGAGCAATCATCGAGATCTTGACCTTGTCCGGCTCATTGACGAATTTCTTCGGCGCATTGGTTGCACTGAAGTCTGGTGTGTATTGATAGACAGCGGCAGCAAAGCTGCCCGACTTCCCGTTATAAATATCGGCACGGAAATCTGCCTCCTTCTTCGTGAACAAATCACGATTGACATACCCTTTCTCATATAGCATCTTATAAAATGCGATTGCTTCTTTCATCTTTGGACTGATCATATCAGGAATCAACTTGCCATCCTGCATATGCCAGGTTCCGGGATCAACGCCGAACGATCCGAAGAACATCGAGCTCCAACCCAATCCTTCAAACATCGTATAGCCGTATTCGTCGTTCGGATCCCCATTTCCGTTCACATCCTGAACCTTAACCTGCTCGAAATAGTTAAGCCACTCGTCAATCGTTTCCGGTTGCTTCAGGTTCAGCTTGTCGAGCCAATCCTGGCGGATAAAACCGATTCTGTCGTTTGCTGTTCCGACAAGAACCGGAATGCCGTAAATTTTCCCGTTCTTTTGAACTCGTGGACTGTTCCATGCTGTTTCAGGAATGCGTTTTTTTAGATTTGGACCGTACTGATCAATCAAGGGACCTAATTCTTTGAAGATACCCTGTTCGACCGCATCTTTGTGAATGGTAGAATCGATGCTTGGCGTCCGGACCAAATCCGCCAAATCCCCAGAAACAAAACGCAGAGAGAGCTGTTGATCGTAGTCGGAATGCCCCAGAAAATCATAACTGAGATTATAACCTGATAACTTATTTAATTCTTTGATATAGGGATCGTCTGCTTTTACTGTTTTGGCATACTCCGCTTCTGCATGGGAAAGCAGTACCTTAATGGATTTATTGCCTGAATTCTGGGAATTGGCACCGCTTTCATTTTTGGTTTCATTACTTGTTTTCCCATCACTCTTCGGACTGTTTTTGTTTCCATTGTTCTCCTTGCTGGAACACGCGGAAAGAATGAGTGCGAGTGCAATGACGATTACCCAAATTTTCTTCATTTCGTGATACCCCTCTCGTCTGATGTGGTGCATAATTGATATTTGCAAGGCGGTCAAATGCTTGAGGTCGCGATCCTGACAGGCATTTGGCCATCCATTGAAACTATTGCCGTATATCACGAAATAATCACGCATCATGAATCTACTGATCTATAAATAGGATTGGATTACTTTGTTGATACCGTTTGCAATATCTTCCATATCTTGCTCTGATCCGAGAAGAACGTTCTGGTGTAACCAAAGCATTTCATGTTCGGACGCTCTTTCTGCCATCGGACAGCTGTTAGTCCTTACTTCTCCAACCAGCTTGCGGATTCGATCGATAATGGCGGAATTCTTGTTAAGAGGGACATATCCTGCCGTAACCGGTATCCCCTCCGCATTCAATTTGCGGATAAAATCTTCTTTAACATTTCTGTTTGAAATGTTTCTATCAAGCTTGAACATATAAAGGTGGTTCGCATGTTTCGTAATTCGGCTATCATACTTCACGGGGTGAATTCCTTCAATTCCGTGCAAGAGTCCATCCAGTTTTTTTGCGCTGCGCTGGCGGATTTCCATCTGATCCTCCAGTCGGCTCAACTGGGCAAGCGCCAGTGCAGCCTGCACCTCACTAAACCTGAAGTTCCAGCCAATACTTTCGTGCTGATACCATTTACCGCTGCGAACACGACCACAGTTATGAATCGACCAGACATGTTCGGCCAATTCCTCATCGTTGCTCACAATGACTCCACCCTCACCGCAATTGAGATTTTTACTTGATTGGAGACTGAAGGTACCCAAATCACCTAGTGCCCCTACCCCCTGATCTTCCCATTTGGCGGCTACCGCCTGCGCGGCATCTTCAATTAAAGAGAGTTTATATGTCTTCGCAATTTGACTCAAACGGGTCATATTGGCTGGAGCACCGGCAATATGAACAGCGATAATCGCCTTTGTGGACGGAGTGATAGCTGCTTCAACCTTATCCGGATCAATCAGCATGGACTCATCTACATCCGCAAATACAGGAATAGCGCCGATCATCAATGCAGCCGTAGCGGTAGCAATGAACGTATAGGAGGGCATGATGACCTCATCGCCTGCTTCTATGCCGGCAGCCAGTAAAGCAATACTTATGGCAATTGTGCCATTGTTGACAGTTACAGCGTAATTCGCATCCTGCAGACGGGCAAACTGTTCCTCAAATAATTTGATTTTATCCGGATCTACACCTCCCCAGTTCCCCGATCTGACGGCCTCCAGCATTAACTTTTCTTCCAGTTCGCCAACTATCGGCCAGCTGGGAAATGGGGCCGTTCTTATCGGACTTCCACCGTCTACTGCTAATCTTATCTTCTGCATGCCGTTACTCCTTCTGGGTTTATGGTTCAACCGGCTCATATCCGACTCGCTGGAGCTGAATAGCGGTTGTAATATATCCGATCATTCCATTGCTATAAGCCCGAGTGACTACGCCCATCGACTTGGCTGTACTGAGTCTACATTGAAATTCCGGTCGCTCACTCCTTTCGATTAGTATGTTATAATACATCTCATAAAGAAATCGGCCATTTTTTTTATTTATCTGGTCAATAAAAAGAAGACAGTGAAAAAATCGGGGGAAAATCGACATGGTGATGTTTCCGGAATATGAAGATGTTCTGTCTCTATCAGGTGCCGTAAGCCGAAAGTTTTCATGTGTAGTTAGAACGTATACGCTCCATAATCATTATGCTTTGCACTACCATGATGTACTCGAACTATCCCTCGTCGTTAGCGGAACCGGGACCGAATTCATTAATGGGAGCCCTCATAAACTTCAACCAGGAACAGTCACTTTTTTACGCCCCCATGACATGCACGAAATATTTTGCGATCATTCGGGTGTAGAAGTCATTTGTTGCATGTTCGATATAAGCCTGTTGTTCGGATCATCAATGGAAGCGGATTTCGGTACAATCATTCTAGGCACGAATGACGGATCCACATCCTACGCAGATCTCGATCCTCACCCTTACACCGAAATGAGAGCCTGCCTTGAAAAAATGCGAATCGAATTCCAAGAAGACAAGCTGGCTAAAAATTCGTATATTCGCAGCAAGCTAATCGAAGCTTTGATTATCTATTTCCGCGCTCATCAGAGAATGAATAATCTCACGCCATCGAGTTCCAATTATCGCAATAAAAAGTTGATATGGAACGTCATTCAATACGTGAATACCCATTATATTGATGACTTATCCCTCGAAATCGTCTCCAGCCAATTCGATACCAGCGTTTCCGCCATTAGTCTAGCGTTCAAGGAAGTAATGGGAACAACTTTCCTTCAATATTTGCACAGCCTTCGGATCAGGAGAGCTACCGGTCTGCTGCTGAACACAAACATGTCTATACTTGATGCCTCCTTGGAAGCTGGCTTTCAATCCTTTCGCACCTTCTCCAGGGTTTTCATGAAAATCGAAGGAATATCACCCCGCGAATACCGTCTAAAGTACTCAAGGGAGCCAGTAACCTCCTCCTCTCAGTCTGATATTTCAAAGGAATAGGATTCCATACACCCTACTATTCGATTCGCAATTCTGACGGCGGAACAAGCTTCTTCCGCCGTTATAGGAAGCGGACCGTCCATCTCGATTGCCTGAATAAAGCTGGATAATTGGCAATAATAGGGGTCGTCAAGCTCTGAAGCTTCAGGTATAATAACACCTCGATCCGATGAATTCTCATCAACCACCTTATTATCGTTCTCCACATCCTTCTTGACTCCGCCTGAACGAAGAACTCCCTGTTTTCCCGTAATATCAAACCCGGCACGAAATTCAGATGCCCCCCAAACAGCCTCTAAGCTAACTTTAGTTCCGTCAGCGTAATACAGCCATGCCACCGCCTGCTCCATACTCTCGCGGGTGATAATTTCCGCTCTTATATGCGTAATTTGATCGCCAAGCAGCCAAAGCACGTAATCGATATCATGAATCATAAGGTCAAACACAACACCGCCGCTTTTTCGTTTATCCATAAACCAACTGTTCTCCGCCGGTAATAGACTTGCTCTTGTCGTACGTATGGACGTTACAGCCCCAACTTCCCCTGAGCGCAGCCGCAGGCGGGCATCCTTATATTCCGGAAAAAATCTTAAGACATGGGCGACACACAATTTTACACCTTTTGCCCGGCTTATCTCCATTAATTCCCAGCAATCGTCCTCGCTAAGTGAAAGCGGTTTCTCGCAGATCACATGTTTTCCAGCCTCCAGCGCAATCTGCACATATTCCTTATGCAAGTAAGTCGGCAAAGTCACGCAGATGATATCGATATCCGGACGTGCGATCATATCGCTGTAAGATGTATAGATTATTGCCTGCGGCAGCTCTGCTAACGTTGCTGCTTTCGCCCTCTCGGGATGGCAGACTGCCGTTACCCGAACTCCCTTCATCCTCATCAAACGATCGACGTATACTATTCCCATCGCACCGCACCCAATTAATCCGACGTTCACACCTACCATCCTCCCCATCTTAGTTCTAACTTCATATTAACCAAATCTATTAAAAAAGTTGGTCAAAATAATTACGAAAGCAGACAATTCTGATTATTCAAAAGGTCTTAATAAAAGATAGAAAACGAGAGTCCCTTGGAGAACACAGTAAACTTTTGAGAATTTGCTGGTTTTGCCCGAAGCGAAAAACGTAGCAAGAAAAAAAATGCAGCCATCATCCCCTGGGATATTGGCTGCATTTTTGGTTATTAACTTTGTCATTCGTTCGCCATTCAACTACAAATGCCGTTAGTAAAATCGACAAAGACCATGGTAATTTTCGATGGTTCGTCCGTGAAAGCTTTTGAGTTCTCCCGAGGCCCTCTACTTTTCACTTCATGTACGAACTGCGAATAATTTCAACCTCTTCTTTTTTGTTCCAGCTTTGCAGCTCGTCATCCTCGATGATCCCCAATGTTACGTCTGAAATGTCCGGGTCCGCCAGAAGCTTGTCTCTTACGCGGTATTTGATATCGTCGGCATCAGCCAAAGTCAGACCTTTGCGAAGCTCGATATACCCATCCACATGATAGAACCGGCCTTCTTGGATGATACGCATTTTATTGATATCCCTTACATCGGAATCCTCCAAAATGATCTGTGCAATACGCTCTTCAATGACTTTCGGGGCGGCTACCCCGATTAATCCGATCATATTGTCATATCCGACTTTGAAAGCGACGAACACCATTAACAGTCCAATCAGCATCGTAGCGATTCCGTCAAAACGGTCAAAGGATGTGAATTGGGCGATGATGACGGCAACAAGTGCAAGCAGGGCGCCGCTTGTCGCTACCACATCCTCATAGAAGACAAGGCGCGTAGGAGGGGCGGCGCGCCCTACATTCCGGATTGCAGCCGAAACGATTGCCGTTCCTTTCGCTTCCGAGCGTGTTTCCTTCACAATTTCCTTCATCGCTTTAATCAGGATGCCTCCGTCCACGCCCACGGAGATCAGCAGAACAATCAGGCTCAACCAGAAGTTTGTCGCGTGAGCGGGATGATTCAATAAATGAAAGCCCTCTTTGATGGTCTCATAGGCCATAATCGTGACCACAATGACAGCCACCATACAGAAAATATTGATCACTCGTCCGAAACCGGTTGGAAACCGCTTGGACGGAGCCCGCTCGGCCAGAACACTTCCCGAGAATACAAACCCCTGGTTAATCGCATCCGCTACAGAATGCATGGCAGATGCAAACATCGTGCCGCTGCCGCTAAACGAGGCGGCTACGCCTTTGAGAATGGCAATTCCCGCATTTCCCAAGGCGGCTATCCCCGAGGACGTATTCCCTTTTTTTATTAATTGGATGAAGCTGCTCACTCTCAGATTAGACCTCCTTCGTTCATCGAGACTCGCTAAGTCTTATTCTGCTGTTGCCATAGAAACCAGCCCCGAAGATCCTGCCTGAGAATAAGTTGCCACCACAGGTAAAAGTTATGCTCCGTCACGCTCTTTTTCAACACCTGAAAGTGCCTTGCAGGACATATTCCGGGCCCTGCGCTTCATCGTAAGTTCTGGAATTCTGGACCCTCATTCCTCTTCAACTTTGTTCAAGGCCTGCAGGAAAATATTCTTAACCTTGGCAGTCGTGTAGCCGCTCCCGCCGCGCCCTTTCACATTCTCGATCATAACCGCAAGCAGAAGCTGCGGATCATCGGCATTAAAACCGGCAAACCAGCCGTTTTCGCTGCCTTCACCGCCCTTGCTCTGCTTCAACTCCGCCGTCCCTGTTTTACCTGCAATGGAGACTCCCGGAATATAAGCGCCGTGACTTGCACCGCCGGGCGTGCTTACAGTCTTGATGAGGTCGGTTTTGAGAATTCCAGCCGTTTCAGGGGACATTGCTTGTTCCTTCCAGTACTTAACGGGATCAGTCCGGTCCTGTTCCGACAGCAACGGGTAGATTATACTGCCGTCATTGACCACCGCCGAGAACATCAGCGCGACCTGCAGCGAGGTCATGGTCAGTTCTCCTTGTCCATAACCGGTGTCAGCCAACAGAACATCGCTGTTGATGCCGTTGTTCGCAATCTGGGACTTCTTCATGGGATAGGGGATCGGTATCGCTTCGCCGACCCCGTATTTGGCCGCCTCCTTTGCGAATGCCTCGCGGCCTACTGCCAGCGCCGTTTGGGCAAAATAAATATTATCCGAGTAGACCAGCGCATCCTGCAAATTGACCGGACTGACATCATGCACCCGTTTCACATAATAGTTTCCCCATGAACGGTCTGCGGTCCATTTCAGGCCCGATATCGATTTTTTCTCAGCAGGATCGAGCTTGCCGGTATCCAGCCCAATAGCGGCTGTAATCAATTTGAAGGCTGATCCTGGCGCGTAGCCTTGGGCAAACCGGTTCAGGAACGGCTTCTGGGGGTCTTCACTCCAATGCCGGTACTGATTGCCAAGAATCCCCCGCTGAAAAACATTGGGATCGTAGGAGGGACTACTCACAAGAGCCAGAACGTCGCCGGCCAGAGGGTCGATAGCAGCCGCGGAACCGGTATCGGTCTTTAACTCGTCATAAATGGTCTGCTGTAGAACCGCATCGATCGTCAGTATAACCGTCTCTCCGGCAGTCGCTTCAATTTCTGCAAGCACCTCTTTTTCCTTACCCTGATTGTCCACAATAATAATCCGCATGCCGTCTTGGCCCTTGAGCTTCTGCTCATAGACCAGCTCCAGCCCCGATTTTCCGATCAGATCGCCAGTGTGGTATCCTTTGTCCTTGTTTTTCTCCAGCTGTTCGGCACTGATTTCAGCGATATAACCCGTCAAGTGGGCGGCCGCCTCCCCATACGGATAAGCGCGCCCCTTCTTCCTCTGAACGTCCACCCCTGGCAGATCCAAATATTGGTCAAGCGATTCTTCCGGAACAACCGCAATGGGGACAAACAGATCCGCCTTGACCCAGGATGCATGGAGTTTCTTGTCAATGTCGGCGACAGAACAATTTAACCACTGTGCAAGCTTCGCTTTCGTTTTATTGGAGTCTGCGCCAAGTTTCCCCGGAATGATGCCGATTTGCGGCAGCTCGGTATTGACAGCAAGGCCGTTGCCCGACCGGTCGTAAATTTGACCGCGTTCCCCTTTGGACTTCAGCACGCGCACCTTGTCGCCATCCTGCATTTGCGGAAAAATGAGCGAGGGATCCCATGCAACGAGCCACTTGGGTTCTTTTTCGATGATGGTTTTCAGCAGCTTGGCCTCATGGGTGAAGGCAACCGGACCGGCATCCGTTTCGAGCTCCACTTTGAAGGAATAACTGATTTCCATAACATCTTTCCCAAGCTCGTTTTCGTTCTGGGGGACTTCCCCCGTTACCTTAAGATTGCGGACCGCAATGCCCTCATATATTTTACTGTAGCGCCGGGCAAAATCCTCCTCCGTTAGGGAGGACTTAACTGTCGGCGTTAATTTTGAATACATGGCTGCATAATTCTGTCCCTGCCAGTCCTGCAAATAAGCTTGGAACACATCCGAGGGTTTCTCGGCCTGTTCTTTGTCGCAGCCGGCAAGCGCTATGATCCCTATCAGAAGCCCCGTCAAGCTCAACAGCCATCTTCGCAATTTTTCTCTCTCCTTCCTCTGTCGGCTTTTTCCCCATATGCTCTATTATCATAGCTTGTCATAGGAAAATTGCACAATAGAGAAAGAATGAAATATTGTGATTAACCTGCATAACAAACAAGCTGGCAATCGGTTGAGAACCAATGCCAGCTTGTTTGATTTAAGCCTATAGTCGTATCAATATTGGTCCACTGGACTCCATTATTGGAAAGTGCAATCGAAACTGGCCCACGACCTTAATCGTGCTCTGCTATCGCAGCAGAGAAGGATCGATTTCCGGCACAAGACCTTCCTTGGCCGCTCTGCCAAGCAGCGCCTCGACCGCTGCATAACCGTCCTCGCCCAGATTGGCCGTGAATTCGTTGACATAAAGGTCAATATGCGCCTGTGCCACTTCGGGCTCCATTTCCTGGGCATGCTTCATCACGTAGGTCTGCGAAGCCTCCGGATGCGCCCAGGCATATTCAACCGATGCCCGAATATACCCTGCAATCGTATCCCGATCCATCGAGCGGCGGGCAATAATGGCGCCAAGCGGAATCGGCAGACCCGTGTCCGCTTCCCACCAGCTGCCAAGATCGGTCAGAAGAGTGAGGCCATACGACGGATAGGTAAAGCGGGCTTCGTGAATGACCAGTCCCGCATCAATTAAGCCATCCCGGACAGCAGGCATGATTTCATGGAAAGGCATGACCACAATCTCGCCGACTCCCCCGGGTACATTCTGGGCCAGCCATAAACGGAACAACAGATAAGCAGTCGAACGCTCGCTCGGCACAGCAACCCTTTTGCCAATAAGCGCACCCGGCCCTTCTTTGCCGCCTTCCGCCCCAGCTGTTAGGACCAGCGGACCGCAGCCACGCCCAAGCGCTCCACCACAAGGCAGCAGTGCGTATTCGTTGAGCAGCCAGGGAAGAGCGGCATAGGATACCTTCATCACCTCAGGGCCGCTGACTTTGGCCGCCAAATTGTTAGTGATATCAATATCCGCATACGTTACATTCAATGAGGGAGCATCCGGCAGGAGCCCATGCACCCACGCATGAAAGACAAACGTATCATTCGGACAAGGAGAAAATGCAATATTCATGACAACACCTCCGATAGAATTGCGCTTGCCTCTTCCAGCGCCTTGAGAGCATCCCCGATTCTCCAGGCATCGCGGTCGCGGGGACCTACGCTGTTGGAGATTGCCCGGATTTCCAGCACCGGAATCCCGCGCTGCGAAGCCGCCGTTCCGATGCCGTAGCCTTCCATCGCTTCAGCTGCAGCCCCCGGTATGCGCTCTTCCAACAATTCGGCAGTCTCCGCAGTACCAGTAGCAGTCGAAACTGTCAGTACCGGTCCTGCTATAACCTTAATCCCTGCTGAACGGATCGCTTCCGTCAGAGCAGCGGTCAGACCTTGATGCACCGGAACACGGCAGCTGCCAAACCCCAGCTCGTCCACACTAAGAAACCCCTCAGGCGTTTCAGCCCCCAGATCGGCCGCAATTATTTCGCTGGCCACAACGATGGAGCCTGTTTCCGCCCTATCCTTGAAGCCGCCGGCTATCCCGGCGCATATAACCAGATCATAACGGGAGTGAGCCAAGGCGCTTGCCGCACTGGCTGCTGCTGCCGCTGCGCCCACGCCGCCTGCAATCACCTGAAACCGATTGTCTGCGCCAAGCCCTCTGAGTACGGCCTCTTTCTCCGCGTCCACAGAAGCCACAATTAGAACTTGCTGTTTGCGGCTGAACTGTAACGGCATATCTCCGTTATATTCGGCATCCGTTTTATAATTCATTGCATAAATCCCTCCACCATAAAAGTTTACACGATATTTGCTCCTTATTCCAACAACGGTCTTTTCTTAACCGAAAGAGAGAATAGAGGGCAAGAGCGCATCCTAATCGGCTCAGCTGCGCGGCGCCCATAACATAATGGAGACACCGATGATACAGACGAGAGCTCCGATCCAGTCATAAAGATCCGGCGTTTTTCGATCCACTGCCCAGCCCCATAACACAGCCAGAATCACAAATACGCCGCCATAAGCAGCATATACACGGCCAAAGCTGGGAAACTGCTGCAGCGTCGGAATAATGCCGTATACGACAAGAATCAATCCCCCCGCCACACCATACCCTATCGGCTTGGATTCCCGAAGCCAGAGCCATACGAGATAACCGCCCCCGATTTCCGCCAGGCCGGCCACTATAAATAAACCGATGGTTAAGCCGATAACAATCTTCCCCCTTTGATCGTGGATACGTCATTGAAACACATATAACCAATCCTAAGGGGTGACGCCGAATTAGGCAAGAACCCTTCTGGTACAAAAAATCAGACCGCATACCCATAAATAAGCCGGTGCATCTGTTGTTCAGAGGACACCGGCTTTTGATATATAACGCAAAATAGAAGATGAATTATACCCTGGTTGTCTGCAGCAGCTCTTTAGCCCGATGCGCAGCTTCGGTAAGCCGTTGCTTGGGATCGTTGTTAATGGCTATGAGTCCAAAACCACAGGAAACCCAGAATAAGCCCACATGCCGCAACAAGCTGCGTATCCCGCAGCTTCCAATCCCGGCTGCGGATAAAAGTCGGCCGGCGCGTGCCGATTCCCCTGCTTTCCAGCGCGTCTGCCGCTTGCTCGCCGAGCCGGAATACAGCCAGCATGAACGGAATGGCCGTGTCCTTTACTTTCGCAGCTGCCCCGGCAAGCGTGATGCGGGTTGTTTTGCCCCGGGCAACCGCAATGCGGGAGAAACGTTCCCATTCCAGCAGCAGGATCGGCACGAAACGAAGGAGCAGCGTGATCGTAAGGATTATTCGCTGCGCCCAATCGGGAACATGCCCTCTAAAGGAAAGCAACTGCTCAAGCGAACGGCGCAGGCGAAGCGGCGTGATGGATAGAGGCAGGCCAAGACCCAGCAGCATGACCAGCCAGGGACGTGAAAGCGATTGAAGCGATACCAGAAAGGCATCTGTATCCCACCAGCCACCGCTGGCGTTGTTCCCTGTTCCCGCCAGCAGCGAGATCATGATCATAAAAAAACCGAAACTGACAATCGGCAGCCTCCACCGACGCAGCGGGATATGAAAACCGGCTATAGCAGCCAGCGTAATGAGTGCGGACCAGGCGGTGCCGGACCAGCTCTTCTGCATGAAGATGGCGCTGGATACGAGTATATAAGATAACCACACCGCCCGGGGATCAAAGGCAGGCAGTTTGGATTTGGAGCTGGATGTACGCTTTGTACCGGAGAAAGGAGACGCGGACGCAGTAGTCTCTTCCCTTCTGCCTGTTTCTAAGGGCTCGCTTCTGTCTCCCGTTTCGATGCCTGCAGCGTTCGTCAGGGTACCGGCAAGGTTAAGATCCGGCAGCCCTGCGGCCAGCCCGGCCGGCGACCACAGCTTGTCAGCCGGATACCCGGCTTTCCAGCATTCGTGAGCGATTTCAAGCCAATCCGGTACCGGCATACCGGCCTGCCTCAGCCACTGCGGATGTTCAAGGATCCCATCGCGTGCGCATCGTCTTGCCGCGCCGCTTCCAGACACAATGAGCATTGTATCGGCGAGCGGCGCAGCCCAGTCGTATTCATGGGAAATAAGGATAATTCCCTGTCCTTGCGCAGCCCGCTTCTTCAACTGCTCGGCAAGCAGCTCATGGCCGGCAGCATCCAGACCGGCTGTCGGTTCGTCGAGTAGAAGCCAGCTGGCGGGAACGGCGAACAAGCAGGCGAGCGCCGTCCGCCTTCGCTCACCGCCGCTCATACTGTAAGGATCTTTCTCCAGCCACGCAAGATCCCAACCGACAGCCTGGAGCGCTTCTTCCATACGCCGCTCCATGTCCTGCATGCTGAGATGGTAAGGCTTGAGCACATACTCAAGCTCTTTGCGGACGGAGCGGGCGAATAGCTGTTCTTCCGGCGCTTGAGCCGCATATCCATAAGCCAGAAGCGCTGCCCGGTTCAAACGGCGCCTTCCTGTTTTTCCAATTTGCCAGATATTATCCTCACCATAGATCATTTCCCAGTCCTGAGAAGGCCGCAACCCCGCAATCTTTTCGAGCAAATACGTTTTCCCCGTTCCATTGCGTCCCATTACAAGCGTGATTGAACCTGCTTCCAGCTCCAGCTGCGTCTCCATGGATTCGGGATGTATCAGCGAGTCGTTTCCCGTAACGACCGAGATTCCTGTTATGGTTAAATTAACCGATTTCGCGCCTATGGCCACATTAATGCCTCCCGCCACTCAGCCGGTGTTACAGGAAGCGGTGCACCGGGAACCAGCTTGCCCAGACGGTTCATTTCAAGAGCCAGCGCTGCCAGATAAGGCAGCCGCAGTCCGCAGAGCTCGCATGGCGTTTGTCCTGTTTCCGCCCGCCCGTCGCCGAGCAGAAACCTGCGCCCTGGTCCGTCATATACAATTTGCCCTTCTGCCATTGCAACGACACGCTGCAATGGCTCAAGCTCATGCAGACGCTGGGTAACCCATACCACTGCCGTTCCAGCTTGGCATAATTGTTCGGCGATCTGCTTGACGCTTGCCCGGGAAACCTCGTCAAGCATGGATGTGGCTTCATCGAATACAAGCAGCGGAGCTTCGGCAGCTGCCGATGCGGCAACGGCCGCAAGCTGGCGCTGACCGCCTGACAGCTGCTCCCAAGGTAAATCCGCAATCGGCATAAGTCCTGTCCAAGATAAAACAGAGTCGGATTTCCCCGGTATTTCATCAGCGGGTATCCCGCGCCACTCCAATGCAAAGTTCACCTCTTCCCGGGGATTCTCGCCAAACAGCTGCGCATCGGGATGCTGCATGACATATGGCGATGGACCATTTCCGGCAAAACCGCGCTCAATGGTTCCCCGAATGCCCTCCATCGTTAAACCCGCAAGCAAACGGGCCAGTGTTGTTTTCCCGCTCCCGTTCACACCGACCAGATTCAGCCATTCGCCGGCTTCCAGCTTCAGATCAATCCCGTTCAATCGCAGGGGACCGTTCTCTTCAGCTTCCGGATTGCCGCTCACCGTGATAGCCGATAAAAGAACAGGATTGCCACTCAAATGCTCATTCACGAAAATTCACTCTTCCCAAGTTGATAATGTCATGTTAGAATTTCAATTGTTAACCACGGATTAAAAACAGGTTAACATATGAAAGGGGAATTGACAATGTCTTCATCGTATCCAAACGCTTCAACAGCAGCCTCCCAGCCCGGGACAATCTACCGTATCCGCGGTATTGTATTTACTGCACTTTTCGCTGCCCTGTTCATCGCATTCAGTTTCATTCAAATTCCGTTGTGGTATACAGCCATTCCCATTACGCTGCAGACGCTTGCCGTCATGCTCGCCGGCGGACTGCTTGGCGCATCATACGGGTTCTGGAGCATCGCTCTCGTCGTGCTTCTGACAGCAACCGGTCTGCCGCTCCTTAATGGCCATGGCGGATTGTCCGTCTTGATGGGAGCTACAGCAGGCTTCATCTGGATGTTTCCGTTTGCGGCCCTGTTGATCGGTTGGACTAGCGATCTGGTATTCGGCAGCGGAAACAAGCTGACCACTAAGGGGCGGATCGCGCTGCTGCTAGGCATAATCGTATTCGGCGTATTATTCATCTATGCTTCAGGTGTTTTGTGGTATGCGCATTTTGCCCATGTTTCGCTGGCAAAAGCACTGGCTGCCTGCTGTTATCCGTTCCTGACAGGCGATACGATCAAGACCGTTGTTGCTTTTCTCTTGATCCCCATATTGCGGCCGCTGCTACCTAGACTGCGCGCGTCCAAGCAAAAGTAAAAACAGAGCTCTGTCCATACATAAAAAGTCCGCACTGCTTCCAAAGAAACAGGCGCGGGCTTTTTTTTCGTTCGTCGTTATGATTTGTTCACGATTTTGTTTAAAGACTGGACGGTCAGCATGTAATAGAGCAAATAAATAAGAATATAAACAATCATTGATGTAACTATAGGGACGGTCACGCTGCCCGTGATGAGATTGATACTCGACAACGCCTTTAAAATCATCGAGCTGTGAAGAATGCCAACAACAAGGGGGAGGGCGAAAATAAAAAACGTCTGTTTGGCGATTGAAGCCCGGATCTCTTTTCGACTGACGCCGATTTTCCGCAAAATATCATAGCGCCCTTTATCCGACCGGGCTTCGGTTAGCTGCTTGAAATAGATGATGCTGCCCGTTGCAGCCAGAAACACCAGACCCAGAAAACCAAGGGTAAAAATATTCAATCCCGCATTCTCCAAACCTTCACGGTATATATCATAATACGAGGCCATCTGATTCTTATCTGACGCAAGCTCCGCCAATTGCAAGGAGGCGGCTTGTGTGGTTTGCTGATTCTCAACCTGGTACTCATGGTATAGAACCGGGCGAATCTGCCCCGCAATTTTCTCAAACAGCTGATCGCTTACCACGAATGTCATATCGGGAAAACTCCAGCGCAGAACATGGCCTTCGAGGAATTTCACAACGGTGACTTCCGTGTCCCCCCGTGAGGCTTTAATGGGGACAGAGCGCCCTTCATAATCGGATGGTGACAGTTCTGCAGCATATCTCGGGCGGATGGCTGCCGCCTCGTTATCCGCCAGCTGTACTTGCTCCTGCCGGTTTAAAGCATGGGAGAGCTCATTGTATTTGCTTGCCGCAAGCAGTTTCACAGGTGTTTCATCGGGCGGATAATTCGTTGGATGGTATGCCAGGGCTGATACGTCAGCCTTGACCATAATGACGGGTATCGTTACCTTTTTCTTGACGGGATGGTCCTTATCCGCTGCCAGAATTTCCTCTACCTGACGATCCAATGCTCCACCATCGGCAATATAACTATAGCTGAAGGGCGCCGCTTCATCCGCATTAACTTCATTGCTGTAGTACATACTGCTGCCTACACCGACCGCACTTAAGGTGACCGCACTGAGCAGGGCAATTATGGTTAACGTGCGGGTATTTCCTTTGATCCGGTACAGCAGCTGCGAGGTCGCAATAACATTCATCCCGCGGTAATAACGTGATTTGTTGCGCTGAAATACTCGCAGCAGCCGGACAATGGCAGAACGGAACAGGAAGTAGGTTCCGGCGATGAGCGCTGCAACAAATAACAGCAGATTTCTGCCCATCTGTTCACTTGTTGTCATCGGCTGGAAAACAAGCCAATAACTGAAGGCGAGGAGCATGACGGCAAGAGCTGCGGCTGCCAGAGAAGCTTTGGGTGCCTGCTCGCCTTCCTTCTCTGCCTGGAATAATTCAATGAGCTTGAAGCGGTATATGAGCCGGTAGGCCTGAACGGATGTGAACAGGATCAGTACGGCAAATACAACAACGGTATTGATAATGGCTTCAACCGGGATACTGAAGCTTATATCAATAGCTGAGTCCAACAGCTTGAGGAATATCATCGTAAACAGCTTGGACAACAACGTTCCCAGCACAACGCCGATCGCCACCCCGGCTGCTCCCATAATGAGGTTCTCATAAAACAGCAATCTGCCGATTGTTTTTTTTCTGAGGCCAAGAAGCGAATACAGACCGACCTCTTTTTTCCGCTTTCTGGTGAAAAACGAATTCGAATACCAGATGAATACAGCTACGAATAAAATCAAAACGATGGACGCCCCCATAAAAACAGAGCTCATTGCTTGCGATGACTGCATTGCAGCCTGAATTTCCGCCGAATACTGCAGGGAAACAAAGGTGTAATAAATCACAACGCTGAATATCATGGAAACAAAATATATCAAATAGCTTTTGAAATTTCCGGTCACATTCTTCTTCGCGATGTCAAACAGCGTCACTTGTGCCACCCCCCAGTACCGACAATACATCGAGTACTTTGTTGAAGAACTCTTTGCGGGTGGCACTGCCCTTCGTGACCTCCGTGAACATCCGCCCATCTTTGATAAAAAGCACCCGCTTGCAATAGCTTGCCGCAAAAGCGTCATGCGTGACCATGAGAATAGTCGATTGCACCTGCTCGTTCAAATCGCGCAGGCACTCGAGCAGATCGGTCGCCGATTTGGAATCGAGCGAACCCGTAGGCTCATCGGCGAGAATCAGGCTGGGACTGGCGACAATCGCGCGCGATGCTGCTGTACGCTGCTTCTGACCGCCGGAAATATGATACGGGTATTTATCCAAAATAGGCCGGATGCCGAATTTATCGGCGATCTCTTCCACTCTTCTCTCCAATTCTCTTACATCCTTTTTGGCCAAGGCAAGCGGCAGCAGAATATTCTCCTTGACCGTCAACGTATCCAGCAAATTAAAATCCTGGAATATAAAACCCAGTTTATCTCTTCGGAAAACCGACAGCTGTTCCTCGTTCAGCTTCATTAGGCTGGTTCCATCAATCATAATATCGCCCGAGGTCGGCTGATCAATCGTTGCGAGCAAGTTCAGCAAGGTCGATTTACCCGATCCGGACGGGCCCATGATGCCAACGAATTCCCCTTCCCGTATGGTAAGGTCAATCTCATCCAAAGCCATAAACACATTTCCTTTTGAGCCGTATATTTTTCTGATTTGCTTTGCTTCCACTACTGTTCTGGACATCTTCTGCAGCTCCTTCATATCGATTATCTGTAGTGCTCATGTTTGTAGTTTACAAGATGCAATCAGGATGCAGGCTTACAAACTAGCGGCTCAATCTTACAATCCTGTCATCTTCGCCTTTTCTATTGCTTTGATTTCCGGGAAAATGGTATGTTGCAACCATAGAGCAAGCTTTGGAGGGATAGACATGAAGATAATGATTGTCGAAGATGATCGCATAATCGGCGAGCAGGTGGCGGAATCGCTTATAAAATGGGGCTTCGAAACGGTCGCCGTCGATGATTTCGACCATGTGCTGCAGTTATTTGTTAATGAGAATCCCCAGCTTGTCCTGATGGATATCAATCTTCCTTCATTCGACGGCTTCTATTGGTGCAATCAGATTCGGGAAATCTCAAAAGTGCCCATTCTGTTCCTATCCTCCCGCAATACGCCGATTGATATGGTTATGGCCATGAATACGGGAGGCGATGATTTCATTCAGAAACCTTTCTTTACCGAGGTGCTGATTGCCAAAATAAATGCCATCCTCCGCCGCACTTACGCCTACACGGAAAACACCTTGAGTGTGATCGAGCATGACGGCATCGTTCTCTATCCCGGTGAAGGATATATTGGTGCCGGAAGCAAACGGGTGGAGCTGACCCGTACCGAATTAACCATATTGAAGCTGCTCATGCAGCACAAAGGGACAGTCGTCAACCGCAAAAAAATAATGCGCAGCCTGTGGGAAGATGAAAGCTTCGTGGATGACAACACGCTGACGGTCAATATCAACCGGATACGTAAAAAGCTCGCTGAGCTCAACGCGGATTCCTTTATTTCCACAAGGAAAGGAGAAGGTTATATTATATCATGAGCTTCTACCACTACCTTCTGGATAAACGTTTTTTTCTCGGCTTCTATGTCCTGATTATGGTGTTCATTTCTTCGGTTATGCTGTTCAGTATCGGAGATCGACAGCCTATCTATCATAATATCGTGTATGCCAATGCAGGCTGTCTCTTCTTCCTGCTGGTCTACCTGGCTGCCGGTTATGCTTACCGCAGAGTATTCTTCCTTGAGCTGAAGGAATGGTCGGGGGAAAATTCACAGCATGCTGCCGCTTCTCTGGCGGAACCGCAAAATCATCAGCAGGCGATCTATCTGGAGCTGCTCCGGAAACTGAGTGCCTCCCATACCCGCGATCTGCAGGAATCTGTGACCGAGCAGCGCGACCATCAGGATTTCATCCTCTCCTGGATTCACGAAGTGAAGCTTCCCATCGCGGCAAGCCGCCTGTTGATGAGTAACAGCCCCGGGAAATCGGTTGAATATATCGTGGACAAGCTGGAAGACGAGCTGGCTAAAATCGACAATTATGTGGAGCAGGTCCTCTACTATTCCCGGATCGACTCCTTCTCCAAGGACTATTTCATTACAGAGGTCCAGTTGGGACAAAGAATCAAAGAAAGCGTGAAGAAATATGCCAAACTATTCATTAACAAGAATATCAGCCTGCAAATGAATGACATGCAGCATTTTATACAGAGCGACAGCAAGTGGCTCAGTTATATAATTGATCAAATTACGGCAAACGCTCTAAAATATACGCCGGATGGCGGAGCCATTGTTTTCAGCTTTGAGGAGGACAACAGAGAAAAAAGATTGCTAATCTCCGATACCGGAATCGGCATCAGCGCCGAGGATGTGCATCGCGTGTTCGATAAAGGGTTCACGGGGACCAACGGAAGGATTTATGCCAAGTCAACAGGGATGGGACTGTATCTTGCCAGACAAATGGCGCGTAAATTAGGACATGACCTGTCGATCCGGTCAGAGGAAGGAACAGGCACAGAAGTGACGATTCACATTCCGAAGCTGGAAAATTATTACCGGTTATAGCATGCAGCCTGCGGACTTCCGCGGGCTCTTTTTCATTCGGGAATTTAAAGGCGTCCTTCTAATTGAACTGGATTTTTGAGATTTATTGCTAATTGTCGAAAGTGAAACCTTCTATTTTGAATTCACGTTTATTCTAGTACATGGCCAATAGGAAAGAGACTTGCTAACAATCTTGTGCTCAAATGTTTACAAGCTTGAAACAAGCGATGCCTGCCCGAGAAACATTCGGCTATTACAATGAATACAGATTATTTTCGGGAGGATTCGACAGATGAAAAAAACACGAAGAAAAACAGGCCGCCGGCTGGCTATTCTGATGCTGCTGGTCTGTACGTTCATTACTGTAGTCACGATCGAGAACATAAACGCGGACAAGCAACCCATACAGGACGAAAATCCAATGAATGGGTCGGAAAATAACGGCCCGTCTACGGGTACGGTTCAGCCCGGAACGGACAAGCCAACCGGACAAAAGCCGGAGACCGGCAGTAATCAAGCGGCAAACGGGGAACCTTCTCCGGTCCCGGATGAAAACAATTCACCCAACAATGACGATTCCATTGTCGTGGTGGCACAGCCTGAAAGTGTTACAGCTCTGATTAACAAACATTTTGCACTGCCCGATGATTATAAGCCATCCGATCTCGTATATCCCGATGTTCCGTTTATCTTTGCCGAGAAAATCGAGAAACGCAAAATGCGCAAGGCAGCCGCCGATGCGCTGGAAAAAATGTTCGCTGCCGCCCGGGAGGACGGGCTACCCCTTTCAGGCGTGTCTGCATATCGGTCTTATTCTACACAAAAAACGCTGTTTGACCGCTATGTCCGCCAAGATGGATGGGACAAAGCCCGCACATACAGCGCCGTTCCCGGAACAAGCGAGCACCAGACGGGGCTCGCTATAGACGTTACCGCCCGCAGCGGAAAATGCGCGGCATCAGACTGCTTTGGCGGCACCAAGGAAGCCGTATGGATCGCCCGCCATGCCAGTGAATATGGATTTATTATTCGTTATCCCGAAGGGAAAGATGCATTAACCGGCTACAAATATGAGCCATGGCATATCCGATATGTAGGTGAAGAAATCGCAGCAATCATAGCTTCTGGGGATTTGACACTGGAGCAATATGCTGAGCAGCATGGGGACGGCTCCATTGCGGTTACAGATTAATCAGATACTGCTGTTTTCAAACTTTAACCTCCCGACAACCCCTGCTGATAGGCCGACCCTTTATAGCTCAGTTTCCATATCGCTTCCGCAGCGTCCAGCCCCGCTCTCCGTTTGGCGATATGTCTGGCTTTCAAGCTCATTGCCCGCAAAATCGCCGGCTTCCAGAAGCATTCACTGATTTTGTTGACTAAATCCTTCGCGCTGCTGGCCAGAAGAGCCACCCCCGATTGAAGCAGGAAATCAACGTTATCTTCCTCTTGTCCCGGAAGCGGTTTAAAGACAATCATCGGCAGCTCCATGGCTAATGCTTCCGTAATGGTAAGGCCTCCAGCTTTGGTGACCAGCAGGTCGGAAACAGCCATCAGCTCATGTACATAATCAATATAGCCCAAAATAAAAATCCGATGCCGGGAATGCTTTAGTTTGTCCTCCAATTGCTGTTTCAACCTCTGATTATGCCCGCAGATGATCATGACTTGTATGGGATCAGCTACTGATTCCAGCAGTTCAATCTGATGGGGAACCTCTCCAAAAAAACCGTCGCCGCCTCCCATTATCAGGAGCGTTGGACGATCGTTTTCCAGACGATGTTTAATCCGCAGCTTTGCGATATCAAGATTCGGATTGAACTCCAAGCGAATGGGAATACCCGACACGTTAATCTCATGTCCCGGGATGTGATGGCGGAGAAGTCCCTGCTTCACTTCATCCGAACCCACTATATATAGATCGGTATAAGGATACACCCAATAGCTGTGCACGGTATAATCCGTCATCACGGTCACCGTAGGCACATCCGTCAAGTTGTTTGACTTTAGCAGGGACATTAGGCCTGCTGCGCCGGGAAACGTAGAGACCACGACGGAAGGGCCCGTTCTCTGAATCAGATGCAGCAGCTTATCCCCGCCAAACCGGTTAATTTTCTTCAGAAAATCCGAAAACGTGTTGACATGCCTTGTTTTACGGTACAAATAGCCATACATAGAGGGCACTTTTTTCAGGCCCTGCAGAAAAAGGTAACGGCCGATGGAGTGAAAATAGGGATGGGTCAAATCCATCACATCTACGATGACGGTCTCGGCCCCAGGGTAGTTAAGCTGCATGGAATGGCCGATCGCCGCAGCTGCCTGTTGATGGCCGTCCCCATAATTGCCGGTCAGAATCAGAATTTTGCCGTTATGCATGTCGATGAAGTTTCCCCTTTCATAAACAGGATAACTCTCTTTCTCTATTTATACTATTATTCTGTTTTCCCATTCATTCTCGCTATATTAAATCATCACATGTACCGGTGTTAATTTCAATACCTGAGGCCAACACAGACAAAATCTTTATTTTAATCAGCGAAAAACGGTTTGTCTATATGTCTCCGGTGAGGATTTTCTAATCAAATTCTCATAAACTCCCAGATGCCGCAGAAGCGTTCGGGAATCGGCACCCTATGTAAATAGTGGGAACTTCCGGCATGATATAGTGATTCATGTAATCTTCCACACCCATCTTAGATTCTATTACACCCATAGGAGGCAATAAAATTGAACAGCAAAATTACATTCCGCAAAACCCTGGTCACACTTACATTGAGTTTATCCGTCCTGGCCAGCAGCACCTTGGTCGCGCCGCCCAAACCGGTCGCCGCAGCTTCCGTATCCACAAGCTCAACCCAATCCAAAATCGTCTCAAATGCTAAAAAGTATATGGGCGTAAAATATCGGTTCGGAGCATCGACCAGCACAACCACCAGCTTTGACTGCTCATCCTTTACGAAGCGCGTATTCTCTAAAGTAGGCATCAAATTGCCGCGTACTTCCAAACAACAATCCAAGGTCGGAAAATATGTTTCTAAAAGTAAGTTGAGAGTCGGAGATCTCGTATTCTTCTACTCCCCGATCCATCATGTCGGAATCTATATCGGAAATGGTAAAGTGATCCATACGTATGGCAAACCTGGTGTGACCGTATCCAGCATCAAATCCGGCTGGTGGAGTAAACATTACACGACTGCTCGCCGTGTACTTTAATACAGGCAATACAAAGGGGATTCTCCGAAAAGCTTTCGGATCGTCCCCTTTTTTTTGTTGCCATATGCCAAACCCCTACTTGCATGCCTCTAATAATTGAATAATAAAGGACAACGCTTCTTCCTCGTCATCCCCTTTTGCTTCAATCCGGATCTTCGTACCCGAATCAACCGGTACCAGCATAACCCCTACAAGGCTTTTTGCATCCACTGCGTGCTCAATGAAATGATGGTCAAAGTAAATTTGGATGTCGGATGTGAAATGGGTAGCTTTTTGAAAAACCGCAATCAAATCGTCTCTCGAAACTTCAGAGTGGATAACAAATTCATGTGACTTCACAGTATCAACCTCTTCATATCGTTTTCGAATTGACGTGCCATTAATGCAACAGCCCGTTTAAATCCTCCAGGGTTGGTTTCTGGAACTCTACGATAAGGCTTTCGTTTTGGATTCTGACGCTGCGGATGGTAAGGATTCCCGGCAGCTGCCGGCTGATTGGAATGGCGACATTCCCGAAATAACCAGTTGATAAAGGGATATCCCGCAGTTTGGCCTCTTCGATCACCGCAACCAGATCCGGACTGCGCCACTCCAGACGGTAGGAAAGTTTCAGAGCAGCCGGGATGCGGTCCCTGTATCTGATATTCAGATCAGCAATCAAACGCTCGCCCGCCAACTGAAATTTCGCTCCCGTTACGACAATTCCGCCGCTGTAACCCGGCGTCTCCGAGAGCGCCTGTTTTGCAATGTTGTTGATATCCCCCTCGGTCAAAATCAGTTCCGTGGACATACGTTTCGCCATATCCACGGCCCGGTCCACAAGAGGCACTTTTTGATAAGCCATATCGAGGTTCTGGCCAGGGGAGATGTACCATAAGGCGCCGGCACCCCCTAACCCCAGCAGCAACAGGAAAACAACCAAAAATATCAACAGCTTCTTCAAAGTATCCTTCTCACTCCAAGCTTGTTCCAGTCATCCTGAAGGGGTAACAACGGTTTTGAAACGGACCTTATCTTGATTATAACATTTCAAAAGGGAAAAGCCGAACCGTTCAACCGGGTGGAAATTACCCCCATTCGGAAGGATTTAGAAATAAAGAATATACACAACAACCGCAAGCAAAATCCGGTAAATGGCAAACGGAACCAGCTTAATACGGTTGATCAGCTTCAGGAAGAAGCGGATGGAAATCAAAGCAAACAGAAACGCGCTCAGAAAACCGACAACAAAAAACGGCAAGGAATCCATGGTGAAATACTCCCAGTTCTTGAACAGTGAAAGAATGCTTGCCCCCAGCATAATCGGCACAGCCATGATGAAGGTGAAATCGGCTGCCGCGCGGTGGCTCATACCAAGCAGAACGCCTCCCGAAATTGTCGAACCCGATCTGGAGAAACCCGGCCACAGTGATAGACATTGAACGAGCCCGATCATTAAAGCTTGTCTGTATGTGATTTGGTCTACCGATTGAATTCGCGGAACAGCCGGAGCGAAGCGATCGGCGGCAATCATCAGGATGGCGCCCAGCACCAGCCCAATCAGCACTGTTTTGGTGGAAAACAGATGGTCGTCAATATAGTTCTCCGTCAACACTCCTAAAATGCCCGCAGGAATCAAGCCGACAATGACCTGCGACAATTTCAGACGTTGTCCGGGGACAGTCCCCGTCTCTGGCTGACTGGACTTCCGCAGCCCCAACAAATCCATAAACCGGCCCCAAAAAATAATGACAACGGCTAGTATGGAGCCCAGTTGAATAACAATTTTAAATGTATTTGCCACATATTTGGTCAAAAATTCCTCAGATTTGAGCCACATATCATCAACGATAATCATATGTCCCGTCGAAGAGACAGGGGCGAATTCCGTCATCCCTTCCACCAGGCCTAGCAGCAATGCTTTAAAAAATTGAATAAAATCCATAAATGCGTATCCACTCCCGTTCCATTAAGCTTAACTCTCGCAAGTTTTTTCTTTCATCTCTATTGATCAGCACTTTTTCCCCATCCTATTTATAACGTACGAAAGTGCAAAAAAGTTTTCATCAGTTGATGCGATTAAACCCCTCGTGATTCAAGGCAACATTTTCGTTCCCGGCTAGAGCCTATACGCCGGTATTTATAGGCAAGGCTCTGCCTGAAAGATAGTATAATGGGATAGATATCCATTGCGAAACCAAGGAGGCCAGCGCTTGTGAATCATTTTTTCAACGCGAAACCGGATGGAGTTTTCCTCGCTTTTTCTCTATCCCATCTATTCGCGCTGCTTGTTTTCGTTTTGTCTGTCATTGTGCTCTTCCTGCTGCGCCACTGGTTCCAGTCCGGTAGGCGGAGCCGATGGGGCCGTTACGGTCTGGCCGCCCTTTTGATCCTTTGCGAAGCTTCCTTGAACATATGGTATGCGGCAGAGGGAGTCTATCGGGTTAAAAGCACATTGCCGCTTGAGCTATGCAGCATCTCCTTGTATCTGTGTATCCTGATGCTGCTTACCAGAAGCCAACGGCTGTTTCAAATTGCTTATTTCACCGGAATTGGGGGGGCAATACAGGCTCTGCTCACGCCTGTGCTCTATTACGGCTACCCGCATTTTCGTTTTATCGAATTTTTCACCGCCCACATCGTTATTATTCTTTCCGTGCTGTATATGGTCTGGGTGGAAGGTTTCCGGCCAACGATGAAGTCAATCGCCATTACGATGGCTTTTCTGAATGTGCTGCTTGTTATTGTCCTGCTCGTTAATAACCTGACCGGGGGAAACTATATGTTTCTCACCGGTAAACCGGAGACCGCTTCCTTACTGGATTTTCTTGGCCCTTATCCTTGGTACCTCCTGTCGCTGGAAGCGGCTGCTGTCGTGATGTTCCTGATTCTGTACCTGCCATTTGCCTTCAAGGATACCAAAGAAACAAAAACCGGCTGATATCCACCTGCAAGAATGGGAATCGTACCACTATGCGTTTGACACACTGTCAGGTCATGCTATCCTTTAAGAGAACATGGCAATTAATCTCAACGGTACGTCTTTCAAGCGACACAGAACGAGATACGATTTCGAAAGGATGGGAAACATGAAACTTCAATCCAAATCAGCCGTTATTACCGGCGCAGCCTCGGGAATGGGCAAAGCAATGGCGCTTTTGTTTGCACAGGAGGGCGCTTGCGTTGTCGTTGCTGATGTGAACGAAAGCGAAATTAACAGCGTCGTCGCGGAAATTACGGCCGCAGGCGGCCGGGCAGTCGGAGTCAAGTCGGATATAACCAAGGAAGAGGATGTTCAGCGGATGATCGATACGGCTGTTCAAAGCTTCGGCTCTCTTGATGTCCTGGTCAACAATGCAGGTATTATGGATAATATGGTCCCCGCTGAGAAGGTTACGGATGATCTGTGGAACAAGGTTATTGACATTAATCTGACCGGTCCGATGAGAGCCATCCGCAAATCCCTCCCGATCATGCTCCAGCAGGGCAAAGGCGTTATTGTCAATACGGCTTCGGTAGGCGGTCTTTTCGGCTCAAGGGCCGGACTGGCTTACACGGCTTCCAAGCATGGCGTTATCGGACTCACCAAGAACGTCGGGTTCCAATATGCCAAAGCCGGCATCCGCTGCAACGCTATTGCTCCGGGAGCCGTGGCTACCAATATCGGCACCACCATGCAAACCCCGGATCCGTACGGCTTGGAAAATGCAGTAGCCGGTATGGGACTGAACCGGGCAGCGCCAGCCGACCCTGCGGAAATTGCGCGCATTGCGCTGTTCCTTGCTTCCGATGATGCCAGCTATATCAATGGTACAGTCATAACCGCTGACGGAGGCTGGACAGCCTACTAAGCGAATAACCTGAACGTTTTTAACGTTTTTCAAAGAGACAGGCCGGGAACCTTAATATGGAGGTTTTCCGGCCTGTTTTTTTATAATTATTCAGGTCATTCGGGTACTTGTTCTCAGCCTTCTTCCAGATACTTGACCATCGCCGGGGTCAATCTGACCTCAACAGCCGCCAGCGCGTCGTTGACCTGCTGTGGGGTTTGGCTTCCAATGACGGGAATGACCGGGAATGGCTGGCTGGTCAAGTAACTGAGTACAATGACGGATATGGAAACGGATAATTGCCGGGATAATTCCACAGCACGGCGCAAACGGCCCAGGTTGATCTCGTTATAATAAGCTGACCTCGTTGATTCCCTTAAGGATTCTACGCCACCAGCCTCCATTTTTTGAAAAAAACCTCTGGCTTGCGAGGTGAATGCGAACAGCGCCATTCCCGTCTCTCTGTGGAAATGCTGCTCTGTTTCATCCATGATAACCATAGTGGGATCGAGGATGGCCTCCTCATTGATTTGGCCCAAATTCCACTGAATTTGACTGGCGGCAAAACCCGTGAGACCTTGAATTCGGGCATAAGCCGCTGCCTCCTCTATGCGGTCGGAGCGCCAGTTGGAACAGCCGAAATGGCGGATTTTACCATCCCGTTTCAATTGATTGAGCGTCTCAAGAATTTCGCCGACGGGTCTGCTGCGGTCATCCCGGTGCAGCCAGTATAGATCTATTTCATCCACGCCGAGCGCGGTGAGACTTTCTTCGAGATCAGCGGCGATATCCTGCGGCGACATCCGGGGGACGTCCATTGCCGACAGTCTGGGATGGGCACCTTTGGTGGATAGGAGAATTTGCTTTCGTTTGCCGCTCGTTTTCAACCAGTCACCAACTGTTTTCTCGCTCATTCCATGGCCGTCCGGAAGCCAGTCCGCATATACGCGTGCACTGTCAATCACGCTGCCGCCGCCTTCGACAAACTGGTCCATCATGCGGAAAGACTGCTCTCTGGACACGCCGGTCCCATAATCAGCTGTGCCCAATGCGATAGGCAGCATGGCTAGGTCCGTACCTTCGATTTTGATCGGATTCATCCGGTATTGCCTCCTTAATGTAACTTTCAGACTAAATTCCGCTGCGGTACCTCTCCTTTATGATTCTTTCATGATGGAGCTCATGTCCGGCAATTATATATGCCCAAGCGGAAACTGTACTTTCATGGTTTTCAGGCCATCCCTCTTCTCGCCCACGCTTCTTCTGACAATCCCTTCAGCAAGCAGATGGTGGAGCGCCTGACGATACTAAATTCCTGAATCATTTCCGACAAGGGAAGGGAATCAAAAGAAGCGGCATTTATGTAATCATCCTGGTTGCCGAGATATGGCCGATGACTTCATTCAGACTCCATTTCCCCGGTGCGTATCTGCAGGCAGGCGGATACCTTACATTCCCTCTTAACCTATCACAACCCCGCTCCGAATTCAAAAGCAATTTGCAGGCCGATAGCGAGCTTTCATCCGGCTCTTCGTGCACGCATACCTGACAGTGGACTCATTCCCACTGTAAATTCCAAAAAAAAGACTGCCGGAGTGGCAGTCTTGACGCTTGTCCATCATTATTTGGCATAAGCTTTATGGTGAAAACCAGTAATATACCGGAATAAAATTTCGCCGTCCACAGGCAAATCGCTCCCCTGCTTAAACCATCTGTACATCGCCCGGTAAGGTTCAGGCACCCACCTGTAGGAATGGACATATTCCGTGGGGGTGAACCCGCAATTCCCCCAGAACCGGACCCGCTCTGCGTTCACTGGTGAACCATCGGCTTCGACTTCAATGAGCATCCCTTCCAGTCCTTGTTCCTCCATTGCCCAGCGGGAAACCGCATCTACAAACGCCACTCCGATTCCTTGTCCGCGAAGGTCCTCACGGACCGTCAGATAGTCAATCAGCAATACCCGGCCATCATCGCTAATCCCGGTGATCGCCATCGCAGCAACCTGCTGCCCCAACTGACCCATATGGAGCATGCCAATTCGCCGCTCGAACATCCGCTTGATAACGGCGTCTGATTTCCGTCCTTCCTGTGGAAAAGCCTGATGGTAGAGCCGCCGGGCTTCTGGCCATAATTCATGATTCAAGTTCTCCGTGGATGTAAGGACCAACTGTTCCGTACCGGCACCCCCGCTCTGCAATCATTATTCCTTCCTCCCTTTATTAGAGGAGAAGCACCAATTTACCAATCACATGCCGTTTCGACAGCCGAGTCAATGCATCTGGAAGCTGTTCCATTGTGATAATCTCACTCATCATCGACTTGATCTTCTTCTCCAGCATAAGAGCCATAAATTCGTCCGCCATCGCTGCCAGTTCTTCCTCCGCCTCCCGGATTCCCGAACCGTGTGCCCCGCCAAGCATCAATTTGTGCAGCGTAAACGACTTGGTGGACGGCTGAAAATCCGCCACGATTTCGGGCGCGCCCGCAATACAGGCCAGCTGCCCGCCAAATTTCAGAACGTTTAAATCCTCCTGAGCCGTTGCGCGGTTAAGGGAGTTTAAAATGAGATCAACGCCTGAACCTCCAGTAATTTCTTTGACTCTGCTGTAGACATCCTCTTTATTATAATCAATGCCAATGTCGGCACCAAGATCTTTCACATGCTCCATGCTTTTCTGGGACGCCGTGGTCAGAATGATGGATGCCCCGGCAAGTTTGGCCAGTTGAATGGCATATCCGCCTACCCCTCCTGCGCCGGCATGTATGAGAATCGATTGACCCTCACGAATATGCATTTTGCGAAATAATGCTTGATACGCCGTTAATCCGGCGCAGGGGAACGCCGCAGCCTCTACGAAAGAGATGCCTTCCGGAATGCGGGCTACCGTATGGGCCGTAGTCACGCTGTACTCAGCGAATCCTCCCGGCCTTGCGAGATCCCCATGATAGACGACGCGGTCGCCAATCTGCCACTTAGAGACACCTTCACCCAGTTCCACGACTTCCCCGGCAACATCGACACCCGGCACAAAGGGATACACCCATGCGGGATGGCCGTTCAGCGCGACTTTGTAATCAACCGGATTCAGACCCGAAGCAATCACCTTCACCTTAATCTCGCCTGGACCGGCCACTGGGTCTGCCAGTTCCGTAAACTCCAGCGATTCCGGCTTCCCCGGTCTGTTCCATACTAATGCTTTCATAAGAAATACCTCCCCTGCTGTTGGGCTTTATGTAGCTGACTTCAAGTATAAGGCAAAAACAGGACCTGTGCAGGCCCTGTCTCCAAAATATTGGGAAAAACTTGCCGTTCTTACCGCTGAAGCAAACAAAACTTCGTACCGGCTCTTTCTCGCATTCCCTGCTCTGATTTCGCGTTTTTCCGGCTTCACAAATGATTTGCCTTGCAGGAAATAGCCGTATACTCTCCGTATTCGTTATTACACCCTATCCCGTTATTCTAACCAGTTTTTCAGTTCCAAATCAAGAATATGAGGATTAGGGTTATACAGCTGCCGGGATGAAGCACACAGTTTTTCAAAAAAAACTGTCCGGCATAAGCGCGGGCGGCTGTAATGAATGGCGATTTAAGGGATATACTGCTGTACGATACGAACAACCTTCCCGCCCTGAATCGTCAGGTGGTACGGAAATGAACTCAAATCCACAATATGCTTATCCCCGTAGATAGCCATGAATTTACTTACCGGAATCGTCTCATTCCAGGCTGGCTGAAGATCATCAAGCAGCCCGCTATGATCATAAATCTGCATGACGATCTGGGCATCGGGATCGAGTTCCAGCGTTCTCAGTTGGGGATCGGAGTTGATCACATAATAACCGTCAGGAGCGCCGTCCAGACCGGAATCAGGCTCATCCTTGAGAAAAGCTTCATCGGCGGCCGCTCCTTCCAGCCATTGAATATAATCGGCGGTTAACAGCAGCTTCCCGTCTTTGTAATCGATATGATTAACAAACGCCGTCTGCATGTCAGTTGACTGCGGAACCGGTTCATAGCGGCCGTTGCCTACGGCGTTAGCGTTCGTAATGGAAAAGGCCAGACTGGCTACGAGGACTGCTGCACAAAAGGATAATTTTTTCAATTCAAGCCACTCCCTATAAGGTTCTTCTTTATATCCCTACTATAAACGAGATGTGGCTCCAAATTGTTTCGAAAAGGTTACAATCTATAAACGATTAATTAAGCGCGTAATAACTGCTTAAGGCTTGCAGAAGTCCAAGCGGATTTTTCCTTAAATCCTTGGCGCTGAAGAATACTTCACCGCTTACTTCCTTGACCTGCGCATTGAATGTCAACTGATCAATGATCTCATTGGCGCTTTGCCAACCTGCTTCGGAAGTTCCCAGCTTATAAGGAGAATGTCCGATATAAAGCTTCACATCGGTGCCTCTGACTTCATCCGACCACCAATTCACCAATGTTCCGTATGGAGCGGCCGTAAATGAGAAACTCCAGTAAATTTGAGGTACAACATAATCGATCCATTCCTTTTTGATCCATGTCCGCACATCTGCGTACATACTGTCATAAGCGGTTACGCCTGCCTTCGTATCTGAGCCGGTCGCATCCATGGCTTTATTGCGCCATACGCCAAAGGGGCTGATGCCGAATTGGACCTGAGGTTTTGCACTGTGTATGGACACTCCCAGCTGCTGCACGAATTCATTGATATTATCGCGCCGCCAGTCAGCCAGCTTGGCAATCCTGTTGCTGTTATAGGTCCGGAAAGTCACATCGTCGCCGAACGTACCGCCGGAAGGATAGAAATAATCATCCAGATGGATTCCGTCCACATCGTATTGCCTGACTACTTCCATGATCGTGTCGATGATATGCTGCCTCGCCTGGGGAATGCCGGGATTAATATAGAGCTTGTCGCCGGATTTGACGATCCACTCCGGATGCTGCTTCACCACGTGATTGCTGGCCAGTTTGCTTGTTGTCGTATCGGTGCTCGCCCGGAAAGGATTAAACCACGCATGAAACTCCATTCCCCGTTTATGCGTTTCGCCGATCATAAAAGCCAGCGGATCATAGTCCGGCGCTTTCCCGCTTGTCCCGGTCAGATAAGTTGACCATGGCACAAGTGAAGAGTTGTATAAAGCATCTGCGGCAGGCCGCACTTGTACAAACACGGCATTCATGCCCATATCCTGCAGCTCATCCAGCAGCTTGATGAATTCATCCTGCTGCCTGACTTTATTTCCGTATGAGCCCGCAGACGGCCAATCCAGATTGTATACCGTGGATACCCAGGTACCCCGAAGGCCTGCGCTGCTGCCATTGTTTCCGTTACCGCTGTCAACAGGAGGCAGAGGGAGCGTTGGATCGACAGGCGGCGAGGGAGCGACCGGATCAACGGGCTCGACAGGATCCACGGGCAAAGCCAGGCTGTTGCTAAGCAGTGTAATCGAATATGCTTTTTGGTTCCAGTTCACCTGCAGCCCGAGCTGCTCGCCGACGAATCGCAGCGGCACCATTACTCTTCCCTGCTTTACCGTTACGGTCGTGCCTAATTTGACCTTGTTCTCATTCACAAGCGCGTAGGTTTGACCTGCGGTCATCTTGATCATAGTCTCCGGCCAACTGATCGTCACACTTTTGGTAAGTTGTTCCCAATCTACAGACGCGCCCAGTCCTTCGCTGATAACCCGCAAAGGAACCAAGGTTGTATCTGCTTTTGGGACAATATAAGGGGAAACATCGCTTTTAATTTGCTGACCGTCCAAAAAAATGGATATGCTTTTGGGGGTCTCGGCACTCACCGATGGAGCGGCCGCTTGCGACCACAAAACAACAAACAGCAAAACTGCCAAACACTTGCGTAGGGTCATTACAAAATCCTCCATCATCTCTTTATGCTCATCTTCTTTGCATATATATGGACGCTTCATAATGGAAATTGTTGCTTTATATTTTTTCATTTTCGTGAAAACAAGGCCTTGGTCCCATAAAAGCTCCTAAATTCCAATGAGTTTCAGAACAGGAATTGCCAATTCAGGTCAACAAAAAAAGACCTCCGTAAGAGGTCTTTAACCTGCTATTTATTCGAGTGTATTTAAGCACCGGCTAGTAAAGCATGCATGTCTTCATTACTTCTTTCAAAGCTCAGCACTTCTTCTGCCAGAATGTCGCGTCGGTCAGGCTTTGTAAACGCTTTACCTTTCAAGTAATAGCCGTTTTCTCTGGCCAAGGCATAAAAGGAACAAAGCTGATTGGCAATCCGAACGGCCTGCTCTTCCGAATGAGCGGAAAAAAGCGTATTACCCGAACCGAATGGACTATTGTTGCTCTGAATGTTGACATCATATTGCCCAAGACTGTCATCTTCCTGCTTCACCGTAATGGTTGTGTTGTAGCAGTTTAATACATATCGGACTGTCATGTCATTCACCGCCTGATTCAGTTTTTTTTTCGGCTTGCCGTATTCCTTATTACACACATTGCTTCCTGTCTAACCATAAACGTATAATAAATATGAGCGAAGGGTTAATTTCACTTTGACAAAAGTGGTATAATCCATTTAGTATTACTAAGCGACTAAAGATGAAGGCAAAAATCAAATACGTGAACAGGAGATAAACATGGCGCTAAAAATTCACATTAAAGATCTTGTAGTGGTGGACAGCAATGAATCGGAAGGCCTTTACCACTTTGTAGCGACTCTGACAGACAACACCAAATGCCGGCTCATTTACAGCAAAAAACCGGACTGGGAATTAATCGGCGTTAACCGCCTGCTGACTGTACCATGCCCGATATGCCGAAAAGATTATTACTGCAACTGCATGTCCAAGCATGCTGCCGAGTTTGAGAATGAAATCAAAGAAAAAGGACTAATTACGATTTAGTCCTTTACTGGTCGCTATCGTTTCGATCCGTTTGATTTGATGGCTTTCATTCGTCAGGCTTATGATCAAATCATCCGGGTCCAATCGTGTGCGGTAAGCACTGCGGTTTTACGCTAGGCTTTGTTTAGCCCTTTATCCGCAAGCATCAGATTTTCCTTCAGCTTCCGATCCGCTCTATAATAACTTTGACGTATCAGATCGGCTGTGCCCGGCCTGTTCGTTACATCCTCCGCTCCATTGCGGCTGCTCTTCGTATGATAGATGATTTCATACAAAATCCCCATTGGCCCGCCCTCCTGTCCCACTGCCTTTTAGTGCGCCTTCGACTGATTACAGCTTTATTCTCCAGCACCGATGTGCCGTGCATTTGTTTATGTATATGACTCCATATTCATTTTAATTGATAATGATTATCAATGTCAATTAAATCGGGCTTGTTTTCCATAAAAAAAGCCGCGCAGTTTCTGCTGCGGGCTCTCCTGGAAAAGCTGTTAATCTTTTTTTTCCTTACTCTGATCGTGACCGTGATCTTCCCATCTTCTTGAGTAGGCCTTGTTTGTTACCCAGATCGTCATCCAAACCAGGATAACACCAATTAGGATAGCCGCAATCCAGACCCCTGCAGGTACTCCCATTGTCATCCTCCTTCTGCTTCTATCCGGTTAGACGGTTAGCGATTGGGAAGCGAACGCACATACCGGTCCGATAGCTCCATCATTTTCAGCACATAATCATAGTCTTTGCGGAATGCCGAGAAATCAGTCACAGGCTCAAGCGTGTCCAGCGAAGTTGCTTTACCGTCCTCGAAGCCTTTGCCGGGTACGAACAGAATGTCATTGTTGAAAAACGTTCCTGTGGGCATGTAATACCGCATCCCGAATACATTGTGATCCACATTCAACAGATCATGGCCAAATGCCGTAAATTTCTCGTCACGCAGCGAGATACCCAGCAGATTGGCGATTGTCGGCATAATATCTAGCTGCCCGCCAACTGTATTGACCACTTTGCCTTCCGTTTCTCCAGGCATATGAATGATGAATGGAATATTGAACCGGGATACCTGGTAATCGTACGTAATGCCAAGCGTCTCTTTCATAAAAGCTGGATCGTTCTTATCCGGTTGAAGACCGAAATGATCGCCGTAGATAACCAGCATGGTGTTATCCCACATCCCATTTTGCTTCAGCCCTTCGATCAGCGTACCAATCGCGTAATCCGTATAATTGACCGCAGCCAAATAATCTCCCAGCTGCGTATCCTTCAGTTTGTCGGGAATCGTCATTTTCAACCGGTCCTTCGGCACTTCGAAAGGGAAATGGCTGGACACGGTGACAAACTGGGCATAGAACGGCTTATTCTGCTTGCTTAGTTCCGACAGTTTTTCTACTCCGACCTTGTACAGCTCTTCATCCGACGGACCGAAGCTGTTGAAATGATCGTTTGTAAAAAACGGTTTGTCGTAATAATGGTTAAAATGAAGCGCCGGGTACAGCTTGTTTCTGTCCCAGAAGCCCACATTATTGACATGGAAAGTATCGGCTTCATAATTGCGATCCCGAAGCAGCCTTGGCAGACTCGGCAGCACGCGGTTTCCGTAACCGGTCGACATCGCAATTTTTCCAGTCGGATAGATGGAGGTATTGGCCATAAACTCCGCGTCGGAGGTGTTGCCTTGTCCAATTTGCTGGAAGAAATTCGGGAAATAGAAGCCCTGGTTTACCAAGCCGTTAAGGACTGGTGTAACCTCCTGACCCTCCACCGAAAGATTAACCGGAAAATTCTGAAAGGCCTCCAGTTGAAGAACGATGACATTCTTCCCTTCAGCTTTTCCAAAATATGCCGGCGCTCCGCCCGTCTGGTTTTTATGCGGATAGGAAGCCTGCAGATTGTTGATTTCGTTTATAATGTCTTCGGTGTTGCCCTCGGCAGCGATGGTGTTGTCCTTCGCAGCCTTGATCGCCGAGGAAATCTGGTAATTCAGAAACCCTTCGTTCTCCGCCTCCACAAGCTCATTTTGTATGGGCATGCCCAATTGAATGTATCTGGCGGATATCCCGACACAGACAACAAAAGTGATCAGCACGCCAATTTTCCATACGGAACGGTTGGCCGGCAGCCGTATGCCGATGGTTCTGCATACCAGCCATATAATCAATCCAGCGAGAAGATCAATAAAATATAGATAATTGCTGATTTGAATAGTCGATTGGACGCTCGTTTTGATTTCCAGCACCTGTGGAAGATCATAAAGCGCCGTATAGGTTGCTACTGAGCCGAAATGGGAGAAATATAATGTCGCCGCAAACAAAGTAAGCGAAAAAAGGAAATTAAACGCCCCGTACACGATTGTCTTGGCTCTCAGTGGAATAACAAGCTCAATAACACTCAGGATTACCAGAATGGACGCGGCATCCGTTATCAGCCGGGACCAAGCGATTTCACCAAAGAAGAAGCTGCGCAGCAAAATCATTTTCAACAATAACAGAACGAATAGGATATAAAATAGAGGGATTCGACGCCGCCTGTCTTCCTGAAAGCTCAGCGTAAATTCTTTTTTCCTAAACAAAGCCTTTCGCACGAAAAACCCAGATCCTTTCCTAAGTAAATGAATGCCCAACCTTCAGTATACCATTTACGGCCGGGCTCTTCTACAAGGGGTGACGCGGATCATCTTCATCTTCCTATGATTTGGTTTATAGCCGGCCGTGTTTCAACTGAATACCGCAACAAAGCCGGACTGCTTGAGTCCGACTTTGTTGCATAAAGTGGAATTTATCTTGTTTCTCTGTGCAAGGTCTGTTTTTTCAGCCGCGGGCAATATTTGCGAAGCTCCAGCCGCTCGGGGTGATTGCGTTTGTTTTTGGTTGTAGTATAGTTGCGGTCCCCGGTCTCCGTGCAGGCAAGTGTAACAACAACTCTCATAGCGCTCAACCTTTCATCCTTTATCGGATTTAATTTAAGTTTTAGACAACAGCCGTGTCCTCACCAGATGGCAAGAGGTTGGGCAGGCCGTCGTGAAAGCCGCTCCAGTCCTGTTCAAGCTCCTCCTCCGTCAGCAAACATTCGTCTAGGGTCGAGATAATCTGCTCCCTATCCATCTCAATGCCGATAAATACAATTTTGTTGATCCGGTCCCCATAGGTCTCGTCCCAGCCGGAGAGCAGCTCCTGATCTTCGATCAGAGCAGCTTGCCGTTCTTCCTCCGGCAGCGCAGCAACCCAATACCCCGCTGGCCCGAACTGGACGGATGGTCCGGCCTGGCTGATACTCTGGGCGATATCATGACGCGAGGACACCCACATCATTCCTTTCGCCCGCACAACATCAACCGGCCAGTTTTCCATCCAGCTAAGCAGCCGGTTGGGGTGAAGCGGTTTGGCGAGTTCGTAGACAAAGGATGAGATGCCGTATTCTTCCGTCTCCGGCGTATGGGCCGGCTTGGCCATTTCCTTTATCCAACCCGCCGAGACGCTGGCTTCGTCAAAATTGAATAAGCCGGTATGGAGAATTTCTCCGGGATCGATCCTTCCCTGACTCGACCGGATCAGTCGGGCCCGGGGCTGCAGCTTGCGCAGCAGCGCTTCCAGCTCTTCCAGCTCCTCATCATCCACCAGATCGCATTTGTTCAGGATAAGCACATCGCAGAATTCAATCTGGTCGATCAGCAAATCGACCACGTCGCGACCGTCGTCTTCTCCTACCGCCTGACGGCGCTCTAGCAGCGTCTCGCCAGAGGAAAAATCGTGCCAGAACCGGTAGGCATCCACTACGGTTACCATGCAATCCAGCTTGCAAAACCGGGTTAAATCAATTCCCTGTTCCTCATCCATGTAACTGAACGTTTGCGCGACCGGGACCGGCTCACCGACACCCGTCGATTCGATCAGTATATAATCGAAGCGGTTGTCCCTGGCTAGCCGTTCCACTTCCTGGAGCAAGTCCTCCCGCAGCGTGCAGCAGATGCAGCCATTGGACATTTCCACCAGCTTCTCGTCGGTCCTGGAGAGGCCGCCACCGCTCTGAATGAGTGCGGCATCGATATTTATTTCGCTCAAATCATTTACGATAACCGCTACCTTCAAGCCGCTGCGATTGTTCAGCACATGGTTCAATACCGTCGTTTTGCCAGCCCCCAAATAACCACTTAACACGGTTACGGGAATTTTGGTTTGCATCATCAATGGAATGTTGTCCTTTCTTTTACGTAATTATTACGATAAAATCTCAAAAAAATGAGCCTTATTCATGTAATGCTTTTTTGAGCGCTTCAAGATTTTTATTCATGACTGCAATATAATCCATTTCTTGGGCGGTTTCTTCCTCCGTCAGCCCTTCAAGCGGGTTCAGCACATCGGTTTTTGCGCCGATCTCATCAGCGATGGTTTGGGCGACCTTTGGTTCCACCAGCGTTTCGAAGAAAATGGTTTTCATTTGATTCTTTTTGGCAAACTCCACCACTCCGGCCATCTTCTCGGGAGACGGCTCCTCGTCCGGGGACAAACCGGCTATCGGGATCTGCGTTAATCCATACTCCTTGGCCAAATAGCCGAAAGCCGCATGCTGGGTAACAAATTCTTTGCGTTTGGGATTCTCAAGCCCTTTTCTGAACGCTTCATCCAAATCCTGCAGCCTGGCTATGTAAGCTTCGGCATTCTTCTTATAGTCCGCTTCATGGGCAGGATCTGCCTGCACCAATGCTCGCTGGATAGCTGCCACCTCCTGCTGGGCAAGAACGGGAGACAACCATACATGGGGATCCAAAACGTGGCCATCCTCATGTGCATGATTATGATCATGGTCCTCATCCCTTCCCCCTTCCCCTTCTTCTTCCACTATCATGCTTTCCATCAGCTCAATCCCACTACTGGCCTCGACCACAATACGTTGCTGACTGCCTGCACTGTCCAGTGCATCCTGCACCCATTCCTCCACCAGGCCATTGTAAACAAACACATCGGCTTCTTGAATCTGAACCATATCTTTGGCGCTTGGCTCCCAATCATGCGGCTCTGTGCCGGAGGGTATAAGCCCAATAACCTCCGCGTGACTGCCAGCCACCTGACGGCTGAATTCCGCCATCGGATAAAAGGTGGCGACGATCTTAAGCTTGTTGCCGCTTCCAGCCTCTTCAATATTCGCTCCGTTTGCAGCTTTTTCGCCGCTCACAGCAGAATCGTTCTTTAAACTGTTTTCCGCCTCGTTCGATATGCTCCCGCAGCCCGTAAGCAGCAGTGCTGTTACCGCAGTCAGTGCCAGCCATTTACTCATCCTGAATCTCATTTTAATTTCCTCCTTGTTATTATCAAAAATTTTTTTCGCCTCACAGTTAACAGCCTTCCGGCTTTCTACTGAGGAGCCGAATCGTTGGAGAAACGGGACTGCTGGGAAATCCCAACCGGTCTCTTTGCTTTCCTGTCCCTGCTTCTTCTTCTGGCAATGGAAACGGCGATTTTCTTGATGCCGATCCCGACAAGCAGGATCAACAGCAGGACAAGCGCAATCGTCCCCCCGGGGGGTGTGCTGAATGCGTAAGAAGCGGTAAGCCCTGAGAAGACCCCGGTCAGGCCGATAATCATCGCGAAGATCAGTGTCGCCGAGAAATTTGGGGCGATACGGATTGCCAGAGAAGCCGGGAGAATAACCAGGGAAGATACAAGCAGTACGCCGACGATCGGCATGGCTGCCGCGACTATCATGCCTGTCAGTACACTAAAGCCCAGTGACAGCCATTTTACCGGAAGGCCGCCAGTTCTGGCTGTTTCTTCATCGAACGCCATCAGGTAAAGCGGTCTCCGGCAGAGATAAAGAAACAGTCCTGCGGCAAAGGCGACTGCGCCTATTAATTGCAATTCCGTGCTGCTTACTGCAACCACTGATCCGAACAAATAAGAAGTGAAGCTTTTGTTCACGCCCTGGTTAAGGCTCATTAATACAACCGCGCTGGATAATCCCCCGACCATAATAATGGCGATCGAGATCTCGCTGTAGGTTTTATAGAAATGTCTAACATATTCCACTGCTACCGCGCCGATAACAGCCACCGCAAATCCGGTCAGGGATGGATTCAGATGCAAGTAGGTGCCGCCAGCGACGCCGGCGAGCGAAACATGTGAAAGCATGTCGGCTATCAGCGCCTGCCTGCGGAGCAGCAGATAAACACCAAGCGCCGAAGCAGCAAGGGCAATTAGCCCACCGGCATAAAATGCCCGCTGCATGAAGTCGTAGTGCAGCATTCCCATCCCCCATCCTCCTTTCGGACAAGCTCGATGATCCGATCCAGATAAGGACTTGCCTCCTGCAAGCCGTGTGTCACCATAACAACTGTCCTCCCGTATGTCCTGACTTGATGTCGCAGCAATTCATATAGGCCGATACGGCTCTCCTGATCCATGCCGGTTGCAGGCTCATCCAATACCAGCAAATCCGGTTCCTGCGCCAGTGCTCTGGCCAGACAGATCCTCTGCTTCTGTCCGCCCGACAGCTCCCCGATCTTCCGCCGTCGCTGCTCCCACATGCCGACCTGGCGGAGTGCATGCTCTGTACACCTATGATCTTCAGCCTTCAGGCTGCGCAGCCAGGAGCCGTGAACATATCGCCCGGAACGGACAAATTCCAGAATTGTGCTGGGAAACCCGCTGTTGAAAGCGGCAATTTGCTGTGGAACATAGCCAATGACCAGATTCTTTCCATCCGGATTAACAGCAGACTTATGAACGCCGCCTTCCCATGGGCGTAGCAGGCCCAGCAGCAGCTTAAGCAGCGTTGTTTTTGCAGCGCCGTTTGGCCCGGTCACAGCCACCCACTCACCCGAGTAGATTTCCACAGTTACATCTTCCAGACAAGGCACGTCTGTATACCCGAACCTGACTTCTTCCATTACCGCAAGCAGCATATTAGCATCCCTCCCGATCTCATGACGATCCATCATTTATATGTAAATATTACTATTATATGACAGACAGCGAAAAAGAACCCGTGCGACCCACGCAAATCGAACCGCCATATCCCGATGGAATCCCTGCTCCGCGCGCAGCTTAGCTCACGGTAGAGCGACATGTGTTGGCAGTCAACCACACACACCCTATCCCGGGTTTATTCGTAATATTTACTATATGAAGTCTAACAGCTCCTCCCCCGCTCGTCAATGCCGTTTTTTTGAGCAATCGTACAAATGATAAAAAAAAGCTGACTCCCTTCTTTTAAGGAAATCAGCCTTTGCCAGCTGGCACTTTTTGTTGCGTACCCTCTTACTTTGATAGACATAGATGAATATCAAGCTTCCTTCTGACAGGTTTCGCAAATTCCGTATACTTCAAAGCGGTGGTTGATGATTTTGAAATCACCAGGCAGCGTCAGTGACGTTTCCATCGGGCAATAATCGAAGGTCAGTGTTTTCTCGCAATTGACGCAGATAAGATGATGGTGATGATGCGTCGTGCAGCTGCCCCTGAATTTTAGACCGCCGTCCATGAAATAAAACTGCTCCAGCGCGCCCATTTCACTGAGCAGCCTTAAATTGCGGTAAACCGTATCGAAACTGACGCTCGGATATTGCACGGTCATCAGATCATAAACATCCTTGGGGGATAAATAACCCTCTGTCTTCGTGAAAATCTCCGCCAGCATCCGGCGCTGCTCGGTAATTCTCCATCCGTTCTTGACCATAATATCAATGATCTGCTGCATTCTATTATGTTCAGCCATATATCCGCAATCCCTTCAGCGTATGTTTTCATTTCATCATGCCGTAATTGTAGAAGAGATGTCAAGACTCGCACTGAACGCACAATCTTCACGCAATGCGATGTACATCAAGATCCTCCGCTTGTATAATCACCCCTGTTCTGCAAAAGCTAACCATGAGCCACTCACGCGGCAATACTAAACAGGAGGTCTAAGCGGCATGTCCAATAATGACAATAATAACAGAAACCGTCATAGTGGAAGCGATAATAATGGACAAAGTGTTTCCGACGTGCATGGCGGCGAGTTCCGCAACGGGCGGAAAAGCGCCGTCAAGAATAACAATGCCCAAGGAGATTTAATCCCTAACGAATACATCAGCCGATTGGAAGACGAGATTGAAAAGGAACAAAAATAATCCGGCAGCAGCAGACAAGAAAGGGAAGCTTCCCCATAACGGGGAACTTCCCTTTCTTGCGCCTTATTTGGCAATGAATCACCGCAGCGCTGCTGCTGGGACAAGTGTTGGCTGCTCTGGATCAAACCATCGTAGCCACCGCTGTGACCACCATTGCCAAGGAATTGTCAGGTCTTAGTACAGACCCTTACATGTCTTTCTATCTATGCTGATTGGAGTTAGATACTTGCAGAACCATCACTGCTGCACCTTACAGTTCCACGAGTCGGAGAGTCCGTAATCATATCAAATGCGCAAAATTGCTTATTAACCTGATAGGAATTACTCTTTTTCACTACATGATATTCTACTGGAGGATAGTCAAAATTATCTGCATATGTAAGTTTAACTGATACTTTGACATCATTTAGATCAGAAGTATCAATATTTATAATTTTATAGTTAATTAGAGCCGTTCCGTCACTTCCTTTTTTTTGTATGAATGCTAAAAAATAATCACTTATAATCTTTTTTGCAGACTCAACAGGATCTTTTTCAAATTTTTGAACAGATATACTTGTCTTCTCTTCTAATGAGTTATTTGAATTCTGAGCGTTAGCAATTCCTACAGAAGCAATTGCGATTAGAAATAATATCACCAAAAGAGAAGCGAATTTGTTGCCACTTGTTAACATAATAAATCACCCATTCCAAATTTAGATGGCACTGCAATTTTATAGACATAAGAAAGTAAAATTATGTTGCATATGAATCAGATTAATTCTGACCCTTAGGTACTCCCAAAGTTACTAATGAATCAATGTATACCAACAAACTTTAATTAATAAAAAGCAGCTAAACAAAGCGCCTGCAGACCGTTTCAGTCCAGCAGCTCATTCAGATACATTTTCCGGTTCTCCAGAAATCTCCGGGTGATCTGATAATGATCCGTATCCTCGTACCGAATAAGCTCGGGGGGATGGGCGTCGAAATTGAAGATATCGGCATTCGGATAACCCAGAAGGATCGGGGAATGGGTGGCGATAATAAGCTGTGCATGGCGCTGCAGCTCATGGATAATACTCAGGAATGCCAGCTGTCTTGCAGGCGAAAGCGCAGCCTCTGGCTCGTCAAGCAAATAAAACCCCCGCTTGCCGAACCTGTTTTTGAACAGGGACAGGAATGATTCGCCATGAGACTGTTCATGCAGCGATCTGCCTCCATAAGCTCCATAAATGGAAGGGGCTTCTTTGGCGATCTCATCGATATGATTCGCAAAATTATAAAAGGATTCCGCGCGCAAAAAGAACCCCTGATTTAATTTTGGCATCCAGGATAACCGGATATAATCGCCAAGCTGCGCACCTGCAGAAGCGAGCTCATATTGATTGTTGCGCCCGCCTCCGGCAGTATTGAACCCGCATTGATAAGCGATTGCTTCCAGCAGCGTGGATTTGCCGGATCCGTTCTCCCCAGCCAGAAAGGTCACCCGCTTCCCGAAGCGAAGCCGGTCGAGCATCCGGATCGACGGGATATTAAACGGATACCGATGGTCGTCCGTTATCAGTTCTTGCTTCTTGCTCACTTCGAGTAGCATAGGCGCTAGTACCTCTCGCTCACTGGTTTAGGCATTTCTTTATTTCCCATCCTAACAAAAATAGGATTCAATTTCTATGAAACAACCATTCATTTACATTATCGAAAACTAATGATACGATTCGTATCATAAGGAGTGAATGAATAGGAGCTGTATGAATGATGACCGTGATGAAATTTTTTTTGAGCAAGCCCATTCTGCCAACAGGAGCTCTCGTGCTTATTCTGGGATTAGTTTTGTTTCTGGGCAATCAAAATTTGCAAAACAAAATCAGGGGAGCATCAGCCGCAACAACAAATAACCCTCAAATCCAGCAAAAGTCTTTGAATGTCTACGACAAAATGCGTATGGGAAAATTCATCAACTATCTGGTGGTTGGTGATGGTACCGGTCAGGGAGACGGAACGGTCAGCAAGCAGGATAAGTGGTTTTACCAGTTCGAGCAAGCGATGAAAACCTCTCATCAGGTAACAGCTCTCCGAACGCTTGTTACTCATCCAGCAGGAACAGTGTTCGGGGGTTGGTATGATTACGGCGAAATGCTGCGGGCAAACGCAACTTACGATTTGGTCATCCTCAGCTTCGGATATCACGACCAGGCTGCTTTGCTGGATTCGCAAACCTACGGTGAAATTCATGAAAGTCTGATCCGCAGCATCAAAACCAGAAATGAAAATGCTGAAATTCTGCTGATCATTGAACCTGCACTTCAAACCAGCGATTACCCCGAAGTGCTGCAGCAACTGAGTACCTACTATGACCTGCCTCTAATCGATATCCGAACTAATGATCCTGCAGCCGTGGGTCTGATATTATCCAATGACGGCATTCTTCCGAGCCGCCTCGGCTATGAACGCTTTAACCAGGCCATCATGCAGACTCTCGAAGCCAATATGAATCAAAACAAAACAATGACCGCGATTCCATCTTCGCTGCTTTACCCTGGTTCCAGGCAATTCGGTACGGGTACTGCAGCTCCGGTTTCTTCTATGATCGCAAATTCGGAAGGGTTCATTAAAGATGGCGACCGTTTCTCCGGCAAGCAGCCCGGCAATTTCATCAGCGGTTATTTTAAAGGAAGCCTGCTCGGTCTCATCATGGAAACCAACAAAGACGGCGGAATAGCCAAGGTATACATAGACGGTAAATTCGCAGCGACAATAGACACTTACTCCAAAACCAGCCTAATAAAAAAAATGCTTATTACCAGCTCGCTGGCACCGCAAACGCATGCCGTAAAGCTTGTTATAAGCGGGAACAAAAAGAAAGAGTCCACGGGAAATTCAGTCAGACTGATTGGTTTCATAACCGCCACAAATGATGATTAAGAGCGGCAGTAAGAAGCCCCATGCCGGCCGGAAATCAGTTTGGCTGATAAGCGCCAAGCTCGTTGCCGAAAGGATCAACGAATTTGATGACCCAACCGAAGCCTTCGTCCTGGTACATACGGATGAAGGTATTATTTTTATCCAGCTGCTCCTTCAGTTGAACGATGCGGTCTGTGATGAACATGAAAGCAGGCATCGGAAAATCAACCTCGGACATCCACTGTACCTTCGTATCCTTATTGCTGTGATGAAGCATCATAAAAGGGCCTTCGGCAAATTTCAGCCATGCCGCATGCTTATGTACCGATTTAACCTCTAAACCGAGCACACCGGAATACCAGTCCGTCGCTCTCTTCAAATCATTGACAGGCAGTTGAACATGGTCGACTCCTTTGACGAAATCTATGCGCATGAAATTCTCCCCCCCACAGCTTAAATGCTAGAATACGAATGTAGACATACTGATATAATAATACCATATTTGGTAACGGTACGAAACGGAATCTTTCAAAAATCTTACAAAAGAAAAACCTTCAACCGCCAGGTCAAAGGTTTTCCTTGTTGTCTCTTCAGGTTTGAAGACATACCGCTTTATAAATGCAATCAATCACGATTAATGGTCAACACGGTCAATATCGCTTGTACGCTCTTCCCATTTTCTGGAGTAAGCTTTATTCGTCACCCATATCGTCATCCAGGTTACAATTATGGCAATAACTATGGCGGAAACCCATACCAAAGCAGGTACATCCATGCTCGTCATCCTCCTTTTTTCTGATAAAACTGTCCTACCCTTTGAAATTCACAATCGTTTGTTTGGTTTCGTGAACGGTAAGCTCGAACACATCAGGACGGCTGTAATGGCCTGCTACGTCAAAATCGAAACGGCTCTGCGCTACAAGCGCCATATCCAAATCGGCAACCAGCAGCCCCTCTTCATTAAATAAAGGTTTGACGATATATTCGCCAAGCGGGCCAACGACCGCACTTCCCCCGCGGCACAAAATTTGCTCGTCTCCAGCAATATCGCCATAGCCCTGCAAATCGGAGGGATAGGTCGACTTTGTCACGAATTGATTGCTGGAGATGACATAACAGCGCCCCTCGCAGGCAATATGCTGAAGGGTAGCCTGCCAGGTGTCACGGGAATCGGCTGTAGGTGCGATCCAGATATCAACCCCTTTAGCGTACAGTGCCATTCTGGCCAAGGGCATATAATTTTCCCAGCAGATTAATCCGCCAATGCGGCCAAAAGGAGTGTCTATCACGGTCAACGTGCTGCCGTCCCCTTGACCCCACAGCAGCCTCTCGGAGCCTGTCGGCACCAGCTTCCGGTGCTTGCCCAACAGCTCCCCGTCGGGGCCGATATATATAATGGAGTTGTAAAGCGTAGCTCCGCTGAATTCGCCATCTCTTTCAACAACGCCGATAACCAGATAAAGACCGGTTTCCCGTGCTATTTCCCCCAACCGGCTGGTATCCTCGCCCGGAATCACGATAGCGCTTCTCCAATATCTCGCAAAATCCTCGCGGCCTTCCACCGTCCGGCTTCCCACCCGGGCGCCGAAGGTAAGTCCTCTGGGGTAACCGGAAACAAAAACCTCGGGAAATACAAGCAATCGAGCTCCTTCATTCCGTGCCTGCGCAGCATAATCAGCCACTTTCTCTAATGCGGACTCCTTGTCGAACAGAACCGGCGCCGCTTGAACGACAGCAATGCGTAATTGATGTTCCATCCTTGGCCTATCAGCTCCTCGATTGGACTAGAACCTTGGCATTCAAAATGAAATCGATCGATATGGCACTATCATAAAAGGGATTGCCTGCTTTGTAACCCGCCAATTGGGGTAGAATTGACCCATCCATTGGGGCTTGTTAAAATGAATTGGAGGGTTCCAGGCAAGTCCATTTAGCTGGTTGGCCTTGCCCGAAGCCAATAAGACCTGTTTATACCGATTAACCGATCCATTTTTAATTATCCTTGTCAAAGGTGTGAAACAGGATGTGGAAACCAGACCGGAACGCAAAAATACCAATTTACCGCCAAATCGTGGAACATCTGGAACGGAGAATCGCCTTCGGCGAGCTCCCTCCTGGAAGTCAGCTTCCTTCGGAGCGGCGCATGGCGGAGCAGCTGGATATAAACCGAAGTACGGTCATCCAGGCATATGAGGAGCTGCGCGCTTCCGGCCTGCTTGAAAGCACGGTTGGAAGGGGCACCAGCGTAAGCCGCACCAAATGGGGACTAACCCCCTCCCAGACGCCCAATTGGCATCATTATACAGAAGGCGGAGCATTCCTGCCCAATTTGCCGCTGATGCGCCGAATCCGTGAAGTTACCCGGCAGGATGATCAGTTGATCGATTTGGCAAGCGGCGAGCTTTCCGATGATCTTTTTCCGAACCGTCTTATTCAGGATCTGCTGAAGGAGCAACCGTTCGAAGAGCATCTCGGGTATGAACTGCCTCAGGGTCATGCAGGGCTGCGTGGAACGCTGAGCCTGTTTCTTGAACGCCAACATGGGATCAGAACTACCGGATCCTCCATCTTGGTTACATCCGGTTCCCAGCAGTCATTGTATCTGATTACCCAATGTCTGTTGTCACCCGGGGATGCCGTTGCGATAGAAGATCCTTCCTACAGCTACTCGCTGCCGATGTTCCAGTCTGCAGGATTGCGGATCTGCCGGCTTCCCGTGCACAAGGACGGCATCGAGCCGGGAGACATCATACAGCTGTATCGCGAGCACCGAATCCGAATGATATTTCTTAACCCCAACTACCAGAACCCTACCGGCAGCGTGCTGAGTATGGCAAAACGCAAGCGGCTTCTGGAAATCGCTGCCGAATACCGGATTCCGGTGGTGGAGGATGATCCCTTCAGCCTTACCACCATGCAGCCGGAGCCTCCGCAGCCGCTGAAATCTCTGGATCAGGATGGGATCGTCATGTACATCGGCTCTTTATCCAAAATAGCAGCATCCGGTCTGCGGATTGGCTGGCTCGTGGCTCCCCAGTCGGTTGTCGCAAGACTGGCGGATGCCAGACAGCAAATGGATTTCGGGCTGAGCATCGTATCCGAATGGCTTGCGGAACGGTTAATGAGCTCGGAGCGGTTTGACGATCATATTATGAATCTTCAGCTGTCCTTGCAGTTGAAACGGGATCAGATGGCGGAATCGCTGCATAAGCATTTGCCCGGCGAGGTCCTATTCGACCTTCCTCAGGGCGGCTTGAACCTGTGGTGCAAAATCAATCATAAAATCAATGACAGCCGGTTGTTGGAGGACGGCATCCGCAGCGGAGTGGTCTTTGTTCCGGGAAGCGTCTACGGATCGGAAGAGGGATATATCCGGCTTAGCTATGCCAGACCTCTACTGAAGGAGATCGATCCGGGAATCATGGCGCTTGCCCAGGCATTGCGTATGCAGAACGCACGTTGATCAAGGCAATTCTTCATCCTGCCGGACTGCCGGCAATTCGCCCGAGCAGATCGTCGCGAACATGAATGTAAGCCGGCTCGTCATCGGTCCGGGCATAAAACCGCAGGGCATCCAGTCCTTTGCAAAGCAGGCACGATAGCAGCCGCTCTTCAAAATATGGCATCTTCCTGCCTTGAGATTGAAGATGCCGGTAATACAATTCGGGAAGCTGAACATGCGGTGACCACAAATGAAAGGTGGCCAGGTCGAACAGGCAGTCGCCATACATGGCCATTTCCCAATCAATCACACCGGTTATCCGCTCTCCCTCAGCAATCAGATTCCCCATGTGGAAATCGCCATGCACCAGATAACGTTGCCCCTGGCTGTAAGCCGCAAGCTTCAACATCCTGCCGTATAAGGAATCAAACAGATCTCTGTCCAGGAAGCTTCCTTCAAACAAACCATGCCAGCCCTGCCAGAAACCGGGCTGTTCCTCATCAAAAGACGATTCCAAATGCTCCTGCCAGCTGGTATGGCTGCCCTCGCCGGAAGGCAGGATCCACCCGCAGCCCTTTGTCCCCGTCACATCCAGCTGGTTTAAGCCGGCGAACAGCTCCATCAGGACGGACTGAAGAAAAGACAGCTGATCTCCCCCGTAATGAATGAGAGTCTTGCCGGGAGCGCGCTTTGAAATCGCATAATACAAGCCGTTGACAGGACCTGTCCCGATGATGGCCGGTATGGGGAAACGTTCGGATCCGTACTTTTCTGACAGGTAACGTTCTTTCTCAAATCCACTGCCCTGGTTATTGAAACGGACTACATACTCCTGTTCTTTCATCCGGAAGAAATAAGCGCGGTTCACCTGTCCCTGCTCGATTGCTATCAGTTCCGAAGCAGGCTCTCCCCAATACTCTTCCAAAAAAACCGCAGCAGCCTGACCGTCCATATCCGCTTTAATGGTCGACATCCCATTCCCTCATTTCATATGATGTGTATCACGATTGGGTTAATTCGTAGATCGCAGGTTGAAGCCCCTTCAGGCTAATCCGGAGCAGCTCCGAACAGTCAAGACCGCTGCGCGCTGCTGCCAGGCGCAGCAATGCTCCATCTTCGGCGAGCAGAATGGCTCTGCCTCCCGGCATAAGCAGTCTGGACATTTCCCCGAGAAGCGGGCCGTACAGCTCCATCAAGGAATCGCGATCGCCTACTTGACGGCCGAATGCCAGATTGCTGATGATTTTGTTTGCCCATCCGCTGTCTACCGGCAAGCTTCGGGCATCCCAACGATGAACTACGGCGGTGCTGCCAGGAGATAAGTTATGCCGGCTCGCCAGTACTGCATCCACCGAGCAGTCCCCTCCCTTGATTTCCTGGAGCGAGTAAGCCAACCGCTCGCTTAATAACGTACCTGACCCGCAGCATGGATCAATGACCCGATCCTCATGATGCGGGGACGATAACCACACAAGCGCATGAGCCACCGGCGGGCGCAGCGAACCGGGAACAAATTGGCGGCCCTTGCAGCGGTATCTAAAATGGGAATCCGTCAACCGGTAGGCGAATACACCCGCTTCGCCTTCCAGATCCAGACGGAATTCGCAGCTGTGGTTTTCCGGAGTTCCCCTCTTCCAGTTCGGATATTGCTTCAGAATTCCGCACATGGCTGCCTCCGCTGCTTCAAACCGGCTGAAATTATGAGTCCCTTTTCTGCTCGCATTCACCATAAATCCTTCTGGTCCACTTCCGGTTTCACGGAGAAAGGATAGATCGCATACGGCAATCTTTTTCTGCAGCTGCTGCAGCACTGAGCGGTGCAAGCCCGCGTTGAAGAAAGAAACGATACGATACAGATTATCGGCAGTGCGCAAGGCATACAGTTCATAAGCGGGAGAGGCCGTGTGAAAATAAATTTTCCCACGGACGGCTTTTATGTTGTCCGCGTTACGAATTTTCAGGCCCAGTTCATCTGCCAACACGGCTTCAAGTCCAGGAAGCACGGTGGCCATATATTGAATTCGATTCATCAAGGTTCCTCCGATTCTAAATCGGAAAACCGGCTGAACGAGAAGAACCAGCTGACGCCGTCCTTGCGGCGCAGTAAGTTTCTTCCCTACAATAATAGAAAGGATAAATGTTAAACTTAACCTTTCTATATTGCAAAAAAAGGCCGCGAATGAACAAATGTCCATTCACAGCCCATCATGAAAAGGTTCATAAAATAAATAACCTTGTGTACATGCAGGAGCAGCCGATTGACCGTATCATATGCTTGACATTACGGGCACCCAAACAAGATACAGTAAATGGATCCGACGATTTTGCCGAATCTTCCTGTCCCCATTTGCGAATACCCCATATTCAGTTTATGAGAACTGAACAACTGTCAAGAATACGGCCATCATCATCATGCTCGTTACCTCCTGCATCAACTTATCCCTTATCATAAAGTAAACGATTTCATCCGTCAAGGTCGAGAAATCAACCTTCTTGGCGCAGATCCTTAACAAAATAAAGATTCAAATCATCGTCAGCGCGCACCATTGTCCCAGGTACGACTTCCTTGTTATTGTACATCACTCCGTTGCCGTCCGGAATGTAACCTCTACGGCAGTATATCCGCTGGGCCGGGCCGTAATCTTTATATAAGCCGACGCCAATGCCGATGGTCTTATAATCCATGCTGGCGATTTGCTCGAATTCCTCCAACAACCGATTCGCCACCCCTTGCCTGCGATGCCGCGGGAAAACATTGAGATCGTTAATTTCCGGAATGTTGCTGTTTTTAAAATATTCATAACCGGACTCAAATTTCAAGTGGGCGCAGCCGACCAGCTGATCATCCTTAAAAGCCAGCAAAGTGACACGATGGCCCATACGGTTCTCATTGAGGCAATAGGCGAAATAGGGCTCCGGCCGCTCGATATTTTCCTTCATAAAAGCGTCTGACCATGTATCGGCAAGCTCCTCCGAATCCAGGCGCCTGAGAGTGATTTCCATAAGCTACCCTCTTTTCGAATATAAAAATCAAAACTGCCGGCACAACGTGCCGGCAGCTTCATTGTTTTATCCAGGCATCCTACCAGTTGTTCAAGGTATCGGTAAGAACCGGAACGATTTGCGATTTGCGGGAAACAACGCCTTTGAGCACAGCCTTGTTATCGGCAAGCTTCACATTGTATGCTTTTTCCACGGCTCCGGACACCTTGCCCAGCGCCAGAGCAACGGAATCATTATTAAGAATATCGGTAACGACCAGTACAAACAGATCCAGGCCTTTGTCTGCAATAATCGTATTCAAAGCGTCTTCAAGCTCCGCTTGGCGGGAGATGACATCATTGGTATCCACCGCGTTCACTTGCGCGATTTCTACCTTGTAGCTTCCCATCGTAAACTCTTTGGCATCCAGCGAAATCAGTTGTGCGATGGTCTTGTCGCTCAGATCCGCACCGGCCTTGAGCATCTCCAGACCATAGCTGTCAGCATCCACACCGGCAATTTCAGCAAGCTCGCGGGCAGCCGCAATATCCTGCTCCGTGCATGTGGGGGACTTGAAAAGCAAGGAGTCAGAGATAATAGCCGAAAGCATGAGGCCGGCAATCTCTTTGCCGATCTTCAGGCCGTTTTCTTTATACATTTTATTCAGAATCGTCGCCGTGCAGCCTACTGGCTCAGCACGGTAATACAAAGGCTGGCTTGTCTCAAAGTTGGCAATCCGATGGTGGTCGATAACTTCCAATACGCGGACCTGATCAATATCTGAAGCACTTTGCTGACGTTCATTATGATCGACCAGAATAACGCTCGAAGCTTCACCGGCAACCGTCTCAACAAGACGCGGCGCAGCAGTATTGAATTGTGTCAATGCGTATTGCGTTTCACCGCTGACTTCACCCAGACGAACTGCTTCGACGTTTAAGCCCAGCTGCGTTTTCAGATCGGCGTAAGCAATTGCAGAACAAATTGTGTCCGTATCCGGATTTTTGTGCCCGAAAATTAATACTTTTTCCATTGTCGTTCTCCTTAATATTGAAATTTTTAACGATATCGTTTCTATTATAACGAAATATCCGCCTTATTCCTATGCTTTTTGTACGAAATTGCCGAATGGTTTGTTACGCGGTCAAGATGAGGAAGGATGCACCGTCTGCCTCACCGGTTTTAAGACACGGTCATACAGCCATTTGAGAATATCGGAGTACACCTGCTCACGGCCGATTTCATTGAGAATCTCATGCCGCATCCCGTCATATAAAGTTAATTCAACCTGCTTGACTCCTGCTTTCCGGTAACAGTGGCAAGCTTTATTAACCGTTTTGCCGAAGGAACCGACGGGATCATCCTGACCGGAAAGCAAGGCGACGGGCAGATCGCGGGGCGTGTGAAGGACATTGGCGGTTTTTGTAATAAAAAGCAGTCCCTCAAACATATCCCGAAAACCCCCGGCAGTGAAAACAAACCCGCACTGTTCGTCGGATATAAAACGATCGACCTCCCCTTCGTCGCGGGAGATCCAGTCCTGCATCGTTCTGGCCGGTTGAAACTTCCGGTTGAACGATTCGTAAGACAGCTTGTTGAGGAAATGGCTGCGGTACATTATCCCTTTGGAGCGGATAATCCATTTGGCAATTCCTCTGGCCAAATGCAGCAGAATTCGCGGTTGATGCGCGGTTCCGATGAGCACGAGACCATCCAGCTCCTCACCGGCGACGATTGCATAATGCCTGGCCAGGAATGACCCCATACTGTGCCCGATTAACATCACTTTTAAATCCGGATGCTCGGCTCTCGCAAGTGCCGTCACATGGCGCAAATCTTCCACCATTCCCACCCAGCCATCCCGCTCGCCGAAAAATCCCAATTCCTCGCGCTTATTCACCGACCACCCATGACCGCGCAGATCGCTGGCGTAAACGATCAGTCCATGATCTGTTAAATATCGGGCAAAATGCTCGTAGCGCCTCGCATGCTCGCAGGAGCCATGGACCAGATGGATGATGCCGGTAACTTCTTCGCCTTCATCAGGTTCCCACTTATACAGATGTATACGTTCAACCGGCAGCTGGTGGTGTGTGCTTCTCATGCTCTATCCCTCCATTCTCATTCACAACTTTATTTTCCGGTAATTCCAATATTTCAATCCACTTTCTTATCCAATATGGCTCGTTTACTGCTAGTCCTTCTCTTTGTCCTGCTTTTGGTCTTGCTTCTTTCGCTCGGACTTTCCAGCTTTGTCGCGGGCCTCCCCGTTATCTTTTTGCTGCCGCTTTTTTTCTTTTTCCAGCTGCTTTTCCCTTTTTGATTGTTCTTTTTCTGCTTTTTTCTTTTCTTTTTCTTCCTTCTTGGATTTCTTCTTGTCCTGCTCGCTGCCCGGCTCGCCGGACTTTTTGCTTTGTTTGCCGGTTGGCAACCCCGGCGCCTTGGCAAAATCCAGAACGGGCTCATCTTTCAGCGCCTCCGACATTAAGGACTGGAAAAGAGCGGCTGCCGCTTTGGAACTTGTAGTCAAATAGTGACTGGTGTCTGTGTGGTCATATCCGAGCCATACCGATCCGACCAGCTGCGGCGTATAGCCGACAAACCAGTTGTCTTTGGCGCCTTCTCCCCCGGTTCCCGGCATCTCGGTCGTTCCTGTCTTGCCCGCGACAGCCCGATCGGCAAGCAGTGCCGCTTTTCCGGTACCGTCCCGTACGACGCCTTCCAGCTCTGTCGTTATCATTCGGGCAATTTCCGGCGCGGTCGCTTTAACACCAGCTTGGGGACCTGCTTCCGCCAGTACTTCACCGTCGGCGGATTCGATCCGGATAATGGAGTGGGCCAGCATACGGGTACCGTCATTGGCAAATACCCCGAACGCCTCAGCCATCTCAAGGGGCGAAACACCATCTTGCAGCCCGCCAAGCGCAAGCCCCAGCGTGCGGTCGCCATCCGTCAATTTCAATCCGAACCGGTCCACGGCGTCCATCCCCGCGTCCATGCCCATTTCATGAAGCAGCCGGACCGCAGGAATATTATAGGAATGGATAATCGAATCATGAATTGTAACCTCTCCGTGATAGGCTCCGCCCGCATTCTTCGGCTGATAGCCCCCGTAATTAACGGGTTCGTCCAATAGCGTGTCGGTTGGCCGGTAGCCCTTCTCGAACGCCGGTGTATAAACCGCGATCGGCTTCATGGTGGAACCGGGCTGCCTCTTCAGTTGAACGGCACGGTTAAACCCGCGGAACGGCTGCTTGCCTCTGCCGCCGATCAATGCCCTGATGCCCCCGTCGCGGGGATCGACAAGCACGGCGCCGCTTTGAATCAATTGATCCGCCGAGCTTGTCGGGAACAATTCATCCTGCGCATAGATTTTTTCCGCTGCCTGCTGCATTCGTGTGTCGAGCGCCGTGTAGATACGCAGGCCTCCATGCAGTACCTCGTTTTCTGTCAGTCCGTATTTGGCAGAGGCCTCCCGGATTATCTGATCAACATAATAGGGGTATTTGAGAGCCTTCTCCTCCTTCGAGACGGGACTTCGCAATGTTATGGCCTCATTAACCGCCTTCTGATAAACACTATCGGCAATCAGATCTTGATCCTTCATCAGCTGGAGCACAAGATTGCGGCGCTCTTTTGCCTTTTCCGGGTTTTTGAATGGCGTCAGCACGGAAGGAGCCTTAACCAGCCCTGCCAGCATGGCCGACTCTGCGACCGTAAGATCAGCTGGTAATTTGCCGAAGTAGGCATCTGCAGCACGCTTTATTCCCCAAGCCCCTTCTCCAAAATAAATCTGATTGACATACATTTCCATGATGGTGGCTTTATCATATTTTTCCTCTATTTTTTTTGCAAGCAGAACCTCGTTCCATTTGCGGGACCATGTCCTCTCATGGGTCAAAAAAACATTTTTGGCAAGCTGCTGCGTAATGGTGCTTGCCCCCTGTTTCGTTTTTCCAGAGGTAAGATTGGTATACAATGCCCTGCCGATTCCCCATATATCCATGCCCTTATGCTCAAAGAATCGTTTGTCCTCGATTGCCACGATAGCATCAATGAAAGATGAGGGCAGACTCGTATACCCGACCGCCTCTATTTTGCCCAGATTGATCCGGCTTGCTTCCTTGCCATTTGCTTCATAAATCACTGTAGTTGCCGGCAGAGGCTGATCCAGCTTGGAAATATCCTGACTGTTGACCAGTACACGGAATGTTCCCCAACCGGCAGCCGCAATGAGGCACGCCGATACAATTAGGGCCGTAATGACTAAACTGCGCCGCTTTTGTTTCTTATTTGTGTTAAACGGATTCATCGATGCCCTCCACTCTTGCAAAGCCCTCTATTGGAATTGCCAGTCTATAAGCATTCGCGGCAAACCTGTTTTTTCTGTACGTAACCACCTCAGGACTACGATAATCCGGGAATAGGATAGCAAGAAAACGAAAGCGAACACCCAAGATCTATGGTTTAATTAAAGGATAGGAAGGCGGGAAGAACAATCATGACCAATCAGTTGAACAACTCGGTAAAAGGGGCCGACCACCACTTTTTCTACCTGCTGTATCCTCCTGAGCCGTTCAGCTTCCAGGCTGTGCTCGGATATCTGAGCCGCTCCTCCAAGGAGTGTATGTTTGCTGTGACAGGCGGGCAGGTAACCCGGCTTGTGCCGGTAGGAGATGAGCATATTCTCGTTCGGCTTTCGGGTGCGGAGGACGGGTCAATCCGCATTGATTTTGCTGGCGATGCACCGCTTCCTGAAGCTCATGTTCGCGAAGCAGTGGCATCTTATGTATGGGAATGGTTCGATTTGGAGCGCGATCTAAAACCTTTCTACGACATGGCAGAGGGAAATCCCCTCCTGCAAAATGCGATTGAGAAGCATTACGGTTTACGGATTATCGGCATTCACCAATTATTCGAAGCCTTGTGCTGGGGTGTGATGGGACAGCAAATCAATCTGGCTTTCGCCTACACCTTGAAAAAAAAATTCGTTGAAACCTTCGGCGAATCGGTTGAATGGGAAGGACAGTCCTATTGGATCTTTCCCGAACCGTCCAGGATTGCCGGTTTATCCGTCGAGGATCTTACACCTCTTCAGCTTACGGGAAAAAAATCCGAATATCTCATTGGGATCGCCTCCCTGATGGACAGCGGGCAATTATCCAAGGAAAAGCTGCTCGCTCTGGGTGAGCTTCAGGCAATCGAGAAAGAACTGGTCGGTATCCGCGGAATTGGACCTTGGACAGCCAATTATGTGCTGATGCGCTGCCTCCGCATTCCAACGGCATTCCCTATCGCGGACGTAGGTCTGCATAACGCGATCAAGCATGTGATGAACCTGGAAAATAAACCTACCCTTCAGCAAATCAGGGAGTTCTCCGCCCCGTGGGGGGAGTGGCTATCCTATTCCACCTTCTATTTATGGCGGATGATCGATTAGTCCGACTTGCCAGAACAGCACTAAATCCCATAAGCCGCCTTCAAGCTGGTTTACGGGATTTTTTGATACTTCCGCTTGAAAATTTGGATCAACAGCCAAAAATTCACACTTAATCCGGTTTGACTTTCACCCACGCTTGTCTCTTATGACTCTCCAGAATCGCCTCGGTGATCTTCATCATGTAATGGCCATCCTCCATAGAAGCGAATGTGCGTGAATCCTGATCCGGCTTACCCTCTTGGGCTTGCTCCACCGCAGCGTAGAAATCGATGAAGAGATTCTTCACTCCGTCAGGCCAGCCTTCCTCATGGCCTCCCGGATAATGAACCATAGCCGCCGCCTCATCGGACAGCTCATCCCGGTCGCTGCCGATTTCCCGATTCGAAGAACCCCGCCTGCCAGTCCACAGCCGGTTCGGCTGTTCCTGATCCCAATGGAGCGATTCCGATGCTGCAGAAATTTCAAAGAAGAGCTTATTCTTCCTTCCGGCGCTCACTTGCGAAACTGTAAAGACGCCCTGGGCGCCGCCTTCCAGATGGATCATTACGATCCCGCAATCCTCTGTATCTATGGGGACATCTTTATATTGCGCATGGCCATTCTCGCCTGTCAGCACCTTGCGGGTCGGATGAACGGTTTTGAGATCGGCTAATACCTCGACGATTCTCTCTCCGGTCACATGCTGGACCAGATCGCACCAATGCGATCCGATATCGGCGATCGCTCTTGTCGCTCCGCCGTGCTCCGCGTACATCCGCCAGTTGCTGTCCGTTTCCTCCAGCAGCCAATCCTGCAAATATCCGCCTGTCACCAGGTGGATTCGGCCGGTCCCGCCATCTGCGATGCGGCGCTTGGACTCTGCAACCAGGGGATAATGGCGGTAATTATAACAGACACCGCTGACAACCGCCGAGGTCCTGGCAAGCTCCACCAGCTCGGCCGACTCCCGGCTGTCAATCGCCAGCGGTTTTTCGGAGAGCAGATGCTTGCCGGCAAGCAGCGCTTCTTTATTAATCCTGTAATGAAGGTCATTAGGCGTGCAGTTGTGCACCGCTTCAATCTCCTGATCCCGGATCAGCTCCTCCGGCGAGCCGTAAGCCTTTGGTATGGCATACTGAGCCGCCATTTTCTCGGCCTTGACCAGGCTGCTTCCGGAAATCGCGACTACCTCCACATGCGGCAGCCGTCTTAGCGCTTCAATATGAAAGCTTGCGGAAAATCCGGTTCCGACTATGCCGATCTTTATTTTATCCATCCTGCTTCTCCCCTATCTTTGAAAGTCTGTATTCCAATAGTCGACCCCTTCCAAAATAGCTTCCCGTTTAGAGATACAAAAACCGCTCCCACGTCAATTGAGTAGGGGCGGTTTTAGTCTGTCTTTATCATACGCCAAAGAATCGGTCGTTCACGTTCTGTTGGTAAGACAGGCTATCCAGACAGGTCAGCGAGTTACATAGACCAGGCAGCGACTCATCCGCAAGCGCCTCAAGCTTCTGAGAAAATTGTTTATGCTGCATGCGGGCGATATCGTCCTCCGGGTACCGTTCCAGATAAATTTCTAGCTCCGAAAGCGTATCCTCAATCATGTGCAGCACTTCCGACTTATCGATTGTTTTATCCTCGGGAAGGATCTCCCATAACTCGATTGCATGATTCATTCTATATGTTCCTCCTGATTGTAAATGGTGAAGTTGTCCCCTTTCCTATTACCACATTACCGGGGCTTCAAACCTTCTTCAGGCTCAATATCAGGGCTTGTGTCAGCGGTATCCCCTGAACTGCCGTAACTCTCTACTTCTTTCCAGGCGTCCGCATTATCAAATCTTCCGGGGTTCTTCTGGCGGTTGGCACCTGCGCCTGCGGGTGGCGGGGTCATGACCTGCTCTTCGACAGGCCGTTCTTCATTCAGTTCCATGTTAGAAGCATCTTCGATACAAGTCAGCGCCGCAGGAAGTGCCTGCAGTCGCTCATATCCTATGGGCTGTCCGCACACCTTGCATTGGCCATAGGTCCCTTCTTTCATGCGGGCAAGGGCTTCGTTGACCTCATCGAGCCTATTCTGCAACGAATCATCAACTGCCATATCGCGCCCGCGCTCGAACGTTTCCGTTCCCAGGTCGGCGGGATGATTGTCATAAGCGGAGAGTTCTCCGATGGAATCGGTAATCATCTCCTTTTGGTCGGCATCCCCTTCGAGTTCGAAATGGTGCTTCAGCTCTTCTTTTTCCACCTTGAGCATATGTCGCAGCTCTTTCAGCTGTTTTTCATTCAGCGTTGTCATGATCGTTACCCCTTTGCAAAAGAATTCGGATGTCCGCGTTAGGCGGCTCCCGTTCTTCTCTTTACCCGGCAGAAACAAGCGGCTAACAGCACAATCTCTAAATGTTCGAAGCGGGGGCAGAATCGGCAGGCCTCCACAACCCGTCGAACCAGAACAATACAGCACCTTCAACAGCATCCGGGCTAATTTTCCCTGCCGGGAGATGGATGTATTTTCCTTCCACGATTATAATGGCAATCTCCCCCTCATAGCGGTGATATATGGCGTTCCGTCTGATCGCGCAATGACCTTGTTCAGTCAGCTTCCTGTCCCTCCTTAATAACGAGAATAACCATGGCCCCCTGTACCATAGAGGCAAAGGGGGCCATGGAAAGATTGGCTAACACAAGGCCAAACTAGTTCAATGCAATTTTCGTTATTTTCGCTGGCAGCTCATTGGCCATAAAGGCGTCCATCAGCTCGGAGGCGATTGTTTTCTTGATCGTCAGCTTGTCGTCAGCGGAGAGGCCGGCGAACGTTTTTGTATCGCGCTTCTCGACTTTTATAATATGGTAACCGAATTCTGTTTGAACAGGCGCTCCAATCGTTCCTACCGGCTGGGAGTTGGCTGCATTCTTAAACCCTTCCACCCACACGCCCGTTTGTTGGTTCTCATATAGACCGCCATTTCCAGACGATCCGGGATCTTCGGAATATTCCTTGGCCAGAGCTGCCCAATCTCCGCCGTTGTCCAGAAGTCCTTTCACTTTCTTGGCGCGCTCCAGCGCCTCGGCATCCGTGCGTACGGTCTCGCCGGTCTGGTTATCGGCTGTTGCCACGAGGATATGGCGCACGGATACGACATTATAATCGTTTTTTGTCTGCTCGAATCTGGCTTTGAGCTGAGCTTCTGTCACTTTGTTCTCCATATTGCGCAGCGCAAAGGTGATCATCGTGTAGAATTGCTTCACATCGCTATCGGCCAGACCTGCTTTCTCGTTACTCGTTTTCACTTGCGGATTCTGGGTAACAAAGGCCGTATACTGCTGCATAAACTGATTGAGCTCCGCCTGCTCTGCTGTACTTAATGCAGTTCCGGCAGAAGGGGCATAAAGCAGCTTATAGGCGATATATTCGCGGAGAAACTGCTCTTTCATCTCCGGGTCCGTCATATAGGCCGAGGTTTGGGGATTAACCATTCCAAAGAACAGAGAGAATTTCTCAAATTCCTTATTGGTGACCTGCCCTCCCGTATAGGTGGCAATCACTTTGTCCTCTGCCGGAGCGGCTGCGGCGGAAGTGGTGCCTGTTTTGACTTCGATGGTTTTGAGCTTGGCGTTCCAGTTCACGCTGGCCCCTACGAGCTTTCCGATATCCTTGAGGTAAACATAGGTTTTCCCTTCATAATCTATAGTGGGATTTGCCAAAACAACCGATTTCCCATTGAGCGTGATTTTCGTATTTTTGTTCAATAGCGCCTTGATCGCCTGGATACCGTCATCGGCAAAAACAGCTGAAGATGCGGTTAATAACGAACCGACAATAGCCCCAATCACAAACGGTCTAATCGACTTCTTCATTATGTATTCCCCTCTCAACTATCGGACTCTCCGCTCATTATAGCATGATAGATATACATAAATAGCCTCTCCAAGTAAATCTTTTCCTCTGCCTGTTTCGTCCTGATAGAAAAGGACCCTGCCAAAGGGATTGCAACTTTATAATCAATAATTTATGCTTAGAAACGGTATGTCTGCTGATAGGAGAGATTGGAATTGAAAACAATAGCGAAATTTGATATTAAACGGTTCATCCCGCTGCTGGGAATGCTCATATTTCCGGTGCTTGGCTGGATGTATACCTGGATCAATAATCAGGATACGCAGGCGTATAGTCTGATGACGGATCTGGATAACCTGATCCCCTTCCTGAAACTGTTCGTTCTGCCCTATTCTATTTGGATTTTCTATATTTATATTTGCCTGATTTATTTCTTCATCAAGGATCCCCGCGTATACATCCGGTGCCTGCTGACCTATGCAATCTGCGCGCTTGTTTGTTACGGCATTTATCTGGTTTTTCAAACAACCGTTCCCAGGCCGCAGCTCTCGGGCAATGATCCCCTCACCAGACTGATGTCTTTTGTTTATAACCGCGACCAACCATATAACTGTTTCCCAAGCATTCATTGCTTCTCCAGTTATATGGTGATGAAGGCGCTGCACACCAGCGGATTCCGCAACCGCATGAACCAGTTCCTGATTTATGGGATGTCCTCCCTCATCATCTGTTCCACATTGTTCGTCAAGCAGCATGTGCTGCTGGATGTGGTCGCAGGTGTTATGTTGGCCGATACCGTGTATCGGCTGTTGACAGTCCTTGAGAAGAAACGCACAAGCGCCAAGGCGGACGCATCCCGCAGCTACAAGATGCTGGACGTTTAACCCCTCCCGGTTTTGGCAGGAACAGCAAATACCCCTTCTTATCCATACAGACATGAAGGGGTGGTCGCATGCTGATTATTTAAACAAAGACAGATACTGCCCATAACCTTCCTGTTCCATGTCCATCTTGGGAATGAACCGCAGGGCGGCGGAATTGATGCAGTAGCGAAGACCGCTTGGACCCGGACCGTCATTGAATACATGGCCCAGATGGGAGTCCGCCTCCTTGCTGCGCACTTCCGTACGGATCATCATATGGGTGAGATCCTTCTTCTCCGTGACATGCCCGCTGACGACAGGCTTGGTAAAGCTCGGCCAGCCGCAGTTGGAATCGAATTTGTCCAGCGAACTAAACAATGGCTCTCCCGAAACGATATCCACATACAATCCCTCACCATTAAAATCCCAAAACTCATTGTGGAATGGAGGCTCTGTTCCATTATTCTGCGTAACCTCATACTGCATGGGAGTCAGCTTCTCCTTGCGGTTAGCTTTATCCTTCTCGGTGTTCCAGCGGCTTTTAATAAATGCGTCGCGGCCGGACCCTTTACGGTACATCCGGTATCTGAGCGGATTCTTCTTATGGTAATTCTGATGATAATCTTCAGCCGGGTAGAATGGGCCGGCCGGTACAATCTCGGTCACAATCGGCCCTTCGAACCGGCCGCTCTCATGCAGCTTGAGCTTGGATTTTTCGGCTGACAGGCGCTGCTCCTCCGTATGGTAGAATATCGCTGTGCGGTAGGAGGAGCCGCGGTCATGAAACTGTCCGCCGGCATCGGTTGGATCAATTTGCATCCAATACGTTTCCAGGAGCTTCTCATAGGAATAAATCGCGGGGTCAAATGTAATTTGTACGACTTCCGCGTGACCCGTCGTTTCGGAACATACCTCTTTGTAGGTGGGGTTTAGCGTATGCCCGCCCATATATCCGGAAACGACGCTGATAATGCCCGGCATTTCTTCGAAAGGAGTAACCATGCACCAGAAGCAGCCGCCAGCGAAGGTTGCCAATTCGTACAAGTCCGCCGCTTCATCCAGCCTTTGTTCATTTTCCATATTCATCGCTTTCCCCTCACTTCTGTATGGCTAAGCCAGAATGATTAACTACGGAACAGGCCATACCCATTAAGCGGCACAATCGGCTGTTCATCGATATTCAGCCCATCCCCTTCGGGATGGAGCGCCACCTGAACGAGCCACTTGGTAAACCCGGCTACATTCATCGTTGCCATTTCTTCCAGACTGTAAAACCCCGCCGCGTCAACTTCATACTGGTCAGGCGTCGGCTCGCCGGAGACATATTCCATGGAGAAGCCGATATAGACATTGTGAATCCGGCCTGGCTGATCGCGCAGCGCAACAACACTTTTCACAACCGCTTCAATCCCCGTTTCCTCAAGCACTTCGCGGCAAATCGTTTCATGGATAAGCTCCGCTTCCTCGATATAACCGCCAGGATTGGTCCAATAGCCTTTACCGGGCTCCTGCGCGCGCCGTACGAGCAGCACCTTCTTATCCTTCACGACAAGCGCGCCCACACCCACACTGTAATTACCCCAATGTACGAAGCTGCAAGCGGTACACGCGCTTCGGAATATGCCGTCAATCTCCCTCGGCTCCATTGCACTGCCGCAAGTCATACAATATTTCGCTTCCATCCGCATTCACCCTATTCGTTTCTGTATCTTGCCTTTGTGCCAGATAAGTCCATCTGCCAATCTCATTATAACCCATGTTAATCCGCAAAAAGAACAAAAAAATCCGCACCCCTATGGGCAGCGGATTCGGAAGTGCGGTATGTACACACTCAAACAGCAAAGGAGTGGTTGCCGATTGTCAACATTACCTTACGCGTAAAAATCCATTTGGAGGTAGCTGTATCCGGATTATAATAGTAGAGCGCATTTTTAGTCGGATCTGAACCCGTTACGGCTTCTTTCGCAGCTTTAAATGCCGTCTTGTCCGGAATCAGCCAGTACTGGCCGTCGGATACTGCCGTGAAGGCGCCGCGCTCCATTATGACTTCCTTGATTGTCTGCGGAAACGCTGGGGATTTCAGCCTGTTCATGACGACAGAACCGACCGCCACCTGCCCCTTATAGTCTTCTCCCCTGGCTTCGCCATAAATAACCCGGGCCAGCATCGCCAGCTCAGACTTGCTAACCGACACTTTCTTAAGTGCGGCCCACGTCGCCGGCCCGGCTATGCCATCGTCTGCAAGCCCATGTGCGTTCTGAAACCCTTTAACGGCATGCTCGGTTTCCGCTCCGAACGACCCGGTTACCGGGCCGCTGAAATAATTCAGCAATTGAAGTCTGAATTGCAGGTCCAGGGCAGCTGTACTTGTGCTGCCAAGCTTCAGTGACTTCATGGCCTGAGCTTCGGCAAAGCTGCCGCACATAGCCATCGCGGCAACAGACAGCAGCACCGCCAGCATTGATATTCGTTTACCCATACGTAATGATTCCTCCATGCTTCGTTCATTTTACCGGTGCATACACCTGGCTTCAGGTTCCGGCTGATGAATTGTAGCATGGACAACCAATCATGCGGGTCAATAAGAACGGATTTTAATCTTGTTAAAAATCCCTCATTTTACCGTTTAGACCGCCATTGTCAAGCTGGCGGGATATGTTATAACCGACGAGCCAATCCAGGCGGCTTGCCTGGAAGCTCGCAGGTATCGACCGCAGAAGCCTATTGCGCAGCCCCCGTGCGATCGGATTTTCAAGTTGAACGAGCCTCGCCATGCGCCTCGATTGCCTTACTATCCGGGAGGTTCGGGGAATCCGGCTCCCTTCATACGCCTGCAGCGCCGCAGGTATCCCCTCCCCCGATCGGGCTACCTGTCCCAATTGATAGCCCAGCATGACAGCATCTTCAATAGCCTGCCCGCCTCCCTGGCCAAGATTCGGCAGCATGGGATGAGCCGCATCGCCCAGCAGCGTTACGCGCCCGCTGCTCCAGGATTGCAACGGCTCCCGGTCAAATAAATCATGGGACAAAATCGCTTCTTCGTCCGTAGCGGCAATAACCGCTTCTATCGGGTCGCACCAGCCCCGAAAATAACGCAACGCCGCTTCTTTTCTTCTCCCGGCAGGAGCCAGCATGCCCTTGGGAGCATTAATGGCTCCGAACCAGAAGACCCGGCCCTCCCCCAATTGGGAGAAACCAAATCGCAAGCCTCTCCCCCAAGCTTCGAATCCACCGCCAACCCCGGCGGGATAGCGGCTGTCCTTGAACGTTGTAATCCCTCTCAGTGCTGTGAAACCGCCATATCGCAGAGGATTGTCGTCTACTGACGCTACATGCTGGCGGACAACAGAATGAATACCATCGCAGCCGATCAGTACATCCGCTTCCTGTTCCTCACCATTCTCGAACGAAGCGGTTACGGAATCGCTACGGTTATGAATCCCTGTCAGTTTCATCCCCCAATATATAACAGCCTCTGGTGACATGGACGCAAGATGATTACGGAGGATGTGCTGGAGTACAGCCCGGTGAATCAGATAGCTGTGAGTTCCGTATCGGGATGCTTGTTCATCAGCGGGCAAAGCCGTGACCAACCGCCCGTCGGGCAGGCGGATCTCCGCTTTGCCCACCGCCGCTCCCTTGTCCCGGATTTCTGCCCCGACACCAAGCAGATCCAAAGCTTTCATGGCATTGGCTGCCAGCACAATGCCTGCTCCCAGGCCTGCCTGTGCTGTTGATTTATCGAATATCTTAACGGTCCAGCCCTGCTGACGCAGAGCAATGGCGGCGCATAAGCCGCCGATGCCCGCTCCGATGATGAGGGCTTCTTTGTTGGTCGGCATTTGGGATGCGATTTCCACCCGCCCCTTCCTGAATGACAAGCTTCCGCCTGCCCTTATAATGCCTGAGCCAGCTTTACGATCAGGCGTTCCCCATTCCGGTTTACTTCGTCCAGCTGCTGCATTACAATAAAGCTATCATATTTGCTAGCATCATGCATCATGCATCATGGATAAGAGATTGAAAGAAAATCGGGGTGAGTCCGAAGATGAACGTGATCAAGCTGAAAGACCGGCAGGAGCTCGACCGCAGGACACCTTCCATGCCATGGTATATTGAGAAATTCATAAATTATAAATTGCCTGATCTGTCCCCTTCTTCATTGCTCGAATATGTCAGGGACTATGAAGCTTTCCTGTCCTGGATGCTGGCGGAGGGTCTGGCCGCAGGTCCGGACCTGCGTGATGTCCAGCTGGAGGAGCTGGAGAAGCTGCACATGGACAGCATCGACCAGTTCAAGATGTTTCTGGCTACGCGCCAGGAGAATAACAATAGCAAAACAACCATTTCCCGCAAGCTTTCCTCCCTGCGCTCCCTCTTCCATTATTTAAGCCAGATTGCGGAGGATGACCAGTTTTATCCGCTGCTAAAGCGCAATGTGATGGCCAAGGTGTCGATCAAACGGGCCCATAAGCCCAAGGACACCGCCGCCAAGCTCGAAGGCAAGCTGCTGCAGGAGCAGGAAATTGACGAGTTTATCCGCTATATTAACGAGGATTACGGGACCGATGCCTCAGCCAACAAACAAGCGATGTATTCCTACATGCTCAACAGGATCCGGGACACCTGCATTGTCAGTCTGATCCTCAATTCCGGGCTGCGCGTATCGGAGATTGTGAACATGAATGTCGATGATCTCGATTTGAAGAAGAAGCTGCTGTATGTATTCAGGAAAGGGAAAAATGACGACACCTTCAAGACGCCTGTCTATTTCCGCCAGGAAGCGATGTACAATCTGCAGCTATATCTCGCCCAGCGCGACTCGCAATACAAAGCGCCCAAACGTGAGAAGGCACTGTTTCTGGCCATCGCCAACGGCAAACATGAAGGTTCCCGCATGACCAAACGGGCGATCCAGGAAATGGTCATCAAATATGCCAAGCGGTTCGGCAAGCCTTATCTATCCGTGCATAAGCTGCGTCATTCTTTTGCAACCGATTATTATTTGCGTAATGATCTGTACAAGACACAGGAACAGCTCGGCCACGCTTCGCCGGAAACGACCCAAATCTACGCCCATCTGACAGACCGCACCATGGCCGAGGCGATCGACCGCCAGAAGCGGGATGACTGATTGATTACGAATAATTTCTCACGGGGTGGTCCATTAATTAGAATGGATCACTTTATGATGTGGATTGACAATTGCGACAAGTTGTCGTATTGTAATCAACGACAAGTTGTCGCAGATAAAAACCAGAGGTGTTCACTATGGGGAAATTAGGAAGACTTTCTGAAACAGAGATTGAAGTTATGCAGGTAATATGGGGATTAGCAGCACCAGTAACGGTTGCCCGACTTTTGGATATATTCAGCAGGAAAGACTGGAAAACCTCAACGTTATCGACCATACTGAAGCGGCTGATTGAAAAAGGATTTCTGACCAAATCTATACGCGGCAAGGTGAATTACTATCATCCTGTATTGACCTTGCATGATTACAAGAAGCAGGAAACACAAACCTTTCTAAGCCGCTTATACAATGGGAAAGTGAAAAATTTAATTGCCTCTCTGGTTGATGACTCCCAGCTTAGCAAAGATGACATAGCGGAGTTAAAGGAATGGTTTGGTCGCGAGGAAGGAAAGAAATGATCGCGATCACCGTCTTCCAGTCTCTTCTCATTTCGTCATTCGTCGGTACTCTCATTTGGATGGTGCAAAACCTGATAAAGCCCGTCACAAATAAGGTGTTTTCACAGAACTGGCATTATTATACCCGCCTTATTCCTGTATGTTTTCTTCTTGGCGGTACCGTTATCATCAATAGGCTTGGTGAGCCTCTGCGTTCAGTTATTCCAGATACGGGTACAGGTATACGCTGGACACCAGGGACGATTTCCGAGCTGTATGTCATGCCATCGAAAGAAGTGGCAGGCCTGTCATCGTTTGTCAATCAAGGGATTCAGTATCTTCTGCGTCTTGAAAATATAAAATCATATGCGCTGTGCGCCATCGTTATTTGGGCTGTTGGCGCCATTATTTTTATTGCCTGGAATATGAGGATGTACCGTTCATTTAAACGCTCCATCCTGAAGGACAGCCGGATATACAATACGGTTCAATTCCCTGTAAAAGCAATCGTAAGCCCCAATGCCGCATCGCCAATGGTTATGGGGCTGTGGAACCCCATTCTTGTGCTGCCGGATACCCGCTTAGGGAAAAAAGAGCTTGCAATGATCATGTCGCACGAACTCGTACATTTGAAGCGCGGCGATCTGCTTATTAAGGTTCTCCTGCTCCTAGCAAATGCCGCTCACTGGTTTAATCCGTCAGTCTATTCGATGATCAGACAGATGAATGCCCTTTGCGAGCTGTCTTGTGATGAAGCCGTTGTTAAGGGGATGGATGATGAAAGCCGAAGGCTATACGGCGAAACGCTTTTATCCATGCTGGAGTATGGGGTTATGCAGCGCAGCGTCGTTTGTACCAGCAACTTCATTAACCCTAAGAGAGTTATGAAAAAAAGACTTTCAGGCTTGATGAGTATTAAGAAAACCAAAAAATCGATGATGATTCTATCTTTTGTTGCTGCATTAACCTTGGCCGGAGGCGGTGGCTTTACTGCTCATGCTGCCGGATTGGCTATGCTTTCAAAAGCGCATCCTGAGAAAGTGCGAACCAGGCAATCGGAAAGCCGTATTATTGACGTTCCGCATTCAGATGGAACAATCGAATACCAGGACCGGGATGCAAAAACAAGGACTGCGACGCTTATGGATCGACAATAGATCATAACTAAAAAAAATGATACCGTGAGGGAACAGGCTTTGCGAATGTCCCGCCACGGTTCTTTTTTAACAAGCCACCGGAATTGTCCTTTGAAATAACACAAAATGATCGTCCAAAGAAAGAGACCTTCTGCTATAGTTGTTCGTATAACCAACCAGAAGCATCCTTTGAAAATATCTATGGAGGTCATTCCTGCTATGCTCAAAACCGTAATTGGAAGATTAAGATGGATCGGGAATGTTGAAGGCGTTTCCTATCTTGTCCTGCTGCTCATTGCTATGCCCCTCAAATACTGGGCCAACCTCCCCTCCGCCGTAACCATTGTGGGGGCGGTGCACGGGCTGCTGTTCACCTTGTTTTTGCTTGCGCTGCTTCATGCCTGGATTGTAAAAAAATGGTCATTCATCTTCGTTGTGATCGCTTTTCTGTCCGCTTTTATCCCTTTCGGAACATTCTTCCTGGACGCAAAACTGCGCAAGGAATCCTGAAACCAGCTTGACCCGTTAATGCTCATAGATCATTTTGCGCGTCATCCCGCCGTCCACTGTCAAATTCATTCCCGTCACAAAATCATTATCCCCGTCCGTCAAATACATGCAGGCGCGAACGATATCGCGGGGATAACCGACACGGCCCGCGGGATGCTGCTCATGATCGACCGGCCGCAGCTCATCATAGTCGCCGGTCTCGATCCATCCCGGACTGATACAATTGACGGTAATATGATCAGGCCCCAATGAAACAGCAAGCGCATGAGTGATACCGACAATTCCCGCCTTCGTTGCCGCATAAGCCTCGCTGTTAGGTTCAGACATGGCCGCACGGGTAGAAGCGATATTGACGATCCGTCCTCCCCCGCCCGCTTTCATGGACTTCGCAGCCTCACGGGAACAAAGGAACGTTCCGCGCAGATTGACATTCATAACATTGTCCCATTCGTCTATAGACAACTCATAAGGCGATTTCCAGATGCCAAACCCGGCATTATTGATCAGAATATCGATCTTCCCGAACGACTCCGCGGCCTTTGCGAACAGATCCGCGATCTGCTCGGGCCTGCTCAAATCGGCTGCGATAAACTCCGCCACTGCCCCGCCCTGTGTCAGCCTGCGGGCAAGAACAGGTCCTCTTTCATTCTCCAGGTCCGTTAACACGACCTGTGCCCCCGCTTCCGCGTAAGCTTTGGACAGTTCTCTTCCTATCCCACCCGACGCACCTGTTACCATTACGACCTTTCCTTCATATTTCATTCGGGCTTCATCTCCTTGTTTACCATTATTTCCATCTTAACGGATCGTTTAACGAAATCATGTTCAGCTGATACGCTGAATACATTCCGTTCGATTGCCGAAAGGATCCCGGAATTCGAAACGCTCATAGCCTGGGATAGGCAGCCCCTCCAATATTTCGACCCCCTGTTCGATCAGAAGGGCTTCAACAAGCTTTAAATCAGCCGTTTCAAAAGCCAGATGCGCTTTGGTGAGGGACCTGTCGACACCATCCTCCGTTCCGACATGCAGGGAAAGACCGCCGACTTCCAGCCAAAATCCTCCTCTGCCTGCCAGTGATTCCGGCTTGGGAATTTCTTTCAGGCGCAGAACCCCGCAATAAAAAGCTCTGGCCTTTTCCTCCTGTCCCTGAGGAATCGTAATTTGAGCGTGATGAAAGCCGATAATCATTCGAAGCACTCTCCTCTTCCCATGAAATACCTGATGCTGACGTATTGGACGGTTTTATTCCGGGGACATATAGCGGCCTCCGCTGATATCCAGCTCCTTTAGCGTTTGACCGTCTTCCATGAACAGCATTTGATTCTCGCCCTCAAAACCCAGCCACTTGACCCCCAGAACGGTGCCGTTTGCGGATTCTGCCGCGAACATCAGACTGAAAACGTGAGGCGAAATTTCACCTCCGTCGTCCACCCGCCAGGTGGAGGACTCGTTATACTCTGCGGGAAAATCCTTGAAAGCCAGTGTATCTCCGTCTTTCAGCACCAAACTTGCCAGCGCCTGATCGCCTTCGCGTTTGAATTTTATAAAATAAAATTCCTTGTCCCCGCCGATATCGGCCAGCTTTGCGGCAAGCTCCACCTGATGTCCGGACTGCTTTGCTGCTTTGTCTGCAAGGGCGTCATCCATTGCCGGATAATCTTCCGCAGGTTGAATGGCCGCTAATGCGTCCAGCGGAAAGTCCTTGTCATTGACCAGATAATAGGATTCGTTCGGAACGGCCTTACCGTCTGTGATTTCAAAGAGCATTCCTGCTGTATGGTCAAAGTTTCTTGCGGTTTGGCGGCCGCTGTCCTGGTCGTCGTACTTTTGCTCGTTGAGGAACCGGACAGCAACAACGTTCCCGTTATCCCCTATCGCATAATTCAACTGCTTGACCGTCTCCATGGAATCCGGCTTTTCGGCCGGATAGCCGAGGAGCCGTGTACCCGACTCGTCGGAGAAAGCAAAGGTATGGGGCAGCTTTGCGATATCCAGCAGCCGGGGCTGATCTACTTCAGGCGTTTGATCGGAATTGTCCGGAGCTTCTTTTCCCGGGCTATTCTTCCCGGCAGCATCGGGTCCGGAATGATCAGGTTCCGCCGTTATTCCCGGCGAAGGTTCGGAAGCCGTACCTGCCGGCTTCTCGCCGCTATTCATACAGCCTGTCAATAGCAGCAAAGATAACAGAGCTATTTTCCACATATGCCTCACACCCTTATTCTGTCTCATTCAAAGAACCGGCAGCTGCCAACTCATGGATGCGGCGTATAGCCTCATCGGGCTCGAGCAGCAGAACCTCGCCCTGGCGTTCTTTATATTCCACTATACCCTGAGCGATTCCTTTGCCAACCACAATCCGGACAGGAAGCCCAATCAGGTCCGCATCCTTCAGTTTCACTCCCATTCTCTCATCCCGGTCATCGTACAGCACATCGGCTCCTGCTTCTTTCAGAAGCCTGTACATCCGTTCCGCAACCGTGAGCTGCCCCTCATCCTGAAGGGAGACAATAATCAGATGAACGTGAAACGGGGCGGTTTCGACAGGCCAGATCATCCCGTTCTGATCATGATGCTGCTCGACGATTGCTGCCAGCAGCCGCGAAACTCCTATCCCGTAACAGCCCATAATAAAAAACTGTTCTTTGCCATTCGCATCCAGAAAACGGGCGCCGCAGGCTTCACTGTATTTGGTCCCCAGCTTAAAGACATGCCCAAGCTCGATGCCCCTCTCCAATATAAGCTCGCCAGAGCAGTGGGGACAATGATCCCCCTCCTGGGCATTGCGGAAATCACCGACATGTTCAAGTGAAAAATCCCTTCCCGGCCGAAGCTGCCGCAGATGGTAATCCGTTTCATTCGCTCCGGCCACCGCATGGTCCATTTCCGCCACATCCCGGTCTACCAGTAGCAGTACGGGACTTGCCAAACCCGCAGGGCCCGCATACCCCGGCATGGATCCTGTTACAGCCTGAACAACTGCAGGATCGGCGAGCTCCAGTGTTTCCGCCCCCAGCCATTGTTTAATCTTCGTTTCGTTGGCTTCATGATTTCCCTTCACAACTACGGCGGCAGGGCGACCATCCGCCAGATAGAGCAATGTCTTGATCATTCCGGACGGCTCCGTACCCGTAAATGCCGCGAGCTGCTCAATCGTTTTGATCCCCGGGGTATGAAATTTTTCGGGACTTCCGGTGCTTGTTTCTCCGTTATCTTGGCCATCCCGCTTCTGGAATTCCGCTTTCTCCAGATTGGCGGCGTAGCTGCAGGAACGGCAGGACACAATCACATCCTCCCCGGATTCGGCCAGAGCCATAAACTCATGGGTACCCCCTTCGCCGCCGATGGAACCCGCATCGGCCTCCACAGCTCTGAAATTCAAACCGCAGCGTTCAAAAATCCGATGATAAGCCTGATATACCGCCTCGTAGTTCCGCGCAAGCCCTTCCCAATCAGTATCGAAGGAATAGGCATCCTTCATGACAAACTCCCGGCACCGCAGAAGGCCGAACCGGGGCCGGCGCTCATCCCGGAACTTTGTCTGGATCTGGTATAGCAGCAGAGGAAGCCGCTTATAGGAATTTATTTCCTGTTTGACGAGTGCCGTTATCACTTCTTCATGGGTCGGACCCAGCACGAACTCTCTGCCCGCGCGGTCATGCAGACGGACTAATTCAGGTCCGTATACCTCATATCTTCCCGATTCCTGCCATAAATCGGCTGGCTGAAGCGCAGGAAGCAGCAGCTCCTGCCCCTGCACCCGCTCCATTTCCTCGCGCACGATCGTTTCAACCTTGCGCAGCGCCCTTCGGCCAAGCGGCAGTAGCGAATAAACGCCCGCAGCAAGCTGCCTGATAAATCCCGCCTTAACCATCAATTGATGGCTGATGGCTTCGGCATCAGCCGGAATTTCACGCAGAGTGGGGATAAACGAATGTCGTTGTCTCATTGATTGGCACCTCGCTATAAGTTGATATGTCGCTACTAACAATAATTAAAATCACAAATATGCCCAATTCTTAATGATATACCTTCTTCACAACCTCTATCGATCCTGCTTGAAGCTCCAAATCCCGTACAAATCGGCGATTAAACAAGGCTTCCGCAACAAAGCAATTATAAATGCCACCCATATTCTTCGAGATTCCCCAATCGATTAGCTTCCTATGTCGCATCGCATCACACCTCTAATCCGACGCCTCCATTGACAATAGGTTAGAATTTATCTGAATTATGATTGATAACGAAGGTTAATCCATGTATATTTGAACATATGGCAATAAAAATGTCCAATATTCGAACAATGTGTAAAAAAAGGACGACGCTTTCAACCTCGTTTTGAGTTGAAATTCAGTAAGGAAAGGAGCGCTATCCATGAACAACTCTCCATTGACCGGAGAATCAGTGGTTCAAATCGATGAGATCGACCGCAAGATTATTCAAGCGCTCAATCACAACGGGAGGATATCTTACACGGATTTGGCGAAGGATATCGGACTCTCCCGGGTAGCGGTGCAATCCAGAATTAACGCTCTCATGGAGGACGGGGTGATTGAGCGGTTCACGGCAGTCATCAATCCGGAGAAAATCGGCATTCTTGTGTCGGCTTTCTTCAATGTCGAGGTGGAGCCCAAATATCTCCATGAAGCTGCAAACGCTCTATCCGAAGAGCCTGCCGTAACAAGCCTTTATCATATGACGGGGCCGAGCAAACTTCATATGCATGGTCTGTTCAGGAACAATCAGGAGATGGAGCTGTTCATGAAAGAAGTGCTATACAAGCTTCCTGGAATTATGAGCGTAGACTGTCAGCTCTTGATCAACCGCTATAAAAGCCGCATGGGGATGAGGCTGTAAATGATGGCAGAGCAAAATCAGCATGCCGATACGCCTCCCGATCAAGGCAGCAAGAGCGGCAAACAGGAATATCGGGATTTATCCTGGGCCATGTTCAAAACCGGCATCCTGGGATACGGCGGCGGCCCGTCTGTCATCCCGCTTATTCAATATGAGGCGGTTACCAAATACAAATGGCTGGACCAGAACGAGTTCGGTGAAATTCTGGCGCTCGCCAATGCTCTCCCGGGTCCCATCGCCACGAAAATGGCCGCATACCTGGGATACCGTATGCGTAAAAGCACCGGTGCGTTCGTGGCGCTGCTGGCGCATATTCTGCCTACGTCGCTTGCCATGGTGGCGCTTATATCTCTTGTCCGCTGGCTAAGCGGTTCGGCCATTATCGCTGGAATGATCGGGGCGGTTACGCCGGTTATAGCCGTAATGCTGGGGATCATGGCTTATGAATTTGCCGAACGGGCCGTCAGGGGGCTTGGCCTTGCAGCAGGATTGTTCTTCTTCCTTGTCTCTTTCCTGCTGATGAATGTGTTGTCTATTCATCCTGCCATTGTCATCGCTCTTTTCATTGCTTATGGTATCTTTCATATACGTTTCGCAAGCTTTCTGAGGAGGAAGAGGAAGAAACGGAGGAGCGAATAAGGCGAGGCGGAAGCAAGGACTTCTATGTCATACAATAAAGGATGCGACTAATGGACGGGTTAGAATGGATTCGACTCTTTATGGGATTTCTGATTTCCAATCTGTTGGGCTACGGAGGCGGCCCAGCTTCGATCCCCCTGATGTACGAGGAAATCGTCAATCATTACGGTTGGCTGAGCGACTCGCAGTTTTCCAACATGCTGGCGCTTGGCAATGCTCTGCCAGGGCCCATCGCAACCAAGATTGCCGCTTATGTCGGCTTTGCGGCTGCGGGCTGGATAGGGCTGTTTATCGCGTTGGCCGCAACCGTCCTGCCTTCGGCAATCGCGCTTATTTTGCTTCTCCAGCTGCTTCAGCGTTTCCGTACATCCAATGCGGTTAAAGGGATCACTCTGCTGGTACAGCCTGTGATCGCGATCATGATGGTCACTCTGACCTGGCAGATCGCTTCCTCCTCCTTTTCTCAGATCGGGGTCTGGCAAGCCCTGATTATCGCGGCAGCAGCCTTTTGGCTCATGCAGCGCAAAAAAGTTCATCCCGCGCTTGTCATTGTCGGGGCGTTCGCTTATGGCGGGATCGCGATCGGCGTCTTCCATTTATAGAGACCATTATTTATGTTGAAAGACCGGAACCACGAATATCCACAAAAAAACCAATCCTCTTTGGCCATGCATGCCTGAAGATTGGTTCTTTCGTGCCCGTTCCTGATTCCTAATCAAGCTCACAGCGAACGGTCAGCTTGCGCGTTCAGGATCGGTCCGCATCCGCGCTTGCGGGTTCCACCGCCCCGGCCAGCAGCCGGTCCAGCTCTGCTCCATATGCCTTAGCCTCGATATCTGTCCAGTTTAACCGCTTGCCCATCCAGTTCTGGACCGCTTCCTTCCAAAGGCGCACCTGCGAGATATGGAAGAACAGCGATCCGCTTCGGCGGATCCAGAAGTCCATCGGTGTCACAGCCATCTCATCGCTCATTGCATATTCCAAGGCTGCGAACAGCTCCAGAGGCAGACCGGATTCAATATGCTCCTGTTTCCTGTCCACTATCAGCTGATGCACCTTCCCGACGTTAGAGCCGTAGAACCGGGCAAGTTTCTCCGCAGCTTCCGGTGAAAGGCCGAGCTTGATTCCCCTCGAGGTATGAGCGGCGACAAACTCGTCAAACCCCCGAGATCCGCCGACATCTCCTCCCGAAAGTGCCGTATGCATCGTTTGGCTGGGGGAAAAGGCCTTGCCCTGTTGACGCGTCAGCTCTTCTGCCGCCCGGTTCACGACCGCTTCAGCCATTTTACGGTATCCGGTCAGCTTGCCTCCGGCTATAGAAAGAAGACCGGAGGGAGAGCGGAAAATCTCATCCTTACGGGAAATTTCCGAAGGATCCTTCCCCTCCTGATGAATCAGGGGCCGCAGGCCCGCCCAGCTGGATTCCACATCTTCTGCCGTTACGCGGAGGGATGGAAAGAGGGCATTGACCGCCTTCAGCAGGTAGTCCCTGTCATCTTTGGTCATCCTTGGATGCTCATAATTGCCGGTATAGGTCGTATCTGTAGTACCGACATAGGTTTTGCCCTCACGGGGGATCGCAAATACCATCCGCTTGTCGGGAGTATCGAAATAGACGGCCTGATGCAGGGGCAGGCGGGATTGATCGAAGACAAGATGGACGCCTTTGGTCAGATGAAGCGTCTTTCCTTTGCGCGAGCCATCCTTCTCGCGCAGCTTGTCGACCCAGGGACCGGCGGCGTTGACGATTTGAGCGGCATGAATAACGGCTTGCCGTCCCGTTAACTGGTCGCTTACTTCCACGCCGACGAGCTGCCCTTTCTCATATCGAAAGCGTTCAACCTTTACGTAATTGACCGCCTTCGCCCCTTCCTCCACCGCCTTCTTCATCACTTCAAGCGTTAGGCGGGCATCATCCGTGCGGTACTCGACATAATAGCCGCTACCCTTCAGTCCCTCCTGTTTCAACAATGGCAGGCGCTTCAATGTTTCACCTTTGCCGAGCATACGACGACGCTCGCCGCGTTTGACCCCAGCCAGCCAATCATACAGACGAAGGCCCATAGAGGTGGAAAACCAGCCGAAAGTTCCCCCTTTGTAAATAGGCAGCACCATCCACTCCGGCGTGGTGACATGAGGCGCATTCTCATAAACAATCGCTCTTTCTTTCCCAACCTCCGCTACAACGCCGATCTCCAGCTGTTTCAAATAACGAAGACCGCCGTGTACCAGCTTGGTCGAGCGGCTCGAGGTTCCAGAGGCAAAATCCTGCATCTCCACCAGTGCCGCCCGCATACCGCGTTTGCGGGCATCCAGCAGAATGCCCGCTCCCGTTATTCCGCCTCCGATAACCAGGAGATCCCAATTCGTCCCCTCTAATTCATTGATGATATCCTTACGGTCAACTACGGAAAAATTCGCTGTCATATGATGTCTCTCCCATTCCCTGTGAGTTAAAAAAAGAAGCCGCGACAAACCCATATCGCCAAAAAGCGACAGGTTATCACGGCTTCTCCATATCTCCGACCCTATATTAACTTGTTTTTATCGTATCACAACTTTCAATTATTTGAAAGCCTGAGCTGCCCGGACCGCACGGCCCCAGCCCTCATATTTGGATTCGCGAGCCGTTTGATCCATTTCACTCTCAAACCGCGCATCCCGTTTCCAAAGACCGGCAAGTTCTTCTTTGGAGCTCCAGAATCCCACAGCAAGGCCAGCAAGGAAAGCCGCCCCCCGCGCCGTGGTCTCGCTTACCGTCGGTCGCTCGACGGCGATTCCGAGCAGATCGCTCTGAAACTGCATCAGCAGATTATTCCGCGAGCCTCCGCCATCGACGCGGAAGCTGGCGAATGATAACCCGGCTTCCTGCTCCATCACCTTGAACACATCCTTGGCCTGGTAAGCGATAGCCTCAAGCGTTGCACGCACCAGCTGCGCTTTGCTTGTTCCCCGGGTCAATCCGAATACGGCGCCGCGGACCTCATTATCCCAATAAGGCGTACCCAGCCCTACGAATGCGGGCACCACATACACCCCATCCGTAGAATCCGCTTGCATCGCAACCTGTTCGCTTTCCTGGGCGGAGCCGATCAACTGAAGCTCGTCGCGCAGCCACTGCACCGCCGAGCCGGCTACAAAGGTGCTCCCCTCCAACGCGTATTCCACTTTCCCGCCAATGCCCCAGGCAATTGTCGTCAGCAGCCCATGCTCCGAAGGCACCGCTTCGCTTCCGGTATTCATCAGCATAAAGCAGCCGGTGCCGTATGTGTTTTTGGCCATCCCTTTCTCGAAGCAGGCTTGCCCGAACAGAGAAGCCTGCTGATCTCCGGCAGCAGCGGCGATGGGAACCGCATGACCGGCAAAAAGCTCATCCGTTGTGTGCCCGTACAGCTCCGATGAAGCCTTCACCTGCGGCAATAGGGCAGGCGGTATATCAAGAATCGCCAGCAGCTCCTCATCCCATTTCAGCTCATGAATGTTGTAGAGCATCGTACGCGCCGCATTGGTATAATCCGTCACATGCACGGCACCGCCGGTCAGCTTCCAGATCAGCCATGTATCAATCGTCCCGAACAGCAGCTCACCGGCCTCTGCCCTGGCACGCGAGCCCTCAATATGATCCAGTATCCATTTGATTTTCGTTGCCGAGAAATAGGCGTCCACCATCAAGCCCGTTTTATCACGGATCAGCCGTTCATAACCATCCGCCTTCAGTTGCTCGCAAATAGCTGAGCTCTGGCGCGATTGCCAGACAACCGCTGAATAGATCGGAACCCCTGTCTGCTTGTCCCAAATCACGGTCGTTTCCCGTTGGTTGCAAATTCCGATCCCGGCAATCTGTTGCGGCCTGATTTCATTCTCTTCGATAACACGTCGCAGCACTGACAGAACCGATTCCCAAATCTCCTGCGCATCATGCTCCACCCAACCCAGCCGGGGAAAATGCTGCGTAAATTCCTGCTGGGATATCGCTTTCATTTCGCCCTGTTTATCGAATAAAATGGCTCTTGTGCTTGTGGTCCCCTGATCCAGTGCCAATATATAAGTATCAGCTGCATATAATGTATTTTCCATCTGATCTGCATCCTTTCCCCGCACGCTTTATTTCATAAAATGCTTCCACAAAGCGGTATTGCTTGTCGTTACTGCAGTCGCTCCCGCCGAAAGCGCTCTCTCAACATCCTCCGCGGTCCGGATGAAACCGCCGGCAAGTATCGGAATGCCCGACTCCCGATGCACCTCGGTAATAATATCCGGCATGATGCCGGGAAGCACTTCAATATAATCGGGCTGTGTGCGTCTGAGCAGCGCATAGTTTTTCTGAAGCGCGCCCGAATCCAGCAGGAACAGGCGCTGTATAGCCAACAGCTTGTTCTGCTTGGTTTTGGTGATCACTCCGGCACGGGTCGACATAATGCCTGCAGGCTGGATCACCTGGCAGAGAAATTCGGCCGCGTATTCGTCATTTTTGAGACCCTCGATTAAATCCGCATGAATAAGTACCTGTTTGCCGTTGGTTCTGGCCAGTTGAACGAGCGATTGCAACTGACTGATGTGACTATCCAGCAGGACGATATAACCATACGGGAGCTGCAGCAATTTCTCGAAATCCTTCATGCTTCTGGCTGCAGGCAGAATGAGCTGTTGTTGAAAAGGCATACGTCACCGTCCCCCAAGCCTGGTTGTTCGAGCTTTGGAAAAAATCAACAAAAAAACACATAAAACCCTCCCCCCGCGCGCAAGGCGCAGGGAGTGTCTATGTGAATGTCTCCGATTCTTCCGTCACAGTATGAACTTGAGTTTATTGTAGCTTCCCCGCCACGCTCTCGTCAAGCATGCCAAGTGGCGAGAATGGGTCTCTCACCCTCCTCTTGCACATTGAACTAAAAAATAAAGTTGTATTTTTATTGTATACATCATATACTGTTTATTACATACACATTTAGTGATTTTCCAGAAGGAGGAATAATATCATGACTGCATTTGCTATTGAAATTGCGGGCTTGCGAAAAAGTTTCGGTGACCAGGTTGTGCTTGACTGGATCGACCTTGCCGTGCCGGCAGGAACCGTATTTGCCCTGCTTGGCCCGAACGGAGCAGGAAAAACCACTCTGATTAATATTCTGTCAACGCTGGTGGTCCCCGATGGAGGCTCCGTACGGGTAGCCGGTCACGATGTCAGAACCTCCAGGGAAGAGGTTAAACAATCTATCAGCCTGACGGGACAATTCGCCGCAGTGGATGAGGTGTTGACCGGTGAAGAGAATATCCACATGATCTGCAGGCTTTCCGGCCTTACCGCTGCAGAGTCTCGCACCCGAACCAGCGAGCTGCTGACGCAATTCGACCTTGTTTCGGCCTCCCGCAAGCGGGTCAAGACGTATTCAGGCGGGATGCGCAGGCGGCTTGATCTCGCCATCAGCCTTGCAGTCATCAGGCCCGTGATGTTCTTGGACGAACCAACAACAGGACTTGATACAACCAGCCGGCGCGCCTTGTGGGATATCATCCTTCAGCTTAAAGAACAAGGCATTACCATTTTTCTCACAACTCAGTATTTAGAAGAAGCCGATCAACTGGCGGACAGGATTGCCGTGATCAACAAAGGACATCTCGTCGCGATTGGAACCGCCAAGGAGCTGAAGTCGCATGTTGGCGGTGAGGTGCTTGAGCTTCACAATGCAAAGGACGAATTAATTGTAACGATCCCGACCAGCGGCAGTATCCATGACGTTAGTCAAGCCTTGAATGAGCTTTCCCGTACCCTCCCGCAGGATGCGCGGGTTAGCGTCCGCAGGCCCAGCATGGACGATGTGTTTCTTGCTCTGACAACCAAGGAAATGGAAGGAACTCCTTTATGACAACACATACCAGACCTACCCAAAAAGCATCATTCGTCGTTACGAATGCCGTCTTCATTGGACGGAGCTTCCGTCATAGTTTGCGGAACACAGAAGCATTAGTGATGGCTATTATGCTTCCCATAATGCTCATGCTGCTGTTCACTTATGTGTTTGGCGGCGCAATTGATTCCAGCGGAGATTATGTCAATTACGTTGTTCCGGGCATCATTTTGTTATGTGCCGGATTCGGATCGTCGAGTACAGCTGTAGACGTCGCCAATGACATGACTAACGGCATTATTGACCGGTTTCAAACGATGCCCATCCAAAGTCTGAGCGTTGTGACCGGGCATGTCGTTGCAAGTTTGGCACGCAATCTGTTTGCAACGGGCGTGGTCTTCGGAGTTGCATTGCTGGTTGGATTCCGGCCAACGGCTAACGTCGTCGAATGGATCGGAGCAGTGATTGTCATTACTCTGTTTATCCTCACTTTCACATGGCTGTTCGCAGCCATCGGACTTGTTGCAGGTAGCCCGACAGCTGCCAGTGGATATGGATTCTTGCTGCTGTTCCTTCCCTATCTGTCCAGCGCTTTCGTTCCCATTGACACGATGCCGGCATGGCTGCGCGGCGTTGCCAACAATCAGCCGATGACGCCGATAATCGAAACGATACGCGGATTGCTCACGGGAACGCCGATTGATGACCGTGCATGGTGGGCAATAGGATGGTGTTTGCTCATTCTTTGTGTGTCCATTCTATGGGGCCTGTGGGCATTTCGCAAAAAAGCGGGACGCCGATAACTTTGGCAAAATCAAGCTTGAAGGTCGAGCGGCTTTCGCCTTCTCACACACCACGGAACCAACACTCCAGCAAAAACGAAAAATGGCGCACAGGTTGAACAACCTGTAACGCCATTTTTTTGTTGTGAAATTTTATTTCTTCTCGATGTCACTTGGCATCTGAGCTACGGGCATTTTGGCGGCAAGGTAATGTTCAATGCCATCCAGAATCCGTTCCAACCCAAAATCGAAATCATTTCCAACGGTATTTTCATTCTCAATCTCGTCGGTATAAGCTCCTGATTGTACAACCGGACTGAGATACGGAAAGTGGTCCGGCTGAACCAGCTGCTTAAGCTCTGCACTGTAGTCCAGACCGCTGAATGCAGAAGGACTGCCGCCTGTCCGTACGGCCCGCGCCATATCCCTTTGAATGATACCGCATGAACGGGCGTAGCTGCTTAGCAGCAGGACGATGGACATTTTCTCATAATCATTAAACGGGAGTTTACGCATCGATCTCAGTCCCCAATCAACAATCTTAAGGTTGTTTGGAGTGACTGGAGCGCCGTAGATCGGGATGTCACCATACCAGGGATGTTCCTGGAAAACATGAATGGTTACCCGGACATACGCACGCATTTCTTCGCGCCAATAATTCCGCTGCTCCTCTGGGGGGATAGGGATATTACAGACTGCATCCTGCATAAGCAGGAGCAAATCATCCTTGCTGGATATGTAGCGGTAAAGGGACATGGCGGTAAATCCCAGAGAGGCTGCAACCCTGCTCATGGAGACAGCTGCCAGTCCGTCCTTGTCTGCAATCGCGATTGCAGCCTCGATGATCTGGGCGATGCTCAGTTCGCCCTTTGGCCCCCGCTGCGGACGTTTGACCAGTCCCCAGCTAAGCGCTATGCCACGGGGTAAATTCTTAAAATCTTCGTGCTCCATATCTTTGTCCTTATCCATGATTTCAAATCCCCCATAACTCTTCAGACTGTGGAATACCTGTTGAAGAGGATCCCACAAGAAACTGTATATTCAATAAACAGTATATCACAACATGAAGGAGGTTTCTTCCCCTGAACATAAAAGCAATCTACAGGTTAGAGCTTATACTTTCTTACATTATAAAAAACCGCATAGAAGTCTATGCGGTGCCGTTCATATTATATCGTAAGTGCTTCGCGCGGATCAGAAGGGATCCAGTTCGTACAAGCCGATCAGCAACCTCTCTTCGAGCCATCCGGATGCCGTTTCCAGCCCCGCTGCCATCAGCCATTCACAGCAGCGGTATTCTTTGCAGTCGTATAGCGGTTGGCCGGAAACGGAATGCCTAAATTGCCTCGCAGCGTATCCGCTTCGTATTCGGTGCGGTACAATCCGCGCTCCTGCAGAATCGGCACGACCTGCTCTACGAAATCCTTCAGGCCGCTTGGAAGAGGCGTGTGGATAATAAACCCGTCCGCTGCCTCTTCCTCATTCCATTGCTGGATCAAGTCGGCTATCTTTCGGGGCGTACCGATGAATTCGCCGCGCGGCGTTGCCGATCGCAGCGCTACCTGGCGCAGAGTAAGATTTTGTTCTTTGGCTTGTTTTTTGATTTTATCCGTTCCGCTGCGGAAGCTGTTTTTGCCCAATTCGCCAACATCCGGGAATGGTTCGTCAAGCGGATATTGGGAAAAATCATGGTGCTCGAAGAACCGTCCCAAATAATTGAGCGCACTATCGATGCTGACAAGTCCTGCAATTTCCTCATATTTGCGCTCGGCTTCTTCCTCCGTCGCTCCAATGATCGGCCCAATGCCCGGAAGAATGACGACATCATCCGCAGAGCGGCCACTGGCAATCGCGTTGTCCTTGATTTCCTTATAAAACTGCTTGGCTTCCTTAATGTTCTCGTGGCCGGTGAATACTGCATCTGCCACTTTGCCTGCAAGTTTCTTGCCGCTTTCGGAGGATCCGGCCTGGAAGATCACCGGCTGACCTTGTTTGGATCTTGCGATATTCAATGGTCCCTGTACAGAGAAATATGCACCTTTATGGTTGAGCGTATGCAGTTTGTCAGGATCGAAGAATACTCCGGATTCCTTATCCCGGATGAAAGCATCGTCCTCCCAGGAATCCCAGAGCCCCTGTGCGACCTGGAGAAATTCCTCCGCAATCCGGTAGCGTTCATCATGGCTCGGGTGCTCGGCTTTGCCGTAATTTTTGGCGGAGCCTTCCAGAGGCGAGGTTACTACATTCCAGCCGGCCCGGCCGCTGCTGATCTGGTCCAGGGAACCGAACTGCCGGGCAACCGTGAACGGTTCGCTGTAAGAGGAGGATAAGGTTCCTACGAGACCGATATGCGAAGTGGCCGCGGCAAGCGCGGACAAAATGGTAATCGGCTCGAAACGGTTCAGAAAATGAGGGATGGATTTCTCATTGATATAAAGGCCGTCCGCGATAAAAACCAGATCGAATTTCCCCGCTTCCGCCGTCTGTGCCTGCAGCTTGTAGAACTCAAAATTCACGCTGGCATCCACCGGAACCTCAGGATGCCGCCATACGGATACATTGCCGCCTACGCCATGGATCAAAGCACCGAATTTGATTTGCTTGCGATTTGACATTTCCCTTCTCCTCCTTAATAATCGGGTTTCTTTCAGGTTAATAAAGTGCTCCCTCCCAATTGCAGCCGATAACTCTTCACCAGCAGATTGCCATTCATAATATCTTTATCAAACGCCCGTTCAAAGCCCAGATGTTCATATAATCGGACTGCGGCATCCATCATGTCGGAAGTATGCAAATGAACGGTTTGCGCCCCCCACGCATGGCATTCCCGGACACTTGCCCGGAGAAGCTCCGTCGCTACGCCCAGGCCCCGCGCTTTGCGGGAAACCGCGAGCAGCCGGATGACGGGATTTTGGATATCCAGATCGCTGCTCCCGTATGCAGACTCGGAAGAATCGAACAGAAACACACTTCCGATGATCTCCCTCCCAAGCTCCGCAACAAGCCGCTTTTTTGTTTGCGCCCCGCTCACTGAAGCGATTATGCTTTCCTTATATTCTTCCCAGCGTTCCTTGGGGAGTGTCTGTTCATATTGGCTGTATGCATCCACCAGAACAGCTGTAATCGCTTCCGCATCCGATTCTTTGGCAGCCCGGATAATAATGGACCCCGTTGTCATTCTGTTCACCTGCTTTCCAGTTATCGATTTTCCGTATCTGCATTCTCCCGCATTAAACCTGTTCACGTGTCCCCGCAGCTGCCGGCGGTGCCGCCACCACGTCCTTGATCCGCTCGATCTGGGCAATATGCGTATCTACATGATGGATGAAGGATTGAATGCTGGTCGATAATTTCACGGGATCTCCTTTGGCATTCAGACCCATCTTCTCCCATTCCTTCGCAGACAAGCGGTGGAACAGAAGGCTGTTATAGACAAGCAGCGACCGGAATACCTCCAGTATATCCGCCGCTCGGCCCGCATTCGCCGCCTGGCCGGCAACCCAGTTATCCTGATTGAAGGCTGGCAAGCGGACCTCGGAGCCTGACAGGATTTCACGAATCCGGAAGGAAACCACAATATTATGATCCACGAGATGGGCAAGCACCTCGGTAACGCTCCATTTGCCCGGACCTTCATTCTCGGTCAGCTGCTGCTCCGTTAGTCCGGCTACAGCCTGCTTTAATTGTTCATAGGTATCCAAGTAAGATTCTATATTGATGGTTGGTTGTGTCATTCTAACCCCTCCTCCTGGCAGGTGTCCGGTTCATCCTTGATAGACGGATGCGAACCGGGATAATGAGAACAAGCCGATGTCGTGTCTGGTTACACCGCGTTCAAGCAAATCCGCGGCAATTTCTCCGACAACGCTGGCAAATTTAAAGCCATGTCCGGAGAAGCCGCCGGCCAGCAGCACATTCCGGTGAACAGGGTGCGTATCAATAATGAAATCCTCGTCCGGGGTCATCTCATATTTGCATACCGCACCGCTGAGCAGCCGCCCCGCCGCTCCCGGCATGACCGATGAGAGCACCCTGCGCAAATCGCCTTCATCCTCCGGATAGAATCCGAATGGGGCCAATTCCTCGCCGGGCTGCCATTCCACACCGGTATCATGTCTGCCGATTTTGAGTCCCTTGCCGTCTATGCTTGGAAACCCGTAATAACCGCCGTCCCGGGTCCCCAGTGTAAAGCCTGGGAATTTCCCGGCATCAAATCCAGTCCCCTCCGTTTCGAACCATCCCACCACTTTGCGGATTGGACGGATCGGCAGCGAGACGAACGGTTTCAGCGACTTGAACCAGGCTCCGGCGCTGATCAGCACCTTGCCCGCAGTAAAGCTGCCCTGCTTCGTATGGACCGTGACTCCTCCGGCATCCGGAACAATATCCGTCACGAACGTATTCGTCAACAGCACCGCCCCGGCCTCCAGTGCTGCGCGTCTATAAGCGGCTACGCATTTCTCGCTGTAGAGATAGCCGGCATTAGGCTCATACAAACCTTCATAGCCGTCAGCCAGCTGCACCCCGGGCCAGCGTTCCCGGATTTCACCAGCATCTAACCGCTCAATAACAACGCTATGCGTGAGCGCATCATGGAGACGGACATCGTAGGAATAAATGGCGGGATCCGACATGTTCAGCACGCCCGAGCGCTCCAGCAGTTTCTCCCCGGTCATTCTCTCAAGCTCCAGCCAGCGTTCGTCGGCACGAAGCGCTAGAGATACATAAGCCGCTCCCCCGTGGTAGGCATGTCGGATCAAACGCGGCTCCCCGTGGTGGCTCCCCTGGTTATGCGGAGGATCGAACGCATCGATAAGGAGCGTGTGGAGCCCACGGCTGGCAAGCTCATAACCCGCGCTCATCCCCATGGAGCCGGCTCCGACCACAATGGCGTCATACGATGGTTTCATGGTGACTCCTCCTGCTCCGTCAACTGGTTAATGGCTCTTTCGGCCAGCTCCGCAAAAAACGAAGCTGCAATCGGCAAAGCTGCTTCATCCACATCAAATGCCGGATGATGCCATTCCTGCGGTCCCGATGTTCCCATAAATACAAACACGCCAGGCACTTCCTTCATATAAAAGGCGAAATCCTCGCCTGCGGGCGACGGCTGGGGCTCAACCACCTTCAGCCCGAGCGATTCCGCTGCCAGTGCCGCCTGATCCGCCCACCTCTGATCATTAAGAACTGGCGGCGGGCCGTCGATCCAGTTGATCCTGGCTTTGGTCCCAAAGGCGGCAGCGACTCCGTGCACAACCTGCTCGAAACGCTCCAGCACCTTCCTGCGGACCTCTTCATCGAAGGTGCGTATCGTGCCATCGAAGATAGCGCGGTCGGCGATCACATTCCAGGCCGTTCCGCTGTGCAGCCGGGTCACGCTTATAACGGCGCTTTCCAATGCGCTTACATTGCGGCTGACGACACTTTGCAGCGCCGTAATTATATGCGCGGCGGTAACAATGGGATCAAGGCCGGCTTCGGGAACAGCCGCATGTGTGCCGAGTCCCTCCACAGCGACTTCGAAGCCATCGGCGGCCGCCATGATGGGGCCCCCTTTGATGCCGATCGTACCTACCGGCAAATCCGGTTTATTATGCATCCCGAACACGGCTTGCACGCCCTGAAGAGCTCCGCTGGCGATGACCTGCCTCGCGCCTTTTGCTTTCTCTTCGGCAGGCTGGAACAGGAATCGAACCGTTCCTTTCAGCTCCTGCTCCCTGCTCTTGAGCAGCAGCACCGTACCGATAATGGAAGCCGTATGAAAATCATGTCCGCAGGCATGCATCCGTCCAGGAATGCGGGAAGCGAACGGCAGCCCGGTCTCTTCCTGAATTGGCAGCGCGTCGATATCCGCCCGGACAGCCACGACCGGCCCGCCGTACAAACCGCCGACTTCCGCGACGACTCCCGTATGGAGCGGGTAGTCTGCGAGCCGGATACCAGCTTCCGTCAGCCACTCATGAATCGCAGCGGTTGTCTGGAATTCCTCGCCGGACACTTCCGGATTCTCATGAAGCTGACGGCGGATGGCAACCAGCTGCTCTATCAGGGGTTCGGCAGTAGACAAACTCATATTTTAAGTCCTCCTCGCCTTCAAAAGGCCGGTTAATAGATTGTTTTGCACTACTTTCGTTTCCTTCTATCTTCTATATACTTCGCGTTCAAATTCATACCACCTCTTGAACAGGGAGCTCGGCAAAAGCCTCTTTCAACAACCGGAAGGAATGAATCCGTTTCTCGAAATCCTTCACAATCGTGGTAAATATAAACTCGTCCGCGCCGTAGGTCTCCTTCAGCTCCAGCAATCTTGCCCGGACCGTTTCTTTGGTGCCTTTGGTAATATCCGCTTCCCGGATTTCGTAGGTGAAGGTTTCGCCGGCCTGCCGGGCAAATTCCTCCGCCTGCGCAAGCGTCCCTACATTGATGGTCTTGCCGCTTCCCAGCGTTACCCGGATGTTCTTATGTTCGCCCGCCAGCTCCACGGCTTCCTCATGCGTGTCGGCCGCGATGACGGCCAATGCCAGAATGGTTTTGGGCTGCGAGCCTGTTTCATAATTAAATTTGCTGCGGTATGCGTCGAATGCGCGAAGCGCCGTTTCCGGATCATTATTAATAAATAAAGCAAATGCATAGGGATACCCCCGCTCTGCGGCCAGTTCGGCGCTACTTACGCTTGTGCCAAGCAAATGAATGGCTGCAGGCAGCTCGGTGAGCGGATTCGCCTGAAGACCCGCAAGCGGATGCTCTTCCCCCGCGGGGCCATGCAGAAACTGCTCAAGCTCCGACAGCTTCTCGCCCAGTGTCCATGATTCCGCCTGCCCCTTCTGCAGCGCTTTCGTTGACCGGGGCAATCCCCCAGGCGCTCTTCCGATGCCAAGCTCCACGCGTCCGGGAGCAAGCGATGCGAGCACATTGAAATTCTCGGCAACCTTGTAAGGGCTGTAATGCTGGAGCATCACGCCTCCCGAGCCGATGCGGATTTTCTCCGTTCGCGCCAGAAGGTAGCTGATCAGCACTTCCGGTGAAGAACCGGCCATCTGCGCCGAATCGTGATGCTCGGAAACCCAGAACCGCTCATACCCAAGCGACTCCGCCAGCTTTGCCAGCTTGACTGTATTGGCTAAGGCCTCACCCGGCGTCTGCCCCGGAAATACAATGCTTTGATCGAGAATACCGAATTTGATCACCATCCGTCATCCGCTCCTTATAGTGGCTGTTACAATGTCTTCATTGTCTGAATTCATCAGAACCTTCTCGGCCCTGAAATATTGGCTTATATCGCTCTGGCTTATATGGAATACACACCGTCCGGCGTAATGCGCTTCAGAAACTGCCTTGTCCGTTCTTCCTTCGGCGAGCTGAAAATATCTTGGGGCGAACCTTCCTCTACTACGACGCCCCCGTCCATAAAAACGACATGATTGGCGACATCCTGGGCGAACCCCATCTCATGGGTCACAATGATCATTGTGATGCCTTCCTTGGCAATCTTGCGGATGACGGCGAGCACTTCTCCTACTAGCTCGGGATCCAGAGCCGACGTCGGCTCATCGAACAGGATAACGTCCGGATTCAATGCAAGCGCTCTGGCAATGCCGACCCGCTGCTGCTGGCCGCCAGAGAGCTGGCTGGGGTAAGCATCCAGCTTGTTGCCAAGTCCCACCTTCTCCAGATGCTCGACGCTTATCCGGCGCGCTTCTTCTTTTGGAAGCTTCTTGACGATGAGCAGCCCTTCCATGACATTCTCCAGCGCAGTTTTGTGGCGGAACAGATTATACTGCTGGAACACCATAGCCGTTTTCTGCCGAAGCTTATGAATATCTGCTTTGGACGGATTCCTGCAGTTCACGGTGAAATCATCGATTGAAATTTCGCCGCTTCCGGGCCGCTCCAGGTAGTTGATGCAGCGCAGAAGCGTTGTTTTGCCGGAGCCGCTGGGGCCGAGAATGGCGACCACTTCGCCTTTTTTGACCGTCAGATCAATGCCCTTGAGCACCTGTTGGCGTCCAAAGGATTTGTTGATTTGAGTCAGCTTGATCATGCGACTCCCCCCTTGTTGTACACGTTGATCCGTTTCTCGATGAGTCCGGTAGCTCGCTCAATCAGGAAGGTCAACCCCCAGAATATCAGCGCAGCAGCAATATAGGCTTCGGAGAACTTCCAATTCGTTGATGCGACGATCTGGGCCTGGGCGTTAATATCGACGACCGAAACGGTAAAGGCTAGCGTGGAGCCGTGAAGCATGCCGATGACGCTGTTGGAGAGATTCGGCAGGGAAGCGGCAAGCGCCTGGGGAAAAAGAACTCTCCGCAGGGCTTGTGGCGTCGTCATGCCCACCGAATAGGCCGCTTCCATCTGCCCTTTGTTGACGGCCAGAAGCCCTGATCGCACCACCTCGGACATATAAGCACTTGCCGTGATAGAGAAGGATATATACGCGAACCCGATCATGGGAATCGAAGCGGAACGGAAAGACCAGTCAAATTGATTGGCCAAGCTGTCGATGATCATCTGCAATCCAAAATAAATGAGCAGCAGATGCGTCAGCATCGGCGTCCCCCGGATAAAGGTCACATATGATGCCGCAATAGGAGAGAGCACGGGCAACTTATAGATCCGGACCAGCGCAATGACCGTACCGATGATAAAACCGCAAACCACGGAGACAATGGTAATATACAGGGTCGTCGGCAGCGCCGAGAGCAGACCGACCAAAGCGGTCCATATAAAGGACGGGTCCAGCTTCATAATCTTGACTCCCCTCTCCGGATGCGAAGCAGGCTGAGGACCTGCCGGTAAAATACGCTTCTTTTACTGTTTTTCGTGGTTGCATCGACAGTCAGCTGCTCATGCCGGAGCAACCTGCGCTCCAGTCCGTTGAACATCTTCTCCAGAAGTATGCTGATGATGAAGTAGATGATGGCCAAAGAAATATACGTTTCAATAAAATGCTGGGACAATGCCCCCAGCGTTTGCGCTTTGCCGGTCAATTCCATAATGCCGAGCGTAAAGGCAAGGGATGTATCCTTCAAGGTGGCGATGACCAGATTGGCAAAGACAGGGATGGATATCGCCAGCGCCTGAGGGAGCATAATTCGGGAAAAAGCCTGATAACCGGTCATGCCAACTGAATAAGCTGCTTCCACCTGCCCCCTGTCTACAGCCGTGACGGCTCCCCGGATCGCTTCCGCCATATAAGCCCCGCCATGCAGGGAATACGTCAGGATAACGAAATAGAGTACGGGTACACGGGATACATCCACATTCGCGAGCTTCAATATTTCTGGCAGACCGTAGTAGAACAGGAACAGCTGGATCAGAATCGGCGTCCCTCTGAAGAAGGAGATGTAAATCTGAGAAAATCGCTGCAGCACCGGAATTTTGTAAAGCCTGGGGAGCGCCACCAGAAATCCGACGATAATCCCCAGCAAAATCGAGCTGGCCACAATGAGCAGCGTGATTCTCAGCGTGGGCAGAAGCTTGATCAGATACTCGAAAACATATGAAATATCAAAAGGCTCGCCCATCTGTTGATCTCACCTTCCGTGGAGTTTTTATTTATTGCTCATCTAGGTGTAATCCTGGCCAAGCCAGGTCGTGCTCAGTATCGAGAGCGTTCCGTCCGATTTGATTTCTTTGATCGCTTCGTCGATCGCATCGGCCAGCTTCTGGTCATCGGGGTCGTTTTTACGGAAGACGAACAGAATTTCAGCATCGCTGAGCGGTTCGCCTACGGTTTTGAGCTTGCCTTGCGGATCGATCAGGGATAAGGAGAAATCGGCTGCAAGGGTTGCATCCACACGGCCGGTCGTCAATTGGCTCACCGTATCGTTAGCGGCGCCATTCTGATAGACGATATTGATTTTTTTGTCATGGTCCTTGTTGTAGTTCTCCAGAATTTGAGCTTGTGCGCTGGTGGCGCCCGTCAATACTTTTTTACCGGCCAGATCATCCAGTGACTGAATGCTGTCGTTATCCTTGGCGACTACGATTTTATTTTTCCAGTGCGCATAAGGCTCTTTGTTAAAAAGGTATTTCTGCTCGCGCTCCGGATTTTTCTCCATTTCATGGGCAACAAAGTCGATTTTTTTCGTATCCAGGCTGAGCAGCAAATTGGCAAAATCCATCGTTTGCAGCTCGAATTCGTAGCCTGGAAGACGTTTGTCGATTTCCTTCACCAATTCCACATCAAAGCCGGTCAGTTTGCCGTTCTCATCCAGAAAGCATACTTTCGGAAATGCTGTGCCTGTTCCAACAATGATTTTCTTGATTTCTTGAGTCGTATCCGTCCTTGCCGCATCAACTGCACTGACGCCTGCGGCGGTGTTGTTCGACTTGCCACTTCCGGCATTGGCGCTATTGGAGGAGCCACTACCGGCATTGTTCTTGTTCCCGCAAGCAGAGATGACCAGGACGAAAGCAATCACAAGACTAAAAACAGCAACGTTCTTCATTTCAAACCCCTCCGATTATGATGCGAAATTTAAGTTTATAATTCCTACCGGTTAAGTAAGAATTATGGTTGTGCTTTACTTTACACCCCGCCCTTGGCATCGTCAATACTTCAGCTTATAGAAAGGTTCTATATGAACATCAAAAAATCCGATGAAACCGCAGCCACGTGAATTATACCATTGTGAGTTCCCTGCCGATCTCCAAAATAGTCGCGAGAATTTCCGCATGCTCACCCTGATTGGCGATCAGATTCGTCTGCATGGAAATGCCTTCGGTCTCGGCAAAATGGATCGGAAACAGCTTCCCGCTGCGGATTTCCTGTCGCACACACCATCCCGGCAGGAAAGATATGCCGGCTTTTTGGATCACCAGCTTTTTGGCCATTTCGGAATTATCCGTTTGAATCCGGATATTGGGAGGATGATCCAGGTTTTCGAAGATACGATGGATACGGAGCCAGTCCAGCGCGCCGCACTCGAAGAAAACAAGCTGCTGGCGGGCAATCGCTTCTATCGCCAGACGGGGTTCCTTAAGAAAGGGATGGCCTTCATACACATATAACCTGATCGGGTCTTCATACAATTTGATCGACTGCAGATTGGGATGACTGACATGGCGCACAAAGCCGATATCCACTTCTTTATTCAATACTTTATCCACGATTTCGTCAGTTACGCCGGTTACGATTTTGAACCGCATGGCAGGATAATATTTCCCCAACAGCGGAAGCAGCTCAGGAATCAGATAGTTAGAGACAGAAAGCGTGCAGCCGATCCGGAATTCATCCGGCAGCGACTTCTTCTGACTGATATTCTGCTTGCCCTTCTGGTAAATCAGGAGCAGCTGCTGGGCATAGGGCAGAAACCGCTTGCCTTCTTCCGTAATCTGGATCTGCTTGCCGATCCGGTCAAACAGCTTGCAATTAAGCTCACGTTCCAGGGATTGAATACGGGCCGTTACGGACGGCTGCGACAAATACAAGGCTTCAGCAGCCTTGTTAAAGCCTCCATAATGAATGACATAGACGAACGCTTCCATATTTTCAATATTCATTCAAGGCTCATCTCCTTGTATAAGAGTCACAAGCGTCGGCTGGGTACCACAACATTCAACACCCGGATTAAAAGAAAACATTCCGTCCTCGAAGGATCGGAATGTTTGCAAATCATGCGATTAGGATGGTCACACTGCCTGCTGTTTGCGCTCCAAAAAGTCATTCAGAATGCCCGCAAGCTTCCCTTTACCAAAGGTGATGAACTTGCCGGTTCCTGCTCCCTGGTCGATTGCCGCATAATCAAGAAACTGGATAATCATCTTGCGTCTGTCTATTATCGCGTCCAGACCGCAGTCAAATAATCGCTGATCGATCGTATTATAGATGCCACGGTTCAGCTTATAATGATTCAAACAATGTTCATAGAAGGCCAGATCGGGTTTTTGCAGCAGCTGCGAATCAATGTCTGTACCCATGACTGTTCATCCCGGTGAGATTTCTTTGCTGCGCGTTTTTCTCCATTGCAACTCTTCATTCAGTTGTCCTAATGCATCATCGAGCCGATTGCGGATTTCCTCCGAAACTTCAAAGACATGATTGTCAAACCGGCTGATCGCCTGATCTACCGCATAGACGCCGCCCAGAATATGATGACCGCCCAAAGCCGCAATAACCGGCTTCAACGCGTAATCAATCGCCAATAAATGCGCTATGGAGCCGCCAATGAAGAAAGGCAGCGTGATTTTGTCGCGCAGCCCCTTCATCGGGATCAAATCCAGAAAGGTTTTTAGTACGCCGGTATAGGAAGCTTTGTAGACCGGGCTGCCGATAATGACGGCATCCGCCTGCTCAATCCAGCTGAGCGCTTCAATAATTTGCGGGCTGTTAAAATTAGCGCCGATGAGATCCTCGGCTGGAAGATCCGCTACATGAATGGTTTTGATTTCATACCCCCATTCTTCAAGCTTGGGCTGGCTATATTGAATTAATCCGTATAATCTCGAGCTTTTGTTGGTACTGCCGGAAACAATTACGATTTGTGTCACGTTGTTACCTCCTGTTTCGTTATTGGCAAGCGATAAGCAGACTCTTTCCACTTGGGATCGTACGATATTCCCTGCGAAAGGTACAAACCCCTTTAATCATACACTTCTTTCTTTATCAAAAGAATATATTCGCCGTCTTTATTATAAATTCCAGTATTCCAATAGGAATTATATACCCACAATATAGCAAAATATCTTACCAGTGTCTATAGTGTTGAGGCCGTAACCCTAACTCGCGATAAAACCATAACCATTATGTATATCTCCCCCAGTTCCATAGGATCGCCGGTTAGATACACCCCGCCGCGCTGCCCTTCTTCCATTCATGCGGCCATTGCTTTTATGTTTTACGACAATGGATATGATATAATGCTTCAAAAAACAAGGATGTGGAGCTCATGCTGTTATTCTCGCCTTACAAAATTCGTGAAATGGAACTTAGGAACCGGATTGTCATGTCACCAATGTGCATGTATTCTTGCGAAGCAGGCGACGGGAAGATAACGGATTGGCATCTTGTCCATTACCCTTCCAGAGCCGTCGGCGGTGCCGGCCTCGTCATACTGGAAGCTTCCGCCGTGACACCGCAAGGGGGCATATCCCCTCAAGATTTGGGCATTTGGGACAATAATCAGATAGATGGTTTGAAAGAGGTTGTGAATCGCATCCACGAAGCGGGGAGCAAAGCGGGAATCCAGTTGGCACATGCCGGCAGAAAAGCGATGGTTGAAGGACCAATTGCAGCGCCTTCCGCCATTGCCTTCAACGAAAAATCGCGGACACCTGATGCCCTTTCCGCTGAGCAGATCGCCGGAACGGTACAGGCTTTCAAAGATTCAGCCGTAAGAGCGTCCGAAGCAGGCTTCGACTGCCTGGAAATCCATGCGGCGCATGGATATCTGATTCACGAATTCCTTTCCCCTTTATCTAATACAAGAGAGGATCATTACGGAGGCACTCAGGAGAACCGGTATCGCTTCCTCGGTGAAATCACGGATGCCATACGTTCGGTATGGGAAGGGCCTCTATTCGTGAGAGTGTCTGCCAGCGACTATCATCCGGAAGGTTTGGGCGCCGAGGATTATGTGGAGATCGCCCAGCGGCTCAAAGCGCAGGGCGTAGACCTGATCGACGCCAGCTCCGGCGGCCTGGTGCCCGTGGCACCCCGCTCTTATCCCGGCTATCAGGTACCATTTGCCGATACCATCCGCCGTGGAGCGCAAATCGCGACAGGCGCAGTCGGTCTTATCACAAGCGGGGTGCATGCAGAGGAAATTCTGCAAAATGGGAGAGCCGATCTGATCTTTATCGGCCGCGAGTTCCTCCGCAATCCCTACTGGCCTCTTGCCGCAGCCAATGAGCTTGGCGTCACCCTCCCGCCCCCTAAGCAATATGACCGTGCATGGTAATCGTTTTAAAACAAGCCCGCATTCGACAATGCGGGCTTGCTTCAGCTTTATGCATATTTAATTAGTCTGTGCTCTGAAAGCAATCGGCCTGTCCGGCCCGCACGAAAATGCGTGCAGTCATATCCGCTTATACAAAAGGTTATTTGTCCATGTTGATCCAACCGGCAATGTCGGAAATCACGTCTTCGGGAATATTGCCTGGAACCGTATATTCTTCACCAGTCGAAGGTTTCTCAGTGGAGACGAAGAAATGATTCAGCTTCGGATAAGACTTGAACGAAATATCCTCTCGTCCGCTAAGCGCCTGCTTCCAGCCTTCAAACTGGTCCATACCTACTTGAGCGTCATTCTCTCCTTGTAGGATCAGCATTGACTCGGTCTGACCCTTGGCCAACTCTCCTGCATAATAGTTGCGGAAATCAAACCACCAGGCGGCGTTCTGAAGCTGAAAACCTGCCGGAACATGGTCGGCGGAGTATTGTGGATCCTTTAATACCGTAAGTGTCTGTTTCCAAATCTGTATCTGCTGCTCCAAAGCCTCGGTCGGCTGCTTCGCCTCCTTGGCTCTCTCCAGCAAGCGCTCATATTGCTGCAGAAGTAAATCCTCCAGCGGCCCGGATGGTCCCGCCATCACAATCGTTCCTGCGATGGTTCCGGCGGTATCCTCCTTCACGATCTTGGGTACGAGCATACCCCCTTGACTGTGGCCAAGCACATAAATTTGATCCGTATCAATGGCTGATTGTCCCTGCAGCGTTTTAACTCCCGCCAATGCATCGTCAACCGATTCATCCTTTACGGTAAATAAAGGATTCAACCCGCTCTGGAGCGTATGCTCCATCGTCCGCTTTTCGAAACGCAGCACTGCAATATGGTTCGCTGCCAGACCTGCCGCCAGATCGCGAAACGGTTTATACGCTCCGACGGTTTCATCACGGTCGGATGGCCCCGAGCCATGAACCAGAACTACCGCCGGGAAAGGCCCGTCACCTTTGGGAATCGTCAATGTCGCGGGCAGCGCATTCTCCCCTTGACCGATCACCAGCTCCTGCTCATCATATTGGGTGGAATTATCGTAGGAAGGTTTTTGATAAGCGCCGGCAGGCATCACAGGCATATATAGATCATCGATTTTTCCTTCCGAATCATATCGGACGGTTATGCCCAGGGGCGTTTTTTCGGCTGTAAGATAGCCCAGCGTAGCATTATGATGTACCGCTGTCTTGTTCTCGCTGAGCATGACCAGCTGTGAAGGGGAACCAAAGGCGCTGATGTTGCCCATCCAGTACATTTGCAGGAATTGCTCCGGCAGGAGCTGCTGCAGCTTGGCGTTCATCATTTCCTTGGCAGCCGCAAACTTCCCGTTCTGCAGCAGGTACACAAAGTAACTGCTTCTCGTCTGAATATCTTCCTGGCTAATGGTCAGTCCTTCCTCCTGCGTCCAATCCAACTCTACCTCAAGTCCCTGCCGGATGGTAGCCAGCGCAACAAAAATCCTGCCTTCTACCAGTTCCGCGCCGCCTGCTCCCGATTTGATTACAAGCTCCTTCTGGCCGCGGGTAATCGTGGCCTGCTTGTCCGAATCGCTCCACTGCACGCGGGCACCGATCGATTCCGCTATAATCCTGAGCGGGATCGAGCCCGACGCCGATGCCTTCTCTGCTCCGGCGCCAAGTGCTTGGAATGGCTGCATGGTTCCTGCGGCAAGCAAGGATCCTGCTGCCAGACACTTCAAAATCGCTGTTCGTTTGATCATATCCATCACCTCTCCCTTGTCTGTTATATAAACAGTATAACAGATAGAACAAATTTACAAGTCCATTTTTTTCGCATTCAGCCCCATTCTTTACCTCTGCAGCAAATGGAATAAGCAAAAACAAACCATATCCAACACGCACAAGCGTATCAGGTATGGTTTGTCCTTCATTTTGTCCATCATGCGTCAATTCTTTTCCAAAGCTTCCAACCAGTGATTTTCCATAAGGGCATACAACTGATCCAATGGCATTTGAAAATTTTTTCGGCTGTATAGATAGTTGGCATCATCATCAGCTTTCCCTCAATCCACCTAAATCTGTTTATCGTCTGGCAGCCAATTTATTAATAACCATTCGACGATATTCAGAATCCGGAACAGCGCTCTCCACTGCTACGGGGCAGCTATCCAGATTTTTCGTTTCAATCAGAAGAACCATTGACGGCTAAGCTTCCTGCAGGGATAAAAGGACTCCATTTCCCAATGGCATATAAATGCAGCTCATGCATGGCTCTGGTGCATACCGTATAAAACAGCCGCCGTTCGCTTTCCCGGCTGTATTCCACAGACGAACCATTATAGACAATGACAGCGTCAAACTCGACCCCTTTGGCCAAGTAGGATGGAATCACAACGACGCCGGATTGAAATGTGGTGGTTTCCCGCTCGACCAGATGCAAACCCGGCAGCGCCGAAGAAAAGGCTTGAAAAGCATGCAGGCTCTCGGCTGCGGTTTTGCAAATAATAGCCACCGTCTGATGCCCCTCTTCCAGCAACGCTCTGACTCTGCCGGGTATAAGCCGATGCAGCTCGTCTTCCCCGGATACCAATGTCAGCCCGGGAACTTTGCCATCGCGGTTGAAGGGCTGTATCTTCTCTCCGCCTTCAATGCAGCGGCTGGTAAACTCCACAATCTGGCGGGTCGAACGATAGCTGCGGGTTAACAGGATGGTCTCCGTTTCTTCCGGCTGATACAGGTCCGACAATGCTTTGAAACCGCTGGTACCAGCCGCATTATGGGCATTAATCGACTGATTCAGATCGCCGAGCGCCGTTATCCTGCTGTGCGGAAACAGCCGCTTCAGAAAAGCAAATTGAAAAGCCGTATAATCCTGCGCTTCGTCAATCAGCAGATGGCGCACGGAAGTGTTTGTCTGAAAGCCGCGAACCCGTTCAACCAGATACAAATAAGGAGTCGCATCCTCATAGGCCATTTCACCGCGGTCCAGACGCTCGAGCGTCGCTCCGCAAATCTCCTCCCAACGCTGCGGAAGGCTGCAACCGGCTTCAAGGGCAAACTTCCGGGCAAAAGCGGGATCGGCATACAGCTGTCGGTAAGTCGCTTTCAGATTGACAAAAGCAAGCTTCTTCACGCGAGAGCGAAGCGGCTTGAAATTTTTCCGGATCACATAATCGATAAGCAGGTCACGCTCGCGGTCATGATCGTCAAAGGTGGAGCCGGAATATTGTTTATTCCGCCTCAGGCTCTGGAAGGCTCTGACATATGCTTCGTTGTCAAGCAGCTCGATGGCATCCGCGGCCCAATGCTCCTTGCGAGCGTCCTGCTGGCGTTCGCTGAGGCGCTTCAGCAGATGCTCCGCTACCAGGCGCAGCCGGTTTGGAACGGCGATGCCCGCGTCCAGGGAGTAGAAGGATTCCGCGATTGCCTCGGCAGTTGCGACTGCTCCTCCCATGAACACGAGAGAGCGAAAAAGCAGCCCCTGCTCGCCCAGATAAGCCAGATAACGGTCCATGATTGCGACAAATTCGCCTGAAGCCTTGTACTGGATACCCTCCATCCGCGCCTCATAACCCTGTTGATTCAGTCCCGTCAATGCATATTCAAGCTGGGCATAGGGATTTTCCAGCTTGAAGGTCTTCCCGATCCGATAGGACAGGTAGTCCTGGAAGGTGGTCTGCTCCATGTTTTCCTCGCCAAGCTCCGGCAGCACGGTAGAGACATAGCTGTTGAACATCGGGTTAGGAGAAAATAATACGATTTGATCCGCTTTTAGTATCCCCCGGTACCGGTAAAGCAGATAAGCCACTCTTTGCAGCGCCGCAGAGGTTTTGCCGCTTCCCGCCGCACCCTGAACAAGCAGCAGCCGGCTGCGCTCATTGCGGATGATCCGGTTCTGCTCGCCCTGAATAGTGGCCACGATGCTTTTCATCTGGGCATCGGACTGCCTGCCGAGCACCTCTTGAAGCAGCTCGTCCCCGATGGTGACTCCCGTATCGAACAGACTGATAATGATTCCGTCCCGGATGACAAACTGCCTCTTTACTATCAGCTCCCCTTGTATCGTTCCCATCGGGGTCTCCACCTGAGCAGGTCCCGGCGGATAATCATAATAAAGACTGGAGATGGGGGCTCTCCAATCATAGATCAAATAATTTTCATCCTCTTTATCGCGCAGAGAAGCAATGCCCAGATAAACGCAATCAGCCTCCTGTTCGCCATCCTCGACAAAATCGATCCGTCCGAAATATGGCGAATTCCGCAGCTTCCGGAGCGTTTTCAGCTGAACAGATGCCTGTCCATGCGTGCGCTCGCGTTCGGAAAGCAGCTCCGCCTGCTGCTTCATGCTGGCAAAGGTCTCCGCGACTTCCGCCGTATCCTCGAAATTCACCGTTACATCTTCCCAGAAATTTTTGCGTATCTCGACCATTTCGGATTTGGATTCCAATGTTTCCTTCTCCAGCCGTTCTACCCTTGTATCAATAAGCTCGATAATCTCATCGACACGCCGCTGTTCGTCTGACCAATCCTGTCTGATTTCGCTCATCGCCTGATCGTCCTCTCTATCCAAAAGAAGCTGTTGACTTCTGGTTACTAACGTGGTAAAGTCATATTGGATAATTACGAATTCTTATCATCTCTTCAGTCAAGTCCGTCTATAGATATTACCAGACTGCCTTTAGAAGATCAATCACCTAGCTGTTGAAAATATGCGAAACGCTTCTGTAGCGTTTCGTTTTTTTGTTGACTGGCAGGGTTTATGCATTATGGACGGGGCAGATCCGAGGCTGGCCTGGAAATAAGAAATTTTTTCATTCCGGTACCTTGTCGTGCACACTACCTTGTGATAACATGTACGTCAAGGAGTGGTGGCATTGGAAATATCGGAATGGAATTCCCAGGTACGGCGGGGTATTCTGGAGTTTTGTATTTTACTGTTGATCAGTGAAAAACCGCGATACGGCTACGAAATGGTCACGCTGCTCGATAAATGGGAGCCTCTTGCCATTACGGAAGGCACCCTCTACCCCTTGCTGCGGCGGATGCTCAAAGAGAATTATATGGAGTCGTTCTGGAAGGAATCGGAGACCGGACCTCCCCGCAAATATTATAGTCTAACCACTTCCGGGCGGCAGCTGATGGACAGCATGGCCCGTGAATGGCACAAATTTTCTACCGCTATCCATCAAATTCAATTACATCGAGGAGATGAGGAACAATGAGTCCGGAAGGAAAAGCTTATTTGGACCGGTTTTATAGTTTATTGGAAAAGCTCCCCGAAGAAGAGCGGCTGGATGCCGTACGGGAAATCGAGAGTCATATCGCGGAAGGCCTGGCGCACGGCCAGCCGGAGAGAGAGATCCTTGCCCGGCTCGGCGATCCGCGCAAGCTGGCCAGAGCTTACCGAAGTGAATATATCTTGGAGAACAACCAGGGCAGGACTTTTAAAGAGAAACTTGCATTAATCGGTTTTTATTGTACGACAGGCTTGCTTAGTGTTACGGTTGTACCCGTTTTGGCGGTCATAGCCTACGGCTTTGCTTTTTGTGCGGTGCTTATTGTTGCTGCTGGCATCCTTCGCACCTTCGGGGCTACCTGGATAAATATGGGGATCACTCCGGATCATCAAATCCCAACGCAATGGAGCATTCCTGTTGCCGTTATTGTCGGCGGCATTATCGGCGGCATTGCTTTTATCAGCCGTAAATATTTGCGCAAATATCTCGCTTTCCAGTCAGCCAGCTACAGAAAAACACTGCCAGGCAGCGGGAAAACATTTGCGGATTGAATAGAAATCTGCCGATAAGGATGGTTAATAGAATCAAAAAACCCGCTCTGCTTTAATTTCAGCAGAGCGGGGTATTCTATGGTCATTTTTTCATTACATTCCCATACCTATCCTGACGGAACCTGCCTCTACCACCGGTCACCTGGCGCTATACATCATTCTCTGGAATTTCCGGATAAACATCCGGTTTAATTTCCGGAATTTCGGTCGGCGGAAGCTCAGGGATGACATCCGGTTTGATTTCCGGCGGCTGATCCGGCTTAATCTCCGGAATAACCTTTGGTGGAACCTCTGGCGGGCTTTTTGGTTCCTGTTCGTTTACTGCTTGCCCGTTTAACATCATTACCGCCTCCTTTTGCGTCTACGTATTATTAACCCATTTGCATTATTCCTACACGTCATGGAGTGGAATCGCGATCAGGGGATGGAAGCATCACTGTAATCGTCGTCCCGCTGCCGAGCGTACTGGTAACGCCGATCTCCCCCCCATGCATATCGATAATCCGCTTCACGATGGACAAACCCAGGCCGCTGCCGCTGATCTGGCGATTGCGGGACTTGTCCCCTTTAAAGAAACGATCGAATATAAACGGAATATCCGCCTGATCGATGCCTATTCCATTGTCCGAAATCCGGACTTCGGCTCTGCCATCCCTCTTCCCGGCTTCGATTGAGATGGTTCCCCCATTCGGTGTAAATTTAATGCTGTTGCTGAGAAGGTTCATCCATACCTGGGACAGGAGATCCTCATCGGCAGTAATACGGATCTCCCCCAGCTCTATATCCATGAATAGCTCCTTATCCAGCCACTGCGGCTCACACGCCAGAATTATGCTCCGTATTTGCTTATCCAGGCGGTAGGATTTAAGGTCAATGGGATGCTTGTCAGACTCAAGCGTGGTCAGCTTGAGCAGATTATCGCTCAGCTTGGAGAGCCGGCTGCTCTCCGTCTCAATGATTTGGTAAAAGTGCTTGCGCTGTTTCTCATCCAAACCTTCCTCTTGCTGTAGTGCTTGGGCGAAGCCGCGAATCGAGGTCAGCGGAGATTGAATTTCATGTGAGACATTGGAAATGAACGTCTGCCGCATCTGTTCCATCTGATTCAGCTCCACCGCCATGTCGTTGATGCTGGTCACAAGCTCTCTAAACTGACCGGGGATCGGTTCATCCGCTCGAATCACCACGGTAAAATCACCTTTGGCGATCTTGCGGATCGCTTCTATAATTTGCATCCAACCTCTCATATCCCGTCTCCAGGGACGAAAACACAATAACAGCAGAACCAACACGACAAAACTGAGAAGCTGAATCAAAATCCCTTTCCCGTAATGATTATAGATGCCTGGTAATTCGCTCTGGATGAACAATGCCTGCTGTTTGTCCTGAACCGTAATAGGCAGACCGACCATGGCGACGCCCTTTCCGAACAAATGGGTCCGTTTGATATGCTCGATCGTCCCTCCCGACATTACAGCGCTGATGTCATTCTCCTCCGGATTCTCAAGAAACCGTTCCGCTTTCTCTCCGTAGCTCATTGTCGCGCCGGCGCCATCTATTAGAAGTAAACGGTATCCGTTTTGCCTGGCAATTGCTTGCCAAGCCTGTTCATCCGGCTTCTTGCCGGATGCAGCTATCTGTACCATCAGCTGGCCGTCATGCATGAGCGTGGAAAGCGATTCCGGTTCGTTGCTTCTCTCCGAGGCATAAACAACGATGGTATAAGCGATGCTCCAGCAAATGGCGAGCAATAAACTAATAAGAAGGAAACCATCCAACACTTTGATTTTGCTCTTCAAAGCTACACCTCCAGCCGGTAGCCGAGTCCTCGAATCGTCTGAATCCTGAAACGGCATTGCTCCTCGGGAAACCGCTCGCGAATCCGCTTGATATGAACGTCAACTGTACGCTCGTCACCTTCATAATCGTAACCCCAGATTTGTTCAATGAGCAGATCGCGGGAGAACGTCTTGCCCGGGTAACTGGCCAGCTTGAACAGGAGCTCGAATTCCTTGAGCGGTATTGTCATCACAGAGCCATTCATCTTCACTTCCAGATTTATCCGGTTCAGTTGAATCTCACCGATCTGGACGGTCTGTGACGTGGCGATCCGATACCGCTTCAGCAGCGCCTTGACCCTGGCAATCAACTCCAGCGGTTCGAACGGCTTAACCAGATAATCATCCGCTCCAAGCTCAAACCCCTTTATTTTTTGCGACGTTTCCCCTTTGGCAGTCAGCATCAGGACAGGCAAATCGGCTCGTTCCCGCAGCTCGCGGCAGAGCTGCCAGCCATCCATATGGGGCATCATGATATCGATAATGGCCATATCGACTTGCTCCTTCACCGACATGGCAAGCGCCTCGATACCGTCCGCAGCTTCAATCGTTTCAAACCCTTCTCTTCCGAGAAACAGGCACACCAGCTCGCGGATATGCGGGTCATCATCTACAATCAGCAGTTTCGTCATTTCATCCATCTCCGTTCCCGCTCCAGTACAGCGGGAATCAAGACCCGTGCCTGCTGCGCCATAATATATATATTTATCAGTTTTTCCAATGCCGTACGGCTCCCGTTATCCCCATCATGGCGTCAACCGGTCCGATTAGTCAACAAACGCCTGCACATGCCCTTTGCCGCAGGCGCGTCCTCACTATTTGTTAAAGTATAAGATCCCTTTATGAACGGAATATGAACATGGAAATATGTGAAAATAGAAGCAGGTTAAACTCCTTTCACGATTCTCTTCGCTCTTGCGGCTGCCTCACGAAACAACTCTTCCTCATTAAGCCATCCGGAATGCCTGATTTGTCGGCAGAATGGTCGGATTGCCATAATCCAGCTTCTGCATCCGCTCGCCGCTCGGTCACCGGAGCAATTCCTCGCCATCCCTCATTGTCAACAGGGTCCACTGCAAACTCTTGCCACATCGCCGCCGGATATACTAAGATGATAAGCATTCAACCAACGAAAAGGTAATGAACAGGAAAGGAAGCATAAAGATGGATATTCAGCAGCTATATACCACATACAGACCGCTCATGTTCTCAATTGCCTACCGGATGCTGGGTCTGGTTCAGGATGCCGAGGATGTGGTGCAGGATGTATTTGTGACCCTGCAGCAGAATCAGGACATCTCTGCTGCACATCTTAAAGCCTATCTATGCAAAATGGTTGCCAACCGCTGCATCAACGAGCTTAAATCCGCACGCAGAACCAGAGCGCGGTATACAGGACCCTGGCTCCCCGAGCCGCTTGTAGAGCGGGTTGAACATCATCCGGAAAGAGCCATGGAGCTCAGGGATGACCTGGCATATGCTTTTCTCGTTCTCCTTCAAATTCTGGGCCCATCCGAGCGGGCCGTATTCATTCTCCGCGAGACTCTCGATTTTTCTTTTGATGAGATTTCCGGAATCGTAGATAAAACAGCCGTGAATTGCCGTAAGCTTTACAGCCGTGCGAAACAAAAGATCGCCAGTCAACAGTTGGAGGAGGGTCTAAAGCTCCCCTATCAACCGGATCATCCGCATGTTGCCCAAGCCTTCAGCCAGGCTTTCCTTGCTGGAGATTTGAATCATTTGATGACACTCCTCAGCGACGGGGTTGTTTTTGTCAGCGATGGAGGCGGCAAGGTAAAAGCCGCAATCAATCCGATTTATGGGAAAGCGCGTGTTCTTGCGCTGCTTGATTTCTCCATGAAATTCAATTCAGACAGGAAGCTTTCCTTCACCTCGGTGGTTAACAGCCATGAAGGTTTCATCCTATATCGCGAGCAGAAGCTTACTGCGGTATACAGCTTCGCTTATACCGCTGATGGCAAGGCTATTTCCCGTATCTTCAGTGTGATGAATCCTGATAAATTAATCATCAGCGGCGTCAGAGCGGCTTCTTCCTGATGATTATCGCCAGCGATGTCACAAATTCCGCACTTCATTTGTCTTATTCAGTGAACGATCATTCAAGAGACGAGGAGTGAACCGACTTTGAAATTCAACCACAGTACCGTTAACCCCGAAGCTTACCAAACCATGCTCAAATTTCACCAATTCACGGAGGGGACCGCGATTGAACCCAAGCTGCGCGAGCTGATTAAAATCCGCGTATCGCAAATCAACGGATGCGCCTTCTGCATCGATATGCATGCGCGGGATGTGCGCAAGCACGGGGAAAGCGAGCAGAGAATTGTCCTTCTGAACGCCTGGCGCGAAACAACCCTTTACAGTGAAGCGGAGAAAGCGGCATTGGCTCTGGCCGAGTGTGCAACCGTACTGAGCAGCCACGGCGTTCCCGACCAGGTGTACGAACAGGTGCTGGAGCATTTTAGCGAGAAAGAATTCGTGGATCTGTTGATGATCATTAATGATATCAACAGCTGGAACCGGTTCGGGGTTTCCCTACACCTGCAGCCTGAGCCACGGTGATGATTATTTCTAACTCCTGCCGGGACAGCGGGCCAGGATCAGAAAGTTTGTTTATAAAAAAAGCAGCCGGCAGGGACATGAGCCCCTGCCGGCTTGCTGCTAATACCCTACTTCCACTGAAGCGACCACGACATAGATCAGATCGTTTTTGTCATCCTTATCCGGAAGTACAATTCCGCTTGAGGTGATCATCCCGCCATCGATAATTTCGATCGTGACCTGCCCGTAAGGAAGTTCAGCTTTCACCGCTTCTTCATCAAGCAGCTCGCGGTCGCAAGGGACGGCAAGCTTCACATGCACCTTCATGGCGTGCAGATCCTGGCCCGGCAGCACACTGCGAAGACCCGGCATCGAATTATGGTGAATCGCATTCTGGACGGCTCTTACTGCAGCCTTCGTAATGTTCTGCCCATGCAAATCGGTGCCCATGCCAAGTTCGATGAAAAAAACGGTATTCACGATTGCACACCACCTCTGTTTGTTTTCCTTGATTATAACAGATTGCCAAATGCCAATAAAATCTGTTCCAGATGCGATGCCCGGTCGCTATACACCTATCCACTCCACAATATCCGGCCGCGGGGCGCTCCCCACTTCCTCGGCCAATATTTGCACCAGCTTGCCGTATTGGATTCTGGCCGCTTCCGCATCACCGCATTGCCGGTAAAGCTTCATCACTTCAAAATGGATCTCCTCGGCATGCGGAAATTTGTCCAGCAACTGGTTGTACAGATGGATCGCTTCGGATACCCGTTTGGCCTGAGCCAGCAGCTTCGCAACCTCCGAGGCATGCTTAAACCATAAATAACGAAGACGCTGGCGCTCGCTCTCCGCCCATAAATAATCATAATCCGCCAAATAATCGCCGCGGTACAGCTCCGTCAGGTAAAGATGGCGGTCCAGGGTTTCCATCGTGAGAGCCATATTGCCCGTGACCCCTTGCTCCCAAATCTCAACATCGAGCGGAAGCCCGTTCACTTCAAGTTTGTAGCCTTTCTCGTTGCTTTTGAGTTCGAGCGTGACATCCAGCGCCGCAATCGTCTTGCGGATCTGATAAGCTGTCGTATAGAGCTGGGTATAACCCTTCTTATAGTCCACTTCCGGCCATAATAGCTCCAGCAGCATGTCTTTGCGGATCAGCTGCTCCCTGTGCAGCAGCAGGAAAGAAAACAGCTCCTGCGCTTTAAAGGTGCGCCATGGAAGTGATTCCAGCCTGCCGTTATCAAGCTCCAGCGTTTGAAAACAACGCAGCATCGTATGCGGAGGGGAGGCGGCGGGAAGCGGCAATCCTCTGCCCACACCGCTCTCGTTGGACAGCTGGATTTGCCGGATATCCGCCTGAAGCCGCTCGACCGTTCTTCTCAGCCTTCCGGTATTTACCGGCTTCAATAAATAATCCACCGCATTGAGCTCGAACGCCTTTATCGCATAATCATCGTACGCCGTAACGAATACGATCTTGAGTTTAGGCAAACGCATCTGCAGAAGCTCGGCCGCTTCGATCCCGCTCAGAACCGGCATATCGATATCCAGGAAAACCACATCCGGATCAAGACTTTCCGCTTGCCGGACCGCCTCCTGCGCATCTTTCAGCTCGGCAACGATTTCAAAGCCGCCGATTATCTCAAGCTGTCTGCGCAGATCATAGCTTGCCAGCGCTTCATCATCAACCAGCATGGCTCTCATTCTTATTCACCCCGTGTTTAAACCTTATAATAACATCCCTTTTGCTTCGCAGTTGGAAAGGCATAGCCTTAGTCATGATTTCAAGTATAATCCAAATGTTATCGGAATTTAATAAATTATGTAAAATAATCAGCACTAAGAACGAATATTGTTCGATTGTGTAGATCGCTCGAACGGTCGGAGCCGGCAGCCGCCTATGTTGTTTATCGGTAAGTAAAGGCTGCTTTTTCACCCGATCTTAAAAAATAAGGGAAATCCCGCTTGCCGGAATTCCCCTGATAACAATCTGTAATAGGTTCTAATAAGGCAGTCCGTCATCGGCCTGTGGCAGCTGCGCCTGTGGGTATTCATCGCTATTCTGCTCTTTTTTTGGCTGTCCGAGCTGCTCCAGGACTTCCAGCAGATCGGGCGGCTGCAGCAGCTCAACTGGCGAGACGCTGCGGTCAAACTGGAACGCATCGCCTTCAACCAGTGCGATATAACGGCCCTTGTACGTCGCAAAATGAATCGAGCGGCCGAATTCTGCGAGCGGCCCCTTGACCGATACGCCATCCAGTTTGAACGCAACACTCAGGTTTGGCTGCTGCTCCACCAGCTGCTCCGCCGCGGCCGATACCTGTTCATGCGTCCAGCTTTCCTGAAGCTCCCGCTTCTCGCTCGCCGCCCAGATCTCGAAGCGCTGGGCTTCCTGCTCGCGTTCCTCGCCCTCTTGTCCCTGCCACTTCTCGTCCATATATTCATGGACCATCGTAATCATCTGCTCGCTCATCAGCTCCGGCATTGCTTTCTCATAACTGACAAACCGCAGAAAATCCTCAAAATACCGGGCATGCGAAGCCTGGTGAATTTTCAGCTCCCAAAGCTCCAGCATTCCCTCTTCCGGCATAAACGGATATTGAATCGATTTCATATTCCGTGCGCTGATCGCCATTTCAACATGCGAAATGAGGCTCTTCTCGTCGGAAATCCGCGCGATCTTCGGTTCAAAATCGCATTTCAGTATAAACAGCAGCGGCTCGTCCGTATGCCGGTTCGGGGTCGCTTTTACAACAATCAGAGCTCCTCCGCGAACAGCAGCGGCATCCATATAAAGACGGATAAGCTCGTCGGCATAGCTGTGAAATTCCTGATTGGTGCCTGCATCGCGAAGTCGTTGAAACAGATTATAGTTTGGATTGCTGTCCAGTTCGTAACCGGGTTCGGCAATAAACCGCCCGATTTTGGTCGGCGCATTCTCTGTGACGGGATGGCGTTCGGCCTTGCGTTTGCAGATCCGCTGAAATTCGCCGTCCAGGAAAGCTTTCAGCTCGCTGTCCGCATACCCTTCCTGATCCAATGTCTGAAAATGCTGGAAGGTTTTCGCCGCATTGTCGGCACCGTCCCCCTGAATAACAAAAAACGAAAGATGATGCACAATAAAGTCCATGTATGTTGTTGCCCCTTTGCTGTTTGCTGCTCATATTGACACCAATCACTCGGCAAGCTGCCTTTCGGATGGACCGGAAAACTGCCAGCTTAAGCGTGGCACATTAGCATAGCATACGATCTTTACCGGGTTCCAGTCCAGTTTTTTTCCTGCTGGCATTGCAAACAACCGGCACCGCTCAGCCGTGACTTCCTGTACGAAACCATCCTGATTAATGATAATCTACCGCATATATGGCGGGAATTTGCTGGATGATCTGAAGCAGCTTGTTGATTTGAAAATCAGGCGGCAGGATCACATGGAGTTCAATCTCCATCTCAGCCGCTTCGTTTTTCTTCTCCACATGAAAACTGCCGATCCGGATGCCCTGCTTCTCGATTTCCAGCAAAATCTGATCCAGCATGCCTGGCTCATTGCCGGCGCGGATCATAAGCTGCTCGGTTCTGGGGGTTCTTAGCCAGTTCAGCTTCAGGTGCAAAAGTTTCTGCCCGATAAAAATCATCAGGGTGACACCGACACCCACCAGATAAAGCCCTGCGCCGATGGTAAGCCCAATCCCCGAAGTCGCCCAGACTCCGGCAGCCGTTGTCAGTCCTTTGACAGTCTGCTTCTGCATGAAAATCATGCCGGCACCCAGAAATCCGATGCCGCTTACGACTTGAGCCGCGATTCGCGCCGGATCCAGTGAAAGATTACTCCAGGATAACTGATCCTGAAAGCCGTATTTGGAGACGATCATCATCAGGGACGCGCCAACGGCCACGATAAAATGGGTACGGATACCGGCTTCCTTCATCCGGCTTTTCCGCTCGTAGCCGATAATCACCCCACATGCTCCCGCTACAAGGACACGGAGCAGGTAATCCCATTCCATTCCCATCATCTTCCATTCCTCCTATCATCCAGAACAACATTTTCCGCCGGCAATGGTATGGCCATCAAAAGGTTTCAATGAAGGGATTCAATCAGTTGCACAGTTCTGCATTCAGCAAATTCGTAAGCGGGCCGCAGCTGAGCAGCTTCAGCTTATGCAGAGCGCGCGTACAGGCCACATAAAGCAGCTTTCCGTCATTATCGCCGAAGCTTGCCGCATCGGCATCGGCGATCAGCACCGCATCAAATTCCAGTCCTTTCGCCAAATAAGCCGGCACGATGGTCAACCCCCCGCCATAGGCTTCCTGCTTGCTTTGAATAAGAGACGCTTCCACCCCTTCTTCGGCAAACCGCGCGGCAAGCACAGAACAGGCTATGGCCGTTCTGGCCAGCACGGCGATAGTTCGGTAACTGCCCTGGGACTGCCAATCCAGAACCGTCCGAACGGCTTCCGCAAGTCGTTCCTCCTCCTGATCAAACACCGAGATCTCAACTTCTTCTCCACTGCGGAACACCGGAACAGCCGGCTTCACACCATCTCCCATGCTGCCGAGAACCCGGTTGGCAAATTCGATAATTTCCATCGTCGACCGGTAACTGCGGTCCAGTTCGTAATAGTCCTGCTCCTGTGCGTCAAATACCTCTGTCAGCTCGGTCCAGTTGACGATCCCCGCATAACGGTGAATTCCCTGCTGCAAATCGCCTAGAATGGTCATGGATGAATGGAGCTGGCACAAGCGCAGGCCTTCAAGCTGAAACGGCGAATAATCCTGCGCTTCATCGATGACAACATGGTCATAGACCGGCTGGTCCAGCCCGTAGAGCCTCAGTTGGATATAAACGAGAGGTGCCAGATCTTCCGGCTCCGCAAGATTCTTCTTGAGCGCTTTCACCGTTGCCGCCCGTGACTTCGCTGGGATCAGCTCCGCCGCGTCCGCTCCGCTTAGCATTTCGCTGTATAGCTGAGATGCGGTGAAGGAAGGTATTTTTTTGCAGTAGGCGTTCAGTCTGGCATTGGCTTTGCTCTTTAATGGGCGGTCATTGATGCGGCGAGCCTTCCACTCCGATTCCAGCCATCGCTTGATCCGGTTGACAAGTCGTTCCCGGCGTTTCATGAATGGTTCATAACTGTCCTCGATGAGCAGCCAATCCTGAATCGCCGAAGGCTGAAGCGTCATACCCGGTATGGGCTCAAACGGCTGCTCCGGCAACAGCGTGGATTCCAGCTCCTGCAGCCTGCGGTCGACCGCCTCCTTGAACGCTGTACTCCCTTTGATCCGTCCTGATGCCTGCTCCATCTCCTCTCTCGTGCGCGGCTGCTCGAACCAATACGCCATGCTGTCGGAGGAGTCATCCAGCCGCACTGACCGCTGCAGCCGTTCAATCGCCCATTCATTATAGGTCGTCTGCAGGATATCGCCGACCCCAAGCTCCGGGAGAACCCCGGAGATATAATCCAGGAACATCCGGTTGGGCGCGAAGATCACCATCCGCTCGGCCCGGATACGGTCCGCATAACGATACAGCAAATAAGCAAGCCGGTGAAGGGCTACGGTCGTTTTCCCGCTGCCTGCCACTCCTTGGATAAAGACGGTTTTATTTTTTTCCGTGCGGATAATCCGGTCCTGCTCCTGCTGGATGGTCGATACAATATCCCTCAGCCGATTGTCCTTGTTCTCGCCCAGACGGTACAGGAGGAACTCGTCGGTAACCGATTCATCTTTCTCTCCCCGGATGTAGCTGTCCACCACCCGCTCCAGCACGCCGCCGCGCACCATCAGGTTGCGTTTGAGATGAATGGTTCCTTCGATTTCGCCCTCGGGCGATTCATAAGTAATTGGCGCTTCCCCGCCGCTGAATGCATAGAAAAGGCTCGCTACAGGAGCCCGCCAATCCACAACAAGCAGCTCCTTGCTCGATTCATGCGCGACACCGGCCTTGCCGATGTATAACGGTTTGGGCTGCGGCGTGGCCAGCTCCTGAAAATCAATACGGCCAAAATAAGGCTCGCGCTCGGCGACCTCCAGCCGCTGCTGCCGCTGCTCGCGCTGTAATTGCAGCATTTGTTCCGTGAAATCATCGCCCGTATAACGGGGGCCGATCGCAAGCAGCTGACGGCGGATTTGCCCAAGCACATCCTCGATCCGCGCTGCTTCGTCTTGAAAGGCACTTTGAACAGACATGTCAGTTACCCTCCTGAAAGTTGATAATGATGAGCCGCATTGCCCTTGCAGCATCTATTTAAGGACCATCCTGTACAAACTGCAAGGGCAAAGAAAGCCGCATTTGCATGCGGCTTGTTCGTGTGTTCATATAGGTTTTAAGACCGTGTCATACAGATATGGCACAGCAAGCATAGGGTTGTTACACGAAATAGAAATATAGCATATGTAGCGTAAACAGTCAATGGATGCTTGTAAAAACATGCTTCAGGCTATCCACTTCTTGCAGAGCCACGAACTTAGGCAAGATAACGGTATGCAGCAATCAGAACAACAGCATGAATGAGGACCATTACCGGAAAGCCCGCTGCAAAAGCAGCATGTTTGGTTTTGTGGCGGAACATCCGCATGGCGATCCAGCCCCCAAGTGCCCCGCCAAGTGCGCCAACGCCCAGCAGCCGCCGCTCGGGAATGCGGTGTCTGCGGCCGCTTGCGCTCCCGGAACGGGTTTTGTCGATCCGCATCAGAATAAGCAGCGTTACATTCATAACCAGTAAATAAACAATCAGCAGTTTCATTCTTCGATCCTCCGAACTTATCAAGGCTGTCTTGTCCTCTTTACACACGCGGCCTGGTCCGGTTGGTCGGCATCGCTTCAAGAGGGTTATCAGGCCAATAATGTTTGGGATAACGCCCCTTCAGATCCTTCCTGACTTCAAAATATGTCCCCTTCCAGAAGCTGGCCAGGTCGCTTGTCACCTGTACCGGCCGCTGTGCAGGCGACAACAGATGAATCGTCAATGGCAGCTTGCCCCCGGCGATCCTGGGCGTTTGCTGCCACCCGAACAGCTCCTGCAGGCGAACCGCAATCACGGGAGCTGCAGGGTCGCTGTAATCGATGGGTATGCGCGATCCGCTGGGTACGGTTATATGGGTTGGTACTTCTTTGTCCAGCTGCTGCCGCTCCTGCCAGGAGAGCAGTGACTCCAGGACGGCCGCCAGATTGACTCTGGCCAGATCCGAGCGCCTGCGCATGCCGCCGATATAAGGACCAAGCCAGCCCTGCATGTCTATTAGCAGCGATTCATCGGAAACATCCGGCCATGCCTGGTTGTGCGCATGCATCAAGGCGATCCGGGCCTGAAGTTGTCTAGCCTGGCGCGTCCAGGGAAGAACATCAAGGCCAAGCTCGGCGATTCCGCTCATCAGCGCCTGCGCGACCCGTTCGGGGTCCGCATCGGCGAGCTGGCTCTCCTTAAGTACAAGCGCACCAAGCCGCAGCTTCCGCTTGGCGCGGACAGCTTGTGCCGAACGGTCCCACAGCACTTCGTCCTCCTCTATAATCTGATCGCCCATTATCTGTTCAAGCTCTCCCAAAGTCAGCGGTGCAGCCAGCTGAATTCTGCTGTCCACTCCACTGTCCTCCAGCTCCGCCGCAGCCAGATACGCCTCTTGCGATAACGGCTGCAGCTCCCGCACGATGGCCCCGCGGCCGCTGCGCAGCAGAAAACGGCCGTCGCTGCGTCGCTGGGCGATCCGGTCCGGATATGCCAAAGCGAGCAGCAGGCCGTGGCCATCCGCACCGCCCAGGCCTGGACCGTCTCCTGCCGATGGCTGGGAGATACCTGCCGCCCGTCTCCATTCCCGTGCCTCTGCCGCAATTCTCCTCCGCACCGCATCGTCCATCGCATCCGGAGGATGGCCGTGAAGGGCTTCCATTCGCAGCCGCATATCGATGCTGCGGACCTTGCTGCGCAGCGGATCGCGGTCGCTAAGCAGTGCAGCCAGCTCACAGGCGGCGGCGCCATATCCGAGCTTATCCGCCTCCAGGACCATATGAGCCAAGCGCGGGTGCATACCCAGCGCCGCCATCGCCCTGCCGTGCCGGGTCGGCTTGTTATCGGCATCCAGCGCGGCGAGCTCGCACAGCAATTCTACCGCATGACCATAGGCCGCAGCCGGAGGGGGGTCCAGCCATAAGAGATCGCCGGGGTCTGTTACACCCCAGACGGCCAGCTCCAGCGCCAGTGGTGCCAGATCCGCATCAAGCAGCTCCGGCTCGCTCTGCGGTTTCAGCTGGCGGTGCTCCTGTTCGGTCCACAGCCGGTAGCAGATTCCCGGCGCTTCCCTTCCTGCACGACCCTGCCGCTGATCGGCGGAGGCGGCGGAAACCGCAACCGTCTCGAGCCGCGACATGCCCGTGCGCGGGGAGAACCGCTGCACGCGGCTGAGACCGCTGTCGATCACGATCCGGACGCCCCGCACCGTTACACTGGATTCGGCAATTGTCGTAGCCAGCACAATTTTGCGAATGCCGGGCGGAGAAGCGGCTATCGCCTGATCCTGTGCATCCGGGGGCATGCTGCCATGCAGCGCCATAACCCGCACATCGGGACCGAGTCCGGCCGCCGTCCCGCTCAATAAGCCCTGGACACGGCGGATTTCTCCCGCCCCCGGCAGGAAGACCAGCACATCCCCCTCATGTCTGCGAACAGCTTCGGCAGCCATCCTCGCGGCGGCATCCTCCATACGCCCTTCCAGCCTGTTGGAAGCATAATGCGTGACCACCGGAAACGCCCGGCCTTTGCTGATGACTACCGGGGCGCCCCCGAGCAGGGCCGAGACCCGTTCTCCTTCCAACGTGGCAGACATCACAAGCAGCCGTAGATCCTCCCGCAGCAGCGATTGCATCTGCAGGCAAAGCGCGAGGCCCAGATCGGCATGCAGATGGCGTTCATGAAACTCGTCAAAGATAACCATCCCCACCCCTTCCAGCGAAGGATCGGTTTGAAGCAAGCGGGTCAGCACACCTTCGGTAATGACCTCAATCCGGGTTCCTGGGCCCACCTTGGTATCCATTCTCACCCGGTAACCGACCGTTTCGCCTGGCTGCTCGCCAAGAGAAGCGGCCATATAGCGCGCGGCTGAGCGGGCAGCCAGGCGCCTGGGCTCCAGCATCAGAATACGCTGACCCTTCAGCCACGGCGAATGTAAAAGAGCAAGCGGAACCCGTGTTGTTTTCCCTGCCCCTGGAGCTGCGATCAGTACCGCGCCAGTCTGCTTGCACAGATGCTCCATCAGCTCCGGCAGCAGGCTGTCTATCGGCAGCTCCGCACCGCCGCGCTCCTTATGATGATGATCCATACTTCCAGTCTCCTCTATATGTTGAGCATGTCGCTGCGTGTTTGCCTCTCTATTTCTGATTCTATTATAATGTTTCACAGCCGAAAGAGATAATCAATCGATCAGGCCCTATATTAAATGTAATAAAGGAATAGACATTGCCAAGCAGCCGTGGTATGATATCCCTTGTCTTATCGCATGGAGCTGTGGTGTAGTGGCCCAACATGCCTGCCTGTCACGCAGGAGACCGCGGGTTCGAATCCCGTCAGCTCCGCCACTTTATATTCGCATTCAAGAGCAGAAGCTTCGGCTTGCTGCTTTTTTGTTTGGTTTATTGCTCTACGACCGCTGCTCCGAACGAAATTCAGGACGGATCAGCTCTTATCCCTTTCACCCAATCGCAGTACCATGAGTTCTTCATCCCAATAGTGATCCCCAGATTTCAAAGCATTGCGCTCCGTTCCATATCCAGTAAAACCACTACGTTCATACAATCTTATTGCACCGGTGTTTGTAGAGATTACGGATAGATTAATTTGCTCCAGCCCACCCAAATGCGCTGCCCTTTTGATCAGCCTCCGGATCAATGCCTTGCCTGTTCCTTTCCCCCGGCATTCAGGCGAAACATACATCGCATAGATATTCCCTTTATGTAAGGTTTTAGGGTTACTTTCTCTTACAAAAGTCACGATACCCACGAGTTCGTTTACGATAAAAGCACCTAGCGTAAATCTGCTGTCTGTCGGTAAAAGATTCTGTTGCACCTGCTCGATTGGTTTTGCGGACTCTATTTCATAAGTCGTTAAATATGCTTCAGGATTCTCCATTAAGGACTTCAGCCGAAGCTCTCGATATCGATGTGCGTCTTCCCTATTCAGAAGCCTGATTTCCAATTCTGCAACCTCCAAGGTTCTCACCTGATCAAAATCGTATTCCTAACCTGATTTTGCACAAACCTGCTTTCAGTTTCGCGGCTGAATCGTTCCTTCAGCTCTCCTTCTGCGTCGAGACCGCCTCAGAAACCGTATCGTAAACCAACCGTCCGATCGCGCTTCCGACCATCGTTGCGGAGCCCGCATACCGATGGATCCCGCTATAGCGTTCAGACTTGCATGTGCCAATCACAATCGCATCCGTTGTCGTGCCTGTGGCTGCAGCATGGTGCAGGTGATCGGCAACGCCAAGGTCGGCCAGCGCAGCGGCTTTGGCCTCCGTTGCAGTAATGATGGCGTTGACCATCGCCGCTGACGTGAGCTGCCCGTCAATCAACACAACGGTATTGATCGTCCCCGCCTCGTAAGCGGAGAATACGGGGCGCGCAAGTCCCGCTCTGGCCGCATTGCCCGTGCCTGCCGTGGTACAGCATACCATGGAGAAGCCGTCCCCATCAGTCTCGAAGATCGAGGCATGTGTGAGCTTCGCGGCAGTCAACAGCCCTACGGTAGCTTTTCCTGGGACGCCCCGTTCAATCAGCATCTGATGAAAATCCCGCACCGGATCCGAACCCTCGTAGCCCAGCGGGACCTTCCAATTGACAATCCGCTCCGCTTTTGAAAAACCGCCCCCGACTACCGCGCTGCTTAACGTTTCCAGCGGCTTTGCGCATGTTATGATGATGGCATCCGCTTCCAGCCTGATCATCATTTCCGGCCCGTTCGCCGGTCTGTATCCATCATCCTTATTCCGCATCCGAAAGGGCTGGGTCATATAAGATTCTCCTTGCGTTCAAGCAATGCTTTCATTTCCTTCAGCAGAGCGAGATGATCCTTGCGTAAACGCACCGCAATCCGGCAGAAGCGGTCATCCAATCCGTTAAACAAAGAAGCGTCCCGGATCAGAATGCCGCGATGGCCAAGCTGCTGCTGGAGCAGCTTGGCGTTGAGCTGATGTCCGCGGGGCAAAGCAAACAATACATAATTAGCTGCGCCAGGATAAACGTCCAATCCGAGAGCTTGCAGTTGGTTTTCCAGCCATGGACGTTCCTCCGCAATCCAGTTCATCGAGTCTTTCCGGTATTCCTCATCTGCAAGCACCGCTTGACCGATCTGCTGTGCCAGCGAATTTACGCTCCAGGGCACCTGCAGCGCCCTGATCCGGCCAATCGATTCCGGCGAGGCCGTCATGTATCCCAATCGTATGCCGGGAATCGCATAAAACTTGGTCAGTGAACGAATGACGAACAAACGATCATGGGCAGCGGCTTCTTCCAGCAGGCTGATTGCCGCGGCGTCCGGAACAAAGTCCATAAACGCCTCGTCCACCACAACCTGCTCGCCTTCTATGAGCAGCTTGCGGATAATAGCAGGATCGACCAACTGTCCTGTCGGATTGTTGGGGGAGCCCAGAAACCACAGGGTATCTCCTGCTTCAAGCCCTTCCCCGCGTAAGGTTGCAAGCAACGTTTGGGCCCCCTGCATCGTCAACCGGAAACCCGCTTCCGGAGCAAGCGCCAATTCTCTCACGGCGCTCCCGCATTTCAAAGCAGCATCCCGATATTCAACAAAGCTTGGAGCCGCTACAACCGTTACTTTGGGCTGCAGCGTGCGCACCGTCAAATCAATCAATTCCGCCGCTCCGTTACCGGCCAGAATGGACAGTTCGCTGACCCCATGGTGAGCGGCCAGCTTCTTAATGAGACTTCTTGACGCAGGATCGGGATATTGCCCAATCGTCCCGGCATAGTCCCTCAGAATCCTTGACACGCAGGCCGGCGGCCCTTGAGGATTCATATTGGCGCTAAAATCGATAAATTTGCCTGCCCCGATGCCGAACAGTTCCTGGGCGGTCAGGAGGTCACCCCCGTGACCGAATCGCTCCAGCATCATCCGTATAAGCCCCCTTGTTCAATCGAAATTACTTTCATACTAGCCAGGTCTCCTTCTTACTGCGCGCATCTTCCCGTCCATCTTTTAAATCAGCCAAAGCAGAGAAAACAGCAGCATGCATTCCAGTATCTCAATTAGAGCTCCATAGGTATCTCCGGTCAAACCGCCTAACCGGCGGGTAAAATAGCGGGAGAGCAGCATTCCGCAGAGCAGCGTCAGCGCTCCCTGGACAAGCACAATCAAGCCCAGCTCTGGCAAGGACAAGCCCCAAGCCATACCGGCAGCGGCAGCAAGCGTAAGCTGCACGACAACTGTCACCGACACCTGGGATCTGCGTACCTTGCTGAACAGAATGGCCAATCCTTCACCGGGCCTCGCAAACGGCCAGCCAACCATGGACACAACCACCCACAGCCGGCTCCAGCCGCATGCCATAACCATAAGCGGCACCGCATCCGTCCACCGTCCTTCTGACTCTAGAAGCGCTGCGAGGGTGGAAAATTTCAGCAGCATCAGAATAATCACCGCTATGACCCCCATGGCGCCCACCCGGCTGTCCTTCATGATCTCCAGCATTTTCTCCCTCGAACGGTAGCTAAGCACTCCGTCTGCCGTATCCATCAGGCCATCCAGATGAAGAGCGCCGCTTAGTACCGTCCAGATCAACAGGATCAGCACCGAAGATGGCAGCACCGGTACCCACAATGACAAGAACCAACCGGCGGCACCGGCGATGCCTCCGATCACAGCACCAACAAGCGGGTAATAGACCACGCTCTTGGCCAGTACCGCAGGTGTAAATGGAATTTCAAGCGGCACCGGCAGACGCGTCATAAATTGAAATGCGGCACCGGCTGCCTGAAGCTGCGTTTTCAGCGAATGACGCACCATAGCAGAACCACCCCCGCGAACCAAAATAAACTGACAAGGTAGAGCAGCCTAACGGTACGGATAATATCCCCGGCCGCAAGCGGCTGCAGCGGCCAGCCAAGACGCGCCCGTTCGCTTGCCTGGCCGAAATAAATATTGCGGCCGCCAAGCTCAATTCCAAGCGCTCCCGCGACGGCTGACTCCGGAATGCCGCTATTTGGGCTGGGATGCAGCCGGGCAAAAGCTTGGACCGCTCCATAAGCTCTGCCAGCGGCAAGACCTGGTGTCAGCCATGCTGCCGCGACAAGCAGCAGGCCGGTTATACGGGCGGGCAGATAGTTCAGGATGTCGTCCAGCCTGGCAGAGGCCCAGCCGAAATGAAGATAACGCTCATTACGGTATCCGACCATGGAGTCCAGCGTATTTGCCGATCTGTAGAGCATGGCAAGCGGCGCAGCTCCCAATAGTGCAAAGAAAAGCGGAGAAACAAATGCATCCACCGTATTCTCCGCGACGGTTTCCACCGCCGCTCTGGCCGCTTCCGCATCACTCATTGACTCTGTATCCCTGCTGACAATATAGCCCGCGTATTTTCTCGCTTCTTCAAGATCGCCGGCAATCAAGGGGCGGTATACAAGCATCGCCGCATCCTTGAGTCCCTTCACAGCGATTGTGGAGGAGATAAACCAGCAGGACAGCGCATAACCCGCCCATGGATGGATGAAGGATGCCAATGCCGTTATCAGCCATATAACGGCAAAGGACAATACCGTCGTGGTTCCCGCAAGCAGCATTCCGCTCTTCTTCAAACGGGAAGGCGCCATCAGGGCTCCTTTTGGATAGAGCCGCCGTTCAAAGGAATGAATAAATCGGCCTATCCAGATGACGGGATGGGTCGGCCATTTCGGATCGCCGACGACCCAATCGATAACGATAGCCGCCGCAATGAGGAGCAGGATTTCCGGCAGCGAATAGAAAAGCACCTATTCGTCCTCCAGTCGAAAAGCAAGTGTCTTCAAATCCAGCGGAAAGCCTGCTACGACAAGAAAAGCTTGTTCGCAAACAGCCGCCAGCCTGCGGTTGAGTCTCCCCGCTTCGTCGCGGAACCGGCGTCCCAGCGGATAAGCGGGAACAATGCCGCTTCCCACCTCGTTGGTTACCAGCAGCAACGGTCCGCTGTAAGCTGCTACGGCAGCGATCAGTTCGTCAGCCACCGCCTCCATTCCCTGAGGCTTGGCCGATTGACAGTCCCCCGGCCCCGTGGGACCGGCTGCAGGGTCCTCTTCCGCATCCAGTTTGAGTATCCAGTTGGTCAGCCACAAGGTCAGGCAATCCACGAGAACTGCAGGACGCTGGCAGCCGCTCCCTTCCTCGGCGGCTTCCTGGTCCAGACGCTGCAGGATGGCTGCAATATCCAAAGGCTCTTCAATCGTCCGCCAGGGAAAGGCTGCGGCTTCGCGGGACCGGCGGTGCCGCGCGATCCGCTGTGTCATTTCATCATCCCAGCTTTGGGAGGTGGCGATATAAATGCCGCTTTCGGCCATCCGCATGGCATACCGCTCGGCAAAGTCGCTTTTTCCGCTTCGCGCCCCGCCTGTAATCATAACCGCCATTGCAGTTCCTCTTTTCTTCGGATGTAATCGGTCCCGGGCTTATTCCCGCGATATTCCGGCACTTTCAAATGTGGCCATCTCTCTCATAACGGCAATCGCCGCATCAACAAAATGAAAGCTCAGCACGACTCCTGTTCCTTCGCCCAGTCTCATGTCCAGATGGATCATGGGCTGGATCCCGATACTCTCCAGCAGCCCGCTGTGAGCCTGCTCGTCCGACAGATGAGAACCAAGCATATAAGGTAGAGCCTGCGGGGCAAGCCTTGCGGCAACCAAAGCAGCTGCCGATGAAATAAATCCGTCGATCAGAACGGGACAGCGATTGGCAGCCGCACCCAGGATAACGCCGACCAGACCGGCAATCTCTAGGCCGCCCACCTTGGCCAGGACATCAAGCGGATCAGCCCGGTCGGGTTTGTTGATTGCAATCGCCCGGCGGACCACATCGACTTTATGTCTGCGCTTATCTTCATCGATGCCGGTTCCCCGGCCGACCGCCGCATCAAGCTCCATGCCTGCCAGCACGGCGCAGAGGGCAGCGCTCGCAGTCGTATTGCCAATTCCCATCTCACCGGTCCCGAACATCCGGTAACCTGCGGAAGCCAGCTCATCCACCAGCCTTGATCCTGCCGCAATGGCCCGGAGGGCTTCCTCGCGTGACATTGCAGGTCCCTGCGTCATATTGGCTGTCCCGCTGCGAACCTTCCGGCTGATCAGCAGGGGATGCTCCAGCTGGGCATTGACACCGATATCAACACAGCTCACCTGGGCACCGGCCAGCCGTGCGAGTACATTGACAGCCGCTCCACCCGACAGGAAATTGAGCACCATCTGGCCTGTCACCTCCGCCGGAAAAGCGCTCACGCCCTCGGCACAGACGCCATGATCCGCCGCCATGACGATAATAGCCCGCTTCGACAGATCCGCCGCGAGCTCGCCGGTTATGCCTGCCATCTGCCGGGCAATCGCTTCCAGCCTTCCCAGGCTGCCCGGCGGCTTCGTCAGGCTATTCAAATGCCGGTCGGCAGCCTCTACCGATTCCTTGTTTAGAGGTTTTATAGTTCCAATAAGTTGTGATAGGATGAATTCGCTCATTAATGCTGTCTTCCTTTCTTATCTGGTATCCGATGAAGGCTTGCCCGGCAGCAGCAGCAGCTGGGGAATGCCTGTTTGCGGATGCGGCAGAACAACGGATCCGGCGCCGTAGACGCGCCGGATCAGCTCTTCGCTGATCACCTCCGCCGGGGTGCCGAACGCTTCCAGCCTTCCTCCGCTTAGCACAAGCAGCTCCTGGCAGTACTGGGCCGCCAAATTGATATCGTGAAGGACGGCCACTACCGTTATGCCCCGTTCCTGCTGCCAGCTACTGACCGTATCCAGCAGCTGCAGCTGATAACCGATATCCAGATAGGTCGTCGGCTCATCAAGCAGAAGCAGCCTGGGCTCCTGGACCATCACTTTTGCCAGGGCGACACGCTGCCTTTCCCCGCCGCTGAGTTGATCAACCGGCCGATCCTCAAGACCCCTGAGGCCCATTGCCTCCATAGCCTCATCGATGAGCGGACCGGTATCGGTCTTCTCACCCCCCAGCCAGTTCTGGAACGGATACCTGCCCATCGCGACTACCTCGCGAACCGTAAAACCTGCGGCAGCCAGACCGCCCTGCTGAAGAACCGCAAGCCACTTGGCCAAAGACTTGCGGGCATATCGCCCGGCAGGGATTCCTTCGAGCAGAATTTGACCGGATGTCGGGAATTCGATTCCCGCAAGGAGTTGAAGAAGAGTTGACTTTCCGACACCATTTGGACCGATAATTCCGTAGATCCGTCCTGCTTTCAGCTTGAACGAAAGTCCCTTCAGTATCTGGTTGCCTTCGATTGTCTTGCGAAGTTCAATGGCTTCAATCATGCCGTCCCTCCCCGCTGCACCTTGCGCCGGTATAATAAATAGGCGAAGAAAGGAGCCCCGATCAGCGCAGTAACGACGCCGAGCGATATTTCCCTGGGGCTGAGCGCCGTCCGCGCCAGCGTATCGGCCCACAGCAGATAAATGCCGCCGCCTACAGCCGACAATGGAATAAGGATACGGTAATCCGGACCGATAAGCAGCCGCAGCAGGTGTGGGACAACTAATCCTACAAAACCTACAATACCCGATATCGATACAGCCACGGCGGTCATTAAGGTCGAGACAATCAGCACAATCATTTTGGTCCGCTCCACTTCAATACCCATATATGCGGCATGCCGCTCGCCAAAAGCGAACATATTCAAGGGCTGGGCGTAACGGATCAGTACAGGAAGACCGATCAGCACAAAAGGAAAAATAAGCTTTACATGCTCCCAGCTCCGCCCGCTCAGACTCCCCATTAGCCAAAACATAATTTCATTAACAACCCCCTGGGAAAGCGAAACCATAAAGGTCACGAACGCGCCAAGAAAAGCCTGGACGATTACGCCCGACAAGATTAAGGTCTCGACATTCACTGCGCCGCGTGCCCGCGAAAGGGCAAATACAACAACAAGGGTAATGATGCCGGTAACAAAAGCAATCAGCGGGATCGACCAGATTCCAATTACGGTCTGATAACCGAATAAAATGAGAAAGGATGCGCCCACCGCGCAGCCGGAAGCAACGCCAAGCGTAAAAGGGTCCGCTAAGGGATTGCGCAGAACACCCTGAAAACCCGCGCCGGCCAAGGATAAACAGGCTCCAACCATTACGGCAAGCAGGATGCGGGAAAGACGCAGCTGGGTAACAATCGCAATATCGCCAGCATCCCACCTGCCTTCCGCGCTGTCCATCCATGGCAGCTGATGGACGAGAATGCCCCATACATCGCGCAGCGGAAGTCCGGCGGAGCCGATAGACATACTGACAACAATAGATGCGACAAGGAGGAGCATAGCTGCTCCTCCAAAAACGTACAGTTTGAGTCTCATTTACTTCACGAGGTCCGGATGCAGCTTATTGGCTACCTCCAGCAACCCTTCCGCAAGACGTGGACCGACCCGTACAAGCGGATCCTCATTCACCTCGTATATCTTCTTCTCTTTGACAGCAGCAATCGTATTCCAGCCCGGACGACTTTCGATGGCCGCCAGTATCGGATTTTTCTCGCCTTCCTTAACTGCCATGGAAGCATAAATAATCGCATCGGGATTCGATTTCACTACCGACTCGGGATCGATTTCATACCATCCCTGCTGATCCGCGATATTGGTCCCCCCTGCGATCGTGAGCAATTCATCCAGGAATTCGCCTTTTCCAACCGTCCAGCCCGGGGAAAATTCCAGGAATACGTTAGGCTTAGGCGCATCCTTGACTGCATCCGTCACCTGCTGGCGGACATCCTGCATATGCCTGGTCACTTCAGCGGCTTCCTTTGCCTTATCCATGATAACGCCGATTTGGGTGATTTTCGACGCAACGTCGTCATAGGTTTTCGGATCGCTTGCATACACCGTCAGCTTTAATGACCGCAGTTTATCCACTACAGGCTGGTTCATACCTGAGGAAGCAAGCACCAGATCAGGCTTCAGGCTGACGATTTTCTCAATATTCGCCTCCATGCCGCCAATCTTTTCTTTGCCAGCGGCCTCTTCCGGGTAATTGGAGAAATCATCCACTCCGACGACCTGCTCGCCGGCTCCGATCGCGAATGCGATCTCGGTTTCGCTTGGAACCAGCGTCACGATTCTGGCTGGAGCCTGCGCAAAGACAAGCTCCGTTCCCGTCCCATCCTTGACCGTCAGCGGATAGGCAGTGGCTTCTGCGGCAGTCTCTGCCTCTCCTTCGCCTGTATCCGTCTCATCCGCGCCAGTATTCGAAGGCGTTCCGGTCGCTGTCGCCGGGTCTTCCAAGTTGGAATTGGCCCCGTTCTTACTATTGCCCGGTGCCCCGCTTCCACAGGCTGAAGCGACCAGCAGCATCGCCGCCAGCAGAAGCATCAATGATAATTTCATCCAGGATATCCGTTTCACAGCTTTCATCGATTTGGTTCTCTCCCTAAAAATAATATATTATTGTATAAATCCCCCGTACCCGGTTGCAAAACATGGCCTATATGAATAGCCTCCTGTTCATATAGGCATAAATCAAAAAAAAGCATTGCCGACAAATGAGTGTCAGAAATGCTCCAGTTCTTGCGAACAGCGGATTTTGGAAGCGGAACACCTGTAACGGTGCTTGTTCGCATAACGAACCGTTCCCTAAAACCAATCTCTCACACCTCCCTAAGTCCACGTAGGTAGCGTTATAATAAAAACAGGAAGGTAACCTGACTTGGAGAGATCCGACGCCTGGATGGCATCGAAGCTTTCCTCACAGTGGCGGGTCCGTGCCGGGTTCTCACCGGTCTTTCCCTTTTAAGCCGATTCCACCTTATCTTCGCCAAAATAATTCGGTCATCGGCAGCCTGTTTTTAATCCTATTCAGTTGTGCAAATGTTAATATATCACTCTACGGAGCTGCTTGTCCAGATTATGCTTCCCCTCGCTTGCAATGGAGTCATCTCGGAGACGAGCGGCAGCTTCGCAAGCCTGTCAGATTAAACCCTCGCTACATGAAGGTTCGGTGAGGCATCGGCCCTTTCTGTCTTCCCTCCCCCTGTTTGCGCAGCGCCCGGTTCATCTGCCCGTTTAGCCGCAGCGCGTTTCCGACAACGGACACCGAGCTGAGGGCCATGGCCGTCCCCGCCATCCAGGGCGCCAATCCGCCGAGAGCGGCAAATGGAATCACAACCATATTATACAGAAAAGCAAAACCGAGGTTTTGACGGATATTGCGAACGGTCAACCGGCTTACGATCAATGCTTCATAAATCCCGGTCAATCTCGGCCGGAGCAGCGTAAGATGGCCAGCTTCCAGCGCCGCGTTGGTTCCGCTTCCCATGGCAATGCCGATATGGGCGGCGGCAAGCGCTGGCGCATCGTTCCAGCCGTCTCCTGCCATGCCAACGACAAGTCCTTCCTGCTGCAGTTTCCGGATAAGCTCGGCCTTATGCTCCGGCAGCATGGAGGAATGGATTTGCGTTATGCCAGCTTCCGATGCGGCATGTCCGGCTGCTGGACTGTAATCCCCGGTCGCCAGCATCACGGAAATTCCTGCCGCCTGCAGCAAATGCACCGCCTCCGGAGCCGAACGCTTCACCGGATCAGCCAGCGCTATGGCGCCTTCGCAGATCCCGCTGCGGAAGACATAGATAACAGTTTCACCTGCCGCTTCCCGTTGGCCGGCGAATAATCCGGTACTGGGGCTGATCTGCCAGCCCGCTTCAGCCGCATAAGCAGCATTGCCGATCTGAACTTGTTCGCCCTCCACAATGGCCGCTATTCCTTTGCCGGGCACGGCTTGGCAGGTCTCGGCCGGGCTCACGCTCAGCCCTTCCCGCTGTGCAGCGTTCCTGATCGCGGCGGCGAAGGGATGCACGGCCTGAAATTCGGCTGCTGCTGCGAGCTGCAGCAGCGCATTGCGGGAGCCGCGAAGCGGGAATACCCCGGTTATCGATGGCTTGCCTTCCGTAATCGTGCCTGTCTTGTCCAGTACGATAACATTCATCTGTGCCAAACGTTCCAGAGCTCCTGCTTCCTGAAGGACTATGCCCCGCCTCGCCAGCTTTCCGGAGGCTAGCACAAGCGATATGGGAGCTGCCAGTCCCAAAGCGCATGGACATGCCGCCAGCAGTACCGCGAGCGCATATATCCCTGCTGACCCCGTATCGCCTGGACGCAGCACAAACAGCCAGAGCAGCAGCGTAAATACGGAGAGTCCGAGCATGACAGGAACGAAAATTGCGGCAAGTCGGTCCACTCTGCGGCCAATCGTTGATTTCGTGGACTGGGCCTGACGGGTCAAGGCTGCGATCCGGCTGAGCAGCGTATCTTTTCCGACCGCCGTGATCCGGATTAACAATCCGGAGGCCGTGACCGTTGTGCCGGCGAATACCTCATCACCGGCTTTCTTGTGGACCGGGATGCTCTCGCCTGTCAGAAATGATTCATCAGCCTCCGCCTCCCCTTCCAGGACTATACCGTCAGCGGGCAAAGGAATGCCCGCTTCCGACAGCATTCTCTCGCCTGTACGGATCTGCTCAAGCGCCACCTTTTCGCGGATACCGCCACGCACAATAACAGCTGACCTGGCTTTTAACTGCTCAAAAGCCTCCCCTTCCTTCATCACCTTCTCTGAGGCCGCCGCTTCCAGCAGTTTGCCCAGCAGAACAGCTGTAATCACAATCGCGGAAGTTTCAAAATACAAGGGTTTTCCTGTCATCATCGCATAATAACTGTATCCGAATGCCGCTGTTGTTCCGATGGCTACCAGGACATCCATGGTCGCCGTCCGTTCCCGCAGCGCGTGGTAGGCGCCAAAATAAAACGGCATGCCCACAAAAAACTGGATCAAGGCGGCAAGCGCAAATTGCAACAGCGGTTCCTGCAAGAAAGCGGGTACAGGCCACAGTCCCAGCCAGCTGTAGTGATGGGCCATTGACCACAACAAAGGGAAAGTAAGCACTGCGGCGATCACAAACCTGAGGCGAAGTGCGTTCCTTTCGGACAAACCGGAACGTTCTTCGCCGAAAGGATACGCCTGAAACCCGAGCTGCGTAATCCGGTCCATGATGGCATCGGAGCTTACCTGATCTTCGGTTATACGAATATTGGCTGACTTTCCGGCGTAATGAACGGACACTCCGCTAACGCCTTTCATTTTCCCGACAGCCTTTTCGATCCGGACTGCGCATGCGCTGCAGTTCATGCCTTCAATACGCAGATCAAGCACATGCTCCGTTTCCTGGTTATGCACACCCATCCTCCTCCCGCTGCCATGACGCCGAATTTAACACCGTTTGATGATTGTCCTGTCTTACACTATATGGCGGTTTCATGTTGCTCATGATTATTCATAGGCGTTCTTCCCGAAAAGCAAAAAAAAGCACCGGCAAAGTGTACCCGGTGCTTCTCCTTATTTGGGGAACAGAAATCTCAACTCTAGCTGTCTGTAACAACCTTCCCAGGCCAGCTCAGCATGCCGCCGACCATGTTTATAACTTCAAAGCCTTGGGCGGACAAATAATCGCAAGCTTTGCCGCTGCGGTTGCCGCTGCGGCAAACAAGGTAGAACGGTTCTTCGAAATCGGACAATTCCCCTACCCGTTCCACGAATTGGGACAACGGTATGCTGACTGCCTCAGCGATATGGCCCGATTCCCATTCGTCCGGCTCCCTGACATCAATAACACTCAGCTTCTCCCCTTCACGCAGTCGCGTTTCCAGCTCGCTTGCTGTTATTTCTCCATTCATATACATGCATCTCCTTTTATCCGTTCATGAAGTCCATCTCCGGTCTCCACTAAATTGTACCTTTGTCTGCTTCCGATTGTCCAGTGGCTTGCCCTTTCCTTTCCCAGACTGGGCCTATGATAAAAAAACACCCGCCTTTGCAAGGGCGGATGCGCGCTGGGTTATCACGACATGATGAGAGGGATTTAAATACGCACCGCCGTACCGCTGACAGCGACCATCAACATCCCATCGCGGACAACCTCGTAATCAATATCAATTCCAACGATGGCATTAGCTCCCGATTTGGAAGCTTGAGCGGACATTTCATTGAAGGCTAAATCGCGGGCTTCCTTCAGCTTGGTTTCATAGGCTCCGGAACGGCCGCCGACAATATCGGTAATGGAAGCAAGCAAATCACGCATAATATTGGCTCCCATAATCGCTTCGCCTGTTACGACCCCCATATATTCCTTAATTGGTTTTCCTTCAATGGTAGGCGTTGTCGTAAGTATCATATCTCATCCCCCTGACTCAGATCATTTTGTAATTCATCGTCTTCTTGACAGACTTGCCGTCTTCCGCAAAGCGGATCTTAATGACATGCTCGGTTTTTCGGTCGAACCAGATGCTCACCTTTACCCCGAATTTCTGATTGCCTTTATTGAGCAGCAACCGGAAGGATTCTGAGAGAATACCCGGTTGCTCTGTTTTTCTTCCCAGATGCTTATAGTCCACAATATCGGCTTGATATCGTTTGGCTGTTTCCTTCATCGCCAGCCTGCCCCATTTGGCATAATCGGGCTCCGCCGAAGCTTTATAGGTGAAGCTCCCAGCCAGAAACATCAGCGCCGCTAACAGAGTGATTGTTGTTCTCATCCTTGGACACCTCCACTGTTTGGAGGGTAGAGTTCCCAAAGGGCAGGTTATCTATACAGCATTCAAGAAAGTAACAGCTAATACTTGCCCGGATAGGAAACCCGATGTTTGACGGAGTCCCCCGGTTTTGTGCCTGCCCCGTTCGCACGGGCGCATAATAGGCAGGAGATGAGCAGCAGCAATGCCCAGGCCAGGTAGAAGCAGAACCAAATGTACAGTTGATTGTTCTGGATATGCTTCCAGTTGGCAAGGGTGAGATCAGCCATTAAACGATGCTCCAACCAGACCCGGACCGCCTTGTAGGACATAATGGTAATTCCGATAAGCGTCAGCGACGTAACGGCCCCGACAAGTCTGTTGTTGCGTATAGCGATATACAGCAGCGAAGCTGCGAATAACCCGAACATGAAAGCCGACATCGGAGCGACGATCCACATCCCTACCAAACCCGGATTTACCGAGAACCATCCTTTAACCAGAAAAAGCAAACCCGCATTAAGAAAGGCACAGCCCCAGAGTAATTTTTGCGTCATCGGCGAAGCCAGCGGCCGAAGCTTCTGCGGTGAAACCGACTTCAGCCAGACGGAATATCTTCGGAGCAGCACCAAAGCAGGCACCAGAAGCCCCAGGACGGAGAAGCCGTACTGCAGCCAGGAATAGATTCCTTTGCCGCCTATATAGGTTCGCAGCACAGGGAATTCACTGACGAATCCACTGGTGTGCGTCCAGCTATCCATGAAAATATGAGTCAAATAACCAATGAACAACGAAACAATAAAAACCGACCAGGACCGGACGGAATGAAGCCTCCAGTCCTTCAGCAGGCTCTGAACAAAATGGTCGAGTCCTCCCCGGGAGGGCATAAACATCGGCAGGACAGGCTTGACGACCAGATGAAAAACGAAAGCAAGCGCAATAGACAGCGGCATACCCAGCAGCACAAAACCTTTCAGGCTGTGCCCGATCGTCCGGTAAGGTTCCATAGCAATAAAATATTCCATATCCGGCGCCATGCTGCCAAGCACCAGTCCGGTCACACTCAGCCATTTTGGGGCTATTTTTCGCAGCGGCACTGCGTATAACGGATGCGAAAAGGTAAAAGGCATCGTTTCCCCCTTTTTTCTCATGAGCGTCTTCAGTATACAACCCATGATGATCATTGTCCGATTGCCGAAGCAATCAGCACGAATACAATCTATTCGATCAATTCAATTGTCCGAATTTATTCAAAGGCCATAAACGGAATACGGCCCGGCCCTCCAGACTGGACAGTGAAACAGGCCCAAGCTCGCGGCTATCCTGGCTGTATTCACGATTATCGCCCATAACAAACACTTTCTTGACCGGAACGGTAAAAGGAACATCCAGCCCGTTGCTGAAGGTTTGGCCCTTTACATATGGCTCCTCCAGCAATATATCGTTCACAAGAACCTGGCCGCCTTTGATATCTATGATATCGCCCGGTAGGCCGATTACTCGTTTTATGAGCCTTTTATCGCTTTCAGGACCATCGATGATAACAATATCGCCACGGCTCGGCTGTTCAAAATGATACGAAATTTTATCCTCGATCAGCCGCTGTCCTTCAAAAAGCGTATGCTGCATGGACACATTTCTTACTTCCGTCTGGGCAAAAGCGTAGTTCTGTATGAGCAGAGCTGCAATGACTGCGATCGACAAGGATAACATCCAGTCCCGGATCTCGCGGATCCACCTGTTGCTTTTATGCTGTTTTTTCGGCTGCTCTTCCACTTCCACATCCATTCTCCTTTCTCCCTTTCAAAAATCATCCAGCCTCTTCTTCTCGTTTCTTATACGAATGAACCACTAAATTAGTTGCTTTTTACGAATAAACTCCGTCATAAAAAAGGATTGCTCAAGTCTATTCGCATGCGATAGAGTAAAGAGATTGCAGCCCATTTTCTTTATAGGAGTGAATTCCGCTTGCAAATTGAAAGCGCAGCCCGTTTGAGCCAGCCGAATCTGGCATTATCCCGGTTCGATCATATCGTGTTTATTGCCGTTACCTTACTCTATTGGTCAACTCTATATGTTTATGTGCCGATTTTGACGCCTTTCATGAAAGAAGGGGGTTACTCCGATGTTCTGATCGGCGTGGTTCTCGGAAGCTATGGGTTTACCCAGATGTTTATCCGCTTCCCGCTTGGCTTGTTATCCGATAAGATGCATAAACGCAAGCCTTTTATGATGCTTGGCCTGCTGAGCGGAGCGTTAAGCTGCCTATTATTTATGATCCCCGGCTCCTGGATGTGGCCGCTTGCCGGCCGGATTATGTCCGGTGTCTGCGCATCCGCCTGGGTTGCTTTTACCGTCTTGTACGCCGCTTATTTCTCCGCCGGGGAAGCGACCAAAGCGATGAGCAATATCAGTTTTCTGACCGTTATCGGCCAACTGATCGGCATGACGCTGAGCGGCTGGCTGGCCGATACCTTTAATTGGAACGCTGCTTTTATAGTCGGGATCGGATTTGGCGTCACAGGTTTTCTTCTGACCTTCGCAGTCAAGGAACCACAGGGTGGGGTGACCCGTTCCCCGATTTCGCTTCAATATCTACGGGATGTGATCCGCAATCGGACGCTGCTGCAGGTATCACTGCTTTCCATACTGGCTCATAGCGTGCTCTTCATCACGATGTTTGGCTTTACGCCGCTCAAAGCAACCTCGCTTGGTGCCACAAGCGGCCAGCTCACCATAATCGTCATCGCCTTCATGGTCCCCCATGCCGTCACTTCGCTCCTGAGCGGACGAATCATCGCCCCCCGCATCGGTACCTGGAATGTGGCAGCGGCAGGCTTTGCTTTAAGCGCTGTGTTTACGGTCGCAATCGCCTACTCGCCTTCTCTGGGGTGGCTTGCTGCCACACAGGCTTTGAACGGATTTGCCCAGGGACTTCATCTCCCGCTCCTGCTTGGCCTTGCCATACAGCCCTTTGAGCCATCCAAACGCGCCACTGCGATGGGATTCTATCAGGCTGTTTATTCAATCGGCATGTTTGCGGGTCCTTTTCTAGCCGGATTCATCAATGACGGATTCGGCCGGGAGTACGGGTTCTGGCTGGGAGGGGCATTTGCCCTTTCCGCCGTTGTGCTTACCCTGATTTGGCAACGTTCCCCCCATCAAACGATCCGCTGACGAACCTCCTAAGGCGGATGCGCGTTATCAAAAGAAGCTGGCCCGATTTCGTATCGGCGCCAGCTTCTTTGATAGCGAGGGCAGCATGCAGGTCCCTCTTATTCGATACACTCCACAGGATCATCGGCAGGCGCTGCGCCTTCGACAGTGATTTTCTCCGCTACGGTATCGCGAATTACGGAAACGACTGTCTGCAGCAAATAATTGATGTCCGACTGGCTTTGCTGAAATTCAGTAATAATCGGGATGCCGTCCAGCTCATCCTGAAGGACTTCGATTTCTTTTTCAATCTTGGCTACCATGTCAGCATTTTTGAATGTGGTTTCAAAAGCTACGATTTCCTTCTGCTTCTTCTTGATCAGCGAGATCAAGTCCTGAATGCGGGTATTGCCCTGAATTTGCTTTTCCGCACGGCGGAAATGCTGCACTTCCTCCGATGTGTACAGCATATCGGCCAATTCTTTTGTTTTCTGCATAATATCGGCCCGTACAATAATATTCTCCGTATTAAAAGAAGGTATGTTACAGCCTTCGCCTTGTCCATGATCATGTCCGTGATCGTGTGCTGCCGCTGTCTGTTCGTTTGCCATGAAATCCATCTCCTCCACTTTTTGCTCAGCCTGCCCTTATGATACAGCTTCTTGCACAGGCGGTTCAATAATCGGTTCTGCTTTGATATACCAGGTTTGCGAATCCGTTACCCGCGCTTGGACAAAACGACCAATCCAATCCTTGGGCCCTTCCAGATGGACCAATTTGTTGGTTCTTGTCCTTCCGGACAAGACATTCGCGTTATTCTTGCTTTCCCCTTCTATAAGCACTTCCACCGTTTGACCGACCATCTTCTCATGGCTCACTCGGCTAAGTTCGGCAATCAGCTTGTTCAAACGGGCCAGACGTGCTTTTTTGACCTCCATGGGAATATTGTCTTCCATATCGGCAGCAGGTGTCCCTACGCGGGGAGAATAGATAAAGGTATAGGCGGAGTCGAATCCAACCTCGCTCACCAACGACAGCGTATCCTCAAAATGCTCATCGGTCTCGCCGGGAAAGCCGACGATGATGTCGGTCGTCAAGACGGCATCAGGAATAGCCCGCTTTATTTTGCCCACCAGCTCCAGATACATCTCGCGCGAATACTTGCGGCTCATCCGCTTCAGAACGTCTGAGCTTCCCGATTGTACCGGCAGATGAATATGCTCCACCAGATTGCCACGCTCTGCCAAAACATGAATCAAATGATCGTCAAAGTCGCGCGGATGGCTGGTGGTGAAACGCACACGGGGAATATCGATCTTCGCAATATCTGCCATCAAATCCCCAAAGCGATAGTTGATGTCTTCAAAATCTTTGCCGTAGGCGTTGACATTCTGGCCCAGAAGCGTGATTTCCTTAAACCCTTGACGGGCAAGGTCCCGCACTTCCGCAATAACATCCTCCGGACGGCGGCTGCGTTCTTTCCCTCTCGTATACGGTACGATGCAATAGGTGCAGAATTTGTCGCAGCCATACATGATATTGATCCAGGCCCGCATACCCTCGCGTTTCTTCGGAAGGTTCTCGATTATATCGCCTTCCTTGGACCACACTTCCACAACCATTTCTTTACTGAACATGGCGTCCTGCAGCAGTTGAGGCAGCCGATGAATATTATGCGTGCCGAATATAATATCAACGAAGGGATGCTTCTGCATGATTCGGCCTACAACCGATTCTTCCTGGGACATGCAGCCGCATACACCCAGAATCAATCCCGGTTTCTCGATCTTCAGATGCTTCAGATGACCCAGCTCGCCGAATACTTTATCTTCGGCATTTTCCCTGACCGCACAAGTATTGAGCAGAATCACATCCGCCTGCTGGCGGTTCTCCGTTGCTTGATAACCCATATCCTCAAACAGGCCCCTCATGACTTCGGTATCATGCTCGTTCATTTGGCAGCCATAGGTAGCGATCAAATAAAATTTGCCTTGTCCAAGCTGGGTGATCTCAGGAGGAATGGCAAAATCATAATGGACCTGGATTTCTTCCTTGCCCCGGCTTTTCTCGTTTTTATAGCTAGGCGCAGAATTAATCGTAATATCCCGGCCTTTTATCCGATATGTCGTTTTGCCTTCGGCTTCCTTGACGACCTTGGCGCCAGAGAAATCAAAATATTTGGAGTAGTCTTTGTCGCTCTTGGCGGATTGCAGGTCCGGAGCGTTCCGGCTCTCCTTGCTCACGTTGTGATTCACTTCCTTCCAATATACATGAACCGAGATAATAATGGCCCATTTCCTGATTATATCAAAGTACCTGCGGATTATAAAGAAAAATGAGGACCCGCTTCCAGGTCCCCCAACAAAGATCGAAAAATCGTCCTTAACCGATGATTTCCACCTGATCTCCGGTCTTGGCTCCCGCCGCATTCGCTTCATCCGTATCGATATGAAGATCCAGCGCAAATTCCGGCGAGACGCGGGCAATAACCTGATCCAGCACGAGTCCTCTTTCTCCCGATAAACGGACGGACAACCGCTGCTTATCTACAATCCCGTATTGCTCTGCATCGCTTGTGTGAAAATGAATATGTCTGGCGGCGACAATAACGCCCTCTTCGATTTTCACTTCGCCAGCCGGACCTTTGATCACGATGCCTGCTGATTCGGCGATATCGCCCGATTCCCGTACCGGAGGATTGATGCCGATGGCAAAAGCATCCGTTCGCGATACCTCAAGTTGAGTACGTCTGCGGACTGGCCCCAGAATGCGTACCTTGGGGAAACTCCCTTTAGGTCCGATTACTTCCACCGTTTCATTGGCGGCAAATTGGCCGGGCTGGGATAACGGCTTAAGCTCCGTAAGGGATGCTCCTTCTCCGAATAAAACAGCTAAATGCTCAGGGGATAGATGGATATGTCTGGCTGATACGCCAACAGGAACGGTTCTCATGCTGCATGTCTCCTTCTCATTTCTAGATTCTGTGGCCCGTTTTGTTGTGCAAAAGGCATACAGCCCGGATGGGCAGTATGCCTTTAAATGCTGCATCACGCGATTTATTTGAACTCCGCGAGCAATTTATCGAATTGATCCTGCGGCAGCGTCAGGTCCTGATTAGCCAGACCTTCCTCTTTGAAGCCTACAATCATATCATCATAGGCCTTACGCTCTTTGTTCTGATAGATCAGTCCCGTCAGCATACCGCCTGTCTCCATGATTTTGTTCATGGCGAGCATTCGGTTGGATGGATCGTAATCCGGATACTGCTCCAAATTGACAATATGTTCTTTGAACCAGTCGTACGTATTCACCTTATTGAAGGTAACGCAAGGACTGAATACGTTGATCAGGGAGAAGCCTTTGTGATTCAGACCGGCTTCAATCAGCGCCGTCAATTGCTTCAGGTCGCTTGAGAACGATTGGGCAACGAACGTCGCTCCCGCCGACATCGCAATCTCAAGGGGCGAAAGAGTGGATTCGATTGAACCTTCCGGCGTTGATTTTGTTTTGAACCCTTCTGCACTGCGTGGCGATGTCTGGCCCTTTGTCAAACCATAGATCTGATTGTCCATGACGATATACGTAATGTCCAAATTACGGCGGATCGCATGTACAGTATGCCCCATCCCGATTGCAAAACCGTCTCCGTCACCACCTGAAGCGATGACAGTCAGCTCGCGGTTCGCAAGCTTCACGCCTTGTGCGATCGGAAGTGCGCGTCCGTGGATCCCGTGCAGGCCGTAGGCATTGATGTATCCCGAAATCCTGCCGGAGCAGCCGATACCCGATACAACTGCCAGTCTCTCCGGCTCCAGACCTACATTTGCTGCCGCGCGCTGAATCGCCGCTTGGACAGAGAAGTCGCCGCATCCGGGACACCAGTTTGGCTTGACGTTATTGCGAAATTCTTTAAATGTCGCCATCTTAGACCAACTCCTTGCAGGCTTTGTAAACTTCTGAAGGCAGGAATGGATTTCCGTCGTATTTGAGCAGGCTGTGTATTTTGTCGGCTTGACCGACATGCAGCTTCACTTGGGAAGCAAGCTGGGCAGTCGCGTTATTCTCCAGCACAACCACTTTCTTCGCGTTGTCCATATATGAACTTACCAAATCGGTAGGGAAAGGATGGATCTGACGGATCGTAATATGGTTTGTTGTATGTCCATCTTTATCCAAACGCTTGCGCGCTTCATCGATCGTTCCGCCTGTCGAGCCCATCCCAATGACGAGCAGCTCGGCCGCCTGATGCGGCGCATCTGCGCGAACAGCGTCACGGATCAGCATATTGTCCAGCTTCGTCAGACGTTTGTCCATCATTTTCTTACGGTTGACCGCGCTCTCCGACGGACGCCCCGTCTCATCATGCTCCACGCCGGTTACATGATGGATTCCGTTCTTATCGCCGGGAATAACGCGCGGGGATACCCCGTCTTCTGTCAGCTCGTAACGCTTGAACAATTGATTGGGTTCCATTTCCGGCAGTTCGCGGGTCAGCTTGCCGCGGTTGATTTTCATTTTCTCAAGCTCCAGGGGCTCGCAGGATTGCTTGCCAAGCGAAAGCTGGAGGTCTGTCATCAGAATGACCGGAACCTGATACTGCTCGGATAAATTAAACGATTCTATCGTGTCATAGAAGCAGTCTTCAATGGATGCCGGAGCAATAACAATTTTGGGAATTTCCCCATGTGTACCGTAAACCATGGCGTTCAGGTCGGATTGCTCCTGTTTGGTGGGCAGACCAGTAGACGGTCCTCCCCGCTGGGTATCGACAATAACGAGCGGCGTTTCGGTCATGCCGGCAAGGCCGATGGCCTCCATCATCAACGAAAGGCCAGGTCCGGCAGAAGCCGTCATTGTGCGGACACCCGCATAGTTCGCCCCGATCGCCATCGTGGCTGCAGCAATCTCATCCTCAGTTTGGATAACTGTACCGCCGAATTTAGGCAGCTTTTTGATCAAATATTCCATAATTTCGGAAGCCGGAGTGATCGGATAAGCAGCCATCAGCCGGCAACCGCCAGCAAGAGCCCCCAATCCGATTCCTTCATTTCCGATCATAAACAGCTTTTGTTTGCCGTCGGCCGGTTCCAGCCGGAATTCATCCAGCGGTCCGCCGGCCAGCTCCAGCACGAAATCAGAGCCGCGTTTGACCGCTTCCACGTTCTTCTCGACGATGGCTGGCCCTTTACGGCCAAACTCTTCTTCAACGGCTTTATTGAATACATCAACAGGCAAGCCAAGCAGCGCCCAGGACGCACCCGACGCTACCATGTTCTTCATGAGAGAAGTACCCAGCTCTTCCGCAATCGAAGTTATTGGAACCGGAAACAAGCGGGCGTTAATGCCCTCCGGCAATACAGGATTAAATTTAGCGTCCGCTACGACCACGCCGCCGGCACGAAGCTCATGGGCATTCAAATCGATGCTTTCTTGGTCGAACGCGACCAGAATGTCCAAATCATCGGATATCGCCCGAATCGGATTCGTGCTGATCCGAATTTTGTTATTCGTATGACCGCCCTTAATACGGGAGGAAAAATGACGGTACCCGTACAAGTAATAGCCAAGTCGGTTGAGCGCGGTAGAGAAAATACGGTCCGTACTTTCAACGCCTTCCCCTTGTTGTCCACCAATCTTCCAAGACAATTGACTGATCAAAATGCCCATCTCCTCTTTTGATGAACGTGCTTGCTCGACAATAAATACCAGATATATACAAAAAGATGACGAAAATTTATAGAGTCTCATAAATAGTATGATGACAGGTTGTAAAAAGCAAGATGTAAACGCTATTTCTAATATAGCTCTTTTCGATTGTATCCATATCGGAAAGAGATTGAATAGGGACTAATTATTCAGCAGGCAGATGTTTAGACAAGAATCGTAGTGTATTACCTGCCAGAAATCCTCTGACCTGCTCTTCCTTATAATGTTTGATGAGCGCTTCTTTCAAATTAACCAGCTCGCCCGGATGCGAGAGTCCAGCTACATGCGATTCGATTCCATCAAAATCGGAGCCGAACATAAGCTGTCTGTCGCCCCCCAGCTCACACACCCGCTCCACATGCAGCAGCACGTCATCAACCGTCGCTTGGCCACCTTCCCGCACGAATTGGGGAACAAAGGTAATGCCGATCAAACCATCCATCGCAATCAGCGCCTTGATCTGCTCGTCCGACAAATTTCTCGGGTGCCTGCAAACAGCCTTGGCATTGGAATGGGAAGCGATCACGGGCTTGCCCGAAACATCTGCCATGTCCCAAAAAGCGCGCTCGCTCAAATGGGAAACATCCAGCAGGAGGCCAATCCGGTTGCATTCCGCCACAAACTCCCTGCCTTTGGCGGTCAAGCCGCCTCCTCTGGGTTCCATGACACCGTCGGCTCCCCAATTCCCATTGTTCCAGGTTAAACCCACCGCCCTGACGCCAAGCTCAAACAGAATCCGCAGCATGGCCATATCGCCTTGCAGACCATCGGCTCCTTCCAAGGAAAGCATGGCGCCTATTCCGCCATCCCGAAGAATAGCCTGAAGATCAGCAGCCGACCGGACAAAACGCATCCCGGGAGCCGTGAGCACTTTCTGGTGGAATAAATCAATGGTCCGCAAAATAGGAAGCATGGAGGGCTCACCGCCACCCGATACAAAAATAGCGAAGGTTTGGAGAATGGATCCCGCCTGCTGCAATCTCGGCAGCGACACATCCAAGTTCAGTTCCGGATTATTCTTAAAAGACAATCGGTCCTGTTCCAATAGCTTCCACAGCACATCGCAATGAAAATCGGTTATTGGCATTGGTATCGTTCTCAAACCATTTTCCTCCTAGCATTCCCAAATTAGCATGCAAAAAAACCTGTCTACAACGTAAACAGGTTTACAATTAACAGGTTCAACGTACAGATTCATGAGGCAACCTTATCTTGGTTCCACAATAAGTTTGATAGCTGTGCGATCTTCTCCATCTATGACGATGTCTGTAAACGCCGGAATGCAGATCAGATCCACTCCGCTCGGAGCCACGAAACCCCGTGCTATCGCAACAGCTTTTACCGCCTGGTTCAATGCACCAGCCCCGATAGCCTGCAGCTCGGCTGCTCCACGTTCACGCAGCACACCCGCCAATGCCCCTGCAACGGAATTAGGATTGGACTTTGCTGAAACTTTTAATACATTTACGTCCATATAAAGTACCTCCTCGGGAATGATGGATGGATACCACTATTTAGATAGTATTCGAGGGAGGCAATAAAATTCCTTCTTTATTGGCGTAACCTTTGCAAAATGTTCTGAATTGTGAGAATTTTCGAACTTTCATAGGAATGCTATAAATCACATCATGACCAGGTCAGTCTCCGTCATGCGTATTTTTTGGATTCGCTTGGCTTGCCCTGTAGTCTCGTCGATATCGATCAGAGCCGCATGAAAATGCCAATCTCCTTCATCCACAATAAAACGGGTCGGCATCTGCGTCCTGAATTTATACAGGACCGCTTCGCGTTCCATCCCAAGAACGCCTTCCTTGGAGCCTACCATGCCTACATCGGTCAAATAGGCGGTTCCACCCGGCAATATCGTATCATCATTGGTTTGTACATGGGTATGTGTCCCCACGACGAATGAAGCTCTGCCATCCAGATACCAGCCCATCGCAATCTTCTCCGAAGTAGCCTCAGCATGAAAATCAACCAGGATACATTTGGTTTCCGTTCTGATCTGATCAACCAGCTCATCCGCTTTGCGGAACGGGCAATCGATTGGCGGCAGGAATGTCCGGCCTTGAAGATTGACAATCGCCAATTCTTTGCCGTTAGCTTTAATGATTGCGGCCCCCCGCCCCGGTGCTTCCTCGGAGAAATTGGCTGGACGGACGATACGCGGCTGGTCATCGATCCATTCAAAGATATCTTTGTTGTCCCAGGTATGGTTGCCCATAGTTATTCCGTGGACCCCCGCCTCCAACAGCTCTTTGACAATTGCGGCTGTAATCCCCCGTCCTGCTGCCGCATTCTCACCATTGGCAATGATGATATGGGGATTGTATTTGCTTTTGAGCGCAGGCAGAATTTTTTTGACCGCTGTGCGGCCGACGCTGCCGACAATATCACCGATAAATAAAACGTTCATCTCTTAACCCCTCTTATATAGACCAGAAAAGTGGCCGCAAGCAGCCACTTTTCCAGTTTCTTTCTGATTTTGTTATTTGGCGTACTCGACTGCACGCGTCTCGCGAATGACTGTCACTTTAATATGACCCGGATAATCGAGTTCACTCTCGATTTTCTTCGTAATGTCACGCGCCAGGCGGAATGCTTCGGTATCGTCTATCTTGTCCGGTTGAACCATGACACGAACCTCGCGTCCTGCTTGTATTGCATATGATTTCTCTACGCCTTCAAACGACTCGGAAATGCCTTCCAGTTTCTCCAGACGTTTGATATACGTTTCGAGCGTTTCACGCCTTGCTCCAGGTCTAGCAGCGGACAATGCGTCTGCAGCTCCAACAAGCATGGCAATGACCGATGTCGCTTCGCAATCGCCGTGATGCGATGCGATACTGTTGATGACAACCGGATGTTCTTTATATTTCTTGGCCAGCTCCACGCCAATTTCAACATGTGAGCCCTCAACTTCATGGTCAAGCGCTTTGCCGATATCATGAAGCAATCCCGAACGTTTTGCGAGCGTTATATCTTCTCCTAGCTCCGCTGCCATAAGTCCGGTCAAATAGGCGACTTCCATGGAATGCTTTAATACGTTTTGACCATAACTCGTCCGATATTTCAATCGGCCTAAAATTTTGATCAAATCCGGATGTAAACCATGCACGCCAACCTCGAAGGTGGCTTGCTCCCCGTATTCGCGGATTCGTTCATCCACTTCCTTGCGTGATTTCTCGACCATCTCTTCGATGCGGGCAGGATGGATACGGCCATCTGCAACCAGCTTCTCGAGCGATGTGCGGGCAATCTCGCGGCGTATCGGATCGAATCCGGACAAGATGACCGCTTCCGGTGTATCGTCAATTATGAGATCGATACCGGTCAACGTTTCCAGGGCACGAATATTACGGCCTTCGCGTCCAATAATACGGCCTTTCATTTCTTCATTCGGCAACGTTACGACGGATACGGTAGTTTCCGCCACGTGATCCGCTGCACAACGCTGAATGGCTAGCGAAATGATGTTGCGGGCTTTCTTATCAGCTTCTTCTTTTGCCTGCTGTTCAATCTCTTTAATCATTTGAGCAGTTTCATGACGAACTTCCAACTCAACATTGTTCAGGATAATCTGTTTGGCTTCATCCATTGTTAAATTAGAGATACGCTCAAGCTCACTAAGCTGCTGCTTGTAGAGAGAATCGATCTGTTCCTGTGTCTCCTCGATCCGTTTCTCTTTGTTGGCTACTTGTTCTTCTTTGCGCTCCAGCGTTTCTATCTTTTTATCCAACGACTCTTCCTTTTGAACAAGCCGTCTTTCAAGACGCTGTACCTCATTACGACGTTCGCGAATATCTCTCTCGGCCTCGGTACGGAGCTTGTGGACTTCGTCTTTCGCTTCAACGACTGTTTCTTTCTTGAGCGCTTCTGCTTCTTTACGCGCACTGTCAACGATCTGACTTGCGGCTTGCTCGGCGCTAGAAATCTTGGCCTCGGCGATTGACTTTCGAATAAAATACCCGATACCAAAGAAAATCACACCAACAACGAGAACGATCAGGATCCAAACCCAATCTTCTGGCATCTTCTCACCTCCTCGTTGCTCACCAAAGCAAACGCTTGGGACTATTTTGTTTTCCAGCCGGTTTTTAACCCGATCCATACATAGCATTTTGACGAAATAAATCGTTTCGAATCAATTTTTGGAAGAAAAATCGACTCTGGAAGTAAGAATACATATTCATTTTATCTGTTGTGAAAATCACTTGTCAAGGGTAAGCCCTTATTCATCATCGCTGCCAGGCCGGCTTGCCTCTTTAACAGCCTGTTTAACAACAGTACCCGGGAAGCCCCGCCTCAGCAAAAATGCCATCAGTTTCCGCTTCCTGTCCCGCACTTCTCCTTTTATATACGGCCATTTCTTCTTGGCGGCGCGAATAGCCGTCTCGGTCTCCATATCCAGATCGAGCCCTGCGGACGCTTCCTTGGCCGTTTCCCTGCTTATTCCGCGATGCTCCAGCTCCTGCTGGAGAAGGCGTCTCCCCTTTAATTGGCTGCGCATTCTTTGTGCGGCGAATTGATTGGCATAGGAAACATCATCGACCAGCCTTTCTCCCTGCAATCTCTCAAGCGCTTTGGCGATCGCGGATTCTTCCATTCCTTTGCGAATCAGATAACGGGATATTTCCTTCTCCGTACGCGGGCGGGCCCCCAAATAAGTCAGACCCAAAATATAAGCGCGGTGATCGTTATCTTTATCTGCAATTTGCTTCAACTCGCCGGGATCAATCTGCCTTCCCTTGAGAAGTCTGTAGCTTATGACCAAATCCTCATGAACGGAAGTCAGCGGTTCATCGCTTCCATTCATATAGAGATGATAACGGCGCTTTTCTTTCTTGTCCTGTTCAATTCCGGTTATGAGCAGCATGCCTTCCTCCACAACTTCTTCAAAATCCAATGATTCATCGAATGGCTGTGATGGTTCAGACTCATCATGCTTTTGCTGCCCCCGTTTTCTATCCTTCATTCCCTGGCTGCCCCTCTCCTGTTTGTTTCCTTGAGCTTCACCCGAAATGAATGGCCTTCAAAACAGCTCCCGTTCTGTATCATGCAGAAAAGCACCTATAAAGGTGCTCTTCTGGTTTCTATTCATAAATAAGAATGGATGACGTCTGGATTATTCCAAGTCAAGGTCCAACTCGTCTTCATCCTCATCGTCCTGAGCAGAAGCAGCGAGCGCGGCTGCAGATAAATGGCTCGCTTCGCGAATCTGATTCTCAATGATTGTGGATGTATCAGGGTGATCCTTCAAGAACTGCTTGGCATTCTCCCGGCCTTGACCCAAACGTTCCCCATTGTAAGAAAACCAGGCTCCGCTCTTCTGCACGATATCCATTTCGACTCCGATATCGACAATGCTGCCTTCCTTGGAAATACCTTCACCGTACATAATATCAATTTCAGCCTGTTTGAAAGGCGGAGCCACTTTGTTCTTGACGACTTTAATCCGCGTCCGGTTACCCACCATGTCATTGCCTTGTTTGATGGATTCAATACGGCGAACATCAAGCCGAATCGTGGAATAGAATTTCAATGCGCGTCCACCCGGCGTTGTCTCTGGGTTACCGAACATGACGCCAATTTTCTCACGCAATTGGTTGATGAAAATCGCAATTGTCTTGGATTTGCTGATCGCACCCGACAGCTTGCGCAGTGCCTGCGACATCAGCCGCGCCTGCAAGCCGACATGGGAATCGCCCATCTCGCCTTCAATTTCGGCTTTGGGTACAAGCGCTGCCACGGAATCGATAACGACAATGTCTACCGCGCCGCTGCGAACCAGGGCTTCCGCAATTTCAAGTCCCTGTTCCCCTGTGTCAGGCTGCGAGAGCAGCAGTTCATCGATATTAACGCCAAGCTTGCTGGCGTAAAGCGGATCAAGCGCATGCTCCGCATCGATGAAAGCAGCTTGTCCACCCACACGCTGCACCTCTGCAATGGCATGCAGAGCTACTGTCGTCTTACCGGAGGATTCCGGTCCATACACTTCAATAATCCGGCCTCTGGGCAATCCACCGATCCCGAGGGCGATATCAAGAGCTAAGGAACCGGTAGATACCGTTTCCACTTTCATATGATTGGATTCACCAAGCTTCATAATGGAGCCTTTACCAAATTGTTTCTCTATTTGACGTAATGTCGTTTCAAGCGCAGCGCGACGATCTGACAACGCGTTCACATCCTTCATTGTTTATAATGTAATAATACCTTGTTTTTCATATAAAAACAATAGTTTTTGCGAACATATATTCTTATTTTTTCTCATCGGCCGATGAATAAAAAAAGAACCGCAGCAAAGTAATCTCCGCTACGGTTCTTCCGTCAACTAAGGTTAAGTATAAGCTATTTTCCGATATCTGACAAGTAGTACTCGCAGGCGGATCCTCTCAATCGACAGACAGCAGCCGCCAGAACCTGTAGAGAATCGCCTTGGCCGAGCGAAGTCTGATTATGTCCCGGTTACCGCTCAGCATCGCCTTGTGCACCACCGTCGGCTTACCGCGCTCTGCAATGCCGAAGAAGACCGTCCCAACGGGCTTGCCTTCTGCTTCGCTAGGACCGGCCACCCCGGTGAGCGACAAGCCGAAGTCGCAATCCGTCAGTTCGCGCACCCGTTCCGCCATCATGGCCGCCGTTGACTCGGAAATCGCTCCCGGCGCATCTGTACCCTCCAGTTGGGCCAAAGGAATTCCCAGCAGCTTGTGTTTCATATCATTGGTGTAGGTAACGACTCCACCAACAAACTCCCCGCTGCTCCCCGGCAATGAAGTCACCAGCTCCGCAAGCATGCCGCCGGTCAGACTCTCTGCTGTGGCAAACCTGCGCCCTGTCACCCTTAACAGGCGCAATACGGCTTCCTCTAGCGGAATATCCTCAGTGGCAAACAGATACTGGCCGACACGCTGCTTGATTTGCTGCTGTGCAATGTCCAGACGGGCGACCGCTTCATCCAAGGAAACCGCCTTGGTGGAAAGACGGATAGCAACCTCACCTTCTTTGGCATAAGGAGCGATTGTAGGATCGGACTGTGAATCGATCAGATCAATAATCGCCTGCTCCAGGCTGGATTCCCCGATGCCGGCAAATTTAAGCAAGCGGGAGAATAGTGTCTGCTGCTCCCCCATTACGCTGCGCAGCCACGCTTTAGCAGGGCCGTCAAACATCGGCTTCATCTCACGCGGAGGTCCGGGGAGCAGCACATAGTGCATGCCACTTTCAAGCAACGCATTGCCGACTGCAAGTCCCGCACTGTTCTCCAGAGGATCGCTGTCTTCAATTTGATTGGCCTGCCTGCGATTGCTTTCAACCATATGTATGCCGCGCGATGAGAATAGCGCTTCAATTTTCACCATGGAAGGCTCATGTATGTGAATGCCTCTGTTCAAATAGCCGGCGAGAGCATCCTTTGTAAGATCGTCCTGGGTAGGTCCGAGACCGCCCGTAAAGACGATCAAATCGGCACGCTGACGCGCGATTTCGATGGCTTGAACAATTCGGGCTGCATTGTCCCCCACGACGGTCTGGAAATATACATCGATGCCGAGTTCAGCCAGCCCTGCGGAAATATAAGTAGCATTCGTGTTCACGGTCTGACCCAGCAGCAGTTCTGTCCCTACGGCAATAATTTCAGCGCGCATGCACTCCACTCCATTCCATTCCATTATGTAATTTAAAAACATCATTCCCGGTATGAACAGAGAATGATGTTTCATAAATCATACATTTACTCCGTTAGTGGAATAAGATTCTTGTTTTTGAGGAAATAATCGATACCGGAATAGACGGTGATCAGGGCTGCTGCCCAGCTTGAAATAAGGTCGAACCGGAAGTCGAGGAAAGTAAAAGGGAAATTATTCAGCAGCAAATCGATAATCATCGTAATTTGGACCGCTGTTTTCCATTTGCCCCAGGTGCTTGCAGCAAGGACCTTACCCTCCAGAAGGGCGATTTGACGAAGTCCGGTTACCGCAAATTCCCGGCTGATGATTACGATGGCGATCCAGGCGTCGAGCTTATCCATTTCGACAAGCGAAATCAGCACGGCTGCCACAAGAAGCTTATCCGCTAACGGATCAAGGAGTTTTCCCAGGTTCGTCACGATTTTGTTCTTGCGGGCAATATAGCCGTCAAGCCCATCCGTACTGGCCGCTACGATAAAAATCAACGCAGCCAGTATCTGATTCCAGGTAATCGAGAAATCATCAAACGTAAGTGGCTTCAAATCCACATTAATGAGCAACAAAAACATTATAATCGGAACCAGGAATATCCGTATCAATGTGATCCGATTGGCTATATTCACGAGGATAGCCCCTCCCCGGACATATCAAATTCATAAGCATGCGTAATTCGCACTCTCTGAATTTCACCAATTCCAGCCGTGCAATTGGAAATGAAAACTTCACCGTCAATTTCCGGCGCGTCATACGGTGAGCGGCCCACATAGATGTCGCTTCGTCCGTCATAACGTTCCACGAGCACCTCAATATCGCTGCCGATATGCCTGCCGCTAATTTCCTTGGAGACCTGGCGCTGGATTTCCATGAGCGTGTTGGCTCTCCACTCGATTACATCGCTTGGCACATGGTCGGGAAGCCGGACAGCCGGAGTATCTTCCTCGCTTGAATAGGAGAAAACGCCCAAGCGGTCGAATTTCATTTCCCGTACAAAATCACAAAGACGATTGAAGTCTTCTTCTGTTTCACCCGGGAAACCAACGATAATGGAAGTCCGAAGCGCGACATCCGGAATTCTTGACCGGATTTTGGCGACGAGCTCGCGGGTATCCCGCTGGCGGCCAGGTCTGCGCATCCGCTTAAGAATGGAATCTTCGCTGTGCTGCAAAGGCATATCGATATAATTGCAAACCTTCGGATTGGATGCAATCGTATCGATCAGCTCATCCGTAAAAAATCCGGGATAAGCGTAATGCAGTCTGACCCATGCGATACCTTCCACCTCGCTGACACGATTTAGCAGCTCAGGCAGCATGAACTTGTCATATAGATCCGTTCCGTAATTGGTCGAATCCTGGGCAATCAGGCTTACTTCCTTCACGCCCTGATCAGCAAGCTGCTGGACCTCGGCAACGATGGATTCCATTGACCGGCTGCGGAATTTTCCCCGCATAATCGGAATCGAGCAGAAAGTACAGGCATTGTCACAGCCCTCTGCTATTTTGACATATGCCGTATAGCGGGGAGTCGTAACCAGCCGCGGAAGCTTCTGATCATAATCAAAAGCGGGATTGCCCACCTTAACCGGCCTTTTTCCGCGCAGTGCCTCATCGACAATATCATTGATATGGTGAAAATCGCCTGTCCCGACAATACCGTCAATTTCCGGCATTTCCTCCATCAACTGTTTCTTGTAACGCTGGGTCAAACAGCCCGAAACGATCAGCGCCTTCAAACGTCCGGTCTGTTTAAACTCAGCCATATCCAGAATCGTATTAACCGATTCTTCCTTGGCAGCGTCAATAAATCCGCATGTGTTTACAATGATTACCGTAGCATCATCAGCCTGATCCACCAGCTGATAGCCCCGTTCATTGACTAATCCAGACATAATCTCTGAATCGACTAAATTTTTCTCACAGCCTAATGTTACTACTTTCACTCGTTCTGTCATCATGTATCCCCCAGATTCCTCCGAAAAGCTATCTCAACAAGTATAATACAAGGCATAAAGCGTGTCAAAATAGGAAAGAGTCCTCCCGCGCAAAGGTATGCGTCAATAAGAGGACTCTCACCGCTGTTACGGTCCATTCAGCTTTACCGGTAGTTAGTAAATTGCAATTCAATTTGCAAATCCGCCCCGCGCAGCAACGCCATAACGGCTTGCAGATCATCGCGGCTTTTTCCGGTAACCCGGATCTGATCTCCCTGAATCTGGCTTTTCACTTTCAGCTTGGAATCCCGGATCAAAATATTAATTTTTTTGGAGATGTCCTGCTCGATACCCTGGCGCAATTTAACCCGCTGTCTGACGGATGAAGCAGAAGCCGATTCAATCTTGCCGAAATCCATATTTTTGATGGGCACGCCCCGTTTTACCATCTTTGATTGCAGGATATCGATGACGCTTTTGAGTTTGTATTCATCATCGGATACGATCACGATATCTTCTTTTTCCAGGGAGATTTTGCTTTTGCTTCCTTTAAAATCAAAACGCGTCTCAATTTCCTTTTCTGCCTGGGTGATCGCATTCGTCAATTCCGCCATATCCACTTTTGAAACAATATCAAATGCGCTTTCCGAACTCATTATCGCCAGCAGCTCCTTTTTCCAATGATTTCTGAACGTATTATAACCGATCCTTATGAATAAGAAAAGACATCCTTACACATGTCTTGTTGAGCATGGCGGATGTCTTCCTCATTTTTTCTATTGACTTTCCGGTGCATTGTTCTGGTTTTGGTCCGTCTTGCCGGTAGCGGTATCCGTGTCTTCCGCCGGAGTCAGCTGCATTTTATGGGATCCTGTTTGATCCTTGTCTTCGATTAGAACCCCGTCAATTGTAACTTCGACCAGATTGGCATGGGCTATATTGATATAGATCTGACCCTCCACCTCAGCGGAATCGCTCTCTCCGTCCTGAAGTGTCTTCTGGTATAACGATTTGCCCGATTTGGAATTCTGGTTGATTCCCACCCAACTGCTACCACCTGTGAGTTTGAAGGTAATCGTGTGCTTGCCCGCTCCCGGAGAATATATATAATAATCTGTTTTGCCAGTCGAACGATCCAGCGTCAATGTCATCGTCTGGGGTGTCTGGCTGTTATCCGGACCCTGCGGAGTAGAACCGTCGGTGCCATTGCCAGTGTCCGTGCCTGGCGTCTCGCCGTCATTCGTATCAGGTTCCTTGCCGGCATTCGTGCCGCCATCCTCCGGCTTTTTGCCGGTGCCTCCCGATACGGGCGGCTCGGTCTTATCTGTCATTCCTGTCTGATCGACAGACTCCATATCCTTCCCGCCAGGGCGGTTTATAGCAAATACATACACGACAATAACGATAAGCAGAAGAAATGACCACATCAGTATACGGAATCCGAATCTGCTCCAGCCGTCGGAGGTTGGCGTTTGGGAACGGCGCGGCCGCTGTACGGGTTCGGTAATTTGCTCAGGGGCGGCAGATGGAATTTCCTTCTGATACAAGCGCAGCACTTCATCCGCATCAAGGCCGACGTTTTCAGCGTAGTTTTTTACAAAAGCACGCACATAAAACGTCCCGGGGAGAACGGAATAATTTCCTTCTTCAATAGCTTCCAGATAATGCTTGCGTATTTTTGTCAAATCTTGAATGTCATCAAGCGATAATCCCCGCTGATCCCGTGCTTTGCGCAATAAAGCGCCCAAATCCGACATGATCACACCTCCTGTTCTTAATATTCATGAAATCCCGATGTAATTAAGTCATAAGAAATTTCTTCGTCAGGCGTATTGCGCAGCTCAATGATATAATCAAAAGCACTGTAGTCATATTCCGATTCTTTAATAAACATATCCGGGTGTTCAATGACCTTTGTGCAGGGCATCGCCATGATTTCCTGAAGCAGCGCATGATGTTTCTCATTGGACCGCACCGTGCTGACGATTCCGTCAATGATAAAGATATTATTGGGATTCATTTCTTCTTCGGATAATTGGCTGCGAACGGTTTGACGGAGCAGTGTTGACGAAACGAAGGTCCATCGTTTATTCGAGCATACGCTTCCCGCAATAATAGATTCCGTCTTGCCTACCCGCGGCATTCCACGAAGTCCGATAATCTGGTTGCCATCCCTCTTGAATACTTCACCAAGGAAATCGACAAGCAAACCAAGCTCGTCCCTTGTAAAACGAAAGGTCTTGCGGTCATCGGAATCGCGTTCGATATATCTGCCGTGGCGTACAGCCAAAATATCAACCAGCTTAGGCTCTCTAAGCTTCAGTACCGTTATATTATCAACCTTCTGCAGCATTCTGCCGAGAATTTCGATTTTTTCCTCATCATTGGTCTGCAGCAGCATGCCCCGCGTGCGGTTCTCAACACCATTGATCGTCACGATATTGACTTCAAGCATTCCCAGTAATGACGCGATATCCCCCAAGAGACCGGGACGGTTTTTATGTATTTTATATTCCATATACCATTGTTTTACTTCCATATGACACCTCATCCGAGGAAATAAGTTCAAGAGATTATTCTACAATATTCGTCAAAATCCTGCAACAAACAAACGAAGAGAAGATTGCAGAAAAGCCTCCATGAAGGGAGGCTCTTCCGCATTGCAAGCTGCTACGATTTTTGTACAAGCTTGACCATCAGCCCAGCGATGGTTTTGCGTTCTTCTTCATTACCAACTTCCCATATTTCTTTAAGCGCTTGTTCCTGTTCATTTTTGGGATCGACCTTTTCGCCAAGAAATGAGCCGATCTCATAAGCAAGATCCGAAATGGAATCCTCGCTCAGACCGATGTTCTTTCCGTGCTCCACCCGCTCAGCCAAAAACTTTTTCCATGTTTCGAAATTAGAAAGGACGTTTGCCATGATATTGCCGCCTCCTTATGCGTGTTGACCGTTACCCGGTAACATAACGTATTTTGCACGCAAAGGCTCTTTCTTATACGACGAGGCGAGTGTCAAATAAGTTTCAAAATCCTTTAAATTTCGCCACATACGGCTATTAAGCAGCAGGTTTCATGTCAGCCAGCCGCCGTTCGGACTAATAATCTGCCCGGTAATGTAAGCCGATTCCGGAAGAGCCAGAAAATAGACAAGCGAAGCAATTTCATCCGGCTGTCCAAGACGGCCCGCAGGAATTTCCATCTCCAGCGCTGACAATTCCGCAGCTTCAAGATTATTCAGCATGACGGTATTGACAGCTCCTGGAGCCACAGCATTAACCGTCACACCTGAAGGCGCAAGCTCTTTGGCCAGCGCCTTGGTAAATGCATTCATTCCGCCTTTGGTCGTCGAATAGAGCACTTCACACGATGCCCCTGACAAGCCCCAAATCGATGAAACGTTTATGATCCGTCCAAAGCGCTGCGTCACCATGGCGGGCATAAATAGCTGTGTACACAGAAACATGCCTTTCAAGTTTACCGCCATTACGTCTTCCCATTCTTCTTCCGAAACATCCGCAAGCATGCCCGTGTGGGCAATTCCGGCATTATTCACAAGGATATCCGGAATTAATCCGCGCGCATCAAGCTTCTCCTGCATACGAATTAAATTCTCCTTCGAGCGGATGTCGGCGGAAACCGTCATCACATTTGCCGCGCCAAGGCGAAGGCAGCCTCTGGCTGTTTCATTGGCCGCTTCATGGGCTTCGTTGTAATGAATAACAACGTTCATGCCTTCCTTGGCAAACCGGTGCGCCACTGCAGCGCCGATTCCGCGGCTTCCCCCCGTCACCAGCACTGTCATTTCATTAAAGGTTTTCAAGGAGAAGTTTTGGCCACAATGGATACTGCCATCCGATCCCAATTGAAATGTTCCCGCAGCCTTTCATTGGCTTCCGCAAGTGTGATGTCCTCGTAAATCGGCAGCAGCTTGAACAAGTCGGCGCCACGGAAACGGTACCGGGTGAACTCGCCGGCAATCGCTTCAGGGGAATTCAGCATCCGCAAGTACCCGCCAATTTTCTTGCGTCTGGTTCGTTCAAATGTCTGTACATTAAGCCCGGTTGCCTTAGCGGCTTCAATGGCTTCCTTCAACCGCTCCAGCAGCTTGTCGGGATCCGGCGTTTCCCCGCCGATAACTGAAAACCCGTAATCCTCGCTGCTGTTGTATTCATAACCGAAGGAATCAGAGATCAGATTGTCATCGTACAATGCGTTATAAATCGGCGAGCTTGAACCAAGCAGCGCATCCAGCATTAATTTGGTCGTCAGCTCCTTGCGCATCAAAGCGGCCGGATCCTGAATCCCCGGGATTTCCTTAAAGCCAATCATGCACTTGGGCATGGAAACGGGCAGCACCGCCGTTTTACGGGCGTCCCTGACGAACTCCGGTTCGGGATCAAAGAACCGGTTAATAGGACCTTGAGGCTCATAGGACTTTTGCGCCTGGTTGTTGCGGACAAGCTCTATGATTTTGCCGGCATCGACACCGCCTACAATAAACAAGAACATATTGGAAGGATGGTAAAAGGTTTCATAACAAGTGTAAAGGGTTTCCTTATCGATCTTGGCAATCGATTCAGCCGTTCCCGCAATATCGATATGAATAGGGTGGGTATTATACAAGGCAGCGATTAGCCCGAAATAGACCCGCCAATCTGCATTATCGCGGTACATGTTGATTTCCTGCTCAATAATACCTTTTTCTTTCTCCACATTCTCATCCGTGAAGTAAGGATTTTGCACAAAATTCAACAGCGTCGCAAGGTTCGCCTCGATTTGCTCGGTTGCGGAAAACAGATACACGGTCCGGTCAAAGCTTGTATACGCATTTGCGGATGCACCTTGCGAAGCGAATGTTGCAAATATGTCGCCCGTTGGTTCTTCAAACATTTTATGCTCAAGAAAATGGGCAATTCCGTCCGGAACGGATACGGGCTTTTGGTCGCCCACGGAAAACCGGTTGTCGACAGAGCCGTATCGGGTTGAAAATGTCGCATAGGTTTTGCTGAAACCTTCCTTGGGCAAAACAACAACCTCAAGCCCGTTCGGAAGAACCTCACGGTAGATCGTTTCTTGTACGCCTGGATAAGCCAATGTTTCCATCGCTTAACCCTCCTTCCTGTCACGCAGGAAATAAATCGTATCCAGTTCGGTTTTTTGAGCGATGGCGGCGATCTGCCCGGCAGTAACCGCCTGCACCTGATTCAGCAGCTCGTTTGCAGAGCGTTCACGTCCTGTCAATACAGCATTGAAATCAAATCCAATCATTTCATTGGCGGAATCCTGCAATTCACGAAGATGATTGGCGATCATCGCCTTGGTCTGGTTCATTTCCAGATCGCTGTATATCCCGGTTCGCATGCTTGCCAGCTGCTCCTCAATTATCACTTTCGCTTTGTCGAAATTGTCAATTTCAATGCCCGATTGAACGGTGCAAATTCCTTGATGGCCATCCAGCCTTGATGCGGCATAATAGGCCAAACTGGCTTTCTCCCTGACATTCAAAAACAGCTTGGAATGCGGGTACCCGCCCAAAATGCCGTTATACATCAGCGCAGCAGGGTAATCCTCATCTCCGTATGAAGTATTGATGCGAAGACCCATGTTCAGCTTGCCTTGACTGACGTCCATCTCTTCAATAACGGTCCTGACTTCCCCGCTCTTCCCTGCAACAGCCGGCATCTTGTAGGAAGACGGCGTACCGGACTCCATCTTGAAGGCTTCCGCAACAAGCGATTTCACTTCCTCAAGCGTCGTATCCCCCACGACATACAAATCAAATGCCGCTTCGGACATTAGCTTGCGGTAGCTCTCCGTTAAGGATCGCGGCGTAATCACATCGATATCGGCCAGCTGGCCCAGCGGGTGAAGCCGGTAGGGCTCATTCACGAACATTTCTTCCAGACACCGCTCCGCAGCATACCGGATTTTATCATTAATTATGGCTTCCAGACGTTTGCGGAGCGTATCTTTCTCGGCTTTGACGTATTTATCGCGAAAATGACCGTTCTCTTCGGCCGGAGCGGTCAGCACCTCGCCGAGAAACTTCAGCGAAGAAGCCAGAAGCGGCTGATCGGAAGAAACAAAACGGTCGTTGATAACATCCATGCGGAACTGGATGATTTGCGAGTCTCCCCGCTTATACACATCGAAACCGAAACCGGCTCCATAGAGCTCATCCAAACGCTCCCGAAACGCGATGGTTTCCGGTGTGGATGACGTGCCACGCCGAAGCACAAAAGGAATCAGAGCGTTGGAAGTGACGGTCTCTTCCCTAAGCGGCGTACCCATATAAAGCGAGATGGAGAATGTCTTGAAACGTTGTGTAGGCAAGACATGCAATCGTATACGGTTAAACTGCCCTCGTTCAAATGCAGATTTGGTCACGCCTCGCGTCCCCTTCCGCCTTATAGTTTCTTTAAACCTAAGTAATCTATTCCAATTTCTGATGCTCTATTCCATTTTACCCGATGGGAAATGGAAGAAGCAACCCGCATTCATAAACGGGCTGCTTCAGGTGATGCTTGTGTTACATGCAAAAAATGTGTTTGCCGATCGTCTTAACCTGCGGCCGAGTCCAAATCCATTTGGAGGTCGCCGTCACCGGGTTGAAATAATAAAGACAGCCGCCGGAAGGATCCCAGCCGTTAATGGCGTCATCCACAGCTTTTCTGGCATTTTCGTTAGGCGTCAGCCAAATTTGACCGTCAGCCACGGCCGTGAAAGCGCCGGGTTGAAAAATAACGCCCGATACTGAATTTGGAAAGCTTGGCGATTTGACGCGGTTCAAAATTACGGCTGCCACAGCTACCTGACCGACATACGGCTCGCCTCGTGACTCGCCGTAGACAGCATTGGCCATCAGCTTCAAGTCGTTAGCGGAAAAACCCAGCTTGGAGGATTTGGTTTCATTCGAATCATTGTCGGATTTACCTCCACCACCGCCCCCAGTAGAAGGAGCAGCAGGTGTTTCTTCCGCGGTAGGTTTCCAGCTTTTGGTCGCTTCCCATAGCTTCAGCTTGGTTTTCGCTCCGACAACACCATCGGATTTCATACCGAATTTCCATTGAAACCAAGTAACGGCATTTTTAGTCGTCGGACCAAACTGACCGTCAATCTTGCCGTTAAAGAAACCCAGATACTTTAAACGGCCCTGCAGCTCATTGACATCCTTACCCGAAGAACCGGACTTTAATGTTGCACTGCTGAAAGTTTCGGCCGTTTCTCCGCTGTTGGCGTGCTTTAGGGTAAACGCGCCGAACACCAGAAGGACGATGACAACTGTCAACGTTATCAAGCGATTTCTCATCTTAGGAATCTGCCTTTCTATTGCGGATTCTAAAAGCAGCGGAGCTTATTCCTAGTATGAGAAATCAGATTGCCTTCTATGCACGAATTTAACTCAGGAGCTAATCTTTCCTGCATCATACTGATCAATGGTAAGAAGAACCTCACGCGGCTTGCTGCCTTCATAGGGCCCGATAATATTGCGGGCCTCCATTTGGTCTATCAGGCGCGCCGCGCGTGTATAGCCGACGCGCATGCGCCTCTGAAGCAGTGACACGGAAGCTTGCTTGGCCTCCAGAACAATCCGGACCGCCTGGTCATACAACTCATCGATCTGTTCGTCCACATCCGGTAGGGAATCATCCACCTCGGGAACGAGATCATCCGTATACTCCGCTTCGGCCTGTCCGCGCGAATAATTGACGACAGCTTCCACCTCCTGATCCGATAGAAAGGCGCCCTGCACGCGGATGGGCTTGGACATTCCGACCGGCAGGAACAGCATATCCCCCCGACCGAGAAGCTTCTCCGCTCCGACCATATCCAGTATGGTTCTGGAATCGACTTGAGACGATACGCCAAAAGCTATCCTTGAAGGAATATTCGCTTTGATCAGTCCCGTGATAACATCTACTGACGGTCGCTGCGTGGCGATGATCAGATGAATGCCTGCGGCACGCGCCATCTGCGCAAGACGGCAAATGGCATCTTCGACGTCATTGGCGGCGACCATCATCAGGTCGGCCAATTCATCTACGATAACAACAATATAAGGCAGCACTGCGGACGGATTCTCAACCATCAGATTGTTGTATCCCTCAATGTTGCGTGTGCCGGACTTGGAGAAAAGCTCATAACGTTTTTCCATTTCCACTACGATTTTCTTCAAAGCCAGCGAAGCCCTTTTGGGGTCGGTCACAACGGGTGCAAGAAGATGGGGAATGCCATTGTAAACGTTGAGCTCAACCATCTTCGGATCAACCATGAGAAACTTTACCTCATCCGGTCGTGCCTTATATAGAATGCTTGTAATAATGCCGTTGATACAAACGGATTTACCGGAGCCAGTAGCTCCGGCTACAAGCAAATGGGGCATTTTAGCAAGATTACCGACGATCGTCTGTCCCGATATATCTCTTCCGAAGGCAATGGACAGCTTCGAAGGCGCATTCAAAAAGGCCGGCATTTCCATAACCTCACGCATGGTGACGACCGACACTTCGGTATTAGGCACTTCGATACCGATAGCAGATTTTCCGGGAATAGGAGCTTCCATACGAATATCCTTCGCAGCCAGAGCAAGAGCGATATCATCGGTCAATCCCACGATCCTGCTGACTTTCACTCCCGTTGCGGGCTGTACCTCGTATCGGGTAACGGCAGGCCCGCGCACGACATCAAGTACCTTGGCGCGTACCCCGAAGCTCTCAAGCGTTGCTTCCAGCTTTCTTCGGGAGTCGTTGGCGTCTGCTGCTTCCCCTGCTCTGCCGCTGCCGCTAGGCTTGACCAGGAGGGAAAGCGAAGGCAGTTGGTATGGCTTGGCTGCAGGCACACGGGGAACAGCAGCTCCCTGTGCCTCCCCGCCTTCCAAGGGGTCGCCGGTTTCGATTGCCGGGCTGACCAGCGGTGAGCTCGGCGATGCGATACTGGAGAATTCTTCTTCTCCATCTTCATCTTCGGCAGCAAATTCGTCAGCCTTATCGCTGTTCAAATGTGCCTTTGCACTCATTTCCGAGGCAAATTTTCCGTGCACCTCTCCACTGCTGTCAAAAGCCGGGGACTGCCCCCCACGAAGGAGCTCGTCCAGCTCATCCGGGATTGCGGCGGAGTCAGATTCGGATGCGTTGTATGCTCCCCACTTATCAACGCCTTCCTCCTCCTCAATCTCCCACTGCATGGCTCTTTTGCGATTAGCTCCGCTCCCTTCAACGGGTGGTTCATCTTCCATCTGCCATTCGTCTTTACCCTGGGGATCCTCGGAACCGGATTTATCATTGAACCATGAGAAAAAAGCAAGCTTCTTCCTTGCTCCCGTTCGTGGTCTCGGCCGGTAAAGATCCTCGTCCTCGTCCTCGTCATCCAGATCCCCGCTTTGAATAAGCGCAGCTCCTTTGACACCGCCAGCCTGTTTGGCCGGAGAGGCAGCAAGATGAGAAGCACGTTTGGCCGCCAGCTTCGCGCTAAGCAGGGAGAGCAATCGTCCGCCGCGCACACGCAGTGCTTTGATTAAATCCACATAGGATTTGCCCGTCATCAGCATAATAGAAATGGCAAACATGACGATCATGATGAATTTTGCGCCAAAATATCCAAACAGCCAGTACAACAGCGTGTACTGAATGGCACCTGCATACCCGCCGCTTACTGCCCTTGGCGCTATGCTTCCATCATCAATGGCCGGAGAATCGATCAGGGATGCACGGATATCGCCGCCCAGCTGCGTTAATATGTAACCGGAGGTCAAGCCGCCGGTAGGTTCTGTTTTCTGATCCATGACCGTAATGGAGCTCATCAGCGTAAAAGCCAGCACAAGCAGCAGAATCCCGGTCTTCCTTGTGGACCATCCGGAAGGCCACACACGCTTGATCATTACGGACAAACCCACGTATATCCCCACAAGAGCCAAAACAAAATAAAACTTACCCAGCATCAAGCCAAACAACTTGGATAAAGAACGTCCAACCGTCGCTTCACCCGAAAGGGCGATGACAGATAAAGTAATCAGCAATATGCCGTATACCTCATATTTAAGGCTCGTTCCGATCGAGCTCTTTTTTCTTCGTTTTTTTTTCGCCAACTTCAGTCACCTCTGGATGACATTATACCATACGAGCTCCCCCGCTGCCGCTACTAATCGCAAGACCAAGAAGACATATGCCCAGAGCAGCTAAGCGTACATATCAAACAACGAGCTCCCATTAATAATGAGATCAGGAAGAGAATTCTCCGAAAGCAATAACCGTACCCGGAGCAAAATCCGGCTTTAAATAGGCGTCCAACGGGCATTCCAGCAGCCTGACGATTTTACCGATACCTGGCGAAAGCGGTTCGATTTGCATTTTCACTCCGCTCATGGTTATTTCCACATACGGACCGGGCTGTTCATTCATTCCGTCCAGGACAAGCTCCAGCGGCATAGTCGTATACAAGGTCATTGCGGCAGCCCCCCAAGCCCAATCTTCTTGCGTTCTTCGATAAAACCGTTTAGCTCGATCAGCGCCTGCCCGATTCCGCCGACAGCGTCAATCAAGCCATGTTTTACCGCATCAGCCCCGATAACCGTTGTTCCGATATCCCGATTGAGCTCTCCGGTTTTGAACATCAATTCCTTGAATTTCTCGGTAGTTACATTGGAGTGTGAGGTTACAAAACGTACAACCCGCTCCTGCATCTTTTCCAAATATTCGAACGTTTGCGGAACACCGATCACCAAGCCGTTCATGCGGATGGGATGTATCGTCATGGTCGCCGTCTCGGCAATAAAGGATTTATCGCCGGCAACGGCTATCGGCACCCCAATGGAATGCCCTCCGCCCAGAACGAGGGTAACGGTGGGTTTGGTTAGAGACGAAATCATTTCGGCGATGGCAAGGCCGGCTTCGACATCTCCGCCCACGGTATTCAATACGACGATCAGGCCCTCGATTTTCGGATTCTGCTCCGCTGCGACCAGTTGGGGAATGATATGCTCATATTTGGTTGTTTTGTTTTGCGGAGGAAGCACGAGATGGCCCTCCACCTGGCCGATAATGGTCATGCAGAACACATTTGATTCCGCGGACGGCACCGTCGTTTGACCCAATTGTTGAATAACCTCTACTGCCGGGTTCGAGATTTTCCGGTCGCCTCCCGCCGGCTCCGGCTGCTCCGATTTCTGAAGTATATCGAATTCACTCATCTTCATCGTCCTCCCTGTACTCTGATCCTAATCAGTGCCTGTTTGAAACTTGCTCTGCATAGTATGGAAGGACAATCAATTATTATACGGGTTTTTCTGAAAAGAGACTAACGAATGCCGTATTTCAAATAGGCTTCATACAAACGCAAAAACGGCTTTCTCTTAAGACTGGCACAGCTGCCAGGTCCAAGAGAAAGCCGTTTGAGAAATTTCGATCAGAATCGAAGAGGATACAATTACACTTCCATAATGATCGGAAGAATCATGGGACGACGGCGCGTTTGCTCATACAAGAAACGGCCAAGCGCATCCTTCACGTTTGTTTTCAGGGAAGCCCATTCGTTGACTTTATCATTCATCAGCTTATGCAGCGTAGATGTCACGATGCGGTTAGCCTCTTCAAGCAGCCCTTCGGATTCGCGCACATACACGAAACCGCGGGAAATAATATCCGGACCTGACAGGATGGTGCCATCCTGTTTGCTAAGCGTAACGACAACCACCAGAATCCCGTCCTGTGACAGAAGCTTGCGGTCGCGAAGTACGATATTTCCTACATCTCCAACACCAAGACCATCTATCAAGACATTACCCGCAGGAACCTTGCTGCCTTTACGGGCTACTCCGCCCTGGACATCGATCGTATCTCCATTGTCGATAACGAAAATGTTTTCGCGTTCGATGCCGACAGCCTCGGCCAGCAGGGAATGCTGACGGAGCATGCGGTATTCGCCATGGATAGGAATAAAATATTTGGGTCTGATCAAATTCAGCATCAGCTTCAATTCTTCCTGGCTTCCGTGTCCGGAAACGTGTACGCCGGATACGGATCCAGGACCGTAAATCACGTTTGCGCCCAAGCGGAAAAGCTCATCGACGGTACGTCCAACATAACGCTCATTACCCGGGATTGGCGTTGCCGCGATAATAACTGTATCACCTGGCAGGATATCCACTTTACGGTGCGTGGAGCGCGCCATACGGGTAAGGGCCGACATTGGCTCCCCTTGGCTACCAGTAGAAAGAACGACTACGCGGTCAGCCGCCATTTTGTTGATTTCCTCAGGCTCAATCAGCATTCCTTCCGGAATGGTTAAATAACCCAGTTCAGAAGCAATGGACACCACATTGACCATGCTGCGTCCAACGACTACAATCTTGCGTTTGGTAGCCATAGCCGCATTAATGACCTGTTGTATCCGATGAACGTTGGAGGCGAATGTGGCAATAACGACCCGCTGTGTCGCTTTACGGAAAATATCCTCAAGAGATGGCCCGATCATGCTTTCAGATGGCGTAAATCCCGGGCGTTCCGCGTTTGTACTGTCCGACAGCAAAGCCAGAACTCCGCGGCGGCCGATATCGGCAATTCGCTGAAGATCCGCATATTGGTTATTGACCGGAGTATGGTCGAATTTGAAATCGCCTGTATGAACGATTGTACCTTCCGGCGTATCCAGACATACCCCAACAGAATCGGGAATACTGTGATTGGTTTTGAAAAATGATGCTTTGATGGTGCCGAGCTGAATTTCGGAATCGGCATTGATCAGAATCCGTTTGGTTTCTCCCAGCAAGCCCGCTTCTTTCAGCTTGCCTTCAATCAATCCCAGGGTCAGCTTCGTTGCATAGACAGGCACATTCAAATGCTTTAATACATAAGGCAAACCGCCAATATGATCCTCATGACCGTGAGTGATCAGAATAGCCCGTACTTTGTCCTTATTTTCAGTTAAATAGGTAATATCCGGAATAACGATATCAATACCCAGCATATCTTCCTCTGGAAACTTCAAACCTGCATCCACTACGACAATGTCGTTCCCATATTGAACGACATACATATTTTTCCCAATTTCGCCGACGCCGCCCAAAGCAAATATGAGCAGCTTATCTTGGCTGTTTTTCTTTGACAATTGTATCCGTACCTCCTAATTTTTACGAAGTAAAACCAAATTCATAAGTGTAGAATCAATCACCCTCACGAAATAAAGTCGCTTCGTTTGCATGTTATATTTTTTACGAAGTAAACTTCGTAACCATGGTCCATATTGAAAGTGCCCCGTGAAATGCAAAGCAAAAATAGCGTCCGTTGACCTGAGCTTCGCGCTCTGGCATGACAATTCTCGCTTCCTAAGCTGCAAATCTTCCCGTGGAAGCAGACACCTACTGACCCGATCAGATGGGAAATCATCTATCAGAAAAGTATGTCCATATGCAGTTGTATGCCGCTCAATCATAGAAAAAAGGAATTCATTACTATTTGCCGCACACCATCACTTGTTCCCATTATACATGATTGAAATTATGAAACACAAGTAACGTGAAGAAACTGTTTGAAAAATGAATGCTGCAACTTGCCCTGCCAGATGTCTGCAGAGGTATGTATCACTACTGATCTGACCTTAGAAAAAATAAAAAAACCGATGCAAACGCACCGGCTTACAGGTGAGTGCTGCATAAAGAGCTGCAAGCAACTCAAGTTTTCAATAAAGCGCGAAGGGAGGCAAGCTCTTCTTCCGTAGGGGCCACAAGGGGCAGGCGTACCCCGCCTACAGGAAGCCCTCGCAAAGAAAGTGCCGATTTGATCAGAACCGGATTCGGGATCGGGTGGGGAAGCTCGAACATTCCTTTGAAAATGGGCAGACAAGCCCCATGTATACGGGCTGCTTCAATAACATTGCCCTCCAGGAAAGCTTCAATCATTTGTTTCATTTCCTGGCCAATGATATGACTGGTTACACTGACAACCCCATATGCGCCAACGGCCATCATCGGCAGGGCTGCGCTGTCGTCACCGCTGTATACGCGGAAGCCTTCCGGTGCTCCGGTTACAATTTGAGTGACCTGGTCGGTTGAGGCACACTCTTTGGTTGCCACAACATTCGGGATTTGCGCGAGTCTGAGGGTAGTATGTGCGTTCATGCTTACGACAGTGCGGCCCGGAACATTATACAGCATCACAGGCAGCGTTGTCGCCTCGGCAATGGCCTTAAAATGCTGAAAAATACCCTCCTGGCTAGGCCTGTTATAGTAAGGCACGACAAGGAGAATGCCGTCAACCCCGCACTGTTCGGCCTGCCGGGTCATCTCAAGAGAGTGGGCAGTGTCGTTATTGCCTGTTCCGGCGATGATTTTACAGCGGCCTGCAGCGTGTTTAACGACAAATTTGAAGAGGTCCAATTTCTCTTCATCGGTTAATGTAGGTGATTCTCCGGTTGTTCCGGAAACGACGATGCTGTCGCTCAGCTGTTCCTCAATTAAATAATCGACGACCCGGCCGGTTGCGTCCCAATTAATCGCTCCTTCCGCATCGAACGGAGTTACCATAGCGGTAACTAATCTTCCGAAATCCATTATGACTCCTCCTAGGATCGTTTAAAAATAAAGCAGGTCGTGTGTCTCCTGCTACACGCAAATCTCAATAAGGATAAAAGAACCCGTATAAAGGGTCTATAAAAAGACGGAGAAGTTTATTCGTGCAAGGAAAATTTCGCATGAAGCGCCCGCAGCGCATCTACCATGAAATTCTCATGCACCAGTACCCAGATCGTAGTATTGGAATCCGCTGATTGCAAAATCTGAATTCCTGATTCGGTCAGCGCCTCCACGATCTTGGCCATAATGCCGGGTACACCGTTCATCCCTCCGCCGATGACGGATATTTTGGCGCATCCGGTCACCACGGCCGGATCGTATCCGATTGCCTGCAGGACAGCGACAGCCTGTTCCGCATCCTGATCAAAAACCGTATAAACCGCCCCTCCAGGGGTCACGTTAATAAAATCCACACTGATGTGATGTCGAGCCATTGCCTGGAAAACCTGAAGCTGCACATCGTTATGCCCGTCCTGCGCATGGACTGTAATTTGCGTTACTCCGCTTACATGGGCAACACCGGTCACATGACGGTCGCGCACAGCCGCCCTTTGGTTGAAATCCAGCGAATCCGTAACGAGCGTTCCCTCATCCTCCGAGAAAGTTGAACGTACGCGAAGAGGGATCCTGGCCTGTTGGGCAATCTCCACAGCGCGGGGATGAATGACTTTAGCCCCCTGCCGGGCCATATTGCAAATCTCGGTATAGCCAACAACCGATAAAGCCCTGGCATCTTTAACGATCCGGGGATCAGCTGTCAGTATACCGTTCACATCGGTATAGATATCGACTCTCTCCGCCTTCAGGGCGGCACCGATCGCGGTTGCAGAAGTATCGCTTCCACCGCGTCCAAGGGTTGTCATTTCACCGGCTTCCGTCATTCCCTGAAACCCGGTGACGATCAAAACATGACCATCCTGCAGCGATTGCAGCATTCGATCCGTGCGTATTTCGACAATACGAGCACGTCCGAATTGACTATCCGTTATAATCCCCGCCGCACCGCCCGTCAAAGCTACGGCTGGTATCGAATGGGCATGCAAGAGTCCGCAAAGCATCGCAGCCGAGATTATTTCTCCGCAACCAAGAAGCATATCGCGTTCTCTGGCTGGCAAGCCTGCGCTATGATTGGGCAAAAGCGAGAGCAGCGTGTCCGTAGCATAAGGATCACCGCGCCGCCCCATTGCAGAGACGACAACGACGAGCTGGTGCTGTCGTTGCCGCTCTCTTTCAATATGACGAACAACAAAGGCTCTAGCTTCATCAGTGGAAAGCGAAGTCCCACCAAATTTCTGGACGAGGATGCGCATTGTCAAACCTCCGTATCCGTTACTTTAAAGAAAGGAACCGGATCGTTCTCGTTTGACCAACCGCTCACGTGCACATCTGTTGTTATTTACCGATTGCGATATATTCCGCAATTTGAACTGCGTTCCAGGCTGCACCCTTGAGCAGATTGTCGGAAACGATCCACATATTGAGACCGCGGGGAGACCCGAAATCACGGCGCAGACGGCCCACAAACACATCGGGTTTGCCAACTGCATCCGTAGCAAGCGGGTACTTCTGATTGGCAGGATCGTCGACCAGAACAAGACCTGGAGCGTCTGCCAGCAGTTGCTTAACTTCTTCCAGATCATAATCGTTTTTCAATTCCACATAAACCGACTCCGAATGACCATTAACAACAGGAATGCGTACACAGGTTGCCGTTACGTCGATCGATTCGTCATCCAGAATTTTTTTGGTTTCGCGGATCATTTTCATTTCTTCCAACGTATATCCGTTGTCCTGAAACTTATCGATCTGGGGAATAGCATTAAAAGCGATCTGATGCTTTACCGGAAGCGAGCCAACTGGCAGAATATCCGGAACCAGCTCGTTGCCCTCCAGCACTTCGCGCGTTTGACGCAGCATCTCGTCAATTGCCCGGCTGCCTGCCCCGGATACGGCTTGATACGTTGAGACGATAATGCGGGATATGCCGTATCGGTCCAGCAGCGGCTTAAGTGCTGCTACCATCTGAATCGTCGAACAATTGGGATTCGCAATCAGACCCTTGTGCTCGCTTACCTTATCAATATTCACTTCTGGCACAACGAGCGGGGTTTCAGGATCCATCCTGAACGCATTGGTGTTATCGATGCAAATCGCTCCATGCTCAATCGCATGAGGCGCAAGCTCCTTGGTAACATCGCCGCCGGCACTGAACAAGGCGATTTCCACACCCTCAAAGCTTTCCGGCTTTGCTTCTTCCACTATATGCTCCTGTCCCTTGAACATAATCTTCGTGCCGGCTGAGCGTTTTGAAGACAGCAGTTTTAATCCGGCAATCGGAAAGTTCCTTTTCTCAAGCAGACCCAAGATTTGTTCCCCTACTGCGCCTGTTGCCCCAACGACGGCAACGTTAAACAATTTTTGATTCGACATGTAGTCGTCTCCTTTCAAAATGAAACTTATGTCAAGGATTGCTCCAATTGCATACGAAATATAAATAAAAAATAATCCTCATTGCGCCGCCGTAATTAAGCGTGCGGGTTCTCACGATCAACCCTTGAGCGCTCAAAAAATTTAACGTTTGCATCCCGTATGGAAATCAGGCTCGTTCTATCAGCAAAGGCTGGAGCTGCTTCCCTTGCAGCGCCGCTTCACAGGCCTCAGGGACGAGTTCCATCTTCGCGACAAGCGAGTTCGGCTTTTGCACCGGATTATCTTGACCGAACGGAACAAAATATACATTCTTGCAAACAAGTAGTTTGGCGATATTTGCCGCATTCAGCCCGAGGCCGTCATTGGTGGAGATGGCGAGGACCAGGGGACGTTGATTCCGCATTTGAGCTTTGGCTGCCATGAGTACGGGACTGTCCGTCATCGCATTGGCCAGCTTGCTGGTCGTGTTGCCCGTGCAGGGCGCGATAACCATCACATCAAGCAGCTTGGAGGGTCCAAGCGGCTCAGCATCCACAATCGTCGAAATAATATCATTGCCTGTTATCGCCTTCAATTGACGCTGCCAATCTGCGGATGTGCCGAACCTTGTGTCTGTGGTCATCAACGTCTGCGTAACGATAGGAACCACATTGGCTCCCTCGTCGATAAACCGCTGAATAACCGGCATGACTTCCGCAAACGTACAATGTGATCCCGATAAGGCATAGCCTACCGTTTTGCCTTGCCATTTCATTGCTCATTCCCCCGTTGCCTGGTATCTTCACTGATCAACCGACTTAAACAATCCGCAATGATTCGTCCAGCGGTTTTCGGTGCGACGATACCTGGTAGACCGGGGGCGAGCAACGCTTTAATGCCCCGCTTCTCGGCAAAGCGAAAATCCGTTCCGCCCGGCTTGGAAGCGAGGTCGATAATGACCGCTCGCGAAGGCAAATTCGCTATAATTTGCGCTGTGACTATCATAGTCGGAATTGTATTAAAAAGCAAGTCAATATTACTCACATACTGTTGTAAACTCGTGATATAAAACGGCTCAAAACCCATCTCTGAAGCTCTTGCAAAATGCTCTTCCCGTCTCACTCCAACCTTCACTTTCGCACCCAGTCCTTGCAGCGTTCTCGCCATCGTCATACCCGTCCGGCCCATGCCCAGCACCATGCACGAGGAGCCATGCAGCGTAATATCCGTGTTCTGGATCGCCATCATGACGGCGCCTTCTGCTGTCGGGATCGAATTATAAATGGCCACATCGTCACGATCGAACAGCTCCACAAGAGCAATTCCCTGCCTCTCGCAAGCCTGACGCAAATAAGGTTTTGCCATTCCCGCATAAATCTTGCAATGCTTGGGCAGCAAAGCGATGTGATCTTCCGTCAAAATCAGCTCGCGATCACTGAAAACAGCCGTGATTGTACCATCATCATCGGTCCCGACCGCTGGAAGCACCAGGGCGTCGGCATTCACAAATAAATCGCCGCTCAGTTCGGCGCGTATGGCTCCATCGAGCGGGGTGTGAAGCTGGTCAAAGCCAGCAACCGATACGGTCGCATCCAATTCGGTCAGCTTGCGGATAACCTCAAGCTGCCTCGCATCGCCACCCAGCAGCACGACCTGAACCCCTGTCAGCATAAGGGTATCACTCCTTTCTCCCTTCATCCTTAACGACACCATAGTCCCCTCGGATATAGATTATCTTATGCCGCCGCCCAAAAGGGGTGAAAACCAAAATGAATCCAATGCGGGCTTGCCTCTTCCCCAATCAGCGAAACTTCAGGAATTTACCTGATTCCCGGGCTTATGAAGACAAAATAAAAAACCCGATACGGCGTATCGGGCCCCTGCTGAAATTATATAATTTGACGTATGCATCCATTCAAATGAACAGACCATTAAACTCCGGTATGTCCAAAGCCGCCTGTCCCGCGTACAGTGTCCGGCAGCTCATCGACTTCCGCAATCTGTACAGCCGGAACAACTTGAAACAGCATTTGGGCGATTCTTTCGCCCCGCTCGATAATGAATGGCTCCTGGCCCAGATTAATGAGGAGAACCTTAACTTCTCCCCGGTAATCCGCATCGATTGTGCCGGGCGAATTCAAGCATGTGATACCATGCTTGTATGCCAGTCCGCTGCGGGGACGAATCTGGGCCTCCAGCTCAGCCGGCATAGCCATGGAGAAGCCGGTCGGAATCAGCTTGCGCTCACCGGGATTCAGCGTTACAGGTTCGGCCACAGCAGCATGAAGGTCAAAACCTGCTGCCCATTCTGACATTTTGCGTGGAAGCGGCACTTCTTCCTGGCCTGGGAGCCGTTTAAACAATACTTGAAACAAGGCTATCCCTCCCCAATGCGGCAGCCGCTTTATCACTGGTTCCTACCATAGCAACTGCAAATGGCACACTGAGCATTCTTTTAGTGACGGCCTGGATATCACTCATTTGTACCGAATCGATACGTGAAAGCATTTCATCCAGCGTATAATGCCGGCCGAGCATCAGCTCGTTCTTGCCGAGCCGGTTCATCCGGCTGCTGGTGCTTTCTAAGCTAAGAATCAGGCTGCCCTTCAACTGCTCTTTGCCCCGGTGGAGCTCGCTGTCCGATAAGCCCTTGGAGGCCAGATCATGCAGCTGTTCCAGCGTGAGATCCAGCACATCTTTGGTCTGTTTCGGAGCGGTTCCGGCATATATCGTGAACAAGCCGCTATCCGCATAAGATGTATGATACGAATAAACAGAATACGCCAAGCCGCGTTTTTCGCGGATTTCCTGAAACAGTCTCGAACTCATCCCGCCGCCCATGGCATTGTTCAGCAGAATCATGGCATACAGCTGGGGATCTGCAATCGAGCAGCCCGGGAACGAGAGGCAGATATGATTTTGTTCCGTTTTTTTCTTATGAAATAAATATTGGCCGTTAAAAGCCGGGACGCCCAAAGCGTTTTCCGTGCCTTTATTCGTAAACCTGCCGAACTGCTTCTCAAGCAGCTCCAGCAGAGGGCCTTCCTCGACATTGCCGGCCACACTAATAACCGTATTATCGATGCGGTAGTGATCGCGCATGTAGCTGCGCAGCGAATCGCCGTCCATTGCATTCAACCGATCTTCCAGTCCCAAAATCGAATAGGCAAGCGGATGGTCGCCATAAGAGGCGCGCGATGCTTCGTCATGGACCTTATCATCCGGCGTATCTTCATACATCGAGATTTCCTCAAGAATAACATTTTTCTCTTTGCTTAGTTCACCGGCATCCATTTCCGACTCAAAAAACATGTCCGCGAGCGCATCAACCGCTATCGGCAGATGCTGATCCAGCACCTTGGCAAAATAGCAGGTGTACTCTTTCGCTGTGAAGGCATTTACGTTACCGCCGATGCCATCAAATAAATCGGCAATGTCCTTGGCGCTTCTTCTGGGTGTCCCCTTAAAGAGCATATGCTCGATGAAATGGGAAACCCCGTTGTTTTCCGGCGTCTCGTTGCGCGAACCGGTCTTGACCCAGATGCCGAAAGCTACGGAACGAAAAGTCGGGATATATTCCACAACCACGCGCAACCCGTTGCTAAGTGTATAATTGTTCACTTTGTTTCCTCCTAAAAGTTATGCGAAGCAAAACTTGCTTCGTAAGCATTTGCCTAGAGTTTTCTGCTTTCTTCATGGAATGCTTCTCTGCAAGCAGAAAAATCACTTCGAAAGCGTAATCTGAAGTTATGCGAAGCAAAACTTGCTTCGTAAGCATTTGCCTAGAGTTTTCTGCTTTCTTCATGGAATGCTTCTTAAGCAAGCAGAAAAATCACTTCGAAAGCGTAATCTGAAGTTATGCGAAGCAAAACTTGCTTCGTAAGCATTTGCCTAGCGTTTTCTGCTTTCTTCATGGAATGCTTCTTAAGCAAGCAGTCTGCTTTGCTCCAAGCCCCTAAAAATCAATGACTCCACTATATCAAAATTAAGTCCCCGCCTCAACCAGGCGAACTCTTTTCGTGGATAAGGTTTCACTGACTGTCCCCAGCAGCAAGCCTTTATGTTTGATCGCGGCGATCATACCAGGCAGCGCTTCGCTTGAGGAATCGGTAGGATGCAGAAGAATAAGTGAGCCAGGCTCGACGCGAGTCCTGATTTTATTAACGATAGAAGCTGCTGGAGGATGCTGCCAATCGACAGTATCAAGTGTCCATAACACGGTTTTAAGCCCCTGTTCGGCCGCAACTTCGACCGTCATTTGATTAAAGTCCCCCGAAGGCGGCGCAAACCATACATTGTTCACGTTCAGCGTGGACTTCAGCAGCGCTTCGGTTTTAGCAATTTCATTGTAAGCGGTCTGCCGGTCCAGCCTGCTCATATTAGGATGCGTGTAGGCATGATTGGAAAGCTCATGTCCGTAGGACTGGATCAGGCGGGCCATATCGGTATTTTTTTTCAGCCATGTTCCATCCAAAAAGAAGGTGGCTTTCACATTATGCTGCTCCAGCGTCTTGAGCATCGGTTCCAAAAATTCATTGCCCCATGCCACATTGATCATAAGCGCAACCATCGGTTTATTCGGATTGCCTTTATAGATGGGCTGCCGGCCGAGCTGCTCCAGACTGACAGCCGGCGTAATTTCTCTGTACATATATCGGATCGGAGCATGCTCCGGTGCATCCTTCATGAGCCGATAGGTTTGATCAACATCAACCTCCAGGCCGTTATAGCCTGGAATGGCCTTCCACACGTGATCGAGCTTTGCGTCAACGGGATCGATACGGCGTTTGATGGCTTCCTTCTCGATGGTTTCCTTCAACAGTCGTTTGCCAGGATCTGCGGCAATATCCGAACCGAGGGTGGAAGTAAACGTCCCCTGCTTCAACGCCGCCACATAAGCCGACAAATCGCCATTCATCCCGAAGACCAGCAGCAGCGTACACATGAAAACGGCCATGATGATCGATTTTTTCAGCTTCATCGCTTCTCCCACCCTTCTTATTCATCCTATTATGGCTTGGTCCACAATATGTGAAGGATAAGAAAGAAACGTGTTTTCTTTATGTCACGCACCGCAAGCTCGGGTACAAATAAAAAAAGAGACAGATGGAATCTGACTCTTCTGGGACATTCAGAAAAGCGATGCTTACGCATATGCACCCTTTCCTGAGTGTGGGTATAAAAGAAACGCGTACAGGCGATTAACCGGCATACCCGCTTCTTCCTGATTTAACGGTTCTATTGTGCTGGTGTCTCGACTAGGATTGTGCTGGAGCTTCCGCCGCCAAAATCGCTTTACGGGAAAGGTTCACGCGTCCCTGCTGGTCGATCTCAGTCACTTTAACCGTGATCTGATCGCCAATCTTAACAACATCCTCAACCTTAGCAACACGTTCGCTGGACAATTGAGAAATATGCACCAAACCATCTTTGCCTGGCAAAATTTCAACAAAACAGCCGAACTTCTCGATACGTCTTACCGTTCCCAAATAAATTTCTCCGACAATAACCTCACGGACAATGCCTTCGATAATTTGTTTGGCCCGGTCAATCGCTTCCGCATTGGAAGAGGCAATAAAGACGGTTCCATCCTGCTCGATATCGATTTTCACGCCGGTTTCGTCAATAATTTTGTTAATAACTTTACCGCCGGCACCAATCACATCACGGATTTTGTCCGGATGAATGTTCATAATCACGATTTTTGGAGCATAAGGCGACAATTCCTTACGCGGCTCCTGCATGATTTCAGTCATTTTTCCGAGAATATGCAAACGTCCCTGGCGTGCCTGTTCCAGTGATTCTTCAAGAATGGCACGGTCGATACCGTTTATTTTGATATCCATTTGAATGGCGGTAACACCCTTAGCCGTACCCGCAACTTTAAAGTCCATATCCCCGAGATGATCTTCCATACCCTGAATATCACTCAGAATGGCAAAATGATCGCCATCTTTGATCAGGCCCATGGCAATACCCGCAACAGGAGCTTTAATCGGCACCCCGGCATCCATCATCGCCAGCGTGCTTGCGCAAATACTTGCTTGGCTGGTGGAGCCATTGGATTCCAGAACCTCAGATACAAGGCGGATCGCATACGGGAATTCCGTTTCCGATGGAATGACTTTCGACAAAGCCCTTTCGCCAAGCGCGCCATGCCCAATCTCGCGGCGTCCCGGAGGACGGAGCGGTCTGGCTTCGCCTACACTGAACGGAGGGAAATTGTAATGATGCATGAAGCGTTTGGTTTCAGCCAAATCGATTCCGTCCAGAATCTGCACATCCCCAAGCGGGCCAAGCGTACAAATACTTAGAGCCTGCGTTTGTCCGCGGGTAAACAATCCGGATCCATGGGTACGCGGCAGAATGGCAACGTCGCAGTCGATCGGACGGATTTCACTCAAGGCTCGTCCATCCGGACGTACTTTATCATGAGTGATCAAACGTCTTACTTCTTCTTTGACGATATCGTACAGCACTTCTTTCACATCACCCAGCAGCTCAGGAGTTTCCGCGTATTGCTCTTCAAAGTGAGCCACAGTCTGAGCATTGACTTGATCGATAGCTTCCTGTCTGGCATGCTTCTCGATAATGCGGACGGCTTCCACCAGTTGAGCGGACGCGTAATCACGAACGGCTTTGCTGACCTGCTCGTCACTCGCATGCAGCTTGACTTCCATTTTGGTTTTGCCGGCCAAGCCGTGGAGCTCCTCGATGGTCGCGACAATCTTCTTGATTTCGTCATGACCAAACATGATCGCTTCCAGGATAACCGATTCGGGTACTTCATTCGCTTCCGCTTCAACCATCATAATGGCATCCTTCGTTCCGGAAACGACGACATAAACCTCGCTTACCTTCTCCTGTTCAACGGTAGGGTTAATAATAAACTCCCCGTCAATACGGCCGACAATAACCCCGCCGATTGGTCCGTTGAAAGGCAGATCCGAAATGGTCAGTGCAGCGGATGTACCGATCATTGCCGCGATTTCGGGAGTGCAATCCTGATCCACGCTCATGACGATATTGGCAATCTGCACATCATTGCGGAAACCGTCAGGAAACAAGGGACGAATCGGGCGGTCAGTCAAACGGCTGGAAAGAATCGCTTTTTCGCTGGGGCGTCCTTCCCGTTTAATAAATCCTCCAGGAATTTTGCCGACTGCATATAAACGCTCTTCATAATTGACTGTTAACGGAAAAAAATCGAGCGGTTTAGGCTCATTGGATGCCACGACTGTACACAATACAACCGTCTCGCCATATTTAACCGTAACTGCTGCGTTTGCCTGTTTGGCCAGCCGCCCCGTTTCCAGTATGAGCGGACGCCCGCCTAACGTCATTTCTACACGTTGTAACATTAAACCCCTCCTCACCGCAACCGTCAACCCATAGGTGGGCCCGGCTGCCGGTCTATTAAATTTCATTCGACAGCTATATAGGTTCTCCTGCTTCAAGAAAACTTCCCAATAAGATAAGATAAGTTTCTTGAGAGGTTATGAATAAATACCTTTACATTTACAAAAAGCAACCCGGAGCAGCCGAACCGGAACACCGGACGGCTGGACAGCCAGGTTGCTTTTATCCACGCATCTTTTATCGGCGAAGGCCGAGTCTTTCGATCAATGCGCTATAACGTCGTACATCCTTGTTCTTCAGGTATGCCAACAGCTTACGGCGTTGACCGACCATTTTGAGCAGGCCGCGACGGGAGTGATGATCTTTCTTGTGCACCCGAAGATGGTCTGTCAAGTTGACGATGTTTTGCGTCAGGATAGCGATTTGAACTTCCGGAGATCCGGTGTCGTTCGCATGGGTTTTGTGCTCGTCGATCAATTGATTTTTACGCTCTTGAGTAAGTGCCATCCTTGTTCACCTCCTTTATCATAATCGCCATTAGCCTCGCCGCCGCCGGTGATATCGAGCAGGCCAAGCCAAGGTTCCGTCAGCGCAGTAGTTGGATCGGAATCCAGCTCTACGCAACGACTAGAAGTATATCATATCTGCTTGTATAAAGTAAATGCCAAGAGCCACTATTTAAAAGCGGATAACACGGATTTGGCCTGTTCGGCATCCGCATGAATCTGTGCGACCAATTCATCGATGGAATTAAATTTCTTCTCGGTACGGAGGAATGAAATAAAATGAATCGTTATGGATTGGCCATAAATGTCGCCGGCAAAGTCCAATAAATGAGCCTCCATCACCGGCTTTGTAAGGTTATCGTGAAAGGTTGGCTTCACTCCGATATTGAGCACACCCGGAATCCGCTTGCCGTCCCATTCGGCCATAATGGCGTAAACACCCTGCCGGGGAATGACATAGGCCGCTTTCGTCTCCAGATTGGCAGTAGGAAATCCGATCTTGCTGCCTCTTCCTTCCCCGTGAACGACTGTCCCCTGTACATGGTAAGGTTCACCCAAAAGCTGCTCGGCCTGCTCCGGCTTGCCTTCCGCCAATGCTTGGCGAATGAGGGTGCTGCTTACTTTCTTGCCGTCGATCAGAAGCGGGTCCACAATTTCTACTGAAATATCCGGTCCACCCATTTCGGCAAGCGTGTCCGCTTTTCCGGCACCGCGCGCTCCGAAGGAAAAATCAAATCCTACAACAGCTTTCCTCACCTGCAATGGCCGCAGTACATGTTCCACAAATTGAGCCGGCGTAACTGCCGAGAAATCCAGATTGAATTGAACGATATATGTCACATCCACGCCAAGAGAACGAAAGCGGTTGACTTTCTCCTCCAAGGGTGTCAGCCCGTTCACATATTGCTCCCCTTGACCCAGCACTTCCTTGGGATGCGGGTAAAAAGTCATCACTGCCGACTGCAGGCCCGCCTTGCGCGCCGCTTCGACAGAACGCCGGATAACGTTTTGATGCCCCTTATGCACGCCATCGAAATAGCCGATCGCAAGCGTCTTTGGAAGAGCTGTCTTTACAGGTTCAGTGTCTTGAACCGGGTATTGTAATGAAATTATTTTCACTGCCGTCACACCTGCTTTATGAGCTTCGCTTTTGATTAAGCGGACGTAAACACCTTGACCGCTTTCAATTCGTTTGTTTCCCTGTCTGCTTCAAAAATACCGAGGAACAATCCGTCATTCCGATATAAACAAACCAATCCTTGCCCCTCTTCAAGCACCAACGCCTCTACATCTTGCAGAGGGATCCGCTTGCCTTGATAGGCATGCTGGGCGGTGCTTGCATTAACCATTCCGCGTGGCAGGTGCCCGAGCGCTGAATCAGCCGGCAGCAGTTTCGATGCAAGTTCCCCGGTGGCTTGAAGGCTCCGGATCTCCTCCATCGTCAGGCAATCTTCCTGACTGAAGCCTCCCGACATGGTGCGAGTGAGCTCCGCCATTGCCGCTGGAACACCCAGCGCTTTGCCAATATCCACACACAAGGTTCGGATATAGGTGCCTTTGGAGCATTGAACCGAGAATCGGATCCGGGGATGGTCCCGATCGAGCTCAAGATCAAGCAAATCGAGCGTATAAATCACCGCCGGTCGGGCTTTTCGCTCAACCACTTGTCCTTCTCTGGCAAGCTCGTAAAGTCTTTTGCCATCGACCCGTACGGCAGAATACATGGGCGGAACCTGCATGATTTCACCGACAAAAGAGGAAAGAGTTCGGCGGATTTCCGATTTTTCGATGACAACCTTATCGATCTGCGAGATTACAGTACCCGTCAAGTCCTCCGTATCCGTAGCCAATCCCAATTGCAGAACAGCCTCATAAGCTTTGGGGCGTTCCTGAACGTATTCCACAACCCGGGTCGCTCTCCCGATGCAAAGTGGCAGAACACCCGTTACCTGCGGATCAAGAGTCCCGGTATGGCCGATGCGCTTCACTTTAAGGATTCCTCGTACCTTTGCGACTACGTCATGAGAGGTCCAGCCGGCGGGCTTCCAAACAGGCAAGATACCCTCCATCATTTGGCCAACGCCTCTCTCACCGCATTTACAACGGTTTTCATGGTATCAGGCATAGGGCCGTCAAGCTGACAACCGGCTGCCCTGACATGACCACCGCCACCGAAAGATTTGGCAATTGCCGCGACGTCCGCCAGACCAGCAGAACGCATGCTGACTTTGACATGACCCTCCATTGTTTCTTTAAACAGGATGCCAGCTTCCACCCCTTCAACATTAAGCGCGTAATTAACGAGGCCTTCCAGATCGTCGCCGACTGCGCCAGTCTCTGCCATATCGCCATAAGCGATATACAGCCATGCAATCCGGTTATCCTCCGAGAATGTCAGTCTGCTTAATGCGCGCTGCAGCAAAAGAAGCTGGGGTTTGGTCATTCTTTCCAACAAGCGGTCCGCAATACAATGACCCTCAATGCCATGCGCAAGCATTTGCGAGGCAACCTGCATCACATAGGGGCTCGTATTGGAATACCGAAAACCGCCGGTATCGGTGAGCAACCCTGTGTAAATGGCCGTGGCCGCTTCGTAATCCAATGTTAGTCCAGCATGTATGATCAAATCATATAAGATCTCCACCGTCGCTGCCGCGTCGGTCCGAATCAGATTTACGAGGCCAAAAGCATCATTGGTTGGATGATGGTCAATATTGAGGAGTTCTGCCCCTTCGGCAAATAGACCGGACACGAGGCCGATGCGCCGAAAATCGGCGCAATCGACCGCGATGATCCGGTTATAGCTGTCTGCCGCGGGTTGCAGTTTGCTCCAGTTTATGACAGCAGAGGCATTTTCCAAAAAGTCCAGCCTTGCCGGTATGGCGCCTTCATTCATCATGACGACTTCTTTGCCAAGCTGACGCAAAATCCAGCCGGTTACAAGCGTCGAGCTGATGGCATCGCCATCCGGCTGAACATGGGAAACAACGAGGAACCGCTCTGCTCCTTGGAGAAACTGTAACGTTTGATCCAGCTTCCGGGCATAATCAGCAGGGAAAGCAGAAGCTTGCCCCGCGATCATTGGCCACCGTTGCCATTATTGATTTTTTCCAGCAGCGATTCGATCCGGCTGCCGTACTCGATGCTCTGATCGAACTTGAAGATCAATTCAGGCGTATGGCGGAACCGGATCCTTTTGCCAAGCTCCGAACGAAGAAAACCCGTACCGCGCGCCAGCGCCTTTAACGTTTCTTCCTTTTGTTCATCATTGCCCAGTACGCTCAAGTACACACGTGCCTGTGATAAATCTCCTGTTACTTCCACACCAGTGACCGTAATAAAACCAATTCGCGGGTCTTTGAGCTCCATCTGGATCAGTGTGCTTAGCTCTTTCTTGATTTGTTCACTTACACGTCCTACGCGAACCTTCGCCATAGGTCAATCACCTCTCTACTGTTTCCATAACGTAGGCTTCGATCGTGTCGCCTTCTTTAAGCTCGAAGTTTTTCTCCAGCGTAATTCCGCATTCATACCCTTGCGCAACTTCTTTGACATCATCCTTGAAACGTTTGAGCGATTCAATCTCAGTCTCAAACACCACGATACCGCCGCGGATCAGGCGTGCTTTGGCCGAACGCGTAATTTTACCCGATGTAACCATACAGCCGGCAATCGTACCCACTTTGCTGACTTTGAAGATATTGCGGATTTCAGCCTGGCCGATGACTACTTCCTTGAAGACCGGATCCAGCATCCCCTTCATAGCATGCTCAATTTCGTCAATTACATTGTAGATAATGCTGTGCAAGCGGATATCGACTTTTTCCTGCTCGGCAGTCGCAAGCGCTTGTGGCTCAGGCCTTACGTTAAACCCGATGACAATCGCATTTGAAGCTGAAGCCAGATTGATATCGGATTCCGTAATGGCACCAGCGCCGCTGTGAATAATTTTAACGCGAACGCCTTGAATATCGATTTTCGCAAGCGAACCTTTGAGGGCTTCGGAAGAGCCTTGAACATCGGATTTAATGATGACATTCAGGTCTTTAATTTCACCTTCAACGATATGTTTGTACAAATCTTCCAGCGTTACGCGAGAATTCGCTCCAAGCTCTGATTCACGCTGCTTGATCGCTCTGCGGTCTGCAATCGCTCTGGCTTTGCGCTCATCCTCGAACACGAGGAACGGGTCGCCGGCAAGCGGAACCTCTGTCAAGCCTGTAATTTCCACAGGCATACTTGGTCCTGCTTCTTTGAGCCGTCTGCCTTTGTCATTGACCATCGCACGCACGCGACCGAAGCAGTTGCCCGCTACAAAAGCATCGCCGACCTTCAACGTTCCGTGCTGCACGAGAATACGGGCAACTGGACCTTTACCTTTATCCAGTTCCGCTTCAATGACCGTACCGCGAGCCCGTTTGTTGGGATTCGATTTATAGTCATTCACTTCCGCAACCAGAAGAATCATTTCCAGCAGCTCTTCCAGGCCAATCCGTTGTTTGGCCGACACATTGACAAAGATCGTATCGCCGCCCCACTCTTCCGGCACGAGCTCGTAAGGAGTCAGCTCCTGTTTGATCTTATCCGGGTTGGAATCGGGTTTATCAATTTTGTTGACTGCGACAATAATCGGCACGCCAGCCGCTTTGGCATGATTGATTGCCTCTACGGTTTGCGGCATAACGCCATCATCGGCTGCAACCACAATGATTGTAATGTCGGTAACTTGCGCACCGCGCGCCCGCATGAGCGTAAACGCTTCATGGCCAGGTGTATCCAGGAAAGTGATTTTCTTGTTGTTGATCTCGGCTTGATAGGCTCCGATATGTTGGGTAATGCCGCCTGCCTCGCCAGTTGATACGCTTGTATGGCGAATGGCATCAAGCAGTGTTGTTTTACCATGGTCGACGTGACCCATGATGGTTACAACCGGAGGACGGGTTTCAAGATTCTCTTCTTCATCCGTCTCTTCAAACGTTTCGAAGGCATCCTCTTCAACCGGAATCTTGACTTCAACCTCAACGCCGTATTCGCTTGCGATCAATTGAACCGTATCCAGGTCGACCTCCTGGTTAATGGTAGCCATTACACCAAGAACAATAAGCTTCTTGATAACCTCGGACGCATCCTTATGAAGCAGTTTCGCCAAATCGCCAACCGTCATCGTACCGCGTACGATAATCTTCTTCGGCGTGTTGTCGACTTTTTCTCTGCGTTCCTGCTGCTGGCCGCCTCTTCCGCGCTGGTTTTTGCCGCCTCGGCCTTTGTAATTGCTTGAACGATTATCGTCAAATCGTTTGCCGCCCGCACCAGGACCTCCTGGCTTCTTCTTGGCGCCGCCTCTATCGTCTGTGCCTGTTGCAGGACGCGAGTCGAATGAACGCCCTTGAGGACCGCGATTCTGCGGCGGCGTGTTTGAGCGCGAACTGCCTTGTGCTCCCTGGCTGCTTGGTCCGGAGCGTTGGCCGCCTGGACCTCCGCTGCTTTGACCCGGACGTTGCCCGCCCTGGCCTTGGCCGCCTGGACGCTGGCCGCCCTGACCGCTCGGACGTTGGCCACCCTGGCCTTGGCCGCTAGGTCGCTGGCCGCCCTGACTGCCTTGACCGCTTGGACGTTGGCCGCCCTGGCCTTGACCGCTAGGTCGCTGGCCGCCCTGACTGCTGCCTTGACCGCTTGGACGTTGGCCGCCCTGGCCGCTCGGACGCGGGTTGCTGCCTTGATAGGAGGAAGGGCGCTGCTGCTGACTTGACTGCTGTTGTGCTGGTTGCGATGATTCCGTTTGGCTCGTGTTTGCTGGTGGCGTATTAGATTTAGTTATTGTCATATTCCCCTGTCGTTCCTGATTATTTTTGTTGGCATCTGTCTGTTCTGTCGTGCCTGGTTGCGCCGCGCCACTGTTTTGCGGCTGGCTGTTTTGCTGCGGTTTGCGTTCAAGCTGCGGCTGGGAAGGACGGTTGGACGATTGAGAAGATGCCGATACAGTCGCATTCTCCTGAGCCCGCTTGGCCGCGGCATTAGATTTAATATCGCGGAAAAATCCTTCAACTTTGCCTACCATTTCATTTTCCATGACACTCATATGGTTATTGACGGGCAGATTGAGGCGCTTCAAAATCGTAATAATTTCTTTGCTGCTCATATTGAGTGATTTTGCATATTCGTAAACCCTTAATTTATCTTTATTGTCCTTGCTGTCTGTTTGTTTAGTCAATATACTCCACCTCCGAAGGTTGGGTTAAACTTTGTATAATGATCTTGGAGAACCCCGCTTCCGTTACAGCAATTATTACCCGCTCCGGTTTGCCGATCGATTCTCCCAGCGTGATTCGGTCAAATATCTCCACCAGCTTCACATTATAGGTTCCACACTTGTCCTGGAATTTCTTCTTTGTGTTTTCCGAAGCGTCTCCCGCAACGATAACAAGCTTAGCTTTTCCCTGGCGTACTGCCTTTAGAACGATCTCATCACCAGAAATCACTTTACCTGCCCGCATGGCCATTCCCAGCGTCGACAATGCCTTATGCTTCTGATTCATCATCGTCATCCACCTGATTCATATCGGCAATAAACCGGTCTTCCACTGCGATAAAATCCCGCTCGAGCTGATCGTATATTTCCGGGCCCACCGATTGTTTAAGTGCACGGTCAAGCGCTTTGGTTTTTTTCGCCAGCTTGAAGCAGGCAACTTTGCCGCACAAGTAAGCGCCGCGGCCGGCCTGTTTACCCTTCAAGTCAATCATAATCTGCTCGTCGGGTGTGCGGACGACACGAATTAATTCCTTCTTGGGTTTCATTTCCTGGCAAGCCACGCATTTGCGCAGCGGAATTTTTCTAGGTCTCATCTCTCATCCCTCCTGTGGCGCAAGGCGCTTCGTAATGGAATCGCCTATCCAAGCTTTCGCTAGTCGACGGAGACGGAATCCTGATGCATCGTGCTCATAGCAGATTTCGGACGGCCATATTCCTGCTCGGCTTGCGTTTCGCTTTTGATATCAATTTTCCAGCCTGTCAGCTTGGCGGCCAGACGTGCATTCTGCCCTTTGATGCCGATAGCAAGCGATAACTGATAATCCGGCACGATCACGCGCGCCATTTTTTCCTGCTCGTATACGATAACTTCCAGCACCTTGGAAGGACTCAGCGCATTCGCGACATACTCTTCCACGCTGTCCGACCACCGGACGATATCGATTTTCTCCCCTTTGAGCTCCGTTACGATCATCTGAACACGCATGCCTTTTTGGCCAACGCAGGAGCCGACGGGATCTACCTCTTCATTGCGCGAATGAACCGCGATCTTCGAACGGAAGCCCGCTTCCCTGGCTACCGAGCGAATTTCTACGACACCATCGTATATCTCCGGCACTTCCAGCTCAAACAAACGCTTCAGCAGGCCGGGATGCGTACGGGAAAGGAAAATTTGCGGCCCTTTTGTGGTGTTCTCGACTTTGGTTATAAACGATTTCACACGGTCGCCGTGCTTGAATTTATCTGTCGGCATCAATTCGGTAAGCGGCAGCACCGCCTCCACCTTGCCAAGGTCGATAAACAGATTGCGCACATCCTGACGCTGCACGATCCCGTTTACGATATCTTCCTCTTTATCGATAAACGCATTATAAATGAGCCCCCGCTCCGCTTCGCGGATACGCTGGGTAACGACTTGTTTAGCCGTTTGAGCGGCAATACGCCCAAAATCACGCGGCGTTACTTCAATTTCGGCAATATCGTCCAACTGATAATGCGGGTTCAGTTCACGGGAGGCCTCCACTGAAATTTCAAGACGGGGATCGAACACTTCATCCACGACCGTCTTCCGCGCATAAACCTTGATCACACCTGTGAAACGGTTTATATCGACCCTTACATTTTGTGCTGTATTAAAATTGCGTTTGTAACTGGAAATTAATGCGGCTTCCAGTGCTTCTATTAAAATATCTTTGCTGATTCCCTTTTCACGCTCGATTTCCGACAGCGCTTCTATAAAATCCATGCTCATTGGAAATGAGTTCCCCCTTTCAAATCGTTCCTTGTTGGTTAAGGCAATGCTTGCGACATTTGGAAAAAGCGGCTGCCGCTCTTTTAGAAAACGATTGCCAGCCGGGCGCTTGCCACTTTGGTATATGGAATGCTTTGTTTCTTTTTGCCGATTTCAATGACAACTTCTTCGCCGTCAAACGAAAGAAGCGTACCCTCAAATTCTTTGGCTCCGCCCACCGGCTCATAGGTTGTAACAAAAACATGCTTGCCGACTGCTTTGGTTACGTCTTCGGGCTTCTTGAGCGGTCTTTCCGCCCCGGGCGAGGATACCTCAAGAAAATAAGCCTCTTGGATGGGATCGCTCTCGTCGAGCTTCTCGCTTATGAACTCGCTGATCCGACCGCATTCATCGATATCGATATTGCCTTCTTTATCGACAAAAATGCGCAGGAACCAGTTACTGCCTTCTTTTACATACTCCACGTCAACCAATTCAAATCCATGCTCGTCAAAAAAAGGCTGTACCATTTCTTCGATAACGGTTTTGATTTTTGCAGTGCTCAAAAATGCTGTACCCCCCACTGCAACTGCTAGCTGCTTCTAAGTGCAGCTCAGTCGTCAGTCAAATATCTGCAACTGCTCCTTGCATATACATGCAATTCAGCTGCTTTTAATCTATTGCTGCAACTGTTAATTGCGTACATATGCAATTCAATTGTCAGTAAACATTATAACTGCTGGCCGGTTATAACCGGTCCATCCGTTAGTTGTAACCACAAAAGTGCTTTGACAAAACGTAAAGAGTGGGTTTCCCCACTCTTCTGCGAAAAAGTCGTATCATCAGCATTGCCAGAAAAATTATACCATAACCATGTAGTGGTGACAACAAATGAATTACTTATACAGCCGATAAAGCGCTGCGTTCGGGACTATTTTTAAAATAATGAGAGCTGGTTGGATTCGGGAAGACCGCGGAAGCAGCCCATACCGTTCAACACTTCAACGATGGTTTTGGAAGCCTTGGACTTCTGTTGAAAATCCTCGATGGAAAGAAACTCTCCATAATCCCGCGCGGCGGCAATGTTGCGAGCTGCATTGTCACCAATCCCGGCTATAGCAGCAAACGGGGGAATAAGCGAATCCCCGTCAATGATAAAGCGGGTTGCATCCGAGCGGTAGAGATCAATCGGCTTGAACGAATAGCCGCGTGCCGTCATTTCCAGTGACATCTCCAACAGGGAAATGGAGCCTTTCTCTTTCGGCGTTGCCGTAAAACCCTTTTGCTCAATTTCAATCAGCTTGCGCAAAATCGCATCATACCCTTGGCAGAGCAGCTCCAGATCGAAATCTTCGGCACGAACCGTAAAGTAGGTCGCATAATAGGCAATTGGATGATAAAGCTTGAAAAAAGCCGTCCGGACTGCGGAAATAACGTAAGCGGCGGCATGCGCCTTCGGGAACATATACTCGATCTTCAAGCAGGAATCAATGTACCATTGCGGAACTTTGCAGTTCTTCATTTCCTCGATCCATTCCGGCGTAAGTCCTTTGCCCTTCCGTACGCTTTCGGTTATTTTGAATGCAAGTCCGGCATCCATTCCTGCCTTATAGATGAGAAAAAGCATGATATCGTCCCGGCAGCCGATAACCGTTTTGATTGTACACGTCCTGTTCTTAATCAGTTCCTGGGCATTGCCAAGCCACACTCCCGTACCGTGGGACAAGCCTGAAATTTGCAGCAGGTCGGCAAACGACGATGGTTTTGTTTCCTCGAGCATCTGACGGACAAACTTGGTGCCCATCTCCGGTACGCCATAAGTTGCGACAGGTGTGCGGATTTTCTCCGGCATGACGCCCAGCGCTTCCGAAGAATTGAACATGCTCATCACCTTCGGATCATTCATCGGGATGGTCGTCGGATCAACACCCGTTAAATCCTGCAGCATTCTCATCATGGTCGGATCATCATGACCGAGGATATCAAGCTTGAGCAAATTGCTTTCAAAGGCATGGTAATCAAAATGAGTCGTTTTCCATTCGGCATTTACATCATCCGCCGGAAACTGGACAGGTGTAACGTCCTCGACTTCCATATAGTCCGGAACAACCACGATACCGCCGGGATGCTGGCCCGTGCTTCGCTTCACGCCGGTACAACCGCCTGCCAGCCGCAGGATTTCAGCATTACGCCATTTTTTCCCGTGGTCTTCCTCATACTTTTTCGTATAGCCATACGCCGTCTTCTCAGCGATTGTACCGATGGTGCCTGCCCGGAATACGCATTTGGGACCAAACATCTCTTTGGTGAAATTATGGGCGATCGGCTGATATTCCCCGGAAAAGTTAAGATCGATATCGGGAACCTTATCGCCTTTGAACCCAAGGAACGTTTCGAATGGAATGTCCTGGCCTTCGCCTTTGAGCGCCTTGCCGCAATTGGGACATTTTTTATCCGGTAAATCAAAGCCGCTCGGATAGCTGCCATCGAGAAACCATTCGCTGTATTTGCAAGCTTCGTCAAGGCAGCTGTAATGGGCAGGAAGCGGATTAACCTCGGAGATTCCCAGGAAGGTGGCAACTACGGACGAGCCTACCGATCCCCTGGAGCCTACGAGATAGCCGTCTGCATTCGATTTTTTAACCAGGCGCTCGGAAATCAGATAGTTGGCAGAGAACCCGTATTTGATGATCGGCACAAGCTCTTTCTCCAGACGGGCAACAACAACCTCCGGCAGTTCATCCCCATACAGCCGCTTGGCCGTAGCATAACATGTGCTGCGGATTTCCTCTTCTGCCCCTTCAATTATAGGGGTAAAGAGTTGAGCCGGAAACATATCGAATGGCTCGAATCGATCGGCCAGCTCCGAAGTATTCTTGACCACTACTTCATAGGCGCGCGCTTCTCCGAGAAAAGCGAATTCCTCCAGCATTTCATTCGTCGTCCGAAAATGGGCATCCGGCTTGCGCAGATCTTTAAGCGGACTGAAGCCGGTAATGCCATGAATGGTAATTTCCCGGAACAGCTTCTGCCTTGGCAGCAGATAATGTACATTTCCCGTTGCGATTACGGGCTTGCCCAGCTTGTCGCCGATCTCGCAAACACGACGGAGCGCCTGTTCAATCTCGGCCCGGCTGGCAACGAATCCTTTGTCCACCAGATGCATATAGAAGCCGATTGGCTGAACCTCCAGCACATCGTAAAAATGCGCCACTTCCTCCGCTTCCTCCTGCGATTTATTCAGTACCGCTTCGAAGAACTCGCCCTTCTCGCAGCCGGAAATAACCAGAAGCCCTTCTCTATGATCCGTCAGCTTGCTCTTCGGTATAGTCGCAACGCGCTTGAAATGCTCCGTATGCGACAGCGAAATCAGCTTGAACAAGTTTTTCTTGCCGGTGGCATTAAGCGCGTAGATACAGCAATGGAACGGCCTCATATTCGATAAATCAAGCCCCACATAATCGTTCAGCATATGCAGTCCGGTCACGTTGCGTTTGGCCGCATCGCCGATCAGCCCATAGAGAATGCCGCCCAGAGCAATGGAATCGTCAATCGCCCGGTGATGGCTTTCGAGGCTTGCTTTATATTTGTCCGCCAAGGTGTTCAGTCTGTGGTTCTTCATCGTCGGATGAAGAAAGCGGGCCAGCTCCAGCGTGTCCAGCACCGGATTATTAAATTCCGGCTTTCCGCTGCGCTTGCAGGCTGCTTGTATAAAGCCCATGTCAAACCGGGCATTGTGGGCGACAAGCACGGCATCGCCGACAAAATCGATAAATTCGATCAGTTTGGGTTCCAGCTCCGGAGCGTCGGACACCATTTCGTTCGTAATGTTTGTCAGCTGCTGAATATGATAAGGAATCGGTTCATGCGGATTGATAAAAGTGGAGAAACGTCCGATTTCCTTGCCGTCCTGCATTTTGACGCCGGCCAGCTCGATAATCTTGTTGTTCACTACGGACAATCCGGTCGTCTCGATATCAAATACGATATAAACCGCTGTTTGCATATCTTCCTCGCGGGAATTCATCACCATCGGGACAGCATCATTGACAACATTGGCCTCCAGGCCGAACAGCACCTTGATCCCATGCTTCTTGGCCGCCTTGGCCGCTTCGGGATAACACTGCACATTGCCGTGATCGGTGATGGCAACCGCTTTATGCCCCCATTTGGCCGCCTGCTTGATATAGGCGTCAACGGGTGTGACAGCGTCCATTGTGCTCATCGTCGAATGAAGATGGAATTCGACGCGTTTTTCCGCTGCCTCATCCTTGGGTTCCTTGGGCGATACCACCTCATGGAGATCCGAAGGCATCATAACAAGCTCAGGCTCCTGCATGAAACGGTCGTACTCCACACGCCCGCGCGCCTTGATCCATTTGCCATTGGAGAGCTGGCTGAGCACTTTCACATCATCTTTCGTTTTGGCAAACATCTTCATGGCGATGGAATCAGTAAAGTCCGTTACGTTGAACGTAAACAGGGTGCTGCCATTACGCAGCTCCTTCACATCGAGACCGAAGACGGTACCTTGCACGGTAACCTTCTTCTCCTCTTCCAAAACGTTCATGATCGGCACCGCTTCTTCACGGATATCATAACCGACCACCAGCCGTACATCGCCTTCAGCCACATCAGGAACCTCGGCAGCGGCGCTTGTCATCATTTGCTGGATCACTTCACGCTCTTCCAGGTCACGCTTCTGGGCGAATTGGTCGTATTCTTCCTGATTCTTCTGTCCGACCGAGAGCTTCAATCTGCATGCACGGCCAAACTGCTCCTCAAAAAATTGCACAGCCATTTCATCGATCTTCTTCTTGCGCGCAAGCTCAAGACCCATCTCATCCGGCAAAGCCAAAGTGGCCATACCGTTTTCGATTTCCAGCTTGGCCCGTCCAAGCCATCCGTTTACGGATGCGTTCTGCTTCTGGACCCATTCGACAAAAGCCGGCCAATATTCAATCATCAGCTCATCATTCGTTACTCCTTCATCGTAGGTGAATGAAAAAGTAACTTCCGCCAAATGCGCGAACTTGGACTGAACAGTCCGGCAAAAAACGCCAAAAGCCTCTAGAGGAACCAAAGACGTTTTGCATATGCAAAACGTCCATTCCCGGTTGCTCCGGCTTACGATCACTTTGTCGATATATCCGTCCCCAAAATGCTCATCGGTCAGTTGCTGCGGCAGCTCCGCCTGCTTCATCATCAGTTCGAAGCGATGCCGCTTTTCCCCGGTTTGGCTCATCGTTTCCTCCTAAAAGTTTCTAGTGCAACTTTCTGGATTACCCCACAGCGAGCTGGAAACTCACTTCGGAAGCATAAGCTCTATCCATACATGTTCAATTTTCGTCCGTGTTCAAGTCCCCGTTAACTTGAACAATCAGTATGCTCGGGCAAAAACAACCGTATGCTGTGCTTTATCGCCGCATACCAAACATGTGGTTTTGTGTTCGGCCGGCTCAAACGGAATATTCCGGCTTGTTGCGCCGGTTTCTTCCTTCACCTGCTTCTCACAGGCTTCCGAGCCGCACCAGCCAGCCAGTGCGAAGCCTCTTTTCTCTTCCAGCAGCGCCTTCATCTCGTCCAGCGTCTCCACGGAATGGGAATGATCCGCGCGGAACTGCTTCGCGCGCTCCAGCATACCGCTCTGAATCTCAGCAAGCATGCGCTCCACTTCCACTGTCAGATCAACTTGAGCAACCATCCGCTTCTCGCCGGTCAGACGCGAAACAAGGACGACTTGTCCGTTCTCCATATCACGGGGTCCAAGCTCCAGACGAAGCGGAACGCCGCGCATTTCATATTCGTTGAATTTCCAGCCGGGGCTTACTTCGCTGCGGTCATCCACTTTCACGCGGACGCCGGCCTTTTTCAACTCGGCATACAGCTCGTCTACTCGGCCGATAACCTGCTCCCTCGTCTTCGGAGGACCGATCGGAATCATCACGACTTGGGTTGGTGCTACCTTCGGGGGAAGCGCCAGCCCGCGGTCATCCCCATGCACCATAATAAGCGCACCTATCAGGCGGGTCGTTACGCCCCAGGAGGTGGTATGGGCAAACTGCTGGGTATTCTCGCGATCCAGAAACTTGATATCAAAGGCAACGGCAAAATTAGTGCCCAGATAATGAGACGTACCGGCCTGCACGGCCCGTCCGTCTTTCATCATCGCTTCGATGGAATAGGTATCCACCGCGCCTGCGAACTTTTCTGATGGCGTTTTTTGCCCTACGATTACGGGAATCGCCAGAAAGTTCTCGGCAAAATCCTTGTAAATCGCCAGCATTTGAGCTGTCTCGGCTCTTGCTTCCACTTCTGTCTCATGGGCGGTATGGCCTTCCTGCCAGAGAAACTCCGTTGTACGCAGGAAAGGCAGCGTCCGTTTCTCCCAACGCACTACGTTTGCCCATTGATTGATGAGCAGCGGCAAGTCGCGGTAGGACTGCACCCATTTGGAATACATATGTCCGATAATGGTCTCGGATGTCGGCCTGATCGCCAGCCGCTCCTCAAGCTTCTCCCCACCGGCCTCCGTCACCCAAGGAAGCTCGGGATTAAAGCCCTCTACATGCTCCTTCTCTTTCTGGAAGAAGCTTTCCGGAATCAGCATCGGGAAATAAGCGTTGCGATGTCCTGTTTCTTTGAACCTTCGGTCCAGCTCGTCTTTCATATGCTCCCAAATCTCAAAACCATCCGGGCGGAACACGATACAGCCCCGTACCGGCGAGTAATCCATCAATTCGGATTTCTTGATGACATCGATATACCATCTGGAGAAATCCTCGCCCTGCGGTGTGATTTCCGTAACAAACTGCTTCTCTTTCGACATAACCGGATTCAGTGCTCCCCTCGTACCAATCGCAAAATGTCATTATAGGTTACGGCAAGCATGAGCAGCATCAGCATCGCAAAGCCGATAAAATGCACCATGCTTTCCCGGCTCGGATCAACCGGACGCCCGCGGACAGCCTCAACCCCAAGGAAGATCAGGCGGCTGCCGTCAAGCGCCGGTACCGGCAGCAGATTGAATATCCCCAGGTACAGGCTGAGAAGTGCAGCCCACGAGGTCAATTGCGCTATACCCTGCTCGGCGATCTGGCTGGTTACTTGTGCGGTACGAACAGGTCCGCCCAGATCATCCAGCTTAAACTCACCGAATATTAATTTCTTGAAGCCTTGAAAAATACTGACGGTCATGGATTTCATCATTTTCCCGGAAAGGGTGATGGTTTCCCCGACACCCACAGACCGCATAGGATAAGCGGCTGTTATTCCTACTTTGCCATCCCCTGTAGTCGGGTCCGGCTCCGGTGTCATTTTGAACTCCATGGGCTTACCGTCACGAATCACGCCAAGCGTAATCGTTTTGTTGGGCGATTCGCTAATCAGCTTGATCATTTTGTCATAATCAATGCCGACTTGCTGTCCATTCACGGAATCGATGACGTCACCAGACTGCAGGTCGGTCTTGGATGCAGGCATGCCTTCTCGAACATCACCGATCAGCAGTCGATCCGGGTTATCCATCGGCACGCCGGCCATTTGGAAATAAAGCGCAAATAGCACAAAAGCCAAAATAAAATTCATCATCGGTCCGGCAAAGATCGCCAGCGCCCGCTGTCCGACTGTTTTACTGCCAAATTGGCGGTCAACCGGCGCAATCTGCGTTTCTCTGCTTTTGGCTATCAGCAGTGCCTTCGGATCAATCGCAAACGTCTCCGATACGCCATCCGAAAGCAGTGTCAGCTTAAGGCTTCGCTCAATATCAATGGATTCGACCTCACCGCGAACGACGTTGGCCCGCTCGTCAAGCCGATCCAGATACATTCTGGTCACGACATCATTAACCACCCGGACCGCAATGGTCTGACCCGGCTGAACTTCCACAAGCTCGGGATCCTCGCCTGCCATCCTCACAAACCCGCCTGCCGGTATCAACCGCAAGGTATAACGGGTCTCACCGCGTTTAATCGAGAACAGCTTCGGTCCAAATCCAATGGCAAATTCTCTCACTAAAATTCCGGCCCGCTTCGCGAAATAAAAGTGACCCCATTCATGAATGGTCACAATGACGAAGAAAACCATTACCGTCAAAAAGACGACTTGTATCATATGCATCGCTGCTCTAGCCTCCTGTCCGTAACGGCCTGTACTAAGATTATCATTATTCTCACGTCCGTTACAAGAGAACTAAACGTCAGATCGATGCAGCTTCTATTCGGGCCCAAGCATCCACCTCGCCAATCGCCGCTACATCCGGTACCGCAGCAACCGTATGCCGTTCAAGCACTTGCTCGATAACGCGTTCAATATCCAAAAATGAAATCGCCCCAGCCAGAAAACGGGCGACCGCCGTTTCATTGGCTGCGTTAAACACGGTTGGTGCCGATAGCCCGGCACGTCCGCATTCATAGGCAAGTCTCAGACAAGGATACCTTGCAAAATCCATCTCGCGAAATTGCAGTTTCCCAATCCTTCTCAAATCAAGGGCTTCGGTTTGCGTTGGCTGCCGCTCCGGATACGTCAGCGCATATTGGATCGGCACGCGCATATCCGGCATTCCAAGCTGGGCAATAACGCTATTGTCTACATATTCAACATACGAATGGATAATGCTTTCCGGATGGATCAGAACATCAATCTGATCATAATCCAAATCGAATAACCAATGGGCTTCAATTACTTCAAGTCCCTTGTTCGCCATCGTTGCAGAGTCGATCGTGATCTTGGCTCCCATCGCCCAGTTCGGGTGGTTCAGGGCCTCATCCACGGTCACGCCTTCAAGCTGCGCTCTGGTCCGATCGCGGAATGAGCCTCCTGAAGCGGTCAAGGTAATCCGTTTGACCGCTGAGCGTTTTTCACCGTTCATGCATTGAAAAATAGCGGAATGCTCACTGTCAATCGGGAGTATCGCAACCCCCTTTCGGGAAGCGCGCTTCATCACGATATGCCCGGCTGTCACAAGCGTTTCTTTGTTTGCCAGCCCGATATCCTTCCCTGCATCGATGGCTGCAAGCGTCGCATTCAAGCCGCGGCTGCCCATAATTGCCGTTACCACTGTATCCGCTTCGGCTTCAGAGGCGATTTCAATCAGCCCTTCCTCGCCATAGACCACCTTTGTTCCAAATGGGACATGAAGTTTAGCTTCATCCGCAAGGGGCTTTGAAGCCAAGCAAACAACACGGGGTCGAAACCGCCTCACTTGTTCAATCAATAATTCGACATTGCCGCCTGCAGACAGACCGACAATTTCATAGGCATCAGGGTTAGCCTCGACAACGTTGAGCGTTTGTGTGCCAATTGAGCCGGTAGAGCCCAGAATCGTTAGTTTCTTCATCCTACACCATCCTTCTAAGCTAGCGGCAGCAGGTCAGTCAGCACCAGCAGCGGAAAGACCACAATCCAGCTGTCGCAGCGGTCAAGCACCCCGCCGTGGCCAGGAAGTATGGATCCGGTATCCTTAATGCCGCGCACCCGTTTGTAGGCAGATTGAATGAGATCGCCCAATTGACCCGCTACAGCGGCGACAAATCCGATAAGCAGGGCATGTCCGAGCCCGATGGCATCGGGGTAAATCACTGCAAAGACAGCGGCGACAAGCAAGGACAGCACAACGCCTCCCAGCGAACCTTCAATCGTCTTATTGGGGCTGATCGCCGGCCACAGCTTATGTTTGCCAATCGCCTTACCAATAAAATAAGCACCAATATCGGATGCCCAGATCGTTCCGAATGCCAGACATGTCGTCAAAAGGCCATTAGCATCGCTGCTTCGAACCTCGTACATGGCATCGAATCCAAAACCGACATAGAGCGCACCCAGAAGGAGCAGCGCCGCATTGTCAATCGTCATTTTGTTTTTCGTAAGAACCGTAACGGTCAGTACCAAAAACATCAGGAGCCAAAGTATATGTAGCGTTGGCGGGGGTACGCGATCCAGTTCCTCCCAGGGAACAAGCAGGAATAGCATGCCTGCAAATCCAATCAGTGAAGCCGGATGATACCAGGCGAGACCATTCATTCTGGTGAACTCCGCAAACCCGATTACAGCGAGCAGAAGCAGAAGACCATAAAAAAACCAACCGCCAAGCACGGTAAGAACAATAAATAGGGCGCCACCAATGACGCCGGTTATGATACGTTGTTTCAAGGTTTGGCACTCTCCCGTAAAGCCGTTTACACTCCGCCATACCGACGTGCTCGACGTTGATATTCGCGAACGGCATTATAAAAATGCTCATCTGTAAATTCAGGCCAATAGACGTCCGTAAACCACATCTCGCTATATGCCAGCTGCCACAGCATGAAGTTGCTTAACCGCAACTCCCCGCTGGTCCGTATCAACAGATCGGGATCAGGCATACCGGCGGAAAGAAGACGGCCCGCCATATGGGATTCATCAATATCCTGTGGATTCAGGGCACCGGTTTGCACCGCTTCCCCAATTTGTCGGACGGCTTCGATCATTTCCTTGCGGCTTCCATAATTCAGAGCGAAATTAAGAACAAGTCCGGTATTATTGGCCGTTTGTCGAACAGCCTCTTCCACAGCATCAAGCGTATGTGAAGGCAGCGCTTCTTTGTAGCCCATCATACGCACCTGTACATTTTTTTCAATAAGTTCGTTTAACTCTATCGCGAGAAATTCCTGGGGAAGCTTCATCAGAAACTCCACTTCCGCTTTGGGGCGTTTCCAGTTCTCCGTGGAAAAAGCATAAAGGGTTAAATATTTCACGCCGAGCCGGTCTGCGGCCATTGTAATCCGCTTCACCGCCTTCATTCCGGAATGATGGCCGGCCATACGGGGCAGGCCTCGGCTTTTGGCCCATCTTCCGTTGCCGTCCATAATGATCGCGATATGCTGCGGTATGTTGTCAGTATCGGGCGTCTGCAACGGTGTCGCCGGCGCTTTACCGAATAAGGCTCTCAGTCGCTGAAACACATGTTCGTCCTCCCACCGCTAAACGTCGATTTATGCAATAAACCCCACCTGTCGGAGGGGCCGGTGAGCTTGCATTATACTTCCATAATTTCTTTCTCTTTGGTGACCAGAACTTTATCGACTTCCGCGATAAATTTATCAGTTACCTTCTGAACATCGTCCTGATGACGGCGTGATTCATCTTCGGAAATATCGGTTTTCTCCATCTTCTTGATATCGTCATTCGCATCGCGGCGAACATTGCGGATGGCCACCTTGGCTTCTTCCCCGAAACGTTTGGTCATTTTGACGAGCTCCGTACGGCGCTCTTCTGTCAGCATTGGAATTCCGATCCGGATTGTGCTTCCGTCATTGGATGGCGTTAAGCCCAAATCCGATTTCAAAATCGCTTTCTCGATCGCTCCCAGAGAGGTTTTGTCCCACGGCTGGATGAGAAGGGTCCGGGAATCCGGCGTATTAATATTAGCCAATTGGGTAACCGGGGTCATGGTTCCATAATATTCCACCTGAACACGGTCCAGCAGAGCAGGTGTAGCCCGTCCCGCGCGGAGCGTGGAGAGATCGCGCTTCAGGGCGCTGATCGCTTTGTCCATCCGTTCTTCAGCATTTTTCTTAATGGCTTGAGGCATTAATCGACACTTCCTTTCACGATGGTTCCGATTTTCTCGCCCAGTACGACTCGTTTAATATTTCCCTGCTTGGTAATGGCAAATACGACAAGAGGAATATTATTGTCCATACATAAAGAAGTTGAGGTTGAATCCATAACGCCGAGATTACGGTTAAGTACATCCAGGTAAGTAAGGGTATCGAACTTCTCTGCTGTCTCATCCTTAAACGGATCTGCGGAATAGACCCCGTCCACTTTGTTTTTGGCCATCAGAATCACTTCGGCTTCAATCTCGGCAGCCCGAAGTGCGGCCGTTGTGTCCGTAGAGAAGAACGGATTGCCAGTGCCTGCGGCAAAAATAACGACCCGTCCTTTCTCGAGGTGGCGAATCGCCCTGCGGCGTATATAAGGCTCGGCAATTTGCTGCATGGCAATCGAAGTTTGTACCCTTGTAGGAACTTCCATCTGCTCCAGGGCATCCTGAAGGGCCAGCGAGTTCATGACCGTAGCTAACATTCCCATATAATCGGCTGTCGCCCGGTCGATGCCTTTGGCTGTTCCTGCAATCCCCCGCCAAATGTTACCGCCGCCCACGACAATCGCTACTTCAACCTTTAATTCTACTACTTCCTTGACCTGCTCCGCAATCGATGCGATAACTGCAGCGTCAATTCCATATCCATTATTACCCGAAAGCGACTCTCCGCTTACTTTTAGCACAATACGTTTGTATACGGGACTTTGCATTCGTGGTATACCTCCATCTTTGGCCTTGTTTCCAAGGCCATATACTTTGCTTGGATACAGCATCCGTCACTTTCGTTCAAGAGCTGTTTAACATCAGATAAATCGGAACATGGTCCCGTACATTCAGCAATACGTTCTTTCGCGGCAGATGTCGTAAAATCTGTATTCAAAACAACAGGCGGGGCGTACGCCCCGCCCCACCCGTGGCACGCTTGGAATTATTTTTTTACTTGCGACATAACTTCAGCTACAAAGTTGTCTTCTTTCTTTTCCAGGCCTTCGCCCAGCTCGAAACGAGCAAAACGACGGATCGAGATGTTTTCGCCGATCGTGCTGATTTTCTCATTCAGCAGGTTGGCAATCGTTTTGTCAGGATCTTTAATGAATGGCTGCTCAAGCAAGCAAAACTCTTCATAGTATTTGCCGATGCGGCCATCAACCATTTTTTCCACGATGTTAGCCGGTTTGCCTTCGTTAAGGGCTTGAGCTTTCAGAATCTCGCGCTCTTTATCCAGCTCGTCCTGTGATACTTCGTCGCGGCTGACAAATTTCGGGTTGGCTGCGGCGATTTGCATCGCGATGTCGCGGGCAAACTCGCGGAATTGATCGGTTTTGCCGACAAAGTCAGTTTCACAGTTGATTTCTACCAAAACGCCGATGCGGCCTCCGGCATGGATGTATGATTCAACAACGCCTTCAGTCGCAATACGGCCTGCTTTGTTCGCAGCTGCGGAGAGGCCTTTCTCTCTGAGAATGTCGATCGCTTTGGGAATATCGCCGTTTGCTTCTTCCAGAGCTTTTTTGCAATCAAGCATTCCTGCCCCTGTTTTTTCACGTAGTTCTTTGACCGCACTAGCATTAACCGCCATAATGATAAACCTCCTATTGTTCTTAAGTATATGCAAGCTTGTTTGGCATTCTTTCGCTCAAGAAGAAACGGCTAACGCTGTCTATTACGGCTAGCCAAGTTTCTTCCCTTGGAAACATAAGACTGGTATAGATGAAAACTTAACCATTCTTATATTTCAAAAAAAGGGCGGTGAGAGGTTTTTCACCGTCTGACCACCCTTTCTTGCTGACTCTATGAAACGAAGCCTAAGCTGTCGTTTGTTCGCCTTGGTTAGCTTCGACGATGGCATCTGCCATTTTGGCCGTAAGCAATTTCACTGCGCGGATCGCGTCATCGTTACCCGGAATTACATAATCGATTTCGTCCGGATCACAGTTCGTGTCCACGATGCCCACAATTGGAATGCCCAATTTGCGTGCTTCAGCAACTGCGATACGCTCTTTGCGTGGATCAATGATGAAAAGCGCGCTAGGCAGGCTTCTCATGCCCTTGATGCCGCCGAGGAATTTCTCGAGGCGATCTTTCTCTTTGCGGAGAATGATAACTTCTTTCTTCGGCAATACGTTGAAAGTACCGTCTTCTTCCCACTTCTCAAGTGTGCGCAGACGATCGATACGTTTTTGGATGGTTTGGAAGTTAGTCAGCGTTCCGCCGAGCCAACGTTGGTTGATGTAGAAGTTGCCGCAACGCTCTGCTTCTTCTTTAACCGAATCCTGTGCTTGTTTTTTTGTGCCGACGAAAAGCATGGTGCCGCCTTCTTCCGCTATAGAGCGTACGAAGTTGTAGGCTTCTTCGACTTTCTTGACTGTTTTTTGCAAGTCAATGATGTAAATTCCGTTTCTTTCCGTGAAGATATAACGATCCATCTTTGGGTTCCAGCGACGAGTCTGATGACCGAAGTGCACCCCAGCTTCAAGCAGCTGCTTCATGGATATAACCGCCATACTTCAACACCTCCTGTAAATTGGTTTTTTTGGTTTCCTCCGCAAATATCATTTCCCGTTAAAACTTCGGCCGGGCCGAAGCACCATTAACGAAATTAATCTGCGTGTGTTTTTAACACCGTCAATTAATATACCATATCTGCATGTCCACGTGCAACACTGTTTACATTGAACATTTCAACCTTTTCAATAATTTAAAAAACGGGGGCAAGGGTTTAGCCGCGGGCTTGTTTATCCATCTCCGCCTCTGCTTCCTTCGGTGGAATCGGCTCGCCGGTAATAATCTTCTTGACCTGCTTTACAGAAGGGGTGCCTGTAAATCGAAAATAGCCCGCACGCACTTTAACATTACGCATCAGGTCTATAAACGCCTTCTTATCTGCAATAATATTGTTCTCGGCCAGCAGCTGAGCCGTATCCGTCAGATTGGTATTGGGAGGGATGCGGACAATGATGCGCTTTGCCTCCTCCTCCTGGGAGCTTTCTGCTGGCTTGTCCGAATTCGGCTTTACTGAACCGGGCTTCGTTTCCGGCTGCTTGCCTGCCCCATTCTCTGGCTTCACGGACTCTCCGGTATCGCTCTTCTGCGCCGGATCCGGTATTGTTTGCTTATCCTCCTGCGCCGCAGAGGCCTGCTTATCAAGCTCAGCTTTGTGTTTCGCGCGTTCCGAGTCCAGCAGCTGGTCGAGCTCAGACTGGGAATATAGCTTTTCATCATCGTTTTGCTGTTCATAATTTTGAAGTCCATCGGCCTGCTTTTCGCCGACGAGCATCAGCTGCAGCAAAACCGCACCGATCATAATGCCAACACCGAGTCCAAATAGAAAGGGCCTTTTATCCATGATGAGCCTTTTCCTCCTGTTTGGATAACTGGAGAATCAGCTGCACTTCTCCTTTATTCATAGCCAGCTTCCTGGCGATCGCTTCTACGGATTTCCCGCTGTCATGCTGCTCGAACAGCTCCGGATACCGGCTGCGTATCGTCGGCGGTCTTGGGACGGATACCTCAGGCTCGGAAGCTTCGGGAACAGGTTGCTGTTCCGTTGTTGTCTCCTGAATCGGAGCGGCAGCGTTCGTGACGGTCTGATTAACCGGTGCAGCTGAAGCTGCGGCTAACAGCAGCTTGGCCTGGTCGGCAAGCGATTTCTCCAGTTCCTTACACCGCAGCTCCAGCTCCTCGATCCGGTTGTCGCGGCGGACTGACTGCTGATTGGCATCCTGCTGTGCCTTGGTCACGAGACTTGCGAGGTCGCGGTTGTCCGCTTCCATGTTCTCCATAAACTGCTCAAGTGCTGTTTCCATATTTCGTACCGTCTGGGTTTGAACGCCTTGTCCGCTTCGGCGCGGCAGCAATACTGCTCCAACAATAGAGAGCGCCCCTAGAAGTACAATGATTTGCCATGATTCCATAACCTTCACCTGCAATCCGCTGTTCTGCCAACATCATAGCGAGATATCAATATGCTTGCCCTTATAAGGATGATCTGGAGCAGCGTGTGAATTTGCCGCTTCATCCAAGGCGGATTCTTCTTTCTCTTCCCCCGGCCTCTTCCGCTTGGAGGAATATCCCGGCTGCTGCTGGTTATGGATGCCGGGCTTCGCGCTCTGCTCGATTTCGGTGTTTCTGGACCGCTGCTGTTCCGTCTGCTTGACCGTGTCGCCTTCAAGCTGGGCCTGGTCAAGTATCGGCTTTTGGTTCATTTGACTCTGAAGGTTCCCTTTTTCCGGGGTTCGTGGAATGGATACTTGCAAATCAATGGACCTATAAGTCATCCTTTTCCCCTCCAATCACGCCTCAGCCACTGGTAAATAGCTGCGCATAATAATTATCAGGCGAGTTAATTACTTAAGAGGGACCGTGATAATATCCCCTTCCGAATACCGGAAAGAAATTCGTTCGATCGCATCCTTAACAAAACGCGTGTAACGGCCAATCACGATTTTGGTTCCGCCATAAATAATATTTACAGCGTCTACCCTGGCGTTATCCGTATCCTCCAGCGATTTTTCGATATCCAGTATCCGTTCCCGGTAACCGGCCACCTCTTCCGTCGTTTGACGTTTTGTTGCCCCAAGCTTGATGCGCATTCCGAGCTTATCAGGAGCCAACTGGCCGACCGCCGCAAGCTGATCGAGAAGCGTCAGCGCTTTCTCGGTCTTGTCCAAATTATCGTACAACTGCTTAACCTGGCGGCGCAAATCCAGCAATTCGGTTCTTAACTCCGGCCGGACGCCAACCTCGATTGCCGTTACAGTAGACATCGTATTGCCGATAACCCGCGCTACAACGCGCTCCCCTGCCTGTATCGTTCCGCCGACGATCAAGCCTTTTGCTCCGCTGCATATCACATTCATCCCCGCCTTTACATGGGAATGCATAATGCTTTGCGTCACCAGGACATCCTCCGCCGCAGTGACATTGCCATCTTGAATAAAGGAGCTTTTCACATTTTTGCCTGCCCGTACATAACCTTTGTTACTGGCCAGAATTCCGCCCGTAACTTCTATAGATCCATCAGAGTCCAGCTCTGCGCCTTCGACACCCCCGATAACACGGATGTCCCCCGCGGCTTTTATACGAAATCCCGTCAGCACATTTCCTCTTACTACTACTGTGCCGACAAAATCAATATTTCCGATCTTGTAATCAATGTCCCCGTTAACCTCATAGACCGGGAATACATTGATTTTGGTTTTGTCCGTCATGGTGATTAGCCCGTCAATTGCGGCGTAGAGAGCGTTTTGTTCCGGCCCCAGAACGACATTTTTACCCATTTTAAAATAAGCCTCTTTGCCGTTCTTGCAGGGAATGTCCTCCCCGGTAACGGATTTGCCCATCCGTCCTTCCGTTGCGGGAACTTTCTCCGCAATCAGCTGGCCGCGCTTGACGTTCTTTAATGCATTCACTTCTTTGAAATCGACTTTTCCGCCTTCAATTTCAGCAGGCTTGTGCTGTTCTTCTTTCATGCTCTGAATGAAACGAATCGATCCGTCTACCCCGTTCCGGGGTTCAATTCCGCGCGCGATGACGGTTTGGGTATAGAAATATTTGCCGGGTTGTTCACAGATCTGCCGAATAACATCTGATTTGATTCCATAATGGATTCCATTGCTGCGTATATATTCTTCAAGCTGGCTTGGCGTACAGGCGAATTTCTCGTCCGCTACGTTGAATTGCAACAATGCTGTCAGTTTGTCCTGTGACAACTGGACGACAATGTGAGCTTCGAGCGTTTCGGAAATTGACACTGCTGATCCCCCTTCAAAGCTAATTTTGCATCAGTTGATCCTTCTGTTTATCAAGAACCCCCCGTAACCGTAAAATAGCTTTGGAATGAAGTTGAGATATGCGTGATGGCGATAAAGACATGACTTCAGCTATTTCACTTAACGAAAGCTCTTCATAATAAAATAATGAAATAACAGTTCTTTCCTTCTCTGTTAGACGCTCAATGCCGCGCACAAGCGATTCTTTCAAATAAAACTCATTGACCTTGTGGTCGGGGTTTTTGGCTTTTTCATCCACTAGCAGTGAAAGTCTTGTCTCCGACTCTTCCTCACGGATAGGATCCTCAAGCGAGCAAACGGTCGTAACCGCAATTTCCTGAAGCATATGTCCAAATTCCTTCTCGCTGACATTCAGATAATCGCTGATTTCAGCATCCGTAACAGAGCGAAGCACCTTCTGCTCGAGTATTTGGTACGCTTCCTCGATTTTTTTGGCTTTCTCCCTTACGGAACGCGGAACCCAGTCCCCCTGGCGCAGTCCGTCAATAATGGCTCCTCTTATCCTCCAGGAAGCATAGGTCTCAAATTGCAAGCCCCTGCGGTAATCGAACTTCTCAATCGCATCGATCAGGCCCATAACGCCGTTGCTGGCCAAATCGTCTTTCGACACATTCTTCGGCAGACCAATTGCCATTCGGTTGCTGACATACTCCACCAGCGTCAAATAAAACTCAATCAGCCTTTTTTTTGCTTCAATGTCTCCGTCTTCTTTCCATTTCCGCCAAATCTCGATGTTAGACAAATGAGGCGCTTTCGGCTCAATCATCGTTTCACCCTCCTGTCAGGTGACGAATGGCTTTTGCCAATTCTTCAGGCTCTTTGTTTTGCGTTGATACGAGCTTTGGAGGCGTAAGAGGCTGAAAAGGCACTTGCTCATCCGTATCCGTCTTTACGTTCCCATCCAGCTGCATTCTCAACATCTCATTCAATTGATCGGTTTCATCCGGTGTCGACATATCAACGGTGCTGCCCTTATTTTCATCCATTGTCTCAGGTTCCTGCACAGGCTTCGTGACGATTTCCCGAAAAACAGCGGCTAATACAATTCGAAACAGGTACGCGAGTACAAAAAAGGCGATAAAGGCATACACGGACCGCACCGCGCTTACGCCAAGCCCATTGCTGTCTAGCGAAAATAAAAAGGTTAGCACGACTCCGAACAGGCCGAGTCCGACATTCCAGCGCCAAGATCCCATCATGCTAAATCTCCTTTATACCAAACTGGACGCTTCTGATGCTTAAAACGCCGCTAAAGCTGTCAAATTCGATGGTTCTTCCATAATTACCGCCCGTATCCTCCGAATGAATCGGTATGGAAAATTTCGCCAGTACAAGTTTGCATGACTCTACATTGCGCGGGCCAATCCGCATGGCATCGTTCTGCGATGCAAAAGCAAACATTTGGGCTCCGCCTGCCATCTTGGCGATTAATCGGGCAGAAACTGCTCCCGCTTGCTTCATTCGGGCAATAAGTTCAGGGATTGCCGTATCCGCGTATTTAGCCAGATTGATGGATGCTTCCCGCGCAATATCGGAAGTTGGCAGCATCACATGCGCCATTCCAGCAACCTTTGCTCTTTCGTCAAACAAGGTAAGGCCTACACATGATCCAAGTCCGGATGTCTTGAGTGTGCTTCCATCGAATACGATATTCAGATCGGCCATACCTACTTTTACCACATTTTGCTGTATCATTCGATCGGCACTCCCAAAGAGCTGAAGATTTTGTCAAAAGATTCCGGGTCCGGTATGAGAAAAAAATGGCCTTCAAGCTCTTCTTGCCCTTCCAGAAACGTGGTATCAATCAAAAGAGCCGAGTCTCCCATTTCCCCGTACGTGGTAATTCCGTAGCTCATAATCGCGCCCGCCATATCGACAGTAATAGCCGGGACGGTAGGTGTCATGGTGAGCTTCGTGAAATCGGCCAGCGAGGAGAGATAGGAACCCGCAAGAATGTTGCCGATCTCGGATAAGGCTGAGTACTCCATCTCCGAGTAGCCGGAATCCTCTACCGGCATGGAAAGCAAAGTCCGCAAAAGCTTCTTGGCAGAGTCCTCTTTAATAAGAAAGAACATGCTGCCGGGAGCATCGCCCTCCACCCGGAGAAAAACCGCGACCACAACCTGCTCGAATCCCCCGACCTTGTCCGCAACCTGTTCGAAAGGAATGAGGCTGACTGTCGGAACATTCATATCGACTGGCTTGTCCAGAAGCCTTGAAAGTGCCGTAGCGGCGTTCCCGGCGCCGATATTGCCGACTTCCTTCAAGACATCCATTTTAAAGCCCTCTAATTTCAGCAGTGGGTTCACTTTATTAATCCTCTAGCTGCTCAAGCTGGATAATTTCCTTTTTGCTCAGCACCTCGGACAAATTCAGCATAATAAGCAGCCGGCTGTCTCCAATTTTGGCAACCCCGCGCAAGTACTTCGCTTGAATGCCACCGACAACCTCGGGAGGACTGTCAATATTGTCCGAATCAATGTCAATGACGTCATTAGCTGCATCAACAATGAAGCCGACCTCCAGATCATCTACCGCAACGATAACAATCCTGGAGCTTTCCGTCGTTTCCGATTCTTTTAGGCCAAAGCGGCCCCTCAAGTCAATGACAGGCAAAACGATCCCGCGCAGATTGATGACGCCTTTGATAAAGGCGGGTGTTTTGGGAACCCGGGTAATCGGCATCATACGTTCAATGGTCCGGACTTTTTCAACTTCAATCCCGTACTCTTCCGATGCTAGTCCAAATACGATCACTTTAATTTCCTCACCCATGCTAAATTCCCTCCTAAGAGTTTTCTTGTACTTCCTTGAATATGCTCCTCTGCAACAAGAAAGCTCACATCGGAAGCATAAGCTTAAGTTTTCTTGTACTTCCTTGAATATGCTCCTCTGCAACAAGAAAGCTCACATCGGAAGCATAAGCTTAGCTTTACTTAATAAGCGCATTCGGATCGATAATGAGTGCCACCTGTCCATCGCCAAGAATCGTCGCTCCCGAAACAGCTTCGATATTCGTCAAATACTTGCCCAGCGATTTTAATACGATCTCGCTCTGGCCGATAAATTCATCCACCATCACCGCACCGATTTTATCGCCTTTGCGGATCACCACGATTTCGGTCTCATCCTCCTGGTCCTCAAAGAAGGAGGTGGATTCCATCACCTGGCCCAGAGAGATCGCCGGTATGACCGAACCGCGATATTCAATCATCCGGTTTCCGTGGATTTTACGGATATGCTCTTTGCGGATGATACCAGTCTCCACAATAGATGAGAGCGGAATCGCATATTTCTCATTACCCAATTTGATCAGCATGGCTGAGATGATGGAAAGAGTAAGCGGCAATTGAATGGAGAATTTGGTTCCCTTGCCCAGCTCCGATTCTATGCTTACATGTCCGCCCAGCGTGGTAATTTTAGACTTTACGACATCAAGCCCGACACCACGTCCGGAAATGTCCGAAATTTTGTCAGCGGTACTAAAGCCTGCCGCGAAAATAAGCATATTTACTTCGCTGTCGGTGAGTCTGTTGGCTTCTTCAGGAGTCACGATACCATTCTTGATCGCCGTTTGCTTGACTTTCTCTCTGTTGATGCCATTACCGTCTTCCTGGACTTCAATGAAGACATGGTTGCCGCTGTGAAAAGCCCGCAGATGGATCGTCCCGATTTCCGGCTTGCCTGCAGCGATCCGGTCGGCGACCGATTCAATCCCGTGATCCAGTGAGTTGCGGAGCAAATGGACCAGCGGATCGCCAATCTCATCCACAACCGTCCGGTCAAGTTCCGTATCTGCCCCGGTAATAACGAGATCCACTTTCTTATCCAATGATTTGGCAAGATCGCGAACCATACGCGGAAAACGGTTGAATACGGATTCCACCGGTACCATCCGCAGCTTGAGCACGATGTTTTGCAAATCTCCGCTTACCCGCGTCATATGCTCCACGGTTTCCGTCAGATCATTGCGCCGGATTTCACTGGCTAGCTGCTCCAGGCGCACCCGGTCAATAAGCAGCTCGCTGAACAGGTTCATCAGTGCGTCCAGCCGCTCGATATCCACACGGATGGTGCGTGATAAATTATTGGCTGAGGCGTCTCGTGTTTGAGCAGCTCTTGCGGCCACAGGCGTCTCCGATTTCGGTGTAGCCGGCATGGCGGCAATTGCAGGTGCGGCAGCCTGGACGGTGGCGGCTGTTTGAACAATAGCGCCGCCAATCTGTACCAAGGTCTCATGATCCAAAGCCGTGATTACAGCGCCTTCAATCTCGGATACCGACTCGATACCTTTTTGAAGCTCTTCACCGCTGATGCTGGATATGGTAAAGACGGTAAACGAGCGTTCGAATTTCTCTTGCTCAATCTCCTGCACGCTCGGTGAGGATTTAACGATCTCTCCGCTGCGTTCCAGAAAATCGAATACCATATATGCACGGGCTGCTTTGAGCAGGCAATCCTCACGGATCGTAACCACGACATGAAAGGCGGACAAGCCGCTTTCAATGGACTGCAGCAGAATCGAGGACTGGAACTCATCCAGCATAGCCGAACTCTCGCCGGCTCCGGTCTGTTGTGCCTGGGCGTCTGAGCCCGCTAGCTGGTCCTTTTGGTAGTCTCCTTTGACAATCGCCTTCAGCGAAGCAACGATTGGAGTAACATCGGATTTTCCGGTTCCTCCTCCGATGATATCCTGAACCATCGATTCAAGAGCATCCAGACCTTTAAACAGGGTATCAAATATAAAGCTGTCCATTTTGAGCTTGCTGTTGCGGACCAGGTCCAGAACATTTTCCATCTCATGGGTCAGGGACGCCAAATCTTCATACCCCATAGTCGCGGACATTCCCTTCAGCGTATGAGCCGAGCGGAAAATGATCTGCACGATGCTGATGTCCTCAGGGTCACCTTCCAGCTTTAGCAGATTTTCATTAAGCGACTGCAGATGATCATTCGATTCATCAATAAACATTGATAAATAGGCATTCATATCCATTCCAGACACCTCCTGTTGAAATATTTTCCAGGCGAATAAAAGTTGCGTTTACCCCCTGACCGCTTCGATAAGCGCAGGTGCGATTTGCCTCAGCGGCATGACCGATTTGGCAACGCCTGCTTCTACCGCTGATCGGGGCATCCCGTAAACGATGCATGATTCCTCCGCTTCGGCAATTGCGTTTTCACCGCCGCTCTCGTTGATGGCCCGCATGCCTTTAACCCCGTCGCTCCCCATGCCGGTCATAATAACGGCATGCCGCTTCAGCTCAGGGAAAGCAGCACAGGATTCAAACATGATATCAACCGATGGACGATGTCCGCCTTGCGGCGGTTCCTGTGAAAGCTTGATGAGATAACCGCCGGCATCCTTGGAAAGCCTCATGTGATAGCCTCCAGGGGCAATATACACGGTCCCCGCATAAACGCGCTCATTATGCTCCGCTTCCCGGACATGCACGGAGCTGAAGTTGTCCAGCCGCTGGGCGAGAGAGCGTGTGAATTTAGGGGGCATATGCTGGACAACCAACACAGGAGCGGGCAAATTTCCCGGCAGCGCGGATATCACCTCATGCAGCGCACGGGGACCGCCAGTCGACGTACCGATAGCAATCAAATGCCGGAATGTGCTTGTCGGCTTCAACATCGCTTTCGGACGCGGAGCGTCTAGCTCCATGTCATCAAAGGAATCAAGAGAAAAGGATTCATCCGGCTGCAGCACGGAAAGCTTGGCGGCATCCGGTTTTTTAGCCGTATCCTTTGTTTTTTTCGTTGCCGGCGGAGCCTCTTCTATTTCTTTATTTGAAAAAGGTGGTTTAGCCGGTTTGCGTGGTTTCAGAACCTTCTTTAAATTTTCCATCGCTTTGGCTGCCGCTGCTGCAGGCTTCTGCGGCGTTTGGGATACCGGAGTCTGCCGTTTGGTCATAACGGCAATCCGCAATTTCTCCAACAGCTGCTCGCCAACGCTATGAATATCGGGTGAAAGCGGTCCGGACGGCTTGCGTATAAAATCGAATGCTCCGTACTGGAGCGCTTTGATCGTTTCTCTGGCCCCATCATCGCTTATGCTGGAAAGCATAATGACCGGGGCGCGGTAGATACGCATGATTTGCCTTAACGCCTCCAGACCGTTCATCTCCGGCATTTCCAAATCCATCGTGATGACATCCGGCTTCCACTGAGTCACGGATTCAAGGGCTTCCCGTCCGTTGGCCGCTGTGGCGACGATCTCGAAATTGGGATCGGCGGAAATGATATCGCTAAGGATTTTGCGCATAAAAGCGGAATCGTCAACCACAAGCACGCGATGGGCGTTCATTGGTGTTCCCTCCTCGTAATCAAAGGATCATTTCATCAGTCTGAACATCTTGTGTAAAAATCCTTTGACTCCATTGTTGGCCGAATTACCAGTTTCTGGAACCGCCATGAAACGACTCGCGATATCCATGATGGATTTTGCAGCATCGCTTCCCGGATAGGCAATGGAGAACGGAACCTGTTTTTTGACCGCCTTGGTCACATTGGGATCATCCAGGACAATGCCAAGCATAGGCAGCTTAATATCCAGGAACCGCTCCGCCACCATATTGATTTTATCTGCCGCTGCCTTGCCTTCTTTCTGATCCATAGCACGGTTCACTACAAGCTTGAAATTAATGTCATGGTCCATGGCTTTCACCATCTTAATTAGCGCGTAGGCATCGGTTATGGACGTAGGTTCCGGCGTTGTCACCACGAAGGTTTCCTGGGCGGCTGCGATAAACTTCACCGTTTCTTTGGAAAGTCCGGCGCCCGTATCAAATATAATGACGTCGTATTCACCATGAAGCTTACCGATCTGTTCCTCAAAATAATCCAGTTCAGCAGCAGACAGATCGAGCAAATCCTTGAATCCCGATCCACCCGCGATAAAATGCAAGCCTCCTGGCCCGCTCTGGATAATATCCCAGATCGTTTTTTGCTGTTTAAGCAAATGGTACAGATTGTAAGGTGCGGATATGCCCATCAGCACATCGATATTGGCCATGCCGATGTCAGCGTCGAAGATCAGCACCTTAAGTCCAAGCTTCTGGAGAGCAAGTGAAAAATTCAAGCTGAAATTCGATTTCCCCACTCCCCCTTTACCGCTAGTAACGGTAATGACGCGGGTTATTTTACCTTCCTTCTGCAGCTCCCGGCTGCGCACCATGTGCCGGAGCGCTTCCGCCTGATCATTCATTCCCTGACGCCCCCAGTAATTGTTCGATATATCGGTCTGTGCGGAATGGCGTTATATCATCGGGAACCGTTTGTCCGTGAGCCAGATAAGCGGGTTTAAGGCCATACTCCATAATCAGATTGAGAATGGCGCCATAAGCACTTGTTTCATCCTGTTTCGTAAATACAGCGCTTTGCACGCCATACTTGGCGAAATTCTCGGCAACAGCCGACATATCCTTGTATTTCCCGGTCAAGCTCAATACCAGAAAGGTTTCGGATTGCCCGCTCGATTGAAGCAGACTGTTTACTTCGGATACATATAGCTCATTGCGGAAATTCCTGCCTGCCGTATCCATAAAGATCAGTTCCCGGTCCTGAAGCTGTGTAAAGGCCCTGACAACTTCCGCTGGTGAGAATACCACTTCAAGCGGCACATTCAGGATCGTGGCATAAGTCCGCAGTTGATCGACCGCGGCAATCCGGTACGTGTCGGATGTGATGAACCCGACTTTTCTTCCCGCCTTTAGCGTCTGCTCGGCCGCCAGTTTGGCGATGGAGGTTGTTTTTCCGACACCGGTCGGGCCAACAAAATGAACGACCCGGGTAGAAGGGTGAATGCCGGCGCCATCATATCCCTGAAGCCATTTACCAAGGGTCTGTACCGCCGCGGCCCGGACCGTCCCCGCATTCGGCTCTGTCACCTGCTGCTCCTTCAGCAGCTCCTGGACAGCAGACATACATTTATCGATCCAGACCCCCTCCACCTCCTGATCATTCAGGCGGTTATAGAGATTCTGAAGCGGTTCCGGCCAAGACTTCAGCTCCTGCTGCTTGGACATTTTGACAATCCATTGCTTCATGTCCTTGAGCTCGTCCATCACCTCGTTCGAAATCGCCGCAGCTTCGTCCTGCTTCTCCTTGAACGCTCTCTCGTTTAGCCGCTCCTCCGCCTGCGGTTTCTGCAGGTCAATTGGCGAATCGTCGGGAGGAGGCGGAGCGGGCCTTGGCGAAAGCGAAGCTGGTTTTGCCGCGGGCTTCTGAACGGCATTTGCATATTGAGCGGCAGCACTATTCCTGCTTGTCGTCTGCTGCGAGCCCAGAGCTGTGATCGTGCCTATCGCCGCATTCACCGATGCCTGCTTGTGCTGTGCCATCTGCGGCCGGGCCGCAGGCGGGGGCTTCGCTGTGCTGTTATTATCGATGGCGGCGATCACTTCCATCTTTTTTTTCCCGAACATCCCGAGGAAGCCGCCGACGCGTATCACCTTGGTGCCCAGTATGACAGCATCTGCGCCAAGGTCGCTGCGGATCATCGGCAGGGCATCAGGCACAGCGTTCACGACATAACGTTTTACCTTCATAGATTCACCACTCCGATGCTTTGGACTTCGACGCTGGGCTCAAGCTCGCTGTAGGAAAGGACTGGAATATCCTGCATCGTGCGCTCCACAATTTGTCTCAGATACATCCTGATCGTCGGCGATGCCAGAACAATCGGCTGGTAACCGGATTGAATCTGCTTATTGACCTGTTCGTTCAGCTTCTGATAGATCGTCTGGGTTGCCATGGGATCCATTGCCAGATAGCTCCCCTGTTCGGAGCTCTGAACCGATTCCGCAATCTTCTTCTCAAGAGAAGGACCCACTGTAATCACACGCAGTGTATCTCCGTTTTGCGAGAACTGCTGGGTAATCTGCCGCGACAGCGATTGTCTGACATATTCGGTAAGAATATCGGGATCCTTCGTATAATTGCCGTGATCAGCCATCGTTTCAAAGATGGTGACCATATCACGGATAGAGATTTTCTCACGGAGCAGCTTGGACAGCACCTTCTGGATATCGCCGATGGTCAAAATCGATGGGATAAGCTCATCCACAAGCGCCGGATAAGCTTCCCGCACATTGTCCACAAGCACTCTCGTTTCCTGCCGTCCAATCAGTTCATGCGCATGACGCTTGATAATCTACGTCAAATGCGTGGCCACCACGGAAGGCGGATCTACCACGGTATAGCCGGTCAGCTCTGCCCGTTCCCTTGTGGCTTCATCTATCCAGATGGCCGGAAGGCCAAACGCCGGCTCCATCGTTTCGATCCCGATGATGGACTCGTCGTCAAATCCGGGGTTCATCGCCAGATAGTGATTCAGCAGCAGCTCGCCCCTGGCCACCGTATTTCCTTTGATCTTAATCACATATTCATTGGGCTTGAGCTGAATATTGTCACGGATACGGATCACTGGAACGACCAATCCGAGCTCCAGCGCGCACTGCCTGCGGATCATAATAATACGATCCAGCAAATCGCCTCCCTGCTGCGTATCGGCAAGCGGGATCAGGCCATAACCGAATTCAAATTCGATGGGGTCAACCTGCAGCAGGCTGATCACGCTTTCCGGACTGCGCACCTCTTCGATCTGCTGTTCTTCCACCATCAATTCTTCCTCAGCATGACGTTTGACAAGCGCAGTTTGCATACGGTATCCGGCGAAAGCCATCAATCCTGCAAACGGCAAGGTCGCAACCGGACCGATTGGCGTAAAAATTCCCAGCAGCGCGATCGTTCCCGCAACAATATAGAGAAGCTTCGGATAACGGAATAATTGCAAGGTCAGGTCCGAGGCGAGATTTCCTTCGGAAGCCGCCCGAGTGACGATCAGACCGGTTGCCGTGGAAATCAGCAGCGCCGGAATCTGGCTGACCAGACCATCTCCAATCGTAAGGATAGAGAAAGTTTGCAGCGATTCCGAGAACGACATGCCATGAATCGCCATCCCGATAATAAAGCCGCCAATCAAGTTAATGAAGAGAATGATAATGGATGCAATGGCATCCCCTTTGACGAATTTGCTCGCTCCATCCATAGAGCCGTAGAAATCCGCTTCCCGCTCGATTTTTTGACGGCGATCCCGGGCCTGCTGTTCGTTAATGAGACCAGAATTCAAATCCGCGTCGATACTCATTTGTTTACCCGGCATCGCATCGAGGGTGAAACGCGCAGCTACCTCCGCTACACGCTCCGAGCCTTTGGTAATGACAATGAACTGGACGACAACGAGAATGAGAAAAACGATAAAACCGATGGCAATTTCGCCGCCGGCAACCCAGGATCCGAAGGTATGGACAACCTTACCCGCTTCCCCATGCTGCAGAATATTGCGGGTTGTCGATATATTCAATGCCAGCCGGAATAACGTAGTAATGAGCAGCAAAGCGGGAAATATTGAAAATTGCAGTGCATCCTGCGTATTCATGGAAATCAACAAAATTGCGAGCCCGGCGGAAATGTTGATGATCAACAACACATCGAGCAGTCCGACGGGTATCGGGATGACCATCATGAGAACGATGCATATGACTCCGATTAAAATGGTCAGGTCCCTAACCTTCATGAATTTCCCTCCCCACTAAACGATAAGTTGAAACGAGCCATTAGTTCACTTTGCCTTTTAGCTTATATACGTATGCCAGTACTTCCGCCACAGCTTGGAATAAGTCGGCAGGAATCGTTTCTCCGATTTCCGCTCTTTCATATAGCGCTCTGGCCAGCGGCTTATTTTCCATCGTAATAACGCCGTGCTCCTTTGCCGTTTCCCTGATGCGCAAAGCGACAAAATCCATACCCTTGGCGAGGACTGTTGGAGCTTCCATTTTAGAGCCGTCATACTGCAGCGCGATTGCAAAGTGAGTCGGATTGGTGATGACGACATCGGCTTTAGGCACATCCTGCATCATTCGCTGCAGCGCCATTCTTCGCTGGCGTTCGCGGATTTTGCCTTTAATTAACGGATCGCCCTCCGATTTTTTGTGTTCATCCTTGATGTCCTGTTTGGACATTTTCAGGCTTTTCTCGTGCTGGTATTTCTGATAAAAAAAATCGAATACGGCAAGTGCAATTAAAATGGCGCCAATTTCCAGACCCAGACGGATCGCGACACTGGCCACGTAGCTGAAAATACTGCTGACCGGAACGCGCGCAAGCGATAAAATATGGGCTCGTTCATTCCAAAGTGTTAAAAAAACGATAAGACCGATTAACAGCAGTTTGAGAATATTTTTCACAAACTCGGCAACCGACCGCATGGAGAAAATATTTTTAAATCCTTTTAACGGACTGAGCTTGCCCAGATTCATCTTCAGGGACTCGCCGGTAAATAAAAAACCAAACTGCACATAATTGCCGATCAGGGCTACAACGATAGCAATGGCAAACATCGGAGCAAGCAGCATCAATCCTTGCATAATCAGATCCGAAAACAAGCTCATGACATTGCCCATGGACACTTCCATCAGGAGATCCTGTTCCAGGATAAGCCCGAACATTAAAATTAACCGTTGTTTGTAATAACTGCCTAACATGAGAAAGCTGCAAAAAATGAACAACATGATAAACGCGCCCGGCAGCTCCGCACTTTTGGCGACTTGCCCTTTTTTACGGGCATCTTCCCTTTTTTTAGGAGTGGCGCGCTCTGTCTTTTCTTGTGAGAACAGCTGCAAGTCGAGCGGGTAGCGGTACAATTTCATTATTAACAGCCCCCTTGCCTCAAGTTGCGGGATCTCGGATGATGCCTAACAGTTCCTGCATGGCAGCAAATAATTGCGTGAATAAATGCTCAAAAATGGCCAGCATGCCCGGAAGCAAAACTACCAGCATCAGCAGCCCGACAATGATTTTAATCGGTATTCCGATAACAAAAATATTATATTGGGGAGCTGTACGGGCGAGAAAACCAAGCCCGACATCGGTCAAGAACATAGCAACGATAATCGGTGCGGACATCTGCAGGGCCAGCATGAAGGTTTCGGCAAATGTATGGACGAGAAAAGTGGAAATATTGCCTTTATAGATATGGCTGAACAAAGAATTGGAAAGCGGGACCCATTGATAGCTGTCCAGCAAAGCCGTAATAAAAAAATGATGGCCATTGACCGATAAAAAGATTAGCGTCGCCACCATAAACTTCAAATTTGCAAGCAGCGGTGACGAAGCCCCTGTCATAGGGTCAATCACATTCGCCATGCCGAATCCGATTTGCAAATCCATAAAGCCCCCTGCTGTCTGTATCGCAGCAAAGAACAGATACGCAGTAAACCCGAGCAGGACGCCAACCAATATTTCCCGGATGATGGCCAGAATATATTCCGCATCCGGTACAATGGTCTGCTTCAAGCCATAAGTCATAAAAACCATCAACGATAACATAAAGCATAATCCGATTTTGAAGATAGTCGGCACCGTTCGAGTGGAAAAGACAGGAGCAACGACGAAAAACGAAGTTATTCGACAAAAAATAAGCAAAAAAATAGGGAATCCCTGTACGAACACCTCCATCGATTCACAGCCTATCCGATGTATTTATATAAATTATTCAGCAGATTGTAAGTGAAATCGACCAGCGTGTTCAATATCCATGGACCAAACAGTATAATGGAGAGCAGGACAGCAACGATCTTGGGAATGAAGCCCAGTGTCTGCTCTTGAATCTGCGTTGTCGCCTGGAAGATACTTACAAGCAATCCGACGGCTAGTCCAAGCACCAGCATAGGCGCACTAGCTTTCAGCACCGTGTATACCGCTTGCCCTGCCAGTGTAATAATGAAGTCTGAACTCACGGCTGCACTCCCTCCCTGACAGACATCATGTGTTGAAACTCAGCAGCAGTGACCGGACAATCAAATACCACCCGTCGACAAGAACGAATAGCAGAATCTTGAACGGTAGCGAGATCATCACCGGCGGCAGCATCATCATCCCCATCGCCATCAGTGTACTGGCCACAACCATGTCGATAATCAGAAATGGAATGAATATCATGAAGCCCATTTGAAACGCAGTACGCAGCTCGCTTAGAGCATAAGCCGGAACAATAACCGTAATCGGAACGTCCTCGTAGGTTTCTGGTTTTTCTGTTTTGGTGTAATTCATGAACAAAAGCAGATCCTTTTCCCTGGTCTGATTGAACATGAACTTCTTCATTGGCACAGCCGCTTTGGAAAGCGCCTCGGTCTGTGACAATTCACCCTTCAGATAAGGCTGCAGAGCGACCTCGTTGACCTGTCCCAGCGTAGGGGCCATGATAAAGAAGGAAAGAAACATGGCCAGGCCAATCAATACCTGATTCGGTGGCATCTGTTGTGTTCCCAGTGAGGTACGGACAAACCCCAGTACGATAACAATGCGTGTGAAGCTGGTCATCAATACCAGAATCGCTGGAGCCACGCTGAGCACGGTAATGATCAGCAGCAGCGAAAGAGCGCTTGTACCCGGAGCCTCATCGCCGCTGCCGATGTCCAGGTTGATACTGGGCAAAGGCTCGGCATACGCCTGTGAATGAAGCAGCAGTACTATCGACTGAATCGCAAAAAGTGAAAGTAAGATTTTTTTGTTCATTCATCCAACAACCGATCATTATGATTTTGCTCGTTAAGGAGATCTTCGACCCTCTGCTTTTGAGCCGATTGACGTTTCATCTTGCTCTGGAGCAAATCCTGAAAGGACGATGCAGCCTGCCAAGGTTCATTTGATGGCTCGGAAGTATCTTTCCGGTTCCTGAACCGGTTGAGTAAATCCATAACTGACGGTGAATTCCACTGGCGTCCGTTCTGCAGTTCAATCGCCTCCAGAATGGCCAATGCGGCATCGGGATCATCGATTTTGTCGAGCAGCGTGATGTTTTCTCCGACACCAACGACATAAATGCGTCCGGATAGCTCGACAATCTGCAGAGATTTGTTTTGACCCAGCGGAATTCCGCACAGGGAGCGAAGCGCCCGGCTGTTACCCCAGCCCCGGTTTTTTTTGGAAAGCCACTTGATCAGAAGGACAATTAAGCCAATTACGAGTGCGAGAGCGACAATAACCCAAATCAGATAACCGATGCCGGGACCGGAAATCGCCTCCGGCATTTCTTCATTTGCTGCCGCTGCCGACACCTTTGACATCATGATCCATCCGCCGCATGTAAATCCCGCAAGCCTGAAAGGTTTCATAAGCCAACTAACCGAGTGTTTTCTTGATGGCTTCAATTACCCGGTCAGCTTGGAACGGCTTAACAATAAAATCCTTGGCTCCTGCTTGAATGGCATCGATAACCATCGCTTGCTGCCCCATGGCGGAACACATGATGACTTTGGCATTGCCATCGATTTTCTTGATTTCCTTCAGAGCCACAATGCCATCCATCTCGGGCATCGTAATATCCATGGTGATCAGATCCGGCTTCAGTTCCTTATATTTCTCAATTGCCTGCGAACCGTCCTGCGCTTCTCCTACTACCTCGTAACCATTCTTGGTCAAAATATCGCGTATCATCATTCTCATGAACGCTGCGTCGTCTACTATCAGAATTCGGTTTGCCATCGTTTTGTTCCCCCTAAAATGTTTGTGCAACTCCCCTTGAACGGCGGCATCGCAGCCGCTGCGGACCAAGGAAGCTATCCCCGTTGTTATTGAAGCTTTTGAATACGGTCCCACTGGCTGACTATGTCTGTGACCCGAACACCAAAATTCTCATCAATGACGACAACCTCGCCTTTGGCGATCAGTTTGTTATTGACCAAAATATCGACCGGCTCGCCTGCAAGCTTGTCCAGCTCAATAATCGAACCCTGTGACAACTCAAGAATATCCTTAATTTGCTTCTGGGTTCTTCCTAATTCTACTGTGACTTTGAGCGGAATGTCGAGCAATAAATTTAAGTTCGAATCCTCCGGTTGAATATACGGCGAACCTTGAAAATTTGCGAATTGTACCGGTTGAACATTCACGTTCCGATTCGGCATTCCGCCATAGGTTTGCGGACCGTTTTGTGGCGGTGCTGCGTACTGCTGAGCGGCAGGAGGAACTTGACCGGCTTGCGGCGCCATCGGTGCCGGCGATGGTTCAGGTGCAGCGTATACGGGCTGCTGAACCGGTTCCACATACGGTGCAGAAGGAGCTGGAGCGGCTTCAACCGGTGCCTGCTCGCCGACTCCCCCCATGAGCGTATCGACCATTTCCTTGGCAAAAGGAATAGGGAGCAGCTGCATGATTGTGGAATCGATCAGATCGCCAATCGTCAGACGGAACGCGATTTTGATGAAGGTATCGTCCGGAGGGAGCTGTTCCACTCCTTCTCCGTTTGAAATGTTCAATATATCAATACCCGGAGGCGAAATATTAACAAAACGGTTGAAAATCGTCGACATCGAGGTTGCCGATGACCCCATCATCTGGTTCATCGCTTCCTGTACGGCGCTGATGTGAATCTCGTTCAAAGCTTCTTCCGCCGGGTTGCCTTCTCCTCCCAGCATGAGATCCGCGATGATTTGTGCATCCTTGGTTTTAATAACCAGAGAATTAATCCCTTGAAAGCCATCCACATAATGAACGGAAACTGCTACATGCGGTTTGGGAAACTCATCGTCAAGCTGACTGCGCCTGATGAGCGAAACCTCAGGCGTGGTAATATCGACCTTCTTGCCCAGCAGCGTGGATAACGCAGTGGCCGCGCTTCCGAAGGTAATATTGCCGATTTCTCCGAGAGCATCCTGCTCCATCGGATTCAGATACTTGTCCAGCTCTTGTCCGCCCCCGGCGTTATCCGTCATATCAGGCTGATCGGAGGACTGACGCAGCAGGGCATCAATTTCTTCTTGCGATAAATAGTCTTTACTCGTCATAGTCGTCTTCCACTCCTTCACTGACCACTTCATCGATCTGTACAGCCAAGCGGTCCTTGACGGAACCCGGACTGCCGATAAATTTCAACTTGTCGCCGACCTTCAAATCCAGACCTTGTCCAATCGGTTTGTTCAATGCGATTACATCGCCGACCGCAAGACCCAGAAACTCGCGGATTGAAATACTGGATTGACCAAGCTCCGCCACAATCGGCAGCTTCGCTTTACTGACACGCTGCTTCAGCACCTCTACTTCTTCCGGCGCGCGTGTCTTTTTCTGTGAAACAAACCAATGGTGTACAGAAAGTCTTGGCATAATCGGCTCAATAACAACATGCGGAATACATAAATTAATCATCCCCGTCGTATCACCGATTTTAGTGCTTAATGAAATCAGGGCAATCGTTTCATTCGGAGAAACGATTTGCATAAATTGCGGATTGGTCTCGAGCGCTTCCAGTCTCGGTGAAATATCGACAATCGTCTTCCACGCCTCCTGCAAGCTCTCAAACGTTCTACTGAAAATCCGTTCCATAATAATCGTTTCAATTTCAGTCAGCGCGTTGATCTTGGACGGTGCTACGCCTTGGCCGCCAAGCATCCGATCCAGCATCGCATAAGCTACGTTAGGGTGAACCTCCATAACCATCCGGCCTTCAAGCGGTTCCGCTTCAAAGATATTGAGAATCGTCATTTTGGGGATGGAGCGGATAAATTCATCATAGGGCAGCTGTTCCACCTGGACGACACTAATTTGAACAAACGTACGGAGCTGCGCCGAGAAATAAGTCGTCAAATATCGCGCGAAGTTCTCGTGTATCCGGGTCAAGCTCCGGATATGATCCTTCGAAAAACGGACCGCACGCTTAAATTCATACGAGCGAATTTTCTTCTGCGTATCTTCCTTTTTCAGTTCTTCAGCATCCATCTCACCGGACGATAAAGCAGCAAGCAACGCGTCAATCTCGTTCTGCGATAAAACATCAACCAACTATTTCACCCCCTTCAATGGAAGGCATATCTGCCTTGTACTTATAGTCCGGTCACAATAAAGTTCGTAATTTCCACATTCACAAGGGTTCCTTTGGGAAGCACGGGATTAATCAAATTCAGCAGCTTCGAGCACAGCTCGTCTTTGCCTTTGGAACCATTAATCTGTTCTTTCGTCATATCGGACAGCGTACGGATAATAATCGGCCGGATTTGGATTTCTTTAATTTTTTCGAAATCCTCTTTTGTCGCTTTCTTATCCAATTGAAAGGCCAGACCCATCTTCACAATGTACTCGGGTTCGGATAAATTGGTCATAATATCGGTCAGCACGCTGGTCACTTCAACCCGCTCGTCGGCTTTAAGCTTTTCCACTTTCACGCTTTCGGCATTGCTTGCTGCTTTGGCGGCAGAGTCTTTAGGCTCGTCCCCGCCCATTAAAGATTTGAATAAAATAACAGCAACAACAGCGATAAGTGTAATTGCGAGCAAAATCGTTATTAACCAGGGCAGCATTTTCTTCATGTCAAGGGTCCCTCCGTTTGTCCGCTCTTTACATTCGCCGCATAGACGCCAATAGAACGAAGATAAACTTGTATGGAGGAAATCACGTCGGCCGCTTTCTCCAATACTAATATTTTCTTGCCTGTCGTTAGCGTTATAAGCGTATCCGGTGTTTCTTCAATCGTTTCGATCAACAGTGCATTCATGTAAAACCGTGTTCCGTTCAATCGCGTTACGTCAATCATGGGCTCCCCCCCTTAACCTGCCGGGGAGACATCATGTCTCCCCTACGGCGTTCTTACCTATCGTTTCAAATTAACAACCTCTTGAAGTATTTCATCAGAAGTGGTGATAATCCGCGAGTTGGCCTGGAATCCGCGTTGTGCCACGATCATCTCGGTAAATTCCGAGGTGAGGTCCACATTGGACATTTCCAGCTGCCCGGCGATCAGAGCCCCCGTACCCGCTTCAAGATCACCGGCGAATGTCAGGGTTTGGTCATCGCCTTCCGGATTGGCATTCTGCGTTACCTTGTACAAGCTGCCTCCGACCTTCTCCAGACCTGAAGGATTGACCACTTTCATAACGCCAAGCTGGGCAATAACGGAACTTGTGCCGTCCGCAGCCACACCGATAACAGAACCATCCTGCGAGATCGAGAATGCTTTGACGGCTGCCGGATCTACAATGATAGGAGCTCCGCCTGTATCGAGGACAAACAATCCGTCGCTGTTCACCATCTGTCCAAGCGCATCCACGGTGAAATTACCGGCACGCGTCAGAAAGCGGTTTGTGCCATCATCAGGGGAAACCACAAAAAATCCATCCCCATCAATCCGGACATCGGTCGGGACGTTCGTTGTCATGGCGCTGCCGGGGGTATGAATAGTATCAATCGCACTGATCGACACGCCCAGACCAATCTGCTTGGCATTCACGCCGCCTGTAGTGCCATCCTCCGGGCGGGTCACGCCCGATACCGATTGGCTCAAAATATCCTTGAACATAACGCGTCCAGCTTTGAAGCCTACCGTATTGACATTGGCGATATTGTTACCGATCACATCAAGCTTGGTTTGAAATCCGCGCATACCCGACACACCGGAATACATCGATCTTAACATCGTTATTAACCTCCATTAATTTCTAGTTTTATTGAAGCATGCTGCCGGCCGCTTCGGTCGTTCGGCGGCCTATAGGCTTCCTCATAGGAGGTCCAGCCGTTTAGGAAACGATTACTGCACTATCAATCTGGGTGAACACATTGCCTTTAAGCGCGCTGCCTTCAAGGGCAGTGACCACCGTACGGCTGGGAATATTCACGATCATGGCAATGTCGCGGTAGACAACCAGGGAATCCTTCGCCCCTTTGGTTGCTGCCTGATCGATGGCATCCACGATCTTGGTCAGCGTCTCTGGCTTGAATGATATTCCACGCTGCTCCATCCGCTGCTGCGCATGGCTGCTGAACTTCAGAACATTGCGGTCCAGCACTTCCTTGAATGAGAGCGGCGCTGCCGATTTTTCCTGGGAAGAGGTTTTGCGTAAACCCGCGTTAGAGCTGGTCAAGCTCAAATGACCAATCTTTATTCCGTCATTCACTCCGACTGTGCACCACCTTCGGTGATCGCTACAATACTGTCCAAATCGATATCCTTATCGCCCACTCTGGCGTATTGTACGCCGCCACTTAAGATGATGGAATCGACTTTTCCGATCATGGGCAGCAGCTCGCCCGTTTCGGCGGTTTCAAACCATTGGATTTCCTTCCCGATCATCGTCGAGGCCATCCCAAGATTCTGCCGGAGTTTGGTTAATTCCCCCGTCATGTTCATCAGTTGCTCTACAGAAGAGAACTGAGCCATCTGGGCAATAAAATCCTTATCTTGCAGCGGCTGCATGGGATCCTGATTTGACAGCTGAGTGACAAGAATTCGCAAAAATTGATCTTTCCCTAGTGTATCGTCTTTCGGTTTGACCGCAGCGGTCTGCACATTGCTGGATGAATAGTACGGCCATACATTACTGGTCGAGATCGCTTCATTCGACATTCTCGTTTCACCTCCAATCCTACGAGCATGGCATTATCGCCTGACACTTCCTAAGCTGTGGTATGAATTCCCCGGCCCAGTCCCATATGACGGTCAACCGCCTGGTCTTGCGCTGATTCTTCCAGATCCGTTTCAAAGCTTGCAATTCCATCTATTGAATCTTCTTTTGTTTTGTTGCGTTTGCCTTCCTGTTGTTCTCTGCTGTTTTGTCCCTGACGGTCCTGGAACAGACTGGTTTGGACCGTATTTTGCGAAACTTCAAGCTTGTCCACTTGAAGCCCCTGGGATTGCAGTGAAGCGCGAAGTTGAGCCATCTGATTCTCCAGTATATCTCTGGCAGCCGATGTATCGGTCAGAAACACGGCAGTCAACAGTCCGTTTTGAACGGTGATCCGCACGTCAACCTGTCCAAGATGATCCGGTGTCAACGTTAGGCGCGCTTCCGACATGCCGTTAACGGAAGAAACATTAAACTGCTTCACAATCAGATTCTGCATATTCTCGGCAAACTGGTGAACCGGTACAGGCTGGACCACAAGCGGTCTTGCTGCCTGCATCTGGCGCTGAAGCTCGTGATTCGCCGCGGCTACCGGCATCCCGGTGTCCGGACTATCCATACTCACAGTTCCCGCTTCTTCTACAGCTGACTGGTCTTCAGACACATTGCGACTCGTCAGTGCTCCGACATGGAACAACTGGTGAGCCATTCGCTGCAAATGTATATTGGCTGCCGGTACTGTTTGCGTTGTTCTGATGGTGTCAAGTCCCTCCTCAACGGTTGCAGATGCCGCTTGAGTCTGGAAAACTCCCTGTATCCTGCCATCAAGCTTCTGTTCCACTTCAGCCAGTTGATTGCCTGCAGCTGCAAGAAGGTCCCGGTTGGTTCTGCTGTTCTTGTTCTGCTGCAGAAGGCTGCGAAGATCAATCAGGGCATCCTGAAGTCCGGTCTTGAGCACAGCTTCCGTTTCTTCGCTTCCGGATTCCGCTGCAGCGATTTGCACCACAGCCAATTGGACGTTTGTTGCAGCTGCAACCATTGGGCTTGCGGACGATACAGGATTCGCGGATTGAGTGACTGCTTCCGCCGAATTCTGTGAATCAGAAACAGGAATCGGGCCCTTGTCTTCGCCATCCACTGGAACAACGGTCTCCAAAACGGGAGGTGTGATCATGGGAACTGCTCCGAACAAGGCAAGCAAATTTTCCACCTGCTGCAGCGCATCCGATAAATGTTCATTGGATACGGTTGAATCGCCTTCTTGATCATTCAAAGCATCCAGCTTCTTGAGCATTTCCGTGATCGCCGAAATCAGATCGGCAGTTGAAACATTCTCACCGAGCAAGGAGGTCAGCTGACTGGCGGTCACCACCTTTGTCGCAGGCGATCCGTTAGCTGCGGTTTGCGTCGATCCTGTGCCGCTTATACTTTGGACCAAAGTCTGGACGAAACCATCGCCCCCGGCCGATTTTACGGATGTCCCGCCCGCCGGTGCCGATGATGCGCCAGGTGCTGCTTGAGAAATTGGCATTTGCATTTTTATTTCACCTCCTTTCTTAGAAGATGCTCGCTTTCCTTCATCGTGCAGGTTCCTATTTGCCGACCATCAGTTTCGAAACAAGCTGTGCGGTTATCTTGTTGTTCAGACCGGACATTTCGGCCACGATTCTGGAGCGTGCGGTGTCGTCCACCGCATTTAATATCCGCAGCACCTTGCTTGGGCTCACATCGGCCATCTTGAGCAGCAGCTCAGCCGCGCTTTTCGCATCCATTGAGTTGAAGGTTGCTTTGAGCTGCTGTTTATCCAGTATGGTTTCCGGCTGTGCGGTGGCTGACTCCTGCTGTTTGATCCGTGCCTGCAGAGCGGCAATCTGACGGTCCTTGGAGGTTTTGCCATCCTTGAGCATCACGGTTGCGTTGGCCGCAGCCTTCGGCGTCATTTTTTCCAAAATCCTCACCCGGTCATCCGGACGCATCGCGTCGAGCACGAGTACCGCTTCCTCCAGCGCCATGCTTTCAAGAATCGGTGCCGCTTTGCTTGGCGTAATCTTGGCATACATATTAGCCAATTCTGTTATTTTGCTTTGATATTGTTCATCATCAAGCTGTTTGTCCTTGCTGGTTTCTTTCAGCTGATCAACCTCTGCCTGCAGATCCTTGATTTCCTGATCCAGCTTTGACTTGGTCTCGCCGGCCTGCTTGAGCGCCGCTTCCTTTGAAGCAATCGCTGCGCTTAGCTCGGCAATTTTGGCCGCATTGTTCTTATTGGCGGTTTGCCCGTCGGATTCGCCAGCAGTCTGGTTATCCACCTCTGCCGGTTCGGGAAGAACATCCCTCAGAAAGGGAATAGAATTTCCCAACTCCAGCGCCTTATTTCGCAGATTGAAATCGAATAAAGTAACCAATACGCCAAGCAGCACAATGGTAAATAAAATGGGTGTAACAAAAAACATTAACCGCTCAAAACCGCTGTATCCTTGCTTTTCAATCTCCATATCCGCCAAGTTAATCCCTCCCTCGGGCGTTATTATCCCGACCGGCTGATGCCGTTTTTTTGCGGCGGCACGATTTTCTTCACTGTTAAATATCAGAGCCAACTAGTACTGCGCAAGTTAGTCTCCTATATTTCCAGCTTTTCATCGTCATCGGGCTGCAGCTGCGAAGCGAACCGTCGCCATTTCATCGAGTTCATTCTGTTCTTTTGTCTGCATGATGGAGCGAAAGCGGCCCAAAGCCCGTTCTTTTGATTTTTGCCAGACCTTCTCGTCCATCATTTTATCGGTCAACACCACCCGGCTGTCATCAACATGCCGCTGGGCATGCTTGACATCCATCTGCTTCGTCTGAATGCATGTATCCACATATTCGATATACTGCTGCATGACCATCAGCTCCGATAATGTCACGGCAGTCGAGGACGCCACATGCAGGCGCTCGCTCCAGGAAGCCCGTTCCTGAAAGTATTGATTAAGGGACATTTCTTCCGTTTGCAGTTTGCCTACCGCCGTCGAGAGCAGCCATTCCGCCTGGGTTTTCTCGCTAGACTTGAGATCGACGATTTTCTGATATGCATACTGGAATCCTGCCATTATCAACCATCAACTCCTTCATGTCGTAAAAAGTTTATGCATTATAAAATTCGGCGATCAGCCGGGCTTGCGCTTCCTGATAATCGACCTTTTCCGATGTTTTCTGACGGGTGAATGCTCGTATCGAATCATTGGCATCAATGGCTTTATCAATTTCTGTATTGGATCCGCGTTGGTACGCCCCAATATTGATCAAGTCTTCCGAATCCTTAAATACAGCCATTAGTCTTTTCATTTCATTAGCGGCATCCTGCTGCTCTTCCGGTACGATTTCTTTCATTACCCGGCTGACGGACGAAAGAATATCAATCGCAGGGAAATGGCCCTTATGGGCTAAATCCCGGCTTAGCACAATATGTCCATCCAGGATACCGCGAACCGCATCGGCAATCGGCTCATTCATATCGTCACCATCAACCAGCACGGTATAGAAAGCAGTAATCGAACCTTTCGGTCCCGTACCTGCGCGTTCCAGCAGCTTCGGCAAATTGGCAAACACAGAAGGCGTGTAGCCGCGGGTCGCAGGTGGTTCGCCAATGGCCAGTCCCACTTCGCGCAGCGCCGTTGCGTAACGGGTCACGGAATCCATCATCAGCATCACATTCAGTCCGCGATCGCGAAAATATTCTGCAATACTCGTAGCAATCAAAGCTCCCTTAATCCGGATAAGCGCCGGTTGATCGGAAGTCGCAACAATGACGACCGAACGGGCCAGTCCCTCGGGACCGAGATCCTTCTCGATGAACTCGAGCACCTCGCGGCCGCGTTCCCCGATCAGGGCGATGACATTAACATCAGCCGATGTATTGCGGGCTACCATGCCGAGCAGGGTACTTTTTCCAACACCAGAGCCTGCAAAGATCCCTACCCGCTGTCCTTGCCCGATTGTGAGCAGGCCGTCAATGGCGCGAACGCCGACACTGAGCGGATGCAACACCCGAGGCCGGCTAAGCGGATTGCTGGGCACATTATGCGTGGAGTAATGCGGCATGCGGCTTGGGACAAAGGATCCGTCAAGCGGCTGTCCAAGACCGTCCAGCACTTTTCCCAGCAGATCGGAGCCCACCTGAACGGTAAGCGGTTTTCCTGTTCCGACCACATCGCAGCCCGGTCCAATCGACTGAAGCTCGCCAAGCGGCATCAGAATGACTTTATTATTGCGAAATCCGACAACCTCTGCCTTAAGCGGCTTGGAGGATTTGACTGGATAGATGTAGCATACATCCCCGATACTGGCATCCGGGCCTTCGGATTCTACTGTGAGTCCGATGACCTGCGTAACTTTACCGTTTACGCGGACCGGATCAATCGTACGCATATGCTCGATATATTTGGAGGCATCCAGCTTAGTTCTCATCGTCTTGGCCCCGCTCTTCCGCCTGCAAGGTCAGCTGAATCAGCTCGCGCTTGATTTCGGAGAGCTGCGTGTCGATTCTGGCATCGATGCTTCCAAAAGAAGAACGGATGACGCAGCCAAAATCCTTGACCGATACGTCGGGAACAATTTGCAATTCGGCCTGCGAGTCGATTACAAGGCTCAGCTCTTCTCTCGCTGCCTGTACAAAGGTCAGCTGATTGGGAGAAATACACAGAATGATGACTCCCTGCTCTCTTCTGCGCTCCAACGACTTGCGGATCAGATCCAGCGACCATTCCGGTGAAACCGTTAGCTGCCGATTAATGATCTTCTCTGCGATTGCGGCGCTTAGCTCTACCAGAAAAGGCTCGGATTCCTGAATGATCTGTTCCTTGGTCTGATAAGCGGAATCCAGAATGGACCTGGCCTCCGTAAGCATGGTTTCCCATTGAGCCCGTACTTCCTGCTCCGCATTCTGCCGGCCTTCCTCATGTCCCTGCTGAAAACCATCCCTCCGGATTTGTTCCATCAGCTCTTCATCCTGCAACCGCCGTTCAAGCCACCAGCCGTCTATCTGATCATTAGCCTGCTTGAACATCTCCTCGATCTGTTCGCTGGATTCCTCGATACGCTGCTTGGCAAATGACTCCGCATCCGTTAAGATCTGATCCCGAAGCGAGATGGTTTCTTCATCGGCTGCAGGAGCAACCGGTTCTTCTTCCACTTCCTGCTTGGAAGCATATTTATTTAGCCATTCCAACCGCTTGAGCTCTTCAACTGAAACAACATGAGAGGACTTATACAGCTTAGACAATGATGTCATCTCCTCCGCCACGCGCGATGATGATCTCTCCTGATTCTTCAAGTCTGCGTATTGTAGCTACGATACGGGTTTGAGCTTCTTCCACGTCACGCAGCCTGACAGGTCCCATATATTCCATCTCTTCCTTGAACGTCTCCGCCATGCGCTTGGACATGTTCTGGAATATCGCTTCGCGAACTTCTTCACTGGCAACCTTAAGCGCAAGCTGCAGATCGGCATTCTCGATGTCCCGGATAATCCGTTGGATGGAGCGGTTGTCGATATTGACGATATCTTCGAAAACAAACATTCTTTTTTTGATTTCCTCGGCCAATTCCGGGTCCTGGATCTCCAAGGCATCGAGGATGGTGCGCTCCGTCCCCCGGTCAACACCATTTAATATTTGAACAATTGATTCAATTCCACCCGCACTGGTGTAATCTTGAGTAACGGTAGCAGAAAGCTTCTGTTCAAGTATGCGTTCCACTTGGGAAATCACCTCTGGCGAGGTGCTGTCCATAAGCGCGACTCTCCTTGCCACATCCGCTTGTTTATCCTGCGGAAGTGAAGAAAGTATCTGCGCGGATTGCTCCGATTGCAGATACGAAAGTACCAGCGCAATAGTCTGTGCATTCTCATTCTGAATAAAGTTCAGAATCTGACTTGCCTCCGCCTTGCGTGCAAAGTCGAATGGCCGAACCTGTAAAGTAGCTGTCAGACGGCCGATGACCTCCGAAGCTTTCTGCTCGCCAAGCGCTTTCTCCAGAATTTCCCTTGCGTAAGCGATACCTCCTTGCGAGATATATTCCTGAGCCAGACAGATTTGATGAAACTCACTGAGAATGGTTTCTTTATCGATCGTGTCGACCTTGCGCACATTGGCAATTTCAAGGGTAAGCTGTTCGATTTCCTCATCCCGCAAATGCTTGAAAATTTGAGCGGATACTTCCGGCCCGAGTGAAATTAACAAAATAGCTGCTTTTTGCCTGCCACTGAATCCTTGCGTTGCTTTTGCCACCAGGGCCACCTCTATTCATCAACGAGCCAGGTACGGAGTAGATTAACAAACTCCTCTGGTTTACGTTTGGCAAGTGTCTCCAGCTGCTTGCGTACCTGGCTCTCATTATTAACCGCATCGAGATCGATTGTCGGATACTCCACCTTACCGGGTACGACCATATCATCTTCTTGCTCCATAGCAGCTTGCTTGCGGCGGCGAAGCACGACATATACCAACCCGCCGATAATGGCGAGCGCTGCCAGACCAATTCCGACGAGCCATCCTGTGGATAGTCCGGTTGCCGAAGAAGAACTGCTGCCATCGGCAAATGTTTGGCCGAGTATGGCCACCTTTTTGGTGATCAACAGGTCATCATTAACATCTTGACCGGATTCAACCAATTGGGAACGGACAAGTGAAACAAGGAATTCATTCATGCCTGCTTTTGTTTCGTCGTCCAGCCTTGTTTTATCCACACCGACACTAATGGACAAATCTTTAATCACATAAGGACCGGATTCGATCTGGTTATTGATCCGGTTGACTTCATAATTGGTAGTTCGAGAATTTTCTTCAGAAGTTCCTGCGCCGCTTCCTTCTGTTGCCTGGTATCCAGGAACATCCGTTTCGCCTGTTCCGGCAACTCCACCCGCAGCACCAGCGCCTGTGGTCGATTTGTTGTCGGTCTGCTCGCTGATGATAATTCCGTTGTTGCTATTGTCCGGAAGCGGTTCGACAAGCTGCTGGTCTGATTTTTTCTTGTCAAAATTGATGGAGCTTTGGACGTTGACCACCAAATTATCCATGCCGACCATCCGGCCCAGAAACTGCTGAATATTGCGTTTAAGATCAGCTTCGTACTTGTGCTGAATCTGATAGTGGGTTTCCAGCGCCAGCGCGCTCCCCCCATTGCTTCCGCCGAGTGCTGTGGAAGCGAGCAATTCGCCTTCGGGACTGGAAATGGTGATATTATCGATGCTTAAATTGGGGACGGCTGTTTTAACCAGATTGTAGTATCCGTCTACTTCTTTTTGTGATGGTCGGTAACCTGGCTTGAAATCCATCATTATTGAGGCGGATGCTTGTTCCTTCTCTTCTGTGGAAACAAACACACTTTTTTCTGGTAAATTGACCAGAACACTGGATTTCTGAACACCCTGCATATTATTGAGGAGTCGCTGAATCTCACCGTTTAAGGCATTGCGGTACTTTACGTCGAATTCCCGATCAGTGGACCCGAACATCGAACCGCCGTCATTGAAGGCTTCAAATCCGATAGATCCGTTTTGCACCAGTCCCTGGGAACCGGCTTCCACCTTTACCTTGGCAGCATTTGCAGAAGGAACGGATATCGTTTTGCCTGCATCATCAAGCTTATACGCAATCTTGTTGGTATCCAGATAATTCATAACCGCTGCGGAATCCGTACTGTCCAAATCCTGAAAAGCGACTTCATACTGCGTTCTTGAAAAAAAAGTTGTCAATAAAATAACGGAAAGCAGAAGAATACCTAATGTCGCGCCAAGCCAAATCTTTTGATTTCTACCCATTGAATTCCAATATTGGGCTAACTTCCCCCTATATTGGGTGAATTTCTCGTTCACAATTCCACCCCAATCATGTGCTATGACTCCTCAAGAAGTTGAATTATACTTGCATTCGCATGATTTCTTGATAAGCGTCTATCACCTTATTTCTGATTTGTGTGGTTAATTGCAAACTGATTTCAGCTTGCGAAGCTGCGATCATGACCTGGGAAACATCCACTTTTCCGACCATAAATTGATCCGTTAATGCCGAAACATTCGATTCCTGTGCACTGACGCTGTCCAGCGCCTTTTGAAGAAAATCACCGAAGTTTTGCGTCATTTCTGCCGGCGTAGACTTTTCGCTGACGGCATTCGCGTTCGCCGAGCGAGTAGGCAGTACCTGACTAAGTGTTGTTTGGTTAATCACTGGAATCCCTCCGGTTTATCTTTTTTAGCTAGTTTCTGCCAATCTCAAGGGCTTTCGTAAACATGCCCTTCGTTGCGTTTAATGCTGTAACGTTCGCCTCATATGAACGCGATGCGGAAATCATATCGACCATTTCTTTGGCAATATCAACATTCGGCATATTTACATAGCCGTTGGTGTCCGCGTCGGGATGGGTAGGATTATAGACCAGCTTGGAAGGGCTGCTGTCTTCCATAATTCGAACCGCTTTGACCCCGTTATTTCCGGTTCCGTTCAACTGTCCGTTTAAAACACTCGAGAATGAGGGCTGATTCGGTTCAAGCACAACCATCTTTCGTTTGTAAGGCTCGTAGCGTCCATTGACGAAATTTGCCCGGGTTGTCTCAGCATTAGCAATGTTGGAAGAAATGACATCCATTCGCAATCTCTGGGCGGTAAGGGCCGATGCGCTTGCATTAAAACCATTAGTAAGCTTCATCTCATCTATCTCCCTTCAATGGCTGTTCGCATCATTTTAACATCGTGGTTGAGCTGCTGGATGTAAAAATTATAGGATAGTTGGTTTTCAGCAAGTAACGACATTTCCCGATCAATATCCACATTGTTTGAATTATTGTTCATGACACTATGCTCATCCGTTACAATTTTTGCTTCGGGCAAGGAAGATGAGGCGCCAATAGGTATGTGGCGGGTATCGGTCCGTTTGCCCGCGAGAACAGGCATTCCATTGCTTAGAGTCTGATCCAGAAGCTGCTCGAATGTAACGTCAGAACGTTTGAATTTAGGCGTGTCGTCATTGGCTACATTATTTGAAATGACTCGTTGACGCATTTCCGCAGCACTAATGGCACCCTGCAGCCGGTGAAATCCCGGGCTGTTCAATAACATGAATGAAACCCCGCTTTCTTATCTAATCTGCTCCTGTTATTATTCAACAGGTTTTCCCTCATTCCTGCTTCTTTCGACAAAAGATTATTAAAAAAATGAGAACAACTTGTCGATAAATGCCGCTAAATTAATATTCCTTAATTTCCTAAATTATTACAATAAGAAAAAAGCCCTATCTTTTTGAAAGATAGGACCTCAAACCGGGATATAAGAACTGTTTTTTGCATTTTTTGCGCCTTCAGGCTTTGTTTTTTTCCAATTCTTGGAGGAGCATCGTATTTAAAGTTTTGATGTAAGTGCCTTTCATGCCTAAAGACCGAGTTTCAATCACTCCTGCGCTCTCCAGCTTTCGCAGCGCGTTCACGATAACCGATCTTGTGATGCCCACACGGTCGGCTATCTTCGAGGCAACCAGCAGGCCTTCCTTGCCGTCCAGCTCATCGAAGATATGCTCAACTGCCTCAAGCTCGCTAAAGGACAACGAACCTACCGCAACGGCGACAACGGCTCTGCTTCTTGCCTCAAGTTCAATTTCTTCCGCGCGCTCGCGGAGAATTTCCATACCGACTATCGTTGATCCGTACTCGGCAAGGATCAGATCGTCATCGCCAAAAGGTTCCGCGCTTCGAAGCAAGACCAACGTCCCAAGCCGGTCCCGTCCGCCGACGATGGGGACAACCGTCATTTTCTCGTGTCCGGCCATCATCGGAAACGCATCGCATACGCCTTCATCCGGTTTGGTATTGGTTACCGTTTCCTGCATGCTCATCAGACGGTCGTTGCATGCCGTAGAAAAACGCAAATCTTCGACCGGCAACGCCCGAAGCTGCTCGTGTTGATAAGGACCAACTGCAGCGCATCCCAACACCTTACCTCTGCGACTGACCACAAATACATCCGCTTGTATGGTTGTGCACAGCACCTCCGCCATCTCCCGGAAATTGAGTGCGCCTCCGGCCGCACGCTGCAGCAGCCGGTTCAGCGTCCTCGTTTTTGCAAGTAAAATCATTACCTTTTCCTCCTACTTTCCACTCCGAGCCTTTACAAAATATATTGACTCAAATCTCTGTTTTTCGCAATGTTGCCCAGCTTCTCCCGTACATATTCCGGTGTGATGGTCATCTCGTCCAGGGAAAGCTCAGGAGCTTCAAAAGACAGATCCTCGAGCAGCTTTTCGAGTACGGTATGCAGCCTGCGGGCACCGATATTCTCCGTATTCTTGTTTACCTCTGCGGCAATGGATGCCAGCTCCTGAATCGCTTCTTCCGAGAACTCAATCCGAATGCCTTCCGTTTCGAGAAGGGCCGTATACTGTGTCGTTAGCGCATTTTTGGGCTCTGTTAAGATCTTCACAAAATCTTCAAGCGTCAGGTTGGTCAGCTCTACCCGAATCGGAAATCTGCCCTGAAGCTCCGGAATAAGATCGGAAGGTTTGGCAATATGAAACGCGCCGGCGGCAATAAATAACACAAAATCTGTTTTGACCGGACCGTACTTTGTCATTACCGTCGACCCTTCAACGATTGGCAAAATATCACGTTGAACGCCTTCGCGCGAAACATCCGGGCCAGAGCCCCGCGAGCCGCTGGCGATTTTGTCAATTTCATCGATAAAAATAATACCTGATTGCTCGGCACGGGTTACTGATTCTGAAATGACATCGTCCATGTCGATCAATTTATTGGCTTCTTCCTGCGTAAGCGCCTTGCGCGCTTCTTTTACAGGCAGCTTTCTTTTCTTCGTCCGTTTCGGCATCAGCTGGCCGAACATCTCCTGGATGTTCATCCCCATGCCCATTCCTTCGTTGCCTTGGCCAGAGAGCATGTCAAGCATATTGGGAGACGTATCCTCCACTTCGATTTCGATGACTTCCTTCTCCAGCTTGCCTGCCATAAGCTGCTCTTTTACCTGTTTTCTGCGATCCAGCACGGATTCGCTTTCCTGTGGCTCCTCTTGCGGTTCCTTGGTTCCCGCATTTCCGCCGAACAACATTTCCAGCGGGTTCTTCTGCGATTTGGATTTGGACGCACTGGGCACCAGCATCGACACGATGCGTTCATTGGCCAGCTCTTCCGCACGATCCCGGACCTGTTCGGTCTTTTCGGCTTTGACCATCCGAATCGAGGTCTCCACGAGATCACGGACCATGGATTCCACATCACGGCCAACATACCCGACTTCAGTGAATTTGGTTGCTTCCACTTTCACGAACGGCGCATTGACAAGCTTTGCCAAACGTCTTGCGATCTCGGTTTTCCCGACGCCCGTCGGACCGATCATCAAAATATTTTTGGGCACAATTTCGTCGCGCAAAGTCTCATCCAGAAGATTTCTGCGGTAGCGGTTGCGCAGTGCAACGGCCACCGATCGTTTCGCCTGCTTTTGACCTACAATATATTTATCCAGTTCCGTGACGATTTGCCTCGGCGTCATCGCTTCGTTTACCATCGATTATCCCTCCACATAGGACCTCTCACGGGCCGCGCTGCTTAAATTTCTTCTACAATAATGTTGCGGTTCGTAAATACACAAATATCTGCAGCAATCTCCAGTGCAGACCTGGCCATATCCTTGGCCTCCAGCTGTGTGGCATGCTGAGTGAGCGCACGCGCGGCTGCAAGGGCAAAGCTGCCTCCCGAGCCGATTGCCAATATGCCGTCATCCGGTTCAATGATCTCGCCGCCTCCGGAAATCAACAGCATACCCGTTGCATCCATTACGATCATCATAGCCTCCAGCTTGCGGAGCACGCGGTCCGAGCGCCAGTCTTTGGCCAGCTCGACGGCTGAGCGCTGCAAATTGCCGTGATGCTCCTCCAGCTTGGTTTCGAATTTTTCGAACAATGCGATCGCGTCAGCCACGGATCCGGCGAATCCCGCCACTACCTGGCCGCGATACAACCGGCGGACCTTCTTCGCCTGATGTTTCATAACCATGCTGTTGCCGAAAGTTACCTGACCATCTCCTGCAATGGCTCCTTTGCCATTATGGCGGACCGCACAGATCGTCGTCGCATGAAACTGCATTTCCATCAGAATCATCCCCTTATTTCATTTCCTCTTATCGGTCATGAAGCCCTCTAAAGCCTATTCGCCGGGAACGCCTGCTGGCGCGCCGGTTATGTATTGATCTTTAAACTGTGCCAGTTGATCGAGCGCCCGCGTCGCGATCGCTTCATTTTTTTCTTTCTTGCTGCGAACCCGTTTCTCAAGAGACGGGAATAACCCGAAATTCGCATTCATCGGCTGAAAATGCTTGAAATCGGCGGTCGTTATATACTGGGCCATGCTGCCGAGTGTCGTATCCGCCGGGAAGATGAGCGGGTCCATTCCTTTCGCCAGCCTTCCGGCATTCAGACCAGCGATCAAGCCTGATGCCGCCGACTCCACATACCCTTCCACCCCGGTCATTTGACCTGCGAAAAATAAGGTTTCCCGGTTAATCAGCTGATACGTGGGTTTGAGCAGCTTTGGCGAATTGATGAACGTATTGCGGTGCATCACCCCGAAACGCACGAATTCGGCCTGCGCAAGACCTGGTATTAAAGAAAGGACGCGTTTTTGTTCGCCCCATTTGAGATGGGTCTGGAACCCGACCAGATTATAAAGGGTGCCCGCCGCATTATCTTGCCGCAGTTGAACCACAGCATGGGGCAGCTTGCCAGTATGCGGATTAACGAGACCGACAGGCTTCATCGGACCGAAAAGCAAGGTCTGCTTGCCGCGGCTGGCAATCACTTCAACAGGCATACAGCCTTCAAAATATTGCTCTTGCTCAAATTCCTTCACTTCAGCTTTTTCCGCTGTGATAAGGGCTTCATAGAAGATTTCGAACTCTTCCTCCGTCATGGGGCAATTGAGGTAAGCCGCTTCTCCTTTATCGTACCGGGAAGCCAAATATACCTTGCTCATATCGATCGAGTCTTTCTCCACGATTGGCGCGGCGGCATCGTAGAAATAAAAGTACTCCTGACCCATCAGCTCCTGAATTTGCCCGGACAGCTTGGGTGCGGTTAAAGGTCCTGTCGCGATCACCACGATTCCTTCGGCCGGGATATCCGTCACTTCTTCGCAGCGCACCTCAACAAGGGGATGCTCATGCAATCGTTTGGTTACCTCTCCCGAGAAACCGTCGCGGTCGACGGCAAGCGCTCCCCCGGCGGGGACCGCATGCAGATCGGCACTATCCAGTATAAGCGAATTCAGGCGCCTCATCTCTTCTTTCAGAACGCCTACCGCATTGGCAAGCCCGTTCGCCCGCAGACTGTTGCTGCATACAAGCTCCGCAAATTGATTGGTATGATGTGCCGGCGTCTGGGTTTGCGGTCTCATTTCGTACAAGGTTACCGGTACACCCATCGATGCAATCTGCCAGGCCGCCTCGCTTCCGGCCAATCCCGCTCCGATGACTGTAACGCGTTGTATTTCGGACAATGAACTTACCATCCTTTCCTGAATGCATTTGCGATCTATTGTTATTCAGCCTGATCCTGATCTTCCAATACCTCTTCTGTGTGGTCGCATTGCGTACATTGAAGGCGAGCTCCGCTTCTGTTGCGTTTCTCTACCATCAAGCCGGCACACTGCGGACAAGGCTTTATGGATGGTTTATCCCATGAGACATAATCGCAGCCAGGGTACTGATCGCAGCCATAGAAGAAGCGCCCTTTTTTGCTCCGTCTTTCAATAATTTTACCGACAGCGCATTTCGGACAGGAAACGCCAATATCCTTGACAATCGGTTTGGTATTGCGGCATTCCGGAAATCCCGAGCAGGCAAGAAATTTACCGAAACGTCCCATTTTATACACCAGATGACGGCCGCATTTCTCGCAAATTTCATCGGATACTTCATCCTGAATTTCGATTTCCTTCATTTCTTCTTCGGCAACTTCCAACCGTTTCTCGAATGATTCGTAGAAGGATGCGAGCACGCGTACCCAATCCTCTTTGCCATCCTCGACATGGTCAAGATCCTCTTCCATATGAGCGGTAAATTCGGCATTAAGGATTTCCGGGAAAAACTCCTCCATCAACTGGATGACCAGATCACCAAGCTCCGTGGGGATAAATTTCTTCTCTTCCATCGCCACATAGCCGCGCTTTTGTATCGTTTCCAGGGTAGGAGCGTAAGTGCTTGGACGTCCAATTCCAACTTCCTCCATCGTACGCACAAGGCGTGCTTCCGTAAAACGCGGGGGCGGCTGTGTGAAATGCTGCTTGGGATCTACGGCTTCCGGCTCGGCGACGTCGCCGACTGCAAGCGGAGGAAGAAACTTCTCTTCATCCGTGGCCCCATCGTCATTGCCTTCAACGTAAATTTTCATAAAACCCTGAAACTTCACTTTGGAGCCGTTCGCCCGGAATACGGCCGCTCCCACGTTCAGATCCACCGTCATCGTATCCAATACCGCCGATGTCATTTGACTGGCCACAAACCGCTCCCAAACCAGCTTGTATAAACGAAACTGATCGCGGCTCAGATATTCTTTCATGGAATCGGGATCGCGGAGCACAGAAGTCGGTCTGACCGCTTCATGCGCATCCTGGGCATTGCTGTTTTTTTTGCTGTATATGCGAGGCTGATCCGGCGCAAAGGAAGAGCCGTATTTCTCCTCGATATAACCCTTGGCTTCTTCCTGGGCTACCGGTGAAATACGGGTCGAATCGGTACGCATATACGTGATAAGACCAACCGTACCTTCCTTGCCGAGCTCAACTCCTTCATAAAGCTGCTGGGCTACCGACATCGTCTTGGAAGCGCGGTAACCAAGCTTGCGCGCAGCTTCCTGCTGCAGCGAGCTTGTAATGAACGGGGGCGCGGGATTACGCAGTCTCTCCTTTTCTTTCACTTCCGCAACGGTATATGCGGAGTCACCCATTGCAAGAATTACCTCTTTGACGTCCTGCTCACTCCCGAGCTCCTTCTTCTCGCCGTTCAGAGAATGAAACTTGGCTTCGAATGCTGCATCGCCATGCTTCAGCTGCGTAGTAATCGTCCAATATTCCTCGGGGATGAACGCATCGATTTCATTCTCACGATCAATGATCAGCTTCACTGCAACGGATTGCACCCGTCCAGCGGAAAGTCCTTTTTTTACCTTCTTCCAAAGCAGCGGACTGATCTTGTAGCCGACAAGACGGTCCAATATCCGGCGCGCCTGTTGGGCATTCACCAGATCCATGTTAATCGGCCGCGGTGTTTTGAACGCATCCTTAACCGCCTGCTTGGTAATTTCATTAAATACGACGCGGCAGGAATCGCCTTCGTTGATTTCCAGGTAATGCGCCAAATGCCAAGCGATTGCTTCCCCTTCGCGATCCGGGTCAGCCGCAAGATAAACTTTCTTCACTTTCTTGCTGGCGTCCTTTAACTCTTTGAGAACGCTGCCTTTGCCGCGGATCGTGATATATTTGGGATTAAAGTCATTTTCGACCTCAACGCCGATTTGGCTTTTCGGCAAATCGCGTATATGTCCCATTGACGCTTTTACAATAAATTTGCTGCCTAAATATTTTCCGATCGTCTTCGCTTTTGCCGGTGATTCGACGATTACTAGTGAATCCGCCATTCATGCGTCCCCCTTTCTGCTGCATATTACCTAACACTATATATGGAACCAGGATGCTGTTCAATCATATGTTTTAAAGTTAAATTTATCAGAGTTGCATGTAAAAGTCCAAAAGGGAACGAGGTCAACACATGCAGTTCATCCGTAGAGAGAGGTTTTTCCTGCAGCAGACGGCATATAAAAGCCTCATGATCCGTAAGCGCAGAGGACCCGGACATCTTGCGGCTTCTGTCATCCGCGCTTCCATGAAGTGGAAGATCCAATCTCCCTTCATATTCTTCAAGCACATGGGCGACAGTGGAGACGAGCTTCGCGGTTCCTGTGCGGATAAGCTTATTTGTGCCTTCGCTTTTGGGCGATGAGATCGGCCCCGGAATGGCAAACACCTCTCTGGACATATCAAAGGCTTGATCAGCCGTAATGAGCGAACCGCTTCTTTCCGCCGCTTCAATGACGATCGTACCGAGCGACAAACCCGCGATGATGCGGTTGCGCAGCGGGAACAGCCCCCGATGAAAGGGTGTTCCAAATGGTACCTCCGACACAATCAATCCATTTCCGCCATAACCGATCTCACGGTAAAGCGACCGGTTCTCGGCTGGATAAATCTTGTCGGCAGGTGTACCCAGAACAGCTATGGTTCCTCCCGCAAGGGGCAGGGCTCCTTCATGGGCAATGCTGTCAATGCCCCTTGCGAGCCCGCTGACCACAGTCAGGCCCCGCTCCGACAGTTGACTTGCCATATCGGCTGCGGCCCGTCTCCCGTATGCCGTAGGGCCTCTCGTGCCTACGATTGCCATCGTGGGACGGTACAACAATTCTATTCGTCCTATCATGTACAATACCCAGGGAGGCTGCGGCGTTTGTGCCAGAAGCTCTGGATAACCGGAATCGAAAGATGTCAGTACTTTAACACCAAGCTGTTCCATTCGAGCGCTGCGGGCTGCGGCGTCCATTTGCCGGAAAGCAGCCGTCACTTTCTTCGCCTGTTCCGGTTTGAGCCCGACAGACGAGCACCAGGCTTCCTCCGTAAACCGTTGATAGGAAGACCAGGCGCCGAATGCAGCCGCTTTCTGAATGGTATGCCAGCCAATACCCGGTGTTTCATGCAGGGTAATCAGTAATTCTCTTCGTATCTCTTCATTAAAGCTGTCCTTGAACATGTCATCGTCGCCCCTTCGTTAGCGGGCTCACATCCTTACCCTATTTTGCTCGACATGGAATCAGAATGCAAGCCGCTGTTGAATAATAGAAACAAAAAAAGCAACCTTTCGGGCCCTGTAAGGGCTGACGAAAGGTTGCTTACCTTCAGATAAAGCTTATTCAAATGAACCTGGACCTGTCCTATCAATTGCATTCATGTCCTGTTTCGTGAGAAAAAGCTTATTTTTTGGTGGTGCATTTCTCCAGAAGACCTTGCTCTTCCAGTACGCTTACCAAGGTTGAACCCATTTCCGAAGGTGTAGGTGCAACTTTGATGCCGCATTTCTCGAGAGTCGCAATTTTTTCAGCTGCTGTCCCTTTTCCGCCGGAAATGATCGCGCCGGCATGACCCATCCGTTTGCCCGGAGGCGCCGTTGCGCCGCCGATGAAACCAACGACAGGCTTCTTCATGTTGGCTTTAACCCACTCGGCCGCTTCTTCCTCGGCCGAACCGCCGATCTCCCCGATCATAATAACCGCATAGGTATCGGGATCCTGATTGAACATATCCAGAATATCGATAAACTCGGATCCTTTGACAGGATCTCCGCCGATACCGATTGCTGAAGATTGTCCGATGCCGCGAGTCGTCAGCTGATGAACCGCTTCATAAGTAAGCGTTCCGCTCCGTGAGACGACGCCAACGTGGCCTTTTGTATGAATGTAGCCGGGCATAATCCCGATTTTGCACTCGTCGGGAGTAATAACGCCTGGACAGTTGGGACCGATCAGACGGGTTTTGCGTCCTTCCAGATACCGGCTTACCTTGATCATATCAATGACCGGTATGCCTTCTGTAATACAAATGACCAAATCCAGCTCAGCGTCTATCGCTTCCAGAATGGAATCAGCCGCAAATGCCGGTGGAACATAGATAACAGATGCCGTTGCGCCTGTTTTGGCAACAGCTTCAGCTACGGTATTGAATACCGGCAGGGAAACAACCTTGCCGTTTTCAAGCGTAATATCCACGTTTGTGCCGCCTTTGCCCGGCGTTACGCCGCCGACCATCTGAGTGCCGTATTCAAGGGCGCCTTTCGCATGAAACAGCCCTGTAGCGCCTGTAATACCTTGGGTGATCACTTTTGTATTCTTGTCTACCAAAATACTCATGGAAACTCACATCCCCTAAAATGAATTCGTATGCCGCAATGCTTTATGAGAATACCAGACCCTGCATCCGCAATCTGATATTTCAGTATGAAGAAACCTGCTCCGCCGCCAAGAGCGGGAAACCTATATTTCTTCTTAGAAAAAAGACTACTTCACCAGCGCGACGATTTTTTGTGCGCCGTCGGCCATGGAGTCTGCGGCCACGATGTTCAATCCGGATTCATTGAGCATTTTTTTGCCCAGCTCCACATTTGTTCCTTCAAGCCGGACAACGAGCGGACGATCCAGACCCAGATCCTTGGCAGCTGCAATGACGCCATCAGCAATGATGTCGCACTTCATGATGCCGCCAAAAATGTTAACGAAAATGCCCTTCACTTTTTCATCGGAAAGGATGATTTTGAAGGCTTCCGTTACTTTTTCTTTGGTGGCACCGCCCCCTACATCAAGGAAGTTGGCCGGGTCTCCGCCATAATATTTGATAATATCCATTGTTGCCATCGCAAGTCCAGCGCCATTGACCATGCAGCCAATATTGCCATCCAGGGCAATATAGCTCAGATCGAATTTGGAAGCCTGGATTTCTTTGGCATCCTCTTCGTCCAAATCGCGAAGCTCCAGGATATCCTTGTGACGGTATAGCGCATTGGAATCAAAATTCAGTTTGGCGTCAAGCGCCATAACATTGCCGTCTCCTGTAACAACCAGCGGATTGATTTCGGCAATCGAGCAGTCCTTGTCCACAAAAGCCTCATAAAGAGCAAGCATGAACTTGGCTGCTTTGTTGACCAGTTCGTTCGGAATATTGATGGCATATGCAAGCTTCTTCGCCTGGAACGGCGCAAGACCGATTGCCGGATCAATAACTTCCTTGAAGATTTTTTCCGGGGAATGCTCGGCGACTTCTTCAATCTCCGTTCCGCCCTCTTCGGAAGCCATCATAACAATACGGCCTGTAACGCGGTCGACGACGACGCCGACGTAATATTCTTTCTTAATGTCGCAGCCTTGCTCGATGAGCAGGCGCTTCACTTCTTTGCCTTCTGGCCCGGTCTGGTGAGTAACCAGCACTTTGCCTAGAATTTCGCTTGCATAGGCACGTACCTCGTCCAGATTCTTAGCGACCTTGACGCCGCCCGCTTTACCGCGTCCACCTGCGTGGATTTGAGCTTTAACCACTACAATCTGTGTTCCGAGATCCTTGGCAGCTTCTACCGCTTCATCGACAGAAAACGCTACTTTACCCTCTGGAACGACGACCCCGTACTGTTTCAAAAGCGCTTTACCTTGATACTCATGGATATTCATTACGAGAATCCTCCTATCCGCAGTCAAATCCTACGATATGTAGACAAAAGAATAACAAGCAAAGTGCAGCCGGGCGGCTTCGTCCGATAATCAGGACTGCCTGGTCCTTGCTTATATTTCCGCGAGAAAAAAACTTGCCCGCCCCTTTATAGAAGCACAAAGCGTTTTCTCTTGTCTTCCGCATAAACCCTTCCTATTGTAGCACGTTTCCTCAAGGCTTTCCTAATTATTTGTGATAAAGATCGAGCCTTTTTGATATTAGTACCATCTCGAAACGAGATGGAATCAGGAGCAATAGACCAAAAAAATGAGTGAATTGAACCTATAAATTCGGCCATTCGTATTATAGCCTATTCCCGGGATTATATCGCTTCTGCAAGCTGCTTTATTGCTCGCAAAAGAGCGATTATTGACAGCTTACGGGTGGTTGAACTAATATGAGAGGATAAAGAAATCGATACGGACTCGTGAGGAAGCACCTTCATCCGATACTATGATGGAGGTGTATTTTTGTATGTATGGCAGCATGTTCAGCGCCAGTGTTTACGGAGTGGAAGGCAGATTAATCACGGTGGAGGTCGATATCGCTAATGGTTTGCCTCAGGTAAACGTAGTCGGACTCCCTGATCCGGCGGTTCGCGAATCCATCGAGCGGGTAAGAGCCGCCGTCAAAAACTGCGGATTCAAGTTTCCCATGGAGCGTATTACCGTTAATCTTGCCCCGGCGGACCTGCGCAAGGAAGGCACCGCTTTTGACCTGGCAATTGCCGCAGGCATTCTATCCGCAAGCGGGCAGCTTCCCTCTGAGCTGTACCAGGGCACTCTCATACTGGGCGAATTGTCTCTCAGCGGGGAAATCAGGCCGGTTCCGGGGGTGCTTGCCATGGTCGAACAGGCCAGGACAAAAGGTTTGGGGCGGGTTCTCCTTCCTTTGAGCAATGCGGCGGAAGCAGCTTGCCTCGAAGGTCTGGAGCTGTTCGCTATCAGCCATCTCAAGGAGCTCTCCGTCTCAGGAGCAAGCGGGGAGCTTCCTCATAATTGGGAAGCCTTGCGCTATGACGCCGATACGGCTCATCAATCCCGCCGACAGCAGGCAGGCGCGGGAGACCAGGTATTTGCCCAAGGCGATTACGGCGATGTTCTGGGCCAGCACCACGCCAAGCGCGCGCTGCTCATTGCCGCTGTCGGCCAGCATAATGTTCTTTTGTCCGGTCCACCGGGCACCGGTAAAACCATGCTTGCCCGCAGGCTTCCCGGCATTATGCCTCCTTTGGAGGAATCCGAAGCGCTTCAGGTGACCAAAATTTACAGCGCCGCCGGAAAGCTGGGAAGTAGAGGGCCGGCATTGATCATGGAGAGGCCATTCCGGACCCCTCATCATACCATTTCCGCCGCCGGACTAATCGGCGGCGGCTCTATCCCGAGGCCCGGTGAAGTGACGCTCGCCCATCATGGGGTACTTTTTCTTGACGAGCTTCCCGAGTTTACCAGGTCCGCGCTCGAGGTGCTCAGGCAACCGCTTGAGGATCGCGAAGTCACCATCGCCCGGTCCAGAGCGGTATTCCGTTTTCCGGCGCGCTTTCTCCTGGCAGCTTCGATGAATCCTTGCGCATGCGGATATTACGGTCATGAAACGGATGATCAGCGCTGTCTGTGCAGCCACCTGCAAATAACCCGCTACCGTACCAAAATATCGGGCCCGCTGCTAGACCGCATCGATATGCATATCGAGGTGCCACGGCCCTCCAGCTCCGAGGGGCTGACAAGAGGGATGAACTCGCTCCAAATGCGTGCCATCGTTCTGGATGCCTGCGCCCGCAGACGGCAGCGGATGGAAGGCCTTCTTCCCATCAACGATCTTGCGGGGGAATCACTCCGGCAAGCTGTGGCGTTGACGGGGGAAGCCGGCCAGATGCTTAAGCTGGCTTTTGATACGCTTGGCGTCAGCTTGCGCGCCCATGACCGGATATTGAAGCTCGCTCGGACCATCAGCGATATTGAGCAGTCTGACCTTGTGCAGGCAGAGCATATAGCAGAAGCAATCGGATACCGCAGCCTTGACCGTAATCTGCAAATTCTGTAGCGCGCAGCTGCCCTTCGATTTCCGGTGTGTTCCAATCGCAGCAGACAGCAATCAGCCTCCGGCAAACGACCTGATCTGGTTAATGCCGGAGGCTGATCAGCGCTCTTCTAGAATGCCGCTTCGATATGTTTCAGCTCCACAACGGCTGCGCTCCGCCAATCTACTGTAATGGCCACCACGTCGAAACGGACAGGCTTTCCATGCAGCCTGAACGTCTGCAAATAAAACGCCGCGATCGTTCTGACCTGCCGCTGTTTGCGCGCATCCACAGATTCCGCCGCCGTCCCGAAGCGACCTCCGCTTTTTCTTGTTCTGACTTCCACGAAAACAAGCTCCCCGCCTTGCAGGGCGATGATATCCAGCTCTCCGAAGCGGCACCGCCAGTTGCGGTGCAGGATCGTATAACCGCATTTCAGCAAATATTCTGCTGCAGCTGTCTCGCCCTGCCTTCCGGTCTTCCCTCTGTCATCGCGTTTGGGCGGACCAGGGACAGGTCCATCATTTTCGCTCATTTCCGAATCTCCCCCGCTTTTCGGTCCGAGCGGTATACGAAGGATAATATTTCCGCAACCAGCGTATACAACTCCGGGGGGATTTCCTGGTCGATATCCAGCTTGGAGAGCACCTCGACCAGAGAGGAATCCTGCTGGACGGGGATCCCGTTCTCTGCCGCTTTGCCTAGAATCGCTTCCGCTATCGAACCGCTACCTTTGGCGATGACGACAGGAGCCTGGCGCTCGCCCGGCTCATATTTAAGAGCTACCGCTTTCTTGACTCTTTCCGTGTCTGTTTTTTGTTTCATGCCCGGAAGTCCACTCCTTTGTATGGCTTCGAGGACCAAGCGGGAAAGGCAACCGCTGCGCCATCATGTGGCGACTCGTCGTTGCCGTGAGCCTGCAGGCTTCTGTCCGGCATCGGAGTTGATCGCAGGGACAACAGCTGAAAACCGGCTTTCTGCAAGGCCTCGTTCATTTCAAGGCGGGAATCTTCCAGAAGTTCCGCGATGGCGGGATGGTCATTCCAGAGGTTCAGGCTGACGATTTTATTGACCACCTGTACGTCGACAACCGTTTCACCCAGCGTCTTCATGCGCAAATCGAAGAGCAGCCGGCAGTTATCCGCATCCAGCTCCCCCTTCCGGCCGCGGCGCGTCTGGATATGCACGGATGCAGTTTGGCTGCCGTCCTGCCCCTGCATGGGAATAAACAGAGTCACATGGGAAAACAGGGAAGCGGTCCGCTCGGGCGTCAGCAAGAGCTGCTGCCCGGTAATATGCTGCACGAGCTGCTGCGCAGTATCCTTCAGCCCCTGAGGAACATCGTCCGCGGCCGCAAGCGTCAGCAGCGCGCTTTTGAGCGTATCCGCGGCCGCAAGCTTGTCCCCGAACGGCTGGGCTGCCGCCAAGGGGCTGTCCTCGAATGCCAATTGGCCCTGCGGTGTAGCAGGGGCATGAGAACGGGAGTGGTCCGCCAGGGAAATCGTGCCGGCGCCTCCGCGCTCCAGCTGGACAAGCCCCTCCGGCGCCGGCGACCCCGTGCGGGGAGCCAGTTGGCCGTTCTCCTGCGGCGTGAATGCCGCCGCCTTGCCATTGGCAGACTGCGTACTTGCCCCCGGCGTTTCCGATTTTGGCGCCTGGCCGCTTGCTGTCGCCAGAAGATGCTCGTGATCGACGCCAAGCCATTTAACCAGTTGGCCTACCCAGTTTCCGGTGCGCTGTGGATTGCTGGCGGTTAGCCCCGCCGCAGACTCCTGGGACCCCGGAGCGGGGGTTTGCTGCGCCGGGTCCGCACTGCCTGCAGCGGTTCCAGGCGCCTGCCCGGCAGCTGGAGCCGGCGAGCCCGCGGCCAGCTGCTGCGCGGCAAACGCAGGCCCGGCGCCTATTGCGGCTGCCGAGGTGCCAACCCCGGTTCCCCCCGCAGCCGGCTGTGCGGGGGCCGATCCTGCTGCGCTGCCGGGAACCGGCGCAGCTGCCGCGGCTGTGCTCCGCGCAGCGGGAGCTGCGGCTCCTTCCGCTGGGCCCGCTCCAGCCGCGGCTGCGGCGGCTCCCGCTCCGGGCGCGGCGGCCGCTCCCGTGCCTTGCCCTGCAGCGGGCGGCTGCGCCCCGCCCGCGCTCTGCGCTGCGCGCATCAGCGCTGCCCCTTCGGGCAGCAGCGCCTGCAGCTTCGCTGCGGCCGCCTGCGCCGCCGTACGCGGCGCTGCCGTCTCGTCCGCGCCAGTCCTTGCGTTCCCGCCGTTCCAGGCGGCAAGCCCCTGCTCCAGCGCTTCCAGAAGAGCATGCGCCTGCGTGCCCGTCAATACCTGCTGCAGCGAGCCGATCGTCGCTGCCGTCATTGGCAGTCCGCGCTTAAACGCCAGCGCAGCTGCTTGCATCCATAACTTCGCATCGCCGCCTGCAGGCATGGCGGCCTTGGCCAATTGAAACTGCGCAGCGGTCTCCTTCATGGATGCCGCGCTCTCACCGCGCAAATCCCGAATCAGCGCCTGCGACCATTTCTGGTCAGGCAAGCCAAGCGCCTTCGCCCACTCTTTCAGCGTTCCCTCTGGCAAGTCTGCCGCCTGCTGATCCACGGGCTTCAGGACAAGCGTCCCACCGCCGGACTGCGGCTGCACCTGCAGCAGCGTGGATTGACCGGGCTGCAGCGGCACCTCCAGCTTGGCACGGACCTGGACCCCGTTGATCTGGACAAGGGCTTCCTGATTGTCCATTACCTGAAGAAGAACCCCGCGTACGATTTGGCCGACCTTCAGCTCCAGCGCTTTGCTCTCTGCCGGCTGCGTTTCGCCCAGCAGTCCTCTCATCAATTGCCCGATATTCATCCGCTGCCGCTCCCTCCCTTGTAACCGGTAAAATGCCGGCCGTGTCTGTCTCTCCAGACCGGACCGCTATCGAAAAAACCTGTTCTATTATTATCGGCTTCATCCGCTTTGGGCATTAACCTGTATCGGAGCATGTTGGAACTGCTATTGAAATCAGATCCGCTTTTGCTTCTTCGCACACGATGAAAAATATTAAAATAATACCTGCTGCTCCATAAACAGCTTGCCCAGAAACGACTGGCGGTGCATGGGACTGGGGCCGTACTCCAGCAGCTTTTCCCGGTGGTGCTTCGTCGCGTAACCTTTATGCAGAGCGATGCCATAAGCGGGGTACAAAGCATCCCATTCGCCCGCACAAAGCCGGTCGCGGGTAACCTTCGCCAAAATGGAAGCCGCGGCTATCGACTGGCTTCTGGCATCGCCTTTGATGATCGCCAGCTGCGGAATATCGCAATCCACCTTCTCCGCGTCCACCAACAGATGGCCTGGCTGGATCTGGAGCATGGCAACCGCCTGCTTCATGGCCAGGCGGGCCGCCTGTTTGATATTAATGGCGTCCACCGTCGCCGCATCCACCCGGGATACCGCCCATGCGGCCGCATGGTCAATAATAACGGCGTACAGCTCCTCGCGTTTTTTCTCCGACAGCTTTTTGGAATCGTTAATGCCTTCCAGCACCAGCCCTGCGGGCAAAATAACGGCTGCAGCCACCACATCACCAAACAGACATCCTCTTCCCACTTCATCAATCCCGGCTATGTAAGGACAGCCCTGCTCCCACAGGGGCTGCTCAAATTCCAGCATCCGCTTCTCCCCATTTCTGCTCATTCCCCATTGATAGTTCCCCAAATAACATAAACGGCCGCCTTCATCAACCAGGCGGCCGTTCTTTAATACAACAGGTCTTCCGGCGATTCCAGTGATATACGGCCCAGGCTGCCTGAACGCAGCTCCCGTAATATAATACCGGATACCTTCTCCAGATCGACGCGTCCTCCGCTGATCAGACAGCCGCGTTTGCGGCCGATATCCTCCATCACCCGGACGATTTCATCGGCATCTTCCAGATCCTTCGGAGGTTCGGTAACCCCGAACCGCTCTGAGGTTGCGTCCCAGTAACGCTTGGCTAATACCTTGACCGCAAAAAAAGCGACATCCTCCACGTTGAGGATTTGTTCTCTTATGGCCCCTGTCATCGCAAGGCGGTACCCGACCAACGGGTCCTCGAACTTGGGCCATAATATCCCCGGCGTATCCAGCAGCTCCATCTCTGTACCGACCTTGATCCACTGCTGCCCTTTGGTGACGCCGGGACGATCCCCAGTCGCGGCTATATGGCGTCCAGCCAGCCGGTTGATAAGCGTAGACTTCCCCACATTGGGTATGCCCACAATAAGGCCACGGACCGCTCTCGGGTTCACACCTTTGGAAATCTGCCGCGCAATCATTTCATGCAGAATTTGTTTGGCGCGGACCGGAATTTCATTCACGCGCGTCCCGGTCGAGGAATCAACGGAAATGGCGGCATGTCCCGCTTTGTTGAAATAAGCGATCCACTGTTCCGTTGTCCGGCTGTCAGCCAGATCCGCTTTATTCAGCACAATCAGCCGCGGCTTCCCTTTCAATATTTCGTCAATCATCGGATTGCTGCTGGATATCGGAATACGCGCATCCAACAGCTCAATCGTCAGGTCGATTAATTTAAGCTTCTCTTGTATTTGCCTCCGGGCCTTCGTCATATGGCCGGGAAACCACTGAATTGTCATGCTGTAAGCCACCTCATCCGTGTTTCACAAACGTAATCTTGCTCATCGGCCAGAAGATCACATCGGCTCTGCCTATAATCTGCTTGTCCGATACATAGCCGATCATCCGGCTGTCCCGGCTGTTCCGGCGATTGTCGCCAAATGCCAGAATGGTATCATCAGGCACGATATCAGTCTGGAAGTTCCCATTCGGGAAATTACTTTCCGAACCCTGACTATTGAAAATTTCGCCTTTTGCCTTGGCTGCCTCAATGGACTCCTTCAAGTAAGGCTCTTCCACTTTCTCGCCATTTATGTACAAATTATCGCCATCATACTTCACTTTGTCTCCAGGCACGCCGATGACCCGTTTAATGAAATCACGATTTTCCTCCGGGACGTGGAAAACAACGACCTCGCCATGCTTCGGCTGGCGGATATCGTAAATGATCTTGTTTACAATCAGTCGCTCACCCGTGTAGAAATTCGGTTCCATGGAGGGACCGTCGACAATAAAAGGAGCGAATAGAAAGTAACGGATGACTATAACCAGCAGCGCAGCTATCGCCAGTGCCTTGACCCATTCAAAAACTTCCTTCTGTGCCTTGCCGCCTTGCTTGGGTGGTGGGGTTATCGTTTCCCCTTCCTTCTGTTCGGAAGTGCGGGTTTCATTCAAATTTGTCGTAGTTTCATCACTCGGCCTGCCATTCTCACCAAGGCGATGCGGTTGATCCATTATTTACACCCTCTTCTGCAGCAAGTTCAGGTAAAAATCCCATACAATCAAGATAACACAGTCAACAAACAAATCCTATGTGTCCTGATATTTTGAAAAACGAAAAGGGACTTGTTTGAGCAAGCCCCTCTCCAGTCGTTTCATTAGCGAATTTCTTTAATTCTTGCAGCTTTACCGCGAAGACTGCGAAGATAATACAATTTGGCGCGGCGAACTTTACCACGACGCATTACTTCGATCTTCTCGAGCTTCGGCGAGTTAAGCGGGAACGTTCTTTCCACGCCTACACCATACGAAATTTTACGCACGGTAAAGGTTTCGCTGATGCCGCCGCCGCGACGTTTAATAACGACGCCTTCGAAAAGCTGGATCCGCTCACGCGTTCCCTCGATAACCTTAACGTGTACCTTCAACGTATCGCCCGGGCGAAAGTTAGGAAGATCGCTACGTAAATTTTCTTGAGAAATCAGTTGAACTAGATTCATTGTAATCACTCCTTCCACCATAGACGTTCATATAAGCTCATCGGCCCTTCATATGGACCGGATCATCGCTTAGTAGCGGACCGTCCGACTTTACAAAAGCAACACCAGAAATTTTACCACATCTGCGAGTATAAAACAACGCTTTTGTTTCTGGTCTTTTCTCAATTTTCATTTCTGCTTCGCCGGGACCTTAGGCTTTCATTCCTTTTCCAAAGACTCCCGTTCAGCCATCAGGCGGCGTAACCACTCCCGTTCCTTCTTGCTTAGCTCCGCCTGCTCCAGGAGCTCGGGACGACGCTGCAGCGTACGAAGGAGAGATTGCTCGCGCCTCCATGCATCCACGTTCGCATGATGGCCGGACAGGAGCACATCCGGAACCGCATAATCGCGAAAAACAGCCGGACGCGTATAATGCGGATATTCAAGCAGCCCTGTGCTGAAAGAATCTGTAACTGCCGAATTCTCATTGCCAAGTACCCCGGGAAGCAGCCGGACGACACTGTCGATCACGGTCATCGCAGGCAGCTCGCCGCCTGTCAGCACATAGTCGCCAATGGATAATTCATCCGTCACCAGATGCTGGCGGATGCGCTCATCGTAACCTTCATAATGGCCGCACACAAATACAAGATGCTCGGCAGCCGACAGCTCTTCAGCTTTCCGCTGCGTGAAGGTCTCTCCCTGCGGACACATCAGAATAACCCGCGGAGGCTCCGATCCTTCGGGCATCAGGTCCTCAACGGCTGCGAATATCGGCTCGGGCTTAAGCACCATCCCGCCGCCGCCGCCATAGGGGTAATCATCGACCGTATTATGCTTATTATTGGCATAATCGCGAAAATTAACCGCCTGCAGGCTCACCAGGCCCTTGTCGCGCGCCTTCCCCAGGATGCTGGCGCCGAATACACCTTCGAACATTTCCGGGAACAGGGTTAATACGTCGATTCGCATAACGTTAAATCAACCCTTCCATCAGCCGTACCGTAACCGTTTTGGTCTCCACATTCACATCCATAAGGACGTCATCAATGACCGGGATGAGAATTTGCCTGCCTTTGATTTTCTGCTCCTGCACGACCCAGACATCATTGGCGCCGGGAACGAGAATTTCCGTAATCAGGCCAAGCTCCTCGCCTTCCTCAGTCAAGACCCTGCATCCTATGATTTGATGCTGGTAATATTCGCCCTCTTCCAATTCAACCATATTATCTTTGGTAACGGAGAGGATCCAGCCTTTGTATTTCTCAACATCGTTGATGTTGTCGTAGCCTTTGAGCTTCACGATGAACATGTTCTTCTGCGGCCGTGCGGACACAATTTCCACCGTCAGCTTCTGCTGAGTCTCCGGATTTCGCAAGGTCAGCTGACTGCCCGCCGCAAAACGCTCCTCCGGAAAATCCGTTTGGGAAAACACCTTTACTTCGCCCCGGATACCATGTGTGTTGACCAATTTGCCAACCGTTAACCATCCTTGTTCCATATTACTAACCGTCCTCTTTCTTTTGTCCAATCGTTCAAGAAGAAACGACTATCGCCGTCCTTTGCAGCTTTGCCATTCCCTTAGAAATATAAGCCTCGTATAAGTCAAAACTTAGACGTGCGTATATTTTAAAAAAAAGAGCTAGGATGTTGGTCCTAACCCTCACTCGATGTACGATTGCTATGAAATAATATCGACCATGACACGTTTTTGCGATTTCACTGCAGCAGATGTGACCACTGTCCGCAGCGCTTTCGCAATACGTCCCTGCTTGCCGATCACTTTGCCGATATCGCTGGCATGGACCGACAGCATATAGACCGTGCCGCGGTCGTCTTCCTTCACCTCGACGCGCACATCCTCCGGGTAATCCACTAAAGCCTTAGCTATGACAAGAATCAAATCCTTCATCGTCTAGGCCCCCCGTAAAAGTGTTCTACTTCTGAAGTTTCAGCTCATGAAGCTTCGTCATAACACCGGCTTTGGAAAGCAGGTTACGAACGGTATCGGATGCTTGCGCTCCGTTTTGAAGCCATTTCAATGCCTTCTCTTCATCAATGTTCACCTGAGCCGGTTGGGAAACCGGATTGTAAGTGCCGATCTCTTCAATAAAGCGACCGTCACGCGGGGAACGGGAATCGGATACCACTACGCGGTAGAAAGGCGCTTTGTGCGCTCCGATACGTTTCAAACGAATACGTACTGCCAAGAAAATCACCTCCTTATCAAAATGTTTAAATATTTAAGTCGTTAGTGTATTGAGTGTTCTAAAATGTTGTAAATATAAATGAAAGTTCAAAAGTTCGAAATTCAGCACCGAGAAGGTTGAATGAAGCTAGGGAATTTGGAGCGCAGCGTAGGGTAACCTACGTGAGCATCTCAGGGTTTTCGTAAGAAAACCAGCTTCGAAAGCATATGCTCTTTCCCGGCTGAATTCAAGATTCGACGTCGAATCCGCTCCCCTGAGTCACTTCGTGATCAATATCGGACTTTTGAACCTCCGCTAGAAGGGGAATTTCATTCCTTTGGGGAGCATCCCTTTAAGCCCCTTCATCCCGCCCTTAGGCCCCTTAGGTCCCATCATGGAGGAGAACTGTTTCATCATTTTGCGCATATCGTCAAACTGCTTGATCAGCCGGTTAACATCAGCTACCGTCGTTCCACTTCCGGTCGCAATCCGCTTCCGGCGGCTGTGATTGAGAATCTCGGGCTTACGCTTCTCGTCCTTGGTCATCGATTTCACAATCGCCTCGACCCGGTTGATCTGCTTTTCATCCACCTTGAGATTTTTCATTTCTTTCATTTTGCCCATGCCGGGCATCATATCCATTAGCTGATCCAACGGTCCCAGCTTACGGACCTGATCCATCTGTTCCAGAAAATCATCAAAGGTAAATTCAGCTGTGCGCATCTTGCGCTCCATCTCGGCTGCTTTATCCGCATCAATGCTGGTCTGGGCTTTCTCGATCAGGGACAGCATGTCGCCCATACCGAGAATCCGGGAAGCCATCCGCTCTGGGTGAAACGGCTCAAGCGGTTCGATCTTCTCTCCGGTTGCCACAAATTTGATGGGACAGCCCGTTACAGCTTTGACGGAGAGCGCGGCGCCGCCTCTTGTATCGCCATCAAGCTTGGTCAGCACAACACCGGTCAATTCCAGCTGTTCATGGAAGCTTTTGGCCACATTAACCGCTTCTTGTCCCGTCATCGAATCTACAACAAGCAGCACTTCATCCGGTTTGGCCACTTCATGGACTTGACGAAGCTCCTCCATCAGCGCTGCATCAATATGAAGCCGGCCGGCCGTATCGAGAATCACATAATCCAATCCGTTATCCTTTGCATGCTGAAGTCCGGAGCGGGCAATTTCGACCGGAGAGGTCTGATCGCCAAGCGTAAAGACAGGCACTCCGATTTGCTCCCCCAGCACCTGCAGCTGCTTGATGGCAGCGGGACGGTAAATATCTCCCGCCACCAGAAGCGGCTTGTGATTGCTTTTCTGAAGCATTTTGGCAAGCTTTGCTGAAGAAGTCGTTTTACCTGCCCCTTGGAGACCGGCCATCAAAATAACCGTCGGAGGCTTGTTGGCTTTGGCGAGCTTGCTTTGGGTTCCGCCCATCAATTCCGTTAACTCTTTATTGACGATATCAACGACTACCATGCCGGGGGTAAAGCTTTTGGCCATTTCCTGACCGATCGCGCGATCCTTGACCTTGGCGATAAAATCTTTAACGACTTTGAAGTTAACGTCGGCTTCCAGAAGCGCCAGACGTACTTCGCGCATTGCTTCGTTTACGTCGTCCTCCGACACCTTGCCTTTGCCCCGGAGCTTGCCGAACACATTCTGCAGCCGGGTGGATAAGCCTTCAAACGCCATCGTCATCACCTCTATAGTTCATCTTACGTCTCCCGGATGCCCTGGGCAATCCGGCGCAGCTCATCAGCAAGTCCGTTCATCCCGCTAACACTGTCCGCGCATGCGTCCAGCCTGACCAGCCATGCCTGTCCGGCTTCATGCTTTTGCAGCAGGTGCAGCTTGCTTTCATAACTCTCAAGCATGGACTGGGCCCGCTTGAGATGCTCGTATATAGCCTGACGGCTGATTTCAAACTCTTCAGCAATTTCGCCAAGCGAATAATCATCGTGAAAATAGTATTTTAGAAATGTCCGCTGCTTCTCTGTGAGCAGCAGCCCGTAGAAATCAAACAGCATGTTGATCCGATTGGTTTTGGTCAGGGCGTCAGGTTCAATTGTGCTCAGACTCAGCCACCTCTTCCGTCAAGGGAAAAACCTTTACATCTTATCTGTCGTCTATCATAGCCCAGCAGATACCTTGCTGTCAAGTATATTCCCTTGTCACCTGTTTTCAGCCGTTTCGTCCTCATCAGCCTCTGCCTTCTGGATCAGGCCGGCAAACAACGCATGCACAAACTGCTCGGAATCGAATTCCTGCAGATCGTCCATCTTCTCTCCCAGACCGACCAGCTTCACCGGCAGATGAAGCTCATTGCGGATCGCGATGACGATCCCGCCTTTTGCCGTTCCATCCAGCTTCGTCAGCACCAGACCCGTTACACCGCTTTTCTCGCCGAAAAGCTTCGCTTGGCTGAGCGCATTTTGCCCCGTTGTCGCATCAAGCACAAGCAGCACTTCATGAGGGGCGCTTGGAACCTCGCGTTGAATAACACGGTATATTTTGTTAAGCTCGTCCATCAGGTTGGATTTGTTTTGCAGCCTTCCCGCTGTATCGCACAGCAGCACATCGACTCCCCGCTGCTTGGCGGCCTGAACGGCGTCGAACATGACCGCCGCTGGATCTGATCCGGCCTGCTGCTTGATGACATCAACGCCAACGCGCTGGCCCCACACTTCAAGCTGCTCTATCGCACCGGCGCGAAATGTATCCCCCGCCGCCAACAGCACCTTTTTGCCTTCGGATTTAAACTTGTGGGCAAGCTTGCCGATCGTCGTTGTTTTGCCGACACCATTCACGCCGACAAACAAAATAACGGTCATTCCTGAAGCCGCCATTTGCAGTCCCGCTTTTTCATTGCTTTTCAGCAAATCGACCAGTTTCTCCGACAGCACAGGCTGAAGATCCGCAGCATTTTCGATCTTGCGTTTCTTCACCTCTGCCCGAAGCTCCTCGATCAGCTGCATGACGGTGTTCACGCCTACGTCGGCACCGATCAGAATCTCTTCAAGTTCCTCGTAGAATTCCTCATCGATTTTCTTGCGCCTGGTGATCAGGTCCTCGACCTTCTCGACGAATGCCGTTCTGGTTTTGGTCAGCCCTTCCTTAAATGCATTGGTAACCGCTTCTGTCTTGCTTGAAATACTTTCCTTCAGACGTTTAAAAAAACTCATCGGTTTTCCTCCAACTTCATGTCTTGTTTGTAAAAGCCGGAATTCAGACGCCAAGCTGGCGCGCCCCCGGTCGGTTTGTTCAGGCGTCGTCAAGCGGAAACGGCTTCCTCGTCCTCGAGACGCACCGAAACTAGTTTGGAGACCCCGCCTTCTTCCATGGTCACCCCATAAAGCACATCCGCCTCTTCCATGGTGCCTTTGCGGTGTGTGACAACAATGAACTGCGTCAGCTCCGAAAACTCGCGCAAATACTGGGCAAACCGCGATACATTGGCCTCATCCAAAGCCGCCTCAACTTCATCCAGCACACAGAAAGGAACGGGCTTGACCTGCAGGATGGCAAACAACAGAGCGATAGCGGTGAGAGCCCGCTCGCCTCCGGAAAGAAGCTGAAGATTCTGGAGTTTCTTACCCGGAGGCTGCGCTACAATATCGATTCCGCTGTCGAGCACGCGATCCGGCTCCACCATGACAAGATCCGCGCGTCCGCCTCCGAACAGCTTGGCAAAAACAACAACAAAATGTCCGCGGATCGCTTCGAATGTCGTTTTGAACCGTTTGCTCATCTCCTCATCCATTTCGCGGATGACCTGGTAGAGCGTCGTTTTTGCTTCAATAAGATCATTCTTCTGATCGTTCAGAAATGTATAACGTTCCTTCACTCTTTCGTATTCTTCTATCGCTCCGAGATTGACTTCGCCCAGAGCGGAGATCTTGCGTTTGAGCTCGCGCACCTGATTTTGTGTCTCCTGAACATCCTCGGGAAGGGGGTAGCGCTCTTTGGCCAGTTCATAGCTCAGCTCGTATTCCTCGCTTAGCTTGCGAAGAAGGTTATCCAGCTCCACGTCCAGCCGGTTAGCCGCGATTTCCGTCTGCCGGAGCTGATCGTCGACCGAGCGCAGCTGTGTTCGCTGCTCCTTCGTTTCGCTTTCACCCTGCTCCAGCTCGCGGGTGAGCTCCGCCCGCTGTGCGCGTTTAATATCGGTCTGCTCCGAGCAGGAGTCCTTCTGCAGCTTCAACTGGTTCAGCTGCTCAATCTGCCTGACACTTTCCTCCATATGCAGCCCTGCTTCTTCCTCCTGGCGGGCCAACATCGTACGCAGTCCCGCAAGCTCCTGCTTGGCCCGGCCAATATCGGAACGCACCCTCGCCGCCTGGTCTTCGAAGGAATGCTTTTCCTGGTCTGTTTTGGCTGCGGCGATTTTCAAATCCGTCAATTGATCCTGAAGCTGCTCCTTCGCCGACTCCCCTTCCTTGCGGCGGGTCTCCGCGATACGGATCGCTTCCTGCAGCTTGGTTTCTTCCAGCGACAATTCAGCCAGGCGTTCCTTCGCTGCAGCTTCCGCATTGGCAATGTTCTGCCGCTCGGCTTTCTGACCGTCATTATCGGCATCAAACAGCTGACGCTGCTCATTCAGATAACGTCCCTCATTATCGAGCTGCTGCAGCTCGGCCCGGACCTGCTGCTCCTCGATACGGCGCTGCTCGCCCTGGGCACGCAGCTCATCCACATTCTGGTTGCGGATCGACTGTTCCTTGCGCAGATCGCTAATTTTGTCGCGCAGCTTGCCAAGCTGATCGTCCGTGGTTTTGATTTCTTCGCTCAACTGCTCAATTTGACGCTGCCGGCCAAGCAGATTGGCGCCTTTCTTCTGCAGGCTGCCACCTGTCATAGATCCGCCGGCATTGACCACGTCGCCCTCCAGTGTAACTACCCGGAAACGGTATTGGCATTTGGCCGCGATGCGGTTGGCATGCTCCAGCGTGTCGGCCAGCAGTACATTGCCGAGCAAATTATTGATAATCGAAGAATACTTTGGCTCGCAGGAGACGAGCTCTGCCGCAACGCCGACAAAACCTTCAATGCTCTCTATCATCCTCTTGTCATGTTCGGGAATATTCCGCCCCCGAATCACATCAAGTGGCAGGAAAGTCGCCCTTCCCAGCTGACGCTGCTTCAGAAATGCAATTGCCGCCCGGGCGCTTTTCTCATCTTCCATAACGACATGCTGCAGCGCGCCGCCGAGCGCCGTTTCCACGGCCAGCTCCACCTTCTCCGGCACACGTACAAGCTCCGCCACAGCGCCGTGAACGCCCTGAAGCCCGCCAGCGGATCGGCGCGATGCCTTAAGTACCTCACGGACTCCCTGCATGAACCCATCCAGGTCATCCTGCATTTCCTTCATCGTATCCCGGCGCGAACGGAGCCCTTCCAGCTTCTGCTCCCACTTCCGCGCGGCTCCCTGTGCTTCTTCCAGCAGCTTAACACCGGATTGCAGCTGCTCGCCTTCATGAATATAACGATCGCGAAGCGCCGTTATTTCAGCGAGCGTCTTCACCAGACGCTGCTCCAGCTCCTGCTTGCGGGCGGTGAGTTTCCCGTGCTGCTCCTGCCATTTCGCATGCTCCTCGCCAAGTCTTTCCACCCGGCGCTGCAGCGCTTCCTCCTGCTGGGCTGCATAACGTATTTCGTTGCGCAGCTGGGCCATGGAACTAAGCACATCAAGCAATTCGCTCTTAAGCGATTCCTCAGCATCGCCTGACGCTGAAGCGGCGGTTCCCAATAACCTTGCCTCTTCATTTGCCAGCTTCGCACGAATGGTCTGAAGATCATTCTCAAGCGCAGCCGCTTTGCCGCGGTACTCCGCTTCTTCCTTCGTCAGCTGGCCGATCCGCTCATTCTGTGCGGCCAGGGATGACTCCAGTTGGGAACGGTTCTGCTCCAAATTGCGTTTTCGTTCTTTAAGAACTTCTCCGTAACCTTCGCATTTCTCGTAATCCTCGCTGTACTGAAGCATTGACTCATGCAGCCGGTCAAGCGCTTCCTCAAGCTCCCGCAGCTTCTGCCTGTCTTTCTCCAGTAAAGCATCATGCTTGCTGACAACCGTCGATAAGGTAAGATGCTCCTCTTTCAATCGGGTCATGCGCACGCTAGCTTCGCTCCAGGAGGTGTGAACGGCTTGAATATTATGTACATACATCGATATTTCGGATGTTTTCAGCTGCTCTTTGAATTGCTTAAAGCTTATTGCTTTCTCCGATTGGATACGAAGCGGCTCCACCTGGTCCTCAAGCTCCGAGACCAGGTCATGAATGCGCAGCAAATTCTGCTCGGTATCATCGAGCTTCTTCTGCGCTTCGCGTTTGCGCGATTTATATTTTACGATCCCGGAGGCTTCTTCAAAAATACCCCGGCGATCTTCTGAGCGTGTGCTGAGAATTTCTTCAATGCGTCCCTGTCCGATAATGGAATAGGCTTCCTTGCCGATGCCCGTATCCATAAACAATTCCGTTATGTCCTTCAGTCGGCAGGGTTGTTTGTTGATCATATATTCGCTGTCGCCGCTGCGATGGACTCGCCGGGTTACCGTCACCTCATTGAATTCCAAGGGCAGCGCATTATCTGAATTATCGAGCGTCAACGATACTTCGCCGAAATTAACCGCTTTGCGCGCATCGCTTCCGGCAAAAATAATATCTTCCATTTTGCCGCCGCGAAGACTTTTGGCGCTCTGTTCGCCCAGCACCCAACGGATGCTGTCGCTTATATTGCTTTTGCCGCTGCCGTTAGGACCGACCACAGCCGTGATGCCTTGAACGAATTCAAGCTCCGTCTTGTCGGCAAATGATTTAAACCCTGCTAATTCAATCCTTTTCAGGAACATATCTTAGCCTTCACCTCATCGACTATTGTATCATATTTGTCCGAAAAGGACAGGTTCAATTGCTCGCTTGGGGGGCTATGCCGCGATGGATCTCACGGTTTCATGAGCGTTTTGCGATATGGGAAAATTTTCCCTGACTCGCCGCTTCCCGCGCAAAAAATCCCGGAACGCTTGACCAGCGACCAGGATCTTTTCGCAGCTATTGAATGAAGAGAATTAGCCGGGCAGTTTGCGCCAAGCTTCCGCAGCAGCCTGCTGCTCCGCTTCCTTCTTTGTTCGTCCGACTCCAGTTCCATACAGATCATCCGCGATGTAGACTTCCACGACAAATTCGCGGTCGTGGGCAGGCCCCCGCTCCTCTGTGATCCGGTATTCGATAGGACCCATGCCGCTATGCTGGGCACGCTCCTGCAGCGTAGATTTGTAATCCTTGACGAGCATGCCGCCATCGCTGTCGATGTGGGGGAAGATGTGGCGCGCGAGAAAATTCCGCACAGCCTCCAGCCCCTGATCGAGATAAATCGCTCCGACAAAGGATTCGAACAGATCGGCAAGCAGAGCAGGCCGAAGCCTGCCGCCGAGTTGTTCCTCACCGCGCCCAAGCATAACATGGGCGCCCAGTCCAAGCATATCCGCGAACCTTGCAAGCGATGGCTCGCACACAATCGAAGCGCGCATCCGGGTTAACTGCCCCTCCGGACGCTCCGGAAATGTCCGGTACAGAAATTCCGAAACCGTCAGCTGAAGAACGGCGTCGCCCAAAAATTCAAGCCGCTCATTATGTTCCAGCACGCTTTGACGGTGTTCATTCACATAAGAGGTGTGAGTGAACGCTTGTCTCAGCAGACGAGTTGTACGGAAACGGAGCTGCAGCCGCGATTGAAGCTCCTCAAACCTTTCAAGCTTCATATTTCTTCATCACGATCGTGGCGTTATGACCGCCAAAACCGAAGGAGTTGGACAATGCGATTTGCACATCCGCCTCACGCGGCGTGTTGGGTACATAATCGAGATCGCACTCCGGATCCGGATTGTCCAGGTTAATGGTGGGCGCAATTCGGCCATTCTTCAGCGTCAGTCCCAAAATAACGGCTTCAACGCCTCCTGCGGCTCCCAAAAGATGACCGGTCATCGACTTCGTAGAACTGACTGCCAGCTTATGGGCGTGTTCACCGAATGCTTTCTTGATGGCAATGGTTTCCGAGCGGTCGCCTGCACCCGTCGACGTGCCGTGTGCATTAATATAATCGATCGCCGTCGGCTCAATATTCGCATCCTTGAGCGCTTTTACCATACAGCGGGCAGCTCCATCCGGATCCGGATCTGTCATATGGTGAGCGTCGCCGCTCATCCCATAACCGATAATTTCCGCATAGATATGCGCTCCGCGCTGCTGTGCATGCTCCAAGGATTCAAGGACCAATACGCCCGACCCTTCGCCCATGACAAAACCGTCACGGTCGATATCAAACGGCCTGCTTGCTTTATGCGGCTCATCGTTTCGCGTCGACATCGCGCGCATGGAGCAGAAACCGGCCATGCCGGTCGGACGGATCGTTGCCTCCGCGCCTCCGCAAATCATCGCCTCGGCATCCCCGCGCTGTATCAATTTGAAGGAATCGCCAATGGAATGGGTTCCCGTCGCACAAGCGGTAACCGCCGTGCTATTGGGACCTTTGGCTCCTGTCGTAATGGAAACCTGGCCTGAGGCCATATTGGCGATCATCATTGGTATAAAGAACGGGCTGACCCGCTTGGGCCCTTTCTCCAGCAGAATATTATGCTGGTCCTCCCAAGTGCCTAGCCCCCCGATACCTGAACCGATCATGACGCCAATCCGTTCGGCGTCCACGTTGCTGCCAATTTCCAGTCCTGAATCTTTGACTGCAAGCAGGCTGGCAACGACCGCAAACTGAACAAAACGGTCCATGCGGCGAGCTTCTTTTTTATCCACGTAATCGTCAGGCTGGAAGTTCTTGATTTCAGCTGCAATCTGAGTCGTATACTCCGATACGTCAAACGCTTCGACATGCGAAACGCCCGACTTGCCCTGCATCAAATTCTCCCAGAACTGATCCAAATCCGAACCGAGCGAGGTCATGACCCCCATGCCCGTAACGACCACTCTCTGCTTCATTCAATTCACCTCAGATGGACAACGATAATGGTTACCGTACCATAGTTATAATAATCTATAAAAAACGCAGGTTGCGCTTGCTCACTGGGATATACAGCTTGTGAAAGGTTAATAAGGAGAGAAGTCCCGCTGTGAACGGGACCCGTAAGTTTACTTTAGGTATGAGAAGATATGTACTTCACTACTTCTCCCACACTGGTAATTTTCTCTGCATCTTCATCAGAGATCTCCATATCGAACTCATCTTCCAGCTCCATGACTAATTCGACGACATCTAGAGAGTCAGCGCCGAGGTCGTCTTTAAACGACGCTTCAAGCGATACTTCTGATTCGTCAACGCCAAGGCGGTCGACAACGATGCGTTTCACACGATCAAATACATCGGACATCCGGTTCACCTCCTCCATGGTATTATACGAGAATCTTGGACAAATTGCCATACGTCTGTCCGTGGTCCGAAAAGGGTTGAAACCGCGCAATGGAATGCGTTACATGTACATGCCGCCGTCCACATGAACCGTCTGTCCGGTCATGTAGGAAGCCGCGTCAGACGCCAGAAAACGAACCGCAGCCGCCACATCGGCGGGGGATCCAAGCTGGGCCAGCGGTATATCCGCCTGCAGCTTTGTTCTCATTTCTTCCGGCAGCTTGTCCGTCATTTCGGTCTCAATAAACCCCGGCGCCACGCAATTCACCGTAATCTGGCGCGAGGCCAGCTCGCGTGCAGAAGCTTTTGTCAGTCCAATCACACCAGCCTTGGCAGCCACATAATTAGCTTGCCCCGGATTGCCAAGGACGCCGACAACGGAAGAAATATTAATAATCCGGCCGGACCGCTGCTTCATCATAGGCCGCGTTACTGCCTTGATTCCGTTAAAGACGCCCTTGAGGTTGGTTTCAATAACCTGGTCGAACTCTTCTTCCTTCATCCGCATGATTAAATTATCCCGTGTGATTCCTGCATTATTCACCAAAATATCGATGGTTCCAAACGTTTCCACGACCTGCTTGACCATCGCTTCGAATTCGGCTTGTTTTCCTACGTTAGCCTGAATCGTAATCGCGCGCCGTCCCAAGGCTTCTACAGCCTTGGCGGTCTCAGCCGCAGCTGCTTCGCCACCCGCGTAATTGATAGCCACGTCGGCGCCGCCTTCTGCAAGCGCAATGGCGATGGCCCGTCCGATCCCGCGGGATGCTCCGGTTACCAGGGCGACTTTACCAGTCAGGTTTGCAAACATATTTGGTTGCTCCTTTCTTTGGGAGAGGGGCTGGTGCCCCACTTACCCCCCATAGGAATACGATTAAGATTAAGATTAGGGCTGTGCCCTACATTGCCCCCTAAATCCCCCAGAGGGGGACCCCAAGGGCATCCTGCCCTCTGGACACCCGGAATGGTATAACGTTGGCGCTGCCGCATAGCGTGTTAGTTACAACGTGCCGGCCTCGTTTTTCGTCCCATTCGGGACCCACTATTATTCCGGTGCTCACGTGTTAAAAGATGCCCCTTCGGGGCTTGAATAACGTTTAGTTTCGGGCTCGTGCCATTTGGCGGAGCAGGCGAAAACAGTCTGTAGAAGCGTAAGCTGCAAGCTTTCTGTAAGAAAGCTGCTTCGGAAGCATCCACTTACGACCTTTGTACCCCGAATTTAACCGATAAAGGTATTCAAAATAAAAAAATTCAGGGGTACAACAGCGATCGGAAGACGTTTTCGCATGCGCAACCGTTCTTAAACGGTTTTAAACTTCCACAGCCTCGATAGAGGCCGCGGAGTTGATGGAGATGATTTTTACGGTTTTATCGATTTTTTTGATCAGACCGGCCAGAACGGTGCCGGACCCGATTTCAATAAAGGTGTCAACGCCTTGCTCGATCAGGTAACGTATACTGTCTTCCCAAAGAACGGGAGAATAAACCTGCTCGGCCAACAAACGGCGTATCTCTGCCGCTTCAACCACCGGACCAGCCGTGACATTGGCAATGACTGGCATAGAAGCATCGCCCATTTGGATCGCAGACAATACATCCGCAAGCTTCGCTGCGGCCGGTTTCATCAACGAGGAATGGAACGGTCCGCTGACTTCCAGCGGAATGACGCGCTTCGCGCCTGCTTCCTTACCCCGCTCGACAACAGCCTGTACGCCTGCCGCCGTACCGGAGATGACGATTTGTCCCGGGCAGTTTATGTTGGCCAGCTCCACTGCGGCTGTATCCGCAGTGACAGCCTTACACAGCGCATCCAGGTCTCCACGCTCCGCACCGAGCACCGCAGCCATGGCGCCCTGGCCGCTTGGTACCGCCTGCTCCATGAATTCGCCGCGCGCTCTGACCGTGCGGACCGCGTCTTCGAAGGACAGCACGCCAGCAGCAACCAACGCGCTGTATTCGCCAAGACTGTGGCCAGCTGCATAGTCAGCTTCAATGCCCCGTGCGCGGAATGCCTCCAGCAGCGCGATGCTGACCGTAAGCAGCGCGGGCTGCGTATTTGCCGTTTGCTTAAGCGCATCGTCCGGACCTTGGAAGATCAGATCGCTCAGCTTGAAGCCAAGCGCCTCATCCGCCCGTTCGAAGATCGCTCTTGAAGCTTCTATCGTATCAAAAGCCTCCTTGCCCATTCCAACTGCTTGCGCACCCTGACCGGGAAATACGAATGCTGTTTTGCCCATGGTGATGCACCTCCTCCTATCAAGCATAAACCGAATTTACGAGGGTGATTTGACAATAAGGCCGGTTAATTACCAGACCAGTACGGAGGCTCCCCAGGTTAGCCCGCCGCCAAAGCCGACCATTACAAGGCGGTCGCCTTCATGGACGCGGCCCTGTTCAACCGCTTCAGCCAGCGCGATGGGAATCGATGCCGCTGAAACATTTCCGTAATTGTGCAGATTGATCATGCTTTTCTCTTCCGGAAGTTCCAACCGGTTAAGCGCCGACTGGATAATCCGGATATTCGCCTGATGGGGAATCAGCAAATCGATGTCGCCTTTGTCCATCCCGGCCTTGCGAAGCGCTTCTTCCGCCGCATTTCCCATAATCCGGACAGCAAATTTGAATACCTCGCTGCCCGCCATATAAATAAAATGCTGCTTGTCGGCAATTGTCTGCGCCGTAGACGGCAGTCGCGAGCCGCCACCGCACACCTTCAGCAAATCTCCCCCTGCACCGTCCGCGCCCAGCTCGAAGGATTTAAAACCCCGTCCTTCCGGAACCGCGCCGAGCACCACCGCACCTGATCCGTCACCGAACAGGATACAGGTATTGCGGTCGGTGTAATCCGTGATACGCGACAAACATTCTGCGCCGACAACCAGTACGTGACGGTACATGCCCGTCGCAATCATGCTTGTTGCGGTTGCCAGTCCATAAATAAAGCCGGAGCATGCCGCAGACAAATCAAACGCCGCCGCTTTCTTGGCTCCCAACTTATCCTGCAGCAGGCAGGCCGTGGACGGAAAATACATATCAGGCGTAATCGTCGCCACAATGATCAGGTCCAGCTCTTCAGCTGTTATTCCCGCTGCCTGGAGTGCTGCTGTTGAAGCATGGAATGCCAGATCGGAAGTCGCCTGATCCGGTGCGGCGATGCGGCGCTCACGAATTCCCGTCCGGGAAACGATCCATTCATCGTTCGTATCCACCATTTGTTCCAGCTCATGATTCGTTAAAATACGTTCAGGCACATATTTGCCTGTTCCAAGTATGCCAACTGATGTTTGTTGCATCATTCACTCTCACTTCCCGCTGATTTCAGCCGCGATTGATGGAATCAGCTGGCTTTCGATCGCTATTTTTGCCTGGCGTACGCCATTCTTGACCGCTTTGATATCGGATGATCCGTGACACTTGATGACAAGGCCGTTTACGCCCAGCAATGGAGCGCCGCCGTGCTCTTTATAATCCATTTTTTTGCGCAGCTTCTGCATGCTTGAACGCAAAATCGACGCGGCGATTTTGTTGACAAACGAACTGGTCAATGTTTCCTTCAAGGTACTGAACAGCATCCCTGCCGTGCCTTCCATTGTCTTCAACATAATGTTGCCGGCAAATCCGTCGCAAACGAGGACATCGCAGTTATGCGCCAGCACATCACGGGACTCCACATTGCCGATAAAATGAATCGGAGCCGCTTCCAGCAAGCTGTAAGCCGCCTTGGATAATTCATTGCCTTTCATCGCTTCTGTTCCCACATTGAGCAGACCGACACGGGGATTCTTAAGCCCCTGCACCTTGGTCCTGTAAATGCTGCCCATAATGGCATACTGCAGCAGATGCTCCGGCTTGGCATCCATATTCGCGCCCAGATCCAGCGCAAGCACGCCGACATCATCAATTGTCGGCAGCATGTACACCAGCGCCGGCCGCTCAATGCCCTCGATTCTGCCCACAACAAGCAGTCCCGTCGTCATCAGCGCTCCAGTATTGCCGGCCGACAGCATGGCCTCCGCCTGCCCTTCCCGGACCAGTCTTCCGGCCACCACCATGGAAGAATCCTTCTTCCGGCGCACGGCCTTCACCGGTTCCTCATCCGGTCCGATAACATCGGATGCATGGATGATCTTCACATTAGACGGCATCGTCCCTTCTATATGCTCTTCAATCCGCGGAGTGTCGCCTACCAGCAGCAGCTGTATATCCGGCCACTCCCTGGCTGCTTCCAATGCCCCTTTGACGATGAGTGCAGGCGCATGGTCGCCTCCCATCGCATCAATTGCGATCCGCACTTAATTTCCTCCCTCGATGACCGTCTCTCCCGCGGACCGATAAATAACGAAATGGCCCTGAAATACCATTTCATCCCCCACATAAGAAAACACTTCTACTTTCGCTTTGCTCTGCCTGCCTGAAATGGAACGGACATAAGCTTTGGATATGCATTTCTCGCCCAGCTTGACTGAACGTAAAAAACGGATATCCGCAGTTGCCGTAAGCGCGATCTCATCGTTAATAACGGCGACAGCCAATGAATTGGCCTGCGCGAAAATATGATGTCCGCGAGCTATCCCGGTTCTGGAAAAAACATGTTCATTGCGTATTTCAAAAATGGATATTCCGCTTCTGTCCAGCTGCAAATCAACAATATCCCCTATTACTTCATGCAGCGGAAGGGAGCGGACCGAATCATACGAACGCTCGGCCATCAGCTTGATGCGTTCCCTCAGTTCAGGGATGCCAAGTTCCATCCGGTCAAGCCTTACGGTCTGGATACTGACCTTCAACTGCCGGGTGAGTTCGCGATCCGTTATGAACGGGTTCTCATCAATAAGCTTTGCAAGCTGCTGGTGCCGTTGTCTTTTCGGAAGACGCTCGATAATCCGCACCACCCTTATCTATATTTTCTTTTCTTCCGGTGGATTCATTAATTGATGCCGAACTGTCAGCATGGTCAAAATTTGCATCCAGCTATTATAACCTGGTCCTAACAAGTATATAGAAGAATCCGGCGGGAAGCAATGACAACAATTGATCGGAAGATGGCCGCGAAAATGAGAAAAAGCGCAAAAAAATAGCACCTCACCAAGATGAAGTACTACTAATTAAGCGCATTATTGTTTGATAATTTCTCTCGTTTTGTAATATCCGCAAACTTTGCATACCCGGTGAGCCAATTTCAACTCTCCGCATTGTTCACATTTCACCATGCCCGGCACTGCCAGTTTGAAATGCGTGCGGCGTTTGTCACGACGGGTTTTCGATGTTCTTCGTTGTGGTACTGCCATATTTCCCACCTCCTTAAAAGAATTCGCTAAAGGTATGCTTAACCTCGACTGAAGAGCCTACTCTTTCTTGAAAAAATCTTGCAACGCGGCCAAACGGGGATCGATAACATCCTTCGAGCATCCGCAATTTTCAACATTCAAGTTGGTTCCGCAAGTGTGGCAAAGTCCTTTGCAGTCTTCGTCGCACAGCGGGATGAAAGGCAGGGAGAGAAGCATCGTTTCTTCAACAATCGGATCAAGATCCACGCTGTCCTCTTCAACCGCAATAATTTCTTCTTCATTTTCAAGATTTTCAATTTTAGCTTTAGCCGGCTTGAAACGTTCATGAAAAGGAACAGTAATCTGTTCCTTCACAGGTTCCAAGCAGCGCGAGCATGCGAATTCGACTTCAACGGACAGCTTGCCCTCCACATGAGCGATACCGTCCGTCGCGGTGGCCGTCAAATCAACTTCAAGCGGACTTGCGCTGATGACGTCACTGCGGACCTGCTGAAGCCAATCGGCATTTAAGCTCTCGCGTATCGGAACCGATGTCCCTTTGGACAAAAATTCACGAAGTTGAATCTTCATAGGATCACCCCAAACAAACAAAGTTTATTATATCGATTTTTGAATCGTTTTGTCAACAATTTAACTCCATGATATAGTGAAAATTATACATGGAAATGAACGGAGGGTCCAATATGCGTACAGTCGGCCTCATCGTGGAATATAATCCGTTCCATAATGGACATTATTATCATTTACAACAATCCGCAAAAATAACGAAGGCGGATGCGGTTGTTGCCGTGATGAGCGGAAATTTTTTGCAGCGCGGAGAGCCTGCGCTGCTGGATAAATGGACGCGGACCGAGATGGCGCTGCGCGGAGGCTGCGACCTGGTAATCGAGCTGCCTGTCGCTTATTCCACGCAAGCGGCGGAATGGTTCGCCTACGGAGCCGTTGCGCTGCTCGGCGCGACAGGTGTTGTGGACGCCTTGTGCTTCGGGAGCGAAGCCGGCGAGATCGGTCCGCTGCGCCGCATTGCCCGCATGCTAGCGCATGAGCCGGAGCCATTTGCGCGTCTTATGGCGGATACACTGGGACGCGGCGCCAGCTACCCCGCTGCTTATAGCGAGGCGGTACGCCTCTATATGGCGCAGGCGGGCGACCATGAGGCAGCCGCCTTTCCGCTGGAGCAGCCCAACAATACGCTTGGGCTGCATTATCTGCTGGCGCTTGAACGGCTGGGCAGCCGCATCGAGCCCCACACAATCCGCCGCGAGAAAGCCGGATATTCGCAATCGGATATCACCGATGGCGAGATTGCCAGCGCTACGGCAATCCGCAGGCTGGTGGCACAGCAGGGCGCGCCGGATGACGCCGCCCCTTATGTTCCACGGGCCACCATGGACCTGCTGCAGCGGGATTATGCCGCAGGACGTGGCCCTGTCAGCTGGTCCTCTTTTGCCCGGCCGCTGTTTCACAAGCTGATGTGCGAGTCCGCCGGCTCGCTTGCGGATTATCATGAAATGAGCGAAGGTCTCCAGCACAGGCTCAAACGTTCAGTAAGCACCCTGAGCAGCCTGGAAGTCGAACCCCTTCTGGAAGCCCTCAAGACGCGCCGTTATACGCGGACGAAGCTTCAGCGCATGCTGCTCGCCGTTCTGCTGGGACACCGCAAGGCGGATCTGTCGCCGGATCGCTTGCAAAGCGGAATCCAGTATATACGGGTTCTGGGATTTACGGGCAAAGGACGCGAGCTGCTCAAGAAAATGAAAACAACGGCCAGTCTGCCCATTCTGCACAGCGCGGCAAGGCCGCCTGAGCCATACCCTTACCTGGAGCTTGACGTGCAGGCTACTGCCGCCTATACGCTCGCCAGGACCAATACCTCCGCCCGCGATTGTTTCCGTGATTATTACCAGAAGCCGATTGTACTGGCCGAAGGTACATTCTAAAACCGGAAATGTGCCGGATCACGTTCTTCGCCCGTTGTCCTTATGGACAGACAGGTCTATTTCGGACAAGGCCAGCGTACAATGTAGTGGCTGTTTGTGTCCGGCTACTATACCTGTAATGGAGTGGAGTCCCATGAAAAGAACACTGCTGTTCGCCTTTCTGTCCATCCTGCTCGTCGGAGCGATTATTTATCGTCCCGGCGAAGCTTTTCAGGCTTCGTTGCAGGGTTTAACCATTTGGTGGAATATTGTTTTTCCCGGCCTGCTTCCATTCCTGTCCCTGCTGGAGCTGATGATGGCCTTTGGCGGCGTACATTTCATCGGCACCCTCATCAGCCCCCTGATGCAAAAACTGTTCAAGCTGCCTGGCGAAGCGGGCATGGCGATGGCTTTGGGCTGGACCGCCGGTTTTCCGTCAGGCGCTGAAGCCTCGGCAGCTCTTAGGCGCGGGACTGTCGTCTCCCGGCAAGAAGGACAGCGCCTGCTTGCGCTGTCGCACATGCCAAGCCCCCTCGTCATGCTGCTCGTAGTTGGAACCGGGTTCCTGAACCGGCCTGAATGGGGGCTCGTCATTGCCGCAGCCGTCTGGCTGGCGGCTCTTGTTGCCGGCCTTGTCCATGCCAGAGCCGCACACGAAGAAGTCAAGCCTGCAAGCGGGGCAAAGGATACCGGTTCCTTGCTGCGCAGAGCTGCATCCGCCATGGCCGATGCCCGGAAAGCCGACGGAAGAACTTTCGGCAGAACGCTGGGCGATGCGGTCACGGAATCCGTTTATAAGCTGATGGCCATCGGCGGGTTCATGATGATCTGCGCTGTCATTGTAAGACTGCTTGAACCGCTGATGCCGGCCTCACTGCCCGCTTATGTTCTGCCCGGCCTAATTGAAAGCCACATTGGGGCTTATGCGGCAGCTGTCTCCGATCAGGCAGGAGGACTCCCCTGGAATGCAGCGCTGATAGCCGCCATATTGAGCTTCGGTGGAATCAGTTCACTGTTTCAGGCCTCGAGCGCTGTATCGGGAACGGATCTCTCTCTTCGTCCTCTTGCCTTCATGCGCTGTATTCAATCGGCATTAGCCTTCGCCGCGACGTTGGTTATCTGGAAGCCGCTGACCGCTATACTCCAGGTCATTCCTGACTCTATAACGACGATGGAACAGCCGGGCGGAACAGCCGGGTATCCCCTCCGTCAGGCGGTTCATGCCGGGGACCTGTTCAGCCTGTGGCCATTCATACCACGTATTATGCTGCTGTTTGCCGGACTCGTGCTTGTGCTTGTCCTCGTGTCTGTCATTGTCCCGCGCAGATGGACACGTTGAAAAAACGCCCTATATAGAACATAAGGCGGCATTTATGGAGTGAATGGAGTTACGTTTCTTTCTGCTTGTATTTCTCTGACAAGGCCCTTTCCACTTCGGGGGGGACCAGATCCTGCACCTTGCCGTGAAATTTGGCGATTTCTTTGACGATACTGGAGCTCAGATACGAATATCTGGGATTGGTCATCATAAATATCGTTTCGATTTCGCCATCGAGCTGATGGTTGGTTGAAGCCAGCTGCAGCTCGTATTCGAAGTCGGTCACCGAGCGGATACCGCGGACAATGACATCCGCATTGCGCGAGCGCATAAAATGCACCAGCAGGTCGCGGAAGCTGTCAATGGACACATTCGGCAAATCACGGGTGACTTCCGCAAGAAGCACCTTGCGCTCCTCTACGGAAAAAAGCGGGTTTTTGCTGGAATTGTTCAGCACTGCCACAATCAAATGATCAAATTGCCTGGCTGCCCTATGTATAATGTCCATATGACCATAGGTAACAGGATCGAAGCTGCCCGGATATACAGCCACCCGCTGTCCGGCGATTGCTCCTGTAACCGGGATCACTGGGCTAATGAATGGTGTTTCGCCCTTTGAACCGGCTTCGGGATAAGATGAAAACGTCATGCATTACTCCTCCAATTGTCCAGTCGAACCGTCTGCCTGACGGTAGTTATAGATTGAAACGGCCGTATCCCCGTATTTCGAATGCTTGGCCTGTTCAAAATGGCCGATCACTTCCGGGTACGAGTGTCCGGCATCATGCTCCACCACAATTACGGCATCCGCCGCAAGCATCGCCTCAGCGGACAGCTTTTCCATGATGACGTCCATATTCTTCATTTTATAGGGCGGATCCAGAAATACAATCCGGAAAACCGATCCCCTTTTCGCAAGAGCCTTCAATGCGCGCAAGCTTTCATTGCGGTATATTTCGGCCTGCTCCTGAAAGCCTGAGGCTTGTACATTCCGCTTGATAACTTCGATGCTGCTCTGCTCCAAATCGACAAATACCGCATGCTCCGCCCCCCGGCTGAGAGCCTCAATTCCAAGACCGCCTGTCCCGGCGAACAAATCAAGCGCCCAGCCCCCGTCAAAGTAAGGACCGATCATACTAAAGATCGCTTCCTTTACCTTGTCCGTGGTCGGACGCGTATTCATACCGGGAACCGCTTTTAAAGCACGGCCTTTAGCCGTACCTGCAATAACTCTCAACTTTTCGACCTTCCCCTTTCGGTTATGCCCATAGACTGCTGCTATCTTAACATATTTTTCAGCAGTTGTTAAAGCGTTATCTAAGTGCCCTACATCCGCTCTGTAACGACCTTCGCCTGAAGAAATTGCAGCAGATAATCAGGTCCTCCCGCTTTGGAATCGGTCCCCGAAAGATCAAACCCGCCGAAAGGGTGCACGCCAACCAGCGCACCTGTACATTTACGGTTGAAATAAAGATTACCGACATGAAACTTCTCACGGGCAAGCTCCAGATGCGCCCTGTTCCCCGAAAAGACAGAACCGGTCAAGCCGTAAGGCGTGCCATTGGCAATCTCAAGCGCATGCGCGTAGTCGTCCGCTCGGATGACCACAAGAACAGGCCCGAATATTTCCTCCTGCGCGATTCGGGCCTGTGCATCTACCCCGGCTACAACCGTCGGTCCTGCATAATAACCCTCAGACGGATCCAGTTGCTCCGCTCCGCCACAAACAATCGTTCCTTCTGCTGCCGCAAGCTCAATGTATGCGGCGACTTTGTCGAAGGCGGCGCGGTCAATGACAGCTCCGACATTCGTGTCGAAGGCATCCGCCGGGCCTACTTTAAGCAGTCCGGCCCGCCTGACCACCTCCGCCAGAAATTCATCGTATACGCCTTGATGCACAATCGCTCTCGAGCAAGCCGAGCATTTCTGACCGCTGTAGCCGAATGCCGACTGCACAACCGCTACCGCCGCCTCGCCAATATCTGCACTGTCATCCACGATAATACCGTCTTTGCCGCCAAGCTCGGCCGTCACCCGCTTCAGCCAGCGCTGTCCCGGTCTGCGGAGAGCCGCTTTCTCATTGATGCCAAGTCCTACCTCCATTGAACCGGTAAAATTGATAAAACGAACAAGCGGATGGGTCACCATTTGATCGCCAAGCCGGCTCCCCGGGCACGGAACGTACTGTACGACGCCGCCAGGCAGTCCGGCTTCCTCCAGCAGCGAAACAAAATGGTAGGCGATTATGGGCGTTGCACTTGCCGGCTTAAGCACAACCGTATTGCCGCAGACGACAGCGGCAGCTGTCATGCCCGCCATGATGGCAAGCGGGAAGTTCCAGGGTGGAATAACAGCGCCTACGCCAAGCGGCATGTAGGACCATTCATTATGCTCGCAGGGATAGCTGACTAGCTTTGGCGGATGCAGCAGCAGCCGTTCGGCTTCAGAAGCATAATAATTCAGGAAATCGATCGCTTCTGCCGTTTCCACATCCGCTTCCACCCAGGTTTTTCCGGCTTCATAGACTAGCCATGCCGAGAACCAGTGCCTGCGTCTGCGCATCAGCGCCGCCGCTTTGTAGAGCATGCCGATTCGGAATAGAGGCTTCTCAAGCTGCCAGATGGTGTAAGCCGCCGATGCCCCTTCAATCGCCTGGTCCATCAGCGAATGGTCGGCTTGGGACACATAACCAGTAATCTGCGCATGCCTGGAGGGATTTATCGAAGGCTGCGGATTTCCTGCAGTGATGCGTTTGCCGTTAATGACCAGCGGATAATGTTTCCCCCACTCGGCCTTTACAGAAGCAAGAGCTTCCATAAAAGTCTGCCGGTTGTGATCGAGCGCAAAATTGGTAAACGGTTCGTTGCGGAAGGGTTCCATCTGTTTTAAGCCGCCCCCTTTAAAATAGCAATTCTTGCCTTACATGAATACAAGCAGTCCCGGTCGAAATTACTTTGTTTTTGATGGTTTTATTGCCATGCTGTCGGTGCATATGGTCTATATATAAGCATGATGACCGGTAAAAATGACAGCTTGCTGGCAAACGAAAGAGCATGCAAGCATGCGGTTTTTTCGGCTCATGGCGTGAAAGGAGTGATGAAATGGACATCGGGACCCGGTTGTTCCGCACGGCACTGCTCGGTCTTGCCGGCAATCGTGCGGCACGGGCACTCTCAGAACGGTACGGAATGAAGCTGGGGGCCAGCCGGTTTGTCGCAGGCGAAACGATGGAAGAAGCTATTGCCCAGGCCAAACGGCTGAATGCGGAAGGCATTGCTGTCACGTTGGATTTTCTTGGAGAAAGCGTAAGCAGCCTCGAGGAAGCCCAAGTAAGCGAGCGTAGTTATAAGGAATTGATCCGGATGATCTCGCACGAAGGCATCAACGGCAATGTATCTTTGAAGCCGACCCAGTTTGGCCTGGCACTGGACCGCAAGGCATGCGAAGAAGGCATCCGTGCAGTTGTAAATGAAGCTGCCGGACACGGCCTTTTTGTCCGGCTGGATATGGAGGACAGTCCCTGGACCGATGCCACGATCCAGATCGTCCAGATGCTTCAGGATGAAGGCTTTTCCAATGTCGGAACGGTCATTCAAGCCTATCTGTACCGCAGCGGCCGCGATGTTCAAGCCATGACGGCCAATAAAATGAATCTTCGGCTTGTAAAAGGCGCTTATAAGGAATCGCGCCGAATTGCTTTTGAGTCCAAGCAAGAAGTGGACGATAATATGCGGCGTTTGATTAAAGCAAGGCTGGACAGCGGCATTTATACAGCGATCGCTACGCATGATCAGCGCATCATCAGGTGGGTCCAGTCCTATACGCGCATGCGTGCGATACCCCGAAGCAAATTCGAATTTCAAATGCTATACGGCATTCGCAACCCTCTGCAGCGCTCTCTGGCCAGGGAAGGTTACAAGGTCCGCAGCTATGTCCCCTTCGGCCGCAGCTGGTACCCTTATTTCGTCAGACGGCTGGCGGAGCGTCCGGCAAATGTCATGTTTGTCGTAAAAAGTGTCGTTTGGCGCAATTAAGCCGAAAAAGGCTCGATGCATTGGACTGGGGGACTCAAGATGTTGCAAAAACAGGTAGCCATCCTCCCTGTTCCCTTTGATTGGGGGGCCAGCCGCCGGGGGGCAGCCGGGGGACCTCAGGCCGTTATTCTCGCCGGGTTGGAGCAAAAGCTGCAGCAGCTGGGGTTGAACTATTCCCTTCATCGCGAATTTCATCTGCAAGATCCTCCTGCGGACCGGCGCAGCTCGAAACGAATGAAGCATTGGGGCCGTGTTCATGATATGAGCCTTGCAGTATCCGGGGAAATCGCAAGGCTTGTGTCCTGTGGATACTTCCCGCTAACGCTCGGGGGCGATCACAGTATAGCCATGGGCACCATTGCGGGGCTTACAGAACATAAACAACGGCTCGGCGTTATCTGGATCGACGCCCATGCCGACCTGAACACGCCCCGCACATCTCCCTCGGGCAATCTGCACGGCATGAGCCTGGCCGCAGGCCTGGGGCATGGCGACTCCCGATTTACCCGGCTCCGCGGCTTCAGTCCCAAGCTCCAGCCTGGCCGTATTGTGCTGGTTGGAGCGAGGCAGCTCGATGAAGGAGAGAAGCAGTTAATCCGTACGCTCGGAGTTACCTGTTTCACCATGCAGGATATCGATAGGCTGGGGATGGCCCGTGTCATGGAGCAGACGATCCGAATTGCCTCAAACGGATCGGACGGCATCCATGTCAGCTTTGACATCGACTGTATCGATCCTGGCGAAGCGCCGGGGACCGGAACGCCGGTCAGAGGCGGTCTAAGCTACCGGGAAGCGCATTTGGCTATGGAAATGTTAGCGGAAACCGGGGCTGTAACATCAGCGGACATGGTTGAAGTTAATCCCCTGCTGGATCCTTCCAGCGGGACGGCAAGGCTTGCCGTGGAGCTGATCGGCTCCCTTCTGGGAGAGCGGATCCTTTAAGGAAGTTTTGCACGATCTCCGACGCGGAACCATACTGGCCGGCGTGCGATGCAAGAATGAATCGCGGATGATAAGCGTCGATACCGGCCGCGGGCCAAAAAACCGCTTGTCCTTGTGCGCATGAAGGGCGCAAAGACAAACGGTCTATTGAGGATCAAGCTGTCCTGGTTCGATTTACATAAGTTTAGCCGGCGTCTGGTGTCCCGGATTCGGAATTGGCCGGCGCTGCGCCGCTATCCCCTGCCTTCTCATCGGCAGCCGGCTTGTCCAGCGTGTTCGTGATTTTAGCTTTTTCCTTGATTTCCGCAAGCCAGGTGCCCGACAGCTCCGAAACCTGCTGCGCGACCAACTGATCCTTAATTTTCACTTTTTCCTCTTCCAAGGTTGCGGCATGCGCTGCTTTGCGCTCGGTGAACTTGATAATATGGAATCCGTTCGCGCCTTGCACGATCGGGCTCAGTTCATCTTTGGTTTTGAGTGCGAAAGCTGCTTTCTCAAACGGCTCGTCCATCATGCCGCGAGGGAAGAAATCCAGATCTCCGCCTTTGTCCTTGCTGCCCGGATCAATCGATTTCTCGGAAGCAAGCTTGGCGAAATCTGCTCCGCCCTTAAGCTCCTTGAGAATCGCTTCCGCCTCTTCTTTGGTTGCAACAAGGATATGGGATGCTCGAATCTGCTCCGGTGTATCGAATGAAGCCTTGTTTTCATCAAAGAATTGTTTGACCTGCTCATCGGTCACCGTTGTTTTCGGTTCCATTATTTTGCGGATACGAAGCTGGGTTGGCATTTCCTTGCGGAAATCCGCTTCCGTCATCCCGTTCTGCTGAAGCCAGGAATTGAAGTCATTCTCGGATGGAAAACGTCCCTTCCAGAGCGTGATTTCACTGTCAATATCCGCTTCTGTAGCCGTGATGCCGGCTTTGTCGGCTTCCTGCTTGATGAGCTCTTCCTGAATCATTTGATCCAATGTCGATTTCCCGCCCAGAGCGACCATTTTATTAAACAAACTGTCCTGTGTGATATCCACTTCGTTGACGGTTGCCACCACATCGCCGCTTCCGTCGGCTGCTCCCTTGCCAAAAGGAGGCTTTACCAATGCTACAACAAGCAGCAATGCCAGGCCAATGGCAATATACATCCATGCCCGGCCGCCGCCGCCGCGGTTCTCTTCGGGAACAGGCGGCTGCGCAACAAGCGGATTCAGCGTAACGGTTTCCCGTGCATTGTCCATCGTTTCTGTCCGCTCATCCGGGTACCCGGAATCAAGATCGCGGTCCAAGTCTTCCCCAGACAGGCTTGAGGCTGATTGCTTGTCAAGCACGATGCCGTCCTTGTCCGAAGGAGCCTTGTCCATCCCCCCGTCCAGCTCTGAACCTGCCGAGGATTCCTTCTTTCCCTGTTCAATCTCTTTATCCAGGTCTTTGTCTTTCTCGTTCAATTTGTAAAACTCCCTTCTGATAATAGATGCAGTTATGTTTCTGCTGCTGTCAATATACCAGAATAAATATTAAAAAACCTTAAGAGAAGATAAAATGTCAAAGTTTATAAGATAAACCAATGAAACGGGAGCAGCAGCACCGGCGTGAAAACTGCGCAGGCTGCCATCGAAAACCCGCTAACCCCGCCCTCTTCCTGGGAATCGGCGAGCAGTTTCGCGGAGCCTATTCCATGCGCGGCTGCACCAATGGCGATAGAAGCCGCAACACGATCATGTACGCCGGCTAACCGGAGCAGCACAGGACCCGCCACACTGCCGAACAATCCGGTCATCACCGTAAGTGCGGCAGTAAATTCCGGTGATCCGCCCAGCCAGCGTGAAAGCTCAACCGACACAGCTGCGGTAACAGACTTGGGAAGCGACGAACGGAGCAGCTCCTCCGTGCCGCCAAGCGCTATTACGCACAAGGCATTCACGGCAAGGCCCAGCGCGCTGCCCACCAAAGCTCCCAACAGCAGCGAAGGCAGGACCGGTTTCAGCCGCATAGCCTGTTTATACAACGGAATGGCCAGTGCAACCGTTGCCGGCCCCAGGAAGAAGGCGACCATATCTCCGCCAACCTTGTAATCCGTATAATCGATCCGCCCCAATTGGAGTAAGGCATATACCAGGACAGGGGCCGTGATTAGAGGGTGCAGGCGGGGAACACGCCGCCGGACAAGCAAAGCAGCCGCGTATGCGGCAAAGGTGACGCAAACGCCAAATACCGGATCGCTATAAAGACTGCTGCCGTTCATGCGGAAGCTCCTTCCGCTTAGTCGTCAACAGCTGGGTGACAAGTCCTGTCGCTACGGTGACAGCCGCTGTACCTGCGGTCAAGCTGACTGCCGCTGCCAGCCATGATTCCCGCAGCAAAGGCGCAAAGGTTGACACGCCGGCAAGCAGCGGCACAAAAAACAGCATCATATGACGCGTCAGCAGCGTCGCGCTCGCTTCCACCCACTCCAGCTTTACGATATTCATAAACAATGCAGCTGTCAGAAGAAGCAGCCCAAGCACATGAGCAGGAAGCGGCACTCCGGCCACCGCATGCAGCAGCCACCCCAAACCGTCAAAACCGATTATGATTGCAAATCCGCGCATGAAACTCTCCTCACTATAAAGGCCCCCCAGAATAATTGTTCGTTTGATGCCTGAAATTTCAAGTGGAACAGATCCAATTTACCGGCTCACCCGGTTACGGACGGCCCCATCCATATAGGATTGCAAATTATCCGCAGCCAGTGTCATCAAACGTTTCCTGGCCTCCACTGTCGCCCATCCGATATGCGGCGTCAAATAACAATTTGGCGCGCCGATGAGAGGATGGTTGGAAGGAGGTGGCTCTACGGACAATACATCTAGCCCTGCGCCTGCAAGTCTGCCGGCATGCAGCGCTTCTGCCAGATCCTGCTCCACGATATGGCCCCCTCGCGCCGTGTTGATCAGGAACGATGACGGTTTCATCAAGCCAAGCGTCCGCCGGCTCACAATTCCTTTGGTCTGCTCCGTCAGCGGACAATGGAGCGTCACAAAATCCGATTCGCGGAACAACTCATCCTCACTGACAAAAGGCACATCTTCTAGACCCTCTACCTGCTTGGTGGTTCGGGAATGAATCATAATCCGCATCCCAAAAGCCTTCGCAATATGTGCAACCTGCTGGCCGATCTGGCCAAAACCGATGATGCCAATCGTTTTGTTTGCCAATTCAAGGAGCGGGGATAACGAAAACATGAAATCCGGTCCAGCCGACCAGCGTCCTCCATGGACGGCATCGCTATGCTTTTGCACCTGAACACAATGCTCCAGTATGAGGGAAAAGACCAGCTGCGCGACCGAGAACGAACTGTAATCCGGCACATTGGTGACCGTGATTCCCTGCTCCCCGGCAGCCTCGATATCCACAATATTGTAGCCTGTAGCGAGAACACCGATATAACGGAGCTTGGGAAGAAGGGCAATCGTTTCAGCCGACAGCGGGGTTTTATTGGTCAGCACCGCTTCCGCCTCAGCCGCGCGCGAAACGATATCCTCTTCAGAGGTACGTTCGAAAACAGTGAGAGTGCCCAGACCCTCCATTTCATCCCAAGACAAATCTCCCGGATTCAGGGTATAACCGTCCAAAACAACAATATTCATAACCTTGGAACCTCCATGGACTCATTTTGAAATGAAAATCTTATCCTAATAATTGTGTGCGTTTGCAGCTGTGCGAATGAGATACAACTATCTTCCGCAATAATAGCCCCGCTGGGAATAGATGTCCATACCTTTATATGGAAATCACTCATGCTGATGAGCTGAAGCGCAATGAAATTACTCGTTCAACCGGGCTGCTCTTTTTTCATCATGTTCCTGTTGTTCCCGCAATTTGAGCTCTTCTTCGAAAAGCCTGGAGAGATCAGCTTTACTGCCATACACAAATATCAGATCGCCGCTGCACAGCTCGGTAGACATCCGGTCCTTGCGAATCGTTTCCTCGCCGCGTTTGATAAACAGCAGGTTAATATCGTAATCGTCCTTTAACAGATCTTTCACGCTCTTGCCAATATGTCTGGAATCCTCATGAATGGAAATGTCGATAAACAGATCGTTTTCATTCATCTCGAAGCTTTCGGAAACGGGAAGCTCTTTCAGGTCAAAATTTTGCTGAAGCTCGGCATGGAACCATTGGGTTATAAATGAATGTACAGGAGGGAATCGCAGTACAAGCAAAATAAGACCCAACACAGCCGCAGTCCAGATCAGTTGAGGGATATGAAAGCTTTTCGTCATGATCGTACTGATAGAGGAAATAATAACTGCAAGGGAAAAAGCTCCGAAAAGAATCAGAAACATGCCTATATTCCGCCGCACCGGATGCCTTAAAATCAGCTCCGATTCTTTGGTCGTAAAACCGGTTCCCGTCATCATCGAAACGACCTGGAAACGCGAAATGTCACGTTTCAGCCCCGTACTCCGGAAGAGGATAACGGCTATTTCAAGTACAAGGAAAATAATCACAAAATAGATCAGGATAAAAATAAATCCCATGCCGGTCCCCGCCTTTGCTAGTTCTCTCGATTACCATTACCCGAATGGCTCCAAAAAAATAGCCGGCATGTATAAATCCCCGGAAATGGGCAATCCTGTTGATATCGGCGTCGAGAGATGCCGTAGACAACCGCGGAGAAGACTTACGTTTCCCCATAAGCTCTTCGTCCGGTTTCTCCTCTCCCATGAAAAGGGGCTCTCGAAAGAGGGCCCCGGTTTTTTTTGTGTAGACCCTTGATATGAAGATTTTCCATGTTTATCACTTATTTGTACTACTTTTATTCTTTGATCACCGATTGAGCTTTAATTCCGTATATACCCCAATTCCAGGATCAATACTAATGATACATATAATTTAGTCGGCGTAAACTAAGCAGAAAGCGGTGAATCCAATAGACGCCAGCATTACTATGAGAGTGATGACCTACGGTATACAGCATGGAAAAGGGATGGATGGAAAAACCAGTTTGCGCCGCATAGCCTATGAGATTGCGGAAGCCCATCCGGATATTGTTACCCTGCAAGGTGTGGACCGTTTTTCCCCTCGCAGCGGCTTTCAAGATCAGTTGAATTGGCTAGCTAAACAGCTCGGAATGTATTCCTGTTTCGCTCCCAGTGTAAACCTCCTTATCGTCCAATACGGAAATGCCATACTAAGCCGTTATCCGATTGTTGCAAAAAAAATTCAGTATATTGGCGGGTCCATTGAACGAAGAAGTATCCTGACGGTGAGAGTACAAATAGGTGAAGGTACGGTCATTGTATTAAATACCCATTTGGGGGTACATAAAAAGGAACGAAAAAAACAGGTTCCGATCCTTTTGGAGGTTTTAAACAAGCTGGACCGGCCAGCGATCGTAACGGGGGACTTTAATATGGAGATGGATGACCCGTTAATGAAACGATTAAACACCCATTGGCAAAAAATTATGTTACAAAACAAGCACCAGACCTTTGAGGATGGCAGAGAGATCGACCATATCTTTGTAAACATGCCGACAGAGCAAGCCTCAGCCAAGGTACACCCTTCCGTCGTATCGGATCATTTTCCGGTCATTGCCGAGATTCGTTGGAAATTCGAGTGAACGATGCGATTGTCGTATCTTTCCGCCTAATCCTTGGATGAAGCCCGGCTCTAATGTGCCTCTTATGATGCCCATTGTTTGAAAACAGCAGCTGGCCGGGCATACTTTGCGCTTAACCCGCTTTGCCCAGGAAAGCTTTCAACTGGTCGATGTGCTGTTTGTCATGCAGGATGAAGTCCATAAGATACTGATACGCGGAAAATGGATGGCCATCCCCGTCCATATGCTCCTTGACGAACGCTTCATCATTCAATTGTCCCAGGAGTCGGAGAATTTCGCTGCGGCAGCGAATGGTTCTGTCAATAATTTCTTGTTTGTCCGTTACTTTAGCATATTCAACTGCTTTTCTGTTGAATTCATCATAGTCGAGATGCTGCACGGTTACTGGCTGGTGAGTGGCTATTTTTGCAATAGCTTGTTCCAGAAAATAGTTGTCCCATAGCATAATATGTGCAAGTACATCTCTTGTTGTCCACTTGCCCTCTTCAATCGGCGTTGTCCATTTTCCTTCGTCCAGCTGCGTTATTGATTGAACAAACGGAATCAGGCCAGAAAATTGTTGCAGTAGCTGTTCTTTATTTTGCATGAACGGGACCCCTTTTCTGGAATATTAAGCAACTCTATACTACAAATTCGACTTCGTTCTCTCTTTCCCTTTCTGGAGCCGTCAAGTCTATGTAAAGGATGAGCTGATTCTTCCTGATACAAGAAGGATTCAAACACGCAAGAAAAAGATGATAAATATTTTTCGTTAGCTGATTCAAAACAATACCCGGGGTTAATATACATACATGACCCCCCATTGATATAGTTTCATTTTGGCCCGCCTTATTGGCGGGTCCTTTTTTTGTTCTCTGTTCTTTTGGCTGCTCGAAACGAAACGAACCTGATAAGGAAGCAGAGATCCGCTCCGTTATCAGGTTCGCCAGGTTACTACCCGGATGGGTTTGAGCTTATGTCCGCTCCCGGTCCTTGCTGCGCATTCCCGCAAGTCCGATCAGACCAAGCAGACCAAGCCAGCCCCAATTGGAGCCTCTGTTGTTACCCGTTGCTGTCGCTCTGTACGTGTTGGCATTGGTTGTTCCATAAGTGTTCATTCTGCCCGTGCCAGCCGTGTTACCGGTATAGGTATTGCCATAGGTGCCATTGTTCGTACCGGTTCCATAGGTAGTGCTGTTACCGTAGGTACCTGTGCCCGAGGTATTACCGGTGCCTGGATACGTATTGGCCCCATTCATGCTTGAATTGCTGGTTGCGAACGCGGGCACCAACAACATGATGGAAATGAACGCACAAACGAACATACTTGTCATCATCTTTTTCAAGGGAAGACCTCCATTTGGGGTTATAGATTGTGTTCCCTCTTGGTTTCTCCTCTTGCCCAAGCTTTTATTCAAAAAAAAGCTGCAGCCCCTTGCATGCTGTTGACCCGCATGAAGTGTGAAATTTTTACTGGGGCTGGCCATTTTTCAACGATAAAATTCTTTTGCATTATCCAGCAGCCGGGAAGCTGCGTGGTCCTCTTGTATACCTTTGATCAAAGCAATCTCGGCAGCCACCTCGCGCACCATTTCCGGTCTGGTGCACTTGCCGGCGAATGTCCCTTCAAACGGCCAGGGACCATCCGTTTCCGTCATCATTAGCTCGATTGGATAATCCTTAACGATCTGTCTGATCTCTTCCTCATACTCGACATCCGGCGTTACCGATATGCGGAAACCGGCCGCCCGTATCCGCCCGAGGGTAGCGGAGGAACCTTTGAACCAATGGAAGTGGGCCCGTCTTACCTGATGCTTGTCCAGGATATCGCAAGCCTTGTCTGCGTCCTCATACACTGCGTGCAGCACGAGAGGGCGGTCCAATTCGGCTGCCAGAGCCGCAAATTGATCCAGCACCTGCAAATAAGGACCTTCGTCAAATGGCCGGCCTGCTTCGCGTGCTTCCAACCTGGTGTAATAAGGCAGTCCGACTTCACCTATGGCGAACGTTTCACCAGCTTTGTTCCGGTCCCTGATCCATCCCATGAGCTCTTCCAACTGGCTGCCGGACGGAAGAATCTGCTCCGGGTGGAAGCCATAGGCCGGAATCAAACGGCCGGGATATTTCATCGCTAACTCCCTATTGATTTTGCAGGATTCCAAATGCATTGATACCGCGACCACAGCCGTTATCCCCTGGTCAAATGCTCTCTTTAACATGGCATCTCTTTCCCCGGATGGATACAAATCCACATGAATATGCGCGTCGATATAGTTCTGTCCGCCGCTCTTCAATGCAATTCCCCCTTGCGACCGCTCTCTAGGCTGCCAGCCGCCGGTCCGAGCATTCGATAAATATCCAGCTTCATGGCGTTGAACTCCGGATCATTCCACAGCTGCTCGCTGCTGCGCGGACGGCGAAAAGGAACCGTTATCTCCTTCATAACAACAGCCGGCGAAGCGGATAATACAATAATCCGGTCGGACATTAGCAGCGCCTCCTCGATGCTGTGGGTGACAAGCAGCACAGACCGCCGGTGTTCCTCCCAAAGCGAAAGCAGCCAGGTCTGCATATGGAGCCTGGTCAGCGCATCAAGCGCTCCGAATGGCTCATCCAGACACATCAGGGGCTGTGGGGACAACAGCGCCCTCAGGAACGATACCCGCTGCTGCATCCCCCCTGAGAGCACATCGGGATATGCGTTAGCAAGACCGCCAAGTCCGACTCGCTCCAGCCATTCTGAAGCCATTTTCCTGCCCTCCTTGCGGGCAATTCCGGCTATAGATAATGCCAGCTCAATATTGCCTGTTACGGTGAGCCAAGGGAGCAGAGCAGCCTGCTGCGGCATGTAGGCAATCCGACCGCGCTCGCCGCCGCTGATTCTTCCGTTTATCCGAATCTCCCCGGAGGAAGGTGGTTCCAGACCGCCAATCATTTGAAATAAGGTCGTTTTCCCGCTGCCGGATGGACCGATCAGCGAAACAAATTCGCCATCCTTCACATGGAAGCTCACATCGGCCAAAACAAGCTTTGCCGATTCGCCTTCCAAAAAATGCTTGGAGACGGATAACAGTTCAAGCGCATTCTCTGCCATATAATGGTTATCCCCTTCCCTTTTCCGGCTTGCGACTGCCCCCGCGAACAAGAAATTGCTCTGCCAGGCTAATAAGGCCAAATAGAATCAGGCTGAGTACGACAATAATCGCTATTGCGGAGAATACATTGGCCGTCTGCCATCCCCGCTGGGAGACCAGCATAAAATTACCCAGCCCTTCACTGCCCCCGATCGATTCCGCATAAATGGCGCTGATTACACTGTACGAAGCGGCAATTTTAAGACCCGAGAACAAATAAGGCACGGCATTGGGAAGCTCCAACCGCCAGAATAGCCTCCCTTTGGTAGCGCCGATCATTTTCATATAATCAACCAGCTTGGGATCGCTTTGCGTCAGCCCTGTAAGCATGGCGACGACTACAGGGAAGAAGCATACCAATATGATCAGGATAAGCCTCGGCAGAATGCCGAATCCAAACCACACGACAAGCAGTGACCCCAGCGCGATGACCGGAACATTCTGGGTCAGCACCAGCAAGGGGTAAAACCCTGCTTTCGCACCCGGTATAACATGCAGCAAAGCGGCGAGCACGAAGCCCGCCGCCGTTCCTGCCATGAATCCGAGCAGCGTTACGCCCAGTGTCGACCATGTATGATGCAAGAGCCTCGGCGTCTGCTCGATTGTATTGGATGCAATCGCAAGCGGAGACGGAAGAATATAAGGCTCGATATGAAACAGGATGACCACCGCCTGCCAGAGTATAACAAATGCCCCAAGCACGGCAGCAGGCGGCCAAAAATTGCGAAGCTTATTGACCATCGGGGTATTTCTCCAGCAGCCTGTCCATAGAAGCGCCGCCTTCCGGATTATAATACACTTTGATCTGGGAGATGACAGATGGGCAGCCCATGACGGTCATCGCCTCATTCATCTCCTGAACGATGGACAGCAGTTGGTTCAGTTCCCCTTCCATCGTGGTTTCGAGCGGAGCTACGCGGTACGGCACCCCAGAGGCTTTAATAATCTCAATCGCGCGGTCCACGTATGGGAGGACACTTTCTCCTCCTGGCGTATGCGGCAAAATTTGAATGCTTAACAAGGCGTTTGACATCGGTTTTATTTTCCCCTTTCCATTCGAGCTCTTCAATTTCGATCTGCTATTCAGGCAAAAATTCATTCGTGAAAGCTTTGTCTGCTTCAAGCTCTTTGTCCAAAAGCTTATGTTCAAACATCCAGCCTGCGTAGTTAGCCCAAACTTCCTTTCGTTGCTCCCCCCATCGGGCGGCGTCATCCTGATAACGTGGACTGAGCCATTTCTGGCTGGCACGGACCAGATCCGCGTTAAGATCAGGCACCGCTTTAATCAGAATTTCCGCTGCGTCCTCGGGATGCTCGATCGCATAGGCATAACCTTCGGATGCTCCGGCAACAAAAGCTTTTACGATATCGCCATTCTCGGCAATCATTTTCTCATTGGTTTCCAGTACTGGTGTGTAATAATCCAGCTTGTCGCTGTAATCCGTCAAATACATCATGTTGATCTTATCCCCCCGAAGCTCCGCCTCCACTCCGGTCCATGCATAATAAATCCAGGCAAAATCAATATTCTTCTTGACGGCTGTAAAATAATCCGCATCGCCGATGTTGACGATCTTGACCTTGCTTGCGTCCGCCTTCTCTTCCTTCATCAGCGATTCAATGACTGCCGCTTCTGCAGGAGATCCCCAGCCCCCGTAGGTTTTGCCTTCAAAATCAACCGGCGTTTTAATGTTCTTATCCGCGGGCGAAGCGAAGCCGGAGGTATTATGCTGAATAACAGCTGCGATGGAAACCAGCGGAACACCCTGAATCCGCGCCTGGGTGATCCCCTCCTGGTAGCCGACGCCAAATTCCGCAGCACCGGTTGCAACCATCGTATCGGCACCCGCTTCGCCAGGCAGAACAATTTCCACATCCAAGCCGTGATTTTTGAAAAAGCCGTTGTCCCTTGCTACATACAGACCTGTATGGTTCGTATTCGGGGTCCAGTCCAGCACGACTTTGACTTTCGTCAACGCCTCCGGATCGGAGGACTTCCCTCCAGATTCTTGACTGCCGCCTTTATTGTCTGTATTCCCTGTGTTTTCGCTGGCGGTCCCTGTTCCATTGCCAGTCTGCCCTGCGCCGTTCTCTTTGGCGCCGCAGCCCGCCAATACGAGCAGCAGAACAAGCGCCGCCATTCCCCATTTTGCTTTTGTAAATGGTTTGTTTCCTGCCATAATACCGCTGACTCCTCCCTGATATCTCCCATGATGAGCGACCATAGCTGCTAAAAGACCCCGAGTTCATAAGAAAAAGCGCCTCCCGCTGGAAGACGCTTGTAAACGGCTTTGTATACTCCATTCCCTCCCTTCACAAAACGAAAAGTGAAAGAGGGCTGGCTACAAGGCAATTCCTACGCTGGCATTATCCAGATCAGGTCAAAGGGTCGGGATGATATCGGTATCCCCTCTCAGCCGGCCAATTCCAGCTCCCCATCTCGTATTCAGTTGTGTCGCATCATCTATTATAACAAACACAGCCGTAAAAGCCACATCTTTGTAATGCGCATAAACGGCTTCAGTTACGATGAGCCGCGGCCGCCCCGAAATTTAGCCGTGTGCGCTTTGGCCTCATCCGTGTTCGTAACCCGGTTGCGGCTCCATTCGATCAGAATGCGGTCGATATAGCGGAAATGCAGCTTGCCCGCAAACACGGACTCCTTCAGCGCAAAACGGATCAGCTCCTCGGCGTATTGGTCCTGGTCCAGCCAGGCACTGATCGTCTCGCATTCCATAGGCGACAAGGGCCGGCCGAACTCCTGCTCAAATACCGAGAACAGATCCGCCGATTTCGCCATGGCAGTACGTTTTTTCCCACGCTCGGATTGGATCGACTGCCTGGCTTCATCGGCCAGCCATTCGGCGCAGCGGATAATCAGCCCGTTCCAATTGTAACGCTCAGATGGGATGCCGCTGATGGGATCCATATCTTCATCAATCATCAGCAGCCCCTCCTTCATCAGCCTTCCAAGCTGCTGTCCCACGGCTTTGGAGCTGGTGCCAAGCCGCTCTGCCAGCTGCTCGGGCGTCGGAAAATCCACCTGTTCCAGCTGCCTGAACATCATGAGCTGGATAAACAGCAGCATATCGGCATCGGCAATGCCGATGGCCTTATATGAGCGCATTAACGCCGCGGGGACCACAACACCGCCGCTGTTCATAGCGGCTGCCATCCCCCGGGCGTATGCTTTCCACATTTCATTCTTCAAAAGTGAGCCCCCAAACTTCGCAATTCTGAGATTCCCATTTACGAATCCATTCGAATGTTCCTGGTATTAGTTATGGATATAAACGATACAGGGTACGTGGGAATGCAATCGTTTCGCGGACATGCTCCAGTCCGCAAATCCAGGCTACTGTCCGTTCAAGCCCAAGGCCAAATCCCGAATGCGGGACGCTCCCGTACTGCCTGAGATCCAGATACCATTGATAAGCTTCCGTAGACAGTTCATGCTCGGCGAAGCGCTCGGCGAGCAGCTGCGGGTCGTCGATCCGCTGCGAGCCTCCAATAATCTCTCCATAGCCTTCGGGTGCGATCATGTCTGCACATAACACGACCTCCGGCCGGTTCGGATCCGGCTTCATGTAGAAGGCTTTGATCGAAGTCGGATAATGCGTTATAAACACCGGCTTATCGAATGCCGCGGCAATGGCTGTTTCATGAGGCGCGCCGAAATCCTCGCCCCAAGGAATATCGAAGCCTCCGTCGTGCAGCAGCTTGATGGCCTCGTCATACGTAATGCGCGGGAATGGCGCCTGAATAGCTTCCAGCTTGCTCACATCTCGCCCCACCGTCTCAAGTTCACGGCGGCAGTTGGCAAGAACGGACTGCACCACATACGAAATAAACTGCTCCTGCACCCGCAAATTTTCTTCGTGGTCGACAAAAGCCATCTCCGGCTCAATCATCCAAAACTCAATCAGATGGCGGCGTGTCTTCGATTTCTCCGCCCGGAAAGTCGGACCAAATGAGTAGACCTTGCCCAAAGCCATCGCAGCCGCTTCCATATATAATTGACCGCTCTGCGTCAGATAAGCGTCCTCATCGAAATATTTGGTATGAAACAAATTCGTTGTCCCCTCGCAGGAGGACGGTGTCAGTACCGGCGGATCGACGAGTGTGAAGCTTCGCTCATCGAAGAATTGCTGGATGGACCGGATGATTTGGGCGCGGATGACCATAATAGCCCGCTGCTTGGCTGAGCGCAGCCACAGATGGCGGCGGTCCATCAAAAAATCAACGCCATGCTCCTTGGGCGTGATGGGATAATCCTGCGTGATCTGAATAATCTCGATTTCCTGAACCGTCAGCTCATAGCCGGAAGGACTGCGCGGCTCCGCGCGGACCTCTCCCTTCACATAGAGGGAGCTTTCCTGCGTCAACTGCTGCGCGGCCGTCCAGGCCGCTTCCGGCACTTCGCTTTTTACTACGACTCCCTGTACAAATCCCGTTCCGTCACGCAGCTGCAAAAACTGAATTTTGCCGCTGGAACGTTTGCCGCCGAGCCAGCAGCCGATCCATACGGTTTGACCGGCATGCTGATCCAATTGTCCGATTGTCGTTAAGGTTCTCATTTATATCCCGTCCTTTTTTTGGTTTAGAACAGCTCAGGCAAACTGCTTCACCAATTGATAAGTATCTCTTGCAATCAGAAGCTCTTCATTGGTAGGGACCACCATTACGCTCACACGCGAATCGTCTGTGGATATCAAGCGTGCCTCGCGGGAACGCACTTCATTTCGCTCTTCATCCAGCTGCACGCCCAGAAACGTGAGATTCTCGCAAACGGCCTTCCGGACCGCTACCGAATTTTCCCCGATTCCCGCCGTAAACACCAGGACATCCAGACCGTTCATCCCTGCCGTATAGGCACCGATGTATTTGCGGAGCCTGTAGGTATACATGTCGAAGGCCAGCTTCGCCTGCTTGTCGCCCTCATTCATCGATTCCGTAATCTCCCGCATATCGCTGCTAATCCCGCTGATCGCCTGGAGTCCACTGTGTTTGTTGAGCATGGAATTCACTTCGTTCAAAGTTAGTTCCTCCTTGTTCATCGTGAACGGAACAATAGCAGGATCCAGATCTCCGCTGCGCGTTCCCATCATCAGCCCCTCCAGCGGAGTAAGTCCCATGCTGGTATCATAAGAACGTCCATTCACAATCGCTGCGCAGCTTGCGCCGTTTCCGATATGACAGGTAATCATCTTCAGGGAATCCAGCGAGCGCCCCAGCTTGATGGCTGCCTGCTGGCTGACATAATTGTGCGAGGTCCCGTGAAAACCATAACGGCGAATCTTGTGGCGGCGGTAAAGCACCATGGGTATCGGGTACAGGAAGGTTTCCTGCGGCATGGTTTGATGAAAAGCAGTATCGAACACAACCACCTGCGAGATGGTCGGCATATTCGTCTCCACCGCCGTAATTCCCATCATGGCCGGCGGATTATGTAAGGGGGCCAGGTCAAACAACCGGCGGATTTCCTCTTTAACCTCCGGTGTGACCAACGTCGACTGCTTGAAGCTTTCGCCGCCATGCACGACCCGGTGTCCAACCGCTTTGATTTCGTCCAGGGAACTGAGCACTCCATGCTCGCGATGAGTCAGCATTTCACTTACTTTTTTGACCGCCGCATTATGATCAAGAATCTCGCTGACCACCCGCACTTCGGGCTTGCCGCTTGTTTCGTGGGTCACAATGGACGAATCCATGCCGATACGCTCAACGCTGCCATGAGCCAGCACCGCTTCATTACTCATGTTGTACAATTGATATTTCAGGGAAGAGCTGCCAGCATTCATGACCAGTATTATCATTGACGGTCTCCATCCTTATCGTAATGAAAGAAGCCAACACCGCTTTTTACACCGAGCTGGCCCGCGCGGACCATTTTCTTGAGCACGATGGACGGACGGTATTTAAGTTCACCATATTCACGGAACATACGCTCCAGCGCAGCCAGAATGGCGTCCAGCCCGAAGCGGTCGGCCATCTCGAAGGGTCCGTTCTGGAAGCTGTAGCCGATCCTCATCGCGCTGTCGATATCCTCCGCTGAGGCGACTCCTTCCTCCAGCACATGCAACGCTTCATTGATGAACAGACAGATCAGCCTCGTGGTAACGAATCCTGGAGATTCGAATACCATAATGCCTTTTTTTTGTATAATATGCTCGACAAAATGCTTGGTCCGGTTGAAGGTTTCATCAGAGGTTTTCAGTCCACGGACGATTTCCACGAGATCCGTACGATTGGCCGGGTATACAAAATGCATGCCGATCACACGCTGCGGATGTGCGGTGACACTGGCAAGCTCCGTCAAGCTGAGCGTCGACGTATTGCTGGCCAATATGACATGGGGTTTGCAGATTTGATCCAGTCGTTCAAAGATCATTTTCTTGCTTTCCAGATCCTCGGTAATCGTCTCAATAATAAGCTCGCAATCTCCCAGTTCCTCCAGCCGGTGAATAAGATGAATCCGGTTCAAGGTAAGCTTCTTCTCCGCCCGGGTCAAAGCCCATTTCTCTATCTGGCGGTCGAGATTCTGCTCGATCTGCAGCAGAGCCTGCGCAAGCTTCTCTTCGGAATATTCGGTCACATAAACTTCCAGACCATTAAAAGCCAGCATTTCGGCAATGCCTTGTCCCATGGTCCCGGCGCCAACGACGCCAATTTTACGCATAATCAATGATGTCATCCTCCATTTATCATTCCGCTGCAGGAAGCAGCAAATACACGGTCTGAGCCATGAAATGAATTCGGCGTTGCCGTAAACATAAATTAAGAAGGCCTATATCTTCTAATTATAACGTTTTTACGCAAAAAAAGAAGGCGAACCCCCCGTTCGTCTTCTTTCCTGCATATAAGGTCAGGCTAATTGTGTCAAAGCCTGCGCATCGGCAGACTGTTTTTGCAATAACAGCCGGAAGCGGTCACCGCCAAGCGTTTCTTCCGCGACAAGAACATCAAGGGAATGGAGGAAAACAGTTTTCTGATCAGCCAGCAGAAGCTTCACTCTCTCCATCAGATCATCCAAAATGGACTTGTTAACACTTGCCCAGCGGTCGGGAGTAATCATGGAATTGTCAATAATGCCAAGCTCCGTCAGACCGCATTCCACCATCGTCCGGACAATATTCATCGCCTGATCAAAATCGCCTCGCGAGCCCGTGCTGCGTCCGCCATAGAACAGTTCTTCGGCCGCTGCGCCACCGAGCGCAATCATAATTTGCCCTTCAAGAAATTGCTGCGTGTACAGATAATGGTCCTGCTGCGGATTATGACGCACATAGCCCAGAGCTTGCCCGCGCGGTGACAATGCAACCTGCGAAACGCTGCCCGGGCGCACGAGCTCCGCGACAATCGCATGCCCCAGCTCATGCAGGGCAACCCGCTCCCGCTCTTCTTTGGTCGATTCGCGGTCTGTCTGCTCACCCATCATCACTTTATCGATCGCCATCGACAGGTGGCGTTGCGAGATCGATTCGGACTCCTCACGCATGGCGTAGATGGCCGATTCATTCATGACACTTTCAAGCTGCGCGCCGGAGAAGCCGAAGGATTCCTCCGCAATTTTCTCCAGGCTCACTTCTTCATGAAGCGGCTTGTTGCGGGCATGAATGCGCAGAATATGATCCCTTCCCTTCTTGTCCGGCAGATCGACAACGATATGACGGTCGAACCTCCCCGGACGAAGCAGGGCACTGTCGAGTATTTCCTTGCGGTTCGTAGCTCCCATGAGCAGAATACGCGGCTTCTCGGCCGTATGAATGCCATCCATTTCCGTCAGCAGCTGATTCAGCGTCTGGTCGTATTCCTTATGTTGGCCTCCGTCGCGCTTGCCGCCGATGACATCGATCTCATCGATAAATACGACTGCGCTTCCTTTTCCTGCTTTTGCAGCTTTCTGCCGGGCTTCCTTAAATAAATCCCGGATACGGCTGGCACCGACCCCGACATACATTTCAACGAATTCTGAGCCTGAAGCAGCCACATAGATCGAGTCGGTGTATGTGGCCGCCGCTTTGGCCAGCAATGTTTTGCCCGTTCCCGGAGGACCCGTCAACAGGATTCCTTTGAGCGGACGGATGCCAAATTTGGAGATTTTCTCTTCATGCACGAGAAAGTCCAGCGCCTCGACCAATTCCTGCTTGGCCCGCTCCTGACCGCCAATCTGCTCAAAAGAGAGCGGGGCCGGTGCTGCTAGTTTTCCTTTGCGCTCACTGCCGATTGCTGCCAGATTCCCCCGCGAGCGAACGATATAGAACACGCCGGCCATCATGGCCATAAAGAAAACAATAGGAATCATATTAATACCGACAATAAATTGCAAAAATAGAATGAGAACGGGAAAAAAACCGATCGCAATTTCCTTCGAATAGTTACGCATTCGGCCACGCTCCCATCTGTGCGGCTATTCTTGGCAGCACAATATGCTTGAAATCATCGCCGTCTCTGAGCGTAATGTAGACATTGCTCTCGTCCATCTCCGAAACAGCCTGAATGCCGCTGAACTGCTGCTCAGCCTGCTTCAGTGTTTGCGGGATATCCGAATAATTCCGGTGATCCATCGCTTGCGCAATACCAAACAGCATGGATGACCATACGGTGTCCAGCTTCTGCTGGTCCGTGCTCTCGCGGATTTGAAGTTTCAGCTCGCGTCCGCCGATAACGGATTTGCCTTCCTGGTAAATCTTATCGTAGACGGCTCTAATATCCGCATTTTTATCCAAGGTCAATTCCACCGTTACAGTATCGCGGCCAATTTCCGGCTTTGCTTCCGTGACGCCGGGAATTTGTGCTGTAATCTGTTCAAGTGGTCGAATGGTAGTCATATTTCGGTATATATACCAGCCGCCGACAAGCAAACATGCAGATAATACAGCTGTAATTAATGTTGGAACCCATCTAATTTTCATGGCATGAAGCCTCCTTTGTCGTACGATTGTATATATTAATATCTATCAGTTTTACTATACGATAGTATATCACATTTTTTAAGGGATAGGCATGAGAAAAAACAGGGAACGAACAAAAAAGCGCGCTTGGCGTCTTTGTTCACTCCCTCATTAATTGGTCGACAACGTGTAAGTAATAATGAACGAACCGTCCCCATATTTATAGAAATCATAATAATTAAAAGTCTTCGAAGAATTCTTGTCCGCATAAAATACTTCCCATACGGGCGCTCCGTCCAGCATCCCGAGCTTGATATGGTAGAGGTCGGCTGCGGGGGATTTTTTCCGGAACTTCGATTTGATTTCCGACTCCGTCACACCATTTTTGGCTTTGAGCTTGAGCGGCTCCTTCACCATCCATACATAAGCGTCGTCGCCATCTTGATCCTTGCCTTCCACAATCCAAACAGGCTCATCCCACACAAATCGATGTGATTTCGTCGCTTCCTTTAACCCGCCTGTTTGGACGGCCAAAACTTCTGCGCTGTGTTCTTCCTTCCAGAGCGTGGACTGTACGGACCGGTAATAAAGATTAAGCCCAATCAGAATCAACATGACGACAATGGCCCCAAGCAATAACCACATCGTTCGGGTCATGGCAGACGGCCGCCGTTGACGATTCCTGCGCATTATCGCTCAAGCAGCCTTTCAAAGCATTGCTGGGCTTCTGCACGTATTTTGGCCTCGTCCAGCAACAGGCACTCGCCACCGGAAACGACCTGCCTCCCGTTAATCCAGACATGCTTCACATCACGCCCTGATCCGGCATAGACCAGATGCGAAACCATCTCAGTCTGCGGATAAAAATGCGGCTGCTCCGTGTCGATTGCGATAAAATCGGCTTTTTTGCCAACCTCAAGCGACCCCAATTGTGTCTCCTGCCAGACCGTTCTGGCCCCGTTCAAGGTTCCCAGCTTTAATGCTTCATAGGCGGGAACTACGGTAGGATCGCCGGTTATTCCTTTATGGATCAAAGCTGCCAATCTGATCTCGTCAAACAGATCTAAATTATTATTGCTTGCCGCGCTGTCCGTTCCAAGCGATACGGTAACTCCGGCCCGGATCAAATCGGGAACCCGGGCGATGCCGCTGGCCAGCTTCAGATTGCTTGCCGGATTATGGGACACGCCGACATTTTTTTCTGCCAGCAGCGCAATTTCCTCGTCATGGAGATGAACAGCATGGGCAACGAAAGAAGGACGAGAGAAGAAACCGAGCTTGTCCAGATGCTCCACAGGCCGGCAGCCGTAATCGTTCACATTCTGCTGCACCTCGGCAGCCGTCTCCGACATATGGGTATGTAACGGAACGTTTAATTCATGAGCCGCTTCAATGATACGTTCGATATAATCAGGGGGACAAGTGTAGGGAGCATGCGGGGACATCATCGTCGTTATACGTCCATCCGCCTTGCCGTTCCAGTCTCTTGCGAAGCTTTTGGCCTCCTCAAGCTTGGCCGTCTGTACATCGGACGGGCACAAACCGATTACACCGCGTGTCAGAACACCCCGGATGCCGGATTGCTCTACAACCTCTGCTACGATATTCATCCTGTCATACATATCCACAAAGGTCGTCGTGCCGGATTTCAACATTTCAATAACCGCCAGAGATGTGCCCCAACGGGTGTCCGCATCGATATATTTCCCCTCCATCGGCCACATCTTCTGCTCCAGCCATACCTGAAGATTCTGATCGTCCGAGTATCCGCGGAGCAGCGACATGGCCGCATGGCCGTGCGTATTGATCAAGCCCGGCATGAAGAGAAGCCCCCGGCCGTCCAGACGCTCGGCACCTTCAGGCAAGGGATTTGGCGGCTCTTCGTCCAAATAGATTATCCGGTCATTCTCCACCACCATATGTCCCTTGATTACGGGAGCCTTCTCATTCATGGTCACAAAGGTTCCATTTTCAATCCACAAGCGGTTCATCCGTTTCGTCCCCCTCTTTTTCCAAATAATATGCCAAGCTGAGCAGCTCGGTCGTAAAATCCGCATAATGGATCCTGACATGCTCCGGAACCCGAAGAATCGTGGGGGCAAAATTCAGTATCCCTTCCACTCCCGCTTCAACAAATCCATCGGCGACATTCTGCGCTTCGACTGCTGGCACGGTAATGATGCCAATCCGGATATTGCGGGCAGCCACGATGTCCTTCAACTGATCCATCGGCATAACAACCAGGCTGTTGATGGCGGCTCCGATCATAGCCGGATTGGCATCGAATACAGCGGTTATTTTCATATTGTCCTTTAAATACGTATTGTAATTGCACAATGCCCGCCCCAAGTTGCCTGCGCCGACGAGGCCTACGTTCAACCCCTGGTCAAGCTTGAGAATCTGCCGGATCTTCTCGATCAGATAGGACACGTCGTACCCGATGCCTTTGCGTCCGAATTCGCCAAAGTAGGCAAGATCCTTACGGATTTGGGCAGGGTTGAGATCCAGTTTATTGCCAAGCTCCTGCGAGGATACGGTTTGAACATCCCTCTTGCTCAAGTCGCTGAGCACCTGCAGGTAAACCGGAAGTCTGCGGACGACTGCTTCGGATATTTTTTTCATTGCTCCACCCCTTCTTGACCTGTGGACAACCATTCCCCGATGCGCGGAACGATCTGCTCCAAATGCATATGCTCAATCTTCGGTCCAGGAAGCGAGTAAAGGAAATACTTGCCATAGTAGGTATCAATCACGCGCGTATCATAGATAAGTACAATACCCCGATCCCGGTTCGTGCGGACAAGCCGTCCGAAACCCTGCTTGAAACGGATGACGGCCTGCGGGATAGACAACTTCATAAACGGATTCTGCTTCTGCTCCTGCAGCATTTCCGACTTGGCCTCCACAAGCGGATGATTAGGAGGCTGAAAAGGCAGCCGCACAATCGCCAGGCAGGTCAGCGCATCGCCAGGGATATCGACCCCTTCCCAGAAGCTGCTGGTTCCCAGGAGAACGGATGCCGCCTGCTGCTGGAAGCGGCGGGTCAGCTTGCTGCGGTTGCCGCTGTCGATCCCCTGTCCAAGCAGTTGTATGCCGCTCGGGGCCAGAACTTCTTTCAGCGGATCATAAACTTGACGCAGCATCCGGTAAGATGTGAACAGCACCAGCATTCTTCCTTTGGTCTGAATAGCGGCCTCGCCCAAAGACTTAACCAGCATTTCATTAAACAGCGGATCGCCCGCTGCTCCCTTAAGCACAGGGAAATTCCGCGGAATAATGACTAGCGCCTGATCCCTGTAATTGAACGGGGAAGGGAGCTGGACGGTCTTCAGCTTGCCGCTTTGTTCATCCTGTTCCAGACCCAGCTGCTCGCAGGCATATTGAAAGGACTTCTGTACGGATAAAGTGGCGGAGGTAAGCACAACGCTTCGTTTCGTATCGAAAAAATAATTCCGCAGCTGCTCGCTGACATTGGCGGGGACCGCATACAGATGAATGGATTTGGCCCGGTAATTATTATTGGCTTCGATCCAGTAAACCATTTCTTTCTTGTCGGCCTTCATAAACTGGCGGAGGTCATCCCGGGCTCTGGCCAAATCCTTGACCGTCCCGCTCAAATCGGTCACAAGCGCGGCGATTCCCGGGTCGTCCAACTCCTCCTTCACCTCAGCGAACAGCTTATCCAGCGGCCGGATGATCTGGCTTAAATAACCGTGGACGATTTCTTCTACAGCCTGGGCTTCAGACCATTGAGCAGGCATTTGGCTCCTGCGCAGCCGCAGTACCAGTTGGTTGGCATCACCGGCGGCGGCGGCTTCCTGAACCGCGGGATATCCCTGCCTGCCGCTTGCGGCGGTTCCTCCCAGGAACGTGAACAGCATATCAAACAAACGGTCCCATTCATCGCGCAGTTCTCCGAAGACCGGTACGACCTCGTCGATCTGCTCTCTCCACTTTGCCGCCTTTTCCAAGTCCTCATGAGACAACCGGTGCTTCAACAGAATAAGCTGGCCGTTGCGCGCATCCTTGCAAAGTCTGCCTACCGGATGGTGAACCGTATGATAGGACACCTGGGTGCCCAAATGCTTGCCCGCCACATCTTCCAGATGATGCGCTTCATCAACGATTAAATGATCATAACCCGGCAGCAGCCTGTGATCGGCGCGGATATCGGTAAACAGCATGGAGTGATTGGTAATCACCACATCCGCAATATTGGCTTCCTGTTTAGCCCGGTGATAATAACAGCGCTTGAACCAGGGGCAGCTGCGGTTGAGACAGGAATCGGCGTCACTTGCCACCGTGCTCCAGAATTCACTGCCCCTGTTGCCAAAGTTAAGCTCCTCCTGGTCGCCATGCTCGGTTTCACTCAGCCATACTACCATCTGTGCAGCCGTGATCCGGTCTTCGTTGCGGGAGGCGAAGTCCTGCGCCCCTACTTTTGCTTCATATTTACGAAGGCAAAGATAGTTGCCGCGCCCCTTGAAAACAGCCGCCCTGAAAGGATACGGCATAACGGATTGCAAAAGCGGCAGATCGCGCTGACGGAGCTGCTCCTGCAGATTAATGGTATGCGTACTGACGACTATCCGCTTTCCCTGCTGGACACCATAATATAAAGCCGGGATCAAATAACCCAGCGATTTCCCCGTGCCCGTCCCTGCTTCAATCATCAGATGATGGTCGTGTTCAAAGGCGTCGATCACTTCCTGAAACATCATGTTCTGAGGCTCGCGCTCCTCGTAACCGGGATTAAGCGCGCGGATTCCATCTTTTATATGCTTCAGAAAGTCATCGAACGACCATTCATGAACAGACTCCGCTTCGCCTTCACCGCTTCTAGCCGGCTGCTCCTCCGTCCAATCGCCCGCTTTCATGGCAAATTGGCGAAAGTAGGTATAGGCATCAAGATCAATAGAGCTTTGGTTTTCCTTGAGGGTGACCATCTGCCCGATGAACCAGGCCATATCGTCGATATCGTCATTAAACAAGCTGACCAGCCGCTCCAGCGTCATCAGAGGCAGCTGTTCTAGCTTGCGGTAGCATTCAATAAACAGCTCAGCCGTAGCCATCGCGTCACTGTCCGCACGATGGTGCTGGTCATGATCAATCCCGAATAATTCCGTAACCGCTCCCAGTTGATAAGTTGTCAATGTGGGATACAGCACACGCAACAAATCAATCGTATCGAGCCGGCGTCCGGCAAATTGCATATAGCCGCTGCGGTCGAGCGCCGAGTTGAGAAACCCGGCGTCGAAACCGACATTGTGCGCGACCAGTACCGCATCGTCCAGCAGGGGGATGAGCTCCAGAAGCACATCCTCCACAGAAGGCGCGTCTTGAACCATAGATTCGTCTATCCCGGTTAATTGTGTAATAAAAGACGGGATTGCAATGCTTGGCTTGACGAAAGTATTATAAGATCGGGATATTTCCATGGATTCATTAAGAATAACAAGTCCAACCTGTATAATTTCATCGCCGGCACTATGTCCGGTTGTTTCCAAATCGAGTACCGCATAATTCATCCGGCTATGACGTCCTTTCGCAAAAACTAAAGCTGCCCGCTCCCAAAATACAATGACAAATGGCCGTTTGTATGCTGCTGGCAGGACTTGATATTGGAGACGGGATCGGGAAAATCGGGGTCGGATTCATGAGCTCTTGCAAAATAACGCTCGGCCTGCTCCAAATTCAACCTGATCGCCTGGATGCATCCCAGCGCGTTAAGACCCAGAGCCCGCCATTTGGCATTGTCAGTCACCTCGATAAGGAGTTGAAAATGACGCTGGGCTTCCTGCCATTCCTGAAGATGCATCAGGGACATAGCCAGAAACAATTTGGCTTCGTTATATTCCGGTGCGTGAAGCAGAGCCTCCATAAAACACGCAGCAGCTTCCTTAAACATAAACAGCTTGAAATAGCCCTGGCCTTTGATGAAGGCTTCGCAGGAAGCCGTCTGATCGGGATCGTCCGCTGACAACGGAGACTCAGGTTCAGCATGGACGGCTTTGCCCGGCGCTAGATGCTGCACAAGCATATATTTCTCGGCTTCCGCCAGGCATTCCAGCTCTGCCTGCGTTGGGACGGCAGCACTTGCCCCTGTAGCTGCTGGAACTTGCAGCTGCCCGGACTGCATGTCACGGAAATCAGCCATTTTTTCTTCAAACTGCAGCCAGTGTTCGATGAAGCTGTCACTGAACTGCTTGAGAACAGCAAGCTTTTCATCCAAAAGTTGTTTCTGCTCGGCATCCGCATAAGGATAATGAATAATAATATCGTCCAGCGTTTCATGCAGTGTTCCAAATACCTGATTAATCATCGCCTGCATCCCACCTTCACTTGATATCGTGAATTTGTTATGCTCATTCTTTGCCCTGGCCATTGTTTTCATACCCCATTCCAGAGGTTACACTGGCTTGGCATTGGATGTGCGCGGGAACTGGCGGAGTTACAATATTGTGGCGTGAATTTCTTCCGTCATTGTTTGCACGGGACGATTGTCCGCATCGACAATGACTACCTTGGGTTTATAAGCCTTCGCTTCTTCTTCACTCATCATAGCATAACAAATAATAATGACGTTATCACCTGGCTGCACAAGCCTTGCGGCTGCACCGTTCAAGCAAATGACGCCGGAGCCTCTTGGTCCCGGTATCACATAGGTTTCCAGCCGCGCCCCGTTATTATTATTGACGATTTGAACCTTCTCATTAGCCCAAATATCGGTCAGCTCCATTAAATCCTCATCAATGGTAATACTTCCCACATAATTCAGATTGGCTTCCGTAACAGTTGCCCGGTGAATTTTTGATTTCATCATCGTTCTAAACATGCGGTGCACACCTCCACTTCTGTTCCACAATTCGGTTATCGATCAAGCGCGTATCTCCGAACCTGACGGCTATCGCAATGATGAGCGGTTGGGTACTCGCTGCAAGCTCCATGTCATCCGGCAGATCTGTCAGGTCCGGATAGTGGAGCAGCTCGGCATAATCAATATCAGCCAGCGGCGCCTGTCCGATATAGGAACTGAGCCGTTCCTTGAACAACGGAGCGGTCATCCCGGGCTCCTTAGCCCATTGTTCCGCCTGCTCAAGCGCCGAATTCAAGATGATGGCCTGGCGCCGCTCTTCTTCATTCAGAAACACATTGCGCGAGCTCATAGCAAGTCCATCGGATTCGCGCAGAGTAGGACAGCGTATTATTTCAACGGAAAAATCCAGGTCGGACACCATCCGCTCCACAACCGCCACCTGCTGGGCATCCTTCATCCCAAAGTATGCCCGATCCGGCTGAATCAGATGAAACAGCTTGCTTACAACCGTTCCCACCCCGTCAAAATGTCCCGGTCTGGAAGCGCCGCAAAGACGTTCCGTCACTTCGCTGAGCAATACTCTCGTGAGCGGTTTCGTCGGATACATCTCACTCACATCCGGCATAAACAGCACATCGATTCCGTTGTTTTCCGCAAGTGCCGCATCGCGCTGCTTATCCCGGGGATAGCGGTCAAAATCTTCATTGGGACCGAATTGCAGCGGATTGACAAAAACCGACAGAACGGTAAAATCACATTCTTCTTTGGCGCGCTTCATCAGGCTGGCATGACCTTCATGCAGGAAACCCATCGTCGGTACAAGTCCGACCCTGCTCCCCGGAAACCCTTCCTTATATAGAGCCAACTGTTCTTTAAGCTGTTGTTTGGTTGTGCATACGATCACGGGAAACCGTCTCCTTCTCATCGGCTGATTGTGCCTCGGACGTATCGTTTCCGTATACATGTTTCAGCGGTTCAAGCTCGGATTCGAAAGCATGCTCCTGCTGGGGGAATGCGCGGGATTTTACATCCGCTACATACTCACCAATCGCATTTCGCACGGTTGCTCCCAGATCCGCATAGGTTTTGACAAAACGTTTCTGCCGGTAAGGGGACGCATACTGCAGGATATCGTGGTAAACCAGTACCTGTCCGTCACAGCCCCGGCCCGCGCCAATTCCGATCGTAGGGATCGTCAAAGACTTGGAAATGGCTTCCGCCAGTTGTTCCGTCACAAGCTCCACTACGATGGCAAACGCCCCGGCAGCCTCCAGCGCTTTCGCGTCATCGATCAACTGCTGCGCTTCCTTTGGCAGCTTGCCTTGTACTTTGTAGCCTCCAAGCTGATGGACCGACTGCGGCGTCAGGCCTATATGCCCCATAACCGGAATTCCAGCCCGGACGCAAGCGGCAATCTCTCCGGCAATATCGGCCCCACCCTCCATCTTGACGGCGTGGGCATGACCCTCCTGCATCAATCTGGCGGCATTGCGCAAAGTTGTTTCGTTCCCTAGCCGGTAGGTCATGAACGGTAAATCGGTCACAATAAAAGTATGCTGCGCACCACGGGCAGCAGCCCTGGAATGGTACACCATATCATCAAGGGTAACAGGTATGGTCGAATCATAGCCAAGCACGACATTGCCGAGGGAATCCCCAACAAGAATCACGTCGATTCCTGCTTCCTCGGCCAGCCTGGCGGATGGATAATCATAGGCAGTCAGCACTGAAATTGGCTCGCCGCTTTGCTTCATTTTTTTCAACTTGGTAATAGTCAACGGTTGTTTCATGAGCTTTCTTCCTCCTTTGAGGTAAATGGATTGTAAATGCAAAAAAACCTTTCAGCTGCCGCTAAAAAGGTCCCATCCAAAAAGGAACGTCCTGATTGCCACCAGCGGCTTCCTTCTGTCTCGGTCCCTAACGGCTCAGAGCAGAGTACGCACAGCTATGCAAAAGACATCAAACAACCAGTATGATTGCCGAAAACGGATTTCTGTCGGTGCGGTTCTTTCACTTGCAGATACCGCCCTGAAATCTGTCTTGATGAATAATTCGAGTATAGCAAAAAAACGTCTTCCCGTCTATGCGCCACCATCACCTGCCGGCAACTTGATATCTGCCGAGAATACCGGGATAATTTCCCCGCCTGCAAGCTTGACGAGGAGAGCTCCGCGGTCATCCAGGCCGACCGGCGTTCCTTCCACAACCCCGGATGGGGTAACCAGTCTTGCCTGTTTATGCAGCGTAATCGACCGTGCCTCCCATAAGCTGCGTATTGGTGCGAAGCCTTCCTTGTGATAGAGGGTATAGAGCTGCTGGAACTGGGATATAAAAGCGGCTATTACCTCTGAGCGTTCAAGCGGCCGCCCAAGCGCGATCCGAAGAGATGTAGCGGCCTCCAGCAGCTCAGGCGGATAATCCGTCTCCTCCAGATTGACACTGATTCCGATACCCGCCACTACATAACGAAGCCGCTCGTCCTCGGCAGTCGATTCCAGCAGAATGCCGCTGATTTTTTTACCGCCAATAAGCAGATCATTGGGCCATTTGATTCCAATATCCAGCGGTGCGATTGCCATAAGCGCCCGGCTCAGCGCAACTGCCGCAAGGAGGGTAAGCTGCGGCGCAAACTGCAGTGGTATTTCCGGACGGAGCACCATGCTCATCCATACTCCTTTACCTGGAGGGGAAACCCAATGACGGCCCATACGGCCTCTTCCTTTTGTTTGCTGCTCCGCTATGACAAGCGTTCCTTCAGGCGCACCTTCCTCAGCCATTCGCTGGGCAATGTTCTGAGTGGAATCTACGGCATCGAGCAGCTTAATAGAAGGGACGAATGAGGATTCCTTCAATTTCTCCATCAGATCAGGCATGGTCAGCCTGGACGGTTTACCCAGCAGCCTGTAACCCATTCTGCGAGAAGCTTCAATTCGGTATCCCATGCCTTCCAGCTTCTTGATATGCTTCCACACCGCGGTGCGGCTTATGTTTAATTCCCGGCTGAGCACCTCGCCGGATAGATAACGTCCTTCCTCCTGCAGTTCCAACAAAGCGATAATCCGAGTGTCCATACCTGCTCCTAACCGGTTTTGTTAGTCATTGATGACTTCATCCCTGTTTACTTGCTCCGCATAATTCAGCAGCTGCTCTTTTTCGTTGGCAACCTCTCCCAATGCAGTAGCGCGAAGCAGCTTCTCGAGCAGCCTCCCCAGCCATGGACCTGCAGGCTTACCTACCCGGGCCAGCACGGCCGATCCATCTGCGGCAAGCCCCGAAAGAGAGAAGGCTGGCAGGGAATCAAGTTCCCGCTTCAAGCGGTTAATCAGGCTGTCAGAATAATCTGCCTCCACGCTTGAACCCGTGGTGCGATCCAGCGGCGGAATTGAATGACGCTCCGCAGCCGAAGGCAACAGTCCGGGAAGCTCGCCAATGATCCGCAGCCATGCGCGGCTTGCATATTCGCCATGTTCCAGCACCCGCAGCTTCCAATCCTGCAGCAGGCTCAGCCATTCGTTCTCGCTGCGGAAGGACAGATTCTTTATCGCTTCTACCATAGCTTCATGCAGAGCAATAATGGCTGTCAGCCTTGACGCCCGTCTGGCTGAGAAGCATAATGCCTGAAACAGCCCTTTCACCGCCGGCAGCGGCAAATCTCCCGCCAAGCAGCAAGCTGCCCATCGGTCATCCGGCTCATCAAGAAGCGTAATATTTGCAAGGCTCCCCAGAGACTCTCGCCTCCCTCCCCATGCCTGTATACGCTCAGGCAGCGGTTCTTTCGTGTCGTCCATGAGCCCGCTTGCCGCAAACCAGACAATAGCCCGGTCCGGATGCGAACCGCCAATCATTTTGTCGCATTCCGATCCGATGCGTTCCATCGCAATGTTGACAAGCAGCCTCTGGTGCCTCTTTATGGCTCTCCAGGTTGCAGGCGCAATCCGCAATTCGTATTCGGCCGCAAACCTTATAGCCCGAAGCATACGCAGCGCGTCCTCCTGAAACCTGGCGTCGGGATCGCCGACACAGCGCAAAACGCCTTTTCGGATATCGTCCAGGCCGCCCACGGGATCAAATATTTCTCCGTTTGAACGCATAGCCATCGCGTTGATGGTGAAATCGCGCCGTTGCAGGTCCGCAGCCAAATTATCGACAAACTGCACGGAAGCCGGTCTGCGAAAATCCTCATAGCCGGATTCCGTACGAAAGGTCGTCACCTCGTAATGGCTATCGTTATGAATAACCGTTACTGTACCGTGCTTGAGCCCGGTCGGTATGGTTTGGGGAAACAAGTCCATCACCTGCTCGGGGCGTGCAGCGGTAGCGATATCAATATCCTTGAGAGGACGTTTCCAGAGCGAATCACGTACGCAGCCGCCTACAAAAACAGTCTCGAATCCGCAGGATTCCAGCTTCTGCAGAACAGGCAGCGCGGCAGCGAGGGCCGTTCCTGTCGTCTTCACAATTAATCACATACCGGAAGCGGAATATCGGCTTCAATGCCTAGTACACGATAATAAATCCGTTCATATTCCGCTGTAATCAAATCATTGCAGAATTGGGTACGTGCACGATGCAGGCAAGCTTCCCTGAAACGGCTGTACATGCTCTCGTCCTGCAGCAGCGAGATCGCGTTATGGGCCATATCCTCCGTATCGCCGATCGGAGAGAGAAATCCGGTCTCCCCGTGCGTAACCAGCTCCGGTATCCCCCCTGCAAATGAGCCGATTGTCGGAACGCCGCATGCCATCGCCTCCAGAGCTACAAGCCCGAAGCTCTCTTTCTCTGAAGGAAGCAGCATGATATCGGCAATGGAAATCACATGCGCCACATCATCTTGTTTACCCAGAAAATGAACCTTGTTTTCCAGCCCCATACTGCGGATTTTATGCTGAATCTTGGGCAGCTCGGGCCCTTCTCCGACGAGTAGAAGCCGGCTTGGAATATGTTCGGCCACTTTGGCGAATACATCGACCACATCGCTGACCCTTTTTACCGGCCGGAAGTTGGATATATGCATAAGAATTTTTTCATCTTTGCCCACAAAATCACTGCGCAGAGAGGAACATTCCCGAGGGTAATATACCCGCTTGTCAACAAAGTTATAGGTCAGATCAATCGGTTTATGAATATCCAGCAGGTCCCGCGTCTCCTGAATCAAATCATTGGAAACCGCAGTCACGGCATCGCTTTTATTAATGGCCAACCGGATCAGATCCTTTAACGATTCATCCTGGGCCAGTACGGTAATATCCGTTCCATGCAGCGTTGTTACGGTTTTCAGGCCTTCCCCCACCATTTCCTTCGCCAAATAGGCGCAGATCGCATGGGGAACCGCATAATGGACGTGAAGCAAATCCAGATTTTGCATTTTTGCCACTTGAGCCATTTTGCTCGCCAACGATAAATCGTAAGGCGGATAACGAAAAACATAATAATCGTTGACTTCAACTTCATGATAAAAAATATTTTTCTGGAATTTGCCCAGCCGGAATGGAACACTGTGGGTAATAAAATGAATTTCATGTCCTTTTTCGGCAAGAATCTTGCCAAGCTCGGTTGCCACAACCCCTGATCCGCCAAGTGTCGGGTAACACGTGATACCGATTTTTAAACGTCTTTCCACTTTTGACACCCCCGCTGTAGGCTGATGATTAAATCTATGTAGCCTCTTGGTCCGTTATGGTTAAAAATAGGAGAAACCGCCCGTTCTGCTTTAGAATAATGTTACCCGGTGAGGGGCTTTAATGGCAAAACCTTCCGCATAAGCAAAGCCGCGCGTTTGGCCAAGCAGCAAATCGCGCGCCTCCACACGCTGAATATAGCGGTCCGTAAGTGGTGTCCGCACACGGCCTTCTCCCTCTGCCGGAGGAGCAAATTGGGAGGAATAACAGCTCAATGCCTGCTGCTTCTGATCGTGAAACTCACTTATGTCTACGATAAGCGAAACCTCGCTGCTATCGTTAATATAATAAAAATACAGCTGCTCCACCTGGACAGCCGGCAGCTCAGGCAAATAATTGCGAAGCTTTGCATTAAACACGGCAGCCTCCACCAGCTTGCTGCAATCGGTGTGATCGGGGTGTCGATCCACCCAATAGGGCGCAAATACAATTCTTGGCCGCAGGCGGCGAATTTCCCTGACAACCGCTTCCAGCTGTTCCGCGGAACCGGTTAATCCCCTGTCGGGAAGGCCGAGGCAGGATCGGGCGGATAAACCAAGCACCGCGGACGCTTCGGCTGCTTCCTGCCGCCTCGTTTCCACGGTGCCGTTTGAAGACATTTCCGCACGGGTCAGATCGCATATAGCGACACGCAAACCTGACTTGACATGCTTGGCAAGGGTACCGCCCATCCCGATTTCGACATCGTCCGGATGCGCGCCAAACGCTAAAAGCTCAACGGTTTCCATTATGATTGTTCGCCCGGTTTGTATTTATGAACCAATTCCCGCCAGCCGAATTCACCCCGCTGAAGGGAATGGACGAGTAATTCGCCCGTTGCGATATTCGTCGCTACAGGTATTCCCTGCACATCGCATAATCGGAGCAAAGCAATAATATCAGGCTCATGAGGCTGAGCCATTAAAGGATCGCGCAGGAAAATAATAAGATCCATTTCATTTTGCGCGACCATTGCGCCGATTTGCTGGTCGCCTCCGAGCGGTCCGGACATAAAACGATGAATGGATAACCCGGTTTGCTCCATAATACGTGTGCCCGTTGTACCGGTCGAATAAAGCGTATGGTCTTTAAATACATACTCGTAGGCAATAACGAAGTTAACCATTTCTTCTTTCTTTCGATCGTGCGCGATAAACGCGATATTCATCGATGTCGTTCTCCTCTCTTGAAGTAAAGGAAGCTGCTTGTACTGGCTAATCCATTATATGCTCAAAACCGTATATGAGCCCGGTGTAGGTCATCACTTTCTTAACCGCTACACTGACACCTGGCATATAACCGGCCCGATCGTAGGAATCATGACGGATTTTGAGAGTTTGACCAAATCCGCCGAAAATAACCTCCTGCTGGGCAAATACGCCCGGGAGGCGAACGCTATGTATCCGGAAACCGTCGTAGTATCCACCTCGCGAGCCTTCGATGGTTTCTTTCTCTTGCGGATTTCCCTGCCGCAGCTCCTCGCGCACCTCAGAAATCAGCTCCGCTGTTTTTACAGCCGTTCCCGATGGAGCGTCAAGCTTCTGGTCTCCGTGGTATTCAATAATTTCAACATGTGGCAGGTATTTGGATGCTTCAGCAGCAAATTTCATCATTAGAATCGCACCGATGGAGAAGTTCGGAGCGATCAGGCCCCCGATTCCCCGGCTCTTGCACTGCCCGTTCAGCTCTTCAATCTGCTCCGGGGTAAACCCTGTCGTTCCGATTATGGGACGCACGCCATATTCAATCGCTGTCCGGGTATTATTATAAGCGGCATGCGGTACTGTAAAATCAACCAGCACATCCGCGTTGGATTCTCGCAATGCCGATTCCAAATCCGGGGAAACTGTAATTCCGCAAGGTCCGAGTCCTACAAGCGTCCCTGCATCGACCGGACCTGCGGTTGGAGCCACTGCCGCAACCAGTTCAAGCTGCTCATCTTCCAACACCAATTTAACCACTTCCCGGCCCATCCGGCCGCTTGCACCTGTTACGGCTACTTTGATTAACTGCGTCATAGCTGCATCACCTGTTCCTTTTTCTTTTTCTTCGCTGGCTTGCCAATGTCGAACGGCTGCGCTTGATGTCGGCAAACAACCGCTGTGCAGCTGAATGCTCAGGATCAAGACGCAGAGCTTCACGGGCATAGACAAGAGCCTCATCATAACGGTTTAACGAGGTATAAGCGGCTCCCAGCAGCAGCAGCGCCTCCATATTAAGCGGGTCGAGACGCGAGGCAGCAAGCAGCATATTCAAGGCATATTCCGTCTCCTGAGGGGCATGCGTCAGCAGTTCCTCCGCATCATAAACCAGCTGCTTGGCCTGTACGGTGCGCAAATGAAACCGGTATTCCTCGCGTTCCGGTCCAAGCTTGACGGCCTGCTGCGCATATTCCAGCGCTTTGGCCCATTTTCCGCTTCTTGCGCATGTAATTGAGCATCTGTAGTAAGCCATGGCGTTGTCAGGTTCAAGCTCAATCGCTTCTTCGAAGCGCACGATTGCCTGCTCAAAGTCACCGCCGAGGATGGCTTCATAAGCCTTTTTGATGATATCCGCTCCGTTCATACGCCCATCCTCCTTGTACATAAGGTGATGGTACAGCATATGTCCGGATGTCCTTTACGGTTCGACGTTTTTTCGTGTCCACCGGTCTGCGTCGCGCGTATTGAATTTATTCATAACGCGGTCATGCGCTTCCGCCAGATCGATGCCCAGCGAGTTTGCGAAGCATATGACGATAAATAAAACGTCGCCAAGTTCCATTTCAATCGAGCTATCGGCTTCATCCGCCTTTTTGGGCTTTTCCCCAAACTGATGATTCACCTCGCGCGCAAGCTCGCCTACTTCCTCAGTCATACGGGCCAGCATGGACAGCGGACTGAAGTAGCCTTCCTTGAACTGCGATATGTATCGGTCAACCTCGCGCTGCATTTCGGCAAGGGATTTCTCTGTCATCGCCTTCGTTCCTTTCGCCTCTCAAGGTTCACTTCATATGTTATCGCAAAGCGGGTTTGAAAACAACGTTTTTGATTGTCCGAAAAATATGACATACTATCAAGGACAGGTTCCATAAAAGAACAATATCGCATCCTAAAAAGGAGCTGAAAGGATGTATAACCGTCTATTTGCGCAGTTGAAAACATGGCCGCCCATTATGCTGGGAACCGCTATTTATGCTTTCGGTCTTCATTATTTCATCCTTCCGAACGAACTGATGGAAGGCGGTGTAACCGGAATAGCCATCCTTCTGCATTACGCCTTTAACTGGCCGCTGTCGCTCTCGACCCTGCTGCTTAATATCCCCCTTTTTGCTGTAGGTTGGCGTTACTTGGGGCGTTCCCAATTGGTCTACTCCCTGCTTGGTACCCTTTCGCTCTCCTTATTTCTGGCTCTGATCGAGAAAATGATTGCCATTGGCTGGATTGTTCCTTTCCAGACCTCAAATGATTATATCCTGGCCGCGCTGTACGCGGGCGTAACCCTTGGCCTTGGTCTGGGCCTCGTTTTCCGGTTCGGCGCCACGACAGGGGGCGCGGATATTATAGCCCGAATCGCCTCCAAGCAGAAAGGCTGGAGTATGGGGCAAATTATATTGTTCCTGGATGCTGTCATTATCGGTTCATCACTCCTCTATATACCGAAAGAAAAGGTGCTGTACACGCTTGTAGCTGTTTTTATTGCTTCCAAAGTGATTGACTTTATTCAGGAGGGCGCTTATGCAGCCAAATCCTTCGCGATTTTTACCGAAGATGGAGAACAGCTGGCAAAGCTGATTACGCAGGAGATGGATCGGGGGGTTACCTTATTCCCGGCCAAAGGCGCTTTTTCCGGCAGAGAGAAGCAGGTCGTCTACTGCGTCATTGCACGCCATGAAATAAGAAGGCTAAAGACGATCATCCACCGGCTGGACCCGCTTGCTTTTATCGTCGTTACCGATGTGCATGATGTCCTTGGTGAAGGGTTCAAGCAGGACTGATAAGCAAAGAAAAGGACGCGCCACCTTATAAAAGTGTACGCGCCCCTTCCATTATTTCGGCCGATTCGCTTCAGCGCCCTTTTCGGGATGGAATGGAGGATCCGTGTTTCTGTTCGTACGCAAAGCGCCTCCATCCGGAAAAGGCCAATATCCCCATTACAAAGGCAGAGATATAAAGGACCGCCAACTGCTCGCCAACTTTATTCTCCCCGGACAGCTGCGGGACCTGTAAAGCCAGAGCATCTTCGGCTTCCTTCCTGCCAAATAAGGACTCCGCCGCATCTTCAAGCGATACCAGCGCAGTTGTCACATTCGTACTGCTGCCGCTATTCAGGTCCTTCGTTTCCAGCACCTGTCTTACATAATCCATACGCTTGCGCAAATCTATTGTAAACGCCTCCGGCCGCTGCATGAGCGCAGCCAGCTCTATCCGTTTCGCATGCGTATCGTAAAGATCAAGCTGCCGCAATGCCGCCTGAGCATGACCGGCGGTTTGTGATTTCCACGCCAGGCGCACCCGGTTCCAATCGTCTTGCATCACTTCTTTATATTGCAGCCATAAGGGCGCTTGCGGATTGATCAGAACATCAACGGCCAGCTTCATTCTGGCGGCCTCATTGATCCAAGCCAGGCTAGAAGCGTTACGGGCAAGAATCACACGGGTGTTTTCCACTCCTGAATCCCAGGCCTTCCAACCAGCCTGCGTCCCGTACTGACGAACCTCGGGTAACCTCGCAGCTTGCCGGATACGTTCCAGCAGCGTATAGGAAAGTTGTCTGTTTCCTTTATTGGCAGACGCGTAGAAGGCCTCGGAAAGCTCCTCCAGCGATTCCAGCGATACCGGAAGGCTTCCATTGAGACTGTTCATAGCTTGTACATGCCGGATTTGATTTTGACCTTTACCGCTGCACCCGGCAACGATAAACAGTACGGCGAGGCCGACTATTAACCCTGACAACGACAATTTCACGCTCATCCCCCCCCGATATTACTTTATGGGGGGCTGTCCAAAATTAGACCTTTCTAAATTTAAGGGTCAAATTCGTAACCAGCAGCGTGATAATGGAAAGACCGATGGTAAAATTTCGGATGGCGTCCAGATCGTCATCCAGTTCGCTCGGAAGCCATGGAAAAATACCGGCGCTGTAGTCCAGCATATCGTTCAAGAGCATCCACATCAGTGCGATAATGGCAGCCGTGCGTCCAAATATCATAAACCGTACAAACAACAGCCCTTCGACCGCCATCCCTAAATGAGAAACGACAAGCATATAATGCTGCCATACAATGGGATCACCCTGGGCGCCGCCGGCAGCGATCATCGTGACAGCCCAAATCCCGTATTTAAATGAAGTCAGTACCGCCAAAGCTTCAATAATTGACCTTACGCCAATATATGCCGCAGATGGCGTTCCCTTCTTGGGGAACAGGAGAAATAAGAGCGCAATTGTGAAAAACAAACTGGCCGTTGGGCTATCCGGCACGAACACGACTTGCCAGAGGGGATTGTGATTCATCGTGTATTCGATTTGTTTGCCATACCATATGTATCCATATACCGTTCCGGCGGCATTAACAACAAACAACAGCCAGAGCATAGTGCGGCTGGTCAAGAACGACCGGCTCCAGAAATAAGACAATGACGACAAGGAAGACACCCTTTCATGCTAAAATCGGATAGAAGTTTTTACAAAAAAACCTGATCGGGTCTTCCGATCAGGTTCGTGACAAGCTGCTCTTATTCGGCTTTCTTCTGTTTCGCGAGCCAGGTGGTTAATTGATCAATCTCATCCGCACTCAAAGTATCTTTGAAAGCAGGCATTTTCCCTCCGCCTTTACCGTTGGTGACGACATCGACCAGTTCTTCCTTGGTCAGTTCGTCGCCCACACCGCGAAGCGATGGTACTTGGGCGCTCTCATTTCCTTTGAGGTCCGCACCATGACAGGAGATACATTGTGCTTTCTTGGCGATTTCCATTGCAGGATCATCTTTGTCCACAAGCGGAATGTTTGCCGCTTCTTCCGCAGCCTGTCCGGGCTCTTTGCCGGCGGCGGCAGCTTCACGCGCCTTCTCTTCACGAACATGATGCTCTGGAATCGTATTTGTCAGCTCAAGCTCATGCGTGTAATGATCCCAGGATTGCTTCGTCAGAAATACAACCGAGATCAGCGATAAAATCATTAGAATCGAAGTGATCGGACGTCTGTAGAAACGACGCTCTTTGCCAGTATCCAGGAACGGCGCAAGCAGCAGCGCCCCAAAAGCAATCCCGGGAATACCAACGGTTCCGAGTACGATATAACTTCCCGATACATAAGGAAGCTTCAAAAATTGATACAGGAACAGGAAGTACCAGTCCGGCATCGGAATAAATGCTGCGTTCGTCGGATCTGCCGGATAACCGAGCGGTGCCGGTTCCGCAATCGTCAGTACGAGGAACCCTACGAGTACAACAACGCCGACCATCCATTCCTTGAGCAGGAAGTTCGGGATGAAGGCTTCTGATTTTCCCGGGTAGGCGGAATAGTCAGGCGGTACAGCAGGACTTTGCCGAACGCGCTGTCGAACGCGGGAATCGCCAACATACACTACCTTTTCCGTTGATTTCTTATCATGTGCCATTCGCAAATTGCCTCCCTTCGTCTTATAGTGGTCCCGAAATACCCTGTTTCCGGATCATAAAGAAGTGAGCCGCGAGAAGCGCAAGCAATGCGCCTGGTAAGAAAAAGACATGGATGGCGAAAAAGCGTGTTAACGTTTCGGCACCGACAATTTCTCCGCCCTGCATCAATTCTTTAATGTAGGTACCTATGTAAGGTACTGATTCAGCGATTTGAATACCAACCTTCGTTGCAAAATAAGCTTTGTTATCCCATGGCAGCAGATAACCGGTAAATCCAAGTCCCAGCATGATGAAGAAAATAAGCATGCCGACAACCCAGTTCATTTCACGAGGCGCCTTGTAGGAGCCGGTAAAGAATACCCGCAGTGTATGCAGGAACATCATGACGATAACAAGACTCGCTCCCCAGTGATGCATCCCCCGCACAATTCCGCCAAATGCGACTTTATGCTGAAGGTAGTCAACACTTTTGTATGCGTTGATAATATCCGGCACGAAATATAACGTGAGGAACATACCTGACAAAATTTGAATAACCGTGATGAAGAACGTCAGTCCGCCGAAACAATACACGAATGCGGAAAAATGATGCGCAGGATTCACGTGCTCCGGCACTTCATGGTCAGCAACGTCCCTCCACATCGGCGTAATATCAAGACGTTCATCGATCCAGTTGTATACACCTTTTAACATCTGAGCTTACGCCTCCTTATTTGAATCGTGTATTCGGCATAACCGGGCCAAGATAAATCCAATCGTTCTCGATCTTCAATTCATACTCATCCAGCGGTTTCGGAGCGACAGTCAGGTTCTTACCCTCCTGCGTGTAATGGGCGTTGTGGCATGGACACACATATTGGTTGTTTTTCTCTGTGTTCCAGCTGATTGTACAGCCCAGATGCTTACAAACCGGCGAAAGCGCATAAAATTTGCCCTGGGAATCTTTTGATATCCATGCGGTCAATTCAGGGTCACTGATATACCAGCCGTCAATCTGATGGATTTTAAATTTAAATTCCTGCGGTTCATTGGTGATTTTGGATTGCTCAACCACTTTAACATAAGTACCGGATTCTTTTTTCATCAAAATCGGGTCAACCGCGAACCGCACCATCGGGAGTATCATTCCTGCGCCCATGAATGCGCCTGCGCCTCCGAGCGTATACGACAGAAATTGACGCCGGGACATTCCGCTGCGTTTTACTGGACGTTGTGCGGTTTCTCGTTGTTCGTGATTACTCATCTACTGTTCTACCCCCTTTGCTGAGCCATATCTTGTGTTCTGCCGGAGAAGGCAAAACGTATTACGAACTAGGACATTACCTATAATAGCCTAGGTGGTTTAGAGCGTCAAGAATGTGGCGGGCAAATTGCAGATCGTAAGAAAATCGTTCTTCAATTTGTTATTATTTTGTCACAATTGACCTTGTCTGCCATTTGTTTTTCCCTAGATGGAGCCGCCTTATACAAAAATCATCCCAAAGCATCAAGAAGTTCTTTGCCCCATCCACAAATGGCGGACCGCTACGCTGACTTCTTCCGCGGCTGGAAGCACGCCATTGGAATCCGGTCCGACAAACAGATCCGCTTCCTCTGTCTTCATTAAAGAGGGCTCGGAAAAAGCAGCAGCGACGACCACATGCTTAAAACCTGCCGTTTGTTTTAAATTTCTGCACACGGATGCGACTTGCTGCGCGGTTTCCGTATTCCATGCCCCATAGTTGCAGGTGGGATAAGTCACGATTCGTCCTTTGAACGGTTTCTCGATCAGATCCAGCACATCCCGCAGTTTCTCGAGCGCTTCTGTTGCCTGGTAAGGCGCTTCATTGCCGGTCAGGCCGGTTACGGGCAGAACGGCCGTATCCAGATAAGGCTGAAGCTCTCCCCATTGGTCCGGGGTAAGTTCACTGAATTTCATCGTTATGCATTCACCTTTCCATGAATCAATTCCATTTGCATTGCATGTTATGATTCCCATAAATAAGCTATTCTATTATCCTACCATATAAAACGAAACAAACAAATGGCCTGCACCGCTTGGGAACCTTCATCCCACGGTAACAGGCCAATCAGGAAAACCGGAGCATATCCAGCTGTAGATCAGATATACAGCATTTTCAGCTCTTCCGTCAGGCGGTTGAACGTATCCCTGTCTCCAGAGACCAGCGCTTCATCAATCGCCTGGTATAAACGGTCCTTGCGAAATTTCAATACCGCTTCGTCCAGTGTCATTTCCGCAGCAAGTCCGAGCATCGCTTCGTACGTTACTTTCATTTTGTCCATAGGATACACCTCCAACACCGCGCCCTAAGAGATCCTATATTCGTTCCTTTCGCCATGAAGAATTTCCATCGTCAGTCTCCTGTGTTGCATATCGTCTTGTGTCCGGTCATCGACGATTGAAGCAGGCGATCCAAGTGAAAGCATATAGGTCATAAACATTTTCCTATGCTAAGCGACGAGTAACCGGTTCTTAATCAGCATATTCATTTCAGTCATCCCCGCCAAGGACGATGGCCCCTTCGGCAACGAATGTGCCCCTGCCCGTAGCCTCTGAAAACCCGCAAGGTCCGGTCAGTTCAAGACAATTGCATCATCCTCGATGCTTAGACCCGCTACGATGGACCGTCCCATCGGGGTCATACGAATCACTTGCCCTTTCGACGGGACTTCCCCTATTCGGAGCAAACCCATGTGCATCATCATGCCAATCAGGCGCTGCTCAAGTATCGTTTCCGGCTGATCATAATAGAAAGGCTTTATATAAGGCGTAAGCACGGATTGCAAAGAGGTGCTCATCACCCATTTATGGGACAACTGGTCAATCCAGTATGTGAGAGCTCTGATGTTTGGAATCGCCCCTTTATAGAGACGAAGCCAGAACCGGTACAGCTTGTCCGAGGGCTCCGCCATCCGCATGGCCTGACGTTCCTTGCCTGAAGGCGTCAATGTAAGCAGGCTGTCGGCTTCGGATAACCAGCCGTAAAAGTAACAATAGTCGTAGATCAGGGACATCCGGTTTGGATAGTCTTTCATCCTCCGGCCATAACCGAAACGCCATTCGCCCCTCGCCGGGAAATCCTCCTTTACGCCGAAACGGTCCATAATCTGGATCAAACTGCGCTTGTACATGGCGCTATCGGAGGTTAGCGGTATCTCGTTGTGATAGACAAAGTCAAGAAAATGCTTCACATCTTCGCCCATGATCAGCTGTTCATCCCGGTAGGCATGAGGCTCTTCCTCCGCATAAACCGCTTGGGAGAGGAATTTTTTGCCCAGCGTTTCCTTGAAACGCTCCTTCACATCGCTTGGCACTTGAAACAGATATCGGTTCGGACCGGCATACCCGTTGAACAGCCACCCATACTGCTTGAAGCGCGAAATCGTTTCCCGCGGGCCGCTCTCCGTCACAGACTCCGGCGTTTTTTTGCTTTTTTTGGCTGGTTTTTTCCCATCAGTGGCTGCCGGACGCTCGGGTGTGTCGGCCTTCTGCTGGGCTGAGTCCGTTTTATTAAACTTGCTTTGCTGGACACGTGCGATCAATTCTTCCAGGCTGAAAGAATCCCGGGGGTCAAACAACAATGAATTGATGAAACGCAAATCTTCCATCTTCATCGACCCAATTTGAGTCTCAAATACTTCCCTGCGATTTACCGTAGATAAAATAGACTGGATCAACTCGTTTTTTGAATTCCCGCTGCATTCGCATTGGTAGGTAGTCGCAATACGGCTTAACTGGCCGATGTCCGCATAACTGAGCATATCCGCCAAATTCATCTTCTCCACCCCCATTCCCCGGTGTTCTTAGCAGGTTTACTACCATTATGGGAACTTTGACGGATTTTATAACCATAGACAACAAAAAAAAGCCCTCCGGCCGCAAGGCGGTCGAGGGGCGATGATCCGTGTACAGCAAAAAAATTAATGCCGTCCGGCATGCGGCTGCTCCAAATGAAGCGCGCAATTATGGAGCAGCGGTTTCCAGTCCTGATCCACTCTCTCCATAACGGAAAAAGACATATTAACAATCGGTTTATCCTCCAGATTACTGCACATTGCCTGCATCAGCTGTGCCAGCAAACTGCCATGTGTGACAGCGAGGATATTTGGATTAGTGGGGCTGGAAGCCGCTTCTTCGACAAAAGAGAGAGCCCGCGATCGCACGGCCTCATCGGTTTCCTGCCCGCTGTCGCTTTTTCGCCAGTCCGGCCCCCATTTCTCCATACGTTCCGCGTCTGTCGTACCTTCAATTGCGCCATAATAACGTTCCCTCAAACGACTGTCCGGAGGCAGAAGGGGGATACCGAGTTTCTGGGCAATAATCCGTCCGGTTTCACGGGCGCGGCTCAAGTCGCTGGTCACAATGCCATCCCAGCGCATCTCCTCGTTGCTCAGTCTTGCAGCGAGAGCGTGAGCCTGTCTGATACCCTCCGCATTCAAGGCAATATCTGTTTGACCCTGAATCTTGCCTAATGCGTTCCAATCCGTTCTGCCGTGACGGATAAGTCCAAGTCGCACTCCAAGCCCCTCTTTCCTCTCAATTGACATGCCTGAAATTCCTTGCAGCGATCCGCGTAAAACGAATAGGGATGGGCTGCGGTTATGTTTAGTTTCGCGTCCGCGAAAACCAGTTCAAGATAAGCAAAGTCATGATCATCCCCAGCAGAGAAAACGCAACCCAGTACTGAGGAACGGTTGGTACGACATTCAATATGATGGGATCGCTGATGCTCGCGACAGGGACATCGGCATAAAAAGAATCGCTGATCAGCGAGCTGTCGCTTGACGCGTCAGCTGTATCGAGAAGCCCGGTCAGCTTTGCCACCTCCACGGAGGAGGGGTCGTTATAGCCAATCAGCAGATAAAATAATCCACATACGAATATCGCCATACAGCAAGCAATAGCAGCTGTCATATTGCGGCGAAAGGTCCGGGTAAACTGATAGCTTCGCGTTGGAATAGGCATGAGCCAGCTTTGCTCGCTGTAGATCCGTTCCATAACATCCTGATTGACTCGGTCAAAAGATGCCATTTCCTCGTCATTTTCGGAGAAATCACGAATCAATTGCTCGCTTTCCTGCCATATCCGAAATTCCTCCCTGCATGCTTCGCAGGTAAGGAGATGCTCATCTACCATTATTCGTTCCCTATCCGTCTCGGGCATATCCCAATAAATGCCCAGCGATTCCTGAACTTGGAGGCACTTCATCATGATTTCATCCCCTCGTATTCCTCCAGCAATGGCGAATCGCCGAAATACGGTTCAAGCTGTATCTTCACGCTGCTGCGCGCACGAAACAATAAAGACTTGACGGAGCTCACCGTCTGTCCGAGAATACTGGCAATCTCCTGATAATCCAATTGATCGTATTCGCGTAGAATCAGTGCGGAACGCTGTTTCTCCGGCAGGCTGTTGATCGCTGCCCTGACCATCGTCATGCGTTCATTTTGCAGCAACCGGTGCTCAGGGACGGTGTCTAACGACGCTGTAGGCATAAAGCCGATTTCATCGAGCGACACATTGCCCGTCTTTTGCTTACGCAGCTCGCTTAGTACCGTATTTCTTGCAATGGTGTACAACCAGGTAGAAAAGGAAGCATCAACTTCCCTGAACGAATGCAGGCTGCGATACGCTTTGTAAAAAGATTCCGAGCATAGGTCTTCAGCTAGCAGCTCAAGCTTTGCACTTTTCAGCATGTGATAGATGAAGGCTAGGATTTTACGTTGGTAGCGCCGCATCAGTTCCGAATAGAGCTGTACGTTACCGTCTTTGATTTCGCGTATTAACTGGGAATCGGTCATCGCGGGCGACCCTCCTTGGCCATAGGAGTACTCCCGCTTCGGTTATAATATTGTACCGAAGCGGGAGGAAAAAGTTGCGCGGCTAACTCTATATTAAATGTCTTATATTTATAATCATGAAATGAATTCGCGAATTGAGACCATTTTCCTGCTTCTTTCGACATCATTATTCATCCCACATTTTTACAATCGATACGTTCATTGTAGCATAGCCGCTCATATCGAATGATAAATTTTTTCCAAATTTCCGGTATGTATGGTTCAACAGATTGCAAGCAGCCATCGAAAATGGATATCCGCCCTAAGATTAGACGGATAATAGTGCGTTAAAGTTTCAAAATTCACCGGAAGCTGTTTAATAAGATTATTTGAAGATAAAACAGGTTAGCTAATCCGCAAACTGTGCAGTTCCGTAATCGAGTTATCGAGCACACGAAAGACAGTCACGTCCGTTACGAACCAGGCTGAAATGGAATATTTCATGATTTTACAGACTCTCAAGCATTTTTAAACACAGAAGAAGAATTTGGAAACAAAAAAAAGGCCGCCTTCTAAAGGCGGCCTCGCACATAGTGCGAAGGATTGGATAGGAGTGGAGAGAAACCATACTGTACTTTTATTATATGTATACGTTTTCATTTTGTCAACATACGTTTACATAAATGACGGCTTTATTTTTAAAAATGGACAGGGAATCCAATTTCACCCAGTTTATGAACAGCCTGGTCCAAATCATCCTGCGTACGGAAAGAAAGCCGGAGCACCCCGGGCACATCTTCCCTGCTTTCAATAATGTGAATATTGCTCAAGTTGATTCTGCTGTTACCCAGCTCGGTTGCGATCTTTCCGATGATCCCCGGATGATCGGGCACATCGACATAACATTCATAGATCGAATGAATCATGCCTTTACGCCGCTCCGGAAGCTGGCTGCGGAATTGTCCCGCATTCAGGAAGGCCTGCTCAATGCCCTCCCCATCACCGGTCTCCAGCAAACGGACAAAATAACCGATCTCCATGCTCCAGTCCTTGAGCAGCTCCAGCAGCACACTGCTGTTGTTGATCAGGATATCCCGCCAGACGACCGGATCGCCCGAGGCAATACGGGTGATATCGCGGAATCCTCCTGCCGCAAGGACGCTGTTCAGAGGATTCTTCTCATTGTAACGACGGATCTGGTTCACAAGCGCTACAGCAATGATGTGGGGAAGATGGCTGATTGCGCCGACAATTTCATCATGTTCCTCCGGATCGACATGAACGATATGTGCTTTCGTATGCCTGATCAGCTCTGTCAGCTTCTCCACATCGCCGGCGGGCGTGTCCGCTGCGGGAGTAAGTACATAGAACGCATTCTCAAACAGATAGGAGGACGCCGCTTCCACCCCTGAGCGCTCCGATCCAGCCATGGGATGCCCGCCAATGAAAGTGACGCCTGATCCGAACAGCCTGCCGGCGGTCTTGGCAACTGACGCCTTGGTGCTTCCCACATCCGTAATAATACAGCCTGGCTTCAACTGCATGGCGCTGAGCTCGCGAACATATTCCTCCAGGTTTCCAACCGGCACGCACAGAAAAATAAAATCCGCACCTTCGGCAGCATCATGCATGGACGTTGTCGCATAATCGACAACGCCTCTCTCCATGTACTTGGTTACGGATGATTCGCGTACAGAGTGACCAACTACGGTGAGTCCCGGCTTGTCTTTAAAGCACAAGGCCAGAGACCCCCCCATCAGTCCGACGCCGAATATTGCAATTTTCGTCATGATGTCAGCCCCGCACCGCCGCTTCTTGAAGAACTTCTTCAAGCGCATGGATAAACGATTCATTCTGCTCTTGGCTGCCTACCGTAATACGGATATAGGTCGGGTAGTGGGCCCAGCGAGCACGGGAGATGATGCCTTTGCGCAGCAATCCGTCAAATACTTGCTGCGACGGGAGCTTGGTGTCGAACATAACAAAGTTGCCATGCGCTTCGAAATAGCTCAGTCCCATGCGCGCAAGCTGACCGCATACATACCGCCGTCCCTCTGCATTGCGCTGCCTGCAGCTGTTCAGGAAGTCGAGATCGGTGATCGATGCCGCTGCCGCCGCCTGGGCGAACCGGGTCGTGTTGAAAGGCTCGCGAACCTGATTGACATGACGGATCAGGTCGGCATGAGCCACACCGTAGCCGATACGCAGCGAAGCCAGTCCATAGATTTTGGAAAACGTACGCAGTACGATAATGTTCTGGTGTTCGCGAAGCAGCGCCAGACTGTTTGGATAGTCGGCATCTGTCACATATTCGTAATACGCTTCATCCAGCGCGATAATGATATTCTTCGGCACCTGTCTGACGAAATCGGCCAGTTCGTCTTCGCGGACAATCGTTCCGGTAGGATTGTTGGGATTGCAAATCCAGATGATTTTGGTCCGGTCCGTAATCTTCGCCAACATCGCCGGAAGGTCGTGCGTACCGTTCTTCAGGGGCACCTCCACTGTAGCCGCGCCCTCGATAACCACATTATGCTTATATTGCGAGAAGGTCTCGTCTGCCATGATCGTTTCGTCTCCGGGAGACAGGTATGCCCGCGCAAGCATCAGAATCACTTCATCAGATCCGGCGCCAAAAATGATTTGATTGCGTTCCACCTGCAAATAATCGGCGACAAGACCGGTTAACGTGGTACTGAAGCTGTCCGGATAAATCGAGATGTTCGCAAGTTCGTCCTGAATGGCTGCTTTGGCACGATCCGAAGAGCCGAAAGGATTCTCGTTGGAAGCCAGCTTAATGACTTCTGTAAGCCCAAGCTCGCGTTTTACTTCTTCAATCGGTTTGCCCGGCTGATACACAGGCAGATTCACTATACTTTGTTTAGGCTGCACCTATCGTCACCTCTTTGAATTTTAGCTGATGTTATTCAAGATTCATTGTCTCATAAGTTGCTTTTATTTTAAAGGAAAAGATGCGACAGCTGCTTTCGTCCTCAGCTTCGATACACTGGCCTGCAACAAGCAAGTCTGTCTGTAAAACCGTCCGGTCCGGGCGAAAAAAAAACCGCATCAGGCTGATGCGGCGGTCTGCGGGATTTGCTTCATTTATCGTTCTTAACCTTTAAGCGCTGAGACAAAAGCACGAATCTGCTCAAGGCCCTCCGCTTTGGTCTGCGGTTCGTGAAGGAGAGGCAGCACCTCTTCGATTTTGCGGACGATCGCGCTGCCGACAATGACGCCGTCAGCCTGCTTTTCAAAACGCTGCACCTGTTCCCGGCTGGAAATTCCAAATCCGACCGCGATTGGCACGCTCGAATTATTGCGGACCGTTGCCAGAAATTCGTTGATGCCCTGGTGGAAATCCGCCCGGACTCCTGTGACGCCAAGTGACGATACGCAGTAGACAAAACCGCGCGCTTTGCTGGCAATCCTCGCGACCCGGTCATCCGAAGTAGGCGCCACCAGAGGAATGAGATGGATATTGGCCTGCTCCGCCATCGTCCTGACCTCCCCGTCCTCCTCAATCGGCAGATCGGGAATGATCAGGCCGCTGATGCCTTTATCAGATATAAGACGGAAGAACGATTCCAGTCCCAGCTGCAGGATCGGATTAAAGTAAGAGAACAGAATAAAAGGAATTTGAACGCCGGCTTCGCGTGCGGTTTCGGCCACCTGCACGACCTTGGCGAGTGTAACCTTTCCGTTTTTCAGGGCACGCTCCGAAGCGCGCTGAATAACCGGTCCATCAGCCAGGGGGTCGGAATACGGCACTCCAAGCTCGATCATATCCGCGCCTGCCTGCTCCAGTGTCTGAATAATTTCAACGGAGGTCCCAAGATCCGGGTCCCCGATTGTCAGAAAAGGAATCAGAGCTGTTTTCCCCTGATTGCGCAGCGTCTCGAAGGCAATGTCAATACGATTGGTGCTGTTCAAGCCAGCTCACCTCCCAAATATCCCATTATAGCCTGTACGTCCTTGTCGCCACGGCCGGAGAGGCTCACGACAATAATTTGGTCAGGGCTGAGCGTAGGTGCAAGCTTCATAACTTCCGCGATGGCATGGGCCGACTCGAGCGCCGGTATAATGCCTTCCGTGCGGCATAGCAGCTGCAGGGCCTCCAGCGCTTCAGCATCCGTGATCGGAACATACTGGGCGCGCTGCGTATCCTTCAGATGTGCATGCTCGGGTCCGATACCGGGATAATCCAGCCCTGCCGAGATGGAATGGGCCGGCTGCACCTGCCCATATTCATCCTGAAGCACATAGCTGAGCGACCCCTGGAACACGCCATGCCGTCCTTTGGTCATCGTAGCTGCATGCTCGTCCGTATCCACGCCTTTTCCTGCCGCTTCCACTCCGATCAGCTTAACCGATTCGTCGCCGATAAACGGGTAGAACATACCGATTGCATTGCTGCCTCCACCAACTGCAGCGACGATGTAATCAGGCAATCTTCCCGCTTCCTTCTGAATCTGTTCCCTGGACTCGTCGCCGATAATCCGCTGAAAGTCGCGAACGATCATGGGGTATGGATGAGGACCGGTGACGGATCCGAGAATATAATAGGTGTCATCAACATGGCTGACCCAATAGCGTAATGTCTCGTTGCAGGCATCCTTGAGCGTTCGCGTGCCGGACATGACCGGAACGACCTCTGCGCCGAGCAGCTTCATCCGGAATACGTTCAGCTCCTGCCGCTTGGTATCCTCTTCCCCCATGAATACTTTGCATTCCAGCCCCAGCAAAGCGGCTACCGTCGCCGATGCGACGCCATGCTGGCCCGCGCCGGTCTCGGCGATAATCTTGGTCTTGCCCATCCGTTTGGCAAGCACGCCTTGTCCGATGGTGTTATTGATCTTGTGTGCGCCGGTATGGTTCAAATCCTCGCGCTTCAAATAAATCCGGGCTCCGCCAAGATGTTTGGTCAGCCGCTCCGCATAGAACAACGACGTCGGACGGCCGGAATATTTGTTTAGCAAATCATTGATTTCAGCGATAAACTCCGGATCCTTGGCGTAATGTTTATAGGCTTCTTCCAATTCCAGAAGCGCGTTCATCAGTGTTTCCGGCACATACCGTCCTCCGAATTGGCCGAAACGCCCTTTTTCATCCGGGACCTGGTTCATATTCCCTTCACCCTTTCCACAAAAAGCCTGATTTTCTCTATATCTTTCAATCCGTCCGTCTCCACTCCGCTTGAGACGTCCACGCCATCCGGCGAGTAAATCCCAAGCAGCTGCCCAACATTATCGGGATACAGTCCTCCTGCCACGTACAGAGGCACGCCGATCTCACGAGCCGCAGTGCGATAGCCGTCTATGACATGCCAGGCAAAGGAACGGCCCGTCCCGCCGCCCGCCGTATCGATCAGAATCGCGTCTACCGCGCCGCGGTAAGCCGCAAGACGGCCCGGTCCGTCGGCATGCCCGCCTTCTTCGCCAGCTTCGCCCGTCCGCTGCTGCTTATCCTCGAGAACACCAAGCACCTTCCATACGTCAACGCCCAGCTCCGCCTTGACAGCAGCGCAAAACTCCGGAGTCTCGTTGCCGTGCAGCTGTACCACATCAAGGGGTGCAATGGCGAGAGTCTCGCGGAGGGACTCCAGGTCCGCGTCAACAAACACACCTACTGTTCTTGGCGCTTTGCCGGCTGGCGTGTGCAGCCCCCGGACCTGCTCCAATAAATCGGCAGCCAGCTCCGGTTCAACCTGCCGCCGGCTGGCGGCAAATACGAAGCCGATTTCATCCACAGGCAAACCATCCATGAGACGAATGGTTCCGGCATCGCGCAAGCCGCAAATTTTCACCCGGGTACCGCCTGTCTGCCCTGTTTTCCCGCTCATTAATTACTCACCGGTCCCATGAGCTGCTCAACGGCTTGACCCACATCGGGCTGCCGCATGAAATATTCGCCTACCAGAACGCCTCTGGCTCCTACCGATTGCAGGTACGCAATATCCTGCGGCGATGAAATCGCGCTTTCGCTTATAACCGTCACGCCAGGCGGAACCAGATCAATAAGATGCTCAGTTGTTTTCAAATCCGTCGCGAAGGTTTGCAAATTGCGGTTGTTTATACCAACCAAGGTCGCCTTGCCCAGACCAAGAACCGACTCCATCTCTTCCCGGTCATGTACTTCAAACAGAACATCAAGGCCAATCGACTTGGCCAGATCATGCAGCTCGGACAACAAAGTAGGACGCAGAATAGCGGCTATCAGCAATATGGCATCCGCTCCAATTGCGCGGGTCTCATAGACCTGACGATAATCAACGATGAAGTCCTTGCGCAGCAGAGGCAGCTTCACAGCGGCTCTGACGTCGGTCAGAAACTCATTGCGGCCTTGAAAATAATCGGCATCCGTCAGGACGGAAATACAGTCGGCACCTGCTTTTTCGTAAGTAAGCGCCAAATCAACGGGATGAAAATCAGGCCGGATAACCCCTTTGGAGGGAGAAGCCTTCTTCACTTCCGCGATCAATCCTACGGGGCGATGGGTACGGCGTGCCAGCGTTTTCTCGAACCCTTTGCAGGGAGGAAGCTCGGCAATCATGCGTTCATATTCATTTATTGAAAAATGTTCAGCCAAATCATCGACTTCTTTACGTTTGGAAGCTACGATTTTATCCAGAAACATAAGCAAGCTCTCCCGTCATTTCAATTAATTGCTGCAGCTTGGCCGCCGCCTTTCCGGAATCAATGATCGCCGCTGCCGCCGCTACTCCTAACGGCAGCGATTCAGCAGCGCCGCCCATAAACATGCAAGCACCGGCATTGGCAAGGACAATATCGCGGTAAGCGCCTCGTTCCTCGCCTTTAAAGATCCGCCGGATGATAGATGCGTTCACATCCGCATCTCCGCCGACGATCTCGCTCAACTCATGCCGTGGAAGTCCAAGCTCCTCGGGGGTAATTTCATACGTATGGACGACTCCATCAGCAAGCTCGGAAACTTGGGTTGCCGAGGATACGCTGATTTCATCCAGCCCGTCGAGACTGCTGACAACCATCGCCCGCTTGACTCCCAGCTCCCCGAGCACCTGCGCGACGGTCGGCGTGCGCGCGATATCATAGAGTCCCAACAGTTGGCGGTCCGCTCCAGCCGGGTTGGTCAGCGGTCCCAGCATATTGAATATGGTGCGGAATCCAATTTCCCTGCGCGTTGCCGCTGCATGTTTCATTGAAGGATGATATAACTGGGCGAACATGAAGCATATGCCAATCTCATCCAGACATTTAGCCGCCTGGTCAGCCGTCAAATTAATCTGTACGCCGAGCGCCTCCAGAACATCCGCACTGCCTGCTTTCCCCGACATCGCCCGGTTGCCGTGTTTGGCAACCCGTACACCAGCCGCCGATGCGATCATCGCCGAAGCTGTGGATATATTGAATTTATGAATGCCGGAGCCGCCGGTCCCGCAGGTATCCAGCAGCCCTTCCTGAACGGTTTGCACCCGGTTGGAGTGGGAGCGCAACACCTCGGCGAAGCCGGTAATTTCCTCCTTGGTCTCGCCTTTCATACGCAGAGCTGTAACGACTGCGCCGATCTGCGAATCCGTGGCCTCGCCGTTCATAATAATGCTCATAACCGATCTTGCGTCTTCACGGGACAAATCATTGCCGGCAATGATCGCTGCCAGCGCACGCTGAATGGATATTATTTCGTTTCCCACGCTTCGCTCACCCTTTCGCATTGGCGTAATAATCCGTATTGATCATGTTCACGCCCCGCTCGGGAGCGGAAAACACCGCTTCGGCAGCGCGAACGGCTTTCAGCAGCGCTTTGGCCTTGTTAATGGTCTCCTGGTATTCATTTTCCGGAATGGAATCCCATACAATCCCTGCGCCAGCTTGCACATAAGCCTTGCCGTTCTTGAATATGAGCGTACGGATTGTAATGCAGGTGTTCAGGCTGCCGCCAAAACCGAGGTAACCGATCGCACCGGCATAGGCGCCGCGAGCTTCATTCTCAAGCTCAGCGATAATCTCCATGGCGCGTAGCTTGGGAGCACCGGATACAGTGCCCGCAGGCATGCAGGAAATGAACGCATCGAAGAAATCCTTATCCTCGCGCAATTTGCCTGACACGTTTGAAACAATATGCATGACATGGGAGTAACGTTCAATATCCATCAGTACATCGCAATGGACACTGCCGAATTGGGATACGCGTCCGATATCGTTGCGTCCGAGGTCCACAAGCATCATATGCTCCGCCCGTTCCTTCTCATCGGCAAGCAGCTCCACTTCCAGCTGCTGATCTTCTTCCTCTGTCCTGCCGCGCGGACGGGTACCGGCAATTGGTCTTGTCTCCACACGGTCGCCGTCCACCTTGACCAGCGCTTCCGGCGAGGTGCCGACGATCACTTCGTCATCCATTTTCAAATAATACATATAAGGTGAAGGATTCATATTCCGGAGCATTCTGTACACATGAAGAGGTTCGACATCGGTTTCAATGCTGAACCGCTGGGATAGCACCACCTGAAACACGTCGCCGGAACGGATATATTCCTTCGCCTGCTCGACATTCGCGATGTATTGTTCCCGGGTCAGATTGGAGGCGACTTCGCCAAGATCCGGATCGGACGGAATAGTTCCTCCAGCCATCAGCTGCGTAGGCAGCGGCTGTTGAATGCGTTCAATTACCGACTCCATCTTGCCGAGCGTTTCCTCGTAGGCCTGCGCGATGACGGTATCCGTGGCCGCTTCCGGAATATGCACATTTCCGATAACCTGGATCTGTTGCTTGAAATGATCAAACACAATGATCTGATCGCAAAACATAAACTGCATATCATTCATATTCATGTCATCGATCCGATGAGGGGGAAGCTTCTCGTAATATTGCAGCAAATCGTAACCGAAGAAGCCGATGGCGCCGCCTGTGAACGGGGGCAACTCCGCGATGGACGGGCTCCGGAACGAACGCAAATGAGCTTTCAGCAGCTCGATCGGCTTATCGCGGAGGACCTGTTCCCTGCCCCCCTGCTCCACTACCATTTCCCCATTCTTCCCACGGACGATCATGAAAGGATCGGTTCCAATAAAGGAATAACGCGCCCACTTCACGCCTCCCTCCGCGCTTTCAAGCAGGAACGCCCTGCGCTCCTTGTAAAAATGCTGAAACAACCGGATTGGCGTCTCCGTATCCGCCATTACATTGCGTACGATGGGGATCAAGTTGTAGTTTCCTGCAAGCCGAATGACCTGCTGCAGCTCCTGATTCATGTCAATCTCTCCTCTTTAACGTAAAATAAAAAAACTCCCGCCGTAGCAGGAGTGTTCATGTCGGAAGATGGAACATGAGTGCTGGAACGCGAATCAGAAGGCCTTGTCTGCTCAAGGTCAGCCGCATCGGCATGACAAATGAACGACTCATCCTGCTTGAAATCGTGTCTGTACTTGAACTACTCTCAGCTCTACTCATCTCATCTGACAACATAAACGCTGCCATTGCTCAGCTCTGCTCTGTCTCTTGCATTATTGTATTTCATCACTATACACCAGCCATTATGTACCGTCAATATCGGTACTTGACAATAGAGCGCTAATTCAGCAAAAAATCTGCTAGCTACCGCTTACGGCCTGGATAAGTCAGGGCGCAGAGCCTGCGCACCGCCGTAATAAACATGCTCGATCTGCTGCTGGGTTTTGTCGGTGTTGACCAATACCATCAGCCTGATGCATTTCTCCAGGCTTCCTTTGACAGGCACTTCGAGCGCGCACATAAGCGGCACCAGCTCCCAACCGGCCATTTGGCGGATCGCGCTGGCCGGGAAGGTCGCATCCAGATCCTGTGTAACGGTAATGAACACATTGCAAATATCATGCGGATCAAGCCCATTGGCATTTACAATGCCGTTAAGCAGTTCCAGAGTTGCTTTTAAAATCGGTCCTTCTTCATTGGCATTTACCGTAATGGCACCGCGGATTCCCCGTACACTCATGCTTGAACGGCCTCCTGTTTCAATTGTTCCACGATTTTTCTGACGAGCTCCGTGGATACGGATTTGTTGATTTCCACCTGCCCGATTGCAGTTGGAACAATAAAGATCATCGTGCCCTCAAGAAATTTTTTGTCATGCATCATCGCTTCCATGATCCGGTCGGTATCCAAATGTTCCGGAAGACGAACCGGAAGACCCACCCGCGACAGTACGCGTTTGGTGACCGTCAGCACCTCCTGCGGTGCTCCCAGCTCCACGGCCAGCCGCGCAGATCCTACCATTCCGATGGAAATGGCTTCCCCGTGAAGCAGCTCGTTATAACCGGCAACAGCTTCCAGCGCGTGGCCGATCGTATGCCCCAGGTTCAGAATCATCCGCAGGTCGTTCTCCCTCTCGTCCCGCGACACGACAGCCGCTTTGACAGTGCATCCTTTGTAGAGCGCGTAACCCAGCGCTTCCGGGTCAAGAGCAAGCAGGCGATCCCCATGGTCGTCGCACCACTGGACAAATTCCGAATCCCAGATCAATCCATGCTTGACGACTTCCGATAAACCGGCACTTACTTCACGCGCCGGTAAGGTTTGCAATGTATTTAAATCATAGAGAACAAGCTCGGGCTGATGAAAAGCGCCGATGATATTTTTTGCTTGCGGATGGTTGACCGCAACCTTGCCTCCGACACTGCTGTCGTGCGCAAGAATCGTAGTCGGTACCTGCACGAATTTGATGCCGCGCATATACGAAGCCGCCACAAAGCCTGCCAGATCCCCGACAACGCCGCCGCCCAGCGCAACGATCGTTGATTTCCGGTCAAGGCCGGCCTGCAGCGCTTTGGTCATCAGATCCTCAAAAACAGCCAGAGACTTCGACGTCTCGCCGGGAGGCACAACGGCGGATTCGGTCTGATATCCGCTTCTCTGGAGAACGTCCACGAGCTTGTCCAGATGGCGCACGGCCACATGCTCGTCCGTTACAATCAGCACCGGCGATTTCTTGCCGATCCCCTGCTTCTCAAACAGCTCCCCAGCCTGCTCCAGCAGCCCTTCCCCGATGAAGATCGGGTAGGAGCGCTCGCCCAGTTCAACGCTCAATTCGCGCATCGCGTTCATTAGTATCGCCCCACTTGCGCAAGGTAGTTGTCATAATTGGCGCGGATCTCTTCCATGGAGTCGCCTCCGAACTTCTCCAGGAACGCTTTGGCGACTTCCCAGGCGACGACATGCTCCATCACCACACTGGCTGCCGGCACGGCACAGCTGTCCGAACGTTCCACCTGGGCCGTGAATGGCTCTTTCGTATCGATATCAACGCTCTGGAGCGGCTTGTAGAGCGTTGGGATAGGCTTCATAACGCCGCGGACCACAATCTGCTCGCCATTAGTCATCCCGCCCTCGAAACCTCCCAGACGGTTCGATGCGCGGTGATAGCCCCTCTCCGGTGTATACAGGATTTCATCATGAACCTGTGATCCCTTCATAATGCCTGCTTCAAAGCCGATCCCGACCTCGCAGCCCTTGAAGGCATTAATCGAAACCACCGCCTGGGCAATTCGACCGTCAAGCTTGCGGTCATATTGCACATAGCTTCCGAGCCCAATGGGAACGCCTTCGACGATACACTCGACGATACCGCCAATTGAATCGCCCTCCAGCTTGATTTGATCGATATAGGCGGTCATCTTCGATTCCGTTACCTTATCGACTACACGCACAGGCGACTCTTCAGTCAAAGCAATCAGCTCGTCGACCGGCAGATTGTTTGCAGGGGCTTCGACTTCCCCGATGCGTATCACTTGACCTGCGACCTTGATGCCGAATGCGGACAGAAACTGCCGCGCGACCGCACCAACGGCCACGCGAGCCGCAGTTTCCCTGGCGCTTGAGCGCTCCAGAACATTGCGCAGATCCTTCAGATTATACTTCAGTCCGCCGTTCAAGTCGGCGTGGCCAGGACGCGGACGATGAACTCTGCGTTTCTCCTCGTCTCCCCCTTCAATGGGTTCGATATTCATCACGCTCGTCCAATGTTTCCAATCCTTGTTCTCCACCACAAGCGCTACAGGTGCGCCGGTTGTCTTGCCATGGCGCACGCCGCCTACAATGTTAGCGGTATCTTTCTCGATCTGCATGCGGCGGCCGCGGCCATGGCCCTTCTGCCTGCGATGCAGCTGAAAGTTCAATTCTTCAAAATCCAATTGCAGGTTGCTCGGCAGCCCTTCAATAATCGCTGTCAGCTGCGGACCATGAGTTTCACCTGCTGTCAAATAACGTAAAGTCATGTATATGTTCCCCTTTCAAACCGAACATCGAGAGTCTTGCGACCATAAGTTCCTCTTTGGTTCAAGCCCAAATATCTTTGCTCATTATAGTATAGCCTTGCCGGTTTGACAAGGAATTGCGGGGCTTTACTGGAAATGCAAAAAGCCGCCTGCCGCGCTTATGAACAGCGCGGCAAGCGGCTTCTCTTGCCTTATCCTAGCTATTTACGGATTTCTTGTCCTGCCTTGTATTCGGATCCGTTGACAAGTAAGGATCGCTCATCAATCCGGAGAATTGGGCGGTATCGATGCCCAGGATCTGCGCACACTCCTGAACATTAATAAACCCCCGCTTGTATGCTGCAATGACTTTCCGCTTGTCCATCATGAAACCTCCAACGCTGCTGTTTCTATAAGTTAGTATTGGAGAAGTTGGATAACGTTATACCTTTACAGCAGTCTGCGGCGGTAAAAGAATGTTTCTACTGTCTCAAAATCATACTGGGAAGGTGTGAAAATTTGCTCCGTGCTGCCGACAAACAACAGCCCGCCGGGACGAAGCGCCTGCGAAAATTTATGATAGAGCTGATGTTTGGCTTCTTCCGTAAAATAGATCATCACATTGCGGCATACAATCATATCGAACTGACGATCAAATGGATCGTTTAATAAGTTCTGCTGCTTGAAGGTGATCGCTTTCTTCAACCGGTCATTAACAACGTAATGATCCGCATCCTGCTTGGTTAAATACTTCTGCAGATAGCTCTTTGGCACATCCCGGACTGATCTTTCATGGTAAAGGCCCGGAGCGGCCTTGTCCAAAACAAGCTGATCCAGATCGGTTGCCAGAATGGAGATGCGGTCAAGCGCGCCCAGCTCCGCCGCGATCATAGCGAGTGTATAAGGCTCTTCGCCGGTGGAGCAAGCCGCGCTCCATAGCTTGATGCGACCTCCGCCGCGCAGCATGTCCGGTATAAACCGTTTCTCTACAGCTTCCCATCGGCCCGGATTCCGCCAAAACTCGGAAACGTTAATCGTCATGCGGTCAAGAAACTCATTCATCAGTTTTTTGTCGGTATCGATCGCTTTCCAGTATGCGGCAAACGTGTCAAAACCGTGTTTCTGCCGCAGCGTGGTCAGCCGCCGTTTCATTTGGGCCTCTTTGTATTGCGACAAATCGATCTCTGTCTTGTCTTTAATCTTCCTTGCAAATTGTATGAAATCCATATCTTCCAACCGTCATACCCCCGCTGCCCGCTGCTCTGCTGATAGGTTAAATCCAGTTCTGAATAATCTGTTCGTATTCCACAAGCTCGTGAGGCTCAAAGAAAATGCCAATTTCCCGCTCCGCGCTTTCAGGAGAATCCGATCCGTGAATAAGATTGAAATTCGTATGTACGGCGTAATCCGAACGAATGGTGCCTGGGGCCGCCGCGATGGAATCCGTCTTGCCGATAAGCGCACGCGTCAGCGCGATGACGTTATCCCCCTGCCACACCATGGCAAATACCGGGCTGGACGTAATAAAATCAACCAGCGGCGGGAAGAAAGGTTTGCCGATATGCTCCGCGTAATGGCGCTCGGCAAGCTCCGGTGAAATTCTCATAAATTTCGCCGCAACCAGCTTTAACCCCTTCCGCTCGAAGCGGGATACAATTTCACCGATTAATCCGCGCTGAACACCATCGGGCTTGACCATCAAAAATGTTTTTTCCATCATAAACTCCTCCTCGCTAAAAATATTCGTGCATCATGTTACGCCCCCCGCTAACGAAGAAGGCCAGAGACTAGACTTCAGGCATCCTTAATAATTCCGTTTGGAAGCGAAATGGGTGATATCCGTCAAGTTCTTCTTGGCAGGAATATCCGGCAATTCGGCGAGCGCATGAATGGCTTTGGCGATATAACGGTTGGCCAGTCCTTCTGATGTCCGGATGCCTGCGCTCTTACGTATAATGTTCAACGCTTTTCTCGTATCCCCTGCTCCATCCGACTGACGAATTTCAGCCAATTCGGAAAGCAGCTGTTCGCGGCCGGTTTCCCGCAGAGCAAGCAGAACAGGAAGTGTAATATTCCCTTGCCTGATATCGGAGCCGGGCGGCTTGCCGATCTGTTTCTCGGTCCCAAGCAAATCCAGTAAATCGTCCCTGATTTGAAAGGCCATGCCAAAATTGTAACCGAACCGGTACAATTTATTGGCTACCGACCACTCCGCCCCCGACGCAATCGCCCCGAGCTGGCAGCTGACGGCAATCAGCAGCGCCGTTTTGCGGCGGATCCGCAGCAAATATTCCCGGACCGACTGACCGGTGTTGAAAAAGTCGCGGATCTGCTCCATTTCACCGATGCACATTTGCACCATGGCTTTGGACAAAATTTGATGAATCAGCGGATTTTTGAGCTCCGTCACGGTAATAAGCGCTTTGGCAAAAATATAGTCGCCGGTATACATGGCGATCCGGTTGTCCCATTTACTTTTTACCGTCAGTTGTCCACGGCGCGTTTCGGCGTTGTCGATCACATCGTCATGAACAAGCGACGACATATGAATCAACTCCAGCGACACTGCGATTTTCTCCAGCGTATCCAGCCGGTAATCGCCGAATTTACCGGAAAGCAGCACAAAAATGGGACGAATGCGCTTGCCGCCGGCTTTCAACAGATGGGTGGATGTTTCGCTCAGAAGAGAATGATCTGATGTGACGCTCTGCGCGAGCTTGCCTTCGAGAACATCGAGATCGCTTTTCATTTTGGCATATAAATCAAGTAGTTTCATTCGTTCACCTGTAGGGCAGTATGGTCTACAAAAAACTCCATCCGGACATCCTGGTCAAGCAGGCCAAGTGATCGGGCATATTCAAAATAGAGCGATAAGCCTCTCTGCTCTTCCGTTCCGAAGTTATAGGTCAAGCCTTGAAAATATTGGCGCCAATAGGCTTCGGTTCCGCCCAGCTGCGCCATCGCTTTATGAACAAGCGGACCGGTATCTTTCAAGCTCCGGCTTTTGCTGGCCGTTAAAGCTTGCAGGACCTGCGACACCGCCTGCGGATCGGCCGCCGCCACTTCCTTGCGGACCGCAAACAAAGCAAAGGTCATCCCGCAGCCGGTCCAGTTGCGCCACAGCTCGCCAAGGTCGATAACCGTAAATCCTTCGCTTCTCCAGGAAGCGGTAATTGCCGTGTCCCCAATCAGCAGAGCCGCATCCGCGCTCCCGAGCATTTGATCCAGCGACGGTTCCATCGTGATAAATGCAGGCGATGCCTGATAATACATCGACATCAGGATTTTCAGCAAATTGATCGAGGTGGCCGATGTAGAGGTCATCGCGATCGTACCGCCCAACACCTTCTCCATCGGTTCCTTCGTGATGAGCAAAATGGAATTGACGCGCCCTTTGGCGCTCACGGACAAATCCGGCAGCAGCAGAAAATGATCCGCATACTGCGCGTAAGCATAAGATGACATCGAGGTGATATCGATCTCCCCCCGCTGCATCGCGGCATTCAGCGCCGAGGGCACCCTTCTGTCAATAACGAATCGATCCGCCGGCAGCAGATCCTCCGCATAATGAAATATTGGCCAGACGTTCGTATAGTCAATGCGTCCGATGGTGATCGGGCGATTTAGGCCCATGCTGCTCATCTCCCCATCTTCTGTACAAATTATGTTCAACCGGCAGCTGATCCAATACTTTTCCCACCAGGAAATCCACCATATCAGCTACCGTTTGCGGTCCATTATAAAAGGCCGGCATGGCTGGTATGAGTTTCACCCCGAGCCTTGCCAAAGTCAGCATGTTTTCCAGATGAATCGCATGCAGTGGCGTCTCGCGGGGAACAAGCAGCAGCTTCCGCCCTTCCTTCAGCATCACATCCGCAGAGCGGGTCATTAAATTATTGGAACTCCCGTGCGCGATAGAAGCAAGCGTCCCCATCGAACAGGGCATGATGATCATTCCCTCAACCCGGTAAGAACCGCTGGCGATAACAGCACCAATGTCGGCGTTCGGGTGAAAAATGAGCTGCTTGGCATCAAGCAGCGCCTTGAATTTCGCTTCAAGCGCCGCCGGTCTGCGGGAAGTTTCCCATCCCAGCTCCTCTTTGAGAACACGCCAGCCCGCCTCCGTTATGACCAGGTGCACGTCCAGCCCGGCGGCGGCAAGAGCTTCAATCAGACGGATGCCATATACCGAGCCGCTGGCCCCCGTAATGCCGACGATCCACCGTTTGCGCACCTCCGGGGTGCGGACTTTTACCATTGGTGCAGCACCATCAGGTCAATGAACGTAAAGCCGAACAGCGTAATGCTGAGCGCTCCGTTCATCGTAAAAAAAGCGGTCTGTACGCGGCTCATATCCGTAGGTTTCACAATCAAATGCTCATAAAATAGAATACCAAGGGCAATCACGACGCCGAGCAGGTAGCCCCAGCTCAAATCAGTCATCCAGAATAAAGCCAGGAAGCAGGCGGCTGTAATCAGATGGAATATCCGCGCCAGCACAAGAGCGCCGGCAAGTCCAAAGCGGGCGGGTATGGAATGGACGCCCTCCTTGCGGTCGAAATCAAAATCCTGGCACGCATAAATCACGTCAAAACCGGCAAGCCAGAATACGACTGCAGTGAAGAGGACCCAAGCCGGCCAGGCGAACTCACCGGTTACGGCTACCCAGGCGCCCAGCGGCGCAAGGCCGATCGTTAGTCCCAGAACAAGATGGCAAAGCCAGGTGAACCGTTTCGTATACGAATAAAGAACGAGCATCAGAACGGCAATAGGCATCAGCTTGATGCACAAGGGATTAAGCTTTGCTGCGGCATAAAACAGCACAATGAAGGAAATCGCGATAAAGAGCATCACTTCACCGGTTTTGAGCAAACCCGCAGGAATGGCCCGTTTCTCTGTGCGCGGATTTTTCTTGTCGATCACCCGGTCGATCACCCGGTTAAGTCCCATAGCAGCGCTTCTTGCGCCGACCATAGCCAGCAGAACCCAGCCGATCTCGCTCCATTCCGGCAATCTGTTTTCCATAAATACCGCACCAAGCAAGGCGCCGATAAAAGCAAACGGCAGGGCGAATATCGTATGCTCCACCTTAATCATTTCGAGAAAAATACCAAATTTGCGAATCATGCTTCCTCTGTTCCCTTCGTTCCGATATGCAGCGCGGCAATACCGCCGGTCAGCGGGAACGCGCGAACGTCTCGGAGACCAATCTCACGGTATACAGCCGCCAGCTGGTTTTGGTCCGGGAACGCCTTCAGCGACTCCGGCAGCCATTTGTATTGCTCATAACGTTTGGCGACAAGCTTGCCCAGATTCGGCAATATGCGCTCGAAATAAAAATAATAGATCGATTTGAACGGCTGCCAGGTGGGCTTGGACAGCTCCAGACAGACAACTTGTCCGCCAGGCTTGACGACGCGCTGCATTTCTTTGAGCACCTGTACAAGATCCGGAACATTGCGCAGCCCGAAGCCAATGGTCGCATAATCGAACCGGTTGTTCTCGAAAGGCAGCTCCATCGCATTCCCCTGTATAAGCGAGATCTGGTTGTTCAGGTTCTCTTTATCAACCTTCTGCTGACCGAAATCCAGCATGTTGCGGCTGAAATCCAGGCCTACCATCTTGCCAGTCCCGCTTGCTCGGGCGAGCGATATCGTCCAGTCGCAGGTGCCGCAGCATAAATCGATTGCCGTCTCGCCTGGCTGCATATTCATTTTGCGCATCGTAAAGGCTCGCCAGGCTTTATGTCTGCGGAAGCTGAGCAAATCGTTCATCAAATCATATTTGGGAGCGATGTTCTCGAACACATCGTGTACATACGTTTCTTTGGATTTGGATTGCATTTCTATGATCACCTTCTCTCGCCATGAACGGATACCGCAGCAATGAGCGGCCGCTGGAATGATTCGCCGATCTGTATCAGCTCGCGCATGAGCTTCTCGGGATCAAGCTTGGATGAATAGGACAGGACATGGGATATGGATTGCTTTAATTTGCCGGCGAGCATACTGCGGATATCGTATTTGGCGAGAAGAGCGGACGCGAAAGGCAAATCCCCGGACTTCTCGACAAGCTTGCGCTTCTCTTCCTCGTTGCCTTCTTCCAGGACATGCCAATAACCCCAGCTTCCGCCGAAACGCTCCGGCTTCTCGCTGCGGGCAAGCTCTTCCACAAGCACCTCGCACCGGCCAAAGCCCTGCAATAGCTCCCGCCAATCTGTAATTGCCTCATCATCCAGCATATCGGTGAAGACCCGGAACAATTCCGTCTTCAGTCCAATGGACTGGTCCAGATAATCCTCAGCAGTCACCCGAAGCTGCTTCATCTTCACGTACAAATTCATTTTAAGCTTGTTGACTTCGCAAACGCCTTCGCTGATCCGCTTGACCATATCCACCTGCCCGGCCTGTGCGAGCAAATGATAAAACCGGCTGCTGAAGTAATCCCCGGCAAGCACCTTCAACTGGCGTGAGCGCATTTCGCGTTCAGGTACATGGCCGGAATCGGAATCAATCAAATCATGCGTATCCATGCCGAGCTGTACAAGCGAAACAACCAACGAATATAGCTCACTATGTTGAAAAGGCGCCTTCTGATTGGTCAAAAAAGCGAAAAGCAGCCGAATCCGCGAATCGGGAAACTCCGGCAGCTCCGTATACGTCTGAATCATCTCATGATCCGCGTATTTTTTGGCTAGTTCGGGTATTCTGTAAGATTTCATAAGGTCAAGCCTCCGGACAGATCAGCGATTACCGTGCTGTTCTATAATCTAAATAATTATAGCATTATGTCAAGTTTTTCGCTACAAGTCCGCCTTGACGAAAGTAGGCGCTTTGACTGCGGTGACAACACTCAGGCAGCCGGGCCCAAACGATTGAATCCTTCCTGGGAAACAGATAAGCGAAGCCTCTGCCTCCACTCCGCACTTGACAGCAGATCCGTCTCCGCCAAATCCGTCAGACCGGAAGCCAGCCATTCATCGTTCTTCCTGACATCCACAGCCGCCAGAATTGTCGCCGGTGAGGCGGCTGTGACGCCTCCAGACAACTTCGGCTCCACAAAACGCACCAACACGCGGTTCACATTATCCGTCCGCACAAAAGCCAGCTCAAGCAGTCTCTGGAGGTCGGCAGCCCATACGCGATTGGCGCCGCCCTTGTCATCAACTGCCAGATCAACGGAAAGGACTGCCTGATTCCAGGCTGCTTTTTTGATCGCCAGCGAAAGCTGAAGACCGATCATCGAGTCGACCAGATTATCGCTCGACAAACGCTTTATAGGTGTCACACGGAATACTGCGATGTCTCCTCTTTGCTGTGACCCGTTTGGCCGCATGGTTGGAATCGCGGTTAACAGAACCGTTACTGCCAAGGTTATTGAAGATGCAAGGATCAGCCTTTTCCACAGGGACATGCCAAGATCGCCTCCGCAAATGAAATGGTCGCACTCCTTACAGTGTACAAACTAAAAAAGCAGGCTATGCCTGCTTTTAGAATTAGTCTTCGGTATCGACGGTTCCATACTTTGTCAAAACGGTCGCTTTGCCACGGATTTTGATAGCGGATGTATGATCCGTGAACTGGCAAATGAGCACTTCGCCTTTGTCCAGCTTCTCGGTGTGGTGAAACTTCGTATCCTGTCCGCGTGTGAGTCCGATTACTTGCACGCCTTGGGCTTTCGCTTTTACGACGATATATTCCCCATGCAAATCATTCATAGAACCGTCCTCCTTCAATTTAAAAAACCGCCTCCTGAACGAACAAGCTCAAGGGCAGCAGTTTATGGTTTGTTATATAAATGGTCGGGTGTACCGGATTTGAACTGGCGACCTCTACCACCCCAAGGTAGCGCTCTACCAAGCTGAGCTAACACCCGCCCTAGCAGGGATATTGCAAGCATCAAACTGACGCTTTCATTGCAGCACCCTTCAACCGCAAAGCCCAGTTTACTGGAATTGCAAGGTATTGTCAACAAGAAAATTCGCGAAAAACGCCCGGATACCGTAAGCATCCGGGCGTTATCAACGGCATGGGCCGCGTTATTTATTTGGAGACGAGATCTTTAAGCGATTTGCCTGCTTTAAAGGTCGGGATTTTGCTGGCCGGGATATCAATCTCCTGACCGGTTTGCGGGTTGCGTCCTTTACGGGCTTCGCGGCTTTTCACCTCGAAATTTCCGAATCCGACGAGTTGTACTTTGTCACCGCCTTGCAGCGAATCCGAGATCGCATCAAAAACAGCGTCAACCGCTTTGGAAGCATCTTTCTTGGAAAGCTCAGTCAACTCGGCAACTTTGGCAATCAGTTCCGTTTTGTTCAATTCTTTCACCTCCCCTTACGTGCATCATTTCATAAGCACATCAATATCATTCTGTTTTACACAAAACCTGAGAAATTATACCTGCAGGTTATCGTACAGACGATTTCGCTGTCCTTTTTTAGAAAGACACCGACAGCTTGCCACAGCCTTAAACCTGATAACCGGGCGTGTGTGCAGCTCCAGCAAACTGTACGACGAACAGATTTATAGTAATACAGTGCCTATATAATTTCAAGAGGGACGGCAAGTTTTCCCATTAAGATCCTGGTTTTTTTATGTTTTTTTGCGATTTAAATGTACAAATGTGACTGCGAGCGCGAGCACAAGCACGCATCCTTTGACAATATCATTGATATAATACTGCAAATTCATCATCGTCATTCCGTTAAGCAGAACCCCGATAAGCACCGATCCGATGAAGGTCCCGATCACATTCGGGCGCCCCGCTCCCAATACGGAATAACCGACGAATACCGCCGCTACCGCTTCCATCAAAAGAGAGCCCCCGGCGTCGATTTGACCAGTTCCGACCCTTGCCGAGAACAATATCCCGCCGATCGCCGCAAACACGCCTGAAGCGATGTATGCCGCTGTACGTATCCGTTTGACGCGCACGCCGGAAAGCCTTGCTGCTTCTTCGTTGCCTCCGGTCATCTGCATCTGGCGTCCCCATCTTGTATAAGAGAAGAACACATGCACGCCGGCAACGGCAATGACCATCAGAATGACAGGGATCGGAATGCCCAGCCATTTGCCTTGCCCCAGCCACAGGAAGTCCTCACGGAATACCCCGGGAGCGGTAGAGCCGTCCGTCAATTGCATATTGTTGTAAATGGAATAGCCTTTCGTGAACGTTTTATGAACGCCTGCAACGATATACATAATAGCCAGGGTCGCCAGCAGATCCGGTATGCGGATTCTGACAATCAGCAGTGCATTGATCAAGCCCACCACAACGCCGATAAGCAGCGGAAATACGATGACGACAATCAATGGCTGCTCATACCAGACCATCAGTGCGGCGGAGACGACTGTCGTAAGCGAAACGGTCGAGCCGACCGACAGGTCAAAGCCGTCCACAGTAAGCGAAAAAGTCACCCCGATCGCAACAAAGGTCACGATCGAAATCGAGCGTAAAATATCCGTGATGTTGTTATACGTGAAAAAATGCTCGTTCCAGAGCGAGAAAAACACGATGACGATGCCTATGACGAGCAAGGAGCCGTATTTAAAAATAAAATCCATCGGTTTGCTGATCATGCTGTATGCTCTCCTCCTCCGCTGGCATAGTAGAGCAGCTGCTCCTGCGAGGTTTCTCCCCGCTGAAAAGAGGCTACAAGCCGCCCGTCATACATGACCAGAATGCGGTCGGCAATCCCGAGCGCTTCTGCAAATTCGCATGTCAGATAGACGATTCCCCTGCCCTGCTGGGCCAGCTCTCCGATTATCCGGAAAATATCGCTTTTGGCGCCGATATCGACGCCTTTTGTAGGTTCATCAAACAAAAAAACATCCACACCGGCATTCAGCCATTTGCCGATCGCTACTTTCTGCTGGTTGCCTCCGCTTAAAAACATCGTTTTCTGTGCAGCGGATGGCGTTTTGATGCCCAGCCTGCCAATAATCGAAGAAGCGTTGCGCTGTTCGCCTGCGCCCGAGAGAAAACCGAAACGGGAGAGCAGCTTCAGAATCGGCAGACTCAAATTGCGCTGTACCGACTCTGACACCAATATTCCCTGACTGCGTCGTTCCTCGGGAACCAGCGCAATACCACCGTTTATGGCAGCTGCAGGCTGGGAGAGACTGATTTTCTTGCCGTTAACGCGGACCGTGCCCGTCTTCACGGCATCCGCACCGAACAAGAGCCGGGAAAGCTCCGTTTTGCCGGCCCCCACGAGCCCCACTATGGCGACAATTTCGCCTTTCTTCACATCGAAGCTGACATTATGGACCGAGCGTGCAGCCGAAAGGCCTTCTACTTCAAGCACGACTGGTCCGATAGCCGCCTCCGCCTTTGGGAATTCCTGCTCAAAGCTGCGGCCAAGCATCGCATGGATTACCGCGTCCATATCCGTCTCTTTCTTCTCTTCCAAGAAAACACGCTGGCCATCGCGCATAACAGTGATCCTGTCGCACATGTCGAACACTTCCGGCAACCGGTGAGTAATAAAGATACAGCCGATCCCTTCGTCCCTTAACTGTCTCATAACACGGAACAACCGCTCAGCCTCTTCCAGGCTGAGCGGTGCGGTCGGTTCGTCGAAAATGACAAACTTTGCTTGTTCGGTGAGCAGGCGGGCGACAAGGACAAGCTGTTTCTCGGCAAGCGTCAGTTCACTGACCCGTTTACGTACCGGGATTGGGGAGTCGAGGCGCTTCAATACCGCCTCCGCCTCCCGGTGAAATGCTTTCCAATCCAAAAAATGGGCGCTTCCCGGTGAAGATATGCGGTCAAGCATAATATTCTCCGTCACGGACAAATGCGGAACCAACGCCGTATCGACCTCCTGGTAGACACAATGGATCCCGCACGCCTTGGCATCGCCTGGCGCCATGATCTGAAGGGCTTGTCCATCGACTTCGATAGATCCGGCATCCGCGGTATACGCACCGGACAGAATTTTCATCAAGGTGCTTTTGCCGGCCCCGTTAGCACCAAGCAGGGCGTGAATTTCTCCCGCCCGGACTTCAAAATCAACCCTTTTGAGTGCATCCACACCGGCAAAGGATTTGCCGATGCCGCGCATTTTCAAACTGCTGGTATTCCCCATGCCGCACTTCCTTGTCTGCTCATTCACCTGCATCAAGAGCGTTTATTTTGCAGTTGAAGCTTCCAGCTCCTTCAACAAATCGGTGTAGCCTTGTTCACTGCTGCCCCAGCCTTCCACATGCTCGCTGAGCTGTGTCGTATTGACTTTCTCAGGCAGAGCAGGCAAATCCTCGCGTTTCACCAAAGTCGGCTCGAGCACGACGGTCTCATCGGTTTGGTCGCCATTGAACTTCTGATAAAGATAACGAACCTGAACGCTTCCGATTGAAATCGGATCAACCGCTGCAGAAGCGACCCACGGGCTATTGGAATCCTGGATCAGTTGAAGATCCTCGTCGCTCATATCAATCCCGTATACTTTGATTTCTGTACGTCCTGCCTGTTGAATGGCACGTGTTGCTCCTTTGGCAAATTCGTCCCACGACGCCCATACGGCTGTGATATCGCCTTTGTTCGGATATTTCTTCAGCACAGCTTCCATTTGAGACTGGGCATCCATGGCCGGGTTGTTGGCATTGCCGAAAGCGGCAATCTCCTTGAAATCCGGGTTGCTGTCAAGGAAAGCTTTATAAGCGACGTTGCGGCGCTCCATCGGAGCAAAGCCGGCAACCCATACTTTAACGATGCTGCCTTTGCCGCCGGCATCTTCAGACAGCTTGTTCAAAGTCATTTCCGTCAGCTTCGCGTCATCCTGCTGGAGCACGGTTACCTCCGGCACTTTGAGGTCGGCATCAAAAGCAATAACTTGGATTTTTTGCTCGACAGCTCTTTTGACGCCTGCTTCCAGCGCTCCAGCTTGTCCATGGTCAATCAGAATTCCGTCAAAACCCTGGTTGATCGCGGCATCCAGGTTGGAAGCCATTTTGGCAAGATCATTATCCGCGGCAAAAACTTGAACCTCGCCGCCAAACTTGGTCACCTGATCCTTCACGCCCTGAATATACTGCGAAGAAAATGTTCCTGTATTGAACTGCATGATAAGGGCAATTTTCTTGCCTTTGAGAGCGTCCAGGTTTTTCGTGGCATCGGATGGCTCCGGTGAGCCTGCCTGGTTTGTTTCGCCCTCCTGATTGGATGTTTTGTTACCGCCCGCAGTGTTATTGTTTTCATTGGCTTTATTGCCGCATGCGCTCAGCACGACCATTATAGCAAATGCCAGCAGTAAAATTGATGCTTTTCCCCATTGTTTCATTTTCTCTTTCTCCTCCTGATAACTCTATCTATTTTTCATAAGAATTATAATATCACGGATTCCTACTATGTCAATCGGAATTAATAACCTGAATGCGGACAAAGTTCCAATATCTGTGAAAACAGCCAAAGAGACACGCTTCACGCGTGCCTCCAGTTGTTGAATATGGCTTATAAAATGATGGCAATCAAACCGCCGGAGCCCTCATTGATAATCCGTCCAAGCGTCTCCTGGAGCTTGTAGCGGGCATTATCCGGCATCATGGCAATTTTACCTTGGATGCCTTCACGTACAATGGAATGCAGCGAGCGGCCGAATATGTCGGATTCCCAAATCTTAATCGGATCGTTCTCAAAATCCTGCATTAAGTATCGAACCAGCTCTTCGCTTTGCTTCTCCGTCCCGATAATCGGTGCGAATTCCGATTCCACATCGACACGGATCATATGAATGGAAGGCGCGGTCGCTTTGAGCCGCACGCCGAATCTCGAACCCTGGCGGATCAGTTCCGGCTCATCGAGCGCCATTTCCGCAAGTGATGGGGCGGCTATGCCGTATCCGGTTGTTTTGACCATTTCCAGTGCTTCCGCGAAACGGTCATATTCCCGTTTGGCATGGGCGAACTCCTGCATCAGCTGCAGCAAATGGTCTTTCCCGCGAATTTCCACGCCGACGACTTCCATCAGGATCTGGTCATACAGCTCATCCGGCGCATAGAGGTCGATTTCCGCAACCCCTTGGCCCATGTTCATGCCACTTAATCCTGCTCTGGCGATAAACTCATAGTCCATGAACTGCGAAACTACCCGATCGACGTCCCGCAAGCGCCGGATATCCTTCACCGTGTCGCGGACCGAATTTTCATAGTTGCTGCGCAGCCAGTGCTGATCGTTCAGTACCATGACCCAGCTCGGCAGATTGACATTAACTTCATGCACCGGAAATTCGTACAGAACTTCACGGAGCACGGACATGACATCTTCCTCGCCCATGGTGGCCACGCTCAGCGTCATAACCGGAATATCGTATTTGGCCTGCAGCTCGCTGCGGAGCTGAAGTGCCTCGTCACTGCGGGGACGCGTGGAGTTGACGATGAGAACGAAGGGCTTGCCTACCTCCTTCAATTCGTCAATAACGCGTTCTTCCGCTTCCACATAAGAGCTGCGCGGAATTTCCGCTATCGTTCCGTCAGTCGTTACGACGACCCCCAAAGTGGAATGTTCCTGGATGACCTTGCGCGTTCCGATTTCAGCTGCTTCCTGAAACGGGATCGGTTCGTCGAACCATGGCGTTGTAATCATCCGCGGACCATTTTCGTCCTCGTATCCTTTCGCGCCATTTACAGCATAACCCACGCAATCCACCAATCTGATGTTGACTTCAAGCCCCTCAGCTACCCTCAATTGAACAGCCTGATTGGGCACAAACTTTGGTTCCGTTGTCATGATCGTTTTGCCTGCCGCGCTTTGCGGCAGTTCATCAATAGCTCTTAGCCGGTCGGCGTCGTTTGTGATGTTTGGCAGAACAACCGTCTCCATGAACCGTTTGATGAAGGTTGATTTGCCTGTGCGGACCGCACCGACGACGCCGAGGTAAATATCCCCGCCGGTTCGTTCGGCTATGTCCTTGAAAATGTCCACTTTCTCCACTGAATATCCCCTCCCAATCGAATTTCGCCTGTACATGGACGTACCGTTACTGCCGCATATCCTCCTGCTGTGTTGCCGCATCTGTCCGCCGCCTGTCTTCCTTTTACGAAGCAGGCCAGCGGCGCAACTCGTACATGATTTTGGACTAGTAATAGCTTATTGCGCGTTCGTCCCAATTATGACGACTTGGGGGTGAAATCTTTCGATTTGATATAACGTTCCTTAAGCATTCGCCCTTCCAAGATTGAGATATATGAGAGAAAGAACGCTACTATGCCTTGAAGCACAAAAAAAGTCCCCCTTATCCCAAGTGGAATGACATAAGAGAAACTTCATAGAATAGTTGTTTATTTGAGCACCGCTTGCGGTTCTCCATTTACAAGATGGTATACAGGCGACTTGACCGGCACAAAATCCGAGCTGTCGGCGAGCAGCTCCCGCAGATCCTGATCCTGCTTCAGACCGCTGCCAGCCGTCTTCTGCAGCGCCTGCATGATGTCGCTGCCATAGTCGATGTACACATTGCCTTTGACATCCGCCAGGGTGGATAGCGTTTGCCCCGTGAACATGCTGCGGATCGCCGGCTCTTTAATCCCCAGCTTCTTGAAATCGATCCGCATAAAGTCCGGATAAGCCTCGCCGGAGGAAGGCAGTTCGCCGTTATGGCCGTTCATATAGGTTTTGAGCGCAGCCTGCACATCATTAGCTTTCTGATAGATTGCCAGATTCATCAGTTTGACGGACGGCTGCGTCTCTTCGTTGATAATGAGATAATAATAGGTTCCGCCCTTCTCATAAGCGGTCTCCGGTATGCTGGATAAATAGTTCATTCTTTGCAGCTTGGCAAAGTCAATACGATACTTTTCGTATAAAGGAGTAGTCTGGTCGCTATTTTGAATCGGGAGCAAGCCCGTATCCTTCTGATATTGGTTGATTACGGTCTGCACATTGAGAATGGCGTCCTTAGCCGGCTGCTTATCCAGCTGGGCATCGGGATACATACAGCCTGACAACAATACGGTCAGGACCATGATCATTGTGATGGCAGCTGCGCCTCTTGTTCCACGTTTAAACATAATGCCTCCTGAACGATTGAGCTGTTTGTTTACTTCACTGTCATCTAGTTCTGACTTCTACCAAAGTTTATCTTCTTCCGCCTGCCGCATTAACTGCTTTCTGACCGCCGCACGAAGTGGATCTTCAGGCAGTTCCACAACCGCCTTTCCGGTAATTCGGGTCTGGCAGGCAAGTCTGGTGCCTTCTGCTTCAAGCCCTGCAAGCTTTCGCCGTTCCATATCCTGCATAGGAGACAAGCCGCTGCTGCTGTGGGCGACAACTTTGCACATCAGACATGAGGCTTTTCCATCGCATCTGGTCCGGACCGGTACCCCATGGCGCCTGGCGGCGTCCAGCACCGATGTTCCCTGTCGAACGGACACCTTACGGCCTGAAGGCAGAAACGTGATGTCAACATTCATTGTGGTCCCTCGTTTCTCAAATTTCCAATAAGATCATGCATATAAGCGAGCGAGGATGGACTCAAACGGTTTGCCTTCTCAATAGCCGCAAATGCTTCTTTATGGAGATCCTGCTCAGCCTTAACCGTTTCGGCGATCATTTGTATCCGGTCTTGCCGCTTGCGCAGCTGATTAAACCACATTTCATGTGCAAGGGGCACAACACCAATCTCTGAGCCGTCAACCCGTACGACATAACGCAGCGGAGCCAGCACCTCCGAGACCTGAACGGCATAACGGTCTTCGCCGGATTGAATAACGAAACCGCCAACCAGCTCTACCGGCACACCCTCGATGACGTAATGACTGAGCAAAGAACGATATATACCGCTTATATTCAGCTCCTGCTGATCAATCGCATATTCCCGTAGCCTCTCATGAAGCCGTCTGGCATCTTGTTCATCTGCGTATAGATCCAAATCACGGGGAGGACGTTCCAGCTCCATTCCCCGCATCATCAGCCCGGTACTCCCGCCAACAAGCCAGATGGCTTCGGCGGAACGGGCGGCTTCAGCGATCCTGGACAAAACATTGTGAAAGTTATTGGGATTTGACAACGAAAAAACACTTCCTCAACATTAGAAATAAGTCCGGTTCTCCGCCTTTATGACAGCGTCTGCCGATTTGACGACCGCCTGGCAGCCTAGCCGGTAGCCTTCATCGAACTCTTCAGGCTCGAGCCGGTCCCATTCCGCGTCGGTAATCTCCTCCAGATACTCTCCACCTTCAACGACCAGACAGCGGCAGCGCGCGCAGGTACCCCGCGTGCAGGAAAAACCCCAATCCAGCTTGTGTTTCAGTGCAATATCCAGGATGGACAACCCCGGTTCAGCTTCCACGCGTATCGATTGTGTAAGTCCTTTTAGCTCTAACATATGCAAGCTCTACATCCTTTCGACATTGCAATTTGTACCGTAATCTTATGGACGATAAAGACTATCCGGCTTCTTATGAATCTGCACGGTCCAACCAAAGAACAGAGCGATCAGACCGCACACGGACAATCCTTATGTAATGGAAATTAATCCGAGTAACCCGCCAATAATCAGAAACAAAAAAGCCACAGAAGAAACGAGCGTTTTAACCAGTCCTTTAGTCTTGTATCTCGCCAGCGTAACCAGAACCGCCGCGAGCGCCATAAGTCCAATCCCTACAAAAGAAACCCACATTTTCATCATTGGATCCATTGAATCTTTCGCCACCTTGTCCATCCATATTCGATCCATTATACCATTACTCGTCTTTGCTCTGCTACTTTCAGGCACAATTTAGATTTATTGATTTATCTCGTCAAAAAAAAAGAACCCCGGCACAAGGTCTGCAACGGCCGACATCTGCCGCCGCTCGATTGCGCCGAAATTCTCCCTTAGTTCTTGAGCATCATTTTCATGAGCATTTCCATATTGGAAGTATTCATCCCGCTCTTTTTTACAGCTCCGATAATATCGTTGATCGTCTGCTCCGTGACGGGTACCTTCGCCATAGCGGACACGGATTTGATCAGCTTGCGAAGTTCATCCTCATCCTGCATGGTATGGGCTGTCACATTGCTCGCAAGCTTCTTGACAGCACTTTCCGTTATCGGTTTGCCTGTCTTTTTATTGACCGCATTAAGGACTTCTTTGGAAATATTGTTTTTGCCGCTCAATTTTTCCCCTCCTCAAAGTTTTCGAAGAAAACTCACTTCGTAAGCATAAACCTAGTTTTCGAAGAAAACTCGCTTCGTAAGCACATGCAAACTTACATCGAAAGCAAAAAGCCAGCTCTCGACGTATCATATGAGGGGAAAGGCTTATTGGTGTAGGCCCCAGGAGGCGGCTCCTTCTTCCATTTCATGCGTACGGCCGCGGCCCATTAAATCTTCAACGGCGCTGCGCGGCGGCTTATTCCCATAAAGCACCTGGTACAGCTGCTCGGTAATCGGCATGACCACATCGAAGCTGGCTGCCAATTCGCGCGCCGCATTTGTCGTGCGGACCCCTTCGACAACCATGCCCATACGCTGCAGCACATCGTCCAGCGCAAGTCCGCTGGCGAGCATTGAGCCGGCACGGTAATTCCGGCTGTGCCTGCTGGTGCAGGTGACGATCAAATCGCCGATGCCGGCAAGTCCGGCGAAGGTCAGCGGATTGGCCCCCATCGCCGTACCTAGCCGGCTAATCTCCGCAAGTCCCCTTGTGATCAGCGCCGCTTTGGCATTATCGCCAAAGCCCAGTCCTTCGGTCAGTCCCGCGCATAATGCAATAATATTCTTAAGCGCTCCCGCTACCTCGACGCCAACCACATCCGGATTGGTGTACACCCGAAAATAAGGGGTGATAAAAGCGTCCTGAGCACGTTCAGCCGATTCCTGACAGGCCGAAGCCACCACGACTGTCGTCGGCTGCTTGCCGATGACTTCTTCTGCGTGGCTTGGTCCGGACAGCACAACAAGCTGTTTGGGATCGATCTGCAGCTCTTCGGCCAAAACCGTAGTCATCCGGTTAAAGCTGACAGATTCAAACCCCTTCGTGGCATGGACACAAAGCGTCCCTTCCTTGATGAATGGAGCTGCCTGTCTGGCAACCTCCCGCATAGCAGTCGACGGAGACGCAAACAGAACAAGTTCCGCTCCAAAAAGCGCTTGCTCCATATTCGTAGAGGCGACTATACCCGGCGGCAATACCGCATCAGGGAGAAACTTGCCGTTTCGATGCTCCTCATTGATTTCCTTTGCCTGCACGGGATTGCGGGTCCACATTGTGACGTGGTAGTCATTGTCGGCAAGGACAGCCGCCAGAGCAGTCCCCCAGCTCCCGGCAACAAGAACAGCAGCTTTCCGGTTCGTCATATGCGCCTCCTACCCTTTTTTGGCCCCAAGCTTATTTTCATTGCCTTGAAGCAGCTTGACAATATTGCTGCGATGACGGACAAAAGCAAATATACATAAAATGAATGCTGCCCAGAACAAGGCCATCGGCATCCCCATGATCAATACGATTACCGGGGTCAACAATGCAAAAAGCAAAGAACCCAGCGATACAAACCGGGTCAGGACAATGGCGGCGATTGCAATAACTCCGGCGATAAGACAAGGCACCAAAGCCAGTGTCGCCATTACGCCTACAGTTGTGGCAATTCCTTTGCCGCCTTTGAAACGGAACCAGATCGGCCAGTTGTGCCCGGCAATCGCTGCCAATCCGCATAGAACGGGCGTCCACTCGTCACCAACGATCAGCATACCCAAACAAACAGCAACGACCCCTTTGGCAATATCAAGCAAAAACACGGTAATTCCCGGACCTTTGCCAAGCACCCGCAAGGTATTGGTAGCTCCCGCATTGCCGCTGCCGTGACTGCGGATATCAATGCCCTTAACCCATTTGCCGATCAGAATACTGAATGAAACAGAACCTAATAAATAGCTTATAAGAACCGCGATGACTGTGAACACGTTCTTCTCTCCCCAACAAATTTCTTACCCCCGATCCCCGAAGTCGGGGAGCTCTAAGGGCTCCGCACACTTGTCCCCCAGTTAATACAACGTATGAAGGACAGACGGATTCGTGGTGGCTTCGCCTTTTCGAAAATCTCCCATTCAGAAAAAGCGCCATACCTTGCTACTTCAATCGTGACTGTGAGGCAAGCAATTATTAATCCTCGTCGGATTTGCGGCGTGTATAAATACGAATCGGCGTCCCTTCAAAATTGAAGGCGCCGCGAATTTTATTTTCCAGATAACGCTCATAAGAGAAATGCATCATCTCCGGATCATTGGCGAACAGCACGAAAGTCGGCGGTTTCGTTGCCACCTGTGTCGCATAATTGATCCGCAGACGTCTGCCCTTGTCCGTAGGAGGCGGATTAATAGCGATTGCATCCGATACGATATCGTTCAGCAAATGAGTCTGAATGCGAAGCGCATGCTGCTCCGAAACATGAACAACGACCGGCAGCAGCTTATGCAAGCGCTGCTTGGTTTTGGCGGACAAATATACGATCGGCGCATAGCTCATAAATAAGAATTGATCGCGGATGTTCTGGGTAAACTGCTGCATCGTTTTTTCATCTTTATCGACGACATCCCATTTGTTGACGACAAAAACAGAAGCCTTTCCCGCTTCATGCGCATAACCGGCAATATGCTTGTCCTGCTCAATGATGCCTTCTTCGCCATTGATCAGCACCAGCACCACGTCTGCGCGTTCAATCGCTTTCAACGCCCGCATAACGCTGTATTTCTCGGTTGTTTCATAAACCTTGCCGCGTTTGCGCATGCCTGCTGTGTCAATCAGCACATATTTCTGGCCGTCGCGCTCAAACGGGGTATCGATCGCATCGCGCGTTGTTCCCGCCACCTCGCTGACAATGACGCGTTCTTCGCCAAGCAGCGCATTCACGAGCGAGGATTTGCCGACATTCGGCCGTCCAATCAATGCAACGCGGATGACATCCTCCTCGTAATGATCCTCGACGAGCTCCGGCAGCTTCTCGACGGCAGCATCCAGCAAATCGCCGATCCCCATTCCGTGAGAACCCGATATTGCGATCGGATCGCCGAACCCTAAATTATAAAACTCATAAATATCATCGTGACGGTTGAAATTGTCAACCTTGTTCACGGCCACTACAATCGGTTTGCGTGATCGCAGCAGCATCTGCGCCACTTCATCGTCCGCATGAGTCAATCCATCTTTGGCATCCACCATAAAAATAATAACGTCCGCTTCCTCAACAGCCAGCTCCGCCTGCATACGGACCGATTTCATGATTTCATCTTCGCCGTCAATTTCAATGCCTCCGGTATCCACGATACTAAAGGCTCTGCCGTTCCATTCCCCGGAACTGTATATACGGTCCCGAGTAACGCCCGGCTTGTCCTCCACAATCGCTAACCGATCGCCGATGATGCGGTTAAATATCGTAGACTTCCCCACGTTAGGCCGCCCAACGATGGCGATAATGGGTTTTGCCATGTTTTCACTCCTTCATAATATGAGTTCCATTTTGTTTTTTCACCGCGTATTCGCAATGTATATGCAACGAATAAATCCTATCCGTTTCTTCACAAATATAAGTTATGTATAAGAGAGGGTTATACGTGCTTATATTTACTCACGCCTACCATCATAGCAAAAAACACCCCGCTTGGCTAACATTTCATTCATGGCGATGGTTCACTAAAATGATGGTTCCATTCTTCAAATCATGGGCGCTGGCGTCTAAAATCTTTTCCAGCAAGAATGCTGTCGTTTCCCGTTTATCCATGTCGGGTTCGATAAAAATGGGGGCACCTCCGTCGATTCTTTCCTTGTGAACCGTCACGATTGCCACTATTTTAGCCATGTTTGCCCTCCTTGCGGTTTACACTTGCTTCGCTTGGCATCCGAACCGCAGATTCCAGGATCGGCACCTTCAGAGCTACTGCCCGCGCCTTATGCGGGTCCAAATCCTGAGGCAGCATAAAAACAGCCAACCGCCCATTCTCCATATCCAGCTTGGCTAAAGGCACAAGAGCAGGCTCCCCGTCATCACGGTATACGCCAAGAATCGTGGACAAATCGAAGAGGATCGCCTGTCGCTGGCCAAGGTTGCTGAGCGTGGCGATGCCATTGATATTATAGGGGGTCAATATCATACCAACCCCTCGCTGCGCGATCAGCTTCTGGTTGCTTGCAAGTCCAACATTCATCATATAGATGTCCCCGACATAAAGATCAGGACCGTCAATTCTTAAAGCTGCATTGTCCACCTGTGCGATATGTGAAATATTTTTTCCCGATTTGAGCACCCACACCAGGACGAAAGAGAGGGTCCCTGCAAGAACGCCAAACAAGGGGCCCAATCCGATAGCCGCCAAACTTGTCAGCAAGGAGGTCAAAATAACAAGATAATTTCGTCCCTCGAACACCATGGCAATGCCTTCAATATAGGTTGCACCCCGTGGAACGAGCTCCAGACTGTCGATTTTATCAAGCGTATCGCGCTCCATCTTACGGACATCGCGAAATTGCTGGGCGGCAAGTGTCAAAAAGGTGATTGCCGTGTAATCTTTGTTATACATAGCCGGTACGGCGACTGCCCCCAGCGCAGAAGCAATTACGCCGAGAGAAATATGGATAATACGCCCATGTGGATAAGTCGGGTACTGCCGGTAATCGGTACGCAGCATCAACATCCGGGAAAATACACCAAATACGATGCCAAGTAGAATCCCGATTAAAATATGATGCGGCTGACCAAATTTCATCTGTTCCCACATGGTTTTACAATCCCCCTTTAGCTGAATCGTCCCCTTCTGGCTTTATGAAACAACCCTCTCATGAATTCCTTCAACAGGGTAGTAACTCTTGCGGCAAGCAGTGCGATCGCAAAGGCGTCCCACCATCCCCACGAACCCAAAACCATATCTCCGCCTGGTGCTCGGACAGGAATCAGCACAAACGCCATGAGCGCTGCAAATACGATCAAAGTAAACTGGTGACGGAAACGCTCGAGCAGCAAACCTCCTATTATTCCAGCCAGCAAAGGACCATCCCATATTGGATGCAAACCAATAAAAACAGGGTCTGCCCGGTACATCAGACGAGCCCATGTCCAGCTCATTCCTGCAAACAGGCTGCTAAGCAGCATGGACACGACAAGACCGGCATTCCTGCAGTCTGCAACTGACAAAATCGCCGCTCCGACTGCCGCGATCAGACTAGCCTGAAGGATCAAATGGTTGCCGAGCGGCAGCCATAAATCGTGAAGAACGAAGACCGCTAGCAGAAAAACCGCAAGCACACGACGCGATACTCCGTCTGCTACCTGCTCCTTCCACCCTGTCATATATAAGATCAGCAGCATGAAGGCAAACCAGCATGCGATAAACCCTTCATTCAAGACTATCCTCCCTCTCTCGACTGTCCTATTATGCGCTCCGGCAGGCAAACCTAATCTTGTTCCCAAATCCGTATGCAACAAAAAAAGCCGTTCGACGGCGCCATGGCCCGTCAAACGGCTGTTCATATCGTGGTACTATATGAACGAACTATTTCAAGTTTTTCAGTTTATCTCCAAAACGTTCAGCCAGTGTAAAGCTCATGCTTTCGTTGCTCAAGCTGACATTCGGGTTATTAAGCTCCACCTTAGGCGAACGCTGCGACGATGAAGAACGCTCTGGGCGTGAAGCAGGTTGTTCCGGAGCCTCTTCTGTTTCCTTGATGCTGAGGCTTACGCGTTTTTCAGAAGGATTGAAATCAAGCACTTTCGCTTGAACCTCCTGGCCTTCCGTTACCACCTCATTAGGAGTGGCTACATGGCGGTGAGCAAGCTGCGAAATGTGCACAAGACCTTCAACGCCCGGGGCAATTTCCACGAAAGCGCCGAAGCTGACGATACGACGGACCGTTCCCGTCACGATGTCACCTGCTTTGAATTGGCCATCTGCCGATTCCCAAGGGCCTGGTTGGGCGGCTTTCATGCTCAAGCTGATTTTGCCGGCAGCCGGATCCACTTTAAGTACTTTTACGTTAACGGTTTGGCCTTCCGACACAACATCCTTCGGATGCGCCACATGCTGCCAGGAAAGCTCAGACACGTGAACCAGACCATCGATACCGCCGATATCTACAAACGCGCCGAATGGCGTAAGGCGCTGTACGGTGCCTTCAATTTCTTGGCCAACTTGAATCGCGTTCATAACTTCTTGTTTGTTTTGCTCGAATTCGGCATCCAGCACTTCTTTCTGGGAAAGGATCACTTTATTGTTCTCGCGATCGATTTCTTTGACTTTGACACGCAATGTGCGGCCTTTATAATCGCTGAAATCCTCTACAAAATGACGTTCCACCATAGAAGCGGGAATAAATCCACGCACGCCAACATCAGCAACCAATCCGCCTTTGACTACATCGGCAACGGTTACTTCGAACACTTCGCCTTGATCGAAACGGTTTTGAAGCTCATCCCAAGCTTTTTCGCCGTCAACCAGTTTTTTGGAAAGCACAAGTTTTTCCTTGTCATCGTCAATGCTGACGACTTTAAGTTCAACTTCTTGGCCGACTTCAACGGCTTCAGCTGCACTTTCAATCTGGATCGAGGAAAGCTCACGAAGTGGAATAACGCCGTCATATTTATATCCAAGGCTAACATAAGCTTGGTTATCCTCAATTTTGACGATAGTACCTTTTACGGAGTCGCCTTTCTTCAAAGACACAAAGTTATCCAGTGCCTCTTGGTTTTCCGTTTGTTCAGTTGCTTCGGCATTTTCAGCCGATTCTGCAGCAACAGGTTGCCCATTTTCGATATTTTCCGCAGCAGCGGTTTCTTGCGATTCGATATTTTCCGCAGCAGCGGTTTCTTGCACATTTGTTTCTTCTGACATTTGAAAAACCTCCTCAGTTCATACCCCAACTTTATTTAAACGCACGCCCGCGACATTGAAACAGCAGCCTGACGCACCATCTAAAACTTAATTATACAACTAAAACCCTATCCGTGCGCAACCATTTCACGAATTCGCTTCATAATGGCTTCGGTGACCTGCTCCAGAACGTCAGAGCCAGGATCCTCAATAAAGGCAGTAATATCGATCGGCTTCCCATAACGGATCTTCATTTTGCGGAAGATGCGGTAATTGCCGACAATCGCCACCGGTATAATGGTCGCTTTGCTCCGCATGGCAATCATAGCGGCGCCTTTCTTCCCCATATCAGTAGCAGCGGCTTTGCGGGTTCCCTCCGGGAAAATCCCCATGACGCCGCCTGCCTGCAGAAGGCTGATGGAAGAACGTATGGCATCCTTGCTGACACCGCCGCGTTTAACCGGGAATGCGCCAAGCTTTCGGATAAAAGGACCGAATAAAGGAATCTGGAATAATTCCGCTTTTGCCATATAATGTACCTTACGGTTAACCTTTGTGCCTACCGTAGTAGGATCGAGCAAACTCAGATGATTGGAGCAGAGTATGACTCCCCCTGTGGCCGGGATGTTCTCCAAGCCGCTTGCTTCAAACCGAAACAAGAAAGCATACAGGATACGAAGCACTCGGCGGCAAACCCGATATAGCATAGTTTACTTCGCCTCCGCCAGTTTGGTTCGGCCTAATTCCTGAATAAGTGCAACAACTTGTTCAATGGTAAGCTCCGAACTATCGATACGTATCGCATCCTTCGCACAAACAAGCGGCGATATTTCACGCTGTTCGTCGCTCAGGTCGCGTCCTGCGATCTCCGCTTCCAGCTGCTCCAGCGAGACTCCTGTGCGGTCCTTCAATTCCTGATACCTTCTGAGTGCTCTGATATGCACACTTGCGGTAAGGAATATTTTCAATTCGGCGTCCGGCAGAACATGGGTGCCAATATCGCGGCCATCCATAACAATGCCCCTTGCCGCGGCTAGCTGCCGCTGCAGCTCCACCAACCGGATACGTACCGATTCATGCGAAGCCACCTGTGATACATGCTGCGTTACATCACGTGAACGAATTTCAGACGTTACATCTTCCTCATTCAGAAATACCATTTGACCGTTCTCACCAGGAGCAAGGCGAATATTCAGGACTTCCACAAGCTCCTTGAGCCTGTCCTGCTCACCCGGATCGATCCCCGCCCGATTGGCGGCGAGCGTTACGGCACGATACATGGCTCCCGTGTCGATGTAAACATAGCCGAGTTGTTCGGCAACCTTGCGTGCCACCGTGCTTTTGCCGGCACCGGCAGGTCCGTCAATCGCTACGTTAATGCGGTCGCTACAGCGTCCCCCATTGTTGCTCAACGGTGTACAACCTCCTTGAGAGCCGTTAGCGGTTTTCATCCCATGCTCTGATCATCAAGAAAAAAGCAGGCTCTGCCTGCGATAGTAGAAATTATACCACAGCGGTTTTGAAGATGCAAAGAACGCGAGTCGTGTCAGAGGGGCGTCCCTTCCAACCGATCCACGCCTGTTACCCACATCCGCACTTGCGGAATCTGCAGCGCAAGCTGACTGATCACCAGAGCGACCAGCAATGTAATAATCATTTTTTTGAGCACTTGCGAGACTTCATCGGATAACTGTTCAACCCCCTTTAAACGTTTGTCGCGCCTGTTGCCAGTCATTTTTTGCCAAAGCTTCATGAAATGCGCCTCTCCTTTGTATACTGCAGAAAAAACAGTATGGAAGTCTGAGGTTAGTTTTTCATATCGCAATTGTCATTATGCGCCTTCGTCCTAAAATGATCAGCTTTTTCGGATATCCAGCTGGCGCTCGAAGCAGAAACGAATAATTTTCTGTCTTTCCCCGTCCGTAATACCTGAAAATTTAGCCATTACCTGAACCTTGCCCGTTTCTGTCCTTTTTACCCGCACTACCTCTGCCTTGAACTGGGCATGATCCAGGCTGCCGTTGCGATAAGGCACAAGCAGCCAGCAATCCAATGTGGTCCCTTCCGTTATTGGCCATTTGCCATCGGCGAGAAACGAAATACCACCGCCCCCCACATCATCGGTCACACCGATAAACCGGACCTGCTCCGACATCTTGATTGCCAATTCCAGTTCCGCCGCCACACGAAGAAAATGCCGCCTCTGGACTTTCGTGATGGTTTGCGGATCCGGCTTGCGAATTCGGATCATTTTGACGACGTCCTCTTTAAAACCAAGCACATGTGAGTTGAAGTAATGTTTGACGCCATCGCCGGTCATGAAATATGCCGATAATTCGTCTCCCAGGAACAGCCGCTTGTACCGCCCCGTCCTCTCAAGGATCGGGATATCGATAAGGAGCTCGTCCTCTTGTTCATCCGATACCCTTGATTTGTATTCTATGTTCGCTTCTTCTTCATCGGAAGAGGCAACTTGAAGATACAGAAACTGATTCACTTTCGGCAGCATGATCGTCCCCCCATTTTTCTAAATTATAGCATAGCGTGCCAGAAATGGGCGAGAGGTGCGGTAACGAAAGAAATAGGACATGCAACATAAGTTCGCATGTCCTATCTTCTATTGGGGCATCTGTTCAATAGCTTCTTCAATTCCTGTTTCGGCATTAATGTAGATCCGGTAAACCCCTTTATTGATTTTACCGACAAACTCGTAACAAAGCACTTCTTCCCCCAAATCGCTTTTGATCAAGGCAAGCTGCTGCGATTTCGACTGGAAATCAGGATTCAATAAAGCCCTTGCCTGCTCCAGCGTAAGCTTAGGTTTGGGTATCTTTCGGTTATGATGCTCGTATACGTAATCCGAGGCTTGAAGCCCTACCGTTTCCCCATTATCCAGAGCAACCTTTACCGTTAGCTTGTCGGGGAAGATCAGAACCCCGTCCTGAGAACCTACGAAGGTGAACACGGATATCGTATCGTAATGGTCGTAATTTATGGCTTTCATTCCCTTATAGCCGTGATGCTCCAGAAACTCCTTTGCCTTGGCTTTTGCTTCCTTCGCTTGAAGCGCCTGCTTGCCAATCGTGCGGGGATTCTCGAACCAGATCAACTGGCCGCCTTTTTTCGTAAAATCCATCTGAATCGGATTGTTCATATTCGGCAGCTCTATTGTAGCGGAATACGACTCGTATTCCGTGCCTTTCCCATTCTCCACCACATTGATATTGTTCGGATCCTGTATCCCCATGAAATCAGCTGCGATTTTTCTGATGTCTTCGGGCGATTTCATCTGGCCGCTGAGCATATTAATCGTTCTTTTCTGATACATGCTGGCAACCGATGGCCCCCAGTTGATTTCCGGGTATTCGCTGACTTCTTTGTCAACCGTTTTGAACCCGTCAATGATGGTGTTGTCATTTGTCGATTTTTCGGACGCCAGCGCGACTTCAACATCCATCCAGCGCAGGTTTTTTGCCAACACTTTATCCTGCACGGTGTTCAATTCTTTGGAGATCTGCTCGGAGTTCGCATATAGCGTTTTGAGCATTTTGTGTTCATCATCCGTCAGCGGCTGCTTCGTCAAATCCCTTACAGATGTTTTATAGGAGAAGTTTGCGATCTTGGAGAGGAACTCCTCTGTTTTGTTGAACGGCAGCAGCGTCAGCGGTAGCTGGTTGATCTCGTTCTGCGCTTCGCTGGTTAGACGCCATACATTAACAAGCCCCTTGCGTTGATAGCCTTGTGAAGCGGCATTGACGGCAAGCGTATTGCCTAACTGCCTGTGAAGCTGCGACACATGGTAAGTCAAATCATGAAAGGCCCGCTGGTACTGGTTCTCGGCTTTGATCAAAACCGAATTCTTCTCTTGATGCTCCTGGTAGCCCCAATAAATCGAACCGATAAAAAACAGCGTCATTACCGGGAACAACACGGCGCTTAATCGACGGTACATAAGGCAAAAGCTCCTTTCGTATGCAAAACCTGGTGTTAGTTTGGTTTGCAGGAAGGAGCTTTATGCATAAAGATTAAACACATTTGGTACACGAGGTATTCCTTTTTCGGTACCGCTTTTCTAAAGAGCCTCTTCCACTTCAAAATCATGTTCGTTGTTGCAGAGGCATTGCTTGAAGCCGGTGTCGATGCGGTCATTATCCTTTCGTCCGCGAAGCACAAATTTCTCTCCGCATAGTTTGCAGCGAATTCTCACTTTAACCCTGGCCGTGATCATTTTTTCCTCCCGTCAAAAAGAAAAAACGATCGCCTTTATTCGAGGCTACCCGTCTTTCCCTTCTGAAAATATAAGTAAATCTAATATTAAATGTGGCGGAGCCCGTCGTACCTTATAGTCCTATTATAGACAGAGAAGCTATAATTTAATCTCTTCCTCCCGCACAAGAAGCGCGAACGGTGACCGGGCGTTTGCCCGGTTCATTTTACGTATTCCTTTCACCCACAAATAAATCATCAGCGGCACGATAAACCATACCCAGTATGTGGTGCCGGAGCCCATAATCCAGTCATACACGCCATGTTCCGCTACCGGAATAGCAGCAGCCAGCAAAATATATTTGCCGCTCGACTTTTTGGGGGCGAATTTCGCTTTCCCCAGATAATACCCCATCGTGACGCCGAACAAAGCATGTCCCGAAACGGGCAGAAGCGCGCGGAAAATCAGCGTTCCCACGGAGGCTGGCTGAAATACCGCATACAGCACATTCTCAAGTGTCGCAAATCCAAGCGAAATGGCGACCGCATATACAATTCCATCATAAGGCTCATCGAACTCCGTATGATTATAAATAATATGATAAAGCACGAACCACTTGACCAATTCCTCCACACCTGCAGAAATGACAAATGCAAACAGGAAAGGATGATCGCCCCAAAGGAGGGTCAAGCCTCGTTGGATGACCATAATAGGCAGCACCACAACGACACCGAGAAGAAATACCCGCAGTACCATATGAATCGGTTCGGTATCGTAACGGTCCTTCAAATAAAAATAGGTCAGCAGTGAAATTCCGGGCGCAACCGCTCCGGTTAATATGGAAAAAAGCAGCATCTCCCTCGTCTGTCACCTCCTGGTGTCTATCTTGCTCTCTTAAACCCAGCCGCGGTAACGTGAAGCCTCGGCTATCTTACGTACGCCAACCATATAGGCTGCAAGCCTCATATCTACCTTGCGGGCAAGGTGCAGGTCATGTACCTGGTTAAATCCGCGGATCATCATTTGCTGAAGCCTGCTGACCACATCCGATTCGGACCAGTAATAACCCTGGTTGTTCTGAACCCATTCAAAATAGGACACAATGACACCGCCCGCGCTTGCCAGCACATCCGGCACCAGAAGGATGCCGCGGCTGGTGACGATTCGCGTGGCCTCCATCGTAGTCGGCCCGTTGGCCGCTTCCACGATAATCTTCGCCCGGATCTTCTCGGCGTTATCCACGGTAATCTGATTCTCAATTGCTGCGGGCACAAGAACGTCGCACTCAAGCTGAAGCAGCTCTTCATTGGTGATCGTTTCACGGAACAGATTCGTCACTGTACCGAAGGAATCCCTGCGATCCAGCAGTGAATCAATATCCAGCCCTTCTTTATTATACAACGCTCCGTTCACATCGGAAATACCTATTACTTTGGCACCGGCATCATTCATGAATTTCGCCAAGAAACTCCCCGCATTTCCAAAGCCCTGAATGACCACCGTCGCATTGTTCAGTTGAATGCCTTTGACCCGGAGAGCCTCGTCGATCATAATCGCCACTCCGCGTGCCGTCGCAGTTTCACGTCCCAGAGAACCGCCGAGCACAATCGGCTTTCCGGTAATGAAGCCGGGTGAATCAAATTCGCGGATCCGGCTGTATTCATCCAGCATCCAGGCCATAATTTGCGAATTGGTCATCACATCCGGTGCGGGAATATCTTTGGTCGGACCGACCAGCTGGCTGATCGCACGGACATATCCGCGGCTTAGCCTTTCCAGCTCACGGAAGGACATTTGGCGTGGATCGCAAATAATGCCTCCTTTTCCACCGCCAAACGGCAGGTCCGCAATTCCGCATTTCAGACTCATCCAAATCGAAAGGGCTTTGACTTCATTCTCGTTGACATCGGGATGAAAACGGACGCCCCCTTTTGTAGGTCCGACCGCATCATTGTGCTGAGCCCGGTATCCCACAAACACGCGCGTTTTTCCATTGTCCATGCGTACAGGAATCCGTACTGTAAGAAGACGCATCGGCTCTTTGAGCAACTCAACCATTTGCTCATCGTAACCCAGCTTGCGAAGCGCATCCTCGATCACGGTCTGCGTCGATGCCAGCATATCATTTTTACTTGACATTGTATCCGTCATATATAAACGCCACCACCTTTTCATTCCATAATATGAACGGTAATGGACCGTGCTATGCGAAAAGGCGGAGAGGGTGAATCAATTTCATAACTAGAAAAAAACCGCTTAATTTACACTACATATAGGTTTGTTGGAGTTATACAATCAACAATTGTGAAAGATTAAGCTGAATATGCAATTATGAAATTGATTCGCTATCAAACAAAAAAAGCATCGTGCAAACGGAAAAGAGAACCGCTGCAGATGCTTGGAAAGGTTTATTTTAAAAATAAGTGCAAATTTCGGAAACCGCCTTGGCGGGCATAATCACTTTGCCGTATTCCTCGAGTATGGCCGTTGTGACGGATGTCGCTTCCCCGTATTCGGCAAGCAGGGCAATGACCGCGTGATAGCGCGCAAGTTCCAGCCCTTCCGATTCAAGGACAAGCATATATTTGCCGTTATAGGAATATAAACGTCCATCTTCCGTTATTTCGGCCGCCATGATTTGCTTGCAGACGGCAATGACATCTTCGATGTCCCGGAAAGCATACATAACGATATCGCTTTGCTCAAGCGTGACTTCAAGCTCGTAAACGTCCTCATCGTGGTCCTCTTCCTCCAATGAGCGTTCTTCCGGCTTGAGATTTACTTTGCCTCTTGTGACGATGACGACCATTCCCTGTGCCGGGAGCGCAAATACTTCAACAGCAAGCGGACCGCTCGCATCAAATCCGAGTTCATTATAAGCCTGATCCATCATCTCGCTGAACAGCTCGTGCACCTTCGGAATTTCGCGCCACATGTCCTCCTTCTGGATCCCACGCTCCAGCAGGTCGTCGAACGTCAGAAAAATACGTATTTTATCTTGATTGAGTCGTTCGATTTTCATGATAGGATCCCCCTTCTCGAAAGCATCTGCTTCGTTTTTGCGGAGCAAAATCGTCTTCGAAAGCGCACAAACGCGGCATTATTGGTTATAACAGCGTATGAAGCGCGCGCTGATTGGTGATTAAATCGTGCTATGTAACTATGTTAGCATGTCTGTGATTGGAATGCTACTTATGAACACATAAAAAAAGAATCGCCGGACCGTCTCCATATATACGTAATCAGACGATCAAACGATTCAATTTTTAATGCTTTGCCGCTTCCTCCATAATCTCTTCCACTTGCTGCTTGGCACGGGGTTCCTGGTTCAGCAGCTCCTCAATTTGAACCCAGTTTTCGCCTGTTTTTTCTTGGGTGGGCTTGGCATGCTTGGATGCTTTATGCCCGCGGTCCGAGCCGATATTGCGGTTGATCACGGCATCGACTGCCTTACCCTTCATCCCGCCCCAAACTTCTCCTGCCGCAGAGCTTGCCCAGGCAAACATTCCAGGACGTTTCTTGGCGGCATAAACAGATAATGCCACCCCTGCAAAACTGCCGAGTAAAAAGCTGCTCCACTTCATCGGTAAGCCTCCTTTGACTGATCAGGTGATTGGTGCCCCGAGCTAAGAGCGGGCTCAAGACTTCCTGAATTCAAGTATAGTTTGACCCAACCGGGCGGCTGTCATTCCGTTATCAGTATGTTACAATGATTGGACTGAATTACGCCGATTCATTGTGAATCATTCCATTCAATGGACATTCAAACACCCCAGGAGGAATACGATGCCGACCTTACAAAAAAATAAAATTTTTCTGGTACTCACCCTTGGAACTTTGCTGATCTCGGGCTGCGCCTCAAAAACGGGAAACGTCCCGTCAAATGATAATGCTATTGCGAACGCGCCATCGACGCAGTCTGACTCTAATGGAACAAACACGTCACAAGACCCGGAACCCGCAGATCCCGAAGCAAGCAAGACACCGGAGCCAAACGGCGCTGTGAACAGCGGAGGAGGCGGCGAAAGCACGAAGGAGCCTTCGGAACAGAAGCCGGAGGAATCAGATCCCCCAAAGAAGCTTTACAAAATGTCCAAAGCTTACCGCTTTGAACCCATCGGGAGCGATACTCCGGACAAGGTAGTGCTGCTCACTTTCGATGACGGCCCCAAAGAGGATGAAATGATCAGCAGTCTGCTCGACACACTGGATAAGCATAAAGCAAAAGCTGTCTTCTTCGTTAACGGCTACCGCGTTAAAAGCCATCCGGAGCTGCTTAAAAAAATAGCCGACCGCGGACAGACGATCGGCAATCATTCATGGGACCACATTGATTTAAAGAAAGAATCGGCTGAGAAGATTGAAAAGCAGATTGGGGATGTGCAGGATATCGTGAAGGAAACCATTGGTACGGAGCCCGTATTCTTCCGGCCGCCATTTGGTTCGGGAGGCGACAAGGTCGCAGCGATCGTCAACAAGAAAGGCATGCTTTATACGACTTGGTCAAACGGTTCCCTGGACTGGGACAAAAAAAGCACGAAGGAGCAGCCCGAGCTGGTCATAAAAAACGTCCTGGAGCAGCTCCATCCCGGAGCCAACATTCTGATGCACGAGCTTCCCTGGACGGTCGAAGCGCTGGATACGCTTCTGACCAAACTGGAAGCGAAAGGATACGGATTTATTGATCCCCAGACGATTGATCCGGGTGTGGATCAGACTTCAAAGTAAGAAGATGAAACTGGGCCGGAGCAAGCAGCCTGAGCGGGAATTTGGACGTACCGAAACCGCAGCTGACAAACAGCAGAGGCGATACCGGCCTTTCCGGCGGGCTTGCCGGGAGCTTGAACCATCCACGCCCGTAGGCATGCAGGGATTTGGTCTTGAGAAGAGGACCGAACAAAGGCAGAACGATTTGTCCGCCATGCGTATGCCCGCTCAGAATGAGGTCGATCGGCACAGACGGCAGCAGACGGCCGGCAATAAGCGGATCATGGGCAAGCAGCAGCGTGAACAGCTTGTTTCCGTCCTCGGGCTCGCTGAGCGTTACAGCAAGCTTGTCGCGGTTGGTCCGGGGATCGTCCACCCCTGCAAGCCGGATACGGCTCCCATCCTTTTTTGCAAAGGTAACGGATTCATTAACCAGCAGATGGACTCTCTCTTCCACCAGCATCACTTCGAACGGCCGGATATCCTCGTCATGGTCATGATTGCCGTATACAAAATAAACCGGTGCGAGGGCGGCCAGCTTTCGCAGATTGCTGCGGACCCGTTCCAGCGGAACGCCTTTCTCCCGCAAGTCCCCCCCGATCAGCACCAAATCGGCACCCCCGGCTTCCCTGCACTGCTCTACTACAGCCTCCGGGATAACTCTTCTATGTATATCGCTTATAAATAGAAGCCTCGTTCCGTCAAAAGCTTCCGGCAGCCGGACAAGCGTAATTTCATGCTGATCCAGTTGATACCGGTATGCCTCCCATCTCATATAAACTAACATTCCTACAGCGACGAATATAAGAGCAAGCAGCCATCCTGACATTAAAGAATCCGCCTCCTCTTTATATTCCGGTCAGCTTCCTTCCCCATAATACAAGCCCGATCACAAGGATCATAAACAGGGTAAAAAGCAATCGGTAATACCATTTGGCTAACATTAATTTGTTTGAAGGAAATTTTTGGAGCCTTGATGGCAGATTCCCCTTCTCTTGCGCACTTTCAGACAATCGTCCTGTGACCCGTTGTGCCGGCTTCGCCTTGCGCGGTTTCCCGTGTTTGAGAACCCTGCTCATGTCCCCCTCCGGAAGCGAATCACAAACCCCATAACCATATCTATGACAAAATGCGCGACGATAGGTGCCCACAGCGAGCCGGACTGGATATAAATCCACCCTAAAGCATAGCTGATCGAAAATACTAGTCCTGTCGGAATCCAGTGCTTCAAGTAACGGACATGTATCAGCGCAAATACAATACTTGTCCAATAAGGTCCCAAGTTATGCTGGATAGCGCCTCTGAACAAGGTTTCTTCACAAATGGAAACAATCAGGGAGAGAACGATTATATGCCAGACAGGCCTGTTCTTAAAAATCCGGTCATTGACGCCGCCGTCATCCCCTGCCTCCTCGGGAACAAACCGGGAAACCAGCAGGTCAACCGCAATCACAACGACAGCCAAACCAAGGCCCCAGAACAAAAAACTCAGCTCTCTGGGCAAGGCAAACAATAAAAATGGATTCCGGTGCTGAAAAAATATCCATATTAAACCGATAACTAAAGTAACGGCCTGTGTAGCATACAAATTGATGAGCAGCAGGCGGTCGTCAATCTGGTCGATTGAGACTGTTTTAAAGCGTATTTTACGGATGTCGAATTTTTTCATTTCATAACCGCCTGACATGAAGGTTCATATTTCCTTTTCCACCACTTTAACCTATACTAATTAGGACAATCGAATCAGATCAGAAGAACGAAGGGGATTATCATGGAGAAACGATTAACACGAACTGAAATGCTATTTAGCCTCGGCTTTCTGTTTATGCTGGTATGTGCCGTTGGCGCTTTCTTTTACGGTGTAAAAATCGGGTCCGATCAGACCGAAGCTAAGCTCATTGAGCAAACGAAACATTTGAGCGGCGGAAAAACCAGCCTTGTACCCGCCTATCAGCAGCAGGATCTGGTCTCCTTCTATCATACCGTATTTCTGCCCTACCGTGAATTTCAAAACGAATGGACGCAAACCTTACATAAAATATCGACCGGGCAGATTTCCGATTCTGCCTCCGCGTTAAAGGGGTTGGCAAGCACCGCCAAACAAAAATACAAGGAAGCCAATCTTGCTTCGGTGCCGGCATCTTCGCCTCTCCTTGAACAATCCCAGCTTCAGCTGCTTAAAGGATTAAAGCTCTTCGGCGAAGCCGCCCAGCGAGGCGCAGGCTCGGCGAAGGATATGTCAGTGGAAGAGCTTGTCAAAGAACTTGTGAAGGATGCCTTCTATCTGGAAGGCGTCAAACAGGCGTTAACCGGCCAGGTGAGTTATTATTATGCCATGATGAAATGGAGCAGTTCCGTTGACCCGCACATTCCGGATCAATTCTCGACGACGTCCGTCCTGGCCCTTGGCAAATGGAAGACGCTCCCGCTTGTCGTGAAGAATAAAGTGATCGCGGAGCAGCTCAAGTCGCGCATGCTGATTATTCCTTATTATCCGCAGGATTTAACTTCCCGCGTGGATCAGTTTATCAGTTCGGGACAGGCGAGCAAAATGGGAATGAAGACGCTTGGTTCCGTTATTGACTTGTTGATCGACACGGAGGCGGTAAGGTCCGGGGACTTCGATACCAGCAAGCCTGTTCTATACGCCAAGGAGCTGCTGCCTCAGCTGCCATTCTTTTTTCCTGAATAAGGGTATTCAATCATATTGAAATCCGCGCAAGGCGGCTACCGCAGCCATTCCACCGTTCACATTGTGGAGGTTGCTGTAGCCTTTTTCCGTTAAATAACGGCATACTCCCGTACTCCGAACTCCATGCGCACAGATAATATAGACCGGTTTATCCGTCGGAATTTCATCCAGCCTGCCCGGTATGGTATTCATGGGCACCAGCAGCGAACCATCCAGATGATAATAATCCCATTCCATCTGTTCGCGTACATCTATTACTTGAGCTGGCTCAAGCCATCCCCCGGAAGCAAGCAGATGAAAGGCGTCCGGTTCGATATCTTTCCATAGCTCCATTTGAATTCTCCTTTTGCTTATGATGGCAGCCACTGTCCAGCAGCAGTAATGACGCCTTTTACAGCGGTCGCTTTTCATGGTCGATCATAACTAAATTTTCACAAATGAGCAAGTTTCGCCATTGCAATTATCAGCGTCCTTGCTATAGAATAGTAAAGGTTACATGTCTATTTCTGTCGGTTCCGCGCTATGACGAGGGACTTATAACCGATTTAGCGCTTCAGCGGGAATCCATAAGCGAACCCCGCTGCTTTCATTAATAACAGCTTACTCTTCTACTATATCTACATAGGCGTATACCTGCGTAAATAATTTTTCAGGAGGCAATTAGACATGTTCAAAGTATTAGTTTCAGACCCGATTAGCGATCTTGGTATCCAGAAGCTGGTGGATGCGGAGGATGTCGTTGTCGACAAAAAACCAGGGCTCAGCGAAGATGAGCTCGTCGCCATAATCGGCGAATACGACGCTATGCTCGTCCGCAGCCAGACACGGGTTACAGCACGTATAATGGAAGCAGGCAAACAGCTCAAAGTCGTTGGACGAGCCGGCGTCGGCGTCGATAATATCGATTTGGAGGCTGCTACACAGCGCGGCATTATTGTCATTAACGCACCGGACGGAAACACGATTACGACCTGCGAGCATACCTTTGCCATGATGATGGCTGTTGCCCGTCACATTCCACAGGCCTATTTGAAAACAGTCGGCGGCGAATGGGACCGCAAATCCTTCCTGGGCGTTGAGCTCCGCAACAAAATATTGGGCGTCCTCGGAATGGGCCGCATCGGCAGCGAAGTTGCCAAACGGGCCAAAGCGTTTGGAATGGAAATCTGGGGTTACGACCCCTTCCTGACAGAGGAGCGTGCGGAAAAACTCGGCATCCGTCTGTCCTCGGTCGATGATATCGTCAGAAATGCCGACTTCATGACGGTGCACACGCCGCTCACTCCGGAGACACGCCATATTATCGGCGCTTCTCAATTCGAAGTGATGAAGAAAGGAATGCGCATTGTTAACTGCGCACGGGGCGGCATCATTGACGAGATCGCGCTGGTAGCAGCTGTCGATAAGGGTATCGTGGCAGGTGCGGCCTTCGACGTTTTTGAATCGGAGCCTCCGGCTGCAGACCATCCATTCCTGTCCAATCCTAAAATCATCGTTACGCCGCATCTCGGCGCTTCCACGGTTGAAGCCCAGGAAAATGTAGCGATCGACGTCTCGGAGCAGGTGCTTAACATTCTGCGGGACAAGCCGTTTTCGAATGCGGTCAATATGCCGCCGATCCCGGCTAACGTGCTCAACATATTGCAGCCTTACTTCAATCTTGGCGAGAAACTCGGAAGCTTCGCTGCTCAGCTGACGGAAGGGGCCATCCAGGAAATTACCGTCAATTATTCCGGTGAACTGGCGGAAGTCGATACACAGCCGCTTACCCGCTACATTGTACGCGGCGTGCTCTCGCATCACCTGGGTTCGGAAATGGTCAACGTCGTCAACTCCATGCATCTTGCCAAGGAGCGAAGCGTCAACATCGTCATTCAGAAATCCCATACATCGCGCGACTTCACCAACCTGGTTACTGTTTCTCTTCGCTCGAAGCAGGAGGAGCGTCTTGTAGCCGGAACCTTGCTCACCGGTTATGGTCCACGGATCGTGCAAATTGACAAGTTTCCCGTCGATGTGGCTCCGGGGGGCAATCTCATTCTCGTTTCCCATAATGATAAGCCTGGCATCATCGGCCGCGTAGGCACACTGCTTGGCACCAATGATGTCAACATTGCCACCATGCAGGTAGGACGGAAGATTATCGGTGGGGCGGCTATCATGGTCCTGTCTGTGGATAAAGCTGTTCCGAAAGATGTCCTTTCCCAAATTGCCGAACTCCCGGATCTGAATAACGCCAAAGAGATTATTTTGTATTAAGCGGCACGCTTCCGCTGCTTGTGAAGTAGCCCACAAAAAAGCCCTCCAAGCGAGTCCAAGCGAGGGCTTTTTTTGTTGCAAATGTTTCACGACCAACAAGATTTGTCGGCCTGCTTCAACAAAAAAAGCGCTCCAGCCAGGAGCGCTTTGTCATTTACAGCTTCGCTTCGACAGGAAGCAGCAGCGTGAAGACCGTGCCTTCGCCGACTGTGCTTTCCACATCAATTCGTCCATGATGGGATTCCACGATGTTCTTCACGATTGCAAGGCCAAGCCCCGTTCCCCCGGAGGATGTAACCCTCTTGCGCGCTTTATCGGCCTTGTAGAACCGTTCAAAGATATAAGGCAAATCATCTGCTGGAATCCCCTGTCCCTCATCCTGAATCTTCAGCTCGATCAAACTCTTGCGATCCCTCGTCACATATTGGCCCGAGATTATGATCCGGGCACCGCGCTGTGTATGTCGAAGGGCATTATCAAGCAGGTTGGTGAGCACCTGCTCCAGCCTGTCCTCATCTGCGGCATTCATGGTCAGGCCGGTTTCGGGTAACTCACACAGCAGCATGATCCCCTCTTCCTTGGCGTAAGCCAGAAATTTGCGGTGCACCCGCTTGACCAATCCTTTGATATCCACCTGCTCGAATTTTATCTCAATATGACCGGCCTCCATTCTGGCCAGATCAAGCAGGTCCTTAACAAGCCTTCCCATCCGCAGCGACTCGTCATGGATGACCTGGACAAGCTCCTGCCGCTCTTCTGGAGAAGCTGCAATATCATCCAGCAGCGCCTCGCTGTATCCTTGCAGCATGGATAGCGGCGTCCGGATTTCATGCGATACATTGGCGACAAAATCGCGGCGGAGCTTCTCCAGGTTGGATTCTTCGGTTACATTTCTCATTACAGCTACGGCGCCGCGCACGGAATCGTTGGATTTCAGAGGTGCCATAACAACCGACCACACGCCGCTTTGCACATGAATTTTATCTGTCATGTCCTTACCCTCGCGCAGCACCCGACGGTAGAGATCCAGGACGGGTCCCGGCACCTGAATTCCGGAACGCAGCCGCGGCACAGAGCTTGCCCCGTCTTCCTCATTCCAGTCAAGAGCGTTCCAGCTTTCGATCAAGAGCTGGCCATGAGGATTGGCCAGAATGACCTGGCCTTGCGCATCCAGCGTAATGACCGCGTCCGCCATGCTTCTGAGCACGCTTGCCAGATGCTCCTTCTCGTGGTGCAAATCCCGAATCAGCGTATCCAGATCGGCGGCCATATGATTAAAGGTGTTGGCCAGATCTCCGATTTCATCGGAAGAGCGGATCGGAACACGGGTACGGTATTCCCCTTGCGAAATAAGATCTGCGGCTTTTTTCATTTGCAGCAGCGGTTGTGTTATTTTGGTCGAAAGAAAAAAAGCGAAAAATGTGGAAAGCAGAAATCCGATAATCGCGGTATACATAAACAGCACTTTGACATTATGCGAATTCTCTTCAAACGTGATGTCGATATATTGCAGGAGGAACATTCCGAGAATCAGCAGAACAACGGCGACCAGACCGATAATCGTGATCCACAGCTTGCCGACAACGCTTCGCAGCAGCTTCATAATTTACTTGGAAACCTCAAGCTTGTATCCTACGCCCCATACGGTTGTAATCATGGAGGCGGCTTCTGGCGATACTTTGTTGAGTTTCTCGCGAAGCCTCTTCACATGCGTATCCACCGTGCGCAGATCGCCGAAAAATTCGTAATTCCACACATCCTTGAGCAGCTCTTCGCGGGAGAACACTTTATCCGGCGATATGGCCAAATAATGAAGCAGTTCATATTCCTTCGGGGTCAGGCTTACCTCCTGGCCGCCCGCCATCACCCGGTGTGCATCGTGCTCGATAATCAAATGCGGAAAAACGATATTATTGGTGGTCATCGTCTCTTTGGTCAGAAACGCTGTGGCGGAAGAACGGCGAAGAATCGCTTTGACCCGGTAGATAACTTCCCGCGGACTGAAGGGCTTGACCACATAATCATCGGCTCCCACTTCAAATCCCTGAACCCGGTTCATTTCCTCGCCTTTTGCCGTCAGCATAATAACGGGGGTTGTTTTTACTTGGCGCAGTCTGGTGCATACCTCTATTCCGTCGATTCCGGGCAGCATTACATCCAGAAGGATCAAATCAAAGTCGCTGGCCGTCGCCAGGCGCAGGGCCGTTTCCCCGTCCTCCGCCTCGACAATGGCGTACCCCTCTTTCTCCAGATACATTTTGAGCAGACGACGGATCCGTTCTTCATCATCCACGACCAGTATACGGTGCACTTCTTCTGACATGCGAATCAGACTCCTCTCAATTTGATTTAGTCGACACCTGCATAGGAATGAAGACCAACGAGAACCAGGTTAACTCCGACCAGTGTAAACATAACCACTATAAATCCGATTACCCCAAGCCAGGCGGATTTGGTTCCATGCCAGCCGCGCGATAAGCGCAAATGAAGGAAAGCGGTGTAATAAAGCCAGGTAATAAGCGCCCAGACCTCTTTAGGGTCCCAGCCCCAGAATCGGGACCAGGCCTCATAAGCCCAGATCATCGCAAAGATAAGCGCCCCGAGCGTGAATATCGGATAGCCGATCGCTATCGCCCGATAACTGATTTCATCAAGATCATCCGGATCGATGGCTCTTGTCAGCGGTTGGATAACAGCAGCGATTGGCTTGCGGATAACCAGCCGGATGAGCCCGTACAGAACAAGGCCGGAAATAATCGACCACACGATAGTATTCAACTTGCGGGCGGCATCTACACCCTTCATCCAGTGCGGTGTTTCAAATAGTCCATCCTTCATCCCCAGGAACGAATCCATCGATGTGACATGGCTATTATAAGGCTTGAATATCGGCGGCGTCGTATAAGTAACGTCCGCAATCTCTGAGCTTTCCACGCCGGAGTCGCTGATACGAACAGTTTCCTGGGAGAACGTAGCTTCATAGCCTGCGGCCCGGAATGCAAACACAGAAACCAGAAAGCCGATAAGGATTACGCCCACAAGCATGACCATCTCAATCGCGCGTTGGGCTTTGCGTGCTTTATGTCCGGTTTCCTTGAAATTCACGGTACGGAGCAGGTACATGAGCCCGAGAGCGAAGCCTACGCCGAAGAAAGCTTCGCCAATCGCGGCAGTTGTTACATGAATCTTCAACCAGTAGGAATCAAGAGCCGGTATAAGCGGCTGTACTTCTTGTGGAAATACCGCAGCATACGCTACGATAACGACAACCAGCGGAAGCGTAAACATTCCGATAAGCGGCTTGCGGTAAATGGCGTATACTACAATGAAAGCAAACATGATGGCCATAGCCAGAAAGGTCATGAACTCATACATATTGCTGGTTGGTATATGGCCTCCCCCTATCCATCTGGTGATAAAGAAAGCCAGATGGCAGAGAAATCCGAGCAGGGAAACGATAAAGGAAATCCTTCCCCAGCGTTGGAGATGCGCTTTGGGATCGCGATTGCTGAATCTCGCTCCCGCTACTGCAACCGCATAGAAGATAAAGCCGAAGCAATACAAGAAAAATGCAGCCAGAAAAATGTCGCTGCTGAAATTTAATAAACTCACGCAGTGTTCCCCCCGTTATCTAATGACTTTGGCTCTACGACGATACCTGCGCTTCCGAGTGCGGAGGCGACATCGGCACGCATGCCGTAATTGTTTTTGTTTGTGTGCGCTCCAATCAATAAGCGATTCCCGTCAGCCCGAAGCCAAATGCGGCGATGCTGCCAATACGAGCCCAGCAACAAGCCAAACATGGAAATGCCCGCTCCCGTCCAGATAAACGGCATTGCGCGGTCTGTACGGATATTCAGAGTGGTTACGGTGCCGGCGAAGGTTACGTTATCCATCGACCCCACCTTGATTTCAAACTTCTCCGCAAGCTTTCCGTTGATGGCATCCTGGCTGAAGGTCTGTTTGTCCACCTGTTTTGGAAAATACATGTAAGGCTCCCCGCTCTCCGGCAAGCCCGGTCCCTTGATCAGGAATACGAAAGCAGGTGCGTTGGGCTCGGAGGATTTCGTCCCCGGCTGCCCGTTCTTGTCCAGCGTAAAATCCATATATTTCTGCTTCAGCAGGAGCGTATAAGGCCCAAGCTTGTATTCAAGCTCCGGATCACGCATTTCCAGATTGAAAGGACCGTAGGTTTCACCGGTTGTTTTATCGACCAGCACCGGCTTGACCGTTTTGAGCTTAAGAGTATCATCGAATCCGAATTGGTAAGCCTTTAGCCCTTTATAGGAAAGCGGTTTATTCACGATGATATTGTGGCGTTTGACTTCCTCAAGCTTTGGTCCTGCCGCAGGATCATCGCAATCCGCCGTACAGGAATAAAGAACCGCCTTCGTTTCATACAGCTTGGCTCTGCCTGTTCCCTTCAGCGTGTCGGGCAATTCGGAATCCTCATAATAGTCAATGGTAAATTTCTCATTCTTCAAATAGTAATTCGTACTCGGAATCTGCACGGTCTCCCCTTCGGGAACGGTCACATACGTATCCATCGCCCAGCCAGGCAGCGAACGAAGCAGAACAGCCAGCAAGAAGACGATCAGACCGATATGATTAATGTATGGCCCCCAGCGGCTGAATCTATTCTTCTCCGCAAGTAAAGCCGTGCCATCCCGGTGTACACGGTATCGTTTCCGCTTTAGCTTCTCCCCGATGAGGATAGTAAAATCCTCGGCCTTTTCCTCCGGAAACGGGCTGTCATATACGGTCCGCTGCCGGCTGAGAAATTGGGGATGCTTGCGGATCTGCTGCTTTTTTAGCGCGCGATAAAGAGGCAACACACGATCAAGGCTGCAGATGACAAGCGAAGTGCCGATCATCACAAGCAGCAGGATAAACCACCAGGATTCATAGGTATTGGAGAAGCCAAGCTTGTAATACCATTTCCCGAACCATCCGTAACGCTCCTCGTAATAGGTCGTAGGGTCAAAGGAAATAAATGCATTTTCCTGTGTGAAAATGGTGCCGATCATTGCTGCAATTAGCGTGATTACAATCAACCGGACCGCAATTTTCACTGAGGAGAAGAAGCTCCATACCCTGTCGATGATAGAGGGATTGCTTTTCTGCGAGCGTCTCGCAATCCCGTCATAGCGCATTTCCAGCGGAGTGTCGCTGTCTGCTTCCTTGTCCTCCAGCGGTTTGCCGCAGTTTTCGCAAAGTACGGTCCCGACCGGATTCTGATGCCCGCATTCACATTTTGTGTTTTCAAATTCCAACAAGAAAAAAGACCTCCTTCGGTCAGGACTGAAGCAGTTTCGTGACGCGCTCATCAATGTCCTTCTCCGTCATCGGTCCGACGAAAATATCCATAATCGTTCCGTCGGGTCTAATAAAAAAAGTTGTCGGATACGATTTCAATCCATATTGGCGCTCCACTTTTCGATTTTCATCCTGAACTATCGTGTAGCTTACTCCGTACTGCTTGACAAAATTATTCACCGTCATTTTATCTTCGCCCAAATTGATCCCGATAATTTCAAACGGCTTGTCCGCCTGCTTCTCATACTGCTTCTGAAGATCCGGTGTTTCATAAACGCAGCCCGGGCAAAAGGTACCCCAGAAATTAATGACGAGGGCTTTGCCTTTATAATCGGAGAGCTTATGCGTCTTGCCGTCAGTGCCCAGCAGTGCGAAGCTTGGCGGCTTATCGCCCTTCTGCGGCAGGCCGTCGCTGGAAGCGAACAGGGCATTGCCGATGGCATAACCGCCCAGAACCAGAACACCGAGAAATATAACAATCTGCAATGCTCTGCGGTTTGATTTCACGAGTGTTATTCACCGCCCTATGCTTCAAATAGAACCTCTAACCAGGGCATGCATACCCCGGCCACTGTCATATTGATTATAACGAAAACCGACGGCAATTGAGGTTGCCGCCGCTCGTTATTTTTGAATTTTATGTGTCTTAACCGCTGATTTCAACAGGAGTTCAACTTCCTTCGGCTCCAAATGGCGATATTTCCCTCTTTTAAGTCCCAGCAGGCTCAATTCGCCAAATTTGATACGGCGGAGCAGAATAACCGGGTGTGAAATGGCATCGAACATGCGCCTTACCTGACGATTGCGGCCTTCATAGATGGTAATCGCAATTGTCGACTGGTTTTTCACCGTATCCACATCATGGTACTCCACCTCCGCGGGAGCCGTCATTCCGTCGTCAAGCATGACGCCGTTCTGAAGCTTCTCCAGCAGACTGCCGTGAGGCACTCCCTTCACCGTCGCCCAATAGGTCTTGGGTACATGATGGCTGGGATGCGTAAGCAAATTGGCAAACTCTCCATCGTTCGTCAAAAGCAGGAGCCCTTCGGTATCATAATCCAGCCTTCCAACCGGATATACCCGTTCTGTAATACCATGAAGAAAGTCAGATACGATCGTGCGTCCCTGAGGGTCGCTGGCGCTCGTAATGACTCCTTTTGGCTTATTAAGCACGAGATATAGCTTCTTCTCGCTCTTGATCGGCTTGCCTTTAACCGTAATCACATCCACGGCAGGGTCCGCTTTGACGCCGAGCGTCGTCACAGGCTCCCCGTTAACTTCCACCTGTCCGGATAAAATAAGCTCCTCGCATTTGCGCCTTGAAGCCACGCCCGCATGCGCCAATATTTTCTGTAAACGTTCCAATGCTTTCACCTCATTCTTCATCATACCCTAAAAGCGGCAGCAAAGGAAAGGTTGTTCAAAGAAGCCCGCACAAGGGTCGCAAGCCTTCTCTTTTCACAAAGAGAAAGCGTCCCTTGTACAGGCTTCCTGGATGAATCAGCCAAACACATATAAACAAATGATAATAGCGGCTGCAAATCCGACCAGATCAGAGAAAAGTCCCACTTTCAGCGCGTAACGGCTGCGGCGGATGCCGATTGCTCCAAAATAAACGGTAAGCACATATAAAGTCGTGTCCGTGCTGCCTTGAATCGTAGAGGCGATGCGTCCGATCATCGAATCAGGGCCGTACGTCTTGATCAGCTCCGCGGTAAATGCCAGCGAACCCGCTCCCGTCAGGGGCCTCAGCAGGCCCAGGGGAAGCACCTCGCTGGGTACTCCGAGCTGATGAAGCAAAGGACTGATCAGGGATGCGAGCATATCCATCGCACCGGAGGCGCGGAACATGCTGATGGCCACCATCATGCCGACAAGGTGCGGGATAATGTTAACGGCGGTGCCGAACCCATCTTTGGCTCCCTCCAGAAAGGTTTCATAAACAGGAACTTTGCGAAAAGCCGCATAGAGCGGGATAAAGACGATAATAAAGGGTATTGCCCACGCCGAGAAGACGGTTATCCACTCATACAAAGACCTCACCCTTTCCGCTGCCAGCGCTGGCATTAGGAGGGACGCCGTCAAGGGAAGAAGCCTCTGGCGAAGGTTTTATGGATTTGTATATATGACCTCCATCCTTGTCCGTCCATTTAGGCGGTTTCGCGCGGCTTCTATACCACCGGTCTGCTGCAATGGCGGCTGCCGTAGCGACCAGCGTCGCGGCCAGGGTAGTCCCGACAATTTCCGCCGGATGCGCCGAGCCGTAGGTCATCCGGATCGCGATTAAGGTTGTTGGCACCAGCGTAATACTTGATGTGTTCAGCGCAAGCAGCGTACACATGGCGGGCGTCGCCGTCTCCTTGTCCGGATTCAGCTTCTGCAGCTCCTGCATCGCTTTGATTCCCATTGGGGTGGCCGCATTGCCCAGGCCAAGGATGTTTGCGCTCATATTGCTCATGATATAGCCAAGCGCCGGATGACCTTTGGGTACGTCAGGAAACAAAAACCGCACGATGGGCTGCAGCAAAGATGCCATTTTTCGGAGCAGACCCGCATCCTCGGCAATGCGCATAATTCCGAGCCACAGAACCATCACACTGATCAAACCAAAGCTGACGGTTACGCCGCTCTTGGCGCCTTCAAAGGCCGCTTCCGTCAGAGCTTCCATCCGCCCGTTAATGACAGCGGCAACAAAACTGACGGCAATAAAAAACAACCAGATCCAATTTACCATCCTGCCCTCTCCTTTCCCCCGAATAACGTGGAGAGCGTCAACTTCAATGCACTGCCAAATGAGTGCAGCCAAGGCTTGGCGGAAAGATCAGCATCTTTGCCGCCTTCAGCTGTCCAAGCCGGTTTTTCAGGCAGGAGGCTACGCTCGCTTCGCGGTTCATATACCGGCGTCGCACCGATTTTCATATCCCCCATATACCATTCAATCGTGCCGCGCTCTCCCAGCGAATAAGAGGTCGCCTTCTGATCAGTCAGAACCAGACGGGAGCGCAGCTGTTCCTTCTCCCCATCGGCCAAGGGATAGCGGAGCGTCCGGCCAACGGCCAAGGGATAGCCGTTTACCGGCTGCCCCTTATGAGTGACTTCGGCGAGGGGATAATGGGCAAATCCCCAGTTAAGCAGCTTCTGATGATCCATCCAGTCATCGCCGTCATTCAGCGTCACAACAGCGAGCTGCTGTCCATTTCGTGTCGCCGAGCTGACCAGACAGCGGAAAGCCTGCTTGGTATAGCCGGTTTTCACGCCATCTGCGCCATCGTACATCGTGAGCATTTTATTTTTATTTTTCCAGGAATAATCCCATTTTTCATTGGGGTTGGGAGCGGATTTCACCTTGGTTTTAACAATTTCCTTGAAGGTCTGATTCTTCAGCGCATAGGCGGTCAACTTGGCCAAATCATTGGCCGAGGAATAATGCCCTTCGATATCCAGTCCATGCGGATTCATAAATTGCGAACGGGACATCCCCAGCATTTGCGCTTTCTCATTCATCATATGGACAAATCCTTCCTCGGAGCCGCCCACATGCTCGGCAATCGCCGTAGCCACATCATTGCCCGAACGCAGCATGAGGCCATAGAGCATATTTTGCAAACTCATCTCCTCGCCAAGCTTGAGATAAATCGAGGAACCTTCTCTCCCTGCTGCCCGTTTGCTTGTTTTGACCATGTCCGAGAGCTTGCCGTGCTCGATAGCTACAATGGCGGTCATTATCTTAGTCAGGCTGGCGATTTTCATTGATTTATCACCTTGAAAAGTGTATAAAAGCCGTCCGGATTCCACATCAATGAGCGCGGCAGCTTGTGCATGTGTGGCTATCGGCTCCGGAGGGGCGGCATGGGCGGCGCCAGGAGCACCTGCACCAGACAGCGCCGAACAGACAAGAGTCCATATCCCGGAAACACAAATCAATAAACGGACAAGCCTCATACGTTTCCTCCTAAAGAGTTTTTGGTGGGAAACAACCACCTGCAAGAACCAAAAACTCACTTCGTAAGCATAGGCTAAGAGTTTTTGGTGGCCTTCAGCGAACAACCACCAGTGAAACCAAAAACTCACTTCATAAGCATAGGCTAAGAGTTTTTGGATAAAACTCACTTCGTAAGCATCTGCATAGAGTTTTTGGTGGCCATTTAAGCAAAAGGGTCTTGTACTATTATATGAACAAGCACTAAGGTTATGCTCTTCTTTATGGCATGGGATCCTTATTATAGGCAAGTGCAAGGGATCAAAAAAAGAAACCGCCGGAAAGAACGGTTTCTTCAGGCCCAAATCCAATGTGAACCCTCATGTGTGAATTCGGTTAAGGGTACTAAATATAGGTGCCTTCCGGGCGGTTGATCTGGAGGTTGGAATCATCTTCCAATATCATGTCATCTTCGCGTTTGAACAAGCTTTGTATTTTATCAAATACTTTCGGCGCCGAATCAATAACACGCTCCATCAGATGTGTCTGATTATCAAGTGGCACAATTCGTACGCCCTGAGTTCCGACAACGAGAAATGCGATAGGGGTGATGGATACGCCGCCCCCGCTTCCTCCGCCGAACGGTAATGAAACGGAAGCCGTATGAGCATCATTAGGCTGCTTGTGATTTTGATTTTGTTGATCAAACCGGATATCGCTGCCTCCAGCAACGAAACCAAAACCAACCTTGGAGATCGGCATGATGACACTGCCATCCGGCGTTTGGACGGGATCGCCCACGATGGTATTCACATCCACCATTTCTTTAATATTTTCCATTGCAGTTTGCATTAAGCCTTGAATAGGATGGTCGGCCATTAGGTTGTCCTCCTTAAGATCAATCTTATCGTCAATCTGGAACCTGCACATTGCAATTTTATCGTTCCCGCCATTCGCTTGCTTTATGTGAGACAATCAGGCCCTCATTAAAATGCGCTGCCAGCTAAGCAAACCCTGGGGGATACCCTTGTTTTTTTTTAGCCGGTACATCAAAGCAATTCCCGCGAAAATCGCATAGCCAAAACGGATCCTGGCTCTGAATTTTCCCTCCGTTGCAAAATAAACCTGATTATACATCGGCGTCACGCTGAGCAAGGGGGTGCCGGTCAAACGGACCAGCTGTGACAAGAGACCGATCGACGTTGTTTTAGCCGACCAGACCCCGCCAGTTGCCATAGCCGTCCAAACGGCATCGCCTGTTCCCACCACCGTATGCCAGCTCCATTCCGAAACCACTATATGTCCGAGCGTTTTTCTGGCCCAGCCCAGCAAGTCCCGTGTTTGGCCGAGAAGCTGATTGAAGGATTCAAAAGACTTCGCAATCGAATGGGAATTGACATGATAGGTAGCCGATTTTTGATTGCTCCCTCCCAGATTGTCTGCTGCAGCTTCCTCCTTCACCTCTACTCCCGCGCCTTTCATCCGCAAACCCGGCAGCTCCCATTGGTAATGAATCAACCCCAGAAGTGCGCGCACATGCAGCTGCGCCTCATCGTTCTGACCGATCCGCTTCAGATGGCCGTTAATATCGACGGTCGAGAGTGCTGCTGCCAACAAAAGCAAAAAAAAGAGACCTGCCGCGATCATCCATCCGAGCGGGTACCCTAGCATGGGCTTCTTTCCCCCGTTTCCCTATAATTGGTCGGATATAGTATGACCTAACGGACAAATCTCATTCATTATCATCCAGCGCGGGCGCCGGCACTTCCTCGATCGTAATCTGGCGGTCTTCCAGCTTGTCGAACAGCAGCTGCGTCTGCTCGTCGAGCGAATCTTCATCCACATCAGCCGGTTCAGGCAGCGCATCCAGACCAGGTAGTCCAAAATAATCCAGGAACGATTTGGTCGTCCCATATAGAATCGGTCTGCCGATCGCTTCCGCCCTCCCGACGCCTTCAATCAAATCCTTGACTACCAGCGTATGCAGGGCCCGATCGCTTTTCACACCCCGGATTTCTTCGATTTCCACCCGCGTAATCGGCTGCCGGTAGGCCACGATGGACAAGGTTTCCAGCGCTGCCTGCGACAGGCTCGACCGGGTCGGGGTATATGCCATCCGCTCAAAATAGGTGGAATGGGCAGGGTTAGTTGTCAATCTAAACGCGCCTGCGACAAACGACACTTGAATGCCGCGTTTTTTCTGCTTCAATTCCTTCATTAAATCCCTGGCGATATCGGAGGCGACCGCAGCATCCAGCTCCAAAATGTCTGCCAGCTGCTTGGCATTTAATCCCTCGTCCCCCGCCATAAAAAGCAAGCCTTCAATAATCGATTTCAACTTCGAGAATTCCACTTTCCACTTCTTCCCCTCTCCAATGAACGACAATATCGTCAAATAACTGATGCTGAAAACAGGTTACCTGTTTCATTTTCATCAGCTCCAGAATCGCCAGGAAGGTCACGACAATTTCATGACGGCCCATTTCCTCGCGGATCAGCTTGGAGAAACGGACGATCTCATGCTCACGGAAAAGCTCCATGATATCGCGAATACGGTCCTTCACTGAAATCTCGTCCCGGTGAATCGTCGATACCCGGTTTCTTCTTCCCGCTTTGCGCAGCGCCTTCTGGAAAGCTTTGATCAGATCACCGACATGTAGACCTTCAATAGGATTTGCCGGCTCAGCTTTCATGAATGGCGTTAAATCCTCGGGTTCCTTCGTATACAGAAGACTCCGCTCGAATTCCTGCTCCCGCAGCTGCTCCGCAATTTGCTTGAATTTCCGGTATTCCACCAGCTTCGCAATCAGGTCGTCATGGGGATCGAGACCATCATCGTCCCATATGTCGTAGTCCTCTTCGATAACCGGCGGTTTAGGCAACAGCTGCCTGCTCTTGATGGATAACAAGGTAGCCGCCATGACAAGGAATTCGCTCGTGACTTCCAGCTCCAACTCCTGCATCGCACTTAGATAATCCATATATTGATCCGTAATTTCACTGATGGATACCTCGTGAATGTCAATCTCTGCCTTATCAATAAGATGAAGCAGCAGATCAAGCGGACCTTCGAACGCTTCCAGCTTATAGGTGACTGTCATGGCGTCAGCCCTCCTTACCCTTGCAGCTGTCTGGTCAAGTTCGCCATCTCAATGGCTGTAACCGCCGCTTCCCATCCTTTATTGCCGGCTTTTGTCCCTGCACGCTCCACAGCCTGTTCGATCGTATCTACGGTCAATACGCCAAAGATTGTCGGCACGCCGGTTTTGAGCGATACAGCGGAAACGCCTTTGGCGGCTTCGTTGCACACATAATCAAAATGCGGCGTTGATCCGCGTATGACCGCACCAAGCGTAATGACCGCATCGTACTTGCCGCTCTCCGCCATCTTCTGGGCGATCAGGGGAATTTCAAACGCGCCCGGCACCCAGGCCACTTCCACATTCGCATCGTCCGTACCATGACGCTTGAAAGCATCAAGCGCGCCGCCGAGCAGCTTGCTCGAAATAAATTCATTGAATCGTCCAACGACGACTCCAAAACGTTGTCCTTCTTGTACAATTAAATGTCCTTCATATACATGTGGCATTGATTGTCTTCCTTCCATTGTGGTTTAAGTGATAGAGCTGCCGGACTAAATCTCAAATTCCAGTAAGTGACCAAGCTTCGATTTTTTCGTTTGCAGATACTTTTCATTATCCTTATTGGACACCATTTGTATCGGCACACGTTCCACTACTTCTATGCCATAACCTTCGAGCCCCTTGATTTTGCGGGGATTGTTGGTTAAAAGACGCATTTTGCGTATACCCAGATCCTTCAGAATTTGAGCTCCGATCCCATATTCGCGCAAATCGGGTGCAAACCCTAATTTAATATTCGCGTCGACCGTGTCGAATCCCTGCTCTTGAAGCTCATAAGCTTTTAATTTGTTAATCAGACCGATTCCCCGGCCTTCCTGGCGCATATACAGCAGCACCCCCGAACCGGCCTCATCAATCTGACGAAGCGCCGCTTCGAGCTGAGGTCCGCAATCGCAGCGGTGGGAATGGAACACGTCGCCTGTCAGACATTCCGAATGGACCCGTACCAGTGTCGGGCTCTCCGGATCGATGTCACCTTTAACCAATGCTACATGCTCCTTGTTGTCTACCTCATTGGTATAGGCTACTGCGCGAAATACGCCGAAATCTGTCGGCAGCTTGACATCAACCGCGCGTTCCACCAGCTTTTCCTTTTCATTTCGGTAATGAATCAAATTCTGGATCGTGATCAGCTTCAGATTATGCTTGCGTTTAAATTCCACCAGGTCGGGCAGACGGGCCATCGTACCGTCTTCTTTTATTATTTCACAGATCACGGCTGCCGGTGCGGATCCGCACATACGGGCAAGATCGATAGCCGCTTCCGTGTGTCCCGTCCTGCGCAGAACCCCGCCTTTTTTGGCGATTAGCGGAAAAATATGCCCCGGGCGGCGGAAATCCCCAGCTTTGACGCTTGTATTCATCAAAGCCTTGACCGTTTGTGAGCGTTCCCCTGCGGAGATCCCGGTCGAAGTCGAAATATAATCAACGGATACGGTAAAAGCCGTTCCGTGATAATCCGTATTACGGGTGACCATAGGCGGCAATTCCAATTCATCTGCCCGCTCCTGGGTTATCGGCACACAAACGAGTCCGCGTGCTTCGGTGATCATGAAATTGATAATCTCCGGAGTGGCCTTATCGGCCAGCGCAACCAGGTCGCCTTCATTCTCGCGGTCCTCGTCGTCTACGACAATAACCGACTTGCCCAGAATAAGATCATAGATGGCCTCTTCAATGCTGTCAAACACTTCCGCTTCATTGAATTGCGTATTTTGTTGTTCTCCCGTCATGATGCTTTCCCTCCTTCATTTCCTTTAAGCGAACCTTCAATAAAACCCGTTGTCAGCCAAAAAAGCGGCTGTTATTCCTTTGGAGCCCGCCGCCTGCCTGCTACTGCTGCCGGACGCTTCGCTTTGGCCCGCTTCGCCTTTGAAGTGCAGCAGATGGTCCACATACTTCCCCAGGACATCACATTCGATATTGATGACACTGCCCGACTGCTTCAGCTGCAGTGCGGTTTCACGCAGCGTATGGGGAATGATCGACACCGAGAACGAGATCGCATCCACATCTACCACCGTCAGACTGATGCCGTCGACTGTTATGGATCCCTGCGGGATGACATACCGCATCAATTTCTTGTCATGCGGCCGGATCGTGAAAACTACAGCATTTGCATCCGTAGTCCGGGAAGCAACATTTCCTGTGCCGTCGACATGTCCTTGTACAATATGACCGCCGAAGCGCCCTCCTGCTTTCATCGCCCGCTCCAGATTGACCCGTTCGCCGGGACGAATGTCCTTCAGATTGGTATGACGAAAAGTTTGCGGCATGACATCGGCGGTAAATGCTGAACCCGAAAGCTCCGTAACGGTTAAACAAACGCCATTCACACTGATGCTGTCGCCAATTGCCGCATCCTCCAGGACCCTCGAAGCTTCAATGGTCATCATCATCGCTTCACCTTGCTTGTAGCTGCGCTTAAGCGTGCCTATTTCCTCGATCAAACCCGTAAACATCGTACTTGCCTCCCCTCCATCATTGGTTTGACGGCCGATCAGTCTCCCTGCAGTTGTACGTATTTCGGATATCCGCTAATGCAAATATCACTGCCGATCCGCTCTGTCGTCATGTCAGTCATTTCGATAGCCTCGCTCATTTTATCAAAACCCCCAAAGGCGAATGCCTCCGGAGAAGATGCGCCGCCAATGAGCTTGGGCGCTACAAACAGGATCACCTTGTCAAGAAGGCCGGATTCGAGCATGGCGCCATTGAGCAAACCTCCGCCTTCCAGAAGGATCGAAGCAATCTCACGCTCCCCGAGTATTTTCAGCGCTGCCCGCAAATCCACTTTTTCTCCTGCGCCGCAGTCAATTACCTCAACCCCATGGGCAGCTAGCTCAGCTTTTCGGACCGGATCAGAACCTTCTACCGTCAATACAATAACCGGTGACAATCCGTCCTGCACCATCCTTGCCTGAGCCGATAGCCGAAGCTTGGAGTCCACCACGATCCGTACAGGATGCAGGGCTGGAACACTCAGCCTGGTCGTTAATTCGGGATCGTCCGTCAATGCCGTCTGCACCCCGATCATAATCGCCATGTTCTGGTGGCGAAGCGTGTGAACAAATGCACGCGATTGCGGGCCGCTCACATAGCGGCTGTCCCCCGTTTTGGCTGCTATTTTCCCATCGAGAGTCATAGCCGTCTTCATGGTTACAAACGGCATGCCCGTAGTAATAAATTTATTGAAGGCTTCGTTCATCCGCTGCGAGGCTTCTCCCAGTAATCCTACCTCCACTTCGATGCCCTCTTCACGAAGGCGGGCAACACCTCGTCCGGCTACGAGCGGATTAGGATCCAAAGAAGCAACCACAACGCGGGACGCCTTGGCTTCAATAATCCGCTCGCAGCATGGTGGTGTCCGCCCGTAATGACTGCATGGCTCAAGAGTTACATAAACAGTAGCTCCTTTCGCCTGTTCCCCCGCCATAGCAAGTGCATGAACCTCTGCATGGCCTTCGCCTCTCTTGAGGTGCGCGCCAAGGCCGACAACGCGGCCGCCGCTCACGACTACACAGCCGACAACTGGATTAATCCCGGTCTGTCCCTTGGCGCTTTCAGCCATGTCAAGTGCCAGCTTCATATAGGTTTCGTCGTTCAGCACATCCAAGGAAATAAAAAATCACCCCTATGCAGGCAAGCTGCCCGCGGGGTGATGGATTAGAATCATGAAAGACGAATGAAAGACACATTTAAACAAACCAGCCCTCCTTGTGAAAAAAAGAACAAAGAAGACAAGAAATGAAAAATGAGCTCTGCAAACGTCCCCTTCTCCCATCCAGACTATACTGTCGGTCCCGGATTTACACCAGGTCCACCGTTTTGCCGCCAATCCTCCAGTGAAGGTATCGACATCAGGCAAGACGGGTCACGGACTGACAAAACGTTAGACAAGCGTCATGGACGCTATCGACGTTCGGATCACCGCCGGTTGGGAATTTCACCCGACCCCGAAGGAAAGCTGCACTTATTTTATGTTGCTTTTAGATGTTAATCATGATGGATCATGTCATTTTCCTGATGTTCGAAACATTTTCAATAGTTCCCTACCGGAAACCTACCAAGAAACCTGCCTAGGAAATTGACAGTAATCATTTAACATTGTTGAAATGGTAACACTTGAAAATGAAAAAAGCAAGGATTTTCATCCCTGCTCATGTGGTTTGGCGGATCATTCAACAAATCAGAACGTCTTGATTGTTGGGCTAATCAAATTGATACAAATAGCCCGGTAACAAATGTCCAATCATACAACGATAGTTATGCATAAATTACAGAGTACCCTAAATTTAAGGGAGGTGTATGGAATGTCTGGTAGCATTGGTGGAATTCACAATAACACAGGTTTTGTCCTCGTGCTTTTCATCCTTTTGGTGATTATTATTTGTGGTTGTTCAGGGATCGGTAGATACTAAGCTAAACGAATAAGGCCGCCAGCCGCCACAGTAACCAATCCGAAGCCTTTTTGGAATGCCCTGCGCATACCTCCCTGACCTACCCTAAAGGTACTCTGACCTTTAGGGTATTTTCATTCGCACTGTCATTTCCGGATCATAAGTTTTACATAATCCCGAATATGTCAAAAGAGCACAAAAAAAACGCCGAAATCCCTTATAACAAGGGTTGAGGCATTTTGTTCTATCCGTATTGCATGATCTTCCGACCTCGAAGAAATCGGGATATTTTAATATCATTATCAGGTTTGTTTCATTTTGATTTAAGGTAGGGGGGATATACTTCTTATCAACGACCCCCCATTCATATACATTCTCTCTTGGACCCGCATGGAAATGCGGGTCTCTTTTTTTTATTTTTCGTAGCCCGGCATTGTGTAATCCTGATTGGTCAGCTTCGGCAGTATTTTCATTGAATCGATATGGTTTTTGGTTTCCGGTGTTCCAATTTGATAGATATAGGTATAGAGATCACGAATATCTTCACTGTACTGTTCTTCCGATTTGTCATGATCGGCAGACTTGAATGGAATAACCGCACGCAGTGAAGTTATCTCATTCGTGAAGATTTCCTTATCCAGTTTATGTTTCAGCACATCGAGCTGATCCTCGCTCGCCTGTATGGCCAATTGATCTGTATTGGAAGGTTCCCGTTCAATCGTTCCCGAAGTGATCGACACATAGTAAGTCTGAGGCGTCATACGGCCCCCTCCTTTCCATTTCGCAGATCCCCTTCTCATTAATTCCTATGAGGAATAGTAGAACCGCGTTAAGAGTTATTAAACGAGTCCTTCACGTGCGAAACAAAGAACCCGTGCCAGCTTAAAGCCTGACACGGGTTCTTTCATTGTCAATCGGGTATGTTCTATACCTCGACAATTTCCACTTTTTGCATTTTATCGCCGCCTTTAAATCCATCCACAAGCTCCATGCCTTCCGTCACCTTGCCGAAAACCGTATGTTGTCCGTCCAGATGTGGCTGGGGCTTATAAACGATATAAAACTGGCTGCCTCCCGTATTACGGCCGGCATGGGCCATGGCTAGCGCTCCGCGCTCATGCTTGTTCGGGTTGATTTCGCAGTCGATTTCGTAGCCTGGACCGCCGTTTCCGATTCCGTTGGGACATCCGCCTTGTGCGACAAAGCCCGGAATGACACGGTGGAAGACCAGACCGTTGTAGAAGCCGTCATTTGCCAATTTTTCAAAATTTGCAACCGTATTAGGAGCATCTTTTTCGAAAAGGTCGATTTTGACCTCCGCGCCGTTTTCCATCGTGATTTTCGCTTGTTTTGCCAATTTGATCATATCCTTCCGCATTGTTTTTTTGATTAAAAACCGTTTTCAAGATCCCCCTAAATCCCCCTTCTCTTCAAGGGGGACCCCAGGGCGCTGCCGCCCCTGGACCCCGGAAGGGGCGTGGGCGTTCACGGGGCCGTCTTCGATGGAACGTTCGGTGAAGGAACGTTTACGTCCGCTGGCGCGGACACACTTGACTGTACCCGTTTTAAGCCGCTTTATGCCCGTGTTTCCTGCTGCTTTCGCCGCTTTTTCCGTTACCCTCTGCAGCTTGCCGCGTCCTGCCTGCGTCCGGAAGCTAACCTTTAAGGATCGTTCGGCTGCGCCAAACGTAAGAGCTAAGGTGAACGAGACTCGTTCGGCTGCGCCAAACGTAAGGGCAAACTAGAACGAGACTCGTTCGGCTGCGCCAAACGTAAGGGCAAACTAGAACGAGACTCGTTCGGCTGCGCCAAACGTAAGGGCAAACTAACCAAAGAAAGACCGTCCGGCTACGCCGAACGTCAGGATAGACCGATCAACGGCCGGCTGTGCCGAAAGGCAAGGCATATGTTGAGAATGTAACTTTTGACATTATAACATGAACCACAGGGTATACAAAGCATGTCCCCCACAGAATATTCGATCTGAGGGGGACATGCTTTGCTATATCGTTATTTAGCGTTTATTTTGTTGTGGATTGCTGCTGCATGCGCGCAGGGATTACATCGTTACCGACAATATCATCCAGGGATTCGCGTTTCACCGCGACATCAGCCTGGCCGTCTTTGACAAAAACGACAGCCGGACGGCGTATACGGTTATAGTTGCTCGCCATGGCATAGTTATAGGCACCCGTACAGAACACAGCCAGCAAATCGCCGGTCTTTGCTTCAGGCAGCTCCAAGTCCCAAATCAGCATATCGCCGCTCTCGCAGCATTTGCCCGCTACCGACACGGTTTCTGCCGTCGCTTCGTTGGCGCGGTTTGCGAGTACCGCTTCGTATTTGGACTCATAAAGAGCCGGACGAGGATTGTCGGTCATTCCTCCATCCACCGCAATATATTTGCGGACACCTGGAATATCCTTGCTTGTCCCGATCGTATATAAAGTCGTGCCTGCGTCGCCCACCATGCTTCTGCCTGGCTCGACCCAAATTTCCGGGAGCGGGTATTGGGCAGCCGAGAAGTTGTTTTTGATGGAATCCGTGATCGCTTTGACATATTGGGAAACCGGAAGCGGCGTATCGCCTTCGACATACCGGATTCCAAAACCTCCGCCCAGGTTGATGACGCGGAAAGTGATATTCAGTTCGTCACGGACTTTAACGGCGAACATGGCCACTTTATCGACAGCCATCTGGAAGCCTTCGACTTCGAATATTTGCGAGCCTATATGGGAATGCACACCCAGCAGATCAAGATTAGCCAGCGACTCCGCTTCCTGTATCGCGCGGTAAGCCGAGCCGTTGCCCAGATCGAAACCGAACTTGGAATCGGTTTGTCCAGTGGAGATATATTCATGCGTGTGGGCCTCGACACCTGGTGTGATACGCAATAATACATTAACCTTCTTGCCTTTGTCCTGGGCCAGCGCATTCAGCAACGCAAGCTCGATAAAATTGTCCACTACAAAACAGCCAATATTGGCATCAAGCGCCATATTGATCTCTTCCGGCGTTTTGTTGTTGCCATGGAAATGAATCCGGCCGGCAGGGAAACCTGCTTTAATAGCCGTATAAAGCTCCCCGTCCGATACGACATCAAGGGAAAGATCCTCCTGCTCCGCAATGGTGCACATGGCCATCACGCTGAAAGCTTTGCTGGCATAAGCAACCTGAAATTTCAATCCCGAAGCGCGGAACGATTCCACATATTCGCGGGCCCGCTGGCGGACGAGCGCCTCATCGACAATATAAAGCGGCGTTCCGAACTGCTTGGCCAGATCTGCTGTATCGCAGCCGCCAATTTCCAAATGCCCTTGCGGGTTGATTTTGCTTGTTCCGTGAAAATACATATATTTCCCTCCGTGTTCTCCTAGGTATCCCATAAAATTGGTTTGCATCATTTAACATCAGTATAACGTATTCCCCTGACGACCGAAATGGATTAATTCGCATTAGATTTGTATTATTTGCAAATGGCTACTCCTCTTTGCTCTTCGGCATCCGTCTCTTCTGCTGCGGTTTAAGCAAGTTTGGCCGTGTGCGGTTCTGCAGCACCGGCGTCCGGATTAGGACATTCCACAAGCCCCTGAAATCAAACGGTATAAGCGGCCACATATAAGGCCGGTTGAAGGAGCGGCTCACGGTCAGGAAAATAAACAGCAACGTCGTTGCCACCATAAAACCCGGCACCTTGAAGGCGGCGACAGAAACAATGAGCACCAGACGCACGATACGGTTGGCCAGACCCAGCTCATAACTCGGCGTGGCAAACATCCCGATGGCAGCCACTGCCATATACATGATGACCTCGTTAACGAATAGTCCCGTCTTTACCGCGATATCTCCAATCAGGATGGCAGCGATCAGCGACATGGCCGTAGCAAGCGGAGTCGGTGTATGAACGGCAGCCATTCTCAGCAAGTCCACGCCCACTTCGGCAAGTATGAATTGGGCCACAAGCGGAATTCTTCCTGCCTGCTGCACGCCGATAAAGTCCAGAAAGGGCGGCTTAAGCTCTGGCTTGAGCGTGAACAGAAACCAGATCGGCAGCAGGAACAGAGAGGCTAGAATACCGAAATAACGGACCCACCTCAGGTAAGTGCCGATAAACGGGGTTTGGCGGTTTTCCTCGGCATGCTGAATCAGATTAAAGAAGGTTGTGGGCAAAATCATGACGCTCGGCGTCGTATCCACAAAAACAGCGACATGTCCCTCCATTAAATGAACCGCCACCACATCGGGCCGCTCCGAATACCGCACCAGCGGAAACGGATTCCAACCCCGCTTGATTGTCGCTTCCTCGAGCTGTTTATCGGCAAATGGCACCCCGTCGAGCTTCACCTGTGAAATTTTATCCCGGATCGATTCCACCAGTTCCATATCGACAATATCGTCGATATAAGCCAGACATATATCTGTTTGCGTACGGTCGCCAAGCCGCATGATTTCATATCGCAAATGTTTATCCCGCAGGCGCCTGCGCACGAGCGTCACATTCACCAGCATCGTTTCTACAAACCCATCGCGGCTGCCCCGCACTACACGCTCCAGAGAAGGCTCCTCCGGCCCGCGTGAGGGGAAGTTCTTGGCATCGATAATCAGAAGTGTGCTTTCCCCATCAATGAAGAATGCTGTCGCGCCGGACAAGACGGAAGTCATCATATTATCCCAGTCGCTTTCATGGACGACCTGCACCGCAGGGACATACAGGTCAAGGAATGAATGAATGACCCCCGAGGAAAGATCCTCCGAATGCAGATAGGTTAAACGCTTGAGCACCTCTGTCAGCACCGATTCCTTGGCGAAGCCGTTCAAGAAAAAAAACGCGGTGCGTTTGTCGCCGAAGGTCATCTCCCTGACAACAACATCGAAGCTTTTTTTATAGCCGACTTCCTCCTCCAATTTTTTGACAAACTGCTCCAGCTCAGCGGGGATAGGCTGCGGTTCCCGTTTCTGCTCCTCCTGCCTCTGGTTCTTCCATTTGGCGATAATGGGGTCTACTACATATTCCGGGTCTTCATCCGTAATGGATGCCGCCTGTTCAGCCGAGTGCTTGTCCGTGGTCCCCGAGCCGTTTTGCTGCTTTCCTTCTTGCTGCAGGGATTCCGAATTGTCTTCCCCATGAGCGGCGTCCTTTGACTCGATTTCGGAATCACCATCCCCTTCGGCTGTGGCTTCCGACTGCGGATTGTTGTGTTCCGATTTCACCGCTTTATCCTCATCTGCATTCTCCCGAGTGTCTCTGGTAGCCGTCTGCGAACCTGTCTGGTTGCCGCTCGAATTCCCATCCTCCGGGGCCGTCTCGTCTCCAGATGACGCTAACTTCTGCTGCTCCAGTGCTTTCTCGACTATCGACAAGGCCTCCAGTACCGGCCCGATATCGCTCATGCCTTCTTTTCCATGATGGGATTTCGCCCCATAACGTGATTCTTTCCGATAATTCTCGATCGGCATCGGAATGATCATCGGAGTCGTTTTAATCTCTTTATCCTCATCCAATCTCATGCTGTTTGCCCTCCTTATAGAAACATCCAATCCATGATAAGCAAACCGTCCGACTTTCGGTTATAGGGGTTATTCCGGCCATTGATAAACTAGCCAATCAAACAAAGAACCGAAAATCTTTCCCATAACCATGGCCGTAACCAGCCATACCATAAACCGGCTCAAATTCAGCCGCTTCGCCAGAATCGGCAGTACATTCATCACTTCCGTGAGAGCGGCGGCCAGCATCCCTACAAAGATTCCGTCAAAAAGACCCATAACCCCCAAAGTGAAGTGGCGCGGCAGCCGCAGCCGCCAATCCAGAAAATCCGCCAGCGACCAGTACACCGCTCCCATAATGACGGAGCTTTCAAACCAGACGGACTTGCGGTAGGCATAAGCCAGCTGCGCCAGTCTCGGGATGATATCCAGCACGATAATCAAAGCGACAAAACCGCTGCCGACAGCTAAGCCTCCCGCCAGACCGAGAAGGACCGTAAAACCGTTTGCCGCCCAGCTAATCATCTTTGTCTCTTCGCTTTCATCGCCGGTTCGTTCTTTTTGTGCATTTCCTCGGCGATCACGCAGTCGTTTACATTTTCCTCATACATATACAGCTCCACTTCTAGTGGGTTCGGTTCTTCGTTAAACCGTTTGCGAAACATGCGGTTGAAAAACACAATCATGCCCGCTCCAATTCCGAAGGAATAAGGAATCTGAAACCACAGGGGGTGATTGTTTTTGCGGCCGGTCACAAGCTCCGTAATCCGGATGTGAACCTCCTTCATGCTGACATCCGTGTGGAAATTCATAATCGCAAGACCAGAGCCAAAAAACAGCAGCAGCCATACCCCGACCAGCATGAGCATTTTCGGCTTTGGCGGGTCTTCCGAGACGGTGATCAGCACCTGCGGATCACCGAAGGATTCGACGTTCACCATGGCTTCGGCTTCACGTACTGCCTGAACGATTTGCAGCAAATCGATGACGACACGGTTGCCGTCTTTTTTCTGATGTCTGTGAAGCAGGAGTGCTTGAAGTCTGGATTCCAACGCAGGATCGGCAGTAAAGAGACGCGCTGCCTCCCCCAGGGTGACGCTGCCGCCAGGCTTGATCCGGATCCGCTTGCGCAAACGCAAATATAGAGTCGAATTAGCTGCAGAGCTCATGCCCGCTCCCTCCAATCATCCAAATGCATCTTATAGCCAGTTGTTTAAACATGCCCCTTTAGTATGATTAAAGGCAGCCTTGGATAGTCGCGCCATGGCAGACTATTTTTGCCCAGCAGCAGCTTGAAGAGGATTAAGGCACAAAAAAAACCGGAATCCCCTATTTTATGGGAATTCCGGCAGCATACAAGGATCCTTCACCCGTTACAGGGCGATCTGATCCCGAATCAACTGTAAGATCTTCTTCTCCAGCCTCGAAACCTGTACCTGCGAGATCCCGAGCCTGGCCGCAACCTCCGATTGGGTTTGGTCGCGGTAATACCGGAGAAAGACAATGATCCGCTCCCGCTCCGACAAACCGCTGATCGCTTCCGACAAGGCCAGCTTGTCAAACCAGCGGTCCTGGGAGTCATCAGCGATCTGATCCATCAAGGTGATGGGATCGCCATCATTTTCAAATACCGTCTCATGAATGGAGGTTGGCGGCTTATTCGCTTCCTGGGCGAAAACGACATCCTCCGGCGTAATGCCGAGCGACTCCGCGACTTCTTTAATCGTCGGCAGTCTCCCCAGCACCTTGGACAGCTCGTCTTTTGTCTTGCGCACCTTGTTGGCCGTTTCCTTCAATGAGCGGCTGACCTTTAACGTTCCGTCATCCCGCAGAAACCGCTGGATCTCGCCGATTATCATCGGTACCGCATAGGTGGAAAACTTTACATCATATGACAGATCAAATTTATCCACCGACTTTAGCAGGCCAATGCAGCCGATCTGGAATAAATCCTCTGGCTCGTAGCCACGGCCCATGAACCGTTGAACAACCGACCAGACCAGCCGGATATTGCTTTGTACAAGCGTATCGCGAGCCAGCGTATCCCCGGTTTGACTAAGCGCAATCAACCGCTTGACTTCAGAATCGTCCAAAAATGGCTGCGCCGTTTGTTTCAGATTAACATCCATGCGGTTCAACCCCTATGCGCTTAGTTAAAAAGCGCTTTTTTCGATTCGATACGCTTCGTCATCGCAATAGATGTGCCTTTGCCGGGTTCGCTCGAAACGTCAAAGCCGTCCATGAAATTTTCCATAATGGTAAAACCCATCCCGGACCGCTCCAGCTCCGGCTTAGAGGTGTACAAGGGCTGACGGGCCAAATCCAGATCTTCAATACCGTGGCCGTCATCTTTGACAACCAGCCTCACCACATCACCGGTAATGAGCGCTTCAATCGTAACCATGCCGCTTTCGTTGCTGTCATAACCGTGAATAATGGCATTGGTGACCGCTTCAGAAACGACTGTTTTCAAATCGTTCAATTCTTCCATGGTAGGATCCAGCTGGGAGATAAAGGCAGCAACCGTGACACGGGCAAAAGACTCATTTTCCGATCGAGCGGAAAATGACAGCTTCATCTCATTCGTTCCGTTCATGAGACGACCTCCAGACTTGAGAGCGCTAAACGCTCATTCTCGTGAATCGACAATATTTTGAACAGACCCGAAAGCTCAAACAACCGGTAGACGCCCTGATTGACGTCGCAGACTACCATTTTCCCGCCTTTGGCTTTGAGCTGCTTGTAACGGCCGAGGATCACGCCGAGACCGGAGCTGTCCATAAACAGAAGATCCTTTAAACTAAGAATAATATGATCGATATTGCCACGCAGAATCGCTTCCTCCATCTTGAAGCGGACGACATCAGCCGTGTGGTGATCAAGCTCGCCACGCAGCCTTACAATGAGCACATTGCGAGAATGCTCCAATTCAACCTGCAGACTCATAGCCTTGTTCACTCCCAAAAGTTATTGCAATCCACACCCGGATTATGTGTTTCTTACCCATAGGGTTAAGAAAAGCCTGTCCGGTTTTTAAGAGCTTCTGCCCGAAGCCGCCGCGTCTTGCCCGAACAGAGCAAACAGCGGTCTCTTGGCATCATCATCTGCGGCGGCCTATGCATCAGCTCCCGCAAGATGTTGAACAAGGATTTCTCTATCTCTGCTTCTAATTCCTGCCTCACGACAAAACTAGAAGCTAGACGCTATGAGCTGACAAAAACCGCTGGATCTGCGGAATTCGCCGCATGTCAGGGCTAAGCTTTTGGCTCGCGCCAAAAGCTTAGCCTATCCTTCCGTAGCAGCTTTTGGCTCGCGCCAAAAGCTTAGCTTATCCTTCCGTAGCAGCTTTTGGCTCGCGCCAAAAGCTTAGCTTATCCTTCCGTAGCAGCTTTTGGCTCGCGCCAAAAGCTTTTAAGAAAACAAGTTCGCGCTTGTCCGCTTGAACAGGGTCCACCAGCCCGCACGCTCGACGGATGCCGGAGAGTCCACGGGAAATTCGGTCAGCACCTGGTCGCCCTGGTAAACAATCAACTTGCCAATGGGTTCGTTAATCGTAACCGGTGCCTTGAGCGGCTCCATACGAAGCTCATAACGGATATCCTTGACAGGGCTGCCTTTTTTCAGCAATACGCTGTAGGAATGTTTCGCCGTCAGCTCCAGCTTCGGAATATTGCCTTTCTCGACCTGTACGGTACCCATTTTCTCGCCTTCCTTGAAGATCGAGTGGTTCATATATTGGGCAAAGGAATAATCAAACATTTGGGATACTTCCGCGTTGCGCGTCTTTGTGTTCGGCTCCCCCATCACGACAGCGATTACCCGCAAATTGTCGCGGCGTGCCGTTGCTGTCAGACAGAACTTGGCTTCCGTTGTAAAGCCGGTTTTCAAGCCGTCCGCGCCGCTGTAAAACCGAACGAGCTTATTGGTATTAACGAGCCAGAACGGCTTAGCGCTCGATTTGCGCAAGTAGTCTTGATACATTCCTGTATATTTCGTTATTTCACTATGCTTGAGAAGCTCTTTGGACATGATCGCGATATCATGCGCCGAAGAATAATGATCCGCTACAGGCAGTCCGTTGCAGTTGACGAAGTGGGTGTTTTTCATTCCCAGCTCCTGTGCGCGCTTGTTCATCTGGTTGACGAACTCCGCCTCCGTTCCCGCTAACTTCTCGGCCATCGCAACAGAGGCGTCATTTCCCGAAGCGAGCGCAATGCCTTTGATCATTTCGTCAACGCTCATTTCCTCGCCCGGTTCCAGAAAAATTTGCGAGCCTCCCATGGATGCCGCATATTCACTGGTCGATACCTTATCCGTCATTTTGATTTTTCCTTCATCCAAAGCTTCCATAATGAGCAGCAATGTCATGACCTTTGTAATGCTGGCAGGCGGTAAGCGGTCATGGCTGTTCTTCTCGAAAATAATGGTACCGCTGTCAGCATCCATCAAAATGGCGGACTTGGCGGCTTCCGCCAAATTGCTTTGGGCGGCAGGCGCCGGCTTGACAGGCGTTTTCTCGCGCGCAAAGACTGCTACAGGCACAGCAAACACCATAGCAGCCGCTATACATCCAACCAATATTCGCTTCCAATTTCGATTCATGATCTTAGATCCCTCCTAGGATGATGCCTGCGCGGAGCAGGGCCGCATTTTTGTCTACTATCTCATCCTTAGTGTGGACCGATAGCAGCTAAAATATTCCATAATGGACCAAAAGAAAAGAGGCATGCGCCGCATGCCTCTTAAATTAAGAGATGACAAATGCTATTCTAGTTTCTTCTTCCCAGTTTCATCCTGCTTTCCGGTTTATAGTGACCTCATTTCTGGTCGCTGCCATGCATGCCGCATAGACTATCCGCCGTATACCCGAATTTCGGTTACTTCTGCACGCGGACATCCGTTAGTCTCTAATACAACAAGGCGAAGCTTCTCAGCCGTCACGGCGCTGGACAGGCGGTGGATTCTTTTTCTCCTATGGTTATCCTGTACCTCTACGGCGGTACTCCATCCGTCTGAGCCAAAGATGTCCACGCGATAATGTTTCACAAGCTCCGGAATCACTTCAAACGGGGTGAAATGATGATGAAGGTTGATCAGATCCTCGTTTACATCGTCATTGAAGGTAAGCTGGATCTCGCGGATGAGCTGCGTATGCTCCCAGCTCAGCTCAAGCCACTCCTCCCCGGCTTCGGTTAAAGTGCCGGAGGACCATAGCTGCGGCCCCCCGTATGGCCGATTATAGCCTCCCGCCGCTTTATCCGGTGAGTAGGCGCTGGTCGGAGCCGTCAAGCGGATGCATAAAGGGCTGCGAGCCTGTCCGTGCATGCGCCACTGCGCCACAGGTTGTGCGGGCTGGACGTCAAGCTCGGCGGATACAATCGGCTGCGGACCTTTTTCGAAGACAATAATACCGGTTTGCGGCTGCACGGAGCTGTGCAGGGTTACGGACTCGTTCGCTTTAATTATGATAAAAGCATTAGCCGGCGATTCCGGGCGCCACTTCAGCGGAATGCGGACCCACTGCGAAGGGCCTTGCTTCACTTCAACTTCATAGGTGTCAATCTGTGTATGAGGCACATAGTTTTCCCGCTTGCCGGTCGTCCACAACTCAACGGTCAACGTGACTGTCGCCGCGGCTGTGAGGAGAAGCTCCATCCCGTCAAGACCGGGGTCAACGGGCACAAGAACCCCTGTGTCCTCATTCAGATTCCGTACATTGCCGGCGTTCTCCACATTAAGCTGCGTGAGGAAGCTCGAAGCGCTTATCCGGGCTGCACGGGCCAAATCATGCGGATCGCGGTTCACTACCCCGATGAGGGAAGCGTCCTGCCTGAGAAGCGTTTGCTGAAGCAGTTCCAGATGGTTCCTATGAAGCTCCCGCGGTGAAACACCCTGACGCAGACATAATGCTGCCCCTGTCCCCGCCGCTTCACCGATTACCGCACAGGTGGCCATGACCCGTGTGGTTCCAAAAGCCACATGCGAAGCGCTGATGTTACGTCCGGCGAACATCAGGTTATTCACATTGGAAGAATACAGGCTGCGAAACGGAATATGATAAATGCCATCCGCAAACAGATGCTTGGAGCCGCTTTGCTGGGAATAAACCCCTTGCGGGGGATGCAAATCGATCGACCATCCGCCGAAAGCGACTCTGTCCTCAAATGGGGTTTGGGCCAGAATATCCTGCTGGTTCAGCACATAATCGCCCAGGAAGCGTCGGTATTCACGTTTGCCTGGAACACTGCCTACCCATTCCAGCGTCATGGTTTCGGAATCGAACTGGCCGGAGTTCTTAATATAATCCCAAATTCCGTAGATCACCGCCCACAGCTCGTCACGGATCGCTTCGTTGTCATGCACGATATCATGCTCGCCGCCCCATTCGATCCACCAGTAGGCACAGCCATTGTCACCGCTGCGGATGACCCGCTTCAGCGGTATGCTCGTTGACTGGATATCCTTGGCAAAGCTCGGCGCGATATATTTCACCGGTTGACCGGTATCCTTCGTATAGAACAGGAGCGTGCTGCCAAGCGTAATATTATCGGCTGTTTCCGGCGCCCAATCCTCCTGGTATTCCGATTTGGCCTCTCTGCCGATCCGGTGCCTGGCCCCGGCCAGGAAGCCGACAAGTCCGTCTCCCGTGCAATCCAGAAACATCGGACTATGAAATTGAATACGCCGCTCCGAGCCCATCATCCAGCCTGTCACGGACTTGATGTTGCGATTGTCCTCGCCGCCTTCCGCATCCACTTCATGAACATCGGTATTAAGAAACAGGCTGATATTTGCTTCAGCCCGGACCGCTTCCATCAGTACCAGATCCCAAATATACGGATTTCCTTCTTTATTCCGGTACTGATTCTCCACAAACAGCTCGCCCATAATTCCGGTTTCCCTGGCATACCGATTCGTCCCATGGGCTGTCGCGCCGCAGACCCAAACCCGGACTTCACTGCTGGAATTGCCTCCAAGCACAGATCGGTTGTGCACGAGCGCCACTTTGCTCCCCAATCTGGCAGCCGCTATTGCTGCGCATAAGCCCGCAAGACCGCCGCCTATAACCGTCACATCAAATTGCAGGGATTCATTTCTCATTCTTGCACCGCCTTATAAGCTAATTAGATTTAATTTATTTCATTGTATAAAATCTGCTCATAGAGATGAATGCATCATGTTACAATATGAGATATACTTTATTTCGCCATATGGAGAGGTGCTGTCCCTGTGAGTCCTTCCTTCGCTGTCACGCTTCACAGCCATATATACTGGAACCGCAAAGAGGTCTTTGCCCTGGACAAAGACCGCTATCCGTACTGGACGCTATTCGCGGTAGAAAAGGGAACATTCCAATATGATATCGGCGGACAGAAAGGGACTGCCGCCGAGAATGAATTGATCCTGTGTCCGCCGCAGGTCTGGTTTCACCGCCGCGCGCTGCATCCTGTATCCTTTCATTTCGTGCAATTCGAATGGAATAGTGCGGAATCCCCTTTGGATGATCCAACGGCTGAGGTACGGGTCAGGATCGCCGATACGCTAAGGCTGTCAACCAGCTTCGCTTATTTGCGCCAGTTGGCAGCACTCACGGACCAGCGATCTCATGACTGGAAAACGTATATGCTAACCGATATGCTGAATATGGCCATATTTGAGCGGGAGTGGGCAGCAAGACAGCCAAAACAACTGGAGAACGGGGATGATCTGATGTTGGAGGTGCGGAAGGAGCTTCAGGCGCGGGCGCTTGGAAATCTTCAAATGGCAGAGCTGGCTTCCGAATTCGGCATCACGCCTGTTCAACTGACAAGACGCTTCCGTGCCGCTTTCGGGGCGACACCTTCCGGATTGTTAGCGGATATCCGGCTGTCCCAAGCCGTTCTCCTGCTCAAAGAAACAGCGCTGACGATGGATGAGATCGCTCAGCGCTGCGGATATGACAACGGTTATTATTTCAGCCGGGTATTCGAGAAGCATCAGCGGATGCGCCCTTCCGTATTTCGCAGGCTCAATCAGGTCTGAAGCCTTCGTTCATCCAGACCGGATGCAGAAGAATCCGCGTCGCCCTCGAAAGTCCGCTACAAATCAATGGTCATGCCTCCGTCGGCAACCAGCGTCGCTCCGGTCATGAAAGAATTTTCGTCGCTTGCGGCAAACATGATGACCGAGGCGATTTCCTCAGGCTGTCCGACACGGCCGATCGGCTGGGAATCGTTCCACTGTTTCATGATCTCTTCCCGCGGCGTATCGAGGTTTTTGACGCTTCCTTCCAGCATCGGTGTTTGTACCGCGCCTGGGAGAACCACGTTGACGCGAATATTCTGTCTGGCATAATCCAGAGCGATTGCCCGCGTCAAGGCGACGATTCCGCCTTTAGAGGCGGAGTAGGCGGAATACCCTTCCAAAGTGGCCAGCGCATGAACCGAACTGACGTTGACGATTGCGCCTCCGCCGGCTTCGACCATGGATGGAATGACTTCGCGGCAGAAGAGGAAGACCGAGGTCAGGTTATTCGTGATCACCTGATTCCATGTATCCAAAGTCAGGTCTGCCAGACGGATTTGCGGACAAACGGCCGCATTATTGACCATGACATCGATTTTACCGTATGCCTCCAGGGTATCGTGGACAACACGCTTCACATCGGCCTCTGAAGATACATCAGCTGCCATGCCGACAGCTCGATGCCCTGCTTCCGTAATTTCACGGGCAACCCGCTCTGCTTTCTCTGCGGTGCGGTTTACGACCACAACCTGCGCTCCGGCTTCCGCAAACCGGTGGCAGACAGCACGGCCGATCCCGCCGCCGCCGCCCGTTACGACAATAATCTTATCCTTCCAGCTCATCGTTTGCTCCCCCTCTTACCTTGTGCTTTCCGCAGCGAAGATACTGCGAAGCGTGCCGATTCCCTCTACAGCTACCTCCACAATGTCCCCAGGCTTCAGCCAAATCTGCGGAGTTCGGCCCATGCCAACTCCCGGCGGTGTTCCCGTACTAATAATATCGCCCGGCTGCAGCGTGATTGTGTTGGATAAGAAAGAAATGAGATAAGCAATATCGAAAATCAGTTCTTTCGTATTTGAATTCTGCATCATTTCACCGTTCAAACGCAGGGAGATATCCAGCCGTCCCGGATCTGCAATCTCGTCCGCAGTTACAATCCAGGGGCCCGTAGGAGCGAATCCATCTACCGCTTTGCCGCGTGTCCACTGGGGTTCGTTTAATTGGATATCTCTTGCGCTGACGTCGTTAAGAATGGTATAGCCAAAGACATAATCCATTGCGGACTCCCGGCTGACCTTGCTGGCCCTCCTGCCAATCACAACGGCAAGTTCCACTTCATAGTCGCATTGCGTAACTTCCCGGGGAATGACAACCTCATCCTCATGACCAACCAGGCAATTATTGAATTTTGGAAAAAGCACCGGTTTCTGAGGGACCTGCATACCGGATTCCATGACATGATCGAAATAATTCAATCCTATACAAATAATTTTCTCCGGATCCGTAAGCGGTGAGAGCAGCTTCACTTCATGAAGGGGGATAAGCTCCCCGCCTTCGGCAAGCTGCTTGAGTTCCTCTATAGCATTGGCGGACTCGGCAGCTGCTTCTATCAGTTTGCGCGCCGTCCCCTCAGCCCTGAGTACGCGTACATGCGCTTCGTCCTCCAGTATTCCTACCTTTAAATGGCGATCCGCATCAGCACGGAGAATAAATTGCAGCAGCTTCATTTAAGCGAACTCCTTTTTCAATTCAATGTCAATAAAATTTTTGCTGTTTTACCGGGGCCTGTGATCAGCTTCTCGAAGCAGGCGCCGCCTTCCTCAAGCGGAGCGCTTACAGTCCATGGCAGCAGGTTCACTTTTCCTTCTGCAATCCAATGCAGCGCGGTTTCGAAATCTTGGTGCGAATAAGCAAACGCGCCCTTCATAACAATTTCCCTGCGGATAATGTCATTGACCGGCAGTTGGCTGTCTGCTTCATGCAGCCCGGTAAAGATTAAGCGGCCTCCAGAGCGCAGCGCGTTCACGCTGGCCTGGCGGGTTACCTGTGCGCCAACGGCATCCACAGCGGCATCAAACCCGCCTTCCGGCAATGAACCGCAATCTTCTAGCCTGGTTACAGCAATGCCGCCCAGCTCTCTGGCGATTTCCAATCGTGCTTCATTCAGATCGACAATGACAATGTCGCGCGCTCCACAGACCTGTGCAGCCTGGAGCGTGAACAATCCGATTGGCCCCGCTCCATAGATGACAAGGCGGTCCTCCGGCTTCAAATCAAGCAGACGGCATACATGCACCGCGCAGGCAAAAGGCTCCGCGAATGCGCCTTCCTCCATGGATACATGGGGCACAAGCTCATAGACATTCCGCTCCGCAACTGCGACGAACTCCCCGAAAGCGCCGGGAAGATGGGCTCCGAGCAGCTTTCGTTCCGGGCACAGCTGGGTCTCGCCCGACTGGCAGAATCGGCAGATGCTGCAGGTAACCAGCGGATTAGCGGTTACTCGCGCGCCGGCGGACGTCCGTAAGACCGCTCCGCCCGTCTTCTCCACCAGACCGGCAAATTCATGGCCCATAATAAGCGGCGGCTTGCGCAGGGAATTATGACCCAGATAGCCACCCAGCTCGGAACCGCAGATTCCGACCTTCGAAACGGCGATCAGCACCTCATCTTCCCTGATGTCCGGCACCGGCACCTGGCGCATCTCCATGGTCCGCGGTCCTTCATACACAAGCGCCTTCATCGTTTTCGCTTCATTCGTCATATTCTTCAGCTCCCCCTCTATACCATCCGCTCCCGTTTTTCCCAGCCGGAACGGAACAGTGGCAGCCAGTTTCCTACATGATAGGGATGCTTGCCAACCTCCTCCAGGTTCAGTTCGACGCCCAGTCCCGGACCTTCAGGCGGCTGCAGATAACCATTCTCCACTTTCATTCCCGGGAGAAGCACATTTTCCTCCCACGGTTCGTTGAATTCATCAAAGATCTCATGCATATAGAAGTTCGGAGTCGCCATATTCAGATGGGCACAGACTACCGAGCAGACAGGCCCCTGTGCGCTATGCGGCGCTGTTACGCCGTTGTGGGCATGGACCATGCCGCTGATCTGCTTGGAAGCCGATATTCCGAGGAACTGCGGTTCCAGCTGGATGATATGAACGGCATCATGCTTGAGAAGCTCGGCGAACTGCTCGCGCGAATAATAATCCTCTCCGCAGGCTACCGGCACCGGGCTGCGCCGGGCAACTTCGACCATGGAAGATACGCGGAGCGGGGGAACAGGAGCTTCGAACCATGTCGGGTTGGAAGGCATCATAGCCTCCGCGAACTGCAGCGCCGTATGTACGGAGAAGCGGTTATGCCCTTCAATAAGGATATCCACATCCGGCCCTACTGCCTCGCGCACAGCCGCTATGTTCTCAAGCGCCAGGTTGAAATCGCGTTTCTCCACCGTCCGCCACGCCGCACCGAACGGATCGAATTTAAGCGCGGTGTAGCCTTTGGCCACTACCGCCGTCGCTTTCTCATGGAAGTTCTCCGGCGTGCTTGGGCCGCGGTACCAGCCATTGGCGTAGCAGCGCAGCTTGTCATGGCAGCGGCCGCCTAACAGCTTGTAAACAGGCTGATTAAGCGCCTTGCCCATTATATCCCAGCATGCCGTTTCAATGGCAGCCAGCGCGGAACCCTGGATTTGTCCGCCGTCAGAATAAACATCGCGGAATAGCCTGAGGCTGATCGTCTCTACATCGAAAGGATCCATCCCGATTACCAGATGCTTCAGCTCATGAATCGCCGCTTCCACCGTTTTGGCGAAGCCGTTCAGCGTTCCTTCTCCAAGCCCTGTCAGCCCTTCATCGGTTTCAACCTGGACAAACAGCCAATTCTTCCAGGGATTGCCCAAAATATGTGTGTGCACGTCAATAATTTTCATTTTTTCGTTCATCCTTTCAAACCATAGTTGATGAAATTAACGTACCACGGCAAACTCAGATTTACAATATGTCTAACTTGTATACATCAAAAAAACAAAATCAGAGCAGAACCGTTTTGACAAATTCGATATGTGCAGCGATCAATTGCTCCGTTCGCACAACATCTCTGGCTGTAAGGGCCTCCCGGATCCGAATATGCTCTTCCAGACTTCCCCACAAGCGTTTCTTGTTCTTAACGAAGGTTGTACGTACAGCAATGAGAAATTTATCCTGAATCCGCGACATCGCTTCCGTGAATTCATCATTGCCAAGACCCCTCACAATCATTTCGTGAAATTCCCTGTCCAGACGGACGTAAAGCCCCACATCCTCCTGCTTCACAGCTTCGGCCTGCTGCTCCAGGTTCCGATCCATCAGCATAAAAAAAGTATCGTCCAGTTTCCCCGTCATTTGCTTGGCGGCGAAGGTTTCCAGCGCCAGGCGCAGCTCGTAAATCTCCAATATTTTCTTCAGGGAAATCTCCTGGACAATAACTCCCTGCTTGGGAGAAAGCTTGACCAGACCAATCATCTCCAGCCGGTCAAGTGCCGAACGGATAGGGGTTTTGCTCATCTGCAGAAGCTCGCTGAGGTATTTCTCCGACAGAAAAGTGCCGCCGGACCATTCACCGCTCACAATCCCTTCCTTTATCGCTTCATATGCTGTATCCTTCATTGTTTTCGTCGTCTGGATATCTGCCATTGGCTGCGGACTCCTTGAGTTAGATTTTTTATTTCAAAGCCTATCACAGATCTTTACGGCCGTAAATGCCGGCAGAAAAAATGCCGATTCATGTTATAATCATTAACGTGTGTTTTTATCTATCTTATGGGAGGCTGCCGGAATGGGACTGCGCAAGGAAGCCTATGATGCGATTTTACAATGGATGCTGACCAATGAGTTAACCAAAGGCTCTGTGACCTCGGAGATCGAGCTGAGCAAACGGCTGGATATGAGCCGGACTCCCGTGCGAGCAGCCCTGCAGCAGCTGGAGACGGAAGGTTATGTCCGTATCGTCCCCAAGCATGGCGTGCTGATTCTCGACTCCTCCGCTGACCGCGTAAGCGACTTGTTCGATACTCTGGCCGCGCTTGTACTGTTCGCCATCGAGCAGGCACGGGCTGCCGATCCGGATGAACTGGGCGGCCTCGGGTGCCTGGCAGAGCGCACATTCAAGGATTTGCTGCCTGCCGACAGAGGCAAGTATAACAGCGGTGCGCTGGGAAGATTTGAATATGAACTGCTCAGAGACCTGTCGTCTCTGGGCCATAATCAGGAATTCGCCCGGTTGTTCGAACTTACAACCGCCAAGCTGTTCTGGTTTCACAACGACCGTCGATGGCAAAGTCCTTATCAAGCGGCTACCGTGGAATGTCTGGACCGCTTTCTCGCCATGCTGGCTGAACCCACGAGCTTTCTCCCCGGCACCCTGCTCCATTATTTCCAGCTGCTCAAGCGGACCTGGTCTTGAAGATGCTGCAGTTCTGGCGGAGCCGGCTGCTTGCCCGTAAAACGCCAAAAGGCAGCGGCACAAGCACCGCTGCCTCCCTCATCCTGGAATCAAAACCGCTTAATGCCCTCAGCCGTTACAACTGATAACAGCAGCGGCTTGTCAGCCGGCTTCTTGTTCCCGTTAATCGTATAGGCCTCCCTGACACGCTGCATGGCCGCCTCCACGGACGGACTGTCTTCGCGGGCATGAAGCAGGGCGATAACATCGCCGGCTTTCACACTGTCGCCCACCTTGCGTTTGAGTACCAGTCCCACCGCATGGTCAATGGCATCATCCTTCGCCGCGCGTCCGGCGCCCAGCATCATCGCGGCAAGGCCGAGCTGCTCCGCATCGATATGCAGCACGTAACCTTCCTGCTGCACGATCACCTCGATGATCACCGGAGCTCTCGGGAGCAGGCCGGGGTCATCCGCTACTGCGGGATCGCCCCCCTGCGCCGCGACGAAAGCGCGGAACTTGGCTAGGGCGGCGCCGGATTCCAGCCGCTCAAGGAGCATCACTTCCGCCGCTTCCAGATGATCCGCCTGTCCGCCCAACACGACCATATGCGCACTTAAGGCCAGACATAGATCCAGCAGATCGCGGGGACCATTCCCTTGCAAAACGGCAATGGCTTCTTCCACCTCAAGCGCGTTGCCGATTGCATATCCGAGCGGCTGATCCATGTCGCTGATCAGCGCTGCCGTCCGGCGGCCGACCTGCGAGCCGATCCCCACCATCGCAGCTGCCAGCGCCTCGGAATCTTCCAGCGTCTTCATGAACGCTCCGCTGCCTGTCTTCACATCCAGAACGATGGCGTCCGCACCGGCTGCGATCTTCTTGCTCATGACCGAACTTGCAATAAGCGGAATCGATTCCACTGTGGCCGTCACATCCCGCAGTGCATAGAGCTTCTTGTCTGCCGGCGTAATATTGCCGCTCTGTCCGATCACCGCAATTCCGATCTCGTTCACCTGCGCAAAGAACTGCTCCCTGGAGAGCTCCGTGCGGAAGCCGGCCATAGATTCCAGCTTGTCAATGGTTCCGCCGGTATGACCGAGACCCCTGCCGGACATCTTCGCAACAGGTACGCCGCATGCCGCCACCAGCGGCGCGACAATAAGCGTCGTCTTGTCCCCTACGCCGCCGGTGCTGTGCTTGTCCGCTTTAATGCCCTGAATGGAAGTAAGGTCGACCTGATCGCCCGATTCCGCCATCGCAAGCGTCAAATGGGCGGTTTCTTCAGCTGTCATGCCCTGAAAATAAACAGCCATCGCCCAAGCCGACATCTGGTAATCCGGAATGTCGCCCCTGCTGTAGCCTTCAATGAGAAAAGACAGCTCCTCCGCAGTCAGGGATTCGCCGCTCCGTTTCTTGTGAATGAGATCCACTGCGCGCATCTTTTCCCGTCCTCCTTATGAGGGTGCTAAGATTATGTCGAGTCAAACTGGTTTACTTTCCTGTAATTCAAGCGATTTGCTTTTTTCAGCCTGGGCCTTCAAAATGAGCTGATCAAGCGACTGGCTCAGCAGCAGCACATCCCCGTGCAGGAATGTCTGCTTCCGCATGGCGGTTGCCACCAGTTGTCCCCGTAAACGTTCCAATCGATGATTCATATGGTTGTCCATGAAAATCCTCACTTTTTCGATTTATCACGGACATTATACGACGGTTACGGAACAAAGGATGTCAGAATCGGTCGAGGCCATTATTACATTTTTGTTACAAAAAATGCAATTAAAGGAGTGGTATGATCTCTTCAACAAGTCCCAGGAACCGTGTTTTTACTTTCTCCGTCGTTTCCATAACCTCTTGATGGGACAGAGGCTGATCCAATATACCCGAGGCCATGTTGCTGATACAGGATATTCCAAGCACTTCAATACCCGAATGGCGCGCTGCGACAACTTCGGCAACCGTCGACATTCCGACAGCATCCGCACCCATAATACGCATCATCCGAATTTCGGCCGGTGTCTCATAAGACGGACCCAATACGCCGATATAGACCCCTTCGCGCAATGAGAAGCCCTGCTTCTGCGCAGTCTGTGCGGCAAGCACCCGCAAACGGCGGCTGTATGCCTCCGACATGTCAGGAAACCGCGGTCCGAGTTCATTGTCATTGGGACCCACAAGCGGATTGCGGCCCGTCAGGTTGATATGATCGCTGATCAGCATAAGGTCGCCAGGCTCATAGCCTGTCTGGATCCCGCCCGCTGCATTGGTAACCACGAGGATGCCGACACCAATTGCTTTCATTACCCGTACCGGGAAGGAGGTCAGCTCCGGCCCGTAACCTTCATACATATGAAACCGGCCGCGCATCAGCACGACCGCGCGCCCGGAAAGCGTCCCGATCAACAATTCGCCCGCATGGCCTTCAACTGTAGAGACGGGGAAATGGGGAATCTGTTCGTATGGAATCGTAACCGCATCGCTCAGATGATCGCCCAGCACGCCGAGTCCCGAGCCCAGAATAAGCCCTACCTGGGGTTTAAGCGCTGTACGGCTTGTAATGAATGCCGCGGCTTCGGCAATATGGGAAGCATTTAGTATTGTCATTCTTAAGATCACTCCTGCCAGATAATATGCTAACGTAAACCTTTAATAAACGATGCGCCATTCTGCGGCGGCTTAACGCCGAAGTTATCCGCAATCGTCGCTGCCACATCAGCGAATGTCGATCTTACCCCGAGCGGTCCAGGCGCTTGAAGCGCTGGCCCATAAACCAGCAGGGGCACGTATTCTCTCGTATGGTCCGTGCCTGGATGCGTCGGATCATTGCCGTGATCGGCCGTAATGATCAAGAGATCCCGCTCTCCCAAACGCTCGATCAGAGCAGGTAGCGCACGGTCGAATTCCTCTAGCGCACCTGCATATCCTTGCGGATCGCGCCGGTGGCCGTGGAGCGAATCGAAATCTACCAGGTTGGTGAAAAGCAGCCCTTTAAACGGGCGCTCCAGCGCTTCAACCGTCTTTTGGATGCCGTCCGCATTGCTTTTGGTCGGAAGAGATTCGGTTACCCCTTCACCGTCAAATATGTCATGGATTTTGCCGACCGCGATCACATCATAATTCTTGTCCTGCAGAGCATTAAGGAGTGTGGGTTCTGGCGGCTTCACCGCATAATCGTGACGGTTGGGCGTGCGCTTGAACGCTCCCGGCTCTCCTATGTAAGGTCTTGCAATAACCCGGCCGATGGCATAACGGTCATCCAGGGTCAGCTCGCGGGCAATCCGGCACCCCTCATACAGCTCGTCCAGCGGAATAACCGATTCGTGGGCTGCAATCTGAAACACGCTGTCCGCAGACGTGTAAACGATCCATTTGCCCGTTCGCATCTGCTCCTCGCCCAGTTCCTCGATGATCTCGGTGCCGCTGGCCGGCTTATTGCCAAGAACGCCGCGTCCTGTCCGGGCTTCAAAAGCCATCAGCAGGTCTGTCGGGAAGCCGCTTGGAAAGGTGCGGAAAGGGGTTGTCAGCTTCAGGCCTGCCAGCTCCCAGTGGCCGGTCATCGTGTCCTTTCCAACCGATACTTCTGCCATCTTGCCATAAGAAGCGATGACGTCGCCTTCAGGCGTCCAATCGCCAAGCTTGGTGATCCGGTCAAGTCCGAAGCTGCGCAAATGGGGTAATTCAAGGTTTGGCACTCGATCCAGGATATGACCGATCGTGTGTGCGCCCTCATCTCCAAACGAAGCGGCATCAGGAAGCTCACCTATTCCCACGCTGTCAAGCACAACCAGCGCAATTCGATCAAATCTCATTCGTCCTATCACTCCTCTTATTTCCAATATCAAAGTATTCATTCTTCTGCCGTTTATTTTACTTTTGCCCTGGGATGAGCTTGATTATAAACATCCTTGATGCGCAATTTGGTCACCTGGGTATAAATCTGCGTCGTGGAAATATCGGCATGCCCCAGCATTTCCTGTACCGACCGCAGATCCGCCCCATTTTCCAGCAAATGGGCAGCAAAGGAATGGCGCAGGGTATGCGGCGTAATTTCGCTTTTGATCCCCGCTTCAACCGTGTATTTCTTGATCATTTTCCAGAAGCCCTGTCTCGTCATACGCGTTCCAAGCTGGTTGAGATAAAGAGCGCTCTCCGCGCTCCCCTCCTTCACCAACTTATGGCGGATGGAGACCAGGTAAGCGGACAGCGCGTCGCAAGCAATGCCCCCGAGAGGGATGATCCGCTCCTTGGCGCCTGCTCCCACGCACCGGATAAAACCGAGCGATAAGTCGACATGGTCGACGTCCAGGGAAATCAGCTCCGAAACACGAATGCCGGTAGCATAAAGCAGCTCCAGCATAGCCTTGTCCCGAATTCCGGCAAGCGTCGAGGCGTCGGGTGCGGCAAGCAGGCATTCCACTTCCTCCACGGTCAGCACTTTCGGAATCCGTTTCTCCTGCTTGGGTGTCTCCATGTTGAGCGACGGATCATGCGCAATGATCCGCTGGCTTGTCAGATAATGAAAAAACGAACGAATAGAAACCGTATGCCGCGATACGGTTGCCGTAGCTCTTCCCTGCTGCCGGAGCATAAGCAAATAGCGGGAAATATGATGCATTTGAATATCAGGGATCCCGTTCAATCCCTGCCCCGCCGAAAAATCGAGAAAACCAACCAGATCCCGTTCATAGGAAGCGAGCGTGTTTGGGGAAAGCCTTCTCTGGGCTTCTAAAAAACGGATGAACGTCTGCAGATGAGCTTTCATGTGTTGTTCCTTTCCCGTAAATACGTTCAGCTTCACAATCTCTACACCTGCTATATTCAACAAGCATCGACGTTTTCCTGCCAAACCTAGCCTTTTCCTGTCGAAACGGCTCTTCCAGACGGCTGCTGTGGTTTATTCTCCATACCAGTAAAAGACTTTGAGCCTTTCGAAAAGGCTGGTATCGTCAACGACGGCATAAGGATGAAAAACCTTAAGTGCATGCCCTTGCGGAATTCGGTACGGATCGGATGGAACGATCCAGGTAGCAGCTAACCGGCAACCGCCGTACATGATGAGGGTAAGAATCGACAGCAGCAGGACAAAGGTTATCCGCCTGACCCATTTTCGTACCGACAAGACCACGTTTATCGACTCCCCACTTTAGGAAATACGAGGACTCTGGGTTATTTACAGCCGATTGTCCTCTTTTTAACCTTATGTGAGAGATACGTCATTCATGTCTTGGCCACCGGGCACCTGAGAAAACAAGGAATCAGACTATAACGTCTCCAGCCGGACATACGGCATTCCTACCGCATCCGCAACCTGCGGGTGAGTAATATGGCCTTTGTAGACGTTCACACCTTTGGCGAGTGAACGATTGTGTTCCGCTGCCGATGCGAGTCCGGCCTTGGCCAGTTCCAGCGCATAAGGGATGGTCACGTTCGTCAGCGCGTAGGTCGATGTCCGCGGAACAGCTCCAGGCATATTGGCAACGGCATAGTGAAGGACGCCATGTTTCACATAAATCGGGTCGGAATGTGTGGTGACCCTATCGATTGTTGCAATCGTGCCGCCTTGGTCAACCGCTACATCAACGATTACCGCACCTTTCTTCATCGTTTTGACCATCTCCTCCGGCACGAGATTCGGCGCTTTGGCACCTGGAATAAGGACAGCACCGATCAGCAGATCCGCCCTGCGGACTGCAGCCGCGATGTTGTGGGAATGGGACATCAGCGTGCGGATACGGCCTCCGAATACTTCATCGATATAACGCATCCGCTCAGTGCTTTTCTCCAAAATAACGACACTAGCGCCCATTCCAAGCGCTATTCTCGCCGCATTGGTGCCGACTATGCCGCCGCCCAAAATGATAACCTCTGCCGGAGGAACACCAGGCACGCCTCCCAGCAGCACGCCCCTGCCCCCGTAGAAGGCCTCCAGAAATTGCGCCCCTATCTGAACGGCCATCCGTCCAGCCACCTCGCTCATCGGTGTCAGAAGCGGCAGAGTCCCATTATCCAGCTGGATCGTTTCATAAGCGACAGCCGAGACCCCGGCATCGGCCAGCGCCCGCGCAAGCGGTACTGCCGCAGCCAAATGCAAGTAAGTAAACAGCATGAGTCCGCTGCGGAAATAACCGTATTCCTCAGGCAACGGTTCCTTCACCTTCATAATCATCTCGGCGCGTGACCAGACATCCGCGGCATCCGCGGCGATTAGAGCGCCTTCGGCCATATAGGCTTCGTCCGGAAAGCCGCTTCCCTCACCAGCACCGGGGCCGATCAGCACCTCATGACCGGCGGCGGACAGAATAGCGGCGCCAGCGGGCGTAAGCGCCACGCGATACTCGCCCGATTTGATTTCCTTCGGCACTCCAATCCTCATACGAACGCCTCCTAGTCACCTAGACATACCTATTCTTCTTCATATGCATGATAAGAATTTGTTGACAGTCTTCCCCATACGATTTCCCGCATCCACGTAAATTATGTGACGGCAGACGGCATACACCCACGCCCGCAATCATCCGCCCCCATACAATAGACCAAGAAGTTTATGATTGTGGGAGGTCACATCTTGCGAAAGCTGGAACGGTTGCTGGAAAGCTGTATTTCTGGCGGAGAAACATCGAACACCATTCGCACCTTAATCGGTTTTAAACATCGCTCACAGTACCAAAAAGTAATGAAGGAACTGTCAAAACAGGGCATTACACCCGTCAAATGCATGCGGGAAAGCAACGCGATCTGCTGCCATGTCCACCCTAAACACCGAAATCGGCTGCATGCGCTGAATGCCCATCCCCAAGTGGAATACGTGGAGCCCGATTATAAAATGAAAGCACACGGCCTGCCCCAAAGCAGATTGCCCGCACGCCGGATAAAAAATAGCAAGGATCAGAACACCCGCTGCAAACTGCCCGCAGTCACCTGGAACATTTGCCGGATCAAAGCTCCCAGGGTATGGCCTCGGACGCGAGGCAATGAGACCGGGATCGGTATTATTGATACAGGAATCGCGAAACACCCGGACTTACGTATTGCTGGAGGAATTAATACGATCAACGGCGGATCCTTCCTGGATGATAACGGCCATGGGACCCATGTCGCGGGTATCGCAGCCGCGCTGGGAACAAACGGCCAAATTCCAGGTGCCGCTCCAAGAGCCAGGCTCTACGCAATCAAAGCGCTGGACGCTAATGGCGAGGGCTATATATCGGATATCATAGAAGGCATCGAGTGGTGCAGCAAGAAAAAAATCCCGATAATCAATATGAGCTTTGGGCTCGAGGGTGGGTCCAGCCGGGCTCTGCGGGATGCGGTCCGTCGCGCCTACCGGAAGGGTACGGTAATCGTCGCCTCTGCCGGCAATAACGGACGGTCAAGCGGCAGGATCGATGAACCCGGCCGTTATCCTGAAGTCATTGCGGTAGCCGCATCAACCCGCCGCAACAAGATCGCTTCCTTCAGCAGCAGAGGTAAAGGAATAGCCATCACAGCCCCCGGAAGCAATATTAAATCGACTTGGCTAAACGGTGGATATAAGATTCTGTCCGGCACCAGCATGTCCTGCCCTCATGCGGCCGGCACAGCCGCACTGCTGCTGTCGCTGCGGCCCAGGCTTACGCCCGCGGCTGTCAAGCGGCGCCTGGAATCAACCGCACGGCCTCTGCCGGGCTTCAGCCAGCTGTCCCAGGGCAGTGGATTGCTAAATGCTGCTAAGGCGGCGGAAACCCGCAATCAACAAGGTAAACGACGCCTGGCACCGCACCCTAACAGCTCTTCCCCGCCGCTTCTCCTGGCTGGGGGACTTGCGCCCATACACCAACAAAAACGATAAACGGCAGACGCCGTCCATGTGCTGGTGTAGGTGATAACTTTATATACTGTCTAATATTTTCAAAAAAACTCCCATATGTGCGTCGCTGCCTTCCCAATTGAAGAGGCGGCGCACCATGAGAGTTTATTGTTGCTCGTTTTTTGTTCTGCAGCGGCTGCAAATGCCTTGAAAATCAAGACGATGGTCAATGACTGAAAATCCATATTCCTGCTCAAGCCGCTCTTCCAGTGGACCAAGCCAATCTTCTAATATTTCGTCCATTGATCCGCATTGCACACAGATTAGATGGTGGTGATGATGTTTATTATTGTCGGTTCGCAAATCGTATCTCGCTACCCCGTCGCCGAAATTCAGCTTCTCTACTACATGCAGCTCACTCAACAGCTCTAGCGTCCGGTATACAGTTGCGAGTCCGATCTCTGGCGCCTTATCCTTAACAAGCATAAAAACATCTTCCGCGCTCAGATGATCTTCCTCATTTTCCAACAGTACACGAACCGTCGCTTCACGCTGCGGGGTCAGCTTGTACCCTTGCGACTGAAGCTGCTGCTTAATCTTATCAATCCGGGATTCCATGGTTTCCCCCCTCGCAACTGCTTCGTGCCTATCACCGGAAACGGATGATATAATTATAGGGGCACATTGCGAGGAAAGTCAAACTTTTCTGGAATGATTACAATCCGGTGCCGATGCCTAAGATCAATGGCGCAGCCCACTTCAAAAGAAGCGGTGATACGAACGATTCCACCAGTGCCGCTCCCACCGCTATAAGAATCATAAATACCCCGGTTGCAGTATGCGAGATAAACGATTGGCTCATGGAGCCATACCTTCCCAACAGCCTGTTTTTAATCACATAAATCGAGAAAGATACCGCAGAAACGCTGGCGATCAACAGCGCTGGCACTACGAACAGATTTGCAGGGGCAACCGATACCAACGAGAAAAGCAACCCCTTCCATTCATGCTGGCTGACCAATGTGCCTACGGCAAAACCAACCAATACTCCTTTTAAAAAATCAAGGGCCAGCACAAGCGGCATACCGACAACCGTTAATCCAAGCACCCAGATGAGCAAAATCCATTTGGCGTTGAATATCGCCCGGTCCCAGAAGGACTGCGCTGCGTCAGGCAGCATCCCTGACTGAATATGTTGGGCGAATTGTTGTACATCCCCTGCCAGGTCCTGCTGCTGATCCAGAGTCAGCGCATTGACCAGCAGAGCGCCGAATACGAGTCCCACCACAAACAGAACGCAAACAAATACATACAGGACCAACTTGTCTTTGATCATCGGCTGAAGCGTTGAAGAACGCATGGAACATCCCTCCAGATAAGACCGGATGGTTCATTATATGTCCAAGCTGTCCACGCTATGCCGTCTGATCTTGGGTCAGGCAAGTCACAGCACAAAGAATCAATCAGCGTTTGCGCTATCTGTTATCCTGCTTTCGGAGCTGGTGACTTTACCGTACCGTCCTCCGCCTCCGGAGAGAAGATTCAACGTTCCCGATCGGGAGCGCGCAATAACCGAAGCGGTTGCTTCTCCCGCCGTCTGGGCGATCTCGCTCACCTTCGCATCATGCAGGATGTTCATTTCCGTACCGAAGCGGTCCAGCAGCTTGTCCATCGTCCGTTTGCCTACACCGGGGATGAATTCCAGCGGAACCTGGTACACATAGGGTGGCCTGTCATCGGGAACGACAGGTTTATTCCTCCCCGCCTGGAAAGCGAGCTCCTCAATACGGTCCATCACTCCCCGCACCTGCTTGAGACTGCCGCAGTGCGCGCACCGGCCGGCGGCATTTATCTCATCCGCAAGCTCGCCGCAGTTCACGCAGTAAGTCCGGTGGTATTTGCCCAAGACGGGATTCAGCCCGTAATTCGCCGTGATGGCTCTGCCCGAGAGGCCTCGGAGTGCTAGCGCAAGTTCGGCAAAGGAAGGTTCTGCGATGAGAAGCTCATTGTATTCGCGGCCGATCTTTCCCAGGGAATGGGCATCCGAATTCGTTACAAATGGAAGACCGTCCAGCTCAGGGATCAGCCCGGCCATATAACTGTCGGAACTAAGTCCAAGCTCAACGGCATCGACAAGCATTGGATCCAGCGTACGGTCCAGACGGTCGGAGCAGCTGCCGAACAAGCTTTTGTGCGGCGTGAAAATATGGGCCGGAATAAACAGCCCGCCCCTGTCCTTCACTTCCCGCTGAAGCACGCCTGCAGGCACATAAATGCGCTGCGAGCTGAGATTGACATTCTTCATATGGCGGGACATCCAGACCGTAAACTCCTTCATATCTGCAAGGGATGGGAGGTATGCCAAATGATGGGCGGGACCACAGCCTTCATCTCTGACTTCGATCTCCGCACCGAGCAGAATCGTCGTCTCCTTGTACCGGATACCGCCGCCCTGGGCCTCTTCCATTTCCCCGCTTTCCAGAAGATTGGCGATATCCTCCTGAACACCGGGGGCATGACAGTCTATGATGCCCAGCAGACCGATTCCTTTGCGGACGGCGGCTTCATGGGCAATATTAAAGAAGGTCAAATCGCGGCTGCCGCTTATTTTTACCGGCTGGCCGCTTTCCGTCCGCCCGATATGCAGATGAAGGTCGGCAAACACTCGCCCTAACTTCGATGTTTTCATTACAGTCCGATCTCTCCGGTCAATCGGTAAATCTGCCAGGCATATACAGCCAGAATCGTCTTGGCATCGCTGATACGCTCCTCGCGGATATACTGCTGCGCCTCTTCGAAGGAAAGGGACTCCACCGCCAGAAATTCATCCTCGTCCGGGCGGCTATCCCCCTTCACCAGATCCTCAGCCACATAAAGATAGAGCTTCTCGTCGGCAAAGCCTGGCGATGTATAGAACGCGCTCAACGGACGAAGCTTGCCTGCCCGGTATCCCGTCTCCTCCTCCAGCTCGCGCGCTGCCGCTTCCATAGGGTCCTCACCTGCATCCAGCTTGCCTGCAGGAATTTCAACCTGAAATTTCTCCATTGCTTTGCGGTATTGCTCCACAACAAGCATCCGTCCGTCAATCAGCGCCAGAACCGCGGCTGCGCCCGGATGCCGGATAATTTCCCTGGTGGCTGTTCCTTCGCCTGGCAGCTGCACCGTATCTACCTGAAGGGAAATCACTTTTCCTTGGAAAACCGGCACAGTCGAGATTGTTTTTTCCTGATATTCCTCCGTATATTTCAGCATTCTCAGCTTCAGCTCCTTATTTGTATTCAAGCCTATCATGACGTTTAAACAAGCTTGGCATAATGGATCGTTATTTTGCATATGCATAAGCAGAATCATAAACCTTGCAGACGCGTAACCGCAACTCAACTGGTTAAGATTTCCTCAAAAAGAGTATACATAATTAAAGGGGGGTTAAGTTGATGAAACAATATTCCTTCTCAAGTCAATTAACACTTGTCGGCAAAGCGTGGGAAATCCGCCATCAGCTCAAACTAATGGTACAGCAAAGCCCTGCTTCTATCCGCAATCAAAAAAATAAATCCGTCAGCACGCTGGGCGATTATCTGGAGCATCGCCGGTCTGCAAGCCGTTAAAAATTCCGCCGCTTTGCACATATATGAATAAGAAGACCGGACAATCCCTGTCCGGTCTTCTTCATGTCAATGGTTGCTTTTTGCCGCTTGGGCAATAATTTCGACCACAAGAGAAGCCGTTTTTACCAAATCCTCAACTTTGATTTGTTCCTTGGTTGTGTGGATATGCTCATACCCGATAGCTAGGTTTACGGTTGGAATGCCAAGCCCGTTGAATATATTGGCATCACTGCCTCCGCCGGAATGAAAGGTACGCGGGACGCAGCCAATGTTCCTGATCGCTTGCTTGGCCAGCTCAACAACCGGGTCCCCGTCTTCATAGGAATAAGCCGGATAGATGATGTCGCTGTTGAATTCCGCCCTCGCTCCATAATCGGCCACCGTACTTTCTACCGCATCGCGCATGGATACAATCTGTTTATCCAGCTTCTCCTGGACAATGCTCCGCGCTTCTGCGTCGAGTCTTGCATAATCGCAGACGACATTCGTCGCGCCGCCGCCTTCAAACCGCCCGATGTTGGCTGTTGTCTCATGATCGATCCGACCCAGTTTCATCCGGGCGATTGCTTTGCCAGCCACCTGAATGGCACTGATACCATCCTCTGGATTCACCCCGGCATGAGCCGATTTACCGAAGATATTGATGGAGATTTTGGCCTGGGTAGGAGCGGCAACTGCAATATCGCCAATCTGTCCATTGGAATCCAGGGCATATCCAAAATCAGCAGCCAGCCGGGAGCGGTCCATGGCTCTCGCTCCGGCAAGACCGGATTCCTCTCCTGCTGTAATCACAAATTGGACCGGCCCATGGGGGACATCGTTTTCCTGAAGTACACGAATGGCTTCCATCATGGCAGCAAGACCGGCTTTGTCATCGCTGCCCAGAATCGTTGTGCCGTCGCTCCGGATATAGCCGTCGGCATCCACTTGCGGCTTGATTCCATTGCCGGGCATCACCGTATCCATATGGGAAGTGAAGAAGATCGTCTGAGCGGCGTCAGCCCCCTGGGCAGGGAGCATGGCAAATAAATTTCCGGATCCGTGTCCCGTTTTCGATGCCGTGTCATCCTCTTCCACGGACAAGCCAAGCGCCGAAAACTTGGCGATCAGCAAATCGCATATTTGACGTTCATCCCGAGTCTGACTGTCTACACGCACAAGCTCCATAAATTCGTCTACCAGACGTTTCTCTTTGATCATACTCTTCCACCGTCCTTCTCTATCGTATACAATAGTTAAATAGGAATCTTATTATTATGGAAAGGAGCATGCCATCATGCGTACCAACCGGTTTGTGAAAGTATTTATCTGGATACTTATAGCGGCTATGCTGTTATCAACTCTGATCGTCGGCCTTGGCTGGATTTTCGAATAAGCCCGGTACGTCAGATTCTTTATAACCGAATTGGCGGCAGAAATGCGGGATAATCCCGGCAGCCGCCTGTTCTACGGTTAAGTGCCGGCCAGTCAAATCAGAGAAGGAAGTAACCGCAAAGTCCTGAATACCGCAGGGAATAATCCCCTGGAAACCATCCTCCGCGATGCCTTGTTTCACATTCAGTGCAAACCCGTGGCTTGTTACGAATCCGCGGCGGTTCCTTGCTTTATTGAATTTGACGCCGATCGCGGTAATCTTCTTATCGTCGACCCATACGCCTGTATAATCGGATTTCCGCCCCGCTTTGATTCCGTAATCGGCAAGCCAATCGATGAAGACCTGCTCCAGGCTCCGTAAATAACCATGCAGATCAAGCCCGGCCGCATCCAGATAAAGGAGCGGATAGCCTACCAGTTGACCCGGTCCATGGTACGTAATATCTCCGCCGCGGTCGATCTTGAACAGGCCGATGCCCCGCTGCGCAAGCTCCTCCTCGGAATACAGCAAATGCTCCGGATGATTCTGCGATCCTACCGTATACGTCGGGGGATGCTGCAGAAGAAGGAGCGATTCGCTCCGCTCCTCCTTGTCGATTTCCTTGACATATTTTTTTTGCAAATCCCACGCTTCGGCATAACCGAGCATCGGCGTATAGGTGATATCGAGTGGCTGTGCCACTGCTTCATTTGTCATGACCGGTAGCCTCGTCTCAGTACAATTTCGTATCCATATTGAAGCCTTCCAGATTTTCCTTTACGCGCTGCAGGAAACGGCCGCAGATGACACCGTCAAGAATCCGGTGGTCCAGCGACAGGCATAAATTAGCCATGGAGCGGACGGCGATCATATCGTCGATAACGACAGGCCGCTTCACAATCGATTCGAATGTAATGATCGCCGCCTGCGGATAGTTGATGATTGGATACGAAGCGATCGAGCCAAACGATCCCGTGTTGTTCACCGTGAAGGTACCGCCTTCCATATCGGACAGCGTAAGCTTCCCTTCGCGCGTTTTGCGGGCCAGTTCATCAATTTCGCGGGCGAGCCCGGCGATATTTTTCTGATCGGCATTTTTAATAACCGGTACTTTAACGGCATCTTCTGTACCCACGGCGAGTCCAAGATTGATATCCCGCTTCACCACAATCTTGTCTACGGCCCACACGGAATTCATAATCGGCACATCTTTGATCGCATTCACAACGGCCTTCAGCATGAAAGCCAGATAGGTCAAATTGATGCCTTCGCGTTTAATAAACTCATCCTTAAGCTTATTGCGCAGGACGACCAGATTGGTCACATCCACTTCAATCATCGTCCATGCATGGGGAATTTCCGAAGCGCTTAGCTTCATATTGCGGGCGATGGCATTGCGCACAGGCGTCACATCGATAAAATACTCCCGTCCGGACGTCGAGCGCCCTTCCACCTCAATGGTCGGTATCGTCGGGGTATCCGTCAAATGCAGCCCCGTGGAGCGGACGTTTTGCATCTGCGGCACAGCCGGGGCATTCGCAGCCGCTTTGGCACTGCTTGCCGTTTCCACATAGGCCAGAACATCCTTGCGAGTAATCCGGCCGCCTAAGCCTGTGCCCGGAACATGGGCGAGATTGACGCTATGCTCCGCTGCCAGCTGCTGCACAGCGGGCGAGAAGCGATGACGCATGCTAATATCCCCGCTCTCCTGAGTTACAGGATTTCCTGCCATGCCACCACCGGTGTTGCTGCCACCTGTTTGAGATAAAGCCGCATTGCTCAGGATGCTCTGCGTTTCTCCTGCGGATGCCGCCCCGGCGGCGGGAGCAGCCCCCCCCTCCTGTTCGACTTCAACGAGACAGACCGGTGTGCCTACTGGCACATTCTCACCTGCTCCGACCAATATTTTCACGATTGTGCCTTCCAACGTGGATGGCAGCTCCGCATTGACTTTATCTGTTAGTATTTCGCAAATTGGCTCGTACATTCCAATGGTGTCGCCCGGCTGTTTCAGCCACTTGTCGATCGTTGCGGAAACGAGTGATTCGGCAAGCTGCGGCATAACGATTTCAGTCACGATCTTCATTTCACCACTCCTAAGAACAGGTTGTTCAACGTCCGCTTTCGGTTATAAAGAACGACCAGGACTTCATTGAACGTGCACTAATAAAGTGCCAGATGCCTCATCGCTTCTTTTACTTTTTCCTTGTTCAACAAAAAATGCTTTTCGCCCGGAGGATTGATAGGCATCGCTGGGACATCCGGTCCGCATAACCTCATGATCGGTGCGTCCAGTTCATATAGCATTTCCTCCGCAATAATGGCCGACACCTCCGCGCCGACACCCCCGAATTTGTTGTCTTCGTGGATAATCAGCACCTTGCCCGTACGGCGGGCTGCTTCCAGCACAGCTTCCTTGTCCAGCGGCTGCAGCGTTCTCAGATCAAGAATATGAGCCGTAATGCCTTCTTCGGCCAGTTCATCGGCCGCTTGCATGGCAAAATGGAGCGGCATGCTATAGCTGATAACCGTAATGTCATCTCCTTCGCGCAGCACATTGGCTTTGCCGATCGGAACGGTATAATCCTCTGCCGGGACATCTCCTACGATAAGCTTGTAACATTTCTTGTTTTCAAAAAACAACACCGGATCCGGGTCGCGTACTGCTGCTTTAAGCAGGCCTTTGGCATCGTAAGCCGAATAAGGCGTTACAATCTTCAGTCCAGGCGTACCAAAAAATACAGATTCGGGACATTGCGAATGGTACAGGCCGCCGAAGATCCCCCCGCCAATAGGGGCGCGGATGACAATGGGGCAGGACCAGTCATTATTGGAGCGGTAGCGGATTTTGGCCGCTTCGCTGATAATTTGATTCGTCGCGGGAAACATAAAATCAGAATATTGCATTTCGGCGATGGGCTTCATCCCGACCATAGCAGCGCCGATCGCAACACCGGCGATAGCCGATTCAGCAAGCGGGGTATCCATAACGCGCGCTTCGCCGAACTGATCCAGCAGCCCCTTGGTGGTCGTAAATACGCCGCCTTTGTAGCCGACATCCTCACCGAGAATAAATACGTTCTCATCGCGTTCCATTTCTTCTTTCATTGCGAGGCGGATCGCATCAATATATTCCATTTGCGGCATGTTTAGCGTCCACTCCCTTCGCCTTGTCCTTCATCGTACACATGCAGGAGAATATCCTCTGGAGCCTGGAATGGCGCTTTGTCTCCATAGGCGGTTGCATCATCGAGCATCGCCTTGATCTTCTTGTGCATTTCCTCTTCCTGCACGTCGCTCCACAAGCCGCATTCGGTTAGATAATTCCTGTAACGGGGAATGCCGTCCTTCGCCCGGTTCTCATCCACTTCTTCCTTCGTCCGGTAAGCCAGATCATTGTCGGACGTTGAATGGGGAGACAAGCGGTACATCATCGCTTCAATCAGCGTAGGACCCTCGCCGGCAACGGCGCGTTCGCGCGCTTCCTTCACGATGCGGTAGACCTCCAGCGGATCATTCCCGTCCACCTGGTAGCCGGGAAAGCCGTAACCGATCGCCCGGTCGGCGATCCGTCCGCTTACCTGTTTATGCAGGGGGACTGAAATCGCATATTGGTTATTTTCGCAAAAAAGGATGACAGGCAGCTTATGAACGCCTGCAAAATTGCAGCCCTCGTGAAAATCACCCTGATTGCTCGAGCCTTCCCCGAAGGTGACAAAGCTGACCAGCTTCTGCTTTCTCATCTTCGCTGACAAAGCAATGCCGACCGCATGCGGAACCTGGGTCGTTACAGGACTTGAACCCGTGACGATGCGCAGACGCTTGGAGCCAAAATGGCCTGGCATTTGTCTGCCGGCGCTGTTTGGATCCTCAGCTTTGGCAAAAACAGATAGCATCAGTTCCCGAAGCGTCATCCCGACAGCAAGCACAAGCGCGTAATCGCGGTAATAGGGCAGAAAATAATCGACATCGCGGTCCAGCGCGAAAGCTGCTCCTACCTGTGCTGCTTCCTGGCCGATGCCGGATACGTGAAAATTGATTTTACCTGCCCGCTGCAGCAGCAGTCCTCTTTCGTCATACAGTCGTGCCGTCATCATAGTCACATACATTTCAATGGCTTGCTCGTCCGTTAATCCGAGCTCGGTATGTCTGAATTGCTGTAAAGGTTGTTCGGATTGTATCATGAGGGATGCCCTCCTTTTGGCTGCTATTATAACCTGGTACTAAGACTTGACTATACCTATTATAACCGACTTTTATTTAAAAGGAAATGAATCAAGAAGAAACGGCTGCGCCGTCCTCTGGCGGCACAGTTAGTTTCTTCCCTTAGACCTTATAGAAATGTATAAGCGTGAAACTTTTAAATTCTATAAGGTTCAGAAATCGGCCCCATTCGTGCCGATCCCACCTTAAATGACTGCTGCTTTTCCGTCGACGGCAAGCATCGCCTCACCGAGTGCTTCCGAAAGCGTAGGATGAGGATGAATGACTTGTCCGACTTCCCATGGCGCGGCATTCATCAGTAGCGCCAGTGAAGCTTCAGACAGCAAATCCGTGGCATGCGGCCCTACAAGATGAACCCCGATAATGTCGTTGGTTTTCTTATCCGCGATCACTTTGGCAAAACCTTCCGGATGGCCAAGAATCAGAGCCTTGCCGATTGCCTGGAAAGGAATTTTACCGATTTTGATGTCATGTCCCTCTCGGCGCGCTTCTTCCTCGGTCAAGCCGATCGAGCCAATTTCCGGAGAGGTATAAATAGCTCTCGGAATCTGCACGTGACCAGGCGGCGTCTGCTTGTTTCCCAGCAGATGATCAACGGCAGTCATCCCCTCATGCGCAGCAGCGTGCGCCAGCTGCAGACCGCCATTCACATCGCCGATGGCGTAAATATGAGGCTCCGTAGTTTGAAAATGGCTATTGACACGAATAACGTCCCGGTTCAACTGTATATCGGTATTTTCCAGACCGATTCCTTCTATATTTGCCTGCCTTCCGACAGAAACGAGCAGCTTCTCCGCCGTCAAAATTACATGGCCGTCTGCAGTATCCGCTTCCAGCGATGCTTGTCCTTCCTGATAAGCGTATGTTTCCGGCTTTAGTTGAATACCGGTTAAAATGCGGACTCCGCGTTTTCTTAGCTGTTTGGTGAGCTCTGCGGAGATTTCCGCATCCTCGCCAGGAAGAAGGCGTGCAGCCGTCTCCACCAATGTGACCGAAACGCCGAAGTCAATCAGCATTGAAGCCCATTCCACCCCGATAACTCCGCCACCGATAATCAGAATCGATTCCGGAAGCTGCTCCATCACCAGCGCATCGTCACTGGTCATCACCTGGGAGGAGTCAATGGGCAGTCCCGGCAGCGTTCGCGGTCTGGACCCTGTGGCAATAATCAGATGCTGCGGCACAACTGTTTCCATCTCACCATCGGCAAGCTCTACGGCCACGCTTCCGCTGCGCGGCGAGAAAATCGATGGGCCAATGACCCGCCCAGCTCCTGCCATAACTGTAATCTCATGTTTGCGCATTAAATATTGGAGTCCTTTGTAAAGTTGTTCTACGGTTTGTATTTTGCGTTCCTGTACACCGGGGAAATCCAAATGCACGGCGTCCTTGGCTACTTTGATTCCATATGTATCCGCCTTGAGCAATGTCGCGTAAATTTCGGCGCTGCGCAGAAGCGATTTGCTTGGAATGCAGCCCTTATGCAGACAAGTGCCTCCAAGCTTTTCTTTTTCTATAATGACAACCTTTTTACCAGCCTGGGCTGCCCTGATTGCTGCAGTATATCCGGCAATACCCCCGCCGATAATGGCTATATCGCATTGAATGGTCATCTTATTTCCCCTTTCGCTGTTTGGGCCATGAGGCCGGTTATGCAGAAGATGCGTAAGCAGGATGTTTTCATGTCCCTTTTCTATTGTACCTGTTTTTTGAGCCAGGGAAAACAACCCGCCCTTTCAAATGGACAGCCGAGGAGGAAAAAGGTATGATTAACAGATAGAAATGAATGACTTTGGCTGCTCACGCTAGCTTAAAGTTGTTTTTTTGCTGATCAGGAGGATTTGGTATTATGAAGCAGGTTGCAGTCCGTTTGATTGCTATTTTATTGCTGGTTATCCCCGGGCTTGGGGCGACATACGGATTTCTCCTTATGAAGGATGCCGTTTTCCATTATTTTTCATCTTTTGGCGATGATCGGATAACCCCCGTCTTCGAATGGTGGCTCTTTATCGGAGGGATGCTGCTGTTTCTCATTGGCGCCGGTTTTATCGGAGGCTGGACCTTCTTCCGCGACAAGAAACGGAATTATCTCCAGTCGCGTTTCCGCGAGAAGCGCCCCCGCCCGCCGCGTCCAGGGCAAAACGCCTAAAAAACTTGTATCGCGCACCTGACAGGTGCTGGCGGTACAAGTTTTTTTGTCTGGAAATCCACCTTCGGGGAGAACAACTCGTGTCAGAGCCACAGTGCACGCAGGGGAGCTGCATACGCTGCGAAAAATGCCAAACGTATGAAAGGAGCCTCTTTCAGGCCGCTGCCCGAAAGAGACTCCTTTATTTATGGGGCACAGCCCGGAAGCTGCTAAGCCATATGGGTAATAATCCCGTCGATTAAGCCGTAATCTTTGGCTTCCTCGGCGGACATAAAATGATCACGGTCTGAATCCTGTTCAATCCGTTCAATCGGTTGGCCTGTATGATGGGCAAGCACGCCATTGATCTTATCCCTTGTCCGCAGTATCCAGTTGGCATGAATCTGAATATCAGATGCTTGCCCTCGTGCTCCCCCGATAGGCTGGTGAATCATCACTTCGCTGTTCGGAAGCGCATAACGTTTCCCTTTTGCGCCTCCAGTAAGCAGTACGGACCCCCAGCTTGCGGCAAAACCCGTGCAGACCGTGGATACATCCGGCTTGATCAACTGCATCGTATCATAGATGGAGAAGCCGGCTGTCACCGAACCTCCTGGGCTGTTTACATACAAGGTAATATCCTTTTCGGGATCGTCGGCGGCGAGAAACAATAATTGGGCCACGATGGAACCGGCCATTTGATCTTCAATTTCACCACTCACCATAATAATCCGGTCCTTCAGCAGCCTGGAATAAATATCGTAGCTGCGTTCACCGTTTTTGTTCTGCTCAATCACATAGGGGGTGAGATTCATTTTATTTTATTCTCTCCTTTACGGATTCAAGCTGCAGCAGATAGCGTCCGCCACGAACAAGTTGCGTCTATGCCCGAACGATACGCAGCAGTTGTCGTTGGCACATGGCCTGATATCCGTCCAACAGCCTGAATCATGTCTAGTTGCCCGTTATTCGTTTGAGCAAGTCTGATAATCGCTTGGGGATCCGCTTCACGGATCGCCTTTACATATGCCATCGCCAAGTCATTGTCGGCTGCTTGCTGCGCTTCATCCCTGAACCAATCGGATTCCCTGGACGAAAAACTGTGCTGGATCCGTTTATCCAATGCCGTACGGGCCCGATGGAGCGCAGCCTTGACCGCTCCTTCCGATGTACCCAGGATACCGGCTACTTCCGCTCCCGAATAGCGGAACACCTCACGCAGAAGGAATACATGCCGCTGCAAAGGAGAAACATGACGCACCAGCAAGCTAATCGCATTTTCGATTTCATGAGAAGGTTCAGCTTCAGTGTAGAAGTCTTGCATATTGGCATCCAAAGCGCGGCTGGCTGCAAGCCTTCGCCGCGCCTGATCGATCGAGAGATTTTTGGCAATACGAAGCATATAGGCTGCCGGGTTTGGATGAAGCTGAGCTCCATTTACCACGGGAAGCGCCCGCATACAAGTTTCCTGCACAAGATCCTCTGCATCCCAGGAGCTAGTTGTAAGCGTCAGGCAATAACGCTTCAAGACTGAAAGCAGCTGCTCCATATCTGGTTGTATTCCGCCATTTAATCCTGTTTCATTCTTAGTTCCACATATCACGACGCGGCACCTCCTCGTTATTGTCGCTTCAATTTAGTAAACGAATAAGTGACTTCAAAAGATACGCGGAAAACATGATGATATCATTAATATCTTTCCATGCGGGATAGATGTCAACCATTTGCCGTGCAAATGGGCTTCGAAATCAGCATAAAACACCAAGCTCTATTGGCTACAGTTCTGCCAATCCAGCTTCAACCATAACAAAAAAATACCGCCCTTTATTGGATTTTAGCCCCAATAAATAACGGTATTAGTTGGTATGATACATAGAAGTTTATCGGTATAGAAACGATGATTTCAGATATTTACCGCCAAAATTGTTTTAGCACCAAACAGCCGAAATCCCTTACTCCTATTAGACTCAGCTTACTTTGTGCTCGATCCGCAACTTATCCGCGACCATTGCGATGAATTCGCTATTGGTTGGCTTGGATTTGGAAATATTTATGGTGTAGCCAAATAAATGGCTAATGCTGTCAATGTTGCCGCGCGTCCATGCGACCTCAATGGCATGACGGATAGCGCGTTCAACCCGGGAAGGAGTTGTTTTGAATTTTTCGGCGATTGCCGGATAAAGAGTCTTCGTAATGGCCCCCAGAATTTCAATATTATTGTAAACCATTGTAATCGCTTCCCGTAAATACTGGTAACCCTTAATATGAGCCGGAACCCCAATTTCATGGATAATGCTTGTAATGTTAGCATCCAGGTTTTTACCTTTTGGAATAGGCACCACATTTGATTTCAGAATCGATGAGGAGGAGTAGGAGGAAGATGATGATGAAATAACAGTTGAATTACCGACCAGCTGGCGAATCCGATTTGCCAAAATTTCCATATCGAATGGTTTCAATATGTAGTAGGAAGCACCCAGCTGTACTGCTTTTTGTGTGATGTTCTCTTGCCCGAATGCAGTTAACATAATGATTTTCGGCATAGGAGATAAATTCATTTCACGCAGCCGCTCCAGCACGCCAAGTCCATCCAAATGAGGCATGATGATATCCAAAATAAGAACGTCAGGCGTTTCGCGTGTTTCCTCCAGCAGTCGAAGCACTTCTTCACCATTGTACGCAACCCCGGTGACGACCATATCATTTTGTTCCGAAATGTATTCCGATAATAAATTCGTAAATTCTCGGTTGTCATCCGCTAACAATACTTCGATTTTTTGCAAGGTATAGTCCTCCTTAGACTCGATCTGCCATCAATCTGATTTTTTTGATGCCTTATTCTGTTCTTTTCGCTTCCTGTCTACTAAACATTTTCGACACTCAAAATCAAATTCCTTCTGTCGAATAATCTTTTTCTTTATTTTTTATTCGAACTGCTTTATAATTAAAATTTTATTACATCAACTATCATTTTTCGTATTTATTCGACAAAACTCCACATGGAACCATGCCCCGCTATGCTGCACAGATATGATATTGATGAATTGCATGGCCACTGAGTATCCATAACTGCTGCTTGAGAAGATAACAAAAAACCTTAAGGGGCGTTAAGCCGCCTTAAGATTTCTCTGGTTCTGCTTTAACAAAATGCCGGCGTCCTGAAGCATCCATTCAATAAAGCAGCCATAACCGGAGCTTGGATCGTTGACAAACACATGCGTGACAGCTCCAATTAGTTTGCCATCCTGAATGATGGGACTGCCTGACATGCCCTGTACGATTCCTCCCGTTTGTTGAAGAAGACGCGAATCGGTGATTTTAATGACCATCCCTTTTGTAGCAGGTGAAGATTGATGCGTAACATGGACAATCTGCACATCGAATCTTTCTACTTTCTGACCATTCACAACCGTTAGGAGCTGTGCAGGACCTTCCTTAACCTCTTCTGCAAATGCCACTGGAATAGCCTGCTCTTTGTAGCTGTGATCCGGGAGCTCTGTCATTTTACCGAAGATGCCGAATGGCGTATTTCGTTCAATATTGCCCAGCACCTTGCTTTCCTTGATAAAATGAGCTCTTTTTTCACCGGGCTCACCGTTTTGACTTTTGTTGATTGAAGTTACGTTCGATTGTAAAATCTGTCCTTCTCCTACCTCAATGGCCGTTTGTGTATCCATGTCGGTTATGACATGTCCCAGTGCCCCGTAAACGCCCTGGTCGGGTGCAAAGAAAGTTAGCGTGCCAACACCTGCTGCGGAATCACGAATATACAGTCCTAATCGCCACGCTTTATCCTCGGTATCATAGACCGGATCCAGCTTGGTTTCAAAAAGCTGGCTGCCTCGCTTCACCGTTAAATTAATCGGCTGCTTCGCACCACCGGCTTCTTCTGCTATCCGTGCCACTTTATGCACTTCATTAACGAATTGACCGTTTATCTTCACAATAAGGTCGCCTAGCTGGAGCTTGGCGAGCTCACCTGGAGACACCTTTGATCCGTTGGCACGCAGCACTTGATGATGGCCTACAACCATAATTCCAGCGGATTTCACTTTGACGCCAATTGTTTGGCCGCCGGGTACGACTCTGAGATCAGGAACAACGTTGACTTTCACCGTTTTAAACGGAATCTTGCCAAATAATTTCAACTTCATTGTGGTTTCGCCACTATAATTAGATTGAAGAGACAATGGCTTGTTGAGATCAACCGATATGGAACGATTATTGGATCCGTTGACCTGCAGAATATGTGGATCGACCGTAACTTGCGCATGTACGGGCATCACATAATCCAATTGCTTCAATTGACCGGAAAAAAGTCTCAACTCATTTGGAAAAGCGGCGAAATGTTGAAATGGAGCCGAAATACCTAGCATGCAGACGATAAGGACAAGAACAAGACCAAGCCATCGCTTTCGCTGATTGGCATTCAATGACTTCACACTCCCTGTTGCTAAATCGCTTGACGAGAATGGAGTTCGTCATTTGCGTACACTTAAGGTCTCCTTGGCCATTGCCTTTTATGTCGCCAAAATCATTCCCGGATTGGCTTTGAATTACGCTCCCTTCTGTCTGAATGCCAAGTCAAGCATTTCTTGTGCATGATGTCTTGTTTTTTCCGTTATTTCTACGCCGCCCAGCATACGGGCCAGCTCTTCAATACGTAAATTAGGCTCAAGCTCCTTAACCCTTGTGGACGTACGTTCCGCTACAATGGTTTTAAGAATTTCATAATGATGATCTGCCATGCAGGCAACCTGCGGCAAATGAGTGATGGAGAATACCTGGCACATTTCCGATAAACGAGACAGCTTATCGGCAATCGCTTGTGCCGCCCGGCCGCTGACTCCCGTATCCACTTCATCGAATATTAGAACCGGCACTTGATCGATTGAAGCAAATATTGATTTCAGAGCGAGCATAATTCTTGACATTTCCCCGCCGGAAGCGATTTTGCTTAGCGGCTTAAGCGGTTCGCCCGGATTTGGAGCGATAAGAAAAGCCGCTTCATCAATTCCATTGGGCAGCAGGCGGTGGTGCTCGCCTTCCTCATGCTGTTGAAGCTGCACGCGAAAGGTCGTTCTTTCCATTTGAAGCTGCCTGAGCTCGCTTTCGATGGCAACGGCAAGTCGATCAGCCGCATGCCGTCTGAGCGTGGAGAGCACTTTGCCTAAACGATAAGCTTCTTCGAACAGCTTCTGCTGCTCGTCGCGAAGCCTCGCGATATGCTCGTCGCGATTTTCGATTTTATCCGCTTCCGATTTTATTTTCTTTAAATAGGTCAAAATATCCTGAATTTGCTCTCCATATTTGCGTTTAAGACTGTTTATCATATTAAGCCGGTCGTCAATAATGTCAAGTCGTTCCGGATCGGAATCAACCCCGTCCCGATAATCCCTCAATTGAAAAGCCGAATCCTCCAGCTGATAAAAAGCCGACTGAAGCTGCTCCAGAAGCGGAGAAAGAACAGATTCATCATAGCCGCGGATATCTTCAATCCGGGAAATCGCCCGATTTATCGCATCCAGACCTTTGTCTCCATATACAAGCTCATACGCCTCCGAAGCCGCGTGACGGCGTTTTACGGCATGCATTAGTTTTTGCATTTCTTCTTGAAGTGATTCATCCTCGCCAACTTTTAGATCGGCAGCGCTAATTTCTTCAATCTGAAATCGGTACAGATCAAGCATTTGCATATTTTGCCTCGACGAATCCTCCAATTCCCGAAGCTGGGAACGAACCTTTTCATATTGTTTGTAGGTGGTGCGGTATTTATCAAGCTTGTCCATGACTTTGACACCCGCATACAAATCCAGCCAATCCAAATGCTTCTCCGTTCGCAGAAGCGATTGATGCTCATGCTGCCCATGAATATTTACGAGACATTCCCCTGCTTCGCGAAGCATGGACATCGTCACAATATGACCGTTAATTCGGCTGACGCTTTTACCCTGCGAGGAAAGTTCTCTGCGTATGACAAGCTCCTCATCAGGCGATGCATTCACTCCAAACGACTCTAATGTCCTCCATACCGGATGGTTGCCAGGCAAATCAAACATGGCTTCAATTTCAGCTTTGTTGCAGCCATACCGCACCATATCGCATGATCCTCTTCCTCCGACGACAAGGCTGAGCGCATCGATCAGAATGGATTTGCCCGCCCCTGTTTCTCCGGTTAACACATGGAATCCATCATGGAAATGAGCAGTTACCGATTCAATAACGGCCAAATTGCGTATAGACAGCTCGCGAAGCATGAATGTCCCCTCCTTAAGTCTTCCCATGCGGCTATGGCGCCGCGGATTGGTAACGCTTGAACCAGCCTAGTTCATCAAATCCAGTAATCTGTCAATAACCTCTTCGCTTTGCGTTTTGGTGCGGCAAATAATCAGAATGGTGTCATCGCCGCATATGGTTCCCATTACTTCCGGCCATTCCATATTGTCGATCATCGCGCCGATGGCATTCGCCGTTCCCGGCAGGCATTTCATAACAACCAGATTCTCCGTGTGGTCAATATGCAGGAAATGATCGGCAAGCGTTCGTTTCAGCTTGTGGATGGGATTCATGCGCTGCTCCTGCGGCAAGGAATATTTATAACGGCCGCCCTCAGCCGAAACCTTAATGAGCTGCAGTTCTTTAATATCCCTGGAAACGGTTGCCTGAGTCACCTGTAATCCCGCTTCTCTAAGCGCATCAACAAGCTCATCCTGTGTTTCAATAATTTTGCCGGTTATCATTTCACGAATCTTCATATGCCTGACACTTTTCATGGGAGCCCCCCTCTTTAAGTTCTATTTCAGTTGTATTTAAAATTTATCCGAATCGGAAAGTAATCTTCCGTATGGTTTTGTCTTTTTGATCGATGAACAATACGCCTTCACTTTCAGGCAGAAGAAGTGCATAAACCAGAAGTCTATCCCTCACCCCGCTGCCCGTCCAATCCATTGGCATGCGGTCACGGGAAGTTTTGACAATATAATATTTGCCATCCTTCTCTGCAATTAAATCAATGAACAATCGGCTCTGCAGTTCCAGTCCATCCAGATCGATGCGGATCGGAAGTCTGTATTTGCCGTGAGTCACTTCATAACCGGCCTGCTCCAGAAATCGGACATTCTCATCCGTATCATCGACATCCTCGGCTTCGCTGAGAAGCAGTTTCGAATTCATGCCCGGCGGCTCGTGAAGCCAGCGGTAGAAAACACGATACAGCCAGAACACAATAATCCCGCCGGCAATCAGCATAACCAGCCAATCCCCGTATTTACCCAAGGAAACCCCTCCCTGTCCAATCGCTCTTCTTAAATTCATTCGCGCTGGCGGGTGTATTTCCTCTTTGCAGAAATTACGAACGCTTGTTTGGTTTTTTCTAGTTTAACAAAAAAATAGCCATCTGCAAAGGGGGCACGGCCGAATATACAAAAAAAAGAGCTCCCCTGACTTCCAGGAAAGCTCCCCATAGGATCCATTAAATAATAAACGAAGCGATATTCAGCTTTTTTTGGAATTTCCCTGTGCAAACGTCCGGGAAGCCTCTTGAACAAGAGCCGCAACGGCTTCTACTGACAGTGGCGGCTCCGTTGTCCCCGGCTTCCAGATCCAGTAAGCCAAAAATTCGATATTACCTTCTCCACCCGTAATGGGTGAGAAGGTAAGATGCTGCAAGGAAAAACCAAGCTCCGCGGCGTACCCGAGGACTCTGTTCAATACTTCCTCATGCACCTTGGGATCCCGGACAACGCCTGATTTGCCAACGTTCTCCCGCCCCGCTTCGAACTGAGGCTTGATCAGCGCGACCGTCCCTGCGCCATCCGCAAGCAGCGTACCCAGTGCAGGCAGGATATGCTTGAGGGAGATAAACGATACGTCAATGGTCGCAAAGTCCGGTTGGGGCCCCTTCAGATCAGCAGGCTGCGTGTAGCGAAAATTCGTCCGCTCCATAACGTCTACTCTGCTATCCTGGCGCAAGGACCAATCCAGCTGGTTATAACCCACATCCACGGCATAGACATAAGCTGCGCCATTCTGAAGGGCGCAGTCTGTAAATCCCCCCGTGGAAGCTCCAATATCCAGCATGACTGCCCCCTGGAGGGACAACTCGAACTTGTCGATGGCCTTAGCCAGCTTTAACCCGCCGCGGCTTACATATGGATGAGGAGCCCCCTTCACTGTGATAGCGGAGGTGCGCGGAACTTTCATGCCGCTCTTTTCAATCCGTTCCCCATCCACAATGACAAGTCCTGCCATCAAAGCGGCTTTTGCTTTTTCCCGGCTTTCGTAATAGCCCTGCTCAACAAGCAGAATGTCGATGCGTTCCTTAGCTGTCGTCATCATTCAATCTCCGATCTTATGCGGGTCCATGAGCTCGTTTCCGCACAAGCGGAAGCATTGATTTGATCTCTGACGCCACACGCTCGCTGGTCAATCCTGCTTCCCTGCGCTGTTCCGGTATGGAACCATGCTCGATAAATAGATCCGGAACTCCGACAAGACGTACCGATCCATTATAAGATTTATTATGGATTGAATAAAATTCCAGGACGGCGCTGCCTAATCCGCCTTGAACCGCGCCTTCTTCCAGAACAATCATATTCAAGCCTTCCTTGGCCAGCTGAAGCAACATGGTCTCGTCGAGTGGCTTGATAAAGCGGGCATTAACAATCCGGATATTGAGTCCTTCTCTTTTGAGCTGCTCCGCTGTCTCTTCGGCTACCTGAAGCATGGGTCCGATGGCCAGAATGACAGCTGAATCGCCATCGCGTACCGTCTCCCATTTGCCGATCTGCAGCGGGGTGCTCTGTTTGTCGATCGCAACACCCAGCGCGTTTACACGCGGATAGCGAATCGCAATAGGCCCTTCATTGTATTCGAACGCCGTTATCATCATGCGGTGGAGCTCATTCTCGTCTTTGGGCATCATTAGAACCATATTCGGAATATGCCGCAGGAATGCGATATCGTACACGCCCTGGTGAGTCTCCCCGTCCGGTCCGACAAAACCGGCCCGATCTATGGCGAATACAACATTCGCGTTATGTCTGCAAATATCGTGGACCACCTGGTCATAAGCCCGCTGCAGGAAGGTGGAATACACCGCGAATACGGGCTTCATCCCTTCCATAGCAAGCGCTGCACACATTGTTGCGGCATGCTGCTCGGCGATGCCCACATCAATCATCCGATCAGGGAATATCTTCGCAAATTTGGTTAAACCCGAGCCTCCCGGCATAGCCGGCGTAACGGCTACGATCCGCTTATCCTTTTGGGCTAGCTCAATTAATGCGTCGCTAAATACTTCGGTATACATCGGGGGGCCTACAGCCTTCAGAACCTGGCCCGATTCGATTTTATACGGAGAAATGCCATGCCATTTATAGGAATCCGCCTCAGCGGGTGAATAGCCTTTTCCTTTAACGGTAATAACATGAACCAGAACAGGCCCTGAGGCATTGTTTGCCTGCTCCATGACATCAAGCAGTTGGTTAATATCGTGTCCGTCTACAGGACCGAAATACGTAAACCCGAACTGTTCGAATAAAATACCGCTGACGAGTAAATATTTGATGCTATCTTTGAGTCTTTCGGCTGTTTTGGCCAATTTTCCGCCAATAGCCGGGATTTTGTTAAGCAGTTGGTTTAGTTCTTCTTTGGCTTTCTGGTAATGACGGTCCGTTCGAATTTTACCCAGGTAGTGATGTAGGGCGCCGACATTCGGCGCAATTGACATTTCATTGTCATTCAATATGACCATCAGGTTCTTCTTCTCGTGACCGATGTGATTCAAAGCTTCAAGCGCCATGCCGCCCGTAAGGGCTCCATCACCGATAACGGCGACCACTTTGTTGTCCTCGCCTTTCAAATCGCGGGCAAGCGCCATGCCCATTGCCGCAGACAAGGATGTGCTGCTGTGTCCGGCTTCCCAGACATCATGTTCGCTTTCTGCCCGTTTGACAAATCCGCACAGGCCTTTAAACTGACGCAGCGAATCAAACTGACTCATTCGGCCCGTCAATATTTTATGAACGTAAGACTGATGTCCCACATCAAAAATAAATTTATCTTTAGGACTGTCATACAAAAAATGCAAAGCGAGCGTTAGCTCCACTACGCCTAAGTTCGACGCAAGATGCCCGCCCGTCGCGGAAAGCTTTGCAATTAAAAACTCGCGGATTTCTCCAGCAAGCTGCTCCAATTGATTAACCGACAGATGTTTAAGATCTTTCGGCTCGTTTATTTGTTCGAGCAACACGTTATTTCCTCGCTTTCCTCAGCTGGCAGCCACCATAGTCCGGGAACTTTCGACGTTTCTTCCGTAGATTATAACACAGATTGTCGTAAATGCCCAAGGCTGCCGGCAAATCAGTGATCCCGGTTCATTAAATAATCCGCGATCGACAGAAGTTTTTCGGGCATGGATAAATTAGCCTGCCGCAGCGCTTCCTTGGATTCCTTTGTCAAACGCTTCACCAACTCCAGGCTTTGTTCCATTCCGATAATAAAAGGATAGGTAACCTTTTGCTGCTGCACATCGCTTTGTACCGGTTTGCCCAGCTTGGTTTCGTCACCGACAAGATCAAGAATATCGTCCCGCACCTGAAAAGCAAGTCCCAGCTTGCGTGCAAATTCCTCCAGCGCCGCCAACTGCTCAGGAGTAGCTCCACCGATGCGGGCCCCTGACGTTATAGAGAATACAATCAGATCGCTTGTTTTATGCAAATGAATGTATTCCAGCTCGGTCAATGAAGTTACGCCCTGTTCTCCCAGAATATCCGCGGCTTGACCGCCGACCATTCCCGAAGCTCCGGACAGCTTAGCTAAATCAGACACGATCGCCAGCGCTACTTCTGAAGGAACGCCGAGAGATGCTGTCTGGGATACGGCATAGAAAGCATGAGAAAGCAAGCCGTCCCCCGCTAAAATCGCCATAGCTTCTCCAAATACCTTATGATTGGTCGGTTTGCCCCGACGATAATCGTCATTGTCCATCGCCGGCAAATCGTCATGGATCAGCGAGTACGTGTGAATCATTTCTATGGCGCAGGCTACAGGCATCGCTGCCTCATATGTGCTGCCCTCACCCCTGACCGCCTCCGCAGCTGCAAGAACGAGAATCGGCCGCAGCCTTTTTCCACCTGCCTCCAGGGAGTACAACATCGCTTCGCGAAGTTTGGCCGGAACAGGCCATTCCTGCGGGACAGATGTTCTTAACGCCTGTTCGATTTCATAAGCTGTACGAGATAAGTAATCTGCTGTCACAACCGAAGCGTTCAAGTTTATTCCCCTTTATCTTCGTTTGCCGGGGCAAACGTTTTTTTAATTAAGCCGCCTTCGGATTCGATCAGCACTTCGATCTTTTTCTCCACCTGTTCCAGCTTTGCTCCACACAGTTGGGATATTTTCATACCTTCCTGAAAAAGATCGATTGCTTGTTCGAGCGGAACGTCGCCGTTCTCCAGTTGGCTCACGATGACCTCCAGCCGCTCCATCGCTTCCTCGAAACTTACTTCCTGCTGCGCTTCTTTGCTCATCCGGTTAAGCCTCTCCCTTCATCCCCCATACCTGACATTCCAATTGGCCGTCAGCCAGCTTCACTTTGACTATATCTCCTGGTTGTACAGCGGAGATCGTCTTGATCAGCGATTTTTCCTGTTCATCATAAACAAGACTGTATCCCCGTGACATGACTTTAAGCGGGCTTAAAGCATCCAACTGTCTAATCGAAGCAGTTAGATGGATTCGATGTGTTTTGACCGTTGAAATCATAGTGGCCTCCAGCCTCTGTGAAGTTCCCTGCAGGCGGGCACGCGCAAATACAGCCTTCCCTCCAGGGTGAGCGCTTGCCAGTGCCGAACGCAACCCCATCAGCTTTTCCCTGCTGCGCTGCGTTTGTCTCTGGGTCCGATGCTCCAGCTTATCGCGCAGACGGTCCAGGCGTTCAGCCTGCTGAAGCAAATATTTACGCGGATTGACAAACAGCGGCGATCTGCGGATGCGTAATAAACGATCCCTGCGGCTGGATATCGTATTGCGCAACGAGAGAAGCAGGCGGTTATGCAGCTGATTCAACTGGCCGGCAAGCTCCATAACATTGGCAACGGCAAGTTCCGCCGCAGCTGTTGGCGTAGCCGCTCGCAAATCCGCCACAAAATCAGCAATGGTAAAATCAGTCTCATGGCCGACAGCCGAAATAATCGGTATGGCTGAGGCTGCTATCTTCCGGGCTACCGCTTCCTCGTTGAATGCCCAGAGCTCCTCGAGCGAACCGCCTCCGCGCCCTACAATTAATACGTCAACCTCAGCCATTTGGTTCATTATTTCAATCGCTCTAACAATTGCAGGAGCCGCCCCCTTGCCTTGCACAAGTACAGGAAAAAGCAGCACCGGCACGGAAGGGTGGCGACGCTGCAGCGTAATCATAATATCGCGCACTGCGGCGCCGGTCGGCGAAGTAATTACCCCAATCGCTTTAGGATGGCGCGGAATGGCGCGTTTTCTCGATTGATCGAACAGCCCTTCCTGCTCCAGTTTGCGTTTTAATTGTTCAAATGCCAAATACAAGCTGCCGATACCATCCGGCTGCATTTGAGTGGCATAGAACTGATAATTTCCATCCCGCTCAAATACAGATATATTCCCGCGCGCAAGAACTTTTGCCCCTTCCTTTGGCATGAAAGGGAGCTTCTGATTGTGAGAAGCGAACATAATACATTTTAACCGGCTATCCTTATCTTTAAGCGTAAAATACATATGCCCGCTGGAATGATGGGTGAAATTGGAGATTTCCCCTCTCAGCCATACATCGCCAAGAAGAACATCCGATTCCAGCTTCATCCGGATATACTTATTAATATCCTTGATCGAAAAAATGCGCGAACCGTCTGCCATATGCGGTTTCGTCACTCCCCGACTATTTATTTGCCATTTCTGCAGCTTTCATTGTGTTCTGCATCAGCATGGTGATTGTCATCGGACCTACTCCGCCCGGTACCGGGGTTACATATCCGGCTACTTCCAGCACATCGTCAAAATCTACGTCTCCAGCCAGTTTCCCGTCAGAGAGCCGGTTAATGCCCACATCAATGACCACTGCGCCCGGCTTTACAAAATCGCGTCCAATCGCTTTTGCTCTGCCAATCGCCACCACCAATATATCAGCCGTCTTGGCAATCGATTGCATATCCGCTGTCCTGGAATGGCAAATCGTAACCGTCGCATGTTCGCGGAGCAGAAGCATCGCTACAGGCTTGCCTACAATATTGCTGCGTCCAATGACAACGGCATGTTTACCCGCAATATCTATGCCGCTGTGCTTGATCAATTCAATGACCCCAGCCGGCGTACAAGGGAGCAAACTGTCGTCTCCAATGACGAGATTGCCGACACTAAACGGGTGAAAGCCATCCACGTCCTTCTCGACACTGATCGCATCGATAACGGCTTTTTCATCGATATGCTTGGGCAGCGGAAGCTGAACCAGAATCCCGTGAATGGTCGACTGCTTGTTCAGCTTGTCAATCAGCTGCAGGAGCTCCTCCTGGCTCGTATCAGCCTGTAAACGATGAACCTCGGAATAGAACCCAAGCTGTATGCAGGCTTTTTCCTTGCTGCCTACATATACGCGGGATGCCGGATCGTCTCCAACCAGAACAACAGCCAAACCTGGAGTTATTCCCCGGGCTGCAAGCTCTGCAGCCTTTTCTTTAATTTGAACGCGGATAGTATCCGAGACTTGTTTTCCCTGTATAAGTTGTGCGGTCATAATTGCGTTCTCCTTTCATTTATAAGGCATCCCCCTAAGTCCCCCTTGAAAAAGGGGATTCCAAGGGCTCCGCCCTCTGGACACCCGGATGGTTGTCGATTATGGCAGCGTGACGCTCCCCAATTCATGCGAGCCCGTCCCCGTTTTTCGTCCCTACGGGACACACTTTACTTTTAGCGCACCTGCGGTACATGGACTTCGTCTTGAATAACGTATGATTCCCAGAGGCGCTTGCTTCCCACATTTTGCGAAGGGATCGTTTTTCGTCCCTACGGGACACACTTTACTTCTTTTTGGTACACACCTATGGTGCGAAAACCACAGTATAGGCGCAGCAAGATCCCGGACTATTTTTCCGGCGCATTTTCTTCCATCTGGGATTGATCAGCATGGCTTTTGTCTTTCTTGGGCTTAAGCTCATCCAGGGCTTGAAGAAGCCTGCCAAGGACGCCGTTAACGAATTTGCCGGATTCTTCGGTGCCGAAATGCTTGGCCAGCTCGATCGCTTCATTAATTGAGGCTTTTGGCGGAACATCGTCCCGAAAAATCATCTCGAAGCAGGCAAGCCGCAGCACTTGACGGTCCACCCGCGACAACCGGTCTACCTGCCACCCTGTTAGATAGTGTTGGAGCATATCGTCTATAGCCGTTTTATTTTCACTGACGCCATTCACAAGTTCTCTGACATGCTCGTCGATCCGCGATACATCCGCCAAATCGGCCTCGATCTCATTTTCTTCCTGCACTTCGTCCATCAGCATGTTTACCGCATCTTCCGCCGACACTTCGTTCATTTCCATCTGATACAAACTCTGTACTGCAATCTCCCTTGCCAGCCTTCGTTTCATAGGGCCTCCCAAAATCATATATGAGCTGTCTTCTTATCATGTACTACTTTTGAAAACGGTAAAACTCCCACTTTCACTTGTCCGGAAAAAATATGATCTCCTCCCTGCTCCGAACAGCCAGGTGCCGTGTCCGGAGTACGGAGGAGATCATAGTACTATTTGAATGGACGCCAGCGCTGCATAAGCCATTCGGTCCAACGGCTCCACGGAATGATGGGACCGCTCTGATCATCCTTCATCCTGCCAATGGTATAACCAATCCATAACAGCAGTCCGACAAACAGCATATCCCAAAACCCAACGGTCAAATAAAGGATCCCCAGCACGATGGCCACGACCAGACCCGAGATCCGCCCTCCGTAGCTTATCCAAATTTCCCTCCATAACATCGGCAGCACCCCTATTCCACGCGACTTTTATAGTTTGCGGTCTGGATGATATTCGCCACATAGACCGAAACCGTCGCAACCGGTATCCCTGTGATTTCTTCCACATGAGACTTGACGGTTCGCTGGATATCCTCCGTCAGTGTCGGGATCGGGCTTTCACCATCAGCAATTGCCCTTAGTGTAATTTCAATTCCAGCTTCGCTGATGCGAATACGTGCTCGCAAATCCTTCACGCCACGCTGCCTGGCAGCAGCTTTCAGCGCCAGATTCTCGACTGTCTCCAATGAAATACGGATATCGCCGTACTCCGTCCGTTGATCAATAGAAGGCGAAGATGCGTTGCTCCGACGAAGGGATACATAAAAGAACCGGAGGCTGATCAGGAAAATCACCACAGAAACGACGATTACCGTTACCCGCATCCATTCCATTTCCCCGTTATACAAGGTAGTTATAAAATCTTTGAATCCTTTTTCCGGCACCCAATTGAAGCCGGTGCAAAAAGCAAAAACCGACAGCGCACCGATCGCCAGACTATACAAGAAAAGCAACAGCTTGTCCAACACTCTAATCAACGAGATACTCCTCCTCGGGGCGCACTAGATAAAACCCCCCGGCGCCGAGCGACAAGCCCATACACAAGGGGGTACGCTATCATTTCATTTTTGTGATGACAATCACTTCACCCGTAGCTGCGTCTCATCTTCTTCAACCCGTTCGATGGTCTTGAAATGCACATCATGAATATGAACATTCACTTCGATGACATTCAGGCCCGTCATGGTTTCAATGGAGCGCTTTACGTTGCGCTGAATTTCGGACGCAATTTCAGGAATACGGTTGCCATATTCAACAATAATGGATACATCCACAGCGGCTTCGCGCTGTCCGACTTCCACCTTGACCCCTTTGGAAAGATTCTTACGGCCAAGCAATTCGGCAATACCACCGGCAAATCCACCGCTCATACCAGCGACACCATCAATTTCTATCGTAGCAAGCCCGGCGATAACCTCGATCACCTCAGGTGCTATTTGAATAGTGCCCATGTCGGTTTTTTCATAGTCCGCTGCCAGCGTACTCATGGTTTACATACACCTCCTGAATTAATGTGTAGCATCAGCCTCTCGCCGATAGCTCATCCGCTTCTTACTTTCTATACTATAGCATTCGGTGAGAAATATGACAAACAAACAGGAACCGGTAGACGCTTATTTTGTGCGGCCCAGTTAGCTGTAACAGGAACCGGTAGACGCCACCCATTCTTGTCCAGATTGATTGCAGGACATTTTGTTTTTCAAACTAAGCCTCTATTTCATTGATATCATGTTCCTCAAGGAATTTGATATCGAAATCGCCTTTTATAAACTTCGGATGATTGAGAAGCTTCATATGAAAAGGAATCGTAGTGCGTATGCCGTCGATAGCGAATTCAGCCAGTGCCCGTTTCATTCGGGCAATCACATCTTGACGGGTTTCTCCCCAAACGATCAGTTTGGCAATCATAGAATCGTAATGCGGCGATATCGTATATCCCGGATATGCGGCGCTGTCGACGCGAACCCCCAGCCCGCCCGGCGGCAAGTAAAACTGAATCTGGCCGGGTGACGGCATGAAATTGCGATCAGGATCCTCTGCATTTATGCGACACTCCATAGACCAGCCGTTAATCTTGAGATCCTCTTGTTTAATGGATAGCGGATTCCCTTCGGCAACAGAGATCATTTCCCTGATCAAATCAACACCGGTAATCATTTCGGTGACCGGATGTTCCACCTGAATGCGGGTGTTCATTTCCATGAAATAGAAATCCCCGTCAGGCCCCAACAGAAACTCCAGCGTTCCTGCGCCCGAATAATCAACAGCCAGCGCTGCGCGGACGGCTGCACTGCCCATACGTTGACGCAGTGTATCGCTCAGAACGGGACATGGTGCTTCTTCAACCAGCTTCTGACGACGGCGCTGCACGGAGCAATCGCGTTCAAACAAATGGACCGCATTGCCATGTTTGTCGGCCATAATCTGAATCTCGACATGCTTCATCCCGGTCAGATATTTCTCCAGATAAACGCCTGCATTGCCAAATGCTTTCTGAGCTTCCTGCTGGGCTGCCGTGATTTGCGAGATCAGTGCTTCTTCATCCTCGGCAATCCGGATGCCTTTGCCGCCTCCGCCTGCGGTTGCTTTAATGATAAGCGGATACCCGATCTCTCTGGCGATTCGCAGCGCGTCATCCGCATCCTCTACCAGGCCATCCGAGCCCGGTATAACCGGAACATCGGCATCTTTCATCGTCTGCTTGGCAACAGCCTTGTCGCCCATCTTGCTAATCGCCTGTGGCGATGGACCGATAAACACCACGTTGCAGGATTCGCAAATCTCTGCAAAGTCGGCGTTTTCCGCCAGAAATCCATAGCCGGGGTGGATGGCATCGCATTCGGTCAAGGTTGCGACACTCATAATATTAGTCAAGTTCAAATAGCTGTCTTTTGACGCTACAGGTCCGATGCAGTAAGCCTCATCGGCAAGACGGACGTGAAGGGATTCCCGGTCCGCTTCCGAATAAACGGCAACCGTTTGAATACCAAGCTCACGACATGCACGAATGATCCGGACGGCTATTTCGCCCCGGTTGGCAATCAATATTTTATTGAATTTCACACTCACAAGCTCCTCTCGTGCATTGTTCTAGGTGCGAGCAATTCCTCTTAGGTGTGTCAACGACCACTAACAGGTTCACTCTGGCTTCACCATGAACAAAGGCTGACCGAATTCAACAAGTTGTCCGTTCTCAACGAGAACTTCGACGATCTCACCTTTCACTTCGGCTTCCAGCTCGTTCATAAGCTTCATCGCTTCGAGAATACAGACCACCGACTTCTCATTTACGCGGTCGCCAATATTAACAAAAGGCCCATTCTCCGGTGATGATGCACGATAAAAGGTACCGACCATAGGAGATACAATAGGATAGAGGTTGTCCGCTTGCGCGGGAGGTTGAACAGAATCCGCCTGCGGTGCAGACGTCATAGCCACAGGTTGACTCATTGGGGCTTGTACGGCCTGCGTATATGTAGGAACGAGCGACGCGGATTGTACGTTCACGACTTCCGTTTTGCCCGGCTTGCGGATAAGCAGGCGTGCGCCTTCGTTTTCAATTTCAAGTTCATGTACGGATGTTTGATCAACCAGCTTGATCAGCTCTTTAATCTCGCTCAGCTTGAACAATAGTTTCACTCCTAAAAGTTTTCTGTGCTACTTCTTCGATTATTCTTCTCGCAAGCAGGAAACTTGCTTCGTAAGCATATGCTTTCGTTTTCTGTGCTACTTCTTCGATTATTCTTCCCGCAAGTAGGAAACTTGCTTCGTAAGCATATGCTTTCGTTTTCTGTGCTACTTCTTTGATTATTCTTCCCGCAAGCAGGAAACTTGCTTCGTAAGCATATGCTTTCGTTTTCTGTGCTACTTCTGCGATTATTCTTCTCGCAAGCAGGAAACTTGCTTCGTAAGCATATGCTTTCGTTTTCTGTGCTACTTCTGCGATTATGCTCCATTGCAAATTGCTTTGTAAGCATACCCCTTCATTTTCTGTTTACTTCATTTTCTGCTTTTTTTCTCGAAATCCTCCCCTGCGAATGAAACGTTCACATTTGGAAGGCCTATCTCCATTCTGCTGCAATTTCTTGTTCTTATACGGCTAAGCTGCCGCTAGAAATACCAAAAACTTGCTCATAACAGACCTATTATAGCATAAATGCCTGTGAACACGAACCCATTTTTTACATCCGCTTAATGGAAAAAAGCCCGCCGTCATTTCTGACAGCAGGGCCTTCCGGCTTAATTGTTGCTTGTAATGTACTGAACGGATACCTGGTCGCCGCCTACATTCAATTCCTTCATGACCAGCATCATAATGCTGTCCGCCTGACTTTTCTCCAGTTTGTCGCTTTGCACCACGACTTTGTATTTATTGTTGTCCTCCGCCACAAAGGCGTTGCTGTATTCCTTGATCAGCTCTTCCTCAATGCCGGTAATACGTGTATTTTTGTCTTCCAGCAGATTAATCTGCTCGACAGCCGCGGTGGCTTCATCCGGCTTTTGTTTCGTATCGGAAATTTTTCCGTACAGCTGGTTGATTTGCGTATAGAACTTCTGATCGCGTTTTTCCTGCATGTCGTTGAACACACTGCTGCTCGCTCCGCCAGCCGCTTCAATTTGCTTGATAACCTCTTCGTCCGTTTTTTCCTCAGCAGCGGTCTCTTTGATCACCTTGCCGTCATTGCTGGCTGCAGCTCCATCACTTTTGTCGACGCCTGTAACCTCCGTCACAGTGATGCCATTATCCTCCGTTGCTCCCGAGGAAGCTTCCGTGGCATCCGATTTCAATTGCTGCTCCTGCTGTGTCCCGTCCGTAAGCATATCCGACGAGGTGTCGACATCTTCGGTGAATAAATAGTAAGCAGATAAAATGACCATCAAACTGAGCATTGACACCAGCCATACGGTTTGTCTTTTCGTGTTCATTTTTAGAACATCCTCCCTTTTGTCAGTTGAATGAAATTTCATTGCTGATATTTTCTCGGCACAACCGAGATTCGGCTGACCGGGACATTAAATCCTTTTTCCACCGCGTCCAGGATGAGCCGGCGGACCGTTCCGTTCTCCGCGCCTTTGGCAACAATCAGAACACCCCGGATTTTAGGCTTGATGCGTTTGGTGATTAGCGGGTTTTGATCGCCGGAAGTCTCATACAGCACAACTTGTCCGTCCTTCGTAATTGAGGTCGTATGCCGTTTGCCCCCATTCTTGTCGCTTTCATCGGTAATTTGCTGGGACTCTTTCTGATTTTGCTGCACCACAATCTCTTCCGTTGAATCGATGGTTATGAGCACATCAATCGATCCTACCCCGACGATCTTCTCCAATATATCTTTAAGGCGGTTCTCAAGCGGCTCTTCTATGGAAGCAAAACTATCCGAATCGCTGGAGCCTTTGCCGGAAAATGCTGCCTGATCGGAGGTTGTAGACGAATCAGGCGGCTGCGTGGAAGGGACGGCCTGGAAGGAAAGAAAGGAGTTGACCAGCATCAATATGGCTCCAATCCCACCAATGACAAGCAGCCAGCGCATCGTTCTGACCCGCTTCGGCCCCCCGGGGCCACCTCCCACCAAACCCTCGATTCCTTCCAGCCATTTGGCCACGTCCGCTCCTCCTTTCCAAACCGTTTCCAACTAGTCGAACAATGTAAGTTAGCGATCACCTTTATTCATCAGGTCCTGCTTCTGGCGGATGACGACAGCTTGGGCTTTAACGGACCACCCTTCCCGCAGTACCTCCCTGATGGCCTCTGCGATACGTCCATCAACCATTTCATAACCGCCGGTGCTTGGAGATTCAGACAATTCGGTCTGACTATTCCGCTGCTCATCCACCCGGACAACAACCTCTACGTTGGGGATCTCAATCACGGACCTGACCCTCCCCGATTCTTCGGATATCCTGCTCTTGTCCGGATGGATGGAATCATCCGGTCCGCCGACATTGATGCCTCCTGTCTTCTCTACAGCCGTCGAGCTGGGCGAAATCTCCGAAGTTGATCGTGTCTGATCCGGCAGTGTTACAACTACGGACGCCACTCCCGCATCCTGTTTACCTCTTCCCGATCCGGCTGCAAGCTTCACAGCAATGTCGGTTGTTTCAATGCCGGTACGTTCGGTGATTTGACTGCGCATGGTCAGTGCCAGCTGCTTCTCCGTCAATGTGGCTGCTGAAGCCTCCTGTTTCTTCTTAAGAACGTCGGCATTGCGCTGGATATCCTGGAGTGTAGGCATCCGCAGCTCTTTGGACGGCTCGCTTTTGAACCAGCCCTCCACATTCTGATCGAGTTTTGCACTGAAATCACCTTGAAGCATGCGTAGAATCGGCGTTAAAATCGTAAGCAATATAATTAATCCGGCAACAAGCCTGACATACCGCTGCATGGACTTGTTGGGGAGCAGCAAATCGATTAGTCCCGCAAGCAGCACAACGGCAATAATTTGCTGCAGCCAGGTAGCCAGCCAGGAAAGCATCAGCGTTGTCCTCCTTTACCCGGCAGCATATGCACATGCCTTCGCCGTGCAGCATGATTTACCGGATCATCACAGCAGCATTGCCTGCCGTCAGAATAATCGTAACGGCAAGAAAGAACATCAGGCTGACCGCCGCCAGCGCCGCAAACACATAGATCAGCGTCTTACCGATCGTTTGCAGGCAATCGACGATGGGACTGTCCCCCAGCGGCTGCATGATAGCAGCAGACACGTTGTAGATAAGCGCAAGCGTTAATATTTTAATCGCCGGGAAAGCGCACAGGAATATAAGAATAATAACCCCGGCAAGACCGATTGCGTTTTTGACCAGCAGCGAGGCCGTCATGACGGTATCCGCCGCATCCGAAAACGTCCTGCCAATAACGGGCACAAAATTGCCAGTGATAAATTTTGCCGTCCGCATGGTAACGCCGTCCGTCACAGAGCTCGTGGCTCCTTGAACGGAAATGACGCCCAGAAAGATCGTCAGCATGATACCCATCAGTCCAACGCCGAAATTGCGAAGCACATTGGCCAGCTGCGTCACCTTGAACTTCTCTGTCATCGCACTTGCGATTTGCAGCACCGCCGAGAAGAACAACAGCGGAAAAACAAGCGTATAGATGACGGATCCGACTGCATGGATCATGAAAATAATAAGCGGATGCAGCACGGACACCGTTACGACGCTTCCCATGGTAGCCAGCAGGGTAAGCAGCAGCGGCACCATCGCCATCATAAATTGAATCATCCCGCCAATCGCATCCTTGGCATAGCCGATCGCTACCGTGAAGCTGTTGACTGCCAGCACAATCATAACCATGTAGGTAATGCTGTAAGCCACTTTGCTGACGGTATTCCGCTCGAAAGCCGTTTGCATCGTCTGCAGAATCATGCTGAATACGGTAAGCACCACAATCGTTACAAGAAGTTTGCCGTTATAGAGCACCTCATGGAGCATATAACGCAGCAAACCCGACAGTACAGTGGTCAGTTTCAGGCCATTTCCGCCCGGAGTGATCATGTCCATGAAGCTTGGTACTTTACGATCCGGGAAAAAACCGCCATAATCGCTCATCAGCTGATTCCAGTAATTCTCGACCGCTCCGGCATCGATGTACTTGAGCTGCTCGTCCGCCAGTTCCCCGTTCACAGCAGCGGCATTATCGGTTGCTGGACGATTACCAGCATCTGAGGAGATACCCGGTTCGCCTTCGGCTAGTGCCCATGAGGGACCAAGGTGCAGCAGAACGATCAGCAGCAGCAGGGCCGCTGCTGCACAGCGGATCAAAAGCGGCTTCATCATGCTTCAACTCCCTGCCGGCAGCAAGCCGAGCACCGTTTCAACGATGACGCTGATAATGGGAACGGCCATCACCAGAATCAGGATTTTGCCGGCAAATTCAATTTTGGATGCAACGCTTTCCTGACCTGCATCTCTTACGATTTGTGCGCCGAACTCCGCGATATAAGCAATCCCGATTATTTTCAGAATCGTTTTCAGGTAAATGGAAGGAATGCCTGATCGATCCGCAAGCTGTTCGAGCACGGCAATGACCGCTTCAATTTTGCCGATCACATACAGGAAAATGAACAATCCGGTGAAGGCGGCAAGCAGGAAGGCGAACATTGGTTTTTGCTCTCGCACAACAAGGATAAGGACGGTTGCAATCAGCCCAAGGCCGACGATCTGGATCATTTCCAAGTCCGATTCACCTGCCCTGCGCATCCTTCATTATTGAAAAAGAAAGATCGTTTTAATTTCCCGAAACAGCTCGTCGAGCAGCCTGATCACCATAAACAGCACAACGACAAATCCGATGAGCGTTACCCAATGCGCCATATCTTCTTTCCCCATCTGTTTCAGCACAGTATGGATCATGGCGATAATAATGCCTATCCCGGCAATTTGAAATATGGCGCTAACATCCATGTTCATTGTTTTAGGCACCCCACTAAACGATCAAAATGACGACAAGCGCCGCGATGAGGACGCCAAGGCTTTTCCACATCTTCTCGTATCGCGCTTGATCATCCCGCGCCCCATCCTCTTCCGCTTTCAATTGCTGCACCGCAAGACGCATATGCTTGATTTGGTCGTCCCGATCGCTGATGCCAAGTGTCGATCCCAATCGGATCAATGCCGTTCTCTCAGGTGTTTTCATTGCCGTACCCGGCCAATGATCGGCGATCGAAAGTTCCCAGCATTCCCGGAATGATAATCCCTGCGGCTGATTGATCCGCTCCTTCACCCCCCTGAATATCGAAGCTCCAGGGTCAGGAAGATGCAGGGCACAACGTTCGAAAGCGTCCGGCAGCGGTGTAAAGCCGTAACCGATTTCGGTTTCAAGACGCTGCACCGCTTGAATCAATTGGCGGATTTGGCGCGGCCTTGCCGCGTAACGGGAAGCCTGCATAAAACCGATCATCGTACCCGCGAACAGGATAAGCGCAGCTCCGATTAGCTTAACCAAAAGCATCGCCCCCCTGAATGGCGGTTGGTTCCCGCGCGGCAGGCGCCCTTCCTCCAGCCCTGACCGGAACAATCCGGCTCACAGGAGCGAGAGTTCCCCGGCTAAGTTCAATACCGAGCGCAAAAGCGCCCTGATCCAGCAGCCGCCGCAGCACAGGCCGCCCCCGGGCGTCTGCAATATTCTTGGCGTGGGCTGTAGCAATCACGACAACACCTGCATGGCTCGCATCCAGAATCGCATCCGCATCCTCCTCGCGGCCAATTTCGTCCACGATCATCACCTCCGGCGACATTGATCTGAGCATCATCATCATACCTTCCGCTTTCGGGCAAGCATCCATGACATCCGTTCGGGGACCGACATTGAAGGTGGGAACCCCTTTTACACAAGCGGCAATTTCCGATCTCTCGTCGATAATGCCAACTTTGCGGGCAGGCCAGCCGGACGCCAGAGGATGACCCCAGGTCCCGCTGCTGACAGCTCTGGCCAAATCCCGGACAACCGTTGTTTTTCCCTGCTGCGGAGGAGCAAGGATTAGCGCGGAGTGGACGGTTCGACGGTTAATGTCCAGCATCTTGGGCAAAAGTGCCGCAGCAGCGCCAATCACTTCCCGTGCTATTCTGATATTGAATGCCGAAACGTCCCGGATCCCCCTTACGGAGCCGCCTTCCAGAATCGTACGTCCGGCAATGCCAATCCGGTGGCCTCCGGCTACTGTGATATAACCCCTGCGGAGTTCTTCTTCCATCGCGTAAAGGGAATGGTTCGTTACCCGCTCGAGCAGCTTGCGGCACAGCTCCGGGGAGGGCTTGTACGCATGTTCAGGACTGGGCAAGAGGCGCCCCTCCTCGCTGACAAACCAGAACCCCTCGCCTGTGCCAATCTCCAAGGGACGGCTTTCACGTATCCGCAGTTCCTCAATGACGGTTTCCACAGACCGGGGAATCCGTCCAAGCACGGTAACCAGCTCCAAAGGCAGCAAATGCGCCATATGATCCAGCATGCCACTTTCATCCTCCTGGAAAATTAAAATGCCGCTCTATTCCTAAAGATAGTTTCATAGTAGCGAGAGCAGTATGAGAGTCTACTTTCAATGTATTCGGACAAGCAGAAGTTTATGACATGCCGCTTGCCGTAAGCTCCGGGAAACAATCCGCTATTTTTTGAGAATGCCGACCAAAAGACAACCTACACCCGCGACAATCCAGATGATTCGGCCAAACGAAAGCTTATCGGACATACCGACAAGACCAATCGTTGTAGTCGTAATTAAAATGAGCGGACCCACAAGCGCAAGCGCAGCATTGACTGCCAGAGCTTTGTCGATCTGGTTCAAACGTAGCATCACCAAAGCGGCGCAAATCTCTATGGTTCCGGACAACACCCGCAGCGAAGCCATGGTCAGAACGATTTTATTAAACACCACTCCATCCCTCCCGCTCTTAAATTCCTGCTTGTACTAGTAAAGCTTATGCGGGCTTGTCTGCCATTCATGCCGATATTATAGGCTTTCCGGGCACATGCCCTAGTCGCGTTGCATATATTGCTCTGGTAATGGGCGCAAGAGCTTTTAATTATCCATTTAAAAGTGAGGAGATTCCAAGGTATGAGATCAAATTCCCGTCCAGCTTGGCCAACGAGGCTGCAGGATCCCGGGGGCTTACGCAGCTTGCCGCTCGAGCTGGAAAAAAAGCAGAATGCGGACCGGACCATCGGACGCGGCCAGACGATGATCATCGATAAAGGACTGGGCCAACATGGTTTCTCGGACTTGATGGAAACCGCCGGTGATTACATCAGCTGTGTGAAAATCGGGTTCGGAACGGCGCCGCTGTATCCGACTGAGCTGCTGCTTGGAAAAATCGAACTGGCCAAACGCCATGGACTTCTCATCATGCCAGGCGGCACGATGCTTGAAACGGCGGTCAGTCAAAAACTGGTACCTGAATTTTTCGAAACGATTTGCCGTCTTGGCTTTAATGGAGTCGAAGTGTCGGACGGTACAATCGAGCTTTCTCGCAAACTGAGATCGGAATTGATTCGCGAGGGCTTGAAACACGGCTTGCAGGTCGTCACTGAATATGGCAAGAAAATAAGCGGATCCACTGTGGATGTGGCCGAGCTGCAGGCGACAGCCGATGCCGACTGGTATGCAGGCGCAGAGATGATTACAATTGAAGCCCGAGAATCGGGAATTGGTGTGGGCTTGTTTGACGCCAATGGCAATTGTGAGGAAGAGGCACTGAAGGCCGTGGAAAGGTCGTTCGGCGGTATCAGCCGAATTATGTGGGAGACGCCGCTGAAACAGCAGCAGGCGCTGCTGCTCCGCACGTTTGGCCCTGATGTTCATCTGGGCAACATCCCGCCGCAGGATGCTTTATCCCTGGAGACCATGCGCCGTGGACTGCGTTCGGATACCTTCAGCTTTGGAAAACAAATTGAAATCCCGTTTCATTATATGATTTAACTGCCGATTGGTATGGCGTGGAAACATCAAGCCGGACTGGAAGGAGGCGAACAGCATGCGTGTTGAGGTCATTTCAAGCGTAAATGAAGCGCGGGCCGACAGGTTCACGCATCGGACAGCTATTGTTATCGATGTATTGAGAGCCACCAGCACTATCGTTGCTGCTCTTCAAGCGGGCTCCTCTGGAATATATACAGTAGAAACCGTTCTGGACGCAAGAGCTCTGCAGCGACCTGCGGATTTACTGGCGGGAGAACGGTTTTGCCGTAAAATACCGGGATTTGATTTGGGTAATTCTCCGGATGAATTCACACCAGAAATGGTCCAGGACCGCAGGATCATATTAACCACGACGAACGGGACACGCGGGCTGCATAAAGCGGTGAGGGCCGATCATGTATTGGCAGGCTCGCTTCTTAATTTGTCCGCCTGTACGCAGGCTGCACTGGATCTGCGCCGCGATATTGTCCTGCTTTGTTCCGGCAGTCACGATGAATTTGCGCTGGAGGATGGATTATGCGCCGGTGCATTCGTGGCGAAATTACAGGCTGGAAGCCCGGATGGCTTGGAAATGGATGACTTTGCTGCCGCAATGCTGGGCTTCTACAGAAATTCAACCGGACAGCTCTATGAAACATTGGCATCCGGCGCCACCGGCAGGAGGCTGCTTAAGCTCGGAATGGCACGCGATATCAAGCGCTGTTCCCAGCTCGACAGCAGCGACATCGTCGCACGCATGCAGGGCGGGATGCTCACCAGAGGTTAGCAAACATACCGGTAGTTTCAAGCGGCAGGAGGAATCCTGCTGCTTTTTGCCTTAAGGATCATGAAGCAAACATAATCACAGGGCTTGTTCCATACAATGGAAATATGGACGCTGCGGCGAATACTGGCGGCGATGCTACCGGAATAAAGGAGAGCATGCAAGCATGGGCGGGGAAATTGTACTGGTTGTCCTAATCATTATCGGATTAATTGGCCGTTCGCCAATTATTTCGACAGCGGCATGTGTACTGCTGATTGTGAAATTAATTCATCTGGACCGCTATCTTCCTACCATTGAACGCCGGGGCATGGAGCTGGGGCTGCTTTTTCTGACCTTCAGCGTGCTTGTTCCGTTCGCATCCGAGCGGATTCACACCAAGGATATTATGGGGGCATTATGGTCCTGGCCAGGGGCCCTCGCATTGATTGGAGGCGCCACGGCTACCTATGTAAACGGAAAAGGGCTGGAAATGCTGAAATTCGACCCCCAGCTTATTGTCGGTCTTGTCGTCGGTTCCATTATCGGTATTATCTTCATGCGCGGCATTCCTGTTGGTCCCTTGATGGCGGCAGGAATAACAGCCATTCTCTTTAAAATCTTTCAAATGATCGCCGACCGCTTCTGAACATCAGTTCCTTGTTCGCTCAAATAGTCAAAGACCTCCGGTACCAGCGAATGCGGGCACGGGGGTCTTTGGTATAGATGTCTTGATCTTCATTATATCTTGATCTTCATTATATCTTGATCTTCATTATATCTTGATCTTCATTATATCTTGATCTTCATTATATCTTGGTCTTCATTACCTAATGGAGATCAGCGCAAAAAAGGTGCCCCCAAGGGCACCATGTTTAACGTAATCTTACACAATTCAGTAACTCTCCCCGACATCGACACTCCAACGTGTTGAAAGGACGAAGTCCACAAGGTACCGCGGGAGCGCAAGTTTGGAAGTGTGTCCCGAATGGGACGAAAACGATCGTTGTGAACAGTCGCTAACATCCGATTCTCTTTACCGCCAACGTTATTCCACCGGGTGTCCAGAGGGCCGGAGGCCCTTGGGGTCCCTCCTCAGGAGGGATTTAGGGAGGGGCATCCTATACTATCTACGGTCCTGCGGTCCGCCCACAAACGCCTGTTCCGTCGTATCCAAGCCATAAGCCGTATGCAAGGCGCGCACGACATCATGAACGTTCTCAGCGGCAATGATACAGGATAAGCGGATCTCCGAAGTGCTGACGAGCTTGATACTGACGCCAAGGCTTGAGATCGCCTCGAACATCTTGGCTGCAACCCCAGGATTGCTGACCATGCCTGCGCCAACGATCGAAACCTTCACCAGGTTATCCTCCGTCTCAAGCTCCCGGAAAGGCACCTTACTGCGGATTCCCTCCACAACTTTGGTAGCACGGTCCTTATCGCCCAGACCGACCGTAAAGGAAAAGTCGGCTTTGCCGTCCTGAACGCCGCTTTGCACAATGATATCGACATCAATACCTTGGGATGCAAGAGCACCAAATACGGTGGCAAGCACACCCGGCGTATCCTCTACGCCTAAAATACTGATTCTGGCTACATTTTTATCATAGGCGATACCGCGAACGACAATCCCCTGCTCCATAACCGCTTCCCCTTTCACGCTCGTTCCTTCGTTTTGCGTAAAGCTTGAACGAACGACCAGGCGCACATTATAATTTTTGGCGTATTCAACAGCACGCGGATGCAGGACGGCAGCGCCCAGATTCGCGAGCTCAAGCATTTCATCATACGAAATCTCACTCAGCTTGCGGGCGCAAGTAACAATGCGCGGATCTGTAGAATAAATCCCGTCCACATCTGTGAAAATCTCGCAAACATCGGCGTTGATCGCAGCGGCCAGCGCTACCGCTGTCGTATCGGAGCCTCCGCGTCCAAGCGTCGTTATTTCGCCTTCGTCCGTCATCCCTTGGAATCCGGCAACGATGACCGCGTTCCCGTCCTCCAGCGCCTTAAACAGACGATCAGGCTGTATGTCCGTAATACGGGCTTTGCCATGAACCGCTTCCGTGCGGAACCCGGCCTGCCAGCCTGTAAAGGACTTGGCGCTGTGCCCCAGCTTGTGAATGGCCATCGACAACAGGGCGACGGAAATCTGCTCTCCCGTGGAAAGCAGCATGTCCATTTCCCGCGTGGGCGGGCTATCATTCAACTGATTGGCTTGATCTATCAAATCGTCCGTCGTATCTCCCATAGCCGAGACAACAACGACCACTTTATGACCTGCTTCCTTATTATCGGCAATCCGTCTTGCAACACGCTGCATCCGTTCTGTGGTGCCGACGGAGCTGCCGCCGAACTTCATGACTATCAACGACAACGCTTATCCACTCCCAACATTTATCTGATCACGATAATGGCAATGCCTGAGCCTTGCTACAATATGTTAACGTCAGGCGCAAAAGAATCATACAAAATGAAATTATATCATAATGGAGCTCTCTTGGGTACAAAAAAACCGCCCAAACCGAAGTCGGGACGGCCTTATTAGAGCGGATTTAGGCTAAAAGTCTAAGCGCGTGAAACGTACTTTCCTTCACGCGTATCAATCAGCAGCACATCGCCTTCGTTGATAAACAAGGGAACCTGAAGCGTCAATCCTGTTTCGACCGTAGCGTTCTTGGTTGCGCCTTGCGCCGTGTTTCCTTTGATCCCAGGCTCGGTCTCAACCACTTTCAAATCCACGTTGTTAGGCATCTGAATACCGAGAATCTCACCTTGATAGCTGGTAATATTGACGGTCATGTTTTCTTTAAGGAAATTGATTTCCCACTCCAGCTGCTTTTTCTCCAGCGTGAATTGATCGAAGGTTTCATTATCCATAAACGAATATTCATTGCCTGAGTTGTACAAATATTGAACGGCACGGTTCTCGATTTGGGCACGTCCGATTGACTCTCCCGCGCGGAAGGTTCTTTCCACGGTATTGCCATTGCGGAGATTCTTTAACTTGGAGCGGACAAAGGCTGCTCCTTTACCCGGTTTAACATGTTGAAAATCAATAACCGTAAAAATATCGCCTTCCACTTCGACGGTAAGACCCGTTTTAAAATCGTTGACAGAAATCACTTTTGTTTCCTCCTAAAGAGTTTTTAGCGTTACTTCTTCGAATAATCGCTCATGCGAGCTGAAAACTCACTTCGGAAGCAAACACCTTGAGTTTTTAGCGTTACTTCTTCGAATTATCGCTCATGCGAGCTGAAAACTCACTTCGGAAGCAATCACCTTGCGTTTTTAGCGTTACTTCTTTGAATTATTGCTCATGCGAGCTGAAAACTCACTTCGGAAGCAGACACTTCATTCCTTTTATATGTAAAGCACTCATTCCAAAATCGTAAGTTCCTTCGGAGATGAGGTTAACAACATATTGCCGGTCTCGGTGATCACGATATCATCCTCAATGCGTACCCCGCCAAAACCCGGGAGATAAATACCAGGTTCCACCGTAACGGTCATACCTGGCTGCAGCACAACATTGCCCGTCTTGGACAGCCTTGGCGCTTCATGAATTTCCATCCCCAGCCCATGACCGGTTCCATGACCAAAATAGTCGCCGTATCCATATCTGGCTATGACTTCACGTGCCAGCGAATCTGCATCGCGTCCAGTCATGCCAGGCTTTATTCCCGCAAGAGCGGTCATCTGCGCTTCCAATACGATTGCATAAATCTCTTTGTGCTTGTCGGTTGGAGTCCCGACCACAACGGTCCGGGTTATATCCGAGCAGTACCCCTTATAATAAGCTCCAAAATCAAGCTTCACAAATTCATTACGGCCGATAATCCGCTCGCTTGCAACGCCATGCGGCAGTGCCGAACGTTCGCCTGAAGCGACAATCGTTTCAAAGGATGAAGAGGTGGCGCCTTTGCTTCTCATATACATTTCCATCTCAAGGGCGATATCCAGCTCTTTGGCACCGGTTTTGATAAAACTCAAAATATGCGCATACGTATGATCCGCCAGCACAGCCGCTTCTTTCATAACGGCAAGCTCTGCTTCGTCCTTGATCAGCCGCAGTTCTTCCACTGCGCCGGCCGCCGGGACCAGTTGAATGCCTTCAAGCTGCTTGGTCCATGACGCATATTCCCGGTATACGACATGATCTTCCTCGAATGCAAGCTTGCGTATTCCAGCCGATGAGGCCAATTCCTTCACGGTATCCAACATATTTTGCCCATGTTCGACGACCGTAAATGACGTTGCTTGAAGCGGAGCCTGCGACATATACCGGAAATCCGTAATCAGCCAGTTGTGCGCCTGCGTAATCAGCAGCACGCCTGCTGAACCGGTAAACCCGCTCAGGTAGCGCCGGTTAACGGAGCTCGTTATAAGAATGCCGTCTGCATCCATCTGGGAAAGCTTGCTTCTGATGCCTGCCAATCGATTGTTCGTCATCCATACCACCCTTTCAGATACCGCTTATAAAAATAACAAAACCAGGCTGCTAACGCCTGTTATGTCATGGCGGCCTGTCCTTTTTAGGCTTGCGGGTTCAAATGATGCACGAGCGCGGTCAAGCCAAGAATATAGCTTTGTGCGCCGAACCCGGCGATTTGACCGAGCGCGACAGGCGCAGTGACGGAAACGTGGCGAAAAGGCTCGCGTTTGTGAATATTCGACAAATGGACCTCTACAACAGGAATATTCACGGTGCTTAGAGCATCTCTAAGCGCATAACTGTAATGGGTCAAAGCCCCAGGGTTGATGACGATGCCGTCTTCTTTACCGTATGCTTCATGTATGCGGTCAATTAAGGCACCTTCATGATTCGACTGGAAGAAGGAGATTCCGACACCCAGCGATGCGGCATGTCCGCAAACCAGCGATTCAATGTCAGCTAATGTGGTTGTGCCATATACTGCAGGCTCGCGGATACCCAGCATGTTAAGGTTGGGCCCGTTCAATACGAGAATAGATGCCATGTTGTTCCTCCCGGTGCTTGGATCAATTGCAATTTTACCACAAAGACCCTCGCTTTGAGAAGAGATAGGTTCCTGCTTTGACGCCCTTCCCCTTAAGAACCCATCTTCGTTAATTTCCCGCTCCCGCCTAACGGTTCCCGTGAGGCCTCATCTGTAAATTCAAATGCGATTGTATATCCGATAAACAGACCCCAAATCAGAAATACGCAACATTCGCTGATCATGCTGTCCAATCCCCATTTGTTCAGCGGAGGCGTCACTTTCAGCATGGGGCACACCACCGCAAAAAGAATGGCCCACCAAACCAAACCATATGCTACACCGCACCACGGTCCGCGGATTCGGCCAAGCACCAGCTTGTAAATCAGTGTTGCGGCAATCGAGAAGATGATAAAACAGCCAAGCCCGCTCAGATGACCCCACCCCGTCAAGAGAAAGGAATGGCGGAAGAAAGGATCGGCCAAAAAGCCGGGAATAATGGTTGTAAAATGGAACGTGTATAGCAGCCACCGCACCATCCCCCATATAAGTCCCGCGAAAAACCCTAACTGGATGCAATACCAGAAAGGATTTGTCCGATGCTGTCCTTTATAATCGGCTTTTTTTTCATTGTCTTTCGCCTTCTTGTCCTGGTCATCCTTTACTTCATTCGTTTCCGGCTTGTCAGACATGCGACCCGCTCCATTCCTTTGTGGTAAAACTGCCGTTTTCAGAAGTAGTATGCGCCGGTTCCAGCTCTGGTAAACGATGGCCATTCAAGGGAATCCGCTCTGCCCAGGGACACTCGCAATCGAATGCGGAATCAAGTACAATAAGAACATAAAGTTCTTATATCAGATACGGCTTATAGGCCGAAAAAAAGGATGGTGATTCGCCCTTGTCGCAAAACTCGCGCAATATATATGGCGGACAAGCCGTTATTGAAGGGGTCATGTTTGCCGGCAGACATGCGAATGTTACGGCCGTGCGCCGTAAGAACAATGAAATCGTTTTTTATGAAGTGCCCCGGACAACCAAAACCTGGGTACAGAAACTAAAGAAAGTCCCGCTGGTCCGAGGCGTCGTCGCCATTTTGGAATCAAGTGCAAAGGGTTCGCAGCATTTGAATTTCTCTATGGAAACCTATGCGGAGGATGAGGTTCCCCCGGAGAAAGCAGAAGAACAGTCGGAAATTAAAGAAACAAAACCCGAAGAAAAAAGCGGCTGGAGCCTGAGTATGGTAGTCGGTGTTGCCGTTGCCGGTATTATTTCCTTTATTGTGGGAAAACTCGTCTTTACCGTCGTCCCTGCTGCTGTGGAAGAGTTGATCTTTGGACGTGCGTTCTCGAATATAATAGTACACAACCTGATTGAAGGCGGGATCAAGATTCTTTTCCTGCTCGGATATCTGTACATCATTTCGTTAACGCCTCTCATCAAACGATTATTCCAATATCATGGGGCGGAGCATAAAGTAATAAGTGCTTATGAAGCCGGCGTGGATCTGACTGTAGCCAATGTACAGAAATTTACCCGCCTGCATTACCGCTGTGGAAGCAGTTTCATGGTCTTCTCGGTTCTGGTCGGCGTTATCGTCTATTCTTTCTTTCATTGGGATTCCATGTGGGAGCGGATCTATATAAGAGTCCTGCTTCTGCCGGTTGTGCTTGGATTCTCGTACGAAGCACTTCGCGTTACCAATTCCATGCGGGAACTCCCCGTACTCCGGTATTTGGGTTATCCCGGATTATGGCTTCAAAAGCTGACGACCAAAGAGCCAAACGACGATCAGGTCGCCGTTTCCATCGCTTCCTTCAATCGCATGCTTGAGCTGGATCGTCAAGGAACGCCACCGCAGCTTGTAAAAGTATAGGAAAAGAAAGGGTGAAGGTCATGTCTCGAAAAATGAGCCCCATGCTTGTTGTCATCCTGGCATTAGTTGTGATCGGTCTGGTTTCCCAATCCCTTACTAGCCCTTTTCAGCTCATTATTCCCGTAGCCGTTTTCGGTGCTATTTTCCTTCTTTACAAATTCCCACCCGGAGGGGCCAGGTCAGCCAAACCGCGCTCAAGAGCAATCCCCCGCCGCGACCAGGCGCAGGGCAAGACAAAAACTAAAAAAGCCATGCCCTTCCGCGTCATTGAAGGCGGCAAAGATGATGATAATTTGCCCAAATATCATTAGTACACCTCTTTATAGGGTAGCTTGCTCGAAGAAGGCTGCAGCAGCATCATAGCCGGAGACAAACAGTTGATCGCTTTGTTCCTTCGACAAATGAAACTGTGTGGTACGAATGCCGAGCGTCGGAATCTTGACCGTCCGGTCGGTATTCTTTCTCTTGATGTAACGTTCGTCATGCGCCTGCAGCATGGTTTCGAATATCGCTTGAAACATGGAGACCGGACCCCTGATGCGATGGGGTTCGGTTTTATTTTTGCCTACCATCTGATAGCCGACGGTTGGAACCGGTTTCTCCATTCCCCGCTGTTCGGTGTCAAAAATCCATAACGGAAAATTGCTCAACAAGCCCCCATCCACAATATAGGACCATGGCCCGTGCTTCCCTTCAGGGAGCATCATTCTGATCCGGATCGGATCAAAGAAATACGGAATGCTGGCACTCATCCGGACCGCCGCAGCAATATTCATCTTCTTCGGCTCCTGGCCATAGTACACAATATCATCAGGAAGCACCAGCAAGCGGCCATTGGAAATGTCCGAAGCGACAATACGCAGCTTGCAGTGCGGCAGATCTCCGAAGGTGCGGACCCCCTTCTTCGCCAGCAGCTGCTCGATCCAGCCAGTCAAACCCGCCCCGCTGTAAAATCCGCCGTGAACCATCAGCCGCAGCGCCGGCCCGATCACCCCCAAATTATAGATGAAGCCGCGCCTCAGAAACGATTGGAAAGGCGTCGTCTCCAGCAGCTCCCTAATCTCTCTGCAGGTATAGCCGGCAGCCAGCAATGCGGCTACGATGGCTCCCGATGAAGTACCGGCAACACGGTTGAAGGTGATTCCCTGTTCTTCCGTTGCGCAAATGGCGCCAGCCAGCGAAATGCCTTTGACCCCCCCGCCTTCAAAAACGGCGTTGATCAGCTTCATATCTCTGATGCCCCTTCCCTTAAGTCTTTCATTCCGCAATCCTGTAGGGGTAACCGCAGTTCGTTGATATATATGCGGGAACAGCATGTCTTAAGGTGCGGCGGCACAAACGCAAAAAAATCCGGCCCATTCGAGCAATTGACATGCTATTCGCCAAAGGCTTGCGCAACCTGATCCGACAGGATTTGGCGAATTGTGGTTTTGCACAGCCACAGTTCGCCTCCACCAATACGATGTGATAAGACACCTCAACGGGTGTCTTTTTCTTTGAAGTGAAAATGCTGACGCAAAAAAGAGGTTAACCAGATTTAGCTGGTCAACCTCATTTTTAATTTAACGCGATCGCTGTACCGCATTCTTCATGTCCAAGTCATTATTACTGCGTTACGGTCTGGAACCACTCATTGACTTCCTTCGTTACTTGTTCGCCGCCGTTTTTCATCCAGCTCGCTACGAATTCGTCGAACGCGTCTACAGGCAATTTGCCATAGATGATCTTGTTGAAGGTTTCCAGCTCGGATTGACGCAGCAGGTTCCATTTTTCAATCATGGTTGGGGTTGCAGCACCTGTAAAGTAGTTTTGCTTGCGAATGTCAACTTGAGACATAACCACCTTCGCGGCATACCAGTTTTCAGGCTTGCGGAATTGAGCCTGCTGCTTCTCGTATGGCGTCACCGCTTGGTCACCGTTCGCCAGCTTGACCAACGTTGACATATACAGATTAGGAATACGGGCAGGACCGGTAATGTACGGGAATTTGTCAAAGAAATCTTTAATTTTCTCTTTATCGCTTGTAGGCGTACCATCTACGATATCCCAGTCATACCCTTGGGCAAAACCATATTCATACTTGCTGCCAACCTTCGGGTTTGCCAGGTTATCCAGCAAGTAATTGTAATAAAGAATAAGGGCCTCGGGATGCTTCGCGTCCTTATTAATCATAAAGGTACTGTTCACACCCGAGTTTTGCCATTTCGTACCGATCAATCCATCCGGTCCCGCAGGCACTGGATAAGCTTTATATTTCGAGCCAGGCACGTTTTTCAACAGGTCTGGAGCAGGCCAGTCCGGGACCCAGTTCGCGCCAGGCAAGATGCCTGCGTTTCCTTTTGTCCACATTTCAGCGGATTTTCCTTCGTCCCACAGTGCAGAGTCCGGGTGAATGTAGCCCTTCTCCATCCATTCCTGCAGCTTGGCCAACGCCTGCTTGGCACCCGGATTTACAGAGCCGTATTCCAATTTTCCGTTCGCGTCCTTGTTCCACTGTTCTTGCACGGAGCCGTAGGCGCCGAACAGCCAGTCAAGCGAGCCCATCCATGTGTTTGTATTGCTTTTCAATGTAATGGCAAGCGGATAGACATCCTTGGGGGCCAGTCCGTCGGGATTCTCGTTTTTGAATTTGTCCATAATGATCTCCAGATCGGCTATCGTTTTGGGAGCTTCCAGATGAAGCTTCGCCATCCAGTCTTCGCGAAGCCACAGCAGGGTATCGTCGTTGTCCGTGTACTCCATGATCGGAAGGTTCCACTTCTTGCCGTCTTTGATAAACGGGTACCACAGCTCGGGATTCTGCTTGGCATGGTCCTTCCACGTTTGATTCGCGTATTTCTCGAACAGCTCGTCGATCGGCAGAAAATTCCCGGAATCAATAAGCTGGTTTGTCAGTACGGAATCGGTAGGCACCATGACGAAATCGGGCAGTTTTTCACCGGACGTCAGCGCAAGCTGGAGTTGCTGCTTATATTGATCCCCACCGGCCGGATACCAGGTGTCTTTGTGCTTCAGACCCAGCGTTTCCAGCATCCAACGGTCATGAATGTTGTTTTCCTTCGTTTCCCCTTTGGTATACTCCCGCGGCATAATAACGGTACTGATTTCAATCGGCGGATCATATTTCCCTTTCTCGAAAGCAAGATCGGCTTCGGATTTCGTATCCGTTTCTGCGGCAGCCGGGCTTTCCGTGCTTGGGCCAGCGGTATTTCCCTTTTCGTTCCCATTGCTGCAAGCCGATACAATAAGCATCAAGACGATGAGCGGCAGCCATATTTTCATCCTTTTAAACATGTCGATTATCCCCCTGCAGTGTAAGATGATTGCTAGTGTTACTTTATCAACTGGCCCAGGAGGTCATCTATATGAATTTTTCAGTTTCTATAGGACTCTGTTAGGTTGTTCATGCGCTTCCCTGAATTCTTGCGGCGTCGTTCCGAACTGCCTTTTAAAAACCTTGATAAAATAAGCCGGATCCAAATAGCCAATTTCGGCGCTGATCTCATAAACCTTCTTGTCGGTTGTCTTCAGTTTGTGGCAGGCCGTCTCCATCCTCAGGCGGAATACAAATTCGCTTACGCCTTCCCCGGTCTCGTATTTATAAAGCTTGGAGAGATGGGTGGGATGAAGGTTTACATGATCGGCGAGCGCCCGCAGCGAGACGTCAAGATGCAAATTCGACTCGACAAACCGCTGGATTTTCTTGACGTACACAGAGCGGATATCCTTAACGTCCTCGGATGCCCGTTCCTTTAGCTTGCCCAGCGCGTCAAAGGACCAACTCCGAAGCTTGCCGATGGAGGCGAAAGCCTCTCCCGTCTGAAGAAGCTGAAAGTCCTGCTCCAGCAGTCCCTCAAGCATATATCCGTTGCGATGGCAATAATACGTATAGGAGGATGCGATCATATAACCAGCTTCCAGGCAATGCTCCCAGGAATAAGACCATTTTGCCTCGAGCTCTGCGAAAATGTGGGACAGTTTCTCTTCCGCAGACTCCCATCGTCCGGCTTCGAGCAAGTTCTTCAATCCCGGGGGAGCGTGGACGGTGTCCAACACCCCGCAGGACATAGAATTGTCCAAGTCGCTGGCGCGCATGACAAATTCCCGTTCGTCTCCGACGATTTGCCTGAAGTGAGCAACTGCATGGCGATACCGGTCCGACAGCCTGTCCGGAAAAGGGAAAGGCTCGGAAAGTACGATGGACAGGGTGCCTTTCAAGAATTGTTTGACTTTCGATTGGAGCTGCATGGCAGATTTCTCCATACTCATGTCTATCCCGATGCCGAGAGACTCCTCCTTAAATTGCAGCAAAATGGACAGATAACCATAATCATCCTTGACGCCCCATACATAGGCGAAATCGCCGAAAATCTCTTCGGCAATATTGATAATAGCGTATTCCAGGAGATGCTGACCTTTGTTGCGGTATTGCTCAAACTCCTCTTCCATTCGGACGAGCATGAGCGCACAATTCCCAAAGTTGAAGGGCAGGCTATAGTTCTCGAGCTTTCGCTCCCATTCTTCCATTGAAAGCCGCTCGCCACGCAATGCGCTTTGCAGCAGCTGGCCGCGCAACAGCGGGAGATTGTCCCGGAGAATGTTTCCCATTCGCTCGTAAGAAGTAATGTTCTCCCATTCTGACTTCAACTGGTCGATGGCGGACCTCACGGCACTGAACAAATCGTTGTCCGTCGGCGGTTTGAGCAAATAATCGACAGCCTGATTCCGGAGCGCTTCCTTCGTGTATTCATAGTCCGAATAACCGGACAGAATGATGCATTTAATTTTTTTGTCGCGCTCGCGAATTTTTTCAATCAGCTCTATACCCGTCATCTCCGGCATGAGGACATCGGAAATGACGATGTCAATGGGATAGGCATCGAGAATGCCCAGCGCCTCTTGCGCGGAATATGCCTTATGAACGAGCTCGATGCCCAGCGTATGCCAAGGCTTGGTCGTGGATAAGTTGTCTACCCAGTGGGCTTCGTCATCGACGATGATCATTTGCATATGAAATTTCTCCTTTTTGCTGGGAATGATGGTTCTGAATAGGAGATAACGGGAGTTCCCAAACGATTTCCGTCTGAAAGCCCCCAAGATCGGATTGTGAAAAAACAAGCTGCGATTGATCCCCGAATTGATGGATAAGCCGCTGATTCGTATTCCAGAAGCCATAACCGGTATCATCCTGCAGGGGCTGTTTCATTGTGCGGTTAAGCACGCTCAATTGCTCTTCGGTCATTCCCGGACCATCGTCATCGACATAAAGCTTGCAGAAGCCTCCTGTCATTACCCCTTTAATTCGGATTTCGCCGGAGGAATAGGTTTTTCCAACCCCGTGAATAACGGCGTTTTCTACAATCGGCTGAAGCAGCAGCCGCGGGACCTGCTGACTGAGCATGGCTTCCGGAATGTCGATAGTATAATGGATCCTGCCGTTGCGGAGCTTCTGAATATCCAAATAATTAATAATCAGTTGAATTTCTTCGTTCAGAGATGCCGTCGGCCGCTCCAGGCGCGTCATGTACCGGTAATAAGCGCTTAAATTATGACCCATCGAAACGACAGCCTCTTCGTCCTTCATTTGAGCCATATTGATCATATAACCGATGCAGTTGTAGAGGAAATGAGGATTAATTTGAGCCTGCAATTGCTTTAAGGTCGCTTCCCTTGCCCGCAGCTTCTCGTTCAGCACATTTTCGATCAGGCTTTGGATTTGCTGCGACATATCATTGAACCGATAGAACAAGAAGGCAAATTCGTTGTTTATGTTCGAGCTGATCCGCACGGAAAAATCCCCCCGCTGTACGCTCTGCAGACCATGGATCAGCTTGCGAATCGGAATCTGCACATTGCGATACAGCAACACGGATGAGGAAATACCTACCACGAAGAGCAGGGCCATCGCTACATAAAATAGATTACGGCTAGCGGAGATGGGACCCAATATTTGATCGATCGGCATGATGTCTACCAGATACCAGCCTAATGACAGCGATCTCACAGCACTGATCAAGTAACGTTGGTTATCGATTTCAACATCTTTCTGCATCGTATTCTCCCAGCTTCTTGCATCGAGCAGTTGGACGAGCTTATCCGTAAGCCCCATATCTGCGCTGCGGTTCAGAATCGGAGCTTCACCCTTTTGATAGAACATCGGATCGCCTTGTCCCCCGGCCTTATAGGTGTCCAGCAGGTTCTGTATGTTCTCTTGGCGAAAGCTGGATTTGACGACTAAATTGCTGCCTCTCAGCGCATCCTGCTGTCCGAATGAATCGCTATAAAACCAATGAAAGGCCTTCGGCAGCTGCTGTGCGTCCTCCCGCCCGTCACCGTATGCCCATTTGCCCGTAACATTCTTTTTCAAATAGTCTTCGTCATAGTTCACCATGGTAGCCGCATTGGAAATGGCTTCTTTGTTCTGCTGCGAATAGACGGTAAACTCGACCGGCCATATATTCATGACGCCGGATTGCAGCATCATCTTCTCTTGAATGATATATCTCGTCTGCATCCGGTCATATCGGTCGTCCCAGATCTTTAACCCATTGAATTTGCGCACGTTGGGGTCGCGCGAGAATGTCACCGCAAAATCCATCGTCTGATTAACCCGCGAATCGATTTGGCTGGAGAGGAAGGATAGCTGCTTAATATTCGAAGCCTTGAGCTCTTTATTGATGACATTCGAAGAGACCCCGTTGGAGTAGGTGAAAAAGATGATGACCGGAATGAAAAGGATGATGATCAGCCCGTTCGTCTTCGCAAACAAACTCATCCCGGAACCGATGTTTCTCCTGAAAATGCTTATAGCCCTGCCTGACTTCATAGGTCACCCCTTCGGTAAATTCCATGACAAAACCCTATCGATCCTAACAATGTCTTATAGTTTCCGGGATCATGCGTGTTGATAATATATATAGCAGGGCTTGGCTTCATATACAAATGGGATTTTATAGAAGGGGAGAATACAATGGACCGGATGATTGCTTCAGATCCCACAATTAAAGTTTCACAAACAGCCAATAAGCGAAAAAGAAGCAGAGTGCCTTGGGTGCTGCATCTTATGGTACTACCGGCTGTGCTGTTCGTTTTCGTTTTTTCCTATATCCCCATGTCGGGCATTGTGATGGCCTTTCAGGATTATAAGGCTTCACTGGGAATTACAGGCTCTCCGTTCGTTGGGTTGAAGCATTTTCGTTACATGTTTGAGAATGACTACTTTATGAAAATCACCTGGAATACCGTTCTGTTCGCTTGTTCCAAGATCGTGTTAAATTTGATCATCCCGTTCAGCTTCGCGCTGTTGTTAAACGAGGTTCGAAATATGGGGTTCAAGCGGTCCATCCAGACGCTCGTCTACCTGCCGCATTTTCTATCGTGGGTTACCCTGGGCGGGATCTTGATCGACCTGCTGGCGCAGACCGGCATTATCAATTTGTTTTTGACGAATGTGTTCGGGATCAAACCGATTTTCTTCTTGGGCGACGGTACCTGGTTCCGGCTGACGATTATATTCAGCGATGTTTGGAAGGAATTCGGATTCAACACGATCATCTTTCTTGCGGCGCTTGCCGGAATCAATCCGGCGCTGTATGAAGCGGCTGAAGTTGACGGCGCAAGTCGGTTGAAGCAAACGATGCATATCACCATTCCTTCGCTCATTCCGATTCTTATCGTTGTTGCGACGCTGGCGCTTGGCAACGTGTTGAATGCAAACTTCGATCAAGTCTTTAACCTGTACAGCCCGATGATCTATCAACAAGGCGATATTATCGACACATTCGTTTATCGGGAAGGTTTGCTGAGCGGACAATTCAGCTTTGCCACGGCGGTGAGCTTGTTCAAATCCATGATCAGCTTAATCTTAATCATCGTCTCGTATCGGCTAGCCTACAGATTTGCCGGATATCGTATTTTCTAGCACGGATAGATCGGATCAGCTTATTTGAAAGGGTGACGACTCGTGTATCATAAAACGCTGCCTTATCGCATATTTAGCGTGTTCAACTATTTGTTTCTTGCCATCATCTCCATTGTCTGCTTGCTCCCGCTGTACCACTTGTTGATGGTTTCCTTCAGCGATACATCTGCTGCCAACGCCGGTCTCGTTACGTTCTGGCCAATCGGCTTTACAATCGATGCTTATGTCAAAACCTTCGACAATGCCAACTTTATTACATCCCTCTGGGTATCCGTCGAACGTACCGTGCTCGGTACAGCGCTAGCCCTGACGGTAAACGCGATTGCGGCTTATGCTTTATCCAAAGATAACCGCGTGTTTCGCGGAAGAAACGTGTACCTGTGGTATTTTGTTATTACGATGCTGTTTAATGCGGGCCTTATTCCAAGCTATATTCTCATACTAAAGCTCGGCTTGTTGAATAATCTGCTTGCACTGATCCTGCCGGGCCTCGTTTCGGTCTATAATTTGATTCTGCTCTTGAATTTCTTCCGCACTGTACCGAAGGAGCTGGAGGAAGCCACCTTTATAGACGGCGCCGGACATTTCCGGAGCTTCATATCCATCTATCTGCCCATTTCGCTGCCCGCCCTTGCGACGATCGCCTTGTTTACGATGGTGGGACACTGGAATGCTTATTTCGACGGTCTTATCTATATGAAGGGGGTGGAGAACCTCCCACTTGCCAGTTTCATGCAGACGCTTATCGTCCAGGGAAGCACAACGGGATTTGATCCTGCTGTTATCGCCAACATGTCGCAACGGACACTCCGGGCCTCACAGATTTTTATTGGCGCTCTTCCGATCCTGATCGTATACCCGTTTCTGCAGCGATTTTTTGTCAAAGGTATTGTCATCGGCGCTGTAAAGGAATAGAGAATTAAATCGCCAGAGCCATTTTATATACCCGGTAGTGGTCATGCCCCCAATAACGAACATCGACCAGATCGTGCACCAAACAGCGCGGAGGCACTTCTTGCCCCGCGCTCTTCTTATACAAGCGGGCATCGGGATCGCCGGTGCTTCATAGCCTGCATGATCCCTAACTTCACAGCCAGCAGCTCCCGGATCCCTCCGTGTAATCCTTACCAGCAGCTTATTTAAATTCTTCTGTGTACAGCTTAAATGTTCCCTTTTTTAGCCATAAAAAAATCCCCTCCACGTTCACTCATTACTCATGAGTGTCTACTTGAAGGGGATAATACCAGGATGCGGCTTTTTTTTGTAATCTTTCTACCTTACTCATTGTCGAGGTCATTGCGAATGCCGTTTAATTCTTCAAGCCTGCTGCCATCGCGCTTGAAATACTCAACCAGCGTTTCGATGCAGGTGATGGAATCCCAGCTGAGATGATGCTCGATTCCTTCCACATCTTTGTAAATATTTTCTTCCTGCACTCCGATAATCGTCAAAAAAGATTCCAGCAGCTGATGGCGGTCCATCAAGCGCTTGCCCATTTTCTTCCCTTTATTGGTCAGAACAAGTCCGCGATATTTCTCATATATGAGATAATTATCTTTATCGAGCTTTTGAATCATTTTTGTAACCGAAGAAGGATGTACTTCCAGCCCTTCCGCTATGTCCGAGACACGGGCATACCCTTTTTCATCAATGAGCTTGTAAATACGTTCCAGGTAATCCTCCATACTGGGAGTCGGCATAAAAAAGAACCTCCATTCACCATCGTCCCTACAGACAACGGGCTGCCTGTCCGTTACTCTTAGTATCATACACTGCCCGGCCTGCCTACCGCAACCTGTGGTTTTGGAACTTTCCATGTTTGGTGTCATTCAAGCCTGCGCAAACTAGGTTTATCCCAGGAGCAAAGGAGGCCAGAGGCTGAATATGCCTACCTTAACGGTTGAACATCAAGACCGTATTCATTCTTCATTTGTGCCCGATCTGGTTTATTTCGAACCCTCCGCCCTCGATTATCCCAAAGGCAAACGGATTATGGAGTGGGTACAGACGAGCGGCATTCCTTACCGGATGACAACGTCGCACAACCGGATCACCAATTTGCCTGGCGGGACGGAGCTGGAGCAATATAAAATTGCCAAAAGAACCCTTGTGGTCGGAATCCGCAAAACGTTGAAGTTCGACCCATCCAAGCCATCGGCCGAATATGCGATCCCAATCGCCACAGGCTGTATGGGCCACTGCCATTATTGTTACCTGCAAACGACTCTGGGAGCCAAGCCTTACATCCGGGTATATGTCAATATGGATGAGATCAAGCAGGCAGCCAAAGGTTATATTGATGAACGCGCTCCCGAAAACACCCGCTTTGAAGCGGCTTGCACATCGGATCCGGTCGGTCTTGAACCCATTACGGGAAGCCTTCGCGAGCTGATCGAATTTATGGCGGACGAGGAACATGGGAGGCTTCGCTTTGTTACCAAGTTCCATTATGTCGATTCGCTCCTTGATGCCCGCCACAATGGCCATACACGAATCCGGTTCAGTGTGAACAGCAAATATGTAATTAAGCATTTTGAGCCCGCCACATCGCGTTTTGAACAGCGTATAGAGGCAGCGGGCAAGGTGGCCAGGGCCGGATACCCGCTCGGCTTCATTATTGCGCCGATCATCTGGCATGAGGGGTGGCAGGAAGGGTATGCGGAGCTGCTCCGTTCACTGGCTGATACATTGCCCAAAGAAGCGGCAGCTGGCCTGACGTTCGAAATGATTCAGCATCGTTTCACGAAAACAGCTAAAAATGTGATCGAGCGGCGATATCCGAAAACAAAGCTGGAAATGGATATCGACAAACGCAAATACAAATGGGGGCGCTGGGGCCAAGGCAAATATGTCTACCCCGATGAACAGGCAAATGCGCTCCGGCTGTTTATCTCAGAGCGCATTTTTGATCATTTTCCCGATGCCACCATCGATTATTTCACTTAGAACTTAAGCCATTCCGGCGTAATCCCATTCAGCCAGATCGTAATTCTGGTCATTTGGTCGGTGAACAGCAGCACTCCCATCAGCAGCATGACCGAGCCGCCGATTTTCATCATAATCCCGGAATAACGGACAATGAAGCGGGTGGAGCCCAGGAAGAAAGCCAGTACAAAAAAAGGAATCGCAAACCCCAGTGCATAAGCGGTCGTCAATTCAAACCAGGTACCGGGTTCCGATGCAGCCAGGAGCAAAATGCTCGCCAGTATCGGCCCCGTACAGGGTGACCAGCCCGCCGAAAAGCCGATCCCGAATATAAACGAAGCCAGGTAATTGGATTTGCCCAGCTTTATGTTCATTTTTCGCTCCTTCATCAGCACCTTGGGCTGAATAATACCGACGAGAATCAGGCCCATCAGAATTATCAGCACCGCCGACAGCTGACGAATCAGCGTCTGATACTCAGAGAATAAATCGGCAAACGCATTCGTACCATACCCCAGCGTGTAGTACACAACCGAAAAGCCCAGTATAAAAAATAGCGTGTGGCTCATCGTCCGGATGCGGACTTGTTTGCCGGGACGCTCGCTGCGCAGATCGCTGACCGAAACACCCGTGATATAGGACAGATAAGAAGGATAAAGAGGAAGGCAGCAGGGAGAAATGAAAGAAGCAATTCCCGCGCCGAAAGCGGCCCATATGGTAACTTCAGACATGAGATTCTTACCTCTCCTTTAGAAAGAAATGTATTTCTCTGGTGTGGACATGCCTACCGGCAGGCAGCAATCAGGCTGCTGTTGATTTCCCTTTAACCGACAGCAGAAGCAGAAGCAGCGCGATCAGCAGTAGGACGATTGTGCCGCCAGGCGCCAAATTCCAAATGCCAGCAATCAGCAGACCGCCGATTACCGCGATTTCCGCGATCACCACTACCGTAATAACCGACTGCCGGAAGCTGCGTGCGATTACCAGACTGCAGGCAGCCGGTATAGTCAGCAGAGCCGAGACCAGAAGAGCTCCGACAATTTTGATGGAAACGCTGATGACAAGCGCAGTAAGCACGCTGATCATGAAATTAAAATAACGTGTAGGAAGTCCGCTGACTGCGGCCGCATCTTCATCGAAGGTGAGCAGGAACAGCTCTTTGAAATGAATACGGACCGCCAGCAGCACAATAACGGTTACGACTCCGATCAACACCAGATCTATCGTATCCAGTGTATAGATACTGCCGAACAGATAACCGGTGACACTGACATTGAAGCCCTTGCCAAGCGTAAACAGCAAGGAGGCAAGCGCCACCCCGCCTGACATAATAATGGCGATGGACAGCTCCGCGTAGGTTTTGTAAGCTTTGCGCAGCTTCTCAATAGCGAGTGTCGCAACCAGGGCAAAAATAAGACCGACCCCCATGGGATACACGCCGATTAAAAAACCGAGCGCGACACCGGCTATGGATACATGAGCCAAAGTATCGCCAATCATGGCCAGACGGCGCAGCACCAGGAACAGGCCCATCAAAGGGGCAGTAACCCCGATCAGAATGCCCCCGATCAGAGCACGCCCGAAAAATTCACTTGTAACGATATCCAGCAAACTACACGCCCACTTTCCCTTTCTCCATCGAATGACGCAGCTCTTTCAAGCTATGGGTCAAATTCGTTTCCCCGCAATCCTCCAGCTCATGGGAATGCTTCACATAAAATTTCAACTTCCCGCATTCGCCTTTGGGTTCTTGACCCAAATAAGAGCGGATCATCTCCATATCATGCGACACCATCAGAAACGTAATGTTATGGTGCTGGTGCATGTGCTTGATGAGATGAAAAAAACCCTGCTGCGTTTCGGCATCGATCCCTACCGTAGGCTCGTCCAGAATAAGCAGCGCCGGATTATTGATCAGCGCCCGCGCCAGAAAAGCGCGCTGCTGCTGGCCTCCGGATAACTGGCCGATTCGTTTGGCTGCCAAATCATCTATATTCATGGCATGCAGCGCTTCGTCGCATTTGACCTGATCGGCTTTGCTTACTTTACGGAACAGACGGTTGCCGCTGTAAAGCCCGGATAATACAACTTCACGGACAGTAGCGGGAAACAGCGGATTGAATGAATTTTTCTGCGGCACATATCCAACCCGGCTCCAATCCTTGAAATCCTTCACGGGTTGTCCAAACAGCTTGATCGATCCGCAGTCAGGCTTGATCAACCCGACAATCATCCGCAGCAGCGTCGTCTTGCCCGCTCCGTTGGAGCCGATCAGTCCTACAAAATCTCGCTCCTGCACACCAAAGCTGACGTCCTGAATAACCGGCTTGAGCTCATAAGAAAACGAGACATCCTCAAGCTCGATGACATTCTGATGGCAGTGTGCCTGATTGTCCTTCTCCAACTGCATAATCATCACTCCCCTGGTCCACCTAAAGCGTCAGCCAATCATGACAACCTGTCTCAACGCTGCGGGGTATGTTCCTTCTCCTATTGTAATGCCTGTAAAAGATTTTGCAAATTGAGCTCCATTAGCGAGAAATAGTCCTCGCCTCTCTTCTCCTGCTCGGGAGTCAGCCCTTCCACCGGATTCAGTACCATCGTTCCGACGTCGGCTTCCCTGGCAAGCGTTCGGGCCAGTTCGTCGGAGACAAGCTCTTCAAAGAATATATATTTGATCCCATGCTCTTTGACATATTTTGATAGCTTCAGCAAATCCTGCGCCTTCGGTTCCGCATCTGGCGACAGCCCCATAATAGACAGCTGAGTAAGCCCGTAATCGCGGGCCAGATATGAGAAGGCATGGTGGGAAACGACAATATCCTTATGGGCAGCCGCTCCCAGCTTCTCTTCATATTGATCGTCCAACGCGGCAAGTTTGTTGAGGATGGCCTGATAGTTTCCATCATACTGCGCAGCATGGCCCGGGTCTGCCGCCTTCAAGTGATCACGGACGGTTCCTGCCATCACCATCATGGATTTGGGGCTGACCCAGGTATGGGGATCAACTCCGCCTTTATGGTCATCCTGCACTTCTTCATCTCCTGCTTCCCCGGCAGCTGCCGGGATAAGCTTGACATCCTGGCTCGCTGCGACCGTGACCAGCTGGCTGTCCTTGGACAATCCTTTAAGAAAACCGTCGACCCAGCCCTCCAGCCCAACCCCGTTATAGAAAAACAGCTGTGCTTTGGACACGGTATCCAGATCACGGCTCTTGGGGCTCCAATCATGCGGTTCTACGCCTGCAGGTACAAGATTAATGACATGGATATTGTCGCCGCCGATTTCATTGGCAAGGAAATAAAGGGGATAGAAGCTGGTCACCACATTCACCTTGCCTTCAACCAGCTTGCTGCCCGCCGAACCGCTGCAGCCTGTCAAAATCACCAGCATGATAGCTGCGGCCAGCACAAAGCATCTATTAATAATACTGTTTCTCCAGCATTGCATTATCTGACACCCCAAATTGTATATTCGTAAACATTACTGATAAATTATATCGATGAGTTACAGGGCTGTCAATGACAAACCGCCTGGCGCGGGGTGCGCCAGGCGGTTTGGTGTTCAATACTATTTCACAATTGAGCCATTCTGCATATTTTCCGGAACGGTCGCCAGCGTCAATTCATCGCCATGCGAGGCGGCAAGGATCATGCCCTGAGACATCTCGCCGCGCAGCTTTACCGGCTTCAGGTTGGTCACGCAAATCACTTTTCGGCCGATCATCTGCTCTGGCGTATAAAATTTGGCAATGCCGGAGACGACCTGACGCTGCTCATAGCCCAGATCCAGCTGGAGCTTCAGCAGCTTATCGGCATTCTTCACATGGTCGGCGGCAATGACCTGCGCGACCCTCAGCTCCACCTTGGCGAACTCATCTATGGCAATTTCAGCTTTCGGCTCGGGAGAATCGGCGGTGCCTGGAGAAGCCGGTTTCTGGGCTTGAACATCCCCGTTGCCCGCAGCAGCTGCATCAGTTGGTGCCAGTTCAGCAGCCGGCGCCGTTCCTCCGTTCATTGCGGCCGCGATAAACGCCGTTTCTTCCACTGCATCCAGACGGGGGAAGATCGGTCCTGCTTTCTGAACGCGAGTACCGCCCGTAATCAATCCAAACTGCTTGGCGCTGTCCCACTGTGTCAGTTCTTCGCTCTCCACCCCAAGCTGGCGGCGTATTTCAAGCGGGGCATTTGTCAGGAACGGCTGCAGCAGAATGGAAATAATGCGCAGCGATTCGGCCAAGTGATGCATAACCGATGCCAGCTCGCCGCTTTTTTCCGGGTTTTTGGCAAGCGCCCATGGCTGGGTCTCGTCAATATATTTATTGGTCCGGCTGACGAACTGCCAAATCGCCGCAAGAGCTACGGAAAACTCCATTCGCTCCACTGACGCTTCCACCTGAACGACAGTCGAAGCTGCAAGTTCCGAGAGGGACCCGTCAAAGGCCGTTACGCTTCCCTCATAGCCCGGAATTTCACCTCCGAAATATTTCTCGATCATGGCGACGGTCCGGTTCAGCAAATTGCCCAGATCATTGGCCAGATCGAAATTGATCCGTTCAATGAATCCCTCCGGGGTAAAGGTACCATCAGCGCCGAACGGCACCTCGCGAAGCAGATAGTAACGGAGCGCGTCGAGACCGTAACGGTCAATCAGCGTAACCGGATCCACGACGTTTCCTTTGGATTTGGACATTTTGCCATCCTTCATGAGCAGCCATCCGTGGGCGAATACCTTCTTAGGCAGCGGGAGATCCAGCGCCATTAGAATGATCGGCCAGTAAATGGTATGGAAACGAACGATTTCCTTGCTCATCAAATGAACATCGGCAGGCCAGTATTTATCGAATTTGCTTGAATCCGATGAATGGTAGCCCAAAGCGGTCACATAGTTAAGCAGCGCGTCAATCCATACATAGATCACATGCTTGGGATTTCCTTTAACCTTGATGCCCCAGTCGTAGGTGGTGCGGGAAACAGCTAAATCTTCCAGCCCGGGCTTGATGAAATTGTTGATCATCTCATTCTTGCGCGATTCAGGCTGGATGAAATCCGGATTGTCTTCGTAATATTGGAGCAGTCTGTCCGCGTAATTGCTCATCCGGAAGAAATAGCTTTCTTCCTTGACCAGTTCAACGGGTCTTCCGCAATCCGGGCATTTGCCGTCCACCAGCTGCCGCTCCAGAAAAAAAGATTCGCAAGGGGTACAGTACCAGCCTTCATACAAGCCTTTGTAGATATCACCTTGCTGCAGAAGCTTGTCAAATACCTCCTCGACAACCTCTTTATGCCGCACCTCCGTTGTCCGGATGAAATCATCATTTGAAATATCGAGTTTCTTCCACAGATCCTTGATCGACACCACAATATCATCGACAAACTGCTGCGGGCTTTTGCCTTTCTCCTGCGCCTTGCGTTCAATCTTCTGTCCATGCTCGTCGGTTCCCGTCAAATACCAGACATCATAGCCGCGCAGTCTCTTGTAGCGGGCGATGGCATCCCCTGCTACAGTCGTATAGGCATGACCAATGTGAAGCTTGTCGCTTGGATAATAAATCGGTGTTGTAATATAGAACGTTTTGTTTGACTCGCTCATGAAAAATCCCTCCTTCATTAATATGTTTCTTCTTTTACTTCCTGATTGGCTTCATCATCAAAAGGGGACTTTTTGAACAACCTCTTAACGAATCCTGCAGCCAAAAAAACGCAAAAAAAGCCTCATCCACTATGGGACGAAAGCTTGTCGCTCACGCGGTACCACCCAATTTTCTTTCCCCTCAGCCGTAATAAAAAGGGAAAGCTTCATTAATACCGTCCAGTCATGGACGGTTGGTCAGCCGGTAACGCAGCCAATGCGCTGCTCCCTTGCCGCAGCTGTTTTCAGCTGACAGTTCGAAAGCGGATTCTCCCGGACCATTTTCCAAAAGCTGCTCCTTGCCGGTTCCCACCTGCTCCGGCTCTCTGTGTAGGGCGTGGCGATCGTACTTATCCGTTCATTGAATATGAGGATTCACTTGATCAAACTATACCGAATCGGGCTTGTGCATGTCAATAGCGCCGGTCATTCTCATGGCTTCAAGCTCTTCCCTGGTCGGCGGGACATGGTCGATACCGCCCGGATGGAAGGGATGACAGCGGCAAATGCGCCTTGCTGCAAGCCAACTGCCGCGCAGCGGCCCGTGTTTGTCGATGGCCTGCAGTGCATATTCCGAGCAGGTCGGATAAAATCGGCAGGTAGGCGGCTTAAGCGGCGAAATAAATTTGCGGTACGCTTTGATCGGAGCCTGTATGATTCTGCGCATAAGCCCGCCCCACCTCCCTTTTTTCACAACTTCTATCCCTCAATAATGAAGGAAAAAAAGAAATGCGTCAATTCTGACAAATGCAATTTATGATGAAAAAGAGGAAATGTCGCAAATTTGTAGTCAGCATGTCACCTAAACCCATTTAAGACCGAATTCTTTTGTGTTAGTGTAGCGTTGTGTCGCATAATTAGAGGATGATATACTAAGAATAGACGACACCAGCATCCTCTTGCAGGATGTCTATATGAGGAGGAATTTATCGATGATTCGCGTTGCTATGCTCAGTTATTGGCATGTACATGCTTGGGATTACACAAAACAGGTACAACAAAATCCGGGAACCGAAATCGTTGCAGTCTGGGACGAAATCCCAAGCCGCGGCCAAGAAGCCGCAGAGAAGCTTGGTGTTCCATTTGTCGCTGATTTGGATGAAATATTGGCAAGAACCGATGTGGATGCGGTCGTTGTAGATACACCTACCAATATCCACCGTGATGTTATGGTGAAAGCAGCCCGTGCCGGCAAACATATTTTTACCGAAAAAGTAATCGCGCCTACTTTAAAGGAAGTCAATGAAATCCTGGCAGCCGTTAAGGAAGCTGGCGTCAAATTAACGGTATCCCTGCCGCGCCTGAATGACGGGTATACGCTGGCCGCGCAGGAAGTCATCAATAAAGGGCTGCTCGGGGAATTAACGCAGGCCCGTGTCCGCTTGTCGCATAACGGCGCCCTTGCCGGCTGGCTGCCCGAGCATTTCTTCAGCCGGGAGCAATGCGGAGGCGGCGCTCTGATTGATCTTGGCTGCCACCCGATGTACCTGGTCCGTCTTTTCCTGGGTCTGCCGCAGAGCGTTAGCGCAACATTCGGCTATGTCTCCGGCAAAGAAGTGGAGGACAATGCGGTTGCTACACTGCGTTATGATAACGGGGCAATCGGAATTGTGGAAGCCGGCTTCGTCAACAGCCATTCCCCTTTCTGCGTCGAGATTCACGGCACAGAAGGCACTTTGCTCTACGGATTGCCGGATGAGGCTATCCGTGTCCGCAGCAACAAGCTGAGCCAAAATGAATGGGTTACGATCGAGATTCCTCAGAATCGTACATCCGCTTTCGACCAATGGGTTGAACATGTGCAGAACGATACTCTCGCCGAAGAAAATATCGGTCTTGCTGTCGACCTGACCAAGCTGATGGAAGCTGCCAATCTTTCCGAAGCCGAGCAGCGTCACGTGAAGCTGTCCGAGCTGGCAAACTGATACAAAATACTTCATTTAAATCAAGGGAAGGTATGGTGATGGAATGGCGAAGCCGTTTGCTTATGCATTGATGGCCGAGAAAATGGATGCGATCGACCGGCTTGATATTCAGTTCCGCTGGGGCGGATACGGCTTTCGCGTTCACCGCTGCCATTTGACTTCCTTCCCTGCGGGCAAAATCATCCGGTTTCACAAGCATTCCGAATATGAGTTCCATTTCATACCGCGCGGCAAAGGAACCGTCATTATCGAAGACTATACCTTTCCCGTGTATGAAGGGCAATTCTATCTCACGGGTCCGAATGTGATGCATCAGCAGGAGGCCGACAAGAGAGATCCCATGGACGAGTTATGTCTGCACATAGACATTGTGCCTCTTGAAGCCGGGGAGGATACGCTATGGGGAGAGCAATGGGAACGGCATGAGGCGCAGATGTGCATTCATGCGCTCGGCTCTCTTCCGCTTGCTCCACTGACGGATCAGTATAACGCCATGGCATGGTTCCTTACCGCCTACAGAGCCTGGCATGAAGGCCAGCCGGGCGCATACTCCACGATCAAGCAGGCGATTATCCAGATCCTCCTGCGCGCATCGCGGCTCTCTTCTGATCCGACGGTGACGTTCGAACCGCCTAACCGCAATATGAACGAGCACCGGTTCAAAATCGCAACACAGTTTATTCATGACAACTATGCATCCCCTATTACCCTTCAGGAGGTTGCGGAACGCATCCCCATCAGCGGGCGGCAGCTGCAGCGGATCTTCAGGGAACAGGGTGCAGACTCGTTCAGCGCCTATCTCGAAAACTATCGGCTGAGCCAGATTTGCTCCGCAATTGTGGAAGGCGCAAGCCCGATCGACCAAATTGCCCTTGAGCATGGCTTTGCCAGCGGCAATTACCTCTATTATGTCTTTAAAAAAAGATTCGGCATGACGCCCAAGCAATTCCGGGCACATCAAGCGGCAGTCGATGCGTCGGGGCCGGATAAAAAAGGAGATCAAACCACTCATGATTAAAACCGTTCGAATCGGCATTATCGGCAGCGGCGGCATCGCTCATGCCCATGTCAACCAATACAAAAAGCTGCCGGATGTGGAAATTGTCGGCGTTGCCGACGTTGTGCCAGGCAAAGCGAAGCAATTTATCGAATCGCAGTCACTGGAGAACGCACAGCCATTCGAAGATCACCGCAAGATGCTGGAAATGGACCTGGACGGCGTCAGCATCTGTACGCCTAACGTCTCGCATCACCTGACAACGGTCGATGCACTGCGCGCCGGCAAGCAGGTATTGCTGGAGAAGCCGATGTCCGTCACGCTGGATGAAGCCGTTGATATGGTACAAGCCTCGCGCGAATCCGGTAGCATGCTCACTATCGGCTTCCAGCCGCGTTATGACCCTAACATGAAGCTCGTTCAGGACATTGTACAGTCCGGCAAGCTGGGGAAAGTCTATTATGTGGAAACAGGCGGAGGACGGCGCAGAGGCATGCCAGGCGGCACATTCATCCGCAAGGATCTTGCCGGCGCAGGCGCTATGGCCGATATCGGCTGTTATTCCCTGGATATGGCTCTAAATGCGATGGGCTACCCGCGCCCGTTGACAGTATCCGCCTATACGTCCAACCACTTCGGCACCAATCCGCTCTATCACAACGAAGCAGACCGTTTCGAGGTTGAGGATTTCGGTGTCGCCTTAGTACGATTCGAGAATGATCTTGTTCTGCAGTTCAAGATTTCCTGGGCGATGCATATGGACTCGCTGGGTTCGACGATCTTTCTGGGCACGGACGGCGGACTTAAAGTCGAGCCGCACGGAACGGGGAACTGGTCGGGCGTATGGGATGGCAAGGTCGGCAGCATGACGCTGTTCCATGATTTTATGGGCCAGCAGACCTCAACGCCGGTTCCGGTAATCGAGCATTCCAAAGAGCTTTTCTTTGAGAAGGTTCGCGATTTCGTAGATGCTGTACGTGATGGCCTGCCTGCTCCTATTCCTGGCGAACAGATTCTGATTCAACAGGCAATCATCGACGGCGTGCTGCGTTCCGCCGATTTGAAACGGGAAGTGTCGATTGAGCTTCCTTATTAATTTCTAACCAGATCCCATCACGGTTCATAAAAAAGGCCTTGTCCCTTGAAGCAGCTTCCTCTGCTCCTGGGACAAGGCCTTTTTAATTGGAAAGGAGGCACCCGGATGTGGGTGCCTCCTTCTCTGATTAGTTTTAGAAACGTTTAGCCGGCATAGGCAGAAACAGCATCGCTATCGGAAGGTTGCTCCCTGCTGAAATCGTAAATACAATTTCAACTGATTCCGCTGAATCGCCAGTGCGGTATAGAACAGCCGCCTCACCACTATCTTTCAATATACTGCTGTTGGTGACCTGAACAACTTGACCATTCACTATCATCGCTCCGGTATAATTGCCTCCCCGGGGATTCAAAGCGATCAAGGTGTGGGGTGCTACATTCTGCAGTCTCATTTTGTAGAGTACGCCGAAGTTACCCGTATTCAGTTCAAGCTGTCCTGTGATTTCATCAATTCCGTCGGTATATTTGTCCATGGTGCGGTCGCCCAAAATGATGCGCTGAGGTTCAGCGCCCAAAGTCTCCGACATTTCGATTGCACGATTCGCTTTGTTGAAGGTGCCGCGTACATGGACATCGTTACGCTCCAGGACGTTCAGTTTGTTCCATTCTTTTATTGGATCCTTCGCGGAAGCGACCACCACAACGCGGTATGTCAGTTCTTTGTCCGCATATAAATCCGCATAAGCGGTAAAGACATCATTCTGCTTGAGCGGAACCTTGGATATTTCCGGTAACAGGGTTACGGATTGCCCAGGCTTGATCGTTGTCGTTGTCGGCGTCGGATTCGCCACTAATGAATTCATATAACGCAGTGTCGCCATCTTGCCGGATTTATCTACATAAGGATCCGGTCCGCCAATACCAACCGCGCCTGTGTTCACGGTTACGGACGAGCTGTTATTGTTCGTGGCAACCAGATGAATTTTTACCGGGTAACCCACATTGTTGACATTATGGAACATAAACCGAACTTGACCAGTCAGCTGCGAAACGTAAGCAAGTCCTTCACCCAGCAGTATTTCCGGGCTGTTGCTTCGTACAAACTGGGCTCCCTCATCCTGGATTTTGTAAGGCAATGACGGGAATTTAAGTACCGAATCGCCGTCAATGGCAAACTTCTCGCCAGTCGGGGTAAACAGTTTATTGTACTCATCCTTGGTGTAAAGCACTTCATCCGTGACGTTGATCGTCTGGGTGATCGAATTGGTCAATCCCTTGGAATCCTCAACTTCCAGGGTAATCGTCTTCACGCCCGGTTCGAAATAAACATCTTGTTTATCGCCGCCCCAGGTTCTGCGCACGATGGCATTATTGTCATCCGAACTGAGATCCGTATAGTTTACGCGCTCGCCGATCCGGTACTCCTGCTTCTCTGTCTTGAAGCCGGCAACCGGCGGCATGTTCTGCGGCTTAACCTGAACCGTAACCGAGTAGGGATCGCTCCACAGGCCGTTTACATCCTGAACCTGTCTTGTAATGGTATAGCTCCCCGCTTCCGGGAACACTTCCATCCTTCCCGTATAGCGGTCATCCACGAAAGGCAGGCCGCTTGGGTTGGTCGATTTATCGATATAGTTGACAACCGTCTCTCCGGCATAAATCTCGCCAGGCTCGATCGAGAAATCGGCTGTCGGCTGCTTGAGCACGTTCCAGGAAAGCGTAATTTTCTTGCCGCTGAAATCCAATGTGCTTCCACTCAGATTCGACCAGGTCCGAACTGGAATCATCGTCGATCCGTTGAGAATATACGGGGCGAGAGCCGTTTTGACAGGCTGTCCGTCGCCGTAAATAATCGTACTGCCGATTTTAAATATCAGCTCATGCGAGTTGCCCACGGCTGTAATTTCCTTTGTTGCTGCGTTGAAGGAAACTGTATAACCATAACGCGCCGATATCGAGCTCAGCGCAATAAATGAAGTGCCATTCTGTACGGTAACCGGCTGTACCGAATTCATGGTAACACCGTTATGCACCATTGTCTTGCTGTTGAGCGTCAGCATAAGCTGATCGGACATTTTACCTGCAGCCGATACATTGGAACCGGCGACGTTAGCAAACGGCAGGACCAGGAAAGATAATATCAGGATCCATTTTAAAGACTTCAGTGATTTCATTCTCTATCTCCTTTGTTTCTCTGTAGTATGACAGCCCCTTCGCCAGCTTCAGGATTAAGAAGGCCACCAGCAAGCTTCCATGACACATTTAACGCTTAGTGCCGGGGAAAAGTTGCGAGAGAAACGCAAACAGACAAGAATTCGACACATTCTTCACCCGTTGACTTTCATGTTCATCACGAAGCTTAGCGACATTCCAAGAAATGCCAATACCGTCAGAACGCCAAATACGAAGCGCTTGCGGACAGCACTTCTGATTCGCTGCTCAGCCTTCTCCTGACGTGCCTGTATGACGGAACGGTGACTGAATAAAAAAATGATCAGTAAGGCCACAAAAAACATATTGACGATAAACCAAATCTGCTGCCACATAAAATTTAAATCGCTCCCTGTCGCTTTGTTTCTGTAAACAACACGTTTCGAATGTAACGTATTCACCGCGTGAATGCAACCAGGCAGTATGAATCATCTGAAGTCTTGCGAAAAAAATTCAAGCCATCAAGCGGATTTGCGGCTTGGCTGAAGGACAAAGGCGCCGAATGCCAGTAGCACTGCGGCAAACAGCAGCATAATACCGAGCGGAAGCACGATGGCGGCCAGTTCGTTTCCGAAAGCCAGGCTGCTAAGCGCTTCCATCGCCCATTTCTGCGGGGTGAAATTAGAAAGCTTTTGCATGAATTCCGGCATAATGCCCAGCGGCCAGAAACAACCGCCCAGCATGCAGGTCGGCGTCACCACCAGATTATTCAATTGCGAAAGCTGATCCACATTTCTCACGAGGCCGGCGACCGCTGTCGCAAGTCCGATCACAGCAAGCAGAAAACATTCCAATATGAGAAGATGAGGAAAGAATCCGATCCCGAAGTTATAAGAGAAAATAAGCCGCGTGGCCGTGAGCACGATGACCAGTTGAATCGTCCCAACAAGCAAGCTGCCGATAAAATTGCCAAGAGCGATTTCATATCCGTGCAGCGGAGCTGTAAACATACGCGCCATCGTTCTTTTTTCACGATCCTCCATAACAACCTGCACGGATTGATTGATGGCCAGCATCATGAACATCAGCATCGTCCCGTTGATGAGCACATGGAATGAAACTTGCGGTCTCACCTGGGAAGTATCCCCGCGCTGAAGGCTGATTAAATGACTGCCACGTTCATCCAGCATCCGCTTCAGCGATGTACTGGTTATGCCATTCTTGGACAAGCCAGCCGCCTGCATCAAGGACGCCAACTGTTCGGCTTCTGCAGAAAGCTCCTGTTCCAACGCCGCATTCCACGGTTGGACTTCCTTGCGCAGCAGCTTCACTTGCGGACGCTCCCCGTTTTTCAGCATGGCGGTGAACCCGGCTGGAATGTACAAACCCAAATCCGCTGTGCCTTCATACACGGCTGCTTCAAGCGAAGCCTCGCTCTGCCAATTCCCCGGCAGCAGTTTAATCGTTCGTTTCTCCTGTTGGTCTTCGTCTCCCAGCACATTTTCAACCAGCACGGCACCCAGCATACCGTTATCCTCGTTGGAGACCGCTATTGCATATTCACTCTCCCCTTCGGAGAATCCGAAGATCCCTACAATTCCGGAAAGCGCAAGTGCAGGAAGCAGCACAAGAAACATAAACCCTTTGCGCTGTCCGATCGTTCTGCGAATCATGGACCCGGCAATAATCAGACTATGCATCCATACCCACCACTTTCTTCATTCGTAATAATGCGATGGTCAACAAGAGTACCGTTATTCCCGCAAGGATTCCGATTCCCTTCCAAACCAGTATATCCGCACCGCCATCCATCATTTGTCTGATGGTGGTGACCGCCCAATGATTAACAGTGAATTTACCGACGTTCAGAACGGTATCGCCCAGATCGGGAACCATCCCTCCGCTGAGGAAGGTCATGAGCAATACGATGATCGAGAATACGGATTGAGTGGCCTTTTCGGTTTTCACGATCGAGGCAATAACAAGACTGAGTCCTACTGCACTCAATGAGGCAAGCAGGCAAACGAGTGCCAGTTGACCGAGCCGGTTCCCCCATTCTACGCCAAACACCAGCCAGGAGAATACGATAATGGTGAGCGATTGAATCGCTGCGAATATCGTGATGGAGGTTATTCTGCCTGCGATGATCAACGACCACCGCTGTGGAAGGGAATACAGTCGCCCCAAGGTCCCCCGCCGCTTCTCGTCCAGCAAAGACAATGCGGCCGGCATGCCGGAGTACAACAGAAACATGATCAGATAACTGCCTGCATAATACTGAATGGCTGATACTTCTCCAAAGGCAGAGCTGCTTCCCCCGACAAGCTCAGCCAATACGATGGCTTCTTCTACGCGGCTTGAAGACGCTTCAGACTGGCTCGTGGAAGTTGTTGTCCCTCCACTGCCGCCCATAACAGCTTCTATCGTCTGTTTGGTCTGGATGACGCTTAGAAAACGGTTCATCAGGGCTTCCGCAAACCGATTCTCCATATCACCGCGTCCTGGGTAGCTGTTCATATACGCATCGCGTCCCGCCAGCGCCTGTTCCGAGAAATCGGCTGGAATGACGATTCCGTAATCGGCACTCCCGTTTTTGACCCCGTTCAGAATCTCTGTCTCCGAATGGGTGGATTTGAAGACAGCGGTAGCAGTCAAAGCAGGATCGTTCATAAATGCCTGCACCGAGCTTTGCATTGCCCCTTTATCCGCATTGTAAACGGCAATTTTGACAGGTTTCATCCCTCCGCTGAAGGCACTTCCCAGAAGGAAAATAAGCAGCAGAGGCAAGCCAAACATGATAATAACAACAACCTTCATCCGAATATATTGCACAAAATCGTAATAAGCGGTAAAATACCAGATTTTCATCTTTCCCCTCCTTCGGTCTACGTCCGGTCCCGAAGCGACCGGCCTGTGAGCTGCAGAAACAGAGTCTCCAGATCTGGTTCTATGCGGGTCAGCTTGCGCAGCCCGATCCCATGCTTGTGCAATATAAACAACAGATCCTGCAGCGCCGTATCGGATGCCTTTAGAAAGATCTCAAGCACAAGCGAATCCACTGCTTCGATTGAAGTGACGAGGGAATGTTTGCCAATTTCAGCCACAGCTTCCTCCACGATCCGGTCCACTTCCAGAATCAGCTTCTCATCCTGCCCCATCTGTCTGAGAAGCTTTTCTTTCGTTCCGGAAACAATCAGCTTACCCTTGTCCATGATGCCGACCCTTGTGCTGATCGCTTCTACTTCCTCCATGTAATGGCTGGTATAAATAATGGTGGAACCAAGTCGGTTCAGCGTACGAACCGACTCCAGAATATGGTTGCGCGACTGCGGGTCAATCCCGACCGTCGGCTCATCCATAATAATCAGCTTCGGCCGGTGCATAATCGCGCAGGCGATATTAAGCCGCCTCTTCATGCCACCAGAGAAGGTCGCCGGCTTGTCTTTGGCTTTGTCTTGAAGACCTACGAACTCCAACGCTTCAGCCACACGCTCCCGCAGGAGCTTGCCGCCCAATCCGTAAAGTCTGGCAAAAAAAGTTACATTCTCCGCAGCCGACAAGGAATCATAGATCGCCAGTTCCTGAGGGACAAGTCCGATCCGCCGTTTCACCTCAAGGGAATGCTTGCGGACAGACCAGTCTTCCACCGTAATATCTCCGGCATCGACGGACAGCAGTCCCGAGAGCATATGGATCGAGGTGCTTTTGCCCGCACCGTTGGGGCCCAGCAATCCGAATATTTCGCCTTCCTCAATGGCCATAGACAGATGATTGACTGAAAGCACCGTGTCATATTTTTTAACGACTTCTTTAAACTGAACTAAGCTCATCGTAATCCCACTCCTGTTCCTTCTTATGCCTTCATTATAAATCCTGGAAGAGATGCGCGCAGGTCATGAAAGTCATGAACTTCGATGACGAAAGTCATTTCTTCAGCGGCTTCCGGTCTGATTTGAGCAGCTCGTATGCTATAATGAAACAATTGAATTCTACGCCGGAGGCGTTAATTGATGTCGCTGCTGCTGCAATGGCTAAGATATTTATTACTCATTGTTCCTGCGCTCGGGACGCTGCTGACCACTCATGTCGAATTCCAGAACTGGTTCACTTTCTTTGTCCTGCTTGTCTTATTGATCATGAGAGCTGGAGAATTGTATCCCGGATCCGCTAAATGGCTGATGGTTGTGGAGCTTGCAGGAATCAGCCTGCTCGCCTATCATGCGCAGGGGCTTATGTTTATGCTGCTGTTCTCCAGTCTGATTGTGGTTGGTGTTACGTTCCGTTCGCCGCAAGCTACAACCTTCGTCGTTCTGACGGGAGCTGTATTGCTTGGTATATGCTTGCAGCACCGTTCCCCGGAGCTGATCTGGACCACTTATCTCCTGTGGTTCTCGGTAGCGGCCGTGCTTTACACCTCCAGCCGGATTTCCGACAAACATCAGATTGTGGAATCGCTGTATGAAGAGCTTAACCGCAGCCACGAGGAACTGGAGCAGGCGCGCAGACGGCTGGAGGAATACGGCGCGCAAATCGGACGTTATGCCCAAGCAGAAGAACGCAGCCGGATCGCCACGGATATTCACGATGATCTGGGCCACCGGTTGATCCGCCAGAAGATGATGATGGAAGCGGCCCTGCAGCTGTATGAACAGCATCCGGAGCGTGCTTATTCCATGTTTGAACGGGTTCGCAGCCAGATGGAAGAGAGCATGGAGCGGATGCGCCGGACGCTGCGGCGCCTTTCCCCCGCTGAACCCCGGGATGCGCGGGAATACGCGCTGGATCAATTGATAGCGGATGCCGGCAGAGAGCTTGGAATTTCCGTCACGTTTGCCATTGAAGGGCATCCCCAGCCTCTTTACCCCAGCATGGAATATGTCTTGTACCGTAATGCCCAGGAAGCGATAACCAATGCCGTGCGTCACGGATCGGCCTGTACCGTGAATGTCCGGCTTAACTACAGCATGCATGAGATTGCGTTGACGGTTGCCAATGATGGCTCGTTGCCGGACGCACCGATTTCGCATGGCCTCGGCCTGCGGGGAATGAAGGAACGGATCCTCATGCTGGGCGGCCGCCTGGAGGTATCGGTATCGCCGGAATTTGCGATTACCACAACTCTCCCTCTGGCCGGGGCCGCTCCACAAAACCTGTCATTACGGAGGGATTATCAGTGATCAAGGTCCTAATTGTCGACGATGACCCTTTTATCCGCGAGAGTCTTCAGGTCATTCTGGGTCTGGATCCGGAGATTTCCGTTGCCGGCACCTGTCCGGATGGCGATGCCGCTTATCGGTTTGTCGCAGAACACGCTGTCGATGTTGTACTGATGGATATCCGGATGCCTGTCTGCGATGGCGTTCAGGGGACAAAGAAGCTGAAGTCGCTGCCACTCCCCCCTGCGGTATTGATTCTGACCACCTTCGACGATGATCAATATATCATTGAAGCGCTGCGCAGCGGCGCCAACGGTTATCTGCTGAAGAATGTCCCACCCAGCCGGATTGTCTCCAGTATCAAAACCGTTTATGAGGGCTCCCTGCTTGTACATCCCGACATAGCCCGCAAGCTGGCCGGCCTTGTCGGTACCGGCCTGCTCCCTGCTTCGCAGGCTGCGGACGAATCCGCTGAGGCGCTCCGCCAGAAGCAGCTTGGCGAGATGGGGCTTACACCTGCCGAGCAGCATGTGGTAAGGTTGATTGCCGAAGGCAAATCCAACAAAGAGATTGCCGCCGTGCTTTTTTTCAGCGAAGGCACCGTCAAAAACTACATTTCCGTCATTCTCGGCAAGCTTGCGCTGCGCGACCGTACACAGATAGCCATACTTTATTTGAAAATGTAACCTCGGCAACATTCAATAAGAAAAGGATGATGACCATGACCGAACAACTGCTGACCTTTGAAGGTTTTACCGCCGAAGACTTTGATGTCTTTGAGGTTCCGGGCCTGGAAGCCCGTATGAATGTTTTGATCGACCGGGTCAGGCCCAAGCTTAATCTGCTGGGGGAACGTCTTTCTCCTGTATTGAGCGGGCTCTGCGGCGAGACCATCTATCCTCATGTCGCCAAGCATGCCAGACGCACCGTTAATCCTCCTGTCGACACCTGGGTGGCATTTGCCGCCAATAAGCGGGGATATAAAGCTCATCCGCATTTTCAAATCGGCCTGTTCAGCTCGCATTTGTTCGTACAGTTCGCGATTATATACGAATCTGACAATAAGTCGATTTTTGCCGGACATGCACTAAAGCAGCTTGACGAGATCATGCGGTATATTCCTGCTGACTATGTCTGGTCAGGCGATCATATGATACCAGGCGGCGACAAGCAGGGTGATCTGGGCCGCGAAGGCCTAACCAGTCTGCTGAAGCGGCTGCGGACGGTAAAAGCGTCCGAGGCGCTTTGCGGCATCATCATCGACCGCGAGGATCCACTGCTGCAGGACGGTGAAGCGTTCATCGATAAAACCATCGAAACCTTTAAGACGGTGCTGCCTCTATACAAAATGGCTCTATAAACGCCCTGCCCAAAATCCTTGCAGGCGAGTGAAGCGTTTATAGTCAAATCGAAGAACCCCCAAATCACTTTGAAGTGATTTGGGGGTTCTTTAAAGCTCCGTATTTACTTAAGCGGCATGCTGGGCTTTCACCGCGATGCGCTGACGCTTTGATTTCCGGAAGAAAAACAGTTCGTAGATACAAGGAACAATGACGAGTGTCAGCAGCGTGGCTGCGGCCAAGCCGCCGATCACTACGATTGCCAGACTCTGGGAGACGATACTGCCGCTCTCCGATGAACCAAATACAAGAGGGAGCATAGCGGATATCGTGGCGACAGCGGTCATAATAATCGGGCGCATCCTTGTCGTTGCCGCTTCGATAAGCGCTTCGCGAATCGTCATCCGCTCTTCATTCTGTTTAACGCGGTCAATCAACACGATGGCATTGGTGACCACAATTCCAATAAGCATCAGCACCCCGAACATGGCTGTGAAATCCGGCGTAACGTTCGCAACAAGCAGCCCGACTACCGCACCGATGGCGGCAAGTGGGAGCGAACACATGATGGCCAGCGGCGCACGCAGCGTTTTGAAAGTAATCACCATAATCAGATACACGAGGCCGATGGCAATCATCATAATAATTCCGAGATCTGCAAAATCATCCGACTGATCGGCTGAAGCACCGCCTACGGTAAATTTAACATTATCCGGTGCCTTGAGCGCATTCACTTTATCGCCGATGACTTTACCGACGACAGACAGCTGTGCAGGCTCGACGTCAGCCGTCACCCGGATATAGAGCTTGCCATCCTTGTGGTAATAAACAATGGACTGTTCGCTTTTGACCAGTTCCGCTACAGAGGAGACGGCTGCCGGCCCTTGAGCGGTCATGATCGTCAGCTTGCTCAAATCGCCTTGCGATTTGGGATCAACCGCAGGCTGCAAGATCACCTGGGTTGGACGACTATCTATGGTTACGGTTCCCAGAGGGATCGGGTTCAGCAGCCCTTGCAGCTGCATAGCGATCTCCTGTCCTTTCGCTTTGACCGGATCCAGCTTAAAGGTATAAACCGGCTTCTTTTCCTCTTGATTGGATTTGACCTTAATGACGTCTTTCACCGGTTTGACAGCCGCGATTACCTGTTCCGCACCCAGTGCGATTAATGCCGGGTCCTCGCCTGTAATGTCAACGACGATTTGGGTGGAGCTGCCGCCGCTCATAAAGTCAGCCGCACCTGCGTTTATTTCAGCACCTTCGTAGTCCGGACGAAGTCCCTTCAAGTCTTCAATCAGTTTTTCGGCATCTGCCCCTTCCTTCATATCCACCAGATAAGTAACCAGCGTTGGCGAGGAAACATCGCCGTATTGAGCATTTTCCGCGCTGTTCCCGTTGGACATCAGGACCCAATCAATTTCATTGCGCTCATTCAAATAATTTTCCAGCTTGCGCCCTGCTGTAATCACTTGGTCACGCGGGGTTTCACCTGGATATTCCAGCGTGATATTCACATTTGCCGCATTGGAGGAGTCAATCGCTCCTTTGGGCATGGAAACATAAGCGGCAACCGATCCGATCAGGAGCACAACGGCAACAAGCAGCGGTACCCATTTATGCTGGAGATTCCAGGACAGAAAGTTTGAGAAACGTTTGGAGCCTTCATGCTCCTTCATTTTCGTTCCACGCAGCAGCACGGCGCTAAGCAGCGGTACGACTGTTAAGGCTACGATCAGAGAAGCAAGCAGCGAATAGGCGACTGTCAGCGCAAAAGGCAGCAGGAAGCTTTGCAATGAACCCCGCAGCAATCCCATAGGAAGGAAAACAGCAACCGTGACAAGTGTCGAGGATGTAATGGCCGTTGCTACTTCCTTAGTGGCATCGACGATCAGCTCAATCGAGAAGTTTTCCTTCTGCAGACGCCTGTAAATATTCTCGATGACGACAATGCTGTCATCCACCAGCCGGCCTACTGCAACGGCAACGCCGCCGAGTGTAATAATATTTAATGTGACGCCCGATAAGCTAAGCAAGTAGAGCGTAATGCCCAGCGACAGGGGAATCGAAACAATCGTGACGATCGTTGCGCGCAAATTACGCATGAACAGCAGAATTACAATCGTGGCAAACAAAGCCCCCAGCAATACTTCGCGCATCATCGAATTGACCGAGTGCACGATCTGATCCGATGTGCTAAGCAGAACCTTCGCATCAATACCCTTCATTTCTTTATTCAGCCGTTCCGTTGTACTTGCGATTTCCTCACCTACGGTAACCGCGTTGGCATTGGCCGTTTTAGAAAGGGTCAGCATCATGACATCTTTGCCATTCACACTATTGATGCTATCCTGCCGTTTTTCCATTTTCACTTCCGCAACGTCACCCAAGGTGACGCCTTCTGCCACAGGAAGTATGCGTAGGGTTTCCAAATCGTGGATACCGGCTTCCACATTAATATTGCCCGATGCACCGTCAATTGTTTTTTCCCCAACGGATGAAGCAGCGCCGCGGCCTTCAAGCACACCCATCAGCGTCTGGAAGGGAATTCCTTTCTCTGAAAGCTTCGACGCATTGGGGATAACGGATATGCTTGGCGTGGAACGTCCGCCCAATACTACTTGTCCAGCTCCCTCGATTTGCTTGTATTCGTTAATAATTTCTTTCTCCGCTTGGTCCCGCTGGGCATCGGACAAGGTTTGGTCGAAGCCGATGGTTACCCAGGATATCGGAATCATCGAGGTATTGAACTGTACGACAAACGGTTTGCCTACCCGTTCCGGCAGCTGTACGCCTGCAACCGCCTGCTCGACCTCGGCTTTAGCCTCTTTCATATCGGTCTTGGAATCGAACGATAAATCAATTTTTGAAAATCCGTTGCCGGAGGATGAAGTCATCCCGCTTTTGCCTTTGATGAACTGCAGGGCTTCCTCCAACTGGCCGGTAACCTGTACCTCCATTGATTTGGCATCATATCCGGGTCCGATCGCCGCGATGGATACCATCGGATTATCCGCTTCCGGAAGAAACTCCATCGGCAGCCGGTAATAGCTGACAACCCCCATCGCTAATGCCATAAGTACGACAAGCTTCATTGCCGCTTTGTTGTTGAAAGCCCATTTTGTTAGCCACTGCATCTTTCCTAAGACCCCTCTCACCGTTCAATTGACGTTGCTTGCTAAATCTTACCTGATATGCAGCTCCTCCCAAAAACGTCTGCAGACCAGTCTTTTCCCCCGTCTGGAGACGGAGCTTATATCAGGCCAAAGGTCGATCAGTCTTATTTTTAAGTTTGCGGAGGAGGGGGAATACTCTATTTACTTGAAGCATACAATTCGTTAATCCAGCGTTGATGCTAACGGTTTATATTAGGGAAGGCCATGCGGCAGGAGGTGAACATTGCATGTATTATGAAGAAGATCGGGTACCTTTCGACGAGCCGGACCAGAAGGTTGATGAAAACAATAAGGATACCAAGGAAAACAAAGAAAATAAAGAAAACATTGTCTGACGACAGTGCTTTTTTTATTTGTTTTTTATATTCCCCTTCATTCCCCCTCAAAAAAATCCTTCCCTCCGAACGCAGAATATAGCATAAAAAAAGTGATTACTCACTTTACAAATTAAAAAACGTTTCCTATAATAAAAATGAGTGATCACTCATTTTGAAGGAAGGGGGAATTACCCCATGATCCCGCAGTCTTTATCTTCCGGCATGTCCGGTGCCGGTCCGGCTGCAGAACTTCAGCGCATCACACGCCGGTTTGGCCATCGAACGGTTCTGGATGAGATTTCGCTAACTGTGGCATCCGGCGAATTGTTCGGTCTTCTCGGCCCTTCCGGTTCGGGCAAAACGACGCTTGTCAAGCTTATTACCGGCATCGACAAAGCAGACGCCGGTTCCGTGCGGATGCTTGGGGAGCTGATGCCCAAGCTGGCTATGCTCCAGCGATTTGGCTACATGGCGCAGGCGGATGCCCTGTACAGCGAGCTGACCGCCAAAGAAAACCTTGTTTTCTTCGCTTCGCTATATGGATTAAGCGGCGCCAGGCGGAACGACCGTATTCATCAATCGATGGAAATCGTCAATCTTCTCGATCATTTGAACAAACCCGTTGCGGCTTATTCCGGAGGTATGAAGCGGCGCTTGTCGCTTGCGATTTCCTTGCTTCATGAGCCCGGGCTGCTGGTTCTTGATGAGCCTACCGTCGGCATCGATCCCGTGCTCCGGCAATCCATCTGGAAGGAGCTCACTGCCATGCGGGAACGCGGCACGACTATCATTTTAACTACTCATGTCATGGATGAAGCCGAAAAATGCGACCGTCTTGCGCTCATTCAGGACGGAAAACTGACTGCGGTGGATACACCGGAAGCAATTAAAGCTAAGACGGGAAGCGACAATTTGGAGGATGCCTTTATCGCACTTGGAGGAGGTGCCAGGCCATGAGAATACGCGCTCTTGCCATCCGGATTATCCATCAATTCATGCGCGATAAACGTACCCTTGCCCTGCTTTTTGCTGCGCCGCTTTTTATTCTCATCCTAATGAAGCTGGTCTTCAACGGCCAGGCCGTTCAACCCCGCCTCGGTACGGTGCAGCTTCCGGCTCAGCTTGTTGAACAGCTGGAGTCAGCCGATGCCCGCATTACGGTTTATGAAGATGCGGGAGAAGCAAAATCCGCTCTGGAGTCAGGCAAGCTTGACGCTTTATTGGAATGGCAGGCGGGCAAACCTTCCGTACTGCTGGAGGGGAGCGATCCTTCCGTGAACAGAGCGGTACTGTTTGCGTTGCAGGAGGCCGTGCAGGCTCCTTCCCCTTCAATCCAGCCCGTTGTTGAATATTTGCATGGCAAACCGGATATGGCTTCCTTCGATTCATTCGGCCCGGTTCTGATCGGATTTTTCTCCTTCTTTTTTGTTTTTATGCTGGCCGGGGTTTCGTTTCTGCGGGAAAGAACGAGCGGGACGCTGGAGAGGCTGCTGGCTACGCCGATCCGCCGCAGCGAGATCGTGGGCGGTTATTTGACCGGATTCGGCATATTCACGCTGCTTCAGGCGGCGCTTATTGCCTGGTTCGCGATTGACGTGCTGGGGCTGTATATGGACGGCTCGATCTGGCTTGTCATGCTGATGAATCTGTTGCTTTCCTTAACCGCTTTGACGCTTGGCATTTTGCTTTCTTCTTTTGCGGGGAGCGAATTCCAGGTGATTCAATTTATCCCGATTGTGATTGTTCCGCAGGTTTTTTTCTCCGGGCTGTTCAATCTCGATTCCATGGCACCCTGGCTGCAGAAGCTGAGCCTTATTATGCCGCTCTACTACGGTGCGGACGCGATGCGCGGAATTATGATCCGGGGGGCAGGCTGGGCCGATATTCAGCTTGATGTCTACATTCTGCTCGGCTTCTCCCTGCTGTTCGCTTTGCTCAATATAGCCGCGCTTCGCAAGCATCGGGCGATTTAACAATACAGCCGTACTGTGATAAGATCGAATTCATGGTGAATTTTCACTTCATATCAGGCTTTGAGGAGTTGTCGGGTTTATGGAAGAATCCATCGAGCAGTGGCTTGCCGAACTGGAGAAAATCGAAGCCGCGGGCGGAAAAATGACCGAAAAGCAGTCCAAAATCCTGCAGGCGGCCATTGAGGTTTTTGCGGAGAAGGGTTTCGCTGCAGCTTCCACGAATGAAATCGCCCAGCGTGCAGGCGTTGCGGAGGGAACTATTTTTCGTCATTACAAAACCAAGAAGGACCTGCTGCTCTCCATTGTGGCTCCTGTGATGGGGAAGCTGATCGCCCCTTTTGTACTGCGCGATTTCAATAAAGTGCTGGATCTGGATTACGAACGTTATGATCAATTCCTGCGCGCTGTTATCGCCAACCGCATCGAGTTTCTGCATAATCATATGCATGTCCTTAAAATCCTGATTCAGGAAATCCCTTTTCATCCCGAGCTGCAGGAACAGTTCCGTAAAAATATTCTGGCAAAGGTGCTTGAGCGGATGAACCGGATCGTGGATCAATTCAAGATGAGGGGCCAACTGCTCGATCTCCCTAATTTGACGATCATCCGCCTGACGGTTTCCGCGCTGATCGGTTATGTCGCCGCCAGCCTCTATCATGAACAACATGAAGGTTCCGCCTGGGACGATGAACGCGAGCGCGAGGATACGATTTCCTTCATCGTCCGCGGGCTCGGCGCCTCCTAAATCAAAAGACGCTCCTCCGTTATGGATAACGGTGAGCGTCTTTGTTTATTTTCAGGAAACAGATTCTGATTTCTGCTTGTTTCTGATAGAAGGCTCAATCAGCCGGAATCGCAGCAGGAGCAGCAGTGCTGCAAGTGACAGCAGCCCGCCTGCCAAATAAGGCAGCTCCACGTTCATCTTAAACAGATATACCCCAAGCAAAGGCCCGATAATACGGCCAAGACTGTCCATCGAAGAGCTTAAGCCTGAAGCAATTCCTTGCCCGACCGTTGTTTTCTGGGTGATCAGTGAGGTCACGCAGGGACGGATCAGCGCATTCCCAATTCCGAAGATAGCCAGATAAAGGGTTGCGGTTGCCAAGGAATGGGAGGTAATCAGAAGCAGGAAACCCACTGCTGAAATAACCAGTCCAATTGCAATATATTTAGGCTCGTCCCCTTTACGGATCATTCTGCGGACTACACCGCCCTGAATGAGGGCCCCGACCAAACCGCAAACAAGAAACATAATCCCGACCTCAAGCGGCGTCACATCAAAACGTTTCATTCCAAACAGCTGCAGCGTGGCTTCCAGTCCAGCCAGCGACAGGGAAACTAATAAGGCAAGGAGATACAAATATTTGACCGAACCCGTAAAAGCGCTCCACCTTGAAGGCTTACGTTCGCCCGACGGATGGCGCATATCCGGCGTCAGGGACTCCGGCAGTTTGGTCACTGCCAGCATAAAGGTTACTAAAGCAAGACCGGCGGCAGCAAAAAATGGCGTATTATCCGAAACCAGACTGAGAACTCCGCCAACGCCAGGTCCAATCGTAAAACCAAGGCCGATCGACATGCCCACAAGTCCCATACCCCGGGTCCGTTGATCCGGAGGTGTAATATCGGCCACGTAGGCGACGATTACGGAGGTTACAGCACCGGAGAAGATCCCTCCAAGCACCCGGGAAACATACATAAGGGGCAAGCTTCCGTCCGCAATGCCGAATACAAGGAAGCTGGCAGCGAAGCCCAGCACGCCGATCAGGATAACAGGACGTCTTCCGATTCTGTCGGACAATCCCCCCCAGAGCGGCGAGACGATGAATGATACTGCCGAATAGATGGACAGCATCATGCCCGTATGGAACTCCACGGATTCGGGACTCGCTTTTTTAATCAGCTCCGGCAAGACAGGAATGATAATGCCAAAGCCAATGAATGTTGTGATCAGCATAAGCATGACGATTAATAGTCGTTTATCTTTCATTGATTATTTCCCTCCACCACCTCATCGTACCACAACTTTTGAGCGTCTTGTTATGAACAAATGAAGAACAAAAAGCAGCAGCATCACGATCCCGCTCAACAGGAACGGAGAATGCGGCCCCAGATTGTCCCACAGCTTCCCGGACATAATACTTCCAAATACCATCCCCATGCCTTCAATAGTCAGGAAGAAGCCCCAAACTGCGCCTCGCTCCGATTTTGGAATAGCCTGGGCGATAAGGGTATTCCAGGCTGGAATGATCAGCGCATATCCCAGGCCCACAAACGCAACAATGACCAGAACCAGCGGCAAATCACGCGTATAGCCAAGTGTCGGCAGCGCGACAGCGGCAATGATAAAGCCGACATGGAGAAACCATCGGGTTCCGAAGCGGTCGACCCACTTGCCCACCGGGATCAGTCCCAGAACCGTTACGGCTCCTCCAGCAATGAGATACAAACTGTATTCCTCGGGAGACAAGTGAAGCACAGTCCGCGCATATAGCGTCAGAATCGGAGTCAGCAGGCCCAGAGCAAAATTCTGCATAAACATGGCCGGGTAAAGCAGTTTGCTGGCATGAAGCGAGCTGGCCACTTTAGCGAAGTAGCGCTTCGTTTTCTCAGTGAGGCTCAATGAATCCTTCTCTCTGGTATGGGCTGCTGCCTCCGGCAAAGCCCGTCCCTCCAATTCATGGGACCTGCGTCTGCCAGGCAGAAACAGCGCGACGACAACAACCAGACACATCATTCCGAGCAGCAGTTTGAAAGCCGGATTAAATGAATGCGAGATGAAGAAATTAATAACAATCGGGCCGCTGCCTACGCCAACGAGCCAGGCCATATAAACAACGCTCATGATGGTGCCGCTGGCTTCGTTTCCCGAAACCGCCGTCGCTCCGGTAATGACGCAGGGCCATAACGGGGAAGTGCCGACACCGAGCAGCAGACAGGCTAATATAATCCAGGCGACATGGCCGCTCGAGAATGAAATGATAGCTACGGAAATGAATGTCAGCATTACCCCAAACAGCATCACATAGCGATAGCCGATTCGGTCAATAATCCATCCCAGAGGACTTCGAAATGCATTATCTCCTATGTATTGCAGAGCCAGCGCCCAGCCGACCGCGTAGACGGACAAGCCCAGGACCGTTCCCATATAGACAGGCAGGATCGAGACAAGCAGTGCGCCTTTCACAAATTCCACGAGGTACATAATGATAAGAAGCTGAACGACAAACGGTGATGTGAGCACTTTTTTGCCTGCCCAGGTTTTCACAATTTCCATGGTGCTTCCCCCTTTCTGACTTTCAGCGGTCCGACGATCCATATAGGACCCGATGAATATTTCCGCTCTTCAAGATTTCTTCACTAAAAACGTACTTGCAATCCCCCCTGTATTTGCTATACTCAACTTTGTTTGCAACGATACCTGATGGAAGGGTGGAATGATAGTTCATGAATCATACTCGGACACCGCTGTTTAGCGCACTGCGCAGCCATGCGGCTCAAAATCCTGTTCAATTCCACATCCCCGGACACAAAAAAGGATTGGGGAGCGATCCCGAATTCCGGGAATTTATTGGAGATAATGCGTTATCCATCGATCTTATAAATATTGCGCCGCTCGATGATCTGCATCAGCCAACCGGTGTTATCGAAGAAGCGCAGAAACTTGCAGCAGATGCATTCGGTGCCGATTTCACCTTTTTTTCGGTACAAGGGACAAGCGGTGCCATTATGACGATGATTTTATCCGTCTGTGCGCCGGGAGATAAAATTATCGTGCCAAGAAATGTGCACAAATCGATTATGTCCGCCATTATTTTCGCCGGTGCGCGGCCTGTATTTATATCCCCGGCCCGTGATTCGAATCTCGGGATCGACCACGGGATTACGACAAGATCCGTAAAACGGGCACTGGAGCGCCACCCCGATTCGAAAGCCGTACTCGTTATTAACCCAACCTACTATGGATTATGCGCCGACCTGCAAGAAATTGTCGAGCTTGTCCACAGTTACGATATCCCTGTGCTGGTCGATGAAGCTCATGGCGTCCTGATTCATTTTCACGAAAATCTCCCAATGTCAGCTATGCAGGCGGGCGCCGATATGGCTGCAACGAGCGTTCACAAACTGGGCGGGTCCATGACCCAAAGCTCCGTATTAAATGTGCGCAATGGCCGGATCAATCCGCAGCGGGTTCAAACGATTATCAGTATGCTGACGACAACTTCAACCTCCTATATTCTGCTTGCATCCCTGGACACCTCAAGACGCCATTTGGCACTGAACGGCCATGAGATTGCAGACAAAGCCATCGGTCTTGCCCAATTTGCGCGGGAAGAAATCAACCGCATGGAAGGACTGTATTGCTTCGGCAAGGATATTCTCGGCGGTGAAGCAACCTTTGATTATGATCCGACCAAGCTGACCATCCATGTCCGCCATCTCGGCATTACCGGATACGAAACCGAGAACTGGCTGCGTGAACATTTTAACCTTGAAGTTGAATTAAGCGATATGTATAACATCCTTGCCCTTGTGACACCTGGAGATACACAGGAATCTATAGATATCCTGCTGAGCGCCTTGCGGGACCTGGCAAAATCGCATTACCAGCTTAACGAAGCCAAGGAGCTGGTTGTCAAGATTCCTGAAATTCCCCAGCTTTCGCTTACGCCGCGCGATGCGTTCTACGCCGAGACAGAGGTGATCCCGTTCAAGGAATCTGCCGGAAGGATTATTGCCGAATTTATTTATGTGTATCCGCCTGGCATTCCCATACTGCTGCCGGGAGAGGTCATCTCCCAGCCGAATATTGACTATATTATCGATCACGTCGAAGTGGGTTTGCCGGTCAAGGGGCCGGAGGATCGCAGCATCGAGTTCGTGAAGGTGATTGTCGAGGAAACAGCCATTTCATAAGCTAGAAAGCCCGCTGCCATGCGGGCATGACCGCTTCCCGCGAATTTGAGTCATAGGGAAGCGGTTTTTTTTGCAGGGAATCAGGATTCGGGGGAATCGGTCAGAACCCGTTGTAAAAAAAGCAGCGTGCGGGCAAAGGCGTCTCTGGCTGCGTTAACGTGATATGAAGGACGGGTATCATTGAAAAATGCATGCTGCGCGCCGTCATAAATATGATAATCAAAGTCCACGTCCGCCTCATTGGCAGCCTGGGCAAACTCCGGTACCGCTGCCGTTATCCGCAAATCCAATTCTCCATAGAAACCGGAAACCGGACATTGAATTTCCGGAAGCTGCTCCGGCGAAGGCGCATTTCCATAAAAAATAACGGCTCCCCGAAGCCCCGGATCCCTCACCGCAAGCTGGCCCGACAAGGTTCCGCCCAGACAGAACCCAACGGAAGCGACCCCTTTACCATAGGAATACTCATACGTCTCTTTGAGCCAAGCGGATGTCGAAACAACCTGCCGGGTTAACTCCGGAAGCATCCCGCCCACGTTGAAAATGCCGGCCAGCGTGCGTTCGATTTGCTCTCGCTGGTGGACCGGAAGTCCGGAAAGCGCCGCCGAGCGCTGCTTTGGATCCGCCCACTGGGCAGGCTTGATCGTGTTGCGAAACTGTTTGGCCTGCTCAATCCGATCCTGCTCAAAGCCAGGCAGCCGCTCCCCGTCCTTGCTGAACAAATCCGGTGCGAAAGCCACATATCCAGCCTTGGCAAGACGACGTGTCACATCCTGGATATGCCCGTCCACTCCCCAAATTTCCTGCAGCACGATTACCGACGGCAGCGGCTCTCCCACATCAGCCATTCGTGCCATGTAACCACTGTATTCGCCATTTTCTCCATATCGGATCCATTCCGTTTCCACGCTCATATCTGTCATCCTCCCGGTCTTATTGTCATTCTCAAAACCTAATGCTATGATGATCAAGGGGGTGGGCATACCATGAGTCAAAGCGCTTACATTATGTTTGTAGAAGGCTCCGCTGTGCAGCAAATGAGCCTTGATGAAGTAAAAGAACATCTCGCACGTTATCAGCAGCAGACATCGCTTACAGGAGAACAGCTGGGTTGGGATTATTCCGAAGCTGCTTTTCCATACACGGTTGAAACAAAACCCGGCGAAGAGCAGCGTTGGTTTTATTTGAAAGGCATAAATGCGCTTTATTATTATATTTTATTTGGCGTTGGTTCGCAAAGCCGCGGCGAGCGTGAAATCTCTTATGTCCAGGTTGTTCTCCCGGATGGCGCTACCCACGGCGACAAAGCCAAAGGCAATGAGCTATGCAAATATTTGGCCAAGCATCTGAAAGCTGAATTAACCATGTTCAATGGACGTACCATTTACTACAATCCGCGTAAATAACTAACAGCCAGGCACAGTTTTTAGAACTGCTGCCGGATCCTTGTAAAACAACAAAACTCCGGCAGCCTGTTGGTTACCGGAGTTTTAGCTTTTGTAAACAAGTTACGCTTCCGTTTCATTCTCGCGTTGAGCAATTTCCTCATAGATCTTCGTAACACGATCCCATTCGGCATCATCTTCAATTCCAACGAGAAATGCTTCGCCGTCTTCTTCTTCAATACGGAAAATCACGCCATCCGCTTCCGGATCGTTGCGGTCCAGCAGTACTGCATATACTTGCTCTTCAGACTCAAAGGTATACACCATGACCATTTCACGTTCTTTGCCTTCTTCATCGGTTACCAGAAATACATGCTCCTCGTGGTCATGATCGTGGTCGCAGTCTGGTCCATGTACATGTTCGCCGTTATTATGTTCATGCTCACTCATTGGATACCCTCATTTCAGTTCATGATACATTTCTTTACGTATCGTAACACGGATTATTAGTCAGGGTCAAACAAAAACACCCCTGCTCAACCAGAGCAAAGGCGCTAATTCTTACGAGCTTTTGGCCGTTATCGTCTTCTCCGATAATAACTTCCATTCATCATCACCCGTCATCTTCATAAAAAATCTGATCGTATATTTGCCTGCTGCATCAAAGGAATACGCGAGGTCTTCCGTCCGATACCAGAAATTGTCTTTATCGATAGATTTATTCTCCGATTGAATGACTTTCTCGGTTCCGCTTGGATCGAAGATCGATACCTTTACAGCAGTTCCGCTGGTGAGCAGATTATCAATCTGCGCAAACACTTTGAACGTAATCCGATTTCCTTTCACTACATTGCCGAAAATGGTGTTGTCCTGCTGAAATAAAAACATGTGGACATTTGGCTTGTACACCGTTACTTTCTTGGATCCTTCATCCCATACGACGAGAGCCTGCAGTGTGTTCGCAATTTGGCGAACAGTGATGAACGATTTGCCGTCCATAAACATTCCCGCATCATCCAATTCAGATCCATTGACAATAACCCGTACCTTCTGAGCTGCCGAATCGGCAAACATCATCGTACCGCCCCACAAGGACATCACCAGAAGCAAGAAGAGAAGTTTTCTAAACTTCATGACATACCCTCCATCACTTTATCTGGTTGTAAGATTATACTCATCCATTCATCCAAAGTTGCGCCATCCCCATTATTATTTTGAGAAAGTTTGGATGTCATAACAAGCTGAGAAAAAGGAATCCCCGGGAATTGTACCCGGGGAATGATTCTTTACGTATATGTTCTTGTTAAAATGCAAGGCACGCCTTTCCCTACCGCCCCCGCTTTTTTCATAGCCGCCCAGTAACGCAGCCCGCGCGCACATGGCGTTTTGCAAGCCGCACATGTATCGGAAAGTACAAGTTTCAATACGGTTTGTTTTTTGTCTGATGCTGATGGCGTTTTTTTCTTAGCCACTTTGCCTTTTGCCATTTCAGCTGCACCTGCCTTCTCGAAGGTCCTTCATCCCTATCTTATGAAGAACATGACAGGTGCGTAGCGGCATTTATACCGGGAAGGCGGAAAAATACCGTTCTCGCATCTTTCCATTTGTTGCAAGAAATGATAAATTGAATTGTAACGGAATGCTAGGAGGAAGCCTGGTTGAAAGTACAAATGCTCGGGACAGGCAGTGCGTTTGCAAAAAAATATTACAATACGAATGCGCTGTTTTACACAGATTCTCACACAATAATGCTGGACTGCGGCATTACCGCCCCCCTCTCTTTGCATCAATTGGGAAAATCCTTCAATGATATCGACGCCCTTCTGATCAGTCATATTCATGCGGATCATATTGGCGGAATGGAAGAATTTGCGCTGCAAATGAGTTTTATTTTCCGGCGCAAGCCGGTTTTGTATGTGATGGATTCCCTGGTTGACCAGCTTTGGAATTCCTCGCTAAAGGGCGGTTTGAAGCAGGAGATGTTTAATACGCTGGACGATTATTTTGAGGTGCGTCTTCTAAGTGAAGACGTCAGCGCCAAGCTCATGCCCGGATTTCACGTCAGACCAATCCGCACCAGCCATATTCCAAACAAAAGCAGTTATTCCTTTCTTATTAATGAGACGTTTTTTTATTCTGCGGATATGAAGTTTGATCCGGCTTTGCTCGAAGCCTTGGTTCAGGAGGGCTGCACCACCATTTTTCATGATTGCCAGTTCGCTTCACCCGGCATGGTTCACACTACGCTGGATGAACTCATGTCACTGCCTTCTTATGTACAGGAACGGATCATGCTGATGCATTACGATGACAACAAAGTTGACTACGAAGGCCAAACGGGATTCATGAAATTCGTGGAGCAGCACCGGCTGTATTCGTTTTAACAGCAGCTAACTGAGAATGGCCCGCTTCTGTCTTCTTAAGTTGAAGATGAAAAAAGCAAAAAGCCCGCTAAAATGCGGGCTTTTTGTATCTTTTATGACTTTGAAATCAGAATATCGGCAAATTATCGAGGTTGTTTGTCGGGTCGCCATCGGCATCCCCGCGTATATACAACTCTCCGTCTCTCCCTTTAAAGACATTGGCGCCTGCTATTTGTCCAGCCTGCACTTCTTGCAAAGCCTGGGCATAATCGAGTACACGACCTGAGGAAGTCTTGAATGCCTGAAGATCACCATCACCGTTCTTCTGCACCGCTACGAGTGATTCGCGGCCATTTTGGCCGAATGCTTGTCCAGTCTCATTCATTGTTGTTGCCTCCTTGTTTGTCTGTCCTTGACTGCAAGGTTAGCATACCCGCTTGTCTTGACTCTTATCCACAAACGTACACCATTTAAGGAAGGGCAACATCGTTTTGTCTGCCGACATGTTCCTCATCGGGTAAAGCCGGCTTATACGGCTCGGGCATGCGTTTCAAACCGTACACTTCGCGCAATACCGACCGGCTAGGCGGATATACGTTCGTGGATATGCTTTCGAAATTTCCATACCCGTGCTGCCGATTCATGACTGGCGATACCTTGATGGTATCGCAGCTTGCACACACGAACACTAGCAAGGCAGCAGCAGCCCCCGACATGTAATGATTCAATTGCATCAGCCCCTTGGCATCTGTTGTTTTCCCACGGGACTATTATGTCCAATAACTGGAAAGTCAAACAGATAACCTTCAGCCTCTCTCGTCCTATTTGGGCCGGACTTCTTTGGGAAGCTTTCTTCTCCAGACATAAAGTTCATCGTAACGGAACGAGTCATGGATCACCATTTTGGCTGTGAGTGCGATTACAATGCCGACAAACCCAAATAATCCAATCAGCCAGACAACCAGCTCGGCTGCTTCTTTCATATCGTAACCGCCTCTTTCATCTCATTACTGGCAAGGTTCTTTAAAGAAACGATATGCAGCAGTCGCCTGGAATAGTCGCGAAAAATAATAAAGAATCGTGAGATGCAAAATCTCCCACGAATCCTTACACATATTCTTCAGGTGGTTATGATGAGTCAAAGCGGTGTTTGCATCCATTTGAAAGGGGATTATCCCATGAATAATAAATTGCTGCTGATCGCAGGAGTCGGCCTATTATTATCGGATTGTTCTGGGCTTTTCTGGGCCGATATATCAACCTGGGGCGCTTACCGGGAGATGTTGCCGTAGAAAAAGGAAATGTCATATTTTATTTTCAATCGTCACCTGTATTGCAGTACGCGTTGTTTTGACGTTAATCTCCTACATCGTGCGCTGGTTCAGCAAATAGCCCGAACTGTGCCCTCACCTTATCAAGATGAATCTGCGTTCGACCGCCCCATCGATCCGCACCACCACTACCGGTAAGTGGCAGCTATCGCCCTTCCTTCCCCCTGAAAGCATATTTGTCCAGACACTTCCTACCATCCATTCATAGAATATATCATTCCAAAAGAAAGGGTGATAGATTTGGCAAACACAGACGTAAGGCTTCAAATTTTCTCCGGTAATAATTTTACAAATCGGCGGATTGTTTTTAGACGGGGAGGAGTTGCAATTCGAGATTTGGGGGCATTTCGTTTTGATAACATTCTTTCCAGTTTCCGTCTAAGAAATGTTTCCACCACAAATTCTGTGACACTCGTTTTGTTTTCACGAATTAATTTCCAGGGATCCGTTCGTGTATTCCGTGGGGCACAAAACGTGTCGAATTTAGGTAACTATAACAATGTATCTTCTTCTTTAATAGTAGTAGGACGCAATCTTACCAATTCCCAAATTCAACAGATTCAAAATACCGGCAATCCTCCTCGTGATATTTTAGTTATCAGACAATAAAAAAAAGGCTGAATTGGCACAGGCCTGTGCCTATTTTTTTTATAGTTTTCCTACTATTTCCGCCAAAAAGTAGAACAGTCTGCTTTATCCATAATATTAAACTCGATCATTTTTTCAAGTAAGGAGAAATCAACCGGACCATTCCACGGGATGCGGACCAGCTGCTTGGTATGAGCATAGCCAGCCTTCACAATTTCATCTGAAAAATGAATAATCCCAGCGCTTTCAGGGGCAACAGCCATATGATCTTTGGCTACGCTAAATCCAAGAATATAGGTGTCATGATCGGTAAACATAGGCTGATTCCATGCAATTTTTGGCATTAAATTTGGAAATTTCATCATTACCCAATCCAATACCTCTTCCGTTCGAGCCCGATGTTGCGGGTTAGCAATACGCGATAAATATTCTGCAAAAACTTCCATGTTACCCCTCCTGAAATCGTTTATGTGTTCTTCATATTCCTGTTCATTTTAACACCAAAATCACGATTCGTATCACCTGTCAAATAAATGATGCCAATACTAAGGGTTTTGATGTTTAAAATTATGGTGATCTGAACAGGGTTCGAACCTGTTAACCCCGCCCTGTCAATATGGCGATATATCACTATCTCTAGTTTCACTAGTAAGACCGCGCTTGAAATCCCCTAAAATGATCCTGAAATTGACTTCGATACTATCTTTGCTAATCATAACAGTCTCAAGCAAACTTCCTAGCATAACTTTCTTTTTATCGGTGGATGCGTTTTTATAAGTTTCCCTCCAAACAGGTATAATTTTTTGTAACTCTTCTGCATCATTAATTTCAACTTTTTTTGAATTTAATTTAATCTCCAATTGTTCAATTTCTGATTTCAAAGAAGCGATCTCATCTTTTTTAACTCCCACCAGCTCATTCAAATATTCGGGAGAAAACGGACTCTTTCCCAAATAGACTTTGGGACCTCCGCAGAAAGTGTTGACAACTCACTATAAAATTCTTCAATTTTATTTTGCAATGTTTTGAGAATTTTCTCATCGGCACGTATATTTTTTTCTTTAAAATCTTCAATTTGAACTGTGAAATCACGCTGTTCTAAATCGTCAAGATATGCATCTAGCCTTTTCAAAACTATACTTTCGATTCTTGGCGCTGCGAATGTTCCCTGCCCAACACAATCTGACTTCCCCTGCCATTTATTTGAGCATCTGTAACTTGGCGAAGATCCATACTTTTTAATTTTATTAACAAAAGAAGTAGAAACATTAAACTTTATATTGAAAACTGTAAAATCCATATGCAACAAGAGGGTTTAGAACCTATGACAATGTATTGCCTGAGTAAATAACTTTAAATAAGACTTGCATAACTGCCCATAAATATGATAAGATAATTTTTGTTCTAGTCCGATAGCTCAGCGGGAGAGCACTACCTTGACAGGGTAGGGGTCATGGGTTCAATCCCCATTCGGACTACCATTATTTTATAAATTGAGTGCATTAATTAAGATAACTGCTGACTGGTAGTTGTCTTTTATTTTTAATGTTTATTATTTAATAAATCGACTGGACTTAAAAAGACAACCGCTATTTGGCAGTTGTCTTTATTTTTTGTATGTTATTTATAATAAGCTGTGCAGAGATCCCTTTTCTTACCTGCGTAATTAGTGATGGTACTCTCCCAGCTGAGCTATCAAATCAAGAGATAATGTCGTTCAATGAAAAAAATTTTTATATCAAAATCGAAAAACGAAGTCAACATATATTTTCCTTTATTGCATGGGCATGATCGCTATGCTTGTCTCATGCATGTAATAGTATCCATATAAAGGAGGGAGGCATCAACGGATCATGATTCCTCTGATCATTTTTCAAATTGCCCTGATTATCATTATCGTCCGTTCCATATATTTTCTAGCGGGCTTATCAATCTGCCGGCCAAACGATGGCTCGTTATTCTCTTCCATCTGTCGATTGCCATTGTCTGTCTACAGTTTCTATTGTAAATGTTAAAAGAGCGGGATAACCTAACGATACTTTCAAGCCAATCTTCAGCCTGTACCTGCCCTGGCAGTAAGTATGACTCCCCGCCCAAGGGGCCACTCGAAATTCGAGTGGTCTTATTGACATGAAAAAATGAATCTTTCCGCCGGGCTGCCCACCACCTATATGGCTATGCCATAGAAGGAGTGTGCAAACGTTGGACAATCCGAACGGCCGATTTATTCGATTTTCACGTTTTTAAATACATTATCCAGCTTTTCATTCAGCTTCAGACGCTTTTTCAAAGGAATCTTAATATCTCTCCCGAGCTCCTTGAAAAAAGTCTCTACATCGCAGTTTACATTGCTGAGCAGAACAACCAATGTCCCATCCGCAATGATATTGCTGTTGTCTTCGCTAGGTACCACAACATCAACCGTGTACTTCTTGGTTAACGTATTGCTGTAACGGGCGAATATCTCAATTAATTCCTCATTATCGAAATTTTCAATTGCTGCTTGACCTTTTGCGGTGAAATTTAAATTTACTCTCACGTTCACTTTACCCCTTTTCTTTGAACCCTTTATTATCGTCGCTGGTCCATCCTTGTTGATCTCATGGTTCCTGAAGAGAAAAGCTAATATGTCAACTCTCTAATCATAGCACAAAATACCCCTGTTCATCGAGAAATATCTTAAGAAAAACAGCTGGTGAATATTTCAGTTGTAACATTCCACTACTTTTTGCCGTCTATGAATACGAACAGGTTGAAAACCAAAAATAACCAAGAGGTGATCTGTCATGAAAAAAAGTTTGCTGACGCTATCTGTGCTTGTGCTGCTATTTGTCGCAGCTCAAACTGTCTGGGCCTTCCCAGATACGAAAAATGATCCAAACGCATCTAAAATTGCCGATCTTCAAACCAAAGGCATAGTGAAAGGCGACAAGGACGGATTGTTTAAACCCGAAGATAAATTGACCTATGCGGCGGGAATATCCATTATTGTCGGCGGGCTGGATCTTAATTTGGATACCATCGATTTCATTAAAGAGCCCAAGGCAAGTGATTATTTCACCAAAATAAAAGACGATGCCTGGTATTCAGATGCATTCGTTATCTCGCAATACAACGACCTTAACGTTCCCAAGGATGTTGATCCAGCCGCTGCCATGACACGCGAAGAGTTCGCTTACTACTTGTTCCAGGGAGTCCAGAAGAAAGGCGATTATGCCTTTATCGATATCTATATGCTTATAAATGATGAGGCGGACGTAAACAAAACCTACATGAACAATATTCAAAGGCTGCTGATCTCCAAAATCGTAACACTGGACAGCAAGCAAAATTTTTATCCAACAAAAGAGATCACACGGGGTACTGCGGCAGGCTGGCTGTTCGATGCCATCAAATTCGTTGAAACAGCAGAACCGGTTCCCGGCGAAACGCCTGTTCCTTCACCGCTTAGCGAACTGACCATTGCGTCCAAAGCTGTAAATGACAATGTCAATGAAGTAACGGTTTCGGCAACAGTGCCTCACCCTGGATACGGCCTGAAGATTGCCTCCATCTCCTTCGACGGGGACAAAGCCATTCTTCATGTAGAAGCCGTCTATCCTGAAGAAGATAAAATGTACCCACAGGTCATCACGGAAGTGAAAGCCGTTACTTATGTATCGGCAGCCTATACATCTGTCCTTGGAGAGGAAGCCGGTTCATTAGGCGGTTCAGACGCTTCGGATTCCTCCACAGATATTCAGGCTGAATCCCCGACGGAGAGCCCGGCTAATCCGGTTCAGTAATGAATGATTGACTTAACATTTCTCTCATGAAAAAGGAGCCCCATGCGACTTTGAAGCAAAGTCGCATGGGACTCCTTTTCTTTGTTTAAGATACGGCAAAAGGTTCCTAGGGCATGAAACCTTCATGACCGAAATAAACGGTGCCTGGCTTCATAAGCATACTTAGCTCCCCAGTGAACCGGTCCGCAGTCTGCTCATCATAGAGTTCTTCAAGACCCAGATTCCGGTATTGCTCCCTCATGCCAAGCTGTGCGGATCGTTTGCCTTTGCTGCCATCCCCGCGGAAAAAATCATCGACAACCACTCGTTCCACAGCTTCCGCAAGCTTAGCGGTAAAATGCTCGGAGCAAGGCAGAAGCGGCGATACGGCCGCTTGTACCGGGATGCCATATTCTCTCAGCTCGCGGATTGCGCGCCATCTGGATGCCAGTGGAGGGGCTTTGGGGGTCAACTGCTTGCGAATGTCCTCCAGGTCCGTTTCAATCGTCATGCTGACACGGACACGGCTGCCCAGCCGTGCCAGCAGCTCCATATCCCGAACCACCAGCGGGCTCCGGGTCTGTACCAGCACAAAAGCAGGCGGCTGCTCCGCCATCACCTCCAGCACAGCCCTGGTCCGCTCCGCTGCGTATTCGGCCGGCTGATAGGGATCGGTCGCTGAGGACATAAAGACGGTGACCGGCCCCTTCTTCAGCGCTTTTCCCCATTCCTTGCGAAAATCCTCTCCGTCAAAGCTCTTCGGATCTACCCATTCTCCCCATTCTTCATTTCGGAACATGGCAATAGGCATACGCCTGACGTAGCAGTATGAACATCCGAAGGAACAGCCTGTATAAGGGTTTAGCGTGTAGGTATAACCGGTCAAATACCCTGAGGCCGGATTAAGCAGCCGCGGCACACGTTTTCTCGGTTCAGCCGGCGTCATCGCTATTCCTGATCCGCAGCGGATTCCAGCTCCGCCAGTGAAGGCAGGCACCAGTCGATCTCCGGACGTCCATTGCTGCGTAGAAATGTATTCGCGCGCGAGAAAGGACGGCTGCCAAAAAAGCCCCGATGGGCAGCAAACGGGCTTGGATGAGCAGAAGCGATCGTCGCATGTTTGTCTGAGTCAATCGCCCCTGCTTTCTCCTGGGCATGTTTGCCCCATAGAATAAACACAACCGGCGTCTCCCGTTTGTTTAAGGCTGCGATAATCGCATCAGTAAACCGCTCCCAGCCAAGTCCCTGGTGCGATGCCGCAGCGCCTGCCTGAACGGTGAGCACATTATTCAGCAGCAGCACCCCCTGCTTGGCCCATGAGACCAGATGGCCATGATCGGGAATGGGGCATCCCACATCATCACGCAGCTCCTTGAAAATATTTTGCAGCGAAGGCGGGGCCTTCACCCCGGGTTGTACAGAAAAGCTCAGCCCATGGGCTTGTCCCGGTCCGTGGTAGGGATCCTGTCCCAGAATGACGACACTCGTCTTCTCATATGAGGTATAATGCAGCGCATTGAAGATATCATGCATACCCGGATAAATGGTTTCCCCGCGGTATTTCTCCGCGAGCTGCGCACGAAGCTCCTTGTAATAAGGCAGCTCCAGCTCTTGATCCAAGATGGCAGCCCAATCATTTTTGAATATTGCAGCCAATTGAATTCCTCCCTAAAAGAAATTAAAAAAAACACCTCATCGAACCCCCATCTGCTGACGAGGATCACGGCTATGAGGTGCTCTTTCCTTCCGAGCGTTCAGCGAACGGGATCGGTATGTATGCAAGAGTCTTATGAGTACAACTTGGTGCCGAGGACGGGAATCGAACCCGTACGGTGGTCACCCACCGCAGGATTTTAAGTCCTGTGCGTCTGCCAGTTCCGCCACCCCGGCATGGTAAGTGACGTGTATGTGATGGTGGGCCCTGAGGGACTCGAACCCCCGACCAATCGGTTATGAGCCGACCGCTCTAACCAGCTGAGCTAAGGGCCCTTAAGATAATAATCGAAAGGTTGGTTGCGGGGGCAGGATTTGAACCTGCGGCCTTCGGGTTATGAGCCCGACGAGCTACCGGGCTGCTCCACCCCGCGAAAGTACCATTTTCACAACAACGTCATTTCAATGGCGACAAGATATAATATACAACACATTCCAATATTAAGTCAAGATAATTTTTTCAGCTGATGCTTAAGGAATATAGCGTACACCGAATCGTCCCTTTTTTGATTGGAAGACTTCAATTTCCCGAGGACACTCATAGCCGTAAATCCACCAGTCATTCTCCATACGGCTTACCAGACAACCCGCTTGAAACTTCGTTTCATACAACCGGACCCAATAGATCCATCGCATGAAAATCAACCTCCCTGACCATTTTTTCCATAGATTGCCCAGGAGCAGGTCAAGCTAGCCTCCCTTTTGCGTAAAAAAAAAACTGCCGCACTCATTTGTGCGGCAGCATAAGAGGTTTAACCCCCGTAAGTCCCTCCCATCACGCCGCCTCCATTAACGGGTTCCAGCGTGGCGTTAGGATTTTGCTTAAGTTTTTGCAGAAATGCATCGCCTTTGGTCTGCCATTCCTTGAGGGCTGCATCGACGGATTTCTTCCCGCTGAGTACCTCCTGGAATAATGGCTGGCCAAGTTGATTGACTGACCACAGATTCGGTTTCTCCCGGTTTAACTTGTCGAAATCGATATCCTGCGGTGGAGTAGGTTTAAGCGCATAGAAGGCACCGATGTTGTAGCTCATACCATCCTTAGGCTTGAGGAAGGATTTGCGGGCAACCATCTCATAGGAACTGCGCGACTTCAGCTTCGCCCATTCCTTGCTGTTGTTAAATTGAATGAATTCCCAGGCATCTTCACTGTTTTGCGCTTTGGAATTGATGGCCATCAGATTGTTCAAATAAATATTTCCCCCAACGCCTGGGGCTTCGGCAAATGTAGGGACGGTTACAACATCCCAGTCAATCGCTTTGATGTCTTTGTTCTTGGTTGAAAAATCTTTGGCTCTGGCCAGCTCGTTAATATAGTCATAACCGCCGATTGTCATCGCAACGCGTCCGTTGATGAACAGATCACCCTGGAATGGATTATAAATCTGCTTGGCACTCTTGCTGCCGGCCGCGGCATCGCCATTATCCACATTCATATCCTCTTGTGTCGGCACGATTTTGTTCTTGTACAGCTTCGCCACATCAGACCACACTTTATTCCACTGCGGTGTATCGACGGTCATTTTCTCGCCTTTTTTATCGAAAGTCGTCAGCTGCAGCGGGGAGGCGTAATTCTGGGTATCATAGAACCCGTCACCGCTCCAACGGTTGAAGGAGAATCCGAATGTGCGTTTTTTGCCTTCGCCTTTGGAAATACGCTCCGCCAGATTGAATATATCCGGCCACTGCATATTGTCGGTTGGCGGGGTAAGGCCTGCTTCGGTAAACAAACCTTTGTTATAATAGAGTGCCGATGCGCTGAATGTAGGTGTCAGCGCATAAATGTTATTGTCGCCCGCATCCTTGATCCCGTCAATGACCGCCGGCACGAAATCTTCAATATCGAATTTGCTGTCCGCAATAAGCGGATCCAGCTGCGTAAGCATATTATCCTGCACCAGACGTTTCAAATACGAGGAATCCAGCACGACCACATCGACCGGATTGCTGCCTGCAAGCATCTCCTTCAGTTTCTCATAAGGATCGGGCTGTTTGGTGTTCTCGTCCTGCTGCTGAAAACGCTGATCATCATAATTGATTGCAGCTGCAATTTCAATATCAACATTAGGATGCGTAAGCTCGTAAGAGTCCGTAAATTGTTGGCGCAGGTATGGCTCGTTGTCCGAATTGGAATACATGAATCCTATGCGCAGCACACTGCGTTTCGTATCGCTGCCGCTGTCGCCTTTCGAGCAGGCAGCAAGCATACCCGATACGAGAGCCATAGATAAGGTAATGGCAGAGGCCTTGAGAATAATCGATTTCCCTTTAGGTTTGAGCTTTTGTTCCATAACTGGTTATCCCTCCAATGATTTTGGCGACGATATAATAATACGCTCGCCATCGAATTCCATCGATGCTTTATCGGTGATCTGTAAAGCTGTTAAATAACTTTTGGGTATTTGCAGCCTGCCAACTCGGTCGACCACCACATATTCCTCATGAACCTCGCCTTTTCCATGCTGCGACAAGCTGATATTTCCGTCTGCATCTATGTTGGGATTGCGCTTGATAAATTCCGTACTTGTCAGTCCGTCACGGATCGCAACCACCCGGTCAACCTTGCCGGCCAGCGACAAATCATGGGTTACGATAACAATGGTAATGCCGATTTCGCGGTTTAATTTGCGGAAGATATCCATGATCATATCCGAGGTCCTGGAATCGACCGAGCCTGTCGGCTCATCGGCAAGGAGCATCTTCGGACGGTTGGACAACGAAATCGCTATGGCTACCCTTTGCTGCTCCCCGCCTGACAGCTGGTGAAGCTTGTTATGCATCCGCTCCTTGAGTCCCACCCATTCCAGGAGCTGTTTGGCATATGCACGATCGAGCTTGGAAGAGAGCATCATCGGCATCTCCACATTCTCCAATGCGCTCAGATAGGGCAGCAGATTGCGCGCATTGTTCTGCCAGATGAAACCGACAGTATCTCGTTTGTATTCGACCAATTGCTCATCGGTAATCTTCAGCAGGTCCCAGGGACCGACATGAACGGAACCGGCGGAGGGCCGGTCCAGCCCTCCCAATATATTGAGCAGGGTGGATTTCCCGCTGCCGCTGTTTCCGATGATCGCCATCATTTCTCCTTCGCGCACATTCAGGTTCAGCCCTTGAAGAGCGACGACTTCGAGATCTTCCGTTTTGTAAATTTTAACCAGACCTTCGCAAGATATCATCCTTGTGTTAACGCTCCTCTCCCATCTTCACCGCCTGGTGCACGCGCAGCCTGCGGATATGCACCAGCAGCAGCGCCGCGCCCAGAAGCATCATGCCCCCTACGACGATATACAGCTGTGTCGTGTCCTTCGAATCGAAGACCACCCTGAAGGGAGGAACCGAATTCGTAACATTCTCCGAAGTCTGCAGAAAGGGCAGGAACAGCAAGCTTGCTATCTTCCCAATCAGAATACCAAGACCGATCGACAAGCCGGCCGTGAATATTTGCTCCAGAAGCAGCATTCCTGTAAGCTGTCTGCGCGACAATCCCATCGCGCGAAGGACACCGAACTGCACGATCCTTCCCGATAAATTAAAGAACCAGTAGAGCACATATCCGGTAAGAGAAACGATGATGGAAACCAGGAAGCCCAGACTCAGGATTCCGAATACGCCGCCCCTTGTCGGAAGCTTGGATTGCGAAGCAAGCTCAATGCGGACATCCTTCACATCCGCAAGGTCAATGCCTTGTTCCTCCAAAGCTTTCATAATCGGCCCAGTAAGTGAACCGGGCTTCATCTTCAGCCATACATCATACGGAATAATCGGGACCTGATCATAGATATAATCCAAATTGGCAATAACGAATGGCGATTGGTCAGGATATTGGGCCGGCCAGTAAGGCACAATTCCCACGACCACAAATTCAATCATGCCGTCCTGCAAGCCGACCGACACAATATCACCAAGCTTGAGTTGATATTTCTCGGCAACACTGGAAGGAATAATGGCCGCCTGCTCATACATCCCGAGGTACTTCAAATAATTAAAGGGATGTGCCTGGTACAGATCGTCACGAAACCAGGCGACTTTGGAGAAATCGACATTATCAATCCCCATAAGGGTTCCTTGCCCAATGGAACGTCCGGAGACGACTACATTGCCCTTGGTCTGCAGTACGCGGGCTGCCGATTCCACGCCTTCGAGCTTGCGGAATATTTCAAACGGCGGTTCGGTATAATTCATGCGGGTTGGAACGGAAGAACCGCCTCCATTGCCTCCCCCACCACCTTGACCGCCGCCACCTTGGCCGCCGCCGTTTCCGCCTTGGCCGCCACCCTGGCCGCCTCCTTGACCGCCACCAGACTGGCCGCCACCTTGATTTCCTTTATCAATAACCTCTGGCTTGCCCTCCCAGACCGTCTGCATAACAACATCCGTTCCGAACTTGTAGAGCGTGCGCTCCGTCGAGTTCAGATCGATGGTCCGTGCCGCCGAAGCATTATAAACACCCAGACCAAGCGTAAGAATGAGCAGAATCATCAGTGGATAATAACCTTTGGAAGAACGGGAAAGCTGGGTAAGCGTCAAATACAGGGGCACCGGCAGCAGCTTCCGCCCCAGCCAATTAAAGAGCTTGAGCAGCCACGGGAACACACGAAGGAAGAAGAGCCCCATCGCGAAGATCGCCAGCGCCGGTACAAAGAACAGGAACGGCTGGACATTCAGCTGCTCCGACGTCATTCCACTCTGGAATGAAATCATCTGTCGTTCATTAAACAAATACCAGCCGTAACCGGCTATTCCCAGCAGCACCACATCCATATACCAGCGCTGCCATACCGGTCTTTTGTCCGACCTTGCCATCTGCTGTTTGTAATTGACAATCGACGATCTCGCATACAGGACAGCCGGAATTACGGTTGCCAGCATAGCAAGGACGACGGCGGCCACGCCGGCAATTATGGCTTCCGAGGAGAAACCGACCGGAATGGACTGCCGGTTTACAAACTCCAGGAAACCGTTGGCGGAGCCGATACTCTTGGCCATAAACCATCCGATTAAGGGTCCGATAACCAGCGCGACAGCGCCCAGCAGGATGCTTTCCAGCAAATAAATCCAGATAATCTGTCGCGTACCCGCGCCGCGGCTGCGCAGCACGGCGATATCGCTGCGCTGTTTATCCAGCGACTGCCTGGCATTCATGGCAATAAAATAGAACACCATTGCCAGCATCGGAGCAGCCAGCGTGAAGAGCAGCAGCTGAAGCTGGAGGCTCTGTGTCCGGAATTCGCTGAGCAGCTTGGAGAACGAGATCTCCACCTTCGTATCCTTAAGCCGTTGATACAATTCAATATTGAGACGATCCAGCGTCTTCTCAAGCGGGGACAGCTGGCTGGTCTGGATCTCGCCCAAATCAAAAGCATAATACCAGTTAGCCGTATGCAAAGGTATTTTGCGGTCGGTCAGGAGCCCCTTCTGAAAGGCGTTTCCGCCAATTTGCAGCGTGCTCATCATCCCTTCAAGTCCTTGATACCAGTATGGATCGGTATCGCTAAGCGGCTTATAAGCGCCGACAATCTTAACACGCAGCGTCAGATTCAAGCCGCTGTATATCGGATATTCAAACACATCACCGATATGTATATCGCTTCGGTACATCGCTTCTTCCATGATTACCGCTTCAACAGTATCGTTTTCCCCTACCGAATCGGCGTACCATCTTCCTTGTGTAAGCTCGCTTTTTTCCTCGATTCCACCCATGGAGGTCAGAGAAAACTGTCGGGAACGGCTGGCATCGACTTTGGTCGGATCTTCCGGCGATATGTCGGCGCTGCGGATCGCCAGATTTTGAACAAAGGTATGGAATGGAAATCCGATGTCCGAAGGAACATCCTCTTTGACATAGCGCGATACTTCCGATAATGCCTTCACATCCGTGCTTCCGCCGCCTGTAGCCTGATAGCGCATCAACAGCGATCCTGCGGGCAACCCACCGCTTTCTTCCTTCAGCGACTGCGCGACAACCCGTTTGAGGGCGCCATCCGCATACATCGGGATGCTTGTCGCGAATGCTACGGCAATAATCAGACCGGCAAGCGAGCTAAGCGTCATCCATCGCGTGTTCCACATTTTGCGGAACAAAAAGCGAAATAGCGGCATCCCCATCCTTTATCGACCTACGACTTTCTGTCCAGGCGTTAACCCTTTTATAATTTCAATCTCCGTCGGCGTCTGTTCGCCAACTTCGACATCCACTTCGCGTTTGCCCTGGTCATCCGCAACCTGAACATACGTACGGGAGCCTATTGTCCGCAATGCGGATGGAGGAATAACGATCACGTTTTCCTTGCGCGAAGTCGTGATGCTGATCGAGAGAAGCGTACCGCGCACTGCTTTTTCAGGCATTTTTGAAAGCTCCACAATCAAAAAGTCCTCGGGACGCTCCGGTTTCTGAGCAGCTCCGCCGCCGTTTCCGCCGCCATTGCCCCCGTTTCCGCCATTCTCGTCTTCTTTATCGATGACCGGCAGCTGCTTCACCTTGCCGTTCACCTGACCTGCACCGTTTATGTCAACCATGACCGGCATACCGACGCTGATTCCCTTCAATTCATCCTGGGACAGTTTGGCCGCAGCGGTTAAACGGCCCGTATCGGCGATAACGCAGATAGGATCATAAGCTTTAATCTGATCCCCTTTCATGACAGACACCGACACGACTGTCCCGGTGAATGGAGCGACCAGCGTTGCTTTATTGATTTCTTCCTGGGCGTCCACAAGCTTTTGGCGTTTCGCTTCAAAGTCCACGACAGCCATTTCAAAATCAATCGGCTCCATTTCATCCTTCTTGCGCAGCGTATCTTTCATCTGCACTTCGTCTTTCTTGAACTGCAGCTTGTCGGAGCGCAGTGTCTTCACCAGATCTTCGACATCCAGAGATCCAATCGTCTGACCGGCAGTTACCTTCTGGCCGGCTTTGATGTTTAAATCCTTCAGACGTTTGCCATCCAGCGTAAAATACATCGTTTCTTCCTGCAGCGAAATAATCTTGCCGGTTCCCGTCGTTTTCGATTCGAGCGTCGTCGTCGTAACATCATACTCCGGCTTCTTCGAAATTTGCGGCGGTGTGATCTCCGGCAATACCTCCTCCTTGTCTTCATTGGGGAGCAGCGAGCAGCCGCTGGTGAAAACAAGCGCAGCTCCTAAAATAACAGCGGCTGTCCGCTTAAATGAACCTTCCGTCAACCATTTCGTAAACATGATCGGCAACCTCCAAAATCGTAGGATCGTGCGTTGTCATACATATAGTAACTTGCTCCGTGCGGATAATCGTCTGAAAGACCGACATAATCTGTGCCGACATCTGTGAATCAAGATCGGCCGTTGGCTCATCAGCCAGCAGCAGCAGCGGCCGGTGGGCAATCGCCTTGGCAATGGCCACACGCTGCTGCTCACCGCCCGAGAGCTCGTAGGGCCGGTGATTCATCCGCCTGGTCAGCCCAACCATTTCCAGACAATGCAGCACTCGCGGTTTCCATTCACTCTTGGGCGTTCCCGCCATTCGGAGCGACAGTTCGACATTTTCATATGCCGATAATAAGGGCATCAGCGCAAAAGCTTGAAAAATAAAGCCCATCTGCTTGCGCCGGACAGACGTTCTCTGATCGTCATTCATTTTATGAAAAGGCAGCTCATGAAAAAAGATCTGCCCCTTGGTCGGCTGATCAAGTCCCCCAATCATGTTAAGCAGTGTTGTCTTGCCGGATCCGGATCTCCCGCGCAGCATGACAAGCTGCCCGGGAACAAGTTCCATGTTAATGCCCTTCAGCACATGGAGCGGATGGCCGCCCACCTGGAACGTTCGCTCTACCGATTCGACAGACAACAGCGGTTTGCCGCTCTCGGCAAGCTGTTTCAGCTCCGGCCTAACGTCTTGATTAACAACATCATAGGTTTCAATTACAGGTTCTTCCGCAGGCTCAATAACGGCTACAGATTCGGTTTGTTTGCGTCTCCATAATGCCATGCCGGTATCCGTGACCCCCTTTCCATTAGAATTCTTTAATCCAATATACCGTATAGACGGAGCAGGGGGACAAAAAGTTACGTACAGCGTGTCACGATTAGATAAATTTTTGATAAAGTGGGAGCATTTCCTTCAATCCTATAGACGACGACAGCGCTATCATGGAATACAAAGGTAAATATCGCGCATGCGCTGACAAAATCAGACCGCCGGCACGCTGCCAGTGGTCTGATTGAGCTTGAAGATGGACACAAATTTGTCACACGCGTCTTTCTGAAATCAACCGCGCATCGCAATAGCATTTCCGGATGTATAGCGGCGCAGACCGGCTTGAAATAGCACGACCGATACCGCGAACAACAGCATTGAAATACCGGCTGCGCTGAATGCGAACAGAGGGTCAAAATGTTTCAGCATGCCAATCGGCAAATAGCTGATGAACCCCGCCGGAATTAGCGAGAATAGCAATATTTTGGCGGCACCTCTAAAAATATCAGAAGGATAGGTGGTAAGCGCGACAAAGCTGTTAAATACCTGCTGCGAAATCCCCTCCGAGTTCCCAAAAAAGAAGGAACAGCAGCCGAAAATGATCATCACCGCCATAAACAAGGTTCCGCTAATGATGAGCGCTGCTGCGAACAACAGCACTCCCGCCAGCGTATGGTCGCCTACCAGCGCATAAACCACGATGGCAAAAGCAAAATCACCGATCGCAGTGAGCGACATGCGGCTCGCCAGCACATGAAGCAGGACAGGTTTGGGCTGTGTAAGATAAACATCCAGCTGGCCGTTTGCGACGATTGTTGCGATGCGGTGAAAATTGCCGAACAGAATGCTGGCCAGCCCGAAGCCGCCGGCGCTGACCGCCCACAGCATCATCACATCGCTGAGCTCCCATCCGTTGACAACCGGGAACCGGTTAAAGAACATACTCCAGAAAAAAAGCCACATAAAGTTGTTCAGAAACATCATGCCGGCAAGCAGAAAAAAACTGACCCGGTATTCCATCGCCGATGCCAGATTCACTTTCCAGCAAGTCAACAGAAATCGCGCGTTTGCAGTCAGTGCTCCGGATGCACCGCTTCCAGCTACTCTTCTATCCACCATTGACATGCAGCCTCCTTACCCCTCTTCTGTATATAATCAGCACAGCGGCCGCCATCGCCAGAACCCAAGCTCCCTGGATCAAAAACTGCTGCAAAACAGGAGCAGATCCGTATTTAACCGCCGTACGGGCGGGAAAATACAGCACTGCCTGGAAAGGCAGCCAGGCGCAGATCCGCTGCAGCCATTCGGGCATCAGATCAATCGGCAGCAGCATCCCGCCCACCGTAAATTGGAGTTTATGAAGGACAAATTCCATTCCCCGTGTCTCCTCTACCCAGAAGGCCGTTAACGCAACGACCGCATTAAGCAGAAATGCGAGTGTCAGCGCCCCGAAGCTGAGCGAGAGAAACCCCAGCCAGCCCCACCCAAAAGACGGCGCCCCCACAAAAGGCCAGGCAATCAAGCTGCCAACCGCCAGATGGACACTGAAACGAAAAACGGACTCGGCCAGATAGGATATATAATGATAGCCGACATAGGACAATGGACGAATGAGCCGGATGGCGATCTCCCCGCTCTTCACCTCGTCCTCTATACGCAGGCACAGGGAAGGTGCGGCCATAGTCAACGCTTCAGTGAATACCAGATACCAGATGATTTGTTTCAGCGTAAACCCTGAAATAACACGCTGCGCATCACCCTCGTAAGCGGCTGACCATAGCTGGGTAAAGACATAGAGAATGAGAAGCAAGAACAGGGAGCGGATGACAAAATCGGATTTGTACGCCAGCTGCTGGCGCAAGGTTATCCGGGAAACAGCATAAACCTTTAAACTTTTGGACTGCCACTTCATTAATCGTGCATTCATTGAATAAGCTCCCCTCCCGTTCCGGCGGCACTCATCCCGTAAATATGTTTAATGATTTCTTCCATAGGCGGATCCTCAATCGTCACATCATCAAGCCTGACCTGCGTGAGCAGGGCGCTGAGCACCGTTTCAATATCCGTTTTCCGCAAATCCACGGTCAGCTTCAATCTTCTGCCTTCCGACGAAATCACACTCGCTCCGTCTACCTCCGGAATGGTGTTTTCCATATGGGTGACAGACAAGGTCAGCACGATCGTCTTGCGGTTCATCACATCGCGCCTCAGCTTCTCCACGGGAGCATCCAGCAGGATTCCGCCATGATGAATTACCACCGCCCGGGCACAGAGCTCTTCTACGTCACCGGCGTCATGGGAGGTCAGGAAAACCGTCGTGCCTTCCTCCTTGTTGCACTCGCGGATCAGGTCGCGGATACGCTGCTTCACGACCACATCCAGTCCGATCGTCGGCTCATCCAGAAACAGCAGCTCAGGACGGTGGAGGAAGGAGACGGCGATTTCGCAGCGCATCCTCTCCCCCAGCGACAGCTTCCGGACCGGCGTGTGCAGATACGGTCCCAGCTCGAAGCGTTCGATCAATTCATCCCGCCGGGCGAGATAATCGTTCCGCTTCAATTCATATACCCGGCTGATCAAATCAAAGGTGTCAATCGGCGGCAAATGGTACCACAACTGCGACTTCTGGCCAAATACCGCCCCGATCCGGTAGGAAAGCCGGGTACGGTCGCTCCATGGCGTAAAGCCCAGCACTTCGGCGCTGCCGGAAGTGGGGTGCAAAATACCGGTCAGCATCTTGATCGTTGTCGATTTCCCTGCCCCGTTAGGTCCCAGGAAAGCAACCGTCTCGCCAGCCTGAACAACAAGATCGATCCCGTCTACGGCTTGCTTCTCCTCCCATTTCGGTCTCAACAGGGACTTTAGACTTCCGGTCAGACCTGCCTCTTTTTGTTTAACTTTGAATGTTTTGCTCAGCCCTCTCGTTTGCAAAGCCAACATATGGGTCACGCCCCTTTCGTAGATCCCCGCCTTAAAAAGTGGAATGAGCCTTGCGGTCTGCCGTGCAAGTTTTCAAATAGCAAAAAAGACCTCCGGCAAGGCACCGCCCACTAAGGTGAGGCGGAACTTGCCGAAGGTCTTTTATCCCTTACGGTGTAGCATGACGTATCGTCCTTTGCCGGTTTCGCTCGGTTCGCCAAGTACGCGGAGCCCTAGAAACCCTTCCGTTTAATGTAATATATTACAATCTCATAAACGGTTTGGCAAGACTTTTATCGGGAAGCGGATGATCAGGCGGTGAATAATAAATCCTCCATCATTGTGACCAGCCTGTGCTTCATATGGAGGAGCTTATGAGCAGCCCGGTCCTGCCAGGCGTCATTGTCCATGTTTTTCAGTTTTCGTTCAATCATGCTGTAGGTTTCATCCATTTCGATAATCTCATCAACCTTGGTCAGCTCGCGATCGTAGATGCGTACGCGGTACAAAAGGTCTCCCGTCGTTTCGAATAAGTGAACAAAATAGTTGTTGTTCATAAGCGTTGCCCTCATCTTTCACATTCTATTTGTTGGATAAGCTATTTGTAAGAGTATGCAGCGGAATTGTTAGTTATTACACGGGTGTGGATCCTTTGAATCAGATGCTATCAAAAAAACAGGACAAGGGGGGTCCCATGTCCTGCTTTTTCCGGTAAAGATAGATGTGATTTAGACTCCAAAAGACTGCGGGTTTTGTCTCCATTCAAGCAGAAGCTCGACATCACTGTTCTGAACGGCTCCGCTTTGAACGGCCACATCGATCAGCGCGGTATAGTTGGATAAGGTTTCAAGCTGAATCTTTTGCGCCGCAAATGCATCCAGGGCCATCTGGAACTGATAGGTAAAAATGGCGATTACCCCTTGCACTTCGCAGCCTGCTTCGCGGACGGCTACAGCAGCTTTCAGCGAGCTGCCGCCAGTCGAGATAAGATCCTCGATCAGCACCACCTTCTGGCCGGCAGTGAAATGGCCTTCGATCTGGTTCGTCTTGCCGTGTCCCTTGGCTTTATCCCGGACGTACAGCATCGGCAGATTCAGCTTCTGGGCGACCCAGGCGGCATGAGGAATTCCGCCGGTGGCGATGCCCGCAACCGCTTCGCAATCGGGATACCGCTCCCGGATGACAGTCGCGAAGCCTTCCGCGATTACTTCACGGATTTCCGGATAGGACATGGTCAACCGGTTGTCGCAATAAATCGGCGACTTCAATCCCGAAGTCCAGGTGAAGGGATCGTTGGGCTGCAGCTGTACCGCATTGATTTTCAGCAAAGCCTTGGCAATTTCGGCTGGCAATTGTTCCAATAAAGGTTTCGTCATTTTACAGCATCTCCTTCAAAATGGATTCAACGGCTTCCCGTGGATCGGGAGCAGCCGTAATCGGACGGCCGATTACCATATAATCGGTTCCTGCCTCCAGCGCTTGCCGTGGGGTCATGATCCGTGACTGGTCATTGACATCCGCTCCGGCCGGCCGGATTCCCGGCGTAATCGTTTGAAAGTCTTGTCCGCAGGCGGCTTTAATGGACTGCACCTCCTGCGGGGACGCGACGACCCCGCTGAGTCCGGCATTCCTCGCAAGCCGCGCATAACGCAAGACCGCATCTTCCACAGTCCCTTGGAGACCGATTTCCCTGTTCAGCACATCCTGGCTGGTGCTGGTCAATTGAGTTACGGCAATGACGGACGGCCGCTTCAATCCGCTTGCACCGGCAAGTGCCGCATCTACCCCTTCGAGGGCCGCTTCCATCATTTGAATGCCCCCTGCCGCATGCACATTAAAGACATCTACACCCAGCTTGGTGATGCTGCTGGCTCCGCCTTTAACGGTATTGGGAATGTCATGCATTTTCAAGTCCAGGAATACCCGGTACCCGCGTTCTTTCAGACTGGCCACAAAGCCCGGACCGGCAGCATAAAACAACTGCATGCCTACTTTCATGTAGCAGGGAATGCCCTCCAAACTGCGGAGCAGCCCTTCCGCCGCGGCAGCATCAGAGTAATCGAGTGCGACCATAATGCGTTCCGCCGCTTCCTCACGAGACAGCTTAACCATGGATCCACCTCCGGATTTTTGCTATTGGCATAACGAAAGCCTGCTATGGGAGCAGGCTTTCGTAGCCTAATCAGGCTTTTGTTCAGCTTTTTTTCTGCAATACGGGCATCGGACGGGATGAGAAATTAATCGTCTCCAGCATATTCAGCAGGGCGCGCACGGTATCCAGCGAGGTCATACAGACGACCCCGTTCTCTACCGCTTCACGGCGGATACGGAATCCGTCGCGCTCCGGCGCTTTGCCTTTGGTCAATGTATTAACTACGAAATGCGCTTGGCCGTCGCGGATCAGATCCAGAATATTAGGCGAGCCTTCGCTCAGCTTATTCACGGTTTTCACACGCATCCCGGCTTCTTTGAGCGATGCCGCCGTTCCGCCTGTAGCGATAATGTTATAACCCAGGTCATAGAAGCCTTGGAGAATCTCAAGCGCTTCGGGCTTGTCTTTGTCTGCGACTGTCGCGATGATCGCACCTGTCGGCGGAATACGCATTCCTGCGCCGATCAGTCCTTTATACAACGCTTTGGCGTACTGCTGGTCGCGGCCCATTACCTCTCCGGTCGATTTCATTTCCGGCGTCAGCGTCGGGTCGACCCGGCGCAGCTTGGCGAAGGAGAAGACCGGCACTTTCACGGACACATAATCTTCCTCCGGCCACAGGCCTTCGCTATAACCCAAATCAGCCAGCTTGGTACCCAGAATCGCCTTCGTCGCCAGATTCGCCATCGGGATGTTCGTCACTTTGCTCAGGAACGGAACTGTACGCGAGGAACGCGGATTGACTTCGATCACATAAACCTCGTCCTGGTAGATGACAAACTGGATATTGACCAGTCCGATAACCTTGAATTCCTTGGCAATTTTGATCGTGATGTCAATCATCTGCTGCTTCAGCTTGTCGGACAGCGACTGCGGCGGATAGACGGCAATCGAATCGCCGGAGTGGACGCCTGCGCGCTCTACATGCTCCATAATACCCGGAATCAGGACGGTATCGCCATCGCAGATCGCATCGACTTCCGCTTCCTTGCCAAGCATATAGCGGTCGATTAGCACCGGATGCTCCGGATTGATTTTCACAGCCTGTTCCATATACATCAGCAGCTCTTCATCGGAATAAACAATTTCCATCGCGCGCCCGCCAAGCACATAGGACGGACGTACAAGGACCGGATAACCGAGGCCTTGTGCCGTTTCAACAGCTTCGCTCACGGAAATGACTGTTTTCCCTTTCGGTTGGGCGATATTCAGCTTGCGCAGCAGTGCTTCGAACTTCTTGCGGTCCTCTGCAGCGTCAATGCTTTCCAAATCGGAGCCCAATATACGGATGCCCGCTTTGGTGAGCGGAGCCGCAAGATTGATGGCAGTCTGTCCGCCGAACTGGACGATAACGCCAATCGGCTTCTCCTGCTCGATAACGTTCATAACATCCTCGAAGAACAGCGGCTCAAAGTACAGCCGGTCGGACGTTGAGAAGTCTGTCGAAACCGTCTCCGGATTGTTATTGATAATAACCGCTTCATATCCCGCACTTTGAATCGCCCATACTGCATGAACGGTTGAATAATCGAACTCGATGCCCTGGCCGATCCGGATCGGTCCGGAGCCGAGCACAAGCACTTTCTGCTTGTCAGTTTCAGTCACTTCGTTTTCGGTTTCGTAGGTTGAATAATAATATGGTGTTGTCGCTTCAAATTCCGCGGCGCAGGTATCAACCATTTTGTAAACCGGATTCAAGCCCAGTTCTTTGCGGAATTTGCGGATATCATGTTCATTCGTCAGCTCCTTATGGCCGCCCTCCGTGCGAATTTCAGCGATGGAGCGGTCTGAGAAGCCATTGCGTTTGGCCTTATAGAGAAGCTCGTACGTCAGTTTTTCCGCTCGTCTGAGCTCGTCCTCGAAGCGGACAATGCCCTCGATTTTGTCCAGGAACCACCAGTCGATCTTCGTAAGATCCTGCACATCCTGAAGCTTGTAGCCGCGGCGGAACGCTTCTGCCACCAGGAACATCCGCTCGTCATCCGGTTTCTCCAGACGGGTGCGGAGCGTTTCCTCGGAAAGGCCGGACGCTTCCTTCAGATGAATGCGGTGCGCGCCGATTTCAAGCGAACGTACCGCCTTATGAATAGATTCCTCAAATGTCCGGCCGATTGCCATCACTTCGCCGGTCGCCTTCATCTGCGTACCGAGCTTGCGGTTGGCGGACAGAAATTTATCGAACGGCCAGCGCGGGATTTTGGATACAATGTAATCCAGCGTCGGCTCGAAGCATGCGTAGGTTTGGCCTGTCACAGGGTTTACGATTTCGTCCAGCGTATAGCCGATTGCGATCTTGGCTGCCATCTTGGCGATCGGATATCCGGTCGCTTTGGAGGCCAGGGCCGATGAACGGCTGACACGCGGGTTAACTTCGATGACATAATATTGATAGCTGTGCGGATCCAACGCGAACTGCACATTGCAGCCGCCCTCGATATTCAGAGCACGGATAATTTTCAGCGATGCCGAGCGCAGCATTTGGTATTCGCGATCGGACAAGGTCTGGCTTGGAGCCACTACGATGGAATCGCCAGTATGAACGCCCACGGGATCAAAGTTCTCCATGTTGCAGACGACGATGCAGTTGTCGTTCGCATCGCGCATAACCTCGTATTCAACTTCCTTCATGCCGGCAATCGACTTCTCAACCAGACATTGGCTGATCGGGCTGTAACGGATACCCGAGGCTACCGTTTCCAGCAATTCCTCTTCGTTGCCGCAAATACCGCCGCCTGTTCCGCCAAGCGTATAGGCCGGACGCACAATGATTGGGAACCCGATTTCCCGGGCAAAATCAACGGCTTCCTCTACGGTTGTTACAATAACGCTGTCCGGTACCGGCTGTTCCAGCTCACGCATCAAATCGCGGAACAGGTCGCGGTCCTCGGCTTTCTCAATGGCCGTCAGTTGAGTTCCGAGAAGCTTCACATTCTCCCGCTCCAATACGCCTGCGCGGGCCAGCTCTACGGCCATATTAAGGCCTGTCTGACCGCCGAGTGTCGGCAGAAGCCCGTCCGGACGTTCCTGACGGATGATTTGGGTAACAAAATCCAGGGTGATCGGCTCAATATATACTTTATCAGCCATATTCGTATCGGTCATGATTGTAGCCGGATTGCTGTTGATCAGCACAACTTCGAAGCCTTCTTCCCGCAACGCCTGACAAGCCTGTGTGCCGGCATAGTCAAACTCTGCAGCTTGTCCAATTACAATGGGACCGGAGCCGATAACGAGAATTTTTTTGAGTTCATTATTTCTGGGCATACTGCAGCTCTCCTCTCAATGACTCCGCAAGATGTGCCTGACGCGGTCTCTGTGGGTTTTCTTTTTTGTGGGTGCGGATCATTTCCAGGAACTCATCAAACAGGTAACCGGAATCGTACGGTCCAGGCGCTGCTTCCGGATGGTATTGAACCGAGAACGCCGGGTACTGCGTATGTTTCAAGCCTTCAATGGTGCGGTCATTGTTGTTGATATGCGTGACTTCCAGACTGGTGCCTTTCACCGATTCTTCAAGTACGGTGTAGCCGTGGTTCTGCGAAGTGATGTAACAACGGTTGGTAGCCAGCTCTTTCACGGGATGGTTGCCTCCGCGATGACCGAACTTCAGCTTCGATGTGTCCGCACCGCAAGCAAGAGCAAACAGCTGATGCCCCAGACAAATGCCAAACATCGGATATTCGCCGAGCAGCTGCTTGATGGTTTCAACCGCATGAGGAACATCCTTGGGGTCCCCCGGTCCGTTGGACAGCTGTATGCCATCGGGCTTCAGGCGCCGGATCTGCTCGGCCGTCGTATCATGCGGGACTACGATCACATCGCAACCGCGTTTGGTCAAATCGCGCAGAATTCCGCTTTTTGCGCCGTAATCGATCAGAACGATACGTTCGCCTTCTCCAGGGCTTGAGAAGATGCTTTTCGTCGATGTGCGATCAACCTGATTGGTCATTATCGTCGAAAGGCCGAGGCGCTCCTGAAGCTCCTCCACGCGTTCTGCGCCTGTCGACAAAATGCCCTTCATCGTTCCGAAATGACGGAGCTTGCGCGTAAGCATGCGCGTATCGATGTCGCTGATGCCGATAATGCCATACTCTTTCAGCAGACGGTCAAGCGTATATTCAGCGCGCCAATTGCTTGGAACCGGCTCGTGCCGGCGTACGACAAAGCCATGGATAAACGGGCTGATGCATTCAAAATCATTTCGCGCAATGCCATAATTCCCGATAAGCGGGTATGTCATCGTTACGATCTGTCCGCAGTAGGATGGATCGGAAAGTACTTCCTGATAACCGGTAATGCCGGTGTTGAATACGACTTCGCCGGTTGACTGGCCTTCCGCGCCGAAGCCAAGACCTGTAAACAATGTGCCGTCTTCCAATAACAATCTTGCTTGCATCCGTATCACTCCTAATGTTTGAAAGTTTGAAGCGCTGCTGCCTTATCGGACTATTGCGAAAGCAGGAAATACTTTCACATTTGCCGCATGCGCTTTGTTCTAGTTGGTTAGGTCTTTACAGGCTCACAGCTCCGACCAGACTACAGCACCGTCTACAAGGGTCAGCACGGGCCATCCGGTTAACTTCCAACCGCCAAATGGCGTATTATTGCTTTTTGACAAAAACGTTTGGGGATCCACGGTCCGTTCATCCTCCAGATCGATAATCGTCAGATCAGCCGGAGCCCCGACCTCAAGCCGGCCGCTAGCAAGTCTGAATACCCGCGCAGGATCGGAAGTCATCCGTTTAAGCAGGAAGCCCAGCGTCCATTTGCCGGTCTGCACGAATTTCGTGTACAGCAGCGGGAAAGCCGTCTCGAACCCGACAATCCCGAACGGGGCAAGCTGCATGCCGCGGGCTTTCTCATCCGCACTATGCGGGGCATGGTCGGTAACGATCATATCCAGCGTCCCGTCCTCAAGCCCTTCAATGACAGCCTCGACATCGCGCGGCGTCCGCAGCGGCGGATTCATTTTCCAGTTCGGATCCATTCCCGGGATATCCTCGTCGGAGAGCACCAGGTGATGCGGGCATACCTCTGCGGTCACCTTGATTCCTACCTGCTTGGCAAGCCGGATCAGGCGCACCGATTGCTCCGTACTCACATGGCAGACATGATAATGCACACCGGTTGATTCGGCCAATAGAACATCGCGTCCGACATGAATCGCTTCCGATTCATTGGGAATGCCCTTCAGACCATTGCGCTCGGCAAATTTTCCTTCCGAAACGAACAGCCCCTCGACAAGCGAGTCGTCCTCGCAGTGGGCGATGACCGGCATATCCATGGAAGCCGCGAGCGCCATGGCATTCTTCATCATCTGGGCATTCTGAACGCCTACGCCGTCATCCGTAAAGCCGATCGCCCCCGCAGCTTTGAGCGCTGCGAAATCGGTCAGTTCGCGGCCTAGCTCGTTCTTTGTAATTGCGGCATAGGGCAGCACCTTAACCAAACCTTCAGCGTCCGCCTTATCAAGGATGTAGCGCACGGTTTCCGGCGTATCGGTAACGGGCCTTGTGTTGGGCATGCAGGCAATAGTGGTAAAGCCGCCTTTGGCAGCAGACTTTGTGCCCGTGACAATATCCTCTTTATGTTCAAATCCGGGATCGCGCAAATGGACATGCATATCAATCAAACCTGCGGACAGCAGCTTGCCTGCCGCATCCACCACGTCTTGTCCCGCTGTATCGGGCAATCCGTCTGCTGCATCCTCAATTGCTGCAATCAGGCCGTTCTCGATTTTCACATGTCTGATCTCAAGCTGTTCCTTATTTTCATTCCAAATTTGGCCGTTCACTATCCATAAAGATTTCATGTCATTTCTCCTTTCAAAAAGGGCGCTCCATTCGACTAGTGAAGAATGTTTGGCCTGTTCCTGTTCTTCATCGATGCCTGCTCTTGTTCAGCTTCCGCAGGCGAATGACATTAGCCTAGTGCCCGCTCAATAACGGCCATCCGAACGGCGACACCATTTTGCATCTGCTGAAATATTCGCGACTGCGGATGCTCGACAAGCTCATCGTCAATCTCAACATCGCGGTTGATCGGCGCGGGATGCATGATGATGGCATGAGGGGCTATGGAGGCGGCCCGTTCCACCGTCAGCCCGTAATGCTCGCGGTACGCCTCAGCGGATTCGAACTCACCATTCTCATGCCGTTCCAGCTGAACGCGAAGCATCATAATCACATCGGATTTCAGCGCTTCTTCCATCGTGACATAGGGAACATCCAGCTCGCGAGCTGCCATGCTTGGCGGGGAGCAGAACCGGACCTGCATGCCCAGCTTCTTCATCGCCCATAGATTGGAGCGGGCTACCCGGCTGTGCAGAACGTCCCCGATGATGGTGACGGTCAGATCCTGTAGTGCTCCAAACTGTTTGCGTATCGTGTAGAGATCAAGCAGTGCCTGCGTAGGATGCTCGTTATTTCCGTCTCCGGCATTGATCAGCGGCACTTTAACCCTGGTCGCCAGCTCCGCCAGCACTCCGATCGGCTTGAGCCGGATGATGCCTGCATCGATCCCCATGGATTCAAGCGTGCGTACGGTATCGTAGATCGATTCGCCTTTTTGCACACTGGACACGGCGGCGGAGAAATTGAGCACCTCCGCACCCAGCCGTTTCTGTGCGACCTCGAATGAAAACCTTGTGCGCGTGCTGTTCTCAAAAAACATATTGGCTACGAATTTGCCCTGGAGCACAGGAGTTAACTTCTCGGGCCGGGCTTCCCAATAGCCGGCTCGCTCAAGCAGCTCGGTAATTTCCTCCCGGGCCATATCTTTCAATCCCAGCAAGCTGCGCTGTGTAAGGGTTGACGTACTCATTCCCTAGCCTGCCCCCTTTGATGGATAATGGTCACTTTGTCCTCATGATCCACTTCATGTAGCGAGACCTGTATCTGTTCCAGCTTGGAGGTCGGTACGTTCTTGCCTACATAATCAGGACGGATCGGCAGCTCGCGGTGTCCCCGGTCAACCAGCACCGCCAATTGAATCGTCTGCGGTCTGCCGCAGTCCATTAATGCGTCCATGGCCGCCCTTATTGTCCGGCCGGTATACAGCACATCATCGAATAAGATGATCCGCTTGTCCTGTACAAACAGCCCCTCTTCATTCCTGGCCGAAGCTCCTTCTGACCCGGACTGCTGATCCTTGGCCTGAGTGCTCGAACGTCCCCCGGCTCCCCGGTCATCGCGGTAGAGCGTAATATCGATGCCCTGCACATCTACGGGAAGACCTTCAATCTCACGGATCTGCTCGGCGATCCGCTCGGCCAAATAAATCCCGCGGGTACGGATACCGACAAGCACACAATTTTCGATGCCTTTGTTCTTCTCGACAATTTCGTGGGCGATACGCGTTAGCGCACGACGGATCGCAGTTTCGTCCATAATGATACGGTGCTGCTCATCCATACGCTTCATCCGCCTCCTTGACTCCAAGCGAAGCTCGGGCACAATAAAAAACTCCTTGCGGCCGTCGCAAGGAGTCGTTTTAAATGAAGATATCCAAACTGAACCCAGAGAATTACCGCCTGTGCGCAAAACACAAGCGATTCTAAAAGTCAGAAATGATAGGATAATGTCATTTAATCACGATACCTTGACAGCCTCTCTGGACTGAATTAAAGGTACTACTGTTCATTAAATGAATTATCCCACTTTCGATAAATGATGTCAACACCTGCATAAGAGTTGTTAGAGACTGAGCTTTGTTATGCGCTCCACGGCTTTTTCCGTATTCTCGCGGCTTCCGAAAGCCGTAAGCCGGAAGTACCCCTGGCCGCTCTGGCCGAAGCCGACTCCTGGTGTACCGACAATATGAGCTTCCGAGAGCAATTTGTCGAAAAATGCCCAGGAATCGAGACCACTTGGAGTTTTGAGCCAAATGTAAGGCGCGTTGATTCCGCCGAAGACTTCCAGGCCCAGAGAAGCCAGACCATCGCGGATAATACCAGCATTTGTCATGTAATAGTCGATGATGGAAGTGATTTGCGCCTTGCCTTCAGGACTGTAAATCGCTTCTGCGCCGCGCTGCGTCACATAGGAAACACCATTGAATTTCGTGGTGTGGCGCCGGTTCCACAGATCATTGACCAGCAGCGTATTGCCTAGCGCATCCTTTGCTTTCAGCTCACGGGGGACAACCGTATACGCGCAGCGTACACCGGTAAAGCCGGCTGTTTTGGAAAAGCTGCGAAATTCGATGGCAACCTCTTTGGCCCTATCGATCTCATAAATGCTGCGTGGAACATCCTTTTCCTGGATGAAAGCTTCATAGGCGGAATCGTACAAAATAATGCAGTCGTTCGCTTTGGCGTAATCCACCCACCGCTTGAGTTCTTCCTTGCTCAGCGTCATGCCTGTCGGGTTGTTCGGATAACATAAATAAATCAGATCCACCTTGCGCTCAGGCAGACTTGGCGTAAAATCATTCTCGGCGCTGCATGGCAGGTAAACAATATTCTCGTACTGATTGGTTTCTTTATTAAACGGGCCGGAACGGCCTGCCATCACATTGGTATCGACGTATACCGGATAAACCGGGTCCTGAACGGCCACGATCGCATCCTGGCTGAAGATCTCCTGGATATTGCCGACATCGCATTTGGAACCGTCGCTTAGAAACACTTCATTGGTGGCAATATCGATGCCGCGCGCTTTATAATCGTTCTCAATAATAGCCTGAATTAGAAAATCATACCCCTGTTCTGGTCCATAACCGCGAAAAGCTTCGGGATTTGCCAGCTCGTCGACTGCTTTATGCATAGCCTTTATGACGGCATCCGGCAATCCCCTGGTGACATCGCCGATCCCCAGGCTAATAATTTGCGCATTCGGATTTTCCTGGGTGAACTTGGTGCGGCGTTTGGCGATTTCTGAAAACAGGTAGCTGCCCTGAAGCTGCGTATAATTATGGTTAATTTGCGTCATTTGACTCAATCTCACCTTTCCATAGTCGGTTTAAGCAATACGATAATTGCTATAATCATAGCCTACGGATGAAGCAAAAATAATAAAGAAAATGGTGAAAAGTTTGCACTTTTCACCATTATCTCTGACGCAGTATCATTAATTCATGTTCCATGTCCGCTGGAATGGGAGCATTAAATTCCAGGTATTCACCGGAACGCGGATGCTTAAATCCAAGAACAGCCGCATGCAGCGCTTGCCCTTTGAGCCCAATCGTCTTGTTTCGTCCGTACATGGGATCTCCGGCAAGCGGATAACCGATGTACTTCAGGTGCACGCGGATCTGATGGGTCCTCCCGGTCTCGAGCTGCAGCTCCAGCAGCGTAAAGTCCTCACCCAGCCTCTCCAGCACGGCAAAATGCGTGACGGCGCGCTTGCTGCCCCGTTCGATAACCGTAAATAACTTGCGGTCCTGCGGGTCGCGGCCGATCGGAGCGTCGATCGTTCCATGCTCATGCGGCACTTTGCCGTGCACCAGCGCGATATATTTCCGGGTAACCGTATGCTCCTTGAGCTGGGCGGCAAGCGAAGCGTGAGCCAGATCATTTTTGGCGGCCATAATTAACCCCGACGTATCTTTGTCGATCCGGTGCACAATTCCCGGACGCAGCACACCGTTGATTCCTGACAGATCAGTGCAGTGAAAGATCAGTGCATTCACCAATGTACCGGAATAATGACCTGGCGCCGGATGCACGACCATCCCGCGGGGTTTGTTAATGACGATCACATCGCTGTCCTCATACGCAATTTCCAGCGGTATGTCTTGAGGGTCGATGACGGCCTGCTCCGGCTCTGGGATGACAACAGTAACGGTTTCCTCCACGGAAACCTTATGATTCGCCTTAACGGGACGGCCATCCACCATAATCGAGCCGCTCCTGATCCACTCCTGAACCAGTGTGCGCGAGGCCGTTCCTTCCTCAAGGCTATCCGTTACATATTTATCAAGCCGTTGCCCGGATTGGGTTTCGTCTACAGTGAACTCCAGCGGATCCTCATTGAATAGGCTGGTGCTCCTGCTTGCCGTCATGTCCGTCTTGTTTAATTTTTTTATGCTCATTCGAATCTCCGTTCTCATTCTTCATTGAAAGGATAGCGTCCAGCAAAATCAGCCCAACTCCGCAAACGATGCCGGAATCAGCCAGGTTAAATATCGGGAATATGTAAGGGCCAAAGGTGAATTGCAAAAAGTCGACTACATGGCCATACAGCGCACGGTCGAGAAAGTTGCCAACAGCGCCGCCAAGCACCATGCCAAGCCCAATCAATAATAAAGTCGTGCCGGTCTGCCTGTTTCGCTGTATATACCAGATAACTCCCCCAACAACAAATAGCGTAATAATAAGAAAGAACAGTGTTTGCCCTTGAAGTATGCCGAATGCGGCGCCTGAGTTGCGAATAGAGGTGATAACAAAAAAACCGTCGCCAATCACATTGATTTTTTCACCGATAGCCACATTGTACTCCACTAACTTCTTGGCTACCTGGTCAATCACAAATACGAGTACCGCGATCCAATAAAAATAGTACTTCAAATTATCAGGCCCCCTTGTCCCAAACATTGTAGCATATTCTCCCCATTTGCTACCAGCGAATCCTTGATGGCCGAATATCTGCCCTTCTCTGCCAATTTCCCCATCGTTGCCCTCCTCTAAAACAAGGCGGAACAGCATAAGCTAAAGCCAATCTTCCATGCCTGGAGAAACGGATGAAAAGGGGCTTAACTATGAACACCATCACAATGGACCAACTGAATATATTGCGCAGCCGGCTCGAAGCGGAAAGAATGGAGACCTTGGAACGGCTCGATAATAACGATTATTATGGACATGCCGACTCTCAAAGGGATCAAACCGGAGAGCTGTCGATGATTGACAACCATCCGGCGGATGTGGCCAGCGAAACCTTTGAGCGAAGCAAGGACACAGCTCTGCTGGAGCAGGAGGAGCTAAGGCTTGAACGGATTGATGCTGCCCTTACCGCTATGGACAATGGCGTATATGGAAACTGCCGCGTCTGCGGGGAACTGATTCCTTACCAGCGGCTCAAGGCGCTTCCGGATACCTTGTATTGTGTGGAGCACTCTCCGCGGCAGGAAGTATCAGAGCGCAGACCGGTTGAAGAACAGGTGCTCTCGCCTGCATTCGGACATTCCAGTATGGATGAAAACGAAGGCTACAATGGCTTCGACGGGGAAGATGCATGGCAGATCGTGGAGCAGTGGGGAACGTCCGATTCCCCCGCGATGTCCGAGAACCGCGATGTCACCTCCTACGATGAGATCGGCATAGAAGCCGGCGAAGCGGACGGATATGTGGAGCCGCTGGAAAGCTTCTTGGCTACCGATATCACCGGGACCATTGTGAGCGTAGTTCGAAACCGGGAATATTACGATTACCTGAAGCGTGAAGAAGGGGATCATGATCTGGAATAACCCTTATTCTTCTCAGCTTCCTGGCACTTGACTTGACTAATAGGCCTTGCCTTCCAGCTGATGCTGGACGATTCGGACAATATCGGCGATGTAATCCCCGATAATGGGCAGGTTTAGTGCCCCAAGAAGCTGTAGAATATATACAATCGTTGCGGCAAAAAAAGTAAAACCAAGCGCGATGCCGATACCCCTGAAGACGCCTGCCAACAAATTGCGCCAGATCAATGAAAGCGGGCGATTGAGAAGCAATACGTAGTCCGCCATTTGCGAACGCTCCATATCCACTGCCACCTTCTCCAGCCGGCGGTCGAGAATTTCCATGGAGTGCTGAATAGCGTTTAAGCTTTTAGTCTGCTCGGTCATCCTGTTATCCTCCCGTACCATCTGCGGTCATCGTTGCTAAACTACACCGGATATGGATCGTCGAATGGCGTTTTGTCCGATGAAAAGGGCGCCCATGCCATGCGGCCGGCGAGCGGTACAAACCGCTTCGCCAGCTGCAATTGCATGGGCGCCTTCGTGCATATCAGTAATTCTGGGTTTAGAATACCCCTAACCGCCGATTAAAATCCCAATTTCTTTCTCCCCGATCTTCATGCGTTCCATTCCTTCAATGCTTTCGTAATCCACTCCGCTGAGCAGCACATTCTCTTTTAATACCGATTCAAATGCTTGCAGCGCTGCCGCGAGCTCTGCATCGACATCCAGCGTGAGATGAACCCGCTTCTCAATAGGCAGATCCAGCTTCTTGCGCGTGTCCTGCACGGCCCGGATCACTTCGCGGACCAGTCCTTCCTGCTCAAGCTCCGGTGTGATATCCGTATTGACGGCAACCGTCAACTGATAGCCCGAAGCTGAGGCAAATCCGGCTTTGGCTTGTTTCTCAACAAGCAATTCGTCCATAACAAGGCTGATATCTTCGCCTTCGGCCGTTGTATATGGAAGCATACCGTTTTGAACGGCCGCATGGGTTTCTTCCGGAGTAAGCTGCTTCAGATACGCTTGAATGGCTCCAACCAGCTTGCCGTATTTTTTGCCTGCGGCTTTCAGGTTGAGCTTGAAGGTGAAATCCACAAACCCGCTGTCGCCGCTTGCAATCGTAATGGACTTCATGTTGATTTCGTCCTTAATGATATCCTCATAGGCGGAAAGATCAAAATCACGATCCAATGCGACAATCAGCTCGGATAACGGCTGACGCGTCTTGATTCCTGTTTCATTGCGGACATTGCGTGCAAGCTCAACGATCTGGCGGGCTGTCTCCATATCCCGTTCCAATGTTTCGTCGATCGCCGCTTCATCTGCCCTTGGGTAGTCGGCCAGATGAACACTTCCCATGTCTGAGCTCAAGTTACTGTAGATATCCTCTGCCAGTATGGGGGCATATGGGGCAATTAACCGCGATAGCGTGAGCAGAACATGATGCAGCGTACCGTAAGCATCCAGCTTGTCATCATTCAGGCCGCTTCCCCAGAAACGGTCGCGCGACCGGCGGATATACCAGTTGCTGAGCTCATCCACGAAGCTTTCAATCGCTTTGGCCGGATTAAGAAAATCATTCGCCTCTAGCCCTCGGATAACCTGATGTGTCAGACTGTTCAATCGGGATACGATCCAGCGGTCCAGCTTCGCTGCAGACTTCCGGTAAGGATGCTGCGCAGGCTCATACCCGTCAATGGAGGCATACAGGGCAAAGAAAGCGTGGGTATTGACGATCGTATCGATGACTTTCGATTTTGCTTCGCCAACAATTCCGCGCGAGAAACGTTTGCTGTTCCACGGTGCGCTATCGGCAAGCAAGGCCCAGCGGAAAGCATCCGCGCCGTATTCATCGAGGATCTCCCACGGATCAACGACATTCCCTTTTGATTTAGACATTTTCTGCCCATTCTCGTCGAGTACATGCCCCGTTGAGAGAACCGCTTTGTACGGAGCCTGGCCATTATATAATGTCGATACCGCCAGCAGACTGAAGAACCAGCCCCGCGTCTGATCGATTCCTTCACAGATGATATCGGCCGGATATTGATCCGTAAAGGCTTCCTTATTCTCAAATGGATAATGCTGCTGTGCAAACGGCATCGATCCGCTGTCAAACCAGACATCAATGACTTCCGGCGTTCTGCTCATCACGCCTCCCTCACATTGCGTACAGGCGAGCTTGACTTCATCCACATAAGGCTTATGCAATTCGATATCCGGTGAGATCGGCTGAATCGAGCGGGCGACCAGATCCGCCCTGCTACCCGGCGAGTGCTGGGCGCCGCAGCTGTCGCAAACCCAGACATTAAGCGGCGTTCCCCAGTAACGGTTGCGGCTGATATTCCAGTCAACGAGATCCTCAAGAAACTTGCCGAACCGACCTTCACGAATATGGCCCGGATACCAGTCCACGGAATTATTATTGGCAATCAGCTGATCCTTGACGGCCGTCGTTTCAATAAACCAGCTTTCCGTCGCATAGTAGATAAGCGGTGATTTGCAGCGCCAGCAGAAGGGATAGCTGTGCTCATAACGTTCCTTGGAGAATAGCAATCCTTGTTCGCTGAGCATTTTGACAATATCAATATCGCAGTCTTTCACGAAACGCCCGGCCAGATCCGTCACTGTGTCCATGTATCGACCGGCGTTATCCACCACATTCAGGAAGCTCACGCCATTTTGGCGGGCTGCCTTATAATCGTCTTCGCCATGGGCAGGAGCAATATGGACAATACCCGTACCGCTCGTATCACTTACAAAATCGCCTGAGATAACCACATGGCCATGTTCCAGCGAAGCATAACGGAAAGGAGGCTCATATTTCATACCGACCAGATCCGCGCCTTTTACCGTCGATTCGATTGCATAATCGCTTTTCATGACGCTTTCCACAAGACCTTCTGCGACGATATACCGCTCACCGTTCTTGCGTACATAAGCATAGTCAAGCTTGGGATTGACCGCTAGCGCGACATTGGCCGGGAGTGTCCATGGCGTTGTCGTCCACGCCAGCACATAGGCGTCCGAATCCGCCAGCTTGAATTTAACGGTAGCACTGAGGTCTTTCACATCCTCGTAACCTTGCGCTACCTCATGGGAACTGAGCGTAGTTTGGCAGCATGGGCAGTAAGGACTGACCCGATGTCCGCGGTATAGCAGACCTTTGCCGTGTATGGTGGACAAAATATGCCATACAGACTCGATATAGTCGTTGTTCAGTGTAATATAAGGATTATCCATATCCGTCCAGTAAGCAATCGCCTCAGTCAGATCACGCCATTGACGCTCGTACTCGAACACGCTGTCCTTACACTTATTCACAAAAGCTTCGATGCCATATTTCTCGATTTCCTGCTTGCCGGAGATGCCCAGCTGTTTCTCCACACCAAGCTCGACCGGCAAACCATGCGTATCCCAGCCCGCTTTACGGACTACGCGATAACCGGACATTGTCTTGTAGCGGCAAATGAAATCCTTAATGACCCGGCCCAGCACATGACCGATATGCGGTTTGCCATTTGCAGTAGGCGGGCCTTCATAAAATACAAAATTAGGCTTGCCGTTGCGGTTCTCAATCGACTGCTGAAATGTCTGTTCCTCTTTCCATTTGTCCAGTACCCGGACATCCCGGGCTCTTGCACGTTCTTTCACGTCTACGCGCTGCATCTTCTTGTGGTCCCCTTCCGGTATAAACAACCCTGGATATTTTTTGTTGATTGGAGCAGGTCAATACTGTTAATGAAAACAAAAAAAGCCTCATCCCAAAAAGGGACGAGGACATGCTCGCGCTACCACCCTTGTTCCAAGTACCCTCTGAAGGGCCGTGACTTTCTCTGCATAGTCCGCAGGATCAGTCAGGACCGACATAATTCAATACTTGACACTCATTCACGGATCATCGATATCCGCACTCCAGGTAACGGTGGATTCCGTCAGCGCTTAGTCTTGTTTCAATTCGATTCGGCGCCGCTTCTCGGAGATGATATTCAACCATTGCTTTGCTCACCGACTCACAGCAATCATCGGATTCTCTGGGAGCATGCCAACGGCCTACTTGTTCTCGTCAACAAATTTTGAAGGATTAATTAATCACATTTATACGCCAGTCTTGCCTGTTTGTCAAGTATGGCGGATTTATTTAAGAATTATTGATCATTTCATTAGACATACGGTCTCCAGATATACGGTCTCCACTGCCTTCAAGCGAATCCCATCCATTATTGCTAAGCAGTTCAAGCTGCGCTTCCACCAAGGAACGGAATCGGGCACGGTAGATGGAGGCCTGTTTCTTCAGCTCCTCTACCTCAAGAGATACTTTACGCGATTTGGAGAGGGCCTCGTTAATAATACGGTCCGCATTCTTCTCTGCTTCTTTTACAATCAACTGAGCTTCCTTCTTGGAATTGCTCTTTACCTCGTCAGCGGCTTCCTGGGCGACGATGATCGTCTTGCTGAGCGTTTCCTCTATATTGGAGAAGTGGTTCAACTTTTCCTGAAGGGACAAAGATTGATTTTGCATTTCTTTGTTTTCACGGATAAGCGCCTCGTAATCCTTGATCACCTGATCAAGAAATTCATTAACTTCATCTTCGTCGTATCCGCGAAGACGTCTGCCGAATTCTTTGTTATGTATGTCCAATGGCGTAAGCGGCACTGGCGCACCTCCCAAGAGTGTGAAAGAGTTGAAGAACGAAATCGTAATCGCATATGAGTAAAAAACGCAGGATATTGCATCGCTTGACTTGCAGCAATAGCCTGACTGATTACTTTCGACATATCGAGCTAAAATCCTGCAAAGCGGTTATATAAATTTGCCGATTCTGACCCTGACTCTGCCTTTCTTGGTCACGCCTTCAACGCCGAGCACCTTAAACCGTCCTAAACCCTGAAAGGAAACGACATCCCCATCTTTAAGCAAAGCGGAGGGATCTTCTTCGGACCGCCAATTGACCCGGCAGCGGCCAGCCCTGATCGGGTCCATAATTTTAGAACGGCTGACCCGGTATACATCGCTGGCAATCCCGTCCAGACGCAAAGAAGCCACCGATAGGCTCTGTTCCTCCAACATCGGCGCAGCAGGCTGCAGAAGAGATAAAGGAACAATTTCAGTGAGAACGTGAACCCGGTGAACTTGACGCAAATGGATATTGACGTAATCGGCAATTTCCTCTACCACCAAACAATGACAAAACTCCGGATGGATGTGCAGATCTCCCACCCGGTCGCGTTTAATGCCCAAACCCAGCAGCGCCCCCAGGTAATCCCCGTGGTCCAGCTGTAGATGGCCTCCAGTTCCGGCCGTAATCTGAACCAGCGCTATGCCTTCCGGCTCATCATCCAATACCCGGTAATCCGGCGCGATGAGCGCCCGTCTGCGCTCAGCCTGCTCGTATCCGCCCGTCAGCTTAATCTGGATGTCCATCTGCCGATTGGCAAGACTCCATATAATATCGGCTTGCCGGGGATCAAGGAAATCCGTACGTTTCAGCTCGTGGCCAAAAGCCGCGCGTTCAATCCACTCCGATGCCCGATCGACGAAAGCACGCTCATCCGGATGAAAATGCACATACAGATCTTGTTTCATGGAAAGATCATTTTAAGGATCGCAATAATCCCGTAGGCCACAAACCGGAGCGCGAACAACGCAACAATTGGGGAAATATCGAGCATTCCGCCAATCGGCGGGATAATCCGTCTGAAAGGCGCCAAATAAGGTTCTACGATCTTACCCAACAGCTCGCCGATAAAACTTTCGCGCGCGCTTGGAAGCCACGACAAAAGGATATAGCCAATAATCAAAAAGTTGTAGATCGTATAAAGGTTCATGACAATGCTCGTTACATTCCAGTCCAACTAAAGGTCACCTCGATTTTTTATATTCATTCTCTTCAGCCAGCATATCCGTAATCGATCCTTGAATTTCAACCGTATCCGGCGTGCACAAGAATATATTCGGTCCGATTTTCGAAATGCTTCCATTCAGAGCGTAGATGGTTCCGCTAAGAAAGTCAACAATCCGCACGGCCAAATCCGTACGTACACGCTGCAGATTGACAACAACAGACCGGCGCGAGCGCAGATGGTCGGCAATATCCTGAGCCTCGTCATACGATCGGGGCTCGTTCAAAATAACGCGAACATTTTTTTGCGAATGAATGCTAACTACATTATTGCCTTTTGTAGATTGTTTACGTGCTTCAAACGGAGAAGTTTCAATCTCTTGTTCCTCAAGATTGTCGATTCGTTCACGCTCAACGATTTCCTCTTCTTCCTGCAGCCCGAGAAAACTCATAAATTTATTCATGACGCTCATTATCCATTCCTCCTAAGAGTTTCTGGCGATACTTCCTGGTTTCACACCGAAGCGAGCCAGAAACTCACTTCGAAAGCTTATGCTGAGTTTCTGGCGATTCAGGTTTTTCCGACAAGGACCGTGCCAAGCCGGAGCCAGGTAGCCCCTTCTTCTACGGCCACTTCAAAATCGTTCGACATGCCCATAGATAACCCATTCACAGGCTGACGAAGCACAGCGGAAACATTTAGTTCATCCCGCAGCTGGCGTAAACCGCGAAACACGGGACGGGCCTCCTCCGCTTCACCCTCCAGAGGCGCCATTGTCATAAGTCCAACCGGCTCGATATGCTTCATCGACGCAAGCTCCTGCGCGAATGCTTGCAGTCCCTCCGGTGCTATGCCATGCTTGCTGTCTTCACCGGATACGTTCACCTGTATAAAACAAGGAACAGTTATCCCGAGCTGCTCTGCCCTAAGCTCAATCGCTTTGGCCAGCGAAGAGCGGTCCAGTGAATGGATATACGTAAATCTCCCGACAACCTCTTTCACCTTATTGGTCTGCAAGGAGCCGATAAAATGCCAGCAGGCTTGTCCCGCAGGCACATCTCCAACCGCTTCGCTTCCGTCCCCGCTGATGGCCCGCCATTTGGCAGCGGCATCCTGCCAGCGGTTCTCCCCCAGGTGGACCAGCCCGTGCCGCAGCACGTCAGCAGTCCGGTCCACACCCACATATTTGGTTACTGCGATTAGCTCAATATCTTGCCGGCTTCTGCCGCTTCGGCTGCAAACTTCGGCAAGCCGCCGCTCTACCGTTTCAATCCGTTCCGCTAATGTCATAACTTGCCTTCACCTCTCATGCCAATCCAGCTGACCATCCGCCCAGTAGCTCCTCCCTCCATACGATGGGAAAAGAAGAGTTCTGTGCTGCAGCCAGTACACCATTCAGATAATTCGATAGACATCGGCAAAATTCCTGCTTTTATCATAATCTGTCGGTTGATTTCTTTCAAGTTGATCCGCGCCCGGCCATTTACGGCGTCATGTATGACCTGCTTCGCATCTGTCCCGAGTGCCTGTTCGAGCTCCCGTACGAGAGGTTCCACCCGGCTAAGAACCGTCTGATCGACCTCGTAGCAGCAGTCTCCAATGGACGGGCCGATCGCTGTCTTGATGTCCCCGGCCAAACAGCCATAGCCATCTGCCATGGCCTCAATCGTGTACCGGGCAATCTCCAGCACGGTGCCTTTCCAGCCCGCATGGGCAAGGGCGATGACGCCCTGCTTCGGATCAAAAAAATATAACGGCACACAGTCCGCGTAGAAGGAAGTAAGCAATATATCTTTCTCGTCTGTCATCATCGCATCGGAATCGGCGATAGCCGTTTCCCGGCTCAATCGTCCCTTCCCTTTATCCTCTGCGCTTACCCGGTAAATATGACGGCCATGAACCTGCTCGGCGCAGGTCCAGCTTTCAAATGGCCACTCCAGCGCGTTCGCAAGCCGTCTCCGGTTGTCGACCACAGCAGCGGATTCATCACCGACATGCAGCCCGCAGTTCAAGGATGTCCACGGCTCATGGCTAGTCCCGCCAAGCCTGCTTGTGAAACCCGCCGTCAAACCGGCATCATGCTCCGACCACTGCGGCAATAAAAAAAGCGAAGGCCCCTTCGCTGAATCTTCCCTTTTAAATGTTTCCATATTCGCTCACCCCGTAACAGTTTACCATAGGGGCGGCCGCTCATGCGAGCGGTGTTATCCGCCCGCGCAGCCAGCAAGCGTGCTTTTTCACTCATCTGGATCCATTGTCGTCGTCTTCATTCTTGTATACCTTGGCATCATCCATTCGGACAAGCACAACATCCGTCCCGATCTTCACGATATTGCGCCAGGGAATGACAACATCCGTTCCGCCGCCGCCGAACATGCCGAAGAACTTGGTGTAACTCGGCACCACAATGGAATCGATCCGGCCATGCCGCAGGTCCAGCTCCAAATCACTCACTTGACCCAGTTTACGGCCGTCAACGATATTAATGACATCCTTCGTTTGAAAATCAGATATTTTCATTTCGGACTCACCACGTTTCCGCAGATGTTAGGCATGCAGACAGCAGCTTTATTGGGGCTTCGCCTACACATTATTACTATATGTAAGCAAAAATTAAAATGTCCATATTTCCATGAAAAACTTGTCCTGCTTCCGGTAGTGCGAGTCGGGAACAGCCATAAAGCATAAAAAAACGGCGCAAGGCGCGCCGTTTCAGGTTTTAACATGCTTTTGCATTTGCTGAATAGCTGATTTTTCAAGCCGTGAAACCTGTGCCTGCGAGATGCCGATCTCATCGGCAACCTCCATCTGGGTCTTTCCTTCGAAAAACCGCATCGATAAGATCATTTTTTCCCGTTCATTGAGTTTATGCATCGCTTCGCGAAGCGCAATTTCCTCGATCCACGAGACATCCTTGTTCTTGTCGTCGCTGATTTGATCCATCACATAGATCGGGTCTCCCCCATCGTGATAGATCGGTTCAAATAAGGATACGGGATCCTGAATGGCATCAAGGGCAAATACGACTTCTTCCTTGGGCACATTCAACGCCTCGGAAATTTCCATAATAGTCGGTTCCCTCGAATTCTGATTGGTCAGTGTATCCCGGACCTGGAGTGCCTTATAGGCAATATCCCGCAAGCTTCGCGAGACCCGTATCGGGTTGTTGTCCCTCAAATAACGACGAATTTCTCCGATAATCATCGGCACGGCGTAGGTGGAAAACTTCACATTCTGACCAAGGTCAAAATTATCGATGGCCTTCATGAGACCAATGCAGCCGACTTGAAATAAATCATCAACGAACTCCCCACGATTATTAAATCGTTGTATGACACTGAGTACCAGTCTAAGGTTGCCGTTGACCAATTTCTCTCTTGCTGCCCATTCATTCTGTGTTTGCAAAGCCGTGAAAAGTTCCCGCATTTCGACATTGGTAAGGACAGGTAGCTTTGCGGTATCCACACCACAAATCTCGACTTTGTTTCGGGTCAACGTAATTACCTCCCAAGGAGAAACATTAATCTACAGTATCTCCTCGGGTCTCCAATTTATTCCCCTAAACATGAATCGATATGGCTTTAGTCCGATCCGGAGCCCTCAATTCCGCAGCCCGGTTGGGCTGCCGGGAAGAGGAAGATTATTCCGTTATAATGGGATTGCCCGGACTTAGACGCTTCAGCAGACGTTCACGCTCGGCAGGCGATCCTTCCACGCTGATTGCTCCCTTGTACAGAATGTTTCCTCCGCTTCGGTCAAGGATCGCTATGCCGGGTTGACCGCCGATATCCATCGAAATATACAGCTTGTTCTTAGAAAGCAAGACGTTATTCACGGATTGGGTCCCGAGCTCCTTCAAGGTCAGGAGCGTTTCGCTTGCGGTATTGTCAACCAGACGGTACACGAAGATATGTAAACCTAATTGATCAACGAATGTCCGCACGAGTTCCGTTTCGTCCATATATAGAGATAAGTTGCCCTCTTCTTTAAAAACTTCAGTTTCATGAAGGGGGAGCGGCTTTAATTGTCCGGCTGCCAGATCATAGACCTTTCTATTTTCGCTCTTTGCTATCCATGAATAAGAATCCTGATCGTTCTCAGTTTTTGTGAATTCCTGAAACCTGTATACGACATGGGAGCTGGGAGCCAATGGATCAATGGCGGGAACAACAGACATTTCAAGTCGTTTTCCATTTTCCCGATTATTCTCGCTGGGTGCTGACAAAAGTTCATCTGAACCGGTTAGTTTCCCGCTTTTCTCATCGATGGAATAAAGATGGATGGTACGCAGGTCTTCCGAATGGCTTGCCCCCGGCTGCAGCAGGTTTGTAGTGAAAATTTTAAATTGTCCGTTAACCATCTGGACATCGTCCACATGAATCCAAAACAAATTCCGGGCTTCCTTCCCAGTCACTGGTACGTCAAGGCTGCGCGTCTCTTCCGCTTTCTTATCCCAGATGGAAAGATTAATGCGGAAATTGTAGCTGCCTTTTGTATTGCTGTAATCATAGGGAGTGCTGGCATAAACAATCAGATCGTCATTCTCATAAAAACTGTTTGGATCATAGCGTCCTGGGAGGAACTGCCGATGGGACGAAATGATCGAATTGAAATGTTTGGAATAACTGGTATGCATGTAGAATTGGTCCAGGAAGCTTTTATCACTATCATACTTGCTGCCTTCTATACCAACCTTCATTCGTTCCGTATATAACCCCGCTCGATAAAATCCCTCCAGCATAAGACCTTCAGCCGCCTGCTCGTCCCCCTGAAGCTTCATCAATCGATACTGGGGAAGATCGTTATCCGCAGCTTGCACGTAATAAGTGCCGATCGAGACAATGATTAAAATAAGAAGCAGTGCTGATAATCCGTATCGTTTCAACGTTTATATCCTCCTCTTGTCACACAGACACTTTCTTCTTGATCAGAAACATCCCGGTCCATATCGACATGACGCCAACAATCAACCCCAACGCCAGCTCCATCATGAAGATTTCCATCGGATACAGGTGACTTTCAATTGAATCCCATATCAGGAATGGCGAGATTACGATAAGGACACATAATCCCGCGAAACCGATCCCTCCGGCCAGACCTTTCCAACGATAGCTGCGTTCGATCAGGATCGAGGTGAATAGAATACTCACAGCAAGCAGTCCTGTTCCATAATAAATCACAAAAGCCATGAACGTTGAAGGAAGCAACAATTGCAGGATATAATCGGATCGGATATAGTCCATGGTTGACACGGTATCTCTTAATTCCTCAGGCACAAGGGCATGAAAAAAAGTGATTTCCAGCGGCAGCAGCGCTAATTGATAGGCTACCATCCCCAATACCAATACGATTATGGCGCTTAGTTTCGCGAAATATATGGAATAACGCGGTCCCGGAAGCATCAGCAGACGGTAAATGAAAGAGTTCATAAACAACCAATCCCGATACCAGATTCCAAATATATAAAGCAGCAGAACAGACGCACAGAGAAATGCAGGAATCATATAAAACATGCTCTGGGACATAACGTCGGCAAAGTTCACCTTACCCATAGGATAGAGAACACCAGGACCGGCATTGAGATTTAGACCATTGAATGCTGCTGCTTCATTTGTAATTTCTCTGGCTTTCATCCACACGATTGCAAACTGGGCCAGCAGCACAAAAGAAAATAGACTGATATAGATTTTGCTGAATCGTGACAGTTCCATATGAACCAGCTTCAAATAATGGATCACGGGCGATACACCTCTCTCATCACATCAATTACCGATTTCCCTTCCTCCTGCCGCATAATTTCACAATCGAATTCCTTTAGAACGCTCCCCTGATCCATTAATACCGCCTTATCCAGCAAATGCTCGATATCATTGATTTCATGCGTCGTAATGATGACACCGCGATCTTCAATCAATTCACTCGTTAAGATGGAGGCAATCTGTTCGCGGCTGAACATATCGATGCCGGAGAACGGCTCATCCATCAAAATATAGTCAGAATCCATGGCCAGGCCGAGTAGGAGGTTGAGCTTGGCGGCATTGCCTTTGGACATTTCACCTACCTTGTCCTCCTCCTTCAGCTTGAAGAAAGCCAGCAGATCGATCGCACGCACCGGGTTCCAGTTGCGGTAGAAATCCTGCATGAACCGCATGCATGCCAGTACCGTCATTCCGCGGGGCATGATTATCGCATCGGGAACGAAAGTGATCCGCTCATATAGGCGTGGATGCAAGGGTTGTTCATCAATATGTATCCTCCCTTTATCAATGGGGATAAGACCCATAATCGCTTTGAGGACAGTCGACTTGCCGACTCCGTTTATACCGATAAGACAGGTGATTTGACCTTTCTCGGCTGTGAACGAAACGTCGGAAAGCACTTTTTTGCGGCCATATGTTTTCTTTATAGCTTTCACTTCAATCATAGTGGTCAATCCTCCTCTCCGGTCTCTTCGCGACCGCTCATATATTGCTGCCTTACAGCATCCAGCAGTTCCTCGACAGGCATGTCGATCTTGCGGATGGAGTCGATAAAAGCGGCTACCGCCTCCTGAATCAGCTCACTGCGGATGGAGCTTATCAACTGCTCATTATGGGTAATTCTGCTCGGGGAATTGCCTTCTGTTAGGATCAAGCTCTGGTCCTCCATTTCCTTATAAGCTTTCTGGGCGGTATTGGGATTTATTTTGAGCAGACCGGCAATCTCTCTGCGCGAGGGTATGACATCGCCCGCTGCAAGCCTGCCTGTCGCAAGCTCCTCCTTGAAGTAGCGTACAACCTGCAGATAGACCGGATCGCGATTATTAAACCTCATGTTGATTTGTCCGTCATCCACGTTTCCATCAACCTCTCTCCTATTTTCGTGTATGTACTAAGTGGTTCATACACTATATGTGTACTATACGAGTAATACACATCCATGTCAATCAAAAAAAGATTATATTATAGAACATATGATCTATAAGGGCAAGATAGTTCGGGCTTCAACCTGCGCTAAGCAAATTAAAAAAGAGCCGACTAAGCGGCTCCTTGGGCAAATAAAACAGAATTCAATTGATAGGCTCAAAAAAGATATTCATTATACGAGCCTATATATACGTACCACGTTATGCCAGGCCCTGCAAAGGCCTGGGTGACACGGGAGCGCCACATTAAAGTGTGTCCCGAATGGGACGAAAACGAACCTTGCACGCACCAACTAACAAGCTGCTGTGTCTCTCCCACGTTATACCCGCCCTGCAAGGGCACTGGCGACACGGGAGCACCGATGGGAGTGTGTCCGTCAGGGACGAAAACGAGCCTTGCACGCACCAACTAGCAAGCTTGTGTGTCCCTCCCACGTTAGTTTATTCCGGGAGTCCAGAGGGGCGGTCCTCTCTGGGGTCCCCCTCAGGGGGATTTAGGGGGGATCCACCTATACCATTTTATTAAACTCCTTGCGCAGACGCTTTATAATCCGTTTTTCCAATCTGGAAATGTAAGACTGCGAGATCCCCAGCAAATCTGCTACATCTTTCTGGGTTTTCTCTTCGCCGTCGGCCAGTCCGAACCGGAGCTCCATAATAATCCGTTCCCGTTCTGTCAGTTTATCCAGCGCCTTGTGCAGCAGCTTGCGGTCAACCTGTTCTTCGATATTGCGGTAAATGGTGTCATTTTCTGTACCGAGCACATCCGAAAGCAACAGCTCATTGCCATCCCAATCAATATTCAACGGTTCGTCGAAGGATACCTCCGTGCGCGTTTTGCTGTTCCGCCGCAGATACATCAGGATTTCGTTTTCAATGCATCGCGAGGCATACGTAGCCAGCTTGATTTTTTTCTCGGGGTCAAAGGTATTGACGGCTTTGATCAGCCCGATTGCTCCGATGGAAACCAGATCCTCAATGTGAATGCCCGTGTTCTCGAATTTACGGGCAATATAGACGACAAGCCGAAGATTGCGTTCAATCAGCATTGCACGTATGGCCGTATCACCGGAAGGCAGCTTTCCCAGCAAAAATTCTTCTTCTTCCCGTGTTAACGGAGGGGGCAGCGCCTCACTTCCGCCGATATAATAAATTTCTTCACTCTTGAGGCCGAATAAAAACAAAACACGATAATAATATAACTGCAGGATCAATTTCCATTTGACGAGCATGCCGCTCCATCCCTTCTCGAAGAACTGTGAACTGGATCAATCGTGGCGGTCCGATTTTGCAGCATTGACGGATGGAGGATCGCTTGGTACGCCCCATCTGCGACTAGTTTGCCGGCATCCAAGCCGATCAGCACTTTGCGTGATTCAAAACTTTCCCCTTCCCTTACAACCGTCACAAGGTCCGGCTTGACGGCAAGCATGAACTGGGCTCCTCTGTTCACACCGCGATAAGGCACAAGCCGGAGCCTATCCTGCCAAACGAAAGATTCTTCATCCATATTTGCCAGCAGCTTATCAACCTGGGCTTCCCGAATTTGTTTGATCCAGGCCGGTGGCAGCACATCCTGCCATAATGAAGCTTCCATCACCATAACCGGTGTGCGGGTCAGCGGTTCATAAAGCTGGTTGCCCGTATCGATAAGTCCTGTGCACGACCGCATGTCATCGCCAATCGTAATGTTCACCTCCGCAAGATGACTATGCACCAGATCGCGTTCTTTTCGCTGAATCATAATGGAACGAAAAATATAATAGCCTATGCAAAGCATGCAAAACAGAAAAACCAATCCCAATTTCAGCTGAAAATGACCGTTTATCATGGAGTTCCAAAGCGGTGCCGAACCATTCATAAATAAATAATGCAGGCCCAGCACAGCACCTGCCGCCGCAAAATTGACTCCATAAAAAGCTCCAATATGGCGGACGAAATGCTGAAGGCCGGGGTAACCAAATGCAATAAGCAGCATGACCAGGGACAAAGCGAATTTCACAACAAGCGTAAACATAAACGAAAGGGGAGGAAAAATGATCATAACCGCATACAGCGAACCGATTAGAGCTGCGGTTACAACCCGCCACCACTTGGCGCGGATGCTGCGGACCCAAGCTGTCATCAGCAATGCGGAGCCGTCTATAAGCAGATTGATCATGAAATAAATATCAATATAAACCGCATCCAGCGCATTCACCTTCCCGCCGTATGTCCATGATCCCCTTTGCCTTCCACCCCCGTGTCCACAACCCGGCGGCTTGTGTCTAGTATATTTAAATCCTATTACGATGTCTGTCTAAACATGCCGTCAGCAGCGATCTTTTTTTGTCGATGCGTCGGGTCGGAATTCCTCACCGCACCCAGTTTCATCAAAAAAAACCGTCCTCCCTGAATAGGGAGAACGGCTTAAAAAGAGAGAGATTAGCGGTCGTTGTTCCGGCGGTTGCGAAGAAAAGCCGGGATATCCAGTTGATCGCTTGAGGTTGAGCTGCCAAAGGGCTTCGGACCCGGCGCTGAACTTTGCGTACGGTTGTCCGAAGCTGCCGGAGTTCCTGCCGTAGTGTTCTTGTCAGCAGCCTGTTGACCGGGAAGCTGTCGGAAAGCAGCGCTGCCGCGGTGCTCAAAACCTGTTGCGATAACGGTAACTTTGATATCTTCCTTCAAATTCTCATCGATGCTGGCTCCGAAAATCATGTTGACTTCCGGGTCTGATGCGGAGATAACAATTTCTGCAGCTTCATTGACTTCATAAAGCGAAAGGTTGGAGCCGCCGGTAATATTCATAATAATACCGCGTGCCCCGTCAATGGACGTTTCCAGCAAAGGACTTTGAATCGCTTTGCGAGCCGCTTCAGCCGCGCGGTTCTCGCCCGTAGCTGCGCCGATCCCCATCAAAGCGGATCCCCGTTCGGTCATAATCGTCTTCACGTCAGCAAAGTCAAGATTGATTAAACCCGGTACGGCGATAAGATCGGAAATCCCTTGAACGGCTTGTTTAAGCACATTATCCGCTTCGCGGAATGCCTCAAGCATCGGGGTTTTTTTGTCGACGATTTCAAGCAGACGGTCATTGGGAATGACGATCAGCGTGTCTACCTTTTCCTTCAGGGCTTCAATTCCCATCTCAGCTTGTCCGGAACGTTTGCGGCCTTCAAAGGTAAAAGGACGCGTTACAACGCCGACAGTCAAGGCACCGCACTCGCGGGCAATTTCCGCAATAACAGGAGCCGCTCCGGTACCTGTTCCGCCACCCATCCCTGCCGTGACAAATACCATGTCGGCTCCTTTGAGCGCGTTAGCGACGACTTCACGGGACTCCTCAGCCGCCTTTTTGCCTACCTCGGGGTTGGCACCGGCACCCAGACCACGAGTCAATTTATCGCCAATCTGCAGCTTCTGTTCGGATTGTGCCATATGCAGCGCCTGCGCGTCCGTATTGACCGTAATAAATTCAACACCTCTGACGCCGTTCTCAATCATTCTGTTGACGGCATTGCTGCCTCCGCCGCCAACCCCAATGACTTTAATCTGGGCCAGCTGTTCCATATCGAAATCGAATTCCAACATTCTATTAGTTCCCCCGATCAAATGAATTCACTGAACATATTTTTTAATCTTTCAAACAATCCGGGTTTATTAGACGAAGGAGCACTCGCTTTGCGTCCTGTACTCTTCTTCGGAGCCGATGAAATCCGGTTTCGCATATACTTTGAAACATACTGTATCATCCCTACCCCGCTTGTAAAGGAGGGATCCCGTACACCAATGAAATCGGGAACAGCAATTCTGACGGTGGATTCGAGCTCCAGTTGAGCCAGGGGAAGTGTACCCGGCATAATCACAGTACCTCCAGTCAAAACATAACCGTTTATCTTGTCACCGAATCCCAAACGGATCACTTCCTGACGGATCAGGTGGAAGATTTCCTGCATGCGGGGTTCAATAATATTAGCCAGATCGACTTGCGAGAATTCCTTCTCAACATTGCTGCCCATACGCATGACTTTGAACTTCTGATCTTCTGCTGCATCTTGAATAAGCGCACAGCCGAACTTTTGCTTGATTTTCTCAGCTTGTTCTGTCTGGGTACGTAATCCGTAGGAGATATCGCTTGTGACGTATTCGCCACCGATAGGTAATGTGGAGGTTGCAACCATGCTTCCCTGATCGAATATGGCAATCGTGCAGGAGCCTGCGCCGATGTCAGCAAGTACGGTGCCCATCATTTTCTCATCTTTGGTAAGCGCCATCTGTCCTGAAGCCAGCGACATGAGGATTACCCCTGCAATGCGCAGGTTCGCTTTCTCCACGCAGCGCACCAGATTATGGATGGCTGTTTTGGCCCCCGTTACGACTGTCGCTTCCACTTCAAGTCTTACGCCAATCATGCCGCGCGGATCGGATATTCCCTCAAGTCCGTCTACCAGATATTGCTTCGGAACCAGATTGATAATTTCCCGTTCAGGAGGCAGAGCGACCACTTTCGCTGCCTGCAGCACCCTCTCGATGTCCTCTTCGCCGATCTCCCTGTCCTCGTTGGATACGGCTACTACGCCATGATTAGTTTGAAGTGAAATATGATTCCCTTGAATGCCGACATAAACGTCGCTTATTTGAATACCAACCATGCGTTCCGCATGATCCACTGCATTGCGAATGGATTGCACGGTTTGGTCAATATCAACGATGGCCCCCTTGCGTATTCCTTCCGAGTCGGCAGATCCAACTCCAATAATATTAATGGCTCCATTGCTTACTTCGCCAATAATAGCACGAACTTTGGATGTACCGATGTCCAAACTAACGATGATATCGTTGCTGCTCAACCCGTGGCACCTCCGTTTCAAAATATTGTCTTGCATGTTTAAATTTTTCGATGTTCATCATCGAGAAGATTGGATCATTGGAATTATTGAACAACCTCGTCATAGATTCCATTATATAGAAACCGTATAAGGTCCATTCTCTTTGTGCATTTCTACTTATTCAACGTAGTTACTATTTTCCCTCTTTTTTCAACAATTTTTTCGGTGTATGTTAATATTTCCAGCTTGTGTTTTTCAGCTGGTGTTGAGCAAAGGAAATCTGTACAAAGATAAAAAGATGCATAATTAAAATTCTATCACTCTTTGAGTCTATTGAGTAGTATCTTTTTGGTCCCCGTCTTTATTTTCTCCCTCTTCCGGGCTAAAGGAAGTGTACGTATCAGCCAGAAGCATGGTAATCAATCCAGGCTCCTGTGTTTCAATCACCGCATTGAGTGCCGGAACCTTTTCCTGCAGCAGGGAAACCGCGGTAATCACTTCGAATCGCGTGCGCGTATAAATCTTTATCCGGTCCGGATAAGCCTTCGACGGCGTAGGTATTATTTCAGAGAAATCGGAAAGTTCCTGGGCGGACAGTTCAGAGAGCTGTTTGCAAAGCTCCGCTTTGACGGGATCATCCGTCTTCCATCCGGACAGCATAGGCTTGTCCACAATAATGTCTGTGCCGGAAGGAACGCTTGTCCCGTTCGATAACAGAGCGGTGACAACGCCCTGATCGGAAAGCTCGAAGGCAACACTTGGGAATTCTTGAACGATGATCCGTATGCTGCCGGGAAATGACTTGATCACCTCGACCTCGTCCACAGGGGAAAGCTTCTTGACCCGCTCTTCTATCGTACCGGCGCCCGTCCCCAGAAAGGCGTCCCCGACCCCGATTCCGGCTGCCTTTTGAACCTCTGAAGCTGTCGCAAACTTCTGCCCTTCCACGACCACGGAGGAGATTTTGCTTATATTCGAATTAAAAAACAAGACGCATAATATAACGATAAAGAGCAAAAAGAGCACTGCCAGCAGCTTTTTGCCGCCCCGCCGCCTTCGGACAGGTTCCTTTAGCACGGGCATCTTGTCTGGCATGACTTGTCCCCTCTTTCGTGCAGACGATAAACGGCAAGCTCGCCCGCCGTTCATGGTCTGTATGGCGCTTCATCCGTAAAAGGATGTTCAAATCATTCATGTTCATGGCAAGCAAGCTTTTTTTAGGAACTTCCTTTTATTAGACAATTTCAAACCTGGGAACCGGAAGATTGCCTTGTGATACGCGCCCCCAGACGGGAAAGCATCGTCTCAATCCGGTCATAGCCCCTGTCAATATGGTGAACCTGCTCTACGACCGTCTTGCCTTGCGCGGCAAGTCCAGCTATTACCAGAGCCGCGCCTGCGCGCAGATCCGTCGCTTCTACAGTAGCCCCGTACAATCTCGATACGCCACGGATAAACGCGGAATTCAAATCGACCCTGATATCGGCCCCCATGCGCGAGAGCTCGTCGACATGCTTGAAGCGCCCTTCAAAAATCGTTTCTTTCATGACGCTGACACCATCCGCCAAGGCCAGCAGCACCATGACCTGCGATTGCAGATCGGTAGGAAAAGCCGGATAAGGAGAGGTGACGATACGGTCAATCGATTTGCTCCGGCTCGAACTGCCGACTTTAATTATATCACCGTCAACCGTGATTTGAACACCTGCCCGGCGCAGCACATGAATGAGCGAGGTGAGATGGGACGGATACGTATTGTGAAGCGTGACCTGGCCGCGTGTAGCCGCTGCAGCCACCATGACGGTCCCTGTAACGATGCGATCCGGAATTACCTGATACCGGCATGGCTCAAGCTTCTGAACACCTTCAATGGTGATCGTATCCGTCCCGGCCCCGATGATTTTTGCGCCCATCGCACATAGAAACCGCTGCAGATCCTGAATTTCCGGTTCGCGTGCGGCATTGCTTATCGTCGTAAGCCCTTCCGCAAGTACGGCGGCCATCATAATATTTTCCGTTGCGCCGACGCTGGGAAAATCGAGATGGACCTCAGCCCCTTTCAGCCGGTCCGCAAAGCAGACAATCCGGCTTCCTTCTTCAACGATTTGTGCTCCGAGCGCCATAAGACCTCTCAAATGCAAATCAATCTTTCGTTCCCCGATCGCGCAGCCGCCAGGCTGATAAATCGTTGCTTTGCCAAATCGTGCTAGAAGCGGCCCCATCAAAAAAATGGAGGAGCGCATTTGACGCATAAGAGCTTCGGGAATATGCGAGGAATGCGCGATGGACGTATCAAGCATGACCGTTTCATCCACATGTTCCGCCCGGCAGCCGAGCTCGCGCAAAATGTTCAGCATGACGTCGATATCAAGAAGCATGGGCACATGATCGATCGTCACTTTTCCTTCTGCTAGCAGACTGGCAGCCAATATCGGCAAAGCGGCATTTTTCGCTCCTTGGATAACTATGGTTCCTGAGAGAGGTTTCCCGCCTTCAATCACCAATTTGTCCAATGTATCACCTCCGAATTACCGCTCACCCACCACCAGTACTTCCGGCACCAAATCGACTCCGAAACGGTCTTTAACGGTGCTGCGAATAGTTGTCATGAGGGTGAGGACGTCTTCGGCCTTCGCTTGACCGGTATTCACAATGAAATTGGCGTGCTGCGTCGATACTTCGGCATCTCCGCACCGCATTCCTTTAAGCCCCGCTTCTTCAATCAGCCTTGCGGCAAAATCATTCGGCGGATTGCGGAATACACTGCCTGCGGTATTCAGCTTGAGCGGCTGCGTGCGCAGGCGCCGCTCTTTGTAGGCGGACATCGAGGACGCGATCTGTTTACGATCTGCCAACGACAGCTCGAATGTCGCTCCCACTACGATTCCCGGCTGCTCGTGAAGAAAGGAATGACGGTAGGAAAAACCCATTTGTTCTTTGCCGCAGTGAACCAATTCGCCTGTTTCCAGTACAATGTCGGCCGATTTGAATATACGTGACACATCCGACCCGTGGGCCCCGGCGTTCATGTACACTGCTCCGCCGACCGAACCCGGAATACCCCCTGCAAATTCCAGTCCGGTCAGTCCTTCCTTGCCTGCCAGAACAGACAGCTTGATGAAGGAATAAGCCGCTCCCGCATGAACGAGCGTGCCATCAAATTGTGCATAATCGAATTCTTCTCCCGGCTGGATCACGACGCCCCGAATTCCCTTGTCGCTAACCAACAAGTTGGAGCCGCGTCCAAGATTTGTCCACGGCACTCCGTGTTTGTAGAGCAAACGGACCACGGATACCAGCTGCTCTTTATTTTGCGGAATAACCAGGATATCTGCCGGACCACCGATTTTCCAAGTCGTATAACCGGAAAGCGGTTCGCCAGACATCACGCTGCCTGAATCCAATTGCTTCAATTCCGCTAACAATTGCTCCATTTTTGCCCGTACCTCCTTTTGCTGTCAGCGATTGTCGAATGCTGGGGCGTGTTTCCTTCCAGCCAGGCAGCCCATCTTTGCAGAAATCCCTGCAAATCCAGGTCCCGCCAGGTGACGGTCACGATTATAGGGTATTCTATGCCTTCCCGCGCATGAGTGTGACAATCGCCTATATGATGCTTACCGTTTGTCCGTTAACCTCTTCAGCTCTTCTCCAATAAGGGCTGCCGACTGCGGCATTCCCAGCTTGAGGGCGGCAAGTCCCATCTTCGTCAACAAACCTTCGGCCTTGATCAATGCGGCGATCCGTTCGAACAGTACGCCCCCGTTTAATTCCTTTTCCAGAAAAATCTCCGCCGCTCCCGAAACTGCCAGGCTTCTCGCATTTGCTTCCTGATGATTATTGGTCACGTTGGGAGATGGTATAAGAATTGAAGGAATGCCCAGCGCCGTAATTTCGGCCAGCGATGAAGCTCCCGACCGGCTAACAACCAGCTTGGAAGCCGCCAGCACCTCGGGCATATTATGCAAATATGGCCGCACATGGAGATTAGCCGGCTGTTTGGGCAGCGCGTCCGTTATTCTCTTCGTTGTGCTTTCATAGTAGCTTTCTCCGGTCACAAATACAAAATGGACTTCAGGCAGCTGTTCAACCAGCCTCGCCATGTCCACCATCGCGTCATTTATCGCTTTTGCGCCTCTGCTGCCTCCGACAATTAATACAATCCGGCTGCCGGAGGGCAATCCGAGCGATTTGAAGCCATTCTCCCTGCTCGCGCGAACCACGTGGGACGCACAGGGATTGCCGGTATAAACGGCATGTTTCGATCGTTTGAACTGCGAGATTGAATCCTTGAAGCTAACCGCTACACAATCCGCATAACGGGTTAGAAACTGGTTCGTCAATCCGGAGACGGCATTCTGTTCGTGGATCAGTGTCGGAATGCCCAGTTTGGCCGCTGCATAGACAACTGGCCCGCACACATATCCTCCGGTTCCGACGACTACATCCGGCTTGAATTCCCGAAGAAGCTGCTTGGATCTTCGAACGCCTTTGAGAAATCGCATGATCGTCTTGACATTGTCGAACGACAGCTTCCTTCTGAAGCCCGTAATTTCAACCGGCTCGAAAGCGATACCCTGAGCGGGTACGATGCGGCTCTCCAATCCTTTGGGAGAACCGATATATAATACCGCGGATTCCGGGGCCTGTTCCGCCACCTGCTTGCCGATTGCGAGTGCTGGATAGATATGGCCGCCTGTTCCACCGCCGGTCAATACGATACGCATGACATGTTCACCTCGAATAACGGGATATATTAAGTAAAATGCCGAGTGCTGTAAGCAGCAGCGTCAGCGATGAACCGCCGTAGCTGACAAGCGGCAGCGTAATTCCCGTCACCGGCAGCATGCCAATGACGACTCCAATATTGATGAAAACCTGAACAGCAACTATTCCAACAATGCCCACTGCCAGCAGGCTGCCGAATGTATCGGGAGCCGATATCGCCGTCCGCATGCCGCGCCACAGCAAAATTGCGAATAGCAGAATAATAGCGCCCCCGCCGATAAAGCCCAGCTCCTCCGAAACGATAGAAAAAATAAAGTCCGTTTGCGGTTCAGGCAAATAATTGAATTTCTGCCGGCTCATCCCAAGTCCAAGCCCAACAAGTCCTCCTGGTCCGATGGCATAAAGAGATTGGATGATCTGATAGCCGGCACCCAGCGGATCAGCCCAAGGGTCCATAAAGGCGGTAATGCGCTGCATCCGGTAAGGCGCAGCCAGTATCAAACCCACAAACCCGGCGACCCCGAGCATGGCTAGCGACGCCAGATGCGCCATTCTTGCGCCAGCCGTATAAATGACAAGCAGGGAAGCGCCAACCATGACTGCTCCCGTCCCCAGATCCGGCTGCAGCATAATCAGGGCAAACGCTGCGCCCAGTATGCCAAGCGGAGGAAGAAGACCTTTCGTGAACAAGGTCACCGTCTGCTGCTTTTCGGACAGCATTTTGGCAAGGAAGATGACCATGGCAAGCTTCATGAATTCCGAAGGCTGAATGCCGAGCGAGCTGATGCCAAGCCAGCTTCTGGCTCCACCGCGGACAACCCCGATACCTGGAATGAGCACGATTACGAGCAGCCCGAAGCAGATAAACAGGGCGGGTCGGGACCATTTTTTCCATATCCCGTAATCGGCATTCATGGTCACGAGCATGGAAGCTATGCCAAGAACAGCGAAAATGGATTGGCGTTTGACATAATAGTATTTATCGCCGAATTCATGAAAAGCCAGCACTGCGCTTGCACTGTAAACCATCACAAGGCCGATGGCGAGAATACAGGATATGGAGACAATCATCCATACATCCGGGGCGGACCGGGCTTTTACCATAGCACAAACACCTCTTGCATGCGTAAGTAGGGACAAGCCCCCTACTTACAAGGTATGCGCCGATTGCTTAAACATGCGCCCCCGCTCTTCGTAAGACTTGAACATGTCCCAACTGGCGCAGGCCGGCGAGAGAAGTACAATATCTCCCGGCTCTGCAAAGGAGGCGGCTACGCGCACGGCTTGCTGCAGCGTCGCTTCGGCGTCCTCCACAGGTTCGACTGTTTTGACCTTCGTTAAACCTGCAAGCTCTGCAACCCTTGCGATCTTCTCGCGGGTCTCGCCCATTGCCACAACCGCCTTGACCTGATCTTTGAAGTGCGGCAGCAGTTCCATATAGTCGGAGCCCCGGTCCAATCCCCCGGCAATCAGCACAATCCGCGGCGGGAACGAGTGAAGCGCAATGATGGTCGCTGCCGGATTGGTCGCTTTGGAATTGTTGTAGTAGCGTATGCCGCCCCGCTCGCAGGTGAACTCCAGACGGTGCTCAACGCCGCTGAACGTCTTAAGCGGCTCAATCAGCGCCTCCAGCGGCGCATGGGCTGCCAGGCATGCGCCAATTGCGGCAAGCGCATTGGCTGCGTTATGCCTTCCCGGAATGCCGAGCTCCTCAACCGGCAAAATAACCTGTCTGTTCCCCTCTTTGTCCATCAGGACAATCTCCCTCGCGATTTCGTCCGGAGGAGCGGAGATATCCTCGGCATAAGGCGGATCAATAAAAAGACCATAAGGAAGCGTTTGGCATATCGCAAACGGGATGATATGGGCGATAATCCTGCCCTCATCGATCATTTGACGGCATATCGGATCATCCACGTTTATAACAGCAGCGTCATATTCCGTCTGGTTGGCGAACAGCTTGGCCTTGGACTGGACATAATCCTCCATCGTCCCATGATAATCCAGATGGGTCGCCGAAATATTGAGCAGCACCGAGATACGCGGACGGAAATGAACGGTGCCCTTGAGCTGAAAGCTGCTTAGCTCGGCCACCAGCCAGTTGCTGCCCTTTGCCGCCTGCGCCGCTTCGCAAAGCGGTGTTCCGATATTGCCTGCAACGATCGGATCGAAGTCTGCCGCTTCCAGCATTTCTCCGATCCAGGTTGTCGTCGTGGTCTTGCCGTTGGAGCCGGTAATGCCGATAATCGGCGCTTCGGAGATCTGATAAGCAATCTCGACTTCAGTGACGACCTTTATCCCCAGTTCTTTCGCCCGCCTGACCGGCGGCGCGCTATAGGGGATTCCCGGATTTTTGACAACCAGTGCGGTTGCTTGCGTAATCAGATCATCCGGGTGGCTGCCGCATATAACAGAAATACCCAAAGCGTCCAACTCATCCGCTTCGGGGCACAATTCGCGTTCCTTTTGATCATTGACGGTAACTTTTGCTCCCAGCTTGAGGAACAGCTTGGCGACGCTGACGCCGCTTCTGGCCAGTCCCAATATGACGATCTGCTTTCCTTGGTACAATACGGATTCCCTCCCTTTATAAATCCCCCCTAAATCCCCCTGAGGGGGACCCCGAGGGCCCCGGCCCTCTGGACACCCGGAATGGAATAACGTTGGCGCCGCCCACAAGCACACTAGTTACTGCCTGCTGAACTCGTTTACGTCCCTGTCGGGACCCACTTCCACTTTGGGCGCTCCCGAGGTGCCGGATGCCCCTGCCGGGACTGGAATAACGTCCGGGCTTCAGAGGCGGGTGGTATGATAGCGTGGCGTCTGGACCGCTTTCGTCCTTCGGACACGCTTGACTTTTGGAGCATGGCCGCCCCTTCCCGGGGCGGCTGTCGGCGCTTGTTGCGCCTTGTCCCTGGCGGGACCTTTTAAGGCTCGGCGCTTATTGCGCCTTGTCCCTTCCGGGACCTTAAAGGCTCGGCGCTTGGTGCGCCTTGTCCCTTCCGGGACCTTAAGCTATCGGCCCAGGACTAGGCCGATCGCCGCTAGAATGAGAGCGACAAACCAGAACGAGGTGACAACGCGCCACTCGCCCCAGCCGGACAACTCAAAATGATGATGTATCGGACTCATCTTGAAGATTCGCTTGCCCCGAAGCTTGAAAGAAGCGACCTGCAGGATCACCGACAGCATTTCAATAACGAATACGCCGCCGATCAAGACAAGCAGGATTTCAGTTTTCGTCAGGATAGCTACAGCCGCCAAGCCGCCGCCGATACCGAGCGAGCCGGCATCGCCCATGAATACCTTGGCCGGGTGAGCATTGAAGACCAGAAAGCCCAGCAAAGCGCCAATCATGGCTGCGGAGAATATGGCGGATTCATGCATGCTCGCATGTAGGGCCAGTATCGTAAAAGCACCGAAAGCAATCGCTCCCGTACCTGACAGCAATCCGTCGACTCCATCGGTAAAGTTGACGGCATTCGATGTGCCAAATAGCATAATGACTACAAATGGATAATAAAACCAGCCAAAATCAAACTGCAAGGTTGTACTTGGAATGCCGACTATGGTGCTGTGATTCATTTGATAAAGCAATATACAAACGATAATGGAAAAGACCAGTTGACCGAGAAGCTTTTGCCTGGCGGTTAACCCCAGGGAACGTTTGAATACGATTTTAATATAATCATCCAGAAAACCGACAATTCCAAATCCAAGCGATGCAACAAGCAGAACCCAGAAAGCCGGCGTAATCTCGGAAAATTTCAAAAAGCTCAGCAGCAGCGATAAAATGATGATAATACCGCCCATCGTCGGCGTGCCTTTCTTCTTCAAATGGCTCTGCGGTCCGTCCGTACGGATCTGTTGCCCAAATTTAAGCCTTCTCAGCAGCGGTATGAACAAAGGTCCAAGTAACACCGTGAGCAGGAAGGATGCGCCCATTGACAGCAAAATGACCTTGATGTCCATAAATCACCCCATCACACACGCTGCAGCGCGTGGACAATTTCTTCCATGCGCATGCTGCGTGAGCCTTTCACTAATACAAGATCCTCCGGCGATAATGAAGCGCGGAGGCACTCGATCAGTTCTTCTTTATCCTCGAAAGCGACTACGGCCGCTTCTGTTTGCGCAGATGATGGATCTGTCTTTGCCCCGATTTCCTCTGCCGCTCCCGGTTTCTTCTCAAATGACTTTGACGCAGCCGAGGCCGTATGGCGGGACAACGCGCCATACGTTAATACACGGTCCGCTTTATGCGGGGTAATGTAATCGCCGATATCGGCATGAAGCTCCGCATCCTGCGCACCCAGCTCCAGCATATCTCCCAGCACCAGCCATTTCCGGCGGTAGCCTGACAGCTGCGCTACCAGATCGACAGCGGCTCGGACCGCTGTCGGATTAGCATTGTACGCATCATTAAGGAGCATGGCTCCATTGTAGGCGCGAACCGGTTCAATCCGCATCCCTGTCAAACGCAATCCTTCAAAACCCTCGCGGATTTTCGCTGCCGGAATGCCGAGCGCCCTGCCCACTGCAATTGCAGCAAGCGCATTGGAAACATTATGATGACCGGGAACCGGCAGCGACAAGCTGGCGAAAGACTCGATCCCTTCCACATTGAAAGCCGACGAGATCGCGTCCACTTTGACATGAACAGCTTTCCAATCATTGTTTGCCTGTAAACCAAAGGTTTGGATGTGAATGGAACCGGGAAGCTGCAGGTTTTTCACTCCCGTATGAAGCAGCGGCTCATCGCCGTTGAATAGCAGCAGACCTCCGTCCCGCAGACCGGAGACAATTTCCAGCTTGGCTTTGGCAATGCCTTCGCGCGAACCCAATTGCAACAGATGAGCATCCCCGATATTCGTGATGACGACGATATCCGGCTTCGCAATGCCGGCAAGCAGCTCGATTTCGCCGAAACCGCTCATGCCCATTTCCAGCACAACCACGTCAATGGTTTCGTCCAGCTGCAGGACAGTGATCGGCAGTCCGATATGATTGTTCAGGTTTCCTTCGGTCTTGTGGACCCGGAACATGCCTGACAATACGGAAGCCACCATGTCCTTGGTGGTCGTCTTGCCGTTGCTGCCCGTAATCCCCACAACTTTCAGATTCAATTCCTCCCGGTAGGATGCAGCAAGGCGCTGCAGTGCCGTGAGCGGATCGTCGACCAGGAGCAGCGGCTCGTCTGCAAGTTCATCCGGTATTTGCCGGTTGGACTGCCAGATCAGCGCCGCGGCGCCGCTATCTAAAGCATTGCTGGCAAAATCATGGCCGTCAAAATTATAACCTGCCAACGGGATATAGAGCTGGCCTGGCTGTACATCGCGAGAATCCTTCGTAACGCCGGCTATGGCAATTTCGGCAAACCGGTCATCGGTCAACGTTCCACCGCACATATCGGCAATGGCGCCTAACGTTCGTTTTATCACAGTGTGAGACTCCTTATCGCTTCTTTGGCCACTACGCGATCATCAAAGTCATACGTATTGGAACCGATGATCTGATAGGCTTCATGGCCTTTACCCGCAATCAATATTACATCTTCGGGGCTGGCCATATCAACCGCTTTTTGGATTGCGGCGCGGCGGTCCTCCTGCAGCTCGTAACGGTCGCCCGGCACCCCATCCCCGATAAGCCCGACTTCCACATCCTTCAGGATTTGCTGAGGGTCCTCCGTGCGCGGGTTGTCTGAGGTGACGATAGCGTAATCGGCATAACGGCCGGCTATCGAGCCCATAAGCGGACGTTTGGTCCGGTCCCGGTCTCCTCCGCATCCAAATACACAGATAATTTTCCCGGTCGCTAACTCTTTGACGGCTGCCAATACATTCTCAAGTCCGTCAGGTGTGTGAGCATAATCGACGATAACAGCAAAGGGCTGCCCGGCTTTAACCGCCTCCACTCTGCCCGGAACACCATGCAGACTCTCCAGGCTTGCCTTGATCTGATCCAGTGGAACTTCTTCGATCAATGCGGCGCCCACAGCGGCCAGTGCATTATACACATTGAATTTCCCCGCCATCTGAAGGGTAATATCCGCTTCGCCTTTGAAGGTAGTCAGATGGAAAGACGTCCCGTGCGCCGTTATCCGCACATGGGTCGCACGAATATCCGCTTCCTGATCCACACCATAGGTTATGACCTCGGAAGATGTCGCTTTGGCAAATTGCTCCGAGATCTTGTCATCGGCATTCAGCACCGCATACGTGCGCTCAGCCTTGTTTTGCGCATAATCATTTCCCAGACGGGAGAACAGCAACTCCTTCGCCGCTGCATACTTCTCCATTGTAAAATGGTAGTCCAAATGATCCTGGGTCAGGTTGGTAAATATAGCAATCCGGTAGCGGCAGCCCTTTACCCGCCCCTGTTCCAGCGCATGAGAGGATACCTCCATGGCGCAATAATCGGTCCCCGCTTCCACCATCGCAGCCAGGCTGCGCTGAAGCACAAGCGCCTCCGGGGTTGTTCCGGACATGGGATATGACCGTCCACCATACCGTTGTTCAACGGTTCCAATGACGCCTGGCTTGAAGCCCGCATCAGCAAGGATCCGTTCTATCAGATAAGTCGTTGTCGTTTTTCCGTTCGTTCCCGTGACCCCGATCAGCTTCAGTTTGCGGCTGGGCTGACCATAGAAAGCATCAGCCAAGACGGCCATTGCCAGCCGGCAATCTTTCACCAGAATTTGCGGCAGCCCAATCGGCAGCAGCCGGTCCACCACAAGTGCAGCCGCCCCAAGCTCCTTGGCCTGAGGCGCAAAATCGTGACCGTCCTGGGTGTGGCCCGGCAGACATATGAAAAGGTCACCCGCCGACACCTTGCGGGAATCAATCTCAAGGCCACTGATTTCCGTGTTCTTATCGCCGCTCAGACGAGCGGTAAGCAAATGTTCAGCCAATTGTTCCAAACGCATTGGATCCGTCCTCCACCCCGGCCTGCTTTAGACAAGCTCCGGCCTAAAATTTATCATACATGAAATTGAAATCATGTCAGCCCTTCAAATATTGGAAGATTCAGCCAGACTCTTACCAGTATAGTCAAGGATGAGGGGTTTCATCATTTTCTTTTGCCAAATAAATACGGATCGTTGAGCCCCGTTCCACTCTTGATCCTGCAGCCGGCGCCTGCCGGATTACCGTGTCCCCGCTGCCCGCAGAAGTAAGATTGAAATTCATGTTCATGTCCTCATAGATATCCGATACTGTTTTTCCGACGAGATTGGGTACAGTGACAATCGGGGTCTCGCCATATTTGTATTGACGCTCTATCTGCTTCTCGCGCGGCCCGATCCCCATATAAGGCAGGGCGTCGGCAAGAATGTTATGCACGATCGGTGCGGCAACTACGCCTCCGAATTGAATGCCCTGGGGATTGTCGACTGCCACGTAGACGACGATTTGAGGATCGTCCGCCGGAGCGAAGCCGATGAACGAAACGATATGCTCGCTGGGCGAGTAACGGCCGTTGATTACTTTCTGCGCTGTTCCCGTTTTGCCGCCGACGCGGTAGCCGTCCAGAAAGGCATTGCGCCCGGTTCCTTTGGCTACCACGCTCTCCAGCGCTTGCCGCACCTGCTGGCTGGTTTTCTCCGATATGACCTTTCGGACGGCTTCAGGCTGGATGGTTTCCACCGTTTCGCCGGTTTCGGGATTGACCCAGGCCTTCGCCAAATGGGGCTTATACAAGGTCCCGCCGTTAACGGCTGCGGAAACCGCCGCGATCTGTTGGATCGGCGTTACGGAAACCCCTTGTCCGAATGCGGTGGTCGCCAGTTCTACAGGACCGACCTGACTCATTTTGAACATGATCCCATTCTCTTCGCCGCCAAGATCAATACCGGTTTTCGTGCCGAAGCCGAAGTCCTTGATATACTTGAACAAGGTTTCTTTGCCCAGCCGGTTGCCCAGTGCCACAAATCCGGGATTGCATGAGTTTTGGACAACCTCCAGGAAGGTCTGGGAACCGTGGCCGCCTTTTTTCCAGCAGCGCAGACGGGCTCCTCCCACCTCCACAAATCCGGGATCATAGAAATGGTCCGTGGCCAGATTTACTTTTCCTTCTTCAAGCGCAGCGGAGAGTGTAATAATCTTGAACGTCGATCCTGGCTCATACGTCATCCAGATCGGCAAATTGCGGTTGTACACCTCCGGATCGACATCCCGGTATTTATCCGGTTCATACGTCGGCCGGCTGGCCATGCCGAGAATTTCTCCCGTCTTGGGGTCCATGGCAATCGCCATAATATCATCCGCCTGAAACTTAACCATCGCCTGATCGAGCTCGCGCTCCATGATGGATTGGATCTGCTTGTCGAGGGTCAGCTTTAGATTTAGGCCATCCTTGGGCTTTAAAAATGAATCGGATGATCCCGGCATCTGGCGCCCTTTCGCATCGGATAGAAATGAAATATTGCCGTTAATCCCCGACAGCCTGTCATTGTATTTCGCTTCAATGCCCGTTAATCCCTGATTATCGATACCGGTAAAGCCCAGAACATGAGAAGCAAAGGTGCTCATCGGATAATAACGTTTGTTGTCCTCGGCTACCACAATGCCCGGCAATGCCAAATCACGAACCAATTGAGCCTTGTCCGTCGTGATTTTCCGGCCTCCCGGTTGAATGCGGACGATCAATTGTTTTTTCGTAATGGTTTTCAGTACGGGCTCTACCGTCATATCAAGGATACGGGCCAGCTCGGCTGCTGTTTTCTTAGGATCCTTGATTTGAGCAGGAATAGCCATTATCGTTGGCGAGCTTATATTATACGCAAGCTTGGTACCGTTTCGGTCCCAAATTTCGCCCCGCTTGGCCGAGAAAGGAATTTCCCGCCGCCAGGAGTTTTCTGCTTTGGACGCGAGCTCCTCGCCTTTCCACAATTGGACATATGCGAGCCTGCCTATGAGAAGCGCAAAAGAAGCAACTGCGATAATCAGCGCGGTAAACAAACGGCGCCTTACGGTAACATTCGAAATTTTCACCGGCAATCCCCTTTCGAATAGCACGTAAAACGGGAAATTACGCACATCCGTTTCCTAATCCCAGCCTATTCGATACAAAAAGGGGTTAGAACAAGCTATCTTGGCTCCATTTCGCTTACTCCGTTTTGGTTTCTTCCTGCTTTGACTCATCGCTGCTGTTCTGCGAGGATGGCATCGCGGGAGGAGAAAGCGTAAGCTTTAACACCTTCTCTCCTTTCAGCTTGGCGAGCATTTGCGAAGTGACATAACCCTCGCCTTCCGTGATGCATTTAATTTGCAGGAGCGAACAGATCTCCATTGCGTCGCGCAATGACAATCCGCTCATATTGGGAATCTCAATCTCGCTGCGGTTTTCCGTTATCAAATATACCCGCTGCGTCGGATTGACAGCAGAATCCGCTTTGGGAATTTGCTGTAAAATTTTATTGCCTTTGCCGACCACCTCAGGGGTCAGCGTACGGGCTGTAAGCTCGGCTTTCGCCTGGTCAAGCGTAAGATTGGTCAGATCCGGCAATGTGACCGTTACCTCTTTCTGGGCCGGCTTCTCCTTGTTCGGCTCTAACGTCGGGCTGACGCCCATATGGCGCAAGCTTTGCAGCACGATTTTTTTGAATACGGGGGCCGCTACCGTCCCTCCGCCCAGCAGTTTATTTTCCGGCGCATCCGCAACCACATACACGGCAATTCTCGGTTTCTCGACAGGCGCGTAACCGATAAAGGAGACGACATACTGATCGGTCGAATAAACCCCATTTACAACTTTTTGGGCTGTTCCTGTTTTGCCGGCGATCCGATAGCCTTCAATATATGCGTTCTTCCCGGTACCGATCTTCTGGTCCGATACTACCTGCTCCAGATACCCTCCAACCAGCTCCGAGGATTTCTCCGAAATCACCTGACGAACCATCTTGGGATCCGTCACTTTGGATGTACTGGTCACGGGATCTTCAACTTCCTTGATCAGATGCGGCTGCATCAGCTTGCCGCCGTTTGCTACGGCTGCAACGGCCGTAACCTGCTGAATCGGCGTAACCTGTACTTTACCTTGACCAAAAGTAGCCGTCGCTACCTCGCTATTGATGCTCGGGTTGAAGCTGATGGAACCTGTCGCTTCACCCGGCAGCTCGATCCCGGTTTTCTCATTGAAGCCGAATTTTTTGATGTAATCCATCAAACGGTCTGCCTTCAGTTTCTCAAAGCCAAGCTTGACGAAAGCGACGTTACTGGAACGTTTGAGACCTTCCAGGTACGTAATCGGCCCCCAGCCTCCCCGTTTGATATCACGGATGGGCGCTTTGCCTTTCGTCACTTGAATCGAACCGGACATGTACGTCTCGTTGGGGTCGAACATGCCTTCTTGAACTGCGCTCGCAAGCGTTACGATCTTGAACGTCGAACCCGGCTCATAGAGCGCCCTTACTGCACTGTTATAGAAATCCGGCTGCTGCGCTTTCCAGAACTCATTGGGGTTAAAGTCCGGCAGGTTGGCCATTCCCAAAATTTCCATCGTTTGCGGATCCACTGCGATCGCCGTAATACTTTTCGGGTGATATTCATCATAAGCTTCCTTAAGCGCCTGTTCGACATAATGCTGAATATCCGAATCAATGGTCAGCTTGATATTCTTGCCATCCACCGAAGGGTTGAATTTGACCGTCCCATTCTCCAGAATGACGCCATTTCCATCCCGCTCATAAATAATTTCGCCTTCCTGTCCGCTCAAATCCTTATCCAGGGATTTCTCCAGTCCCATAATGGGCACACCTTGTTTATCCACATATCCGATAATATGGGAGGCCATATTTTTTTTGGGATAATAACGTTTCTTGTCCTCAACCAGATAGATGCCGACATCCAGCTCTTTGGTCTGCTTCTTCAGCTCTTCTCTGTACTTATCGATCTTGTCCATGACTTCCTTATCCATCTGCCTGCCCTGCTGTTGGACCTCGCGGTTCACATAAAACTCACCGTTATTGTTCTTGGCCGTAATAATTTCCAGCAGATCGCTTTCCGATTTCCCCAGAATCGTATGAAGCTTGCTGACAATCTGGTCTTCCAGCTTGAGATCGTGGATCACCTTCGGATTAACGGAAAGATTGTAAGCCAGAACATCCATGGCCAGCACATTTCCGTCCCGGTCGGAGATCGTTCCCCTGGTAGGGATCAACTTCTCTGATTTGGACCAGACATCGCGTGCCTTATCCGCCCAATAATCGGCATTGACTACCTGAACCCAATAGATTCTGCCTACAAGGACAACAAAAAAGAGGGTAATGAACCCTCCGACCAGCAGCGTACGCAATTTTATCCTTTTTGTCATAGCTGATCACCTTATTCCTTATTCAATGCGGTTTCTGTCTCTTTGCTTCCTGTTTTGACTTTGATTGTATCGTTGGGGTCGTCTACCATACCCAGTTTTTTGGCCTGGTCCTGAATGGATTCCGGATTCTTCAGTGTTTCCACCTGCTTCTTAAGCTCTTTCATCTCGACTTCCATAGCCGAATAGCTGCGCGTCATATCTTTGATCTGCTTGTTCATTTCATAGATTTGCGCATAACGGAAAATAATGACCCCGGCAACAATAACACACAGGATAATGGTGAATAAATAGAGCAGCTTCTCTTGCACGGGTATTGATTTGCGTTTTACCTGAATCTTCTTCGTCTCGCGGAATGATTGCTTCGGATCCGGTTTGTGTTTCGGCTGAAGCGCCAGATTGCCATTTACATATGCCACTCGTGTTCCTCCCCATTGTCCCAATCGTGATTCTTGTGATCCCAACTTTGCAGCTGCAGTTCTATAATTTTTCCGCTATTCTCAGTTTTGCCGATCGTGACCTTGGGTTTTGTTCCAGCTCTTGCTCGCCTGGCAAAATCGGTTTGCGGTTAATCAGTTTCAAACGGCCGCTACGGCCGCATACACATATCGGAAAATCCGGCGGACAGGTACAGGTTTCTACATATTTCGCAAATATTTGCTTGCATATCCGGTCCTCCAGCGAATGGAAGGTAATGACCGATGCTCTCCCTCCGGATTTCAATACATTGATGGCTTGTTCCAACCCGGACTCCTCTGCACCCAGTTCATCATTGACCGCTATGCGCAATGCCTGGAAGGTGCGTTTTGCCGGATGCGGTCCGGTCCGCCTGGTTGCTGCCGGGATCCCGGACTTAATGAGCTCAACCAGCTCTCCGGTATTCTCGACTGGCTTGGTTTCTCTTGCCTGAATGATCTTGCGGGCAATGGAGCGGGAAAATCGTTCCTCGCCGTAAGTGGAAATAATGCGGGAAATCTCCCGTTCTTCCCATGTATTCACAATATCGCCTGCCGTCAAATCGCCTTGGCGGTCCATTCTCATATCAAGCGGAGCATCGTGATTGTAACTGAATCCCCGTTCCGCCTCATCCAACTGTGGACTGGATACGCCCAAATCAAAGAGTACTCCGTCAACCCCGTCAATGTTCAGCTCCGCCAGCACCTGCTCCAGGTCGCGGAAATTCCGTTTCACGAGCGTTACTTTATCCAGATAGGGAGCCAGACGGATTTTGGCATTATCATGAGCCCAGTCGTCCTGATCAAGTGCGATGAGTCTCCCGCCTTCACCAAGTTTGGCTGCAATACTTTCGCTGTGGCCGGCTCCGCCAAGTGTACAATCCACATAAATGCCGTTCTGCTTGATAGCCAGTCCATCGACTGCTTCTTCTTTGAGCACCGTTACATGTTGAAACAAGCTGCAGCCCTCCCGGCTCAAAAGGTACCTTTGCCGTTTAACTGGCAGGGGCCCGCATTTTTGGTGCATCCACTAAAAGTTAAAATCAACAAGCTTCTCCGCAATTTCATTGAAAGACTCTTCCGATTGCTGGAAGTAGCCTTCCCATATCGATTTGCTCCAGATTTCCACCCGGTTCGAAACTCCGATAACGACGCATTCTTTGTTAAACTTTGCATATTCACATAATGTATTGGGTACATTTACCCTTCCCTGTTTATCGAGCTCGCATTCAGTGGCTCCCGAGAAGAAGAAACGGGAGAACGCTCTTGCGTCCGATTTCATAAGGGGCAGCGACTTGAGCTTCTGCTCCAGTACACTCCACTCGTTCATCGGATATACAAATAAACAGTTGTCCAAACCACGTGTGATGATGAATTGATCGCCGAGGTTTTCGCGGAATTTGACTGGAATAATGATACGGCCCTTGTCATCAATGCTATGCTGAAATTCCCCCATAAACATGGCCGTTCACTCCCTTGGTCAGACATCACCACTTTGCCCCACTTTTCACCACTAGTGTTGTTCTATTCGCCACCTGAAATTGAATTCCTCTTTTTGCGGGCAATTATTAAAAATAATTTATGCAATTAAACTTGTTACACTTTTGAAACTATTTGCGAACCCGCTTCGTGTAAGCTAGAGCTATAATGTCCGCTTTAATGTCCACCATCTGAAAATAAAGGAGCGTCCGACGTAAAGCTATGATAAATAACGTCCATTACAAAATCGAGCTGTTACGCCCGGTCGAACTGCTCTGTTACCAAGTCGCCCACTATGTGCTGGGCAATGACTATGATGCGGCCGAAGCCAGCAAAGAAGCGCTGATCGAGCTGTATCAGATGCCCCAATTCGTCATTTGCAGTGAAGATGAACGACAGTCCCTTGCCAAAGCCGCCGCCGTCCGCAACGCCCTGCGTCATGCGGGCCAAAGGTCGACGGTCCAATAAAAATGAGCTGCACGTAGGGTCCCTATGGACCGCAATGCAGCTCAAACGCAAATCTTATGAAGACATCTTATTTACTCTTCCTTGTCCGGTATGCTTAGCTTTGATCCGCCTGCCGCTTGCAATTCCAGCGCCCGATGGCGTTTTCTCCGGTATAGGTAGTAAAGCGGAAGTCCGACGAGAAGAATCACAATCGCCACAGGAAGCGCTCCCGCAGCTACAACCAGCACACTCTGCACGAAATGTACCAAGAATGAGCTGCTTGCCTTCATCGCTTGAAGTGACCGCTCCCACACGGCCTCCTTCGGCTGAATAGCCGTATTAACAAGGCCGGCTGTCTGGTACATCCGCAGCTCGATGGTGGAGAAATCCACATTCTGATCCAGATAGCGCATTCTTCCCTTTAACCTCTCAATCTCCAACTGCACCGTACCCAGCTGTTCGGAATATTTCAGCAAATCATCCGCCCTCGTGGCTTTATCCATGAAACCGAGCAATCTCGCTTCCACTACCTGCCGGGCTTTAAGCCGGGATTCCAGATCCACATATTCCTCCGTCACATCCGTTCCCTTCATGCTGCTTTCATAATCCATATGCTTCAGCTTCTCCAATTGACTGAGAAAAGACTGGAACCCCGCGGCAGGAACCTTGATCGTGTACGTGCCTCCCAGTTCGTTTGCCGATTTCTGATCGCCGAACTGCAGAACATAACCTCCCGATAAATGAATGATGTTATTCAGCTCGGTTTGCGCTTGACCATAATCGGATACTTCCATTGTAACGTTCGCATGATAAATCAACTTGCGGCTGAATCCATCCGCGTCCGGCTCCGCGCCGCCAGGTATTCCCATGTCAGCGCTTTCACCATCCGCCGGCGCTTCGGTAGCGGTAGCTGCTGTTCCTGTGACCCTTTCATCCTTGGCTTCAAAATGGTCGGATACCGCTTCTGATTCGTTCATCGCCAAACTGCTTTTATCCGCTGCTTGTTCATCTTTGTTATTGGATGAGCATGCCGCCGACAATAACAGACTTACAGCGGCAGCAGCAGCAAACATCATTCTCAGCCATTTTTTCTTTTGCTTTACGCTCTTCATTCTCGTGCCCCCTTTTTTGAAAATTGTGGTTATTTTTTTGTTATTTTCTAGACGGCAGAACATTGAAATAGGTTGCACAGCGGGTGTGCGGGCGCCTCCTATTCCCCGGGGACTGAGAAACGATCACAAAAAAACCGTTTGCCGGATTCCGAGGAATCATGCAAACGGTTTTTTATTGAAGCTAGGCTTAATGCTCGGTCCAGCTTTCGAGATACGCCTTCTGTTCGGCAGTGAGCTTGTCGATCCCCATACCCAGAGCCTCCAGCTTGTACTGCGCCACCTGCTGGTCAAGCTCGTAAGGGACATTGACCACCTTCGCGCCGATTTCTTTATAGTTGTCGTTCACATATTTAAGCGAGATTGCCTGCAAGGCGAAGGTCATATCCATAATCTCCGCCGGATGTCCGTCCCCTGCGGCCAGGTTGACCAGACGTCCCTCCGCCAGGAGGTAAATACTGCGTCCGTCTTTTAATTTAAACTCTTCGATATTCCGCCTTACCGTGCGTTTGGTTGCTGTTAAGGCTTCAAGCTCAGGCTTGTTGACTTCGATATCGAAATGGCCGGCATTGCACAGAATTGCGCCGGTCTTCATCACTTCGTAATGCTCGCCGCGAATGACATCGCGATTGCCTGTGACGGTAACGAAAATATCGCCAACCTTGGCCGCCTCAATCATCGGCAGAACGGTGAAGCCGTCCATGTATGCTTCAACCGCGCGGATCGGATCAATTTCCGTTACCACGACATTCGCACCCAAGCCTTTGGCACGCATGGCGACACCTTTGCCGCACCAGCCGTAGCCGACAACAACGGCTGTTTTGCCCGCTGCTACCAGGTTGGTCGTCCGGTTGATGCCGTCCCAGACCGATTGTCCGGTACCGTACCGGTTGTCAAACAAATATTTACAAAACGCATCATTTACCGCGACGACCGGAAATTTCAGCGAATTTTCCTTTTCCATCGCCTTCAGACGCAAAATACCTGTCGTCGTTTCTTCTGCACCGCCGCGTACCTGCGCCATCAAATCAGGACGTTCCGCGTGGAGGATCGACACGAAATCGCCGCCGTCATCAATGATCAGATCCGGTTTGTTTTCCAGCGCCTTAACCATCAACGCTTTGTATTCCTTGGGATCCGGATTGTATTTCGCAAAAACGGTAATGCCATCCTCTACAAGCGCGGCACAGACATCATCCTGCGTGGACAGCGGGTTGCTTCCCGTTATCGTGACTTCAGCACCTCCGGCTTTGACAACTTTCGCCAGATAAGCGGTTTTGGCTTCCAGATGAAGCGAAATCGACACTTTAAGTCCCTTGAATGGCTGTTCTTTCTCAAACTGCTCGCGGATCCGGTTCAATACCGGCATATGAGCGGCAACCCAATCAATCTTCAAATGTCCTTCCGGCGCCAACGCCAGATCCGTTATAATGCTTGCTTTTTTTGATTCTACGGTCAATTTCTCCAGCATCCTCTCTATATATAAATAATTCGGTGTCCACCGCTGCGGTCCAGCGGCAGTTCAAGCAGCCGTTCAAGCCAGCTGCGGCCATATAAATTCCAGTATACCAATGCATTCACGACCCGCTCCTGCGGTTGTCCGTCCGGCCAAAGGCTTCCGGCTATCCGGTCCAACTGCCGGGTAACCGTTTCAAACCGCCTGGCATGAGCCTCTTTCGTTCGCTTCTCCAAATATTCGATCTGCTCGTTAATACGCCGCTTGTTGTCTTCGCCCAATACGGTAAGTCCCGGCTCAATGGAACCGATCGTGTCCAGTAAAGGATCGTACATCTCGGCAAAATATCGTTTCGCCTCTTCAAAACGGCTGTCAATATCGATATGATCCTGCTCTTTCAGCCATGTATTCTTCCTCTCCGTGAAGCGGAAGGCCACATCCTCCAGTGTTAAATCGAATTTCAACATATGCTTGGAGACGGCCCCTTCCATCAAAGTGAAGGACATTCGGGGCAATATTACCGGCATTTGCATATCCAGCAGGCTGAATGCCGGGGCTGTAACCGCCCAATAGGCAATTTCACCGGCCCCCAGCACCGCGGCCAGAACAGGCAGCACATAATCCTGCATCAGCGGGCGCGTCAGCACATTGTTGCTGAGCCGATCAGGCGTTTCATCCGCGATGGACAGCAATTCTTCACGCGAGCAGGAAAAGGTCCCCTTGCGGTTCTCAAATCTTCCGCCGCGTTTGTAGAGCAGGGTTCTCTCCGGATTGCCGGTATCTTCTTCTCCTTCCGGCACATCCATAAACAGGAATATATTCGCGCAGCCCTCCTGTGCATCCGCCTGGGGCGCGAAACCCAGCCCGCTGACGGTTTCCACACCGGCTAAATAAGCTTGCTCCAGCTCATCGTTGCGCTCGATCATCCGGCGGAACATCGGCGCCTCCAGCTCTCTGAGGGCAGGATCATCCGAATCCAGAAGAACCAGGCCCTGCTCTCCGAACATCCAGCCCATCATCAGGGCAAACAAATCCGTCATCGAGCGGGATTGTTCGCCAAACGCGGCCATTTTGCGGATCAGCTCGGGTTTGAAGGCGGTATCCGGCAAAGATTCTTTTAATTCTTTGATGAGTGCGTCCAAAGCTGCAGAAGTTACCTCCGTACGGCTGACGGATGTCCGCGAGCCCGAAGGACGGTCTACGGCGATTTTGCGGATTTCGTTCTCTTCATCATAAACAAAGGCATGATTGGCCTCATCCCAGTCATGATCTTCTCCCGCTATCCAGAAAACCGGCACCACTGTCTCACCCGTGAGTCGCGAGGCCTCCCTTGCCGCAGCCAGAATCGTAACCGCTTTATGTATGACCAGTAGCGGTCCTGTCCATAGCCCGGCTTGCTGTCCTCCCACGACGACGGATGCCCCTTTTGCAATAGCGGCAATATTAATCATTACGGAGCTATTCGCGTTGAATCTTGTATTATAGCGCTCCAGCATAACCGCCAAACGGTCGGCCGGAATTCGACGGGTTTCATGTGCTTTCAACTGGTTGAGCCTATTCGTCCATGCCTTGTCATCTATAGGGTGACTGCCGAATATTCCCTCCACTTTCGGGTTTGTCCGTTTCACATATTGTTCGGTTAACGGCTGACCGAAAGGCAGCTGCACCGATTCCATTTCCATGTACAGTGTCAACCTTCCCTCTATTCATCGTCTGTGTTCGTAATATATACCTGCAACTTAAACAAAGCACTATAGAAAAGAAAGCATTTTTTCTCATTGTACACAACCCGGAGCGCACCGTCAAAAAGAAAATCGCCTCCCGCTGACAGGGAGACGACTCACTTTATTATAGCCTCCAATTTAAGCGGTAAATAGACTTTTGCCTATTCCGATGCACATCAGCAGCACATATAAAATAGCCATCAGGAAAAATCCCAGCCGCCAGACCGCTCTGCCGACACGCTTGAAATCAAGGATACCTTTAGCCCTGTACTGCACATTGCCGAGCAGCCCTCCGCCCAGCAGGAAGACCAGAAGAATCCCATACAAACCGAAATTGCTGTGAAAGATCCGATTGAACAAAACCGCCACACAGCCGATCAACAACGCTGTCGTGGCATCCATGGCCAGACGGAGCGCCCGCTTGCGGTCGCCGCTTATGGACGCGTAGCCAAAATAAATGAGAATAAAAGGCACGACCGGAATCATGGCCAGCGCGGCATAGACATTTTTGACACTTTCCCAAAGCAATTGTATAACGGCCGACTCCTCTCGCCATTAGCTCATGGATAACGATTTGACCGCAGTCGTTACGGCATCATTTAAAGGAGAAGGCAATCCTTGCCTCCTTGCAATCAAGGAAATCCCTCCATTGATCCAGTCGATTTCCGTTGTCCGGCCGGCTTTAACATCCCGCAGCATGGAGGATTCATTTTCCGCCGTTTGCTTGCAGACCTGCAGCAGACGCTGCCAGGAATTGCTATCGGCTTTCATTCCCGATGCAAGCAGGATCTTCTCCGTTTCGGCATGCAAAGCTGCCATCTCTTCTTTCAATCGGCCATCCTCTGCCAGTGCCCCGTTACGAATACCATAAATCGCGGTAAGCGGATTTATAACCGCATTCATTAATAATTTCTCATAGACCCGATTACCCATGTCATTCGACAGTTCCGCCTCAATTCCTGCCGCATAGAGCGTTTTCAACAACATTTTTTGCGGATTGCGATCTTTTTCGGCCCCTTTTGGCCATTTGCCAAAAGTAATCACGCCATGTCCGGTATAACGCACATGCCGCTCATTCACACGCAGGGCGCCTTCTGTAGTCACCGCGGCATAAAGCGGATTGCCAGGGAAAGCGGCCTCCAGCCGCTCCATATGTCCAATACCATTCTGCAAAGCAAGCAAGGAGGCCTCTCCTGCCAGCAAGCCGGAATCTTTCAGCTTGTCCATAAACGCATCATTCAAATGCGCCTGCTTTACCGTAAGCCATATCCAATCTCTTGCAGACGGCTGCAAAAGAGAGCCTGCTTGATCCAAGCTTGCAGCGGGTACAGGACCACTTATGCTCTGGCGGTCTGCTTTGTCCAGGCAAATTCCGTCCCTGAGCGCTATTGCCTGCTTCTCCCCGCGCGTGATCATTGCCACTGAAGCTCCGCCGGCCGCCAGCCTGGCGGCATACATCAGCCCAAGCGAGCCGGCGCCTATAATTATGATTCGCATCGCTTTACTTCCTTCTCTGTTCATTGTACGTGTATCGTAACATCCCGGCAGCAAAAAATCCCGCCATTCCTGATCGGATAGGCGAGATTTCTTTGTCGCGGATATTGTGTTATTCAATACGCTCGAGATTGCCGTTGGCATCCATTTTAAACCTCGGCTTGGATTCATCATCCTCCGTCAATACGGTCAGCCTTCGGGCACGGTCCATAATCTGGATCAATGTTTTGTAATCGTCATTGACCGTCCGGTAGTCCGTCTGAGCGCTGTTGACTTCAAGCGACAGCTTTTGATTTTGTTCACGCAGGGTGTACAGTTCTTCATCCTTCTCCCGGACATCCCGCTCCAGCGTTTTAATTTGCCTTGTGAGCTCCTGATAAGTCCCTTTCCATTGACGAAGAAAACGAATGACCATATCAATGGATAGCGATTCTTCCGTCAGCGGTTCATTCTTGTACGTGCGTTCTTCCCCTTCAATCACGGCAACCGACGACACATGGGGAGCCGCCATAAACGTTTGTTTTTTCATATAGTTCCGTTTTTGACGCTGTTGTTTTGCAATTTGTATCGCTTCTTCATAACGCTTGCGGACGCAACTGTTCCAACGAAAACCACAGGCGGCTGAAGTCCGGGCGATCCGTTCACCCACTTCATCGAAAGCGGCCAGTTGTGTGCTGCCTTCGCGAATATGACGCAGGGTAACCTCGGCGAGGATGAGATCGTCATCCGGGCTCCATGCATCTTGTCTGACTGCTGTCATGCAACGAAAACCTCCTAACATTAGGCGCTTACTTTATCTCTATGCTCTTGGTAGAGTTCATAGAATCTATCGGATACTAAATTGTATATCCATTTTTTCAGGAGCTCATACATGTTTTTGCCGGATTTGTCTCAAACTAAAGACCAAGCATGACCGAAAGGTTATAAAGTTTGCCATTTCGTCACGGGTAACCGGTTTACAGCGGTTTCCCAAAACGATATAATGGGCAATAGAAATCGGGTCTTGTACTTGCGAGAGGGGGATGAAATCATGGCACGTATGTTTCGGGTGCTCGGCTTTTGGACGCTTGTCATTGCGCTGATGGCGTTTGCCGGCGACATGAACGAGATGGCGTTGTTGTTCTTTATCCAAACGGTCGTGTTTGTCCTGTTAGGCTATCTGAACTTTTCTGAAAAAACCTACATGCTGATGTTCTGGGGTTATATGTTTATCTCATTCGTCGGCTTCACGTATTGGACCGTATTCGTAATGGGCAACCCTTTCTAATCCTTCCTGTCGTGGGAAGACGAACCGGCTATTGCCATCTTGACGGAGGAATGTGTTTCTCCACCGATAATATCAGGCAAGGCGCAGGCCGAACGTAACCATCCTGGTATTCGATCCATAAGCAAAAAGGCTGCTGACGCCAGACAGGAAGTTCTGGGTGTAGCAGCCTTTTTTCTGTTTCTTTAATCCTTAACAAGCACCAGCACCTTGAAAATATCGCTCATCCCATCTCCCAGAAGAAGCTGTGCGATTGACCGGTTCCTTCTGGCTTCCTCGCCGAAGGGGTTGCTCCCGTCATGTGCAGCCAAATCATCCAGAATACCCTGATCGAGAAGGAAGCGTTTTTGCGTATCGTAATAGCCGACCCGCCAGCCTGTCCTGCCCGCAGCCCGCATAATGGCGGTAAAGTTCACATGGGCCGTGATATCCTGCTCTCCGACGGAATCAAAAGGATTCTCATGCGCGATATGATTCTTATAGCATCGCAGCGTCCCGTTCATCCGGTGCGGCGATTGAAGTTCAGCCGCCTCATGACCGTAATCCGCAATCACAAGTGCCCCCCTCCCGATGAGTGCGCCCATAACCGCAATCCAGCGCTCTGCGTCAAGATTGACTTCAAACACCTGTCCTTCCTCCAGCTCCACATCATCGCAGGCCAGCGATTGTGCAAGGAGCGGATCGGACAAGGGCATATAAGCGTATTGAAAGGCGGCGGTACTGCCACTGTCCGCAATCGGCTCCAAGCCCACACTAGCAGCACCCAGCTCCCACAGCTTCCCTTCCACCTTGACGAGCCGATGCACGGGAAACGCATCAAGCAGCTCATTGGCCGCAACAACGAGCGGTCTTGGCCCCCACTGTACCATTTCAGCTTCAATAGGAGTCATAAATTGCAGGCCGGAAAATACGTGTTGCACCTGCTCCATCTCTACCCTTGCCGCAGATAGGTGGACAGGATTCATATCCACGACCGTATATGTCATCTCCGCCAGTGGCAGCTGCCCGCTACGTTTCCAGGCATCTGCCATCTGACGGGATAATCTCCCCGTCCCGGCCCCCCACTCGGCTACATCGATACCGCCTCCAAAAGACTCCGCAAGACGGCCGATGAACGCCGCCAGCTTCTCCCCCATGACCATGCCCAGAAACGGGCTTGTATAAAAGTCTCCCGATTTGCCTACCCGTATGTCTCCGGAGCGGTAATAGCCCCATTGCCCGTCGTAAAGGCAAATCTCCATGTAATCGCGAAACGGGAGGCAGCGAACTGTCTTTTTGCTGCGGTTCCCGTTATCCCAGATCCAGCCCTGTACACCTTCGTTTTCGATTTTGCCGGCAATCCGCATTCGCAACAGCTCTTCTGCGTTCAATAGTGCTTACCTCCATGACCTCCATGAGAAGGACAAAATAGCCATTTCAAGATATAATAGAAAATTATACCGCATATATTAAGGCAGCATAAATACATTTGTTTGGTGCAGCCGTGTATAGATTCACAAAGGGGGAGCTTTGCCGTTGAGAGCAACAAAACGCCGCCGGCTCCTGGCTTTCGCCGCCAGCGCCTTCGCTGTCTGGCTGACCATCTTTCCCGTTCTCGCCCAGTCGCCGGAAGATGAAGAAATAAGGCGCATTATGGAGAAGAGCCTGTCCGTCGTTGAGCTGGACAAGGAAATCGCCCGCATTGCGGACCAGCAGAAGACGATTTCCGGTCAGCTGGATCAGACCCGCACGACGCTTGCGGACCAGGAGCAGGCGATGGACAAGCACAGGAAAGATGCCGGCGCTATACTGCGCGCCTATTATACGGGAGAACGCGATATTCTTATGAACGCCGTTCTGAATGCAGGCAATTTAACCGATCTGCTGACGATGCTGGACTATTTCAATTTTATTTTTTCGAGCGACAGGCAAACCATGAACCATTACAAGGAGCAATACCGCAGCCTTCAAAAAGGCGTTCAGCAGATGGATAAAGAATCCCGGCAGCTTGCGGATGTGGAAACGCGTTTGAAAGAACAGCGCGAACGCGTTCTCGCTCTCACCCGGGATGTGGACAGCAGCTTAAGCGGACGATCCGATGCCGACAGGCTGCGCCTGATGATTTCGGAAATGACGGATTTCTGGAAAAATGTTGGCCTGTTTGAGGTCAGAAAATATTTCAGCGCATTGGCCAAGGCGATGAAAAACTTGCCGGATTGGGTTCAAAATGACAAGGACCTGCTGCAAATTGACGGTTTTAACTATACGCTGACGATACCCGAAGAGAAGCTGAATGCTTTTTTACGCCAGCAAAATGAATTATTCCGCAACTTTGCATTTTCTTTTTCCGGCGGCGTCGTAACGGTTACCGGCCAGCGCGACGGACTGGAGGTCAAGCTCACGGGACGTTACACGGTAGAAGAAACGGATGAAGGGACCGCCATTTTGTTTCATGTTGAAGAACTGGTGTTCAACGGACTTGCCCTCCCTGATACAACCAGACAATCGCTGGAGGATGAATTTGATCTGGGTTTCTATCCACAGCGGATAGTCTCGTTTCTCAAAGCAAAATCCGTATCGATTGAAGATGGCAATCTCATCGTAAAACTGGCGGTTAAGCTTTAATTCCCTCCCTAACTCCCTCCATAGGAGGGACCCCAGAGGGGGCCGCCCCTCTGGACTCCCGGAAATGCAATAACGCTTACGACTGCAGAGAATCGGTTGTGAGTTACCTTTCGTGCTTGGATCGTTTTCGTCCTACGGACACACTACCTTTTCTCTGCTCCCGTGCCACCTGACTTCGTCCTTCATAACGTTATTGCCCAAAAGACGCGTTTTGCTTTTTGTTCGAGGAGAAAGCTTATTTCACGATGAGCAATCTTACTTGAATATGAAAGTTTACTTGATAAGTAAGTTCCTCTTCCTTTCACGAAGGAACACTCGTCAGATCGGGTGCGCAAAAGTGGGGAACTTTCCGATTTAGGGGCGAACTTAGGCCAATATATCAAAAAAGCAGCCTGTCATGACGAACCATTCCAATCCCGGATGATCCGTTCCATGTCCAATTCTTGAGCAGGCTGCTGCGCCGCCGCATTCCAGAGGCTGTTCCACTTCTCCCAGCGCCCGGACCAGGCTGGATCAGGCATAAAGGCTTTGTTCTTGAATAAACCTAGGACCCAATACGGCGGTTTGCTCTCTAAATTATCCGACTCGAATTCCACTCCATAAACAGATTTTCTGACAGGCAGCATGCCGAATTTCTCATAACGGTCCAGATTAGAGCCTTTAATAACCATTTCGTTCATCCATAAGCGCGCCTGCTCCGGCCACAGAGACTGCGCCGACAGGGCAAAGCTCCTGCCCCCTGTCCAGGACAAGGGGCTGTGTCGTGCTACACTGAAGTCCCCTTTGCCGGAAAGGATCATAGTCCGGTATTCCGACCAGGGCATAACCGCTGACAACAGCTTGCCCGATTGGAATTTAGCTGCTGCTGAGTCCCCCTTCACTCGCCCTTCTTCTGTGAGCGTTTTGCTGAACATGTCCAGGAAGAGGAGCTGGTCTTTCATTTCATTGTTCAAAGGCTGCAGGTTAGCCGCTGTCTGCGCATTGGGCTTGAATAGCCCCAGCCAGGCCACTACCTGCCTGGGGTCGGACAGCTCCAGATTCACGGGGCCAACCGCAGGCGAAGCAGCCTGAAGGGTTGCGAATCCTTTCACAAACGATGTCCATCGCTCCGGCGGCTCGCTGAGACCCGCCTGCTTCAACAGCTCATTCTGCCAAATGACGAGCATGGGGTCGCAGTCCAGAGGAACACCCCACATGGAACCATTCCATTTCAGTAAATCTGTTAACGCTTCCAATTGATCCGCCAGCGAATCCCCGGTAAAAATATCATCGGCGGGAAGCAAATAGCCCTGCACCGCAAACTCCCGGACACGATTGCTGTCCAGCAGCAATATATCAAAAGGCTCACCGCTGTGAGCCGTATCCTTCCACTTGGCATAAGCATCCGGCTCGGGGAAATTCGTCCATGCGACTTTGATTTGCGGAAACCGGGCTTCAAATTGTTCGTTGCCGGTCTGCCAATAATCGAACTCCTCTTCATTCATGGAGACGGCTATGCGGATAGTCGCCACATCCTCGCTCCCATTATCAATCGTTAAAGGCTGCTGCTCGGACGGCAATCCGCCGGAAACCGTTTTGGACGTTCCTGTCTTGCCAAGCATCGGAACGAGCAGCGCTGCGCATATTGTGCATATGCCCAGCAACAACACAACCTGTTTCCTGCGAGACACTTCTCCCACCCTCAATCAGCTTTGACTTCAACTCGAACCAAACCTTATACTACCTATAGTTTAGCAAGAAAGCGCTTCGTTGTCGCCTGTTGATTATATGCCATTCGCTTAGTATGGAGGAGACTGCCACTGATGAAAATTGTCCACAGCGTTGAACTTCACCTGCCGGAAGGCAAGCTGCCCGGTTTTTATGCGCAAATCGTAAAAGGCATAGCCAACATCGTCACCCTGCTGGACAGGGACAAAACCGTTCTGTTTGTATCCAGTGAAGCCGAAGCTGAAGCCATTGAAGCATTTGTCCGTCATTACCGCGTAGAAACGGACCGTGGGTTATGGGCTGGGCTTGATCAGCAGTGGCTTCTTGATGAGCGGAAATTCGGAGATTATGGCATTCAGAGCCGCTCCGGCAGCCGATATCTGGATCTGGGTCTATCCGCTATTATGGAAATAGCTGCCGCTGGTGAGAGCTCGGAGCTCGGACAAGCGCTAGAGCAATGCGAGGAACACAGCGTGGCCCGGCAAAATAAAGACGGCCGACAGCTGCTGGCTGTCGACCGTGAACAAACTGAGTTGATTGCAGGTATTGCCAGAGCATACCGCTGCCAGGCAGAGCTCCTGCTGTAAATTATGGTTCCACTGTTCTTTTGGAGCACCCTGCTGCCCTGCAGAGGCTTTACAGGAGATCGGCAGCCAGTTGGGCCAGCTTGGAGCGTTCGCCTTTCTCCAGGGTCATATGGCCGCTTATATTCTCCTGCTTGAATCGTTCCACAATATGAGTCAGTCCATTGCTTATTGAATCCAGATAGGGATGGTCAATCTGCTCGGGATCTCCCATCAGGACAATCTTGCTGCCTTCCCCCACACGGGAAACGATCGTTTTGACCTCATGTCTCGTCAGATTCTGGGCTTCATCGATGATGATGAATTGACCGGGAATCGAACGGCCGCGGATATAGGTCAATGCTTCCACCTGAATACTTCCGAGCCCCATTAATATTTTGTCGATATCGCCGGACTTCTTCGTGTCGAACAGAAACTCAAGATTATCGTAGATGGGCTGCATCCACGGACGCAGCTTCTCTTCCTTCTCACCCGGCAAATATCCAATATCCTTGCCCATAGGCACGACGGGCCTTGCAATCAGCAGCTTCTTGTATTTATGTTCGTCCTCCACCTTCATGAGCCCGGCCGCCAAAGCCAGCAGGGTTTTGCCGGTCCCGGCCTTCCCGGTCAGCGTCACCAGCGGAATATCATCGCACAGCAGAAGTTCAAGCGCCATCCGCTGCTGGGCGTTGCGCGCCGTAATCCCCCAAACCGGATCGTTGCTCAGATAAAGCGGCTCAAGGCGTACCCCATCCTGCGTGACCTTTAGCAGCGCGGATTTGGAAGTGCCCATCTCATCGCGGAGAATGACAAATTCATTGGGGTGAAGCCTGGTGCCAAGCTGCAGGTTCTTAATGGTCAAAAAACGATAGGTGTAGAACTCGTCAATAACGCTGGGATGGACAAAAAGTGTAAGATAACCCGCATATTCCTCCGAAGGCGACACTACACGATCGGACAGATAGTCCTGCGCGGCGAGCCCCAGCACATCCGCTTTGATCCGGACCAGCACATCCTTGCTGACGATCACAACCGCTCTCTTCTTCTCTTTGTTTTCCTCTTCCAGATGATAATTCAGAGCCACCGCCAGGATGCGGTTGTCGTTGGACATTTCCCCGAACATTTCCTGCACGCGGAGGAAGCTGCGGTGATTCAGCTCCACCTTCAGAAGCCCTCCGTTATCAAGCCTTATCCCCTCATGCAGCCGGCCCTTTTCACGCATTTGGTCAAGGATTCTGGAAACGGAACGGGCATTTCGCCCCAATTCGTCCGCCAGTCTTTTTTTCGAATCTATTTCTTCCAACACCACCGCGGGGATAATCACTTCATTGTCATCAAATGCGAAAAATGCTTGTGGGTCATGCAGCAGCACATTCGTATCTAACACGAATATTTTTTTCATCGTGAGCCCTCCTGGCGTTGAAATTCCGTACCCAAGGCATACATAGCGACACCTGATTTGGGCAAACTATGCTCGAACAGATGAAAGCGTGACTAAGAAAGGTCAGGTGGCGATAATGAGTAAGTGGCTGGCATCGGCTGTGATCCTTTGCTTGCTTGCAACAGGCTGTGGCACCGTCGCTCGCAATGAGACATCACCCTCTCCACAGAATAATAAAGGTGTCCGTGTGCAGCAGACCACGCCCCGCAAGGAACCCATCAACAGTCCAAAGGAAGTCGCTGCCCATCTGGAATCCTTGGCTAATCGTGTTCCAGGCGTTGATGGTGCCCACTGCGTCGTGTTTCAAAATACGGCCGTAGTCGGAATCGATGTTGCCGGGGATCTTGACCGCTCCCGCGTCGGGACGATCAAATATGCGGTGGCCGAAGCGTTCCGGAAAGATCCGTACGGTATCGATGCCGTTGTAACCGCAGATATGGATATCTCCAGCCGTTTGAAACAAATGGGTGCGGACATTAAACAAGGGCGGCCTCTGCAGGGATTTGCCGAGGAGATGTCCGATATTATCGGTCGTATCGTGCCACAGCTGCCGCGTGATATCCAGCAGCCGAACGAGGAACCCCAACGTACAAATCAAGCTTCGCAGAACCGTCAGCCGCATCGGTCCAAATAAAGACACAAAAAGCCTAGTACATGTTGCGCTAGGCTTTTTTCATGGCGTTAAACACCTGTATATCCAATTTGTCCGCAGCTCGCTTATCATAGGTTTTCTCATACTCCGGCATAACGGACAAGCGTGACCCGTAGAACATCGCATCACGGATGTGCATAATTTCAATATCGAAGCAGACCAGCTTGAACGGGACTTCATCCAGCGCTTCAGCTACCAGGCGGGCAGTGCCGTAAACCGTTTGAACGCTGCCGGATATGAAGACCGTAACGCTCACCTCTGCCTTGGCCCGCATATTCGCAGCCAGTCTGGATCTGCCGTCTATGGCAAACCGCAATGTGGAGTAATCGGCTGCATAAATCCATGAAACCGCGCTGGATGTCGGCGAACCGGTATCCGCGTCAATGGTATGCAGCAATACGAAGGGTTCCTTTTGCAGATGATTGTACATGGATTCAGAGAGTGCCGTAACGGTTTCGGTCATCCGCATAACCTCCTTCGGGGTGATGATGATGATATTGCGTATATGTCCATTATAACATAGCGATGAATGCTCATACCACCCGTCATTCCGCCAGTTTTGCCTCCAATGCCGCTTTGGCTTCAGCCAGCTTCGCATCGTTCAAATGAACATATGGACTCCTCCACTCACCCTCAAGCGGGATAAACTCAATATCGCTGCGGCCGATTCCAAAATACGTCGTCATCATGTTCTCTACTTCGTTCGAAGGAACATCCATACGCATATTGTTGCCTACCGCTTTGATTACCCCTCCGATCCGGGTTACACCGGAGAAAGACTTCATTTTATCCGCGATCTCACCCAAGACCAGGCTTTGCCTTTGGTTGCGCTCAAAATCGCTGGACATATTTTTGCCGTTATTGGATTTGCGGTATCGCACGAAATCCAGGGCTTTCTTGCCGTCCAGCACCTGCACGCCCTTAGACAAGTTTATGTTCGTGCCGTCCGCTTTATCCACATAACGCATATCGATATCCACGTCGACCTCAACTCCACCCAGCGCATCCACCACATCGGCAAATCCTTTGAAGTTGATCGTCGCCGTGTAGTCGATCGGAATGCCTAGAAACTCGCCGAACATCTTGCGCATTCCCTGCTTCGCTTTTTTCTCCGCTTCTTTTTGGGCAAGGCCTTCCTTCTTGGCACTGGACAGAAATGCCGCATAATAGCCGTTCGCCTTCCGGATCTTATAGCCGTCAACATTAATCTGCGAGTCCCGGGGAATGGAAACCACGGTCGCCGATTTGCTGGTGGGATTGAAGGAAGCAATCATCATTACATCCGTGTTGAGGCTTCCCGTCGCTTCTCTTGTATCAAAACCAAGCAGCATGAAGGTGACCGGCTTCACTTTGACCGATTCCTCAGCAGGGACCTCAATTCCGGGCTCTGCATCCGTTGTGATGCTGCCGAGCGTATCTTTATAAAGCCAATACAGATATCCGGCGACCGCTACCAACGCGAGCAAAATGACGATCATAATACGACGCATTATACGGCCGCGCTTCTTGGTTTTTTTTGTGCTGCCAGATTTGGGCTCGTCCGCTTTCCTTGAGCCTCGCGAAGACGATCTCGGCGGCAAAGAGGATTTGCTCATCGTTTCCACCTTCAATCAATTATATTTCGGGTTCTCGTTGATGTCATTCAGCAGCTGTTCACCCGCTTCACGAGGGATCATTTGAATTTTACTGCTTCCTTCTTTCCGGTAACGAACATGAATCATGGAATCATCCGTCTTCTCGATAACGATATCCGTAACATGGTGGTCTTCCGTCAAAATCTGCAAAAAAAAGTCTCGGGTATCGGCTGCTGCGCCATCATCTGGTCTTCCTTCCGCAACAAGCTGAATTTGCAGCCAATTAAACAAAGCATCTTCAAATCGCATGCGTAGCTGAACCTCCCATTCCTTCAGGGGAATCGGTATCGCGTTGCCTTTATGGAGTCTGCTTATTGCCAGCATCCGCCGGGGGATCCGCTTGTGTGCCTTTCCCTTTCAACTTATCGTACAGCTGCCGTCCGCGCAGCATTAGCATCATGATTACCGCAACCGACATACATTGAATAATCGGCAGCTTGTCAATCTGGAATATCGTCAGTACAAATGCCCCGATAGCCATTACCAGGTGGACGAGAATTTCTTTGACGATCGGCAGACGCTGAACGCGAAACACCGAATTAAAGATATAGATGACCAGACACAAAATGATAAGGTACGTTATGACCGGATGGCTGTGAAACCAGTTCTGCATCTTTTTCGCCTCCTCCTTCTTCATCATCATCCTATAGTTGCGAACTAAAAACGGCAGGGTATTCGAACCAATAACCGGTCCGTCCACCCTGCCTGTTAAGAGCTCATGAGCAGAACATCCACGGACCTAGACGCCCGATTGTGCTGTTTTGCGCTGCTTATCAGCACGTTCGCGTTCGCTCTTGTTTAATAATTTTTTGCGCAGACGAATGGATTTCGGCGTTATTTCGCAATATTCATCGTCATTCAAATATTCCAGTGCCTGCTCCAGCGAGAACAATACCGGTGTTTTCAAGCGGACCGTATCATCCTTGGAGGCGGTACGGATATTGTTGAGCTGCTTTTCTTTACAGATGTTGACGATAATATCGCTGTCGCGATTATGCTCGCCAACGATCATGCCTTCATAGATTTCAACCCCCGGCTCAAGGAACAGCAAACCGCGGTCTTCAACCCCAAACATACCATAGAAGGTGGAAACGCCATTCTCACTGGCAACGAGAACCCCCTGGTGACGTCCGCCTACGTTTGTGCCGACAAAGTCCCCATATTTATCAAACGCATGGTTCAAAATCCCATACCCGCGCGTTAATGTCAGGAAGTTCGTACGGTAACCGATCAGACCGCGCGCCGGAATAATAAATTCCAGACGAACCTGCCCGGTTCCGTTATTAATCATGTTGACCATCTCCGCTTTGCGCGTTCCAAGGCTTTCCATGACCGATCCCGTGCTTTCTTCCGGTACGTCAATCAACAGGCGCTCGTATGGCTCCATCTTCTTGCCATCGATTTCCTTCACGATAACTTCAGGCTTGGATACCTGCATTTCAAAACCTTCACGGCGCATGGTTTCAATCAGGATGCTCAAGTGAAGCTCTCCGCGGCCCGATACGATAAACGCATCCGGGCTATCCGTCTCATCGACGCGCAGCGCAACGTCGGTCTCCAGCTCCTTGAACAAACGCTCGCGCAATTTACGCGAAGTTACCCATTTGCCTTCACGACCCGCAAACGGGCTGTTGTTGACGAGGAAGGTCATTTGCAGCGTAGGCTCGTCGATCTTCAGAACCGGCAATGCTTCAGGATTGGCAGGATCGGCAATGGTTTCACCGATATTAATCTCGCGGATACCGGCAATCGCAACGATATCGCCAGCGCCTGCTTCCTCCACTTCAATACGCTTCAAGCCCTGGAAGCCGAACAGCTTCTCGATCCGCGCCTGCTTCACAACGCCTTCACGGTTGATTACAGCGACCGATTGGCCCTGACGGATCTTTCCGCGGTTGACGCGGCCGACTGCGATACGACCCATGTATTCATTGTAATCCAGAAGCGTGACGAGGAATTGAAGCGACTCGTCAATGCTTTCTGTAGGTGAAGGAATACGGTCGATAATCGTTTCATACAAGGCCTGCATGTTATCGTCTTGTTTCTCCACATTCAAACTGGAGGTCCCCATCAAGGCCGATGCATACACAACCGGAAAGTCAAGCTGCTCGTCATTGGCGCCCAGCTCTATAAACAGGTCCAGTACTTCGTCTACGACATCCGAAGGGCTTGCGTTGGGACGGTCGATTTTGTTCAGAACGACAATCGGCGTCAACTGGCTTTCAAGCGCTTTGCGCAGAACGAATTTGGTTTGCGGCATACAGCCCTCAAAGGCATCGACCACAAGCAGAACGCCATCAACCATTTTCATAATCCGTTCCACTTCGCCGCCGAAATCAGCATGACCAGGCGTATCCATGATGTTAATCAAATAATCCTTGTAGTTGATCGCCGTATTCTTGGCGAGGATCGTAATTCCGCGTTCCCGTTCCAAATCATTGGAGTCCATCGCCCGTTCTTGAATAGCTTCATTATCCCGGAATGTGCCGGACTGTTGAAGCAATTTGTCGACAAGCGTCGTTTTACCATGGTCTACGTGTGCAATAATCGCGATGTTCCGTAAATTTTTTCTGTCTTGCATGTTCAGTACCACTCCACTTTGTTTAGATTAATTTCTTTCTTTAGTCTTGCCGTTCACCGTCATCGCGCACTTACCAGCGGGTCTTTCTCCCGGCCACCAGCCAGGCACCGATCGCAATAAGACCTGCCGCAACAATATATAACCCCCAGCCCCAGAAAGCCATGATTACGAAGAAGGATACCGCAATCAGCGCCAGCGTAATAGCCAGCGTCAATGGAAATTTGGGATGAGTCATTTCAAACAGATGGAATTCGTACAATCCGACCGCAGCCCCTAAAATAAACAGGGGCCATAAGTACTGCATATTGTCCCATCCGAATGCAATACAAAAGAAAAAAATCAAGGCGCTTATCGACAAAATCGCCCCAGGCACAAGTACAAATGTGGGAAGCAATCTGCCGAAAAACAGCACGTGCAGCAATATGCCTGGAATCAACACGAAAAGAGGCCAGAAGTTTGTCCCGATAAACGCAAAAAGGCCAAGCTTTCCGAGCAGAATTACAACGCCGGCGAATAAAAAAAGAAAACCGACGGTGTATTGATTTTTCGACATGCCCAAAGTTCCTTTCTCTCGACACTTTTTATCATTACTATAGTGTACTGGAATGGAAGCCAAAAAACCAGTGCAATACACCAAAATACACATAAAAAAAACACTGCCTCATCTTTTCAGACGTAGCAGCGCCACAATTATGGCAAAAGGAACGCATAAAATAGGGATTGCTTGCTGCCAGACAGGATCGTTATGCAGCCAAATTCCGGCAAGTCCCGGATCATGGACAAGCATTTCGCCTGCCGCGTAACCAAGCAGACCCCCTCCCGCATAAACAAGCACCGGATATCGTTTGAGCAGTTTGCCCAGCAGCTGGCTCCCCCAAATAATGATCGGTATACTAAGCGCGATTCCGAGCATAATCATAACAGGCTCGCCCTCGGCAACGGCGGCTATCGCAAGCACATTATCCAGACTCATGATAAAATCGGCAACCACAATCGTACGGATCGCTCCTGCAAGCGAGCTCGTCTTGTGTACATGATGATTTTCCGTCAAAGGAGACGCCGCATCGCTAATCAGCTTGACGGCAATCAAAAACAGCAGTAAAGCCCCTGCAGCTTGAAGATAAGGAATTTGCAGCAGCGTGATCGCTACAAGCGTCAGCAGACATCTCAAAGCGATGGCTGCAAAAGCTCCCCACCAAACTGCCTTGCGCCGCTGCTGTGGAGGCAGCTGCTGACTGGCCAATGCGATGACGACCGCATTGTCGCCGCTTAACAGCACATTAATGAACATGATCTGGATAAAGATCAACAGGCTGTCCATTTAAATAGGCTTCCCCCCAACCCTTCCCAACATTTGTCCTCTCTGAAAGGTATGTCCGGGGAGGTAGGCGTATGTCTAAAAAATAAATAGAATTAATCGTAAAAATGGAGCGTATATACTAAAAACTGGTAGAGGCATTTGAAAGGAGAGATTAATGGATGGATTTTTTTTCGCTTGAATTTCTTTCGGCCTTGATTACCATTGTATTTATCGACCTCATTCTTGCAGGAGACAACGCGATTGTAATTGGATTGGCCGCCCGCAAGCTTCCTAAAATCCAACAGAAAAAGGCCGTTATTTGGGGTACGGTAGGCGCGGTGGGGATCCGAGCACTTGCCACGATACTGGTTGTATATCTGCTTGATATTCCATGGCTGATGCTGACAGGCGGTATCCTGCTCCTATGGATTGCGTACAAGCTGCTGGTGGATGAGAACAGCCATGAGGACATTAAGGCGGGAAATAATCTTTGGCAATCCATACGCACGATCATTATCGCCGATGCCGCTATGGGTATTGATAATGTCATTGCCGTTGCAGGCGCAGCGCATGGCAATATTACTCTCGTTATACTCGGTCTTCTCATCAGTATTCCCGTTGTTGTATGGGGCAGCACCTTGTTTATCAAAATAATCGAGCGGTTCCCGTGGATCATTTATCTCGGCTCTGGCGTACTTGCCTACACCGCCGCGAAAATGATCACCCATGAACCCAAAATCGACCAACTTTTTGCCAGCAGCCGCTTGTTCGAATGGTCCTTTCTGATCCTTGTCGTGGTTGTGATTATCGTCGCAGGACTTTGGAGAAATACCGCCAGAAGCCGCAGAGCGGCTAACGAAAAAAGCAGGGGAACCCTTTCTTGACGGGACCCTGCTTTTTTTATCAGAACCAGCTGTCTTCGCCCGAAGCCTGCGCCCCAAGCTTGTATTCCGGAGCAATTTCCATAGTTTGCTTGCCTGCGACCGCTCGGGCCTCCATCTCTTCAAGCTCCGGCACAAAGGATTCCACCTTGCGCACGACGTTCAAATTGGGATTGGTGCTTGGCGATTTCGGCAGAAACAGCGTGCAGCAATCTTCATAGGGAAGAATCGATGTTTCATAGGTACCGATCCGCTTCGCAACCCGGATAATGTCATCCTTGTCCATCATGATAAGCGGACGAAGCAGAGGAAGCTCCATGCTTCGCCCGATCACATTCATGCTGCTCAGCGTCTGGCTGGCGACCTGACCCAGACTGTCACCCGTGACTACGCCAAGCGCCACCGCCTCTTCGGCGAGCTGCTGTGTAATGCGAAGCATGGAGCGGCGCATCAGCGTAATGATCAGATTATCCTGTTTAGCCTGTGCCAGAGCCGTTTGAATATCGGTAAACGGGATGAGATGCAGCTTGATCGGGGACCCGCTGTACTGGGCTAGCGTTCTTGTCAGCTCGATTACCTTATCTTTTGCCTGCTCGCTTGTGAAGGGGTAGCTGTAAAAATGGACGGCTTCAATCTCAAGACCTTTGCGCATCGACAAATAGCCTGCGACCGGACTGTCAATGCCGCCAGACAGCAGCAGCATCGCTTTTCCATTGGTGGCAAACGGATAACCTCCCGCAGCCTCGATGACTTCACTGAATATATAGGTGCCCTCAGGCTGGATTTCCACTCGCAGTTCCACTTGCGGCTCCCTTACATTCACCTTCAAGCCGGGCATAGCCCGCAGTACATGCGCCCCTACCAGATGATTCATCTGCTGGGAATCATGAGGAAACGATTTCTCCACACGGCGTACCGACACCTTGAAGGTTGCGGGTTCAGCGGGAAGCCCCAGCATCACCTCAAGCGAAACCGCCTGTATGGCTTCAAGCATGTTGTCTGCCCGTTTCACCGGGCTGAATGAGCCGATGCCAAATATATCCTTTAAACGCCCGGCAATGGGCGCATAAGGCTCTCCATTTAACGTAATGTAAATTCGTCCATAGCTGCGGCTTATCGATGCACTGGAATACGGCGCAAGAACGGTTCTAATCTGCTGGATCATGCGTTTCTCAAATTGGCCCCGGTTTCGTCCTTTAATGGTATGTTCCCCGAAGCGAATCAGAATCAAATCTGGTATCATGATCGAATATCCTTCCTTTCAAGCGGCTTCAGCTTGTCTACGGTTTTTTGCAGCATGCTGCAAAGCCATTCCAGTTCGGCATTCCCGTGCTCGTCGCCAAAGCTCACGCGAATTCCGCTCGAAGCGCGCGCCTGTCCGACACCCATCGCCTCGAGCACACGGCTTGGCCTGTTGTCTTTGGAAGAGCAGGCCGATTTGGTGGATGCCGCCACGCGGTGCTTCTCTAATAAATGGATAAGAACTTCCGGCTTCATGCCCGGATACGAGAAGCTCACAATATGGGGCGCCATTTCATCAGCCTCTCCCCCGTTCAGTACAAGCTCGGGGATCTGTGCGATCCCGGCGACAAGACGGGCTCTGAGCGCCCTCATCCGCTGGTAGCGTTCAGGCTGGCTTTCCATTGCCAGCCTGAACGCTTTGGCCGATGCGACAATAGCCGCCACATTTTCCGTCCCGGAACGAAGACCAAATTCCTGGCCGCCGCCAGCCATAAGAGCCGCAAGCTTGATCCCGTTTCTCCGGTATAACAGTCCCACTCCCCTTGGTCCTCTTATCTTGTGCGCGGAAGCACTGAACAGATCGATGCCGCTTCCAATCAGGTCAATTGGCAGCTTGCCGACGCTTTGAACGCCATCCACATGAAAAAGCACCGGCCGCTGTCTTTTTTTGAGCATACGCCCGATTTCGCCAACCGGCTGAATGGAACCGACCTCGTTATTGACATGCATAATGCTGACGAGTGTGGTTTCTGCTGTAAGTTGAGCTTCCACATCTGCAATGCTGACGGCACCGCTGCGTGATACAGGGAGAAAGCTGAGCTTGAATCCTTCCTGCTGGAGCTGCAAGCACGCTTCATACACGGAAGGATGCTCGATGGCAGTCGTAATAATATGTTTTCCTTTATGCACATTCGCCCTGGCTGCGCCAAGTAAGGCAAGATTATTGCTCTCGGTCCCGCCTGACGTAAATATCCAATCCTTGGCTTGCGTCCCGAACAGGCCGGCTATTGCGCCCCGGGAACGCTCCAGAAGATGGCGGGCTTCCATACCGCCCCGGTGCAGCGACGAAGGGTTCGCATAATGTTTTGCCATCACCTCGGTAAGCGTACGGATCACTTCCTCGTGAGGAGGCGTGGAAGCGCAATGATCAAAATAAAACATCTTCCCTCTTCCTCTCTTTCATGGCCAAAATAAAAAGATCAACGATTGAATCCGGCCAGCGAATTCCTTCGCCCCGGCATTCTCCCGCGATCCTATACATTCTTGACGAAATAACATCCTTTTAATATACAGAGGAAGTATTATATTGTCCCAAAGCCTTCTGAACCTTGCCCACATAACGCTGGGTCTCAGTAGGCAGGGATCCAATCTTTGCGGCAAAATCCGCATCGCTATGGATACCGGCACGATCAACACGGCCCGGACCTGCGTTATATGCGGCCAATGCAACCTGCTCGCTGCCCCCGTATTTGTTCAGCAAATAAGCAAGATACCGGGTGCCGCCTTCAATATTCTCCCTGGGATCGAACGAATCACTGACTCCCAGTCCACGGGCAGTTCCGTCCATCAGCTGCATGAGCCCTTTCGCGCCAGCGCTGGATACGGAGTTTGGGTCAAAGGAAGATTCCGTATCAATCACAGCTCTAATCAAAGAAGAATCAACCCCGTATTTGGAAGAGGCTTCTTTAATTAAGGTATCAAATGCGGTTGGCTGTTGAACGGTTGATGACGAATCACTTTCTTTATAAAAAGGCAGCGGCTGTTTGAATAGGGAGGAAACGGCAGTCATATCCCCGGTTATGGCTCCCAGATTTGTATCCGCAAAGGCATCAGCGCTTCCGGACAACATCTGGGACAACAAGGTGCCAAAAAGAGAGGTGCTATCCCCGCTTCCAGAGGACAAGATATTCTGACCGCTGCTGCCGGTCAAATCCAGACTGGGCATCAACTGCAATTGAAGCAAAGTTTTCATAATTCGAGGATCAATGCTCATCAAGGGCCTCCAGTAGGTAGTGCATTGCATGAAATGACAGCTTTTGCATCTATTTTACATGCTTTTGCCCTGAACCGCCAGTATGATAATAGTCCTATACGCAAAAAAACGGCAGGATTTCTCCCGCCGGTAAAGGTTCAGCTTATCGGGTGACCATGAAATAGATGGGTATAATTACCAAATAGGCCAGAAAAGAAATCAGACCGAGTACCATCGACCATAAACCAAGGCTTTTTGCGCCTTGCCGGTACGCAATAAATCCAACGACGGCACCAGTGGCTCCCAGAAGCAAAGGCCATACAAACCAGGATAGCAAAGACAAGACCAGAGCTGCCCAGCCCGCGGCGCGCCCCGCTTCAGTTGTTTCCTCTACTGCCTGGTGCACCTTCGTTTGATTCTCTGTCCGCTCCAGACGGCCTACAGGTGCAGCCAGCTCCGCAGACATTTCTTCATTATACGGATGATGGTCTGCCTTCGTTTCATTCTCTACCCGTTCCTTACGGCTTATCGGCAGAGCCAGCTCAGCAGATACTTCTTCATTATACGGACGATGGTCAGTCCCATCAGAGTGAGGGTTTTGACCGGCATCCTTCGGTTCATGCTCTGTACGCTGATCCATCAGTAGCCTCACTCCTTTGGTTTGAATGTGTGGCAGCAGGTGGATCCCGATTCAACAGCGGAATCCTTATGGTTTTCCTGAAGGTCTCCGGCAAATTCGCTCTTGTAATCCATGTGTGCATGACTGTCGATATCGATCATGATTTGATCGGCATTGCATTGATTGCCTTGTCCCCAGAAGGAACAGTTTGCAACGCTGCAGCTGACGCCTTTCGGCATAAAAATCACCCCCGGTATCAATTTGCCCGCACCGGGGGTGTGTTATGCCTGCCTTATTTTTGTCCTTGCATACGACGCTGCGTCATGTAATCACTTTCGTAATAGGACAGATCGTCACGAAGCTCTTCATATATCTTCGATACGGACAATACGGTTTCACGAGCCACACGGATCGGTTTTTTGCGGAACCGGATTGCATCCTGGCCTGTGTATGCATAACGTCCATCTTCGGAATAACATTCGTTTTTGGGATAGAAAAAGGCATTCACGCACTGATGATACACTTCATAAAGAATTCGAGCGGCGAAATCGTCATCAAAATTCGGACGTCTGAGAGCGACTCCAAGCTTCTCGTAAGCGACTTCCGAAAAAACAAGCAAATGCCGCAAGTCCGACAGCAATCCTTTATAGAAAAGCTCCGCTTCGTTATCCTGATCTTCCGTTAAAAGCTGTGGAAGCGCATGCTGGTTTAAAAAAGACTCCAATTGGCCGATGGCATGTTTTAACTTGTCCCTTGTCGATTCGCTCAGCGATTTCACATTTGTCGATGGCATGATCGGTAGATCCCCTTTCGTTCTTCAAAACAAAATACTTAAACCATCAACATCGTACCACAAAACGCATACGGATGGTACTGTCGTTTGTACTTGCCCCCGTATATTTTTAACCCCTTCACCGAACTCTAAAGGCATGCAGGTTCGATGTGCCCCGAAATGAACTGCAAATGAAGGAGGCAGCCTTATCTATGCAACGCAAATGGATCGGATGGTTCGCCGCGCTTGCCGCTGCGGCATTATTAATTCCCTTCTCCCCCTGGTTCGGCACGACTAAACAACAGCCGGGAAAAAGCGCTGCTCCGATGAAATCGGCAGCGGCTTCGCAGGAGCATTCGATAAAGATGAAAACGATAAACCGGGATATGACAGCAACAGCACTTTTATGCACAACGGAATGCTCCAGGAATCTTCATAAGATGATCCAATCTTCAAACGGCAATCCCAATAAAAAGCATTTGGACGAAATGATGCAAAAACACAAGCAAATGGTTTATCTGGTTTGGATGCATGAGGGCATAGCATCCACCAGGGGCAAAAAACCGAAGGATGACAATAAGGAGCTCCAGCATCATATGGCTTCCGCCAAAGCAAGTTTGAGCCGGGGAGAAGCTTATACCTCCACCTCGCTTAAGCTGCAAGGACACCGTTACGCCCTGGTGGCTGTTCCGGACAAACGGAAGAAAGGCGATGGCATTATCGGCGTTATCCTTCAGGATCTCATTACGCAGGTGGAACGCCATCAGAAGCGCAACTTGCGAATTGTGCCTTACCCCGCTGAGGGCCAATATAAAATCGAGTCCGTACTCCCCAACACAACAACCGATATTACAGTCGAAAACGGAGAAGACAACGGCAACGCCAGCCATTACCATATTAATGAGGTCGTAGTGAAATTCCAACAGCCGCCCTCAATAGATCAGCTGGAGCGGATGAAGCAGGATATTGGAGCGATATCCATGCGCAAGCTTACCCGAACCTATATTTTCCGCTCCAAAAAAATGGATGCCGATAGCATGATGGCCTATTTTAAAAACAATTGGCATATTGAGTATGTGGAACCACATTATTTGTATATGACCAACGATGTGGCCGATAATTCCCCAATTATCCCTAATGATGCACTCTATTCGGAATACCAGTGGAATTTGCCGACCATTGAAACGGAGAAAGGCTGGAATCTCACCAAAGGCAGCGACCAGGTTCTGGTAGCCGTGCTTGACACCGGAGTTCAGGCCGGACATCCCGACTTAAAGGGTAAAACGGTCACCGGGATTAACCTGGTCAGCGAGAATGACGCCCCGGATGACGATGTCGGTCACGGAACGCATGTGGCAGGCATCATTGCCGCCAATGTCAATAACGGCGAAGGCGTAGCGGGCCTCTCCTGGTACAATAAGCTGCTGCCTGTTAAGGTTCTCGATTCCAGCGGCGCAGGCTCTACCTATACAGTCGCACAGGGTATTATTTGGGCGACGGACAATGGAGCCAAAGTCATCAATATGAGTCTGGGCAACTATGCCGAGGCGGAATTTCTTCACGACGCCATTAAATATGCTTATGACCACGATGTCGTGCTGATCGCAGCAAGCGGAAATGATAATACCGACCGTCCCGGATATCCGGCAGCTTACCCGGAAGTGTTCGGCGTGGCATCCACCGATGCCGACGGGTCAAGGTCGTCATTCTCCAATTATGGCGACTATATTGATGCCGCTGCTCCGGGAGCCAGTATCGCCAGCACCTACCCTGGCAGCCAGTATGCCGCGTTATCGGGTACCTCGATGGCGTGTCCCCATGTTGCCGCCCTGGCAGGTCTGATCCGTTCCATCAATCCCGACCTGACCAATATTGAGGTGATGGATCTGATGCGCAAATCGGCAACCGATATGGGCGATAAAGGAAAAGACATTTATTTCGGCTATGGGCAAATCGATATTGCCCGCGCTCTGGAGATGGCCAGCCAATCGAATATGTCGCTGCAGCAGTTCCAAAAACAGGTGGAGCAGCGGCTGGCGAAAATCAAAAATAAATATGCAGCGGAATTAACGGCAGCCAAAAAGTAAGCGCCGAAAAATTGAAAACAAAACTTCCCCGCAAACAAAAAACTGTTCCTTCTGCGCTCCTCAAAAAGAGCGGCAAAAGGAACAGTTTTTTTAGGAGCATGCGCCCCGTTGACTGTACTTAAAATCGTTGCGGAAAGCTTGCCGTAAGCCGGGTTCTGTGCTTCCGGTGGTCCGAACGGGAACGACCCTCCCACTATCGAAGCGACAATCATCTATCTAGGCCGTTCATTGCTGAGCGGCTCAAGCAACCAACCCGAACGCTCCCCGGGCAAGGGTGCAGCTTCTAGGACAATGCCGCCGCAAGAAGCGGCGGCATGCCAACAAAATCTGCTGCGTTCTCTCGGTCTTGCTCCAGATGGGGTTTACCAGCACCGTTGTCACCAACGGTCCTCGTGGTCTCTTACACCACGGTTCCACCCTTGCCTGTGCTGACTGTGAAGCCAGCCATCGGCGGTCCATTTCTGTGGCACTTTCCTTCGGCTCGCGCCGACTGGACGTTATCCAGCATCTCTGCCCTTCGGAGCCCGGACTTTCCTCTCGCAGCCTCACAGCTGCCAGCGATTGTCTGTCAAACTTTCCGTCATCTAGCTAGTATACTAAGAAGCAGCCAAAAGCTCAAGGTCGAAAGCCATCCAGATTTACTTTATTATTCAAACTGCCGCATAAGAAGCGGTTAAATGAAGCGGAACGGTTCCGTATCCTCGCCGGACGCAATGGCTGTGGTTTGGTATTTGCGTTTGCCCAGTTCCGCGCTTAGCCAATCCGCTACCCGCGGCTTCATGATTTTCTCCACATTATGACCCGGATCAATAATGGACAAGCCAGCTGCCAGCGCGTCATGCGCTGTATGGTAGTCGATATCGCCTGTTATCAGTACATCCGCTCCGGCAAAAAGGGCGTGTTTTACGTACCGGCCTCCCGAACCGCCAAGGACCGCGGCTTTACGCACAACAGAATCCGGATCTCCTACCAATCGAACCGCCGGAACGTCAAATGCTTGTTTAACAAGCTCTGCGAGTCCGCCCAGCTTGATCGGCTCCGGAAGCTTCCCGACTCGGCCCAGTCCGTAGGAAGTGCCCGTATTCTCAAGCGGAAACAGATCATATGCGACCTCTTCATAGGGATGTGCCTTTATCATCGCCTGGACGACTTTCCGCTGCAGACTCTGGGGGACGATTGTCTCCAGCCTCACTTCAGCGGCATGCTCCAGCTGCCCCTGCTTGCCGATAAACGGTTTTGCATGATCGCCAGGCAGGAATGTACCTGTGCCTTCGGATGAGAAGCTGCAGCAGCTGTAATTGCCCGTTGCTCCCGCGCCGGCATTCCAAATCGCCTGTTGAACAGCTTCCTGATGCGGTGCAGGCACATAAACGACCAGCTTGTACAGCTTGTCCGTATGCACAACCTCCAGACTCGCGCGTCCCTCCCGGACTATTCCGACCAGATCGGCCATCCAGTCATTGATCCCGCCTTCGGCTGTATCGAGATTGGTATGCGCAATGTAAACCGCAATATCATGCTTGATCAGCTTCTCGTACAGCTTCCCGGCCGGCGTTGAAGTATCCAGCTTCGCAAGCGGTCTGTATATAATGGCATGATGAGCAATAATCAGCTCTGCACCAAGGGCGATCGCTTCATCGACCACCTTGTCGGTCACATCAAGAGCAATCAGCACCTTACTTATTTCTTTCTGCAGCGTACCCAGCTGCAGACCGATTTTATCGTTCTCCATGGCTAAATGTTTGGGAGCCAGCTGCTCCATTATTTGTATGACGGTTTGACCATGGGCAAACATTCAAGCACCTCCTCAATCTGCTGCATTTCGCCAGCAAGCACTGCTTGTTTATCTCTGGATTCATCAAGCGCCGACAGGGAAAGCTGCCTCCGGACGCGCTCCAGCTTATCAAGCTCCATGCGCCATTTCTTTCTCAGCAGCTCCTCGCCGTTATGCAGCAGGTACGGTCCCATCCGGAACAGCCATTCCTTTCGGGAAGCATCAGGCATCTTCAGCGGGAGTGATGAGACATTGTACAAGCGGCTGTTGCATGCCTGTGCCTCCTGCTGATCCCCGCAGACAAGCGCATGCAGCACCTCATAGATACGTCCGTCTTCCTCAATAATTGTCTCTTCCTGGAGTACATAGTCGCGGCTGACAAGCCAGCGCCGTACATGATCCTCCCCGACGTTGGGCTGAAGCACCAGCTCGCTGACTCCGTTTAACCGGCCAGCGGCCCAGCCTGCTTCGAGAATGTCGGTCATCAGGCTCCCGCCCATGCCCGCAAGGATAACCGTATCCGCTTCTCCAGGGGACAGGACGGAGAGCCCGTCTCCTTGCCGGACATCGATCAATGCCGTCAGACCGGCTTCAGCGGCTCCCTTCCGGGCAGCCTGGAAAGGACCGATATTCAGCTCGCCGGCAATAGCCGTCGGGCATTTGCCGCTCTGCACCAGATATACCGGGAGCAGGGCATGGTCTGAACCGATATCGGCAGCCCGTGCGCCCGCTCGCACGAAATCAGCGATGGTTTGTAGCCGTTTGGATATTTTTATCATATTAAGCAACCCACGCAATCCATTGTTTTCTTAATCCGAAAAGAAGGAAACCTCCGGTAATGATTTTAATGATAAGCTGAAGCTGCAGCCAGATTTGATCCTTGGCAAACACAGCGGAGTATAATTCCGGCATAAACCAGATTAACGCTCCAGCCGCAAACAGCACAGCCGATGCCGGCCTTGACCAGCGGTGAAAGAACCAACTGCACCAGCCAAATACAAACGCCGCCGGAAGCCAAAAAAGCTGAATCTCATACCACTCGGGGGCACTGAAATTATTGAACAGCACCCAGGCGTAAACAAGAAATGAGGCGATCCAGCCGCATAGATGGAGCAGAGGGATCCGGGCACTGATGCCAAAAACGATCCACACCAGTGAACATAGGGCAAGCAGCCCCGCTTTCCAGCCCCAAGCCTCCAGCTCATGCAGCTGAAGCATATACATCCCAGCACCAAGCATGAGCAGCATGCCAACCCCGATCAAGCCAATACCGGCAGATTCATTCTTCTGGCGGTAGCGTTGTCCAAAAAAGAGAAATCCAAGGACTGTTGATAAGACGAGGCCAATTTGCAATAGAGGATGAAAAAAGCTAAAATAAAGGACAACAAAACAAATCAAGGAAAAAATTCCAAAAGCAAGGAACCATATCTTCCAGGATGCTTTCGCAGCAGCCTGCGCCGCTTTACCAGTGAGCGTCGAAGGCGCTCGTACCGCCCCTTCATCCACATATAAATTAAGCAAAAAATCGCAATATTGTTCCGGCAGCAGCTTGCTTCGCTGCCAGTGCTCAATTTCTTTTATAATCGTTTTGCGCCGGTCCTGCTCCATGTTGACCCTCGTTCCTTTCGGGCGGCATATTTCCAAACCTTCAGCGGGTACATCATGATGGGATTAAATGCTGCAAGAAGTTCTTAGAAAAAAGACCTCGCTGCCGCAGCAGAAAGGTCCTCAGCTTTATTCGAGAAAATCCTTCAACCGCTTGCTGCGGCTTGGATGTCTTAACTTACGCAGCGCTTTGGCTTCAATTTGACGTATCCGCTCGCGCGTAACGCCAAACACCTTGCCTACTTCCTCAAGCGTACGGGTTCGACCGTCATCCAGGCCAAAACGCAGACGCAGCACATTCTCCTCGCGTTCAGTCAAGGTATCGAGAACATCTTCAAGCTGCTCCTTGAGCAATTCGTACGCAGCCGCATCCGCCGGAGCGAGAGCTTCCTGATCTTCAATGAAGTCCCCGAGATGCGAATCGTCTTCTTCACCAATAGGTGTTTCCAGCGATACCGGCTCCTGGGCTATTTTCATAATTTCCCGAACCTTCTCTGTACTCAAATCCATTTCGGCTGCTATTTCTTCGGGACTTGGCTCCCGCCCGAGCTCCTGCAGCAGTTGCCGGGATACTCTTACCAGCTTATTAATCGTTTCTACCATATGAACCGGAATCCGGATCGTCCGCGCTTGATCGGCGATAGCCCTTGTAATGGCTTGGCGAATCCACCATGTTGCATACGTACTGAATTTGTAGCCTTTGGTATGATCAAACTTCTCAACTGCCTTAATCAATCCCATATTCCCTTCCTGGATCAGGTCGAGAAATAACATGCCTCTTCCCACATACCGCTTGGCAATACTGACCACAAGCCGGAGATTGGCTTCAGCCAGACGGCGTTTCGCTTCCTCATCGCCGTTCTCGATCCGTTTGGCCAACTCTACCTCATCATCCGCGGATAAAAGCGGAACTCGTCCGATCTCTTTCAAATACATCCGGACGGGGTCGTTGATTTTAATTCCTGGCGGGAGTGCCAAATCGTCGTCGAAATTGAATTCGTCGGGTTCTCTCTCCTGATCTTCCCTGTCTCTGCTTGTCGGGAGATCATCATTTTCATTTAAAACTTCAATTCCGATATCATCGAGCTGTTCGAAAAATTCATCAATTTGCTCCGGATCCTGATCAAACGGCGAAAGCTTCTCCATGATCTCTTTGTAGGTTAAGGAGGATCTTTTCTTGCCGTGTTCAATCAGCTGCTCTTTGACAATCTCCAGCTTCTGTTCGATATCCAGTTCAGTATGTTGATCATTCGCCATATTCCGACTCCCTCCTCCCTAGAAACGATCATCCTACTGTCCTTTAAGCTGTCTCTCTAGGGCAATAATCTCACTTGCAATTCGAGCCGCCAACAATACGTCGCCGGATCGTTCCGCCTGCACCATTTCTTCTTTCTTATGCTCGATTCCACGAAATCGCGGCACTTTTTGAATTTCCATAATATAGTGAGCGAGCAGCTGCTCGTCGAACGGAAAATCATCGTCCATCATTAAGATTGAAGCTGCCGTCCTCTCCAGACGGTCATCCTGGAGCGAAGCGATAAATCGGCTGATATCCGGATCATGGCCTTGCGCATAATAGGCATATAAGTAAGCAGCAAGCGCTGCGTGATCCTCCACGTTAAAAGCTTCCCCGAGCTGGTCGTGTACCGCTTGCGCCGTTTCGCTATCCTGCAGCATTCGGGCCAGAAGCCTGCGCTCTGCTACCTGATAGGCCGGAAGGACAGACGGCGAAGAAGGCGTACGACGGATTTCATTCCTACCATTATTCCACGAATTGTCGTTATTATCCCTTTGAGGTTTCAATTTCTGATGCTGCTGTCTATGATGAAAGCAGTCTTGTTTAAGGGACTCTAGAGATATATCGAACTCCCGGGACAGTTCTTTGAGATAAAACTCCCGCTCGGTCGAAGAATCCAGCTCGGCAATGATGGCGACAGCCTCGAGCATGTAATTCTTCTGGCCCTCTTCTTCTAGGAGTATATGGTTTTTCTTCGCATATATTAGTTTAAATTTCGTGACCGAGACAGGACGCTCAATCGTCTCCCGGATAAAAGCCTCGGCCCCTTTGCGTTCAATAAATTCATCGGGATCCATGCCTTTGGGGAGCATGGCCACCAACACGCGAAGACCGGATTTTTCGAGCAAAGGAATGGTTTTGAAGACCGCAGCTTGTCCGGCACTGTCGCCATCGTAGCAAATTAGCACTTCATCGACGTTCCGTTGAAGGATCATGGCATGGTTTTCCGTCAGCGAGGTTCCCATCGTGGCTATGCCGTTCGTTACACCAGCCGTCCAGGCCTTGATCACATCCATATAGCCTTCAAACAATACAGCGCGTCTTGTTTTGCGCATGGCAGCTCTTGATTGATGAAAATTATACAAACTGCGGCTCTTGTTGAATAACATGGTTTCCGGCGAATTCAAATATTTGGGCTGTCCCTCGCCAAGTATTCGTCCTGCAAGAGCGATCGCCTTGCCTTCACTATTGCGGATTGGAAACATGATTCGGTCCCGGAACCGGTCAATATATCCGCTGCCATCCTGCTTTGCGATCAGCAGGCCGCCCTTCTCCATGGCTTCCGCCTTGAATTCCCGCTTGTCCAGGAAACGAACGAGCGTATCCCACTCCGGCGGCGCGTAGCCGATCATAAACTGGTCAATCTGTTTGTCGCTCACTCCTCGCGAACGCAGGTATTCCAAAGCCGGTTGACCGTGGGAGGTATTCATCAGCAGATAATGATACAGCTTGGACGTAAGCTCATGTGCCTCAATCAGCTTGTCGCGTTCGCCTGACTGGGCCGCATCATAGCTGTCGGCATTCCCTGTCCACGTTACCGGAATCCCGGCATCCTCCGCCATGATACGTACGGCCTCGGGAAACGAATAGCTTTCGATTTCTTCGACGAATTTAATCGCATTCCCGCCTTTACCGCACCCGTAGCAGTAAAAGATCTGTTTCTCCGGTGTAACGGTGAACGAAGGCGTTTTCTCTGAATGAAAAGGGCATAGCCCCTTCATATATTTGCCTTGTTTCGACAGGCTGACATACTTCCCAACCGTCTCTACGATATCATGATGACGCAGCACCGCTTCAATGACGGAATCAGGTATTTTAGCGTAAGCCATACACCCCCACCTTCATCCTAAACATGTTTAAATATTCGCTAAGATTCATCATTCTCCTGCCGGTCATGTAAAACTTTTGTCAGCTTTTGCTGAAAACGGATCCGATCCTCGGCTGTCATTGCTTTGGGGCCTTTCGTTTTGCCGCCGCTTCTCCTGCGTTTGGCCAGCTCATGCCGGCGTTCCATGAGATAATCAATATTGCTTTCATCATACTGCTGTCCGCGATTCGACAGCGCAATAGCCCCTTTAGCCAGCACAATTGTTGCCAGTCCGAAGTCCTGGGTAACCACGATATCGCCTCGTGCGACGTGGTTGGCAATATACAAATCAACCGATTGATCGCCTTTATCCACCTGTACAACCGAAATTCCCGCCCCTGGCTCCAAACGATGATCGTATGAAGCGACCATCAGTACGGGGATTGACATCATCCGCGCTACTTCTACAATCTCGCGTTTGACCGGACAGGCATCGGCATCCACAACAATAGTCGGGGTATTTGCCACCTTATTGCATCACCGCATCCTTAGGATAAGTACTGTACTCTGTTATATACGGCAAAAGATAAAAAAATCCTGCTACATCAGTTGGAATGGATACATTCCATTATGAGGCTGGCTGTTTCTTCCACCGCCCGATGGGAGACATCGATCACAACACAGCCGATTTTCTTCATAATTTCCGCAGCATAGGCGAGTTCCTTCTCGATTCGCGCTGTTGTCGCATAAGCGGCACTGTCCGGCAGCCCAAGCGCTTTCAGCCGTTCTTTTCGGATAACGTTCAAATAATGGGTGTCAATCGTCAGACCGACCACTTTTTCGCGTGGAATGCTAAATAGCTCTGCCGGCGGCTGCAGCTCCGGCATCAAAGGTACATTGGCAACTTTATATTTCTTGTGTGCCAGGTACATCGACAAGGGCGTTTTGGAAGTGCGTGATACCCCGACGAGCACGATATCTGCTTTAAGAATTCCCGACGTATCGCGCATATCATCATACTTGACGGCGAATTCAACGGCCTCCACCTTTCGGAAATAATCCTCATCCAGCACATGATTAAGCCCTGGCTCCTTGCGTGACTGCCGGTTGGTCTTCAGCTCCAGGCTTCCAATCAGGGAACCCAGCAGGTCAATGGCTACAACAGAATGTTCCAGCGAGAACTTGCTGAGCACATCCCGAAGCTTCGGAATCACCAGCGTGTACAGAATAATCGCATTATGCTCCTTAGCCTGAAGCACCATCCGTTCAACTGCGGACTCATCCTGCACAAAAGGAGCCCGGCGTATTTCCGCGTAAATGGGATGGAACTGGGCAACCGCAGCGCGGACAACCAGCTCGCCGGTATCCCCGGCGGAATCCGAAACCACATAAATAATTACATCTGGATGCAATCCGGTTGTCATTTTTTGGTTTCCCCCTAAGGTGATTGCGTAAGCAATCACTGCTTCGTAAGCTTTTACTCTGGTGATTGCGCAAGCAATCACTGCTTCGTAAGCTTTTACTCTGGTGATTGCTTCGCATGTGCAGACTCGTGAGGACCCGCCCATTCCATATCGGGCGGATCCTCACGTTGTTACCAAACCAGTTTCGAGAAATCGGCAACCTCGCCGACGCCATCGGCGATAATAGCCAGCAAGGCCAGGCGGTTCGCACGGACATCCGCTTCTTCAGCCATTACCATTACGCTGTCAAAGTAAACATTAATCGTATCCTTTAATCCGGCAAGCTTGGCGATTGCACCCGATGCATCAAGGTTCTTGATATTTGCTGTGACGCTCTCACTTAAAGCTTGCCAGGCGGCATACAATGCCCCTTCGGCTTCGTCTGCAAACAAAGACGTCTTCACTTCTTTAGACGCAGCTTTGGCAGCAAGGTTGCTCACCCGGTTCAAAGCGTCGACTGCGAGTTTGAACTCGTCGCGCCGTTCGCCCGCGGCGTAGGTCGTTAACGCTTGCGCCCTGTTTACGGTTTGACGAAGATCATTATAACCGGCAGCCATTACCGCATCTACGACATCGTAGCGGATTCCCTGCTCAGAGAGCACATTTTTTACCCGCAGCGCGAAAAATTCATGCAAATCAGACCGGATTTCGCCCGCTTCGCGTTTCAACGGCTTACCGCTGTGAACCTCCAGTGAAAGATCAAATAGTCGGTCCAACGGCAGCTTCAGGCCATGTGCGAGAATGATCTGGATAATCCCCGCCGCCTGTCTGCGCAGCGCATAGGGATCCTGGGAGCCTGTCGGGATGATTCCAATCGAGAAGCAGCCGACGATCGTATCGATTTTGTCAGCCAGACTTACAATCGCGCCTGTCAGCGAACCCGGAGCCCGGTCACCGGCAAAACGTGGCTGGTAATGCTCATTGATCGCTGCAGCAACCGCCTCGCGCTCACCTGCTTTGCGGGCATAATCCTCGCCCATCACACCTTGCAGCTCCGGAAACTCGTATACCATCTGGGTGACCAGATCGAATTTGCATATCGCGGCCGTCCGTGCTATGTCATCTGTCGTTTGGGCATCAAGGCCAAGGAAATCCGAGAGCTTAGACGCGGTGATCTGAATGCGGCGGACCTTGTCCGATACCGTTCCGAGCTCCTCGTGATAAACGATTTTTTCAAGTTTGCCCAATGATTCCACGATCGGCGTTTTCTGATCCTCCGCGTAGAAGAACCGCGCATCGGAAAGACGTGCACGCAGCACTTTCTCGTTGCCTTTTGCAACCTGCTCGATAGAATTGCGGTCGCCATTGCGTACCGTCACGAAGAAAGGCAGCAGCTTGCCCTGATCGCTCAGCACCGGGAAATAACGCTGATGCTCGCGCATGGAAGTAATCAGTACTTCCTGCGGGATTTCCAGAAAAGACTCGTCAAACGTTCCAAACAGCACGCTTGGATATTCCACGAGGAACAGAACCTCTTCCAGCAAATCCGGCTTCACGTCGATTTTCCAGTTTTTCTCCGCAGCAAGCGCCTGGATCTGATCCAGAATCAGCTGCTCGCGCTCGCGGACATCGGCCAGTACCCGTTGTCCGCGGAGTTCTTCCACATAATCGGACGGTGACGATACCAACGCTTCACCGCCCAGAAAACGGTGACCCCTGGTCTTATTGCCGCTTTGTACGCCCGTGATCTCAAACGGGATAACCGTTTCGCCAAACAGAGCGACCAGCCATTTGATCGGACGGACGAATTTCAGCTCGTAGCTGCCCCAACGCATGTTTTTAGGAAATGACATCGAAGTGATCAGGCTAACAAGGCCCTCAGGCAGCACATCGGCGGTCACGGTACCGATACTGCTTTTATTCACATAAACGTATTCAACCCCGCCAAGTTCCTTAAAGAAAAAATCTTCCGGCTGAGCGCCCTGGCTGCGGGCAAAACCAAGGGCCGCTTTGCTCCAGGCCCCCTGCTCATCAAGAGCGATTTTACGGGAGGGACCTTTGACTTCCTCACTTACATCGGCTTGTTTCTCTTCCACATCACGGATAATCACCGCAATCCGCCGGGGCGTTGCGTAAGCTTCCACTTCTCCATGACCGATTCGCGCGGTATCGAGCCATTTGGCCGTTTTTTCCTTAAGCTGATTCATCGCTCCGCGCACAAAGCGCGCAGGAACCTCTTCCAAACCGATTTCCAGCAGCAGATCCTTAGCCATTAGCGCTCACTCCTTTCTTCAGTAACGGGAAGCCGAGCCGTTCGCGCTCCTCCAGATAAGTGGCTGCACATGCGCGTGCAAGGTTGCGAACACGCGTTATATATCCAGTACGCTCCGTCACGCTGATCGACCCCCGGGCGTCCAGCAGATTAAATGCATGCGAGCATTTGAGCACATAATCATAAGCCGGGAAAACAAGATTCTCCGCCAAAGCGCGCCGAGCTTCCTCCTCGTACATCGTGAATAAGGAGAAAAGCATATCTGCGTCAGAAGTTTCAAAGGTATATTTGGAATGCTCATATTCCGGCTGCAGGAAGACATCCCCGTACGTCACGCCATCCACCCATTCCAGATCAAACACATTTTCCTTGTCCTGAATATAGGAAGCCAGCCGTTCCATCCCGTAAGTCAGCTCCACGGCTACTGGATTCACATCGAGACCACCAAGCTGCTGGAAGTAGGTAAACTGGGTGACCTCCATCCCATCAAGCCATACTTCCCAGCCAAGTCCCCAGGCACCAAGACCAGGATGCTCCCAGTTATCCTCAACAAAGCGGATATCGTGATGCAGCGGGTCGATCCCCAGTCTCTTCAAACTTTCCAGATACAGTTCCTGAATATTATCAGGCGATGGCTTCATAATGACCTGAAATTGATGATGCTGGTACAGCCGGTTGGGATTTTCTCCATAGCGGCCGTCAGCCGGCCTGCGGGACGGTTCGACGTAAGCGACATTCCACGGCTCCGGTCCGATCGTGCGCAGAAACGTCATCGGATTTAAGGTGCCTGCACCTTTCTCCACGTCATAAGGCTGAACAAGGATACAATTCTGCTCCGCCCAAAACTTCTGCAGCGTCAAAATCATCGTTTGAAAATTCATGGGATGGCCTCTCTCCTTTATTGTCCAATTGTTCCTGCTGGTTTTTTTCCCTCTTCATACCGGGTCCAGACGATATAAAAAGCCCTCGTCCTTATGTCTGACAAAGCTCAGACATAGGGACGAGAGCTATATCTCCCGCGGTTCCACCCTACTTGATTCCTGCTGCACCTGCATGCAAGCAGCAATCCGCTTTTTTTACCTTTCACGCGAACTCCGAAGCGCCTTTCACCGATAACGTCCGCCCAGGCTCCCACCACCCCTGGTTCGCTTCCACAGACAACTGTCCATCGATTACTTTCTTCATCATCGTTCCTGTTCATACTTGTATATGTTAGCTATTTGACCCGGGCATGTCAAGGCCTACAAGGGGTATTTATCCAACTGATCGAGAAAAGCCCGCGATTTAAGCGGAATATTAATATGCGTATCCACCAACAGCCGCATAGCCTGCTTCAATTGGACTTTGGTTTCATCCTTTACCTGGATATTGCCAAGCCGCGTCAAGTCCATTCTTCGGAACAACCGCAATAACTTGAGTACGCTGTCACCAAGAACCAGTGCGGAAGAATCCTTATAACGGCAGCGGCTGCAAAGCACACCGCCCGACCGCGCACTGAGCGCCATCTGCCCCTCCGTATTGCCGCAGGAGACACACTCATCGAAAATGGGACCGTACCCGGACACTTCGAGTATTTTCATTTCGTATAATTGAAGAATAGTCGGCCCGTCCTTGCCTTCAGCCAAAGCGCGCAAGCAAGCTAATAATTGCATAAACAGGTATCCGCTCGCTTCATCTTCGTTCGTCGTCCGGTCGGTCAGCTCAACCGCATAGGCCGCATAGGCGGTAAGCTCCAGCCCTTCACGCAAAACATGGTGAGATTCAATGATCTCACCATGTGTAAGTGTACCTAAGCCGCTATTGCGGTAATATAGATATTCCCCATGAGTGAACAACTGGGTCAGCGAACCATGACGGCTTTTGGCTTTTTTGGCGCCCCGCACAAGTATCGCCGCTTTGCCGTGGGTCGGAGTCAAAATCGTAATGATTTTGCCGCCTTCCCCATAGTCCATACTTCGGATGACAATGCCTTCAACCCGGTACTGCATAGACGTTCTCCCCTAACTCACGCAAGTAAAGATGCATCAAATGGAGGAAGCATCCTCCAGTTCAGACGCAAGCTGCGTTTCCTCGTTTGCCGCGGCAATATCGGCCTCCCCCAACTGATCCACATCTTTATAAAGCAAAAAAGCGTCCACATCCCCGGTAAGCGCAAAATACTTCCACGAAAAGTCTCGCATTCCTATCATCCCTTCCGCTTTGTATGATACGGATAGGATGCGCAAAAAGAGGGTTGTCCTATGCCAGACAAATAACGGGCATTATGCGCGAAGTCAGGGAGTGCGGGATGCTTGGTTTATTCGTTTCTGTATCCCAGATCTTTTAAAACCCGCTCCTGGTTGCGCCAGTCTTTCTTGACCTTGACCCAAAGCTCAAGGAAAACGCGCGAGCCAAGCAGCAGTTCAATATCCCGCCGTGCAAGGCGGCCTACTTCCTTCAGGAGCGCGCCCTGCTTGCCGATCACAATCCCCTTCTGCGAATCGCGTTCAACAAAAATAATCGCTCCGATATAAACTACCCCGTTATCCTGCACCTTCATATCCTCAATTGCCACAGCAATGGAATGAGGTACTTCCTCCCTCGTCTGATGGAGGATTTTCTCCCGGATCAGCTCGGCACAGACGAATTGTTCCGGATGATCAGTCACTTGATCCGCCGGATAATACTGCGGACCTTCAGGCAAGTATCGCGTCAGCACATTGAGCAGGGTATCAATATTGTTGCCCTGCAGCGCAGAGATCGGAATAATCTCGGCGAAATCATGAAGCTCCTTATAGGTTGCGATAAGCGGCAGCAGCTCTTCCGGGTGGATCTTGTCGATTTTGTTCATCACGAGAAAAATAGGCGTTTTGACCATTTTCAACTGCTCGATGATATAACGGTCGCCACCTCCCAGTCCTTCGGAAGCATCGATCAGGAACATGGCGGCATCCACCTCGCCCAATGTGCCGACTGCCGATTTGTTCATGTAATCGCCAAGCTTGGACTGCGGCTTATGGATGCCCGGCGTATCGAGAAATACAATTTGGGAATTGTCCTTCGTGTAGACACCATGGATTTTATTGCGCGTCGTCTGCGGCTTGTCTGACATTATGGCGATTTTTTGACCGATTACTTCGTTCATCAGTGTCGATTTGCCTACATTGGGCCGGCCAACGATCGCAACAAACCCGGAATGGTATTTCTCTTTTTTGCCTGTAGGTGTTTGATTCATAATAATGTTCCGATCCCCTTCCAAACTTAGCCTTTCCTTAATGAGAAAGCTCCCGGCAGCAGTTCTTCCACCGTCATGACTGACCGCCCGCCAGTCAGATTGCCCATGATGACAGGCATGTCCGGCTTGCAAAGCTCAACGAGCACCTGTCTGCATACCCCGCATGGCGTAATGGGATGGACCGTGTCCCCAATGACTGCAATAGCTGCAAACTGTCCTGGCTCCCGCCCGTCGGCAATAGCCCGGAACAAGGCGGTCCGTTCCGCACAATTAGTCGGTCCGTAAGCCGCATTCTCGACATTGCAGCCGAGGTGAATGTTTCCGCTGCTGTCCAGCAGAGCGGCGCCTACAGCAAAACCGGAGTAAGGCATATAAGCGCGGCCTCTTGCCTCAAGGGCATGCTCCAGCAGAGATTCCCATTCTGCAGGAAAAGCTTGCTTGCTGTCATCCATCATCTTTTTTTGGATGCTCCTCTCCACGTCAGAAATCAAGCAGCTTTATAAGACAATATTCCATAAATGCGGGATAAAAATGATGAATCCGATGATAATGGCTGCGATAACTGCCACCAGGACGGCTCCTGAAGCCGTGTCCTTGGCCGCTTTGGCCAGCGGATGAATATCCGGACTGGCCAGATCGACGACATTCTCGATGGCGGTGTTGAGCAGTTCGGCACATATGACGACTCCCATCACAAGCACCAATAGCGCCCATTCCATGGCCCGAATTCCAAGAATCATCCCCGTTGCGGTTACGATCAGAGCAGCAGTTACATGAATCCGCATATGTCGCTGCGTGCGCAGTGCCAGACGAATGCCGGCTGCAGCAAATCCGCAGCTCTGAATGAAACGGCGCATTAGCGGTGCAGACCTGCCCGCTGGAGAACCGCTTCCTGTTTGGCAGTCATGACTGCCTCACTCGCCTCATCCTGGTGATCGTAACCAATGAGGTGGAGGAACCCGTGAACGAACAGAAAACCCAATTCACGTTCCAGTGAATGGCCGTATTCCTGAGCTTGAAGTTTCCCGCGCTCGGCGGAAATAATGATATCGCCCAGCATCCCGTTCACAGACAGCGGATTATCCCCGTCCTCAACCTCGTAAATAATCTCCAGTTCTTCGTCCGTATGCTCCTGCATTGCAAAAGACAAGACATCCGTCGGCCGGTCAATGCCCCGGTAATCCCGGTTAAGCTGGTGAATTTCTTCATCATCCACGAAAGAGAGCGTCACCTCGCCTTCTGTCAGTCCCTCGGCTTCCCCCGCAAGCAGCAGCAGCTCCTCAAGACGCGCCAGGAACGCCTCAGGTATTTCCACCTTGTCCTGTTCATTATTCCACTCTAAACGCAAACTCATGCCAGACGCTCCTTTGGTTTACTGTCTTCCGGATATTCGATCCGCGAATGGAAAATCCCGATTACGGTTTCCTTCAGCGTTTGCGCGATTTGTTCCAATTCTTTGAGCGTCAGATCGCATTCATTGAACTGGCCGTCATCCAGGCGGTTTTTGATAATCTTATTGATCATCGATTCCACCGTCTCCATTGTAGGACTGCGCAAGCTTCTAACGGCAGCCTCGATGCAATCCGCGATGCCGACAATTGCTGCTTCCTTGGATTGCGCTTTAGGACCGGCATACCTGAAATCATCCTCGGTGAAATCTGTTACCTCACCGGCCTCTTCGGCTTGTTTCCATGCTTTGTGGTAAAAATATTGCAGGAATGTCGTCCCGTGATGCTGCTCGGCAATATCCCGGATCGGTTTGGGAATATTATGGTTCTTCAGCATTTCCACACCGTCGCGGGCATGTGCGATAATAATCGACTTACTCAGCTTGGGATCGATGGAATCATGCGGATTCTCGATATTGGTTTGGTTTTCGATGAAATAACTTGGCCGTTTGGTTTTGCCGATATCATGATAATAAGATCCCACCCGGCATAAGAGACCATTGGCCCCTATGGACTCGGCAGCCGCTTCGGACAAATTGCCGACCATAACGCTGTGGTGGTACGTCCCGGGCGTCTCCGTCAGCAGCTTGCGCAGCAGCGGATGGTTGGGATTGGACAGCTCCACCAGCTTCAAAGCCGACAAGATGCCAAAGGAAATTTCAAAGAACGGCATCAGGCCGATGACCAGAATCGCCGTCAGCAGGCCGCCCGCAAAAGCAAAAGCTATCGTGGTGACCATTTCGGTTTTCTCCGGCAGCTCGCCTCCCAGCAGGATCAATGCCAGTACGGAAGCTGAGCCAAGCAAGCTGACCATAATCCCTGCCTTTAGTATGGTTGACCGCTGGCTTGCCCGATGAATGGCAAAAATAGCGGCAAACGAAACGATGGTTGTAACAAAACCGTAATTGAAATCGAAAATACGGTTGGAATCCATGTTGAATATAATACTGCCGCTGATGGCGAACAGGAACGAGCAGACGACCGCGAGCTGAACATCGAGCAGCAGCGTGATGAGCATCGCGCCCATAGCCGTCGGGGCCAAATATCCCACATAAGGAATTGCATCGGTCTGCGTCAGTTCGACGATTCGCATAATCAGCAGATTCAGGATAAAAATAAGCAGCAGCATGGCAAGCTGGGCATTGTTATAGCGCACATTTGCCGTATTGAGCCCGGATGACTTATCCAGAAAACTGTATATAAACAAAAGGAACAATAACGTAAGCAGCAGCAGGCCAAGCTGAGGCCAATAGGACTTCTTGTCCTGCAGCAAATTAAACGAGGCAAGCCGCTCATACAATTCTTTGGTGACCATTTCGCCTTTATGCACAATAATGTCGCCCTGGTTAATGACTACCTCAGGCGTATTCTCCTTTGCCGCTACCTTCGCTTCGCTTGTTGCATCGGTATCAAGGAATTTATTCGGCATAATGGCGAACCGCGCCAGCTCCTGGACAATCTCCCTCGTTTTGCGTTCGCTGAGCGAGCTCGCATTGACCAGCTCGGCAACTTTGGTGCGGGCGGTCTCCGCTTCGCGCAGAGGATCACTCATCATTTTGCGTACGATGGCAAGGCCAACCTGCTGCATATCGGCTATCTGCTTCACGTTAAGCTGCGGGAGCTTGTAGTAGGTTTCTTCCGGGATGCGGTACTCCTGGTCTTTGACGGTCGTTGCCATTTCATCAAGCAGTGTACTGCTATAGGAATCCTTGCCGGCATGATTGCGTACGAATTGATCGACATAATCATTATAGAGTTGAGGGATTTCGGTCCGGTAAATTGTCACCTTGTTATCGGTCGTAACCTGATCATCCTGGTTCAACTGTTCCATGCGGGCAAATATCTGTTCCAGCAGCTGCTCGCTGCGCATCGCCAGAATGGTATACATCGGCTCCACGCGGTCGGCAGCTTCCTCCTGGGCTTTGATTCTCGCTTTATCGTCTTTAATTTGCGTTGGCGCCTCAATATCTCGCTCCATACGTTTGCCTTCTTGAATATCGTATGTTTTGGGAAGCAGATGAGGAGCCAGAACGGTATAAAACAGCACAACAAATAAAAACAGCAATATCCACCGCACTGCCGTGCTTTGCTTCCAACCGCTCCATGTAAAACGCACGTTTAGATCCCCCCTATTGCTGTGACCACCCCATAGGGTTGTTTCAACTGCGGGGCCGTCCATGCTGGGTATTATAAATCGGTTTCAGGTAGTAAGCTGGCGGCCCTTCTCCATTGAAAAAAAGCTGCCCTCGCGTTTAAACCTGACTCTCGGCGTCCTCGTTATACGCCACAATAATTTTTTGAACCAGCGAATGACGAACGACATCCTGCTCCGAGAATAGCACAAAACCGATTTCTTCGATATTCTGCAAAATCCGCTTCGCTTCGATCAGTCCCGACCGTTTCCCGCGGGGCAAATCGATCTGCGTAACGTCGCCGGTTACGACCATTTTGGATCCAAATCCAAGACGGGTCAGAAACATTTTCATCTGTTCCGGCGTAGTGTTTTGGGCTTCGTCAAGAATGATGAAGGAATCGTCAAGCGTGCGTCCGCGCATGTATGCAAGCGGCGCAACCTCGATCAAGCCCCGCTCAAAGGCTTTTGCCGTTTGATCCGGGCCAAGCACGTCATGAAGCGCATCATAGAGTGGCCTTAAATAAGGATCCACCTTTTCCTGCAGATCGCCTGGCAGAAAACCCAGATTCTCGCCGGCTTCAACCGCAGGGCGTGTCAGCATGATCCGTTTGACCGAACCTTCCTTCAGCGCGGCAACGGCCAGGACAACAGCCAGATACGTTTTTCCCGTTCCGGCGGGACCGATCCCGAATACAACATCCATTTTCTTGATCATTTTCACATAATGCCGCTGTCCGATGGTTTTGACACGGATCGGCTTGCCGCGGAATGTCGTGGTAAGCTCTGCTTTGAATAAATCCAGCAGCTGATCGGCCTGCATGACTTTCGCCAGATCAAGGGCATACATAATATCGCGCTCAGACGGGGTATATCCGCCCCGAAACAATTGCTGAAGAACGGTAAACAGCTGTTCCATGGACTCCACTTCACGAATAGGACCGGAAATCATGATTTCCGCTTCCCGCGACATAATGTCCGCTTCCGTCTGCTGTTCGATCAACCTTAAGAATTTGTCCTGCGGCCCAAAAAGCGCAAGCCCCTCCGCTGCGCTTGCGAGCGGGATTTTAATAATTCTGGTTTCATTTAGCAAAAATGCTCAATCTCCTTGTATATGAACTAACGGTCTTTCAGTTACGATCGACTGTTCCACCTCAAAAAGTACTTTCATATAAACTTTACCATTGTCCGCCTTTTCATGCAAAATGTTTTCCGCGCGGATCTTTGCTCCCGGACCGGCTTTAGTCAGCAAATCAGCCCTGGCCTGCAGCAATCCCGCCTGTTTGGCATCCTGCTCCGTCAGCTCCAAATGATCGAAACGGACTTCACGCACGGTTTCCTTCATACGGCCAAAGGGCATTTTTAACGTGCGCCACGAAGCCTGCTCCAGATGCCTTTGCGTTTCGTACTGCGTGTATGGAATCTTGCCAAAGCCGCCAATCCTCAAGCCGCGGCCCCATGCCACGGCATACCAGCGGACTTTGCTTTCTCCCGTATAAGCCTTCACCTTCTGCTGCAGGGGTGAAACAATCGAATATTCATGCCAGACCAGGCCTTTGACGATGCCTTTGGCCACAACCGTACGCGTGTGGGCTTCGTCCCCGTAAATTCCGGAGATGAGCACATCGCCTTCCTTGACTTTTGTATTCCTCTTGACGACAGGCCTGCCGGCTTCGGCCAGTATTTCGGTCACAACGGCATCTGCCGACGCCACGAGATGACGGGGACTGAGCAGCTTCCGGGGTTCGGGAATTGCGGTTTCTACCACCTGGATCGTAATTTTGGTTCCCTGTTTTTCCACACCGATCCAGGCGGCGCCAGGCAGTTTCTGCGTCAGCTTCCTGGACAGCACCTCGGGATTTTCAAGCCGGAATGACCATTGAAAGGGATAAAGCCCCTCCTGCCTGGCAGCTTGCATAATCTGTTCCTCCGAAAGACGCTCATTCCCTTTTATATCAATATTCCAAATTAGCGAAGATAACAGATACATACCAATAAAGAAGAGAATCAGACCCGCACCGAAGAAAAGCCTTTTTTCCAGCTTGACCAGCCAGAAGGGCAAACCGCGTCTGGACTGTACATGAATCCGGGAGCCTGTCCCTTTCAAAAGCGGACGAAGCTGAAAAAAATCCTTTATGGTTAAATCGGCAAGAAGCTCTCCCTGGCTTGTCCTGCGGATGGACCACAGCGAAAGACCGCTTGCCAACGCGCGGTTAACAAGCAATTCCAAAGCCTCTCCTCTAATGCTGACGGTAACAATTCCACGCAGCCATTGCAGCCACGAAGCATTCATAACGCTTCCCCCTAAAAGTTATTGTGTGGTTATACCTGGATGCTTGGGTTAACAAGCATTCAAGCAATAACTCACGTCGTAAGCATAAGCTGTCATTCATTTATCCCTGTTCCTTTATTTCTATATGCTTGATTTTCCCTTCCACGAAAACCTCTTCCGTCCATATGGTTCTAATGACCAGGCCTTCTCCTGTTATGACCAGCTCCCCTTTTCCAAGGGCAAGACGAAGACTTTCATCGGAGAAGTGGAGCACGCCGCGATGGTTCTCAATATAGAGCTGACGATCGCCTATCATCGTCACCCGGGGCAAATCGAATACGACATCCTGCGGTAAGTCCATCAGATCGGCAGCCATTTTACGCAGTTTGCGGTTTATGCGGCGCATGCGGACAACAAGCCCCCTTCCCATAACTGTACCAACCTATGCGAAAGATCTTGTAAATATGAGTCGTCAGGCGCCTCAACTCAAAACAAAGAAACCTCCAGTTCCGCTTTTAAGCGGTCTGAAGGCTTCTTTTGGCTGCTTCTATGGATGAATGCTTAATCCTAGGCATTTCTTGCTTGAGAGGCTTAGAACAGGCGATGGGAACGTTTGGCCCGCGGAGGGCCCAGCACCTCGGCAAGAACGACAGCACGCCGGAGTTCATCCTTCTCCAAATTCTTCAGCAAGGCTCCATTCGTTTTTCGCGCCGGGCGCGGGACTTGCTGTTCGGCAAGCGGGCTGCGGCGCGGCGCGGCTGGGCGGGCAGGAACACGTACTTTTGGTGGCTCGACATAGACGGGCGCTGCAAATTTTCGTTCCTCTTCATACTCAGCGCTTACCCCTTCGCCATCCCCATCGTAGGGGTTCTTGTAGGGAGGGGGCTCCACTGGGGAATTCATTGACTGATCATCCCTCCGCTGGTTTCCCTGGCTTTGGGGCAATCCGGGTCCTCCGCCAAAATCAGGCATTCTGCCACCAGGCGGTTTGGCTTTTTTGTTTTTATTAATTACGGAAAATATAAACCCGATTATGATAAAAACAAGAAAGAAATTTTTGGATATAAATTGAATCAGCTCGTTCACGAAATCACCTCCGGTAAAAACTTAACCGCCATCCTTACCAGGCAAGCTTGTATTTACTCTTCTTTATTATTGGACGAATTGTTATCCGGGGTTCCAATCGAACCGCGCATTTGCGTGTCCGCTTCGATATTTTTCAAGTTCATATAATCCATAACGCCAAGCTTGCCGCCCCTCAGAGCTTCAGCCATGGCAACCGGCACCTGGGATTCCGACTCCACAACCAGCGCGCGCATTTCAACGACCCGCGCCTTCATCTCCTGCTCATGGGCAACAGCCATCGCACGACGCTCCTCGGCCTTTGCCTGGGCGATTCGTTTGTCGGCTTCGGCTTGTTCGGTTTGCAGATGCGCCCCGATATTCTTACCTACATCGACATCCGCAATATCAATGGACAGAATTTCAAAAGCCGTTCCGGCATCAAGACCTTTGCCAAGCACCGTACGGGAAATCAGATCCGGATTTTCCAGCACATCCTTGTGGGAATTGGAGGAACCAACTGTCGTTACGATTCCCTCACCAACACGGGCAATGATGGTTTCTTCACCCGCTCCCCCTACAAGGCGTTCGATATTGGCGCGCACAGTAACGCGTGCTTTAACTTTTACTTCGATCCCGTTTCTGGCAACAGCAGCTACAATCGGCGTTTCGATAACACGCGGATTAACGCTCATTTGCACAGCCTGAAGCACATCCCGGCCGGCAAGGTCGATAGCCGCCGCACGTTCGAATACCAGTTCGATATTAGCCCGGTGAGCCGCGATCAGAGCATTGACTACACGGTCAACGTTACCACCCGCCAGAAAGTGGCTTTCCAGCTGGTTGATATTGAGTCCAAGTCCCGCTTTGGTCGCTTTAATCAACGGATTCACGATCCGGCTGGGAACGACGCGCCGCAGACGCATGGCCACAAGGGTAATGATTCCGACACGCACGCCCGAAGAAAGCGCCGCTACCCACAGCATAATCGGGAAGAAGCTAAGAAATACGGAAAGCACAATAATGGCCAGAACAATAATGATAATGACGGTTACAGTTGGATCCAGATCCATTTTTTCCCCTCCATGTTAAATGACTTCGTTCCATTGTTGCACAACTACTCGTGTACCTTCAACCTTTATCACTTTTATTGCCGTATTGGCAGCAATAAATTCGCCCAAAGTAACGACATCGACCCGCTGGTCGCCAATCATGGCTGTTCCCGCTGGACGCAGAGGTGTAATGGAATGTCCCTGCATACCCAGATATATCGCTTTGTCGGCAGTCGAGACATATCCCCGCTCTGTCGTCAGGCTCTCGCTGAGAATAAATCTGTTCCACACACCCCGGTGCGCAAAACGTTTGGCGATGATAAATACCAGAATCCCTGCAACCACAAGGGCTACAACCAGAGATACAACGGCTGATTTAGGACTCGGAGCCGCCAAAATAACCCCTGCGATAAGTGAAGCTGATCCCAGTATTCCCAATATCCCGAAACTCGACACAAAAACTTCGGTAATGAGTAACGCGACCCCGATTACGAACAGAATAACTTCTTCCATCCCGGCAAAGCCGGTGATGTAATGCCCGAAGAAATAGAGTCCGAATCCGGCCAGTCCGATAAGCCCAGGCGCCCCAAATCCAGGTACAACCAGCTCAATGGCAACACCGGCAATGCCGATGATCAGAAGCAGCGTTCTCACCACTGGCTGAGTCAGAAATTGTGAAATTTGCTCCAGCGTACTGGCTTTGATCTCCACCAGATTCGGCTGCTCGATACCCAAATGGGACAATACCTCATCGACCGAATTGGCGGTATAATCGGCATATCCCACCTTTAACGCGTCCGCAGCCGTCAGAGCAAGCAGTTCGCCCTTCTCTACAGTGCGGTCAAGCTGTTTGATTTCAAGCGTCACATCAGGGTTAACCATGGCGGTTGCCAAATTTGGATCGCGCCCGTTCAGTTCTGCTGCCGCTCTCATCTTCTGTGTCCAGTATGCAATGGTTTTCGGATTGGTGATCAGAGTACCTGTACCATCCACGACAGCGGCAGATCCAATAACACTGTTTGGCTCCATGGCCAGCTCGTCGGCATTAAGCGCAATATAGGTTCCAGCAGAAACCGCTCTGCCATGGACAAGCGCAGTAGTCGGAACCTTGCTGGTACGTACGAGATCGCCGATATCCTCTGCACTGATCACGCTGCCTCCAAGCGTGTCGATTACGAGCACAATGCGCTCAGCTCCGCCTTCTTCGGCTTCCTTGTAAGCGCGCTTGAGAAACTTCTCAAGACCTGATTCAATCGGCTGTTCCGCTTTAATGACATAGACAGTGGCCCCAATCTGACCGGTGCTTTCCTCGTTCTCCGCGGCAAATGCGGCTGGAACCGCGGCAGCAAACATCTGGATGAACAGGAACGCCGCAATGAACAATAATGCTCCTCTGGCCATCCACTTTTTAAATACTCTCAAGATTGAACCCCCTCTCTGAATAATGAACGGTAACACTTCTCTTACCTATATAATCCATCATACAACATTATAATCCTTCATACGATCTGAAACTGCTGCCGTTCCAAGTATTACACGTGAGCAGCCTCCTTGAGTCTGACGGAAGTCCAGTCCGTCCGGTAAAATCGGAGCATGACCGACGTGCCGAATACGGTGAGAAACGTGTAAAGCGCAATCCATGCGCCAAGACTTCCCCAATGGAATACAAAAATAAACAAATAGGCAAGCGGCACAAAAAGAAACCAGCTGAGAAAGAACGAAATGCGCATCAGAAAAGTGGTGTCGCCGATTCCCCGCAATCCGCCCGCATAGAAATTAAGCAAACCATCGAATATTTGCAGATAAGCAGAGACTTTGATCAGAAAAGCTGCCAGCTCATACACGCCGGGATCGCTGGAATACAAATGGGCGATCTGGTCCGCGAAAACCAGCTCGACGGTACCCAGCAGGATAATAAATATCGTGCCCAATATGGCTGTATCTGTTCCAGCACGGCGTCCGAGTAAAGCCATCCCTCTGCCTACGCTCTGCCCCACAAGAATCGTTGCTGTCGCTCCAAAAGCAAAAGCCGGCATAAAGCCGAAGGACATAACATTAAGGGCCACCTCATTGGCAGCAAGTGCGTGGTCGCCCAATCTGGCTACAAACACAGTAAAAATGAACATCGATACACTCAGCGAAAATTCCTGCAGGCCCAGTTTTCCGCTTTCCTGGGAGAGCAGCTTGAACTCCGGCCAACTGAAAGAAAAAGCGATCCTGCTGCGTGTCTGGTAACGTTTGTGCAGAACAAAGAAAAAGATATATGCACAAATGAGCAGTTGGAGCGCTTCGCCGATCAGCACAGCCAGTCCCGCTCCGGTCAGTCCCATTTGCGGGAACCCCAGATTGCCGAATGTCAAGGAGTAAGTCAGAAAAATCATCAGCAAATTGGAAATCAGCGAAACCACCATGGACATGGTGGTCGATCCGATTCCGCGCAAAAACCCATGAAAAGCAAAATTGATAATACCGAAAGACATCGCATAGAACCGCAGCTCTAAATAAAAGCCGCCTTGGCGGACCAATTCTTCCGAGCCTCCGGTCCAGCGGAGAATGTGATTGGCGCCAAGCCAACCTACCGCCAGTAAGACAACCGCAAAAAATAAACATAGATACATCGCCATATAAGTGCGCTGAATCCCTTTTCGCATATCATTGGAACCAAAATTTTGAGCAACCAGATAATTAATGGTATGGCCGATACCGGAGAAAATCGCGAAGGCATTGTACATAATAATATTGGAAACCCCAACAATTGCGATAATTACGAAACCCAGTTGACCCACCATGATGAGATTGATTGTCCCTGTTACAGTTTGAGTGGCAAAGGTTACTAACGAAGGTATTGCGATAAGCAAGATCTTCATCCAATTACGAAACATTTAAAGTTCCCCGTTTCCTTTCAGTTAGCCCTATTCTGGGCCAGTCGACAGCGTTGTGTCAATAGAACAGGAAAAGGGAATAATGAAAAAACACCCCCTCGTTAAAGGGAGTGTTTGGCTGTCAGCCTATGTTATTGCAGAAATTGCTGCACATATGTGTTTACTAGTTTACCATCAGCACGCCCTTTGGTCTTGGGCATGAGGGCACTCATTACTTTGCCCATATCGGCTTTCGATGAAGCACCGGTTTCCGCTATGGTCTGCTGAACAATTTCTTTGATTTCATCTTCGGTCAGCTGCTGAGGCAGGTACACACTAATAATTTCAATTTCTGCGGCGACGTCTTTTGCAAGATCATCGCGGCCGGCTTTTTTGAATTCTTGGAGGGAATCTTTACGTTGTTTGATTTCACGACTTATGATATCAAGCACTTCATTGTCATCAAGGGGTCGTTTCAAGTCAATTTCCTGATTCTTAATGGAAGCACGAATCATACGAATCGCGGAGAGCTTGAACTTCTCTTGACTTCTCATCGCTTGCTTCATATCGTCGTTCAATCGTTCGCTAAGGTTCATTAGTGGAAGGATCCTCCTAAAACTTTCTCTTACGCGCAGCCTCGGACTTCAGTTTGCGTTTAACACTAGGCTTCTCATAATGCTTGCGTTTCTTAACCTCGGCAAGGACACCATCTTTAGCGATAGTCTTCTTGAAGCGGCGGAGTGCAGCATCGATTGTCTCGTTTTTGCGAACTTTTGTTTCAGACACCAGTTTTCCCTCCCTCCGAGCAGACCGTCTAAGAAAGATAACACGGTTCATCACATTTAATTATATGATATAACCAAAGTCAGTGTCAACTTGAAAGGACATGCATATTTACGTCATTGCCGAAGCAGCCATTTTTCCTGATCTTCCCTCGAATCCAGGATTAACCGGCGAGCGATTTCATCTGATGGCCGCCCAGCAAATGCAGATGCAAATGATAAACGACCTGGCCGCCCTCCCTGTTGCAATTATTCACAAGGCGGTAACCGGATTCGTCGATATTCAGTTCTTTGGCGAGTTGCCTTGCTGTAGCGAACAGCTCTACCATAAGCGCGTCATCCTCATCCGTAACCTCATTCATCGTCGGTATATGTTTCTTGGGGATAATCAGAATATGTACGGGAGCAGCAGGCTGAATATCATGAAACGCCAGAACCCTCTCGTTCTCAAACACCTTCTTGGAAGGAATGTCGCCTTGAATAATTTTGCAGAATAAACAATCCATTTTATCGTATCCTCCTTCTGTCCGCAGCTCATTTTATGCCTCCATCATATCGAAAAAAGGCCTTCCCGTCCAACACCGTAAAGAAAAGAAGTACAAAAAAACCGGCGCGAAACGCCGGCTTTGCGCTGCATATTGGATAAAAGGCGGTTCAAAAAAAAGGCAGAAGCGACAAACCCAGCAGCGCAACAAGTGGAAAGACCTGACGGTAAAAGCGCCTGCGGGGATAATAGGGATAGGGATACAACGGCGGATACGGAAAGAATCCGGGTTGGGGAAAGAAGCCCCGGGGACTCGACCCTGCGTCGCTATGCGGCACCGCGATGATGACATTTTCATCGTCGATATGCTCGACAAATCCATCACAACACCAGCCGTCTTTGGTATGGACGAGCACATAACGGTGCATATGCTCCTTGCACCATTTTTTCATTTCATGTTTTTCCATAGGCTGCGTTACCGGCGCCGTTGCAGCCGGCATTTGTGCCATAGGCGCTTGTGCATTCGGCATTGTTGCGATTGGCAGTGTGGTAACCTTTTTTTCCATAATGTCATTACCTCCTTCTTCTCTTATATCCTATTCGCCCATAGGCGTTTGGCGCCTATGCTGTAAAAAAATAAGCCCATGACCCCGTTTGACGGAAATCCACGCACGAAAATATTGATGCTGAAACTTGCTTTGCGAGAGGGGCCTAACATCCGATAGGCCTTTCTGGGATGTGACGTGCTTGCTGCGGATGAATATCAAAGCAGCTAAAACGACGGGCAACGACTGCGAAGCAGCCCCTGCAACGGTTGGCAGGACCTCGGTTCGGAAGGTATACTTGCAGCAGGATGCCCGCATGCAGGGGTCAACAATGGGGAAAGGCGGAGAAATCATTGAAAGCCCGGACAAGGATGATTATGGTAGCCCTTCTGATCTTGGCAGCGGCATTTGCCGGCTATAAGATCTATGATTATTATCAGGAAGACAGCATGCTTTATCGGATCGTGACGCAGGACGGCTATGAGCTGGCACGCGCAGGCACGCCTGAAGCGGTATCGTTGGAATTTAAGGCGCAATGGCTGCAGACACCGGATAAAAAACTGAACGTTCCTGTCGGATACGGGCATCAGACGCTATTCGTGCTGGAGGAGCTGACGGAAACCTCGGAGAGCGCGACCTTCAGCTTAAAAGCCATACCCGAGCTTCGGAAAGAGAACGGGGAGTTTTTGTATACAACTATAATTCCAGCCAAGGGTGAAAGCGTCACTCCTTCTACTGGAGAAGGCTGGACTATGCTGGACAGCAGCGGAAGCCCAGTGAATGTCACCGGGGTTCGCTATAAGGCCGGACAGGTCGATGGTCCCTCTGCAAGGTTTAAGCTGGAAATCGATAAATCCGAGCTGGACAAGCTCCAGGATGGCTTTACCGCTGCATACTCCGGATTCATGTTGTATTCCTATACCAAGAATTAGCGGGTGATACGTATGGACAGCAAACGCATCGCGGCCGAACATGCCGTAACGTACATTGAGGACGGGATGGTCGTCGGTCTGGGTACCGGCTCAACCGCTTACTGGGCCATCCAAAAAATTGGCGAGCGCATCAAAGGCGGGCTTAAGGTGCGGGCCGTCGCGACCTCCCGGCAATCGGAACGTCTGGCAGTGGAAAATGGAATCCCGCTGGTCGGATTTGATGAAATTAACGGAATCGACCTCACAATTGATGGCGCCGACGAGGTCGACCAGGACCTGAACCTCATCAAGGGCGGCGGGGGCGCTCTGCTGCGGGAAAAAATCGTCGCCGCTTCCAGCCGCAAGGTGATTATCATTGCCGATGAGAGCAAATTGGTCGGCCAGTTGGGCGCTTTTCCCCTGCCTGTAGAAATTGCCGTATTTGGCAGTCCCTTGACCCTTCAGCACCTGGGCCGTTTCGGACGTCCCCTCAAGCTGCGGGCAGCAGATGGTCAGCCTTTTATAACCGACAATGGAAACTATATTATCGACTGTCAACTCAACGCTATTCCGCACCCCCTCAAGCTCCATGATGAAATCAATGCCATTCCAGGCGTGGTCGTAAATGGATTGTTTGTCCAAATGGCGGATCTTGTGATCATCGGCCGCCATGACGGCACGATAAATGAGCTGATACGGACGAAGCCCGGCACGGCCCAAAGCTGAAACAACTGCAATCGACCAACAAAAAAAAGAACCTGCATCCATGAAAATGGAGGACAGGTTCTTTTTTGCTGGTGATGACATGCGATGACAATGCTGCCATTGCTTTAGGTTTCTGGCTGATACATGACGTTAGCCGGCTCATCCATGATGGATTGAAGCTTCTGGGTCATTTTGACCCAGGAGTCGTCTACAAGAATGGTTTGGGCTGCAATTTCGGACAGCGTATCTTCGTCAAAGGTGGAAAGCGCAGCTTGCAATTGCGCATACCATTCTTCCACTTGCTTCAGATAGCTTCGTTCCGATTCGCTTAGCGCACCCTCATGATTGCCAATCATGCCGGTCGACTGCTCTACCTGCGACAAGAAAGTCGCAGATGTCCGTTTCGTAAAGGTGATCGGCTCCTTGCTTGATTCGTTTGCCTCATTTACCAGCGTATTCAGACTTTGCGCCTGCTTGAAGGCGGCCTGCAAAGCGGTTTTGGAGGAGATCCGGCCGGCAATATCATTCTGGTCCAGAAGCTCTTTCACATTGTATTGTACGGATTCCACATGCAGCTTTGCTTCATTCCCGGCATTAATAACAGCTAGTCCCCGGCTGACACGCTTGTCTTGATCATGATGCATCAACTTCGTTATCAGATATACGTTGCCGATCAGGCTGAATACCAGCAATACAAGTACAATAGGCGTGAATATATGCCGTTTTGTCTGTTGCTCTTCCACGAAAATACCTCCAAATCATAATTGGCGGCACAGCGTCTGTGCTTTCCTGCGAACTTTTTGCTTTACCTTCATTTACGTTACCCTGTTCCCGTCTGCAATGCAAGGGCGATTCCGGGCGCAATTGTGAGCAATTATTGCCGGGTTCAGAGCATGAAGGCTCTCCATGTGCAAAATGACCGCCGATCACATCGTTTCCAGCTCTACGCTGCTGCCCCGTACGGAGGGCTCGGCTGCTGTCACAATCAACCTGCGCGGCAGACGCGCCCGCAGCTCGGGAACATGGCTGATCACCCCGACAGACAACGTATCGTTATGCAGTTTCTCCAGAGCCGTAATAACCGTGTCCAGCAGTTCCGGATCCAGCGTGCCGAAACCTTCATCCAGGAAAAAAAACTGCAGCGGGTATTTGCCCCGCAGCTGGATCTGACTGGACAATGCCAGAGCGAGCGCCAGCGATGCCAGGAACGTTTCGCCCCCTGACAGTGTGGAAACCGGACGGCGCAGGGCCCCATTGGCATCATCGCGGATAACGAACCCCCCGCCTGAATCCACCTCCAGCGCATATCTCTGCTTCGTCAGAAATCCCAGACGCTCCGAGGCGGCGCGGCATACCTGCACGAGCTGCTCCTCGGCCACATATTCGACAAAGGCATTGCCCCGAAACAGGGTTTGCAGCGATTTCAGCCTTCCGCACAACTGTTCCATTTCAGCGCGTCTGGATTCAAGCTGCTGCCAGCGCTCCTGCTTGGTCTTCAGTTCGTCCCAGTCTCGTTCGGCTTTTGCTGCCTGCTGGAGCATGGCTTCATTGTTGATTCTGGCCTCCTGCAACGCGGCCGCGCACTGTTCCCACTGGTCGTCTGTAATGGTGCGGCCCTGCAGCTGATCGCGAAGCAGGTCAATTTGGGCCGCCAACTGCTGTTCAGCCTCCCGAAAACGGGTTATCTGTTCCGACAGGCTGCTCTGCTGCTCCAACAATGGCGCAAGGGCAGCCGCTTCTTCAGCCGTATCAAACGGAGACTGAAGAAGCGCAGTGTCCAACATTACTGCCGTTTCCTGACTTCTTGCGACAGCAGAGCTTTCCGCTTCCGTTGAAGCGCTTCTCTGCTCTGCCGCAGCTTGCAGGGCAGACTGGGCTGTTTCATGCATTTCTTTGCATTTCTTAAGTAATGAACGACTTTCCCGCAGCTCCTTCTCCGCTTCTGCCAGCAGCCGGGAAGCCGCCTGACCGCCAGTCCACTCCTCCAGTTGGCTGCGCATTCGCTCCAGCTGCCCGGACAGATGCTCGATCTTCGCCGTCAGCTCCACCTTCTCCAGCTCAGCTGCTGCCGCCTGCTTCTCGTCATCAGCGACCTGTCTGGCTGTCGCCTCAATAAACTCGATGCTTTTCTCCACTCTGCCGCGCAGTTCATGTGCGGCATTATCCCGTTTCTCGAATTGATCCAGAACCTCCTGAGCCCGCTCCGGAGGCAGCGTCATGCCGAACTGTTCCTGCCAGGATGCCAGTTCCCGCTTCATTTGCTCCTGTCGCTGCCCAGCCTTCTCCCCTGCAGCCTGCTCCATCCTCGACCGGGATGCCAGCTCGCCGGCGGCAAGCTCGCGGCGGCGCTGATCCTCATTGAACCGTGACCGAGCGGCCGCAAGTCCGGACTCCATCGACGTAAACCCGTTGTTATGTATGGCGTAGCACTCTGCCGCAGCGGCTATTGTCTGTTGAATTCTCACAAGAGCATCCTTACTTGGCCTATCCGGACTTGCCGGATCATCTTCTGCAATCTCAGAGGAGACTGCGGCTTCCTGCTGCGAGACCGACCATGATGCTGGAGAAAGACGAAGCGCAGCCTGCTCAGTGCCGGCATCCCCGGAACACAGCTCAAGCAAACGTTCATAGGTAGATTCTACCCTGCCCCGCAGCGGAGCGATCTGCATGAGCTGTGTCTGTGCCTGCTGCTGGAGAGCTTCCCAAGCTGCTATATCTTCTTCTGCTGTAACCGGAACTGCCCCTGCTCCCCCATTGCCGTGAAGGGAAGGATGCTCGCAGGAGCCGCAAACCGGACAGGCTTCTCCTGACAGAAGCTCCGCCGCCAGCTTGGCGGCAAGCTCATGTCTTTGCTGATGCGACTGTTCCCGGCGGACGCGCACAAGCCATTCCGGCAGACGGGCGTTCAACTGCTGCAGCTGCGCTTCAAGCTCATGAAGCCCGGCAAGCATCGGGTCCAACTGCGCCAGGCGTTCGTCCAGGACAGCCGCAGCTGAGGCTTTGGCTGTCTCCGCCGCATCCAGCGCGGCCTGGACTTCCGCAAGCTGGCGGACTTCCGATGCGGCTTCCATGCGCGCCGCATCCAACTGTTCGCGCAGCCCTTCCACCAGCTGCAGCCGCTTGGCAAGCTCGCCGCGCTGAGCACGCTCCGCCTGCGTAAGCTCGGCGGCTTTGAGCTCGGCCTTGAGCTCGCTCTGCTTCGCTGCGGCGCGGCCGAGCTTCTCCTGCGCTTTGGCGGCTTGCTCGCCAAAGCTTTGCTGCCGCCCGGCGGCGTCCGCGCAGCGGCGCTGGCCGCCGGCGAGCTCTGCCGCAAGCGCGGCGGCTTCGCCTTCCAGCCGCTGCGCTTGCGCGAGCTGATCGAGCCGCCGTGCCAGGCGCGGCTCGGAAGCTTCCGCGGCCTCGGCCGCCGCGGTCCACGCGGCGGCGGCCGAGGCCGCCTCTGCCAGCCGGGCGGCATGCGCCAGCCCGGCGGCTTCGCGGCGCGAAGCGGCGGCGCGCAGCGCCGCTTCGGCCGCTTGCGCGGCGGCGAGCGCCGGCATCAGCCGCTCCGCCGCCCCCAGGCGCTGCAGCTCGCGCTCAAGCGCCGCTATGCGCGGCTGATCGGCGAGCAGCTTGCCCTGCAGCGCCTCCTTCGCCCGCAGCGCCTCCACCCGCTCGCGCACATGCAGACGCTCCGCGTGGAGCCGCTCCGCATCGGCCAGCGCCAGCCGCGCCGCGGAAGCAGCGGACGCCGCTTCCTGGTGGCGCTTCTCTGCTGCGTTGACAGCCTCCGCGGATGCGTCGCCAAGCCCGAGCTGCTCCGCTGCCGCTTCGCTCAGTGCGCCTTCCGCCGCCTTCATCCGCTGGTTGAGTTTCAGCGACAGCCCATCGCCGAACCGCTCCAGCCGGAACAGACGCTGCAGCATGGAGCGGCGGTCTTTGCCCGTCAGAGACAGAAACTCGGCAAATTTGCCTTGCGGCAGCACAACGGCGCGGGTGAAATCCTGCATATTAAGCCCAATCCGCTCTTCCACGCAGCGCGTGACCTCAGCCAGCTTGTCGGCAATGACGATATCCCCGGCTTCCGCGATTTCCACAAAACGGCTGAGCGAGCTGCTGATCGTTTGGTCGCCGCTCCGCTTGAATTGCCTTTCCACCCGGTAGCGCCGCTTCTCGCCCCCTCCGGAAAGCTCGAAGGTGAATGCAACGGAGAGCTGCTTCTCCTCCTGGTTCATAATCCCCTGCGTTCCGCTTGCCGCCCGTTCAACCTTCCCGTACAAGGCCAACGTAACCGCATCGAGAATACTCGACTTCCCGCTCCCGGTCGAGCCAAAAATCCCGAATACCCCGGCTTCGCAAAGACGCTCGAAATCTACAACCTGCGCCTCGCGGTAGCTCTGAAGCCCGCTTAATCGAAGCTTGATCGGTTTCATCCTTCCACCTCCAATTCAGTCCGTCCGGAAGCAAGGCCGCCTTGCGCATCTGCGGAAGAATCATCAGCTTCTGCGACCAGCTCCAGAAACAGCTGCACCGTCTGCGCATCCGGTTCCCCCCCGCCGCTCTGGCGGACGAAGAAACGCCGGAATAGCTCCTCCGCAGGAAGCTGCTCGCGCATGCGCACATCATCTCCGGAGGAGGACAGCATTTCCGGGTATATCGGACGGATATGCACAAGTCCGTCATGGCGGCGCCTCAGCTGCTGAATATCTGCTGCCGTCATCGCTTCCTGCATCCGGATGTCCAGACTGATCCATGCCCGCGCATCGCGCCCTTCATCGAGCCATGCGTGAACTTCAGGCAGACCTTCCTTCGCTTTCCAGTTCACTAATGGACGGCCGCTACTCAGCAGAATTTCCTGCGGTTTGACCGGCTCACCCGGAACCGCGTCAAAGACCATTACGGACTTTGCCTGTCCCGCTTCCGAGAAGCTGTAGGCCAACGGCGAGCCGCTGTAACGCATCGTTTCATCGCCATCGACACGCTGCGGGCGGTGGAGATGGCCAAGCGCCACATATTGGGAGCCGATCCGCAGCGCGGAGGGATCGACCGTATACGCTCCGCCGATCTGGATCGGTCTTTCCGAATCCGTCTCCAGACCGCCCAGCACGTAGATATGGCTCATCGCCAAATTTACCGTGTTTGGACTGAACGCCTCGCCCAGCCTCGACATCAGACGTCCCACCCGCTCCGAATAGGCCGTGCGCAGCAGAGCCTCGTCCGTCTCTTCGCTCAGCAGCTCTCGTAACCGCGATTCCGAAGGATACGGAAGCGCAGCGATAACAGCACGCTCTCCCGTTCGCGAAACATCGACCGTCAGCGGTTGATCTGATGGCAGACCGACAAGCCGGATCCCGCTTGGCGCAGCCAGCGGTGACGATGCGGCGACCCGCTCCGGATGGTCGTGGTTGCCAGCGATAACCGCTATGGTCCGCCTGCCCCCATCGGCAATTCTGGATAGTGCCTCATAAAATAACTGCTCCGCAGCGGCCGGCGGGTTGACGGAATCATACACATCGCCTGCCAGCAGCACAAGATCGATCTCTTCCGTCCTTACAAGCGCGGCAAGCTCGTCCACGAAAGCCGCCTGTTCCTCAAGCCGGCTGCGCCCTTCGAGCGATCGTCCGAAATGCCAGTCGGCGGTGTGCAATATCCGCATTATATAATTCCTCCGTCCTTTGGTTAAAAAAGCTTGACGGCTTGCCCGCCGTCAAAAAAGAAAACAAAACAGGAGTCAACGGTTCTGCCCAGGATCATTTGGATCGCCTCGGCATAAAGCGAAAGCTGGAAACGATGCCGCTCGGCCGCCGCTTTCCAATCCTTGCTATAAATACGGTCCGTCTTGTAATCCAGCAGCACCAGCCCATGCTCATCTTCAAACATACAGTCGATAACGCCTTGAATAAGAATCGGCTCCTCGCCGACGTTCGCTGCGGCGCCGCGGTAAATGCGCGATGCCGGGAAGGTGCAGCTGAAGGGTGTTTCCCGCCGGATCCAGCTTGCCCGAAGCAGCCTTTGGCCGACATCGCTTGCAAAAAAAGCTGCGACTTGACCGGCATCTACGGCTTCGGCCTGTTCCGGCGAAAGCATGCTATTGTGAAGCAGGGCAGTGACTGTTTCCTGAACGACTCCTTCATCCACCGGCGCTTCCAAAGGAATATGCTGCATGACCAGATGGCTGACCGTTCCCCGTTCCGCAGCGGTGAGGGAGCGCTCCTCCATAAATTTGGGGCGGCGCAGCCGGAATGTATATTCCCCCCCGGACAAGGCAGCAGTCGTAGCTTCCGGGATGGTTCCGAATGCAGCTTCCACTGACGCACCGGGCTGTTCCGGCTTCGGCTCAGATATCGCTTGCGGATGAGCGCCCTCCTCTGTTTCAAGAGGAAAGGACGTCTCCATAAACGGCGAGAGCGTGGCGTGTTCGGGAAGCAAGACCACTGCCGCATCCTCGTCTGCAGCCGCTTCCGCATGCAGCCGCTTCATCTCGGTGACAGAGGTCTTGGCGGCTATTAATGCGGCGGCGGGATAAGGGTAGCTCCATGTCAGCCGACGCTCGATTTCAGCGGCGGCTTCAGGCGATGCCGGTATTGGCACCAGCTCCTGTACCGCCTGCATCCGCTCGGCGAATGCCGCTTCCGCCTCCTCGTCCGCTGCTACGGCAGCAGCAGCCTCCAGACCGAATAGGGAAGCGGGGACAATGCCGCTTCTCCAGGCTCTGCCTGTAATCTTGCTTGATTGTTCTACTGTGAACGAGCTCACTTTATCCATACCCGCCTCTTCAACATCAAGGCTGATATCCAAGTGCTCCTCCGCAGCCGAGATGAGATCGGCATTACCGCCGGATAAGTCATCGTCAGCCGATTCAATCGTGATCGAAATGCCTGCCTGGACGGCCAAAGGGCCGAGCCAATCGATGAAACGCTTGGCCTGGGATAACCGGTAATCCGGAATATTCCCGTCCGCATCAAACGAAGACTGCCAGCGGAGCAGCTGCTTGGAGGCATCCGCCACCGTGCCGACCAGATACATCTTCTCCTTGGGACGGGTAAGCGCCACATACAGAATGCGCATTTCCTCCGCAAGGGTTTCCATTCTCATGCGCTCCCGAATAGCGAGATAAGGCAGCGTTGGATAACTGACACGCAGCTCCGTATCCACAAAGCGGGGCCCAAAGCCGAGCTGCTTGTGCATCAGAAACGACCCGCTCAGATCCTGCCGGTTAAACAGCTTGCCCAGCCCCGCAACAAAGACGACGGGAAATTCCAGCCCTTTGCTTTTGTGGATCGACATAATACGAACGACATCTTCCTGCTCGCCCAGTGCCCGCGCCGTTCCCAGATCTCCGCCATTTTCCCGCATCCGGTCAATAAAACGCAGGAAACGGAATAATCCTCTGAACGAAGTGGCTTCATATTGACGTGTTCTATCGTGCAGGGCCCGCAAATTCGCCTGGCGCTGAATGCCCCCGGGCATTCCCCCGACGAGGTCGTAATAACCAGTTTCCCGGAATATATGCCACAGCAGCTCTGCGAGCGCTCCTCGCCGCGCTTTTTCCCTCCAGCGCTCAAGACGCGCCAGAAAATCAGCCAGCTTGACGCGTGTCGTTAGTCCGATAAGCGAATCCCCGGCCGCTTTTTTTACAGCATCGTAATAGGAAGTCCGCCCCCCGATAATACGGATTTGCGCCAGCTCTTCCGCCGTCAGTCCGAAGATCGGAGAGCGCAGCGCGCCCGCAAGCGGAATGTCCTGGTAAGGGTTATCGATTACGCGCAGCAGCGAGAGCATGGTCTCCACCTCTGTCGCCTCAAAATATCCGCTGCTGAGCTCTGCATAGGCGGGAATTCCGTAAGCCTGCAGCTCTTCAATAATGACCGGAGCCCACTGCTTGTCCGCACGAAGCAGAATTACAATATCACGCCAGGCAAGAGACCGTTTCCGGCGGCGTTTGCCGTCATATACTTCAAAGGGGGCCTCTCCTCGGCCAAACACGGAATCCATGCCTTTGAGCCGTGCGATTTGCGCTGCAATATAACGGGCCTCCAGCTGTACGGTCTGCAGATCAAGCGCTTCTTCGGCTGCCGAAGATGGGGAGCTATCGCTTCCATCCTCACTTTCTTCGCTGCTGAATGCAGCCTCGCTATCCTTTGCCCCGCTTCCGCGGTCAACCAGCGCAAATTCCACCTCATAACGCTCCGACGCTCCGCCTTCATCCGCGGGAGGGAACGATGCCCCGCAAACGAGCTCCGCCCGGTCGTCGTAGTCCATCTCCGCCACTTTCTCACGCATGATGGAACGAAATACATTATTCACGCCGTCTACAACCTGGGACCGGCTGCGGAAGTTTCGCGCAAGGTCAATCCGGATCCCCGAATCTGGACCTGAACTCCCGCTGCCGGACTCCGAAAGGGAGTAGGCCTTATATTTCTGAAGAAATAAATTCGGCTCGGCCAGCCGGAACCGGTAAATGCTCTGTTTCACGTCGCCGACCATGAACCTGTTGCCGGCGCCCTGCCGGGCCAGCAGGGAAACAATCGCTTCCTGCACCATATTGGTATCCTGATATTCGTCCAGCAGGATTTCATCGAACTGCCGCTGGTATTCAAGAGCCGCAGCCGAAGGGATGGTGAGCTCCGGCGTAGAGGCGGGATCGCGCAGAATGCGCAGGCAATAATGCTCCATATCGCCAAAATCGATCAAGCCCTTCTCCCGTTTTGCTTCCTCGAAACGGCTGCCGAAGGTAATGACCAGCTCCGCCAAAGTCTGCATAACCGGTGCCAGCTCGCGCAGCTCTGCGGCAAAATCTTCTGCCGAGCGCATAAACAGCTGATCCTTCATATCCGTAATGACCGACTTGGCCATATCCCGGATTTCTTTGACCTGCTCCTGGATCTCTTTGTCAAAATCCTCGCTCCTGCTGCTCTTCAGCTTGCCGAATCCGCCCACGGCGAAATATTCATACCATTTTTCCCAAGGCTGCTCGCGGACATTTTTGGACAAGGCGCGGACGAGCTCCAGGTCCTCCTGGAGAGTTGACGTATAATGACGGGGTCCCCGCGGTTGCTGTGTCAGCTCCAGAGCCTGCTGGAGCAAGCTCTGGGCGCCCTCAAGGGACAGCACCACAATGCTAGCCATACTGGCGACCCACTCACTGCGCCCGAGAGCAGCTGCATTCTCCACACGAAAGGCCGCAGCCGTCTCCCTGAGCCATGCTTCCGGCCAGGGATGGCTGTGTCCAAAGTTGTACAGCTGCAGAACAAGCGCATAGAGCGGCTCATCGCCGCGCTCGCCCCCGAAACGTTCCACCAGCTGCAGGAACCCGCTGTCGTTTTCCTCGGCAGCCAAATAGTTTTCTTCAAAAATCGCATCCAGCACATCGATCCGCAGCAGCTCGGCTTCGGTTTCATTGGCGATCCGGAAGCCGGGATCCAGACCGATCAAAGGATAATATCTGCGGATCGCATCCAGACAAAAGGAATGCAATGTAGTAATGGATGCCCGGCTCATCAGCGCCAGCTGGCGCTTTAGGTGAACCGAACCGGGACTGCGTTCGAGCTCCTTCTCCAGCGCGAGGCGGATGCGCTCCTTCATCTCGGCGGCGGCCGCTTTGGTGAAGGTTGCGACCAGCAGACGGTCGACATCGGTATCCGCTGAAATCTTGCGAATAATCCGCTCCACCAGCACGGCGGTTTTACCAGAGCCGGCGGCGGCCGCTACCAGTACATTGCAGCCGCCCGTTACAATCGCCTTCCACTGATCATCTGTCCAAGTGCTGCCTTCGGGCTTTTTTGCTTCGGTTGTCTCCGTCACTCCCGCTCGCCCCCTTTCGTATCACTTTCCAAGATCGCATCCGGATGCCACTTTGTTATCTCAAAAAAGCCATCACCCTGAATGCTCTCTTCGCCGGCGGCAAGCAGCTGCCAGACCTCGTCTTTCCCCTGTTTCTGCAGCTTGGAGAATGCATTGCCTTCAACGAGCGGATCAAATTGGCATACCGGCTTATAGGCGCAAAATTGGCACGGCGTTTTGGCGCCAAGCCGATAAGGCGTAATGGCCACATCTCCGCAGGAAATCCGGTCTCCGATCCGCCGGAGCGATTTGCGAACGGAATAGCGGAGCGTATCCCACTGCTCATGTGAAACCACCGAGGAGCTGCTGTAAAAGCTTCCATCGCGCTTGAGCGCCACCGGAAGCAATTCGGAATAGCCGGTTTCCAGTGCGCCGTCCATCATTCTGGCCGTCGTTTCGTCCGCCAGGACAAGCCCCTTCAACTTATACCGCTTCAGCTGCTCTGCTTTGGCTTTGCTGCTGCTGAGCACATTAGAGGACGAGATAAGCGGATTATGTACATGGAAATACAGGACGCCTGCCGGCTTGGCCGGCTGCCCGAGCCACTCCGGCGCTGCGCTGAGCAGAACATCCAGGTAGGTCAGCATTTGAAGCGCCAGTCCGTAAGCGACCTCTTCCAGCCGCAGCTGCGTCGCTCCCGACTTGTAGTCAATAACGCGCAGCAGCAGGCCATCGTCGGTTTGGGCTGCATCGACACGGTCGATCCTGCCGGACATTTCCAGTAGACGGCCATTGCTCAGTGGAATCGTCACTGCAGGCAGCGGCCCATCCGGACCGAAATCAATTTCAAGTCCAATCGGCTGAAATTGGGCACGCCGCGCATGTTCACCCAAAATAACGGCAGCCTGGCCGACAATATCCTTTAACTTGCGCGCCACATAGCGATGTCGGCTGCTGCTCATCAGAATCTGCGATTGCAGCCGCTCCGACAATTCGTCTACTACGATGGATGATTCGGCGCGGATCTGCTCAGCTCCGAGCATGCCCCACTTCTCTCCGAGCGACTGGGCGAGGCGGCTGAGCGCAGCATGAAACAGCTGGCCGATATCCGGCGCTCCCAATTGGAAAAGCTCCCTCTCGCGCAATCTCAGGCCATGGATGGCAAAATGCTGGAACGGACAGGACACAAACCGTTCCATTCGGGACACGCTTCCGCGCAGGAGCGTTCCATAAAGCTGATCGGCAGTATCAAGCGTCAGGGATGGCACATAGTTGGTATATTCCAATGATCGTACCAGACGGCCCAGCTTGGCCTGCCACTGGGGACGGACAGCAAACCAGTTGAAAGCCTCCCACCAGGCCGGCGCGATATCGGTGCCTTGGCGCCATATACGCAGCTGGTTGATGACATAGGAAAGCGTTCGCTCCGGATGCGAAACAAAGGACAGTTGCTCTCCTTCATTCATCCCCGGATCAGGCTCGCCGGCTATGCTGTTCTCAAGTAATCCCGGAAAAAGCAGTTTTATTTGTCGCATGATTTCGGAGGGATGAAGTCCCTTGCCCTCCTCGTCTGCAACCGGCCAACTGATCCATAAATGGCGGCTTGCTGTCGTCAACGCATTATAAATCAGAAAACGCTCATCTAGCAGCCTCCTGCGGACGCCTGGTGCCATATGGAGTCCGCCGTTTCCGAGTGTCTCCCTCTCCTGCTCCGTGAGTACGCCGTCTTCCTGGATTCTCTGGGGCAATACGCCGTCGTTGGCCCCCAGCACATAACAACCGCACACTCGTCCCGAACGGGTGCGATCAATACTTCCGATCAGCACCTGGTCGAGCGCAGGCGGAACGGCTGCCAGCTTCAGACTCTCAAGGCCTGTCTCCACCATGCCTGCGAACAAGGGCACTTTCATGGCTTCCCCGCCCGTCATCTCTGTCAGCTGATCCAGCACATTCATCACGCCATCCCACAGCATACGGTGCTCGCGGGCAGTTTGGGTTTGCCCCTCTGCCGCCGCCTTGCGGCTCCAGCGCTCCAATTGATCAGGAGTATTGATTCCCATAAGAAGCTGATATAGCGCCTCGCACATCTGTCTGACGTTGGCTGATTTCTTCAGGGCCCTTGTAAACTTGTGGAGCGGCGTCACCACCGCTTCCCTCGCCTCAAGAACGGCCGCAAGCAGGCGCAAATCGGGCTCGCGGGCTTCGGCTGGATCGCCGTCAAGCGAATCTCTCATCAAAGGCTTCCATTGACTGCGGGTCAGCCAGCGGTTTCCGTCAATCCCGGCTGCCAGGGCATAGTTCTCCAGGATGTCAAAGGATTCCCGTGTCAGGCTTCCGTCATCAGGCATCAGCAGCTCTGTTTTGATGCAGCGAAAAACCGCCTCGTATCTCCAGCCATGCGCCGCAATTTCCAAAGCGGAACGAATAAATTCCACAAGCGGGTGATGCAGCGCGGCATTCTTCTGATCGAGAAAATAGGGAATTCCGTAATCGGCGAATACCGCTGTTATATAATCGTTATAGTCCGGCGCGTTGCGCACCATGACCGCCAGATCCCGGTAACGGAGCCCCTCGTCCTGTGTTTTGCGGACGATATCGCGGGCTACCGCTTCCACCTCCGCACGACGGTGGACAGCGTTGTGGATGGTCAACTCGCCGCTTTTCAACTCCTCGTCCGTCAGCTTCAACGGAGTCCGGTCGTTGATATGCCTTTCCAAATGCGCCAGCATCGGACTGTTGCGGAACCGGTAAGGAATACCAGCATTCAGGATCACCGGCTCTGCAACGGGGATATCGTTCTTTAACGCCAGTTCACGCAGCATCAGAAAGGTCTCGGCCGTCGGACGGAACATATCCAGCTCATGGGGCTGTTCATCAGCGCCATACAGCCGGTCAAGGGTCAAGGTAACGGTCACTTCATCCGCCTGCAGCATCAGCGCCTCCAGCGCTTCAAACTCCCCGGGAGTAAAGCCGTGAAAGCCATCCACCCAAATTTGTGCGCGGCGCATCGATTGCGCGTCCTTGAAGCCCCGTGCCAGCCAGGACAAATAATCCTCGGCATCTATGTATAATCCGGATAACTCTCTTTCAAGCTGATCGCCGATCAGCCTTAGATCATGAAGCTTGCGGCCCAGCAGCTGACTGCCGCCCTTATCGCGGCTCTGGTCCAGAAAGTCTCCAATATCGCCTGGCTCAATCCCGTATCGTTTCCATTCGGTCATCAACTCGCCCAGCCGCTCGATGAAACCCGGCTGCGCCTGGCTTCCTTGATACAACTGCAGCTCGTCGTGAAGGCGGTGGACGATTTTGTAGAGCAGCATATTCTTGCCGTTCTCGCTGATTGGCACCAGTGCAGTCCCGCCGGTTTCCTGCATGACGCGGAAAGCAAGCCTCCGGAAGCTCAGTACCTGAGCCCGAATTGTGCCGCCTATCTGCGAGGTGCCAAGCAGCCCATATTCCGTCTGAAACGTGGCCTGCTCCGGAACCAGCATAACCAGCGGGGAACCGCCAGGATCCTTCAATGCCTGACTGCGTATCTCATCCAGACAAAACCTTGTTTTGCCAGTTCCCGATCTTCCTATTACAAAACGGAGCGCCATGCGTCCACCCCTTCGCTTTTTTCGATTCTATTATTCTATCACACCCATCTTCTGTTTTCACGCAAAAACACAAACATTTGTTCGTAAATAAACAGGTAAATAGTGTTTTATTCATAACCCGTGACTGCCAAAACACAGAAAAAACCGTCCCGCAGCGTAGACGAACACTGCCGGGGACGGCTTCTCTTCTTGTTGTTCAACTTACTGTCTGTCTAACAGCTGCGTACTTCAAATATACCGAATTTTAAATAGTGGCCTTCGTTAACGCCCAGTATTTGAGGATGATCCTTGCCCGCTGCCCGCCATTCAATCAGCCTCAGCTGCTTGCCTGCATCCACGGCGGCCGCCTGGATGGTTTCGAGGAACAAATCCGGGCGCATATGATACGAACAGCTGGCCGTTACCAGATAGCCGCCTTCATTTACCAGCTTCATGCCCTGCAGGTTGATATCCTTGTAGCCCCGGATCGCTCCGGGAACGGCGCTCTTGGATTTGGCGAATGCCGGCGGATCAAGAATAACGACGTCCCAGGTTCGGCCCGCGGTGCCCATCGGCTTGGAGGTGTCCGGCACTTTACCGCCCACCGCATTTCCAGCTCTGCCCCGCTCCGTCCGCTCGCCAAGCCCCTTTACCTGCGAACGCAAATATTCGAACGCATCGGCAACCACAAATTCTACCCGATCCGAGAACCCATTTCGCTCCGTATTACGCCGGGCGGTCTCAATAGCATGGGAGGAAACGTCCAGACAGGTCACTTTCTTGGCTCCATATTGGCAGGCATGCAGCGTAAAGCTGCCCGTATGGGCAAAACATTCCAGAACAGTTGCTCCGTCCCAATAAGGGAAAGTGACGATTTTGCCATTGGCGTTAACTGGAACACCGGTGCTCTCCTGCAGATCGGCCAATGCACCGGTATCGTCAGCCGCCTCGTCCAGGACGCGCTCCTCCAGCCGGATGCCGCTGCGCCATCCCCAGCCCTTCATCAGCGGCGCAATGGATGCGCGGTTCTCGCGCTGGTCGAAAAAGTACCCCGTTTTCTGCCCTTCGACGATATCCACCTCAAGCAGCAACCCGTTCTCGTGAATATCAACAATTGGTGGACAATCCCCATACATGACGCCGGTCCGCTCTTCCAGACCTTCAAGAGCGCGAACAGATACGTCGCTTCGTTCATAAATGCCTTTGGGAGCAAAAACCGCTACCAACGCCGCTGTAATTTCTTCACGATGCATATCCATGCCAAGCGTTAGCAGCTGTACGACAAGCACCTCGCCGAAACGGTCGACAATCAGGCCTGGAAGGCGGTCCGCTTCACCATAAACAAGTCGGCAGTCGTTGTCTTTCACGAACCGGCGGCGGTGCTGGGCGCACTGCTCAAACCGTTCACGGAAAAATTTCTCATCCATACTCGCAATGGGCCGATAAGAAATGATTCTTACCGTAATTTGCGACTTCGGATTCCAGTATCCTGTTGCAAGATAGCGTCCCTGATGGTTGTGAAGATCAACCAGCTTTCCCGGAACAGCATTATCTTCCACACGTTCTATTTCGCTGGCATATACCCAGGGATGACCTTGTTCGATCCTTTTTTTGCGATCACGCAGCAGTATCGCTTTAGCGTGTTCCATATCTGCTTCCGCCCTTCAAATAGTCAGTGCTTGTCATGGTTGTCTGCTTTTGCGCATATGTATCGGTACAACCCCTATGTCATTTCCGTACATTTGTGAAAAGGAGTTCTGCCCTCATGTTCCACTCCATTATTGCGCCCATGCTGATTGGCTTTGCTTTGTTCATGTTCGGCATGAAAGCGATGGAGCTTGCGCTTCACCGCTCCGTCGGCAAGCATCTGCATCATGTGCTGCAAAAAACGACGCAGACACCGCTGCATGGCCTTGCCGTCGGAACGGCAGCAACGGCCGTGCTGCAGAGCAGTACGGCCGTTACTGTCATGTCAATCGGTCTTGTCAATGCCGGACTGCTTACTTTCCCGCGTACACTCGGCATTATACTCGGGACTAATATCGGTACCTGTTTAACAACGGAGCTCATCGGCCTGAACATCAACCATCTGGCCTGGCCCCTGCTGGTTGTCGCATTGGGATTGTGGGTCTTCACCGCGCTGTTCGGCGAAATGAAGCTTTACCCTCAGGCAAGGGGCGGTTATGCTTTTGCGGCAGGCGGTCTGACGGAACACCGCTGGTTCCAGCCGCTCCGCAGCGCAGCTGTCATTATCGGAGGGTTCGCCCTGCTGCTGATCGGAATCAGCATCATGCAGTCCATCGCACCTGCCGTCCAGTCCAGCGGATTGTTCGGCGCCTTTCTCGAGAGGGCTGAACACAGCGTCGTATGGGGACTTGCCGCGGGCATTGTGCTATCGGCCGCCGTACACAGCAGCGCGGCAGTGATCGGCATCATTATGGGACTTGCATCCGTAGGAGCGATGCCCGTCGAAATCGGAATAGCGGTCGTGCTCGGGGCAAACATCGGCACCTGCATAACCGCGTTTCTCGCTTCATTAGGAGGGACCAAATCCGGCCGTTTTGTCGCTTGGTCGCATATTGCGCTGAATGTTGGCGGCGCTGCTCTGTTTGCACCCTTTGTAACCGAGCTGCAGACGGTGTCCGCTTGGCTGAGCGCAACGCCATCGGGACAAATCGCCCATGCCCAAACCGTTTTTAATATATTGAGCTCCCTGATTGCCCTTCCGGTGTGCTACCATCCGGCTTTGAAGCGGATGTCGGTGTGACAATCGCGATGCCAGCGCTGGTGCCCAGCCTGTTGGCTCCGCTGCGCAGCATAAGGATCGCCGTTTCTCTGTCCCGGATGCCGCCGGAAGCTTTGACACCGGTACCGGCAGAAACAGCTGACCGCATCAGCCTGATATCCGCTTCCGTCGCTCCTCCATGTCCGAATCCGGTCGAGGTTTTCACGTAATGCGCTCCGGCGGCTTCGGCTGCTGCGCAGGCCTCTGTTTTTTGGCGGTCATCCAGATATCCCGTCTCCAGGATAACCTTTACGATCGCCCTTTTCTCCACTGCTTTCACCACGGCGGCAATATCTGCCGAAGCCTTGTCGTACCGGCCATCTATAACATCTCCAATGGACAGCACCATATCGATTTCCTTGGCCCCATCTTCAACAGCATTAGCAGCCTCGAACACTTTAGTCTTCGTCGACATCGCGCCAAGCGGAAAACCGCACACCGCGCTGATTCGGACATCGCTTCCGGCCAGCTGCTTCCGGCAGTAGGAAACCCATGAACCGTTCACGCAAACACTGAAAAATTTATGAGACACAGCTTCCTTGCATAGCTTCAAGATATCCCCTTCCGTTGCAGTCGGCTTGAGCAGCGTATGATCAATAAAACGGGCCAGCGATGACTCAGGTGTCCACCATTCAACCATTCCCCCGCACCTCCAGGCCGAGCAGCTTGAGCGCGCCCGACAGTATACGATCATTATTGTTATAACCCGATTGCCGCTGACGGCGCCAAGCCTCGGATGGCTCAAACCACTCTACGCCGCGGATCTCTTCCACTTGGGCCTGCAGCTTGCCTCCTACCGCTTCCACCAGATAATAATGAACCTCTTTATCGATAATGCCTTTGGTTTCATGATGATATTTGTATTTAATTTGATCAATCGGGGCAACAATGACCCCTTCCATGCCGGTCTCCTCGACGATCTCGCGCAGCGCTGTCTGCTCAACGGTTTCACCAGGCTCCATTTTTCCTTTGGGAAGCGAGATTTTGCCGTACCGATCCTGAATCAATTGAATTTGCAGCCCGCCGTCAATGCGGCGAAATACGACGCCTCCTGCCGATATCTCCTTCATATACGCTTCCCCTCCGCTATTCAGGTGGCCTCATCTCAGGCGCATGAAAGCCCTTGGCCTGGTGCTGTACCTATGTAGAGCAAGGATTCTTTCCGCAGCCCGACTGGAGGGCGGATAAGAATCCTCGCAATTTTAATAATATAAGATGCTGCGCCTGCTATGCCCTTAAAGCCTGCGGCATGATAGAAGGCTGGCTTTCCCGCACATCGCCATTCTCCATCACCCGAACGAGCTGGCCAAAGCACTCGTTAACACCGGCTTCGGTAATTTTTACCCGGCACAGCTGTCCGATAAGCAGCTCAGAGCCCTCGAATACGACCTGAAGATAATTGTCCGTGTAGCCCATGACGCGTCCTGTTCCCGGAGCGCCCTTATAATCCCGCTCGGGAATAACATCCAGAACCGCACCGACATATTTCTTGGCATAGTCCAGCTGCATTTTTTCTGATAAATCAATCAGCTTGTGGACGCGTTCATTCTTCACTTCCTCATCCACTTGCTCCTCCATCCTCGCTGCAGGAGTACCCGTCCTTCGCGAATATGGAAAAACATGCATCTCCGAGAACTGCAGCTCTTCCATCAAACGGTAGCCGTTCTCGAACATTTCTTCGGTTTCGCCCGGGAAACCGACAATAACATCGGTCGTGATTGCAACGCCTGGCATCGCCTGATGCAGCAGCCGGATCTTCTCGGCAAACTCCTCCACCGTATACTTGCGGCGCATTCGTTTAAGCACGGAATTATCACCCGCCTGCAGCGGTACATGAAGGTGGCGGCACATTTTGGACGAACGGTTCAGCACATCGATCATCGCATCATCGATTTGGCTGGCTTCGATGGAGCTGATGCGGATACGCTCAAGCCCCTCGATTTTGTCCAGATCCCAAAGCAGATCGGATAAGCGGTAGTTCTCCATATCGTCGCCGTATCCGCCGGTATGAATCCCCGTCAAAACAATTTCCTTGTAGCCTGCAGCTACGAGCTGACGCGCCTGATTAAGCACGCTTTGAGATTCACGGCTGCGGGATAGCCCCCGCGACCAAGGAATAATACAGAAGGTACAGAAATTGTTGCAGCCCTCCTGAATTTTCAGGAAGGCACGCGTACGTTCCGCGAAGTCCGGAACATCCAGCTCTTCGAACTCGCGTGTCTTCATAATATTACGGACCGCATTGACCGGTCTGCGGTCGGCCTGAATGTCGCGAACATGATCCAGCAGCTTATCCCTGTCCTGGGTGCCGATAACCAAATCAACGCCATCGATAGCCAAAATCTCCGCAGGTGAGGTCTGGGCATAACAGCCTGTAACAGCGATAACCGCATCCGGATTACGCCGGATGGCACGCCGGATAATTTGGCGGCTTTTCTTGTCACCCGTGTTGGTTACCGTACATGTATTAATTAAATAGACATCAGCGGTCGTAGTCTCGAAATCAACCTGCTCATACCCTTCATTCTTGAACAGCTGCCAGATCGCTTCCGTATCATAGAAGTTTACTTTACAGCCCAATGTATAAAATGCAACCGACGGCATGTCGTTATTCGCCTCCCATTTCTCCGGATTCGTACATCAGGCACGCCAAGCCGACCATTGCCGCCGTCTCGGTGCGCAGGATGCGCCTTCCAAGCCCGACAATCACGGCGCCCTCCGCTTCCGCTTCCTCTGCTTCCCGCGGCGTGAACCCGCCCTCTGGCCCGACAATCAGCAGTACGCTGATCCGTGAAGCTAACCTGTCTGTCAAACCCTTGCTGTCATAATAAGATCCGATGGCGGCGCGCAAGCCCGTGCCTGCCGCTCCGCCTTCTTTCTCATAACAAAACAGCGCTAAATCATACTGCCCGATTTCCTTCAGAAGCTGCCGCCAAGGAAGAACCGGCTTCACATCCGGAATACGGCTGCGGTGTGCCTGCTCCGCAGCCTCCTTGGCTATTTTGCTCCAGCGCTCGATACGCTTCGCTTCTTTTTTGTCATCATATTGAACGATCATCCGCTGGGACTGGAACGGGATAAAAGCGGCTGCCCCGATTTCCGTTCCTTTCTGGATAACCCATTCCATTTTATCGCCTTTGGGCAAGCTCTGTGCAACCGTTATGGACCAGGACGGCTCGCCGTTCATTGGAAGCCATTCTTCAACCTCGGCTTCTACCCGTCCGGGCTCCGCCTTGCGGATCACAGCTTTTGCCTCGCGCGATATACCGTCGCTGACCATAAATTCATCGCCCGGCCCCATGCGCATCACGCGCAGGATATGGTGGGCATCGTCACCTGTCAAATATACATGATCATCGCCGTAAAGCTGCTCCGGCGTTACAAAATATCGCTGCATGCCATATTCGAAACCCTTCTTTATCGATTGTTGAAACAACAAAGCCGGGGATGTAAATAGAAGCTTGCCCCACCGGCTACTTCGCGGCAGAGCATTGCTTCCCATCCCGAAAAAACTACAACCTTTATCATACACGTTTTGCACCCGCTGCGCCAGAGTCCGCCTCGTAAGGCTTACTGGGACTGGGAGACGCAGTCAGGCTAAGATCTCGAATAGCCAAGAAAGTCCAAAATAAAACTTTGCCAGCTAACCGGGTGGAAGAACAGCTCATAGAAGCTCTGAAACCCGCCAATGATATCCCCTGATAAGGAGAACAGCGGCGTGATCGTGACCGCTCTCAGCTGCGGGATAAAAATAATGAGCAGAAAAAGGAACATCCCCCAGTGGACGTTCTGATCCATTTTGAAACGGACCTTCAGAGGCACGAGATCCTGGATGATGCGGTAGCCGTCAAGCGGTGGAACGGGAATCAGATTAAAAATAAACAGCATCAGATTAATCGTGATTAAATAATAGAGAAAATGAATAATTGCTCTGTGTACGCCTATAGAGCCTACGTCCATCAGCCCGGTTTGATTCATGACATATAATGCCAAAATCCCGATACCCGCAATCAGCAAATTGCTAAGAGGTCCTACAGCGGAGACGACGATGCCCATAAGTCTTGGATATTTGAATTTACCGCGGTTGACAGGAACAGGTCTCGCCCAGCCAAATCCGGCGATCAGCAGCAGAATCATCCCGAAAATATCGATATGGACACGCGGGTTGAGCGTTACCCGTCCCGCATCGTAAGCGGTACGGTCGCCAAATTTATAAGCGCTGTAAGCATGGGCAAACTCATGTACGGTAAATGCGATCATAATAACGATAAAAATAAAGGGTAAATCCTCAATGGGATACCAGAGAAAATTGGACACTATGGACCTCCTAAGAGTTTTGCGGAGCAAAACTCACTTCGTAAGCATAAGCTTCGTTTTGCGGAGCAAATTAAAGCCTGCCTGGCTCTTGCGGTTTCCGGGCAACGAACGCGATCCAATCCTGGTCACGCTGACGGTCCGTAATGATAAATCCGGCTTGCTCCAGTCCTGCCTCCACTACATCTTCCTTGTTTTTGAAGATTCCCGATGCAATGTAGATTCCGCCTGGCTTCAGGGCCTGATAAACGTCTTCGACAAACAGCAATATAATTTCCGCCAAAATATTGGCAACTACCAGGTCAACCGGCAGCGACACGTTGACGGCCGGGGAGGAGCCAGCGGAATCCCCGCCTTGCAGTACGCCCAGCAGATCACTGAGCTGGACTTGAATATCCGGCTCCAGATGGTTCAGCTTAACATTCTCCGCCGCAGAGGAGACCGCTACAGGATCCAGATCAAGCGCAAGCACCCGCTTAGCCCCAAGACGCACGGCCCCTATTGCGAGAATGCCGGATCCTGTTCCCACATCGATGATTTCTTCTCCGCCGCGAATGACGGATTCAAGCGTCCGCAAGCAGAGCGCAGTGGTGGGATGCGTGCCGGTACCGAAAGCCATACCCGGATCCAGCTCAATAATTTCCTCACCAGAGGAAGGCTCATATTCTTCCCAGGTCGGTTTGATTGTCAGTCTTGGCGATACCTGAATCGGCTTGAAGTATTGCTTCCACGCCGTGGCCCAATCCTCTTCATCCACAATGACCGTGGTTATCCGGTAATCGCCGGGATCAATACCGAACTCGCGCAGCTGGTCAATCCTCGGCCTCACTGCTTTCTCCAAATCCGCCATATCCGTACCTTCGGCAAAATATCCTTTTATAATGGCCTGGCCCTCCGGAATATCATTCAGCGGCGTTTCGTACCATTGCCCGAGCGAGGTGTCCCGCTGCTTGTTAAGCGTTCCCGATTCTTCAATGGATACGCCGTCCGCATCCATCTCATGCAAAAAATTAGTAATCATTTCAATCGCTTGCTCTGTAGTAGAAATCATTAGTTCATACCATTTCACAGCCGTACGACCTCCTATGTAGAAACCTTCGCCCGTCTATTTTACACCAGAAACCGCGCTTGCACAAAAAAAGCATCATGAAGTCATTCCCGTCCACCCTAAAGGGTGTCCCCGACAAACCAAAAAGGGCTGTGTGCAGGAACGGGAACATCCCGCTCGCCACACACAGCCCTTCTCGGAAGTATCTCTTAAAGCTCCGGTGTACCGCCCATTTGCCGGATGAGGTGAAGCGCACGATCCACCAGTTCATCCTCAACCGTAGCGGTCAGCATGGCTCCATCCGCCCCGCCTTCCACCTCAGTCGCCCGGAGCGACTGTAATTTAAGCTGGGCTTCGCGAGTCCTGCTTTCATCTTGAAAAACGGCAACGATTCTGGAAGTCATAATAGGACCTTCATTCTATTTCATGCTCCGCCTGCCGCACCGCTTCTTGCGCCGTACGACGACGAGTTTGCTGATTATAATGATCGTCCAGGGCTTCGGAAATCTCAGTATCCTGCTTATTATCAACAGGCAGGATAACGACACATTCCTCGTCTTTGCTTGGTTTGGTCAATTCCGTTACGCCTCCTCCGTGCTGAGAATACGACAATCGTTCACGGAAGTAGCATAACCGAACTTTCATTGCCCTATTCCAAACTTGGCGCCCTGGTATGAACATTTAATCTCCACGAAATGCTTTTTTCATCCGTTCAAAAATCGATTCATGGTGATCCTCTTGATTGGTTTCGCCAGTGCTTCCGCCGAATTGGCGAAGCAGTTCCTTCTGCTCATCGGTGAGACTGGTCGGGGTGACTATCGTCACTTTTACATGCTGATCACCTTGGCCGTAACCCCGCAAACGGGGTACGCCCTTGCCTTTCAAACGGAAATAAGTGCCGGTTTGCGTGCCCGCCGGCACCTTAAGCTTCACTTTTTCGGTGAGGGTCGGAATTTCGATTTCATCGCCCAGCGCCGCCTGCACAAACGTCAGTGGAACCTCGCAATAAATATCATCGTTCTCGCGTTCAAAGAAATCATGGGCTTTTACGCGTATCACAATATATAAATCCCCGGACGGGCCTCCGCGTGTTCCGCCTTCGCCTTCGCCCGTCATCCGGATTTGCGCGCCATCGTCAACGCCAGCCGGTATCTTGATATTGATTTTACGCTGACGTTTTACTTTGCCGGCACCGTGGCAGGTTGTACATTTCTCTTTGATAATACGTCCGGTTCCGCTGCAGTTCGTACATGCGCGGCGGTTTACCATACGGCCAAAAGGCGTGTTTTGCACGACTTCTTGCTGTCCCGATCCTTTACAGACCGAACAGGCCTCCGGTTTTGTACCCGGTTTGGCTCCGCTGCCGGTGCAGGTGTCGCAGGTTTCCGTGCGCGGAATCGTAATTTCGGTTTCCTTGCCGAATACCGCTTCTTTAAATTCAATGGTCATCGTATACTGCAAATCATTGCCGCGCTGAGGCGCGTTTGGATCGCGCCGGCCGCCTCCGCCGCCGAAGAACATATCGAAAATATCGCCAAAGCCGCCGGCGTCTCCGCCAAAACCGCCTCCGCCGAAGCCTTGATTGGGGTCAACATGACCATATTGGTCATAGGTTGCTTTCTTGTTGCTGTCGCTCAAAACATCATACGCTTCTTTCATTTCCTTGAACTTGTTCTCAGCATCCGGATCTTTGTTCACATCCGGATGGTATTGACGCGCCATCTTGCGGTACGCTTTTTTGATTTCTTCCTCCCCGGCATTTTTATCCACACCGAGCACTTCATAATAATCCCGCTTGCTTGCCAAAATCCGTCACCTCGTCTCCATATTCCCCTATGGCCCAAACTCTTTGCAATCCGTCCTTGCCCGGACAAGAAGAAACGCTGCCCCGCGTTTAGCGGCGCAGCATGCTCCCTCACAATCATAATTCCAGAAACATACGATTCTGTTATGAGTTTTCCATAAGTTCGGCTTTTCAAGAAGAAACGGCTAACGCCGTCCTTTCCCGCGAATCAAGTCGTATAAGTGAAAACTTATATGTTCCTATATTTTGTAAAGCGGGTTGCCGTCCTGTATAGGACGGCAAACTCCACCTTCAATAAATTTTATTATTTTTTGTCGTCTACGACTTCGTAATCAGCATCCACGACGTTGTCTTTTCCTTTGTCTGCGCCTGCATCGGCTTGAGGGCCTTCAGCACCCTGTTCAGCTTGAGCGGCCTGCTCATACAGCTTCACGGACAATTGCTGAATAATTTCAGTCAACGCTTCGGTAGCTGCTTTGATCTCTTCAAGATTGTCGCTTTCGATCGCCGTTTTCACTTTCTCTTTGGCTTCGTTTGCTTTATCGATCTCTCCGGCATCTACTTTATCGCCCAGATCCTTGATGGTTTTATCGACAGAGTACACAAGCTGATCCGCATTGTTTTTGGCTTCAACAAGCTCGCGGCGCTTGCGGTCTTCGTCGGCATTGAGCTCGGCGTCCTTCATCATGCGCTCGATTTCCTCATCGGACAGACCGCTCGAAGAGGTGATGGTGATTTTTTGGCTTTTGCCTGTTCCTTTATCCAGAGCGGATACATTAACGATACCATTGGCGTCAATATCAAAGGTAACCTCAATTTGCGGTACGCCGCGCGGTGCAAGAGGAATATCGCCCAGTGTGAAGCGTCCCAGCGTTTTGTTGCCTGCCGCCATTTCACGCTCGCCTTGCAGGACATGAATCTCAACACTTGGCTGATTGTCCGCATAGGTTGAGTAAACCTGCGATTTGCTTGTCGGGATTGTTGTATTGCGGTCGATCATTTTGGTAAATACGCCGCCAGCCGTTTCGATACCCAGGGATAACGGAGTCACGTCCAGGAGAACCACGTCTTTGACATCGCCTGTCAATACGCCGGCTTGAACAGCTGCGCCGAGGGCAACAACCTCATCCGGGTTAACGCCTTTATGCGGATCTTTGCCTGTCAGTTTTTTGATGGCTTCCTGTACAGCCGGGATACGCGTCGAACCGCCGACAAGAACAACTTTATCGATATCGCTTGCGCTCATGCCCGCATCTTTCAAAGCTTGACGGGTTGGAGCCAGCGTACGCTCAACAAGCGCTGCGGAAAGCTCTTCGAATTTGGCGCGTGTCAGGTTCATCTCCAAATGCTGGGGAACGCCGTCCGCCATTGTAATAAACGGAAGCGAGATGGAGGAAGCGACTGTACCGGAAAGCTCTTTTTTCGCTTTTTCCGCTGCATCCTTCAAGCGCTGTACCGCTGCTTTATCTTTGGAAAGATCTACGCTTTGCTCTTTTTTAAACTCGGAAACGAGGTAATCGATAATGACTTGGTCAAAATCATCGCCACCCAGGTGGTTGTCTCCGCTTGTCGCTTTTACTTCAAAGAAACCATCGCCCAGTTCAAGGATCGATACGTCAAACGTACCGCCGCCAAGGTCATAAACAAGAATGGTGTGGTCTTCGGTTTTTTCCAGTCCATAGGCAAGAGCGGCTGCTGTCGGCTCGTTGATGATCCGCAGCACTTCAAGACCGGCAATTTTACCCGCATCCTTCGTTGCTTGGCGTTGGCTATCGTTGAAATAAGCGGGAACGGTAATAACCGCCTGGCTTACGGATTGGCCCAAATAAGCTTCAGCATCGGCTTTGAGCTTCTGCAGGATGATGGCGGAAATCTCTTGCGGCGAATAATCTTTGCCGTCAACGGTTTCTTTATGGTTTGTACCAATATGGCGTTTGATGGAGCTGATGGTGCGGTCGGGATTCGTGATGGATTGACGTTTTGCCGCCTCTCCTACAACACGCTCGCCGTCTTTCTTGAAGCCGACAACCGACGGGGTTGTACGATTGCCTTCGGGATTCGGAATGACAACAGCCTCGCCGCCTTCCATAACGGCTACGCAGGAGTTCGTTGTTCCAAGGTCGATACCAATTACTTTGCTCATAATAGAAATCCTCCTCAATATGTTGTTTGATTATAATCTGCTGTCAGGTCAGCCGCTAACTTTTACCATTGCGGGACGAAGCACTTTATCCTTAATTATATAACCTTTTTGTACTTCTTCAACAATAATGCCTTCCTCATGCTCTTCCGATTCCACCTGCATGATTGCTTGATGGAACTCCGGATTGAACACCTCGCCGACCGTGTTCATCGGTTTGAGCCCTTCCTGCTCGAGTACCTGCTGGAATTGGCGGAAGATCATATCGACACCTTTGGCAAACGACTCCACATCACCGCCGCTTTTTGATGCATCAAGCGCGCGGTCGAAGTTGTCGATAACGGGCAGCAGTTCACCAATCAGCTTCATGGACGCATAAGCGCCAAGCTCTTCTTTTTCTTTGATGGTTCGGCGGCGGAAATTATCGAAATCCGCCTGAGCGCGCAGATAACGCTGCTGGTGCTCTTCCACCTGCTTCTGAAGCTCTTCATATCGTGTATCCACTTGAGCCTCGTCGGCAGCTCCGGCGTTTTCACCTGCTGCTTCAGCGGCATTCGCCTGCTCTTGCTGATGATCCAAATTTTCTTCCGAAGCGCCTGTCGTTTCATGTTTATGTTCTTCGCCTGTATGTTGTTCATTCACAGTCACGGGTCGCTCCACCTCCTTTATTTGCTTTTGCTTTACTTATACCAGCGTCCAAGCAGTACGGCCATATCTTTGGATAATATATCAATCAGGCTGATCACTTTCCCATAATCCATCCGGGTAGGACCAAGAATGCCGATTGTCCCCAGTGACTGTCCATCTACGGAATAGGTCGCCGTGATCAAACTGCAGTTGTTAATCGCCTCATGGGTGTTTTCCGTTCCGATCCTGACTTGAATGCCGCTTGGCAGAGCCGTGAACATGCGCATCAGCGTTGGCGTCTGCTCAAACAGATCAAGAAGGGTCTTCACCTTGTCAACATCCTTGAACTCAGGCTGCGTCAACATATTCGTTGTCCCGCTGAGAAAAACTCGATTGTCTTCCTCGTTTGCCAGCGCTTCGTCTAGAATGCCCAACAGCCGCTCGCAGCCATCCACATAGCGCCCAAGTTCTTGTCCGACCTCCGAATAAATTCTGGATTTAAGCCGTGAAATCGGTACGCCGACAAGCTTATGGTTCAAAATGTTGACTGCTTGCTCCATCTCTTCCATACTCATATCCGCAGGAAGCGAAACGGTCCGGTTTTCAACATGTCCGGTGTTCGTCACGACAATGGCAACCGCCGTATCCGAACTGATCGGCACCAGTTGAAAATGCTTGAGCGAATTCGTAAAGGTCTCAGGTCCCAGCACAATAGACGTATAATTCGTCAGATTGGATAGGATCATCGCAGCATGCTGGATGATTTCTTCCATTTGATTCATTTTATCCGCGAAAAAGGAACGCACCGTACTAAGGTCCTCTTCATTGACCTCGCCCAGCCTTACTAAATGATCCACATAATAACGATATCCCTTAATTGAAGGAATACGGCCAGCTGAGGTATGGGGCTGTTCCAGAAAACCGAGTTCCTCCAGATCAGCCATCTCGTTGCGGATGGTTGCGGGACTGAAGCCGACATCCCCGCGCTTGGAGATACTGCGGGAGCCTACAGGTTCTGCAGAACGGATATAATCATCAATAACAGCGCTAAGAATCATTCTTTGTCGTTCTGTAAGCATCGCAGCACCTCCAGTTTTTTTATCACGCTAATGCATGGGATGACAGCCATATTGCTGCACTCGTTAGCACTCGTTATCGATGAGTGCTAATCATTAATACAAAAATACCAAACCAACTCGCCAATTGTCAAGTCAGTTCAGCATTTTCAGCACCGCTATTTCATCGCAGGCATGTTGTTTGATACAGTCGATGATTTTGCAGCCCGTATTTTTGAGACGTTGTAAAGGGTACCTCCGGCAGATCTTCGTTTTTTCATTCACTTGAAGGTATACACAAATCAACGCTTCAATAACACGTACCGCTGATGACCTAACCGACCTGCAAACTCCCAGCCCTCTTGGCCCAAATAATTTAAAACATCGATCAGGTCTTTACCGTCACAATCCGCTAGATGTTTTTCATCCACAAACCATTTATGCGCAAATTCACAAGTAAGAAGGATATGTTCAACTGCCGGCACAAAGATCGCCCCGTTCCTTTGAATAACCTATATCATACGAACCGATTGCCTAATATCAAGTCAGTCCAGCGTTTTCAATACTGCTATTTCGTCGCAGGCATCCTGCTTGGCGCAGTGGACACAATCTTTCCATACTTTTTCAGGAAAAATTTCTTTGTCAACGATTTTGAAGCCGTTTTTCTGGAAAAAGGGGACTTCATACGTCAGCGCCATGACTTTGGTGATGTGCTGCTCCCTGGCTTCCTCGATCAGAAAATCAACCAGCTTGCTGCCGATTCCAAGCCCTTTGTGGCCTTCAGAGATACCGAGAGAGCGAATCTCCACCAGCTCCGCGCCAAGCTTGCATAACGAGCCGCAGCCCACTACTTCGCCGTTCACCTCGGCCACGATAAACGTATCAATTTGACGCTTCAGCACCTCACGCGAGCGCGGCAGCATGATCCCCTTTTGAGCATAGCCCGCAATCAGATCCGCCAATATATCAACATCTTCCTCCGTTGCTCTTCTGCAAACCGCTTGCACGCTCCCCGCCTCCTTCCCGTAACTCAACGAAAAAAACTAAATCTGAACGCTCCTGTTATGGATAATATGAATAAATATACACTACAACGCATATTACGACAAGAAAAAATTTATGCAGCGCTTCCCATTATTCACTAACAATCGAATACAGATGCCAAAGCAAATAGACACCCATCAAGGTGTCTGCCGCCTTCAAATCGATTACTCCATTAAACACCCGCAAATGCGGGTTCAATCCACTGCCAGTTCATCCTTTGCCCCAATGAACGCGGCAAAAACTTCATTTCCAAGCGGCAGGCCTTTCTCAGACAACCGGAATCCGCCGGGAATGCCTGAAGCCCCGCCGGTTCTTTCCAGCAGCCCGCTCGCAAGCAGCGGCCGAAGCTGGGCACCGAACTCTGCTTCAATGGATCCGCCAGGAAATTGGGCTGCAAAATCCGCCTCGCTAACGCCCTTCATCAGCCGCAGTCCGACCATCATGAAATCTTCCATCGCTTCATAATCGTGAACCTGATTGGTTTCCAGCCGCGGCAGCCTGATGCTGGCGGCATCAATGTAAGGCTGTACCCCTTTAATATTCATATGCCGCTCGCTGCGGGCATAGCCGTGAGCTCCGGCACCCAGCCCGTAATAAGGCTCATTTCGCCAGTAGGTTGTATTATGCCTGCTTTCGAAGCCGGGCTTTGCGAAGTTGCTGATTTCATAATGGTGAAATCCCGCCCCTTTAAGTTTGGCAATGAGCAGCAAATACATCGCCAGTTCATCATCTTCAGGCGGCAGCGGAAGCTCGTTGCGTTCATACATCGCGTGAAAAAGCGTGTTTTCCTCCACCTTCAGACCATACAGCGAATAATGCGGCAGCGCCAGTGCCAGCGCGCGGTCCACACTGTCTGAAAGCATAGCGACCGTCTGCCCCGGCAGCCCGAACATCAGATCTATCGACAGATTGTCAAAGCCGGCAGCGCGTGCATTTTCAATACTGCGGTAAACATCGTCCACATTATGAATGCGCCCGATACGCTCCAGCAGTCCGTTGTCAAAAGATTGCACGCCGAAGCTGATCCGGTTGACGCCTCCAGCCCGCATCGCCGCCAGCTTATCCGGATCTGTTGTGCCCGGGTTCGCTTCCATTGAGAATTCCACATCGCTGCTCAGCGGAAAATGCCGTTTCACGGAAGATAGAAACCGTTCCATCTGCACCGGATTCAATACGGTCGGCGTCCCGCCTCCTACGAAGACGGTACGGATCTCCTGCGGCGGAAGCAAAGCTGCCGTAAGCTCCATTTCATGTTCAAGGGCGGTCAAATAATCATCGACGGGCTGCCCTTTAAGCACATAAGAATTGAAATCGCAATAAAAGCATTTGTTTGTGCAGAAAGGAATATGAATATATAGCGCGTTTGGCGCGTGATTCAACATTTTTGCCGTTCACCTCCATAAAAAAACATTTCTGACCATTGCCAGCCTCGTGAGAGCCACCCCATTCCCATGCCTGCAGGCGGCTTTGGAAATCCGTCCGATAGGTTACCGTAGGGGATATGCTTCTAAAAGGCCGAAAAAGGGAGCACTTGGCTCCCTTTTTGCTTTGCATGGCCTTTGGCAGGGCCTCTATCGTCCAGCTGCCTGTTAATCGTCGATCTTCAGAACGGCCATGAAGGCCTCCTGAGGAACTTCCACGCTGCCGACCTGCTTCATCCGTTTCTTGCCTTCCTTCTGCTTCTCAAGCAGCTTGCGCTTCCGGCTGATATCGCCGCCGTAGCATTTGGCAAGAACGTTTTTGCGCATTGCTTTGACCGTCTCCCGTGCAATTACCTTCGTTCCGATGGAAGCCTGAATCGGCACCTCGAACATTTGACGCGGGATCAGTTCCTTCAATTTCTCGCATATGACGCGTCCGCGGTTGTAGGCGCGTTCACGGTGAACGATGACTGACAAGGCATCGACCTGTTCATTGTTGAGCATGATTTCCATTTTGACCAGCTTCGACTGACGGTAGCCCGAAAGTTCATAGTCAAAGGAAGCATAACCCTTCGTGCTGGATTTGAGCTGATCGAAGAAATCATAAACGATTTCCGACAGCGGCACATTGTAGCTGATCGTTACGCGGTTTGTATCCAGATATTCCATATTGATGAACTCGCCGCGCTTGTTCTGGCAGAGCTCCATAATCGCGCCGACATAGTCGTTTGGCACGATAATTGCCGCCTTCACATAAGGTTCTTCCACATATTCGATTTTCCCGATCTCGGGATAGTTGGACGGATTGTCGATCTCGATCATCTGGCCATCCGTCTGCATGACGTGGTACACCACGCTAGGAGCCGTCGTAATAAGCGGGATATTGAATTCCCGTTCGATCCTCTCCTGGATGATTTCCATATGCAGCAGGCCAAGAAATCCGCAGCGGAAACCAAAGCCTAATGCCGTGGAGGATTCAGCTTCATAACGAAGCGATGCATCATTAAGCTCCAGCTTCTCCAGCGCTTCGCGCAAATCGTTGTAGTCCTGGGTCTCGATAGGATACAGGCCGCAGAAAACCATCGGATTAATCCGGCGGTACCCTGGAAGCGGCTCTAGCGCCGGCTTCTTCGCGTCTGTGACGGTATCGCCGACCCGGGTGTCCTTCACGTTCTTGATCCCCGCAACGATAAAGCCGACATCTCCTATGGCAAGCTCTGGCACTATGGTCATCCGGGGCATGAACGCGCCCACCTCAATGACTTCAAACTCGGCGCCAGTCGCCATGAAACGGATTTTGCTGCCGGCTCTGATGCTACCGTCCACGACGCGGACATACACAATTACCCCTTTATAAGGATCATAATGGGAATCGAATATGAGCGCCTTGGTGGGATTGTCCGGGTTTCCGGCCGGCGCCGGCATCTTCTGGACCACCTGCTCCAGAATTTCCTTGATTCCGATACCCGATTTGGCAGAAGCCAGCACCGCATCGCTTGTATCCAGGCCGATTACGTCCTCGATTTCCTGTTTGACGCGCTCAGGCTCGGCGCTGGGCAAATCGATTTTGTTAATGACCGGTACGATCTCTAGATTATTGTCCAACGCCAGATACACGTTGGCCAGCGTCTGCGCTTCGATCCCCTGCGCGGCATCGACAACAAGCAGAGCGCCTTCGCAAGCAGCCAGACTGCGCGAAACCTCATAGGTAAAATCGACGTGCCCCGGCGTATCAATGAGATTCAAGATGTATTCTTCGCCGTCATCGGCCTTATATGCCAAACGAACAGCCTGCAATTTAATGGTTATCCCGCGTTCCCGCTCCAGATCCATTTTATCGAGGACCTGTGCCTGCATTTCACGCGAGGTCAATGCGCCGGTATATTCCAATATCCGGTCGGCCAAGGTCGATTTGCCATGGTCAATATGAGCAATGATTGAAAAATTTCGAATCTTCTTCTGTCGGTCACGTACGTCCGCCATGCCTAACCCCCACAAAAATGCCTAATTGCTAATCATTCTTATTATTATACCAGTTCGCAAGGGTGGCATCAATCCGTTACAGATTCAAAAAACGAAACAATCATCCGTATGCCTTTGCTGGACACAGATTGCAGCATGCCTGCCGTACCATCTGCCAGCTTGTTCACACTCGAATCGCTTGTCAGATCCGGGACACCGGGCAGCCGCTCGTCTGAGTAAGTTGCCTCAAGCCGTTTCTGGGCTTCCAACTGCCGCTGGGCTTCAAGCTTTACCCAGTCGGTCTGTCGGCCATGCTGGGCATCGATGACACGTCGCGCACCTTCTTGCCCGACATTATTATCATCAGACGGACCCGATGCAGCGGCATCAAGCGATGTTTGCGTGTCGGGATCCGGATACACAGGCATCGCCTGTTCTGACTTAAACGGCCCGTTAATCCGCTCGATTCCGCTTGAAGCCAGATCAATGCCGAATAACACGACCAGCGCCACGATACCGCCAACAACTGCCATTTTCAGTGAATGACTGCGCATATCTTCATTCCTCCTTGACTAACATCGACTGGCATTAAAGTCCTTCAGCTTTGTTTATATTGACCTTCTCCGCATTCCAATAGATCTGGGCAATCACCTTCGCCAGCGCATCGATGGTCCGATAGGACTCTTCAAGCGTATTGTCAACGCCCCCTACTTCAATCAGGACGCTTTCCGGAGAAACGGACTGGTTGTATTCGCCATTGCCGTTAGCTGTTGTTTTCCCCCAAATGCCCCGCGATATGCCAGGATACTGCTTTTCGAGCATCTCGTGAATCTGATTGGCAAACGCCTCATTCTGGCGCCAATCGGGATTTGCATGTCCGATAATAAAGAACACCTGCGCGTAGGCTTGACCCCCTATTGTGGTCGTTGTATTTTTACGGTGAAGAGAATCTCGGTGAATATCAAAGAAGAACTTCAATTCCTTATTGACAGACATCGCTTCAGTCACAGTTTTTTTGGAATACTTATAGGATAAGGCCCAATTGTATTGTTTAACCGATGTTGCATAATCCGTTCCGGAATGCAAGGATCCAATGCCTTTATCTATGAGCTTGTTCGCCAGGCGCTTGCCCAGCAGGGTGATGTTGGTTGTCGAGGATTCCGGCGTCTTGCTGTTTTTAATTTCCGGGAACCAGGATTCGCGGCTGTGCGAATGGTAGATAAACACAACATTGCGTCCTCCGGTCGTGGGTTGTGAGCTGTCCTCTTTGCCGGTTTGACCGTTGTCCGCGCTTCCCCCGGTTCCGGGTGCGCCATTTGCGCCCGGGTCCGTCTGGCCGCTATTGCCGGGTTCGCTTGCCGGACCGCCATCGGGTCCAAGATCCGGCCTGCCCGATTCTACGGGTTGTCCATCATCCGGAATGGGCTCGTGGTCCTCGGGCTCCACCGTCACGTCTGCGGCCGATCCGCCACGCAGCAGAATGGCATTATCCCCGCCCAGGCCAGGATATTCCGCAGCAAGCAGACTTTTGGGATCGGAAGGATTAACATCGGTAAGCAGACGGACCAGAAATGAGCTCATCTGCCTGCTGGACAGCGCAGACGAATGTTCGCCTTGACTGGCTCCCGGGATCTCCATGGCCAGCATATCGGCAAACACGCCGCTAGATACAGCTGCGGCAAAGCCTTTCATAGAGGATACAGGCGATTTCGCCGTTCTGGACTGCATGATTGCCCCTACACCGATTACAATAACGAGAATCATGGACCCAATGGACAATATAGCAAACGTTCGGCCGGCAACAAGCAAATTGCGGAGCTGCTTGCTGCCTTTTCCCAGATTCCACGTTAAGATCACTCGTTTCATACCTTCGTTTCCCCCTCAAGAAAATCCTCATTCCTTAGCCTACTATCACTTTATGAGAGAGAAACCTTTCATAGAACCGATAATTAATAGAATGCCAGTCGTAAGCTTTGTCCAATCGCTAGTTTGATAGGCTTTCAACGAAATAAGCGCACATTAAAATCCCTGCCTGAAAGCGGCAGGGATTCCTTGAAAGCAGTACGGTTCAGATCAATGCGTATAGGCGGCAACATTGCTTTTGTCCACCGCTTCATGAAGGGCAGCATTCAACCCGCTGGCGACAACATTCGCGATATCCTCGATGAACTGGTCAATTTCTTTAGGGGTTACGAGCAAATCATGGCCAAGCGGCCCCAGGGCTTCGCGTACAAGCTGCAGACGCTCATTCTCGGGCATTTGATTGATCAGACCGAAAATATGGTCGGTGTTGCCATTCTGAGCTTTGATATGATTGCGCATCAGCTCAATGGTATTATTCACGATGGTAGATGCATAGACCACCGTCGGTACGCCGATTGCAATTACGGGAATGCCGAGAATTTCTTTGGTCAACCCCCGCCGCTTGTTGCCGATGCCGGAACCTGGATGCACACCTGTATCCGCAATCTGGATGGTCGTGTTTACCCGGTCCAGCGACTTGGATGCGAGCGCATCGATCGCAATAATCAGATCCGGTTTGGAGCGGTCGATAATCCCCTGGACAATGTCGCTCGACTCAATCCCTGTCACGCCCAGCACGCCAGGGGCCACCGCGCTGACGCAGCGGTAGCCGGGAGCTACCTGGTCCGGCATAAGCTCGTAGTAATGACGGGTGACAAGCGAGTTTTCCACAACCAAAGGGCCCAAAGCATCCGGCGTTACGTTCCAGTTGCCTAGACCCACGATCAGCACATTAGCTGCTTTGCCGATGCCAACACGTTCCAGAAAGCCCGCAAACTCCTGGGCAAATCTGGTGGCGACGCGATCCTGCAGGTTCGTATCCTGCTTGCGCAGATCCGGAACTTCGAAGGTGACGTAGTGCCCAATCATTTTGTTCAGTGCCGCCGAACCTTCTTCATTGGTGATTTCCAGCCTTGTAATTGTCATTCCGTCATCCTCGGTCGTGTCCATCAGAACACCAGGTATCGGTCCGCTTCCTCCGGACTCCGCCTGCTCTTTAGCCTCCAATGCCAGATCAATGGCAACATTAAACTGCTGCAGATCAAGTTCTCCCATCGTATCCGCCGCGCCCCTTCCCAAAAATGTTTTCTTTAGTTTGCGATCCGAGAGCGTGAATTATGCGAAAGCACCGATGTGGCTGCTTCCCGTACACTTCAAAGCAGTATTGCTTTTTGGGCATGTGCGTGGTAGAATATTTCAAGTTGTGTTGTTAACAAGGGGTTTCTTTTTTACAGGAGGTGAATGCAATGCCAAACATTAAATCCGCTGTGAAACGCGTTAATACAAGCGAGAAACGTCGCGCTTTGAACGCTTCGCAAAAATCCGCGCTCCGCACGGCCGTTAAAGCTGCTGATCAAGCTGTTGTCGCTACTGATGTGGAAGCTGCCAAAGCAGCTCTTCAATTAGCTACAAAAAAGCTCGACAAAGCGGTTATTAAAGGTCTGATTCATAAAAATGCGGCTTCCCGCAAAAAGTCTCGCCTGGCGAAAAAGCTTAACGCTCTTTCGGCACAAGCCTAATTAAACAAATAAAGTCCTGCTCGCCGCTTCATTGCGGCTGCAGGACTTTTTTTATGGCTGGCTTTCATGCGGTCAAGGATAATAAAAACAACTCCAGACCCAGTGTTTTATCAATTTTGCCAGTTTTCATTTTATAATCCAGGTCTGCCAGTCGGTCCAGATGACCACCTAGCGAGCCTACCGAGAAATTCTTGGCCTTCTCTACGGACAGCTTGACGGCATACGGGTGAAGACCTAGCTGCCCGGCCATCTGCTGGGGCGAATATTGATGCTGCGACAGCTCCTTGATCTGCAGCATAATGCGGAGCTGACGGGCAATAAGTGCTGCGATTTTAATGGGCTCCTCTTTGCGCAGCAGCAGCTCGCCGTAGAGCTTGAGCGCTTTATCCACTTTCAGCGAAGCCATCGCATCAATCAAGGCAAATACATCCTCTTCCACTGTGGAGGCAATCAGCGTCTCAACCTCGCGAACCCCAATGTTTCCCCCGGGGCCCGTATGAAGACAGAGCTTGTCCACTTCATGGGCAAGCTGCTGCATATTTGTCCCGGTACGGGCAAGCAGCAGCTCCGCCGCTTCCTGCTGAAGGAGCCTGCCCTGCTCCTCGGCACGTTTGACCGCCCACTGCTGCAGCTCGCTCTCTTGAAGCTCCTGAAAGGGAATAAGCACATTCTGTTCCTTCAGAAGCTTAACGACTTTGCGTCGTTCATCAAGCTTCTCCGCCATGACCTGAAATACGATCACACTCGTCTCGCAAGGCTGCTTCAAATAAGCGATCAGCCGATCGATCTGATGCTCCATCTTGCTTTCCTTCCCCTGTGCCGTTGCAAGGACGGACTGGTCGCGGATCAGGACAAGCTTGCGGGAAGCAAAGAAAGGGAGTGTATCTGCTTCCGCCACCGCCTCTTGAATAGAGGTCTCTGCGGTATCGAATTTAACGATTCCAAGCTCCCTTTCCTCGCGTGGCAGCAGACGCTCAGTCAAATCCCCGACAAACTGGCTCATCCGGTAGCGGTCCTTCCCGTAAATGACATAGACCGGAGAAAACAGTCCCGTTTTCCACTGTTTCATCGCTTCTTTACTATCCAATCCTTATCCACTCCCATACTCCGATTTAATGAGATCGGCTGTCTATCTGATCAGGCCATAAAAACAGCAACAAAGGGATGAAGTCCACTGCGACTTCATCCCTTTGTTCCTAAACATCTATATAAACACCCACAGTACGGGCGGCCCATGGTACCGCCTGTGAATGGTCATACGACGTTAAGGTTTCTAAACGGTGACGGCTGTCGTATCCTGTATTATACGCGGGCATCACGTAATATGTGCGGACCTTGAGCTGTAAAAAATCATTCATCAGCCTTGAGGCTCTCCGACAAAGCGGTCAGATCCACCACATAGACCTCTTGCTTGCCGTCTGCGGCAGCCGTCTCATAGGTGAACGTCTTGCTGTCCGCGGCCCAGACCAGGTTGGTAAGTTCGGAAGTCCGCTTCTCGCCTTGAAAAATCTTTACATTATCCGATGTGGTATAAATCTGCATCGCGCCATCGACCACAGCAGCCGCATAACGTTTGTCCGGAGAAGGAACAACCGGATCATGAATAATGGCAGACATGCCTGCTGCTGAATCCGCGTTATTTGCGTCCGGGGGGGCTATGCCCGGCAGCGGCGCCGCACTGGTCGGCTCATCTGATTTGGCTGCGCCATTTCCGGAACTGTTTCCTAATCGGTCCGGTTGACTTGCCTCAGGTTCCGCGGCTGGAGAGGCACTCTTCTCCCCTTTCGCTGGCGAGTCTTGCTCTGCTATGTCTTTAGCTGCGGGATTCTCTGACCGCTGTATCTTATCAGAGGAAGCTGTGTCTTTGGAATCCGATGCCGCCTGATCCTGCACAGAAGCACTTTCTGAAACGCCGTTATTCCCAGACACACTTACCTCATCATTGGATTTGGGCGCATTGCTGTTTGCAGTGCTTTGAGAAGAAAACGTACCGCTTTTACTTGCTGTATCCGCAGAGAATGTATCGGCTGTCATTGCGCTGTCATCGCTGCTGTTTGTACGGATGAAGCCTTCGAAAGGATTCGCAATAAATACCAGACCAACCACGATTCCCGCAGCGACAACGCCGCCCATGATTCGGTAGGAAAATCTGTTTTTTCGTCTTTCCTGCGTTTGTCTGCGCCTGGGAATGGATCCTTCCGGCTCTTCACCACGAACAGGATCTGCGGCCATAAGCTCGGCGCTTGTTTGCAGCTCAAGCAGCTTGGGCATGATCGCATCAACCAGGCTGTAACCAGGTGTTACTTTGGGAAGATTATCGAGTCCGGCGGATAGCAGCTTCAACCTCTCAAATACAGCTGTGCATTCGGGGCAATGCCGCGTATGAGTCATCAAGATTTCGGTTTCCCGATCATCAAGGTCTCCATCCAGCTCTCGTTGCATATATTCCATCACCTCTTGACAATTCATCCTCGGACACCACCTTTCTGATAATCATGGAGGTAAGTCTGCAGCTGCTGTCTTGCCCGGAATAAATAAGATTTGACTGTATTTAATGGCAGGTCCAACGAATCCGCAATTTCATTGTAAGAAAAATCCTGAAGGTACCTTAACACGACAACGGCCCGGTGATGATCAGGGAGTTTGTCGATTGCCTTGCGGATATCCTGCACCGCATAGGCGGAAAGCACTTCCTCCTCAACGGAATGCGAATCCGGAAAAACCATGTCATGCTCATCAATCGATACTGTAGGTTTATTACGTCTGAATTTGTCAATACAAATATTTGTGACAATCCGTTGTACCCAAGTTTTGAACTGAGCCTTCTCTTCGTAGGATCCGATTTTTGTATAAACGCGGATTAGCGCTTCTTGAGCGGCATCCAACGCATCCTGTTCGTTGTTTAATATATAGTAGGCTGTCCGGTAAACATGATTTTCAATCTCTCGCAATAGAGAAATTAGAGCATCGCCATCGCCGGCTTGTGCCGCTTTAATTAGGCCGGGCTCTACCACGGAGGATCCCCCTCTCTTGCAACCTTTAAGACGCAAAGGAAGTTAATAATGTTGCAAATTTTCTAAGTGAAACTTTAAAAAAATTTTAGATTTGCATCCGTTCGGACACCTAGCACCAATTTTAAGAATATCAGAAAAGCAGAGAACCGTATAGCCTTCGAAGGCTGCCTAAAATCAGGATATTATGCCTGCTTGAATCCGGTGTCTGCCAGGGAAAAAACAAGAGCAGCAAATCCATGCTTGACAAGCACGAATCGCTGCTCAACGATTGCTGGCGCACCCTGTCCGGCAGCCTGGTTCATTCTGCCACGAAAGCCACATTCTAGTACTCGCTGTCCAAATCAACCACGCTGGACTCGGGGCTGCTTCCCTGGGCATATTGCTTCAGGTTATCGACAAAGATGGCAATCACGCGCTCAGTGTAATAGATGGTACTGCCCGCATGATGGGGAGTAATAATCACATTGTCCATCTTCCAGAAAGGATGGTCCTCAGGAAGCGGCTCCTGCTCGAATACATCGAGTCCGGCCCCCGCGATTGTCCCGTTTTGCAGCGCTTCAAGTAGAGCAGCGGTATCGGTCGTTTTTCCCCTGCCGATATTGATGTAATATGCTGTTTTCTTCATCGCCGCAAATTGGTCTTTGCCTAACATCAATTCCGTTTCCGGCGTGTGAGGCATGCAGTTTATTACAAAATCGCTTTGCTGCAGCACCTCTTGCAGCCCTTCGATTCCGTGCATCTCATCAACATTCTTTTCTTCCAGGCCTGATCTTCGAACGCCGAGCACCTTCATATTAAAAGCTTGGGCCAGCCTTGCTGTTTCCAGTCCTATGGCGCCGGCACCCAATATCCCCATTGTCCGGCCGTGAATCTCGCCCATGTCGCCCGAATGCTCCCAACTGCTCCGTGCCTGGTTGCGGATAGCTGTATGGAGGTGGCGGGTGAACGCGAGGAGCATGGCAAATATCGTTTCGGATATCGGATAAGGATGAACGCCGCTTGCATTGGTCAGCATAATCCCGAACTCCCTGAATTTGTCAAGCGGAAGACGCTCTACCCCTGCTCCCCAGTTCTGCACCCATTTCAAACGGGAAGGGCCTGATTTTACAAATTCAGCAACGTTTGAATTCCAGCCCAATATAATCTCAGCCTCAGGCAGATGCTTGTCGACGGTTTTCCTATCGCTAGCATCAATAAGCTCCCACCCCGGAGCAGCTTGCTTTATCTGATCGGCAAATTTCGTATCAAGCGGATGCACGGCAACAATTTTCCCCATGTTCCTATCCCCTCCTGTATGGATCTCACAAGCAATTATCGACTCTCACTATCATAAAAAAAGAGACTATGAATACAGTACCCTCTCAGGACTGGATTCAAGCCTCCTGTCTTCATATATATACCGGATAATAATAAGTAACCAAATCGTACCACTGCCGCGAGCGGGCTGTCAAATCCATTAAGGCCCCAGCATATGCCGGACAAACAACTCACCGCGGGCTGTTATCCGAAATTCAACTTCTCCGTCCAAATCTGTGCGTTTGATGTCCGCTCCTGCAGCTGTGATCCGCTCCATAACCTCGTTATTGGGATGACCGTAGGAGTTGTTCCTGCCCACGGATATAACGGCTGTCGACGGATGCCAGTAAGACAGCCATTCCGCAGTGGAAGACGTCTTGCTACCATGGTGGGAAACCTTCATCACATCGATGGCTGAGGAGGGGACAGACTGCTGAGCTATGGAGTGGTTCCCCTCGTCCTGCAGCTCTGCTGCAGCCAGAGAACCGGAGCTGGCCGTACGTGCCAAAATGGCCCGTTCCTCCGCAGAATCGGCATCGCCGGTCAGCAGGAACGAACGGTTGTAAAGCTCAACAATCATCGCCACGCTATGTCCGTTCTGCTCTTTTAGGTAAGGAACACTACTGTGATCATAATCGTTCCTCTGCTCGCCCAGCAATCGAATCACTGCCCCCTCGTCAATTTTCCAGCTTAATCCGCCATCGCTTCGGTACATCGGAATTCCCTGCTCTGCGGCAGACCCCAACAAATTAACCGCATCCTCCGACTGCTTGACGGTGCCGTTCCAGAGCATTCGCTTAACCGGAATATTGGCCATGACAGCACGCAGTCCTTTGATATGATCGCTGTCCAGGTGGGTCATGACCAGGAGATCGATCTGCTGCACGCCCCGTTTTTGCAGCAGCGGGACAAGCACCTTGCGGCCTACTTCAAAAGGATCTCCCCTCTCTTTCCACTCATCTCCTTTCTTCCGAAAGGTTACCGCACCTCCTCCGTCGATCAGTATATTTTTGCCGTGTGCGGTCCGGATCAGAATGGAATCCCCTTGGCCCACATCGAGGAAACTGACATAAGCATCCCTGCTGTTCCACTCCGGGTCATATGCCCATAGTACGGGCACAGCAAGCGATGCGATCAGCATCATATACAGCAAAGCCGGCATGCGCTTATACCAGGAACCCCCGGTTGCCGGATCCTTGTTGTTAGCTCCCGTGCGGTATTCAGGCAATCCCAGAGGCTGGGTTTCAGCTTCACCCGCAGGCTCCTCCCCTCCATGCAGCGGACGATTACTCCCATGCTGTTGCAGGGAGATATCAGGCAAGGTACGCTTGCCCCTGCGGTAAAGAACGGACAGGCTCACTCCCATAGCAGTGTACATGTACGCCACCCACATCAGCGGCGGGGTTCCGATGATGAAATGAAACTGACGCATGCCGCTCAGCTTCAACACAACGCCGAAGGACAGGCGGTTCGCCACAGCAGCGGCCGAACCTATCCCCAGGGCTCCGCCATGCCATAAGGCGTCCAGCACAAGCGCCACCCCGCCAAGAGGCATTACAATGAAGCTGATAAAGGGGACCAGAATAAAATTCGCCAGCAGCGACAACAAATGGATCTGGTTGAAATAATAGATCGTCAGCGGGAACGATACCGCCTGAGCCACCACCGTCACGGCGATCATATCAAAAAGTCCCTTCAGCTTCTTTCCCTGAGGCAGCAGACGGCGAAAGGGCTGGACGCCAACAATAAGGCCCGCCGTCACCAAAAACGACAGTTGAAAGCCGACATCCATCAGAAAGTAAGGGTCCCAAATCAGCATCAACAGAGCCGCTGCCGCAAGCAGATGTAGTCCGTCCTTCAGCTTATTTAATCGGGCCGCAAACAAACCCAGCATCGCCATAATTCCGGCGCGGACAATGGAAGGCGCAGCGCCGGTGAGCAGCACATAGAACGGAATTGCCGTTATCATAAAGAGCAGCATCCGTTCGCGCGTCATGCGCAGCAGCTTCAACAAACCCCCAAGCACATACAGAAATACGGCCACATGCAGGCCCGAGACCGCCAATATATGAGTCAGGCCCAGCTGGGAAAATTGGCGGAACTGCTCGGGATCAAGATCCTCGCGCATTCCGAGAATCAGCCCTTTCATATAACCGGTCTGCTCCGCCGGAAACAGCACGTCCATACGTCTTCCCAGCGAATTGCGGAAATCATCGATATGGCTCAGAAGCGAAGGCTTGCTGAAGCGGGCTCCGGGACTTACGACCACAGATGAAAGGCCGCTCGCCTTAAGCAGCCAATGAATACGCTGGCCAAGCAGATAGTTACGATAATCGAAGCCGCCAAAATTGGTAGCTTCGGCCGGCAAATTCAACTCTCCGCTGATTACCGCATAGGAGCCCCGTTTCCAGCCGGCTGCAACGGCCTGATCCTTTTGCTGTGCAAGCTTGATATGTACAAGCAGAAGCTCATCGAGCTGGCGCGGCGCACCTTCCCCCGCTACAGCAGCGGTTTTGACATTCATTATGAACTGGGCACGGTCCCCATCGACCTCTACGGCAGACAGAATAGTTCCCGCTACTTCCACCTTATAAGCTGAAATTGAGTCTGAGCCTGAGCCGGAGTCGGCAGCCGTTTGCTCCGTTCGTACAGGGAAACCCGTCACATTGTGCTTGTCCGCCCACAACCGTTCTGCTGACGCTCCTGCAAATGCGGCCAGGCATGCGGCGGCCAGCAGCCAAGAAGATTTGCGACGAAGCACCTGCACATAGAGCAAGGCAGCAAGTCCGGCACCGGCCAGCATTAAGCCTGAGAGCAACAGTCCTGCTCCAGCAGCGCTTCCCAGTACCCAGCAGAGTGCAAAATAAACCAGCGGGCGGCTGTTCATCCCTTATTCTCCCTCCCTCCTAAAGACAAAAAAAAGAACCTTTCGTAAAGCGCCAAAAAACGGCGCCCACGAGAGATTCTTTCTCACCATGGCTTGATTTTTCTTCCCCGGCATCAGGATTTCACGTTTATCTTAGCCTGTTCAGGCGGTTCATAATCCGCCAACGAGCGGAATTGAATGCCTTTTTGCTGCATCAGATTAACGACCTTATCGCTGTCCTTGGGATAACTACGATGGTAGACGATTTCATTGATGCCGCTGTTTGCGAGCATGTTGGCACAAGTCCAGCAGGGCTGATCCGTTACATAAACGGTTGAGCCTTCCCGGTCGATGCGGTCCGTGAAAAGCAGCAGGTTCTGCTCGGCATGAATGGTTCGGATACAGCGCTGCTTCTTGATCATCTGCTCTTCCCCGCCGGTTATCTGAAGCTCCAGCTCCTCGACAATCATGCAGCCGGCCTCGGAACAGTCGGCTACCCCCATGGGCGCGCCATTATAGGCTGTTCCGAGCAGCTTCTTTCCCTGAACCAGCACTGACCCTACATGCCGCCTCAAACAACGCGAACGCGTGGAGACCATGTAAGCAATATCCATGAAGTAAGTATCCCAGTCTTTGCGCGCGCTCTCGCGCGAATCCGTAACCATCGTAAATCTTCCTTTCCTATCTGGTCTTTCCTACTGTTGGCTGGCCGACAATGCCTGTCCCAGATCATGCAGAATATCGTCAATGCCTTCCGTTCCGATGGACAGGCGAATCATTCCCGGCGCTACGCCGGCAGCTTCCTGTTCCTGTTCGGACAGCTGCTGATGGGTTGTGCTCGCCGGATGGATGATCAGCGACTTCGAGTCTCCAACATTGGCCAAATGGGAGAACAGCGTTACGGCATTGATCACTTTCTTGCCGGCTTCGGCTCCGCCTTTGATTCCGAAGGTCAGAATGGCGCCTTGGCCTTTCGGCATATATTTCTGTCCCAGGTCATACGAGACATGGCTTGGCAGCCCCGGATAGTTGACCCATTCCACCGAATCATGGGCTTCCAGGTACTGGGCTACAGCCAGCGCATTGGAGCTGTGGCGTTCCATCCGCAGATGCAGCGTCTCCAGCCCCTGCAGCAGAAGGAAGGAGTTGAATGGCGAAATAGCTGCGCCCATGTCGCGAAGCAGCTGTACGCGCATTTTTATAATATATGCAATCGGTCCAACTGCGTCCGTATAAACAACGCCATGATAACTTGGATCCGGTTCGGTCAAGCCGGGAAATTTCCCGCTTGCTTTCCAGTCGAACGTCCCTCCATCCACGACGACGCCGCCGATGGAAGTCCCGTGACCGCCAATAAATTTGGTCGCCGAATGGACAACGATGTCCGCGCCATGTTCGATCGGACGGCATAGGTAGGGGCTTGGGAAAGTATTGTCAACGATAAACGGAATGCCATGCTTGTGGGCGATAGCCGCCACCGCTTCAATATCAATAATGTCGCCTTTAGGATTGCCGATCGTCTCGGCAAATATGGCTTTGGTTTTGTCAGTAATCGCTGCTTCGAAGTTGTTCGGATCCAGCGGATCGACAAAATTAACTTTTATGCCGAGCTTGGGAAGCGTTGTTGAAAATAAATTAAACGTGCCGCCATATAAGCTAGCCGCGGATACGATTTCATCTCCGGAGCCGGCGATATTCAGAATCGCGTATGTAATGGCTGCTGATCCCGATGCGACGGCCAAAGCCGCAGGTCCGCCTTCAAGTGCCGCAACGCGCTTCTCGAAAACATCGCTTGTCGGGTTCATGATGCGGGTGTAAATATTTCCGAATTCTTTCAGTGCAAACAAATCTGCAGCATGCTCGGTATCGCGGAATCCATAGGACGTTGTTTGATAAATCGGTACTGCCCGGGATAAAGTGGTAGGATCGATTTCCTGGCCTCCGTGAACGGATAGCGTTTCCAATGAAAGTTTGTGTTCAGACATTTAAGAATCCTCCTCGCAGGAATTTAACTGTAAGCGGCTCGCCGCTATCCCTCCCATTGTCGCACAATCAAGGCGTAACAACAATGGAAGCTTTCATTTTTTCCAGTAGTTTGGGCCCAATTCCTTTGACACGGAGGAGATCGTCGACTGAGCGGAAGGGACCATTTTTTTCCCTGTCCGCCACAATTGCCCTGGCTTTGGCTTCGCCGATCCCGGGAAGCGCATCCAGCTCGGCTGCTGTGGCACGGTTAAGATTGATTTTCCCGTCTGCTGTCATACCCTCATCCTGCATTGCCGCAGGGGCTGTTTTGTCCGCTCCTGGTCCTCCATCATCCGTATCGGATCTGTCCGCGCCAACCGCTTGCTGCTGGAGCGGCTGCTTTGACGCAGTCTCACCGGCTTCCGGCCCGTTCGGTTGCGGATCTTTGTCTATCGCCTGGTTCCCAGTCGGGGATGGTAATTCTTTTTCGGACTCCGCCTGTTTCTTCTCCGCAGATGTAAAATCTGCTGCCGAGGAATCCGGCTTGCTCTCGTCAGGGTTCAGGGCCGCCTTCACTTGACTGTTTAAGGGCACCCAACCCGGCGGTTCTCCTGTACCGGCTTGATAAAATGCTGAGATGATCAAGGCGGCACCCAGAAGGCCCAGCGAAGCAATCGTATACATGGGATTCCAGGGCCTTTTTTTTCTATTCGCTTGCATCAGAAAAGTCACCTCCATTTAGTTGCGTACCCGGCATTAATCATAAATCTTTCGAAAACTGGTCATGTCGGCCTTGCTCCGGCGCATAAGGTAGTAAGAGCATTAGTGCCAAGGAGGGGTAACGATGAAGGTTGGATTTATTGGAATCGGAAGTATGGGTAGCTTGCTTATCGATTCCTTAGTCGGTTCAGGTGCCCTTGAGCCGTCAAATATCACCGCCAGCAACCGTACCTTCGCCAAAGCGGAAAAGCTTGCCATGCAGCATCCCGGCTTGCATGCTGTCCAGCATAATAGCGATGCCGTGATCGGTCAGGACATTATATTTCTGTGCATAAAGCCGCTGGAATTCAAACCGGTGCTGGAAGAAATCAGCGGTATTGTAAGGGAAGACCAGATTATCGTCTCGATAACCAGCCCTGTTATGATTAAGCAGCTGGAGGAGCTTTTGCCATGCAAAATAGCTAAGGTTATTCCCAGCATCACCAATTACGTATGCTGCGGGGCAACCTTGTGCATGTTCGGCAATCGGTTAAATGAAAGCGACATGAGCCGCTTGAAGCGCCTTTTCTCTGCGATAAGCACGCCCTTGATCATAGATGAGAAGCATACGCGAATCGTCTCGGATATTTCCAGCTGCGGTCCGGCCTTCATGGCCTATGTCCTGCAGTGCTTTATTGATGCGGCCGTACAGGAAACCGGAATTTCCAGAGAAGAGGCGGTAGTAGTGGCAAGCGCTATGCTTCTGGGAACGGGTCAGTTGCTGACCGATGGCGGCATGTCCCCCGAAGCTCTTCAGGCAAGGGTTTCCGTGCCCGGCGGCATAACCGCCCAGGCGCTGGCGCTGCTGGAGCAAGAGCTCTCGGGCGTATTCAATGCCGTCATCCAAACAACACATGCCAAATACGAGGAAGATCTGGAGCGGGTAGCTCTCTCCTTGAACGGCAAAGAGGTGAATGGCCCTTAACGCATGCTTTGCGTTAATAAGCCCTTCACCTCTTATAATATCCCTGTAGCGTGTGGATCTAATTGGCTACAATGTTGACAAGTTTGCCTTTGACGGCAATCACCTTGCGAATGGTCTTGCCTGCAATGGCTTCCGCGACTTTGACGGACTGCTTGGCGATACTCTCCATTTCAGCCTCGTCCGTGTCGGCCGCAATCGAAAGACGCTCCAGAATTTTGCCATTCACCTGAACGACAATCTCCACTTCCTGATCCACCGTCCAGGCTTCATTATAGGAAGGCCAAGCCACGTAAGAAACCGATCCCTCATGACCCAGCTTCGACCACAGCTCTTCGGCAATATGCGGAGCAAGCGGCGACAGCATCTGCACAAAATGTCCGACTGCTTCCCGGGGAAGAGATTCCGCTTTATACGCTTCATTAACGAAAATCATCAGCTGGCTGATCGCCGTATTAAAGCGCAGATGCTCGTAATCGTCCGTCACTTTCTTGATTGTGCGGTGCCAGGCGCGCTTGAATGCATCGGAGGCTTCGGTATCGGTGATTTTCGCATGCAGATTCCCATCCTCGCCGATTGCCATCCGCCAAACGCGGCTGAGGAACCGGTACATGCCTTCCACCCCGTTGGTGTTCCATGGTTTCGTCGCCTCAAGGGGACCCATGAACATCTCGTACATCCGCAGCGTATCTGCCCCGAACTCATTGACGATATCATCGGGATTAATGACATTGCCGCGAGATTTGCTCATTTTCTCATTGTTCATGCCCAGAATCATGCCCTGATTGACAAGCTTATGGAACGGTTCCTTCGTGTCCACGATTCCCAAATCATACAGCACCTTATGCCAAAAGCGGGCATATAGCAAATGGAGCACGGCATGCTCGGCTCCGCCGATATACAGATCCACAGGCAGCCACTGTGCCTGCTTCTCCTTGGAGCAGATCTCGTTCTGATTATGAGGGTCTATGAAACGCAGGTAATACCAGCAGCTGCCTGCCCATTGCGGCATGGTATTGGTTTCCCTCCGTGCTTTCATTCCCGTTTCCGGATCAACTGTTTCTACCCACTCGGTCACATTGGCAAGCGGCGATTCACCTGTTCCTGAAGGCTTGATCTGTTCGATATCCGGCAGCAGCAGCGGCAGCTGATCCTCCGGAACCGGCTTCATTGTACCGTCCTCCAGATGAAGAATCGGAATCGGCTCCCCCCAATAGCGCTGGCGGCTGAACAGCCAGTCACGCAGACGGTAGGTAATCTTGCCTTTTCCTTTTCCGCTTTCCTCCAGCTTGCGGATCATCATAGCGATCGCTTCTTCATTATTCAGCCCGTTCAAGTACTGCGAGTTCACATGCGGACCGTCTCCGGCGTAAGCTTCCTCGGTAATCGTACCGCCTTGCACAACCTCCACAATCGGCAAATCGTATTGTTTGGCAAATTCCCAGTCGCGCTGGTCATGTCCCGGAACAGCCATTATGGCACCGGTACCGTACCCGGCCAGAACATAATCGGCGATCCAAATCGGAGTTTTGGCGCCGCTGACCGGATTGATGGCATAAGCACCAGTAAACACGCCTGTCTTGTCTTTGGCCAAATCAGTGCGTTCCAGGTCGCTTTTGCGCGCAGCAGCTTCCTGATAAGCCTCAACGGCGTCCTTCTGCTTGGATGTTGTGATTTGGGCGACAAGCTCATGCTCCGGCGCAAGCACGCAGTAGGTTGCGCCAAACAGCGTATCGGGCCGGGTCGTAAACACGACCAGCGATTCCTCATAGCCGTCGATGGCAAAAGTGACTTCAGCACCCTTGGATTTGCCGATCCAGTTGCGCTGCATGTCTTTAATGCTTTCGGTCCAATCCAGGTCCTCCAGATCCTCCAGCAGTCTTTCCGCATATTCGGTAATCTTCAGCACCCATTGCCGCATCGGTTTGCGGATAACAGGGTGATTGCCGCGTTCGCTGAGGCCGTTAATGACCTCCTCATTGGCAAGCACCGTCCCCAGTGCCGGACACCAGTTGACAGGAACCTCCGCCACATAGGCGAGGCCTTTATTGAACAGTTGGATGAAGATCCACTGTGTCCATTTGTAGTAATCGGGATCGGTGGTGCTGAATTCACGGTCCCAGTCATAGGAGAAACCAAGCGATTTGATTTGTCTGCGGAAATTATTGATGTTCTTGACCGTAATTTCCCGGGGATGCTCGCCTGTATCAAGCGCATGCTGCTCCGCCGGCAGACCGAACGCGTCCCAGCCCATCGGGTGCAGGACATTATAGCCTTTCATCCGTTTGTAGCGCGATACGATATCCGTCGCCGTATAACCTTCCGGATGGCCTACATGCAGCCCTGATCCGGATGGGTACGGAAACATATCCAGCGCGTAAAATTTCGGCTTCCCTGCATCTTCTCTTGTCTGAAACGTTTTGTGCTCATCCCAATACTGCTGCCATTTCGGCTCAATAACCAGCGGGTTATAACCTTGTTGTTCCGGTCGTTCCTGTGACATTACCATTGCCTCCCTGGCTTCATTTGCTTGCAACCATCCAGATGCATAAAAAAAACCCCCCGCCCCCAGCGTAAACGCTAGGGACGAGAGGATTACGCTCCCGTGGTACCACCCTAGTTAACAGCAGGCATGCTTTGCCGCTGCTCACTCTAACCCTTAACGCGGGCGGGACGGCACGCTTACACAGGGCACAATAATACGCGCCTGCTTGCACGTGCGGCTCCAAGGCGAGTTCATCCCTGTCCTGGACCGGCTTGCACCAACCGCCGGCTCTCTTCTTCCAGTCCAATGAGACTACTACTCCTTATCGACACCTGATCCTGAGTTAAAACATATAAGAAAGTACAAGTACCCGCCTAATCACTGCTTTTATTTCAAAGAAGGAAGAACCTTACTGCTCTGCCAGAATAAGGCGGCAGCCGTTTCCTCCGGTAAAATGATTAGTTCGATTATAAAGAAGCGAGACCGTTTATGTCAAGAGCAGCTATGAAGGATTCATCATTTTATGGCAGCGTAGAAGAGGCGCTCGGACTGGTCATCCGGTGCTTTCAGCCTGAAATCCGCAAAGGCCTCCACCTTGCTGAAGCCTGCCCTGACGAGTGCTGCCCGAATCCATTCCGGTTGGTAAGCACGCTGTATATGTACTTCTTCAAAACGGCTGTAAACTGACGGTCCCTTGCTCTCATCGCGGACAAAAATGGACAGGTGATGCTCAATCTCCATACGTGTACGATCCAGTTCGCTTGTCCAGATGTAGGAGATATCGCGTTCGTCCAGTACAAAAGGCTGCTCGTCCGCATAACGCTGCAGCGTTTTTGGCGGATGGACATCGAAGAGAAACGCCCCTCCAGTCTTCAAACCTTCACAGGTAGCGCGGAAAGCCGCTTCCACATACGCCTCTTCCGTTAAATAATTGATGCAATCGCAAAATGAAATGACGGCATCAACCTGCTCCGGAAGCTCCCAGCTGCACATATCCTGCTGCAGCCAGCGGATGGAGCCTGAACTGGAACGAATCGCCTGCTGGGGACTCGATTCCCATTTATTGCGGCCGATACTGAGCATGTCCGCGGAAAGATCGATCCCGAATACGTGAAAACCGGAACGCGCCAGCGGAATCGCGAGACTTCCCGTCCCGCAGCCCAGATCGACGACGGATTGCGGAATGCCGTAACGATCCCAGCATTCTCTGGCAAATCGCAGCCAATCGGAATACGGCATATCTTCCATGAGCCGGTCGTAAACAGTGGCAAACTGCCGGTATGCACGCATCGCTACTCTCCTCTATCCTTCGAAAGCTGACTTATCCTGTGCAGCTTTCAGATTTTAACTATCTTCTGCCGGGGGAGTCTCCTTGACGAGCGAAGTCCAGCTTCCGTCCTGTACCACCAGACCTTCTCTCATCAGCTTGCCGACGGCCCGCTTGAAAGCGGATTTGCTGATATTAAACTTCTGCTTGATGATATCAGCGGATGTTTCATCCGAATACGGCATAGCCCCATCGGGACGTTCCTTCAAAAAAGCGAGGATACGCTCCGAATCCTCCACCCGTCCCACTTCCTTGCGCGGAGTCATCGACAGGTTGACCCGTCCGTCTTCGCGGATAAAGGTTACTCTGGCCCGGACGCGCTCGCCCAAACGCAGCAGCTTGGTCCGCTCCTCTGCCGGGATGAAGCCCATGACGCCAAATCCCACGACACCCCCGTCAATGAGCACGAAGGACCCGATCTTCAATGTCTTGGTGATGAAACCTTCCACCCAAGTGTTGCGCCAGGATTCCGGAGCCGGAAAAGCAAGCTCGGCCAGTTCCTCCTCAAAAGCCACTTTGGCGACAAGCCGGCCGATTTTGTCATGCGCCAGAATCACATGCACTTCGTCTCCGCGCTGGGGACGAAGCTCCTTCAGCTCGGGCTGTTCCGAGAGCGGGAGCAGCAGCTGGCGGCCAAGTCCCATCTCCAGAAAAGCGCCAATTCGCGGATGAATGTCCGCAACCGCCAGACGGGCCACCTCACCTAGGGTAATGAGCGGCTTCTTCATGGTTGCCGCTATCCGGTCATCGGTATCATAGAACACGAACGCTTCAACCTCGTCGTCCGCCTTGGGACGGTGCCCAACAAGCTCGGTGTAATGCAGCAGCACTTCCGATTCGCCATCGCTCAAAAAAAAGCCGTAGGGCGACACTTCACGCGCCACCCTGAATTTTTGGATCGTACCAGCAATTAAGCTCATGCAAACTCCACAACTTTCGCGTCGGACCAGAGCCGTTCGATATTGTAATATTCACGCTCTTCCCGGTGGAAGACATGGACAACGACATCGCCGATATCAATGAGCACCCAGCGCCCCGAGTCCATCCCTTCAATACCGCGCATCCGTACGCCGTGGGATTCCGCCTGCTTGCGGATCTCTGTAGCAATCGCCTGTACCTGTGTATCCGAATTACCATGACAGATGACAAAAAAGTCCGCCACCAATGAAATATTCTGCAAATTGAGCGCCACGATATCATGGGCTTTTTTTTCTTCTGCCGCTGCAACTACAAGATGCAGCAGCTCTTCTGGTTTTACCGTCATTGCTTAAGCCTCCCTGGCTTTTACTATTAAGTCATTGCGTGCGGCTATCGTCAGCGGATAAATCCGCTTCCCCTGTGCCAGCAAATAGGTGATCGTAGAGTCGAAACCGGCGATCAGCGCCTTATTCAAATCATGCCCAGACAGCTCGCGAATATGATCGACTCCCGGAAACTCCCGTCCCGGCTCCATATAATCGGCCAGACAGACGATTTTGTCCATCAGCGTCATGTCTTCCCGGCCAGAGGTATGATAACGGATCGCATCGAGTACCATGGAATCGGTTATGCCGAAATGATGCTCGGCGACGAAAGCACCAACTGGCGCGTGCCAAAGCTCTTTGTCATAAAGGAGCAAATCGGCAGGAAGACCCTGCTCGCGAATAACGGCTTCCATCCGCGAGGTCTGCCAATACTTCGCCACATCATGCAGGATCGCCGCAAGCTCTGCCCGCTCCGGATCCCCGCCATAACGTTCTGCCAACAGGACGGAAGTCTCCATGACACCCCGCGTATGCTTCCACCGCCGCTCCGGCATCTCGGCTTGCACGGCCGTTATCATAGCCTTACGATTCATACAGACCATTCCTTTGGATAAAAGAATAGACCTTCTCGGGGACCATGAAACGAATCGATTTGCCTTCGGCCCGGCGTTTGCGGATATCGGTCGAAGATAATCCGATAAGCGGCATTTCCGCTATTTGCAGCCGGTCGGACAGTGCTGCCGGAAGCTTCGATTTCTCAATCGGCGCTCCGGGCCGTTCTACACCGATGAAGCTCACCAGCTCAGCCAATTCCGCGACCCGGTGCCACCCCGGCAGATCGTTAATCCGGTCGGAGCCGATTATAAAGCTGAACGAACGCTCCGGGTGATGTTCGACAAGCGCTTCTGCTGTATCGATGGTATAGCTTGTGCCGCCTCTCTCCAGTTCAATGTCAAGGGCGCGGAAATAGGGCTGGAAATCAATGGCCCGGTAAACCATTTCCAGCCGTTCATGCCCCTCGGCTCCAGGCTCGTTGTCTTTCAGAGGCGGGATAAAGGAAGGGATAAACCACACCTCATCAAGGCCGCAAGTCTCACGGGCCGTTTCCGCCGCCAGCAGATGCCCATAATGAATGGGGTCGAATGTTCCACCCATGATGCCAACTTTAATCACTTGTGACCGCTCCTTTCCATTACCGTTGCGGCAAGCTTTAAATCTCACCGTGTGCGCATTGCGCTTTCGTTCAGGGCAATACGATTGTTTTGTAATCCTTTGACTCCTTGTAGAGGACAATCGTCTTGCCGATTACTTGTACGAGCTCCGCTTTCGCTTCTTCCGCGAGCCAAGTGCCTACTTCTTTCGGATCCTCGATAGAGTTATTGAGGACCGATATTTTGAGCAGCTCGCGTTTTTCGATCGCTTCTTCCACATGTCGGACCAGATTTTCGTTCATTCCGCCTTTGCCCACTTGAAAAACCGGCTGCAAATGGTGGGCGAGTGCGCGTAAATGCCTTTTCTGTTTGCCTGTAAGCATGGTATTGGTTCCTTCTTTCATCATTTTAACGTCCTGTCCGGAAGGCTTCGAGTACAGCAGACCGCATGGCCTCGACGGGTGCCTCCTGGCCAGTCCAGAATTCAAAGGCATAAGCCCCCTGGTAAATGAACATGCCCAGTCCGCTGTGAATTTTGCAGCCCTGCTGCTTCGCCTCTGCAAGAAAGCGTGTCGTCATGGGATTGTAGATTAAATCACTGGCAATGGTTCCGGGAACCAGCCATCCGGCATCGGCTGGCGTTTCATCGACCTTGGGATGCATGCCGAGCGAAGTCGTATTGATCACAATATCCGCATCGCCGCATGCCTTCTTCAGCCCTTCATGGCCAATGGCATGCAGGCGCAGCCCCTCTGCCTGGCCCTCGAAGGCGGCTGCCATCTCTTCAGCCCGCGCAACCGTGCGGTTTGCGATCGTAATGGAGGATACTCCCTCGCGTGCCAGCGCGTACAATATCCCTCTTGTCGCGCCGCCTGCGCCTACAACCAGAATCCGTTTCCCGCTTAAATCCGGCTCCGCTTCTTCCTTCAGGGAGCGGACATAGCCGATGCCGTCGGTATTATAACCGACAAGGCGTCCATTATTGTTGACAATCGTATTAACCGCCCCGATTGCCTGTGCACTCTCATCAATTTCATCCAGCAGCGGCATAACAGCCAGCTTGTGGGGAATCGTCACGTTGATGCCCCTGATTCCCATCGCCCGCACGCCAGTAATAAAATCGGGCAATTGCTCCCCTGTAATATGGAAAGCGGTATAGATCCCGTTCAGGCCCGTTTCCCTGAAAGCCCGGTTCATCATAACGGGCGACTTGGAATGTTGTATCGGGTCGCCGATGACGCAGTACAGGACGGTATGGCTGTCTACCCTGTTCCCGGTTTGCCCGGCATGGAAGGTGTTCAAATTTGCTGCACTCATCCGTTCGCTCCTCTTCGCGGAAGTTGTACAAATACAATTCATGCTGTCTCTATATCAGTGCATCACGCAGCATTACCCGTATGCCTTTGGGCGCGTAAATATCCAGAAGCGCTCCTTCTGTGTCGTTGATTCTAATCCAGCCTAACCCGGATATGACGATATCCTTGTCGGTTCCGCGCTTGATTGTCATCCGGTGCCGCGTCCAGCCCGGAATGTCCTCCAGCTGTTCCCGGGTAGGCGGGGCTAGCATTTCCCCCCGGTGGTTGGCATACAGCTCGTCGGCCCGTTCAAGCTTGGTGCGGTGAACCGGAAGCGCATTGGACAGATAGAGCGTGAAGGACTGTCTCGGCCCCTCAACAAAATCGAATCTGGCCAGCGATCCGATAAACAAGGTCTGCTGCTCATTCAACTGGTATACGATTTGTTTGATCGGCTTGTCCGGCAGCAGGGCCTGCAGAACCCCGCGAGGAACCATTTCGGTCAGCCGGTGGTGGTAAACAATGCCCGGCGTATCGATAATATCATGTCCGTCGTCGAGCGGAATGTGAACCGCATCCAGCGTTGTGCCCGGATAGCGGGATGTGGTCAGCTCGCGGTCCAGATCGCTGTAATCGCGGATGATGCGGTTGATCAGTGTGGATTTACCGACATTGGTCGCACCCACAACATACACATCGCGATCGCCGCGATGCTCGGCCAGTGCCTGGACCACCCGGTCAAACCCGATATTGCGCTTCGCGCTGCACAAAACAATATCCACCGTTCGCAAACCCTGCGCTTTAGCTTGTTTTTGAACCCAATTAAGCAGCCGGTTCATATTCATGCCTTTGGGCAGCAGATCGACTTTATTGACAACCAGCAGTACCGGATTATTGCCGACAAACCGCTGGAGCCCCGAGATCAGGCTGCCCTCAAAGTCAAATAAATCGACAATATGAACGACCAGGCTGTTGGTTTCGGCTATGCCGCCCAGCAGTCTTAGAAAGTCGTCCTGATCAATGGCGACGGAAGACGCCTCATTGTAATTTTTGATACGGAAACAGCGTTGGCAGATTAAAGGCTCTCTCTCCAGCGCGGATTGCGGGATATATCCCAAATTTTCCACAGATTCCGTCTGCAGCTTCACCCCGCAGCCGGCGCATGTTCCCAGCTCTAATAACTCATTTGTCAAACTTATGTTCCTCCTCGGGCCACAGCCCTTTTTTGCGCAAACGGGAAAGGGCCACTCGCTCGATCCTGCGGTTGATCCTAGTCATGAATCCTTCATCAGCCGGTGAAATCGGGCTGACCAGAATCGTGAACAGTCCCATCCGCCGGCCGCCAAGAACATCTGTCATCATCTGATCGCCGATAACAGCCGTATGTTCCGCTGGCAGCTCCATAACCGTAAGCGCTCTGACAAACGCTCTGTTGGATGGTTTGCGGGCCGCATGGACAAATGGAATACGCAGCGGATCAGCGAATTTGGAGACGCGTGTTCGATGGTTATTGGATACGATGACAACCGTGAAGCCCAAATCGCGTACAACATCAAGCCATTTCACCAGCTCCGGTGTGGCAAGCGGCACTTTGGCGCCAACCAGTGTATTGTCCAGATCGGTTATGATCCCACGAATGCCCTGTTCCTTCAAGGCATGCAAATCGATATTGTAAATGGTATTGACGCGCATATGCGGCAACAGCCGTTCAAACATATTTTCGACTCCCCTGCTATCGCTATCAGGAAAAACTATACCATACAAAGGGAATTTGTTGCAAAGCGGATTGTTTCGGATGCTTGGACCTGATCCCGGAGAATTCCAACGGCGCACTGCCAAAATCGTTAGGATCTGCAAGGCAAATAACCGGAAGGCTCCTATGGGTGTCTTCCGGTTATTCTGTCCGCTATAACGGATTGAGCATGCATTTCCAATCAAGAAAAGCAACGCGCCTATCCAAGATGCTCCCGGATCTGCTTTACATTGCTGTCGAAGCGGTCCGCTTCTTCCTGGGTCAGCATTTGGCTGCTGTACATCGCTTTTTCGAATGTCCCGAGCACAACCCCGAACTCTGGCTGCAGGGAAGTTAATCTTCCGGACCAATGGGTCATGGTTTCCCGGACGGTCTCATGTTCCCGATGATCAAGGCCTTTTTTCCGGCAATATTTAATCAGTCGGTTCGTCTCTTTTACAATCATTTCATTCCTATTGCCGGTGCCTCTTCGATAACGGTGCCAAGCCGCGAGGATGGAGCGGAACCGAAGCAGCACAATGAATGCAGCGGCAGCGGCCAAGCCTGTGATATACACCCAGACCGGGATGCGGAAACTTTCCGCCGCTACCGTCTCTTCAACCTTAGCCGTATCCGTAGCTTCAACTTCCGGCAAAGGAGCGGCTTCTTCCTCCGGCACCATGTAAGGATACAGGAACCCTGCCGTCGGCTCGAAAGGCAGCCAGCCATAACCTTCAAAATAAACCTCTACCCATGAGTGGGCGTCCGCATTGCGAATCGTATACGTTCCGGCGCCATCCGGATTAGCCTCAAACCCCGGTACGCCCTGCATGCCCTGCATGCTCGGATCCATCGCTATCGAGCCGGGCGCATAGCCTTTTACCCATCTGGCGGGAACACCGGCGGAACGGGCCAGCACCACCATCGCAGAAGAGAAATAATCACAATAACCTTCCCTGATTTCAAACAGGAACGAGTCCACAAAATCGCTGCTGTTTTTCTTTGTTATATCCGGTTCGTTCGTGTACTTGAAATTCATCTGCAGGTAAGCTTCGATCACTTTGGCTTTATCATATGGCGTCGCCGCATCTTTCGTAATGTCCGCCGCCAGCTCCCTTACTCGCTCCGGGAGCTCAGGAGGCAGCTGCAGGTACATCGCATCGAGCTCTTTAGCCTGTTGAGCCGCTTTGCCTTCGCGCAGCGCTTCTTCATCGAGCAGCGTCACGTCAGACACAATCGAATAGGTCTGGGGATATTTGCCTGCGTTTCTCTGCGGCAGCCTCAGCTCCCAGGACTGCGGCAGCCAGTTCAGACGGGGAAGAGCGCCCTCTTCCTCATTTACGGAAATCACGCTTGATATCGGCCCGGCCCCGAACAACACCGGATATTTGTCCTCGCGCAGCATCGCAAAGGTCTGTTCCACTTGAGTTTTCTGCACGGAATCCGGCTGTCCGGCCGTCGGCAGCTTCTCATTCCTGGATATGGAAACCATCACATCTTCCTGACGTTCGCTGCGGGCTTCCTCCCACCCGCTTCCATTATAATAAGCTTTCGTTTCACCGCGCCAATAACTGCGTTTGGAGGTGGTCACGGTCATGACGGGCGAATAATCAAAAGTAAAGCCGCCGCCCAATTCATCGTCATTGCGGCTGTAGCCGGAGCGGGCGTCTCCCGGTTTTTTGACGACCGTTGCGCCTACGCCCTTATCCCCTACAAAAGAAGGCACCGTTTCCCCTCTGGATTCCTTCCAGGCCGTATAAGGGTCCGTCAGAATCGGTTTGATCGGAGGAACGAACAGCCCCGCCCCCATGAAAATGAGGAAGATAAGCAGCACGGGCAAAAATAGGCTTAGCGGGTAATCCAGCAGATGTCGCCAGCTATCGGGATGGTTTTGTTTAAAGCTCGAGAAATGACTGGCTACTAGCCAGGCAAGCCCTGTAAAGAGAATCCAGGCAATCTCGTCCCACAAATAAATCGGCGTGAACAAGGAATCCATGATGGCCAGGGAAAGCAGCGCAAGACCGGAGATCAAGATAATACCGGAGCGTTTCACCCGAAAAACCAGAATCAGGCGATAAATAATCCATACGGCCAGACTGATCCACAAAATCGGCGACAGCTGATTGAATTGCTCGCCAGCCCAGGACACCCAGTCCGCCGCTTTTCCTTTCTCACCGGTAAAAGAAACCCAATTAAAATCCGTAAACACGATATTCAGTACAAGAACAGCCAGCACCTGCAGAATACCCGAGATGATAACGGACGGAATGAATGCGATCAACAGAAAAGTGGTCAGCAGGAGGCCGTTGACGACGGTATAGGTTTCATCCCACCAGTATTCGCCAAGGCAGTTGATCCATTGGTAGATAATGATGCCGGTGAACAGCGCCGACAGCTTCAAATAAAGATCATTCATCAGCCATCTGCCCGGCCAGCGGGATATCGGTTTCATGCGCTCCCCCCTTCCAGGACGCCCGGAAGCTCATGCAAGGCGCCTAGCGAATGCGCCGCGTAGCCGCTTCGCTGCAGCAGCCTCAGCCAGTCCGCCCCTTTGGCCATTGTATCGGCTATATTTCCCGCGTTTATCGGGCTGGTAAGATGGATCAGCACGGGCACAGCGCTTTTACGGCTCAGCCACTCCATCGACCGCACCGCCTCCTCGCCGCCTTGCGGGCTTACTACCACCACAAAGGAACCGGCTGGTATGAGGGAGGAAGCTTGTCTGAGCATGCGGTATAACGGCGTCGCTCCGTCCGGCTGCACCTTCACAAGATGATTCATCAGCATCTGGCGGTGGTCGGACGAGGACTGCGGCGCGAAGCTGTCCATACTCTCTCCGGCGGATACCAGACCGACAGCTGTAGCACGCCGGAAGCCGAAATCCAGCAGGGAGGCAATGACGGATACGCCGGTTTCAAATTGCTCCTGATTGTCATAGGAAGCGGCGTAGCGGTCAAGGATAAATACCGTTCTCGGAAGTGATTCACGTTCAAATTCTTTTGACTTCCACTGCCCCGTTCTTGCTGTGGCGTTCCAGTGAATACGGGAGAGCCTGTCCCCATAAATATATTCGCGAACCCCGTTGATCTGGGTTGTCTCTTTCGCCGACAGACGGGATGAGGAAGTGGAGTAGGGACCTTTGACGCCCTGCTTCAGCTGCCGCCACTGCCGGATGGATACCATTCTCGGATACACGCTGAAGGGTACGGAAGATTCGAAGGACCCCGCATGCTCGAACAAGCCGAAAATATCGCGGGTCGAGCATTCCGTCGGCGCGAACTGATAAACGCCCCGCTCCAGCGGCGGCGTCGTATAGCTGACTTCCCCCGCTCTGCGGTAGCTGGGTACAAAAGAAGCTTCAAAAGGAACCGAGCTGCCGTTCTGCCGGATCAGCCGGTCGCGGACCAGAATATAAGGTATCGGCCATATGCCCGGCACCCGGATGGACAGTTGAACGTCCATTCTTGCTCCAGCCGCAAATGTCCGCCCGGACTGGGAAACGCCCCCCGCCGCATTGGATAGCCGCCGTTCGCCGGTCACGCTGCCGATCCCGCTCCATCTGCCCAGTACCAGATACAACAGCAGCACATTCAGGATACAGAACAGCATCAAGGAGGTTTTGCCGCCCTGAAACAACAGAAACATCAGGGAGCCGATATAGATCATGCCAAAAACCCGCCATCTGAACATCGTTGCTTTGGCCGTAAGCATATCCGTTAACGCTCCATCCGGACGGGTACGTTCGTTTCGCGAACGACCGTCTCAATAACTTCCTCCGCCGTAAGTCCATTCACTCTTGATTCCGTGTGAAGCATCATCCGGTGAGCGAGCACCGGCGAAGCGAGATGCTTGATATCATCAGGTATGATGTAATCGCGTTCCTGCAGAAAGGCGCTCGCTTTGGCTGCGGCTATGAGCGAAATGGCCGCGCGCGGGCTCGCGCCAAGCTGTACGCCTCTATGCTCGCGCGTGGCGCGTACAATGCGGACCAGATAATCGGCGACCGCTTCATCGACATGAACCCTTTTCACGCTTCCCATCATGAGCGCGATGCGTTCTATATCAGCAATGGGCAGCAAAGAATCCGCCGGTGCGGATGAGTTGGGGGAAAGCACCATCCGGCGTTCCGTTTCCTCGTCCGGGTAACCGAGCGTGATTTTCATCATAAAACGGTCCAATTGGGCTTCCGGAAGCGTATACGTCCCTTCGAACTCTATCGGGTTCTGGGTGGCGATCAACACAAAAGGAACAGGCAAAGCATACGATTCCCCATCCACGGTCACATGCCGCTCCTCCATGGCTTCAAGCAAAGCCGATTGCGTCTTGGTGGTTGCGCGGTTGATCTCGTCGACAAGCAGCAGATTGGCCATGACCGGGCCCGGCCGGAATATAAAAGCCTCATCTCTTGGATGGTAAATAGCCACTCCCGTAATATCGGTCGGAAGCAAATCAGGATTGCATTGAATACGCCTGAAGTGACCCCCGATTGTTCTGGCGAGCGCTTTCACAAGCTGCGTTTTACCCGTGCCGGGTACATCTTCGAGCAGAATATGCCCGCCTGCCAGCAGTGCGATCAGCAGACGCTCGATTTCAATTTTTTTACCCAGGATACAATTTTCTAGATTGCGGCGTATTTCACTGCATAACGAAAAGTCAGCGTTACGGTTGTCCATAGAAAAAAAACCTCCCGGATGATATAATCTCTAATCTGAAAATGATTTGGAAATAGAAGAAGAAACAGCTGTTCCCGGTACGAACCATATACGGCAATTAGCTGCATTTGGTTGCGTTCCACACGGTAAACGAAGCAAGTTTCTTCAAAATAGCCTATCAGGCTAACCTTTTTAAAATATCAGAACGTATAAAATTTGCCTATCCTTTTCTGATATTTCTGTGGGAAGAAACTTCTTGCACCAGTAAAGACGGCGTCAAGCCGTTTCTTCTTATGACGATTTTTAAATCAGAAGCAAATATGAATAAAAAAATGCATCATGTTATTATTTTACAAAATATAAATCCGGTCGTATAGCTATATATCCAACAAAAAAAATTGGAGAATCCCACAGGGGACCCTCCAATCCTGATTTTTCCCGCTCCGGCCTCTCGTTAACCTTTGGGTTTGACGACAAGCGCCGCCAGGAACGAGAAGATGATCGCAGCGGAAATCCCCGCGCTTGTCACATCGAATATACCCGTTATAACCCCAATCCAGCCATCGCGTTGAAGCTCGGTAAGGGCACCATGCACAAGCGCGTTTCCGAAACTTGTAATCGGTACGGTAGCCCCGGCGCCGGCAAACTTGATAAGCGGTTCATACCAGCCCACTCCATCCACTATAGCCCCCACAACAACCAGGGTTGCCATTGTGTGAGCAGGAGTCAGTTTAAAAACGTCAAACATCAGCTGGCCAATGACGCATATCGCGCCTCCAACAATAAATGCCCACAAATAAATCATGTACAGGATGCTCCTTTGCTAAAATATAGTTGCAGCTTAATGCGGCTGTTCAATCGCTACGGCATGGGCAATGCAGGGGATGCTCTCTCCCTGCTGATAAGACAATGGAGACAGCAGCGCACCCGTAGCCACTATGAGAATACGCCTCAGTTCCCCTCGTTTCATACGCTTCAGCAGATGGCCGTAAGTTACGACAGCGGAGCAGCCGCACCCGCTTCCGCCCGCTTGCACCTTCTGTTTGGCAACATCGTAAACCATCAGGCCGCAATCGTTAAAGACGGTTTGTTCCATCTGGACGCCATCGCGGCTGAGCAGATCTCTGGCAATAGGGAATCCTACCGAAGCCAGGTCCCCGGTTACGATCAGATCATAGTCACCTGGCTCGCGCCCGGTGTCCTGGAAATGCGTCTGGATCGTGTCCACCGCCGCAGGCGCCATTGCAGCTCCCATATTGAACGGATCCTTGATACCAAGGTCAGCGATTTTGCCGATGGTCGCGCATTCCACAACCGGTCCTTCCCCTTCGGCCGCCACCACCACAGCCCCTGCGCCCGTAACGGTATACTGGGCGGTAGGCGGCTTCTGCGAGCCGTATTCGGTCGGATAACGAAACTGCTTTTCCGCTGTGCAGTTATGGCTGCAGGTGCCCGCCAGCACATAGGAACCCGAGCCGGAATTAACGATCAGCGAGGCGATGGCCAGCGATTCCATAGAGGTCGAGCACGCCCCGAACACACCCAGATAAGGAGCGCCGACGGTCCGGGCTGCAAAGCTGTTGCTGATGATCTGGTTCATCAGATCGCCGCCGACATAAAATTGCAGCTGCTGCTTGGTCAGCCCGGCGCTCTGGATGGCCAAATCAGATGCCTGCTCCAGCAGAAGCCGCTCCGCCTTCTCCCAAGTTTTCTGCTGTAAATCCAGCATGGGATGGATCAGATCGAAATCGGCAGCCAAGGGCCCGTCCCCTTCATCAGGTCCGACAACGGTTGCGGAACCGATTATCACGGGCCGTTTGTCAAACCACCACGTTTGCTTGCCTCGCAGCATGGTTAATGCCCTCCTATTCCGAACACCCAGTAAATGATGCCAACAAAAAAGGCAGCAACCGTTCCGAATACGATAACGGAGCCTGCGAGCTTGAACATATTTCCTCCTACCCCAAGCACCAGTCCCTCGCTGCGATGCTCCAGAGCGGCTGAGCTCATGGCGTTGGCGAAGCCCGTAACCGGAACGGCGGAGCCGGCTCCCGCCCATTGGGCAAGCTTGTCATATACACCCAGGCACGTCAGAATAACGGAAATCAGAATGAGGACAGCTACCGTGGGGTTGCCAGCCTCGGTTTGCGTCATCTTGAAGGCGTAGGCGAAAAAGTCCTGCATGGCTTGTCCGACCAGACAGATCAAACCGCCGACCACAAAGGCTTTCAGACAGTTCTTTGCAACCGGCCTGCCCGGCTCACGCGACTTGGCGAAGGATTGGTATTCTTTGGGTGACATCGTCATTTTTTTGTATTTGCTTTTCTCTGCACTTTTGGTTGTCATTGTTCACCCCATAACTATATTCTTACAGGCTTTTTTTTGGAAAACACGTTTGTCGACCAATTTCCAATTAAGCAAGGCATAAGCTGGTGCTTGTAGTATTTGTTATGACAGAAGAGCTTATGCCATAAACCTGTTTTTAGGCTGCCTGCACATGAAAGAAAGACAATAAGGGAATGCAGTAGAAAAGGGTGATTTCACCCCCTGATAGCAATTAACTGTAAAATAAAGGAATACAAGAAGAAAAGGCTGCGCCGTCCTCTGGCGGCAAAATTAGTTTCTCCCCTTAGACCTTATAGAAATTTATAGTTTGAAACGTATAAATCCTATAAGGTCAGCAAAAAACCTCCGGCCTCAGCCGAAGGGAACTTGTTTGCCCATGATTCTATTTACCAGCCTGCCATCATTGCAATCAGCAGCAGGACAAGCAGAACGTAAAAGACCAGCACCAGCAGCAGAACCATTTCTCTTGTTTGCCGCATATTGTACCCCTTTCGGCTTTTAGGAATAGGCATTTGTTGCATCCTATGCGGGCAGGGGCACACCTGAGCCAGTCCTGAGCAAGATTAACAGCACAGCCAGAAGCAAAGGCATGCTTAACCCGAATATCGGACAATCAGTTTTGCTGAAAGAATCACTTTCTCATAAGGTGCTTCCGGGTACCTGCATCTGCGGACAAAGGTTTCAACCGCACGCATGCCCAGCCGCTCCTTCGCGAGGTCAATTGTCGTCAAGGGGACCGCCGCCTTCAAGCTCGCAGCCGTGTTATCAATACCAAGCACACGGCATTGACCGGGGAACCCGACGCCATATAGCCGAAGGAGATCCAGCAGCTCCAAGGCAATGTCATCGTTGGCGCATATCATACCGTCCGGCAGGTCAAGGCTCTCGATAGCCGCTCCTATGCGTCTTTTGAGCGACTGTTTCCAGGATGAAGAAGCGCCGTAAGGAATGGTCCATTTCTTCAATTGTATGGGAGTACCAGCGCCTGTTGGACTGGCGGCATGCTTCAATCCCGTTGGTATCAGCTTTCGTCTTCCCTGCCCGTTATAATCGTCCAATGCAATCCGGCAGCCCCAGAACCGTTCTCTGAAGCTGACGGCAAACCGGTCATGACCGACAAAAACAATCGATTTGCAGCCCTGCGTTGCCAATTGGCTGCAGGCCATTCTGCCTGCCTCCACATTATCATTGAGCACCGCATCGGCACCTGCGACCGTTTCTTCATGATCGACGAGCACCATGGGCAGTCCTGTCCGTTTAAGTCGTAGCAGCAGTGCAACCGGGCACTTGCCCGCAATAATAAAACCTTTTGTCTCAGCGAGCGGAAATCCGACCAGTTCACCCAGGCTGCTTGCTTTCTCGCCAATCTTGTCCAATATGAAATAATGCGGGATCAGACCGAACTCCTTACAGCCTGCGTCAATTCCTTCCTTGACCCGACGCCAAAATAAAGGTTCCTCCGCATGGAGCCCATTCAGGCCGATCAGGATGGTTTCCGCCGCTTCCTTCGGCCCGGATGAGGCATTCGATTCGGCGCCGGAACCGGATGCTGCAGGCCCCCGGGACTGAATCCGGTATCCCAGAGCGGCTGCCATAGCCGTCACTTCGCGGCGTGTCGCCTCGCTGACTCCCGGTTTGCCGGACAAAGCCTGGGAAACCGTATACTTGGAGACCCCCAACCGGTCAGCAATTTGCTGCATGGAGATTTTTTGCGCCATGATCTTTCTCCTTTCAAAAAAAAGTTGACTTTTACTTGCCGTATCACTATTGTATGCGCCAAACAGAGAAACAAACAACCTAACAAAACAAACAAATCTCGCTCACTTGCAGAGAAACTAAAATGGGATGGTGTAAAAAATGAACAAAACCGTGCTTTTCTATGATGAATCGTTTCCTTATCAGGGACAAAGACCAGGCAAAACACAGCTTTCCCGCATGAAAGAGTTATTTGTAGTGGCAGACGCCAGTCAGCTGGCTGAAGCGCTTGCCGATGCCGAGGTGCTGGTGCACCTTCATGGCGCTTATTTCCCCAAAGAAGCCTGGACGGCTATTTTCAACCATGTCGCACAGGGCAAAGGCCTGCTGCATGCCGGGGGAGCTCCTTTCAAAATACCGGTATACCGCGAGGTAGACGCCTGGGTGGAAGAACCTGAACAAACCGCATACCACCAGCAGCTGCATATTCATGAGACGCTGCCGGTTTCCTTAAGCGGCATAGAGAAGCTTGTCCACAATGCGGATGTGCCGCTTTTTGCCAATGACGAGAAGCTGTTCACCCTTGAGCCTACTTTCGGACTTGTGCTGCATGTCACCCGCACCGATGACCATCCCGCCGAAGGAGGGACCGCAGGCCCGATGGACGCCCATATTTATCCGCTTCTGCGAGGCATCGGCGGCGATGGCCTGGAACGTGAGCTGTCTGCGCCCGCCGTTCTGCTGGAGCATACGAAAGGATTGTTCAGCGGCGGACGCTGGGTTTTGATCAATCAAGTACTGCAGGGGAATTTCTGGGAAAATGGTGGTCTGGATGCACTGGCAAAATGGGCTGCATTTGCCGCCAGCGGCGTAACCGAGCTATGGCTGAAGCCGAATTACGGCTCCTACGAGCCCGGCGAACGGGCGATCTTCATGATTCAAGGTCAGCTGATGCCTGCTGCACGCAAGCAATCCAGCCAAATGGACAAAGAGGAATGGACCTTCAAGCTCCGCGTCATGCGTTCGCTTCAAAGCACGGAAGCCAATCCGAATCCTGTCTTCTCATACGGCTCCGACCGTTTTACGGAAATCTGGAAGGCGGAGCAGGTAATTGCCATCGGGCGCGAGCTGACGATTAAGCGGATTGCGATGCCGATATCGCTGGAAGCCGGCTATTACGCAGTTGAATGCGAAGCGGTTTCCCCGTCCGGCGAGCGCCGGATTCTTCGGCAAGGATTCTGGGGATTTGACCAGGAGCTGCTTTCCACCGGAGACTACATGACCTGCGACCGGGATTATTTCATCAAGGACGGCCGTCCGCTGCCAATCGTAGGCATGACCTACATGACCAGCGATGTGGCACGAAAATATTTATTCCTGCCGAATGCCGCCGTTTGGGACCGCGATATGGCCCAGATGAAACGGGCCGGAATCAATCTGATCCGTACCGGAATCTGGACCGCCTGGCGCAGCATCATGTTCGTGGACGGCCATCCTTATGAGGAAGTGCTGCGGGCTATCGACGCCTTTATTCTAACAGCCAAACGCCATGATCTGGAGGTCACCTTCAATTTCTTCTCTTTCACTCCGGAAACCTGGGAAGGCGTTAATCCTTATCTGGATCCGCGCAGCGTGGAAGCCCAAAAGCGATTCATCGCCGCGATCGTTTCGCGTCACGAGCAATCGAAGCATTTGCATTGGGATTTGATCAACGAGCCGAGCATGTTTGATCCCAAACGGATTTTTGAAGGGCCTCGTTCAGCCCATGATCCGTTCGAACACGCTCATTTTGTGGCATGGCTGCAGGAGCGCCACGGTACGATCCGCCTGCTGCAGGAACGGTGGAATATGACCCCTGGGGAGCTTCCGTCCTTCGAGGCGGTGCGACTTCCGGAGCCGGAGGACATTAATTTCCTAACGACTGAACGCACAACCAAACACGGCGGCCCTTGGCTTGATTACACCTTGTTTACCATGGACATGCATAACCGCTGGGCAGCCCAGCTGATTGAAACGATCCGCTCGATCCAGCCGAAGCAGATGGTTACGGTCGGACAGGATGAAGGTCTTGGCGCACAGCGTCCGTCACCATTCTTCTATGCCGAAGAGGTGGATTATACAACGGTCCATTCCTGGTGGAAAATGGATGACCTTGTCTGGGACGGCGTATTTACCAAGGCGCTCGACAAACCCAATCTGATTCAGGAAACCGGCATCATGTATGTGGAAACGCCGGACGGGCGGGCAAAACGCAGTGAAGAAGAGCTCCGCAACATTCTGGAGCGCAAATACGCCTACTCTTTCTCTACCGGAGGAGCGGGAGCGGTGCAGTGGATCTGGAATATCAACTTCTATATGAACAACATCAACGAATCCCATATCGGCGCCCTGCGTGCTGACGGAACGGAAAAACCGGAAGCGGCGGTTTCCTACGACTTTGGCTCCTTCATCGCGCAAATCCGCGATTTGTTTCAGGGCAGGAAGCTGGAGGAGGTTGCGCTTGTCTATCCGTATTCCAATGATTTCTCCAGCCGCAATTTGGCTTATGACGCCACTACCCGACTGGTGAGAACCTTGTCCTACGCCATGAACGTCCATGCGCTGGGCATCAGTGAATATCATCTGGAACAGCTGGGCGAAATCAAGCCCAAGCTCATCATCGTGCCTAGCCCGCATAACTTCACTCAGGCAGCACTGGATGCTCTAACAGCCTATGTCCGTGAAAACGGCGGTGTCCTACTGTTCACTGGACCTGCCGGACTGGATGAATATTGGCGGCCTACCGGGCGCAAAGAGGATGAATTCGGCGCCCTGGCAAACGATACGAAGGTCAGCAATCTGCTTCGCGAGGAACTGCTGGAGGTGGGCGGCTCGCTGCTCCCGGTCTCATTCGGAGGTACGAGAATTGCTGACAGCAACAAGCAGACCGATCCCAATTCCAACGGTCCGGCCAGTCTTGCGGACATTGCGCTTGGGAAAGGAAGGCTGCTCTATTGCCCGCTTCCACTGGAGCTTAATGAACGCATCGAGCCGCTAATCGCGGTGTATAATGAAGCGCTCAATCGCGCCGGCGTAAGCAGCGAACTCGAATGGCTGCGCGGCGGGGAGCTGCCAGGGATTTACGGACGCAAGCTGACGTTTGCTACAGGCGCCCTCTACATCTTCGTATCGGAGCTGGGTATTGATGCGGATATCGAAGTTCGCGATCCGCATACCGACAAAATTTACTCCTTTACGCTGGAGCAGGAGCGTTCCGTCCTGTTTGCCGCAGATCAGGCAGGCACTGTGACAGCCGTTTACCGTCCGGGCGAAGTACAGATCCACACACAAGATTAATTTACGTTTCCCGGCCTTTTCGTATGATTGTCCTGACAATCATGCGGAAGGGCTTTTTTTACTTCCTTATATTGACAAAATAGCCCAGGCTCTTTAGGATACAACGATAGGAGTTCTTTATTATAGAGAAAATGAGGGATGAAGAGATGGAGAAAACAACTGCGAAGAGCAGTCCTGCTGCGGAAGAGTTTCGACTGACGAGTATCATGGTCCCTCTGCTTGCCATTATTGCGGGCGTGTTTATGGTTATCCTCGATTCCACAGCTATGAATGTGGCGCTGACAAAGCTTGCCGCGGATTTCAACACGGGACTGCCGACCCTGCAGTGGACCGTTACGGCTTATCTGCTTGCACAAGCGGCTGTTATCCCCTTAGCCGGCTGGCTGTCGGACCGGTACGGAGCCAAAACTATTTTTCTGACATCCGTTTGTCTTTTTACTATCGGATCTGTCTTGTGCGCCACCCCGAATAAAGCGGAATGGCTGATCGTATTTCGCGTCCTGCAGGGACTCGGAGGGGGGTTTGTGCTTCCGGTAGCCATGGCTTATGTGTTTCGTCTCAGCCCGCCCCATAAAGTCGGAGCCGTCATGGGTATGATGGGCGTTCCCATCCTGTTTGCTCCCGCCATCGGTCCCACTTTATCCGGCTGGCTGGTGGAATATCACTCCTGGAGATGGATTTTTCTTCTGAACATTCCCATCGGTATTATATGTCTGCTGATCGGCATAAAATATCTCCCGAAAGTTACCCGCAATTCTGTTGCCGGGATGGACTGGATCGGGATGATTCTTGGTCCTCTGGCTTTCGCTTCCTTATCCTACGGCGTTAGTGAAGGCGCCCACAGCTGGACATCGGACAAAACCCTAACCGGACTTATTGTAGGCGGTATCGCCCTGGTCGCCTTCATTATCGTGGAGTTGAAAGTACGCACCCCCCTGCTTGAGCTGAGGGTTTTCCGATCTATTGACTTCTCTCTCGGTATCCTGGTGCAGTGGGTGGGACAGTTCGCTTTATATGGCGCAATCTTCCTGATGCCTCAATTTCTGCAGCAGGCCCGCGGGTATGGAGCCTTCGATACGGGACTTATCCTCATTCCCCAAGCACTGGCATCCGGTTTAATGATGCCGCTATCGGGATTCCTGTTCGATAAGATCGGCGTCCGCTGGCTGGTAGTCGCCGGACTCAGTCTCGTATCCGGCGCCATCTATCAATATTCCCTGGTAGATGCCACGACGGTGGGCAGCGACCTGATTCTGCCGCTTATTATGGCGGGAATGGGCATGGGGCTGATGATGATGCCGCTCAATACGCATCTGATGAGCAAAGCGCCGCGAAATCTGGTCAGCCGCGTTACGGCCTTGACCAATGGCTTGCAGATGGTCATCAACTCCTTGGCTGTCGCATCGCTCGTCACCATTTTGACCTCGAAAATAAAGCATAATGTGAGCGATCTTGCGGTCAGCACCGCGGATGGGGCTGCCGTTGATCCTAAACTCATGCTTGAAGCCAGTATCAACGGATACGCAGGCACCTTCCACATCATGATCTTCATCGCCCTGTTCGGCGCCGTCCTTGGCCTGGTGCTCAGACGCGGCAGCCAGCAAGCCGTCGAAGCCGCCGCATCACCGGGAGATAAAGCGCAAGCTGGAATCATGCACGGATAGCCATTAGCCGCGGAACGGGTGTGGTTTAGGAATGGGATCTGTTTGAGAGAAAGACCTCAAAACAGCAATGACCCGGCAAAGAGGCGCTTGATGCAGCGCCCTTTGGCCGGGTCATTTTTTGAGTGGAACATTCTATTCCTCTATATAGGTGTTATCGGCTCCCTGAGTTTCTTATTCTATCCATTCCGTCTTGCTTGCCGCGCTTTCACGACGTCCCTGCGGCTGCATGTCCGGCACTCCCAGATAGATGAAGCCTAACATCTTGTCCTGCGGGCGCAGGCCGAAGCTCTCATTCATCATAGGATGGAAACAGGGCTCTCCTGTGCGCCAAACGGCGCCCAGCCCAAGTGAATGAATCGCTAGCAGCATATTCTGTATAGCCGCGAACACCGCACCGTATTCCTCCAGCTCAATTACGCCTTTGGCATCGCTCGGTTCAACAGCCACCCCGATAATAACGGGTGAACGGAACGCCTTCTGACGGGCCGAATCGGCTTTCTTCACGCTTTCATCCGAGGTTGGATCAGAATCAGCAGCAAGCGCAATGCCTGCATAAGCATCACCCAGACGCTGCCGTCCGTTTCCCGACATAACAAAAAAACGCCAAGGCTGCGTCAATCTATGGTTCGGCGCCCAAATCCCGGCCTCCAGAATCGTTTCAATCTGTTCTTTGGCAATGGGCTCGTCTTTCACTTTCCCGATGCTTCTTCTCGTATGAATCGCTTCAATAATATTCAACTTGATCATTCTCCTTCCACTCTCATGTCCGCTCTCTTCATCCTAACATAACCGGCCGTTGTCTGCATGTTTGACTCAAAAACCCGCCAAAAGCCTCGATTACAAACGGCGCGTTCTTCGACGCCTCTTGTGTTTCCGGTTTATTCTTCTTATGTATTTCATTCCTGCGCAAAACAGCCCCTGATCCACAAGGTGGACCAGAGGCTGCCGCTAATTATTATGCATGGTCTATCGCTTTACCGTAGGAACGTTGCTTCTCCTAGCAGAGGAAGGAACGAGTGATGATGACGAGCAAGATGAACAGTACCAGGATACCGCCTGCACCAGTGAAACCACCGCAGCCACCGTAGCCACCCACGCCACCTACCGGCGCACATGCACCAACACCGCCAACTTGGTTACCATATCCGTATGACACCTGCAAAACTCCCTTCGTTTTTTACTACTCTGCATTGTATGGGGACGGCAGGTATCATGCCTGTGCGTTTGCCCCTCCATGGCAAAAGCCCAGCGGTATCAGCAAGCTGATGGAGAGATATGAGGGCGATCTCAAGAAGTGAATGTGTTTATGAGGCAATAAATCAATGGAGCAATAGATCACTGACGTCCTTTTGTAAGGATCCGGAACGTGATACCGAATTTATCCGTTACATTGCCGTAAGCGGGGCTGAAGAAACTTGCCTCTAGCGGGTTATTCACTCGACCGCCTTGCTTCAATGCTTCGAAATATTGGGTAGCTTTTTCTTTATCGTCGGTTTGAACAACGATAGTGATTTGCGTTCCCTTCTCGTAGGTGCTTCCGGTAACATTATCGGTAATCTGTAGTTCGGAATCGCCAATTCTCAAGACAGCGTAATTCACCCAGTCCTTCTTTTCCGGCAGCAGTGGAACTTCCGGATTTTCCGGCATGTCTCCGAATCGAAGGATATAAGTGACCTTGGCATCGAGCGCCTTCACATATAAATCGATGGCTTCATTCGCGCTTCCATTCATTTCAAGAAAAGGGATCAAACTCGCACTCACAACAATCATCTCCTCGGGTTAAATGTTTTCAACAAACAACCGGTAGACTCTTCTTTCACATAGCCCGGTTTTCCATGTCACTAACTATGTCGTAAGTCATGAAGGTAACGTGACAGAAATGGCGAAAAGTGCGTTAATGAAAAAATTTGAAAATCAAAACTGTAATTTTTCGTAAATTCCCGTCACATTTACTGAATTTCTTACGACAAATAAGTAAGTAAATAAGAAACGTAGGGAGGGATTCGTGGCGCATGAACGATCACAACTGGCTTATTGAACAATTCGAGACGCATCGGAATCATATACAAGCGGTGGCTTACCGGATGCTCGGATCACGGAGCGAAGCAGATGACGCTGTACAGGAATCATGGATCCGTCTTATTCACTCAAATACGGGCGAAGTCGAGAATATGGGAGGCTGGCTGACAACCATTGTCTCGAGGGTGTGTCTTGATATGCTGCGAACACGCAAGTCGAGGCGTGAAGAGCATGTGATGGCTAACGCACCGGAACCGGTTACTGGTCATCAAGACGGAAGCGATCCCGAGTATGAAGCGCTGATGGCTGACTCCGTCGGACTTGCGATGCTCGTAGTTCTCGAGAAATTGAATCCTGCTGAACGCGTTGCGTTCGTACTTCATGATATATTCGCCTTGTCTTTCTCGGAGATCGCTCTCATTATTGGACGCAACGAGGCCGCAGCGAGACAGCTTGCGAGCCGCGCTCGCCGCCGAGTCCAGGGTACCAAATCGACTTCGGATTCTGCGGAGCTTCAGCGAAAAAGGGAGCTTGTCGATGCATTCCTCGCCGCGTCGCGTAACGGAGACTTTGAGAAACTGCTTACGGTATTGGACCCGAATGTCGTACTTCGAAACGACCCCGTATTCGCGCCAGTCGCAAATGCGCCGGTTGTTCGCGGCTTAGAGGCCGTGGCCAAGCAGGCCAAGCAATTCGCCGATCGTGCCCGGGGCGGCATGAAACCGGTGCTCGTGAACGGATCGGTAGGCGTCATCGCGGGTCATTTGGATCAACCGATATTCATTCTCGCATTCACGGTTGTCGATGGCAAGATCACCGAGATCGGCATGATTGCCGACCAGGCACGCCTTCGCGGGCTCGACATCGCCGATTTGAACGATTGATGGCTGAAGAGCTAAGGAACTGTAACAACACGGCGGCTTAAGAACAATCAAAAAAAGCGGAGGCATCTAACTTTGCCCCCGCTTTTTTTTGATTGTTGCGCTCGTAAACCTTGCAATGGTGTGCTTATAAACCCGCAGCCTGAAACACTTTATCAAAACCCGCTTTGGACCGCTTGGCCAACTGCTCCGGCGAATCCGATGGCGGGTTCGCCGAGAGGATTTCCTGGGCGACGGCTCCGCGGTACCCGATTTTGTTCAGCGCCTGCAGGAAACCTGCCAAATCGATGACGCCTTCGCCAGGATAGATGCGGCCGTTGTCCAGCGCTTCCGATACCGGCACATCCGGAGCATCATTGATATGGACATGTACGATCTGATCGGCGCGAAGAGCTTCGATATCCGCAACTGTCAGCTCATTGGTATACCAGTGGTATGCATCGAACAACAAGCCGACATTAGGCTCTCCGATCGCCTCGATCCAATCCAGTGTCTCCTGTACGGTCCAGATAAACGGATTTTTCCATGCGGTACGCAGATGATGAGGACCAACGAACTCAAGGCCCAGTCTGATTCCATAAGCGCCTAAAATTTGTGCGCAGATCCGCAGGCGGCGTGTAGCCAGCGTCATGAAATGCGCCGCTTTGTAATCCGTTGACGGCAGGATGTATGTGCAGCAGCTCGTGCAGCCCAGGGATGCAGCCGCGGCAGCCACCTGCGTCAATTTCGTCAAGCCCTTCTGGAAATCCTCATCCGTCTTTCTCCACTCTACAGGAAGACCGATACTGCCGATCACAAGATTATGGCTTGCGAGCAGTTCGCGAGCTCCTTCAACGCCATGGCGCTCCACCAAGCCTTGCGCATCCACATCCACGGCTTGAAAGCCATATTCAGAAGCCAATGCAATAAGCTGTTCATCATTTTCAACTTTGCCGAGTCCGGCGGAAGTCAAACCTCTAAGCATTCTCTGCACCTCCATATAATAGAAAGGAATACCTATTTACGTTCCTCAATAAGTATATCAGTTTCATAGAAGGCTTCAACCTTAACCTTAATTAATCGAACCAGATCAGCTGAAGATCCTTGACAACGGATGGGTGCAGAAATGATCCGTCAGCCCGCGCATAAACCTTGACGTTATGAGTGCCGGGACTCAGCGCCCCGCTGCCCGCTGCCAAATAACTGGCCGTCAGCGTCCGCTGGCTGTCGCCGTTCGGCGAGGCCAGCTGCTGAACGCCAAGCGAGCCGACATCCACCCCGTCAATATTCAACCATAGTTTAACCGTCCCGCCGAGATCCGTTTGATCGCATTGGATACGCGTTTTGGCCATGAACATGACGGTGCCGTTATGGCCGCTCGGAACCGTAAGCGTGGAGCCTGAGATCTGATAGTCTGTACCTGTCCCGATATTCAGCCAATCCACGGCATTGTTCGAGCTGGTACTGGTCGGGGCCGATCCGGCAACCGTCATCCCCCCATTCAGACAAATCAGCGTGCTTCCTGCTCCTACCTTGTATTGCACGCCATCCTCTCCCTGCGCTCCGCTCCATGGAAATTCCGAAGCATCCAGCGACAAGGTATAAGTCCCAACCGTATTGATCAGCGCATGGGTGTACAGTGGAGCCTGATTCTCGGCGCCTGACCATAGATCATTCACCGTCCACATTCCTTCGTTATTAGGGAGTGCCGTGCCACTGCGGTAAATACCGAGCATGGCGTCGCCTGAACCGCCGGACATATATGCTCTCGCGGACCCCAATGCAATGACCGGACCCGATGCGTTCGTCACGCTGCAGCTTAAGAGGGAGCTGTGCGGCAGCACCGTTGTTCCCGGTATATAACCGGTTCCGGTAGAGAAATTGAAGACTCCGCTGTCGCTGGTCAAGCTGCTTGCGCTTACGGAAGCCGCAGGCGTAGCCAGGATCGACAGATTGGAACGGGCTCCGACTGTGAACCCGACTCCGTTCAGACTTCTGGCCTCCAGGGAAATCGTATGGCTTCCGGACGGCACCGTCACCGCCGCAATCGCGTTATAGGAATGCTGCTGACGGTTCGTACTGACGCTCCAATCCATAATGGCGTCGCTGCCCGGATAAGCGGAGTCCACCTTGATCCGAACGCCGGCGATTGCGCCGCCGCCGGATGGATAGTACCGCCCGTCAGATTGAATGAGCAAAGTGGTTGTGGCGGAAAAGTTAATGGTTTTGGTCAGCAGCGTTGTCGCACTGTTGACGGCAGTATCGCCAGCAAGCTGCAAATAGGCGCTTGTGCTGCCCGCTGCGTAGGTCTTGTTCGTGCCGCCAGTACCAGGCAGCATGGAAACCAAAGTAAAAATAAACAGGAATGCGATTCGAATCCCTACATGCTGACGTTTCGGGTTCTTCATGCCATTGACCTCCTAATTTTTTTCTCAGGTTGCGTCGGTGCTCCCGCTGCTTTCCGCCTTTCCGTGATAGTCCAGACCGCTGTACCGCGCAAACTCAGCGGAGATCCCTGCCATTTTGCCCATCCACTTCTTATAGCCCGCAAGCGAGAATCCCGGGAAGCCTAGCAGATAATGATTGTGGAAGACCTGACCGTCTATTGTCCACTGAATAAAGAACATGCGCTGCTGGCTATGCGAAATGCGGATATGCCCTAGATTGATATTGTCATTGACAGCCGATTGGAACGATCCTTCCAGCAAGGTTTCGTCAGTGTCAGCATCCCAAATTCTGTAAGTCCCCTGCTTGCTCGTCAGGGAATCATTACCCAGCACAACCCGCACCTGCCAGTTATCCGGCTCATCGATCATAATACAGTGGTCCTGGTGGACTCTCTTCAAATAATGATAAGCCAGCTTCTTGCCGCCATAATAATCGACTACGGCGTCGGAAAATTGCGGCCAGCCGTCAATCATATTCCACCAGAGAATACCGGTCCTTCTCCATTTCCTGAGCCGTATCATTTCGACAAAGAACTTCTTTGCTTCGGCCTGGGAGAACTGCGATGCCAGAACAAAATCTCCGAGCTGCTCCGGCACTTCGCCGAACAGCTCCTTCACTTGATTCGCCATCAATCCGATCCGGTAGGACCACACACCGCCAAGTCCGATAGGATCCGAGCTGTGCAAGGCCCACTGCTCATTATTTTCCATTGGCCACAGATGCTCCGGTTCGATGAACTTCTCGATGGATTCAAGGTTCGGGCAGCCGTGGTAGCCGATTTCACTGACGAAATGCATCTTGCTTCCGGTGTAAAACCGGCTTTTGTAGTAATCGCGCGGCCCCCATAAATGCTCCTCGGGCAGCAGTGCCGGATTCTTGGTTTTCCAGAATTCAGGCGAGTAATAGGGAGAGCTGGGCAGATAAGGACGGTATGGATCGCATTGATACAAAACAGCCGGCAGGACTTCACGCGAAATCTTGTTACCATTGGGATCTATATGCCGGTTGAGGCTGAACTGATCAATTTCGTTATCGCCACACCAGAGCACCAGCGACGGATGGTTGCGGAGCTTGCGGACGATAAAACGGGCTTCCTCCCGAATCATCTCGTAGAACTGCTCCGTCTGCGGGTATAAGGCGCACGCCATGGAGAAATCCTGCCATACCATCAGACCTTCGCGGTCACAGCGCTCGAAGAACGCATGGTCTTCATATACGCTCCCGCCCCAGACGCGCACCATATTGCAATTCATGTCCACAAATAAATCCAGCATGGCCGGAATCCGGGCGGCATCCTTGCTGTGGAACATATCCGCCGGCACCCAGTTCGACCCTTTGCAGAAGATCGGCGTCCCATTAATAACAAACTTGAATTCGCCGGGTTCCTCATCGGAGGTGATTTCCGTTCGGATCAGCTCAAGCTTGCGGATACCGAAGCTATCGGTACGCTCTGCCAGCACCTTGCCATGCAGCAGCAGCTCGGTCCGCACCTCATAGAGATTGGCCGCTCCATAACCGCGCGGCCACCAAAGACAAGGCTCCTCCACCCTGAAATCATGCGCCCCCGCAGCAAAATTCACCCTTGTCTCCTGAACAAAAACAGCCGTGCCGCATGTTCCGGTGAAACGGAGGGTCATTTCCCGGAAATGTGCCGGATCAGCTGCAAGCTGATAGAAAATTCCGACCTCGGCACCTCGGCGGTCAGCATCCTTCGTATAGAAGTAAAGGTCCTTGATCCGGACCTCGTCATGCACGACGATCTCCACTTCGCGCCATAACCCGGCAGAAACCGCGCGGGGCATAATATCCCAGCCATAGCCATGCCCCGCTTTGCGCACCCACAGCTGGGACCAATTATAGCTCATGGCCGACATCGACGGATCATATTCATACTTAAGCGCTTCTAGAATAGGAGATTGCAGCCGGACATGCAGTGTGTTCATTCCTTCTTCCTTGAGCATTTCCGTCACGTCGAAGGTGTGCGCGATCAGCATATTTGCGGTGCTTCCCAGTTCTTGGCCGTTCAGCCAATAGGTCGCCATGCAGTCCACACCGTGAAAGACAAGCTCGGTCCGGCCTTTCTGCAGGGGCGCTTCAAACTCTTTGACATACCACCATTCATGGAGCTCATAATCCTGCAGCTGGCGGACGCCGCTTCCTGTATACGGGTCTGTGATTTCACCAGCCTCTTGCAGATCCAGCTCCACATTACCAGGCACACGGGCAGGGATCGCCTGCAGCGATGCGCCTTCCAATTCTCCGGGATGACGGACCTCTGCGGATTGCTGCGGGAAATAATAAAGCTTCCATTCTCCGTTTAAACTGATCTTCTCCAAGGTATCTCCTCCATACTCCATTCTCGATTGTAACCATCCTGTTGGAATGACTATCCTTTTTTCAAACGCTCATTCCATTCCTGCAAGGCTTGAAGCTGATAGGATCGTTCATTGTCTCCCGTGACATTCCAGTCCTTCTGTCCCCAGTAGTCATAGACCCATAGGGCCGATAAGGGAATATCCGCTTTGGCCAGGGAAGCCAACAGATCTTCGAACCGTTGTCGGGCAAGCTCATGATCGGTCACGCCGCCGTCTTCAACAGCCTCTCCGATGCCGAACTCCCCGACAAACAGCGGTTTTTTGGCTTTCCGGGCGATTTCCTGCATCAGGGATAATGCGGCATCGGCATCTTCCCCCTGGCCGAACCGCTTTTCCCCCCACAAATAATAATGAACCGACAGGATGTTCAGGGGATCAGGGTTTTCGCCAAGCAGAGCCTCGGCAAATTGCTCCTCCGTGTCCTGATTGAAGGTATGATTCTCTTTCTGATTCCATGCGCTCGGCCGGGGTATGCTGTTCCCGCTAATGATAATGCGCTGTTTATCGTATTTGCGGACTTCCTCGGCAAACATGCTCAAAGCCCGATTCACCATATCCCCGGTAAGATCATCCTGCTCCGAGCGGGAGCCCGCCGTACCCAGCTCGGGAACCACAGGCGGACGATTATCCGCCGCATTGGGCAGATCGATCTCCAGATTGTATTCGTTGCCGAACTCCCAGCCCCATATTGCAGGCGAATCCTTGTAGCGGGTGACCATTTCGCGGATATATTCCCGCATGAGCGCCGTCGTTTTGCTGTTTGGATCGCCCCAGGCATTTCGCGGCTCCTTCACCATGTCCGGCAGGGCAGAATGATACCAGAACAAAGAAGGGATCAAGCCGACCCCGCTTTCTTGTGCAGCCTTCACCACATCGTCCAGCAGGGAGAAATATTTCTCCTTATCCTCAAAATACAGCTTATAGTCATTGGGCCAATACCCCCCAGCCATAAAGCGGGCAAAAGGAATGCCGTATTTGCCCAGCATCTCCAAGCCGTACTGGTAGGATGAATCGCCGGGATCGGATAATGTGCGGGCAAACGCATTGAAATAATTAACGCCCGAGCCCTTGAAAGGTTTCCCTTCCCTGATCAGCGTCCCTTGTTCATCCACGCACAGCCCAGGCGAGCCTTCGCATACGGAAGGGCTGCCACCGTCTGAACAAGCGGTCAGGACTGTACTTAGCACAATCATAGCAGACATGACCCATCTGCTCCGTTTTCTGATTGGTTTCAAACGAGCCAACTCCCTTCGATCGCGAGGGGGCTTTTTTTAAGCAATCGGCATAGGCTGCTGCACTGGCTCCGTTAACCGTCGCTACAGCTTCATACCTGATGAAGTCAGCCCTTCCACATAATATTTGCTTGCAAACAAAAACAGCAGAATAAGCGGAATGGACGAAAGCACATAAGCGGAGAACAGCAGCGGGTAATCCGTCTGCGAGCCTTTGGTGCTTAGTTCCGTGGCAAAGTCCCGGAGGGCCAAGGTAATAATATAATTGCTTTTATCCGTCAGGATGATGGAGGGGCCCACCAGATCGTTCCAGATCCCCATCACCTGCATCACAGCAAGCGTGGCGAGAATGGCCAGCGATACCGGTACGGCTATCCGGAAATACAGCTGAAGATTGTTGCAGCCGTCGATTCTTCCCGCTTCGAAGAGTTCCTCCGGAATCGCTGCGAAGAAGCCTCTGAGCAGAAAAATACCGAAGATCGGCGCACTGAATATTCCCGGTAGAATCAGGCCCCAGAGTGAATCCAGAAGACCCAGGTCACGAATCAGCAGATACCAGGGGATAAGCCCCAGAATGCCGGGAACCATCATCAGCGCAATAATAAAGTAGAAGATATACTCCTTGCCGTAGAACTTCATCCGGGCAAACACGAATCCCCCCAGCGAGGATAGAAAAACACCTCCGACGGTTGTGAGACCGGCCACTGCAATGGTATTCCACAAGGCTCTGTCAATCCGCTCCCAGGCAGGCACAATATTGGAGAACCATAAGGGCAGCGAAGGAGAGAACGGATTGTACTGAAAGGTAAGACTGTCCTTGGTAAAACCGAAGATCAGAATCAGAATGGGATACAAGCTCATAAATAACAGCAGCATGATGACTGCGTTCAACATCAATTGGCTTTTGTTTGTCACCGTCCTCACCCCCTGTCCGATTGAATGTATTTCATGCTGATGACCGTAAACAGAAAAGCAAATACAAACAGCACAAGACCAATTGCACTGGCATATCCAAAGTTGTTATAAGTGAACGCTTGTTTGTACATATGATAGCCCGGCACCATGGAGGAATAACCCGGTCCCCCGTCTGTCAGCACAAGCTGCCGTCCGAAGTCCTGGAGACCGCCAATCATGCCTGTCACAATAAAAAACTTGATCTGGCCGGTAACCAGCGGGATATCGATATGAAGCACCCGTTTCCAGCCCGTCGCTCCCTCCAGCCGGGCGCTGTCCAGCACCTCTGTGGGAATATTCATAAGTCCCGACAAATAGATCAGCGGCGCAATACCGGCAGCCCATGGAAAGCCCAGGAAAAGCATGGCGTACAGTACGGTTTCGCTATCGCTCAGCCAGCCATGTTTCCAGGAGTCCAGCCCGACAAAATCCAGCAATGAGTTAATAAGCCCAATATTGGGATCATAGATAAAATTCCATACCAGCAGGCCGACAATCCCCGGCACAACCAGCGGAACCAGCAGCATGACCCGGTAGCTGTATTTTAATTTTTCATTCTTGACGAAGAAGATAAGCTCCGCCACGACAAGCGGCACGGTAACTCCGATTAATATCCCGCCAAACAGCAGAATCAGCATATTGGGGACCGAGGCAATCAGAACGTCATCCTGAGCCAGCTTGCTGAAATTATTAAGTCCAACAAAGGTCCATTGATCCGTCGCAGGAATCCATTCAAAAAAAGCCTGCGCAAGCCCGCGGATCGGCGGATAATAAGAGAAGATAAGCAGCCCCGTAAGGATGGGCGATAATAACATATAGGCCTGCAGGCTTTCCCGCATTTTCCGACTCATTTCTTACCCTCCCAGTTGAATGTGGGATTCTTTATCCTTTTGACCAGGCTGCATATCGGATTTCTCCGGTTCTACAACGGGAACATCAAAAAGAACTCTCTTCTTGATCCCGATTATTCGTCCCACCGAATCATCAGTTACCATAATTTCATTCGTTACCGCAGGCGAATAGGAGCCGACGCGATACGAATAATAGTCAATGCTTGCTTTACCCTCGGCATCCGTTTTCACCCGGCTGGCCTTCAACTGACCGTACCCCTTCATCCGCACCAGTCCCAGCTCATCGCCAGCGCGCGGCGAACCGTCGGGATTGGTCACAGTAATATGGAACGTGATTTGACTTTTTCCGTCCGCTACAAGCTCCTTGGGGTCCAGCTCCACCTCGACGACGATTTCCCGTTTATTCTCAATAAACCATATGCCGGTCAAGAGGCCGGCAAACAAAGCAACAATCAATAACAGGATCAGCTTCGTCTTCACCTCATGCACCTCGCAGGGAAGAAGGGGCGGATGCCCCTCCTTAGGTATAATAGGCCGTTTACCATTTGGAGGTATCGATCCCATCGGATTCAATCACTTTTTTGACGCCGTTGTCAAAAGCTTTCTGGATGTTCGCAAAAAATTCCTTGTCATCCATTTTGTTTGTAATCCAGGTCGTCACATTGCGGCGTATCGCGTCATTGGCTTCCGCATTGAACCAGACATTCATGCCCAGATTGATTTCCGGGAATACCGCCGTTTCGGTCTCCTGAATGGCATCGAATACGGGCAACGAAGCTGCTCCCTGAACCGTAGGACGGCCGGCGGGAATCTCGTTCACCATATATTCGTTTACATCCACCTTGGTCAAATAATGCAGAAACTTGACCGCAGCATCCGTTGAGCCTTTCTTCTCGACGGTAGGCTTGACAATCGCGAGATTGAACATCGCCTGCATGTTTTTAGGGAAACCTTTCTCCTTCGGATAATCGGATGCATAAGGAGTGGAATCGGAGCCCAGGACAGGAATGGGAAATACTCCCCAACGGAAAGTCCGCTTCGTATCGCTCAGTTCCTCGGACAGCTCCCACATTCCGCCTTCGCGGATGGCTGCTTTTCCTTCGCGCCACAGCGGCTTCATATCCTGGGTGGCCCAGCCCTGCGGCCATGTTTGGGCAAATGCCTTATACTGCTTCCATACCTCCTGGACCTCCGGTTTATCCTGCGAGATAATCCCTTTGTTGATCGCGCGGATAAATTCGTCGCCCTTCATATCGCCAGGAGACTGCGCACCTGTGTAGTTGAAATCATTGATAAACTTGTTGGTAAGAACCGGAACCGAAACCGAGCCGAGCTGCCACATAGTTGGCCCTTTATTCTCAACGGATGGAATAATGGGGACGTAGCCGGCTTCCTTGATGGCAGTCGCCGCATCAACCAGCTGCTTCCAGGTCTTGGGGACCGGCAGGTTCAGCTTCTCAAAAATATCGATATTATAATAGAACGTGGTGGAAGCCCCTGCTGCCTGCATGATCGGGATCGTGTAACGGGAGCCGTTATTGAACTTCTGGATCAGCTCATGATTCGTGAAGGTATCGATCCATTTGGTTGTCTCGTCGAAATAAGGATTGGGCTGATCCATAAAAGAATCTACTGGTAATAGCCAGCCTTTCTCTGCCCATCCTTGCGGCTGGTCAGTCGGCCATGCGATGTCCGGTGCGTCGCCCGAGGCGATCTTGGTTGTCATCCAGGTTAAATATTCGTCCTGGGAGGACGAAGGCGCTTTCACAACCTCGACTTTAATGCTGGGATTTTCCTTTTGAAAATCCTCAATGATTTTGTCCAGCGCCACTCTTGGCGTCGGAGTCGCTTCCGTTGGCGTTTTATCCTCAGTCGGCGTGAAGATTTGGGTGGTGATTCTCAGATTGACCGGTTTCTGATCATTGGGTTCATTCCCCCCATTGTCCGCAGCGTTCCCGTTAACCGCCGGTTTATTTGCTCCCGCCTTCTGATTGTCATCCGTCTTCTCATTGTTTGCGCATCCAGCCAAAGCAAGGGCAGTCACAATTGACAGACAGCATAAGACCCACAACTTTTTTTCCCATTTCTTTCTCACAGCTTAACCCCTTCCGAATCGAAATGATTAATTACGAGTTAATATTATGTCTACAAATTTAATTTGTCAATCATTTTTTAGTTAATTTTTTAACCTGATATTAATCTCCCATTATTATTAACCATATACATCTAGCTAGATTAAAAAGGCATTCATCATTCATTAATTTATTGATTTTTTTTAATTAAATTGTTAACATATATATAAATTACAGAAGTTGAGGGGTATGTATGTCCAAAAAAATCACGCTTGATGATATATCCAAACAGCTGGGCTTATCGACTGCCGCCGTTTCCAAAGCTTTGCGGGGTCTTGACGGAATAAGCGAGGAGACAAGGAAACTGGTCATCGACACTGCAAAAAGGCTTAAATACAAATCCTTTGCGGAACTGCCTGCGGAAACAAAAAACGTAACGGGAAAAGTGATGTTCCTTGTAGATCATCGGGTTATAACGGAGCCGCATACGATGGCCTCATACTTCTACATGGACAAAGCCTTTAAGGAATACGGGATGCAGGTTACGCTCCAGGTGCTGCCTTCAAACGATGATGAGCTGCTGGTTGAACCCCTTCTCCGCGATCCGGACATCATCGCCCATTTCATGTTCGGCAGAACTTCCGCCCACATTGCCGAGCTGCTGGGAAAAGCCAATAAGCCCTTAATCATCATTGATCATTTCTTTCCTTATTCCAATATCGATTCGGTTATGGTGGATGATTATTACGGCGCCTTCCTGGCCGTCAAGCATTTTGTGAACAACGGTCATGTGCGGATCGGTTTCATCGGGGACAACAAGCTATCCCCCGGATTTCATGCCCGCTACCGGGGTTTTTGCGATGCTTTGGATTATTGGGGTCTGGACCTGCATCCGGAGTTTATGTACGATATCCGGTTTGTGAACGCATATGGGGATATCCGCTTCAATATTCTGCAGGAGAAACTGGATTTCAAGCATTTGCCGACTGCGTTCTTCTGTGCCAATGATCCGATTGCCTTCGTTCTGAACAATGCTTTGATCGCCGAAGGCATACAGATTCCCGATGAAGTGTCGATCATCGGCTTTGACAATCTCGATTCCTGCCAGTGGCAGTCTCCGCCGCTGACCTCTCTTAACTACCCGAGAGAACAAATTGCCGTTCAGACGCTCAATTTGCTGCTCTGGCGAATGGAGAATCCCGGTGAACCCTGCAATAAAATATTGATTCAACCGGATTTGGTGAAGAGGCAGTCCGTTTCCATTGCCAAAAAATAATGGTCGAACGCCATCATACGACGCCACACCGCGCCAGGAGATGCGCGGGGCAGTGTCTACAAAAGACGGCTTTAACCCGGATTATCCTGTTAGCCCGACCCAATTTTGGCAACAACAAACAGCCAACCGACTCGCCGGAATGATCCGGTTTGCCGGTTGGCTGTATGACTTGGATGGGCAATACAATTTGAATAAGCGGCAACAGCGGTTACAAGTTATAGAAGGATACAGCTGTCCCGCCCAGAATTGCCTCGATCTCGCCCTGCGAGCGACCCTGCAGGGCTTTATTGGTCTCCAGCCATACCCTGCCGTAATCGCCTGCCAGATTCGCCACCGGCCAGTCGCTGCCGAACATTAAACGGTCTGCCCCGAAATGGTTAATCGCATAATCGATGTAGGGTTTAATATCGGCTGCCGACCAGTTGTCCGGCGCGGCGGTATTAAGGCCGGATACCTTGGCATAAACCTGCGGATAAGCAGCTGCGGCTTTGAGCTGGCCGGCCCATGGCTCCATCTGCCGCTCTTTAATCCGCGGCTTCGCCAGATGATCGATGACCATTCTCAGGTCAGGCACCTTCTCCGCGAGCGTAGGCACATGCTTCAGATGATCGGGAAAAACAGCTACAACATCGAAGGTCAAACCAAAGCCTGCCAGCACCTTCAGCCCTTCAATAACCGAATCCTGAACGACCCAATCGGGATCCTTCTCTTCATGAATTAGATGGCGAACGCCTTTGAATAAAGGATTCCTGCTATATTGCTCCAGCTTTTTCGCAGCTTCTTCCGGCCTGTCCAGCGGGACCCAGCCGACAACCCCAGCCACCCATTCATAGCGGGATGCCGTGTGCAGCATATAATCGGTATCTTCATAAGAGTTCATGGCCTGAACGATAACGGTCCCGTCCATACCTGCGGCCTGGAGCAGGGGTTCAAGCTCCGGCGCTTCAATCGTCCGGTAAATGGTTCCAAAATCGGGGGTCAGCCAGGGATAGGCCACTTTGTCCAAATTCCAAAAATGCTGGTGCGCGTCGATTCTCGGTTTCGACTGATCCGGGAGAGCTTCCATCGTTATCATCGCTCCTCTTGTCCATAGATTCACCGCATGCAAGTTATGATTTAACGGTACTACCAGAGAACCGTAAGTTGACCTTATCATACGTTCTTGTGGCGTTCAATAAAATTCTGTATAGTAGGCAACATAACAGATCTGCAACGTTATCGGAGGCTATTATATGTTTGAAGTCATTCCCGTCAAGAAAGTTACGGTTACCGAACAAATTATGGAGCAAATCGCCGGCTTGATCACTTCCGGCCAACTTCGTCCAGGCGAGCAGCTGCCTAATGAAAGGGATCTAGCCGAGAAATTCAAGGTAACGCGGGGACGTGTGCGGGAAGCGCTGCGGGCTTTATCCCTGGTCGGACTGATTACCATCAAAGCGGGAGAAGGAAGCTTCGTCAACGAGCAGATGGTCCCGCTCCCTGCAGAAACGATTATCTGGCTGTTCCACAGCGAAATTCATAACCTCGATGAAGTTTACGCCGCCAGGCAGCTTATCGAATCCGAGGTGTACCTGTCCGCCGCCGCCCGCGCGACTGAAGAAGATTTCACCTATCTGCAGGGGCTTCTGAAAACCCTCGCCAAATCGGCGAAAAAATCCGAGCCCGCTGCTTTTCTAGACGGGCTGGATACCTTTGACCTGTATATGGGTGATATTTCCGGCAACCGCATCTACGCCAAGCTGATGCAGACGATCGTCCATCTGCGCCGGGAAACGAGCCTGCGTCTGCTGCGGGTTCCCGGGGCCATCGAGAATAGCGTGGAGATGCGCTCCGCCCTGCTGAAATCCGTCAAAACCGGAGATATGGCGTTAGTAAAGGAATCCATCGAAGCTTTCTTCCAAAATTCCCGCCGCTTCTATGATAATATTATTGCGAAATAGAGTCATACAAGCCCCGGATCAGCTCATCAGGTGCCATCGTCTATACTAAGCAAAAAAAGGGGCACGTCTGTGCCCCTTTCGCCTGAATCTTATTTGCCTTTTAATTCATTTACTGTCTCCCGGCTTTGCTTCAGGTATTTAGCCGACTCCTCGTAATCGATGCTCGCCACGCCGAGATACAAGATGTCGATGACGTTCAGCTGGGTAATCCGCGAAGACATCGCCCCGATCCGGATCTCGTTCTCCGTCGACGTGATATACAGCGGGATATCCGCCTCCGTGCTGACACGGGAGTGCCCATATTTCGTGATGCTGATCGTTATCGCACCAAGCTCCCTGGCTTTCTTCAGACAAGAAGCCACATGGGCGGTCTCCCCGGAATATGAGATCCCCACCGCCACATCCCGCTCTGTTATGGTAACGAGCGAAGTTAATTGCAGATGGGTATCCGAGAACGAGAAGCCGGGCTTGTTTATCCGCATGAATTTATTCTGGGCATCCTGTGCAATCAGATTCGATGCACCTACCCCATAATAAAAAATGCTCTTGGCGCTGTGCAGCGCCTCGATCGCTTTGGCCACCATGGAGACATCCAATATTTTCAACGTATCGCGTATGGACTGAATATTATTGTTGGATACATTCTGTACGATTGTCGCTATGGAATCCTGCGGCCTTATCTCCTGATAACCTTGAACGGCTTCTTCCCGCATGTCGCCCGCTACTTTCAGCATCAGTTCCTGATAGCTTTTAAGCCCCATCGATTTGCACAATCGGATCACAGCCGCTTTGCTGCCGCCGCTTTCCTCCGCCAGATGGGCGATCGACATGCCGATCATCCGGTCGGGATAATTCAGAACAAATTTGGCTACCTTCTGCTCCGACGGAGTCAAATCGTTTATGATTTCCCTGAGTCTAACCAGCCCTCCGTTCAAACGCATACCTCCACAACTATTTTGTTACCCCTGAATCAATTTCATAATTAGGTAAAATCTCTTTATGAAATTGATTCCCCTTTATTAAAATTCCCGATGATCCATTATACTGGAATACAAACCCATAGATAAAGAGGCTATTTTCAAAAAAATTAACGGTCGATGATGGATGCTGCGACCGCGTTGTGAAACACATCCCGAATCCGGTAGATATCCCTGTCCCGGCCAAAATGAACCCGGTTCGTAAGCAGCACGATCGTGATCCGGTTGTCCGGATCCACGTATATGCTGGTACCGGTGAAGCCGGTGTGGCCATAGCTCGCGGCGGACAGCAGATCCCCCGATGCATCGAAGTTGTCTCCTTTCAAGGCCCAACCCAGACCGCGGCTGCCTCCGCAAGCCGCAACCGTATGATTGCGTACAGCCAGCCCAATCGCGGCAGGCGACAGAATCCGCCGCCCCTCAATTACGCCCCCGCCGAGCCACATGGTTGCATACCGCGACAGGTCAGAGGCGGTGGCGAACAATCCGGCATGACCGCTCACGCCTCCCATTGCATAGGCATTCTCATCGTGAACATCACCCCAACGCGGACCCTTCTCGTAAGGATACCATTCCGTTGCGGCAATACGCCAGCGCAGTGCGGCAGGCGGACAGAACTGCGTATCCGTCATCCCCAGAGGGATTAGCAAACGGTCTGCCGCAATCCGGGATAGAGGTCCCTCATAGAGCAAGGACGCAATATGACCAAGCACAATATAGCCCATATCACTGTAGGCCACCTGCTTTCCCGGCGGATTTTCCAGGGGTTGGGAAAGGACAAAGTCGATGATGGCATCCAGGTCCCACCCATGGGAATGCATATCGGTGAAAGGAATAAGCCCTGACGTGTGCGTGAGCAGATGCCGGATCGTAACATCCGATTTCCCGGCCTGCGAGAACTGTGGCAGAAAACGGATGACCGGATCGTCCAGCCTTATCCTTCCTTCCTCCAGCAGCATCAGAATCAAGGGCAAGGTGACGACGATTTTCGTCAGGGATGCACAATCATAGAGCGTATCCGGCCTGACCGGTATAGGACCTGCTGCTCCGGTAACCGCTTCACCCGCTGTATACGAGACAAACTGCCCGTTTCTGCCGATTGAAGCAACTGCGCCCGGAATAACGCCGGCTGCAATTCCCTCATCCAGAAGAGCAAACGCCCTGCGGATACGGGCATCGTCCAGGCCCATTGCGCTGCATTGGCCGATTCCTTCAATTCGCACGATTACCTCCCCCCTTATCATGCCCTCCCGATCCCGCGCCAAGGAGACAGCCTATGGCTGCCTCCTGCAAGTTCTGGAGCATAAGCTCATGTCTGTTTGCTGCCATTACATAAAGTACTGGAGACGCTGATGAACGCCGCCTGGTCCAACCGCAAAGGCTTGGGCGCGTTTAAACCCGTTGACGATCCCGCGGACAACAGTCAGCGCTTTGTAGTAATCGATATAAGGGAAGCCGGTCTCTCCGCGGGCAAACGCATAGCAGTGCAAGCCTTTGACCCAAAGCTCGAAAGCTTCCTCGGGGATATCGATGAATACCTCAGGGTTAAAGCCATACATGTCTTCCCAATTCTCGGAATAATACATTCTTTTGATCCGGTGGTTCGGAAGGTCCCGATTGATCGCTTCGAGTGCGGCATACAACCTCGCATCATTGACAATATGATGCGTGTTCGAATGATCCTTGTGCATACTGCCGGACCAGTGTGTGACGACGATCTCGGGCTTCAGCTCGCGGATAATATCGGCAACCTCGTATTTAACCGTTTCATCGACAGGAAGCTCTGCGTCCTTATAGCTCAGGAAACGGACATCTGCGCCGATAACATCGGCAAACTGATGGGCTTCTTCCGTTTTCTGCTTGGCATACTCCTCGGCGGAAAGCAGGGGATGGCCTTTCTCCCCCGGTGTCAGATGCAGCATCGTGACCTTATGGCCTTCCATTACATATTTGGCCAGAACAGCTCCTGCTGTCAAGTCCTGATCCCCTGCGTGCGCGCCAATAGCCAGAATATGCTGTTTCGTGTTACTCATTTGACATCTCTCCTGTCTTTTAGTGGAATCCTACTGTCACTTCAGTCCTACATTCGTTAATCCGCGTACATAATATTTCTGCAAAAGGATGAAGATCAATAGAATAGGCACGGTGCTGATGACAAGTCCCGCCATCACAAGAGGCTGCGTAAGCGTCGGATCGAGGTTCGATTTCAACGTTTGGATTCCGACCGGCAAAGTCGCCAAATCCGGGTTGATAGAGCTGAGAAGAAGCGCCCATATGAATTCATTCCAGGAACCGATGAACTCAAAGATGGCCAATGTGGCCAGTGCCGGCACCGTCATGGGAAGAATGAGCTGGGCAAAAATCCTCAGCTCTGACGCCCCGTCTACCCTCGCTGCTTCCAGATAGGCGTCGTTGATTGTCATGATGAACTGGCGCATCAGGAAAATACCAAAGGCACTGACCATGGACGGAACGACTAGTCCAAACACCGTTGTTGCCAAGCCTCCGTTGCCTCCGTTGCCGAATATATCGTTGCCGCCTGCCATCGGAAAATGCACAATAATATAAAAATTCGGAATCAAGAACAGAAACCCAGGGAACATCATCGTACTAAGAATAAATCGGAAGATGATGGCCTTGCCGCGAAACCGCAGCTTGGCCAGCGCATAACCGGACATTGAACTCGTTAACAGCACCAGTATCGTCAAGATGACGGAGCGGGTCAGACTGTTCCTGAATAATACGAGCATATTCAAGTTGTTAAACGCGGTCCGGTAATTCTCCCATTGAAACGAATCTGGAAATAAACTGTACTTCATTTTGCTGTATTCGGCGACGCCCTTAAAGGAAGAGAAAAACATATCCAGAAAGGGAAATATCATAATAATGCTTCCTAAAATGATTACGAGGTAAGAGAACCAAGGAAATTTTTTCGGTTTCATTGATATCCCTCAACCCCTCCCTTTTTAAATGCAAACAACTGAATCATCGTGATAATGAAAATCACAACAAACAATAGGACTGCCATGGCACAGGCCATACCCCAGTTACCGAATGAAAACGCCTGATTATACATCGCGAGCCCTCCGACATTGGTTGAATTGCCCGGTCCACCGGTTTTCGTCATGACCAGAATCAAGGTGAACGACTGCAACCCGCCTATAAACGATGTGATGAGTACGAATAGAATGGACGGCTTGAGCAATGGCAGCGTGATCGTCATAAATGTCTTCCCCAGACCAGCGCCTTCCATATCAGCGGCTTCGTACAAATCTTCCGGGATCGCTTTGAGCCCCGCCGTCAAAATCAGCATGGAACTGCCTATACCGAGCCAGCCGCCAACGATAATCAAAGCGCTCAGGGCGATATCAGGCCGGTCCATGAACGGGATAGGATGATAGCCGAGCTTGCCGATGATATCGTTTATAAGACCGCTAGTCGGATCATACATGTAGCTCCAGACGTTCCCGACTGCGACGACCGTTGTTACGGAAGGCAGGAAATAAAGCGTCCGCCAAAAGCCTTCGTGCTTCAGTCGGGATATGGTATAAGCAACGGCAAGTGCACAGATAAAGGAAATCGCGACGGTGCCGAAAGCAAAATACAGGGTGTTCGTTAAAATAGGATGAAAAAAATCAGTTTCGCCGGAAAAGAGCTTTTGATAATTATTCAGGCCGACCCACTTGATATCGCCTAAATCGAAGCCTCCCCATTCCGTAAAACTCAAATAGATGGAAAAGAAAAGCGGAATGGTGAAAAACAGGATATAAAAAGCAAAAGTAGGCGAAAGAAAGGCATAAGCCAATGAACCTTGGCTGCTTAACTTGTTAGATTTCATAGGTTACCTCACTTTGCTTAGAAAGGTAGATTGATGGATATGGGCATGCCGCTTCCTACCCGGGATCTTAAGCATAAGCTAATTGCTCTCGGCTAATTTCTTCGTGACCACGCTTTGAATCGCGCTGATCATTTGATCCGGTGTTTCCTGGCCCGTCCACATTTTTTCGATTTCTTTGAACTGCAGATCGAACAGCTCGGTAGCTGCTACAGGCGCTTGTTCCGGATGGGCATAAAACATAATTTCATTAAACTTCGCGAGAATCGGATCGGTCGCCAGTTTGTCTTTAATGACTTTCGTCTCTTGGTCCGATTTACGCGATGAAACCTGGTTGAAGGTGTCCAGCAGGAACTTGCCTTCAGGCGTAAGCCCGTCATAAACCGGTTCTGTGTTAAACCAGGTAAGGAATTTCCAAGCGGCTTCTTTGTTTTTCGATTTTTCGCTGACACCCCATGAGAATGTGTATGTCAGTGAGCCTTTTCCTGTGCCATCCATCGAAGGCAGATCGGTTACGGCAATATCTTTGAAATTATCGCCCATTTTAGCTCGGAGCGAACCTGAATACCATCCGGCGTGAATCATCATGCCCAGTTTGCCCTCTGACATGGCCTTTCCTGCAACAAACCCAATATCCGATGTGCCTCCTTTTCCATAAATTTTGCTGTAAACGTCAACCAGCTTTTTGGAGGCGTCGCTGTCAATCATTGATTTCGTCATATCTTCCGAATATAAGTTAACACCAGCTGTCGAGAGTAGAGCCGCAAATGGCTTGACTTCATCCGTCGCTGCACCTCTGGCCAAGCCCAAACCTTGCTGAATAGGCTTGCCACTGGCATCGTTTTTGTTTAATTTTACCGCTACTTCCAACATCTCATCCCAAGTTTTAGGAGGCTCTGCGATGCCTGCTTCTTCGAAGAGACGTTTGTTATAGAAAAATCCGTAAGTTTGCACTTCGGTTGGCCATCCCAACAGTTTCCCATCAAAGTAGGAACCTTGTTTGGCTCCATCCGGATACTGCGCTTCCACATCGGCTTTCACGGATTCCGGTGCTTCGGCAAGCATTTTGTTTTTCTGCAGTTGACCTGACCAAAGCGTATAGAAATGAAGGATGTCTGCGCCTTTTCCTGCCGTCGATTTTGCCATGATCGTCGGTACCAAATTTTCGAAATCGACTGGATCCAGTTTCACTTGAATGAGTGGGTTTTCCTTATTCCATTTGTCGATGATCGGCTTCAAAAATGTCTCGTTCGTCCCGTTATAATGGGATTGCAGCGTGATGGTGACAGGTTTGTCGCTTGTATCGTTACCTGTTGAGTTACTGCATGCGGCAATGCTCATGGCCAATAGCCCGAATGCCAGAGGCATCAAAACCACCCGTTTAACGTTCCTTTTCATTAAAACCCCTCCAAGTTAAAATATATTCCTGCAAACCGTTTGTTGCTTTGAAACTCAAAGACTGGTCGATACGATCTCAAAACTGCGTGTGACCTCAAAGCCGGTCTTCTTGTACAGCTGACCTGCAGGACTTTGCTCGCCTGTCCATAGAAACCAGGCGCCATGCATGCCATGTGACCGCATAAGCTGCAGACAATCAAACAGCAATATTTTGCCGATCCCCCTCCCTCGCTGACCTGGGTCGACGCCGAAGGGCCCGAATCGTTCGCGGACGCCCTCATAACCGCCATGCAGACAAAACCCGACCAACTCCCCTTGGTGTCTGGCAATGAGGATTTGGGTCATTTTAAGCTGTTGGAGCAGACCTTCCCGGATCGCCCGCCCCCAATCAGGATTGAACTCATTCGTCGCGAATTGAATCACCTCATACAGGTCGCTGTCCGCTGCGACGGCAAACGAGTAGCCTTCCTGGATACGCTGCTCTTTCAGCTGCTGAACATCGTCGGGATATTCAAAGCCGACAAGCGAATAGTCCATCGCAACCGAAGTATACATCCGCTGAAAACCGCGTTTTTCCAGAAAAGCCGATCCCGCAGGATAAGCATCCTTATCGATCCCCGGCACAATATAGTTGGGGGCATAGCCAGAGAATAGCAGCCTGTCCCGTTTGTGTGCCCGCAGAAAAGCCTTGGCGTCCTCAAGCAGACGAGTGGCGATTCCCTGTCCGCGGAAAACCGGATCAACAAAGAAGAACGGCGACCAGCCCCTGTCGTCTTCCAGTTCGGTGCCATGCATCGGAAGCAGCCTGCGGATCGTATAGAAACAGCCTACAATCCGCTCCTGCGAACTAGCGATCCGCAGCCCTTCGGGATCAAAATTCGGGTCAAGCAGAACAAGATTCCGCAGCCGCAGCGCCGTAATGGGGTCGCGGGTTAAACACCGGTTCCACAAGATAACCAATTGTTCTTCATCTCCCGGAACATAATACCGGTAGTCAAGCTCTGGCATTTCGTTCACCTCCATTATTATTCATCGTAAAGAAAATAAGCGGTGCGAATATCCTCAAAGTGCAGGCGGTCAGCTTCCCATTCCTCAAGGATGCCATCAAGTCCCCCTGGGAGGTGCAGTGTTGTTCTCACCTTATCGCTGCCGCTGAGGATATCGATAAAGCAGGGAGACTCCGGCGAATATGGAGGCAGCCATTCAAACTCCTCTGGATGCAGCTTCATAATCTGATGGATCAAATGAAGACTGGCCGGGATCGGTTCGTAAATCGACTTATCGGTCACAAAGGTCATAACGCCGTTGCACAGATCGCCTTTATGCTTGGACGACAAAGGAACAAAGGTCACCGGATGGAAATAAACGCCGGGCAAGTGCAGCCCGTTCAGCCTGCCGCACAGCTCTTGACTGCGCAGCCAGGGCGCTCCAATCATCTCGAACGGCCGGGTCGTGCCCCTGCCCTCCGACAGATTGGTTCCTTCGAACAGACAGTTTCCGGTATAGACACGAACGGTATCCATGGTCGGCATATTGGGAGACGGCAGCAGCCAAGGAAGACCGGTGTCCGTGTATTCCATACCGCGTTTCCAATTCTGCAGCGGAACGACCTGCAAGGTGCAGGGGTTTGCCATCTGATCATTCACCAGACTTGCAAACTCCCCGATTGTAAGACCGGTAGCGAAAGGAATTTTCCAGGCACCGACCATCGAATGAAAACCTTCATGGAGATAGCCGCCCGCCGCCCTTCTGCCGCCGAGCGGATTCGGCCGGTCCAGCACAATAAGCTCTTTGCCATGCTCGGCGCATGCCTGCATCACATATACCAATGTCGACAAGTACGTATAAAAGCGCACACCCAAGTCCTGAATATCGAACACGACAGTGTCCAATCCTTCCAGCATGGCCGCAGTCGGCTTGCGGTGTTCCCCATAAAGGCTGTAGACGGTTAATCCAGTCTCGGGGTCTGTCTCATCGGAGAACTTGACGCCTGCCTGCTTATCGCCTCTTATTCCGTGTTCGCAGGCGAACAGCGCTACCAATTCGGCGTTTTGTAATCCAGCGCATATCGAGATCGTGGAACGATACTGCGAATCGATACCTGTCGGGTTGGTCAGCAAGCCAAACCGCTTTCCTGACAGGTTCTTCTCACCCCATTCCGGCAATGAGTCGGCGCCGGTCATAACGAAGTTTGCCATTACAGATCCCTCTTTTCTGCGAAGAACATTCTTCATGATTTCTTCCTGTTCTAGCTGTTGTACTCAGTCGTGGTAACGATCCTTCAACGGGAGACCCGCCGCCTGCTCTTCAAGGAAGAGCCAGTTTCCCCATGACCACCGGCCGGTCTGCTCCAGTGACGGCTGGAAGATTGCTTGGTTTGCGACGAACAAAGTTGTCCGCGAGCATGGCAAAAGCGATAGCTTCCTTGGCGTCGCCCGAGATACCTAAAGCATCGGAAGCGGTTACCGTTTGCCATGGCAGCAGCTCCGCCAGTCTTCGCATCAGTACAGGGTTCTTCGATCCGCCTCCCGAAATAATAATGTCCTTGATGTCATGTACGGGAAAGATAAAGTCCTCATAGCTTCGGACAATCGAACATGCTGTAAAGGCAGTGAATGTAGCGACTAAATCTGCGGGTGAAAGACCCTGTTGCTCGCCTTCGGCAATCCAGCTCCTCGTATAAGCCGCTCCAAACATTTCCCGGCCGGTTGTCTTCACCGGAGCTTGTTTGAAATAGGGATGGCTGAGCAGCCGGCCAAGCATGTCGTGATCGACACATCCGGTGTCTGCCCATTCGCCGTTATGATCATATTCCTTCGTACCTCCGGATAAGGTGACGACCGCCTGATCGATTATCATATTGCCCGGCCCCGTGTCGAAAGCCGTCACTTGTTCCAGTGCTGCGGACCGCGGCAGGACGGTACAGTTGCCGATGCCGCCGATATTTTGGACTATTCTGCCTCTGTCTGGATGGCCGAATAATTGATGATCCGCGTAAGGCGTGAGCGGCGCCCCCTGGCCTCCGGCGGCCATATCGGAAGGACGGTAATCGCCAATGGTGACTACACCTGTAAGCTGTGCGATAACCGATAAATCACCGATTTGCAATGTGGACGCTTCAGCATACGGAATATCGCAGCCCTTCAGGGAAGGCTGATGCCAGATGGTCTGTCCATGAGAACTGATGATATCCACTTCCTGGAGCAGAATCCCCGATTGGGCGGCGACTGCGGCGGCTGCTTCGGCAAACATCCGGCCCAGCCGGAAATTCATGGAGCATATCCCTGCCGCATCAGCCCCTCCCGGCCCGCAAAGTCCCTTGAGCTGCTCCCGGAAAGCGGCTTCATACGGTATCGTTATAAAACCGCAGGGCTCGATCGTGTTATCGCAGCCATTACCACTGATACGCACAACTGCGGCATCAACGCCATCAAGCGAAGTACCTGACATCAACCCGATTATCGTTCTGACTGATTTTGCCGCAATCTGCTCCAGCATCGTCTCCCTCCTTTCGCAAAGACGCCGGTTCATGCCGGCAGAACTTCTTCCTGAAGATTTAATTATGTAGGGTTTGTTAACATCTATTATAAAAGATTGAAATAATATTTCAATATTTATTTTTATTATAATATTTAATTTTACAGATGAGCTTATTATCGTTTATACTGGTTCTCAAAGCCAACCTAAAAGGAAGGTGATAACTATGCGATACGTCATCGGAGTCGATGGCGGCGGCACAAAAACGGAAGCCGTTCTGGCAGACGAAAGCGGCCATGTAGTAGATCGCCATCTTACCGGCGCGAGCAATCCCCACGCTGTCACCTTTGAAATCATGGAGATGAGGCTTGCTGAAATCATCGACCGTTTCCTGAAACGGATCGGTCCTAAAGGAAGGCTTGGGGCCGTGTGTCTGGGACTGGCGGGGGTATCTTCAGAACAGGAGATTGGCCGGGTAAACGAAATACTAAATTGTTATGGACAGCAGCGAAATACAGCTTTCCGGACTTTCATCCGCACGGATGCGGAAATCGCCTTGATGGCTGCAGGAGTCCACTACGGGACCGTTGCCATTGCGGGTACAGGTTCCATTATTTATGGAATTACACCGCAGGGCGAGCAGTATCGTGTCGGAGGATGGGGCCACCTTCTCGGCGATGAAGGCAGCGGATATGCTGTTGGCGTGAAATCCCTTCAAGCCGTCATGCAAAGCTACGACGGCGTACTGCCCGCCACCGAGCTGACTCCCCTGATTCTGGAACGCTACTCCTTCGCCGCGATTACGGACCTGAAAGCTTATATCTATGATCCTTCCATTAGGAAACGGGATATCGCCGAATTCGCTTCATTATGTATGGAAGCCGAGCAGCGCAGCGACCCTGTCGCCCGCGGCATTCTGGAGTCAACCGCCTGTGAGCTGGCGGTTCTTGCCCTGACTCTCCGCCGAAAACATTCTTTATTAGGCAGGTCGCCGATTGTCTTGTCCGGTTCACTGTTTAAGCACAGCCCTTGCTACCGCCAAATGTTCATCGAACGGATCGGGCGCGAAGACGGCGAAGCCCAATTTCAGCTTGCAAGCCTGCCGGCTGCCGAGGGGGCAGCCAGATTGGCGCTGCATGAACTGAAAGCGCGTGGTTTGCTGGATCAATAGAAGCTCATCCCCAACTGGATGTCATACCCGCTATCGGAGGTTATTCATGAATGAATATATTGATTTTTTAACTACGGAACAAAGAAACCCCGCCTCCAGCCGCATCGACCAGCTATCCACCGAGCAAATCCTGCGCCTCATTAATGATGAGGACAGCCGGATCGCCGAGAAGGTCCGCGCAAGCATTCCACAGATCACCGCAGCGGCAGATCTGATTATCGAAGCCTTCCGGCGAGGGGGACGCCTGTTCTATTTCGGAGCCGGCACAAGCGGTCGGCTGGGCATATTGGACGCATCCGAATGCCCGCCCACATATGGCACGGACAAGGATATGGTCCAGGGCATCATTGCAGGCGGTGCTCAGGCCATTCAGGAAGCGGTTGAAGGCGCCGAGGACGATACGGAGCTGGGCGCTTCCGATGTGGACGGCCGCGGAGTTACGCCGCTCGATGTTGTCGTGGGACTTGCCGCCAGCGGGAGAACCCCCTATGTTCTCGGTGCCATGAAGCGCGCCAGAGACATCGGCGCATCCGTTATCGGCATCAGCAATAACGATGGAACGCCGATGGGTCCCTTCGCCCATGTCATGATCGAAACGGTCGTTGGCCCCGAGGTTATTCTCGGCTCCACCCGGATGAAGGCTGGCACAGCCCAGAAGCTCATCTTGAACATGCTCACGACGACTTCGATGATACGGACAGGCAAGGTTTATGACAATTTGATGGTCGATCTGAATCCCTCCAATGAGAAGCTGATCCTCCGCTCGAAGCGGATTATCCGGATGGCGACTGCCGCTTCCGATGAAGAAATTGAAGCGGCCTTCAAGTCATCCGATAACCAGGTTAAGACCGCTATCGTAATGATCAAGACAGGCAGCGGCGCCGATGAAGCAAGGCGTTTCTTAAGCAAAGGCGACGGGTTCGTCAAGCAAGCTATCAACCTGTGGGAAGAGGAACAGAAAGCCGAAGGTTAATCTCTCGGGAATTTAGGAGTGATGATGAAGGTGGACATTTATCAGAAGCTCGGCTTGAAGCGTGTAATCAATGCAGCGGGCACGATGACCTATCTCGGCTCATCCAGGGTCAGCCCACGCGTTATCGAGGCTATGAACCTGATTCTGCCGGAATTTGTAGATATGCGGGAGCTCCAGCAGAAGGCCGGCAGCCTGATTGCCAGAGCGACCGGAGCCGAAGCCGGCTGCATCACGGCCAGTGCCGCCGCCGGTATTGCCGTTGCGACTGCCGCCTGCATGACGGGAAGCGATCTGTGGTACATTGAACAGCTCCCGGATACCGCCTCCATGCGCAGCGAAATCATTATCCAGAAAGGGCATTCGGTTTCTTTCGGCGCCGGCCTCGCCCAAACGATCCGCATTACCGGGGCAAGCTGTGTGGAAATTGGCTCGGCCACACAATGCGGCTGCTACCAGCTGCGCGGCGCCATAAACGACAACACGGCAGCCCTCGTATATGTCGCCTCGCATCACGCTGTACAGAGCGGATTGATCTCACTTCAGGACTTTTGCGCAATCGGCGCGGAATACGGTATTCCCGTTATTATCGATGCCGCCTCGGAATACGATCTGAAGGGATTCCTGGCTTGCGGCGCCCAACTTGCCGTTTACAGCGGCCATAAATTTTTGGGCGGGCCGACATCGGGCATCATTGCAGGCTGTCTGCCTTTGGTCAGAGCTTGTTACATGCAGGAGAAAGGAATCGGAAGGACGATGAAGGTGGGGAAAGAAAGCATCGCAGGCGTCATGGAGGCACTGGAGCAGTGGCTGCAGCGGGATGCAGGAGCGATTCGTACCGTAGAGGAACAACGAATTGATTATGCTTTTGACTTTTTGAAACAGTTCAAGGGCATCCACGTGGAACGGACTGCCGATCCGACCGGGAACCCTGTCACCCGCCTGAAAATTCACGTTCATCCGACCGAAGCAGGGCTTAGTGCATTCGAGCTTTGTCAGCTGCTGGCTGCCGGTAATCCGACGATCCGCGTAAGGGCTCATGAAGCGGATACCGGCTCGTTTCAGCTTGATCCCTGCCAACTGCTTGACGGAGAAATGGAGCTGGTATGCGAACAAATCCAAAGGAATCTGGAAGCTCCCGTCCATCCGCAATTGGAATCGACCAACCCTGCCGATCTGAGCTATCAGTCATTGATCCGCTGGCCTGACTGAAATAGGGTACAAGGAGGGAAATTCATGAACGGTTTACTGATCCGCAATGCCGTATTATGCGGTTTCCATCATCGGCATGATACCGGACTAACGGATATACTCATCAATGAACACGGGATCGTGGCACAGGCAAGGCAGAATCTGCCTCTGCACACGGACCTGAAGATCATAGATCTGAACGGCGCTCTGCTGTCCCCCGGCTGGATTGATATGCATACCCATGTCTATTACGGAGTGTCCAATATTGGTCTCCATCCCGATGAAATCGGTCCCCGGACTGGGGTAACCGCACTGGTGGACGCGGGCAGCGCCGGAGAAGCGAACTTTACCGGCTTCCGGGAATATATTGTCGCGCCGCGCTCCTATCCTATCTTCTCCTTTATTAATCTGGGCTCGATCGGTCTGACCTATGCAAGCGAAGTCAGCGAGCTCGACAGCCTCGAGAAATTGAATATCGACCGGTTAATGGCCTGTATCGCCAGCAACCCCGGCACGATTAAAGGAATCAAGCTTAGGGCAAGCGGTGTCATTCTGCGCGGCCTCGGAATCGAAATCGTTAAATTAGCCAAACGCGCAGCCGAAGAGGCGCAGCTCCCGCTGATGATTCATGTCGGAGAGCCTCTGCCGCTGCTGGAAGATATTCTGCCCGTTCTGGGCAAAGGCGATATCGTGACCCACTGCTATCATGGGAAGCGCTGGGGGTTGTTCAACCATCAAGGCATGATTCCGCAAGCGGAGCAAGCCTGGGACCGCGGAGTCTTGTTCGACGTCGGCCATGGAGCGGCGAGCTTCAGCTTTGACGTGGCGGAACGGGCGATAGCCCTTGGCCGCAAGCCATTTTCAATCAGCACCGACCTCCATGCCCGCAATGTCAATGGTCCGGTCTGGGATCTGGCAACCACGATGTCCAAAATGCTGGCTGTGGGACTCTCACTGGAAGAAGTCATCGATTGCGTGTCCAGTCATCCGGCAGAATTATTGGGACTTGATACATACAGGGACGGCATGATCGGCAGGCAAGCGCGTTTCACTGCTTTTACTCTCGAAAGCGAACCTGTCACCATGAAGGACTCCCAAGGCGTAAGCCGCGAGCTAAATCCCGTATTCCGCCCCTGCTATGCAGTCATCGGCTCAGAAGCTGTCCCCGCTGTCAGCCGCAGCAGCTGCCCGTCCTCGTAACAGGGCGGCTGCACTGCCTCCCTGTCCTCTCGCAATCACAAGCATCAGCAAACCTCTAATTAATAGGGTGCGGCCCGGGTTAAGGCGCGGAACTGCTAATCCACATCCGGTCGATCCCTAAGTATTTCTCCACCAAAGGCTTCACTTCATCAGAGCAGGAGCTGATAAACCGTCCTGCCGACTCGGGAAGCGGCCACACTTGCCCCGGCTGATAGTTTGTATTCCGGAAGCTCATCGCACAGCTCAACCGCGTTACGGAGCCGCAGTGTTTATAAACGCCATGATAGGTTCGTTCCGCGAAAATAATCAGATCCCCGGGCTCTGCAATAACCGGCATCGCTCCGGGCACATCGTCCATCCTGTCATGCGCGGGCAGCTCGCTGCCGATCCGGCGGAACGAGCCTTTCCTGGCCGTAAACTCGAACCCCTCGGGAGCCTCCCAATCCTCCTTATGCGAATCGGGAATAATGGCAAGTCCACCACGCTTGGCATCAATACCATTCAAATAGAACCACATCGACGAAGCCCCGGAATTGTTCAGAACCGCATCCGCCCCGTAAGGATGCGCAAGCGGCACCCAGTCGGTATGCCATGACATTGGGCGGGCTCCCGGCTTCTTATAGATCGCCGCCGACCTGTTCAAGGTGATCGGCTCGTGTCCATGAAGCTCACGGGCAATGCACATGAGCGGTTCATACGTCAATAGTGTAGCGAACACAGGCGATACCTCCATGAAATTAACGGAAACCTGCGTGTCGTCAGGCGATGAACGGGCATTATCCTCCAGAACACGACGCACCTCCGCCTTCAGCATCTCCACCATGCCTGGCGGGAGCATGTTCTTGACAATCGCAAACCCATGCTGCTCGTTACAAGCTCGTATCTCTGCCAGCTCTTCCTGATCAAACTCAAAACGGTAAGGCAGCCCATGCGCAGCGGTCATATGGATAACTCCTTTCGGATTCCTGGAATACCCTTATGTTACGAGCAATCTGCCGTTGAAACAATAACAGTAATGTCCGTTTTTTTCCCATAAACGGCTATATCATGGTTTCCCTGTTTCCTTCCGCCTATTATAATGAAAACGAGAAAGAGAAGGCAGGTGGATGCATGAATATTATTCAGACCGTCGAGGCGATCCAAATCAACCACAACACGAATCCGGAAACCGGAATCGCCTTGGTTCCCTGGACGCTCTCCACAATTCCGGAAATCCCGCACTGGCATCAAGCCTTGGAAATCTGTTACTGTCTCTCCGGCAGAGGCGTATTCTATTTTAAGGAACGGCAGTATGACATATCCCCGGGTGATCTGATCATCGTAAACAATGTGGAAAGACATACCTCCAAATCCTATCGAGGGGAAACCTGCTCCAATCTGTTTCTGTTCTTTCAAGCCTCTACCCTGGAGCAAATGGATTTTCATCTCCTTCGTCCTTTTTTCTTCGACCGCCGCCACTTTATTCACCGCATCGCTGCGGATTTGCCCGCTGCCCGGAAAATCGGAGCGTTCATTATGGAGATACAGGAAGAATTGGCAGGCAAACAGGCAGCCTATGGTCAAATGACAAAAAGCTTGTTGTATCAAATTGCCTCCCTCCTGCTGCGTCATTACCACACCGAAAGCGATAAAACATGGCAGAGCTTGTACAGTAAATATACCATCCTCCAAGCAGGACTGGCTTATATCCAGTCCCGCTACCAGGAAGACATCCGCCTGGCTGATGTTGCCCAATCCATGTCTCTGAGCGCCTCGCGGGCGCGCCATTTGTTCAAGGAGGTGATGGGCGAAGGCTTCAAAACATATCTGACGCAGTACCGTGTACAGGCTGCCCAGCGTCTATTGGCTCAAACCGACCTGACCGTCACGGAAATTTATGAGCAGTGCGGGTTCCAGAGCGCTTCTTCCTTCTACCGGGAATTCAGCAAAATAACGAATCTATCCCCGGTCTCTTATGCCAAAAAACACCCTCTTATCACTTGGGAAACGTCATAGCCGCCACTCTTGTTGCCTATAGGACAAAAGAAAGACCCGCGTGGTATCGCGGGTCTTCAAACTTTATATTCATCTATATACTGGGAACGCCATTTGGTATTTCCTTTTATTTCGCGGTTACGCCGCCATCCACGGGCAACTCGACGCCTGTAATATATGCGGACTCATCGGAAGCCAGGAACAAGACGGCTTCAGCTACTTCAGATGGACGGCCAACTCTTGGCAGTGCCGTCTGCGACAGGAACCATTGCAGCATTTGTTTGTTGTTCACAAATTCGGAGCTCATCGGTGTTTCGATAAAGCCCGGGTGAACCGAATTGACGCGGATATGATCCTTGCCGAAATCGACGGCCGCCGCTTTGCTCAGCATGCGTACTCCGCCTTTGGATGCGGTATAGGCGCCGGCACCGCTGCTGCCCGTCAGACCCGCGATGGAGGATATATTGACGATTGAGCCGCCGTTATTGGCCTGCATAGATGGAATAACGCTTTTCATTCCGAGAAAGGTACTGGTCAAATTGATGTTGATAACTTTATTCCATTGTTCAATCGTCGTATCAAGAAGCCCTGTGGCGAGAGAAATCCCTGCATTATTGACAAGAACATCGATTTTGCCGTAAGACTGAATCGTTCCCTCCACGACCTTGTTCCATTCTTCCTCCGAAACGACATTGTGCGCAAATGAGATCGCCTGCCCACCGCCTGCCTCGATTTCCTTTACCACTGCCTGAACGGCCGCCTCATTAATATCGGTTGCGACAACCTTGGCTCCTTCTCTCGCAAATAAAAGAGCTTCTTCTCGTCCCATGCCGCTTCCTGCTCCAGTAATAATGGCTACTTTATCCGTAAGACGGGTCATATTAAAATCTCCTTTGAGGTCAATTTTTTATAGATGTGATAGTGCCACTATCACTACGGTATTTATTATATCACCTCCATTCAAAAAGCTCAATCCGTCTTGATTAAAGGATAACCTGCCGATATAATATTTATGATCGCAATACCGATTTCTGAAAGGTCAATTCCCAATGGATCCGAAAACAAGATACGAGAAAGAACGGTCTGACGGCAAGCAGCAGCGGCTGCTGGTCATTCTCGATGCCGCCGAGCTTATTTTTACGGACAAAGGCATTGAGAAAACCACGATGCAGGACATCGCCGGCGAAGCGAATATCGGAATCGCCACCTTGTTCCGCTATTTCCCCAAAAAAGAAAAGCTGATTGTCGCAGTCGCGGCCAAGCTGCTGGAACCGATGCTTCATCATTTTCAATATGTCGCTGATCTGCCGCTGACCTGTCTGGAAAAACTGGAACAATTATTCGATTTTTTTATCGACGACCATCTCAATTCGAGCATCAAATTCATGGTCGACTTTGAAAGTTATGCTTCTCACTCCAAGGAACCTCTGGAAGATATCGCGCATTTCAATTCCCTGAACCGTAAGATATCCCAACAATATTCGAAAATTATCAGAAACGGCATGGAAGACGGATCGATCCGCTCCGATATTCCGGTCATGGAGACGTTAACCACAGTTATCAACACCTTCGGATTATTTTCCAAAAAACTGTCCCTGCAAAAAAACATCCTCCTCCTGGAGTCGGATCTGGATGCCGGTCTGCAGCTGTCCATTCTCAAAAAAACACTCCTTGATTATTTGCGACCCCAATAAACATGAGCAAAGGACGGCTGGAAGCCGTCCTTTGCTCATGTTTATTGGATAATCAGAAAAGTAATGCAGCGTTGTTAGCCAGTTTCTCGTATTGCGCATATATGGATTGATACCGGTCACAGTTCGCCTTATTGGGAATCACAGGGCTGTCCATCGGGATGTTCCGTTTGATATCCTCAAAGGAATGCACCTGCCCCAAAGCAACCAAAGCTGTCCACGCTGCACCCCAGGCGGCGCTATGATGGTTCTCCGAAACATAAATCTCCGCATCGAATATATCGGCCATCATTTGCAGCCATAACGGCGATCTCGCCAAACCGCCATTCACATAGATTTTGGCGGAGCTGCCGGCCAGTTTCTCCAAGGCTCTGCCGATCTGGTAGAGATTAAACGTGATCCCTTCCAGAACAGCACGTACAAAATGCGCTTTCTTATGGGTGATCGCAATGCCATGGAAATTCCCGCGGGCCCGCTGATTCCACAGGGGTGCTCTTTCGCCGTTAAGATAAGGCAGGAAGAACAGGCCCTCAGCGCCCGGGCCAACCTGCTCCGCTGCAGCAAGGAATGACTCAAAGCTTCCTTCATCCTGAAGCAGGTTCTTTAACCACTGCAGCGCAATCCCCCCATTGTTCGTGGGTCCCCCGACAATAAAAGTCTCCCCGGTAAACGAATAGCAGAACGTTTCCTGGCTGGGACTGACCCTGGCGTGATCCGTAAATTGTCTGATCGCTCCGCTTGTCCCTACCGAAACCGCAACCTCGCCCGGCAGAATGGCGCCAATGCCTAAATTCGACAACTGCCCGTCCGCCGCCCCGATGACAAAAGGAAGCTCGCCGGGAATGCCCATTTGCTGCGCAATATCCGGCCGGATTTCATATAATTTCGTGGTTGGAGGAACAATAGCGGATAGCTGCTTGGCGGATATCCCTGCCAGACTTAAGAGTTCCGGCTCCCAATCAAGCGTGGCCGGATTAAATAAACCTGTTGCCGATGCCATCGAATAATCAATCTTCCGCTCGCCAAACCAGCAGTAAATCAAATACTCCTTAATGGACATAAAAGAATCGGCATTAAGATAAGGCTCATAGCCGGTTTCTTTCATCCACAGCAGCTTTACGAAAGGCGTCATCGGATGGACCGGGGTCCCTGTTTTTTCATAAAGATGAACCCGCACAGATTTCGTTAGCTGCTCGGCTTGGTCGGAACTTCTGCCATCGGCCCATATAAGCGCAGGCGACAGCGGTCGGCCTCCTTTATCCATCACGATCAGCGAGTGCATGGCGGCCGAGAATCCAATCGAGATCAGCTCATCCACATCAATCCCCGCTTGCCGTATGGCTTCGCTGACAGCGAGAACGGCGGACCGTTCAATTTCGGCGGGATTCTGCTCGGCCCAGCCCTGATGGGGATAATAGGATGCAATCAATTCTTCCGCCGCGGCGATCAGTTTGCCTTTTGTATGAAATACACAAGCTTTCACGCTGGTCGTTCCAATATCAAGTCCAATTACATACTCTTTTGGCATTTACGAATTTTCCTTTTCCGGGGATTATATAGTCATGCTTCCAAAGCCGCCGTCCACCCGAATCAATGTGCCGGTTACAAAGCTTGAGGCTTTGTCTGAAGCCAGCCAGACCGCTGCTCCTTGCAGCTCCTCCGGCGAACCGAACCGGTTCATCGGCGTATGCTTCATAATAGAATCGATTCGTTCCGGATTCAAGATTTTGCGGTTCTGTTCCGCAGGGAAGAACCCAGGGATGATGGCATTGACCCGAATGCCGTCCGGTGCAAATTCACGCGCCAGAAACTGGGTCATACTGTTCAGGGCCGCTTTTGATGCGGAATAAGTAAACACTCTGGACAGCGGAGTGGTTGATGAAACAGATGAAATATTAATGATGCTGCCTTTTCGCTGCTGTTCGATCATTTTCTTGGCAAAGATTTGACAGACCAGCACAACTCCTTTTGCATTCACATTCATAATATCATCCCATTCTTCCATTTCAAGCTCAAAGAACGGTGTCGTGCTGTTTTTGCCGGGAGCGTTCAACAGGATATCCCAGCCTCCGGCCCAGGCTTCTATTTCAGAGGCGGCACGGATTAAAGAATCACGCGAGCTGACGTCGGCCTGGAACGCTTTTGCGCTGCCTCCCTTGCCGGATATGGCATTCGCCACATCTTCCGCTTTTTGAAGATTACGGCCCACGATCGCTACCTGGGCGCCATGCTCGGCCAATCCTGCAGCAATTGAGGATCCCAGCACGCTGTTCCCGCCAAAGGCGACAGCGGTTTTCCCTGTCAAATCAAATAAATGCGACATGTCTTATCGCTCCCTGTTTTATATTAAATTACCTTGATTATCAAAAGAAAGAGGATACAAATCGGAAATCAGCTCCATTTGCGGATGCTGCTTTACATGCTCGACCAATGCCGCTGAAACTTCCAGCTCGCTCAGCTCCAGCGTATTTTTGATGCGCACCATTTTGACCTTGTGAAAATCAAGTATATTGCTCGTTTTAATTGCCGCCTGAATCGTTTCCCGGTCGTTTGGCAAAGTGGTGGCTATCTTCGTAGGCGCGACCACCGTTGATGTCAAACCGTTGGCATAGGTCACTTCCCGATCCATCTTGTCTACCAGGCGCTGGGTCGTAAAATCCGCCGTTCCCACGCCATTGGCATTCCCTTCGGTTTGCGGGGTCAAATCCAGCACCGCGATCTTGTTGACATCCGGTCCGCCATAGGCGTAAGGAGTAGGATAACGTCCTGTAATATTCGGATCCATACCGTCTCCGCTTATGTTTTTGCCGATCTCATCAATAACGAGAACCTCCAGCTGCTCAAAATAAAGCTTGGGCAGCAGTTCCTTCGCTTTCACTTGCAGACCCTCTTCCTCTGCGAGAATTTCCCCAGGTGTAAGCACCTCGATAATCGCGACTTTGTCGAACGCATTTTCCAGCGAAGCCACGCCAAATAGCACCGGCTTCTGGTCCATAATCATCTTCGCCATGGCCGGCACATTTTCAGCCATATATTTGAACCCAAGCTGATGGCAGGCTTCTGCTCCTTTTTGCTTGCCGAGTCCTATGCTGATCATCTTCATGACTCCACTTTCAACCGGTCCTCTGAATGCTGTATGGGGCTTCACGCGGTTGATGACAACGATGCCGTCAGCCTGGGCAGCGAATTGATCCAAATAAACCGGCAGTCCGTTAGGAAGCTCCCCCAGCTTCACAACCTCCATCGACGAGCGGATCTCGCAGCCGGCGCTTTGCTCCGTTACGCCAAGATGCGCCAACACTTCGCGCTGTCCCTCCGCCGTTGCTCCGCCATGGCTTCCCATGCTGGGTACAATGAACGGCTTAGCCCCGGCTTCTTGCAGAAATTGAACCGTAACGGCCGTCATTTCCACAAGTCGGTCAAGCCCCCGGCTGCCCACGGCAATCGCGATTTCCATCCCCGGTTTAATTGCGCTGCGGATCTTGTCCCGCTGCAGCTTCTTCATTAATTCGCTTCCCAAATCTTCAATTCTATTATTTTCAAAATTCACTTTTACTCTTGCCATTTGCGGAATTGGAATATTCTTTAATAATTCCTGAAGAATCCCCATGTTTTGCTTCGCTCCTTTAATTTGTTTAGTCAGTAAACAAATTACTCACCTGTATCTTATCATTATGGCTGTTTACCGTCAATATGCCGCAGAATGCTTGAGGAAAGTTGGACGCGAAGAACGCACAGGCAGCCAGCCGCCGCACATTCCCGGTTACTGGCAGCCGCGAATGAAAAGCTTGAGCAGCTTATCTTTGCAAAAAATAACGACGGGCATTTTCGTAGCCGATATTTTTCACCATTTGCTCCAGGAAAACCATATCAGAGGGAACAAGGCCTTCTTCTGCCCAGGCTCCCAGAATATTGCATAGGATCCGGCGGAAATATTCATGACGGGCATAAGAAAGAAAACTTCGGGAATCTGTAAGCATGCCGATAAAGTGGCTGAGCAAGCCGACATTCGCCAAATCTTTCATTTGCTTCTCCATGCCGTCAATATGGTCATTAAACCACCAGCCGGAACCAAACTGAATCTTGCCCGGTATGCCTTCTTCATAGAAATTGCCCATCATTCCCGCCAGGACGGCATTATCCTTCGGGTTCAAATTAAACAGCACGGTTCTTGGCAGCGCGTTTTCCTGATCCAGCGCATCAAGAAAGCTTGACAGCCCTTCCGCCAAACTGGTCTCCCCTACGGAATCAAATCCGGTGTCCTTGCCGATAAACTGTTTCATCTTCGTATTATTATTGCGCATGGCGCCCATATGAAGCTGCATGACCCATTGCTTGGAGGCATACATTTTCCCAAGCTCTTTCAACAGGAATGAGCGGTAGGCAATCCCTTCGGCGGCAGACAGAGGCTCATTGCGCAATCTTTTCTCAAAGATAGTTGAGGCCTCTTCGATTGTAGTGGTTACATACTCCATTTTTTGGATATCATGATCAGACGCGCGGCCTCCATGGTCATGGAAGAAATCAACGCGTTGTTTCAATGCCAGCAGGAAGCTTTCCAGCGAATCGATGGTCCTGCCCGTTATTTTCATTAATTGGGCGACCCAATCTCCAAATGAAGGCGCTTCGATCACAAGTGCTCCATCAGGACGGAAAGTCGGTGCAATCGCAGCCGTAAAGGACTTGTCCTGATTCAATTGACGGTGGTATTCGAGCGTAGACAGCGGATCATCGGTTGTACCAATGAAAGCAACACGCGATTTTTCAATAAAAGCTCTTGGGCGGTATTCCGGCTGCTGCAACTTGGTGTTGCATTCCTCCCATATTTCAAGCGCCGTTTCCGGACTAAGCAGCTTATCGATTCCAAAGAAGGTTTTCAGCTCCAGATGCGTCCAGTGGTAAAGCGGATTTCCTATAAGAAAAGGAACGGTTTGCGCCCATGCTTGAAATTTGTCCCAATCCTCCGCATCGCCGGTAATCAATCGTTCCCCGATGCCATGCATGCGCATGACGCGCCATTTGTAATGATCGCCGGCGAGCCACACTTGGGTGAGATTGGCATAAGGCTTGTTTTCCCACACCTCCTGCGGGCTGAGATGACAATGAAAATCAAAGATCGGCAATTGATCGGCCGCATTTTCGTATAACCGGATTGCCGTATCGCTGTTCAGCAAAAAATCGCGGTCCAGAAAGTTTTTCATCCTTTTCTCCTCCAAATCGAATAAGATTAAGTATGTCGACGTTTCACGAAAAATTGTACCGCTATTTAATTTGTTTAGTGAACAAATTAAATATCAGAGTTAATTTATCAGTAAGCCCCTGTTTTGTCAATCTGTCGTTCGGGTTTCTTTCACGTCTGGAACATCAGAAAATGATATACTATGACTTGCCAACTATACACGCGCAAATTGGAGGATATGGATGATTACCGGAGATGCTGCATATATCAAAAAAATTAACCGATCTGTCATCATGAAGGAAATATTAAAGGCAGGCATGATTTCCCGGGCAGATCTCTCTAAAGTTACAGCATTGACAAGAGCCACGATATCCGCGCAAGCAGCGGATCTACTGGATAAGGGTCTCATCGTCGAGACACAGCTGGAGCATCACCTGGTTGGCCGTAAACCCACGATGATCTCCATTAATGCCAAAGCCGGTTACGCGCTCGGGATCGATCTTGAATTTGGCCGGATTACGTTCATGCTGACCGATCTGCTGGGCCGCCGCGTATCCTCAAAAATCATCCCCATCGAAACGACAGGCTATGCCGAAATTCTGGCCCTGCTGATAGACCATATTGCAAATTACAAGAAGGACTATACAGACAGCCGCTATGGCATTGTCGGGATTGTCATTGCGGTGCATGGCCTCGTCTCCACCGATGAAATGATTCACTATATTCCCCGATTGAAATGGAAGCAGGCTAATTTGAAGCAGGATTTGGAGCAAGCGCTTGGGATCGACATTCATCTTGAAAACAATGCGAATCTGAGCGCTTTCGCCGAACGGGTATTTATTCATCACGAAACCGATAACCTCTTATGCGCGACCCTTTATTCTGGTATTGGCATGGGGATGATTTTAAATAATAAATTTTTCCGGGGACATAACGGTTTTGCCGGTGAGATCGGCCATATGATTGTGGTTCCAGGAGGAAAACCTTGCGGGTGCGGGAATCAGGGCTGTTGGGAGAAATACGCGTCGGAAACCAGTATTTTTGAAACATTGTCGGCAAAGAAGCAGATTCCCAATGTTACCTATGAACAGATTGGGCAGTGGATAAACGAAGGCGATACAGAGGTACATGAGATCATGGAGCAGTTTATTTATTATTTGTCCATCGGCCTCAATAACATGATTAATATTTATAATCCGGACGTTGTCGTACTCGAAAGCAATTTGCTGCGGATCTATCCGGATTCCTTCCAAAAAATCAAAAAGAATCTGAATTCCCAGATCAGTCATTACCGGGACCTGTTCATATCATCGCTGGAAGAGAAATCCAGTATAATGGGGGCCTGCGCGCTGGCTATCAGGGATTTTCTGGACGTGCCGATTTTAAATTTGCCCTATAAGGATTAGCTGTTGGTAAAATATTTCCATATTTTCCGTAAAGGCGATCTTACGTTTGTCTGAAAATTGCTTAAAAAATGAACCAATCGGTGTGAGCTCATACCGATTGGTTCATTCCTCTTTTACAATGTCCATTGAGTGGGTACCATGTCACTTTTACTTCAATTCCAATTTGGTGATGCTTCATACCCTTGACGGAAGCGGTTCATTATCCGAAAACAAATCAGGGTTATGCTTTAACAGGCCTGATATAATGTCCGTCATTTTCACAGCATCGCACACCCGCATAGTGGCATCCCCGAATTGCGATTTATAGATCGCTCCTTGTTGTTCAAGCAGGTCCTCTACCTTCCAGTAATGCTCTGACCATGACAAACCGTGATGTCTGCGAGAAGGCACAGCTATTTCAGTTCCATCTGGCAGGACTGTATATAACCTCTCATGAGTATCGGTTAATCTTCCTGGAATATCAGCCCACTCTTCTATACCATGAATGAACGTATTTTTGCGCAGATCCACCCCGACTAGAAGGATCGTTGCCTTACGCTCAAGCAGCTTGCCCCAAGCAGATTTCCTATGACAAGGAGTATCGAAACGTTCATCCCCATCTACGAATAAAGCCGCATCCTTTCCCAAAGCAGCCACTGAATGGGTCGGATGGTAAGAACGAAGGACTCCTGTCCGTTTACGAAACAGCTCCGGCAGAATACCCACACAAACAGGTGAAGACTCCACATTAAATCTAGGATTTTCAGCGTTGATGTAAGACCAAGTATGTGTCGGCAAAACAAGCAGACCTTCTTGCATATACTCCGTTATGGCATCGAGAACAGTGTCAGCTCCATTCTCTACTTCTCCTATGCTTTTCATAGATGAATGCATGAGTACAGTGCCCATCCTGTTAATTCCTGCACAATCAAGATGATGGATTAAGTCCATTTTACTATACATATCTGAACCTCCTTTGCTTGTTCTCCCTATTATAAAGCTAATATTTACAGATTGTATAAGCAAGCACAACCTAACAGCTTCGATATATCCGGAGCTGGCATCCGACATTCGCGTCACAAGAAAAATCTAACCTGCAAACTGAGACTTAATTCGTCTCAGTCTTACAGATTAGATTAATAGAACATGTTTCTGGATTAAATAATACTTACTTCACATAGTCCATCATAGCCAAAATCAAAGTAACTGCCTCGGCTCTAGTTGAAGTTGTATTCGGACTAAATTTGCCATTCCCTCTCCCCTTAATTAGGCCCGCTTCTTCTGCTGCTGCAATATAAGGTCTAGCCCACGCTGGAATTTGGTTTGCATCATCAAACCCTATTGTCGCATTCGGATTTACTTCAAGCCCCAGAGCGCGGACAATGATAACAACTAACTCACTTCTGGTCAGTTCATTATTCGTACGGAATGAGCCATCCTCATATCCCGATACGAATCCGGCGTTGGCAATCGCTTGAATGAATGGCTGTGCCCATACCGGGGTTTGGTCTTGATCGGCAAAACTAAACTCAGTATTGCCAAGCTCCAATTTCAGCGCTCGGGCCAACATCGTTGAAAACTCTCCACGAGTTACTTTGCGGTCCGCTCTGAAAGTTCCATCTTCATATCCATTTACAAAACCAAGCGCAACCGCTTTTTCAATGGTTCTCTTTGCCCAATGATCACCAATATCGGAAAGCTCTACAGTTGGAGCCTCAGGCTCATCAGTCTCCACTGGTTCTGTTGGCTCAATATCCTCTTCCTGCGTCGGCGTCGGTGTTGGCGTCGGTGTTGGCGTTGGTGTTGGTGTTGGAATGCCGCCACCGCCAACATAGGTAAATGTTGCTGTAATGGTTGTTTCGTTCGCCGGCATGGTAAAGGTTGTGCTAGCGCTGTTTGCATTAGCGAATTCTCCACTGCCTGCAGATGTCCATCCGTTGAAGCTATAATACGAATTAGCTTGGGCTGCTATCGTGATGACTTGGCCTGCTTCATAATCGCCGCTTGCGCCTGCTGTAATGCGTCCGCCCGTTCCGGCCGTTATCGCTAATGTGTATGTCTCTTCGACCGGCTCTAACTTTGTTAGAACGAGATTGACTGATGTTGATTCATTCTCGATGACGTTCACATCCGTTGCGCTTGCGCTTGTGTATCCTGCTTTGGATGCCGTTACTACATAACCCGTTCCTGCCGGCACATCAGCAATGCTGTAGGTTCCGTCTTCAGCCGTTGTTGCCTGATAGCCCACTCCATCCACCATCACGCTAACACTAGCTCCTTCGACTGCACCCACGCTATCGCTTACTGTTCCGCTGATTGTGCCTGCATTTTCCACTGGCGGAATTGCAATCAACGTCACGTTTACGGTTGTTGTCTCATTCGCCTCTACGACAATATCCGTTGCGCTTGCGCTTCTGTACCCGGCTTTGGATGCCGTTACTACATAACCCGTTCCTACCGGCACATCAGCAATGCTGTAGGTTCCGTCTTCAGCCGTTGTTGCCTGATAGCCCACTCCATCCACCATCACGCTAACACTAGCTCCTTCGACTGCACCCACGCTATCGCTTACTGTTCCGCTGATTGTGCCTGCATTTTCCACTGGCGGAATTGCCGTCAACTTCACGTTTACAGTTGTTGTCTCATTCGCCTCTACGACAATATCCGTTGCGCTTGCGCTTGTGTATCCGGCTTTGGATGCCGTTACTACATAACCCGTTCCTGCCGGCACATCGGCAATGCTGTAGGTTCCGTCTTCTGCCGTTGTTGCCTGATAGCCCACTCCATCCACCATCACGCTAACACTAGCTCCTTCGACTGCATCCACGCTATCGCTTACTGTTCCGCTGATTGTGCCTTTGCCTACCGCTTCATCGTCTCGTGTAAATCGTACTTCACTTAGTCCATAATATTCTCCACTATAAGTGCCTTGCCCAACTTCCGGATCTGCCTTGATCCTTATAAACTGCGCTTCTTTATGGAAGGCCACAGGCTGGCCATTCTCCAGGTTAGTTGCGGCTTGATCCGGTTTACCGCTTGCTTTCGCCAAGGTATACGGATACGCTTTGTCTTCCGCTGCACCAGAACCTTTCAATTCAATCCACGCGTCATCCCGGTTAACCTTGTATTCAAATTTGACATCCTTCAAGCCTCTATTGGAATTTAAATTCTGGTTCAAGTTCCAAATCCACATTTCTCCAATAGGACTCACCGTGCCAAAATCAAATTCAACCCATGCATTCGCCCCGGGATATGCGGCAGTATGCCACATCGTATTCGCCGACCCCTGGTTATCATGGACGTCAAATACAGTTCCCATCGTACTCATACCAGAACCATTAATCAGATTCTGTGCAGACTTCGATTCTGCATAAGTGCTGCCCGCTATAACGCTTGCCACTGTCAGCAACTGTTTCTGTCCTGTAATTTCAACGGTATAATCATTCGAGATATCAGGATTATCAGTTGCAGTGGCAACTGCTTTAACGACACCATTGCGGCTGGCAATCAGCTTGCCGGTCTCTGTAATCACAGCCAAATTCGTAGGATTGCCGCCCTCGTCAGTGACAGACCATATCACATCCTGATAAGTGGCGTCAGATGGCTCCACCTTCGCCGACAATTGAAGACTGCCGCCATACACGGATATTTCGTTCGCGTCGTTCTCCGCGGAGATGGCAATACTCTCAACCGGAACAAGCTCAGTCAATTCCAATTGACGGGTGAATCGAAGCTCGGCCAGTCCGAAATAGCTGTCTCCCCATGAACCAATTCCTTTGGTCGGATGCGCAGTGATGCGAACATAACGCGCCTCCTTGCCGCCGAAGCTTACAGGACTGCTCTTGTCATCGTTCAGATTGGTTGCCTTCATCGCATCCAGCGCTGTACCTTGTTTCAACTGGAACGGATAATCGGGATCCGTAGCACCATTGAATATCAGACCATCAGGCGGCGATAAAGCCTTCCAGTCACTTTTGTCCGTTGAATACTCAATCTTTACATTCTTTAGCCCGCGTTGAATATTGGTGGAGCCGGATTGATTCAAATTCCAAATCCACATTTCATCCAATGGGTACACGTTGCCCAGATCAACTTCTACCCAGGCATTACCGCCAGGATTATTCGCCGTATGCCACATATCGTTAGCGCTCCCATCCACCCTATGGGTGTCCTCGAGCGAAGAAATACCCGACATGCCGCTGTTATTAATGAGATTCGCTGCAGCTTTGGTCCCGTTATATTCACTGCCCGCACTGGCAAGAGCAGCAGGGATAATAGGGGTCTGACTGGTAGCAGTAACATCATAAACCTTGGTTTTCCCATCTTTATACACTCTGATTACAATTGTGTCGCCCTCTGCTCGAATCGGAATCGGATCGGATTGGGCACCGCTCTCAACCTCAACGCCATTCACGGTGATAACGGCATCCTGATCCGCTTCACTTAAGCTTGGCGTCACGCTAACGCCTTCCAGCAGAGCAAAATTGTTGCCGAATTTCAGAGAATAATTCGTGTTATTACCGTCGAATTTTGGCGATAGTACGCCATTCGATACTTCCAAACCGGATAACGCCGTAAGCACATTCTCCGTCTTAATAGTCACTTCATTGCTTGTTGCCACATTACCACTGGTGTCCACTGCTTGCACGGTATACTTATAGGTTTGACCCGGTTTCACCGTTCGATCACGATAAGTTGTAACATGGTTATCGTCCAATCCACCAAGCTTCATACCGTCACGATAGACCACATAATTTTGGATCATCACATCGTCTGCAACCGGTGTCCAGAACAGATCAATTCTTGATACCGATCTAACCTCGGCTCCCAGAACAGGTTTCGCCGGGTCAGTTGTATCCAGAATTTGAGCTTCAGCAGGAGTTGCTGCATCGGATGCAGTACCTTTGGCTCCTGCTCCTGCCGCACGAACACGATAGTAATACGTATTCTCGGTATCGCCCGTAACTTGTGCATCGAACCAAACCGTTTGACTGGATGTACCCAAGTAATTACCGCTACCCGCTGTAAACTCAGGGGCCTTGCCACGGAAAATCTCGTAGTACAAAGCGCCATCTACGGAGTCCCAATGAAGCTGAGTACCCTGCGTTGTATTTGTCGGAACGACATCCGTCGAATGCACTTCCAGGCCTAGCAATCCGACATTCGCAGTGCTGCTGCCGCCTACGATATCAATTTTGAGCGACGTGATTGTTTTCGGTTCAGGAAGAACATACACTTGTTTCTTGCCGTCTATTGGAAGATTGTTAATCCCGTTAAACGTCGTGCCGTCATCAAAGGTGATGGTAGCGGACACGATGTTATCGTTAGTGTTGGGTCTGTCGGCAATATGAATACTCTTAACGGTAACGGGCTCTGCCCAATTATATTGAAGCCAGGCGTTCTTCTGGCCTTTAGAGGCCCACTCCAGTCCATTATCTATACTTTTTGCGTTTCCTGGTACATGACTGCTACTGAACTCGCTGGAAGCTGTCACAGCGGCAGTCATAGACAGATTCGTTTTGGCTCTGCTCATTGTCGTAACCGCTTCCAGGTTCGTTACCGCTGCCGGCGCTACACCATATCTGACACGGAACGTCTTCACCCCATAGGCTGGCAAATCAAACGAGAATGTACCGGATTCGGATACCTGAATCAAATCGTTTTCAATGATATCCGTCTCGGTCACGGAGCTTACATTCGCGAAAGGCAATGTTACTGTAACATTGGATGCTTCGCTGCCCGTAATCTCGTGGAAACGAATAATCATGCCGTCCGAATTTGCTTCTGCCGATTTCATTGTTGTCAGTTGAACATTCTCATTGTCCACTTGGATGAGATTGTCCGACATCGGCCCCGATTTGGCGTCCTGTGCCCCTGTTATTACAGTTGCTTGAAGCGGAGTGCTGGTCTCCCAGCCAAACCGGGCAATTTCGCCTGTATCAGCATCCTGATTCGTTAAGATCGAATACTTAAAGTCCACCTCGCCAGGCTGATCTCCCTGGAAGTTGGTATGCCACATATTGTTCATCACATAGCTGTAGATATATGGCTTCTCCGATTGATAGTCGAACGACCAATTTCCCGTTCTTCTCTCTCCAAACTGTAATAACGACGTGTTGGGGATGGCCAATATCATATTGTAATTGTCGTTTTTATCTTTTACGTTGACCCATTTATTAGCCGTATACCAATCGGTGGAGGTGCCATATACCTGCTCTCCCTCGGTTGTGTTGCCGATTGGCAGATCATAACGGATTTCATAGTTGCTTCCCGATGTCTTGAATGGGAAGGTATAGAAAACTTCCTCTTTCGTTTGCAGCGTTGGCAGAGATTCTCTCAAGACTTCATTCAAGATATCAATTCTTGGAATATCATTATACAGCGTGACATGCTGCCGGATATTGCTCGAGCGGAGCGTGGAGGTATTCAGACTCGCAACGGCACTGTAGCCATTAGCCTGGATGTCTAATTTGCCTGCTTCCGCTTTCGGCGTATACAGCTTCCACTTATCCGGGGAGAAGTTTGCCCCTTCATTGGAATTAGGAATGCCGTAATCATCATAGTACTGGTATTGATTAAAGCTTACAGGCGCTTGATGGTCTACAATTTCTCGATTGCCATTCTGCTTGTCGATAATGCTCGCGATCGTACCATCTTTAGCAAAAGTAACTTTATAGTAAGCATTCTCTATAAAATCATCCCCGGTAAGCACTTGAGGCGTGAAAGTCGGCGCTTCGTCCACCGCTTCAATCTCAAACGTTTTGTAGCCTAGCGCCGGCACATCGTCCGCAATAAACGTTAATACGCCGTCCTTGACGGTATAAGGAACGGAGACAGTTCCGTCTTTGATATTAAAATATTCAGGAAACTCGGTTAGATCTGTGATGGTAACAATATCATCCCTGACCCAGTTTAACGGATTATACACATAGATGCCTTTGCCTGTTGTCTGAACTTGTGATGATAACTGCTTCAAGGAATCGGCAAGCACCTTGTTCGCCAGCGATCGAGCCGCAAATGCATTGCTGCGCTTCCACTCGAACTGATTATGGTAATTGCTGTTGCCACTAAAGCTTGAAGCTCCCCATGTATGCTCGTTATAAAGCATGCTGCCCTGAACTGCATTAGACAAATCCACAAACGGATAAGCGGATCCAAGCAATGCCGATGCTAAGGAAGCAGTCGTCTCGGCGACCGGGATGATCTTCTCTCCTTCTTTGGCAATACCGGATTCATAGGCTGTCGTTCCCCATCCGTCATTCCACCAGTTCTCCTCTGTGCCTGTTTCGGTTGGTATCAGATGTCCGTATTCTTTCTCCACATCCTCAAAGAACTCTTGTGGAAAAGCGGTTTTGATCTTCGGATAAATATATTTGCCATCCTCATGCCATTTCGCATTCAATTCATTGGCCGTTATAATATGCTTCTCGTCAGGCGGACGATTATCTCCTGCGGGAACGAGCGCCATCGCAAACTTATCATACGGGAATACCGGATTGGCTCCTCTTCCTTTGCGATTCTCCAGGTCACGGATCAGATTCATAATGGTGGTGTACGCCTGGTCTACGCCTGCTCCGAGCCCGTAATCCGCCGTATACTTCTGACCATTGAAGATCAGCATCTTATTATTGGGATCCATTCCTTGCATATAATATAGATCAAACTGCCTCACCTTGTAGTACGGCGATCGGGCGAAGTTCATGGAGTGAAGCCCGTACTTGATTCCCGCTTTCACGGCCATATCCACATAACCTTTGCTAATGGAAGGGTTATCGAAGAAATACTCCGTCGTTGTCGGATCGATGCCCAGCATATCGACCATATGTCGATTCGTGTAATAAGTCGCCCTTGCCGCGCCTTCTGTACTATAGTTTTCGGGCGTATAATTAAATTGCCCGGCGCCGATAATCATTCGATCCCCTTCAATCAAGCCCTTAAGTTCCTCAATCTGATCGGCAGTCCGGTTCTTCATGTAGGCTTCACCCATCATGAATGCGCTCTCAATCGCGTATTTGAATTTCTCCAGGTCAGATTCTCGATTATCTGAGTTGGCCACATATTGCTTAACCGTATCCAAATAACCGGAAAACGATTTCTTAAGATTCTCTTGATAGTCGGTATAACCCAAGTCCGTGTGCATTTGTTGAGAAAGATAGAACTCCCAATGGCGCGTTCTCTCCCATTTGCTATTCTCATAAACCGCCTTGGCAGGTCCTTCTCCTGGCTCATTATCATACAGCTCAAGCTTCATGGTCGTCGTTTCGCCTGGCTTCAGCATTTCATTCGTATCCGTAACCGGTACAATGACATCGCTAGCTCCAGCGTTTATTGCCCCAACAGATGTTACATATGCCGGCTCACTGCCGACTGTAATCTTGGCCCATCCCGTAAATCCGTCCCCATTGTTTACTATGGAGGCTTTCGTTTCCTGCGTACCATCAGCTCTTACCATTGGTGTTTGCTCTACCTTGCCGATGGTGACATCCCCCTCAGCCGCATTTGCCGTCAATGGCGAAAAAAAAGGAAATGCCATACAAAAGCATAGCAGCAGAGGTAATATTCTTGAGATTTGCGTCGGTCGGCCGGCTCTTTTTTTCAACATGTTCTCCTCCTTAAAATTGGAAATACTAGTCAAATCTATAATATAAGACCATTAAGCTCTCCTTAATAGAATATCTATAGATTTTATGAAAGATATATAGAACTTTTAGTGGACCGATCCATTATCCGTGCTGTCAAATAAGGAGGACAAACCTAGTAGTACTGATGCATCCGGATCGCTGGCTACTGCTATTTCCACTTCTCCCCAAGGGGTCCAGCTCATCCTATTCACGTTGTCATAAAGCGCAGCGAGGAGGAATTGTTGCGATTTCATCAACCCCCCGCTCAGGATGACGATTTCCGGGTCATACGCATGGATCATATTCACGATACCGGCACTCCAATGAGCTACCAGTTCGTCCAATACGTCTATGCCTGCAACGTCCTTATTATGGGCTGCATGGATGATATCGCCGTAACCCAGGATGCCTAATTTGGACAATTCGCTATGCAGGTAATCGGGATGTCGTTTCACGGCATACGACAACGCCCAATGACCGGCTTGCGCCTCCAGGCAGCCTTTATTTCCACAATTGCATACGTTGCCGTTAATATCCGTTGAGAAATGCCCTCCCAGGATGCCTGCCTGGAAATGTTTACCTCTTATGACTTGACCATTCATCATGGCCGATGTTCCAATCCCTGTTCCAAAGGTCAAAAGTACGGCATCCTTCGCTCCGCGCGCAATCCCGTAATGAACTTCTCCAAGCAACGCTGCACGTGCATCATTTTCTATCAATAGAGGCAGTGCAAACGTCTCTTGAGCCCACTTCTCAAAATCGAAACCAACAGCATCTGCATATTTGTTATTAATCGATAAAATCGTGCGTCGTGTTGTGTCCACTATGCCAGGCGTGGCTATGCCTATTCCCGAGCATCCGGGCAGAGCCGCGTTTTGCCGTTGCAGCAGTGTATATATTTCTTGCTCAACAACGACTAATCTTGCTCTTAACCCTCGTTCGGAATACGAAGGAAGATGCGTCTGCGCCAACATCTTCCCCTCGTCTACCAATCCTATTTTAATATTTGTTCCTCCGAAATCGATAGCGATTATCATATGGCATCGCCCCCTGTATTATCGAACAAAAGCCTTAATGGTCCCATGTCTCCCCTTGCGGCTTGAATCACTCGGACGAATCGTATATTCACCTACCGAAGCAGGTATGATAAAAGTTTCCGCATAATGGACAACAAAGGGTTCAAAGGCTCCAGTTGGACTTTCAATGACCGCTTCTTCACCTTCGACGAGGTTCAGCATTTGGAAGCCGCCATGCGTATGATGCGGTGTTGTATCGCTGAACCAGTGTCGGCGGGTTTCGATAAACTGGTACTCGTGGAGCCCCGTCTTCTCTTCAATCCAATGATCGCCCGCTGCAATCTGAACGATCGGATTAATTAACTCTTGCTTCACCCATTCGGTTGTCCGATCCCATTGGATATTGCGAGCACCATGCTCGAGATGTACAGGCCGAGGCTTTCCATCTAATCCGAGGCGATCCCAATCCCATAATTTGAAGGTGAAAATGTAGGGAGTTGCGCTAATTTCCAGCACCATCCCATTTGTGCCCGAGCAATGGATAGTTCCAGCCGGGATACTAAAGTGGTCATGCTTGTCCGCAGGAAACACATTGATATATTGCTCTGCAGGGAATGAGAATCCGCCCGCTTGGGCCTTCTCCAAATCATCCAGCATGTCCTGGGGATTAATCCCTTCCTTCGTTCCTAAATATACGGTTGCTCCAGGCTCGACATCCAGCATATAATAGCTTTCATCCTGCGTATAATGCATACCGAACTTGTCGCGAATATATCCGGCAAGCGGATGGACCTGCAGGCTGAGAGGCTGTCCTCCAACGGTGTCCAGGAAGTCAAACCGGATCGGAAACTCCGCTCCGAAACGGGCATATACTTTGTTCCCTAGCAATGCTTTCGGTTCAAAAAAGACCAAGTTAACAGAAGGCATTTCTAACCGGATGCTGCCAAATTGCAAATACACGCTATTCTCTTCAGGCACACCGTCAAAGCTCCATGCGTACGGATTTTTTTGTTTTTCAAGCCCGATATTTCGCTCCATCCAAGTGCCGCCCCATACCCCCGGGTCGAAATAGGGCACTAAGCGGAACGGTTGATGAACAGCCTGCTTGATGCCATCAAATAAAGCTTCCCGGCTAACCATCTTAGGCGCATCCTTGAGATTGGTGTCCAAATAATAATGGGCCGTCGGCAGAATGGAACGCTTCAAACGGTCAGCAGCCCTCCATTCAATAAAAAATCCCCGTTTATATTTCCTAAGAATATCTTCGTCAAAGTTATCCTCCAGCCAATTCCCGAATTCGTGGCTTCGATACCTCTTTTGTATTTCCCACCGGGCCAGATCTGCGTATATAGTACAGTCCCCCTTGCCAATCAAGGAAGCTCCCGTTCCGATCATGACAACAGTGCCCTCGGTTACAGCATCCAGTTCAGCCCGAAGTTGTTCGATTCTGGACGAATGATAAAAATCTTCTATCTGAAACGGAGCCATATACCCGAATACTCGATCCTCTGTGACAAAACGCTCGATCATATCATGAATTTCAGTTTTCGATTTTGCAGCCCGTTCCGCTTTAATGACTTTAACGATGCCGCCGTTCCGCTTCAACCCGTTAACGATCTCTTGAATACGGACCGTCGTATAACATTCAACGATAATGACTGTTTTCAGCCGATTTTGGGCGAATCTATTTAATTCTTGGCCAATAGACTCATAGTTTTCCCAGCAATGATCATCCCAACCATTGATGTTAATGCGAGGTTCTTTATCATAATTTGACATCGTGCAGTTCTCCTCTATTTTGTATTTAAATTTTACGATTTCACCGTCAACAGCATGCCTTTAATGAAATTACGCTGCAGAACAAAAAATAAGATAATGGTCGGCAAGGATGTCAACACAATGCCAGCCATCAACGTAGTGACACCGGAGCGAAAGAACATGCCCTGCATGGTCGCGAGCCCTGCCATAACGGGTCGCACCGCTTCAGAGCGGCTTAATGTCATACCAAAGACCAAGTCATTCCAGATCCATGTAAACTGAAAAAGCAATAAAACAGAAATCGGCGGAAGCAGCAGCGGGAAAATGATTCTCGTAAAGATGCCGAAGCTTTTAAATCCGTCCAACTGAGCGGACTCTACGATTTCATAAGGGATTGTCGACATATAATTGCGAAGCAAGAACAGGCAGAACGGTATTGAAATCGCAACATAGAACAGAAGCATCCCACCGAATGTATCGTAAATACCAAAGCTTTGGTAAGCCTTGAACAACGGAACCAAATACATTTGGAAAGGAAAGATCGTGCCGCTATAAATGAGCAAAAACCAATAAAATCCGCCTTTTACACGCAGGATCACAATACCAAAAGCGGCAAGCGCAGCAGCGAAAATGCTTAATCCCGCACCTAAAAAGCTATACAAAAAGCTGTTAAGCATCCCCCGACCCAAGGCTCCCATCTGTAAAGCCTCACTCATATTCTTAAATAAGTGAAAGGTTGCAGGTAATTTCCATATATTCCCATACGTAAAGTCTTCCAAAGATTTTGTAGCGTTCATCAGCACTAAAATAATAGGAAGCAGCCATAACACCGCAAGAACGGCAATAAAGGTGTAAGATAAAATACGCATCGTTTGTTTCATATTAGCCCTCTTTCACCATTGTTTTTCTTAGATAGAACCACGATACAGCGATTGACGTGATCGTCAATATGATGGATATGGCAGCACCCTGTCCGAGATTGAACAGCACAAAGGACTCACGGAACATGGTGACAGCCAGCGTCTCCGAGGAGCGATAAGGCCCGCCCATCGTCATAACCCAAATAATATCGAAGATCTTAAAGCTGTTAACGAGCGCCATCCCCATAACAACAATCGTAATGGGTTTCAATAAGGGCAGTGTAATATTCCAAAATGTGCGGAAACGACCCGCTCCATCGATCGCAGCAGCTTCAAATGGGTCTTTAGGAAGAGCCCCAAGGCCGATTAAAAACAATAGCATATTGGTTCCGGTTCCTTGCCAGACTGAAGCAATGATCATCGCATAAGTATTGTATGGAGGTTTATTCAACCAATCTAACGCCAACCAATCCATACCTATATTCGTCAATATGAAATTAACCCCATTTCGAGAAAAAAACAGGACCCAGATGACCCCGACAACGGTTAGCGACATCGCATAGGGCAGATAAAATATATTTTTAAAAATGCGCTGTCCTTTCATATGCTGCAGCAGCACACTAAATAGCAAACCAAGTCCTACGGGAAAAACGAGTGTGGCAATAACCCATATTAAAGTGTTCTTCAATGAGGTAATGTACGTTAAATCTTGAAAAACTTTTACATAATTTTTAAGACCTACGAACTGCGGAGCCTTCAATCCATCATAGCTGGTGAAGCTTAAATAAAAGGTGTAAACGATCGAGGTTATAAAAAACAAAGTAATTAATAATGCGGCGGGAAGTATATAACTCAAAGCAACCCCATTTTTCCTGAAATAACTCATTTGCCTTTCCTCCTGTCATCATGATGATCTCTATACCTTATTGTAAAGTTAGGAGGTGACAGGGATAATAGACGATCTATTGATTTCTTGTAACATTTATAGCTGCCGTATTTCTATATTCATGAGGCGTTATACCACACTGACGTTTAAAAATATTGGAAAAATAGGCAGGGTCATTATAACCGACTAGTTCAGCGATTTGATACGTTTTTAATTCCGTTTCAACAAGCAATTTCTTGGCTTTTTCCATTCGAACTTCGGTAAGAAATTCGATGACGCCAATGCCGGACTTTTTCTTAAACATGACGCTGAAATAAGCCGGATTCATATGCACATGCTCTGAGATCGATACTAAATTAATCGAACGATTGTAATACTTCTGTATGTAAGCGGTTGCTTTTTCGACAGTTTGGTTTTGATGCGGACCTGCTTTCTGCTGCCTAGCTAATTGTTCGATCATTTGATGAATAGGTTCAAGTTGATCTGAATAGGAATCGGCATGACCAAGCTGTTCAAGCCATTGGGAGGAAAAAAAACCGCTCTCATGTTCAATTTGCTTCATTGGCGGTTTTTGTGTGAGGGTAAGCAATGCCACTCGCAGCTCTTGCTTGAGTTTTTCCAAAGCCTGCGGTGTATAGGCAGCTATCTTCACGGTCTCCAACCAGTGATTTAATTTCATCTGAATCTCGCTTAGTGAGTCAGAGTCTTGAAGCTCGCCTAATTGCTTTAGATGGTGGGTAACATCCTCGTTGACATAATGGATCAGTTCCTTTGAAGTGACTAGAACACTTTTCTCGCGTAATAATCGCACGCTTAATAACCGATTTGCTTCCACATAAGCTTCGGCTATTGCATGGAAAGGATAAGATGCGGATAGCGCCACTGAGAAAGACAAATGCAGGTAATGTGACAGATTCATGCGTGTTTCCTGCAGCTTTTCACAACTTTCCTCGAATGAATAGCGATTAGGCAGCAAGATCACCAATTGTTCTTGTTCATCATAAAAGCTGAGCGCGCCATCTACGATTTCACCCGTAATGTTTAAGCAGGCATATTTAAACAGCTCCCAATCCGCAGTAGAGTATTTTTGGGTTCTTTCAAATCGCTTTTCACTCCTGAGAATGGCTACTGCATAGGTGTCAGAGCCCAGGTTGATGCCCAGGCGATCCCCTTGTTCTATCCATCTTTTAGTCGATACATTATTTTTTTTAACAAGGAGTGTCCTCAGGAAATCCGTTTTCAGGAGTACTTGACTTCGATGTAGGATTTCATTTTTTTTGCTCTCTTCTATAAGCTTTTCCAACTCCAGTGAGAATTCCAGGTAGATCGAATGGAGCAATTCACTCAATTCAGTAAAGATGGGCGGTTTGACCAAATAGTCGCTGCAGCCTGATCGAAGCGCTTTTCTTGCATAATCAAAATCATCATACCCACTCAGAATGATCGTGCGGATATGATGTTGATTTTTGGCAAGATTTTCGATCAGTTCCAATCCGTCCATGTTCGGCATGCGAATGTCTGTCAGAAGGACATGAGGTTCATGTACAGCTATCATATCCAGCGCTTGTAATCCATCGCTTGCCGTACCTACCACAACGACCGGCAGCTCCATCCGCTCGATCATTTTAGTTAATCCGGTACGCAGGAGTTCCTCATCATCTGCGATCAACACTTTCATCGTCCATTTTGGGAATTTTGATGTTAAAGGTTGTTCCATTGCCAACTTGGCTTTCGATATCAAAGCTAATCCCGCCTTTCGTGTAAGTGAGGAGAATTCTTTCATAAACATTCCTAATGCCCATACTATCTTTATCCTGTTCCTCTATAGTAAATGCTTTGAGTTTCTTAAGCTGCTCTGGTTCCATACCGATTCCATTGTCATGAATTTGAATGAAGAGCATATTTCCTCCCATCTCCTGGATGCTCTTAATTTCAATTCGAATGGTTCCTTCCTGGCCGCTGGGTACAATCCCATGAATGATTGAATTCTCCACAATGGGTTGAAGCAATAATTTGATGATTCGCCATTCCATGACTCGATCTTCAATTTGCAAGTCTAGTTTTAATCCTGGATACCGATACTTCATAACCTCAATGTACAATTTTATATATTCGCATTCTTTCTGGACATTGACCCATTCCTTCTCCCTGCCGATCGAATAACGAAGTAATTTGCCTAATTTAGCAGCCATGGTAGCAATGTTGTAATTTCCATCTATTTCAGCTTGCATCACAATCGCGCTTAAGGAGTTATACAAAAAATGAGGATTAATCTGTGCCTGTAAGGATGCTATTTCTGATTTTTTTCGTCGTTGTTCTATGGACAGGATTTCATCAATCAATGTATGGATATGTCCTATCATATTTCTAAAGCTGGTCGTTATGATGCCAATTTCATCTGTCCGTTTAGTCTCAGGTATGTCAATATGAAATTGATACTTCGGTGCAGTGAGCATCATTCGGCTTAAACGTTTTAAAGGGGATGAAATACGATAACTGACCATTACAACGATCATGATCGCAATAACGAAGAATAATAAATTGATAAACAGGAACGACCGTAGAATTTCATTAATTTTTAGAAATAACTGTTCTTGCGGCATTGCCGTAATGAGAGTCCAGTTCGTTATATCTGATTTGAAATGGCTTTGAAATTTTTGGGCACCAGCGCACTGGGACCATTGTTTATTTAGGCATTGTTGCAGGACGTCGAAGATGACTTGTCCTTGCTCGTTCACCAGAAACAAATTTCCATCACGGCTTAATAATTCTTTTCCCGTTTCCAGGGCAAAATCCAGACGATAAAACAGCCGAACAATACTAATCTCATGGAAGGTCTGCGGGTTATACAACAAGCGCGAAACGGCAAACAGCGGTCGGCCGTCGTCTCCAATCATTGGAGGCAGCAAATAAGCCGCACCTTTGGCAGCTTCCGTTTTCTCTATCCAATTCATATCGATGTATGTAATGGATTCGCCAAGTTTAAATTGATTGCCGTTGCGATCGAATAATTCAACCGATACAATATTTTTCCGATTGGTTGCAAGCATCATAGATAACCATCCGTTGATTTGAGCCGTTTCCTCAAAGGAGTAACCCAATATCCCTTCACGGTTGTCGAGATGATTTTCCAATATATTATTAAGCGTATAATCATAAGCTGGATTTTTGGTAATCCCATTCAATAATTGAATATAGCTGTCCATTGTTTCCCCGGTATTCTGGGTTAGACCGCTGAGCCAGGACGAGGCATCCGCTTGCATTTCTTTTTTGATATAACTAAAGGTGACCAGGTTAATGACAAGGGTAGGCAGCAGATAGGTCAGCATAAAGATGATGATGAGTCGATTGGGAAATGAAATGGACATATACGCCTCCAAAAAATAGAGAACTGTGCCTGGCTTGGCCAGGCGCGCAGAAGGGAACCCTCCGAAGACGGCTCCCTGTCTATCATCTTTATATTAATGCTCCGCCCAGTATTGATCGGCTTTCTTTTGAATATTCTCTAACACGAGCTGAAGCTGATCCGGATTAAGCATGAACCGGACAAACTCACTAGATGCATATTCGGCCAGCTCGGAAGGCGTAGCTTCCCAGAAGCGAGTTATTGTGGTGTAGCCATTGGTATTGATTTCGGAAGCCAAATCTTTAATGATCGGATCTTGGGATTCAATATCCTTACGGATCGGAACACCTCCATAGAGTGAAAGCACTTTTTCATTCGCTTCTTTCTTTGTTAATGCCACCAATGCTTTAATCGAACTTTCCTTATCTTTAGATTTCTCGGAAACCAGGAAAGGAGTAACCTCGGAAATCACTACATTTCCTGCTTTCGAATTAATGGCTGGCAGGACAAATGCTCCAAAGTCTTTTCCCCCCTCCATGCCGGCACCTTTGAAGTAATCGGCAAACCAACTTCCTTTCATGTACATCGCAAATTCGCCCTTGGCAAATGCAGGCGCAATTTCATTATTCCAATCCAGCGGTTGTGAGAAATAACCTTTTTCATAAAACGACGCCCAAACTTTCATAATTTCAACCATTTCGGGATCGGTATATTTGGCGTCGCCCACTACCAGCTTGCTGTAGAATTCAGGATAGGAATGAATCATAAACTCCTCGAACCAAATGAAGCCATTCCATACATCCGTCGTTGTAGTTCCTATAGGTGTAATACCTTTGGATTTTAATGTCTCATTAATCTTCATGAATTCATCCCATGTTGTTGGAGGCTGCAATCCGTTTTCTTCAAATATTTTTTTGTTATAAAACATGACCCAATAATGAACACCTGCTGGAATACCGTAAGTCTTCCCGTCAAAGGTCAATGTATCAGCCATAGAGGGGTCTACGCCGTCTGCGACCATGTCCTTCCACTGCTCTGTCATATCGGCTAGATGACCTGCATCAACAAGCTCCTTCATTTGGTATCCATTCCACCACTTGAATATATCTGCAGCATCATCTGTTGTAAATCCTACACGAACAGCCGTCTGATAGGAAGTGGGTTCATTGTATGGCACACCTTGCAGTTCCGTATTGCTATTCTTCAAAGTGATAGGGTTGATTTCCTTCAGATAGTCTGTCCATGATGCATTATCAAAGAAGAAATCAGCCCTTACAACTTCCTCTTGTGCATTCTCTGAATTTTTTTCGGTTGCGCCCTTTTCATTTTGAGTTTTGGTACCCTCTCCTGTATTATTGCCGCCACAAGCAGCAAGTACAGATACAAACAAAGCGATAATTACTATTAATAACCCACTTTTTCTCATAAGCAACCTCCTCGTTATATGCAGGTAAATGTTTTGTTAACGCTTACCTTGCTATAAGTATAAAAAAGATAAAAGGGGTGAGATATAGATTATCTATGGAAATCTTGTAGATTATTTAGATCATCCTAATTTACGAAAACCCATAAAAACAAGCACATGAAATGAGGGAATCAGGAAACTATGAGAAGGTTGGAGGATATTAGCCCGGAGCTTCGTACAAGCGAAGAACTGAAACTAGAGCTGGAGTTGGAATCGATCAGCGAGTTCACCGGGAATCCGGCTTCCAGAAGGGAACGGCAGCTACGGGGCGGGATTTATCACAGCTTCCGTCTCGTGAGCACATCCATTAGTCGAGTGGCGTTATATCTGAAATAGCGGGAGCAACAGAAAAGCTGTCGCCAACTGGAACAAAGATCGAAAACATACTCCCTTTGCCCATTTCCGAGCTTACCTTCATATAGCCACCTTGCTCCGTAATGATTTTCCTGGCCAAATATAGACCAACTCCCACTCCGTGTGTATCAATCGCATCGGCTCCGCGATAGAATCGTTTGAAGATTTGGCTTAATTCATGCTCCGGTATGCCCTTACCATTATCTTCAATATCAATTCTCGCGAACATCTCGTATTTGTGAATCGAAACTTTGATGACACCCGCTTCATCCGTATATTTCACAGCGTTGTCCAGCACATTTAGGATTGCTTCTCCGGTCCATTTTACATCATGCTGCAGCTCGATACTCTGCTCACCGCTAAATTGAATTTCTACGTTCTTCCTCTCTGCGTGAGGGTACATTTGCTTGATCGCGGTAAAAACCGTTTTTCCAATATCGTGCTTCCCCGTTTGGATCATAATAATGCCGCTCTCAAGCCGGGACATCTTGATCAGATTATCCATTAGCCACGTCAGTTTTTCCGTCTGGCTTAGCAGAATACGAGTAAATTCCTGACGCTTATCCGTAGTTAACCCGCTGTCCATTAACAAGCCATTATAGATGGTCAGGTTGGCTAGCGGTGTTTTCAACTGGTGGGCGATATCTGAGATGAGCGATTTCACTTCTTCGCTTTCCTCTTTATACCGCTGCTTCTGCATCCTTAAGATTCCCGATAACTTAAGTACTTGCTCCTGCAGCTTGGACAGCATGTTGTCCTCTGAAACGGAGAACCATTCACTGCCTTGTCTATCGATAATAGATTGAATAGTCAACGAGAGCTTAGATAAGATCGAGGACATTTGATTTCGAATAGCCAGCATAAAGCCAGTAAATATCCCAGCCGCCGCCACAGCGAATAGAACCGAAATCGTAATCACGGTCCGACTAGCTTCATATTGAATTAAGAAAAAAATAAATAAGCCGCATGTGATTGCATACAGCGCCGCGCTAACAAGGATAATTCGAGTAAAGGAGCTTCTCACCCTTCACTCCCCCAGGTATATCCGATGCCAAAAACGGTCTTAATATAGACGTTTTGTTTCGGATCGTCTTCAATTTTATTTCGTAATCTCTTGATATTTACGCTTAATGTATTCTCATCCACGAAGATCCCATCCAAATCCCATAGCTTTTCGAGAATCATCTGCCGGGTCAGCACCATCTTATTATTTCGAGTAAGGATCGTTAATAGCTTGAATTCCGTAGTCGTTAACTTAATCTCTTGGTTATGCTTATATACCTTCATCTTATCATAGTGAACAGTTAAATCCTTATAGGAAAACAACTGCGGGCTATCATCTCCCCCACCTCTGCGGAGAATCGCCTTAAGACGCTGGCTTAACACCGCCATGCTGAATGGCTTGGCCATATAATCATCCGCCCCTGATTCGAAGCCCACGACCATATCCTGCTCCGTATCTTTGGCCGTCAGGAATAGAATGGGGACATCCGAGACTTGGCGAATTTCCTTACACAGCTCAATCCCGCTTCTGTCAGGCAGGTTAATATCAAGAATAATGAGGTGAACCTCATGGCTTCGAAATGCGATTAGCCCCTCTTCACTCGAGAAGGCAGATACAATATCGTAATTTTCATTCCCAAGTGCATAAGAAAGCCCCTCGTTTAATAGCCGATCATCCTCGACAATGAGAATCCTAGCCATGATGTACACCTCCCCATCCTTTGTCCCTAATCCTCCAACCTATAACTAACCCCGATAGCCGCTTTAAACCGCTTCTCTCAAACGTTCCACAATACTCATCTTCTTCGATCTATTATAAGCGATAATTGGAACACTTAGACAAGAAGCGAACACAAGCACGAATGCGATCAGTAAAGGAATGGTTGGAAACGTGTAGATCGCATAATCGGCTTCCTGACTAAACACATGGTACGCGCCATAGCTGATCAGAGTTCCAAGCGAGGAGATCAGCAAAGTCGATATGACGGCATATCCCATACCCTCAAGCAGTAGCATTTTGCGCAATTGACGCCTCGTCATGCCGATGCTTTCCATCACTGCAAACTCATGCTTGCGCACCACAACACTTGTAAACATCGTGCTAATGAAGTTGAGAATACCAATAGCGGCAAGAATAAGCGTAATGGCACCACCCAGAAGGTAGAAAATGATCTTGGCAGACTCCAATTTCTCCGCCCATTGCAGCTTGGACGTCAGCTCAATCTCACGGTCACCTGCAATCAACGTCTCCAACTGCTCCTGAATCCGCGGTTGATCCTTCTTATTTGCTTGAATGTTCATTTTATACAAAATCGGATCCTTAATGATTTGCTTCATAGCATTATGACTGACATACACATTAGGTGCCATCCCGCCGAATGAAACCTGGAATTGCGGGCTCACAAAGCCTCCAATCTCAAGCTCCCGGTCAACGCCACCCTCCTTAAAGTTAAACTGGAAACGATCCCCCCTGTTAACAACCTCTTCGCTTGAGCTCAGTAAGGCAATCTCGCCTTTCTCGAATCGCTCTACGTCAATTGGTGTTTCAAGACTCTTGTTCATCTCGGTTACATATTTGGTGTCAATCCCAATTAGCACTGACCAGAACATACCCGAATCCTTCAATTGCTCGTCCGTGGGTCGTTCCATATTGTATCTTGTAACCCTATCATCGACGTACTTTCCAAACACTTCATTTGTATAACCGATGCTTCCCTCCTTATCGATATACGTTTTCCTGACGTCCGTTACCCCGCTCATTTGCTGAACGGCCTCCGCCATCTCCTCCGTCAATTTCTGTTTTTGTTCCCCTTGATAGCCGAAATCGACCGTCTTGTTCATTAAATCAAAATCATTATCAATATAGCTGGCTATAAAATTATCTGTGTTCATGCTTAGAACAAGTGTATTGATCGTCAGGAAAGTAGTGAGACCTATGAACAGCGATAGGAATACGGTTAATGCCCGCTTCTTATCTCGAAACATATTACGTAATGCCATTCGATAAAGCTTGGAGCCATGTCTACTCTTCTTCGTTGTCGTCCTCACATACTTCGCAGCTTCAACTGGGGAAATCTTCGCTGCAATTCGGGCTGGCTTCCTGCATCCTGCCATTGTCGTCAACCAGGCAAATAACACCGCTCCCGCATAGATAATGGGGTGAAAAGAAATCTCAACATCCGTATCCAAAGTGAATGCTTCAATTGCTAACGGCACAGCAACTAATGATGTGATCACACCTGCTGCAACACCTATCGGTATCCCGATCCCCGCCAATCGGACAGCTTGGCCATTCACCATTCTTATAATCTGTTTCCTCGTCATACCAATCGTCTTTAATAACCCGTAAAATTTAGTATCTGTAGCTACGGAAATATAAAGCACATTATAAATGAGCAAATATCCACTAAACATGACAAATACAATAATTCCAGCGATACCCAACATGGTTGTCATTTTCGAGCTGTTCTGGTCTTCTATTGTTGAGTAACTCGTCAATTTCTGATCCTCATTCAGCTTCAGATCCTGTTCTAGCTGGCTCATGTTTTGATCTATGCTGCTTCCACCTTTGAATGCAATGGATGCTACTGTACTCTTGCCGCTAGAGTCCGCGCCCACGGATTCCGCAAATTCACGTGATACAATAATCACCCCAGCATTACCTGAGCGCAATTGAGAATAATCCGTATACCAGCCGCTTAGAATGAAGGATTCCTTGCGCTCCCCCGCTTCACTTTGATACGTTAGAGGCAAAGTCATCCCGATTGCCGGCTCCGTGATATTTAGCTTGTCCAATATCCATGTCGGGACAATCACTTCGTTGCGCTTCTCAGGATAAGCATTGACTTTGTTTCCTAGGAGAGGCGCTCTCATATTATCCCATTCAGACGCATCGTACCCGTGCATACTGACTTCCAGATCACCCATCTCTTGGGTTGGGATCACTTGCGCCACTTGAGTATCGAGTCCTACATGACTCACATACGGAAGCTGTTTCAGCCTTTCAATCTGTTCTTGAGAGGGATTGTATAGTGCCACATCCGCTGTCGTACCAATCATTCTTATCTGCTGCATGTCGAAGGTTTTCATAAAACTCATTCCAATAGTAAATACAGATGTTAGCAACCAGGTAGTTAAAATGACGGCTAAGATGACATAACGGTTCCTTGTCCGGTTTGCTCTCAAGCTTCTGCGAATCAGTTTTTTAATGATTCCTTTATTCGAATTGGGAAACATCATCATTGTTTCCCTCCAACAACCTTACCATCACCAATGCGGATGATCGTATCGGCAAGTTGAGCAATTTCTTCGCTATGCGTGATCATCACCATCGTCTGATTGAATTGTTTACTCGTTACTTTGAGTAGTCCGATGACCTCCTGGCCTGTACGACTATCCAAGTTACCAGTAGGCTCGTCCGCGAGAATAATAGAGGGCTTCGTGGCCAGTGCCCGGGCAATAGCAACCCTCTGCTGCTGTCCGCCGGACAAATGACTAGGCAAGTTATCTAGCTTCTCCGCCAAACCTAACGTTTTAACAATATGCTCCACATACGATTTATCGATTGTATTCCCGTCCAGTTCAATCGGCAGCACAATATTCTCATATACATTAAGGATCGGAACAAGGTTATAATGTTGAAAAACAAACCCGATCTTCCTTCTTCTGAATACCGTTAGCTCGTCGTCATTCATATCGAATATAGACTTCCCGTCTACGATAACCTGTCCACTAGTCGCCCGATCCAGACCACCAAGCATGTGCAATAACGTGGATTTGCCGCTCCCGGAAGTACCAACGATAGCCGCGAACTCGCCCTCTTTGATTTCTATATTCACACCATCCAGTGCCTTCACCTGATTAGGCCCCTTGCCATATATCTTCCTTAAATCAACCGTTCGCAATATACACATCATGATCCGCTCCATCCTGCATGTTGAAACTACAGTCTGAATTATACTCGCCACTTCTTACATTCTCGTGACAGTGATTTATTCGCACAAGAACAGATCAAGAAGAATACCCTTCCTTCAAAGGAGGGATATTCTTCTTGATCAATAGGTTCCTTCCCCACATCAGGCACCACCCCATTAAGCACAATTCGGGTGAAGAAGGCGGGCTGGAGGATTGGACCGTTTGAAAAAGTAGAGAAGACTGAGAAACCGCAGCAAAAGAAAGATGCGGACTATCAAATCCGTGTCTTTGAAACATAAGTGAGCTAACTTCTGACTAAGGACTTTTTTTGAAACCGCCCGCGTCTCTTGCCATTATGATGGCTTCGGCACGGCTAGCAACCTGGAGTTTGCTGAAGATCGACGAAACATGATTTCTAACCGTCTTCGGACTGAGCACAAAACGCTCAGCAATCGTTGAGTTGGTATACCCTTGTGCAATCAGCGTCAGAACCTCCCTCTCTCGTGGCGTTAGATCGGGGAATGGCTCCACCGAACGAGAAAAAAGCTTTTGTTTCGTTGAGTCAAAGTATCCGAATAAACGGCTCGCGATCGACGGGCTGAATATAGCTTCTCCCTTGCTCACTGCTGTGATGGCCCGTATCGCTTCATCACCTTCCGCACCTTTGAGCAGATACCCTCTCGCTCCAGCTTTCATAGCGGCAAGAACGGATTCATCGTCCTCAAACATGGTCAGCACCAAAATTCCTGTATGCGGGGATTTCGCAAGTATTTGGCGAGTTGCCTCAATCCCATTCAACCCCGGCATGTTCAAATCCATAAGGACGACATCCGGTACACATTCGAATGTTAAGGAGACCGCTTCCGTTCCCGTAGCGGCCTCGCCGACAACCTCAATCATGGTTGCCTCCGCCAGCAACAGGGCGCGAAGCCCATATCGAAATACCGGATGATCATCCGCAATAAGGACACGAATACGGCTCATAGTAATTTTCCTGCTTTCCTGAATGGATGGGGGCTTTCATGCTGGTCTTGGGGTAGCGGGATGTTGGCGATCACCCTTGTTCCCCTGTCCGATATATTCTCAATGCGGCATGTCCCTCCTAATTCCTCCGCACGTTCATGCATGGATGAAAAGCCGACACCGCCGCGGGTGCTTGGCGGCAGTCCTTGCCCGTTATCGGTCACTTCCAACGTCACACCATCCTTCACACGCAGTCGAATATTCGCTGAGGTAGCATGAGCGTGATTCACGATATTAGTCAGCGCCTCCTGAACGATTCGGTAACATGCCATTTCTGCTGCCGCAGGCAAAGGGGGAAGCGTTTCCGGTACGTCCACCATGATTTTTATGCCGCTTGCATGATACCGTGACACTTGCTCCCGTAAAACTGCAAGCAGACCCAGGTCATCAAGTGCAGGCGGGCGGAGTGCATACACAAGCCGGCGAATATCCGTTATAGCCTCTTTCGCATGATCGATGGCATCCGCAAGCAGTTTTTCCGCAGTGTCCGGATCCTGCCGCAATTGCTTTTTGACCGCGGACAGTGTCAAAGTCTGACTGGACAAAAGCGGCCCAAGACCATCATGCAAGTCTCTGCGCATGCGGCGCCGTTCTTCCTCACGTGCTGTCACCAAACGCTCGCGTGATCGTTGCAGGTCGATCGTCATCCGCTGCAAATCCGCGGTCAACCGGACTGAATGGACCGCAATACTGATCTGGGGCGCAAGATCCCGCACCAATCGCAAATCGGCTGGCGTTAGCTCTTCCCCCTGTTGACGCGGCGAAAGAACAAGATCGCCGACACGCTCTCCTTGATGGATTAGCGGAAGCCTCACCTTGTCTCCGCTATTTAGGGGACTGCCATACGTTACTTCCATCTGCGAATGTTCGCCGCCAACTAACCTTTGTTCCCTGTCCCATACAATGGCTGCATAAGGCAGTCGAAGCGCTTGGGCAACACTTTTAACGATTGTCTGCAATAAATTATCAGCAGGTAACGACTCTTCGAGCCGCCTCCCCAGATTGGCAAGAGCGCGGTAAGGATCGATCCGATCACCGAACATAAGGCGATTGACCCCTCGTTGTAAACGAAGGCGCAGCGGTTGTATGATGACAGCGGTCAGCGCGGTAGCGAACAGGGAGATAAACAAGCTGTTATATACTTGGAAAAGTGCACTCATCCCGAATACGACAAGCACATACACAACCAGAATATTGGTCGACAATGCTAAGTAGACGAGAGCACGATTGATAACGATATCTATATCCCATAACCGGTAACGAAGCAAAGCAATTCCGATCCCCACCGGAATCGGAAGATAAGATAGCGCCGTGCTCACCGGACCTAACAAATGGTAGAAAGATTCCGGTCTGTCGAAGCTAGAGAAAAACAAAGGGAGTAAATTGATTGTAATGACCAGTAACAGGGTTGTACCGAACCCGAATGCCAGCCATTTGATCTGTTGTTTTTGCAGCGGCGTGGCTACAGCAAAAAAGCGATACAAAAGCGCGGCAGTCACGCTGCCATACACCAAAAGCATTTCCAATATAGCAAAATGCGACGGCCAGTTCTCAATATTATAGGGGTGAGGCAGCATAAAGAGGACCAACTGGATGACAAAAAGCAAAATGAGCATCCAAGACCAGCGTGGAACAAACTTGCCATCCGGGAACGTGCAGAACAGGAAACCGAGAGCCGGCCACTTCAGAATGACGAACATTAAATAGACCAGTTCAAACCAGCGAGACGGGGTCAGTATTGCGTGTGATTCGTTCATTCCGAATGCTCCGAAGACAATCAGCAGCAACGATACGAATTGGCACATCCGATCGGCTGGTTTTCGCCAAACGATGAGTATACCTACCCCGATCATGAATATCGTGACGATCATATCGCTACTGATGGCATAGAGCGCATACCCTTGAAGCGAGACACCATACCTCTCAAGCGCCGGCATCTGATCAACATGAATTTGCAAACGGTTGCAGCCTACGCCGGAAGGTTCCGAGCATGGGCTATACAGGGAGGACACAAACCCCGGATACCCGGAAATCAAAACATACACAGCGAAGAGTACACCCAGAAGCCACAATGTACGTAATCCTATGGATTTCCATTGAAGTTGATCCGTCCCCACCCTCACAAGATCCCCCTCTTCGGACCGCTGCTATTTACCAGGCTCCATCTCGGTTGAGCCATCCATTGTTTTCCAGTACTGCGATAATAATAACCCACGATATAAACTTAGTAAAGGTAATCGAATAAGATTCACCCGCGACGTTCGAAGGAAGAAGCACTAGACCAGATGGCATATCCGTGCAGAATCCATGTGACGCTCCAGAACCCGAGTAGTATTGGCGAAGGTTCTCCGTTAGGGATAATAAAGAAGACGATTTGGAACGGAATCATCGCTACGTAGTACAGCCCAACGAAAAGCGGTGCCATCCGACGCCATCCCGCCATCCATCGCGCAACGAACACCGCAATCCCCAGCGTTATCATACCGACTCCAACCAGTAATGCACCTATGGGATAAAAAAACTCCACCTCATCCCCTACAACGTATTGTGACAAGGTAGCTGCCAGGTAAGAACATACCCCCAGTAGGCTGATAGATGTGCCGATGAATCCGACCCGCCTCATCCGGCCACTCCCGCTGGCACGGAGAATGAGCAGGCCCAGCGGCCCGCACGCCATGCCCAGCAACATGGGAATGGGTATCAGTAAATCGCTGACTAGTGAAGGTACCGCCTTAAATTGTTCGACACTAACAAGCACTACCCACAGCAACCCGCCGATGAAGCACGCCAGGCCAGTGAAGCGAATGCGCCCCGCCGATACTGCCAGACTTGCTTGGTTGGATGGCTGTACCTTACTAATCATAAAAATCACTCCTTCGTTTTGTTGTGGGGAAACGTATCGGTTATGCCATTATTATATCGAGCGGTCAGAATATAATCATGTGATCGGTGCCCTAACTTTGCCAGGACGAAAAATCACGACCACAACGCAGTATCAGGGACATTTAGTCCCGATAAATGGGCTGCGAATGACCTGTTATTTCTGATACTACTTAGGTCCCCAAATAATTTGGGGACCTAAGTAGTATCAGCTTTTTCAGCCTATTCATTTTGAGCAATACTGTCACATCTTACACAACGGATAGAATCAACTCAATTTCTTAATCAGTTTCTCCACTCGCTTTCGTTTTGTGTCCTTTTCAATTTCATTGAGTCGTGAGGAAAGCGTCTTTATGAAAAGGGCTTTGTTTTTATCGTTAACGATGGATATTGCATTCTCCGCATACATTGGAAGTTGATTTGTCGGACATTTCTTAAGCTGTTCGATGAGTAATCTGAATGCATGATCAGCATATTGTTTGAAAGAACAAAGTTTAATCAGAATATTTACCCCGTGATCTTTGGTGATTACCGAACCTTTGTCAGTAATAACTACAATTTTTTCAAGTGCTAAATATATGACTTCCGGACTTTCAAGAGTTATCGCATCTAGTGCGGTCATAGCCCCCCAAACAAGTCGATTGTTTCCATGATCAAGCAATGTTACGAACTCTTTGCTGTATTCAGCAATTAAAGACGGCTTGAGATCTCCAATCTCATAGAGAACTTTAATGCAATCGCTTTGAATGTTCTTGTCATTGTTATGCAAGTTATCAACAAGTTCTATCACAGCACCTTTATCATCTCGATCGGCAATATATTTCGCCAACTCCTGAATAGGACCTTCGTCTTTGCGGTTAAGTGAAGTTGCTAATTTGTCGATTATGGTCATCTGTTTTTCTCCTTGAAACGATTCGATGTGAGCGTTCTTATTTGGCGTCTTTGGGGGTATGCGCACGTGTTTGAGCTGCGGGATCTCAACCGTATGACGGAACACTGTGAAGACGTAAGTATGTGGAGTCGGTTGGTTTGTCCTATCACCCCTTTTTATTCAAATTCCGCATAAGCCTTTGTTCCTTTTCCTGCAGGACCCGCTAGATTGAGTTGACCTAAACCGTATACCGCTTCGTGAGTGCCGTCTAGGGCAGGATCGACATAATGGACAAACCAGTTCTCCAGTTTAGACTTCATTTCCATCCTTATTTCACTGCAAGCAGGATCATCGAATACATTGTTCTTCTCATCGGGGTCAATCGCCACATGATAGAGCTCATGAGGACCATATGGATAACGGTGAATATATTTCCATTCCCTCGTTCGAATCATTCTAACAGGACCATATTCGTCATAAATCACAACGTGATCATGCACATTCTTTTCCTTACCCAGCAGCAGCGGAAGGAAGCTTCTCCCCGGCAAATTGTCCATTACCGGATGGTGCAGGCCCGCATATTCAAGAATGGTCGGCATAAAATCATAGCCGCTTACCAGCTCATCGCATACTTGACCTTGGGGAATGCGCCCAGGCTGAGAAAAAATAGCCGGCACCTTTACAGAGGTATCAAACATGTTGAGTGGAAACGTCCCATTGCCCTTGCCCCATATTCCATGATGTCCGCAGTTAAAACCGTTATCGCTAAGAAAGCAAATCAATGTTTGTTCGCGTACACCCATCTCCTCTAATTTGTCGATGATTCTGCCGATATTCTGATCCATTGCAGTAACAGCTGCATAATATCCTTTTAAATTTTCCTTGCGATTGTCCCAATATGGCTCATTTCGAAGCTGCCAAGGGTGTAAGGGCTCCTGTGGACAAGACTCAAATAAACAATCGTCATAGGAATCCACAATTTCTTGCGGATGGCTATCGATCCAAGGTGTATGTGGCGATGTATAATGTACACTTAAATAAAAGGGCTCTTCATGCTTTTGTTTATCTAAGAAATTCAATGCATCATCCGTAATGACATCCGTCAAATAGCCCGATTCCGTAACGAGCTCGCCTTCTCTAATCATTGGAGCATTATAATAATAACCGCCGCCTGATTGGTGTGTATACCAATGGGTCAATCCTTTTTGAGGGTTGATGCTATCGCCCAAATGCCACTTGCCGCTTATCCCGCAATTATAGTCGTGATTAGCCAAAACTTCGGTATAGGAGGTTTGGCCCTGCAAATATTCAATGGCGTTTTCTCCAACGTTGCCCTCGCGGATCCAGTCATGAACACCATGCTGTGAAGGCATTCTTCCCGTTAATAAGGATGCTCTGGCAGGAGAGCAAACAGGCGATGTGCAGAAAAAGCTGGAGTACCGCATTCCTTCGGCTGCCAGTCGATCCAAATTCGGTGTACGAATTTCTTTATTGCCTGCACATCCCATCGCCCAAGCACCCTGATCATCACTCAAAATAACAATGATATTTGGTTTATCCGTATCATGCTCTCGCAAATGTATGCACTCCCACTATAAGTTAATGTTTACACCCTGCTCGATCTCCTGTTCACGGGCTCGCTGCGTTCCATGTCATTCAGAAGCTCCATCATCAGCTCTAATTTTATGGACTGATATTCCGGCAAGTGGAATAAGTTGTGCTTCTCGCCTGGATCTTCCTGCAAATGGTAAAGCTCTCCGAATATTTCTCCCAAATATACAGCCAGCTTCCACTCAGCCTTTACCCAGCATTTATAGCGAATCCGGTCTGGCTCCTCCTTATACTCGATACGGACCCCACTTCGCGATAACAGCTCTCCATCCGCTAAACGGGGCTTTAAGCTAATCCCGTCTCGCTTCACATGATCCTCAATGGCTGCAAAATCCAGAATCGTAGGCAATAGATCGACCAGTGATACCACCTCCTCCACCTCGCAAGGAGCGAATCCATTGGGATATCGGACCAACAGTGGAATATGAGTAACGCCTTCGTATACGAGAGGTCCCTTTTGGCCAATCCTGTGATCGCCCAGCATTTCACCGTGGTCGCTTGTGAAGATGATTAGAGTATCATCAGCCAAGCCCAGTGAATCCAAAGCGTCCAGTATACGGCCCAGCTGCTCATCTATCAGCTGTACCATCGAATAATAATAAGCACGGGTTAACCTGGTTTTCTCTTCATCTTCAAAATAAGTCTTCCAGGCAACAGCTCCATTGCCAGCTATCACGTGAGGTCCGTTAAATCGACTCTCCACAATTCGGCCATTATGAAATAACGGAATATGATCTGCGTAGTCCGTCTCTGTGTCATTCGTATTATCCGGCAATGGAATTGCTGCGGGATCAACTCGATTGGTAAATTGTACAGGCAGCACATGAGGGTGATGCGGATCTTGAATGCCCAAATTAAGAAAGAATGGGCGATCTCCCTCCTGACTTTTCATAAAATCTATCGCGGATTCAGCAATCCAATTTCCCTGATGAACCTCGAGTGGTATATTCCAATCACCGGTATCATTGGCATCCTCATCGAACATACGGCTATTCGCAAAACTCTTCGGATCAAAGCCTTTTTGGTTCACCCAATGAGCATAATGACTGGTTACGCCATACGTATTGTGGCCTAAGCTTAGCTCTGCCGTTTCAAACCCGCTGAAATCATAAAATGGTGTTCCGCGATCATCCACTTCCATCGTCTCTGGACTCTCCGATCCCCATGGATGCCAATGCGCTTTGCCTACATGATGTGTCCGATAGCCATGCTCTCGTAAAATTGTACTTATCCATGTGGAATAATGACTCGTAGTCGTTCCAATGTTATAGGATCCATGTCGTGAAAGATGCATACCGCTCATTATCGAAACTCTCGACGGTGTACAAATCGTATTCGGACAATAGGCTCTGCGAAATGAAACCCCTTCCTTCGCAAGACGATCCATATGGGGTGTATTCATAAACGAGCTGCCATTCGCCTTAATACTGTCATAGCGCTGCTGATCTGTCGTAATCAGAATGATGTTTGGCTGCTTGGTATCCATAAGCTTTAACCTCTTTTCTGATCAATGCATATAGGCTAATTCATAGGGCTCGGCTTATTATCGCAAGAGGCCGCCCCACCTGCAGAAGAACACTCTGTTTTGGGGACAGCCTCAAGCCTCGTTTACCCTTTACTTTGCTTGAGCCTCATAGGCTTTGCTAACAGCCTCCAACACTTTAGTTCCACCTTGATCGCGCCATTTTTTGGCGAGCTCTGCTAAACCGGAATCGATGTCTCTCTTACCTGAAATCATTTCGAGGTAATACTGATTCGTTAATTCTCCTAATACGCCGCCACTGAATACGCCACCCAATTCAATCTCTTCGGCAGTCGTAGCATTCACAAGATTTGGCACCATATTTGCTGTTCCAATCTCAACCGATTCCTTGGCACGATCGACCTGAGCCTCTGTTTGAGGCAAGAAGTTTCTAGTCAGCGGCCAAACGACGTTCCCCCATGCCAGAGCATGAGACCAGCCGTTAGATGCGAAACCATCTTTCTCCCGCTCTACTTCGTTATAGGTAATTTTATCGCCATCTTTTGTGTAATGAATGCCTTCAATACCTAACTCCAAAAGCTCGCGTCCTTCCGGAGAGAGCATGAACTCAATAAATTGAGCTGCTTTTGCCGGGTCCTTCGCTTCTTTCGTAACCGCTGTAAACATGCCACCCTTGTTAGATGCAGATAAGCCGTGTTTACCTTCAGGCCCAACTGGTGGAGCTGAAAACCCAAGCTTACCAGCCGGATTTACTTTCTGCAAACTAGTCTCTAGACGGTTCACGTGACGGAATAGCGGTGTAACCATAAAGCCGATTCGGCCTTGGAAAAACTTGTTTTCCCGCTGTTGGTTATCATTGATCAAGAACTCTGTATCAATGAGCTTTTCTTCCCATAGTGAACGTAAATATTGCAAGCCCTGCTTAAACGCAGGATGTTCAAAGGCAGGCGCTACTTTTCCTGCATCATCCAGCACCCAATCGCCATGAGGCAAGCCGTATGCATAAAAGACAAAGTTAAAGGAGCCATTAAAGCCTGTACTTTTGGAAGCAGACAATCCTTGTGTATCCGCTTTTCCGTTTTTATCCGGATCCTGCGTCACTATTGCTTTCAGCGCCGCATGGAATTCCTCCAGTGTTTTTGGAGGCTCGATACCGAGCGTTTCCAGCCAGTCGGCACGGAAAGCCATCCCCATATTTGATTTCTCTTCAATGAACGGATACCCGTAAAATTTACCATCCACAGCAGTCCATGACAAGCTATTTTCCAGCTTTTCTTTTACCGTTGGCATGTCTGGCAAGTAATCATTCAAAGGTACAAGCAAGTCTTCCTCGATCCATTGGCTTAATGAAGGAGAAGGGAATTGTGCGGTAACGACATCTGGAAAATCTCCCGTCGCCATAGCAACGTTAATCTTCTCAAATCCACCTTCTGGAACGAGCTTCACCTCCAGGTCAATCCCCAGCCTTTTATTGATCTCAGCAATAATTCTGTCCCCTGCTACAATCGGCTTGGCGGCAGAATCACCAGGCGTTAGATAGACCACCTTAACAGGCGCACTATCTTTTTCGCCAGTATTCCCTCCAGCAGGTTCATTTTTTTTGTTATTCGAGCATCCGACCATTGTAGTGGCTGCAATTACAATACTAAGTAAAAGTGTAATCCCTTTTTTTTGAATCATCATAGATAGACCTCCCATTTTTAGGCAAACCTTATTCTTTGACTGCTCCAAGCGTAGCCCCTTGCACGAAATAACGTTGGAAGAAGGGGTAGATCATCATAACTGGAATCGTAGAAATCATAATCGCTGCCATCTTGATCGCGGGCCCGAGCAGAAACGGGCTGTCTCCACCCGATTGGTATACGGCTTCATTATCAAGAAGCATAGCGCGAAGAAACAACTGCAGCGGCCAGATATCTTTATCGGTCACATACATAACAGCTGTAAAAAACTCATTCCATTTGGCAACAGCGTAAAATAAAGAAATCGTAGCAATTGCAGGCATGGATAAAGGTATAACGATACGCATAAGAATCCCGACATCGTTGCATCCGTCAATTCGCGCGGACTCCTCTAAACTTTCTGGAACGGAACTAAAGAAGGTGCGCATAATAATTAAATTATAGGTCTGGACCATAAGTGGCACCATCATCGCCCAAACTGAATTCATCAAGCCTAAATCTTTTACAACCAAATAGGTTGGAATTATGCCGCCGCTGAACATCATCGTAAAAACGACTAGAAACATCATGATCCTTGAGCCTGGGAGATAACTTTTGGATAGCGCGTAAGCCGCTAAAGTCGTTACGACCATACTCATCAAGGTTCCAACTACCGTGACGAAGATACTGACACCGTAGGATTGCCAAAGCTGTTTCATTTTGAAAATATAGTCATACGCCTCGAATGTAATCGTTCTCGGAAACAGATGTAAGTTAGAAGCAAGACTATCCTGGAGAGGCATAACCGAGACAACAAGTGAATCCCAGAATGGGTAAAGCGTGATCAAAGTGATCAAAGTTAGTAATAAATAATTACATGCATTGAATAGTTTTCCACCTAAATCGGTATGATGCATCACTCTTACCTCCTGCATTTCTTAGAAGATACCTCGCTCGCCCATCCTTCGAGCCAGACGGTTAGCGAAGACCAGCAAAGTGAAGTTAATGGCGGATTTAAACAACCCTACCGTAGCAGCAAGACTGAATCGACCATCGACCAAACCGATTCGATAAACATAGGTATCGATAATGTCCGAAGTCCGGTAGACTCCCGGGTGGTATAGCACAAAAATTTGTTCAAAGCCTGCTTCCATCATATTTCCGATTCTTAAAATCAAGAGAATAATAATGGTTGTTCGAATACATGGAATAGTTACATGCCAGATACGCTTCCAGCGATTGGCTCCGTCCATCCATGCTGCTTCATATAACTGTGGATTCACTCCAGCTAGAGCAGCCATATAAATAATCGTGTTCCAACCAAATTCCTTCCAGATCATCGAACCGACAAGCGTACTGCGAAAGTAGGACTCATCCGTTAAAAATCCAATGGGCTCTCCACCAAGTGCTGCAATGGCCTGATTGACTACTCCGTTCTCCATCGATAACAAGTTAATCAGTAAGCCGCCCATGATGACCCACGAAATAAAATGAGGCAGGTAAATAACGGTTTGAACAAAACGCTTAAATACGATTTTTCGCACTTCATTCAATAGAATGGCCGCAATTAACGGCAATGGGAAACCAAATATAAGTCTGTAGAAGCTGATCACAATCGTGTTCCAAAACACCTGCCAAAACTTATCGAGCTTAAATAATGTCTCGAAATGCTGAAATCCGACCCATGGACTTCCGTTGATCCCCTTCATAATGCTGAACTGTTTGAACGCGATCATGGCTCCGTACATGGGGTAATAATGAAACACGGCATAATATACGGCTGCAGGCAGAAGCATCAGATATAGATAACGGAATCGAATGATGCGCCTGAACAGACCAGCTCTATTACGACTTGCCTTCGGTCTTAACAACGATGTGGGTACTTCCAATCGTTCTTCCTCCCTTCCCGATTTCAATGCCATTGCTTGTGTGAAAGCACTTTCATCGTAGCCGCCAGCAATCGGTGCCTTCAAGCTTCAATCGGTAACAATGGCGTCACTATGCGGTTTGGGAGGGTATCAATTATTCATATTGTAATCATTTGTTCGTATTTAATAGATCCAGACGTTTTTGAACCTCCTGACTGCGATATTCCGTAGGCGTTAAACCTGTCATTTTTTTGAAGGTACGATTCAAATTTTGTTTGTTTCCAAACCCCGTCATCTCAGCGATATCATTCATGGTATGATCCGTTTCTTTTAATAACCGGCTTGCTTCCCGGTAGCGAATATCCGTTAAGAAATCAATAAATGTCGTTCCGGTTGTATTTTTGAATAGCTTGGATACATAGTGGCTGTTCATAAACACCATATCGGAAATCATCTGCAGACTGAGTGGTTCCCTATAATGCTCACGCACATACTGGGCCAGCTTCATCATGACTTCTGAGTTCTTATAATGGCGACGGCTTTCCATATTTCTAGCAATATCCATCATAAGGCGATCGAATAAAGCACTGATTTGTTCAAAATTTTGCAGCTTCGCAAATTCGTGATGCCAGTTATTCTCTTTCTCGTCCTGTTCCTCCTCAGTTGAAGCCGCAAGCTCCATCCGAACGGTCACCAGCGCATTTAATAAATGAAACAAAATGACGTTTTTAAAATAGATGCCAAATTGGTTGTCGTGCTGAACTTGATTCAACATCTGATTTTTAGTACCCACTGCTTTATCCGTATGTCCTGACTTGAGCTCCCCAATCAGCTTATCCACTTGTTGCTGGCAAATAATAAAGAGACTTCTATTTGTATGATTAACGTCCAGATCATAAATGGATAAAATACTTCCTACCCCAGCGATCCTCTCAAGCAGTAAGACTTCCATAGACTCATTATAGGAAAGATGGATATCGGTCAAATGCTTATAATGTCCGCCGATGCCAAAGGTAACCGCTACATGATCCAGCTCCTCAGCTAATTTATGTTTAATTTGGAAAGCAAGCTGTTTGGCACTGGCGATGACCGGAGTGCTTGTATCCCAATTTTTCGTATTAAGAATAAGCACATCGTGTTTATGAAACCCGCTGACATAAGCAATTTTGCTGTCAGAACCAACTACCTCTTCACAAATGGTACGAATACGGAAATAGATCAGATGTCTAAGCTTTTCGTCAATTGGCGGTAGAATCAGCTCAACAAAATGAACCCTCATGCTCATAACTAAAAAGTTATCCGTATCCAAATCAAGATTGAAATACGTTAATTGATTCAGGGTTTCTTGATCATCGATTAATTTTCCGGATAATAAGTTCAGAAGCAAATGATCCCGGAGAACGATTTCTTGCCCTTGAAATTTAGACTTAAAGGTTTCATTTTCAAGCTGCATCCGGTCGATAGACGCGCTAATGAAGCTAAATTCATCCTGATTTTTTTGGGGAAACGGATTCTCCATTTGAGCAGTTAGAGCCTGCACCATATCGCGAACCGGACGATAATGCCTTCTGGAAATGATAATAATCAGCAATAATCCAACAACCAGTCCGATCCCGGATATGATTAACGTCATAATGATGACTTCATAGGATCGTTGAAACAGCTCATTGTAGGAGTTCGTTGTAATGTAAATCCAATTATTGAACGGTGATTTCAGAAAAGAAACAAACATCTTTTGACCTGAAATCTCTTGTACAAAATAACCCTCTTTCTGCTCTTTGATTTTTGCAATGTCAGCCCGCACAAATGGTGTGAGCAGCAAGCTTTTATCCTTGTAAGAAAGCACGTCACCATCCTTATTAAGAATGGCGACGTTTCCGAGCTTCCTGTTGTTCGTATTGACGACTGCATTATAGAGAACATCCTCTTTTAAATTAATGAGCAGTGTTCCAATTTTCTTCTGATTTCGAAGAGGTACACTGACCAAAAGTGTCAGGATATTTTCACTTCCCCCGTCTCGCGACGCTATTTTACCTGCTTCCCATGCAACAGTGCTCTTGCTTTGAATAAATTGTTCCAGCAATTGTTTATTGGAGAAGTCGGACAATTCGGTAATTCCAAAATTTGATACCAGCTTCTGGTTGTTAGAGCTATAAAGAAAGATAGAGTGTATATAGTTGGACGATGCTAGCCGATTGTCAAAAAGGTCCGCTGTTGCTTTTAAGAATCGGTACTCTTCATCCAAATTCCAAGGCATCCAAACCGATTTTAGAACATCAGGGCTAAGGCTGATTGTAGTCGCAATTTGCTGCACCTCGTTAAGTGACTGATCGACGATTTTACTCGTTTGAAGCAGCAACTCATTATTAGCGCTTACAATTTCATCTTTTAACAGATCGGACGTGTAATTATAAAGCAGTGCGCCAATCAAGCAAGTACTAATCACGATTACAACCACCAATTGAAGCAATAAGCGAAGAAACGCGGAACGTTTCATAAAAAGCACCTCACTATCGTGCCTTTCGACACAAAATTTTAGATAAGACAGAAAAGAGACTAAATTTTATTTTACATGATTATTAATTTTTTGTATTTATTCGTACCCTTATTAATTATCATTTTTTTGGGCGAGCCACGCTCATCTCCTGATTTAATAAAAATAAACCGACTTTATTCAGCCGGTTTGGAAGGTAATTTTTTAAATATATATCGAATTGCAAGATAGCAAATATAAATAAGGGAAATCGAATATCTCCACAATTTAAAAGTTGATTCGATGTTCGTTTGTTGAATATTTCCCTGATCGAGCTAGATAACGGAAAGTTTTCTCATGAGCCTACATAAAATGCTAAGAAATGGAGATATGAAGGAGGCGACCGAAGTCGATGTATTGGAATTACTACCAGGGGTATGGGTGGTACCGTACTGCCTTCCAGCCCGTCTGGGCCACGAGTTACAATGAAGCACTGGATTTAATGAGGCAATCGGTTCAAGGAGAAAAATCCGATGAGTTATTCTACGACCAACTCATCCGTCTCGCTCCGAACAAGGAGCAGGCTGGCATCATCGCTTCGATCCGGGATGACGAGAGAAGTCATAATAAGATGTTCCGTGAGATGCTGCTTGAACTTACAGGACAGCAGATCGGACCAGGAAACGCCGAAGAAATGGAATCGAAGCCGATTAATTACGCGCAAGGTTTGAGGACTGCGTTGTTCGGTGAACTCTCCGCAGTGGAACGTTATCGCAAGATGTGGTTCGGTTTGCCACCCGGGATCTATAAAGATACTGTGTACGGGATAATACTCGACGAGCTCAAACATGCAGACAAATATAATTACCTTATTGGAGAGACAGAAGCGACTCGCTGAATAGAACAGTGGCATCAGGCGATGAATACACAGCCTAAGAAGTGAGCGTTTCTTTCGACCCAAAGAATCGCTCACTTCTTATTGAATTTTTTTGATGATGCGGACATGACATAATGTCACATTTAGTTCCGGTGCTCATCCCGATACAAGCCGATACGTTCAAAGGGAAGGGATTCAAAACCCGGTATCGTGCGGTATACAGCCGATTCGGGCCTCAGAGCGAAGTTTTCTCCTGCTTCGTCCACGAATGACAAATCCTCGCTTGTAGCCCAATTATCCCTGATCGTACCGAATTCGCGTCCGGTCGGATCAATCCACATCGTATCCTCGTGCTTGGACATCAGACCGCCGTGATACCAGCTTCGGCCGGTTTTGTAGATGACATTGTGCTCTACGACATTGTACTTCGCATAAGAAGGCGTATCCTCCCACAACGTTAACAGAGCGGGATACTTGCTGCGCCAAGGTTCGCTCTGTACCGGCATGGCCAGCAGACGCCTATGCATCACTTGCCCTTCCTTTGCGTGCTGCTCGGCCCATTCACCCGGCTTGGAACGGGCATCCAGCTGCAGTGATCTGTTGCAGTTCAGAATTAAATTGTCGCGCAGCACGTTGCTGCGACCGCCGCCGATCATAACAGCAAGATCGATATCATGCAGCACGTTTCCGTACATCTCCACGCCCGAAGCCATATCGTCGAGGTAAATGCCGATATGCAGCTTGGACACATTGTTATGGATACGGTGGATATAGTTATATCGAACAATATTGCCCTGTTCCGTCCAATCGCGTCCAATATAAACAGCGCCTGCGTCCCCCGTCTCCGTAAGCACGTTATAAATGTGATTATATTCAGTGATATGGTCGTTCCCATAGATTAACACGCCAACATGCGGCGCATCGTGAATATAGTTGTTGGCCGCGATATTGCCCACGCCATTGAACTGCACTGCCGCGCTATATGTAAGCTTAAGCCGGCTGTACTGCGAAATGTCATTATTGCGTGCATAATTTCCGGCGGCATTAAGCGTCTTGCGTTCGCCTCCGGCAAGTATGATGCCGCCGATGCCGGTATCGTATATATCACACCCAACAACACCGTTCCTCATGCCGGCGCGTACGAACGGGTCTTCACGTTCGCCCGTCGCCGCGGATGCTGGCGCATCGCTCTCCGCTCCGATCAGCACACCGAATCCGGCCAGCCGGCGAAGGGTGCAGCCAGCGACGAGATTGTCGGTTCCGTCAATGATTTGCACGCCGGACCCGCGGGAAACCTCGAATGTCAGATTGCGGAAGACGATATGGGAAGCTCCGTTTAATAGCGCCAGCGGGTCACCCAGCAGGGAAAGCTGAATGGATCCGGCTTCGAGCGGACCTGGCGGGTAGAAGTAGAGCATGCCATTCATGCGGTCCAAGTACCATTCACCCGGCTCATCCAGCTCCTCCAGCACGTTGTAATAGTAATACCGCTGCCCTTCCCGGATGCTGTAATAGCTGGCGCCGTCTGTCGTAACTTGGCCTTCGGCCGCATTGATCGATGCGATCCGCAGATTGCCGTCAGCCCAATCCCAATACCAATAACCGTACATCCAGATATCGCCGTCGTTGAGCCAGTGAGAGGGCCTATCATCCGTGTATGCGAACGTAGCATCCTTGCGCATCTCCCCGGCAACCTTGTCACGGTCGCCTTCGACATCGCGCGGATTGCCTCCGGGATCCACTACTTCTTCTACCTTAACATAACCCTCGCTCGGGTAGCGGGCCAGAGTCATTGCTTTCCCGTCATAGAACAACTCGGGAGGGCTGACATGATTTGCATTCGCGGATATTCCGAAGCCGCTCTTCACAATGCCGCCGAATTCGGTAATGCCGAGCGCCGACAGATCGATCTGCACGACACGGTCACGCACCCGCTCCTGCAGACGCGCTCTGACGGAGTCGTCTTTCACCGGAGTGAAGCGATCAACGGGCAAGTCAATGCCGCCGCTGATCCGCACCTCCTCCCCGTCTTCCGCGCAATAGACAATCGGCGCTGCCGCCGTTCCCGAGTCCTGTTCAACCAGAACGAACGATTCGGTCAGCTTGTATTGGCCGCCCATCAGACGAACCGTCACACCGCCATCATGCAAACCCGCCTTCCGTTTCAGTCTGCGGATCGCCTCGCGTGCACCCACGAGTGTCGCGAGCGGCTCATCGGCTGCGCCAGAGTTGTCGTCGTTACCTTGTGGAGCGACATACAATACTGCCTTACTCATAGTCGTGTTCCTCCCTTAAACGTATTAGATATGTATGATTGAAAGCGATTCCAAATGTTAACATCCGTGCCAGCCATCTCAGCACCTCTTGTCGTTTTGTATTTATACCCGCTTCTTGCGACATAGAAAGTATAGGGGAATATGGCTGTCTATTCAATTTCAACTTTAATCAATTCGTTATAATTCCTACCGATTCCGGTGCTAACGCTAGAATTCAGGACCTCACTTATAAGGAAATAAGGTTATCCTGCACGCTGATGAGCACGTACAGGATAACCTCAAGATAGCGGATATTTATCCTACTGATACTGAAATGCATCCACAAGAACATAATAGCCAGAGGATGAGGGATTCTTATCCGATCGTACAACCACTTTGATGGTGTGTGAACCAGGGGATAATCCCGTTTTGGTATACAATACCTGCTGCAATTGTCCGCTCGAGGCATATAAATCAATTGCCGAAGTATCCAGAACCCCATCAATATACACATCAGCTTTCCCTTCGTTGATTCCTCTAGGACCAACCCAGCTTATACTCGTTCCCGTGAAAGTATACTGTGCATAATCATTTGCCGTATTGGAGGCATGGTAATCACTATTGTAGTATCCGTCATAAGCACTGGATGACCAACTGCCGGAATACGTGATACCCGGATCGGTATCATTTGCTATTGTGTTGGAAGCTTCTCCTTCCGAGCTCCAGCTCGTTCCGTTTACTTCCATATTGTATATCATGGCTTTATTCACATCTGAATCAAGTACAGTTTCCCTGATATAGCGGTAACTGCCCGAAACATCAACTGACAGTTCTGAACTTACCATCTTTACACTATCGATACTGAATGTCCCACTTGTTGCACTCTCAACAGGGTCGATACGAAGCTGTTTGAGCGTACCCGAAGCATTTGGAGCGTAATCAAGGTCGAGTTCATAGTCGGTATAGCCTGTATCGTTTGCAACAAGGTAAATCGGTATGCTCTTCGCTCCATTAAAGGTTGGATCAGCGGTTGTTGTGTAATATAAAGTACCCAAGGTATCGGAAGTCCCATTCTTCATCCGAATGACAATGTGCTTATCACTTACACCATTTAGCGATACATTCAAATTATCCGGTGAGTATATTTGTGGGTCGGCTGAGGTTATGGTTCCTCCTATATATCCTCCGCTCTTCCAACCAAAACCACTCATATTGGAGCCGGTCCAACCTTCAGTGCTGCTGGTAAATTTGTGTTTTAAGTTGTTCACATCCAATAAAGTGGTCCAGTTTGTACCGTCGTTTGAAGCTTCAATTTTGCTCTTCCACGCATCTTTTAAATAGAAGCCACTTCTAACGGATGATACTTGGCGGGAACTACCAAAATCATACGTCAGTGTCTGCGGAAAACTGCCCGTAGATGCACTCCAGTAGCTTGTGTTGCGATGGTCAAGTGCTTTTTCGGGACCGTGACTTGTATCCAAAGAAGAGCTTGCAGAGGCTGTCGCCAATTCACTGATATTTTGAGAATACCCGATACTTATATTATCCATGGAGAACGAACCGCTGCCTGCATCTCTTGCCGGAAATATCATCAACTGAGATAGTAACCCGTTATACGCCGGTGCTTTAAAGTAATAATCGGTAAATCCCGTATCATTCGGTTTAATTGCAAAATACATCGCTTGACCGTAATACCACTCCGCATCGGCAGCTTGCCTGAATATGACAAGCGCACTAGTGGAAGCTGTGCTATTTTTTAATCTAACTTTGAATGTCGGCGATCTGGAAATATCAATGTTCAAGTTGCTTGGCGATAGAAGATAACCACCATTATTAATCGTTATGTCCCCGCCCATCATTCCCCCTGTCTGCCATCCAAAATTGGAAATTCCCGAAGAAGCTGTCCAATCCTCCACATTCGTCGAAAAATTCCATTTTTTCAAAACCAATGGTACGGTCTGTAATCGGATATAATCCACACTGAAAGTACCGCTCGAACCAGCCGAAACCGGATCGATTCGGATCTGTTTGATGGTGCCCGTCCAACTCGAAACGCTAGACAAGTCTATGGTATATTCGCTAAACACGCCGTCGCTCGGAATTATGCTGAATTCCTTAACCTTAGTCCCACCCCAGGTCGTGTCTGTATCGGTAATAAAATACAATCTCGCTTTTGCACTTGTTGTGGCATTCTTCATTTTTATGCGGAGGGTTTTATAGCTTCCAGCCGACAAATTAAGATTATCGGGCGAGAAAAACTGAGGGCCGCTTGCACTCACTGCAGCTCCTATATAACCTCCACGCTGCCATCCAAAGCCGGTCGTATGAACGGCATTCCCCCAACCTTCGGCATCATTCGTAAAGTCCCAACCGCTTTTTGCCGCACTTGCAGGCGTACCAGGATTAGCCGTATTAAATGCCTTTATTTCATAGATTGCGGGTTTTGTGCCAGTCTGCATGGAATTCACGGTAAGCTTTATCAAATGAGTACTCACTGCTGTAAACGTATCGATCTGCTCATCTGCCATGGAAGTTCCTGTTTTTGCCGTACTCCATGCCCCAGTAGATTCATTCCAGTAAGAGAGTGTGTAGCTTCCGATCCTGGAGCTTGTCGTGTTTTGCAACGTCTCTATCCTGTCAATCGTCACAGGTCTGCCGAAGTCCAGCCATATACTGCCCGTACCCGTTCCTTGCCAGTATGAGCTGTTATCCTTATCATTTACCTGTCCTGGATTTAAAGGATAAAATTTGGCCACATCAAAGGTGTCCGCATAAGCACTCGACTTTAAAGCCAAATTCTCTCCAGGTACAGGAGATGGTATTGCAGCACTTCCAACCCTATATTCCATTGCATCATTATACAGAGATCCGCTTTCGAATTGCCATTGAATCCGCATCTCATGGAATCCATCTGACAGACCGTATTTTTCAAAGGCTACGATCTGTTTTTGAACGGTTACGCTGCTTAAATCAACGATGCCTTGCGACAAACCGTCTATGAATATCTCCGCCCGGGTGGCATCCGGAGATTTCGTTGTGATCCACCGCACCCCATTGCCATGGAAGCCGACCGTGCGGGTGCTTGTGCCGAATTTGAATTCCGACTGGTCGGTAAAGTAATTCGTTGTCGTCGCAACCGTCCCCCCTGAAGAACCCGTGTCCGATTCTGTCCACCAGTTTTCATAGGGAAAGGTATTAAAATAATCCCAAACAGGAGCGTTGTCCTCAATCTTATAATATCCACTTGGGACGGGTGCAGGAGCAGGTAAAGTCACCACTTCTGTCGTCTGATCGACACGCCCCGTATAGGCTGCAGTGCTATATAAGTAATTAAATCTTGCATCGGGTGCGGCATCACCGTATTTGTAGAAGTCCATAATATTGTCATTGTTTTGCCAGTTGTCAACCCATTTAAACTCTATATTTACAGGATCCGCAATATTACCCAGTGAACTTCTGGGTATCTTAAGCATGATTTGATTACCTGACACACTATAGCTGATATTGGTTGCAACCGCTGTCCAATTCCAACCGCCTGTGCTTTTTTCCAGCGTACTTGTCGTACTTGCGGCGGGGGTGCGATTAATGACATAATCATAGCCCTTCCAACCGTTTGTACCGTTTCCGTCTACATTCAGATACAGTGTCATCCAATTAGAATCTGTATAAGGCGTTATAGGATTAACTGTTTTTGCATAGAAATAGATGTTGCTTGCATCCCTTGCTATCTTCGTTATATCGAAGTCATTTCTTCCCGTAGTATCCTTGTATACTTGATTGTCCACACCTGGGTAATTCCTCGCCATCGTGTCACCTGTGAAATCCTTGAAAGAAGGATTAACATCGGTCCATTGGCTAAAGTCTGTGTTTATGGTGATGGTCTTGACAGCACTTGGTTCGGCAGGTGCTTCTGCACCCTTGAATCTTCTTATATTATTCGCCAGCTGCATATAATAGTTATCGCCAAATCCTCCCTCCATCGGTTCCAAATCTTTGCTGTACCGATCGTCAAAATCATCGTAAAGGATATATTTATCCGTTTGTGTCGTTTTCTGCCAATTTCCCGTAATCCAATCATTCCATGCTATTACATTGATCATTAAAGGATCCTGCGAGATGGCATAGTCCCACTGCTCTTGGGCAAAATATCCATAATTTTGAGATCCGGACGTAAGATCGTCTGCCCCGTTATGGTAAGCTCTGCTCTTGCTATAGGGCTTTTCGTTATAGATATACGGTATAGATAAGGAGAAAATATTATTTTTCCCAAAACTCTGAGACGTATTTACCGATATATTCTCCTTTTCGCCTAAATCATTGTAGCTGATATGTTGTGGAAGGGCATAATCTGCTCCAATCTCAAAACCATTGGTATAATATTCACCTGGCCATTGTATGATCCGAAGGGTAAAAAAGTCTTTTACGGTAGCGCTTGCATTTTGGTCTCCAACAATCAGCGGCTTGCCTTTCCAATAAAACCATGTCGTTGGGTGATAGTACGGTGCATCGGGCGCATAAAAGGTTTGGTACAACTTATCCATCATACTTACTGAATTCGTATGGGTAAGCATTACAATTTTCGGCGCTTGAACACCTGATCGCTGCAAATCTTCTATGGTTCTCATGAGCAGATCTATTTGCGGCTGGAAATTTTGATTATTCGTCACATCGATTTCTAAAAAATCAACTCCTGCCAAGGCCAACATTTGCAAATGCTTGCGGATAACCCATTGATCGTTAGAGGAATAATAGCCAAACAGAGGTTTGTTCCAGTGAATAAAATCCCCATTTGGGCGCGGCATTAAAGGGTTATTATATTCTCCTGAAGCATTCGGTTGAAAAATGTTCGGATTGTCATTCAGCAGTTTTTGATTATTGTAAACATTATTGTACTGATGGATCTGCTCTCCGCCGTGCCAAGGCTCGTAAAACATACCTACAACTCTATTTTCTCTTGGTTGTACGATTCCCGTATCTCCTATCTGAGATAGTTTACGTCCAAGATCGTCTGTTGCTGCCAGCGAGCCCCATGATACCCTGTTCTTCGCCACAAGCTTTACATAGTCTATGCTGAAAGTGCCTGCACTTGTCGTTCCATTGTCTACAGGGTCAATCCTCAATTGCTTGATTGTGCCTGTCCAGCCTGCAAAGCTTGAAAAATCAATGGTATACTCTGTATAGCCGGTATCATTGGGAATGGTCGTAAAGGATAGATTGTTTGATCCCCAATTGGGATTGGCGGCTGTAGTGAAGAATACTCTTGCTAGATTGCTGCTTGAGCTGTTTTTCATTCTGATTTTTAAGACAGGCTTTGAACCTGCACTTAAGCCCAGATGGTCAGGCGAATAAAATTGCGAGTCGGTCCCTGAGATCGTGCCGCCTAAGTAACCGCCCGTTTGCCATCCAAAGCCGGTAATATTACCTGCGTTTCCCCAGCTTTCTGCGTCCTTGGTGAAATCCCAACCGTCGCCTGTTCGAATGTAATCTATACGGAATGAACCCGTGTTTGTAGTTCCATCATCTACAGGGTCAATCCTGAACTGCTTGATCCAGCCTTTCCAGCCTGATACATCCGACAAGTCAATGGTATATTCTCTGTAGCCGGTATCATTGGCAACCAGAGTAATTGCCTTGTTATTCGATCCCCAACTGGTATTGTCGCTTGTCGTGAAGAATATTCTTGCCAATGTAGCAGATGTGCTGTTTTTCATTTTGATTCTGATCAGACTGTTTTTCGAAGCATCCAGACCGAGATTATCAGCTGAGTAAAATTGAGAGTCGGATCCTGAGATCGTCCCCCCCAAGTACCCGCCTGCCTGCCACCCGAAACCGGATATATTTCCTGCACTCCCCCAGCCCTGAGTATCGCCGGTAAACTCCCATCCCTGTTCTGCTGCTAATACCGTTACTGGATTAACAAGGCTTCCGGGGCCTGCAAATAGGATTCCCAGCAAAAAAACAACCGCCGTCCAAACCAAATGCCTGCGATTGGCTTGTTTGTTTTTCAACATAAAAACACCTCCATTTTTTTCTTCCTCGGCTAGAAAGATTTACTCTTTGACGCTGCCCAGTACAATCCCGGCCATAAAATATTTTTGCAAAAACGGATAGATAAGCAATATCGGAACCGACGCCATAAAAATTTGCGCAGCTTTTACGGTCCGATCCGATATTTCACTAAGTAATTTGGCTTGGACCGGATCGATATTAGCGAAGGCGGAAGTATCCAATTTCACAACGACGGTTTGCAAATAGCTTTGCAAGGGATAATGCGTCGGCGAATTCATCAGGATCAGGCCATCAAACCAGGAATTCCAATGCCCCACTATTGTAAAGAGCGTAACTGTCGCTAAAGCAGGAGCAGAAAGGGGAACAAAAATTCGCCAAATGATCGTCCAATGGCTGGCGCCGTCTACAAACGCCGCTTCTTCAAGCGCTTTCGGCAGGCCGCGAAAAAAATTAAGCAGCAGGATACAATTGAATACCTGGACTGCACCAGGCAGAACCAAAGCCCAAATCGTATCCAATATCCCGGTCATTTTGATCGTCATATACCAGGGTATTAAGCCGCCGTTAAAGAGAATGGTGAATACAAATAACCAGGCATACAGGGTGCGGCCCGGAAATGCCGATTCTTCTTTAGACAGCGGATATGCCACCAAAATCGTCAAAAGCATACTTATAGCTGTTCCCAACACAACCCGTTCGACCGAAATGCCAAGTGCAGTAAACAACTCATCCCTCAGAAATACAAACTTATAGGAATTCCAGGTAAACCCGACCGGCCAAAGCTTAACCAGTCCTGCCGCCGCCGCTGTCTTATTGCTTAGAGATAAAGCCAGCACATTAACAAAAGGGAGAATGGCCAATAAAGAAAATAAAAACAGGAAGCTGTTGTTAACAATTTGAAACAAGGTTCTCGACAAGGATGCTTGACCTACCATCTTCACTTCACCTCTCTCTAAAAAATTCGATAGTTTGCAAGCCGGTAAGCCAGTACATAAGAGATGGAAATAAAGATGCAAGAAACGACAGACTTAAATAAGCCGACAGCTGTTGCAACCCCATATTGCGTGTCAACCATACCAATTCGAAAAACATAAGTATCCAGAATATCTCCCGTGCTATAAACCTGAGGACTATATAAATTAAAGATTTGGTCGAAACCCGCATTCAATACATTACCAAGGCTTAATGTGGCTATCAAAACAATCACCGGGAGCATGGAAGGCAGCGTAACATGGAGCGTCTGTTTCCAGCGGCTGGCCCCGTCGATCACAGCCGCCTCATATAAGGAAGGGTTCACACTGGTGACAGCAGCCAAAAATACAATGGTGTTAAATCCAACCTCTTTCCATAAATCGGTCATGACAACCGTAAAGCGAAACCAGTGAGGATCCCCCAGAAAAAATACCGGCTTGAATCCGAAAAATCGGATCATTTCGTTGACAATTCCCTGAGAAGGCGAAAGAATATCGATCAAAATACCGCCCAATAGTACCCAGGATAGAAAGTAAGGAAAATAGATTGCCGTCTGTATGCTTCTTTTGAAAAACTTCAGCCGTACCTCATTCAGGAGCAAGGCAAGCGTAATGGGCATGCTTAAATTCAAAACAATTTTTAACAATGCAATGACCACAGTATTCGTCAAAACTTGTTTCGTATCCGGCAATTCCCATACGTACTTGAAATTTTCGAATCCAACAAACGGTGACCCAAAAATCCCTTTTGAAGGCATAAATTTCTCAAAAGCAATTAATATGCCTACAATGGGGCCATAACTATATACCAGCAGCAGTGCTAAGGCAGGCCAAAGCATCAAGTGCAGCGGCAGCAACCGCAACCATCTTCGTGAAAGCATCCAGTCATTTCCTCCATCCTGCCTATTGTGTTTATGGTTTGGACCTTCGCACAAGTACCAGGAATCTAACGGGATGCAGAAGGTTCAACCTTCTGCATCCGTCTAAACCTTTCTTGCTATTGCGCGGAATACCAGTCGTTAACTTCTTTCGTTATCGTGTCACCGCCGAGCTTCTTCCAGTCTGCAACAAATTGATCGAATGCATCTACTGGAGAAGCCCCCATGAGAATCTTTGTAAAGGTCTCCAATTGCAATTTATCGAGTGTAGATTGCTTTTGAACCATCGTATCCGTTTTGGCGCTGTAAAATTGATCCGCAATCCCCAATTTATTATTCAGGTAGTAATCCAGAATGCTTAATCCCGTGTTCTTTGGTCCTGCCCATACTGCGTTCCCATAAGAGCCCGCATCGTGATCTTTGGTGAATTTCATGTAAATATCATAATTGCCTTTTGCTTGAAGATTTTGTAGAGCGGTTTGATCGTTATTTTCAACTGCAGCTTTAACACCCCGGAAAATGTTTATATTTTGCGCAGGATCCTGAGCGATAACTGCGGCAAATACCCAGCGGACGTAACCATCCGGATTTGGCTCCGGTTGATGATAATTCAAGTCAACACCGCCTGTATCCCAACCATATTCTTTGTCGGCATAATAGTTTGCCAGCTTGATGAGCGCTTCCGGGTGTTTGGAGCCTTTTTTGAATACGACATAACCCTGGTCTACCGATTCAGGATTTACGCCGAGGCCAATCGAAGGTACTGCAGGTTTGTCGTCCGCTGAGACAATCGGATAAGGTACCCAGACGGCTTTAGGATCTTGTTTATAAGCATCAGGAAGTGGATAAAAGGCATTCCAATGCGCACCGAAAAACATGCCGATTTTACCTGAGATCACCGACTCATTCACTTTGCCAGAATCTTTGACTCCAAATTCCGGATCAATTTGACCGCCTTTAAACATTTCTTGAAGCTTGGCTAAGGCCGTTTTCATTTCCGGTTGGATACCGCCGTAAACAAGCTTGCCGCTTGAATCCTTTATCCAAAGATTCCTGTAAGCATGATACCCTTCAAAGAAACCGGTTAAATCATAGATACCGCCGGTGTACAAGTCTTTGTTCAACCCTATACCGTAGGAGTCATTCTTATTGTTTCCATCCGGATCTTTATTGGTAAAAGCATCTGAAATCGTCAAAATGTCATTCATGGTTTTAGGTTCAGACAATTGAAGCTTATCAAGCCAATCCTTGCGGATCCAGATCATAGCAGCATTATCGATACTCGCTGCCGGTGCGGGAAGTGCTAACACTTTCCCATTAAAAGTGCTTGTTTTAACGGCCAAACCATTGTTTGCTTCCAGGAAGCTCTTCAACTGCGGAGAAGCATATTTAGCAATTGCATCTGTCAAATCCTCCGCCATATCATTGTCAACCATCTGCTTCATTTGCTTGGAATTCACTGGAATAATATCCGGGAGATCGTTTGAGGCGATGGAGATATTCATTTTTTGCTCTCCGGCTCCGCCAGGCTCATTACCTACAACCGACCATTTGATTTTCATGTCAATCCCCAAATCCTTCAGGTAGCCATCCGTCCAAATATTTTTCTCCGGTGTTTCACCTGGCGCAAACTTGGATGATGAACTGAAAATTTTCACCGTGGAAAGTGTAATCGGCGGGTCGTACTTCCCTAACGGATTTAAATCTTCGGCTGGAGTATTCGTCCCTTCCGCTGGGGCTGAAGCTGGCGCTTTCGTTTCTACCGGAGTTGAATCCGGTGTCGTTGTATTATTGCTGCATGCCGCAATCCAAACCAACGATAGGATAAGCGCTATCAACACCATTCTTTTACCATAAAACCTTTTCATGTTGTTACCTCCCATTTTTCTTTGCCTATACCCGGATCCCCTGGCAACAGGAATCCTTGTAGTTTTTATAATAAAAGGCAAGCTTCCTCACCGATATAGAACTCTTTTTACATTCGCCTTTTTTTCATGGCTTTTTCTTTACATTCGTTTTTTGAACGATAGGACATCCTGATTCCCTGTCGAAATCAAAGAAAAGAGAGATCGAGGGAGGCCGCGCATGAAATTTATTTTTGATAAAATTACGATTTATCCCAAGCTCGTGCTAACCTTTCTTCTGGTGCTGATTCCGCTTTTTCTGCTGAGCCTGATTATGAATCAATACGGCTCTGCCTATGTGAAGACGGAAATCACCAATTCGATGCAATCCAAGGTTCATTTCTATAATAGCGCGTTAGAGAAAGAATTTACCCGGATCATTCAATTGATGAAGGAATTTGCCAGCTACGACGATCTGGATCTGTTAAGCAATCGCAGCGAAATCATGAGCTATTACGATCAACTGACATCCTTTCGTAAGCTGCAAAAAGAATTGTCTGTCATTAAAAATGCAAGCAATTATATTAAAAGCGCCAAAGTGCTCATCCCTGCCATTGATCGGGCATTATCGGACAACAGTATCGGAACGATTCCCAAAGATGAATTCGCCGCATTGAATGTAGTGACCAACATCTATGAATCGCCATTCATTTACTGGCAGGACCGTTTATTTATCAGCCTTCCTTATCCGATCCAATTGAACCGTCTTGCGCCTGAGTTTGTGGTTGACATTGAAATTTCGCAAGAGCTGCTGAAAGATGCCCTGCTGCAATTTACCGATCAAACGGCAGGCAGCACCATGCTGGTTAACCTTGATAAGGGCTGGAAAATAACCGGGGAGCATGCGCACGATGATTTCATTAAAGAATTAAGCTCCGCTTCCAAAGGTCTCCAATCCATGAGAATCGCAGGCCAAAATTTTTTGGTCGCTTTTGAAAAATCGGATATACTCGGTACGACGCTGGTCATGTATGAATTGGAGCAAAATGCGCTCGGGCCTTTACGCAAATTTACGATATGGTTTTGGATGATTTCCGGCCTGTCTTTCATCCTCATCATCATTGTTTCGTACTCCGTTTACCGGCTGATCCACCAGCCCTTGAAGAACCTGGTTCGCGCCTTTCGGAAAGTGGAACAGGGAAATTTGAACTTGACTTTGGACTATCGCGGAAAGGATGAATTTCAATATCTGTATACGCAATTTAATGCGATGGTACAAAATTTACAGCAAATGATCTATAAGGTATATGAGCAAAAGTATCGCGTCCAACATGCTGAATTAAAGCAGCTGCAGTCGCAGATCAATCCGCATTTTTTATACAACAGCTTATTTATTCTCTATCGGCTTGCCAAAAAAAATCGCGATGAGAATCAAATCAAATTCACCAAATATTTATCCGATTATTTTCAATTCATGACGTATAATTCAAGCGATGAGGTTTGTTTGGCAGATGAGGTTCAGCATGCTAAGAACTATGTAGAGATTCAAACGTTTCGGTTTGCAGATCAGATTGAAGTGGTATTTCAAGAGCTGCCCGAAGCCTGCTCTCACATTATGGTGCCTCGCTTGATCCTCCAGCCGATTGTAGAGAATGCGTACAAGCATGGTTTGGAGCATCGACAAAACGGAGGCAAGCTGCATGTAACATTTGTTGAGCAAGACGATATCTTGCTGATTATGGTAGAGGACACCGGGAAACATGTTGATGAAGCCGTTATCAAAAGCTTGCAGAAAAGATTAGATTCTACAGATGCCTCCCAAGAGACTTCGGGATTGATTAATGTGCATCGACGGCTTATTTATCGCTTTGGCGCGGACTTTGGTCTTGCCCTCTCAAGAGGTTTGCTGCAAGGATTCCAGGTTACGTTAAAGCTGCCGATGCAATAAATCGCCATCCCATCAGGAAGGAACGGATTGCTCATGTATAAAGTGCTGATTATTGATAACGAGCCGATCATTGTCGATGGATTATTCGACTTATTTAATGAAGTGGAGTATGTTGAACTGGAGGTTTTTAAGGCATACTCGGCTTCTGAAGCAATGGATCGCTTGTCGATAAGCGACATAGACATTGTGTTCACCGACATCCATATGCCCGAAATGAACGGATTGGAGCTGCAGCAGCATATTAAAGAGCATTGGCCGCAATGCAGACTGATTTTTCTAAGCGGATTCAATGAGTTTTCTTATGTCCAGACAGCCATGCGAAACGGCGGCCTGGACTATGTCTTAAAAACCGAAGGCGACGAGCGAATACTTGAGGCTTTCGATAAAGCGGTTGCGAGCATCAGAGAGACTGCGGAAAAAGATCGTTTTATCAATGAGGCCAAGCAGGAAATGTATGTAGCCAAGCCTATGCTGCAGAAGGAATACCTCATCAGCCTGCTCGATGGCGACCGCGCCTACAGCGAAATGATGCAGCGGCGGTTTGCAGAGCTGGATATTCCTCTCCAAACGGAGCTTCCTCTTCAGCTGATAGTCGGCCGAATGGACGAGTGGCCGGAGGATTACACCGCTTCCGACCGGATTTTACTTATGTTTGCCCTTCATAATATTGCCAAGGAATACCTGGCTTTCTCGCTCGTGATCCCCATCTCGTACGACCGGACCAAATTTGTCTGGCTCGTCCAGGCCAAAACAATCGCTACCGCGGAATGGGAAGCCGCCGTAAATCAAATCCACGAAGCACTGGATGCGGTCCAATCTACCTGCAAAAATTTATTGAAAATAACGATTTCGCTGGTGACTCATCGCGATCCTTGCCAATGGAGCGAGATCTCCTCCGTATTCGCAGGCTTGAAGCGTCTCTTGGGCCGCGGGTTAGGTCTGGGCAAAGAGATTCTGTTAACCGATGCTTCAAACGGACTGCCTGCTGCAGTTAAAAGCCCGATCGCCGATCACTATATGCTGCAGAACCATCGCAAGAATGTTGCGCTATTGGAATCTCATCTGGAGGGAGGGGCTATACGGGAGTTTTCTGCTTTGTGCCGCTCTATGCTGCAATCAGCCGCGTTTTATCATTATGCATACACGGAAACTTATTACAGCATTGCGACGATGGCTTTATCTTATTTAAATCGTATGGAAGCCACGCGGAATTTATTGGAACGCCGCGATCTGGACGGTCTCATGCGCATCGAAGAGCATGAAACCTGGGAAAGCGCCGCCCGTTATTTTGAAGGTTTAGCCCGGCTGCTATTTGAAAGAAGGCAGCTTGAAAAGGAAGAAAACTCGCACGCCATCCTGGATCGCTTGCATCAATATATTCATGACCATTTGGATGATGATCTTACCTTGACCAAGCTTTCGGAAGTGGTTTATCTGAATCCATCTTATCTGTCCAGGCTATACAAGCAAATGACCGGGCAAGGGCTTACGGAATACATTTCGGAGCAAAGGATGGATAAAGCAAAAGCATTGCTGAAGCAAACGGCCTTCAAAATTCATGAGATCGCCCGGCAAGTCGGGTTGGAGGTGGGCTATTTTATCAAATTGTTCAAAAAACATCTCAACATGACGCCTCAGGAATACAGGGAAATGGAAGGATAAACTTTGAAACGTATTAGCGGAACGGTTTACTTATTCTCTACAGGGATCCAAATTTCGCTTTTATTGTCTGGACTCTTCGTATCCCTATCTGTAAATAGAATCTCAGGACCTTCTACAACCTGATAATTAGATGAAGGAAACCATTCCGCATAAATTCGTCCCCAAACCTCCTGGATGTTGGTGGGATTACCAAGGACAGTGAAAATTGCCCAAGCTGAGGCTGCTACATCAAGAGAAGCCAGACCTAATAAATCTTTTTTTGTTGTTGCTACACCAATAAGATGATCAAGTTCAGCCTTTTCCTCATTTTCTCTTTCACTGATATTAAATGAAGCACTATATCCTCCAAGAGGTTCAACATTTGCAAGAGATTTCAGCTTGGAGTAAACATCACCTGTTATTTTCGTCAACATTTCTGTTATAGCAGGATTTTCTCCTTTATAAACGAGAGGGATTCTTTCTTTTATACCTACAATTGTAAAAGCTTCTTTTTTTTCAATCCGATAAATGAATTCGCTTCCTCCTGAAATGGTTAATTGAAAAGTCATGCGTGGAAAAGATTTCAAAGACTTACCGGTTTTATTAACTTCGGAAGGGTTAATACCATGCAATTGATAAAAAGCTTTTGCGAACGAATCGGGTGATTGATAGCCATATTTGATAGCAGCATCGATAACTTTCATATGTTGCCCCTTTAATTCAAAACCGGCCATCGTTAACCGTCTTCTTCTCACATATTCAATTAACGTAATCCCCGCTAAATAAGAAAACATTTTTTTGAAATGAAATTCTGAACAGCAAGCTATTCTTGCTGCTTCTGCCATATTTATATCATTTTCGAGGTTCTCCTCAATATAGGTTAAAGCATCGTTCATATGCTTCATTACATTCATGTCTTTTCACATCCTGTCCCTAATTATCATCACTTCTATCAAAGAAATCTCTCAACATTTAGTATTTAATTTTATCGGGTCTTTGTTCTAACTAGTTTAATACTGTTGATCCGACTATAGCAATATCAGATTTGTCGGGAACAATGTTGCCAAAGTTGCTAATGTTTGTTTAAGAAAGGAGCTTCTTAAATGAACTATTTTGCTACTGATCAAGTTTCTCGTATAAATCTAAAGCCATTCCTAAAAAAAGAGACATACTATCGCCCGATGTAGAGTTTCGACTAGAAGATCATCACGGACTTTTTTCACTTAAGTTAACTCATGCATCCTATCGATTTAGACGAAATGATAGACGTTTCTCTACAGCATCTCTTCAAATCGAAATTAGTATTTAAAGGGGAGATGAGGAACGATGATTTATGAATTTGAGATTGAGAAAGAGGATTATAGTGATTTTGCAAGTGGCAGGGTGTTATATAATGCTCCAAATACAACGGCATTTCCTGTCAGGTTAGGTAAGGAGATTATGTCTAGATGTTTAACTCAATTAAGGAACGATAAAAACTTAATTCTGTATGACCCATGTTGTGGTGGCGCACATCTATTAACGTTCATTGGGTTTCTGTATAGTGAAAACATAGCTGCAATCTATGGATCGGATATTGATGAGCAGGTCCTTGAATATGCACAACGAAACTTAAACCTTTTAACTGAGGAAGGTCTTCTTTCAAGAAAGGAACAACTCCAAAGGGATTATGATCTTTATTATAAAGAGTCTCATCTGCATGCCTTGGAAAGTGTAGAACGTCTTGAAAGGTTAAATCAAACAGCCGTTAAACAACTGCAATGTTTTCTCTTTAATATTGCGGGCGTTACACACCCCCCAATACAAAACGTCAATGTAGTCTTTACAGACTTACCTTATGGGAATATTGCCTATTGGAAGGGATCTAATGACAATCAAATACAACAAATGCTCACTAATATTTACCAAATATTGGACTTGAACAATTCGATCGTTGCCATCGTTTGTGATAAAAAACAAATAGTGATGCATGGAGGTTTTGAAAAAATTCGTGCATTTAATCATGGTAAGCGAAAGATAACATTTTTGAAGCCATGCACCTAATTCGTTAAACACTAGCCCTTGCTATTACGAAAGTAACGGGGATCATATAAAACCTGGAGCCCCTTAAAGTCAAAGGAAAAAGGATGGGAATAGATGACTGTATACGAAAAACCAACATTGGAAACTTCGCAAGTGGAAGTTGTGCTGAGTAAATATTTTGAATCGAAAGTGACTGGGGTAACGCCATTAGAAGGGGGAAACTTAAGCGCTGTATTCTCCTTCTCGGTTTTAGATAAGGAATACGTTATTAAATTTAGCGATTTAGCAGGGAGTTTTGAAACGGAACGATTTATTTCAGACCTCTTAACATCACAGGGAATCCCGTTTCCTTCTTGTCTCGGGCTAGGTAAATTTAAATCATTTAACTATCTAATTTTAGAAAAGATCAGTGGACTCAATCTGGCAAGCTGCTCTCCTGAACAACAACACCAATTGCTTCCGGAGGTCATTCAACTTCTAACTCGGATGAACCACGTTAAGTTAGGTGAAACACACGGTTATGGATTCATTAATTCGAGCGGGAATGGTACATATAATTCTTGGAAGGAATATGTAATTGCTGTTAATGCAGAGGATCAGGCAGGCACCTTCTGGGATGGGTGGTACAGCTTATTTAAAACTTCTTGCCTGGAGAAAGATGTGTTTGATGAATGTTATAACCGTTTATTGGCCTATTCCAGCTATAATGAACCCCATCGGTATTTTATTCATGGTGATTTTCATCAATTTAATATTTTATCTGATGGTCAGCGTATAACCGGTATTATCGACCCTAATGGTAAATATGGTGATTTTCTTGTCGACCTTGCAACCTTAGACTGGCATTTGAGGAAACTTGATGTGATCCAGGAATACCAGCGTTATCAGCAACAGGTTGGCATTTCCATTCCTGATTTTAAGGAAAGAATAATTGGGGCCAAATATTACAATGGATTGATTGGATTACGCTTTTATGCGAAGATGGGATGGAATGATGCTTATTTCGGACTTCGCGAAGAGCTTTTAAAATTGACTAACTGAAGACCTCACTCGCTGGAGACCATGATATTTTTCATTAAGTCATCTCTTTGCTCTTTCACCAGTGTTGTATCTATCGTTTGAAAGATAAAAGCAACTCTTCTGCTGACGAGTTGCTTTTTGTGTTAGATTTCGGATTGTGCTCTTTCCACTCATTGCCGCTGCAATTCCACCTGGTCCTGGTCCATAAATCCCATCGGGACTTGAACCCTAGAGATAGCGCTCAAGCTGGACGCACAAAAAAAAGGCATAGCTGGAAACTTCCCAGCTAAACCTCTTTCAAACCGTTCTATCTCGTTGGATCCAAAAATATTTTCCCATTGATAACTTTGCCTGCTACTAGATCTTGGAAAGCCGCATTGGCCTCGGTCAAGCCTCTCACTTCCGTCCAGCCCTCTTCTGTAATAACACCTTGCTCCAGCAATTGCACCGCATCGTAAAAATCCTGTCTGGTGTAGCAGAAGGAGCCTAGAATCTCGATTTCGCTACGGATTAGACGATTGATATACAGCTTCGTCTCGTCGATGCCAAGCCCAATGTTCATAAAGGTGCCCCCGGGACTCAGCAGTTCCATTCCCGATTCCCGCGTTGGCTGAAATCCCGCCGCATCGATAACGACGTCTACTCCCTTACTCCCGAATAAGGCCGTTGCATACTCCTTCAAGCTCCCGCTTATCGGATTACATGTATGATCGAATTTAATATTGCGGGCCATATGCAGACGCTCATCATTCGTATCGACAATAAGCACCTCTGATGCCCCTAGCAAACGCGCAACTTTGGCACACAGCAAACCGATACCTCCCGCACCGAATACAACAACATTAGGGAAAGAATGATGCTCCATTGCCCTGCGCGCCGCACGCAAGGAGCAGGCCAAAGGCTCGGCCAGACTTGCACGGTAAGGGTTTATGGACTCAGACACCGGAACCAGCGTGCTTTGTGGCACAACTGTATACTGTGCAAATCCTCCTGGGCGATGAATGCCTACAATTTGCCGTTTGGCACAAAGCTGAGTCAATCCCTTCAAGCAGCTTAAGCACTCGCCGCAAAATAATAAAGGATTAACAACGACCTTTTGCCCAACCGAATATTGGTTTGCACCAGTACCGTTTTGTTCAACTCGTCCACAAATCTCGTGCCCCATTATTAGCGGCGGTACTCTTAAGCTGTTATGACCGAGATATCCTTCAATTTCCGAGCCGCAAATACCTACGCCCAGTACCCGAATCAAAACCTCGTCAGCTTGCGGCTGCGGTACTTCGTGCCGCTCTGCGTTCATTGTTTCAGGGGCATTCCATACAATCACGTTCATACTAATCTCCTCCCCAAACTTTCTTCAATACTACTCCCTTATGTTTGCATCTGAGACGGGTTTACTTCACTCTTAAGCTGCTCGAGCACATACTGGCAGTTCACTACCTTCTCCTGCAAATCCTGGATCGTATAATAATAGTGATTGGATGCCTCGAAGCCGATGCGCGAATCTTGCTTTACAAGGGTATACAACGCTAACGCATTTTCTAATTCTTTTTGAGCGATATCGGCAAGGGAGTTTCCAAGCTTGTTTTTCTTTTCCCTGTCGGTTGTGATCAGATAGCGTTTTCTATTTTTTACGAATAAAATTTGCATATAAGTGCTGTAGAAATGAATATAAGCAGCGCTCGCTATCCGATACAGGTCGTCGAAATCCGCCTTGCTGCTGGCTGTAATGTGCTTACGCGCCTTCTCTAGCAGCTTTAGTCCTTTTGCCCATCCGCTTGATAGCTTTTTGAACTGATTGGCAAATACCGATTCCGAATATTTTGCGCGCCATCTATCAAGATCATCGTAAGGGATGCCTACCATCGTAGCTTTATAATGAGTAGGCTCCATATAAAGCAGATTTGCCGGCCCCATATTTTGAGGAGCCAAATAAAGCACCGCAACATCAAACGGAAATTGTTGAAACGCTTCGCTGAACGCAAGCGATGCCAGCGCGATCATCTTTCCTGCCGCAGCTCCAAATTGATCCTCAAGCAATTCATCGATGCCTCTCGCCTTGCCTCCGTCCGCTGACCAATAATGCTCCGCAGCCAGTCTTAATGTCAATGAAGGATAACCGCCCAGCGTCCAGCTCAGCATTAGTCCGCTTACTCCAGATGCATTCAACCGCTTCAGATGCTCTTCAATCAATTGAAATACCGGCAAGTAAGGAACAGACGACAGCTCCCATGAATTATTGAATTGCACCTTTGCCGCCGTCTTTAATCCGTTATCCCTTGCCATTTGCCAAATGCGTGCTGTTTTTTCGCTCGGACCGACAACGGAAATGGAATAATCGATTACTTTGCCTTGAACGTTAGCAATGTTCGTTTCTTTCTCATCCTCGCTTACTGAGAGAATCGTAACATTGCTTGGAAGTTGCTTAATTGCCGATAAAATCTCATTGTCGTCCCAGCCCAAAGATTCTGTCCATGCCCATGTGTAACAAAGCACCCGGGCAGCAGGTGCTTCCAAGGCAACGGCATCTGCGACCAAATGGATGACTTCTGAAATAACGGCGCTCGGACTGCGCTTGCTGCAGCGTGGACAATTCGTCTTACCACCGGATGCCCTAGAGTAACAATTCGTCAAGTTCTCAGACATGGTTATCGCGAATATACCGCCAAGTCCGGGAACCTCTCTGAATAAGGCAGATACAGATTCGCTCAGAATGGCTTGAACCTCCGGCACGGATGTGCAAAGCGCGGCATAGCCTTGCTCCTCTTGCCCTTTCCAATCAGGCTTATCCTTGAAGTAGGAAAGCGGCATGGAGCGCGGTTCATTGAAATACAGATAAACGTGAATGCCGTACTTCGCCGCTTTTTTAACCAGCTTCCTTAAACCTTCAATCCTTTGTTCCCAATTGACCGACAGCTCCGGAGCCGCGCGCCAGGGTACGAGCTGATAAAGAACGCTTTGCATCCAAATGCCATTAACGCCTACTTCCGATAATCGCTCCAACTGCTCATCCGGATAAGGATCTAACTCCGTCTCGAGCAGTGGATCGCCGTATACCGCGCTATAGGAATAAATATAGCGAAGGTCGAACTTGGTGGTCCGCTCGTATTGCCCTTTCTCAAGATAAGGCAGCTCCGACTTTTTCATCGTTTGCTCGATCCACTGCAGTCCGCGTAAAACACCTTCCTCATCGGATGCCTGGATGATGATTTCATCGGTGGAAATTATTATCGTATGGCTTTCTTTCGCTCTTTGAACGGCAGAATCCACCTTAATCCGAAGAATCGGTCTATCCATAGGCGAAGCGAAAGTAGGAATTGAATCAGAAAAATGTGCAACAGACCACTCCACACCCCAAAGCCGTACATGCTTATCGGCAAATCGCTGAGCGTAGGCGTTCAAATGGCTCTCGCCCTCATTTTCACCCGCGTTCTCGTCTTTGAAAATCTGAATCGTCCAGGGCACATCCAGCCGAGTTTCGCTTGCTAACGGTAGCCTTTTTGCTGAAATCCTAGGTATCTCGGGAAGCTTGAAGCGTTCCAAATAATCAAACGGCTTCTCCTGAAAAGTGCCATCGAGCTCTTTCTGAATGGGATCGAAAGCATCCGACATGCGCTTTTTCCACTCGAGAGTAAGCTTTTTCTCCTTTGCACTTAAAGGCTTATAACGTACAGGATTTACATAAGGTTTTAAATTACCTAGCTTTACCCACAGAAAATCATCCTCTTTAAGCGTGAACTCTAACTTTTCCTCCGTCCAATCAAGCAGTTTCAATAGATGCTCGTAGGTAAGCAGATGCCAATTGGCCCGAATTATCGTGATGTAGCCCCTGGTGAGCCACTGCGCATCTGCCTCCTGAGGCACCTGCAGTCCCATTAGCAAAGCCACTTCTTCTATTTCACTTACCGTTGCTTCCAGTACAGCGGCAATGCGTTCCGTAGGCACCAGACCGTAATTTCTCCAAATGATTGCCTGCATGTGCGTTGGAAAATGAGGAAGCGGGATCGGGAGTATTTGCGGATTTGCTTCAAATTCTGGTATCATGGCTTTATTGCTCCTCTCATAAGAAAATATCTTGACCGCTCTCGGCGGATTTCACAATAGCATCAGCAATCTCAATACCGTGGACTGCGTCAGCAAAGGAAACATATTCAAAGCCTGCTCCGCTTAATACACAGTTCGCGATATAGTCCAGCTGGTCTCGCAATGCCCCGTAGGTGTGCCCATTTCGCTGATGATGAATAAAAAATTCCTTCGATAGGCTTCCCTCTTGATTCCATAGTTGCAATCCGGCATTCGATGTTTCAAAATGGGCTATACCTTCGCTGCCGCTAACCTCCACGCTGTCGAATATTTCGACTCCCGCCTTGTCTGGCGTTAACCAGTTGCTATGAAGCACTGCGAACATTCCATTCTCAAAGGTTAGGTTCGCCCATAATGATTCTGGCGCGGCGCTGCCGGAGAGATGCTGCGCAAAAGCACGAACGGATTTGACCCTGCTACCTGTATACCATACTGCCAAATCAAGATCGTGCACGGTCAATTCATATACGGTATGCGTTCTGGAATAGGTAGCGAACAAGGACTGCTGCCTGGACCGTTTAAAAAACAAGCTGGCAATTTGTCCGAGCCGTCCATTCTGAATAGCGCTTTTCAATTCTGCATAACGGGGATCAAATCGTAGCAAATGACCGGGAATAACCTGTTTGCCGCATTGCTGCGCCACGCGATACATCTCATGCGCCTCCGTAACATCTGTCGTTATCGGTTTTTCGACCAGCACATGCTTGCCGGATTGAAGCGCTAGCAGTGTCGGCCTTAAATGTCCTTTCTCGAAAGTCGCGACATTGACAAGATCGATGTCCGTTTGTTCCATTAACTGTTCATAATTGGTGTAACGCCGCACAACTCCATATTTCTCGCCCATTTCATGCAAACGATCCTCACGATTATCGCAAATTGCGGCGATTTCAACCTGAGGCAATGAACGAAAAGCTTCGAGATGACACTCCCCCCAGCTTCCTAATCCGATAACAGCTGCTTTCATTTTTCTCATAGTCAATCCTCCTGTTAGACCGATTTTTTGGTTTAGTTACGTTTCGGCTGCCAGAGCTAAAGATTAGGCGGGATGTCCAATCGGCCGAATTGAGCCTGCGCTTTACTAATATGCTTGCTGGCAGAGCTTAAGAGAAAAGGGCCGTGGCCAGGAAACATTGCATCAATCGATAACGAAGCTAACTTGTCAATAGTGGCCGCATATTTTTGAATATGGCAATCCCAGCTGTTTTGAATAAAAATTTTACCACCCGCAAACATGGCGTCTCCGACAAAAATACATGTTCGGCCGTTTATTTCCATCAAAAAACTGATATGCCCATTAGCATGACCCGGTGTTTCGACTATGCTTACACGCAGTTGACCTACCTGCAGCATATCTCCCTCTCGAACGACATCGTCAATCGGGCAGGGCGTATACATGTAATCGCGCGGATAAACTCCGCTGGCAATTGCCTGTCCTATGCTCGTTTTCTCATGGTCGGCGCTAGCGATCCAAGGCGCTGCTTCCTCAGAAGCAACGACTTTCAACCCGTAGGCTTCACGAAAGTAATTCGCACCGGCCGCATGATCACCATGCGCGTGAGTAAGGAAAAGCTGCGTTACTTGCGACATCGAAATTCCCAAAGCCTCGATCCACTTCACGATCCGGTTGGACTCGATACCCGCCCCGGCATCGATCAGGGCGAATGACTTTCCGTCTCCAACTAAATAAACATTGCAGTCCAACGTATGCGTCATTTCGAAGCCGTGCTGTCCGCTCCCTACAAGCCAAATGTTGTCATGAATTTTCACAAACAATCACCCCAATTGTGATAATTAGACTGGCATTCATTAAGGGAGATAGGCTATACACTCAATTTCAACACGCATGCCTGGCGGAAATTTCACTATTTCTACTGTGCTTCTGACGGGAGGATCGATTTCGAAAAAAGTTCCATATACTTCGTTATAGACCTGAAAATCGTCTAATTCATCTATAAATGCAGTAACTTTCACAACATGATCGAGAGAAGTGCCCGCTTCCTTCAATATCTCATTCATATATCGCAGGACCAAGCCTGTTTGCCTGGCCATGTCACCCGGATAAAGTACCTCACCCGTATCTAAGTCAAAAGGGCAAGTTCCCGCCACGTAAACCATATCTCCAAGCTTGACCGCTTGTGAATATTTACCGCTCGGCTTCGGGGCCAATGAGGTATGGATGATTTCTTTTTTCAACACCGCGCACTCCTTTGCAAAATAAATTTCTTGGAAAATATCATTAAAGTGCCTTAAGGCCAAATCGTCCAGCAAGCGATTTATAAAATTCTGCGGCAAGCTCCACCTGTTCCACGGATACCCATTCTTCCCTGGCATGAGCTTGTCGAATGGAGCCAGGGCCAAATACGATGGTTGGAACACCGGCCAGCTGCTGCAGCTTGCTTGCATCCGTTCCAAAAGGAACGCCGATGGTTTCATCATTCAATTCCAATGAACGCAAAGCTTCCCCGGCTTTCATTACAATTGACGACTTCTCCGGAGTATTCAGGGCCCAATCGGAAAGAAGCTCACTTACTTCAACCTTCTCCGCATGTTCTCCTAAGTAATCCAATAAATCGGTCGTGAATTTCTCCCTTACTCCATCAGGCGTCTCGCCCGGAATAATTCTGCGATCTACTTGAATGGCGCAGCTTTCGGGGACAATATTAATTTGGGTTCCCCCATTAATAGTCCCGACAACTACTGTCGCCTGACCGCACTTGGGATGGCTTATCCGCTCAAGCTGAGGCTCGACTTCTTCCCTAATAAACCGCAGGACATCCATCATGGTATAGATGGCATTGTCCCCCTCTTCCGGTACTGCGCTATGTGCCGCCTTCCCCTTCGTCCGAACGGCCATTCTTGAACAGCCTTTAGTTGCGGTTACGATCGACAACTCCGTAGGCTCTCCAACTACTGCGCCCGCGATCGGCGCCTGCCATTCAAGGAACTTTAAAATTCCTCGGTAGTTAGCCTCCTCATCGACGGCAGCACAAAGCACAAGATCAGCCTGTAGTTGCTCCCTATTACGTGACCAATATTCCATAGCGTACACCATGCCAGCCAGCGAGCTCTTCGTGTCGCATGCCCCTCTGCCATAAAGCCGTCCGTCGCGATAAATCGGATTAAGCGGATCTTCCATGCTGCCGAGCGAGACGGTGTCCATATGGGCTTCGAACAGCAAGGTCGAATCTGGTTTGCCGATTCGCAGCTCGGCAATAATATTATCTCTCCCATCGAGCACAGGTTGCCTGAATACGGTTAGCCCCGCTTGTTTGAGCCTTTTCTCCAAATAAGCGGCGACTCCTTCTTCCCCTTGAGCCCCTTCGCCAAAATGAGGGTTGACGCTTTGTATGCGAACGAGATCTTCCAGAATCCGCAATGCGGGATGACTTGCTTCTTTGATGTTCACGTTCACCTCTCCCCTTCGCCCTTGATTAACTGTTCAAGCTGTCCAACAAGTCGATCCACGTCCTCTTTATCGTTAAAGAAATGAATCGATACGCGGAATCTTCCATCTCCGCCCCATACAAAAATCGACTTTTCCTTCAATGCTTGAGCAATTTCTTCTCCGGACGCGCATGCAAAGCAAATATTGCCCGCTCTGCGCTCGGCAGCTCCTGGCGTCATTAATGGGTAAGGCAGCTTAGCCATTCGATCTATCAAATATTGTCCAAGCTCCAGCACATGCTTCTCTATCCGGTCAATCCCTATTTCCAGCAATAGCTTAGTAGAACTGGATAAAGCATATATCGTCGCGTAGCTCGGATATCCCTGTTCAAATCTACGTGCATCTTCCAAAAAGTCAAAGGACTGGCTTTCCGCTACGCCGAACATATTCGTTACACTCCTCCAGCCTACAGATTTGGGAGTCAAGCTAGTTACCCGCTCCGGGTTGATCCCCAAGATACCCAAACCATGAATGGACATCAACCACTTGTAGGAACTGCAAACCAAGAAGTCCGTATGGTTAATATCTACCTCCACTACGCCTAACGCTTGCGTTGCGTCAAGAAATAACAATGCGTTCGTTTCCTTCAGCTGCTCATATAAGCGGATATAATCCAATCTTGCACCTGTAATGTAGCTAACATGACTGGTCATCACTACTCTCGTTCTTTTATCTACCTGCGCCAAAATATCCTCTACGGAAATTTCCCAATTCGTATGGTTAATAACGCGTATTTCAATGCCCTCTTGCTTAAGGGCAAGCCACGGCAAAATACCAGAAGGAAATTCAAGCGTGTTGATGACGACGTTATCACCCGGCCTAAGCTGAAGCGAATTAGCGATTAAGGAAATAATTTCTGATGAATTGGATAACAAAGCAATATTCTCGGCGGATCCATTGACAAGCTGCGCCACCCGTTGTTTGCAGTTCGCTTCCTCTTGAGAATTGAGCAGTCTGCCGTCCGGACCTAATTCACGATTTGTCAAGTAGGACTCAACCGCCCATTTGGTCTCCATTAGGAGGGGACTTTCAGCGCCTGTATAAAGCCACGTTTTATCTTGTAAACCCGCAAGCAACCGTTTATCAATAATTGCATCCATATTTATACCTCTCCTGTATTAATGATGTGATTCGATCTCCTTAACCAGATTGATGATAACCATCTAGTATTCCAGCATAATCATGGCAAATGTCTCGAGCGTCGGAAGCTGAATGGAAACCATATCGTCTTGGATTGAATAAGGAACTGGCGTTTTTTGTGGCACCTGATAAATAGCTCTTGGAATCACACCTTGCAGATGAAGCTGAAAACTTATATCCCTAACCGGAATATTTGGCAGTTGATCTTGAAAATTTAACACGCGCAAAGAATAGCATCGAGCTGCCTCGTGGTGGAACCATACCGCTTCCACGCATTTTGGTGAATCACTCTCTGTTTTCAAACGTTTACCTGCCAATGCTCGAATAATATGAATAACCAGATCGCGATGGTCGTCAGATTTCATCATTTCCAATGGCCCGGCGCTGTATATGCACGTTCCTTGTCCGAACTTATGCATGACTATTGCGGGCGTACTTCCTGAGCAATCCACATCACTTGCTGCAATCTGAGGCGGATTGCTGATGGCAGATGCGAACTTAACTTTATCGGCCGGATCCACAATAGGGAGTACCTGCGATGCAATCCATTCTACCTCATGCTCTCCGCCCTTCGCATGAGCTTCAACAATGGCTTGATCGCTTGAAAGCAATAGTGGATGAGCCTTCGAATGGTGCTTGAACCAACTGCCAAACCGCTCTGCTGGCGCAGCATAAGTAACCGATTCCTTCGTCATGCCTTTGTAGGAAACTCCGAATACATCCGCGAGCCCAAAGTCCGTACGAATGTTACCCAGCTTATCGTACAATGTGCTTCTCTTACTAGCGTACAGCCCGCCGCCATCTTTCACAAAGGCACGAAAAGCCTCGATTTCTTCTTCATCAACCACAAGCAGATCCGGTAGAATGACGACAGCATATTGGGATAATTCCTTCATATTTTTTTTGGAAATGACCCCGAAGGAAATATTGGCGTTCATAAGCGACTTGGCTGCATTCATCGCAGATTGGGCAATGGGGTTGCTGTAGGGTTCTACCATAGCCGATTGGCCGCTTTGGGCGAAATCAATTTGCGATTCAAAATTCATATAGATGGCGACATCCTGCTGCATTTTGGCATGTACATCAAGAAAAGGCTCGTATGCCTCAAGCTCGCTGTAAATCTCACCCATCCGCTCATACACTTGCTCATTCAAGGTGCCCATCGGATCAATGGCATCTATGAAAAGAAACGCGCCTCCATTAGTAATAGCCGAGAATGCCTGTGCGCGAAGCAGTTCTTGCGATTTGGTCGTCGTATGATCGGTTAAATCCGGACAGCGGGAAGTCATAAATTCAAATGGCTGATTTTCGGATAATGCATACAAAGCCTTGCAAATAAACGACTGCTGCAGCGCATCTCCGTAAAAATCGCCGCTTGCATAATCAGTTTGTTTGAAAAATTCATTCGTAAAACCGTTTATCCAGCCCGTGGACCAAGAGGCGCACTGCAAGCCTACAGTCACCTCTGGCTTTATCTCCTTCATTAACTCGCGAATCTCTTCGGCAAATTCAGACAGCCAGCGCTCCCTTATTCGTTGGAATCGTACCCAAGCAGGATCAGTCCAATCGATCGTTCGTGGAATTTCCCCTCCCGTCTCAAACTTGTATCTCGCCTTGCAGCCTCCGCAATAGCATGGAGAATACGGCCAATGGATCATATCGATCCATAGTCCTTCGAACGTATATCTTTCACTTAGCTCGACAATCTGTGAAAGCATGAAAGAACGGAAGGAAGTATTGAAGCAGCAGACCCCGTATCGACCTTCCGTCCATAAATACTCCGCTGTATTCCGGCCGGCCTCTGATACAAACCTCCAATCCGGATGCTCGTCATAGGCCCATTTGCTCCAAAAATTCGAGTAAACGATAACATTCATGCCTGCTTCCTTGCATTTCGCAATGACTTCGCCGATTAAATCCTTCCCTTTCAGTCCATTGTGCATATGTCCGTCCGAAGTCGGCCAATAACTGATGCCCAGGCATGAGCTGGCCGGAATCATAACCGTATCTACACGGGCTAATTGAAGAAGAGCTGCATAGCGATCCGCATCATACCGGCTCATAAATTGCTCATCCCAATCCGGAATGTGCATATCGACTAAATTTCTGCGGTAGCTGTTCTCATACCAAGGAGTTCCTATTCGATTCATAGATCGCAATCCTCCATCCATCACCATTATTCCTTTACGCTTCCCAATGTAATTCCAGAAACAAAGTATTTTTGAAGAAACGGATACAAGCATAGCACTGGCAGCGCACCTAAAAATATTTGTGACGATTTTATCGTGCGATCGGATATTAAACGCATGTTTTTCAACTCTTGTTCGGTCATTTGAGAAAAATCCTGCTGTATGACGATCGTTTGAAGATAGCTTTGCAATGGGTAGCTATCCGGAGAGTTCATAAAGATCAAGCCGTCAAACCAAGAATTCCAGTGTGCTACTATTGTAAGCAAACTGATCGTTGCGATAGCAGGCAAAGCCAAAGGCACAAAAACGCGAAATAGCGTCGACAAATGTCCTGCACCATCGATAAAAGCGGCTTCCTCCATCTCGCGGGGAAGAGCTCTGAAGAAATTAAGCATTAAAATAATATTGAATACCGGGACCGCTCCAGGAAGAATAAGTGCCCATATCGTGCCCATAATTCCCGTCTCGCGAACGACCATGAAGAGTGGAATCAAGCCACCGCTAAACAAAATGGTTACAAAGAAAAACCAGGCATATAACGATCGCGGCTTAAATCGGTCGCTTTCTTTCGATAAAGGATACGCCGTTATCAAAGTCAGAACCATATTGACAAGTCCTCCAAGCAATACACGCTGCATCGTAATGCCCAATGAATTAAAAAACCGACCCGAGCTCATTACATACTCATAAGAACGCAAATTGAAGCCTACGGGCCAAAATTTAACCAGTCCGCCTGTCGCCGCAGCATTAGAGCTGAATGAAACCGCCAGTATGTGTATGATAGGAAGCACGCATATAATGCCTAGACCGCCAAGAACTACAAGATTGATAATAAGGAACGCTTGTCTCGATAATGTTGGTTTATAGTGCATGCCTGAGCCTCCTTAAAAAATTCTATACTTGGCAAAGCGGTAGGCCAAATAATAAGTGGTTGAAATCAAGATAAGCGAAATAACAGATTTGAAAAGACCTACGGCAGTTGCCGGCCCGAATTGAGCGGAAATTAAGCCCATGCGGTAAACGTAAGTATCGATTATGTCTCCGCTTTCGTAGACCTGTGGACTGTACAGATTGAATATTTGATCAAATCCTGCATTCAATACGTTGCCAAGGCTCAACGTTAGCAGAAGAACGATCATATACCGGATACCCGGCAGCGTAATATGCCAAGTTTGTCGAAGCCTACCAGCCCCATCCATTATAGCCGCCTCATACATGGAAGGGTTGATTCCCGTTAGCGCGGCTAAATAAACGATTGTACTGAACCCGAATTCCTTCCACACATCGGATAACACTGTAACGAACGGAAACCAGCTGTTATCGCCTAAAAAGTAAATAGGCTCGATGCCGAATATGCCTATAAACGAATTGACGATTCCAGTTGACGGTGACAAAATGTCGATCAACACGCCGCCTAAAATAACCCATGACAAGAAATGCGGCAAATAAATAAGAGTCTGGACGCTTCTTTTGAAAAAGTGCTGCCTTACCTCATTAAGCATCAGCGACACCGCAAGTGGAACAAACAATCCAGCTATGATTTTCATAATGGATATGAATAAGGTATTTATCATTACTTTCGGAAAATCGGATAAATGGAACACATACTCGAAATTTTTCCAGCCGACAAACTGAGATTCAAAGAAGCCTTTAGCCGGAATAAACTTTTGAAAAGCAATGACGATTCCAAGCATTGGACCGTAAGAATAGATGAGAACTAGAATGACCGCCGGCAGCAGCAATAGATGCAAGGGCAGATTAAAGAAAAAAGATCTTTTCATCGTAACTACTCCCTTCTGATGGACAGATCAGCAATTGCGGAAAAAAGCAACGTTTCTTCCGCAATGCTGACTATGATAGGCTAACGGCTAGCCACCGACCCTGGTCGATGCTTTACTTCGTTGCATACCACTCATTTACTTCCGCTGTTATAGCATCGCCGCCTTCTTTCTTCCACTCAGCTACAAATTTATCGAAATCGTCAATGGAAGACGCACCAATAATAATTTTGGTGAAGACCTCCAGCTCCTTTTTGTTAAGATCTGCCATACGCTCGCTCATTACCGGCAGCGGAGCCGTAATAAACTCATCATTTACGTAATCATTGCTTTGACGATATTGATCCGTAACGCCCATCGAGCCGCCCTCGCCAAAAATGACATTCCAGCCCCACTTGGACCGATCCCCTTCTAAAAATCCTTTAATGTTGGAAAATGCGCTTTGGTCATCGCCCGTTAATTCTGATGTATCTCCCGTCTCGAGCGCTTTAATAATTTTCAAATGCTGATCTGCATTTTTATAGGCACGATACGCAGCAATCTTATTCATTTGCCATATTTCATTAGTCCCGCTGCTGCCGCCATTGACAAATTGCTTGTTAATATCTAAATCTTTATTTTCGTAGAATAGCTCTACCCACATATCAAGCATATTGAACAGCACCTCAGGATGCTTAACGCCCTTCTTGACCACCCAGTAGCCTGAAACGCCTAGCGAAGCTTGTTTTTTCGGCTCTTGACCATCCGCTGAAACAAGAGGGAATGCTTTCCACTGCGCTTTCGGATCCTGATCCACACTGGATTGGAACGGGTATAAACCGGCATATGGATGCGTAATGACAACGCCAACTTTACCGCTTACGACGGTTTCAGCCATCTTCGAAAAATCTTTGGATCCAAACTCTGGATCGATTTGTTTCTTTTTAAACAATTCCTGAAGCACGGATAATGCCTGCTTCATCTCTGGCTGAATGCTGCTGTACTGCAGCTTATCTGCAGAATCTTTAATCCAAATTCTATGGTAGGCGTGATAGCTGTTGAAAAAACCCGTCAAAGTACCAAAGTCTTTGTCTACGGCCATTCCAAACGTATCAGCAGCATTGTTGCCGTCAGGATCCTTTGTTGCGAAGGCATCCATGATGGCAAGTAAATCGTTCATCGTTTTTGGCGGCTCCAGGCTTAGCTTTTCCATCCAATCCGTCCGAAGCCAGATCATCGGAGCTCCTTCCTTAGGTGCACCCGTAAATGGAATGGCCATTAGCTTGCCATCTACCGTAGCCGACATAAGCGCTTCAGGTCCGCCTTCGTTTAATATGTTTTTCGCCCGCTCAGGTGCAGATTCATAAGTAGCTGTTAAATCCTCTATCAAATCCGCTTCAAGCAGCTGCTTGAATTGGGTAGGGGATGCCTGAAAAAAGTCTGGAATATCGCCTGTTGCTATCATTAAATTTGTTTTCGTTTCCCATTGCGAGCCATCTACGGTCCAAAGCGTGTTGAATTTTACGCCGTACCGTTTTTCATATTCTCTTGTCCATGGATTGTTATCTACGGAATCGCCATTCTCGTAAGCCACGGTAGGCTTAACGGTACCTACGGTGGTCAATGTAATAGGCGGATCGAATTTACCACCTTCAGCTGCCGCGGGTCCATTGCCGGAAGGCGCAGAAGTCGGAGTGGTTTCCGGATCTTTTTTGTTATTGCTGCTACACGCTGTCACGAAAACGGTTACAATCAGAATGACAACAATAAATAAGGAGTGAGTCCTTTTAGTCATATCAATTCCTCCTAAAAAGTAATAAGCTCATTCTGGTTAACATTCAGGGGTTGATTTCTAAGTTGACTAGTAAGACAATAGAGATTAAGAGTTTTTAGCAGACTACCGCTACTTGCTCTTGCATTTCCCGGTCTGTCAGTAAGATGCTCTTTCGGAAGCGAAGGAATGACAAGTGAAATCATGAAGTGACGGCTTCGTTTTCACTTGATTTACTGACGCGACCGGGATTGTTATAAACGTTTATCGACGCCCCTCTACCTCCTTTTATACAATCTTTATTTAAATCCCTCCGCAGCTTACTTTCAGCATACCTGCCTGGAATGGTCTCCCGGTACTTGGCCATGCATCCATGTAGCTAACAGAAGTATTCAAACCACGATTAGCGAGCGGCAAGCTCTTGTTTTAAACGGTGAATTTAACTTCCACCATTACTTGTACATGCGGAAAATGTGAGGCAGCCTCACTTATATAGTTCCATGCGCACACATACGCCGGAGCAAGCAAGGTGTTCACGGCTTCCTCCGGAGTTTTGTTTTGACAGCGCATACAATTCGTTTTTAAATTTGTGCCGACGTTCTCCGAGATCAGACACTCCGTTCTTCAGAGCTTACTATCAATTAAAACCATTCTTTTTCTTTAAAGGCAGCTCCCAGTTCTCCGCTTATGGCGGCAAATTCGAAATAGGACCGTTTAATATGGGATTTCATGACCGACTCGGCATGATCAGGATCACGGCGGATAAGCGCATCAATCAATTCCCAGTGCTGGTCTATTTCTTTTTGCTTCGTTGACTGGCTTCCTAAAATTCGATTTACCAATAAAATTTGAAAGGAGATCGTTTTATACATATGAATTAGTCTTTTGTGCTTGGACAAGTAAATAATGGATTGATGAAGAAAGTGGGAATCTTGCAGTAATGAGCTGACCGAATCGTCGTTTAGCCTTACTTTCATGTTGTCATAAAAGCGGCTAAGATTCTCTACATCCTCTTCACTCGCATTTTTGACGGCAAGCCTAATAGCCAGACTCTCATAAACAGCTCTTAGTGAATAAATTTCGAATACATCCTCCATCTCCAATAGACGAACTGATGGGCCGCGATTAGGAACAATGGTCACTATGTCTTCTCCGGCAAGCAATCGGATCGCTTCTCGAACAGGTGTCTGGCTAACATTAAGCTCCTTCGCAATTTTCGTCTCGATAATCCGATCTCCTGGATTAAGCTCGCCCTCCAATATTCGCTCCTTAATAATTTCACTGATTTCTTCGCTAATATTTTGTTTTTCTATAATAAACCTTCTCGTTTCCCTCATCTTGTATAACCTCCTGGGAGATATGGCTTGTTCTCTTGATATCGTTTGTCGATTATGGATTATGGATTCTATATAATATATACAATATAAAGCATCATATAGTATTTTGGCAATAAAAATTTCAAATATTTATCACTCAACTTTCACAGAGCGAAAACCAGTTCAAGCTTATGATTCTAAAATTAAGATATAACACAAGTAGCAGTATACAGATATTTCCTCTGCACAAACAAAAAGACTGCTCATAAGAACAGTCTGAATTAATTCGATTCACCGCTTCGCCTTATAAAACCTTACCACCAATTATCTTTGTAATCTGTTTCTTTGGCATACTTTATCTCGAGCGCGAACTTAAAGTTTTCTTTGAGTTTCATGAGTGGGCTAATCTACCATGATAAAATACAAGGAGGAAGAACGCTTTGAAAAGAGGTCAGCTTGTTATTTGCGTTGCTAAATCACATCAAGATCCCTTCACAGTAAAGGAGTGAGTCTGATGCTAGTCGTTGGAAGAAAGCCCGGACAATACATAGTGATCAACGAAAAAATTATCATAAAGGTAGTTAAAAGTGATAAGGGGCACTTACGCTTGGCTATTGAAGCACCAAAAGATATCTCTATCGTTCGCGGAGAATTGCTTAATCAAGAATAAACACAAGGTTCTCGGTTTTTAATGGCTTTCGTTACCGCAGCTATTGAACGAGTCAAATAGCTGCAGTTCCCTTGCTTTTGAGATTGCTTGTACTCTCAACTTCTCCGTCAGCAATATCCAGTAATTTCCATGTATTCAAATCAATTTCCCCTCTCTCCCCAGCAGGATTATTCCCCTTTCGGCACCGGCATTACGGACTTCCAGTTCAAGGAAGTCCCATAGCGAATCCAACTCTGCCTTATCCTTGGACACAACTTCGGAAGCCTGACGAAGCGTTAAACTTTCTTTCTATCCATTGCTTCTTGTCGTTTGTATACGTGGCCGCCATTTTCAAATTGACTCCGTGATGCGTTTTCAGATACGTCCTAGTAATAACTTTTTTTAAAAAATTTCGCAGAAAGACTAAACATTTCAAATAATTTGTCGATATCTAAATTAGTCTTATATTTCATTACTCATGGACGAGTAAGATATGCATGTAGTTTCAAGGAGGAACATTTGAAACAGGTGCCTATTTTATTCGTCTTTTTGCTGTTAAAATGTCTTTTTTTTTGACAACTGAATCATTTATTAAATAATTGCGAGGCTTAGGATGAGCAAATAAGTCGCCGTCATTCTTCAGGAGGAAGAAGGGCAGTGACCTGTTTGCTCATTTTTTTATGTCAATTTAAAAAGCGGGATAAGGGGATGAGCCAATGCTCGTGTTAGGAAGAAAACCAGGAGAATTTGTGCTGATCGACAACAATATTATGGTAAAAGTTGTTAAGAGTGATAAGGGCCATTTACGCTTGGCGATTGAAGCACCGAATCATATTTCTATTGTTCGTGGAGAGTTATGGAAAGAAAACAATATAACCTTAGGAACGGCAAAAAAGGTCGAGGTCTGAGGCCTTTGCCACTTAAGGACGAGTGGTGAAGTCAAGGAAGATAACAGTTTGACTTACAAATCCTTGTTTTGGATTCGTTCGCAATCCATCAATGACTTGTGAGTAAAGGGTATGCGCTTCAAAGGATGCAAACGGATAGGCATCTAAAACACACCACATGGAGGTAATGAGAAATGAGAATTAACCACAACATTGCAGCACTGAACACGCACCGCCAATTAGCAGGTAACACAACAGAAGCAGGCAAATCTTTAGAGAAATTGTCTTCCGGTCTTCGTATCAACCGTGCGGGCGACGACGCTGCAGGTCTTGCGATTTCCGAAAAAATGCGCTCACAAATCCGCGGCCTGAATCAAGCGCAACGCAACTCCCAAGATGCTATTTCCCTTATTCAAACAGCAGAAGGCGCGTTGAACGAGACTCATTCTATCCTGCAACGTATGCGCGAGCTGGCAGCACAATCGGCGAACGGCACGAACTCCATCGAAGATCGCCAGGCGATTCAGGAGGAAATAAATCAATTGACTTCCGAAATCAACCGGATCGGCAATACGACGGAGTTTAATACCAAGAGCCTGATGAAAGGCGAACTGAACGTACAGAAGGTGTCCACTGCCAATGTTACGGGCGGAGCAGTCTCCGGCAATATTTCGATTACGAACTCGAATACGGCTGCAACGACTACAGGTTCTGCGCTTGGCAATGTTAGCATCTCGGCAGTTGGCGGCGGCACGGTAACAGGCAACGTGGCTTACGGTACCCCGTCTGCAGCGAACAGCGGTCCGAATGTTACAGTTACGTCTGCGACTGCTGCGGGTGGTGTGGATGTTGCTGCCACTTTGGGAGCGGGCTTTAGTGTTGTTTCCGCTGCGACACAAGGTGCAACGATTACCTCCAGTATCACTTATGCGAATTCAGCTGATCCAGATTCCGGCCCTAACGTAACGGCGGGCAATAACGAGCTCACAATCAATCTCAACGGCGCTATTGAAACGATTGAGTTGGACGTACTGAATTATGGCGCAGGCGGGGATGATAGTGCAGCCGATTTTGTTTCTGATCTTGAAACGAAAATCCAGGCGCTGGGCGGCGCCTTCGCGAATGTGACGGTAAGCATTGACGCAAACGACAACATTCTGTTCAAAACAAACGACGCTGATGATTCCTTCGCGATCACAGGCGGTAACGCGCTGGTTCACTTGTCAACTGCTGGTAATGGTTCTGACCTCGCAACTGCTGCCGATACGCCTAACAACGAACTCACGCTGACCGTAGGCGGCAATACGCAAACAATCAGCTTGAGCGCAGCCGATTACGATATGACAGGTGCCGTTGGACGCAACGCTTTCTTGGCCGATCTGAACACACAGTTGGGTGGAGCCTTCGGCGCAGGCAACGTGGTCGCTACCTTCAACGGCGATAATGAGCTCGTTCTGACGAACAACGCAGCCGGCATCTCCAGCACCATTACTAGCATCTCCGGTTCCGCAGCAACTGCCCTCGGTCTGGATGCAGCCAATGCGGATTACGTACAAGGTACGGAGAAAAACCTGTTGACGATTACGCTGAACAACGAAACGCATACGGTCAGCCTGGCTACAACTGATTATAGCGCTGGCGGGAATGACGGCGCAGTACAGTTTGTTGCTGATATTCAAGCGAAAATCCAGGCGCTGGGCGGCGATTTCGCTAGCGTCACGGTTGGCTTCGATGACAACAACAATATTATGTTCACAACTGCCGATTCTTCGGATGAGTTCACGATTGATGGCGGCGGCGCAGCAGCCCTTATCGGAACGTCATTCACAACTGGCACTGAAGGTTCGGGCAACAACCAACTGTCCGTGACAGTTGGCGGTGCCAAGAAAAACATTACATTGGCTGACGGCAGCTATGATTTCACTGTGGTAGGCGATCGCACAACATTCCTGACCGATCTTAACAGCAAGCTGGATACAGCTTTCGGCACAGGCAACGCAGTGGCGTCTTTCAACGCTGACAACGAGCTTGTCATTACGAACAGTCTGACTGGCAGCGCGAGCACGATCGGCGCAGTCACAGGCAGCGCGGCTTCCGCGCTGGGCCTCGGATCGGCGGCGCTGCAGCAGGGTCAGAATGCCAACAATACCGGCACGCTGACGATTGACGGCATTGACGTCAATATTTCGCTGACGGCAGGCAACTACACAGCTGGCGGTCTGGCATCCGACCTGCAATCGCAGATCAGAGCGGCTGATCCTGCTCTTGCCAACGCAACGGTAAGTCTGGCAGACGGCAAATTCGTCATCTCCTCTGGAACTCAAGGAAGTGACGGTTCGGTAACGATTGGCGCGGACGAGCTGGCGAAAACATTGAAGCTGACTGCTTCCGAAGGCGCTCAATCGACAGTTGGAGCCGACGCTGTAGATCAAGGCCTCAAAATGCAAATTGGTGCAAACAATGGACAAACGTTGACCGTAGACATTGGAGATATGCGTTCCCTGGCACTTGGTATTTCCGGTACAGGCGCTGGCGCTGCACAAGGCTCTGTGGCCGGTGCTGCGTTCACGTCCACTCAATCGGTAACGAACGGAACCAATAATACCGGTGCTGAATACGGTTTGGATGTGACAACATCGGAGAAAGCGACAGCTGCGATCGAAGTACTGGACAACGCAATCAAAACTATCTCCAACGAGCGTTCCAAGCTGGGTGCGTTCCAGAACCGTTTGGAGCATACGATCAACAACCTTGGAGCTTCCGCAGAGAACCTGACGGCTGCCGAGTCGCGTATCCGCGACGTCGATATGGCTAAGGAAATGATGGAGTTTACGAAAAACAACATCCTTTCCCAAGCTGCGCAAGCGATGCTGGCGCAAGCGAATCAACAGCCGCAAGGCGTTCTACAGTTGCTCCGTTAATTTTATCCTTATCAAAGGAGACTCTAGACTCTCTAGGGTCTCCTTTTTCATACTCGGAAATGAGGTCGTGAAATGGAAAGATACATGGATGTCATGGACAAGACACTAAAGCTGTCCGAAACCTGTCTAGAGGCGATTGCACATATCAAAGCCCAACTTAACGAAGGACAATTTGAGGAAACGAGCTCGCTCATGAGCAATGTGGTGGAGGGTTTCTACCACTTGGAGCAAGCGCTGCCTGACCTACTGAAGCAGCTTCCGGCCAACAACTTGGAACAGCTTGTCCAACAGCTGCAGCAGTCGCTCGAACGGGTCGTCACTGCCTACGAACAGGCAAAGCCGGGACAGGTGCAAGAGAAACTGCAATTCAGTCTGCAACCGGCATTCCTCGCCTTACACCGCGAGCTGGAAGTCGTCCTTCGTCCCTACACATTGTCGTAGTTCGTTACACGAAGGTACTAACGGTCGGAAAGGCAGGTGAACCGGTTCCGTGCAGCAATCAGCACAGCCGCATCTCGGCGGAACCATCGACCTTAAAGTTTGAGCAACATACAACGAAACAATGAACAGCCTCCATCCTTTCGCTGGGATTGGGGCTGTTTTGCCTTGTAAGGGAGGAACACAAAATGCCGAGTCCATTGAGCAATTTAACGGTCATCGAAATTTGAACTGTCCGTTTTACCTATTTATGGTACGGTTCAGCTCACTACTCTTAAAGCAGCTTGCTTCTTTCCCACTCTAGCTGTAATGTGTTTGCGGCAGTCGTTGTCACACTACCAACCTTAACACTTCGTTCGCATTTGTAACGCAGTTCTGGCAACCAGCATATATCCGGCCCCCCGAATCGTAACAATCCTCTCAGGATTGGCAGGGTCAGCCTCGATTTTTTTGCGTAAATTGCTGATGTGTACAGCGACCGTTCTCGTATCCTCAAGACTCTCCATTCCCCAGATGAGCTGAAACAACGCATCGACACCGACGACACGATTAACGTTTTGTGCCAAATAGGACAGTAGACTGAACTCTTTTTTCGATAAAAAGATGGTTTCACCACCGATGTTGACAGACTGTGCGTAGAAATCCAGCGTCATACCCGGTAACTCCAGCAGTTGTTCCCTTCTGCCCGTCGACACTCTGCGAAGATGAGCCTTGATCTTGGCCATGAGTACTCCCGGACTGAACGGCTTGGTTACATAATCGTCGCCGCCATAGGATAATGCGCTGATTTTCACCTCGTCTTCCTCACGGCTGCTCAGAAACACGATCGGCGCATTCGTGTAGCTGCGTGCATTCATGCACCAATCAATGCCGTTATCATTAGCCAGCATGACATCCAGTACAATCAAATCCGGCTCGAACGATACAAGCAGCTTCATGGCTTCTGTCCCGCTATGGCTATAGGAGGATAGGAAACCCTCCCTCTCGCAATACACCTGAACAATCTCGCATATATGGGGATCATCATCGACGATCATTATTTTGTGCGTGTCCATCATACCGTCACCTTCCTTCATTTGTAATACAAGGAAGCGATACATAGAATATCGCCCCCGTCTTGCCGTCGCTCTCCGCTCGAACCGTCCCTCCATGCGCTTGTACGATTTCCCTGCAAATCGCCAGCCCGAGCCCGCTTCCTTCTACACCCATCTCTGCACCTGGTCGATCATACTTATAATTGCGATCGAAAATTTGCTCAAGCTGATCTGGAGGAATACCCATGCCAGAATCTTGTACGCTAATGATCGCATAGCGGGTATGATTCACCTCATCCATAGCTAGCGCAATACGCACCAGCCCACCGCTAAAGGTGAACTTCATCGCGTTCGACACTAGATTAAACAAAGCCTGCTCTAATCTTTGCGCATCCATCTCGACAACAGGCAAGTTAGGTCGTTGATCTTCCGCATCTCCGATATCCAGCATGAAATTGAGCCCTGCATCACGCACAACCAGCTCATATTGTTCAAAAAAACGACGCAAGAAGTGAATCATATGAACCGGCTCCATTCGGTACGAGACTTGTCCCGTCTCCAAATGCGACAAGAAGGACAACTCCTCGATCATGCGGTTAATCCTTATCGTGTTATCCTGGATATACTTCAGGTACTGTTCATTACGTTCCGGCTTAACCCTGTCCTGCACAGCTTCTACATAACCAAGCATGCTGGACAGCGGCATACGCAGATCATGCGTAATATAGGCAAGAAGCTTTTTTCTCCCTTGCTCGGAGTGAAGCAAGCGGTCATACGAAGTGCGGAGATCATCATGAGCTGCGGATAAGGCCTGAGTGCGTTCCTGCACGGTCCGTTCCAAATTCATATTCATTTCAGTCAGCTTGTTGTTCGCTTCCTGCAGCTCACGTGCAATCCTCTCTTCGTTCGATGCTGCCCTCGTAAATCTCGAAGAAAGAAGAATCATCTGTGCAATCGTAAATACCAACAGACCAAGCGGAGAGGTATTTCCGATTGGCGACCATTCGTTGTAATATAAAAAATCGTTGACGACAGTAACCAAAGCAACCACCGACACCAGCAGGAAGACCAGCGCTCCCTCCATACGCCGCACAGCCGCTTGGACCAGCCCAACCATCAGATACACCATGTGTAGAACAACAATCACACCGATTATCAGTAACATTTTTGAATATATTAGTGCAGGGGTCACCACAACAACTAGACAGAGTACGCCAGTCACGATCCGCGTGCCAACACGGAACCAACGCGACACATAATTCGGAAAAATGCAAATAGAGTACATCGTGATGATATATCCACTGCTGCACAGAATCAGGTACTCGATCTTGAACTGCAATTCCCACGGAAAAGCCGGCCACAATTGTGTAATCAAGAGCTCGCCGACCAGCAACGAACGGATACCGAACAACAGGGTGAACAGACCAAAATACAATGTAGCCCTGTCTTTGCGTCGCAGGGCGAACAACAGCAGGTGATACACGCCAATGACCAGCAGGCTTGCGGTGATGAACATTTCAGCGGCGATTTTCAGATTTGTCCTGACCGTTAACACATCACTGCCGCCAAGCTCGATATACTTGGTGATGCCGCCTCGCTTATGATGAAAGTTGGCTACTTGCATAACCAGCTCCACCCTGTCATTCTCTGGCTGGAAGAACACCAGCTTCGTTGCCAGATGCGGGGTCACGCTATTCTTGTCCTGACCAACCCCACCGACTTCTGCCAGCAGTTCGCCATTCACCCATAATTTATACGCGTGAAAGATGGTCGGCAGCCGCAGAGCAAGTCGCTCGTTCCGATCCTGCTCGCTAAGCTCGATGACCACCCGAAAGGTTGCATAACCTGTACCGTCCAGCAGCTGACCATCTAACCGATAGCCCAGCCAGGAGCTCGGGATACTGATCCAGCGGGCATTATTTCCGTCCCTTGCTAAACGGTTCTGTATATCCTCAGGAGACAGCAGCTCTTGCCAGTAGAACGCCCACTCCCCTTTTAACTTTAGCGGATTCTCACTGACATGAACCTGCGTTAAATCCAGAATGCCTGCTTCACTTTGGAACTTAGGGGAGTCCGGTGCAGAGATGACGGCATAGCTTGCAATTAAACCAACAACAACGGCAGCAGCTATATGAAGCAAGATCGTACGTGAACCGAATCGGAGAATACCCCTCATTATGAACCCAACCCCAATCTACAAGAGCGAGCTAGTTGATTATCTAAATAATAATATCATCATTAAAGGAAAATGTACCCTGCAAAAATCTGCGAGGTGTTGAACAACACAAGCATCACGATGAGGTCCTTATTTGAACGTAAAGAAAAACCGTCCACCCCCGGACGGTTCATTAACGTGGAAAGAGGCGTTTAGCTTCAACGTCATCTGACGCGCATGGCGCACAAGGGACCGTGGATGCTGGCAGAAACGACGATTTGGTCCTTCTGGACGCCAACCCCATAGAAAGCGTACAAAATCTTCATGGTATTAACGCTGTGATACGGGCGGGTGCATACCACGATAATCAAAAGCTAAGCTCAATGAAGAAAAGGCTTGGAACAAAATAGAATCTAAGGTCAAAATTATCCGCATGATGACAGAGAATCCTGCAAATTTTTATGATATGAAATTTTCAATAGCTCTGTGATGTTCAGTATTTTCAAATGCCATAGTAAGACGTGGTAAAGGTATGCCTAACTTTTTTGCTTCTCTCACAACTTCAAGTACCGCAAAACCTGCTTTACTATTGTTGTATTCCATGAATAGTCGTGGTAAGCTGCCCTTTGCAAAAATAACATTCTTAAAAAGCGTGCCGAGAAGTACAGGTGGAATCTTAGTCAACAGTAGAGAAATCGTATCAATCTTTGCGCCTCTTGCTTTAAGTACAGGGATCATTTCCCTCATATTCTTACCAACATTTGCGAATGAGTCACTATGATTCATGAGAGCTGGAAAACTTCCCAGTTTTAACACTTCGGTCTCCATAGCCGCATTCATGGCAAAGTGATTCCATAGCCAGTTTTGCATATCCTTTACCCAACTAATTTTAAAATGGGCACTTTCAAATAGTTCTTTGACCTTGTTGTTAATATGTTCAGTGCCTGCCCGTGGTTTTTCCAGAAATAGCATTTTCAAAAAGCCACCTCTAAGCCTATTGTCCGCAATGCCGCCGCCTCCTCCTGGGAACCCAAAAACAACATTGTTCATAGACAATGGTGAGATCGATGATTTCAAATCTTGCCAAACGTTATTGAATATTAGGACAGGGGTGTTTCCAGCAGCAGTCGATAGTAATTGTGCAGCTTCTGGAAGTTGTTCCGTGTTGACACTCACAATAATGAGATCATAATTTGGGCTCATCTCCTCATGCAGTTTGACGTTCCAGCTTTCTTTTATTAGCTGTTTCCCTTTTCGTGCGTCCCACATTTCAAGCTCTATGTTGCTTCCGAAGGTTTCTTTTTTCCCTTTTCTAACGTAAAACTCAACTGTATGCCCTGCCTTTTCAAAAGCCCAAGCATATTGGGTCGATATTACACCTCTACCGAAGAATAAAATTCTCATATTAGCCTCCCTAAAATAGTTGATAATCCTTGTTGATGATCCAACAACGTGTTGTATAATAATATTGTATGCATTCACAATACGGTCATCAACCATCAGATTATTAATATCTGTCGGATAATCGATTGAACAGAAAATGGGGGCACATTATGAATAAGCATCCTGAAATTACGGACAAAACAAGGCAAACATTTATAAATGTATTCTGTGATTTATATAGCCAAAAACCAATTGAAAAAATATCCATTCAAGAGATTGCTAACCAATCAGGATATAATCGCAGTACATTTTATCAATACTTTACGGATATCTATGAGTTGTTGGACTGCGTTGAAGAGCGTGTCTTGAAATCCATTAACGAGGATATGGCAAGCAGAGAGTTTTCTACACATACTTTCCAAGATGCACTTCAATGCTTGGGAAATGCAGAGGAAATTTCAGTTCTTAAAGCCCTCTTGGGCGACTATGGTTCTGTTCATTTTGTTGAACGCCTGAAAAGAGAAATTCCTTTTGAGAGATTGATTGTGGACTTTCCAACAAATGATGTCTTAGCACCATACATAATTGAGTTTTACATATCTACATTAATATCTATGTTTCGCCTATGGATACGCAACGGCAAAGATCTTTCGTCGGAAGAATTGGTCAAGTTGGTAGATAGCCTATTTGCAAATGGGATAACACCGTATCATATCTTTGGCATGGTCAATCCGCGGGTCACTGATTCGAATAAAAAGTAAGGAGAAGGCTTTGCAGTATATCTCTTACAATTATCACCGTTCGCTCCGCATTACGGATATTTCCACTTATATCGGGCTTGATCGAACCTACTTTTCCAAACTATTCTCTCAAATCATGGGAGTCTCACCACAAACCTACTTGCTGTGCTTCCGGATTGAGAAATCTCTGCCGCTGTTGAAAGAAACCGATCTCAGTCTCAGTGAAATCTGCCGTATTGTCGGGATAGGAGATCCGTTTTATTATTCCCGTGCTTTCAAAAAAAAGAATGGGAGTTCCGCCAAACGAATTCAGGAAGAAGCAAGAGATCTAACGTGAATTAAAGGACGCCTCTGTTACCGCAAAGGTGACAGAGGCGTCTTAATTATTGGATACTATGCTCAAATAACCTGAGTTAACGCGAAAAAGGTGTCCCGTGTCGCAGCTAAACATTGATTCGCACAAAACCACTTTCCGAAAGGAAAGCGCCACAAATTGTAAAAAAACATTCGGAAATGAACTCCGAAAGCTTCTGCCATCATAATAACTGATTATCATATTTTTAAAATTGGAAGGCTATATTCACTGAGGACCAGCGTGTTCTGCTCCAATGCTTCCAGCAGTTCCCGGGCTTCTTCCAATCCGAATCGTTTACCGGTTCCCAGCGGGGTCGTCTTTGTTCGGGGCCGCCATGAAGCGCTAATCGATTGTCCACTCGGCTATTCCTCCCTTGGCGCTGACGACATCTGCGCGACTTGCTTCATGCAGCGCACGCCGAATCGTACTTCTTCGCCATCCTGCTTCCCTGCATTGGCGTGTATCGGAATCCAGATAACGGCATCACGGCACGCTGTGCCGTCTTCGACCAACGCCAGTCCCGTCTCGTCCACATGTGTAATCCGAATTCGCCGGCGCCGCATTTCCCATTCGTAAATTTGCGCCGATGTCCAGAAGACGAATCCGGCCTGACGCGCTTCGCGAACGACGCGATTGAACGCTTCGACGACGGCCGGCTTTGTATGGATATGAATTTGATGAAACAAGAAGTGGGCAACCCCTTCGACGCTCATCGTACGTGCAAGCAATGGCGCGATAATGCTGTCGTCCGCCCACGGTAGACCGATCCCCATGTCCTGGGTAAGGAATCCGATTTCCAGCACTTCATACAACCGATTGTCTTCTTCCGACCAAGCGATCGGGAAGAAGGGATGACAAGTGCCGAACAGAAAACCGACGTTGCCTCCCTTGCTCGGCCCTCTCGTCTGATCGACGACGATACCGGCCTCCTCGCACCAACGAAACAATTCGCCCCAGCCTTCGAACCGTGTATAGTGATTTTTGTTCGTTCGAATGCTATCCGATGACGCCGCGCCTTGCAGCCATTGCAGTTGACGATTGAACTCCGCTTGATCCCAAATTCGATTATCCAGCTGAAGCGAGTTATAATGAAGAGCTAATTCGTGACCGTCTTGTTGGATGCGATGATAGACAGAAGCGCTGTAACCCGGTTCGAGCATACACCATGTTGACTGAAGTTGATGATGACCAAGCAGCTCCAATGTGCTCCATGCATATTCGTCCAGGTTGCCGTCGCTGTCATGCGAGATCGTGGCGACGCTCTTCACGCCGTCCGGCCAATATCCGATGAACGGCAGCGTCATGTCTTTGTTCACAATCGTCTCCAGTAGATGTCCGATAATAACTTCCCGCCAATAGTCGGCGTACGGATAAGCCAAGTAAGCCTGACCAGTCTCGGTATGCAGCCGATCCCACTCCCAATCGAGCGCCATGCCGTCATCAGCTTTCAGAATGCCTTCATCCAGCGCCGCGCTGCCGTCCGCAGCGGGCAGGCCGTCCTTCAGCACAGGCTCCAAGCCTTGTTGAAGCGCGACGATCGCGGCAGGGATGTTCACGCTGAATCTCTCGATCGTGCCTTGGCCGACGGCGAAACGCTGCAAAAGATCAACGTCACGCGAGGCGTGCGGGCTTCTCTCGGAAACATGGCCAGATGATTCGATCCGTATCTCCGATGCATCCGGCGTTTCCCAGGGAATCGCCCGAAAAGCGCGCAGCGGCGGATACTCTCCCGAAGGAACTGACGGCAGATGCGCGTAGACTTCATTCATCGGCCTGAGACAGACGCAATTGAGCCTGCCAGCAAGCTTATTCAGACCTCCATAAGCAATGACGATGCCACCCGCCTCTGCCCAACGATAGAGGCGTTCCAGATCTTCGGGATTGTCGTCATCCAAAGCGACGATCATCACATCCCAATCGTTCCCGTTCCACTCGAGGAGCGAATGAAGCAATCGATAAGGAATGCCAGCATGAGCCAACACTTCTGTGATATAGCCTTCGAATACGTTCAAACCGTAACGGCGGCGCTTGGCCGCCATGCGTTCATCTACGAGCACGCCTACGCGAGCCATTCTCATTCAAGATCATCCCCTTGCATGAAGCTTGAAAAGCCGTGTACCGTTCTGATTAAAATAAATCGAGCCGTCCGGGACTACCGTGGCTGTCGTTACTTGAGATGGAATATCGCCGAGACTTGCGATCTGCATGGAGCTGGCATCAATCAGATACAAGGAGGTTTCGCCAAACGCCAGCACGCTGGAATCGTTGTACGCTACCATGCATCCGCAAGCATCATTTACCGGGACCGTTGCGGCGAAGGCCATCCGGGCCGGATCGAATACCGCAATTTCATTGCCTGTACGCATCCATACCAGGCCGTGCGCATACAGGACCAAGCCGGCAATGGGGCCGGGCTCGAAGCGATGCAGGTGAACGACCGCACCGGAAACCGGGTCCCACACCATGAAGCAGCAGCCTTCGTCTTCCTTGTAGGCCAGTCCGTTGCCGGCTCCGTTGGTCGTCAAGTACAGATAGCGCCCGTCGGCTGCCAATCCGCTAACCTGCTGTCCGGGCACAAGGCCCTGCCATGAGGTTACTTCCTTCGTGACCGGGTCGACTCGGGAAATCCCGCCGCCGTAGACGCCGTATGCGGCAGACCACCCCGTCCAGACGGCGCCGTCCGGGCCGATGACGGATTTGGCCAGCGGGCGGATCAGGCTCGGGGCGACCGGTTGAAGCGTCCTCGGATTCAGGTTGTCGTATTGATTCCACGTTTCGTCAGGACGGTAAACCACATGGTCGCCGCCGGCATAAGAAGCCATAAACAGCTCCCTGCCCACGAATGCCATCCCATACACCTCGCCGCCGCTATCGCAAACCGCCGCCGAATTCCAATAAGAGCCGTCCTGCGGATTGTAACGGAATATCGTCTGTCCAAAGCCGCTCGATCCCCACACAACTCCATCGGAATCGGAAGTAAGCGTATGAATGCGCGTAGGTGGCGCCGATGTCGGGATCGGACGACATACCGGCTCCTCTCCTTCGGCATATTGTATGAAATAATCTTGCCCTTTGATTCCGGCCATTCCCCCGCCCGGCAAGCGCAAAGCCGCGATCCGTTTGCCATCCAATACCGTCATTTCGACCTGAGTCACTAAAGCCGTTCCCTCTTCAATATCGATCATCTCGAGCGTGCTGCTGCTATAGAAGCGCCGAGTTCCTTCGAATTCCGTGCAAATCCGGGTTTCATCCGCTTCGATTACCGCTTCGCCGTAATCACCCAATCGGGTGAAAGTGCCGTCCTCCATCGACCATACCGAGACGAACTGCTCGTTGCAGCAGACATTGATCAGGATGCGATTCGGGATCGCGAACACGTTGCGGCTGTAAAAATTAACAGGATTGTCGGAAACCCGGCCGAGACTGGTCAACATATGCGCGGCTGGATCGTACCGCAGCAGAAGGCAACCCGGATAAGTTCCGGCGTATACCATACCGTCCGTACCAAGGACAAAATTCCATATATAGGTTTCCGAATCGATTCGGAGCGGCTCGGCCCAGCGCCGGGTCATCAAATTCAGGCTGTGCAAGTAGCCGTAATCCGGACAGGTTCCGACGATAAGATGCTCGCCAATCCACAGCAGCGCCCACGCGCCGGAATCTCCCGGAAGCGGGATCGATTCGCCCTCGCCAGTAATTGTATCGATAAACACAAGATTGCCGACGGAACCGGCCGAGAAGTTGGACAAAACAAACTTCTCCCGATTGTCTAAGGGATCAATGAATGCAGTCGATCCCAGAATACAGAAATTGCGGCATGGCTCTGCTTCAATGGAATACAATGCATGCATTTCCATGTTGTTCCTCCCTATTCCTCTACGCCTCAGGATACCTCATCCTTTTACAGCGCCGACAAATTGTCCATGAATGAAATATTTTTGCACGAAAGGATACACCGCGATAATCGGCAGGATCGTGATCATGAGCGCGGCCATTTTTAAATTTTCAGGATGGATAACTTGCTGACCAACCGGATTAAGCTGATCATCCATCAACTGAGCGGTTGTCAAAATTTCGCGAAGCTGAAATTGCAAGGTCCACATCGACTTATCCTTGATATAAAGCAGCACGTTAAACCATTGATTCCAATACGCGACCGCGCTGAAAATAATAAAAGCCATCGTCATCGGCAGGACAAGCGGGAGAACGATACGGAACAGCAAGCGCCACTCACCAGCTCCGTCTATTTCAGCGGATTCCATCAACTCCTTGGGCAACTGATCGATCACGTTCTTGTACACGATAATATAAAACCCGCTGACCAGACCAGGCAAAATAAGCGCACCGAACGTATTGCCAAGTCCGATTCCAAGGACCAACAGGTAAGTGGGAATCAGACCTCCACTGAAAAACATCGTAATCAGGATGAACGTAAAGGCCGCGTTTCGTCCAATGAAGTTTTTGTGGGACAGCGCATAAGCACCGCACAGGGATATTGTGACGGAAAGCCCTGTGTTAATAACCGTTAAAAAAACCGTATTTGCGAACGACCGCAGGAAAGTGACATTTCCGGCAAGCTTGATGTAAGAATCCAACTGGAATTCAATCGGCCATAGCCCGATTTTGCCGGACAGTACGCCATTGTAGCTGCTTAACGAGATGGCGATGGCATTGATGAACGGCACAAGTATCGAAATACAGAACACAACAAAGAACGTATAGTTGAACAGTTGAAACAGAAACCTGGACGGCGATACGTAACGATGCATAGATTCGTCAACTCCTTAATACAAACCGAGTCCGGTTAACTTCTTGGCTAATCGATTGGAAATGATAAGCAGCAGGAAAGCAAGCAAGCTCTGCGTTAAACCGATTGCGGTCGTCAAGCTGAATTGGGACTGCTCAAGCCCAACCCGATACACATAGGTACTGATGACGTCGGACACATCGTACACGAGCGGATTTTGCATCAGGAATATACGTTCGAAACCGACATCAAAGATACTGGCTAATCGAAGCAAGAACAATAACATAATCATCGGCACCAGATGCGGAATCGTAATGTGAATGACCTGCCGCCACCTGCTGGCCCCATCGATCCAGGCTGCCTCATACAGGTTCGTATCAATGCCGGCAATGACGGCAAAGTAGAGAATCGCCGCCCAGCCAACGTTTTTCCAGATTTCCGCAAAAACAAGCAATCCACGGAAGAGGCTCGGTTCGGTCATAAAATAAATCGGCTCGAATCCGAACCATTCTAGAAAATGGTTGAACAGCCCTGATTGTGGGGACAAGATCGAATAGAAGATGCCGGAAACCACGATCCACGAAAGAAAATGAGGCAAATACGAGATTGTCTGCATGCTCCGCTTAAACTTCTTACTGTACAGCTCGTTCGCAAGTAGAGCGAATAAGATCGGCGCTGAGAACCCGAACAAGAGATCGTAGAAATTAATCACCAGCGTATTTCTAAAGATAATCCAGAACTTGTCATCGTTCAGGAAATACTTGAAGTGCTTCAGCCCGACCCAATCGCTAGCCATGATTCCCTTGAATACAGAGTAATCTTTAAAGGCGATTATAATGCCGTATATCGGGATGTAGTTAAACACAATCAACAGGATTGCCGTCGGTGCAAACAAGGCGTATAGAGAGAGTAAAGTCCGATACCGAACTTTACTCCTCCGCCCTGGCCTGCTCCGAACAGGCTTCGAGGCATTGTCTACATTCTGCAAGAAAATCACTCCTACCAACCCGCCATTTGGTAACCCAACGCGATCTGCTGATCTTTGTTCTCGTCGATGAATTTTTGCAGCGGATCATATTTGAACTTGCGGTATTTCTGCTCCCAGGCCTTGACCTCTTTGTCGAATTGTTCCATCGAGATTCGACCCATGATCGCTTCGACGGTGAATTTATTGATGGCCTGAATAATTTCCGGGGTTTTCTTCCCGACTTCTTCCGGCTCCACATATCCAATCGGGGAGCTAAGGCCCACATTCGCCGCTTCTTCTCCGAGCTTCTTGATGCTGGCCTGGACTTCATTGAAGTAAGCCGAATCTCCGATCAGTTGCTCGTTGATTGCCAATTGCGCATCCTGTCCATCAGTGAATCCGTAGATGAACGCCAGCGATTTCAGCCAGGTGCGTTCCTTGGCTCCAATTTTGTCAGCAATCGGCACCCGCATGCCATCTTTAACTGTGTACGTTTCGTTCTCCTTGCCCCAGAAAATAGCTTCGCGCAGCTCGTCGGAAGCGAAAGCTTCAATGACCTTCCAGGCGCGGTCTTTATCCTTGCTGGACGCCGAAATATACAACCCATGAGTGGAGATCGGAATACCTTGCCCGCCTATCGTGTACTTCAGATCGGTAGGAGACTCCTTGAGCGGAGGCGCGAATTCGAATTTTTGTGTTTTCTGCTGTTCCGTTCCTTGTGTTCGATAATACGCAGCGCCCGCGAGCAATTGATCTGCATTGTTCCATTGGAATAGCACATTGTTATTGTTCCATTTGGTAAACCAGCTTTCGGATTCGGTAGTGGCGAATTCCTTGTCGAGAAGGCCTTCCTCATACATCCCGCGCATCGTTTCAACGGCGGCGCGATATTCAGGAAGCACGACATTCGGGATGACCTTGCCGTCTTGTATCCGATTCCCATACGGCGCCGCCCCGTACATCTGGAAGATGACCGCTCCTCCATAAATGAATACATAGTCTCCAACAACGCGCGTACTCATCGGAATCGAATTCGGCTCGGCTTTCTTGATCTTCCGCATCAACTCAATCCACTCTTCCACGGATTCAGGCCATTTGCCTTCATTATACTTCTCGACCAGATCGTAGCGAGTATAGATGCCTGCGCCTTGAGGACCTTTGTCGTAGGCCATCGGTATGCGCCAGTATTTGCCGCTAATGGGGTCTTTGGCCAGTTCCATCATTTGCGGCGTAATGTATTTCTGGATAATCGGAGAATTGTCGTAGTAAGGCTTCAAGTCAATAAAAGCGCCTTCCTGAGCGGCCTTATAAGCTTCGCCCGGCGTATAAGTATGCACGATATCCGGCAGTTTTCCCGATGCCAGCATCAGGTTGAACTTGGTTGGAAAGTCGGAATAAGGCGGAACTTCAACCTTCAGGTCGACATTCGCCTTCTCCTCGACGATGTTGATGTACGGGTTGTTGCTCAGATCCGTGCTCGGAGGATCAACAACCAAACCTGAATCCGAGTAAAACATGGTCATCTCCATCTTCTTTTCCGACGGCTGCTCTGTTGCTTGATTCGAAGATGGGGCCGGACTATTTTCTTTAGGCGATGGTGATGGTTCATGGTTGGTGTTCCCACCGGAAGAACATGCGGCAAGCAAGACAACTAACATAGGTACTACGGTTGCGGTGGTGATCCATTGCTTGATTCCTTTCCTCATTGAATTAAGCCTCCCTGTGTTTTGTTTAGCAACTACCCTGCCGTAAGCCCTTACAATTATTTCATTTGTACTGCCAAGCGGTTTGACTATATCACGAAGGAAAACCGCGCCTCGGCCATATTTTGCTCAAACAAGACAAAACCCTTCGCTTTTTAAATTAATTTTTATATTTTTTTATATAATAAAATAAGTATTGAAATATCAATTTTTTCGTACTAAAATCGTCCCAAAGGGCTGGCTGCTCGGTGTTCATGGCAGCGCTTACGATATTGCGCTGACAGGGATTTACGTCTGCCATTATGTCCCACGAGCATTTTATTGGGGGCACGGAGTTGATTCGTTGAGTAAAGCGATATTTCAAAGATCAAACAGTCGCAAGAATGGATTGAATGCTTCTATAGTCGGAGCATCGAGCGGCATACAGTTGCGGGTTTGGAAAGAGAAGTTGCCGCCAGTTCGGACAATAACGATATCGTGGCAAGATTAATTATGGGCTTGGCAAGCCCGGTAGCGCTAACCTCTACCGTGATCGGAGCACAAACGGCTGATCCGCTCATTATGAGACAGAGAAAGGATTTGGAAGGCATGAATATCAATCAGATAAAAATTCAGAATCGAAAACGGGTGTTTAAAGAGATTTCAACTCATGATTCTACAACTCGGATCGATGTTTCGCGCAAAGTGAAGCTGAGCGTCGCCACCGTTTCTTCCATTATCGAGGAATTCGTGAAAACCGGCATGATCGTCGAGGTGAAGGACAACAAACGCACCATAGGCCGCAAACCGAATAGGTTAATATTTCAACCCGATGCACGAAAGATGATCTGTATCGACCTGACCTCGAAGCAATTTTCCTTCGCTGTCAAAAATTTGGCCTTGATATCGGAGAAAGTTGTGTTTTATGAATACGATAACGCGCTGTCCTACGAACGCAATTTAATCCAATTTTGCAAGCAAATACAGGAAGTTGTCGAACCTGAATTCGAGGGGCAGCGATTGATCGGGATCGGCATTTCGGTTCCGGGCCCGTATAACCAACGGAAGGATCGCGTCACGAACGAGCTGATTTCGGAGATTGGCGAGCTCAGCATCCACCGCTTCTTCTCGGAACAATTCCTGCTTCCGATTCAGATCGATCAAGACGTTAAATACGCTGCCAAGGCGGAAGTGCAGCATATCGATCATTATGAGTCGAAATCTGTGTTCTTTATGTACCTGGGAGAAGGCGTTGGCGGCGCGATTTCGATCAACAACGACATTTATGGCGGTGCGCAGGAGTTTGCCGGAGAAATCGGGCAAATGATTGTAAGCGACGGCCGCAACCTGGAGCAGCTGATTTCCTGGAAGCGCCTGATAGCTGTCGCGCGAAGCCATTTTGCTCCTGAGGAAGTGACGCCTGAATTTTTACTAACCCGGTGGTCGGAGAAGGATGCATGGTTGCTCAAGGAAATCGATGCTGTTATCTCGCATATCAGCATCGCCGTTATTAATACAGTCTGGCTATTGAATCCGCACATTATCATCATCGGCGGTGCGTACAACATTTTCGGCACCCACTTTATCGACAAGCTCAAGGGAAAATTGACAGGTCGGTTCCCGGAGTATTTAGGCGATTTGCAAATTATTCTCTCGCACTACGAAGAGAGCAGCGCTTTGGTAGGGGCCGGAAGCATGGTTCGCGAGGAATGGTTGGACAATTTCTCCTTCGGAAACGCGCAGTAATACGCAAGAAAAGAGATGTAATTGCTCGGTACGCGGATTGTACGGTTTAATCACCTCAAGCCAAGTAGGGATATCATGGGGGGCGACGATGACGGTGTTTATCGAATACGAGGATTCCGTAAGCTATGCGAGCCTCAAAAAGGGGCAACTTCCGTTCTACTGCAAGTTCAATCTGATCAAGAACGACATCCTGCTTCACCATCACGATTATCTTGAGTTATCTTACGTTATAAACGGTTATGGAACGGAAACGCTTAACGGAATTACCCACAAAATAAAGCCCGGATCGATCAGTTTCCTGCTGCCACACCATATCCATGAAATCCATAGCAACCCGCAAACCCCGCTCCAGCTTTTTTGCTGCATGTTCGATATCAGCCTGATTTTCGAATCCTCGACGGATGCCGAGCTTGGTCGGATCTTGCTCCAGACAGGCAATAAGCTCCCGTCCTACAACGATCTGAACGAGAGTGAAGCCCTGGAAATGAATCAGCTTTGCAGAACGTTATTCAATGAGTACCAAAGCTCCAATATAGGAAAATATAGCGTGATTCGCTCCAAAGTAATCGAAGCTCTGGTCATTTATGCACGCTCCCATTCTGCCACCATCCATACCTATCCTAACCATTTAAATGCGAATAAGAAAAAATCGGACTGGGAAATCATCCAATTCGTACACAACAATTATTTGAATGAACTTACGCAAGACGAATTATGTAAAAAAATCGATGTTAGTTCCGCCTATATCAGCCGCTTATTTAAGAAGCTATTGAATATACATTTCCAGGATTATATTCATACATTGCGAGTCAGACGCGCCTCGTCGCTCTTGCTGACGACGGAAATGTCCATACTGGACATTTCCGTCAACTCGGGGTTCGAATCCTTCCGTACCTTCTCTCGCGTATTCAAGAAACAGACAGGAATGTCACCAAGGGCATTCAGACAAACTTCGAGCTAGCCGGGTCTGCATCTGGGCAAGCCGCATCATTGATATAGGGCTTGAACAATATCGAATACCCTTATGCCGCGTTTGGGCCCGCCATAACCCGTCGTCACATTCTGATCTGTAAACGTCGAAGTCCAGCCGGTCGTATCCTCGAAGCTCAAATTCTGCATCGTCATCCCCGTGACCGCAAGATTATCAATTCGGATAATCTCGCCCATACCGCTGACGGCTTGCGTGAAATACATGCGGAACTTGACTTCTACCGAGCTCTTCCCTACCGTGTAGGGGGACGTATCAACCTTGTACCTGGCCCAAGGACTTGCGCTCAGTCTGGATGCGTCCTGACTCCACACTACTTGCCCGTCAACGAGCATCTGCAGCAGCACCATACCCGGTCCTTGCGTCACGATTTCCGTCGTATAGGGTCCTAGGTTGGCCGCATTGTTGTCTGAATAGGTCCAGCCGCCGGTCGATCGGAAGGTCGGATTATTCAAGGTGAATCCGGAAGCCACGATATTCGTGTAGTCTACGTTCACCGGAAACCAGGCTACACCCGCCTTATCGTACACCCTGAACATTATATTGGCTGTAAGCTTGCCGGCTAATGCGCTGGTCAAATCTAGATGAACCGACTGCCATGCCGTAGTGCCGCCCGCCACATCCCTTTCCCAGACGACAACGCCGTCTACGACAACCTGCGCGAAGTGATAACCCGGATAAGAGGCGGAGTTATAATCGTCTCTCACCTGAAAGTCTAGTGTTTTATTCCCCAGGCCTGGCGTGACAGCCACGCCCATGTTGACGCCGCCTTGGCTTCCGTTGGAGCTCGCCACACCTGCCGGGTAGGAGATGGAAAGTGTGGGGTTTTTCGAATAAACCCACGTATCCGACGTTCCGAAAGCGCTGGTAAAAGTCCCTTCATTCAAGGTAAAGCCAGTTGTCGAAGTAATGGCCCACTCTGTGTTCACCCCAAAATTGTTAACCGCTCCCTTTTCATAGACACGGAATGTAATGGCGGCCGTCGATTTACCTGTCAGTTTGCTGGTCAAGTCCAGACTTACTGTCTGCCAATCCGCGCTTCCTTCCGAAACATCCCGTTCCCATACCAATACGCCATCGACTAATACTTGCATAAAGTGATAGCCGGGAACCGCAAAGACATAGTCATCTCTGACTTTCAGATCCAGTTTGTATTGACTGGCAGGCGAGATTGTCGCCGTCTTGACCTTGGAACCGGCAGCCCCGGCAAGGGAAGTTTTCCCCCAAGGCCAGTTGATGTTGAATGAATTTGCGTTTGCAGTCGTCGACTGCGACTTCGTCCAGCCGGTATCCCCGTCGAAATAAGGATTGGCGACCTTGAAGCCTGTGGCCACGATATCGTCCCATGAGGCAGCGACTTTAAAATACAGAACTGCCGCGGCATTCTTCAGACGCAATTGAATCTTTGCCGTCGATTTGCCCGTCAGATAGGGGCTCAAATTCACGGTGACGGTTTCCCAATTTCCGTTCTGGCCGGCAACGTCCTCTTGCCAGGCCACAACGCCGTCCACGAGTAATTGCTTGAAGATGTATCCCGATGTACCCCCGGTATAATCATCCTTTACTTTGAATGTGACGGACGAGTTCGCTCCATCCGTGACGGAGACAGTCTGGGACAGCTCTCCGTATATGCCGGCTGCGCCGGGCGTATTCCCGGGGTAGGAGATGCGGGCAATATTCCCGTCGCTACCGTAGTTGTATCCTTTCGGCGCATACGAATAGGCATCGAACGCAATGCTTGAATCGGTCGGCGCCGTTACGGTTGCTGTCTGCTGCACGGTGGAATTGGCTCCTGTCGCCGTATTGTGCGTGGCCCATGGAATGGTTAACTCATCGTTCGTGAATTCGTAAAACCAATCTTGGTCCGTAGGCATAAAATGGGGGTCGTTTGGCATCAGCCAGGTTTCGGGGGTGGTTAGCTTGGGCGTGCAATATACAATGATCCCTTGCAATTTTCCCAAAGCTTGCTTTGCCAACGCGATATCCATCTCGGCCTCTATCGTTTCCGCTGATTTCATCGATGTGTAATTGGAAAATGTGCCATAGGGGGCAATGTAGATCGGAATATTATAGGGATGCATATTGTTGTAAAGTGTATCGATATAGGAGGATAGATTCAAATGCGTTCGTTCTGCATTAGGATAAATAATGCCGTCGATTGCATTCTTATAGGTGTTGGCGAAGGAACTTGTTGCCTGCTCGTAATATGCGATAACAAACAGGGCGAGCTGCGGATTGATTGTATGCGCGTAATTCTGGAGAGCGATCATGTTCGCTGCAGGAAATGTGCTAAGGTTCGCAGTGAAATCGTCGATAACCCACGCCTGCAGATTGGGATAAGCGTTTGCCAACGTGGCGATTTGCTTTACCCACTCTGTGTAGTTTCCTCCATACGGCAATGACATGCCTTCCGAAGGCGGCGTTAAATACACCCACACTTTGATGCCGGCGGCTTGTGCGGCAGGCATGAATTCCAAACGCAAGCTCTCCCAGTCCTCGGTGCCTCTGTAGGAGTCGAGCAAGTAACCGTAAGTCGTCACATTTAACTCCAACAATCTGTTGATCGTTGCCGGAGTGTCTATATGATATTTTCCGTCGCTGCGCGGCGTAGTTTCCCTAATCGCGGAGTCATAATCTCCTTCGACATCCGTAATGGAAGGCACTAGCGGCCCTGATGCAGCCGATGCGGCACGTGAGTCGAGCAAGCATACGACTACAATCAAAGTAAACAGGAAAACAATTGAAGCGGTTAAGCGAACTTTCCTTAAATAGATCATTTTCAATCCTCCTTATTTCAGAATATTCTCACAGTTTTATTGTACTTATATTCAAATCATTTCTCGGTCATCTTTTTCAAAAATACGTCAATAAATGACGTCTGAGAAAATTTCGTTGTGAACGGTGACGGGAAGGAACCGCTCAACGGAGTTGCCCAGTGATTTATGCGCGCTCCCATTCCGCCGTTATATATAAAAAGAGAACACCCCACTTTAGGATGCTCTCTTGGATATTCTCAATTTCAATTAAAAGTCATCGGATGTATCCACCTATTTCAAATCCCTTACGATAGAAAACTCAATTTTATCCTTCAGCACCTTATTTCTGAAGTCGCTGCCATCAGTCGTAAACGACGCATACTTCGCAGAATGATAATTAAGGACTTCTAGGTATCGACTCGACATATCCTACCACGCACTCCACATGTGTGGAATGCTTCAACACAATCAAAAATACTGCACCTCTGTCCGTTTCTGAATTAAAAGTATGGTGGAGCTAGGCGGAATCGAAGCGCCAACTAATCTAGGCCCCCGTGCTTGTTAGTTGCGCAGCCCTAAATACTATTTCAGATCCTCTTTGATCTTATATCTGATGGCTATAAATGAAAATATAAGAATGAATACAATCGACACGCTAGCTACATGAACAAGATCATTTATATTATCAAAATCTCTTGCGCTTAAGATCGTATTTACTATTAAGAAAGAGGACAAATGAACGTCATCAATGATGGATTCCAAGACAGTTACAATCATTCCAAAAACATTCAACGATAGAACAAATCCAATTACAATGCTAGCAATCAAGCTTTTACTAATGATGGAGATGCATAAGATTACAATTGAAAATGCCCAATGAAGTAAAAATTGGCCTATCAACAATTTCGCAAAATAAATACTATCTCCAATTGTTACATTGTTAAAGAAAATTGATCTTCCGATCATATCGGCAACGATCATGACAATAAACATAAGCAAAGTGAATAAACCTGAAATTAAAATTTTTGAAATAACGGAGTATTTCCGCGCATTCTTCATGGAGATGTAATTTTTATAAAACCCAGAGTTATGTTCACTCATATAGAAGTAAACACTGAATACAGCAATATAAATCAGCATCCACAATGGGGTTTGAGACATCATGACTTGAATGAACTGACTTTCATTCATCGAGCTAATCGGCATACCTCCACTTTCTCCGGGTTGCTCGTATTTTTTCAACATATATATACCGAATGTTTGAAATGCGAAAAAAATCAGCAGTAATACATAAAGCATTTTATTTGTTTTAAAACGGTGAAAGTCCATTTTAAGAATATTAATCACGGCTCCCACCCTCACTTCCTATCCTTGCCAAAAAGTATTGTTCTAAGCTTTGCTTATGCTTGGTGACCGAATGAACAGATACTCCGTTTTCTACTAAGCTCTTAATGATATGCTGGTTTTCAATATGTGAATTATATACATACACAATACGATCACTAATAACTTTGTAATGATTAATATTCAATTGTTCTTCTAAGATGGACACCGCCGAGCTTACTTTTTCTACTTCTATTTCAATGCGATCTTCACACTGAAGCAGCAATTGCTCCCTAGAATGGTTTTCAATGATCTCTCCCTGATGTAGGATTGCGTATTGAGTTGCTACTTTCGACAATTCTTCTAAAATGTGACTTGAAATAATGATGGTTATTCCTGTTTTATTCAAATCTAAAATCAATTTTCTTATCTCGGAAATTCCTTGTGGATCCAAACCGTTGATCGGTTCATCCAAAATCAAAATATCCGGACTTCCAATTAACGAAGCAGCAATCCCTAGTCTTTGCTTCATTCCCATCGAATAATTTCTCACCTTGGTCTTGTTTGAAGCATCCAATCCGACAAGCTGTAGTACCCTCTTAATATGCCTTTCGCGATTAGTCAGTCCATATAAAATGGATATTAAATCCAAATTTTCATATGCGTTATAATAGGGAAATAATCCTGCATTTTCAATGAGTAGTCCTATTCGTTCAAAATAAGGGTGATTATTGTTCATTGCACGATCAAATAATTTAATCTCTCCTGAAGTTGGGTATATCAAACCTCCAATCATCTTTAGCAAGGTAGATTTTCCCGCTCCATTCTGGCCAACCAAACCAAAAATTTCCCCTTTAGCTATTTTGAAATCTGCTTTGTGCACTGCTGTTTTCCCTTTAAAATGTTTGGTTAATTGACTCACTTCAATAATTGTATCAGCCATATTCGCACCCCCTTAGCAAAAAATAACAAAAAGAAGCTAACATATCGTCAATAAATGATTAAGAAAGTTCAAAGAAGATTAGGGCCGGTTTAAGGCACTCCCTATGGTGCCAGCCTGAAACCAATGCCCCAAATGGTGTCAATATAAGCCTCCTCGTCAACCCTTTTGATTTTATTACGGATATTGCTAATGTGAACAGTAATGGTTTTATCTTCACCTATGTAAATATCTTCCCATGCAAGTTCATACAGATCCTGCTTTGTAAACACCCTAGTAGGATTTTTTACTAGCAACTCGAGAATCTTGTATTCTTGTCTTGTAAGTTTCAAATCTGCATCATTCACTCTGGTATTCATCGTTTTGCTATCTAACAATAAATTTTTATGATTATACCGCGTGACGGGTTCCGTACGTGATGTTCTGTTTAAATGTACATGAATTCGGGCAAGCAATTCCTCCACCTCAAACGGCTTTGTGACATAATCAACAGCTCCCAGCTTAAACAGATTTAATTTATTATCCAATTTGTCTTTTGCTGATAGTACTATAACGGGGATGTCAGAGCTTAATTCTATTCTTAGTTGACGCATAAAATCTTCTCCCGACAAACCAGGCAGCATGAGATCCAGAATAATAAGCTGATACTCGTTATGGGTGACGTTCAAGATCCCCTCGCTGCCAGAATATGCTTGCGTGCACATAAATTTCTCTTTTAGAAGCAAGTCAAAAATAATATTGTTAATATGCTCATCGTCCTCTACGATTAGAATTTTAGGCTGACTTGTGTCATTGTGCACGTCGATTCTCCTTTCCCATAAAAGCCAAGCTAATGCATAACTGGTTATCCTTCAGGTCAGCCTGCACATAACCATTCATTTTCTCCATTAGTGATTTAACTATAAAAAGTCCCAGTCCTGAAGATTGATTAGTTCGTGCTGGATCTTCTTTGTAAAAGCGAGTAAATATCTGGTCAAGATCAAGCAATTGATTTCGCTTCAATGCATTGGAAAAATGAAACAACACCTCGTTTTGCTTCTCTTCATAACGAATACTTAAAGGACCTTCACTATGTACAAAGTAATTTTTAACAATATTCTCAAAAACTCTTTCCAGAGCACTTTCATTTCCCTCTATAAATAGAGGTGTTTCCGAAATGTAGATATTTGGTTCATAACCAATCCTTAAAAAATCATCTATAAACGTAAACAGACGTGTATTTAACACTTTAATCACATCAATCCGTTCAAGCTCAATATTGTATTCAGGGTTTTTAAGCTTGGTATATAGGAATAGCTCGTCTACAAGTGTAATCATCTGCTTCATTCTAGTCTTAGCCATCATGACATACTTTGTTTTCTCTTTAACATTCTCGGATCGTTCCGCTAATTGAAGATAGCCGTCAAGTGAAGTCAGCGGGGTTCGTAAATCGTGTGACAAGCTCATAATGGTCGCGTTAATTTCTTCCTTTTTTCGAGTGAAGTCTTGCTGCAGCTTTCGTTGGTTCTGAAGCATCTCGTTACATAAATCAATTAACTTATGAATTTCTTTGGGTCTAATTTGCGTTTGAATCATTTTGAATGAATGATGCTCCGATATAAACGATAATTGATTGCCGATATCCTTAATTTGATTTTTGTAATATACAAGGTAAATGGATTGAATAATTAAAGCAGCCAGTATGACAATTAAAACAATATAAAACATAGAATCACTTCCTTTCTGACACTTGAACCATCTCGTTCTCCTGTATTTCAACTCTCTAACACTTGGAATTTTGTACTTGAAGACTATATTCAATAATTAATAATTATATCCTTCAATATCGGTCTATCTCGACAACATTCAAATTTATACACTATTTATTGTCTCAAGAAGATACCACTAAGGTAATAAACCACAAAAATAACAGTTTAGACAGTCCAAGTATGACTATAGATACAAACAAAGCCCGACAGTATACTGTCGGGCTTCAACTTAAACTGCGGCGATAGGAGCAGCACGTTGGCTAATTTGCCTTCCTCGAGACTGCCCATCCATTTATGTGCTGCCGGGAGTGACTGTAACAATCCCACTTCTCATAATCTCTGATCCATTGGAGTATTCAACGAATATATAGTAGGTTTTCCCGTTGTCGAGCTTCTTGATATGCGCTCCTTTTGAGTTGTAATTTACATTTGTATATTCAACAAAATCGTACGCCTTGCCGGTTTCGGAAATAAAGACCTTATATCCTTTCCCGTTGGGCGAGATGATATCAAAGCTGATATTCACATCCTTATTACCACGTTCAACACCTGTTACGGGTATATCAGATATCCTTGTAAAGAATTCCCTAATGGTGTCAAACACTCTAAGACCGCGTTTAGGTCCTCCATAGGCCGGAACTACATTCTGATCCGTAAAGTTTGATGTCCAGGCAGTGGTATCCTCAAAGCTCAAATTCTGCATCGTCATCCCCTCAACCGCAAGATTATCAAGTCTGATAATCACAGGGAGGCTGTTGATATCTTGCGCAATATACATCCGGAAGGTAATATCCACAGAGCTTTTCCCCGCAGTGTAAGCCGAAGTATCCACCGTATATCTTGCCCAGGGATTTGCGATAATTTTGGAAACGTCTCGGCTCCAGATTACGTCTCCGTCTACCAGCAGCTGCAGCTGAACCTTGCTTGAATACGGTACAATTTCCACTTTATATTGGTTTGGATTCGAATCCGAATAAATCCATTTGTCATTGCTATTATGAAAGTCGCCGTCACTTAAGGTAAAGCCTGAGGTTGACATGATTCTCCATTCCGTCTTTACGGGGTGCCAATACACACCGTTCTTTTCATAGACCTGGAATGTTATTACAGCATCCGGCTTACCTTTCATCTGGCTGGTCAAATCCAAGCTTACATCGTCCCAGCCCGAGGTGCCTCCCGCAATATCCTTTTCCCACACAAGCGCGCCGTCAACTAATATTTGCATCATATGATAATCGCCTATGGCACCTGTAAAGTCGTCTCTTACTTTTATATCAAGCTTGTATTCATCTGATTCCTGAATGGCGGCGATCTTATCCTTTGCCCCCACATCTCCGGCGGCTGAAGGTACGGCAGGATAGGCTATGGAAAAGTCGTGATTCGCCGAAATATCACCTGAGCGCTTTTTGGTCCATCCCTCATGGCCTTCAAAACCTGGGTTTAACACTTCAAAACCTGTGGCTTCAATATCAGCCCAGTTGGTAACAGAAGGAAACCAATCGACTGTCTTTTTATTTATCTGGCGCAGTTGAATTCTGGCCGTTGATTTATCCTTCAAATAGTCTCCGAGAGGCAAGGTGATCTGTTCCCAATTTGCATCCCCTCCGCTGACATCCTCTTCCCATACGACCACGTCGTCTATCAGGAATTGTTTAAATATATATCCCGACGATGCGGTTGCATCATACGTATCCTTCACTTTAAAGCTTACCGATGCGTTTGCTCCGTCAGTTACATTTACTTCCTGTGAAATTTCGCCATAGATGTCCGCGCCTCCGGGCACTGCCGGGTAGGATATACGCGCATAGCCTCCGACCTCATAACCTTTTTGGGCGTAGGAATAGGCATCAAAGGAAACATTTGTACTGTTGGGCGTGGTTACGGCTGCGGTCTGGGACACGGTAGCGTTGGCGCCTGCTTCGGTATGATGGTAATCCCATGGAATGATCAACTCATCATTGGTAAATTCATAGTACCAGTCACCAGAAGAAGGATATGGGTTGGGGTCATTGGGAAGCAGCCATATCTCATCCGTAGTCTCCATAGGCGTGCAGTAGATAAAAAACCCCTGGATCTTACCTTCCTCGTAAAACTTATAAGCTATCTCCATTTCCTTCTTTATCGTTTCCGCCGATTTCATTGAAGAGTAATTTGAAAAAGTCGCGTAGGGCGTGAAGTAGATCGGTATATTACGCGGATGTAGTATATCGTAAAGCTTGTTCAGATCCCTTTCCAGATTGATCTCGGTTCTCTCGGCATGAGGAAAAATAATCCCGTCGATCCTATCTTTATAATTGTCCGCAAATGCGTCGTCTACACTGTAAACATAGGCGCAGACGATAAAAGCCAACTTTGGGTTGATAGCGAGGGCATAATCCTGTATTTCTTTAACTTTCGCCGGTGTAAATTCGTCAAGATTTGCCGTGAAATCATCCATGCCCCATGCTTCCAGGGACGGGTAGGTAATGGACAGCGCGGCGATCTCCTCAGCCCATCTTTTGAAATCACCCTTATATGGAAGCGAGTACCCCTCAGACTTAGGAGTCAAATAGGCCCATACCTTTATTCCGGCTTCTTGTGCAGCGGGCAGAAACTCATACCGAAAATCATCCCAATCCTCGGCACGCTGCCACAATAAGAAAGCAAAGGTATTCACATTCAGCTCCTTCGCTCTGGCTATCGTCGCCGGAGTGTCTACATGAACCTTACCGTCGGCTCGCGGAGTGGTTTCCCAGATAACGAAGCCATAGTGGATCTTTGCATCGGTAATAAGCGGTACTTCCGGTCCGGAAGCCGCACTAACAGGCCGCAAATTCAAAATGAAAATCATGGCTGTCAGAAACAGCACAGGGACAAGAACCTTTAAGACTCTCATTCATATCGCTCCTTCGCATTTTTGTGCAGATGCATACACCATACCTGGTATTCTCTGTATAATAGGCTGCCCTGTCACGATTGCTTGGCATCGCAGAACTCGCGCGCGACAACGTCCAGTGCCTCCCGCAATATTCCTTCGGCCTCAGGAGCGAATGGAGCCGGCAAGCCGAAATAATAGGTGGAGTCGATCGGTTCGTATCCGCCCTCCGCCAACTGCCTGGCCGTTGGGATATATCCAATCATTCCGTCGCTGTACGCTAGCGGAACGACCGTTTTATTGGATGCTGATTTGAGATACAAGCCGTATTCAACAACCACTTCCGCGTTCATGGCCAGCACAGCGAAGCCTTCGGTGAGGGCTAATCCCGTCATCTTGAGCGACATGCTCGCGGGAATTCCTTCCTGCCTGGAAAGAAGCTTGCGGCTCCACTCCCCCATTACGCCCGGTTCGCCTAACCGGGATTCCAAATATTCGCGTTCCGGCAGCGCTTGCAACGGAAGCTCGACGCTCATCCGCACAGACCGGAGACTAATGGAGTCAACGCGGCGCATGGCTCCCGCCAGCACCTTGTTCACGTCGTTTGCTAACCGGCAACCAAGCATGACGACCTGCGCATCCCCGCCCATATCTCCGTCGTGAGGGTTTATATCCCCACAGGAGCCCTGCAAGTAGGCGCAGATCGCGCCATCCCCTATCGATTGCTCCAGTTCCTCCATCGCAACTCCGGTGAATTCCGAGGAAATCAAGTTGTCCGACGTCACGACCGGATGACACGCATAATGGACGAGCACCGCCTTGGTTCGCTCATCGTGTGCCGACTTATAGCGAAGCACAGTCAGTTCACGGTCTACCGGTCCATTCGGGTTGGGGGCGATTCGTATCCCGTCGTCAGCCTTGCTCCTTCGATTGGTCGCAATGTCGCAAACGCCGCGCCCGATGTCCACAGTAACCGGCTCCATGTTGGACATCGCCGCTTCAACACCCTGCAGCACCGTTGTCTCGAGTTCCGCAATGTAGGCGAGGTCGATGCTGCCGCCGTATTCGGAGAACCCGTCCCAGATTTGCGGCCCAGAGTGCGTATGCGTGCCATGAAGAATAACGGTATCTACATGACAAAGCTCACGTATGCGCTGCTTCAACGCTTCGACCATCTGGCTTCCCCACCAGAGCAGATCGGCGCTGCCCAGAACGGCCAATGTCGTCTTTCCGTCCGCAACGCTGTGTTGAAAACATAATATTCTCGCATACAAGGGATGCGAAACCCCTTGGAAACCGCCCAAGCCCAATCTGGAAGCAAACCCTCCAAGGGGAACTGGCCGGCTAGGCGTTATATTCACTTTGGCTGTTCCAATATGCAGCATCATCCTACCTCCAAGACTACGGGGACTCCAAGGCTGGCCGATTCGTACGCTGCCAGTGCCACAGCCGTGGCAGCCAAGCCGTCTTCGCCGGTTATCGGCGCCGGTGTGCCCGATCTGAGTGATTGAATAAAATCTCCGATCAAATCTTCGTTCGCGTTGTCCCCCCAATAGCTCCATTCGGCTCGCGTGCTCTCGTCGCGGAATAATTCATTTTTCTGAGCAAAGACATCGACGCTGATCATTCCGCTTGTGCCGATAATTTCCATCGTCACGTCGCCTCGCATGGGGAATGATTTACCTCTCGACCAACTGGTGTCCAGCACAGTCTTCTGCCCGCCTCGGAACGTTGCGTGAATCAAACCCGCGTCTTCAACAGCCAGATCGTCGTGAAACAATCGCCCCACCTCCGCATAGACAACGTCAGGCTCGTCTTCAAGAATCCAGCGCATCAAATCCATAACATGCACGGTATGATCCATAACGGCGCCTCCCCCCGATAGGGAAGGCTCAACGAACCAATCCCCGGGCATCGTCCCGCGGTTGGTCCCTTTAATCGCCAGGACGGTGCCGATTTCGCCGCGCTCCACAGTCAATTTCGCTTCGCGAACTGCCGGGAAATAGCGGCAAGGAAACGCCGTCATTAACTGGACTCCCGCTTCCCGGCAGGCGCGAACCATGTCGTTCATGTCTTTCATCGATGTGCCCAGCGGTTTCTCGCATAATACGTGTTTTCCTGATCGTGCCGCAGCGATCGTCAATTCCGCGTGTCGAACATTCTCCGAACAGACAACGACCGCATCAATTGCAGATGACAGCAGGGCGTCAAGCGTATCATAGACGGTCAATCCCAGCGGCCCAAGTACGGTCGCCGCGCGGTGCGCATCTTCGTCCCATCCCCCCAGGACGCGGACATCGTTACGATCAAGCAGCACACTCAAATAACCATGAACATGCGGATGGGCAAAACCGACGATCCCGATATTTACGATATCCAATTAACGAACCTCCTCATGAACGATCCTGCACAGCTATAGCTTTTGCGGAAGTCCGGTTTGTGCCGAACATCCGGCCGCAAGAGCGATTTCGACGGCGCGGCTTGCATCCTCGGCCGATACGACCGGTTCGGCGCCTGTTCGGATACATGCGATAAAATGCTCGATTTCTGCTTCATACGGGTCCTTCTTCAGCAGAAAGCTCGGAATATGTACGCCTTCTCCTGCTATTCCAGGGGATTCCATTTGCCGAACAATCAGAGACTGTCCGTTTTGGTTGCTGCAGCGCATGACGCCAGATTGTCCAGCCAGCTCCACTTCGGCAAGGAACGGTCCCGGGTATCCCCAATGCGCCTCCAGATTCACGATGGCGCCGCTTGCGAACCGCAAAGTCGCATTCGCGTATTCAATGCCGGAGGCGGTCGTTAATGACGCGTAAACGCTCCTTACTTCTCCCAACGTCCACCGCATGAAATCAATGTCGTGTATCATCAGGTCGAACAGGACGCCGCCGCTCATTTCTTCGTTCTTGAACCAACTTCCTGAAGGCGGATGCAAGCTGGCTCTCCTCGCATGGCCGACTCCGACCTTCCCGATTTTTCCGCTCAAGACGTGATCGCGCAAATTCCGATACTCAGGGGCAAAGCGGAGCACATGCCCGACCAGCAGCCGCGTTCCATATCGCTCGCTTGCTCTCATCATCGCTTCCGTATCTTCCAGGGTCAGCGCCATCGGCTTTTCGCAAATGACGTGTTTTCCTCTTTCAGCCGCTTGAACCGCGTATTGTCGATGTAAATATGTGGGAAGCGTAATGCACACGACATCGATATCCGCTTCCGCCAGCAACTCTTCATACGACATGAATAATCGGGTTCCGAAGCTGGCGGCCGCGTCGATCGCACTTTCCGATCGACGCGCATAAAAACCGGCGAGCTCGATATCAACCATTCGGGTCAAAACCGACGCATACAATTTCCCCATCGTCCCGCAGCCTGCGACAGCAACCCTTAGGCTTCGTTCATTCGTCATACGAACGGATAACCTTTTCCAACGCTTCGGCGATATCGTACATGGCTTGTTCCTCGGAAAGCAGCACGTTCTGGCTAAGCATCAGCGCTTCGGACGCGCACAATCTCTCGCAGACGGGGCAATCGTAAACCCGCTCTTCTCCAAGCCAGTCTTTCGTTGCGCTGATTACGGCATTCGTGCGGTTCAACGGCACATAACCGTAAAACACCGGAATGCCTTCCGCGTTCACCCTGTGGATAAACTCCTCCTTGTTGACGTTCCTCGCGAAATCAGGCGATAGCTTGAATAAATACACATGGTTCGCGTGCCGAGTGATGCGAGCGTCTTGCTTGAGCAGAGAAATTCCCTCAATTTTGCCCAATAACCGGTCAAGTAGGGCGACGTTAGCTTCGCGACGTTGCATTTGTTCTTCGATCCGTGTCATCTGCGCGAGCAATAATGCGGCCTGAATGTCGGTCATCCGATAATTTTGGCCCAATACTTCGTGTTGGTACCAACCTCCTTCCGGAATACGTCCGACGTTGCAGATCGACCACGCGGCGCTCCATAACGATTTCTCATTCATTAATACAATACCGCCTTCGCCGGCGTTCAAGTTTTTGCTGGATTGAAAGCTGAACGTCCCCAAATCACCGATTGCGCCAACGCCTTTGCCTTCCCATTGTGCGCCTACAGCCTGTGCGGCGTCCTCGATCAACGCGAGATTATGCTTGCGCGCAATTTCCAGCAGACGCGTCATGTTGGCCGGGGCCCCGGCCACATGCACGGCTATGATCGCTTTGGTCTTCGGCGTAATCGCTGCTTCCACCTTGTCCGGATCGATCAGCAATGTATCTTCCTCGATATCCGCGAATACGGGAATCGCTCCGAAAGCAAGCGCGGCGGTAGCGGTGGCAATGAAGGTATAAGGAGGAATGATAACCTCGTCGCCGGGCTTTACGCCTGCCGCCTGAAGCGCAACCGTGATCGCCACCGTGCCGTTAACGCAACTGACGCTGTAATTGGCGTTTTGATATTTTGCGAACTCCCTCTCAAACCGGGGGATGTACGGTTCCTCTCCGGTAAATGTTCCTCCAACGCCTCCCCATTTACCTGAATTCAGCACGTTAAGCAACATTGTCTGCTCCAATTCACCGAAAACCGGCCACTGTGCGAACGGCGCCGTCCGAACGGGCGTCCCTCCATTGATCGCTAAGCTCATTTTCTCAATTCCCTTCTGTATGTCCAATTTAGGCGGATCGTTTCATCTTTGAAATCATACTTATCGAAGTCGATTGACTTTTTCACCCTTTAACCGCACCTACGATAATGCCATGGATAAAGAATCTTTGCAGAAAAGGATACACGAGGGCAATCGGAATAATCGTAATCAGGGTTGCCGACATAGCCAGCGTTTTCTGATTGACTCTGGCCAGTTGTACCACACCTCTCAGCGGATTGTTCGGCGAGTCGGTGAATTCATTGGCAACCATAAGCTGCCGCAACCAGTATTGAAGCGTATACATATGAGGATCCTGAATAAATATCATCGTATTAAACCATTCGTTCCAATACGCAATTGCGCTGAAGATGGCAAAGGCTGCGACCATCGGGCTGATGACCGGAAAAATAATGTGTACGAGAATCCTCAGGTCGCCCGCGCCATCCATCTCCCCCGATTCGGCGAGCTCTGCGGGTACGCCCGCAATGGAGTTTCTGAATATAATGACGTAGAAGACATTCACCAGTAAGGGAACAATAAGCGCAAAGTACGTATTGTTCATATGCAGATTGGTAACGGTCAGATAGAACGGAATCAAGCCCCCGCTGAAGTACATGGGAATCAGGAAGTACGTCATCAGCATCTTTCGGCCGATCAGATGTTTGCTGGCAAGCACATAGCCCGCCGCTAGAGCGAAAGCTATGCTAAGACTTGTGTTTACGACCGTCAGGCCTACCGTATTCGCAAAAATAATGATGAAATTCATGTTCGTCAAAATTTTCAAATAACCGTCTATGTTGAAATTGACCGGCCATAGACGGACCGAGCCGTTCAGGACCGAATTGTAATCGCTTAACGAAATCGCGAGCGCGTGTAGGAAAGGAATAAGGACGGCACACGTAAAGAGGGTAAAGGCCGTATAGTTGAATACTTCAAACAGGATTCTCGAAGGGGAATTTCTAATCACGATGTTGCCCTCCTCTTGATATGCGAAGCTGCCTTAGTACAATCCCAAACCGACAAACCGCTTGGACAGCCAGTTGCTCAAGATGAGCAAGGTAAATCCGATCACGCTCTGCGCCAGACCGATCGCTGTCGTCAGACTGAATTGCGCTTGCTGGAGACCGACGTGATATACGTAGGTGCTGATTACCTCGGAGACGTTGTATACCATCGGATTTTGCAGGTTGAAAATCCGGTCGAATCCGATGGTAAAGATGGTGGACAGCTTCAGCAGGAACAAAAGGACGATAATCGGTATCAAGCCCGGCAGGGTAACGTGGTACATCTTTCTTATTCTGGACGCGCCGTCTATGGAGGCTGCTTCGTACAGCTCCGAAGGGATATTGGTGATCGTCGCAAAGTACAGAATCGCGCTGAAGCCTACGCTTTTCCAGATATCCAGCACCACAACAAGCGGGACAAACAACTTGCTGTCCGTCAGGAAGCTGATTGGTCCGATCCCGAACAGCCAGTGAAGCGCATCGTTGACAAGACCGCCCTTATCCGACGTCAGCACCAGCTGCATCAGACCGGCCACAACGACCCAGGAGAAGAAGTTCGGTAAATAGGAGATCGATTGGATGATGCGCTTGAACGGTTGGTGCATTAATTCATTGGCCAGAATCGCAAACACGATCGGTGCAGTGAATCCGAATACAATATCATAAAAGTTGATGATGAGGGTATTCTTCAGCACGTAATAAAACGTGTCGTCCGTCAGAAAGTAGGCGAAATGCTTGAATCCGACCCACTTGCTCCCGCTAACGCCTGTAAACGGGAAATAATCCTGGAAAGCAATAACGATTCCATACATTGGAATATAGCTGAACAGAAACAAGAGAACGACCATGGGGGCAATCATCATATACAGCCCAAATTGTCTTTTGGTATACCTTTTTCTTGTGCCGCGCTTCCCAGCCATCTCCATCCTGTGATCACACCTCCTCTGCCCTTCGTAACTCATTCATAAGCACGGATATGGGGTGTATGGCAGACATACCCCATACCCGTGCCGCATTTACGATATTACCAGTTGACTTCCTTGACACCCCAGCCTTCTAGTTGTTCCTTATGCTCGTTCATGTACTTCGTGTACGCCTCGCCAATAAAGCCGTATTTCTCCTTGTACTCTTCGACCTTCTTGTCGAATTGCTCCATCGTGATTTTACCGGTGATGGCATCAACCGTTGCGGCAGCCAGGAAGATGTTGGATTCCGGCAGCTTCACTTTGGCTTCGTCCGGCACGGGAATGACGGCAAACATATCAACGCCGGCTTCCTCAGCCATCTCGGCAGGGTATTTCAGACTATCGTGGGAATAGTCGTAGTCTTCCTGGCCCAGCACCTGAATCTGTTGCGCATCTTTCGACTCCTGACCGGCGGCAAACCCGCGAATGGTCGATAAATGTATGGACCAATAACGGTTGGGATCCAGCAATTTCTTGGCGTCCGGAATCCTCTTGCCATCCTGGACGACGTACTCCGAGCCTTCCCTGCCCCAGTAGATGGCTTCGTTCAGCTTATCGGAAGCAAGACCTTCGAACACGCTCCAGGCCCGATCCGGATATTTGCTTTTACTGGAGATATACAGGCCATACCAAATGATCGGAGACCCTTTCTTCCCATACGTATATTTCTGATCCTTCACTACTGCCGGGTAGCTCGCCAGCTTCGGCACAAACGCGATCTGGGAGCGGAATGACGTATCCGCCTCTGTACCCTTGCTTATCTTATGATACGCCGCAAGCGCCATAAGCTGGTCCGCACCGTCAAATATGAGCAAAGCGTCCTTGTCCAGAGCCGCGAACCATTTGCCCCAGTCGTTGGTCGCGAAGTTGTGATCGAGCAAACCCTCATTAAAGAGCTGCTTATGCAGTTCTACGGCTGCCCGGTATTCCGGAAGCACGAATGTGCTGACAACCTGGCCATCTTGCACGCGGAATTTGTTCGGACTTGCGCCGTACCATTGGAAGAACACATTTCCACCGACGAAGATGGAGCCCGCACCCGGATCGGCATAGGCGGTAAGCGGTGTGGCATTCGGATTGGCTTCTTTGATTTTCCTCATCACTTCCACGTAGCCTTCGATGGTGTCCGGGGTCTTGCCTCCGTTGAACTTGTCAAGAAGGTCCTTCCGTACGTAGTTGCCTGACCCTTGCGGCAAATCCTTGCCCGCAGCCATCGGAAGCCGGTAGTAATGCCCCTTGTAACTCGCCATATCCATCATAGCGGGGGTGATCCACTTCTGGATTTCCTCAGAGTTGTCGTAATACTTCTTGAGATCGATGAAAGCGCCCTGATCCGCCGCAACGTTGACAGGATCGACATCGTTCGTCTGAACGATGTCGGGGAGATTGTTGGATGCCAATATCAGATTCAGCTTGCCCGCGTGAGCGCCAATATCATTAACGGTCATCTTCAGATCTACGTTCGCGTACTCTTTGACAATGTTAATGAATTCGTTGTTGTTCGGATCAATGCCATCCGGGACCGGCAATCCGGCGTTCTGCATAACCATCGTCAGTTCGACTGTCTCCTTCGGCGTCGCCGAAGGACTATCGCCTGTATTGCCTGCGCTTGCGGATGGAGACGTTGAACCTTGGGATGTATTTACTGCTTCGTTGCCCTTCGCGCACCCGGCAGCGACTACTGCGAATGCACACATCAGAACCATAACTGCTTTGAATACTCTGTTTCTCATGCAAATCCTCCCTGTTCATAATTGCGGCAAACGAAGCGTAAGCCCTTTCATTCCATTGCGCTATCTTCTGCTAGACGGCTTCATTATACAATGATGTATATCAGCAATTCGGTCATATTTTTCACAAACAAGTCAAAATCCTATGCTCGCGAATTTTTTTACCTATTATTTTATATGTTAAAAAAAATATTGAAATATAATTGTCTTTGTACTATCTTCCCAAGTAAACGGATCAGGACAACAGCAAGACCGAAAACAACAAGTACCGAAACGGGAGTGCGAATCTAAGCAGATGGACACATACTGTGTGGGCATCGACGGCGGCGATCTGCGACAAGAACGTTAACGTGGCGGCTCAGCCAAGGCCCTTACGGTATCGGCCAATCGGAGGCCTCATTTGAAACCGAATTTCGATCAGCCCATAGATACCGGTTTGCAAGTGCTGGCACGCAAAAAAAAAAAAGACGCTTGGGGAAAAATAAATTGCATGCTTCACGGGTTGTAAGGTAAACTTGCCTTAAGCGCGGGTCTATGTTATGACCTTAGAATTTCACGAGTTTTGATATGGGGGGAAGCCGATGACCGCATATCTCGAATACACGGATTCCTTAAACTACTCGAGCCTCGAAAAGGGACAGCTTCCTTTCTACTGCTTGTCCAATCTGCTCAAAGAAGACATCCCGCTTCATCATCACGACTTTCTTGAATTGTCTCTCGTTATGAACGGCCGCGGAACAGAAACGCTTAACGGAATTACCCACGAATTGAAGCCCGGATCGATCAGCTTCCTGCTGCCCCACCATATCCATGAAATCCATACCAATCCGGAGGCGCCGCTCCATCTTTTTTGCTGCATGTTCGATATCAGCCTGATCTTCGAATCCACGACCGATGCCCAGCTCGGCCGAATTTTACTTCAAGTCGGCAATCAATTACCTTCCTACAACGATTTGAACGAGAACGATGCCCGGGAGATGAATCTGATTTGCAGCGCGATAGCGAGCGAGTATAGTAGCTCTAAGATAGGCAAATACAGCGTGATCCGCTCCAAAGTGATCGAAGCCCTGGCTCTCTATGCGCGCTCCCACTCCACCGCGATTCTGAGCCATTCCCACATTCAAAATGCGAAAATAAAAAAATTGGATTGGGATATCATTCAATTTGTACACACGAATTATTTGAATGAACTCACGCAAGACGGATTATGTAAAAAATTCGATGCCAGTCCCGCTTATATCAGCCGCTTGTTCCAGAGGACTTTGAATACGCATTTCCTGGATTATATCCATAAATTGAGAGTCAGGCGCGCATCTTCTCTATTGCTTACGACGGAAATGTCCATTTTGGACATCTCCGTCGACTCTGGGTTCGAATCTTTCCGAACGTTTTCCCGCGTGTTCAAGGAACATACGGGAATGTCCCCGAGAGCATTCAGGAAAATGTCAAGTGAGCCAGGCTCGTAAGATTTTCTTCACAGTTCTTGAAAATGTCATGCTGGCTGCTGAGCTAAACGGAGAATGGAAGCGATGTACGGAATATGGCGGTTGCACTGGGTGTATTTTGCTTCGTGCGTAAGTCCGGCGAAAAAAGTTACGATGTCAAGGATTTTGAGGACACTGTCCTGTCAGCGAAATGCTGAAAGAAAACAAGATTGATAGCAAAAACGCCGCCAAAGAACTTTGCGAATTTACAAACTACTTTTCATAACATTACCTGGCTATTTCTTGTCGTATCGACTTGGCATTAGCGAAAATCTGATTATCAACTCATGATTTCTGCTTTAAGTACAGAGATTGCAGTTGTATGCATAAGCTTTCTTGCAAGCTATAAGTTGATCCATACTGAGCCTGCAAACATGTATGTGTCCGAAGGAATGTGTTTGCTCTAATTGTTCTTTAACGTTCTAACTTAACAAATATGCCGCTGACTCTGTGTATCTTTCAGCCCAATAGGAAAAAGATAAGTCTTTATCCCAAGTGACATTATTTATTGCTTTGGCACATCCCCAGTCTAATACCCGTTAATGAAGCATATGGACTCTGAAGCGTTCTAAGAAACCTACTTTTGCTTCAGAACAATTGAAGTATCCCATTCGTACCCTCCCACATTGACAGCATTCTGCACGATCTAAGCTGTCATAACAATTTTTATAATTCCAGTCGTTTTTTCTTGAATAATAAGTTGCGCTTCATATATTGCTAAAAACAAACTGGTAAACAAGTAGCTTGCCTGTAAATGCTGTATTGGAAAAGACTGTCCATTTGCTGTTTTGAACTGACTAGAGCTGAATATGTAATTGGAAATATGGCTAAACTTACGGAGGAGGAGTTCTTCAAAAAAACAATGTTTTCTTATTGCGCACGGGCGAGATCGTAACCATTTATTCAATACTTTACATATCAGTCCTAATCAGAGAAGGCGGTAAGAGAATGATTCAATTTCAAGCGATTAACAAGGTATATGAGAATGGAAATGTCGTACTTAAGGATATTAATCTAACGATCGAGGAAGGCGAGATCACCGTACTAATAGGTCCCAGTGGCTGCGGCAAAACAACGACAATGAAAATGATAAATAGATTAATTAAACCCTCCAAAGGAAAAATAACCCTCCATGGTGAGGATATTTCTACTATGAATCCCGTAACTCTTCGCAGAAAGATAGGTTATGTGATTCAAAGTATCGGACTGTTTCCACATATGACTATTGCTAAAAACGTGGGTGTAGTGCCCCGCTTGCAGAAATGGGAAAAACAAAAAACGGAAGCAAGGGTAGACGAACTTTTAAAGATGGTAAACTTAGATCCCGACTTATATGCAAACCGTTTCCCCTCTGAATTAAGTGGAGGACAGCAACAGCGAATCGGTGTCATACGCGCTTTGGCTGCGGATCCTACCGTTATCCTAATGGATGAACCTTTTAGCGCTTTAGACCCCATTAGCCGTGAACAGCTGCAGGAAGAGCTAATTCGTTTACAACAGGAATTAAAAAAGACGATTGTCTTCGTCACTCATGATATGGATGAAGCAATCAAAATTGCCGACACCATTATATTGATGAAGGATGGTGAAGTCATCCAAACTGGACAACCTGAACAAATACTGCGTCATCCAGCGAACGATTTTGTGAAAAACTTTTTTGGTGCGAAAAGAATGCAGGTAAATGCTTTAGAAGCACCCACCGTAGACGAAGTCATGGTAGAAAATCCAGCGACCGCCTATCCATCCAGAGGTCTTGCCTCGGCGATGAAAATCATGGAAAAAAGACGTGTGGACTCTTTGCTAATTGTCGATAAAAATAACCGTTTGCAGGGTAGTGTATCGATTTATCGCGTTCTGGACCAATATGGAGAAGAAACCAAAACCGTTGCCGATGTCATGATGCCTGTGGTACATATCGTGCAATCCGGAACTTCTCTTTCGGTTGCTTTGAACATCATGACTGAATATCAGTTGTCTAATTTAGCCGTTGTAAAGGGAGACAACGAGTTAATCGGACTTATTACGCGAGGAAGTGTAGTTAGCCATCTGGCAGAAGTCTACTCTCCTCCACTTAATGGGGGCAATGTCGATGCCGAAGTCTAATTTTTTTTACACGTATTTGGAATTTCTACAAGAACGTTATTTGGACATTCTGACGGCGATTCAACAGCATTTGGTCATCACTGCTGCTTCTATGCTTTTGGGGATACTAGTTGCCGTTCCTTTAGGAATTTTTCTGTCGAAGAATAAGATTAAATGGCTACATACGTTGATCTTTACCATTACCAATATATTTCAGACTATTCCAAGCCTTGCTCTGCTAGCTATTCTCATTCCACTCATGGGAATAGGAATGAAACCGGCAATCTTTGCCCTGTTTCTCTACTCCTTATTACCTATTTTACGAAACACATACGAGGGGTTTAACTCTGTTGATCCAGCCATGTTAGAATCCGCTCGAGGCATGGGTTTTAACGCCACTCAACGGTTGTTACAAATCCAACTTCCACTTTCTTTTCCTTACATTATGTCGGGTATCCGCGTCACTACGGTCTATATTATTAGCTGGACCACACTTGCAGCCTTGATTGGTGCTGGAGGCTTAGGAGAGCTCATCGTTTCAGGTATTGGAGTAAATAAGAAGGAACTTATCATAACAGGAGCCGCTTCTGCAATCTTGCTGGCATTTCTAGCTGATCTTTTATTCGGAGCTATCGAAAGATGGTCTTCTATTAAAACTAACATAAAAATCAAACTGCAGGTGGACAAATGAGAAAAACAACAACACGGGTTGCCGCCTTAAGCTTTATCTTATTATCATTGGTCGCCTCCGCATGCGGTAAGGGTGCCACAGATACGATACAAATAGGTACACAAACCTACACAGAAGCCAAAACTCTGGCGGAAATGTATAAAGTCCTCATTGAAGAACGTACGAAGCTTAAGGTAAAAATTGTACCCGATCTTGCATCTAGTCCCATTATTATCACTGCCATGAAGAGCAATGAAATCCAAATGGGCACCTTATATTCCGGGGAAATTTTCAACAACCATTTTCCGGTTAATAAGACCAACGATCGTCAAGAGGTTCTAAAACAAGCCCAAGAAGGATTCAACAAATACTTTGATTTCAAATGGTTTGATTCGTATGGCTTTGAGAATACGTATGCATTAACTGTAACCCAGGACGTGGCTAAACAATATAAGCTGAATACTGTGTCTGATTTGAAGAGTCATGCCCAAGCTATGATCATTGGGGTCGACTCAACCTGGCTTGAACGGGATAATGACGGTTACAATGCGTTTACCAATTTTTATGGATTCAAGTTCAAGAAAACACTTCCGATGGAGATCTCCTTAGTCCATAAAGCGGCGGCTGACAAAAAAGTCGATGTTGTCGTCGCTTATACGACGGATTCAGGATTAAAACAATATGATTTGAAAACATTGAAAGATGATAAACAGTTTTTCCCACCTTATGATGCATCGCCTGTAGTGAGAAATGATACCTTAAAACAGCATCCAGAATTGAACGACATGATTTCTTTATTGGTAGGGAAATTGGATACAACTACAATGAGCGCGCTTAATTATGAAGTTGAAGTCAATAAACGCTCAACGAAAGAAGTGGCTTATGAGTTTTTGAAAACAATTCATCTACTTGACGCTGACGTGAATCCCCCTAGATCGGATCTAAATCTCTTGGAATATGTCAAAGAGAACGCCGGTTACCTTTTACACTTAACATGGGTGCATATTGTCATGGTGTTCAGCGGTTTGGGGCTCGCGCTTATTGTGGGTATTCCACTCGGTGTCCTCAGTGCTCGCAGCAAAAAACTAGCAGCCATTATCTTGCCAGTCGCAAACTTCATTCAAGTTATTCCAAGCCTAGCTTTGTTAGCTTTACTAATGATCGTACTTGGCTTAGGATTTAAAACCGTTGTTGTTGGCTTGTTTTTATATTCTCTACTACCCATTATTCGTAATACCTATGTAGGTCTAAATCAGGTGGATTCGGGTGTAAGTGAAGCCGGCAAGGGTGTCGGCATGAGCAGTATGCAATTGCTGCTACAAGTACAACTTCCCCTAGCGCTACCGTTCTTGATGGCGGGACTTCGAATCGCTGCAGTCATCGCTATCGGAGTAGCAACGCTTGCTCCACTCATTGGCGGCGAAGGGTTAGGGCGCGAAATTTATTCCGGCCTTAACCTTCAAAATAATATCAAAATTTATGCGGGTGCGATCCCAGCTTGTCTGCTGGCTATTCTAGCTGATATTTTCCTCGGTATGCTTCAGAATAAGCTAAAGAGCCGTAATCAATAGGTTCGTATGGCGATGCATCAATTATTCCGTTGTGTATTTTACATTCGTTCGAGGTGATTTCCACTTTTTTCACACGCCCATGCTGGGCGCACATAAAAAAACCAAACGGAATCTCTGCCGCTTGGTTTCTGATATGGATATAGCAGCAGGAATTTACTCCTTGCTTTGAGCTGAACCGGCTTAGACACTCTGTATAATGAGCTCAATTATGATGGGTGAACAATAACCCCTTTGGTCACATTCATTTGAGCATAATCGCTCATAATTTGTGGTACTTGGTCTAACGAAAATCGATGGCTGATCAGTGGCTCCACCTTGACAAGCTGTTGTTCGATAAGCGCGATCGCCTCTTCATGGGTATGTGGATTAATAAAGGAACCCATGATACGAAGCTCCTTGGTGAAAATGGCAAAAGGCGAAACTTGGATTTGTGTTGAAGGGTTGGCGACTCCAAACAGCAGCACCTGTCCGCCTTTGCTGGCAGCATCGAACGCCAGTTCCATCGATTCCTTCCGTCCCACACATTCGATCACGATATCGAATCTAGCCATTAACTGTTCCACAATCAGAGCAGTTGGTTGCACGACCTCATCCGCGCCCAAAGCAAGCAGCGCTTCATGCTTCTCGATAGCCGGCTCGCTAACCACGATTCTTGCCACGCCTTGCCTTTTCACCAATTGCAGGAACAATTGACCAATAAATCCACCACCAATCAGCAATACGGTATGAATCGGGCGGATATCTACTTTTTTAAAGCCATGCAGCACACAGCCAAGCGGCTCGACCATAGCACCTTCGACAAAGCTCAATGAATCTGGTAAAAGGTAACAATTCGCGGCTGGGGCGACGCAATATTCACCCATCCCCCCATCACGCGTGACGCCAACTGCCTGGAGATTGTCACATAGATGAGGCTGGCCATTACGACAATATCGGCAACCTCCACAATATATATTGGGATCTATGGATACGCGATCCCCCATTTGGAGCTGCTGCACATGATCCCCGCACTCAGTTACAACGCCAGCCAACTCGTGGCCTAGTACAATAGGTGGGGTTACGGCTGCCGAACCCGGATGACCCTGATAAATGTGCTGGTCTGTGCCACAGATCCCACAGCTTTTGACTTGTATCCTCACTTCATTGGGCTTAAGCCTGGCTGACTCCCATTCCAAAATTTCAATCTGATGGGGCGCCTTTAATACGGCTGCCTTCATAGTCTGAACTCCTTTATTACATGTTGTAATCGCTTTTTCTTGTTATCTCAACAATCATTTAATTGATTCTTTTTTTGATTCCTTTTCAATGAATTTGAAGTACCTGCAATGCCGTTTCTTCTGTAGTAATAAGCACATTCAACTGTTTTCCTTTTAGAGCTCCACATAGCGCTGGCACTTTAGCCGTGCCCTGCGCAACACAAATCCGCAGCCCAATATTCATAAGATCTTCCCTCGTTGCGCCAACAACCCTTTCACTGATACGCGGAATTGAAAACTTCCCCTGCTTGTCGAAGCTATGAAAAAGAATCTCGCCTACACTTGCTTCGCTCACTTCCTCGAAGGTCAAATCAGCTACCAGATTTAAAGCCAGCAACGTGGCATCCTCGCCCGCGTGACCAATCCCGAAAACGATCGTTTCCAATTTACGAATTTCATTCATAATCTCTTGTACGCTCGGATCCTGCATAAAGCTGTGTTTGCTTTCAACACTTCCGGCTATAGCAGGGGCTGGGAACAACTGCGCTTTACCTCGTAGCGCTTGGGCCCATATCTGAATGATAGAGGAGGCAGGCATCTGATCTTCCCTGGTGCCAAAACCTCCTATCAGCTGGACGATTTTTAGTCCCGGGCGTGAATCGCACATATGCAAATGGCTGCCGATGGCATTGAGAGTCCTCCCCCACCCGAGCCCTATTGCCCCGTGTGAAGGTAATACCGAATCCAAATATTGAGTGGCTAAGGCCTCAAAGGGATTTGCACTTTGATCGCCTCGAAATACCACACAGTCCTTCAAGCCGTATAGTTTAGTAAGCTTATACTCCAACGAAGCATGGCGGCTGTTGTCCAAATCTGAGCGAATCTGGATTTGTACGATTCCTCTGTCCCTTGCCTCGTTCAAAAACCTGGAGACAGAAGATCTGCCGATATCTAGCTGGACTGAAATCTCCTGCTGGCTCATTCCGAGCACATAGTACATGCGAGCGATTCTCTCAAGAAAGCTTTCTTTTGAAGAATGCTCGTTTTTACTAGTTTTACTCATTTTAATGCATTGCCTCCGTTCAAACAAACGTCCCAATTTGCACATTTGCTCAAATATGTCATTAGTTTACCATGCTAACACAACGATTACAACTTTGTGCAAACCTAGTTTTTCATGAATGGCTGTTAAAAACTTGCTCATAATCCACCTTGCCAGCAATCAAGCCTCCTAAGTTCTCAAAGAACTCAAAGATAAATACTTTTGAATGATAAGCGCATGTATAGGATGTCCTTCAGGGATACCCGTGATTTGGGCTGCTACTTGATGAATCCCCCTCGATTTGATAGCCTCTTGCAGTTCAACAGCCTCCGCATCTTCTGGATAATCGAACAACAGAGCGGCTGCCATGGCCGAAGCCAAATATTGCGGTTCTATGCCAAGCTTATAACCCTGTAGAGCAGGATGCACAAACCGATCATTAGGCGAAAGCTTCCGTATCGGTGAACGTGCTACACGGACAACTTCATCACTTAAATAAGGATTGCGGAAACGATCCAGAATCTTACGAATATATTGTGAATGCTTCTCGGGATCAAAGCTATGTCTTCTAATAAGAATCGATCCCGTTTCCTCCAAAATATGTTGTACCTGCAAGGAGATGGCCAGGTTCTCCATCGATTCTAGAATCGTCGAATGACCACTAAGATAGCCCAGATAAGCGATACAGCTATGTCCCGTATTCACTGTAAACAGTTTCCGTTCTATATAAGGCTCCAATTGATCCACATAATGAACGCCAGCGATTTCTGTGGCTCCTGGGAGCAGCCCCGAACGATCGACCAGCCACTCATAAAAGGGTTCCACAATGACCATCAATGGATCATCGTGGTGTTGGATAGGCACGATTCGATCTACTGCTGCATTCGGAAATGAAACCAGTTGATCGGCTTTCTTGCATATAGCACTGCTTAAATGTGTATATACATAATCCTTTAGCTGAGAGCTCCCGTCTATCGTATTCTCACAAGCAATGATTTGTAAGGGGTCTGACGAACGCGTCATTCTTTTCTCAATACCTTTGGCTATTCCTATGGACACCGTTTCCAATAATGACAATCCAACAGCCGTCGTAACCAGCTCAGCGCTTGCAATCGCTTCGGCCACCTGCTCCAGATCCCTGCCATTAATGGCGGAAACTCCACTCACAAGCGTTGTCTCATGTGGACTGCTCGCAAGTGTAACGGTATAAGCACCTTTTTGCTGAAGCAGCGATACCAAGGATTCATTGACATCCACAAAGCATACCTCATATCCAGCTTGGGATAATAGTAGCCCGATAAAGCCTCTGCCTATGTTTCCCGCCCCGATGTGGACCGCCTTCATAATTCCATCCCACTTGTGAGAATAGCAAGTATCTTTTGCATCGATAAGATATTCATGTGACAACATTTCCTTTTACATGTTATTTTTACGGAAATTGATTATGGACAAGCTCATTATGGGCGCACTGAACAAGCCGACTTTAAATGAACCATTGTCAGCCTATTATAATTTTTCAGGTTGACTAAGCGCGTGCTACTTGTTGGTTCTCCTGGTTCATTGAATTACGGCCAGACTCTATATAGAGTATAAAGTCATAGGAATTGAGCTGGTCCAGCACCAATAGCAGTTTAGCCTGGTCCTGCATCTTTAGGCTGAATATCAACTGGATTTCAGGTCTCTTGTCCGCTTCATCGCTAACGATGTCTGGGATCATTTTGACATTGATAATTTGGATACCATGTTCTCCGAATTTAGAAGCTATTGTGCCAAGAACCCCAGGAGAATTCATGGCTTTAATAGATACGTCACTGCTTCTTCGATTTCTAAGCATATGCTTCTCCCATTTATTCAACAGGAAAAGGCTGAACAATACCATAAACGTAGCATAAACAGCAGCATACATAAATCCTGCACCCACACATAAACCGATTGCTGCAACGACCCAAATGGAAGCAGCGCTCGTCAGCCCTTTAATGTTCTGGCCATTCCGAAGGATGGCACCTGCTCCGAGAAATCCTACACCACTGATGACCTGTGCAGCAAGGCGGGCAGGATCGATCCTTACATTGGGCTCATTAACAAACTCGGTAAAGCCGTAAATAGAAAGAAGCATAATTGTAGCAGATCCCAGACAAACCAGAATGTGAGTACGAAAGCCCGCAGCATGGTTACTCCACTCCCTTTCCATGCCGACCAACCCTCCTAAACCAGCGGCAAGGCCCATTCTGAGAAGCAGTTCCCAATGTGTGATGTACCATATTTGTGAAATGTTGTTCACGTATTGCACTTCCTTTATGCGACTCGAATATAGACACCTTATTGATTCACATACATTACTTTAACTGTAAACTCGCTTCGATCCCGCATCATCTTCAATGCATCGCCAAGTTCCTCGATTTTTACACGATGCGTAATGAGAGGATCGAGTCGAAGCTTGCCCGAGGCTATAAAGTTAAGGACAAGCTGCCACTCGTTTACTGGCAAAGTCGCGTAATAAGAGTTCCAGCTGCCAATGAGCGTAAGATTCTTACGCAGGATCTCCCAGTAGCCCTTTTGAGTCAATACCATATCGCCAGCCGGATTTCCCAGAAGAACAATTTTGCCAAATCGACGAGTCGTATGCATCGCATTCTCGAAGGATATGGAGCTACCGGCACCCTCTATCGTCACATCTGCACCTCGGCCATTCGTTTGTTCACTAACCCATGCTACTATGTCAGTCTTGGCAGAGTTACAGGTATTCATGATGCCCAGGCCCCGTGCAAATGACAGTCTATCTTCATCTACATCGACGAGTAATATAGAGCCTGCACCCCAGATATCAGCCCACATAGCAATCATGATACCGATTGGCCCGGCACCATAAATGAGCACATGGTCACCGATACCGACACTGGCTTGACGAAGGCTATGCAAAGCCACGGCTGCGGGCTCAACCATCGCCGCTTCTTCATAAGAAACACCTTCCGGTATGAGCAGCAGATTCCACAAAGGAACTGCGATATATTCCACAAAAGCGCCGTCGCATCGCGAGCCCATGTAATTGTAATTTTCACATAAAGCGAACTCGCCAATCTCACATGCGCTGCAGCTGCGGCAAGGCATCAACGGAAACACCGCAGCCCCACGGCCGATGAGTGATTTATCGCCGCCTTCAGCTACTCCTACGATTTCCCCGGAAAATTCATGCCCTGGTACCGTTGGGAACGAGTAAGTACCTTTCGTGAAAACCCGGGGGATGTCAGAACCACAGATGCCACATGCACGCACCTTCAAGAGTACCTCCCCTGGAGCAGCAACCGGCATTTCCCTTGTCTCCAGACGAATATCTCCGATAGCATGCAAAGGCCAGACTTTCATCTTCATCTTTCCTTTCTGTGTCTTTAAGTTGTGTCGTGGATATTAGTAATGATCTCAGCGTCAAAGCAAGTGAATACACAACGTGATGGCTGCATTCCCTCGTTATATGGTCATGATAATAAAGCTTAGAGAAAGCAGACGACTGAATGGATAGGTCCAATTTCGGCCAATCTGCTTTCTGATCTGAAAGACTTGTGGGTTCTGAAACGTTTACTTAGCATCCTTCAAAAGCTTTTCGGCTGCTGTTTTGAAAGTAGCCAGAGTGGCATTAATATCTTTGTTATCATACATTATCGCTTGCATAGCAGAACGGAACTCTTGAATAATGGGCGTCCATGCCAAATTCTTATTCGTGTCAATGCCGTATTGAAGCTGATCGTAGGCCACTTGACGATTTGGTTCTTTTGCATACAGTTCTTTAATTTCTTTGGACTCTACCATTTTCTTTGTGAAAGGCAGGTAACCCGTATCAATAACGAACTGCTGTCCCCCTTGAGGATCTGTCATCAACCAGTTCAGAAACTCCCATGCAGCATCTTTATTTTTGGAAGAGGCAAACATGGTAACGTTAGCTCCACCGGTAGGATTTGCGAACACTTCATTTTTAGGTAGGAAGGCGGTCTTATAATCAAATTTCACATTTTTTAGAAATCCTCCAATTGTACCCGTTGATTCAAACAAAAGGCCGATTTTCCCTTCAGTGAACATCTGTTTAACGATATTACCTGAATCCTGAGTCGGCGGGTAGAACAATGCTCCCGTGCTCTGAAGATCTTTTAGGTAACTGAATGCTGTGTTCCCTACTCCGGCATCAATAAATTCCATTTTAGTGCCATCTTCACTAAAGAATCTGCTATTGGACTGGGTTATCATTGCTTGGAGATACCAATCATCAAACGGCATAGATAGACCTTGACGTTTGTAGCCGCTGCCATCTTTAATGACAAGTGCATTGCTAACCGTTTTCAGTTCCTCCCAAGTAGTAGGAATCTCGAGTCCCATTTCATCCAGCATCGTTTTGTTTACATGCATGATCGGAGTGGAACGGTTCAAAGGCAAGGTGACCAATTTCTCATTGAAGGTAGAGTGACCCATCAGACCTTGAACAAAACCATCTGTGCTTAAATCCGATTTCTCCAGATACGGTGTCAGATCTTCCAGCACGTCTGCATCTGCAAATAGCTGTACAAAAGAACGTTCCAGCATGCTGACATCTGGTGCAGAACCAGCTGCAACAGCCTGTTGAAGCTTAGTAACCACTTCATCGTATGATCCCTGGAAGGTGCCAACAACCTCAACATTAGGATGAGAGTCATTAAAACGTTTAATCATCGCATCCGTAAATTCACCGTTTGCGCCTCCCATAGAGTGCCAATACTGAATCGTTGTCTTGCCTGCCTTTTCTTGCGTTGCCGCCGATGTATCCGGTGTTCCAGCGGGTGCTGGAGTGGTTCCACCAGTATCGGTAGATTGTGGTTCTGAGCTGCAGCCGGCAAGTACACCAAGCAGCATTGTTGATGCCATAATCATCTTTGCATTTTTTTTCATTTCAATCTTCCTCCCTTATTTGCTTTCATTATTATTCGAAAAGGATTAAACCATTATTTAATCCCGGAATAAACAAATGCCTTAACAATCTGTTTGGAACAAATCAGGTATACGATCAGAATAGGGACCACCAAGACAACGTTACCCGCCATAATAATATGCCAGTTACTGATGCCTTCCGTCTCTCTAAGCATGGCGATTCCGAGCGTCAGCGGGCGAACCGGGTTTGAATCTGTCATAACGAGTGGCCAGAAATAATCATTCCAATGACTCACAAAACTGAATAGCGCGATCGTTGCCAATGCTGGCATGGACATCGGCATCATGATTTTCCAAATGATCTTGAACTCACTGGCATTGTCCAACTTGGCCGATTCAATAATTTCTTCAGGAATCTGCATGAAATATTGGCGTAAAAGGAAGATACCAAATGCATTGGACATGAAAGGAATAATTTGCGGCAATAAGGTTTTGATCATGCCCCAATCAGCGAGCATCAGATAAACAGGGATGAAGGTTATTTGACCCGGGATCATAAATGCCAAGAGCACCATAGCAAATAAGAATTCTTTTCCTACAAACTTATATTTGGCAAAAGCATAGGCAGCCGGTATCATCACAGCAAACTGCAAAACAATGATGGAAAGTGTGACGATAATCGAGTTTTGGGCATAGGTCAGGAAGGGACCCGCACTCATGGCCGTTACAAAATTGATCCATTGAGGTATTGAAGGAATCATGGTCGGAGGTACCGTCAAGGTCTCCTGAATAGTCTGCAGCGATGTGGAAATCATCCATAAGAATGGAAAAACAAAAATGGCGAGAACTACTATTTTAAGCAAAGTATTTAGTGTAGACCATAGGTGCTTAAGTTCAAATGTCATGAATCGTCAACCCCCTTTCTCTGGGTAATCCAGTATTTATTGATAATGAACTTTTTTAGACAGCAAACGGAAATAAATAAAAGTAAGAATTCCAATAATAGCCATCAAAACAACTCCCGATGCAGAAGCGAAGCCAATATTATTGGTTCTAAAGCTATAAATATAATAAACTAATGTACTGGTTGCATTATTGGGGCCCCCACCTGTCATGATTTTGACAGTATCAAAAACCTTAAAGGAACCAATTGTCATAATGATCAGGATGAAAAACAGCTGCGGTGAAATTAAGGGCAACGTTATTTTGAAAAACACCTTGAACTTCTTGGCATTATCCAGTGCAGCTGCCTCATAGATGCTTGGCGGTATGCTTTGGAGAGCAGCCACTATGATCAAAGTATAATAACCTACACTGTGCCATGCAGATACAATTATGATGGATATCATTGCCGTCTTAGAGCTCTGCAGCCATTGGGATGTCGGTAGACCAAAAGCCTTTAAACCAAAGTTGAGAAGACCCAGGTTGGGCTCCATCAGCCAGAGCCATACAAGAGCAATAGACACAATGGAGATGATATGTGGCGTGAATAAGCCAGCTTGCACAATGCTGTTAAACTTGCTCCGTTTGCTAAGCCATATAGCAAAAAGCAGAGAGATAACCATCGTCAATATAACAACACCAATGGTATACACAAACGTATTGCCCAGTGCTTTGTAAAAGTCATCTCTCATGAAGACCTCTTTGTAATTGTCTAAACCAATGAATGTGCTTTTGGCTTTATTCATTAGGTTATATTTAAAAAGGCTTAAATAAATCAAATACATCATTGGGTAAATGACAAAGGTACAAATACCTATCATGGCGGGTAACACCATGAGATACGGACGGAGCCGAATTAACATCGGTTTTTTATCCATATGCTCAACCTCTTCTCAAAGCTTCTAAGTAGTTATTGAAGCGTGCATCTTCCTCACCAATACGGTTTCCATCTGGCTCAAAGAAAAACATTTTATTGGGTGCGACTTCTAAATATGCATCTTGGTCAACAGTGAAATTATCCTCGATACATTTGATCATATAAGAACTGTTTTTGTATTTCACTTGATAGACCGTCTCTGACCCGAGCATTTCCCTAGTGGCAATAACACCACGGATAGAAAAGTGCTGCCCGCTAGGTTCGTTGGATAAAACTGCACTTTCCGGACGAAATCCGAACTTGATTCCTTCTACACCCAAGTCATCAATATTCATGGGTGGAACCCCGATGAACTCAGCAGCAAACTTGTTGCTCGGCTTCTGATACATGATCTCCGGTGGTGCTTCCTGTTGAATAAGCCCTTTATTCATCAGAACGATCGTATCGGCCATAGACATGGCTTCTACTTGGTCATGCGTTACATAAACAAAAGTGGTACCCAGTTTTTTATGCAATTCGATGAGTTCAATGCGCATCTGTACCCTGAGTTTGGCATCCAAATTGGACAACGGCTCATCCATCAGAAACACCGATGGCTGTTTGACCATAGCGCGGGCCAGTGCGACACGCTGTCTTTGGCCGCCGGATAATGTCGATGGTTTGCGGTCCAGGTATTCGGTCAGCCCCACCGTAGCGCTGATGGATTCCACCAAACGGGTTCTTTCTGCTTTGGGAACCTTATTATTTTTCAATCCGAATTCAATGTTCTCTCTAACCGACATCGTAGGGTAGATCGCATAGTTCTGGAACACCATGGCAACTCCTCTTTGGCCCGGTGGAATCTTTGTAACATCCTTGCCATTGATAAGCACCGAACCGGATGTCTGAGGATCGATTCCAGCAATCATGCGAAGAAGTGTCGTTTTCCCGCAACCTGATGGACCTACCAAAACGGTAAACTTACCGTCTTCAATCTTTAAATCCAAGTCTTTAATAACATCATGTTTATCAAATGACTTCGTAACCTTCACAAACTCTATAGATGCCAATTCGACTCCTCCTTAGTGTAGTGAAACTTCAGTTGTAACGCACCGTAAACATCCAATTCCGAATGCAGAAATTGCATCGACCACATGTCAGCCCCCGCTCAACAGCTACTCTGTCACAAAAGTGACATTCGTTACCTGATCACCGATCTGACTTTTAAAGCGCTTACAATCGCCGCCAATTTTGCGGCGTTTACCAGCCGTTCACCATCAGCAATCGCGCAAGCCAACGCCCCCGCAGCTACCGTATCAACAGCCTTAACCTTGATCGCCTCAATGTATCCCACTCCCCTTCCCAGAGACTACAGTAATAGTCACATCATACATCCTCCCTCAGTAGATCTGCTATTTATGGCAATACTCACTCAAATCCGCGACTGCTTGATCCAATTTCACATCCGGCAGAAATAAACTTGAGGTTCCACATACCAACATGTCAGCACCCTTCTCCATAACCAGAGGAATGTTAGCTAAGCTGATATTTCCATCCACCTGAATCGATATATCCAAATTATTCGCTTTAATTTTCTGTCTCAAATCGGCTATTTTCCCAAATATGCTGGGAATAAATTTCTGGCCTGCAAATCCCGGATTAACAGTCATTAAACATACATAATCTACAGAATCCAAAACGTAGTCCAACATACAGAGAGGCGTTGATGGGTTTAGAGCGACGCCCGCTTTCAGGTTTCGATCCCGTATTGATTGCAGCACTCTCTGTAAATGTAATTTAGATTCTGCATGAACCGAAATCATATCGGCTCCAGCATCTGCAAACATGTCTATAAATCTTTCTGGTTCTTCAACCATTAGATGTACATCGAATGGTTTGCTTGTTTGAGGACGTAACCTCTTCAGCATATCGGGTCCCATACTAAAGTTAGGAACAAAAATTCCATCCATAATATCAAAATGAAAAAAGTCAACATTGCCCTGATTCAAAATTTGAACGGATTCTACCAAGCGCCCTAAATCAGCACACATCAATGAGGCTCCTATCTTCGCCATTCCACGCACTCCTTCTGTCTGTTCCAAAAAATATAATGTCCAATTCAATAACTATATATTTGAACCAAACCGGATAGCAGAATTATACATCATCAATTATCCGTTATCAACATTTTTATTTTTGAAACAAAGAATTATTTGTAGACTCAGTTGACTACTACGACATTAATGTCACTCGATTCCATGTCATGTAATGCTTCTACCGGCACATTACTATCTGTTACAAGTGTATCTATTTCTTCCAATCCTATTAATCGGACCAAAGATTTTCTTTGGAATTTGCTGCTGTCGGCTAATAAAATCAGATGATCCGATATGGAAGCTATACTTTTTTTTAATTGAACATGCGCTTCGTACGGCTCGCTGATCCCTCTCTGCAAATCAAAGCCTTGGCAGGAGAAAAAAAACTTATCCACATGGTATCCCTCCACCATTTTCTCAGATGGCGCACCCGTATTACTTAATGAATGTCTATCTACGTAACCACCAATCAGAAATATTTGAATATTCGGTTTTTTGACCAATTCGTAGGCGATAGCTATGGAATAAGTTATGACAGTAACCTCTAGGTTTGGGAGGTGTTTAGCCAACTGAAGGCAGGTCGTGCTAGCGTCACACGCGATAACATCCCCATCCTTAACCAGGGTTGCCGCGTACTCGCCAATTGACCTTTTTTCGTCAGCTTGGACTAATTCCCTTTGGAGTACAGGCAGTTCAGGGCCTTCTTTACGGTTTAGCACGGCTCCTCCATGCGTTCGAAGAAGTGACCCTTCGCTCTCCAGCCGTTCCAAATCACGACGAATCGTTTCCTCGGTTACTCCGAATTTTTTGCTCAAATCAGATACACGAACTGCCCCTGAATCATCCAACAGATTTAATATTTCTTTTTTACGGTCATTTCCTGCTAATGACTCTGTTTTTTTGTTTGTATTGTTTTCCACATTTATCACCTATCCTCTATGTTCAGTAGGGTTATTAACCTTCATAATCTTCTTTTCACATCGTTTTAGGACCGATTGCAAAGATTACTATTCAACTATTTTACTTCATCTTTGAATGATCAGCAATCAAATGACTAATAAGCAAATATAAAACCACATTTATGGACATTTGTCCATAAACAAACAATTGATTGGACAAATCCGATACTCTGAAGTAATATGAAAGTGCTTACATTTGTTGGAATTGTGAAGAAAGAAGAAACTCAATTATTAGGAGGATGCTAATGGACAATTCAAACAATCAACCAGAGCAATCTGTGTAAAAACCAAGTTTATGGAAGATGCTCTTATTACAGGTACCTGACTTGCAAATTCTTTCTTCTAGTTCTGTAGTAAATTTTACAATCAGAAGTTATGTAAAAGAAATTTAAAATGGTTAGGTGGCATAAAATGAAACACACACAATCAGAACATCCGCAAGAACAAGTCATGTTTAAGAAGAACCTTTTTACACAAAAAAGGGTTCTTCTGTCCATTGCGATTTGTCTGGCACTCATCCTGATAGCAATTGCTCTATTAACATTTGGAAAAGCCAATACGAAAATTCCAGTTTCAAAAAAATTCGATTTATCAGACACTGATAAAACTGTAATCACAGGCAAAGTGCTGGCAGATCCTACACTGCAGCAAGGATTTGCGTTTGATAATACGAATAATCATATTTATATGGTACAAATTACAAATGCAGGTCAAAAATTAGGGACAGAGACCCGAACCTACGGAAGTGCAGAGAGATCTATCAAAGGCGATTTAACAGTCACGAAGCTCAGCGCAGACGGCACCATATTGGGAAAAATGTATTTGATAGGATTTGGTCACGGAGTTTCCATTGGTGTTGAGCCTGTTGATACGACCGCTTATTTGTGGACGGAAGTGGATGCTGTTGCCGATAAGTCCGAACCGAATAATGGTTTCGGCACAAAGATTGCAAGATTTCCTTTTGTGGACAATCAGGTACTGGTCAACACAGACCCGTCAATCACCAAATATACTCCAGTGGCAGGTGCCGACCGGACAACTCTCAATATTGATATGGCCAACGGCTTGCTCATCATGCGTTACAGATTAAATGGAACGTTATTTCACTATAGTGCATTTAACCTTGCTGAAGTGAAAGATGGCACTTACAAGCCTCTTGCTACGGTAGATCAACCGAAGGGTTTGGGTGTATTTCAAGGTTTTGCATCATACGGAAGTTATCTTTATTTACTGGACGGGACTGCATACAATCTAAACACGAACCCGACTGGTAACACCTATATTACGACCGTGGACTTAAATACAGGTTTACAAGTGGATCGGGCAATGATGAATACAGAGAAATCAATGCTATTCAGAGAACCAGAAGGCATGGCCATCCAGATTGTCGGTACTACCGCTCGATTATGCTTCGGTTTTGGTTCGTATAGAACGTCTATGGATACAAGAAAGCACGCTAATATATTTTATAAAGATGCTCTTATCAAAGGAAACTGACCTGCATGATACATTCGTGTATTAGCTACAGCTTTACTGAAAAATTATATTTTCTATCATTAAAAAACGGAACAACAAGCAATGGATCGTTGCTTGTTGTTCCGTTTTTTAAAAATATGATACGAAATCAAAAATAAGTGCTATACACCTACATGCAGTTCAGTATGGTTTTGATAAAATTCGGCCCAACGCTCAAGCTCATTAGTCGTTATCAAATCAGTTGGATACTTTGAAGCAATAAGCTCCATATCAGCTAAGGTATCCACCGGCCACGGTCCGGATATGATGCCCCTCTCTTGCATCATTACAGCGTATTTCGGTGTCATGAAACGAAGCTGCACACCCAAAAAATCGCAGTCGATTTCTTCCATAAAAGGAAACACATAAGGCATACTTCCACTGCAACACAGGCCCAGTTTAATATCTTTATTGAGTTGTCGTGTCTTGGCAATTGAAAAATGGTCGAAACCAATGATTCTTGACTGGTCCAAAGTATCTGTTTTATGTATAATCTCCAGTACCTTTTCTTCCAGTCCTGGATAAAGATCGCCAGATTGCTTCAGCTCAACCAGAATTGATATTTTACCCTTAAGCAGAATCAACGCTTCTTCTAAGGTAGGAATCGTTTCAATTCCTTTAATGCTGAATCGCTTGAGTTCATCTAAAGTGTAATCACGAATATTGCCTTTACCATCCGACATCCGTTCGATCGCATAATCATGCATAAGAACAGGAATACCGTCTTTACTCAAATGGACGTCAAGTTCCAAATGAGTAAAAGACAAGTCAACAGCAGCCTGAAAAGATGACAGTGTATTTTCCGGATACTTTACCGGATAGCCTCGGTGAGCAATACCTCTAATTTTCACAATGATATCTCCTCAAAATAGTTATTTTATTGACCTTTACTTGATCTGAAACACCTGCAATGCCCGTTCTTATAATAAGCACGTTAGGTCGTTTATCTATCCAACCATCCTACAAAGATAATTTGAGCATTTGCTCATAAAATAACATTTGCTCTTTTATAGTATAAATTTATCATGCCAACACTGAAATTACAACACAGTGTGGATCAAATACTCGAAATTTCCCTGCCGTTCCTTCATTCATGACAATCATGAACGTATCCGTGTTATCCCCCGAGGCCTTGCTTTCCATCACACTGGCGTCTTCTTCGTCCACTCCGAATGACAGGCTGATTCTTGGCCGGGGCGAATAACTTAAAGTGTCACTGCAATATCCTGCCTGGCTATAGCTTAATCTACCTTGATTACTTTAAAGTGCTTACGACACTTTAAAGTGCGTACTTCCCAGGTATGGTTCGTTAATGCAAAATAATATTATACAAAGAATTGTACAGAAGGAGCTGAATCATTATGAATAATGAATCTACAACAACACGCAAAGTCGCCTTGGTCGTAGGCGCAAATGGTGTTATCGGCCGCAACCTCATCGATCACCTCATTACTCTCCCTGATTGGGACGTGATCGGCATATCGCGTCGCGGCGGAGAATCTAGTAAGCGTGTTCGATATGTGGCTGCGGATCTACTCAATATAGACGAGCTTCACGAGAAGTTAAGCGATTTAACTGAGGTAACACACATTTTTTACGCAGCTTACCAAGATCGTCCAACTTGGGCAGAACTTGTTCCACCCAATCTCGCCATGTTAGTGAACATCGTAGAAGTGATCGAACCCATCGCGTCGGGCTTGAGACATGTCAGTTTGATGCAGGGATACAAGGTATACGGCGCACATCTCGGCCCGTTCAAAACTCCTGCTCGTGAGACAGACGCTAACCATATGCCTCCCGAGTTCAATATTGATCAGCAAGATTTCTTAGAACAACGGCAAAAAGGTAAGGCTTGGACTTGGTCGGCGCTCCGTCCTTCTGTAGTCTGCGGCTTCTCGCTTGGAAATCCGATGAACCTCGCTATGGTCATAGCGGTCTACGCCTCTATTTCGAAGGAACTTGGAATACCTTTGCGGTTTCCGGGTAAGTCGGGAGCATACAACAGCCTCTTGGAAATGACAGACGCGGGACTTCTCGCAAAGGCAACAGTATGGGCGGCAACTGACGAGCGCTGTGCGAATCAGGCATTCAACATTACGAACGGAGATCTATTCCGATGGAATGAGTTATGGCCGAAGATCGCTCAATATTTCGGCATGGAAACGGCGCCTCCGTTGCAGATGTCATTGGACGTTGTCATGGCGGACAAGGAGCAGCTTTGGAACAAAATAGTCGAGAAGCATGGGCTTGCTCAACATTCCTATCAAGACGTATCGTCATGGCCATTCGGTGATTTCGTATTCTCTTGGGATTATGATTTCTTTGCCGACGGAACTAAGGCACGTCGCTTAGGCTTTCACGAATTCGTCGATACCGAAGCAATGTTTATGAACATCTTCGATGACTTCCGAAAGCGTAAAGTCATTCCGTAAACTATCGTAGGAAATAAGAAAAGCCGACCTTGTATATTAGGTCGGTTTCTTAACTGTTATTTACGGCTTTAAACTGTGGATTAGCCAGAACGGCAGCCTTTCCCTCGTACTTTCTTTCTATATGTGAATCCCCCCACCGGCACATTAGATGTAGGATTTCCTTTAGACTCCAGCCGTAGTCTGTCAGCTGATACTCAACTTTCGGTGGTACCTGATTGTAGGCAATACGTAAGATGACGCCTTCCTCTTCAAGCTCCCGAAGGTGCTGCGTTAACATCTTTTGAGTAATTGCGGGAATCAAGCTTCTAAATTCATTATTACGTTTCTTGCCGAATGTTAGATGAAAAAGAATAACGGGTTTCCATTTTCCCCCAATCACCTCCAAAGTTGCCTCTACTGCAGTATTGTAAATCTTTTCTGTCTTTTTCACACAATTTGCCCCCTTTTCGAATGTTTCGACACAGGTAATGGGTAACTCCCCGAAGAATGAGAGCCATTTAATGGTCGTATTAAACATTATAACTACAGCCATGCCATTAAGCGAACCTCCCTTTATGGAGCTTATGAAGTTCATTTGCTACTTCGGGGCTTCCATATAATCGAAGGGATTCTAGAAAGATACCACGGATCCGCCGCTCCAGCTGGATCATTTGAATCGTTTGCATTTAAAATTCTTTATCGTCATGTCAGCACCTCGAATTTGGATAGGTTCATTTTACCCGATTCTCGGTTCTCCATGTCTACTTTTCAGTCTAACTTCAGTTTTTATTTATAAGATCCAACAGCCCGTCCATTATTACGCCCCTTCCCATTATGAAGTATAGCCTGCCATCCAGGCAGGCTAGCTAAGCTTGGTGTCCAAACTTCATCGCTTCGCCTTATAAAACTCATGATACAGCTTCATCAGCGCCCGCTTCTCAATGCGTGACACGTAGGAGCGGCTGATGCCAAGCTCCTTGGCAATTTCGCGCTGCGTGCGCTCCTCCCCGCCTGCGATCAGTCCGAAGCGGCCGACCACGACTTCCTTCTCCCTATCATCTAAAATATCCAAATTTTTATAAATTTTACTCTTCTCAATCTTGAGCTGCACCCGGTCGGCGACATCGTCGGCTTCCGTCCCGAGAATATCTATTAAAGTAATCTCATTGCCTTCTTTGTCCGTCCCGATGGGATCATGCAGCGATACGTCCTTGCGGGTTTTCTTGAGCGAACGCAAATGCATAAGGATTTCGTTCTCGATACAACGCGCGGCGAATGTCGCCAGCTTCGTGCCTTTGCCGGTCTGGAAGCTCTCGATGGCTTTGATCAGACCGATCGTCCCGATAGAGATCAGATCCTCGAGATCCTCTCCGGTATTGTCGAATTTTTTGACGATGTGCGCCACCAGCCGCAGGTTATGCTCAATGAGCAAGTTGCGCGAATGCTGGTTGCCTTCCGCGAAGAGCCGCAAATGCTTGATTTCGTCCTCTTCCTGAAGCGGTTGCGGAAAAGCATTGTTTTTGACGTAGGAAACGAGCAGCGTCAATTGTTTAATGAACAGTGCAATAGCAGCAAACAAACCAGGCATTGAGCGGGCCACCCCCAAGTTGAATTGCCGGACGCAGTCTACATGTGACGCAACCCGGTGAACTCTGAAGTCTGTTCTTCATTCTATGTAGGCAGCGGCCCATCCGTGCCTGTACGGGTAATTTAAGCTAATTTTCTGTCATCCTCACTCTGGCCAAATTCATCTCAACTGCTCATTCGGGCAGCGGTTTAAACGTTGCCCGAATGATTTTTGGCTCCAAAGAAAATAATAACGAAACATTCGCTGTATTAGCTTTTTATGTTATTTGCGCAATCAGCCTGACTCAGGAGGACGACATGCACAGATTCTTTTACCGTCTAGTAGCGATATTATTGGTCATGCTGGTGTTCAACTGCGCTGCGGACCCATGGCATTCTGCTTCGGCTGCGAAGATTCAAAGCCATAATAATCAGATCACGCTTGTTGTTCGTTCCAGCCCGGAAGCCGCATTCGACAACAGGATCGTTATCAGCAATAACGAAATCGCGGAGGCCATCCGCAGCGCCAAGAAAGAAGACTCGGCATTTACCCCTTCTTTAACCGATACGTATGTCATTCTCCAGGAAACACAAACAGCCTACCGGCTGGAGCTTGCCGGAAATCTGTGGAGTGAGTCGGAGTCAAAGCGTCTTGTCCTTCCGGCGCAGCTATCGGCACGCTTGCGGAGGGAAGCGGAATCACTGAGAAACCGCCACTATGGGGAATACGTAACCTGGGAAAAAGCGGAGAAGATCGCCCCCCGCAAAAGCATATTCGCTCTTCAGGATTTGGAAACCGGACTAACCTTCCGCGTTCAACGACGGGCAGGCAGCAGACATGCGGATGTCCAGCCGCTTACTAAAGAGGATACCAAGATTATGAAACAGATTTATGAAGATCATTGGAGCTGGAAACGCAGAGCGGTTCTTGTTCACATCAACGGGAGAAAGCTTGCTGCCTCGATGAACGGCATGCCCCATGGCGGAGACGGGATACCAGGCAACGGCTTCTCCGGACATTTCTGCGTCCATTTTCAGGGAAGCACCACCCACCGGTCCACTTCACCGGATATGGCTCATCAATTACTGGTGCGTAAGGCAGCCGGAAACCAGAAGGCCTTTTTCGATAACGCATCCCCCCTGCTGCTTGCGCAAAGCATCATCGAAGCAATCAATCTCAAGGATTCGGAGATGTTTCGGTCCATTACCGAAGGTATGGAACAAGACAAATATATGAGGATTACCAGCAAAATGAATTCCATAGACGCCATTCGAATGCTCACCACGTCCAAAACGGATCCGGATGAGAACCTGCTTGATGCTGCTGTTGAGCTTAAAGCCGCCTTTCGGGAAAAAGAACGCGCCAGGCCGCACAGCTCGTTTCAATTCATTTTCAGCCGATTATCGCCCTACTCTCCCTGGCGGATCGAGGATCTGTTCATCACTTGATCCCCGCAAGCTTTTTTTCTGCATGGGAGTTATGCTCCGGGGTCAAACAGAGCGGATAATCCTCTTCGCCTTGGCGGCGGTCAGCCAACTCGGGAACTCGTTCAGAAGCTGGTCATACAGCATCTCATCGGACACAGCGGAAATATCATCCAGATGGAAGAAATTCGCGTTATCCACGACCCGCCCTTCCATCGTATCCAGCTTCTTCAGCACCTCGAAGTCGGAATCGCCTATGCCTACAAACTGCCAGAAAATCGGCTGGACCGAAGCGGCTGTTATAATCTTCTTGATCGGCTTCACAACGCCTCCATCGTTAATAAAGATTAGGAATACAGGCGTTCCTTCATCCTCTTCCACTGTATATTTGCGGATCACATCCTCCATAACCGGAGGTTCATTATTGCGGCCAAATTTGTGAATAGCCGGATTATTCAGAATATTATTCTGCACATAATCGCCGAAATCGTCCTCCGTGACCGGGGGCAGACGGCTGAAATGAGTGTCATACACCCACACATCCAACGAGCCGTTATCGTCGAATTTGCTGGCAACCGCCAAAATACGCTCCACCACTTCCTGTACAGTCCCATTCTTATACAAAGGCTGCATGGAGCCCGTAATATCCAGCACAATCCCGACCCTTGCAGTAACGCCGGTCAACTTCTTCTTCTCCAAAGTAAATTGAACCTTTTTTTTGCGTAAATCAATAGGCTTTAACGCCGTCACTTCCGCAGCGGCTGCAGCCTCTGATTTTCCCCCTTCGATTTCCAGGCCAAAGTTTGTGCACAATGCCTCAAGCCCGCCGTAAAAGCCGCTCCCAATGGCACTGAATTTCCATTCCCCGTTATGCCGGTATAATTCGCCGACCACAACAGCCGTTTCCTTGGTAAACTCATCCCCGTATTCGAACCGCAGCAGCTCTTCCCCCGAGCTTTCATCAATCAACCGCACGTACAAGCCGGATACATCCTGCATTAAATGGCCATGCCGCTCCCCTTCATGAATTGTAAGGGTAAACGCAATCCTGGCTGTGTCGTCCGAAAGACGGGCCAGAGCAAGGGTAATTACTTCTTTATCTGCAGTATTCGCAACGTTATGCGAAACCGCGCCACCAGGAGCTGCCGGATTCCCGTAAAAAATAAAATCTTCGTCCCGTTCGCAGCGGTTCCGGTCCGATAACAGAAATGCCGCGGCATCGATGCTCATCGATGAATGGTTGGCCGTCCATCCGAAGTACAGGCCGACTGCGCTCAATTGTCTTCCTTTTGTCACGTCCGTTTTTTGACCTTTGGACAGCTGCATGCTGTTACCCCTTCCATAATCGCCATTGAACCACCAACTACTTCCTCATTTATTTCATGTTTATATCATCTCATCGTACTCGTTGCTTCCGCCGGAATCGGTAGTTTCATTATAAGAATTCAATTCGCTGGAAGCAATAACCATTGGAAACAGCATACATCGGCAGGTTTCACGGATTTTTTCGCTTTAACCGTTGAATTCGGGACAGTTTCTGTTCTATCATTAGAGAATCTTAGAATGAATTCGATTATTTCGGCAAACGATGATATGATTTTAATTAGATTAATGCGTCATGTAGGAGGAGAATCAATTGGAATATATCAGTACAAGAGGCAATGTGGGCAAATTAGGTTTCATCGATGCGTTTATGATGGGACTCGGCGATGACGGCGGCCTGCTGGTGCCCCGCGAAATTCCCGTTGTATCGGCCGAAAAGATGGAAGAGTGGCAGCATTTAAGTTACCAGGAACTGGTACTGGCGATTTTCTCGCTTTATACAAACGGAGAAATTCCTCAGCAGGATTTGAAGGATTTGGTTTATGCCAGCTACGGCACCTTCCGTGACCCGCATATCACCCCGGTGCGCAAGCTCAAGGATGATCTGTACCTGCTGGAGCTGTTTCACGGTCCAACCTTCGCATTCAAAGATATCGCCCTGCAGTTTATGGGCCAATTATATACGTATGTGGCGACGAAGCAGGGTAAGAAAATCCATATTCTTGGCGCAACCTCCGGCGATACGGGAGCATCCGCCATCGAAGGCGTGAAGGGCAAGGAAGGCATCAAGATCTGCATTCTTCACCCGCACGGCAAAGTAAGCAAGGTGCAGGAGCTCCAGATGACGACTGTTCAGGACGATAATGTGCTGAATCTTTCGGTAGACGGGAATTTTGACGACTGCCAGCGGATGATCAAGGAGCTGTTTGCCGATCTGGATTTTAAAGCGACACATCATCTTGCCGCTATCAATTCCATCAATTTTGTTCGGATCATGGCGCAAACGGTCTACTATTTCTATGCTTATTTCCAGGTCGTGAAGGAGACCGGCGCGAAGCAGGTCAATTTCAGCGTACCGACTGGAAATTTCGGCGATATTTTTGCAGGATATCTGGCCAAACGTATGGGCCTGCCGGTTGGCAAGCTGATTCTGGCTACGAACGAAAACAATATTCTGGAGCGCTTTATTCAAGAGGGCGTATACATGCCGGGAGAATTCGTGGCGACCTATAGTCCTTCAATGGATATCCAGGTAGCCAGCAACTTTGAGCGATACCTGTATTATGTGCTCGGCGAAGACGCTGCGGAAATCCGCAAGCGGATGGAGCAATTCAAGTCAGAGGGCAAAATCGTCATTGACGGCGAAGCGCTCGCCAAGGTGCAGACAGAGTTCGGCGCTTACAGCGTGCAAGGCAAGGAATGTCTGGAAACCATCACGCGGTATGAGTCGTCCAATGGCTATTTGCTTGATCCGCATTCGGCTTGCGGGGTAGCTGCAGCAGATGGTTTTACCGGAAATCAGGAGATTACGATTTCTCTGGCAACCGCTCATCCGGCCAAATTTAACGAAGCCATTGCGCTATGCGGCATCGAGCAGCCGTTTCCCGAGGAAATTTCCGCGTTGTTTGAGAAACCACAGCGGCAGACGCGGGTTGACGGCACCCTCCCTTCCGTTGTAAAGGAACTTGTTGCCTTTTATACCGGATAAATAGTTAAACAATAGCGGGCCGCGGCGGAAGGGAAACCTTCTTTCGCGGTCTTTTTCCCATTCACCGGGAAGCTTTCAGCAGTATTTCGTTATCTTGCTCTTATAGTTCCCATTACGCGCAAATCCCCCTTCATCGGGTTATACTTGTTGTGGAGGTGAACGATCATGGCAAAGCATATCAAACCGGGATCATGCTCGGTACCGGCATGAATACGACTGGCTTCCTTTTCACTGAAACACTGACGGATGTTAAATGGCAGGCCATCGTAAGCAATGATGCCGCCTATGACGGTCATTTTTTTTACGCGGTCAAAACCACGGGTATTTTCTGCCGGCCATCCTGCAAATCCAGACCGCCCCATAGGGAGAATATCGGTTTGTTCCAAACCGCAGAGCAGGCGCTGTCCGCTGAATTCCGGCCTTGCAAGCGGTGCAGGCCCACCGGCCAGCGGCTGCCGGATGAGGAATGGATCGCCTTGGTGACGGAATACATCGACAGAAACTACAGGGAGCATTTAACGCTCGACATCCTTGCGGCGGCCAGTCATGGTTCCCCTTACCATCTGCACCGCATATTCAAGCGGGTCACTGGCATGACAACCGTTGCCTATATCCAGCAAACAAGGATCACGCAGGCCAAAAAACAGCTGTCAGCCACAGCTAAAACCGTATCTGAAATTGCGCATGATGCGGGCTTTTTCAATATCCCTTATTTTATTACGCTGTTTAAGAAGACTACCGGACTAACCCCTGCAGAGTATCGGCGGGCGGATGACCCCAACTATAAAGGAGACCAGCAATAATGAATAACAACATGGAGTTACCGGTCTATTGGACCTTGCTGCGCAATGGTGGCTGGAATATGCATATCGCAGCGACGAATGAGGGACTTTGTTTTGTCGGCTCCCTGAACCAAGCCTATGAGGAGCTGGCTGATTGGGTGGAGGCCCGGTTTACGGGACGCGTACTCCACCGTGATGATCAGAAGCTTCAGCCTTATGCAGACGAACTGATCGAGTATTTACAGGGGACGCGCACAAGCTTCTCGGCTGCCTTCGACTTCCCGGGAACCCCTTTTCAACGGTCAGTATGGGCCGCGCTGTGCAGCATTCCTTATGGACAAACCCAAAGCTATTCGGATATCGCAGCTAAGATTCAAAGACCTTCTGCCGTCCGCGCAGTCGGGGCCGCTATTGGCGCCAATCCTGTATTGATTGCCGTACCCTGCCATCGTGTCATCGGTAAAGGCGGCGCTCTGACGGGCTATCGCGGCGGCCTGGAGATGAAGACGAAGCTGCTGCGGCTGGAGCAGAGCGGTCAACAAGCATAAGAAGCGGCAAAAATCCGCCCTCTCCCTTCGGAGATATTCGATAACGATTCCGGCATATCCGCGATTCTTTGGGCGGCAGCCGGAATTTTTTCTTGATTTTTTAAAATGCTGGTTGACAACTTTTTATATTAAATGCTACTCTATGACTAAGTTCTTTATAACGAACATTTACAAGTTCCAACTTTTCTCAAACAAACCTGCAATGTGATATACATCCTTTAAAAAGAAGCATTTCATAGAACGACCTTATTTATTGCTGACCCATCGTTCTATAAAAAGAACAACTTGACAGGCTCCGATCCGTTGGAACCTCGCAGAAAGGCTGGTCAAATCTCATGAGCGCAATCGCTGGCATTTATCATATGAATCACGAGGAATTCCATCCTGAACAGGGCGATGCCATGATGGAGCAGCTCCGGCGCTATCCTGCCAACCAAATTTGGGACTGGCGGGCAAAGGGAGTCTTTCTTGGCTGCCATGCCCAATGGATAACCCCCGAGTCGGTAGGCGAGGTTCTGCCTTTCTATGATCGGGAGCGCGGACTTTCGATAACAGCCGATGCCATCATCGACAACCGCACGGAACTATTCGAGCAGCTTCAGATTACCCGTGATGACCGTCCCAATATGCCTGACAGCCTGCTTATTCTGCTGGCTTATGAGAAATGGGGGGAGCGCTGCCCCTGCTACCTGATCGGAGATTTTGCTTTCATGATCTGGGATGAGCGGAAACGTTCCTTATTCGGAGCCAGAGATTTTTCCGGCAACCGCACCCTTTATCTGGCACGCTCGGCCCAGCTTTTTGCTTTCTGCACGACGATCGAGCCGTTATTCACACTCCCTGGGCTGGACAAAAGCTTGAACGAGCAATGGGTATCGGAATTTCTGGCCATTCCCATGACCGCTGACGCCATTGATTGCTTTGCTACTGTATACACTCATATCCAGCAGCTCCCGCCCTCCCACTCACTTACAGTCGCAGACGGCAGCATTACATTCACAAGATACTGCACCCTGGAAGAAGAAAACAAGCTCAATTATAAATCCGACCGGGAATATGAAGAAGCGTTCCGCGATGTGTTTGATACTGCAGTCCGTACACGAGTCCGGACCCATCGCCAGGTTGGCGCCCACCTCAGCGGTGGATTGGATTCCGGGTCTGTCGCCAGCTTTGCTGCCCGGACACTGAGAGAGAACAACAAGCCCTTGCATACGTTCAGTTATTATCCACTGGAGGATTTCGTCGATTTCACACCCCGGAGCCGGGTTGCCGACGAACGCCATTTAATCCAGTCCACAGTCAAATATGTCGGGAATATCAAAGGCAATTACTTGAATTTCCCCGAGCTGAGCCCTTATTCCGAAATCGATGACTGGCTGGAAACGATGGAGATGCCCTATAAGTTTTTTGAAAACTCCTTCTGGCTCAAAGGAATTTACGAACAGGCCTGCAAGCAGGATATCGGCGTCATGCTGAACGGACAGCGGGGCAACTGGACCATTTCATGGGGGCCGGCGCTGGATTACCAGGCGAACCTGATCAGACAGTTCCGCTGGATCCGCTTCTACCGGGAGCTTCAGCAATACAGCCTCAGCCTCGGTGTGAAGAAGTCAAGAGTGATGTCCGCAGTCAGCAAAAAAGCTTTTCCCTTCTATGGACGTTTTACGATGCAAAAAAGCGACTACCAGCTTCCGATGCTCATTAATCCGCAATTTGCCCGCAGAACGGAGGTCTTTGAGAAACTGGAGACCTATGGGCTTAATAACTGGGGTTTCCCTCAGAGCAGCGCCTATGCGATCAGAAAAGACCAATTTAAACAGCTATATTTCTGGAATATCAACGGGACAATCGGAACCAAGCTGTCGCTCAAATATCTGATGTGGGACCGCGATCCTACGAATGACCTGCGAGTCATCCGCTTCTGCCTGTCGGTACCCGATGACCAGTTTGTCCAGAACGGGGTCGACCGGGCGCTGATCCGCAGGGCGACAGAAGGTTACCTGCCTGACGACGTCCGGCTCAATCAGCGGATTCGGGGGGTACAGGGGGCCGATGGCGTACAACGCATGGCGGCTTCATGGGATGGTTTTATCGGCGAGCTGCATCAGGTCATAGCCGACCCGGCCGTGGGGGAATATTTGAACACGGAGCAGCTTGCCGCCTCATTAGCCAAAATCGGTACAGAACCGAAGCCTGAGCTTGCTTTCGATTTTAATTACCGGATTCTGATGAGGAGCCTTATCTTCTATCGATTTATCAAAAAACACTCTTGAGAGGAGGTGATATCATGCAAAACGAAGCTAAAAAACAATGGCAATCGCCATCATTGGAAGTTCTTGATTACAAAATGACAATGGCAGGTCCAGGCGTTCATCTTCCTGACGCCGTTCAGCCGGATCCCACTGAAGTCATTCACTACAGCTAATTCATTACAGAGCAGCTGCCTATGTACCTCACTGTATATAGGCAGCTGCTCAACTATCGAGGTGAACATATTGATCAAAGCGGCTTCGCTTATGGAATACCAGGCTTTCGGATGCCGTATCCAAAGCACTATTCCACTCCCCGAGCTTTCGGATAGCCAAACATCCGCCCAGGTTAATTCGAGCCGTAATCCGGCTCCGGTCTCCATAAGTATAACGGATTTGCTTCCAATCTGGAGCGCTGAAGTCAAGCCAGGCGAAACCTGGGTGGTCCGCGGAAGCTCAGTGATGTTTAATGTTCCGGATGTGGCGGTCTTCCGCATTGAAGAAGGCGTGTCTATTCACGTTTCACCGGTCCCGGAATGTGATCCGGGTAAAATTCGTCTCTATGTGCTGGGCACGTGTATGGGTATCCTGCTTCTGCAGCGGGGAATTCTTCCGCTTCACGGCAGCGCAGTTGCAATCGACGGAAAAGCTTATGCCATTGTCGGGCATTCCGGTGCAGGAAAATCAACGCTTGCCACGGTACTGTTGAATATGGGCTTCCAGCTGCTCAGCGACGATGTGATTCCGCTCGTGCTTGCACATGACCATACCGCGATCATATTTCCCTCTTATCCGCAGCAGAAGCTGTGGCAGGACAGTATGGACAAGCTTGGAATGAACGGTGACGGCTGCCAGCCATTGTTTGACCGCGAGCAGAAATTTGCGGTGCCGGTTCAGTCCCGCTTCCGCCATGAACCAATGCCGCTTGGCGGCGTGTTTGAGCTTGTATGCGATGAATCAGGTCCAGGCATCCAAGCTGTCGAAGGCCTCGAGCGTTTCCATACCCTGCTGCGCCATACATTCAGGCGCTCCGTGATGGAGCAGATGGGGCTCATGGAGTGGCATTTTGGCATGCTTGTACGCTTTGTCAACCAGCTTCCTGTTCACCGGATCGTCCGGCCTTCATCGGCATTTACCGCGCTCGATCTCGGATCGCTTTTGCTTCAAACCATCCGGAAGGAGAAAATCTCATGAGTGCTTCCAATCTGCTGCTTACCGGTTTTGTATCGCAGTGCCCCGGCAATATCGTCAGTGATATGGACGGCGAGAAAGTGATGCTGAGTGTCCAGAATGGAAAATATTATAATCTGGGAGAAACCGGCGGGCGAATCTGGGACCTGATCGGATCTTCTACTCCAATAGCCGGCATCCTGTCCGCGCTAACTGCGGAGTATGAGGTGGACCACAATGAATGCAAGGAGAATATGCTTTCTTTTTTGAATCATTTGCATCATCATCAGCTGATTACATTCTCCAATGCTGAAGGACAGTAGGATCAAAGGATGAGATTGTTAAGAATTCTGCGAATACTGCTGCGTACTGACGGTCGAACATTAATCCTGTATGCTGAAGCCTGCTTGCTGCTGGGCTATGCAAGATGTCAGCTGTTCAGGCCATTTCCGAGAATCGCCGCCACGCTTGGCGAGCAAACGACAGAAACCTCTCAAGACTATGATCCCGCAAGCATCGCTGTCATCAGGAAGGTTTCTCATGCCCTTCATGCGGCCAGCCGGCATACGCCATGGGAGAGCAAATGTCTGGTCAGAGCCATAGCAGGCATGAAAATGCTGGAACGCCGTGGCATCGACAGCACGTTATATATGGGAACCGCCAAAGATAAAACCGGGCAGCTGATTGCGCACGCCTGGCTCCGCAGCGGACCTGTCTACATAACCGGCGCAGATGTAATGGACCGGTTTACCGTGGTACAGAAATTTGCCAAAAGGTTGACGGAACGCAGCTTGCAGCCATAAGTTTTAACCGTCATCAGGGGGAGGCAGCCCCACGTTAGGAGCGAGTTGGATGAAGCTTATCCTGCATTATATGAAGCGCTTATACGCTTATTCCGGAGCCGCGCTGACAATTAATCTTCTGGGGATGGTATTCAGCAGCCTTCTTGAAAGTGCCGGTATACTGTTGTTGATCCCCATGATTAGCATGAGTGGGATTTTGAGCGTTCAGCAAGCGACCAGCTACGATTTCAGATGGCTAAAAGAGCTGCAGGCGATGCCGCAAGCATGGGCATTGACGCTGATCCTGACTCTTTATGTGTTAATCGTGTTCGGTCAAAATCTCATCCAGCGACAAATCATGATCCGCAATGTGGAAATCCAGCAAATCTTCAGCCGCAAGCTCCGTTCTGAAATTTACAGCACCCTGCTTGCATCCAAATGGTCCTTTTTCCTCAAAAAAAGAAAGTCGGATCTCATTAATCTGCTCACCATCGAGTTGGCCCGCGTCATCAGCGGAATCAATCTATTCCTGCAGCTCGTCACCTCCTCCCTATTCACTCTGATTCAGATCGTATTCGCGTTCTGGCTGTCTCCGTCCATGACGATGTTTGTTCTGGGATGCGGGACGCTGCTCGCACTGTTCTCGCGCCATTACATCCATAAGGCCAAGCTGCTCGGCAATCAGACCTCTGTGCTTTCCCAAAGTTACCTGGCAGGCATTACCGACCAGCTTAACGGGATCAAGGATATCAAAAGCAATAATCTCGAGGATTCCCGCCTGAACTGGCTGCATTCGCTTACGAAAGGCATGATGCATGAGCAAATGGAATATATCCGGCTGAGAATGAATTCCCAGCTGCTGTACAAAATATCGTCGGCTCTTCTGATTGCCGGTTTCGTCTTTATCTCATTCCGGTTCTTTCATGCAAGCGGACCCCAGCTGCTGCTTGTGATCCTCATCTTCGCCCGCCTTTGGCCCAGGTTTACAAGCATTCAGTCCAATCTGGAGCAGATGGCCGCGACTGTTCCCGCCTTCAAGGCGATGATCAACCTGCAGCAGGAGTGCACGGAAGCGGCAGAGCCGCGGGAGAAGGGAATGGACGGCTCCCCTTCCGCCCCGCTGCGCCTGAAACACGGCCTGACATGCAACAATGTCTATTTCCGTTACCATTCCGCAGAATCGGCTCATACGCTCCAGGAGGTCAATTTATTCATTCCCGCCAACCGGATGACGGCTTTTGTTGGGCGCTCCGGAGCAGGAAAAAGCACCTTGATCGATCTGCTGATGGGACTTATGCAGCCGGAATCGGGGCAAATCCTGATTGATGGCGAGCCGCTTACGACATCAAATTTATTCGCTTTCCGGCGGTCCATCGGATATGTGGCGCAGGATCCTTTTCTGTACAATGCCAGCATCAGGGAAAATCTTCTCATGATACAGCCCGGTGCCGGCGAAGACCAGCTGTGGGAGGCGCTCGAATTCGCTTCTTCGGCTGATTTCGTCCGCGCATTGCCTCTTGGACTCGATACGCTGATCGGGGACAGGGGCATCCGGCTCTCGGGAGGCGAGCGCCAGCGTCTGGTGCTCGCCCGGGCGATCATAAGCAAACCGTCGGTGCTGGTGCTTGACGAAGCGACAAGCGCCCTGGATACGGAGAATGAGAAGAAAATCCAGCAAGCGCTGGAGCGCCTGAAAGGCACCATGACGATCATTGTTGTCGCCCACCGTCTGTCGACCATCCGCCATGCGGATCAAGTCATTGTCATCGACCAGGGCAAGGTGGTGCAGCGCGGGGGGTTCAACCAGCTTGCTGCGGAACGCGGAGGCATATTCGGCCATCTGCTGGACAATCAGAAGGAAGCGATTGTTTAAGGCCGGCATGATAGCGGAAAAGCTGTGATGGCTCCCATCCCGTGAACAAGCACAAGCGGCAAGATAACCAGCGCTGACCCAATACGCTGTTTATCTTGCCGCATCTGTTCGTTATAAATAACGAAATCTTCCTTATTGAAGAATAATTCGATATAATAGTAGGCATCAACTACGAATTTGGAGGAGACCATGATGATTGGAGAACGCATTCAACTGCTGCGCAAAAGAAAGGCCCTTTCCCTAACCGAGCTTTCAGAGCGTGCGGGTGTGGCCAAATCCTATCTGAGTTCCATTGAACGTGGGATTCAACAAAACCCCTCTATTCAATTTCTCGAGAAGATCGGAACCGTCCTCGGCACAACTGTGGAGGAACTGCTTCATGTGCAAAATTCCGCTGAAGATGCCAGGCAGCTGGATCAGGAATGGGAAAACCTTGTTCGCGAGGCTATGGCATCGGGCGTCAGCAAAGAACAATTCAAAGAATTTCTGGAATTCAACAAATGGAGACTTCATAAAGACTAGGTGTATTCAATCTGAGATAGAGGGCTCTTGTTGCAACCGGCGGGCGCCGTTATCCCACTTCGGGAGCGTGCCGAGCACATCCCGGATCACGTCCCGTTCCAGCCCCAACGCCCGTGCGGCCATGATTAACTCGACCCACTCTTTATCTAATTTTTCCTTGTGTACCCGTTCTGCTAATGCCATCACCATTTTCCCCCCGCTCCGAAATCGGCCGGTTGCACCACTGACTCCATGCGTTTAAGGTGCCCAGATAAAAACGCATTTCCTCGTCTCCTGTTTGAACTTGCAATTGTTAGCTATATTCACAATTATAACCAAGCCTTTCCGCCGATGCTGTCGCTTCATGCGATCGAATTTTAATATTTTCAACTAATTTTGTCGAAATTCTCACTTTTTTAGTAAATCTGTCATGAATCGATACTCATGGCTGACATATCCATCGGGATTATTCGCCTGCCAACGCCAAGTATCCTCGCACATTTCCGATAGTCCACGGCTGGCTGTCCAGCCAAGCCCATATCGGGCTTTCCGGACATCCGCGCAGCTGACCGCGATATCCCCGGGCCGCCTGGCGGCAAAGCGGTACGGCACTTTGGCGCCGGTCGCCTGCTCGAAGGACGCAATCATCTCAAGCACGCTTGCACCGCGCCCCGTCCCCAGATTATAGATATCCAGACCGGCACAGTCCATGATCTGCCCAAGTGCCCGGATATGCCCCAGTGCCAGATCCACCACATGAATATAATCCCGGATACCGGTACCGTCCGGCGTTGGATAATCACTGCCGTATACGCTTAGCTGCTCCAAGCGGCCGGCTGCCACCTGCGACAAATAGGGCATCAGATTATTGGGAATGCCTGCAGGATTCTCCCCGATTCGGCCGCTCTTATGTGCGCCAACCGGATTGAAATAACGGAGAATGCATATGCTCCACCTCATATCGGATACCGCCAAATCCTGAAGGATCTGCTCAATCATTTGCTTGGTGCGGCCATAGGGACTGGCTGCTTCAACAGGCGAGTCTTCGGCAAGCGGCATATCTCCGGATGCTCCATACACCGTAGCGGAAGAACTGAAGACGAGCCTGCGCACACCATAAATGCCCATGACCTCACACAGCACGAGCGTGCTGTTCATATTCATTTCATAATACCAGAGCGGCGAACGAACGGATTCTCCAACCGCCTTGAGGCCGGCAAAATGAATGACGGCATCGATGGAATGCGCTTCGAAGACCTCAGCCAAGGCGCCACGGTCTCTCAAATCCAGTTCATAGACGGGAAAGGTTCTGCCCGTGATCTCCATCACCCGGTTCAGCGCTTCCGGACTGCTGTTTGTGTAATTATCGACTACGACAATCTCGTATCCCGCCTCCAGGAGCTCCACACAGGTGTGGGATCCAATATACCCGGCTCCGCCCGTTACTAATATCGCCATCACAATCAAGCCTCCATATTCGGTTTGGTTTTGCGGTTCAGCGCCAGTCTGCGGATGATGCCCCGGCTGATTCCAAGCAGATAGCCGAACTCATCTGTACGGTAGAAAAGTGCGATATAGAGAACGTTGACGGCTGTAAAGCCGACGGTGCCTTTTGCCATCATCGCCATAAAGCCATAGCTGGGAATAAACCGGCATATAAGGCTCGTCATGAAATAAGCTCCCAACCCGACAACGGTATAAGTCAAATAAGCCAAAAAGTATTCCCTTAGCGGCCGTTTGAAAACATTCCGGTAGACCAGATACGGAGTCGTCCAGAAAGGGACCGCAAGGGCGCTTGCCAGCGAACCGATAAACACGCCGGCGATGCCGATGGTCTGTACCAGCATAATGGAGACGGCCAGGCAAACGGCTGCCTGCAGCAGCGGGGCGTAACGGTCCTGATGAAAAATGCCTGCCGTTGTTTTTACGGTTGTGATCGAATTTCGCATGCCTCTTTCGTAGAACAGGAGAAGCAGCAGCACCAGCACGCTGCCCGGCATCAGGAACTGGCTTCCGATCCATAACGTAATGAATGGCTGTATCAGAACCGACAACACAATCGCAAACAGGGAATACAGCCAGAAATTGAGCATCAGCGTGACCTTGTATACCGCATAGATTTTTTCCTTGCTTTCCTGGGAGACCAGATTGCCGATACTGTGGTACATATTGCTGAAGATCTGATTGATAAAGGTACGGCCAATTTCAATCAGCATTTTATAATTGGAATACAAGCCGACGGCGGCGACGCTCACAAAGGTCGAGATCAGAATATTTTCCGTCCCCAGCACCAGATAGCTGCCGGTATTCTGCAGGACGATGGCTTTGACATTCTTTACAATTCCCTGCTTGGTCACACTGTCGAGACGGCCAATGACCTTCTCTCGCAGGAATGGGTACATGTTGTTAACAACCAAGGTGAGAATAATGGCAGTACTGAGTGTAATCACGCTATCGATTGCCAGGAACAGAATATAGTTTTTCGTGTACGTGAGAATGCCGATTTTCAGGCAGGTAGACAAAATAGAAGATAGGGTAAAGATGAGTGTTACGATGTACCCCTTCTGGCTCACGTTCAGAAATGAATTTTTGTAGGAGAAGAGGTAGGGCGTCACGGTATTGAGCAGGAAAATCAGATAAATAACGGATACATGCTCCACACTCGAATTTTGGACCACATGGTCGAGGAAAGGCAGCAGCGACAAACCAAGCAGTGTAACAATAAGCGCTATGACCAGATACGCGTTGCGGTAAAGCCTCATCAGCTTATTGATCGTTACCCGGTCATTATCAGCAACGGGCTTGTAAAGACTGTAGATGATGCTGGAGCCGATTCCCGCTTCCGCCAGCGTCAGCATGGCGAGCAGATTCGTAAACAAACCGTTGATGCCCAGATACTCAATGCCCAGGCTGTTGATGAACACGGTTCTGGATATAAAGCTGAGTGCCGTTATGACGATCTGGTTACCGAGTCCTGCCGCAATATTGATCAGCGAGCTGCGGACTCTCATGCCGGCACCTCGCGGCCATTCATCATGCGGATGCAGAACCCTTGCGTAAAAGGCAGGATGTTAAACAGCATGGAGTACACACCGATGTCCTTCGTATCTCCCTGGGAGAAATCGACCGCTCCGCTGCGCCGGGTGACCTTCATTAAATAGGAAGCGGCCCGCTCCGCTCCGCCCGTGCAGGCTTCATTCAGATGCTCCAGGCATGAGGCTTCGCTCAGAAACCAGCCCAGTACAGCCGTCGCCGATGAATCCGCTCTTGATTCCTCCCTTGTAATCGTCCAGTTCCAATTCCCCTCCTTGCCCTGGAAGGCCAGAACAGAAGCGGAGAATTTCGTAATCATCCCTCCCAGAAGCCCCTTATGTGGATGAGCGGCTGGCAGCTCGCGCCAGGCATCCATCAATCCGATGGCGAACCAGCCCAGCCCCCTGCCCCACCCATACAAGCCAAGCGGAGTCCCATGTTCCATATGGTAGGCGTGGCTCGGCAGATAATGATGCTCAAGCATGCCGTGTTTCTCAAATTCAACGAGCTGCCTGACGGCCAGCTCCACACATTCCGGCTTGTCGTACCGAAGACCGTAGGCGACAAGAAAAGGACAAATGAAACCGATCGTATCGACGTAGCGGTAATTCTTCATCGATTTGCGGTACTGGACACAGCCATCCTCTCCGACATGCTCCTGGATTAATGACCACATATAATCGAACGCCGGCTTGTAGCCGGACGGGTCGATGCAGCGCTGCTTCATGACGGCATAAGCGACAATGGCGCCGTCCACCTGCTTGGGGGTCTGCAGCCAATTTCCATTGTGATCGAATTTGGCTTTCACATAGGTGATGATTTCTTTCTCCATATTCACATCCTTGCTCTTGCCGACATACTCCGATAATCCCATAAGCAAGGCCGCTTCCTGCCAGTGCTGGATCGCATGCTTCGTGTAATTGCCCTGAAGCATGTCGAGCACAACCAGTCTCGTGTTGTCCGTCACCTTCATCTTCGGCGTACGGTTGAGCCATTGACCTCCCCGTTGGGTGACGGATTCATTCCAAACCTTCATGTCCCGATGCCGCCCGATATGAATCCGGCTGACCCAGTCCAGGAATATCGGCAAAACATCGATCAATACAATAATGGCTGCTGCAACGAGCAGTATGGAACAACATAATAAGAATATATACAATGTCCTCGCCCCTTCTTGCTAGCTGATCCATTGGTACAACTTCTGGATCTCATGCTCGGTTCCGAGCGTTTCCTGCCGCAGGTTATCCGTCAAGTGGCGGCGAAGCTGCTGGTTATCAATAAGCTTCCTGACGCCCCGATAGACCGAGACTCCATCCTGTTCGACAATCAAGCCGTTAAGGCCATCCGTCAATTGGTCGTAAATGACTTTAAAGTTCGTGGACACGATCGGCTTCTGCAGAATCTTCGCCTCCGTTACAGTCAGGCAGCGCCCTTCGAAATAAGAGGTCTGAACATAGATATCGCAGTGTTTGATGTAGGGATACGGATTCTCCAGAAGACCGGTCAGCGACACGGAATTCTCCAGCCCTCTCTCCTTGATGGACTGCTCCAGCCTCCCCCGCTCTTCGCCTTCTCCGACGATGTACCACTGGATATCCAGTCCGTCCTTGACGAGCAGCTCGCAGGCTTGCACAGCAAGCTCGAAGCCTTTCTGATAATTCAGCCGGCCTACGGACACGATCGTAACGCCTCTTCTCGGTAGAGGGGACTCCCCTTCGGCCAAGCCCAGGATGACGGCAGGCGATATAATGTTATGCATCAGGACGATTTTGCTTTGGTACATCGGAAATCGTTCTGTCAAAATGTTGATGCACGCTTCGGAAACGGTCGCAATATAATCAAGTTTTTTGAAATATTGCTGGTCGATTACGGAATCCATTCCCAGCTTGTCGTAATCGTTATGAATAAATCCGATTTTCGTTCGAGCCTTCACTTTATCGATCACATAATAAACCGGCGATTTTTCGAGAAAACCGATCGCCGCATCATAGACGCCGGCAAGTCCCGGAATCGAACGGGAGATATATTTCCAGACCCTTTGTTCGCATCTGGATCTGCCGGGCTCCCTGCGGAATACATAACCGGCGCATAGCCGCGACCAGGCAATGTCGATTCTTCCTCTTGCCACGGCTCCTGCCAGCGCTTTTCCGACAGGCATATCGAAATAGGCGTATCCGCGGGGTTCCTCCAGGAGACGGACCTGCTCCGGAATTTGATCCATAAACATTCCCGCCTTCTTGAACAAAAGCAGATCAACCTCGCACCTGGAATAATCAATCGTTTGCAGCAGCGAAACGAGCGACTTTTCGGCACCACCGCAGTTCATGTTGTTCATGACGAACAATATTTTTTTCTTCACTTACAATCACCTGCCCGGTACGGATTATACGAGTTCGGTTCCTTATCCCAGATGCCGGAGATAATCTGCCGCCCTGTAAGACATGCGCTTGATATTCGGGATCGACTGCCGGAGTTTATCTACAAGCTCAGCTTCGTCCAACACCATTTCATTGAATCTGCTGATCAGCTTGCGGCTGTCGGAAATATCATTGATCCCCAGCACCAGCCGCTCCTCGCCAAAAATATCCAGGGCGATCCCCTTGGATTTGACGCTGTAGCCCAGAACCATCGTAGGCACGCAGCTGGAGTATGCTGCAATGGTCGCATGCGTCCTGGCCCCGATAAAAAATCTCATTCTGGAGATGAACCCTTTATACTGCACAGCTGTCAGATTGTCGGGGAGCAGGATGACTCTGCCAGTGTGCTTGAACTCCTCATCATACTGGCGCAGAAGATCATAGTCATTGTTATCCTGCTCCATGACATGGGGCGTGAGGGCAATCGTCATATCCGTGGTCTGTAGAATATGCTTCATTAGATCGTGTACAGCCGCATGAGAGCTTTTGTTACGCTTCCAGACAAGAGGGCTGAAGTTTAGTCCAATCATTCTGCCCTCCTGCCAGCCTGCGGGAAGCAGCAGCTCTTCCTTCTCCATCGTAAACGCGGGATCGGCGCATAATTTAACATTGGTCAGCCCTTGAGCACGAAGCATGTTGTATGTAAGCGACTCTCGCGCCAGAATAAGATCGAACAGCTTCAAATCCCGCAGCTTCCTCTCGGACATATCCTCCTCGCCTATAGAGCAGCCCCATAGCACAAGCTTCTTGCCGCTGCGTTTCACACTGCGGTCGATTTCGTACCATTGCGGCTGCTCGCCGTAACAATAATTATCGCCGCCGATGGACATGCAGATATCTACCTCCTTAATCCGGCTGATCACCTTTTGCTCCAATTTCCGCAAAGCGTAGGATTCGTTTTTCAACAGCCGGAAGGAAAGAAAGGACAGCGCCCAATCCATGGAATATTTCCTGATTTCGGTTCTGGTTCCGTCATATACGCCGTCCAGTCTGGGAATCATCCCGTCGGTATCCGGCTTCTGCGAGGACAAGAACACTTTGGCGCCGCTGATCCTCTCTTTGATAATGGATGCGGAAGAACGAACGATCGCCTCGCATCCTCTATTTAAGCTGCCTCCGTGAGCAAACATCATAATCTTCACTGACAATCCCCCTTGATGGATTCACGCGCTCCTGATTCTGCTGTATGCCGCCGCACACATCAATCCAAATGTGAATTTGGCCCGGATCATGGCGAGCAGCCATTTCTCATACCGGCCTATCGTCCCTGACCTGTTCTCATAATAGAAGGGCAGCGCCCCCCTCACATAAGGATCCGTTATCATCCGCTTGACGTACCTGTATCTTTGCCGGAGGCTCATGTCCTTGCTCGGTTTGAAATAAACATAAATATAAGCGATCGTACTATGGATCAACCGGACGGATTTTAACCGTTCAATCTGGCCGGGCGGCATGATTTCCCGATAGAAGACCGGAGGCTCCGTTCGATAAACTTCCAGTGCGAGATTGAAATAATCCTTGCCTGCAATATTGCGGGTAGCACTTCCAGCTACTTCCCGGTAATGGTAGCCGGTGTAATCAATGTATTTCATCGTTGCCGCGCAACTGAAGAACAACATATTAAACATCCCGTCTTCTCCCAGCGGAACTTGCGCCGGAAAGCTGACACCGCCTTTAATGGCTACACTTCTTCTGTAAAGCTTGTTTACTGCCGTATTCAGTTGGTCCGCCATCAGAAAAAAAGGCAATATCTCGTCCTGTATGTATTCCCTGCCGAGCAATTCGTTTACCCTGAACGGGTATCGGGTTACGATCGCCCGGCCTTCCATATCGCTCTCCATATTCGATACAATCACATCGCAGCCATCCGCGGCCTCATATAACCTTTCGTACATATCCGGTTCAACGTAATCGTCGGCATCCACGAACCCGACATACTCACCCGCCGCCGCAGCAAGTCCTGCATTCCGGGCCAGGCTTACGCCTTGATTGGTCTGTTCGATCAGCTTGATCCTTGGATCCAAGCTCTGATAGTGCGCAAGAATGGCACCGCTGCCATCCGTCGACCCGTCATTGACAAAGATGAATTCACATTCCTCCAGCGTCTGGTTCAGAAGCGAGCCGACGCAGGCCGGCAGGTGAGGTGCCGCATTGTAGACGGGAATAATAACGCTGACTTTATAAAGCTTCTGTTTTGTCATGAATAAACTCCCTGTTGAGAAGGCTGTAGAGCTGATAAATTTCAGCTTCCGTTCCCAGCTGCGCCCCCGCCAGATGATTGGCCATTCTTATCCGCAGTTCTCTATTATGGATAAGCTTGCCGATGCCCTTGGCTATGGCCTCGGGATGCATCTCCACAATCAGCCCCTCCTGCCCTTCGCGGATCTGGTCGGCTGCGGTGCTGAACCGGGTAATGACAATCGGCTTCTTCAGAATTTTGGCCTCGTCGATCGCAATCGATTTCCCTTCAAATCTGGAGGTCTGTACATACAGATCGGCCTGCTTTATATAGGGATAGGGGTTGGATTTCAGCCCAAGCAGCTTGAAATGCCGTTCCAGGCGGCTGGCCTTGATGAGCTCGGTCAGCTTTGCCCTTTCTTCGCCTTCACCGATGACATACCACCGGATGTTATAGCCCTGCTCAACCAGTAGTCTGCACGCTTCAATCGCCAGCTCGTAGCCCTTCTGGACATGCAGCCTGCCTACCGTCAACAGCACAATCTCGTCGCCTTCGCGGTTATAAACATCCTCCAGGTTCTCTTCAGCCATCTGTCGGATCACGGTCGGGGACACAATATTATGAATCACCTGCACCTTATGCTGCTGGCCGGGAAACCGTTTCTTAAGGACAGCCGCACATTCCTCGGATACCGTCACGATATGGTCAAGCTGCTCGAAATAGGTTATATCAAAGTCCGGGTCCATTCCAAGCTCGTCATAATCAATATGAACCCAGCCTATTTTCTGCAAAGCCTCCACCTTCTCTACACAGAAATAAGTCGAGGTTTTCTCCAGAAAGCCGATTGCCGCATCGTACTTTTTCTGGAGCAGACCGATAGAAGCCGATATATACTTCCAGTTATATTGCTCCCGCATCGACATGTTCCGGTTAAGCCGGTTCTTGAGGCTGAACAGGAGGCGGCTGCGGGCCAGAGACCAATCACCCCGGATCAGGAACGAGCCAGCGGAGACGGCAAGCGGCTGGGCAAACCGGTAATAACTCTCCGGAATAGGCAGAATCGTGACTTCCTTCGGCACAAATTCCATAAAAAGCCCTTCGTGGTTGAACAAAAACAGATCCACCTCATATAGACTGTAATCAATCTGGGAGAGCAGATTGACCAGGCTTCGCTCTCCGCCACCGGATGCAAGACTTGGCATAACAAACAGCAGGCTTTTTTTCATAGGCTAAGCCCCTTCCTTATGCGCGCCGACCAGATTGTACAGCTTCTCAAGCTCGCTGCCGTTGCTGTAATCGGTTTGCAGACAGGTTTCGGCAAGCCTTGACCGGAGCGCCCCGTCCAGATAAAGTCGTTCGATGCCATTTGCAATACCTTCGATGGACATCTCCGTAATACAGCCATCGCAGTTATCATCTACCTGACTGCTCGCGGTCGAATAGTTCGTTATCAGGATCGGCTTGCCGATAATCTTGGCTTCCGTGACCGTTACGGCTTTGCCCTCGTAGCGGGAGGGCTGGACGTAAAGATCGCAGGACTGGATATACGGATAAGGGTTGGTCTGCTTGCCCAACAATATAAAGCTGTCCTCAAGCCCGTTCTCAATAATCAGCTCCCGGAGCATCGGCTCGTCGCCTCCATACCCCACGACATACCAGGCAATGTCTCCATAGCCTCTCTCCTTGAGCAGCTTCAATGCTTTCACCGCCTGGTCGATGCCCTTGGCATGGGAGAGACGCGCTACGGTCAACAGCTTGAAGCGGTTGTCCCGCTTCATGGGACTTACGGCCGGTGCGCCGGCCATCGTTCGCACGAATGCGGGGGAGGTTATATTTTCAATGACAACCACCTTGCCAGCCAGCGATTCATACCGGGCCAGAAACGATTGCTTGCAGGCTTCCGATACCGCCACGATGTGATCGAACTTGTTCCACATGGCCAGATCCAGTCCCGGACTTGCTTCCACCATGGAATAATCCGTATGAATCCAGGCGATTTTTGTTGCAGCCTTCACTTTGTCCGCGACAAAATAATGAGGCCACAAATAACTGATCGCCGTGTCATAGGTCTGCACTATCCTGGGCAGAAAAGGCAGCGCATACTTCCACATGAGCTGCATCTGGACATAACCGGGTTCTGCAAGGCCCCTGCGTTTGCCTACCCATTGCGCCTGAACCTTGGATAATGCCCGGGATAACCCCAGGAACCATTGCCTTTCGGAGAAGATCTCCCCGATCGATTTGCGGAAGGTCGCATAAGCTCTCATCTCCCCCATCAGCCTGATCCGTTCAGGCAGAAGATTCATGAAATCTCCCTGATGGCGGTAAAGCATCACATCGATGGCGTGACGGTCGTAATCGAAAACCTCCAGCATGCTCGCCAGACTTCTCTCCACACCGCCCACCTCCATATCATAAGAGGCGATCAATACCTTTTTCATGCCGTTCCCCCTGCAGTTTTCTCCAGGCCCATAGAAAAGGGCGGAGTGGTAGATAAAGAAAATGGAGCGTTTTGGGCAGCGGCAGCGTCTTGGCATCCTCGGGATAAGGAAACAGGAAGCTAAGCATGAACAACCCCCGCTGCTGAACCGTCATAAGCGAGAACAGATGGCGCTTGTGATAGCGCTCGACTTCCTCGGGCAAAGGTAAAGTATGCAGCTGAACCATCCTACTGATGTAGAACATCGCTTCTTCCGCCAGCTTTCCCGGCCTGTTCCCGGCCATGAGCGGCAGCAGCGCCGGCTGCGGCCAGACGTCCAGCAGCTGTGATGCCAACACAAGCGCCTGCCCGCCAATATGCGTCGTCCGATTGGCCTTCAGCAGCCGTTTCAACATAACCGGATCGGGGCTTTGCACGAGGATCTGCTTGATATCCAGCAGCCAGCGGAGCCGGGACCATCCGTGACGCGCGCCGTGGGTAACAAGGAACAGGAACAAATCCTCCTTTCCCAAATAGAACAGCGGATGAGAGGAGACCGGGCTAAGTCTTCTGCGGCTCCACAGCTGCTCGAAGCCCGGCTCCTTCGAAGGCGCCGGATTTAGCCGCCAGTGCAGCTCCACCTTAATCCCGGTGCGCGGATGGATAAACGTCGTATGATGATGACGCCATTTCCAGTCATTCAGCACGGAATCAATATAATCGTCCTTCCTGTAACCAAGCTCCTCCAGCTTCTTCTCCGCCCGGAAGAGATCCTTGATCGGGATCAGAATATCCAGATCGCAGGAAGTGCGATGCGAGATATCCCCATACAGATCAACGGCCAGCACAGGTCCCTTGAGAAAAAGAGACCGGATCCCGATACCTTCAAAAACCTGGCAGATCCGCTCCATCTCTCCGCTTAGGCCGAGCATAATAAACGTATTATTGCAGTATTCCTGATAAAATCCCCGCAGAACAGGAGCAGGTACATAACCGGAGCCGATTTCCTTCAGTTTGGTATATAGATAGGGGTGGACACGATGATGCCGGGCCAGCTTAATGAAAGCATCCCAATCCATATCAGCAAACAGACCGGCTTGTTCCGTCCAGGCGTCATTCTTATCAACCGCCAAAATCCGGAGCAGCAGCTGCAGGGGAAGAGAAAGCTTTTGCTTATCAAGCCTATAAATATCGACCATAGGGTTCTCCTTCGCATGTCTACCATAACGAACAAAATATCGAATATTGTTCTATAAAACGAACACACTCTCAGAGTAACATCCTATGGGTAATGTTGTCAATTAGGAAGAAATGAGGCTATGCACCTGCTCCCTGTTTCCTGTACAGCAGCATTCATTGTCCGCCGGATGCAGCTGATGACACGCTGCTGCTCAACTTCAAGCATTCCTGAGCCTGATGGCAGGCAGAGCCCTGTAGCGAATAAATCATCCGATACACTCCTGCCCTCATGCCTGTAATAACGGCTGCCGGCCAGCAGCGGCTGCCTGTGCAGCGGCTTCCATACCGGACGCGCCTCGATATTCTCCTCATGTAAGGCTTGAAGAATGCGAGGCGACGTTAATCCCGCTTCCCGTTCATCCAGCGTCAGCGCGGTCAGCCAGCGGTTGGTTCTTGTGCCTTCAAGCTCCGGCATGAAGGAAATGCCGGGAAGCCCGGCCAGCTCTCTGCGGTAGGTCGCAAAAATCTCCCGGCGGGCCTCCACACGTTCATTCAGCACCTGCAGCTGCGCCCGGCCTACTCCTGCCAGAAGATTGCTGAGCCGGTAATTGTAGCCCATTTGGCTATGTTCGTAATGCTGCGCCGGATCTCTGGCCTGGGTCGCCAGAAAACGCGCTTGTTTCAGCATCCCGGCATCCTCGGACAGCAGCATGCCTCCGCCGGAGGTGGTAATGATCTTGTTGCCGTTAAAGGAATAAATGCCAAATTTGCCGAATGTCCCGCTTGCTTTTCCGTGATAGGTGGAGCCCAGCGACTCGGCGGCATCCTCAATGACGGGAACCCCGTAACGCCCACAGAGCGTGAGGATTTCGTCCATCCTGGCGCATTGTCCATACAAATGGACGACGATCACCGCTTTAGGCAATGCGCCTTCGAGCTCCGCATCCTTCAGCGCAGTCTCCAATGCCTGGGGAGACATGTTCCAGGTCTGCGGTTCCGAATCGATCAGCACCACCTCGCCACCCATATACAAAATGGGATTGGCGCTGGCGATGAATGTCAGCGTCGAGCAGAATACCCGGTCGCCGTGATTGACTTGAAGCAGCCGCAGCGCCAGATGAATCGCTGCCGTTCCCGAGCTGACGGCCGCAGCGCCGAATGCGCCCACATGTTTCGCCATCTCCTGTTCGAAGGCATCGACATGCGGCCCTACAGGCGCAATCCAATTGTCGGCAAAAGCCTCGCCGATATAGTCCTGTTCCCTGCCGCTCATATGCGGAGCCGACAAATAGATCCGCTTCTTTTGCTCATTCACAACCATCACTCACTTTCTTGTTGTACTTTCTCTGTTCAGCATTATGTGGTCTGACGATAAGTGAACAGATGCTTCAGCGCCTTCAGCACGGCCAGTTCTTTCAGATCGCGGATGTGATAATGGGCCTGATAAGGATGCTCCGCGCGAACCCCGGCATATACCCCGTGCTGTCTGCTCACCTGTATCGTCGTCCATCCGAGCCGGTTTGCGGCTACAAAATCTTTGGTCACATTATCCCCCACATACAAGCATTGATAATGGGGAACGCCCATTTGCCTGCTCGCCGTTTCATAAGGGAGCGGGCTTGGCTTCCAATGATTCCTGCCCAGCGCATCCGTCAGGACGATGGAATGAAAGGAATTTGCCAGATTCAGTGCCCGGACCTTCTGCTCCTGGGCAACCAGATAACCGTCGGAGATCAGTCCCAGCTTGACATCCTTGTCCAGGTTGTCGAGTACCCATCCCGCATCCTCCAGCAGATTGATGTCAGGGCGGTGCGACCGGTAGCAATCCACCAGCTCCGCTACAAGCTTGTCCTCAGCCGGGATGCCATGCTGCTCCAGCGCCCGGTTAAAGATAACCCCTTTGACCCCCTCATGCAGAAGAGAAGCCGCCGTTTCGTAGAAACCGGCGACTCCATGATGCTCCTTGACCCAATGTCCCACAGCCTTGAAGCCGCTTAAGGTATAATTTTTTTCCAGATACAGTGTATCATCCAGATCGAACACGACGGCTTTAATGCTCATAAGCTTAGCTCCTTTGTAAAGAAAGCATCGTCATAACGAAGCATGGTCAGATCCTCATCCCAGCTGTCATCCCGCTCTCCACTGAAGCGCTCTCCCCTCCCCAGCATCAGGGTCCACAGCGGAAAATCCGCTCCAGCTTCGATGGCAAGCGGAATACCTCCACCGAAACGGGGATTGATCTCAATGAATGTTATTTCGCCACTTGTCTGTTTGAAGCATTGCAGCGTAATGCATCCCACCGGCCCGGGCAGCGCGCTCACCACCTGCCGGACAGCGCGGATGACACTCTCATCCTTCCGGGTTACTCCTTTGCTGACCTCGCCAGCCCGCGTTTCCATTCGCAGGCGCGGCACAATGGCTTTGACCGCGCCGTGAAAATCCAGCATGACATCGACGGTATATTCTTCGCCGCTCACGAGTTCCTGGACCATCGCTTCCGGAATATAATCCTTGAAGAAATCCAGCTCCCGCTCATTGCGGATGATCGTAACCCCTTGACTGGAGCTGCCTCTCCTGGGCTTGATCAGCAGCGGGAAAACGAACTGCTTCAGCCGGATTTCCTCCTCGCTGTAAACCTTCGGGGTACGGATGCCATTCGCATTAAAGAAAGCAAAGGTTTTCAACTTGTCCGAGGCCAGCTCGTTGAGCTCGATACTGGAGAGCAGCAGACGGATCTGATGCTGCTCGAACAAGGCTTTATGTGCCGCCAGCAGCACCAATTCCGTATCGATCAGCGGGATGACCAAATGAATCCGCTCTTCTTTGCACAATTCCAGCAGCGCATCCACATAGCGGGGATCCGTCACTCTCGGCACAAGCGCATGGCGGTCCCCGGCAAAGGCGGCAGGCGCGCTTGGCTTGATATCCGCCGTCACGACCTTGCCTTGAATACCGTGGCGCGCATAAGCCTCTTTGAATTTGCGGATGAGACTGACTCTGCGCCCGGAGCTTGTGAACAGGATATTCAGGTCATTCATATTCAAGACCGTTCCACACTCCCTTCAAATACCGGCATCGTGGCATGCGCGCTGTTCTGAATGCCTTCGGAGAACAATACCTTCTTGACCGACAACAGCAGGATGCCGGCATCCAGACGCAGACTGCGGTTGTCCACATACCACAGGTCAAGCGCAAACTTCTCTTCCCAGGATATCGCGTTGCGCCCATTAATCTGAGCCCATCCGGTAATGCCCGGCTTCACTTCATGGCGCCTTGCCTGATCCTGCGTATACAAGGGCAGATAGTCCATCAGCAGCGGCCTTGGACCGACCAGACTCAGATCGCCGCGGACCACATTCCACAACTGCGGCAGCTCGTCAAGGCTGTACTTCCTCAGCCATCTGCCGAATGGAGTAAGCCTTATGGCATCGGGCAGCGGCTGGCCGCTGTCGTCAAGAGCATCTAGCATCGTTCTGAATTTCATCATCTGAAAAGGTTTCCCATGCAATCCCGGGCGCCACTGCCTGAACAACACCGGCGAGCCCAGCTTGATCCGCACCAGAACCGCCAGCACCGCCACTACCGGCAGAAAGAACAGAAGCAGCGGGGCTGCAAGAAGAAGATCCACAAAACGTTTCACAGCATATCCCTCATTTTTGAGATTAATTTGGGGCCGACTATCCGGCTGGCCGCTCTCTTGATCGAGCTTCTCACGCGAATATGCGCCGGAAGCCAGGATTGTGCGAAATGGTGAATCGTGCAGCTCTCCGAAGTTATGAAATTCGCACCATTAATATAATCATAAGGACTGAAATAGGTTCTGGGATAGAAAACGACCCCTCCGTCTAGCACTTGATGCTCGCCGTTTAATACCAGTCCCCGCCTTTCACTGATGCGGCTGATTACCGCCGTGTTGGTCGTCGTATCGCAGCTGCCGTCCTCCCGTAGAAAGCTCCGGTTCCGGTAATCGAGCAGCAGCTCTTCGATCCACGGATGCTTCCTGGCGGCTCCCATCGTTCCGGATTGAAGAAAATGCCCGTCCTCGAACCCCGAGAAAGCCTCGTGATTCAGGAACCGGTCCAGCGGTTTGACCACCTCGACATCGGTATCCATATAGATGCCGCCCTGGTGATACAGAGCATACAATCGGACATAATCGCTCACGAAGGCATATTTGCGGGCTGCATAGGCTTCTTCCACATAACGGTTGGAATGAATGTCGAAGGTATCCTCATTCCATTCCATAAACTGATAGCCGTTCAAATGCCTCTGCCAGCTGCTTATGCATTTGAGCATCAGCTTGGGCTTTGGTCCGCGGCCGAACCAGCAGTAGTGTACAATGCGCGGAATCCGGGGTGAGGCTGACACATGCACTCCTCCTTTTAAAATGGCCAAATCAGATAAGCGCTTCTGTAATCAAGTCCCAGCGTAATCACATTCTCATAGAAGAAAAAAATCAAGTACAGGATCACCATCGTAAAATAGATCAGCTTCCGATCCTTCTTCCGGAAACACAGAATGATCCATGTCATCAAAATGATTTGATAAAGGCTGAAATAGATGGCCATACGCGCAAATATCCAGTTCTGTGTAGAAATAACCATCAGAACGAAGCCCAAAGTAGCCAAATTAACGATAATATCCACTTTGGGAAAAACCGTCCGCAGCTTCTCCCGGCCCATGAACGCAATCACCAGCGGCACGGAGTCAATTAACACCCGGAGCACATTGGCCCCGCCCTCGGAGAAGGTGCTGTACTGACCGTATTGGGTGTCTTTGATCGCCGTGAACAGCATATCCGAAAACTGGTTGTACCCCATGACAATAGCGATAGCCAGCAGGAGCATGCCGAAGGTGGCTCCTGTCCAGGCTTTGCGGCGAACGATGAAATACAGCGGAATCATGACCAGGGCGCTTTGATGGAAGAAGGAAGCTACCAGTACGACCGACATGTACTTGTACACATTGCCCTCAAGCAAGTACTTCGTAGCGGCAAAAGCGATTGCAGCAGCCAAATACTGCCTGATGCCGTTCATCGAAACAATGAAGGCGCCTGTCGTGATATATAGGTACAACCCCAGCTCGAACAGTCTTGTATAGCGGTACAGCACAAGCACGATCAGCGCATTGGTGATCAAGGCGGTAACGAATATAAGTATTTGGGGGTCGTCCGACATTGACTTCAACGCCATTTGCAACAGATTGAAGCCCATGTCCTTCTGCTGAATCACATAATCCCAGCGAAAATCGGTCTCTTTGTAGCTGTGCATATAGAAGAAGGTATCCCCGATATTGAGGCGCAGTCCGGCAACGAGGATCAGTGCGAGAGCAGCCATAACCGCCAACATCTTATTCGGATTGATCAGCGCGGGTCCCGATGTGGAAGGAATAGCGAAATACCTCGCCATCCAGGCAAAACCAGACACAAGCAGCAAATCCAGCCACAAAATCGGCATTGCCATTCTCCTCCTCCCCAATGGGTATTTCCGTCAGCTGTATATCTTTTTTAGCCGCCTATCTCATTTACAGCCGCCCTGTTTGTCTTCTGAATATACAGATAGAGCAAGCAACCCAGCGGCAAAGCTAGCAGGGTCGTCCACTTGCATGGAGACTCGCGCAGAAACCGGCGGCTGCCCGACATCAGACTGCTGGATACATAATGCACGCTTTCCCGCAGACGCTCCTTGAAGGAAGGTGCGTAACGCATGGCGATTTTGCGGAAAAACCGGAAGCCCTGCGGATTTCGCCGGTACTGTCGGATCATGTTCATGCTTGACCCGTCAGGCCTGTATTCGACGATACAGAGCGGCTCATTCATCACGAGCAGCGGATACTGCTGGTCAATCAGAATATATTTGCAGGAAAGCGGACAATATTTCTCCCCCTGAAAGATGGGGTATGGCGGGGATTTCCGGGTAAGCTCCGAGCGGTAGACCAGTTTCTTATCCCCTTTAACCCCATGCTTGGCATAAAGGTCGGTAAGCGTGGAGGCCTTAAGTCCTTCGGGCATTGCCGTTCCGATCCAGCTTCCATCCGGAGCTGCATCCAGCCCGACAATTCCCGCATAGTTCCGGCTGCCATAGGCCTGCCAGAACGTGATGATCCGCTCCACCGCATCGTCCGTCATATAATCATCAGAATCGATACAGACGTTTAGCTCCGTATCGATTCTCTCGTAAGCGGCATTATGTGCGCTATGCATGCCTTGATTCTCCTGATAATGATAACGGATCGGCACCAGACCTTCCCTGATCCAGCCTGCAACAAGATCCCGTGTCCCGTCCCCGGAGCCGTCATCGATAATAAGCCAGAGAAAATCCCGGCAGCTCTGACGTTTGAGACTCTCATAACACAGATGCAGCGTATAGGCTCGATTATAAGTGGGTGTAAATACAGTCAGTAGCGGGCTCAAAGCGGCACTCTCCTCTTACCTGGCGTCAGCGGCAGCCAAACGGTTGATGTAATATTCGCCGAGCCACTTGGCCATGACCCCTGTATCATAGCCCTGTTTACGCAGCGCTTCGGCCGTGTCCTCATGCTCATAGGTGCTCTCCAGGATGTACCTTGCCCAGGCTTCCGGCGATTCTTGCAAGCTGGCGTATTGAAGCCTTCCGGTCACATCGGCTTCCCTTGTGATGGCGTCGGAAACGACGCATTTCAGACCTGCAGCCTGCGCTTCGATCAGTACGACCGGCAGCCCCTCGAACCGGGAAGGAAACAGAAACAGATCCATCCCCTGCAGCAGCCTGGAAATATCCGTCCGGACGCCGAGGAATCTGATGTGCTGCGACAAGCCAAGCTTCTCCGCCTTGCGCTGCATCGCCGACTTCAACTGGCCTTCGCCTGCAAGCACCAGCAGCGCATCCGGATTCCGGTGGTGAACGGCCTGAAACACATCGATGAGAAACTCGTGGTTTTTCTGCATGTTGAATCTTCCGATATGACCAATAACGAGGCGTCCTTCCGCATTCAACTCATCTCGGATTTGATGCCTGACAGCGGGTTGAAATGAAAATTCCTGAACAGGTACGGCATTATGCATGACAATCAGCGGGCTCTGTCCATGAATCCTTCTGCCAAACAGCCATTCCCCCGCCTTGCGTGAGCAAGCGAAATAACTGTTGGGGTGATCCTTCATGGCGTACCTGGCATAAAGCCGGAAAGGGAGCTTCTTATCGAATCCAAGATCACTGAGGTGACTATGGGCAATGCGGCAGGGAACCCCGGCTTTTCTGGCGGCCCGCAGCACAAAGCTGCTGTTCTCATTGATATGGGCATGAACCAGGCCATACTCCGGATGCTCTGCAAAAAAGATGTCCAGCTGCTTAAAATACGACCGGTAGGCGCCGGGTCTGATCTGCGGCATGCGGTGGATTTTGCCGCCCAACGCAAGGATCTCATCATCATAATGGCCCTGCCCGGCACGGTGCACCATGAAATCAAACTGGATTTTAGCGCGATCCATTTGCCTGTAGTAATTCATAATCATCGTCTCCAGGCCGCCGCGGTTCATCACGGTTACCACCTGCAAAATTCGAACCGGTCTCATAGGCTCTCCCTCCTTTAGGTATGGTTCTCATCCTGTTCATAGCCCGAAGCATTAAATAGAGGCTGAAAGAAAGTTTTAGCTTGGCACATGCAAAAAATATCCGCCACGGTCCCCTGCAATAGGAAAGTCTAAACCCTGCAAGGGAATGACGAAACCGGGCACTTCCGATCAGCTTGCGCAGAGAATTGACTTTAACAAGTACAGAAACCGGATTTCCACTGCCTGCGATATTCAGCCCCAGCCCCACAAGGTTCACACTCACCCTGTTCAACAGGGCTTTGCGAAAATCATCTGACAAATGGTGCTCGGAGATGAAGGTTTCCATATGGCAGTAAAGCTGTTCGAATTTCTCCGCAAGCTGCGAATTATAGACCGTTGTAATGGAGTCCGTGTTGGCACGCCAATAATGATAGAGCGGACGATTGACAAAAACGAAGGAGCCGGCATGATAAAAGGCACCGATATTAAACAGCGTATCCTCATTGGTGCCGACAATCTGCAGATCGACAAAATGCAGGTTGTTCTCCTTCAGCAATGTCGAGCGGTACAGCTTGGACCAGACCGTTCCCCATGCGTCCAAATAATCCGGCTCGGCCAGTTCCTTCCCCAGCGGCCCAAACAGCCGTCTCAACCAGCGGGAGTGAATTTCTTCACCTCTGCTGACCGACAAAGGGGGCATGGAAAAGGACTTTATTCTGGCATGGCTGCCGAATTCACGGGTATAAGCACACATTACAATGTCCGCATCATTCTGGATGGCTGCTGTCAGCAGTTGGGCATACATAGTCTGATCCACCCAGTCATCCGGATCGACAAATCCGATATACTGCCCTGCGGACGCCTTTATACCGGCATTTCGCGCTGCTGATACCCCGCTGTTCGCCTGATTGATAATGACAACCCTGCTGTCCGCCTCCGCATACCGCTCCAGAATCGCCAGGCTCTCATCCTGCGACCCGTCATTGACGGCGACAATTTCCAGGTCGGGATAGGTTTGGGCGAGTAAGCTGTCCATACATCGGCCCAAATAGTTCCCCATATTATAAATAGGCACGATGATACTGACTTTGGGTTTCATGGCTGTCCTCCGTCATAAATTTCGAATACACATGTTCCAGCTCCTGAAGGACCTGCGTAATGGAATAGGCCGCCACGTCATGAAGGCTCATCGCTCCCATGCGCTTGCGCAGCTCTCCCGATTGGTAGAGCTGGAGCAGTCGGCTTGCCATCTGGGATACATCATCCGCAGGAACGACAAATCCGTTCCGGCCATCTCTGACCAGTTCCGAATGTCCCCTGTTCGCCGTTGCCACAATAGGCAGGCCGCAAGCCATCGCCTCCAAGATATTGACCGGTAGTCCCTCCCGCAGACTGGAAGCGGCAGCCGCATCGCACATCGGCAGGAGACGGTCGATATCATTCCGGTAACCGAGAAATGCGATTTTTTGCTGTACTCCAAGTGTTGTGGCAAGGCTTCGGCATTCCTCCAGCAGCGGTCCATCGCCTGCCAGAAGCAGCTTTAGCGTCGGAGTCTGGCCCTTGATTCTGGCAAGGGCATGAATGAGCAGCTGATGATTTTTGTTGCCGTTGAATTCAGCCGCGTAGAAGAACAGGATTTCTTGCTTGCCAAAGTTGAAATTATGCCGCAGTCTGGCTTTCTCCTGTTGACCGGCAGGAGCATAACGCTGGTTATCGACACCCACCCCGTGCACGCGGACAAGCCGCTTGACCTTAAATTCTCTAGCGGCGGCAAGGCGGTAATCCTCTTCATTGATCGTAATGAGGCAATCCGTCAGATGTGCCAGCGCTTTCTCAACCGGATAATAGAACAGCCAGTTCAACAGCGGAGCGCCTTTGCAGAAGTGGAAGCCATGCGCGGTATAAAGAACACGGGTACCGTTTTTTCTGGCGCTGCGTGCGGCCAGCCGGGTCAGGACGCCCCCCATCGGCGTATGACAATGAACAATTTGGTAGTTGTGCTGCGCTATAAGCGCTTTTAACTGTCGGCAGGCCTTGAGATTGCGAGAGCGAAGCGGCGAACGCTCGATGGCAATATTAAATTTCTTATCTGTAAACGGGAGCTGATGCTCCCCCTTGGCCGCGACATGCACTTCCCATCCCTGCGTCTTAAACCACTCCAGTACCGGCAGATGAAAAGCTCTGAAATGCGTATCCACCGTTGCGACAAATAATATCTTCGGGGGCATAACCATCACCCTCCCATCTCATAAGTTAACCGGATACGGACAGAAGTGTTGGAAAAGCGATTCTGTTGTTTGCGAAATCCAGCAGCCTTTCCCGAAGCTCTGCTTTGGTATGCGTATGGTAAGTAGCCAATAAATTCTCGATTTCACCAATCTGAACTTCGGAGGAGCGGCCTACATAGATTTTGGGATAGACCTGTTTCTCGTACACCTCATCCGCGGAAAGCAGCTCTTCAAACAGCTTCTCTCCAGGCCGGATTCCCGTATAACGAATTCCGATCTCTTCCACCGTATAACCCGACATGCGGATGACATTTTTGGCCAGTTCCATAATTTTCACCGGTTCACCCATATCCAGTACAAAAATCTCCCCGCCTTGGGCAAGCGCCCCCGCCTGGATGACCAGCCTGGAAGCCTCGGGAATCGTCATGAAATACCGGACCATGTCAGGATGGGTCACGGTTACCGGCCCCCCTTGCTCAATCTGCTTCTTGAACAGCGGAATAACGCTGCCCCGGCTGCCGAGCACATTGCCGAACCTGACCGCAACAAATCTTGTCGAGCTGTAACATGCCATATGCTGGATAATCATCTCCGCGATCCGTTTGGTCGCGCCCATAACGCTTGTAGGATTAACCGCTTTATCCGACGAAATCATGACGAATGTTCCTACCCGGTGATGGCTTGCCGCCCTCGCGGCATTCCAGGTGCCGATAATATTGTTCTTCAAAGCTTCTTCCGGATTCCGCTCCATTAACGGCACATGCTTGTGTGCGGCGGCATGGTAAACGACATGCGGATGATAGGTATTCATCACGGACATCATTTTGTCGAGATCCTGCAGCTCCGCTATTTCCGTAATAAATTCGATTTCCGTATGTCCGAACGTTTCCTTCAATTCCATCTCGATCGAATAAATGCTGTTCTCGCCATGGCCCAATAAAATCAGCTTGCTCGGGTGGAATCGTGCAATCTGCCTGCATACCTCCGAACCGATTGACCCGCCTGCACCGGTGACCAGAACAACCCGGCCTGTTACATAGTCCGAAATACTTTCAATATCCAGCTCTACCGGCTCTCTGCCGAGCAGGTCTTCCACCTGCACATCACGGAATTGACTGACGGAAACCTTGCCGGTCGCCAGATCCTCCAGCATGGGAATGATCTGGGTCTTGGCTGTCGTCTTGGCGCATTCATGAATGATCTTTTTGAGCTGATTTTTATTCAGGGAAGGAATCGCGATTACGATATGGTCAATGGAAAGCTCGCGGGCTTTATTTTCAATGCTCGCCACACCGCCTACAACCGGAATGCCCAGTATGTCCAGATGATGTTTTTTGGCGTTATCGTCAATAAATGCCAGCGGCATCAATTCTTTGTCCAAATTGCCAAGCAGCTGCCTGGCGACCATTGTACCCGCTGCCCCGGCTCCTATAATGAGCGTGCGTTTACGGACTCCCTGCTGGCCGATGTAGGTATCCCGCAGCAGGCGCCAGGATAACCGCGAACATCCGATAAACAGAATATGCATCATCCACGTGACAGCCAGAAGGCGGAAATAAACATCGTAATAAATAATCTGCTGAATGAACGCAGCCGTAATAATGGATAGCGTAATCGCCTTGGTAATGTTCAGCAGCTCCCCAAAGCTCGCATATTCCCAGGCCTTCTTATACAACTTGTAATGAAAAGCAAACCCGTGATGGCTGAGAAGCAGAACGACGGAGCTGCTAATGATGGGAAAGGTAAACACATTCAAAGTTGCGCTGACCAGAAATCTGCTGAAGAATATGGCGCCCAGCACAATAAGGGAATCCGAGAGAATTAAGAAGGCAAGCCGTTGTCGATAAGTCAAAGTCAGGTTCACCCTTTCCATCCAAATTAAACAGCCGACAAATCTGAGCCGTGATTCAGAGGTTGTATCCCCTTTCGTTTGAGGGCTTACCTATAGGGTCTTCGCCAAAGACCGCATAGGTAAATCTCAACTTACGCGATAGACAAGTCCAGACTACGAAGAACAGTGACGTTCTTTATAACGAACGGAAGACCAGACTGAAAGCTCTGAATTGTGATTTCACCCCTTTGGCCTCCGGACCTTTGCGCCTGCAGCCTATTTCTTATTCAATACGGCCCCTAATAAGGTCGCTCCGGCAAATTCCAGCGCACTTTTGGCTTCAAGCGCATGTTCCTGCTTGGTTTTACCGCTGTTGAATACAAGAATGACACCATCGCACCGGGTAGCCAGCGCACTGGTATCGGGGTGGCCCAATACCGGTGCGCTGTCGAAAATGACTTTATCGTAGCGGCTGCCCGCATACTCCAGCACCTGAGCCATCCGATGGGAATCAAGCATTTCGATGGAATTAACCATCATTGGACCACTCGGGAGCACATCCAGCTTCTCAATTTCCGATTGGTGAATGGCGTTCTCCGAATCCACCTGTCCTGCCAGCACATTCGTTAGTCCCGCTGCCGTCTCCAGGCCAAAAACATGCTGCAGAACCGGCTTGCGGATATTCGTATCGATAAGCAGAACGGTTTCCCCCTGCTGTGCCATACATACGGCCAAGTTAACAGCAGCTGTCGTTTTGCCTTCTCCCGGAGAAGGGGAAGTAACAATCATGGTATGGAACATTTTGCCACGGGAGGCGTAACGGATATTGTTGCGGATCGCCTTGTACTGCTCAGCCGAAGCGGAATAGGGTTGAAGGTAGCTCATCAGACAGGCATTGGCGGTATGTTTTCCTGGCTTGTGTCGTTTATGATCCAATCGTTTCACCCCGCAGCGCTATACTTTTCTTTTGCTTTTGCTTGTCGGGCTGCTTCCGCACTTTCATTCTCGAGACCTGACCAAGCATCTGCAAGCCTAACAAATTCTCGATTTCCTGACCGGATTTCAATGAGTCATCCAAAGAATCTATCAGGAAAATCAGCCCAATGCCGATTGCGATTCCTGCCAGGAATGCCGCATACAGAATCCGATTGCTTTTTGGGTTGATGGGTACGGGATTCGCATAGGTCTGTGCCTCAGACAGCACTTTTATAGATTTGACATTCAATGTTTCGCCAGCACGCACCTGAAATTCCTTAATGACGGCATTTGCAATAATGGGAGCGAGGGCCGGATTGGGATCCACAACCGAAACGATCGTAACTGAAGAGCCATCCACGGCATTTACGCTGATCTGCTGTCTCAGGGCTCCGGAAGAACGTCCTAATCCAAGCTCCTTGATCACCTCATCCAGCACGATCGGTTCCCGGACCATAACTTTAAGTGTGTTCATCATCTCTGCATTGTCCGCTCCGATTATAATTCTGGAAGCAGAACTGTAAAGGGGAGTTTCAGGGATGGAATGGTAGGCATAGCCGATAATAGAGAACAAAACCGTTGACAAGGCAACGATCCACAACCGTCTTCGGATGATGATAAATAATGCCTTTAGATTAATTTCTCTTTCTGTAGTTCTTCTTTTGCTCCCGTTTACTTCCTGACCCTGCGCTTCCATTTGGTCACCCGCTCTTTGCTTTTGTTATTTATAAAGAACAATATAAGTCCATATTAGTTCTTTATATAGAACATGTCAATACAGCAATGCGACTTATTAACCATAATTGATATGCAGGACAATAAAAGTCGATGTTTTGTTATACCGGTTAATATGCAAACAGGCATCCACATTGTGCTCTTTCCATTGTTTGAGCACGATGAGGTCCTTGCTGTCCTGCAGATCCGCTCTGCTCATGCCTTCGTCGACCGCTTTGCGGATAATCGTTTTCCATTCCTCATCCAATATATCATCGATTTGCAAGCCGGGAGGATCCCGGTCTTCCAGCAGGAATTCAATACTGGTTTCCAGAGGAGCGGCGATCTTCGCAAGCATCTGAAGCGAGGGATTATTATGCACATTTCGTTCCATATAACTCAAATAAGATTTGGAAACACCCGCCAGGTCCGCAAGCTCGGTTATCGAATAGCCTTTTTTGACCCGCAGATTTTTTATCCGGTCTCCAATCATAAATTTCTCCCTCATTTTTGTTCTTGTCGAGATGGATGGAATGAACAGATTCATCATAGGCGGCCTGTCATATTTGCATCACCTCGCCGTTTGCCATACAATCATTGTAGTTCTTTATAACGAACATATCAAGCGTCATGGTTCAAATTTGCTATAATGAATGAAAAAAAAATCAGCGGTGGGATTTCTTATGAAAACAGAACGATATGTATCACGGCGAACCTTTCTCAAAAAAAGCAGCTGGCTGCTGGGCGCCATGTTGGCTGTTCCTTCGGGCTTTGCTTATTCGCGGTATCTGGAACCCAGGATGATCCGGATTGTGAGCAAGAAGCTTGGTTACTCCAATCTTCCCGCAAGTTACGAGGGGCTGCGTATTGTGCATTTCAGCGACATCCATCTGGACTTTCATTATGGTCTGGAGCGGATGGAAGAGCTTGTCGCAAGACTTCAGGAGCTTCAGCCTGATCTCTTATGCTTCACTGGCGATCTCTACGATACTTCAATCGGTTCCAGCGCTGAAGAATGCTCCCGCCTGCTCGGCCTCCTGAAGGTGCCCCTTGGGAAGTGGGCTGTGCTGGGAAATCATGATTATACAACTGGTGCAGAAAAAGTCGCCTCGATCCTGGATAAAGGCGGCTTTCGCGTCTTGGATAATGCTTGGGAACTTATTGAGCATGGAGGGCAGCTCATGCGGATTGCCGGTATCGACGATGTGCTCAGAGGCAGCCACGATCTGGATGGAGCTCTGCTTCCGGACGGCGGCGAATCGTTCACCATCCTGCTCGCGCATGAGCCGGATATTGCAGATGAAGTACTCCGTTATAATGTCGATTTGCAGTTGTCGGGGCACAGCCATGGGGGACAAGTACGTCTTCCTTATTACGGGGCTTTGTTTACTCCTGAGCTTGCGCGCAAATATCCGGATGGCCTGTATGAATTGAGGAGCGGCCAGAAGAAATTAATGCTGTATACCAATCGAGGGATAGGCGTTTCCACCTATCCCGTCCGATTCTGGTGCCGTCCGGAAATCACCGTATTAACATTGACGGGGGATCTGCCTGCGGAACATTAATCCGTATCAGCAGGTGTTAATTGTTGATTGCCCTCATGTCTTGGTGTTCCCGGAGGCTTTATCATTCGTTTTGAGAGAAAGTACAGCCAGATGCAGGTTGTTGTTCTGCACGATATAGGCTGGTGCTCCGACGCCTGCATAAACGGTTGAAATGCCCACTGCAGCAATGTTTGACACAATCCGATTACCTGTTATAGATGCCTTCAAAATATCGTACCGGTCGCTCCGCTTCCAGTAATCATTCAGCTTAATCAATTCCGTACTTGTGCTTGTCAGCTTGTCTGCTGTAATCGTATTATTCTCCAGCAAGACATTCGCTGCGGATTGAACACTGATGGCCTGCGTATTGCCACGGAGCTTAAAGGTCGAATTCTTGATCGTCAGGTCAAGCTTGGGATGTTCCCCGAGGAAATTGGCAATGACAGTCGAGTTGGAAATAAACGAACATTTATTAAATTCATACTTGCCGGCCATCACGGCTTGCACCGAGCCGAACCTTCCGCCCTCTGCTCCTTCAAATACACAGTTGTTGTACGTGCCGGGCGGCAGTGATAAACCATATTCGGAGTTGAAGCCAATCACCTTCAAATTATCGAAAATGCTTCCTATCGCACCTCCGGTAACGGCACGCAGTGTCGGTTCGCCATTAATCGTCATATTTTTAATATGAATCGGCTGACCCCAGACAGCTAATCCCGAATCGCTTTTTTTGTTGTTATACATCGTTATATTGTTGACGCTGACCCCGAATGCAACCTTGGCGCTTACAGAGAATCTGGAATCCTTCAGCACCATTCCATCGATAGTTATATTGGGTCCCTCGAAATACGTATAGGAATCATTCATTTTGTTGCCGATGAATACGGCATCATTGGTTGCGGAAATACGCGAACCGTCAAAGTTATTGTCGATTACGCGCGCCCCTGAGAATGGATCGGATACCGCAAGGCCAATTGCCCCCTTGGATGCCATATTATTTCCCTCCACCACTGCGTCACGGCCGTCGTACAGAATAACATCATAAGCGGCATTATTATAGAACTGATTCTTTTTGATATAAATATTGCTGTTGCGGTTTCCGTTCTCGCCAAACCCGCCTTCGACGTCAATCCCGGATTGCGGCGCAATGCCTTTTATATCGTGAATCGCGTTGTTGCTTATCGTCACATTATCCGCGCCGCCAACCGTAATGCCCTGACGCCGGTTAAAAGCGAATTCCGAATTCGTGACGAGCGAGTCCCGGGTTAAAGCACGATTCCAAAACTCCACATAAGCGCCTTTGGTGCTGGCTTTGGCAAACACCACATAAAAATGATCCGCCTGCGCCGGAATATCAATCAGATCCCTCATTTTCACATTTGCCAATTTTTTAAGAAATTTGCCGGCTTTGTCATAGAAATACAAATCGGCGGCAAACGGTAAATTAACCGGGTTCGCCAGCTCAAACTGACGCTCTTTCTTGAATATCGGATTGGAAAAGTCAAGCGCAGTCTTCGTCCTGACTTTATTGGCATTCGTGACCATACGTCCCTGATCATCAATGCCGCCGGACACAAAACTTCCTTCATAAAGGTCCTTCGCCAGCGTGTTTTTGCCCCCTAATGCCAAGCCATCACCTGTAAAATTAATCGCTTTTATCCCGTCGATCTTCAGATTGACAGGTCCTTGGGTCTGAATGCCATATCCGCTCTCATGTTTCCCAGACGTATGCGGATTGTCTTTCTTTGTATAATCATGGGTATCTTTGTCGCCGCGATAGGTTCCCCCTTGAAGTGTTACGTTGTTGATGCCGTACCCGACAATCATAATCTCGTAGGATTCGCGTCCGTTCGTTTCTTTTTGAAGCACTGCGTCGTCAGGCAGCTGAAAGAGCATGTCGCTTACCATCTCGATCCGGCTGTTCTTGTCGATCAGATACTTCCCGGATGGCAGCGATACCGCATGAATATTATTCGCAAATGCCCACTGCAAAGCGGCATTTATACCTTTTGTCGTTTCTACTGGATGTGTGCCGTCACTATAAATTCCGAAGCGCGAAAGCTCAATTGCGTAAACAGAAGCGGCTTCAGCGCCTTCGGCTATTGGCGTTGATCTTACCGGCTGCCCTGAGAGCTGCAGGATCAACATAATCGCCATCGCCATCGCTACTATTCTGATCTTCATTTCTTCTCCCCCCTTTATTAAAAGTTGATGAAGCGCTGAGCAAGCAAGGAGGGGTGTAGCCAACTACGCTCCCTACCATTGCTACTCTTAATATAGCACTACGTGAAGTCGATCCGTGATAGACAATCATACAAATGAGAGAAACTTGTGCGGTCTGATCCTGTCGATTCCAGGGATATCGGCTCAATATTTAAGGAATGAACACTTTTATCCCAACCTATCATAGTCTTTTTCAAGCAATTCAACCAGTATCTTCTTGCCTATGGAGGTATTACCAAAGATGTAGATAATATTGCCGAATTATAGGAATCAAATACCACCTTATGGACTTTTATCCTGTATCCCTGCTTAAGGATGAAGAATTTTTCGCAGAAACACATCGGGGCCATAGACATCGGGAAGCGTTGCGACAGGTACAAAACCGTTCTTCCCGTAAAAGGCAATGACGTCGTAATCACCGGCATAGGGGCATCCAGCATAATCGGAACATTCTGCGAATTATAAGCGTAATAGGACCAAATTACAAAAGCAAGGAAGCAGTTTTCTTAAACGTAACACTTGAACATTAGCACTACCTTTGTTATCTCCAACTCGATCTGAAAAAACTGCAATCATTGAACAACGTCCATCTTTTCCGATCATCATTTCTCGGCAGGAAATTTTCTATAAGTCAAATAAACCCCGCCGATTCAAAACTTCTTTCAAAACCGTACGTAATCTACTAAGTAAAAAAGCGACCTAACACGGTCGCTTTTCTGATGATATTCGTGAATGTGAGGGAATTTGAATCCATGTCCCTCATTTCTCTCTTTAATACAATGCTTTTAATCAATGCCGATTGCCTTATTCTACAAGGCTTCACGAACTTTTTCTTATTATTCTATATCCAATGGCATTAATAAACATTTCTTTTATTATCACGTTTGTCTACATCGTAACTACAAAAAATCGGACGAGATTTGAAGGTACTATCGGGTGTTAATCTCATTTTCCGGCATCTATTGGTGCCCATTTTTTCCGGGGTGGTCAACTTTTGATCGACATAGCCAATTTAAGCGGTTCAGTTCCTGAAGAAGAATTTGCTGGGATGCCAGCGACTAGAATGGTCTCACGTGCTAGCCGACTTACATTGGTGACATCTTCCGGCGCAATTGATATGAGAATCGTGACCAAATTTACACACTATGCAACATGCCTGTCGAATTGACGATCTTTTAAAGTATATTCATAAGATCAAGATAATCAAGGTTGAACAAATTGTAAAACCTTGATATATTCTTTATCAAGAACTTAAATTCGTTATAAAGAACAAATGGAGGGATGAATTTGCACAATCGCTATGAAGAACTGGATTCTCTGCGCGGGTTAGCTGCTTTAACTGTAATGTTACTTCATGTATACGGAATATTTCCGGTTGAAAACAAATTAGCCAAATTGTTCATTGAATATGGCCCATTGCGGCTATTTATATCTGGCGGAGAAGCGGTCATTTTGTTTTTTGTATTAAGCGGGTTTGTGCTATCCATTCCTTTTTATAAAAATAAACAATCAAACTATTCATCTTTTGTTATAAAGCGGGCTTGTCGGATTTATATTCCTTACTTGTTTGCGATAGGTGCTTCAATAATTTGTAGTAAATTGTTTTATAGTGGAGAAATTCATGGGCTGAGCGGTTATTTTAATTCCTTTTGGAACTTGCCTATTAATGGTCAATTGCTGAGAGAGCATCTGCTGTTCATTGGCACATTCTTGAGCAATCTGGATTTTGCTGTATGGTCGCTCGTGCATGAGATGAGAATATCACTTGTATTTCCATTCCTCATGTTTCTTATAGTTAGATTAGACTGGAAAAAAGGTGTTGGGTTAGCTTTTTTATTTAGTATATGCAGTGTTATACTCTTCGATTTATTTAAATATCAAGAATCCGAGTCTACTGGAACAGAATTATTTGCTACTATTAATTATACTGGAATGTTTATAGTAGGCGCATTACTTGCCCAGCACAGGGAATGGCTTAAAAATAAATTTATGAATTTTAGCGTTAAAATAAAAATCCTGTTTTTTTCAGCAGGTTTGTTGATGTATGCCTATTTGCATCCTTCGTTTGCTATCAAGATGTTTCTTTTTCATAATATTGATTTCTTTTACAGAACAGTTATAGACTCATGGGCAATAACTTTTGGGGCTGCTCTTCTTATTCTGGCAGCATTAAGTTCAACATTATTCTCCGAAATATTAAAAAATAGAATAATTAATTATTTAGGGAAAATATCTTATAGTCTGTACTTAATACATATTGTTGTTTTCTATGCCTGCATCCATAGCTTGCATAAATTAATTCCACTCTGGAGTATTTATATAATTGCAGTAGCCATAACGTTAGTTAGTGCAAGTTTAATGTATAAATTCATTGAAAAACCATCGATAACGTTAGGAAAATTATTGACTGGAAAAATAAATCGTAAAAACCGAAAAGTTAATATTAATGCAACTTTCGCAGAACAAAAATCGACTTGAATCCTTGCAGCTACTGAATTATTGAGCGGTTCAATGACCTCCTGTCATTGAATCATGCAAAAACGCCATCTGAAGCATGATCGATGGTTATTATATCGTCTTGTTTCGCTAAAGACCACCCGATACGTCTTGTCGGAGCAGCGGCAATGGGTTGAACTTGGAATTTCTATCATGCATATGAGAAATCTGCTATCGCCTTACTATAGTGTGTTCAAAAAAAAGGGGACCTGACAGCACGGTCCCCTTTAAGCCTGAAACAAGTCTGCTTACAATCAGCCTTTAATACCCGAAAGCGTCACGCCTTCAATAATGTACCGCTGCCCAATGATATAGACGATCAGCACCGGAACGAGCGCGATGGCAGCTCCTGCCATCATCAGCGTCCAGTCCGTCGCATACATTCCCCGATACAGGTTCAGCATCATCGGAACGGTGAATTTATCCGGGCTGTTAAGGAAAATCAAAGGATTGAAGAAGTTGTTCCACATACCCAGAAAGGTGAAAATCCCCAGTGCAGACAACGCCGGTTTAACCAGCGGAATCATAATGCGCGCGTAGATGGTCAAGCGGTTGGCTCCATCCACAATCGCTGCCTCTTCCATTTCCTTGGGAATGCCCTTGAAAAATTGGCGAAGCAGAAATACGCCGAAGGCATTAAGCAATGCCGAAGGAACGATAATCGACAAATGGGAATCCAGCCAATCGATATTCTTCATGATCAGATAAAGCGGAATAATGGTCACTTGTCCGGGAACCATCATCGTGGCCAGAAACAGCAGAAACAGCGGCTCACGCATCGGAAACCGGATTTTGGCAAACGCATAAGCCGCCATCGAGCAGGTTAAAAGCTGCGACATTACAACAATGACATTGATATAAAAACTATTGAAATACGCCCGCCCAAACGGCAGCGCCGTCAGGGATTCCTTGAAATTGGACCAGATAAACGGGCTAGGAATCCACTTCGGCGGTACAATAAACACCTGAGACAAATCCTTAAGTGCGCTCAGCAGCATCCATACGAATGGGAGTGCCATTACACAAGCTCCCAGAATCAGCACGAGATGGAGCGCCAGTGTGGAAATACGTAAGCCTTTAAGCCGCATATCGCTGCTCCTCCTTACTGAATCGTCAGTCCTCGTAATGTACCCAGCGTTTGGATATCGCCATTTGAAAAAGCGTTAATGTCAAGATCATCAGGAACAGGATAACCGCGGATGCCGTGCTTTTTCCGAAAGTAAAGTCGACGAACGCCGTCTCGTAAATATGGAATACGATGGTATAGCTGGCTTTCGCCGGGCCGCCGGAGGTCATGACAAAGGATTGGTCGAATACCTGAAAGGAGCCGATTATCGACATGATCGTCACAAAAAACGTAGTCGGTGAAATCAAAGGAACCGTAATATGGCGGATTTGCTGCCACCTGCTGGCCCCGTCAATCTCAGCGGCTTCATAATAACTCGACGATATGCCCTGCAGACCGGCCAGGAAAAGCACCATATTCGTGCCGAGTCCCATCCAGATGCTCAGCATCGCAATGGAAGGCATAACGAAACGGGTATCCGTCAACCACATGGGTCCTGTGATTCCGAACCATTCCTTCAAATACATGTTGATCAATCCGAAATCGGCGTTAAACAGCCACATGAATACAACCGCGACCGCGACCGACATCGTAATGCTTGGCATGAAGTAAATCAGCCGGTACAAAATCTTTCCCTTCACCCTGTTCAAGCCAATGGCAACAAGCAGAGCCAGCAAGATCCCGGTCGGGACCGTCAACACGGTGTAATACAATGTGTTGACGATTGCGATGCGGAACTCCTCGTCCTTAAACTGGGAGATAAAGTTATCCAGCCCGACAAAGGACTTTTTCCCGAAGCCGTCCCAATTCATCATGCTCAGTACAAAAGCCATTACAAGCGGAATCATGGAGAAACAAAGCAGCCCGACAAATTGCGGAAAGATGAAGAAGTATCCCCATAGCGTATCGGCTCTCTTATTACTTAAAGGCAGCCGCTGCGGATTTTTTTCCGGGCCAATAGAGGCAGCAGCCTTCGTCGTTTGATTGGTTTGCCCATCCATCGTCATCCCAACTTTCTATGCTGACCTTATTTCTTTTTGTATTCGTCGATTTTTTTGTTGGCCAGATCCTGAATGTCCTTCAGTGCCGTATCCAGATCCTCATTCTTCAGCCAGAGCGCCTCGAAACGGGAGTTAATATCGCTGCTCAGTCCCGGAACACCTGCTTCGGAAGGCGTCAGGGCATAACCGACTTCACGGGCATCCAGGAACAGTTGTGCATGCTCCGGCAGATTTCCTTCAAGCACAACATCATCCGCGCCTTTGACGGACGGAACCGCATTGCCGCCTCCTTGCAGACGGTAAATTTGTCCTTCCTTGCTGACGAACTCCGTCAGGAACGTATAGGCGGGTTCTTTATGTTTGGAAGCTTTGTTCAACACCATATAAGCAGTGGGGATACCGGCTGGCTCAATTTTGTTGCCCGTATTGGTTGGCCAGGTGACCACATCATATTCGAGAGTTGCATTTTTCTTGAACAGCGGGAGGTACCAGCGTCCGGCTCCGACAAATCCAACCTGGTTGGACATGAACATGGCATCGCCGCCTTGTCCTTTGGGAAGCGTACCGGAGAAGGTAATGTTCTTCGCTTTTACATTATCGTACAGGAACTGGAAAGCTTCTTTCGCTTTCGGATCGCTGCTGCCGACATAGGCGCCTGCATCGTCATATACTTTTCCTCCGTTAGAGCTTACCCAGCTGTGGGTACTATTCCAGGAATTATCCAGCACATAACCATATTTGCCCGTTGCGCGGATTTTTTCGGTCATCGTTTTGAAGGCGTCCCATGTCCATTCGCCTTTCGCCTGAAGATCACCAGGCATATCGGTTACTCCCGCATCCTTCAGCACCTTCTTGTTATACCAGAGCACCATAGGGTTGCAGTCTACCGTTATGCCGTAGATTTTGTTATCGCGAAGCGCAGCGCCCCACAGCCCTTCATAGAAATCGTCCTTCTTGATAATACTGTCTGACACATCCATAAGCGGCGTGAGCTCTTCAATACTTCCATTCTCAATCAGCTTCACGATAAAGGAGTCGCCCGCATAGAAAATATCCGGCGCTTTGCCTCCTGTAAGCTGGGTCAATATTTTCTGGTCATACTCTCCCGGAATGGGAATGAGTTCGGCTTCGATATCAGGATGTTTGTCATTAAAATCTTTTGTGAACTCTTGAAATCGTGTCAATTCACCCGGATTCCCCCATACAGCCCAAGTAATCTTTGCTTTTTCTCCTTTGGGTGCTGGAGTGTTGCCCCCTTCGGTCTTCTTTTCATTATTGCCTGCTGCGCATGCTTGCAGCAGTAAAGTAAGAGCCATCATGAGTGCGAGCAGCGACCATTTGTGCTTTTTCAAACGAATCTCCTCCTTCAAATTGACTATCATGCTGCCAACGCTATCGTTGGAAGCGCTTTTATTATAGAATGCGAGAATTTTCATTAAAACGTGTTTTGTTACGAAAATGTGTCTTGTTTTCCGCAGTTTGCTTGTCCACCCGATTTACGGGGCTGTCCATGGAACTCTGCAGGCGTGAGACCGACGATCTTCTTGAACTGCTTGCTGAAATGCTTGACATCGTTGAATCCCGATTGCTCCGCGACCTCATAGACCCGGAGAGTGGACTCCGACAGCAGCTCTTTGGCCCGTTTGACGCGCAGTGTGATCAAATACTCGATAAAGTTTTTGCCGGTCTCCCGCTTGAACATTTCACTGAAATAATTGCGGCTGACATTCACCTCATCGGCCACCTGCTGCAGGGAAATCGATTCGGTAAAATGCTCAGTCATGAACTGCACCGCCTGCACAATAATGCGGCCGTGCAGCGTAATGTCCGGCATGTCCTGATCCTTCTCAATCGGCGTCTCGCTGAAGCAGGCTTCCACATGCCGCTTGATATCAGGAGCGAAGTCAAGCTTGCTGAGCTGCCGGATGTAGGGGACCATAACGATATTCGAATGCTTGCTCAATGTGAGCAAACTCAGGATTTGCTCGGCTTCGGCAATCACCTGCTGTTTTGTTTTGAACGCAGGACTCCAGAGGTCCATAATCCGGTGGACCTGCTCCTTCGCTTCGGAACCTCTCGCTGCCGCAAGGGCTTCCTTCAGCAAATGCATTTTATTCGGGAGGTCACGGGATGGAAAAACCTCTTCTTCAATCTGTTCCACTGCCTGCACTATACTGCCTATACCATAAAAAAACGTATCCTCAAGGGCTAGTCTGGCTTCGCTGAAAGCCGACTGGATCTTCAGGGGATCCTCGTATATTCGGCTGATGCCGGCCGTATACTCACCGTGATCATACTCTCTGTCTCCCATAATCGCGCGAATACTTTCCCGTAATCCGCCTGACTGGAACGCATGACCGGGAATGACGGCAATAAGCAGATCGGGATGAATAATCGCTGCGATTGGAACCTTCAGCTGTTCATAAACGGCAGCTTTCAACTGACTGATCTGCCCGATCAGCTGATCTTCCGATTCCGCAGCAAAACCGTCCACCCCATGAAGCCGAATAACAGCAAAATAATAGCCCGAAGCCATATCTCCAATAGCGGCATGGATTGATTTGAGGGCTTCTTCTTTGCCATAAACGGACTGGATCAGAACCTTCTCCAGCTCCTCCTGCTGCTCGGCAACCTGCTTGTTCCGATACTTATCCAATAACTGCCGGTTAACCTCTTCCTCTCTGAGCTCCTCGCGCATTTTGTCCAGAATGGTTTTGAGGGAATCGGCATTCAAAGTCGGCTTCAGAATATAATCCGACGCCCCCAGCCTGATGCCTTCCCGCACATAATCGAAATCGCTGTGGCAGCTAAGCAGCAGCACCTTGACCCAGGGACAGAGCTCCCGTGTTCTGCGCATCAGCTCCAATCCGTCCATGACTGGCATGGCGATATCGGTAATCAGAATATCCACTTCCCTGCTTTCGATCCACTGCATGGCCCGCATTCCGTTCGCGGCCTCGCCGACCAGCGTGTAGCCATTCCCTTCCCAATCAAATGTGGCGCGGAGTCCCGCCCTGGCCATGAATTCATCATCAACGAGCAGCACTCTGCACATGTTTTTCCTCCTTTCCTCTGGAAAACGTAATTGATACTGAAGTGCCTTCGCCTTCTGTACTGGACACTTTCACCCCGTAGACATTGCCGTAATACAGCTTGATGGTCTGGTCCACATGCCGCAGTCCGATACTTGTCATACCTTTTGTTGCCCTTTCCCTGCCGTTGATCAGCAATTGGGAGATCCTCTCCCTGTCCATGCCGATCCCGTCATCCGTAATCCGGATCATGATGTCCCCTCCCCACTGCTGCACCTGAATTTTGATTTCCCCTTTCTCTTCCTTGGGGGCAATCCCATGGAAGATGGCGTTCTCCACAATCGGCTGCAGCAGCATCCGGGGAATTGGAATGTCCAGCAGCTCGGGCGGACAGTCAACATCCAGCTCGATTTTGTTCTCATAACGATATTCCTGGATGATCATATACTTCTCCAACAGCACCAGCTCAGCGCCGATGGTGCCGAACACGCCGCCCCGTTCCAGACTGCCCTCCAGCAGCTGGACAAGTGTATTGACTGCATTATCCACATCATTCGTGCGGCCCAGCTTCGCCATCCAGCGGATAGAATTCAAGGTGTTATACAGAAAATGCGGATTGATCTGATAACGCAAGGCCCGGATTTCCGCCTTCTTCTTCTCTGATTCCTCCTCGGAAATACGCTCGATCAAGAGCGCAATCTGTCCGATCATTTTGTTGAAGCTGCGGCCTAATTGGCCGATTTCATTGCGTCCGATATGGCGGCTTCTGACCGTTAAATCCCCGGCTTCGCCTTTCTTCATCAACCGGCTGAGGTTGACGAGCGGATTGCCGATTTTACGGATTCCGAATATGCCCATGCCGATTGCAAGGGCAATGGAGCCCAATGCGATCCAGAGCGTAAAATTTCGGATGCTGGCCGAGTCTGCCGTCAATTCTTTAAGTGGAACAACACCGACCACATGCCATCCGTTATCGAGCTTTTCCGGAATAACCAGCGTTTTTTTCTTGTCATTATCGCTCTTCTGCATTTTCGTCGGCAGCTCAAGCTGTGATGGCTTGCCGTATTCCGCGGGGTCGGGGTGGTAGAAATAACGGTTCTCGTCATTGGTCACATAGATATAACCTGTGTCGCCGAACTGCACGCGGTCAAGCTCGTCAATCAGCAGATCGCCCATGATTTCATAGAACATGACGCCAATGATTTCCCCCGTATCCCAGCTGCGGATTGCACGGCCAAGCCCGAATACCGGGAACCCCATCTCTGTTTTTTTGAGATAGGAGGTTTGCGAGAGTCCGAACCAGACCGTATTGCCGTTTGCCTGGAGAATGGACTCGTACCAGTCGGAATCCCACTGGTCGGGAACCGAATTAAGCGAATCTCCGCTGAACACGGAGTTGTTTCGCTTCACATCGAAAATGTAAATATCGATAATTTCCGTCGAGTTGATCATGATGGACGTCAACAGAGCTTTGCCCTCCTGTACCATTTGACTGGTCTCGTAAGGAGTGATTCCGGGCTTTTGCAATATATCTTGAATAAGCTCGCTGTTGAGCACCATCATCGAAGAGTCGTCCAGTTTCTTGAAGAACAAATTCAGCTTGTCGCTTACCTGCGTGATGGTGAGCGAAGCCACCTTGCTCACTTGCTCTTCCACAATCGCCGAGGACTTGTTGTAGGACAGAAAACCCATCACAAGAACAGGAAGCGTCATGCCGATGAAACAAAACAAAAACAGCTGAATAACAATCGATTGCAGATACCGGAATCTCATGCTGAACCATCCTCTCCTGATACAATTAGTACCGCTGAAACCATTCAATACCCTCCCTTCTGTATCCAAATGAAACCCGTCGCAACGATACACGATGGGTTGAACCCTATAATTCGTCATTCCCGTCCTTTCCCCTCCTTTACTCCACATGTAAAAATAAGGCTCTCCCGCAAGCCTGCAAGCTTGAGGAGAGCCTTATTTTCAAGAAATACACCTAAATATTACATTATATGTAATATAAACATATTAAAATTTTGGAAATAATTTGTATAACTTCATCAATAATAAAATCAATGGAGATTGATGCGCATATTCTCACACCCTGCACGTCCGGACGCTAACTGGCTCGCTTCGCTCACAATCCGTGCCGGCTACATCAAATTGACCAACAAAACGCGAATGCGAAATGTTACCCTGATGAAAATAAGGAATCTGCTCGGCCAATCCGCTTTCATTCCGTAAATCGGTATTTGGAGGCGGAATCTGATCGGGGTCGATTCTCCCCGTATAATCATAGGGTAGGATATGCGGGTGATGCGGATCCCATTCCCCTGTGCCATTCGGATCGTCCGGAATCCGCGTGTTTTACGACGGCGATCTCTTCGCATTGGCAAGTCCAATACGGGTGCCGGTCCGGCTCCTCTTCCATTCCTTCAAATTCTATCGAGACATTTCCGTCATAGCCGGGATGATCCTATTCCCTCCCGAAATTCATTACCGTATCCGCCAGGATAGATGCCGCAAGGACAACCTCATCAAGATCCACCCATTCCTCATGGGTATGGGCCTGCGCAAGATCGCCGGGTCCGAACACTACGGAGGGCACCCCCGCCCGGACCAGCTTGCTGGCATCAGATCCGTAAGGAGCGCCGGCAGCTGTCTTTCCCTTGATTTTCTTTGCTACCGCATCCTGCAGATTTCGCACAAGCGGCTCTCCGGCCGATACTTCCATGGCAAAATCGATCACAAACGGATCGTTTACCGTCAGCTTCAACCCGGGGATCTGTTCTTCCAATGCCAGCAGTTCCCGCTTCATCGCAACCCAGACCTCAAGCGGCTCCTCGCCCGGAACCGTCCGCCTGTCGATGGTGATCCGGCAGCGTTCCGGCACCGTGTTCGGTGCGCTGCCGCCCTCAATCAGGGAAATGCAATGTGTCGGCGGACCCACCAGGGGATGAACCCGCTTTGCATAAGCAGGCTCCATTTCATTTTTCAGATACGAAATGACCGTAACCATGCTCTCAATGGCATTCAGACCTTTATCAGGCTCAGAGCTGTGGCCGGCAATTCCGTGGACATCGACATGGAATCGGACCACCCCTTTATGCGCGATAATAGGATTCAATCCGGTCGGTTCTCCCACAATGGCACCGTCATAAACAAAGTGTCCTGCGCTGATTTCGGCTGCCAGCGCGGATACGCCTTTATAGCGGTATTCTTCATCCACAACGGCAGCCAAATGGACGCTTGCGGGAAGGTCTGCCCCGCTATTGCGAAGCGCTTCAACCGCCAGCATCATAGCGGCAAGCGAAGCTTTGGTATCGCAGGCTCCCCGCCCGTACAAGCGTCCGTCCCGCACTTCGCCGCCGTAAGGGTCAATGGTCATCCCCGTGATTTGCACCGTATCCATATGTGCTTCCAGCAGAAGCGCCGGACAACCTGCCGGGCCCTGAAGCATGCCGATTACGTTCTCGCGTCCGGGTTCCACCTCCTGTACCAGCGTAGGGAGACCCAGCTCCGCGAAAAACTGCTTCATATAGGCAGCGACCCCCGCCTCCCCGTAGCCATCAGGGAAAGCCGGGTTCACGCTGGGAATCGCAACAAGGTCCTGCAGTACCTGAATGAGACGGTCGCGGTTAATCTTCACCGGTTCCATAATCAATAATTGCAGCCCCGTGCGTCCACGGAAATCCATTCCTCCAGCTTCCCTCCGCGGACACCCGCCACCTGGTCGCACAGATTGGGCAGTACGCAGGAATGGTTCGGGATGATTTCGATCCGGTCCCCAATGTTCAGCGGTGAGGTCCCTGGATCGAATTGGAGGAAACCATGCTCCTCATTCAGGCCAGTTATAGCAATCGCCGGATGGCCGATCACGATGCCGAAACCTTCGCGGTGATGGGCTTTATCGCTTGTCATTGTCTTGGTGCCCGCATCGATTGTCGCCCTTCCGGGAAGCGGCGTGCTGATGACCGTCGCAACGACCCGCAGAGCGCAGTCCTCTTCCTTGGCCAGTCCCATCCCGACGCCGGAAGCATCAAAAAAGATATAGTTGCCTGCGCGGACCTCGGTAATTCCATCCAGATGGCGGCACATGATAGATGCAGGCGACGAGCCCGTGCTCACCACCTCGACGGACAGTCCGTTCTGGCGGAACAAATCAGCTGTTTCACCGATAATTGCAGATTCCCGGCGCGTCGCCTCGCTGAAGCCCTGCTCGTCAGTGTTGCTGTAAATGGTGCCGAAATAGCCCATGATCCCGACGATTTCTATTCCCGGCATGGCATTAACGGCCAGCGCAAAGGAGAGCGCATCCGCACCCGGCTGCCGGCCTCCCCGGTGCAGGCCGCCGTCGATTTCGACAACCGCGCGGACCGGCTTGCCCGTCTCCACGCCAACCCCCGCCAAACCTTCAGCGGCCGGCAGGCTGTCCACCGTGACAATCAGCTCCGCTTTGCGGTGAAGAGCAGCAAATCGGGCCAGCTTGTCCGCGCCCACAATCGCATAAGCAATCATAATCGAGGTGATGCCCGCTTCCACGAAAACTTCAGCCTCCGAGAGTTTGGCAACCGTAATTCCAGTCGCGCCTGCCTGGAGCTGCCTGGCAGCAATCGCAATCGATTTGTGAGACTTGATATGCGGTCGGTGCGCGATCTGGCATTCCGCCAATCGGGCGGCCATCCGGGCAATATTGTTCTCCATCCGGTCCAGATCGATGATTACAGCAGGTGTTGCAAGCTCTGCATAGATACTCACGCCATCATCCCTTTCTTGTTTATTGCAGGAACGGTGTATTTACTCGACTTCCACAATAAGTTCAATTTCCACAGGGGTGTTGAAGGGCAGTTCATTGGCCGAAATCGCGGAGCGCGCATGCTGGCCTTTCTCGCCCAGTACTTCAACCAGCAAATCGGAGGCGCCGTTAATGACAAAAGGCTGTTCAACAAAACCGTCTGCGGAATTGACGAAAGCCAGCATTTTCACTACCTGCTTGATCCGGTCCAATTCGCCCAGATGCGCCTTGAGCACAGCAAGCAGATTGATCGCCACCTGCCTTGCGCAGGCATAACCTTCTTCAATAGTCAGATCCGATCCCACTTTGCCGGTCATCATCAGCACGCCGTTAATCCGGCAGTCATTGCCTGAGGTATAAACCAGATTCCCTACCTGCTTCGCTGACACATAGGTCGCAACCGCCTTCGGCACTTCACCCAGTACAATACCCTTTTCTTCCAAAATCCGTTCTACGTTACCCATATTGATTATCTCTCCTTATAATTAAGTGATTGATTGTTGATTGGATTCTACCGATTATCGCCGTATAGAAATGCTAGTGATGATTGCAGCATTGGGAGCGAATAAGCACGCCGGGCCTTTGCGACGTATGTTCGGCATGATTCATGGTATTCACTCCGTTAACCCAGACAGATGTGATGCCCGCAGGCGATCCCGTAGGATTCTCAAAGGTTGCGCCGTCCGTAATCGTGTCCGGATCAAAGACTACCAGATCCGCATGATAGCCGGGAACAAGCAGTCCCCGTTTGCCAAGCTTGAAACGCTGAGCCGGAAAAGAAGTCACTTTGCGCACCGCTTGCTCAAGCGAGAGCAGCTTTTTCTCCCGCACATAGCGGGCGAACAGCCGGGGGAACGTACCGTAAGTCCGCGGATGCGGCTTGCCCGTCACGCAGCCCAGCGAGTCGGAGATGATAATCGAATGATCATACGCCACCACCTGCTCCACATCCTGGTCGGACATATGAAAATAAACAATAGCGACCTTCCCGTCTTCCTCCAGCAGCAGATCCAGCATGCAGTCGACAGGATCCAACCCCCTCATGGCACTGATATCCAGGATATGCTTGCCTTCAAGCGGCTTGTTCCCGGCAGAGTCAACCGATGAAACAAAGATGCTCTGCCAGCCTGTGGAGGCCACCAGATTGTCCCAGTCCGTCTGCTCTTCTGCCAGTTCTTCTTTTAATCGTTGTCGTACGGAAGGCGTTCGCAGACGTTCGAGCGTAGCCCCGATTCCGCCCTCCAGCACCCATGGCGGCAGAACGGTGGTCAGGGAAGTCGAACCTGCGGAATAAGGATAAACATCGCAGGTCACATCCATGCCTCTGGACCGCGCGTCCTCGATCATCCCCAAGGCCGTCTGGATTTTACCCCAGTTGATTCTGCCCGCCGCCTTGAGATGGCACACATGCAGGGGGATGCCGCTGCGCTCCGCAATCCATATCACTTCCTGGATGGAAGGCAGCAGATTATTGCCCTCCCCGCGGATATGGGTGGCCAGAATACCGCCGTACTTCGGCAGCAGGCTGCACAGCTCGGCGATTTCCTCCCTGGAGGTGTAGCTTCCCGGCGCATACAGCAGACCGATGGAAAGGCCGATCGCGCCCGCTTTCATCCCCTCTTCCAGCAGTTCTTTCATTACCGCCAGTTCCGAGGACGTCGCCGCTCTTTTCTCGAAGCCCATAACGGCAATACGAAGAGCGCCATGCGCGACATAAGTCGCAACATTTTCCGCCGGGTTGGACTGCGCCAGGTAATCCATATACTGGCCCACTGACTGCCAGGGCCAGTCAAAGTCCGTCCGGCCGATAACCGGTTCTACATAGGTTTGCAGAAGCTCGGCGCGCTCAGGGAAGAAAGGAGCTGGCGCAAGCCCGCAGTTGCCGACAACCTCAGTCGTTACCCCCTGCTGCATCTTGACCTGACTGTGGGGCTGCTCCAATATCATCAGATCGGAGTGGGTATGGCCATCGATAAACCCCGGAGCGATGACCTGCTTCCCGGCATCCACCACCTGCCGGCTGTCCTCATCCACACTCCCGACCCGGACAATCACTCCATCTTTCACCGCGACATCGCCGAAGAACCAGGAATTCCCGGTTCCGTCGACGATACGCCCATTTTTGATGACCAGATCCAGCATTTGTTTGCCTCCTGTTGAAAGGTATTGCACGCCCGGTGCACATCTTCCCTATTTCTTCTCATGTCTACCGCTCTTGCCCATCCGCATATACCGTCGTGCCTCTCTTCAGCGCCCATTCCGCTACGCGGGCGGGATCTCCTTCCCACAGACGATCCCTGCCCCATTGATTGGCTTCAGGCGGCCCCTCGCATTGGATGCGGATGACCGGAAACAGCTTGGTTGGACGCTCCGGAGGAAGTCCCTCAATCCAGAGCACATCCTTTTCCTGCCTGAATGAAAGTTCCTGTCCGGTTGTGAGCAGCGTAACCGATTGGACCGGAGTGATCAGATCGGCAAGACGCATTTGCGGTCTGCCGTCCCAGAAACGGATAATCAGATACAGATTATTTTCGCGCGTCGTTTGACGGCCGCGGGTAATAAACTCTGTTACCGAACCGCCATCGGAACCGTACACCGCTTCTCCATGCACCTCCAGCCACCGGCCGATCTCAAGCGCCCGCTGAACAAATTCCGGCGGAAGCTGCCCATCAGGCATCGGCCCCACATTCAGCAGCAGATTGCCGCCATTGTCTCCACCCTTCTCCGCACATTCACAGAGCATGTCCAGCAAATAGTCAGCCGGACGCCAGCGCTCCCCGATGGTGTAGCTCCATAGACGCCAGGTGGTCACCTGGTTGGATTCCCACAGACGGCGTTTATCCGGAATAATGAGATGCTCCGGTGTTCCGAAATCGCCCAGCGCATCCGAATCTCCCGCTCCTATGCCGCCATCGGCCCGGAACGCATCATAGCTGGTGGAATAGCCCAGCCGGTTGTTAATCAGAATATGCGGCTGCAGCTTGCGCATGCTCGCTACCAGCTCCACGCTTTTCAGGTCATCGGCATTGCGCGGCCATACACCATCGAAGAAGAAATGGTCGATCTGTCCGTAATTCGTGAGCAGTTCCTGCACCTGATTATGGAGATAATCGCGCACCTGATCCCACCCGCCGGGGTTCTTCTCCGGTCCTTCGAAGTAAGCAGGCAGTCGCCAATCGATCCAGGAATAATAGAGTCCCACGCGCAGACCTTCAGCGCGGAAGGCTTCGACAAATTCCCTTACAAAATCGCGCCCCGGCGCCTGCTTCGCACTGGAATAGTCGGTAAAGGCACTGTCCCACAAGCAGTATCCATCATGGTGGCGGGCGGTCAGACAAGCGTATTTGAAGCCTGCTTTCTTCGCAGTTGCAGCCCACAGTTTAGGGTCAAAATGCTCGGGATTCCAGCTGCATGCGCGCTCGGCGTACTCCGTATGATCCAGATGCTCGCGGAACAAAACCTGCTCCCCGCGGCCATATTGGGCATAAGGCCCCCAGTGGATAAACATTCCATATCTGCTCTGTGTGAACCATTTCCAATAATCAGGCACTGTATAAGCTTCAAGAGACATAAAGCAAATTCCTTCCTTCTTGTCGAATTTAATCCCCGCCGTTCTCTGACGGTGAAGGTATTGTCTTCTCTTAAACCCTGCAGAAAGAGATAAACGTGAACCTTCTCTTCAAGGTCCATAAAGCAGGACGCTGCGCACCCTCCCTTGGGTTAGAAGGTTAGAGCCGCGCAGCGCCAGTTTTTTTTGCGTTTAAGATTTAAAGAGCCGTTTAACCTGCAGCGCCGTAAGGTTCTAGGAGGCCGCCAGCTTGTTGGAAGCGTACGCTTCCTGATAGACTTCCAGATAACGCTTCAGGTTCATGCTCTCGATCGTGGATATATATTTATCCCATTGTCCGTCAATATCCGCATTGCCCGTAATAAACCGGGCTTCCATTTCACTGACATAGTCATACAGCGTCTTGGACAAATCGGCAATCTCTTCCGTTTGATCGGTGGTGAAGAACAGCGTTGGCAGTACCATCTTGGCATCGACGCGGTAAGGCTCGTATTTTTCTTTGGTCTCCTTATACAGCATCGTACCCAAAGGATTTTCCGGATCGGCCACTTCGCCAAGGCGCAGGGAATTCGGACGATAGTTCGGGCCGGTTTGCGACCAGTGTTTGTTCTGCGTTACGCCAAAGCTCGACATATCCTTGTATACCGCTTTCTCGCCGTTCAGCCCGATTTCGTCGTCCTTGGCCCATCTCCAGTCCACATCGGGCTCGCCGATATCGAGGCGGAGTGTCATTTCGCGGTCATACAGGGCATCCGCCAGCCGGAAAGCCGCTTCCGGATTTTTGCAGGCCGAGGTGATCACGAATGCGCCGCCTGCCACCTGGTAAGGATCATACTGGGTAATCTGTACACCGTCTGGTCCTTTAAGCGGCGGTACAGCTACATAATCCAGCCATCTCCCGCTTGCGCCGTTCAACTGCGTCACGGCGCTCATGTTAGGACCAGAGGCAGCGCCGAGAATGACCGTTCCCGGGTTCTCGCCCAGCTGCACCAGTTGGGTCGCATCCTGCGTCAGAGCCTGCGGATCCATCAATCCGTCCGCATACAGCTTGTGCAAATATTTCATGCCTTCCTTCCAGCCTTCCTTATTATAAGGAACATCTACTTTATCTTCGGTATTGATATAGATTCGCGAATAAGGCGCATACGTGAAGGCATTCATCAGGAAATTCTCCACGCTCGTCGTCAAGCTGGAAGTTTGGTTCGGAAGCGGCGCTCCCGAGAACGGAATCTCATCGGCAATTCCGTTGCCGTTGGGATCCTGCGTTTTGAAGGCTTTGAGCACGTTATAGAATTCCTCGGTGGTCGTCGGCATCTTCAGCTTCAGCTTGTCCAGCCAAGGCTGATAGATCCACATTTTCTGCCTCATGGAGCAATGGTAGCATTCGTTTGGAGCAGGCAAAGCGTAAATTTTGCCGTCTGTGGTCGTGATCGAGCTTTCGACAAGCGGGCTTTCCTTGAACATTTTTTTTGTATTAATCCCGTATTTTTCAATGTAATCGTTGAGCGGAAGGAATACTTCCTGCTGGCCGTACAGCACCTGCTGCTCATTGGTGACGCCCATGCTCATAATGACATCCGGCAGATCGCCGCTTGCGAGCGTCAGATTCAGTTTCTCGGAGACCGAGCTTGCGGGAACAACTTCCCATTCAATATGAATATTTGTTTTCTCTTCCAGATATTTCGTAAATTCGTTGGTGGCAAAATCCTCGACCGCCGCATTGGCGCCGGTCATGATGCGAAGGGTTGTTTTTTCGGCGGTAATGGGAAACTGATCGGCGGCCGTTACGGCGGAGCCTCCTGCTCCGTTACCGCCGCCGCTTTCTGAACCGCTGCTGTTATTGCCGGAATTGCTGCAAGCGCCAACAATATTTGCCATAATGGTCAAACATAAAGCCATTCCAAGGATTGTTTTCTTCTTCAAACCATCCGCCCCCATTATCCTTTTAATGAACCAACCATAACGCCTTTGACAAAATACTTTTGCACAAACGGGTAAAGCACGAGCAGTGGTATCGATGAAATGACGATCAGCGAATACTTCAGCAGTACACGCATCGCTTCCCTGCGCGCCGCATCCTCCGGATCTCCGGAGAGCATCCCCGAATCGACATCATTGCTGATCAGAATGTCCTTGAGCACCAGCTGCAAGGGATAAAGCGATTGATGCTTCAAATAAATCATGGCGTTGAAATACTGGTTCCAATTCGCAGCCGCATAATACAAGGCTATAACGGCAATGATGGGACCGGAAATCCGCAGGACGATCTTCCAGAGAAATTTAAAGTCGCTGCAGCCGTCCAGCTGCGCAGCCTCCAGCAGCTCATCGGGAACCGTCATTTGAAAATAGGTCCTGGTGATAATAACATTCCAGACCGACATGGCGCTCGGAATAACCATCGCCCAGATCGAGTCCAGCATGCCGAGCTGCTTGACGACCAGATAGGTTGGAATCAACCCTCCTGTAAACATTGTCGTGAACATGAACAGGATCATAAAGAGGTTCTTACCGTAGAAATCCTTGCGCGACAGAGGATAAGCCGCGAGAATCGTGACTATCACATTCACCAGCGTCCCGATTACTGTATAGATAATGGAATTCCGCAGCCCCGTCCATACCTGGCTGTACTGCGCCACCGCGGAATAGCCGTCCAGCGTGGGCCGGACTGGCCACAGCCATACCTCGCCGGAGATGACTGCCGACGAATCGCTGAACGAAGCGCTAACGATAAAAATCAGCGGATACAAAATGATTAGAAACAACAGAGTCAACACAGTATAGTTTACGACCGTAAACCATTTGTCCGGAATAGACTCATGACGAAATGAGTTGTTCATACGATCGCTCCTTTACCATAGGCTGGTCTGCTTTGTTTTTTGTGCGATTTTATTGACGGTTAACAGCAGTATTAAGTTAATGATGGACTTGAACAGCCCGATTGCCGTGGAATAGGAATAGTTTGCCACCTGGGAAGACAATCCGACCTTATAAACATAGGTATCGATAATTTCCGCCGCGGTCAGGTTGACGGGATTCTGCAGAAGCAGCACCTTCTCAAAACCGACATCCAGCACATGACCGGTATTCAAAATCAACAGGATGATCGCGATCGGCATAATGCCCGGCAAATCGACATGCCACATCCGCTTCAGCTTTGTGGCGCCGTCCACGACAGCCGCTTCATGCTGGGCGGGATCGATGCCGGATAACGCCGCCAGAAAAATAATACAGTTGAAGCCGATATGCTGCCAGATATCCGACCAGACGAAGATCGACTTGAACATGGAGGCTTCTCCCATGAAGTTAATCGCCGGAAATCCCAGGGCAGTGATGAACCTGTTCACGATCCCCGTGCGCGGGTCGAGCAGCTCCTTAATAATGCCCACCATCACGACGATAGACACAAAATGAGGCGCATAGGTGACCATCTGAATCGTCTTTTTGTATAATCCGCCCCGGATATAGTTGAGACAGAGCGCCAGCACAATGGGAAAAGGAAAGCTCGCCAGCAAATTATAAAAGCTGAGCAGCAGCGTATTCTTCAGGATACGCCAGAAATCATAGGAATGGATAAAACGGTCAAAATGCTTCAAACCCACCCAATCGCTTCCCCAGATCCCTTTGACGACCGAATAATTTTTGAAGGCAATTTGCGCCCCGTACATCGGTACGTATTTGAAGATAATCAAATAGACGAAAGGAATGGCCATCAATACATATAATTGCCAGCTGCGCAGCAGCTTCTTGCGGATGGATCGTTTCGCCCCCTTCTTGAGAGGCATTGCCAGGACTTGCTTATTCATCGGTACACTCACTCATTCTCACCTCCACGCTCACCTGAGATGAGCATAAGCAGATGACCGATCCCCGTAAATGGGAACTCTCTCGCGGGCTTTGCATCTGTTAAGAAAAGGACCGTGCAGTTGTCAGAATCATGTGCATCCGTTAAGAAAAAGCCGTGAAAACGCCTGAATTTCCTGACGATCAAAAAATAAAACCCCCGGAGGGTAAGCCGCAGCTTATTGATCCCCAGGGGTCCTATGGAAGGTCAGGTTACGATGCCGATGTCTTGGCCGACAGCTCCGTATCCCGATAGGTCGTGGCACTGACGCCGGTTCCGCGCTTGAATGCCCGGCTGAAGGTGTTGGTAGAATGATAGCCTACCTGAAGGGCGATATCGCCAATCGCCTGACTGGTTTGCGTAAGCAGATCCTTCGCCCGTTCCATCCTCAGATTCTCCAGATATTCCGAGAAATTCGTACCCGTCTGCTCCTTGAAAAATTGCGATAAATACACCTTCGAGGTGTTCATCTGATCCGCCACGCTGTCCAGGTTGAGATTAGGCTCGCTATAACGCTGGCCGAGCAGCTCGATAATGGATTCGACAAGGCGCACGTTGCGGCTTTTCTTCTTCTGGTCAATCTCCTGGCAGATACCCTTGAATTTGTCCATCACCAGCCGGTAGACAAGTGCAGGCTTGTCTGAGGAATACAGCTGCTGGAACAGCATTTTCACATCTCCCTGATTATACAATAGCAGCTGATCCTGCACCTTCACCAAGCTGCCAAGCACTTCGCACAGAAAAAGCTGCTGCATGGCAAATGACAGATGCCGTTCCAGAAAATTCTCCCGGTGCAGCATGGAAAGGAGCTTGTCCACCTCAGCCGTCTCTCCGGCTTTTACATAATTGATGAGACGGGTTTCGACTTCGCCAGGGAAATAGAAACCGCTGCTCTCGTTTGGCAGCTCATCATACCAAACAAGTCCTCCCCCATGTTCCAGGTTCGTATAATACAGGGATTGCCTGGCTTCTTCATAAGAACTTGACACATCAAGCAGGGAGTCGCTGAAACTGCCCACCGCAACAGCCGGTATGATAGGAAGCTTCGCGCGGACGTCTTCCTGGACCTTGCGCACAATGTCTTCAATGGTGGATTTGAACGACTCTCTCTCCTCCACGGGATTCACAAACAGCACGGCTATCTTATCCTCCGCAACATCATGCAAATAACCGTATTGGCCTAAGCGGGCTCTGAGAATTTCCTTAATGATGACCCTGCTGACATCCAGCTTGTGCAAGAGATCGGCATTCAAGTCGGTTTCCATTCCCGGAAAATGAACAATTCCGATAGCGTAACCCCGGCCGCTAATCTCCATCCGCTGATGCCGCAGCAGAGAATTGATTTCATTCATGGTCAGAAACTCGCCTTTGAGCAGGCGTTCAAAGAACGTCTCCCATAACAAAGGAGCCTGCTTCTCGATTTCCCCCTGCAGCTCCAGATTGTTGTCGATTAGCCTGGAAACGGAATTGTGGATAAAGCCGTACATATCGCCAGGCCGATTATTCTCCGCTCCGAAACGCTCGGAAATCGTTTTGACGATCCCAAGCAGCGGTCTGCTGCTGCGGTAAGCAAACAAATAAGCCAGCAGAAGGCCAGCGAACAGAAAAGCAAACACGATGGCAAAGGTGATTTTTTTGATATACAGCACCTTCTGCAGCACGACATGGGGCGGCTGCGCGACCACATAGGACCAATCATTATAGGTTGAATTCGTATAGGTTATCAGCATGTTGTCCGTTTTGTCGGATGCATTGATAATGCCCCTGGACAGCTTATAATCAATTGCCTCCGTCCGAGGCCTCTTCCCGTCTGCCGATACAAAGCTGATGACCTGGCCCTTATTATTGACGATGGAAGCCCAGCCCCCGTCGGACAGATTAAGTCCGCCAAGCAGTGACTGCACCTGGCGGTTATCCACCAGGATGGCCAATGCGCCCTGAATATGCCCGGGGTATCCCAGACTCTGCACGTAAGTCAGCATGGAATAGGATTTTCCCTGGTAAGTTACATCCTCCGCAGGCTGGAACGTCTGTGCGTGGAAGGTGCCGAACATTTCGCTGCGCCACGTCTCATAATCCTTATCCGTATAGGTGAACGCGCTGCGATAAAACCGCGGAAGCTGATAGGTCGTCTTGGGTGATAGGGCCAGATCACTGTTCTTGAAGAGCAGGAAATAATCCAACACAAAGTTATTGGATACGTTATAGGTGTATAATCGCTTCTGCGTTTCCATCACCTTAAAGGTCGTGCTTCCGTCGAATGGATCGGTTACACGCTGGAACCCTTTCACCTGCGGATCGCTGAGCACCTGCATGGCAATCGTATTGATTTCCGATAAGCGCCGGTCCATCGTATCCTTCACCTGATCCAGCAGTTCCAGATTGTTTCGGGTTACCTCATTTTTCATTGCATCATAAGTCTTATTGTACAGGAGCAGCCCCAGCAGCAAGGCCAGCAGCATGAATAATAAATAAGGAATCAGCAGGCGGACAAACAACCGATGGCGCTTCAAACTGCCACGAATAGGAAATCCCCTCATGAATATCCCCCCTATGTTCATGGTTGAATGTTGAACGATCTTAGGTGTCTTATAGGGAATTAACCATTCCGTTTCATGTCAGTATTCATGATATCAAAACCCGGTTAACACAAGATTACACCAAATGGATAGTAGATCTAGCCGTTTGGGCTTTCGTTCTGTACAAAACATTAACATTAAAGCGCTTTCCGTGTAAAGGTTGACTCCTGAAAGTATGATTGGCATAAAATCGCTTATAAGAAGCAACGAATGTCGTGGCCCCGCTGCGGGTGGCTGCATCCCGGTGTTTTTCCGGTTGATGGGAAAACTAATAATGAGGATATACTAAGGCTGACACTCCGCCTGGTTTGACAAACTAAACGTCTTTCTCCCCTCAGGGGATTTTTTTTTGCTCCTGTTGACATCAGGGTCTTAATGTGAGATTATTCACCTAACGAACGTTAGGTAGGTGGTTAATATGAGTAAAATCGAGATCCAAAAAGCGGCCCTCTCCCATTTTGCCCGCAGCGGCTATGAAGGGGCTTCCCTGAGCCAAATCGCAGATGAAGTCGGGATCAAGAAGCCTTCCATTTATGCGCATTTTAAAGGCAAGGATGATCTGTTCCTGCATGTCATCGGGGATGTATTCCAAACGGTACAGCGCGGCATACTTGAATATTTCAAAGCCCATCAAGACGAACCGCCGGAAAAAATCCTGAAAGGACTGTTTACCTGGATTTTGGAAGAATACGGATTGAACGATGCGGCCAAATGTTTGCTGCGGATGATCTATTTCCCCCCTGACAAGCTGTATCAGGAGCTGGCGGACATTGCAAATCCCTTTATTGACGGCTTGCAGCGCGCACTGATCAAATATTTAAAGAAATTGCATCATGTCGGTGCCTTTGTTTGCGCAGATTATGAGGAAGCGGCCATTGCTTATCTTACGCTTGTGGACGGGGTAATCGTGGAATTGATCTACGGCGGCCCCGAACGCTACAACAAACGGGTTGAGGCGGCTTGGCTTATTTATTGGCGGGGAGTGACTTCCTGCCTGGAAGGAGCTTGACATCTATGAATCGCTATTGGCTTTATGTCATTTTATCCGGCTTGCTTGAGATTGTCTGGGTGTCGGGCCTGAAACATTCCGATACGGCCTTGGAATGGGTCGGAACGGGCATAGCTATTGCAATCAGTTTCCTGGCCATCGTCCTATCCAGCAGCAAGCTGCCGGTAGGAACCGTTTACGCCGTATTCGCCGGTCTTGGAACGGGCGGATCTGTCATTGTGGAGATGCTGTTGTTCGGCGAACCGTTTAAAATCTCCAAAATCATCCTTGTTGCGGTCCTGCTGGCGGGTGTAATCGGATTGAAAGCCGTCACAGGCGAAAAAACCAGGGAGGAGGCTGTATAATGGCTTGGGGAGCAATTGTATTGGCGGGAGTCATGGAAATCTTCGGAGTCATTAATATTAAACGGCTGACGATGAAGAAATGGGATGCCTTATTCTATTTAATTCTTTCTTTCGGCATCAGCTTCACGCTGTTGTCTTATGCGATGAAAACCATCCCGATGGGAACGGCATATGCCGTGTGGACAGGACTCGGTACCGTTGGCGCCACCCTGCTCGGGATGTTCATGTACGGGGAACCCAAAGAATGGCGCAGGCTTCTTTTTATCGCCATGATTCTGGGATCGGCTGTCGGCTTGAAGCTGGTTTCGTGAAGCTGTTCCATTACGAACAAACGTTCAAAAAAGAAGGCGAACTGCTCCGGGAGCAGCCCGCCTTCTTTAATTATGAGTAATTTTTAATTCCCGGGAAATAATGAACGGCTTAAGCGCTTTGCGATTGCTTGGCCGTAACAGCCGGTTTGACATCTTTATGCACATTTACGCGTCTGATAAACAAGGCCAGAACAAGACCAATAAGAGCAACCGTCATGCCAAAAATAAAGGCGTTCTGTATGCCTGCTGTCAATGCTTCGGATTTCATTGCCGGATCGGCGGGATTGGCCGCCGACTTCATAAACTTCACCTGGCCTGCGGTCATGATGCTCACGGCAAGCGCCGTGCCGATCGCTCCGGCAACTTGCTGGAGCGTGTTCATGATCGCTGTCCCATCGGGATAAAAATGCCGGGGCAGCTGATTGAGGCCATTCGTCTGAGCCGGCATGAATACCATGGCGATTCCAATCATTAGACAGGAATGAAGAGTGATGATCAAAGCTGTAGTCGATGCCGTGGTAATGCCGGAGCAGAACCATAGCACAACCGATACAATAACAAGTCCAGGTATGACCAGCCATCTCGGACCATATTTATCAAATAAATGCCCCATGACCGGAGACAGCACGCCGTTGATAATTCCGCCTGGCAGCAGGATCAAACCAGTTGTTAAAGCGGTCATCTTCATACCCTGCTGCAAATACATGGGAAGGATCAGCATCGAGGACAGAATGACCATCATGCAAATAAAGACCATCAGAACGCCGACAGTAAACATCGGATATTTGAACGCACGCAGATTGATCATTGGCTGTTTCATTGAAAACTGGCGAAGCGCGAACAGCAGGAGCGCTATGACTCCAATCGCAATTGCGACAATGACCTTGGTTGAGCCCCAGGCTCCTTCTCCCTCTCCTGCACTGCTGAAACCGAACACGATTCCACCGAAGCCGAGCGAGGAAAATAAAATCGATGCGATATCGAATTTTGGTTTTGTAATCGTCGACACATTCTGCATATACAGGATACCGCAGGCGAGTGCGATCACCAGGAATGGCAGCGACAGCCAGAAAATCCAATGCCAGCTCAGATTCTCGATCAAGAGGCCGGCAAAGGTCGGGCCGATTGCCGGTGCGAACATGATGACCAGGCCAATGATGCCCATTGCCGCTCCCCGTTTCTCGACGGGAAAAATAACCAGGATGGTATTAAACATTAGAGGGAGCAGCAGTCCTGTTCCGATTGCCTGGATAACCCTGGCAGCCAGCAGCATCTCAAAGCTGCCTGCAAGCGCAGCGACAAGCGTCCCCAGAATGGAGAAACTCAGTGAAGCAACAAATAGCTGCCTGGTGGTGAACCATTGCAGCAGCATGCCCGAAACCGGGACCAGAATTCCAAGTGTAAGCAGATAGCCTGTCGTAAGCCACTGCACAGTAGCGGCAGAGATATCGAGCAGCTGCATCAAATCGGTAAGAGCGACATTAAGGGCCGTTTCACTGAATAAGCCGATAAACCCGCTGATCAACAGCGAAACCATAATCGGTATGATTCTAAAGGTCTGGCCAGGTTCGGTCTTGACTGAACCTGTTGGTATACTTGCTTCCACGTTTCTCATTCTCCTATTCATTCTCTCTGTTTTTATCACTTTTTATTTGCCACGCGATTCCAACTCTTCCTTGACGATAAAAGGAATATGCCTGTATGCCGCCATAAGCGGCGTCTTGTCTTTGTTCGTCTGGGCAAGGATAAGCGCTCCCTCCAGCAGGGAGATGATGACCATGGCCGTCTCCAATGCGCTGCTTCGCTGCATCCCCGCCCGAACCAATTGCCCGGCAACAAACGATTGCCAATTCGTTAACACATCCTGACAAGCGGACCGCAGACGATTGCTGATGCATGAAGTTTCCACGGATAACCAGAAGCTGAAAGGCATGAAACCTTCAAAGTCCGTCATTACCGCTTCGTCTGTTATATCCTGAATAAAAGCCTGAATGGATTTGACAGGGTCCTCACATCCGGAAAAATGCACCCGCCATTTCCCGATTACAACCTCCTTTACCAAAGAAATGCACTCCAGAGCGAGCTCCTCCTTCCCTTCGGGGAAATAATAATAGAGGGAGCCTTTGGGACATACGCTCTCTTTAATAATCTGATTCAAACCCGTTGCATGATAGCCTTGTTTAAAAAACAGCCGGGAGGCTGTCTCCAGTATGCTTTCACGTGAATTTTGTTTGATGGCCATCGGATTACCCCCAAAAATTATAACGAACGGTCTATTTAAATTTAACGGAGCTGCAATCCTCGTGTCAACCTTTTTTATGTCCCTGCTTTATAGTGCCAGAACGTGAATTATCCGCTATAATTCGGTTACAAGCCTATGCGCCGGCGGGAGAGGATGAACCATCATGGAGCAGGATGAAGTGAGGAAGGAGCTGCCTTTCCGGTCGCTTTTTGAAAGTCTGACCTATATCGGTATCGTCTCCAAACAGTCCTGGGATGTGAAGAAACATGAACATGATCATTTTGAGCTTTGTTATGTGGATGAGGGGGAAGGCTGGTTTGCCATCGATAATTTCCTGTACGAGGTGGAAGCGGGAGATTTGTTTCTGACAAAGCCAGGCGAGCGGCATCAAGGCGCGGCCAACGGCCGGCTGCCATACCGGCTTTATTACCTCGGTTTTCAGATCGACGGACTCCGCTCGCTTGAGCTGGATTATATCGAATTGGGCGCGGTTCGGGTCGTCAAGGACGAATCCGGATCGGTTAAACGTATTTGCGATCTGATTTTTGAAGAAATCAACCGCCAGCATATCCATGCCAATGTCATTGTGCAAGGTTATTTTCTGCAAATGCTTGTCTGTGTCATTCGCACCTACCAGAAAAACGGATCCCCGGACAACCATCCCAAACTCGTGACGCCCGCCATTAAAGCGCTGCTTTCCCATCTGCATGAGTTTGTCCGGTTTCATCACGATGTGCGCGAGCTCGCCGGGATGGTCCACTTGAGCCGAACCCATCTCGAACGGGAATTCAAACGCTGCATGGGTGTGCCGCTTGGATATTATATCCGTTCGCTTTGCCTGGACCGCGCCAAATATTGGCTGGGGGAATCCAATGATTCCGTCACGCTCATTGCCGAGCGTCTGGACTTTGGCGGCATCCATCATTTCAGCCTGTTCTTCAAACGGCTTACAGGCCTCTCCCCGCTTTCCTACCGGCAGCAGGCCAGGCAGCCCAAACGGACCGACAACGCAAATGACGAAAAACGTTAAATAGAAGGAGATATCTCATAAAGACCCGTCCGCCTCCAACCTTTAAACTGTACCTGAGTAAGCATAATCGCTTAAGAAGGAGACAGCTGACATGAACGATAATCAACTTTTGCCTCAAGCCGCAGATCAGGACTTTTTTGAAGAAAACGGGTATTGGATTTCGCCGAAAATCATTGATGATAGCAGGCTGCAACAACTTAGAGAGCATATGGAGCAGGTGCACAGCGGTATTTTTGAGAGCGGTCACCCACCCTTCGCCGGCTATTGGAAGCCTGAGGACGGCAATGGACTGCGCAAGACCGACAACTCCCATTGGGCCGACCCTGTCCTGCGCGGACTTGCAACCGACCCGCTGATCGGACAGATTGCCGCCCTTCTGATGAAGGCGGATTCGATCCGGTTGTGGCATGATCAGCTGCTTTACAAGCCGGGCCGGCCCCGCGTCGGGCAGCGTAACTCCGCCAATGTGGGCTGGCATCAGGATTACTCTTACTGGCGCGCCGCCGCAGAGCCTTCGCTTATTACAGCTTGGGTAGCCTTTGACGATGTGGATTTGTCCAATGGCTGTATGCAGGTCGTTCCCCGCAGCAGCAAGTGGGGGCTCGTAAATGTCAATGACTTCTTCGAGCAGGATTTGACGAAACAGGAGAAGCAGATCCATCTGCCCGAGGGCGAGAAATTCCGTACCGTTCCGTTGATCATGAAAGCGGGACAGGTCAGCTTCCATCATGCCTTGACGATCCACGGCAGCGGCCCCAATACCACCGACATGCCCCGTCGATCCCTGGCGGTGCATCTGATGACGGGCGAAACGCGCTATAAGGCAGGAACAAAAGGCGACAACCATATGAATGTGGCGATTCTGGGCGGCAAAGACGGCGATTTGTTCGCCGGCGCTCCATTTCCCGTTCTGTACGGAGAATAACGAATCCGCACGCCTACCAGCCATGTCAGGGACTTCCCCGGCATGGCTGGTTGCCTTTATGCGGGAATCCCGGTAGGTTCACTATCTTCCAGAGGCGTCATCCGTACCGCAGACAGTTGTCTACGAGATAAGTGTACAATCAATCGCTTCCTGTGGGACATAGGATATACAGAAACCGAACTTACCTTGAAGGGAGCTTGAAACCATGTCTAATAATCATGTAAATCCCTGCGAGGACAAATGTTGTCCTCCACTGCCCGCTATTTTTGATCCTCCGCAATATATTGTTAACGATTATTTCCACCCGCAAGTACAGCCTATTGTTCACCAAATCGAAGTCATTAATCAGCATCACTGCGTCCCTGTACCCGAACATCTGTACACGTATAAGGAAAAAGATATTATGTGCAACGTATCCAGCAAACGCAAATCCACGAAAACCAGCAGCAAAAAACGCAGCAGATAACCAGGCATTGCCAGAAACCTGCCAGCTTGCTGATTGTCTGCCAAACGGCCAAAAAAGCCTCCGGACCGCCTTACGGGCGGTTGGGAGGCTTTTCGCGCGCAACCGGGTGCCTTTCTATCAAACATTCCCGGAATAGAGGTATCGTTGCCCGGAATTTCCGCGAAACCCGCTGCAATCATTTGGTGAGAGCGATTCCCTAATAGGGCGTTTGACTTTGCTTCTTTTCCCTGCTCTAATGAAAGAACATACGAATGACAAGGAGGCGCATCGATGCTGCTTTTTTTGGACAACCGGGGAATTACCGATCCTGCGGTTAATTTGGCTCTTGAGGAATATGCCCTGCGCAATTTACCCATGGACAACAGCTATTTGCTTTTCTACATCAATGAGCCTTCAATTATTATAGGCAAGAATCAGAATACCATAGAGGAAATCAACGCGGATTATGTCCGCGACCAAGGCATTCATGTCGTAAGGCGGCTGTCCGGAGGAGGTGCTGTTTATCATGACCTCGGCAATCTCAATTACAGCTTCATCACTAAAGACGACGGCAGCTCATTTCATAATTTCACCAAGTTCACCCAGCCTGTCATTGACGCGCTGCACAAGCTTGGCGTTAAAGCCGCCCTCACCGGACGCAATGATATTCAGATCGGGGAACGAAAAATCTCGGGGAATGCCCAATTTGCCGCAAAGGGGAGATTGTTCACCCACGGCACGCTGCTGTTTGATTCCGCCATGGAGAATGTAGCATCCGCTTTGCGTGTCAAATCCATTAAAATCGAATCCAAAGGAACCAAATCGGTCCGCGGCAGGGTCGCCAATATTTCCGAGTTTCTGAGTCAGCCGATGACAACCGCACAGTTCCGCGCCGCTCTCCTGCGCGAGCTGTTTCAATGCGAACCCGAAGAGGTGCCGGAATACCGCTTCAGCGACGAGGACTGGGAGGCCGCCATGCGGCTGGCGGACGAGCGTTACCGCAGCTGGGATTGGAACTATGGCCGGTCCCCCAAGTCCAATATTCAGAACATCCGTAAATTTGCTTCCGGCATCATTGATGTCCGCCTGGATGTGGAAGAAGGCCGGATAAATGGCATCAAGATCTTCGGCGATTTTTTCGGCGCCTATGATGTTGCGGAGATCGAGCAGCTGCTCGCCGGCGTTCCGTATGAAGAGACTGCGATCCGCCAAGCGCTTGCTTCTGTTGATATTAGCCGTTATTTCGGTCCCTTGTCGATAGACGAATGGATGGGTCTGCTGCTGCCGCGCGACTAAATGAAGACGGGGGCGATGAAACCTCTAACCCGGTAAATACAAGAAGAAACGGCTAATGCCGTCCTTTGCGGCGAAGCCGTTTCTCCCCTTAAAAGTATAAACCTGGCATACGTGAAAACTTAAACGTGCTTATTGTTGAAAAAAGCGCTAACTGGCGCATCAGCGTGTCTTGAGGCGGGCTTTGCACCTGTTACGCGCTTTATAAGTCCCAGTCCGCTTCTGCCCTATTCAAACTTGCGGCTCACTCGCCTTTAAGCCTGTTCCAGACTGTCCTCGGCCGCCTCTACGATAAGGTCGAACAATTCGTCATCTTCCTCCAGCGCTTTCTCCACGGCAAAAATTTCCTCTTCGGATCCTGACTCCTTGCCAAAGCTCAGGCTGTAATCCCACATCTTCCCTTTTTTCGTAAGCAGCGTTACTTCGTAAGGATGCTTGTGGCCCTCAACCTCAAAGGAAACATGTCCCTTGTAACCTTCTTCGGAATCATGCGTCATGGAAGCATTCGTAATTTTGATGTTCACTATCTCGTTTCCTCCTTCACACCTGTTCACATGGAACGAAGCATGTCTTCCCTAAAATGTACATGATCCGCAGAAAAAAGAAAAGAGCAGCAGCTAAGGCTGGCGAGTCAATTGTAAACAGTTTGTCCGCAAATTTTGCAGTTCCTCCAAAAAATTTCTTCATTTCTCACAAAAAACCGTTCCCTTGGGTGTAATTTTATGATATCATGAAAGCGCTAACAAATTCATCTTATTAAGGGGGCGCTTCACATGATGAATGTAGCAGTAACCGAACGAAATGTGTATGAAAACTTCGAGGTAGAGACGGATATTCTTTATTTCAACGTCGGCCGGCTGGGTCTGGTAAGCTTCCACGGCAGAAATTATAACATAAAGAAGAGCATGAGCGCTGACCAACTGCAGTCCTATATCGCGGATGGACGGTTCGTTAAGGTCAATGCGAATTGTTATGTAAATGCGGGGAAAATGTTATCCATGGACGACGGAATCATTCATTTTAAGGGATGCGGCAGCGAAGAGAAACAAGTTCCGGTGTCCAAATGGAGACAGAATCAGATTAAGAATCTGCTCTCATCCCGCAAGCCTATCGCGATGTAACGGCAGGTTTTGGTTTTTTTTCCTGCATGATGCTTAATCCGGAGCCTTGAAGCCAAGAGATCACATTCTCTTTGTGCGGCAAGGTTTTTTTCATGTTTGTCACACTCGGAGAGGCCGTTCATTCATTCAAATTCCTTCCCCAATAACCCGTTAAATAAAACAACCGTCATCGCAATCGGCAATAACGGTCTGGTCGGTATATCTCTAAGCGGGCATCGCCTCAGTTTTTGTTCTGTTCCCGGGCTCTGTCCATATTGGCAATAATCTGATTAAACAAGCGGGTTAACTGCTTTACATCATCGTCCGACAAGCCTGTGAACATCATCTCGGATATTTCGGCGCGCTTGCCTTTAAGCTTCTGGACAACCGCTTTTCCCTTTTCCGTAATCACCAGATTCACGACACGGCGGTCATCTAGATCGCGTTCTCTCTCCAGATATTCCATATCGATCAGCTTGTCGGCGATCCCTGTGATCGCCCCTGCGGTAACAAGCAGCTTCTCAGCCAGCACCGAAGCTTTCTGCGATCCGTCTTCAAACAACCGGATAAGGATACGGGCTTGCATCCCATTCAAGCCAAATCCATTCGTTTTGGTCCATTCGGAGTCCATCCGACGTTTCATTTGGATAAACGCATTTTCTAACTGAATCAAATCCTGCTGGCGCTGCTCTTTCATAGCTGACCACACCCTTCGCTAATCTCCAGCTTTTATTTTAAATCAATATATTTTAGTTGTAAACTTCTCTATCTGCCCGCTTCCCCCTTCCTTCTCCCAAGCTAGCCACAACGCTTTCGTTGTGATAAACTTATAGGTATTAATCTATGAATCTGGACTTATGTCAAAGAGGTTTGGGATGTCCGAAGTACGGGCACAAAGCTCTTTACTTACACATTGGAGGGACTAGCATGGCAACAAAAAGAATGCGTTCAGATATGATCAAAAAGGGATTCGACCGCGCTCCGCACCGCAGCTTGCTGCGCGCTGCCGGTGTCAAGGAAGAGGACTTCAACAAGCCCTTCATTGCCGTTTGCAACTCGTATATTGATATTATTCCAGGTCATATGCATCTTCAGGAATTCGGCAAGCTCGTAAAAGAGGCGATCCGCGAAGCAGGCGGTATCCCGTTTGAATTCAATACGATCGGCGTTGACGATGGTATCGCAATGGGCCATATCGGGATGCGCTACTCACTGGCAAGCCGCGAAATTATTGCCGATTCCGTGGAAACCGTTGTAAACGCCCACTGGTTCGACGGAATGGTTTGTATCCCGAACTGCGACAAAATCACCCCTGGGATGATTATGGGCGCCCTTCGTGTCAACATCCCGACCATGCTCGTCAGCGGCGGCCCGATGAAAGCCGGCAAAACAGCCGATGGACGTTCGATTTCGCTTTCCAGCGTATTTGAAGGGGTTGGCGCGCATCAGGCAGGTAAAATCGACGATGCCGCTCTTCAGGAGCTTGAACAGTACGGCTGTCCGACCTGTGGATCATGCTCGGGCATGTTCACAGCCAATTCCATGAACTGTCTGGCTGAAGGTCTCGGACTTGCCCTGCCGGGCAACGGCACCATTCTCGCGGTGTCCCCGGAGCGCAGGGAGTTCGTCAAACAGGCGGCGCGCCAATTGATGAATCTGATTGAACTGGACATCAAGCCGCGCGATATCGTTACAATTGATTCGATTGATAATGCCTTCGCACTGGATATGGCAATGGGTGGATCCACCAACACCGTGCTTCATACGTTGGCTATTGCCCATGAAGCCGGAATCGAATATCCGATCGAACGCATTAACGAAGTAGCAAGCCGGGTTCCGCATCTGGCCAAGGTTGCTCCCGCTTCCGATTATCACATTGAAGATGTGCACAATGCTGGCGGCGTGAGTGCGATTATCAATGAGCTCTTCAAAAAAGAAGGCGCCCTGACCGGGGACGTTATAACAGTAACCGGAAAAACGCTCCGCGAGAATGTAGCGGGAGCCGAGATTCTGGACACCGATGTGATCCGCCCTCTGGACAATCCGCATAGCGAGCGCGGAGGACTGGCGGTTCTGTTCGGAAACCTCGCTCCGGGCGGAGCGATTATCAAAGTAGGTGCTGTTGACAAGTCGGTTGGCGGTTATCTCAAAGGCCCTGCCATCTGCTTCGATTCTCAGGACGAAGCGCTTGCGGGCATTGCCGGCGGCAAAGTTAAAGAAGGCCATGTTGTGGTCATTCGCTATGAAGGTCCTAAAGGCGGACCGGGTATGCCCGAGATGCTTGCTCCTACCTCGCAAATCGTCGGAATGGGACTTGGCGCGAAAGTTGGACTGGTTACGGACGGACGTTTCTCCGGCGCTTCCCGCGGCATCAGCATCGGACATGTTTCGCCGGAAGCGGCAGAAGGCGGACCGATTGCATTCGTCAATGACGGCGACATGATTGAGCTGGATATGAATAACCGCACGATGAACCTGCTTATCAGCGATGAAGAGTTCGATCAGCGCAAAGCGAACTGGAAAGGCTTTGAGCAGAAAATCAAAAGAGGCTACCTGGCCCGTTATTCTTATCTGGTGACGAATGCCAGCACCGGCGGCGTAATGAAAATGTAAATATCCGCAAGTAAGCGCGGAGACTTATCTAAAAAAAACCGCTTTGCCTGAGGCATATAATTTGCCAGGGGCAAAGCGGTTTTTATCGTTAAGTGGGAGGTATCAGGCAGACGGCTTGCTTGTCGCTTCCCTTACATATAGTTAGAATCCTTTAAACATTGGTTAATACCAATTATGTTATGACGCTTTGAGGAGTGATGATTTGATTACCAATGATGGAGAAAATAACCCCCTTTCAGTGGAGAATGACGCTGTCCCTCTGAATGCCAACCCGTTCATCATCGACAATCGCCTTTATGTATCCCTTCACGCATTAGCCGAATCGGTTCAAGCGCAGGTTAAATACAACAAAATAGATCATACCATACATCTTACAGCAAAGGAGAAGCAGCTCACATTCTGGTCCGGGAGCTCCATCATCCTGTTTAACGGCCTCCGCAAGGAAGTAGGCAGTCCCATCATCACCCGCGAAGGAAGAACACAGATCCCGCTTCGATATATTGCAGATCTGCTCGGGTGGGAGGTCACCTGGCACGGAAATGCGATTGTATTAATTCCCCGGTCCATTATTCTCCCACCCTGGATGCGGCAGAAATAAAAAAAGAAATGCCGTTAAGGAGTAAAATCCCTGACGGCATTCCCGTTATCATACACGGCATGCGATACCGCAGCCGGCCTGCCCGGCGCCTGCAGCTTATCCTCATATCCCGCGGCAGCGGACCACTTGGAGGTAAAATCATCCCCATTGCCGTACCGGTGCCAGAACTCCTCCATTGACATGGCAATAATACGCGGTGTCAGCTTGCTGCCCTTATCCTTGACTCTGCGCTTGCCTGAAGGGTGAAGCACCAGAAGCAGAAGCTTCAGATATATTCGGGTCATTCTGTCGAACAAGCCTTTCGGCAAATCAAGCACGCTGAAGCCGAACTGCTCGGCTCCGCGATTTATCATACTGATTCCATATAATCCCTGAACATGTTCAAACTCCTGCCTTCCCGCGATTTGAGCCGCGAGCTTGGGCATTCCTTTCTCCACTTCACGGATAAGCCGAATCGCAACATGCATCATGGAACGCGCTTCTGTCATCAATCGCAGCAGCTTGCTGTTGTCGAAATGCAGTTCGATAACCTCATCCTTGTCCTTGATGATCTGGCCGTCCGACAGCTTAAGCGGTTCCCCGCGGTACGGCACCACCCGGATATGAAAGATCGAATCGTCTCCTCCGGATTTGACGCGAAACAGAAAATGGAAAATTTTCTCCCAACCCATCCAGCAGGCAATCGTGGCGCGCTTAAGCCATCCAAGCTCCCGGCGGCTGTTTTTGTTCCTGTCCGTAATCGCAATCATTTCCGATATGTCCACAAACCGCAAGCCGCGGTGTGTGCCTTCCTCCAGATAACATTCAAGCGCCTCCAGCATGTTCGCCGGCGCCTCCAGATCCGCTCCCAATGTAGCACCGCAATCATGCAGCAAGATGACTTCGCCGGGAACAAGCTTCTTCATCAAGCGTTTCTTGAGACGGGCAGCGCCCACTCTTTTGCGCCAATCTCCAAACAGCGACGACCATAGAATAATCTGCAGATGGCCCATGTTAGAGAAATCGAACAGATTGACAATTCCCCAAGGAGGACGATAATAGGCGGACGGCACGCCGGTTGCTTGCCTGATCAATTCCGATGTCCGGTGAATTTGCCGGGTAACGGTTCTCGGGCGCATAAACCAGTTGGACTTGTGTACATAGTTGTGTATGCCGATAATATGCCCTTCATCATGCATGCGTTTGAGCAGCTCGGGATGTCTTTCAGCATGTATCCCTACAACAAAAAATGTGGCCTTGGCGTTATAACGCTTTAATAAATCCAGGAGTATAGGCGTATATATGGGATCCGGTCCATCATCGAATGTGAGTGCAATTTCTTTGTTGGCAAGCCCCTTCTTGAATACCCGAAATCCGAATGTCCGACTTATTAGTCCAGGTAAAAAAGCGTAAAAAGTCAAAATATAAAAGCCCCATAGCAGGAAGTTCTCCATATCTCTATTCCCCACCACCCTAGTTTATATCCCTGCTAACACTGGTAGACGGAGCACTAATGTTCCTTATTTTCATTGTAACATAATGCTTGGGAGAACGGCTACGATTGTTGCCCAAAGCTTGTCTTTCGAAAAAAAGAAAACACTATGGAAACTCCCGCCACTTAGTGTACAATCAGGATGAATATCCCGTCATTATATTCGCAAAGGAGCAGCACGATGATTTCTTTCTACCAGAAATACTGGCGTACCGCATTTGATATTGCATTGATTGCCCTCACCGTTTACCTGGTCATGTTCGCATTCAGCTATTTCTATCGTATCGCCACCCCCATCTTCTTATGCTTCATTATATTCATGTTTATTGAGCCGCCGACACGGTGGATGACGCGGATGGGCATCAGGAAATCCATTGCCGCTGGCATCTCCGTGCTTATTTTCACCCTGATTATTGTTGGCGTCTTTGTCGGCGCAGGCTTTATCATGACGACCCAAATTACCGGCCTGGCCGAGAAGCTTCCTTATTATCAGCAGTTGTTTACAGATCAATTCCAGAAGAATTCCGCATATATAGAAGGGAAGATGCAGGCACTCCCCCCGGGCATAACCGATAAAGCCACTGAACTCGTCGGATACATCACCAACTGGGGTCAAAAAATTGCCACCGCTTTCCTGCTTTCTCTGGGTGGCTATCTGAAGTCCGTATCCACCTTCATTTTCAACTTTGCCATTGGCATCATTCTGGCCTATTTTCTCAGTCTTGAAATTGCCGACTGGAAGAAGACAGCACGGAAGAAAACGCCAAAAACGTTTAAAACCGCTTATTATTTTTTGCGGAATAATGTTTTTGCAGGGATCAGCGGTTATCTGAAAGCGCAGGGCAAGCTGATCTCCATCACCTTTGCCGTGATCTTCGTCTCCCTGCTGCTGCTCGGCGTCGAAAATGCTTTTTCGATTTCCCTGCTATCCGCTGTTTTCGATGTCCTTCCGCTTCTAGGTGTAGGAACTGTCTTTATCCCATGGATCATTTATTTGTTTATCGTCGGACAAACGACACTTGCCATATGGCTGACAGTGTTGTTCCTGGCTGTAGTTCTGACCCGGCAAATCCTTGAACCCAAGATTACGGGAGACACACTGGGCGTTTCGGCTTTTACGATGCTGGCCTTTATGATTATTTCACTTTCCTTGTTCGGCGTGGCAGGTGTTATTCTGTCGCCTATTCTTATGATTTTGATTAAAGCCCTGTATGATCAGGGATATTTTCACCGTTGGATCCATCTTCCCCGGGACGAATATGACCAAACCCCGCCGCAGCCGCCGCAGGCCGCATCATGACCTGCCGCACGCGACGATGAAAAAAGCCTGCATCCCCCTCCTTTGAGGCAGGACGCAGGCTTTTTGCTCATTTTTTATTTTTCATCCAAAATAAAGACCTCGATGGAGCTTTGCAGTTCCTCCGCCAATTGGGAGAGAGATTGTGCGGTTGCCGCGGTTTCCTCGCTGCTGGCAGCTGCTTCTTCCGTGACGGCTGATATGTTTTCCACTGCCGAAAGCACGGTCGATGCCTGTGCAGCCTGCTCCTGGCTTGCAGCCGCAATCTCGGAAACCTTTTGGCCGGCTTGATCGACCATTAACGCGATTTTACGGAAGGATTCGCCGGTCTGTTGGGACAGACTGGAGCTGGAATGGACAGCCGTGACGCTTTTCCTCGTATTTTCCTGCATGCCTTTAATAATGCCTGCAATCTGCTTGGTGGCATCCCCGCTTCGCTCTGCGAGCTTGCGCACCTCATCGGCAACGACCGCGAAGCCGCGTCCCTGTTCTCCAGCCCGGGCAGCTTCGATCGCAGCGTTAAGAGCCAACAGATTCGTCTGATCGGCTATATCCTCGATCACCTCAATGATCTCCCCAATCTTCTGTGAATCCTCCTCCAGACGCGCCATCTGGGAGCTGACCGCCTGCATACTGTCCATCGATGAGCTGACAACCTCGCTTCCCTCCCGCGCCAGCTTCATGGTATCATCCGACAGCTCCGCAGCCTGCTCGGTGTTCTGGGCGACGGAATGAATGGCTGCCGACAACTCCACAAACAGCTCGTTGATGCTGAGCGCAGCGCTTGCCTGATTCGTGGTGCCATCGGCAATTTCCTCTGTACTGGCCGAAATTTGCTGGGCAGCCGCAGCCACGCTATGCGATGAAGATGTGATGCTGCCGACGATCTGCCGCAGATTATCCACCATGTCATTTACTGCGGAGGCAAGCTTGCCGACCTCGTCCTTGGTTTGAATATTATTTTTCTCTCTCAGGTCCCCGACAGCCACCTTGCCCACAACCAAGACCAGTTTATTCAGCGGGTTCGCAATTATCCGTGCGATGTAATAACCAAAAATAATACTGAGCAGCACGGCCGCGAGTACAATCCCAAACGTCAGATTGCGGGATTGGATATACATATGTTCATTATTCTTATTGGCTTTGGACGCATCGGACACATTGATGTCCACGAGTTTCACAATCAGGCTCTCCATCGTATCCGCTTTGGATTTGAGATCGCCCCGTAGAATTACGAGCACCTCATCGTTGCGCCCTGCCAGCGAAACCTTGATCAATTCCTCGATGCCTTCCGAATAGGCGCTCCAGGCTTCCAGCATCGGCTGAAGCGCTTTGTGCGATTCCTCGCTCATTACCGCCTCGCCGAATAAAGCGAGGTGATTCGTTACGTTTTGCTTGACCCGCTTGAAATCTTCATTATTTTTTTCTTTTTGTCCGGGGTCCCGCTCAATATAAAATTCGCGGGCCAGCTTGCGGATTTCGTTCACATCGGACTTGGACTCCAGCAAATAGGTAACCGGCACCAGATTATCGTTGTACATCTCTTTGAGATTGCTGTTGAATTTATTAAGATTATTTAAACCGTAAATACCGACAAAAGCCAGAATGCAAGCAATAATCAGAAAAGCTAAAATCAGCTTAACGCTCGTCTTTAAGTTATAAAACCATTTCATAATGTCTGCCACCTCGATGAGTTTAATGGTTTCTTTCCGTTTATGTCCGTTAAACACTTGCAGCCGTTCTGCTAATAATCCCTCCCATATCTACGATTAATCCTACTTGCCCGCTTCCCAATATCGTGGCGCCCGAAATCCCATCAACCCTGCCAATAAAGCTGCGATGGGAAGCATTCTGACTTTCATTGCATTTTCCTGCAGCTTGGTGATCGTAAGATTCAAATGATCGGATAATCCGTCAAATTCGCTCACAGATCCGTCCGCGCCAGCCCTTTGGTAATAAGCCTTTTCCAGCGGTTGAAGTCGTGTCTGGGCAATGACCAGCTCTCCAACCAGGTTCATCATGTATTCCAGATGCTCAACCTGAACACGGATCGTCTTTGCTTTTCCCTTTGGCGGTTATCTCTCCTCTCGCCTAGACCCCGGCCTTTTCCTTGATCAGCATATCCAATCTCAGGATGCCTACCAGACCTGTCGAGGAAATCCCGATGCCTCCAACAAAAGCGCCGCTCTCGTCGTCACCTTGCCCGGGAGGAGGCTGAATGCTCGTAAACCTGGCTACCTGGACGACCCGGTCCACGATTAAGCCGACAAATTCCTGTCCATAATTAACGACCAGAATGCGGGTCGCTTTGCTTGCAGGGCTTTCTTCGATATCAAATATGGAGCTTAAACGGATAATGGGTATGATATTGCCTCTTAAATTAATGATGCCCTTAACATAAGCAGCGCTGTTGGGGACTTCGGTAATGGGTGGCAACCGGATAATTTCATGGATAGCGGAAATGTTTACGGCGTAGTTTTCATCGCGCAATTCAAATTCAACATACTGCTCGGCGAGCGCTTGCATCATAGGGGCTCCAATCCATGAGGTAAGATGAAAGACAAACTTCCATATAACGGTATCTGGACCAGGAAGCTAACGGCGAGTCACCTCCCTTAATTTGGAGGCAATTGCTGCGGGCGGGAGCACATAATCAACCGCTTCCGTTTCGATTGCCGCACGCGGCATGCCAAATACAACGCAGGATTCCTTGGATTGGGCGATCGTGGTTGCAGCCCCGGCCGCTTTGGCGACAGCCATCGCTTCCGCGCCATCATTGCCCATGCCCGTCATCAGCACGAAATGCCGCTTGAGTTTCTCAAGCGTGGTGACGGAGGTGAACAGCTCATCTACGGATGGCATATGTCTTCCTTTTCGAGACTGCTGGTGGAGCATAAGACGGTAGCCTGTGCTGCTTTCAACCAGGTTTAGATGATGATCTCCCGGTGAAATGTAAGCGGTTCCACCTTCCAAGGGGGAGTCATGCCTGGCTTCTTCCACTGTCAAGGGACAGCTTTGATTCAGCCGGTTGGCCAGGGAAGCTGTAAACGGCGCAGGCATATGCTGGACGATCACGATCGGGTGTGGGAAGTCCGCTGGAAAATTGCCAAGCAGAACCTGGAGCGCCTGAGGGCCGCCTGTAGACACGCCGACAGCAATAATATGCTCGATCTTCTTGCCAGTAACGGGACGCTTGGGACTGTGTTGTGTAACGGAAGGTTTAATTCGCATGATTTGCAATTGGCGGGAAGGAATACTGTGAGCTGTTTTAATTTTCTCTCTGATTTCTTCTTTCACTTTGAACAAATCCATCGATAACGAGCCTGATGGCTTATGGATAAAATCTACCGCGCCTTGCTCAAGCGCGGCAATCGTTTCCATGGCTCCCGATTCCGTCAGTGAGCTGAGCATCAGGACAGGTGTCGGCTTCTCCGCCATAATCCGCTGCAGAGCCTCCAAACCATTCATCACAGGCATTTCAACATCAAGGGTGATGACATCCGGACTTAGCTGTTTTGTCAGCTCGATGGCCTGCATGCCATTTCGGGCTGTCCCGATCACCTCAAGCTCGTCATCTTCATTAATATAATTGCTGATCATGCTGCGCATGAAAGCTGAATCGTCGACAACCAAAACTTTAATAGCCATAGCCTCACCCCATTCATGAATGTACGTTCTAAATATGCATCGTGGCGAGCTATTTTATCATATGCGAAAATTGTTGAATTTTGTCGAATTTGGCGTTTGATTCTAATTTACTTCCTCATAACTCTCTTTGTCAATGTATTTTTTTCCGCTATTCCCAGCGTTACTTCTGTTATATACTGGATTATGAATCGCTGTTTTCCCTGCTGATCAGGAACGCTTACGAAAAAAATAATAAAGGTCGGACATTTCCTCGGAAAGGGACAGGAACCGATCTACGATTTCCCCGTCAAACTGGGTATTCTTATACAGCGCCAGCTCCCTCTCCGCTTCTTCAAATGTAAGCGGCTCCCTGTATGGACGCGTGAGCATACAGTCGAACGCATCGAGAACGGCACAAATTCTCGCCGGAACGGGAATTTGCTCTCCCTTCAGCCCGCTGGGGTAACCGGTTCCGTCCCAGCGTTCATGATGGTACAAGACGATATCATTGATGCCTTGCTCTATGTAAACCTGGTCCAGCAGCAGCTCTGCTCCAAGCTCCGGATGAAGCCTGACAATCTTCCACTGCTGCTCCGTTAATGGCCCTTCCTGATCCAAAATACGCGCTGGAACGAACAGCTTGCCAATATCGTGCAGGAAGCATCCTCTCATCAACATCTCTTTGTCCTTAATATCCATCTGCAGCGCATGAGCAAATTTCTCAGCCAAAAAAGCTACTCTCACGCTGTGCTGATAAGTATCCGGACTTTTGATCTCCAGCGAATTCATCCAATGTGTCGTTCCAGCCATCATACGTTGACGGACTTCCCAATCCCGATCCGTCTCATAAATAGACTTCATGCTACACACCATCCTTGTCTGTCGTGTAGTAAAATTTCCGGTAATTTCATTAGAGCTAAGATCAAATGCGACAAAATTTAAATAAGTAAGACTTTAGGACGATATTTTTTATATTAAATATAACCGAAGTCTCACAAGTTTCATAACCATTATTTTACTGGAACTAGAAATACAATAAACAAACGCCTGGCTAGGGTCCTGCTTACGGTTTGAGCGGTCGGGATCAGTTTCTGTCCGTTCATGTCACCACCTTGACCTTAACCCTTCCCCGTGTCTTGTTGTAAGGTAGTTTCTTCGGCCAGAATGTCCATAATGCCGCGGAACAAAACAGTTGCCTGATTTGGAGATTCGGGCGAACGGTTCTCAGCCAGCACAGCTACCGTATAACGTGGAGACTGGAGGGGTCCATAGCCTGTGAACCATTGATTGTTCCTTTTCACACCTGTTCTTAGCGTCTCAGCAGTGCCGGATTTCCCCGCTACCTGCCAAACGCCTTTCTGGATCGAATGACCTGTTCCAACGGTTACAACTGCCTCCATGCCGCTCAAAAGAGCATTTGCTGTCCTTCGGGAAATCCCTCCGTAACGGGAAGGAGCATACCTGCGGGGGAGAGCAGCCATCACTTGCCCATTGGCATAACGGATTTCACTGACCAGCCGCGGCTCAGCAACTCTTCCACCATGAAGCAGCGTTACGATAAGGTTTGCCGCCTGCAAAGGCGATAGCGTCACATCCCTTTGGCCGATTCCGCTTTGTGCCAGCTGACCTCCGTCCTTTCGCGTCGGAAACGGGTTGAAAATGGTCCCCGCCTCCTCCTCCGGAAGCAGCCGTAAAGGTTTCCCCAAAGGAGAAAAGGGCTGTGGATAATACCAGCCTATTTTGCGGCCGATACCCAGCTTATCCGCTGTGACTGCAAGCTGGGCAGGTGTCAGACGCTCGGCTATAGTCGCAAATACGATGTTGCAGGATTGAGCCAATGCCTCGTGAAGCGTGATCCGGCCATGTCCTCCTTCTTTCCAGCAGTGGAGCCCATACCGGCCATAATCGCCATCGCATTCGAATTGCTCCCGTTCTCGTGTCAGACCCGCTTCAAGTGCGGCTGCGGCGGTAACCAGCTTGAATATCGAACCTGGAGTGGCAGCCCTGACCGCATGGTTGGCCATATCGCTACCAGCAGCCTTCAAGGATGCAGGCGCAAGCTTAGGGCGCGATGCCATGGCTACAATATCGCCCGTCCCCGCATCCAGTACGACAACCGCTCCTTCAACGAGACCTTGGGCATCCATATAGGCTTCGATTTTATTTTGCAGCGGCAGATCAAGCGTCGTAACAATTTTCAACGGATAATAGGGATTGTCCGGACCGGTCAGACGGATGTCCAGTCCTTTAAGCGGCTTGTCCGATCCATCGGTGAAATAGGAGACGGAGGTCGCCCCGGCCCCCCGCAGCAGCCCGTCCAGCGATTTTTCCAGACCTGCGCCGCCGACTCTGTCAGTCAGCTTCATTTTCCGCTCGGAAAGCTCACGCTCGTAACGGGTCTGAAGCAGTTCAGGATGTTGGCTGATGTAGCCGATGACATGCTTGGCATGGAAATAGGAGGGATAGCGGTTGCGGTAAGGCAGAACCCGCACGCCGTCCAAGCGCAGCTGAGCAATCGCCTCCTGCTGCCGCTTGCTCAGCTTGTGCGGCGCTGTTTCCCCTTGCGCCTGCCAGAATGCCGGCGCCTTCAATTTCTCCATCCATTGCTGAAGCTCCCGGGCCTCGATGCCTAATGCGGAAGCCAGCTTGGCAAAATCGTATCCCTGTTGTCCTTGATTCCGCGCACCTGCCTGCAGGGGGAATACAGCCAACCCCTGATAAGATTCGCCGGTCACTGCTATTCCACTGCGGTCAACAAAATCACCGCGGCCGCTGTCCAGCATTAGACCGCGCTCCCGCTGTGCCACAGCTTCCCGCTTCCAGTTGATGCTTCGGCTTAGCGCCGGCGCACCAGGCGTGAGCTGGAGCCAGGCAAGCCGTAATATATAAACCGCGAGCACGGCGCTCATACCCAGGAGAACGATAAAAACACGCCGGTTCCTGTTCCTCCGGCGTTCCCTTTCATGCATCGGCTGTTCCCTCCTATTGAAGTGACTGCAAGCTCCCCTATCCACCTTTGCATGCACCAATATTCTCTGCTCTATTATCTCCTTCTCTCTCGCATTTCATCCCACGCGAGCAGACAGCAGCATGAACGTCAATGCATCCTGGCAAAGAGAATCCGCCTACGACAGCCAATTGTCCATACAGGATGGCCTGGCCTTCCGTGCATAGCGCGAATATCGGGATAAAAAAAAGCCCGCTGCACAGTGTACAGTGGACTTTCCTTGGATCTGCTTATTTAATCCCCTTGCAGCTGAAATAATCGAGCAAAAAGCTTTGAAATGCCTTAGCCACCAAAGGAAGCTTCTCGTTGGATCGGTAAATGAGACCGATGGTTCTCGTTATTTGTGGAGACTTTACCCGAACCTTGACCGGCTGCAGCGGGCCGGAAGGATAGAGGGCCATCTCCGGCAGCAGACTGACCCCCATCCCGGCCGCGACTAATCCGCGGATAGTATCGGTCTCTTCCCCTTCAAATCCGATATTGGGCGTAAAGCCCGCTTCCCGGCAGGCATCCCAGACAATTGGTCGCAAAGAATAACCCTGGCTGAAGAGCACAAAATTATCTTCCTTCAACTGGATTAAATCAATGGCATCTTCCCCGGCCAGATGATGATTGGGCGGAAGAATGGCGAACAGTTCCTCTGTCAGTACTGTTTCCCCGGTCACATGCCCATGCTGCTCGGGAAATGGCGATACGAAGGATAAATCAACCTCTCCTTTGATCACATCACGGATGAGGGAAGGATACATGCCCTGTTTGAACCTGAATGTGACATTGGGATGCAGCTTCCGAAATGTCGAGACGATTTCGGGAATCAGTGAAAACCCGAGACTATGCGGAAAACCAAGCCTGATCTCGCCTTTCTCGGGATCAAGAAATTCATGCACATCCGAAACAGCCCGTTCCAAATCGGCTAAAATCACTTCGGCTCTTTTCAGGAATAATGCCCCAACCGGAGTCAATTGCAGATTGCGTCCCTTTTGCAGAAACAGCTTTGCACCGAGCTCCTGCTCCAGTTGATGGATTTGCCGGCTTACCGCCGATTGCGCGACATGCAGCTCTTCCGCCGCTTGTGTCACATGTTCTTTCTTGGCTACCTTCACAAAATAATGCAGCTGTCGAAGCTCCATGATTTCCCCTCTTCTCTTACGTTCCCGTCCGTGCTCAATGGCGTTTTCTTTTATTTATCAAATACCAGTCAAATGCATAAGCCATAACGAACCCTGCAAACAGTCCGCCTACATGGGCCCATAGGCCGATTCCCGGTACAAATACGGAGTACACCAGTCCAAATATCAAAATCATATATACCGTCTTGCGGGATGCATCATCCAGTGATTTTTTCATAAGGGCCAAATACAGATACGCCCCATAGATGCCGTATATCGCACCTGACGCGCCCGCACCCGCCGTTTCTGCTTCCGCAATGGCGCTGAACAGGTTGCCGATGATCCCGCTGATCAGATAGAAAACCAGATAACGGACATGTCCCAGCATCTTCTCCAGCGGCGGCGCAAAAATCAGAACTGCAAACATATTAAAAAACAGATGCTGAAAGCCCAAATGTAAAAAAACCGCCGTCACATAACGCCAAGGCTCCTCAAGGGAAAAATAATTCTCGTCAGGGTAACTGTAAAAAATGCCCCCATTGAGCAGCGCATGGTTTCCGCTAAGCTCATCAATCAGAAAAACCAGCAGGTTCAGGGCAATAATGATCGCCGTGACCGGATACATCCGTAAATAACCGCGAAAGCTTTCATATCGTAGAAAGATCATCCCTAACCCTCTTTCCCGTAAATTGGACAACTGCAATTCATTACGATTATAATAAATTTGTTCTATAACATACAATTTTTTCAGGAGGAGGACGTTTTCCAATGGCTCAAGAACGCACAGGTGTGGCTACCCTCAAAGGTAACCCGCTAACACTGATCGGCCCTGAACTGAAAAAAGGTGATCAAGCGCCTGATTTTCAACTGAACAAATCATTGGTGGATGTCGTTTCATTGAAAGATTTCGCCGGCAAAATCAAGCTCGTCAGCGTCGTACCGTCCATTGATACCGGCGTATGCGATGCGCAAACGCGCCGTTTTAACGAAGAGGCCGGCAAACTTGGTGATAACGTGGTCGTGCTTACCGTCAGCGCCGATCTTCCGTTTGCCCAGGCACGCTGGTGCGGAGCTGCCGGTGTTGAGAATGTGGTCATGTTGTCCGACTACAAAAACAACAACTTCGGCGAAGCCTACGGCGTGCTGATTAAAGATCTTCACCTGGATTTCCGCAGCATCTTCGTCATCGACAGCAACGACACGATTCAATATGTTGAAGTGCTGGGCGAAATGACCGAGCATCCGAATTACGAACTTGCACTGGAAGCGGTAAAAGCTCTCGTATAAGTTACATACGGGCGAGGGCGCCGAACGTTTCGGATCGTACGCCAATTCACAACAAAAGCGAGAGAAGGTTCACTTAAACCTTCCTCGCTTTTTGTTTATATGCCGGACGTTTTATAAGCTGCAAGCTTCTTATCAATGGTTCGGTAAATATCGAGTATCGTCCGATAGTTGGAGCCTAGATCGCCGAGCGAACCCCGTGAAGCCGAATAGATATCAACAGCGGAGATGACGGGATTTACACCGATTACCGATACGGTAATATCCATCGTCCGCCCTGTCATGGTACGTTTCTCCAGAACAATCTCTCCGACAGATACGACTTCATGCAGTACTTTGTACCCCTGCATCTTCTTCAATAAGGAGACAACTTCCTCCCATGCCTTATCCTTCGACAGCTTGTAAAAATGGGATTTTAGCAATGGATCTTTCGCTTTATCGCCAGTCAATTCATGACTGCGCAGCAACCCTATCAGGGTTCGCTTCAACAAAGGTGATCTCCCCCTCTAACGTCTATGTATGCTAACAATTATCATAGCATAAAGCTCACAATAAAAAAAAGGGGTTGCCCCCTTTTCTTGTTTCGAAAAACCCGCTAATGCCGTCCGACCCGCTTGCTTCTGAACCCGCTCTCGCAGGTGGGTGTCCGCAGAAACGTTTTTGAGGTCCCTTTTCGAGGGCATGTCAGCCACGTTCCGATATAGGTCTCCCGGGAAACAGCCATTGGTTCAAAACAACGTAAAGCCGTAACGAGCAAAAGCAGGATGTACGTTTATTATAGAGGTTTTTAATTAAAAAGTAAACGTCAGCTGCTGCCAATTAAGGCACCGCCTTGTCAGCTGTCTTTTTTCACTTCTTCATTGAGGTTCATAAGCTCTGCTTCAGCCTCGGCTTCGGCAGCCTTCTCGGCCTGAAGCTGCAGCTTCGTATAGATCTGATAAAAACCCCAGAAGGATATCGCCGCTACGATGCTGCCCGTGAAGAAAGGCACCAGGAACATCAGCTTGGGTGAGCTGAAGCTGATATACACGACCAGACCGCACATTACCGCAGTGGACAGGGAGCGGAAAGGACGCCCGATTGTCAGCAAAACGGCATTCTTCAGCAGTTGAAACGTCTTCATATGGTAATGGACAATCATCGAGAAGAAGTTAAACAAGGAAACGGCAAGCAGGGCTATAATCGCAATAAACAAATACGATACAAGCTGGAATTTCGCTAATTCTTTCAAGTAGACCTGGAAGTCAACAATCAGAATCGCGAACAAAATCACATAAAGGATGCCGCCAATCATGCTCTGCAGGTAGCTTTCCTTATAATTCCGGAAAAAAGTACGCAGAAGCGGCACATCCACCTCGCCCATCACCCATTTGCGGGCAACGCCGAACATCGCCGCCGTCGCCGGAAATAGCGTAAAAGGAGCTATAATGCTCGACAAGATAACACTGCTCAAAAATTGATCGGTATTTTGAGCCATAATGACCGGAAAAATCAAGAAAATATACGGAATCGAACATACAATCCATAATACATTCGTCACCGATAGTCTCATAATCCATTCCGAAATCTTGTACAGCCCGCCCATTAAGCCTCTCATTTCCATGATTGCCTGAATCCCCCTAAGGCGCTTTTTTAGAAAAAAAAGAGAATGCGTGTCCTTTCGCTAAAAGCCGGGCGCTCTCATTTCTGTTGAAACGCGTTCAGCAAGCGATTTCATTATTCTCTAACTATATTACATAATGCCCCTATCCGCCAATATTTCATTCCAGGCTGTCCTTGTTGGCGGGTATTGCGTATGACCAGAACAGCATTGCAATTGAAGAAAACCGGGGCAATCCGCCGATTGCTCGGCTATACGGATAGCCCCGGTTACATCTTTAATTGCGGTTGAAATCCTCCGAAGATTGACGCGAACGACGGGTGTCGCTGCTGCGTCCTTGCGAAGAGCCTCTGCTGCCTTGTCCGTCACGATCGCTGCGGTTGTAGCTGCTGCTTCCGCCACTGCGTCCGCCGTAACCGCCACGGCTGTCGCCGCTGCGGCTTCCGCTGCTGCGTGGACCGCTGCCGGAACGATTGCCTCCGCCAAATGGTCCGCCGGAGAAACGGCGTCCGCTTGAACGGACATCAGGTCTGCGTTTTTTCGCGCGAATCGGATCTTCCGGAGTCAGCTCGATGCTGATATCCTTCTTTTCGCCCGTAATCAGCTTGATTGCGGCTGCGAGCAGATTCACGGAATCATATTGTTCGAGAAGCTGAATGGTAATGGCTTTGAATTCATTAATGGAATCACTTTCGACGAATTCAAGAATACGCTCAGCCGTCACGCGCTGTTTGCCTTCAATCGCTTCCGCAATGCTAGGCAGCGGCTTCTTCGCGATCTTGTGGCGCGTCACTTTCTCGATGAAATGCAAATGGTCGATTTCACGTGGAGTGACGAATGACCAGGCTGTACCTTCTTTGCCTGCGCGGCCTGTACGGCCGATACGGTGAACATAGCTCTCCGGATCCTGCGGCAAATCGAAATTGATGACATGCGATACGCCAGACACATCAAGTCCGCGCGCAGCAACGTCCGTTGCCACAAGCACGTCGATGCTGCCGTCACGGAATTTGCGCATAACATTGTCGCGCTGGTTCTGCGACAGGTCCCCGTGCAGGCCGTCTGCGGAATAACCGCGTTTTTGGAGAGCTTCGCTGAGCTCATCCACCCGGCGTTTGGTGCGTCCGAAAATAATCGCAAGCTCAGGCGATTCCATATCCAGCAGGCGGCTCAGCGCGTCAAACTTCTGACGTTCATGAACTTCAATATAAGCCTGCTCGATCAGCGGTGCGCTGATTTGGGTCGGGATTACCGACACATGCTCGGGATTTTTGAGGAATTGCTGCGCCAGCCGCTGAATATTATGCGGCATCGTGGCTGAGAACAGCATGGTGTGACGGTTCTCCGGAACCAGCGAGAGGATCGAGGTGATATCCTCCATAAAGCCCATGTCGAGCATTTCATCCGCTTCATCCAGCACAACCGTTTGCACGTCGTCAAGCTTGATGGTTTTGCGGTTAATATGGTCAAGCAACCGTCCAGGTGTTCCGATAATGATTTGAGGCCTTTTCTTCAAGGAGCGAATTTGTCTACCGATCTCTTGTCCGCCATAAATCGGCAGCGAACGAAGACCTTTGTAACGGGTAAGCTTTCCGATCTCTTCCGAAACTTGAATCGCAAGCTCGCGGGTCGGGGTCATGATTAATGCGACGATACGCTCTTCGGTTACCGGAATCTTGTTAACGAGCGGGATTCCGAAAGCGGCCGTTTTGCCCGTTCCTGTCTGAGCTTGACCGATCAAATCGGTACCGGTCAGCGCAATTGGAATGGCTTTGGATTGGATGGGAGTGGATTCTTCAAATCCGAGCTCCGTGATGGCTTGCAAAACTTTAGGTTCCAAGCCGAATTCAGCAAATGTTTTCAAACTTTTTCAATCTCCTTCTATCTGCACTCTACAGAAAATATACAGTTCATTATAGCACAACATCTTGCATGAATACCAGCTAGTCAAAAGTACACATACTAATTGTACTTTACGCCAAAGCCGGCAGCGGCTCATAATCATGCCGCCGAGCGCATGCAGTCAGGAGGAGATATCCCTGTTAAAGAGGCTGCAGACAACCCTTGTCATGCTTTTAAGCTCCACCTTAATTGCCTTTGGCTTCAATCAGCTGCTCATTCCGTTGAAGATGATCAGCGGAGGCATATCAGGCATTACGATGATTGTCGGCTATGCGACTGGCTTGAATATAGGCTGGCTTTATTTGGTGCTGAATATACCTGTCCTGCTCTGGGGCCTGAAGGTTCTTGGACTCCGGTTTGTCGGCTGGAGCATCTTCTCGGTCCTAACAACAACCCTTGCGATACAACTGATCCCCGCCCAGCCGGTCGTGGACGATCTATTGCTTGGCGCTGTCTTCGGCGGGGTCGTCGTCGGCTTCGGCAGCGGACTTTCCTTGCGGGAAGGGGCTTCAACGGGAGGTTTCGATATCGTTGCCACTGTTTTGACACGTAAACGAGACCTGTCGATCGGCATGCTAATTTTCGCCATGAACGGCAGCATCATTATTGCACTGGGTTTACTTACGGGGGACTGGAACGTAGCCCTCTACTCCCTGATTTCCATTTTCACCTCAGGTAAAATGATTGATCTGATCCACATCCGTTATGTGAAAATCACTGCGTTCATTATTACCAACAACGCACAGGAGCTGCGCAAGGAACTGCTGCCGCTGCAGCGCGGAGTTACCGTGATCCGTACCCGCGGGGGCTACACGGACGCGGAGAGGGATATGCTGATGACCGTGACCACGCGCTTCGAGCTGCCTCAGCTGCAGCAAATTATCCGGAAATCGGATCCCGCCGCCTTCGTAAATATTGTCGAAACCGTGGGAATTATGGGAGATTTCCGCAGGACCTGAGCAGGGTTATCCAATGCCCATCCTGCTTCTTCCGCAATATACGCAAATATGGAATTTTACGTGAACCCCTAGGTTTTTATGTTCGCTGCTGTTATAATAATGCTACCCCGCAGATTTGAATCTTGCCATACGTTTTTGCCCTCCATTACGATGAAAGGGTGATGCTTGATGGACATGGAAACGGTCAAACTGTTGATGATTGTGGAAAAGCTGGTTCCAGAGCTAGTGCCTTTTCTCACGGAGCGGGAATTGAATTTGAATATTGTGCTCCGGGATGGATTGTCATTATTGGAGCCGGGAGATGCGATGGAAATCGTACAGCACAGTATTTGCGAGCATCAAAAAGCTGTATTTTTGCATTGACGACAGACAGCGCGGGAACGTATTTATACGTTCCCGCCTTTTTTTTGTCTCAGATCCGATTAGATCTTGCCCGATTGCTTTATATTCTACAAAAAACCTCTGTGCCTGTTTTTAAAACTGATTTATAATTAAAGGCACTAAGTCTAGTAGGGAGCGTTGTACTATGGATGCCATTATTTCAGTCTTTTTGTTACTTTTCCATGTGATATCCGGGGGAGCGGCGCAACCGGGGAAAGAGAGCGCCTCCACCAACCATTTGCTTACGACTTTGTTCACTGCCGAGGCCCATGCACAGCCTGGTGGAACAGGACAGCAGACACCGCCAAGCTCTACTGGAACAAGCACCAACGGAACCGTGCTGGAGAAAAAAGATCCTCAGCCGGATGCCCCCAAGGTCAAGGGCATTTATGTAACCGCCCATAGTGCCGGCGGAGCCCGCATGGAGACGCTGCTTAAACTGCTGGATGACACCGATCTGAACAGTATGGTCATCGACCTGAAGGACGATGTCGGCTATATTACATACCCTACGGACAATGCGGCGCTGCTGAAGCTGGGCACGTCCAAGAAGTATATCCACGATATAAAGGCATTGATGGAACGACTTGAGAAGCATAAGGTTTACCCTATCGGCCGGATCGTTGTTTTTAAGGATACGGCGCTTGCCGCGAAGCATCCCGAGCTTTCCTTCCGCAAGAAGGACGGAACGGTATGGAAGAATGGCAAAGGGGACGGATTTGTTAATCCTTACCGGAAAGAAGTTTGGGATTATAACATTGAAGCCGCTAAAGAAGCCGCAAAGCTTGGCTTTAAAGAAATCCAGTTTGATTATGTGCGTTTTCCCGAAGGGTTTGAGAACAAGGCCGACTCCCTCGTATTCACGCACAATGAGGTTAGCCGCGTGGATACGATCGCCGAGTTTATCAAATATGCCAAGGCCGAGCTGGAGCCTCTAGGGGTCCGGGTATCTGTAGATATATTCGGATATGCTGCATCCGTTCCCGCTGCGGAAGGAATCGGTCAGGACTTTGTCAAAATATCCAAGCATGTGGACGTCATCTGCCCCATGGTATATCCGAGCCATTACAGCACGGGCTGGTTCGATGTGAAGGATCCCGACAAAGATCCTTACGCAGTCATTAAAGGCTCCATGATCGATACGCATAAGAAACTGGATCCCATCGGTTCTTATAAACCTGTTATCCGCCCCTGGATTCAGGATTTCACCGCAAGCTGGCTGGGCAAAGGCCATTATGTCAAATACGGCAAGGAACAAGTGCAGGCTCAGATCAAGGCGCTTCACGACACTGGAGTCGATGAGTTTCTCCTCTGGAATGCCGGCAATAAATACACCACAGGCGTCGATTACAAATAAACCCGTTTCACACAGAAAAGCCTTGCAGGACTGGCGTTTGCCAGTCGCTTGCAAGGCTTTTCTGCGGGTGCGGGATTCTATTCTTTGCAGCTATTCCTTAAGCAGCTTCGCCGCAAGCTCCAGGAAATAGTGGACGGCATGATGAATGCGCAGCTGAACGCCTTGCGTTACAGGAACGCCGTCAGCGTCAAACTCCCGCTGTACGCCGCCAAGCGAGATCCACTCCGGACAGTTGATCCCATGGACATTGCGGACGATCGTTTGCAGATGCTGCAGCGAATTGACGCCTACCGCTCCGCCGGCCGAGCTGATAGAGAGGACCGGCTTGCTGTCAAACTGCTCCGAGCTGAGGAAATCGAGGGCATTCTTCAGCGCGCCGGAGATGCTGCCATGGTATTCGGGCGTGCTGAGCACGACCGCATTGGCTTCCAGAACAGCCTGACGCAAGGAAAGAACTTCATCAGGCTGAATCTCATCGTCGGAGCAATAGAGCGGAAGACGGTGCGTGTGCAGGTCAACCATCGTGACCTCATGACCCTGTTCTTCTATCAATCTGGCTGCATAGCTTGCAGCCCGGGTACTTGTAGCTCCCATCCGGGTACTCCCCGCAAGAATAACTATTTTCATATGAGTTGTTCCCCTTAATAGATGATGACTTTATCTGATGCCGGGGTACTTAAGGAAACCTGAACACGGTTCCGCAGGCAATTTTCGACCAAGCCTTACAAAGACAGACGCAGGGCCAAATTATACAGTTCCATATTAAAGGGCTTCTTCGTATTCACAACCTTCTCAATATCCGTTAAGGTCAACTCGCCGCGGATGATGCCGCAGCCTTTGCCCGATTTGCCCTCCATCAGCATGCGAACTGCAAAATCGCCCAGTTGGCTGGCCAGTATCCGGTCGTTATGGGTAGGATTGCCCCCTCTTTGAACATGTCCAAGCACGGTGACGCGCGGATCTACATCGCAACGCTCCATTAGCCCCCGGCCGATCTCATCTCCCGTGCTGGCGCCTTCGGCAACGACTATAATACTGTGGCGCTTGCCCGAATGGAAATTATCTTTCATCCGGTTAGCCACCAGATCGATATCAAAAGGCACCTCTGGCACAATGATGGTTTCCGCGCCGCTGGCAAGTCCCGCGAACAAGGCAATATCTCCGCAGCGGCGGCCCATGACTTCCACAATCGACGAACGCTCATGCGAGGTCATCGTATCGCGAAGCTTATTAATGGCATCCACTACGATGCTTACTGCCGTATCGAAGCCGATGGTGAAATCGGTGAACGGGATGTCATTATCAATAGTGCCCGGGAGCGCCATTGTTTTTATTCCAAGCTTGCTCAGCTTATTGGCCCCTTGGTAGGAACCGTCGCCGCCAATCACGACAAGACCATCGATTCCGCGGTCGCGCAGAACATCCGCCCCCTGCTGCTGGCCTTCGGGACTTAAAAACTCTTTGCAGCGTGCTGTTTGCAAAATGGTTCCGCCGCGTTGAATAATATCGCCTACACTGCGCAGGTCCATCTGCCGGAGATCATTATTCAGCAGCCCTTGATAGCCGCGCTGCACCCCGTATACCTCCAGGCCGTGATACAATGCGCTTCTTACTACGGCGCGAACCGCCGCATTCATCCCCTGGGAATCTCCACCGCTCGTCAGAACTGCAATTGACTTGACTGATGACATTTCATCCACTCCTCCAGCTATTTCTTTTCTATCTGTATCTTAAGTTTGCCGCATTCTGATCCAGACACTGTTTCCCCAGAAGAATAACCGGGTAAGCGGACTTCGTCTCATCAGATGTTTGGAAACGCGACGTACATCGGTCTGCTCCCGCACCTTCGGGTCTGACAGGTACAAAGCAAGCAGCCCTTCAATAACCATAGCATGAAACCTGCTGCCCGGAAGCGTCCGCACATCTTGGCGTGCACACCGTGCAATCTCGCCGATTCTCTCCACCAGCTGTGCTTGATCCGCATAATAATTACAGAAGTTCAGATCCCCGCCGGCCCGGTCTTCCTCCTGATCGATTAAATAATCCAGCATGATATGAAGCCCGCAGACATGAGGAAAATAAGCATCCCTGATCAATCTGGCATCGGATACCGCCAGTCCTTTCTCAGAGGCTGCCAGAAACAACATAAACATGCCCAGCGTAGAACCTGTCGCAGCCGCAAACTCGTTCCACTGCAAATGGGGAACCTTATTTCTGTGTTTCTCCCACCACGCAAGCAGCTCCGGTTCACGGCGGCTGCGGACAATATGCTTGTACACCTGCAAATCGCCATAGAGTCCGACCAGTTCGGAAACGAGAGCCTGTACGCTGTCATAGGAAGGAAGCTCTCTGACGCATCGCTGGCAGGTCCGCACCAGTTCGTGCAGATAACCGCCATCCTCCCGTTCGCTTCGCTTCGCATAATAATCGCGCAAGGGAGCCCCAGGGATAACGGCATCCAGCATCGACTGGTGCAAGAGCCGGAAATCCTGCTCATCCTGCGATGTGCTGCGGTCACATAAATTATCGAGGTAATCGCTGATCGTCTGAAGCGCCACGATGAGCGGAATCAACAGATGCCGCTGACGCGGATTGGCGGCCGCATAAATCCCTCCGCCTTCGCAGTGGAACTGCTTGCCATTCATGCTGTCAAGCGCCTGTGTGCGCAGCTCGTCATCAGGTATCCGCTCGGCGATCGCTCTCAGCCGTCCAAGTTCCTCCCGGACCTCCGGAAGAACATATTTATACACCCGGTACATAAGAGTCACTGGTGTTGTCGGAACATAACGAGCGTGCGCTAACCTCTTCATAACAGCGCTCCCCCTTGAACCTATCTTCAGGAATGGCGCCGTGGTTCAATCTCCTGATTGATGCGGTACCAGATGTGAAGATCATTAATCCGGCTGGCAAGCTCAGCAATTTCTGAATTAATGCAGCATGAAGTCTCGAAATCTTCTTCCTCGAACAACTCCGCCTGTTTCACATGAATTAAACGTTCATAAGCAAAAACACGATCCGGGATCGTACCGCGAATGATTTCCCATTGGGTAACTATGGCTGCGCGCACTTGTTCACTATAGCCTTCCCATTCCTGTTGCAGTTCCGGCAGCGCAATACCAAGGCGTTCATTCCATCTAAAAATGTCATCCACAATAGATAACCTCCAACCAATAATGTACCATTTCATAACGCACAAATCCAGCGCGAAAACATGTTCGTGCCGCTCGTTTCCACCACTTGGAAGCGATCTTTATTTACAAGAGAATCAATTTCATAATTTAGGGGAAATCACCTATTGTGATAGATTAAGCTGAATATGCAAGTTGAAATTGGTTCAATCAATAAACAAATTTAACACTCTTGCCCGATCGGCGGCTCTCTGCCTTATCATCCGTGCTATACTGTTAACCATATAAATAACATCAAGGAGACCGTAAATTAATGATTCAACAGCCAGGAACCGTTACCATGGGGCAGTTGTGGCGCTTTTTCCTGCCACTTGGCATTTCCGCGAGTCTCGTCACCTTATCGCATGTTATAATCAACAGCACACTGTCGCGCGCGGATCATCCGGAACAGATCATCGCCAGCTATGCCATTGCCATGAGTCTGCTCATCATAACCGAACGGCCGGCTATTCTGCTGCGGCAGACCAGCTCCACCCTCGTCAGAGACAAACGCTCCTTCCGCTCCATGCTGCTTGTCGGGCAGTCCGTGTTCGCAGCCATTATGGCGCTGGGCCTGCTTATTTGCTACACGCCGCTTGGCATTTGGATTTTCAGAGGCCTATTCGGCGCGGAGCAGTCGCAAGTTCCTGACATTATCGACGTGTACCGGGTGTTGATGTTTGTAAGCCTCTTCTCCGGAATCCGCTGCTTATATCAGGGCGTCATCATCTATAATATGCGTACCAAATGGCTGACCATCGGAATGACGGTTCGCCTCTTGGGAATGTACGGGCTCTCGCTCTACTTTATTCATACGGGCGTACACAGCAGCACCGTGGGGGCCGTTATTTTTCTGGTAGGAATGATCATGGAAGCTGCGATGAGTTTTGCGGAAGGCCGGCTGCTGGTCCGTCAACTGCCGGAAGAAGCAGAGGGGCATCCCGTAAAGTCAGGCAGACAGATATTCTCTTTTTATCGCCCGATGCTGGTTTCCACCTTTATTGCCGTCTGGATCGGGCCTTCTATTAATGCGTTTCTGGGCAAAACAACCGACGCAACGCTGGCGATTGCTTCCTTCGCCCTGGCAGCCAGCCTGGTTCAGCTGGTCACCAGCTTTTTCAGTTATTTTCATCAAATCGTCCTGAATTTTTACAGGATTGACCGGAATGCGGTACGCCGTTTCACATTGGCTTTCGGTTTCATTCCGCTCGCTCTGGTAAGCGTCATTGCTTTCCTGCCTGCAGGCGATTTTATTCTCGGTACAGTCATGGGCGTCGAAGGAAAATTAAAAGAAGAAACGCTCCGCGCTTTAAAGCCCTTTGTCCTCTTCGCCCTTGCCATGCCCTGGCTGGATACGTTCAACGGCATCATCATGGTACGCGGCCATACCCGGGTCATGCTGGGTTCCCAGGCATCGAATCTGCTGTTTACCGTCACAGCCATCGTTGTGCTGGTAGCCCTGACACCCGGATGGAACGGCGCCATAGGTGCCTCTGCGCAATCGATCGGACTAGCCGCTGAATGCGGATTTGTTGCCTTTGCGATCCGGCGCGGACGCAAAACAAACCGGATCATGGCCGGAAAAGTATTGGATATGGAGTGACACACGCATCATGAACTCAACAAACTATATTATAGCCGCCTTCGGACGGTCGCTTACCGCCGGGAAAGAAACCCGGGTCCTTCGCATGTTCTGTTTTGCCGTTTATATGACTCAAGCGATTATTGTTTCCTACTTTCCGCTCTATTTTCTGGATCAGGGTTACAGCGCCTCCCAGATAGGCATTATCTATTCCATCGGACCTTTTATTTCCGTCTTCTCCACCCTGCTGTTTGGAGCGGCCAGCGACAAATACCGCACGCTCAAAAAAATCTTGAGTGTCATTCTCTTTGGCCAGCTCATAATGGTCGCACTGCTGTTCTCCACTCAGACCTTTGCGATCGTATGCTTCATTATGCTGGTGTTCTATTTCTTTCAGACGCCGATAAACCCGCTGACAGACAGTCTGATCCTGTTATCGAGCAAACACACCGGCACACCTTATGCGCTGGTGCGGATCTTCGGATCGCTAGGCTTTGCTTTTATGGCCTTTTCTATGGGGCAGCTGTTAAAGTTCACAGGGTCGTGGGCGACGCTGCTTGTCGGCTTGATTACGATCGGGATCACCTTTTTCCTCTCGCTCGGGCTGAAGGATTACCAGGGCTCGCTCAAAAAAATGGATTTTTCCGGACTGTTCAAGATTTTACGCAAGCCCGATATCGTGACCTTTTTTGCGCTGGTGTTCATTTTGTCCGTTTCCCACCGGATGTACGAAGGATTCCTGGCTGTGACGCTGCGGCAGATGGGCGCAAGCGATTCGCTTGTCGGTGTAGCCTGGCTGGTCTCCTCGGTCAGCGAAATCCCGGTCCTTTTTTTGCTGGGCAAATATGGTCATAAATTCAAAGAACTCCCGCTGCTTGCGATTGCCAGCCTTATGTATGCCGTTCGCTTCTTCCTGGTCGGTGAAATCCAGTCGCCCATATGGGTCATTCCCGTTCAGGCGATGCACAGCATCACTTTCGGCATTTATTTTACAACTGCCCTTCGCTATCTCTCCACCATCATTCCGGATGAATACCGATCCTCCGGGCAAGCTGTCTTCGCCGTGGTGTGGACAGGCTTCGCCGGGATCATCAGCGGGATGGTCGGCGGGTCGATATTCGATCATTACGGTAAAGGCGCTTTCTTTCAATTGGCGATGGTGCTCGCCTTGATCGCTGCGGCAAGTTTTCTCGCCAAGCATCTCTTCTCCCGCTCAAGTGCCTGATGCCTTCGCTAAGCATGCAAAAACCCCTTCCCGGGTCATTCGCAGTCTTAACATCTGCGCACCCGGAAGGGGTTTATTTGAGATTCGTTTATCAGAAGTAATGCAGAGACATCAGCACTCTAAAGCATTTACTTGGTTATTAGCCGGAAATACAAGCTATTCCTCATCTTCCAGCTCGAAGTTGGCGATCACATCCTGCACATCCTCATTGTCTTCAAAGGCATCCATCATCTTCAGCAGCTTCTCGGCATTTTCGCCATCCGCTGTTATCGTGTTCTGGGGCAGCCAGCGGATGGCTGCGCTGCTAAATCCGTAGCCGTCATGCTCAAGAGCGGTCTTCACCCGGTCAAATTCCTGCGGATCCGTGAGAATTTCATAGCTGTCATCGTTGACGATCACATCCTCTGCTCCGCCTTCAAGCGCCATCATGATCATCGTATCTTCATCGGTGTCGTTCTGTTCACGGTCGATGACAAGCAGGCCCTTCTGGTCAAACATGTAGGACACGCAACCGCTCTCCCCCATGTTTCCGCCCCGCTTGTTGAAGATGGAGCGGACATCCGCTGCCGTCCGGTTGCGGTTGTCGGTTAAGCAGCGCACCATAATCGCCACGCCGCCGGGTCCGTACCCCTCATACATGATTTCCTCGTAATCCGCACCATCCGTGCTTCCTGCGGCTTTCTTGATGGCGCGTTCGATATTATCGACAGGCATCTGCTCAGCCCGAGCTGCCGTAATCGCCGTTTTGAGAGCAAAGTTGGACTCCGGATTAGGTCCTCCCTTGCGGGCATGTACATAAATTTCACGAGCCAGCTTCACGAATTTATTATTTTTAGCCTGATCGGCCTTGCCTTTACGGTCTTTAAACAGCTTGAACTTCGGCATTTCCAAATCGCTCCCCTGACGTTAAATTCCAATGTTTATTTTATCATCTTGCACGCCTCCGGGTCAAAGCCTACATGTCAGGATTCAAGCGGATCAGGAGATGGCCAGGATATAAGAAAAACCCGACAAAAAGAATGTCGGGTTTTATATGCGTTGTTATCTGTGTTTAATCGTTTGTGTCCGTGCCTTACAGCTTTACGACGTTGGCAGCTTGAGCTCCGCGATTGCCTTCTGTGATATCAAATTCTACGGCTTGACCTTCATCAAGCGATTTGAACCCATCTCCTTGAATTGCAGAAAAATGTACAAATACATCTTCTCCGCCTTCGACTTGAATGAAACCATAGCCTTTCTCTGCGTTAAACCATTTTACTGTTCCTGTCAATTGAATTACCTCCTAGAATAACGTCATTAAATGACGTGTGCTTCCATTATACACCTATTCTGGAACAGTTGCAATTACATCCGGATAATCAATCCCGTCTCGGAACCGGGTATGAACGGCAGCTTGGAACGAAAGAATTGCGCATGGCCTCCGGCTACCCGGATTTCCTCGAGAAGCAGCTCCATATGCGGGTATTTTTCCAATTTCAAAGAAACCAGCGGGTAAATCCGTATCGAGCCGCCAGGCCGGCATATCCGCATCATCTCAAGCACAGCCTGTTTATGAAACATATAATCAAATTGTTCTTCATATAAAAACAAAAAGTGGCTGCATAGGACCAGGGAGAACCGCTGATCCGCAAATGGCAGGTTTGGGAGACTCCCAGGCGCATAACAGCGCGATCTTGTTTCATGGTCTCCATAGTGGGCGATAAACCGCCGAAGCGACATCTCGCGTCCGGCACGGTGATTGGCCATATTGCCGTAGAAGGACATATCATACAGATCAGCCAGAGCTTCAAGCTTAGCCGTTGACAAGGCGATCTCCGCTTCAGCTTCGGCAAACAGCACTGCAGGTTCAAGCGCGTATCTGGGATCTGCCGCCACTGCCCTGAATCCCCTATCGTCGATATCCGCAGTGAAGGATGAACCACCTGCCGCAATATCCAGGATTTCTCCCGCTTCCAGCTCATGCTCCGGCAAATCAAACATCCTTACATATTCGTCAAATCCCCTGCATGTAACCGCGACTCCGATCTGCTCATACCTCTTGTCCATCTCTCATCTCTCCTCTTCTCAGCTCGTCTCATCTAAGCAACAACCCGGCTCCTTGCCCACTCGCCGATTTCAAACCAGTCCCCTCAAGGACTGCTGCCTGAAATTGTTGAACAAATTTTATCATGAAACATATTTGATTTCCACCCTGTATTTTAGCTATGATTGATGGATACGCCACTATGCCGAAGGGAATGTACGTTCATGTTTAAAAAAGTGCAAATTTATAAGACAGACAAGTACAATATGCTCAATGTCGAAATTCAGGGGAAAACGCTTATCGTACGGGAAATCTCCGATCAATGGGGCGAGGAATGCCATACTTTCGTCAGCCGTCCGGAGATGCTCCATTGGGCCGGGAACCGTTTTAAGCCCGAGAACTTTAAGGGGCGCGAGGAAGAGCTTGCCGCTATTATGGAAGCTTTCCGTTCGGTTTAGAAGATCCTCTGCTCGCGGCCTAAAAGAATATGGAAGGAATTTCATCCTCGGGCAGCGAAGACATATCAGGGCAGGTTATAACGGAATGGCCATCCGAATAGGTTGTGCGGAGGGGAGTTTGAAAGGAATTGGATACAACGGCTACAGTAATTTTTATTATCGCTTCTTTTGCACTCGGTATCCTGACGATCGTGCAGCGGAACAGCATTCCTCCCAGTCTGCGAAGAGGCACGGCTATCGCAGCCATTGTATTTATCGCGTTTGCTTTTTTCCTGATTGTTTATAGTTTGACGACGATGGGTTCATAACCGGAACGTTCCCGGGCAAGACTAGGTGCAAACTCACCTGGGAGCGTGAACCCTGAAGATGAAATGGCTTTCGATTATACTGTCGTTGTCCTTATTGCCGGCCGGCCGCTTAGCCACACCGCTGCCGGCGCCTGTTATGAAAGCTCCATCACCTATACACCAATCGAGGGGGATTCCAATGAACCACGTACCCAAACGTTCCGAAACCAAAGCGGAGAACAGCTGGAAGCTGGAAGATTTATTTGAAAGCCAGTCTGCATGGGACAAGGAATATTCGCATGCGAAGGAATTGATGAAGAAGGTTGATGCGTTTGAAGGCACGCTGTCCGACCCGCAGCAGGTTAAAGGCTGCTTCGAACTTGAAGATGAGCTCTCGCAGCATGTGGAACGTTTATATGTATATGCCAACATGAAGCATCATGAAGATACTGCCGAAGCCGCTTATCAGGCATTATCGGAGAAATCGAAGAAGCTCAGCGTTGAAACGGGAGAAGCCTTATCCTTTATTACGCCGGAAATTCTAAGCTTGCCGGATGCCGACCTGGATGCGATGATCAACAATCCGGGGCTCGCCAAATACCGACATACCCTTGAGGAAATGCGGCGGGAGAAAGCCCATATTCTTTCCAAATCCGAAGAAGCGCTTCTGGCTGCGGTCGGAAATGTGAGCCAGGCCCCGGGGACGATATTCAGCATGCTCAATAACGCGGATCTTAAATTTCCCAAGGTCAAGGACGAGAATGGCGAGGAAGTGGAACTGACCCAGGGTCGATACATACAGTTCCTGGAAAGTAAAAATCGCGAGGTGCGCGAGAACGGCTTTAAAGCCATGTATGAAACCTATGGCAAGCTTAAAAATACATTGGCATCCACCCTCAGCGCCAATGTGACCAAAAACATATTCTATTCACGCGCCCGCAAGTACCCGTCGACACTGGAGATGTCGCTGTATGGCGACAACATCCCCAAAGCGGTATATACCAACCTGATCGACACGATCCACAAGCACCTGCCTTTGATGCACCGTTATATGGAGCTTCGTAAAAAGCTGCTTAAGGTCGATGAGCTTCACATGTATGACCTGTTCGCGCCGCTTGTTGACGAGTTCAAGATGGATATTACATTCGAGCAGGCGAAGGAAACGGTCAAGGAAAGTCTTGAGCCGCTTGGCAAGGACTATTTGCAGGTGCTGGAGCAAGGCTTCAAGGACAGATGGATCGACGTTTACGAGAATGAAGGCAAACGTTCCGGCGCGTACAGCTGGGGCGCTTACGGCACCCACCCTTATGTTCTGCTCAATCATAAAGACAACCTGAACAGCATGTTCACGCTGACGCATGAAATGGGCCATGCGCTTCACTCGTATTACTCCGACAGCAGCCAGGATTACCGGGATGCCCAATATACGATCTTCCTCGCCGAGGTTGCTTCAACGCTTAACGAAGCGCTTCTGATGGATTATCTGCTGAAGAAATCAACCGATCCAAAAGAAAAAATGTATCTGCTGACCTACTATGCGGACCAATTCCGGACAACGGTATTCCGGCAAACCATGTTCGCGGAATTCGAGAAAATCATTCACGAAAAAGCCGAACAGGGTGAATCGCTGACACCGGATCAACTCAGCAAAATCTACTACGACCTGAACAAACTTTATTATGGCCAAGGTATGGTCGTAGACAAGGATATCGAAATGGAATGGGCGCGTATTCCTCATTTCTATACCAGCTTTTATGTTTACAAGTATGCAACAGGCTTCTCTGCAGCAACGAGCTTCTCCAAGCAGATTCTCGAAGAAGGGGCTCCGGCCGTGGATCGTTATCTGGGTTTCCTGAAGAGCGGAGGCAGCGATTTCTCCATTAACATCCTCAAGAAAGCCGGCGTGGATATGTCATCGCCTGAGCCGATCGAGCAGGCGATGAGCGTGTTCGAAGAGCTGATCGCCCAGATGGAGGAACTGACGAAATAAACGGCCGTTGAATGGTTCCAAGAGTGCTTAGAGGATCATTATGGGAGAACATTCGCAAGCTGCAGGTTTCCCACTCCAAAACAAGTCCCGCCATAATCGGCGGGACTTGTTTTGTTTCCTGGGTGCTGGCTTATAAAGGCCATTCTATTACATTTCACTCTTCGGGCGGGTAGAGGATGATGCGCCCTTCCTCCATCTCTACGCGGACCTTGTTTTTCTCTTTGAACTCATCGGCCTGCAGATAATTTGCGGGAATTTGCAAACGTCCTGCTTTGTCGATGACGGCGTATTCAACATGGCTTTCCTCATGTTTAAACAGTCCGCCCCGTTCCAGTTCAGCAAGCTCTTCCGCATACGATTGGCGGCGGATAATTTCCGAAGAGGTCTTGCCGTCGCGAATGGCTACAACGCGGTCGACCTTGCGCGCAAGCAGCGGGTCATGCGTAACAATCACGACCGTGATGCCGATTTTGCGGTTCAACTCGCGAAACAGATCCAGAATCTGATCCGACATCCGCGTATCCAGCGAGCCTGTAGGCTCGTCGGCGAGCAGCAGCTTCGGTTCATTGGCCAGCGCTATGGCAATCGCTACCCGCTGCTGCTCGCCGCCCGAAAGCTCACTCAGCCGGTTCTTGATCCGGTGGCTCAGTCCGACGGCGTCAAGCAGCTCCAAGGCCCGCAGCCGCTTGCGCCGCCCTTTGAGCAGGATCGGCAGCTCCACGTTCTCAAGCGCCGTCAAATAAGGGATCAGGTTGCGGGCATTGTTCTGCCAGACAAACCCGACGGTTTCACGCTTGTATTTGACCAGATCGCGTTCCGCAAACTTCAGCAGGTCCTTCTCATCCACAAGCAGCGTCCCCGCAGACGGGCGGTCAAGGCCGCCCAGCATATTAAGCAGCGTCGATTTGCCGCTGCCGCTGTTGCCGATGATCGCCATCAGCTCGCCCGCTTCAACATGCAGATCAAGTCCCTGCAGCGCAACGACTTCCAGATCATCGGTCTTGTAGATTTTGACAAGTCCATCGCAATGGATCATAAGCTTATTCCTCCCCAAGCTTAAGCGCCTGCGTAATCTTCATCCGGGATACCCGTATACCGATAACAAGCAGTCCGATGAGCAGCATCACCCCAACGACGCTGTAAAGCTGGACATAATCACTCAGCTGATGAATGATCTGGAACGGCGGCACCTGCTCCGAGGCGCTAAAGGACAGCTGGAAGAGCGGAACGAACAGATCACTCACCGTATTCCCGATCCATACCCCCATCACAATTGCCGCAGCAGAGGTCAGCAGCTGCTCGCTGAGCAGCATGCCGATCACCTGCATAAACGAGATGCCCATTGCCCGTAAAATACCAAACTGCAGCGTACGACCTGCAAGCGTCAGCACCCAGAACAGAAGGAATCCGAAGAAGCTGATCATCATCGATATGACAAAACCCAAAGTCATGACACCATTGATTGCCAGCCTAAACGGATCGTTCTTGGAGCGGATCAGCTGCTGATTGGCATCGACTAGTCCCTCGACCGGAATTTCCTTCTTCTCCAGATCTTCATAGATCACTTTGCTGGTGGCATCTTCTTTCAATTTAACCCAGACCTCGTACGGCTCAAGGGCCAGATGGTTCTGGATGTAGGACAGATTTCCAACGATCAGATTGGGCAGCCGGACATTCTCCTCATCCTGGTCTTCGGGAATTCCGCCGACAGGCAGCGGGCTCCAGCCGGGCCAATAATCAATGATCCCGTAAACGGTAAATCCGGCATAATCCAGACCGCTCCATTTAACCGAAAGCGGGTCCCCGGGCTTCACTTGATATTTATCCGCGATAGACCGTGAAATCAGCACGGCTTTGGGATCGGGAGCGATCAGATTCAAATAGCTGTTGATGTGGTGATCGAGCAGACCGCCCCGCATCCAGACTACGTTACCGAAATCAAACGTATCAATGCCGTATAACGTAGCGGTGCTGTCTCCTCCACTTGCGCTGAAATTGGCGTCGTTTTTGCGGAAGACGCGGGCAGCCTTATCCACTCCAGCCAGCTCTGTCATCTTGATAAAGGAAGGCTCAGTGTATGTGACCACCTTCGGCTTGCTCGCCGCATCCTCGGCGGACTCGCCGCCGCTGGGCGCTCCTGGCATTGCCGGAGCGGGCGGGGGTGCATCATTGTCCCAATGAATGTTCAGTTGAATATCCGAACCGACGTGATAATGAATCGCATCCTCCATATTGCCGTTGATGGTCCTGGCAGCATTGGCGCTGAACAGTCCCATGGCGACGGTCATAATCAGAAATACCTTGATCGTCAAATATTGTGTGGATGAACGGCTGATCTGCAGCAGTGTGGAATAAAGTGCAGGCGTCCACCATCTTCGGCCCGCCCAATAGATCAGTTTAATGAACCAGGGATAGATACGCAGCAGCAGCAGGCCGCACCCAAGCGCGAACAGAGCAGGCATAAAAAACAGCAGCGGGTCCACTTGCAGCGCATTCGGATCCAATGCAAGCTGTTTCAGCTCATCCAACCGTTTATTGAAGCCGACCAACAAATAAATTGAAATGGCCAGGAGGATCAGATCGATCCCCGTTTTATGCCAGAAAGACATTTTGCTTGATCGGGCGAGCTGCTGCTTATGACCGACAATTGAAATCCGCGTGGCCAGAAAAGCCGGAATAAGGATAAGCACAATCGATCCCAGCACGGCCGCCACAGCGACCTTATACGATGCGCTATTCAGCGCCACTTCAAGCGACGAACGCTGGACAAACTCCAGGAAGCCGTTTGCGGCACCGAGCATTTTCGTGAAATAGACCCCGATGAAAGGCCCGGTCAGCAGTGCCAGCAGCCCCAGAATAAGACTCTCCGCCGTGAATACCAGCATGATCTGCAAACGGCTTGCGCCGCGGCTGCGCAGCACCGAAATTTCTGTCTTCTGCCGCTCAATAATCAGATTCGCCGCCATATACAGGTAGAAAGCCAGCATGAACATGACCGGCGAATAAAGCGACCATAGCATAATGTCAAGCTTTTCCTTCTTGTCCATATAGGATTGTATCGGCATTTTGGCCGGAATATCGACGGAAGCGATACCAAGGCGCATGGTGAAATAATTGCTCAGCGCCTGGCTTTGCCCCGTGAAATTGGCGATATTGTCGATTTTCAACTGTTCGTAGTTGAGTGAATACTGCCAGATGATGCTGGAGAGCTTCAGCTTCCCTTCCTTCTGGACAAAATCCTGCTCAAACCGCTCAAAAGGTATGTAGAACGATGAATTGTAATTCTCCACATTGAATTGGTCGTAGGCATTGTCCGAACCGCTTTCAATCAGACCCACGACCAGCACCCGGATTTTCTCGCCCGTGTCTTTGTTGGTATATACGAATTCATGCTCCAGGTCACGCTTCAGATCAATGATGAATTTTTGCGTCACAACTGCCTCGTATATGCCATCGCTGCGTGCCGGATCGGGGAAACGACCGTCAATCAGGCGAACGCGCTTCTCCATATCGGTAAATGCCCTGAAGCTGCCGCTGACGTTGATTTCTTTCAGCTCGCGCTCCGAACCGTCCGCTGGAAATACGCGGAAAGATTGTGTAGATCTCGCTACCAGATAGGATTGGGTATCCAGTCCGAACCGCTCAGGTGTTCTGTCCATATAGAGATCGGCTTTGGCGATCATGCCCCGGACCTGCTCTGGCGTCCGTTCACCTGGTGAAATGGATGTGGCTACCCGCACAAAGCCGGGATAAATATTCTGATCCTTCTGGAGCTGCTGCAGCTCCTTGATCAGCGTTCGCTGGAGAATCGCATGCGAATATAAGGGCATGGAGCTGAATAATGCAACACAGATCGTCAAGCCGAACCACAAATTAAGCTGAAGCCAACGATTTTTCGCCATCTTGCGAAAAATCATCGTCCATAACGCCATAGTCGTTTCACCTCTTCTTGTCCCTGAAGTCGGGCATCACGCGAAACTAATTATTCAATATAACCTGCTGTTCGGGTTCAAGCCCCTTGACGATCTCCACTTCCGTAGACGTTATAATTCCCGCCTCTACGTCTACCTCCTTGCGGCGGTCCCCTTCCAGCACCTGCACATAGGTTCGTCCCAGATAAGTGCGCAGACCGCTGCGGGGGAGCACGATAACGTTATCATGCTTCTCCAGCATGATATGAAGCTGGACAGTATCTCCCATGACCAGCTTGTCGTTAGGCTTATCCAATTCGATATACAGCAGCTTGGAATTACGCTCTGCCTGCTCCTTATTATCGGTAAACGGCGCGCTGGAAGGCGACTGGATCACCTTACCGCTCACCTTGTTCTTGCCCACAGTCACTTCGACGACCATATGATACTGAATCGCCGAGATTGTTTTGGGATCCTCCACCATGCAAACGAGATAAAGCTCTTTAGGATCGGATACGCTTACAATCGGCTTATAACCGGATATGCCGTCACCGGCGGCGATCGTATCCTTGTAGGTGACAATACCGTCTATCGGTGCCGTCATCCTCGCTGAAGACGCTTCCTGCTCCAGGGAATCCATGGCAATCTGCTCGCGTTCCTTGTCGATCTCCCTGAGCCTGATCAGACTGGAATCCTCTTTGTTCTGCTTGGCTTTCACAAATTCCAGCGTAGCCTTCTCCAGATTCAGCTTTTGCAGCTTGATCCGCAAATCCAAATCTCCCCTGTCCAGCTCGGCAAGCAACTGCCCGGCTTTTACTACATCGTTCTGGTTAACATAGATATCCTTCAAACGTCCATTTTCTTTGTAAAAGAGCGGTATGCTGCGTTTGGAAGTCACCACAGCCGTACCCGAGAAGTACCGCTCAATCGTCCCTTTCTTGACTTCAACCGAATCGAATCTCTCCTGCGACGGCTTAATCAGCGGCGGCGCGAGCGATTTCTCCCCACTCGGCAGCAGTGAACAGCCTGACAATAACGAGGCAGCGAGCAGCAGCATCGAGGTTTGCTTGAGCAGCATCCTGCGGCGGCTACGATTTTGGTTCAGCGACAATCTCCCCATCCTCCAATGCAATGACATGGTCGACGATTTCCATAATACCGGGATCGTGGGTCGTCATAACGACAGTCATGCCCCTACGCTCCACCAGGTCACGGAATACCTTGATGACCTGGAGTCCCATCCTGCTGTCCAGTTCAGCCGTCGGTTCATCCGCCAATAGAAGCAGCGGTTCATGCGCAATCGCTCTTGCGATCGCAACACGCTGCTGCTCCCCGCCGGACAGCTCCGGCGGGCGGTGCTTCATGCGGGATTTCATCCCCACCCACTCCAGAGCGGTTTCGGCACGTTCCTTATTCAATTTCTTATCGGTGCCCGCAATACGCAAGGCGAATTCAACATTCTCATAAGCGGACATCAACGGAATTAATCCGAATGCCTGAAAAACAAGTCCGAGCTGTGATCGTCTCCAAAGACTGCGCTGCTTCTCCGGCAATCTGGAGAGCTCTTGCCCGTTGAACAGCACCTGTCCTTCCGTCGGCTGGTCAAGCGCAGCCAACAGATTCAATAATGTGGTCTTGCCCGAACCGGATCGCCCCTTAAGCGCGACCATGGAGCCAGCGGCAATATCCAGATGAATATTCTTAACGGCCGTAACCGCTGTCTCACCTCGGCCAAATACCTTCTTCACATTGACGGCTTGCAGAATCGGATCCGGATGCTGTGATTGTTTCACAATCGGGATAGACGGCGTTTCCATCTTCAAATGGGGTCCAGCTCCTTTGTCTGATGAATCGAAAGGCTATCAAACATTTACATTTCATCCATATTGAAGCCCAGCCTATGTCAGAGTTAGAATACCCGCTGTATGAATGCGCTGTCAACCTTATATTATAAGGGTCCCTGCCCGTAATGCACCATCATAGACCTTCCTTCGCTTCAAAAGTCAACCCAACCAGATACCGGCCATCGCTGCAAGCAGTGCCGCTGCAGCGGACGAGAGAAGATTAACGGCGTCATTGGTCATCCATCCCCATCCGCGTATCTTCTGTGCTGCAGTCCCGCAATGCACTGCACGCTCGGTCTGCTTGCCGCAGATTCTGCAGCGGTACATGACCTGAACTGTCGCTCCAAGAAAGGAATCAGCAAAAGCCCCCGCCGTTCCCGCGAGGCTGCCAAGGGCGATCAATCCGAGCGGGTGCGCCGCTTCCTGCCCGGGAGCGATAAGCGGCGACGACAACAGCGCCGAGGCGGCGGCAACGACAGCGGCACCCGCCAGGGCGGCTGCGCTGCCAAGCAGGGTAACTCCGCCGCTTGTTCCGGGGGCGACACGTGCACCGCCAAGCAGCGCGCGCGGCTGCGCCCTGCTGATCGCTCCAAGCTCCGTCGCCCAGGTATCGGCGTTCACCGAGGCCATAACGCCAATAAATGCATACAGCCAGACCGGTTCCGGCCAGATCGCATGGATGGAGCAGAGGATCAGGCCCAGTCCGCCATTGGCCCATACCTGGCCGGCATCGCGCCTGCTCCCCTTGGCGTAATTCGCTTCCGCATTGCGCTTGGTGTGATGCCGCCGTTTGAATTTCGACAAGACGGTTGATGTGCCAAAGAAAACAATCAAGGCCCCGAACCAAACCGGACTGCCCAATGTGACGTAGCCGGTGCCCATCACAACAGCCGCCCAGGACCCGGAAGCCGACAATGAACGGAATCGGTAAGCAAGCATCGCGATTGCAGCGCTGCCGATCAGACCCAGTGCCATGCGAAGCCACCAGGCGTCAATCCATCCCACCATTTTACTGCAAACCTCCTCAAATACAGCTTTACAACTTGCCGGATCCCGCGGAATATTTTCAAACTTGTTCAGTTAAAGGCAGGATTCCCCTGCTCTTATCCAGAAATAGATACGTTATCCGATTCCCTATTTCTCAAGGAGTGTCAACGCTTTGAACTATGAACCTAACCATGCGGTTTCAGACGAAGAACCTTCCTCCAATGAGCGAAGTCCTGAAGAACTGCTTCGCATCATATTTGATTATACCGCTAAAATCGGCAGAGAACGCAGCTTAAGCAGTGTTCTTCTGTTGATGGCAAACATGGGGCGCGACATGATTCTGGCCGACAGATGCACCGTATGGCTAATTGATCACGCCAACCAGGAACTGTTTACAACCGTTGCGCACGGCGTAAACGAAATCAGAATACCTCTTGGCTCCGGGATCGTGGGGCATTCCATTGCCATAGGAGAATCACTGCTGATTGAAGACGCCTATCAGGACCCCAGACATAATGCCGAGAATGACCGGCGTACCGGCTACCGCACCAAATCCATTATTACGGTTCCGTTTGTGGGCAATGACGGCAAGATAATCGGAGCCTATCAGGCTGTTAATAAATGGGCGGCAGACGGCGTTTTCACACGGCATGACCTGGAGCAGCTGAAGCTGGCCGCCTCCTATGCCGGCAAATCTCTGGAATCTATCATGCTGCATGAAGAAATTATGGCTACCCAACGCGAGATTATATTCACAATGGGCCAGATCGGAGAAACCCGCTCTGTGGAAACCGGCCATCATGTGAAAAGGGTAGCTGAATATTCCTATATACTCGCCCTCGGATGCGGAATGCGCGAAGAAGAGGCGGAGCAGCTGAAGCTGGTATCGCCTATGCACGACATCGGCAAGGTCGCCATTCCCGACTCCATCCTGCAGAAGCCGGGCAAGCTTACCGGTGATGAATTCGAGCAGATGAAGCGGCATACCGATGTCGGCTACCAGCTGCTAAGGAATTCAGGCCGCCAGCTGCTCAAAACAGCGGCTATCGTCGCCTACGAGCATCATGAGAAATGGGACGGGACCGGCTATCCCCGTGGAATCAAAGGCGAGGCTATTCATTTGTACGGACGCATTACCGCCATTGCCGATGTTTTTGACGCGCTGGGCAGCGACCGGGTATATAAGAAAGCCTGGCCGCTGGAACGCATTCTGGAGCTGTTCAAGGAAGAAAGAGGACGGCACTTTGACCCGCGGCTTGTCGATATCTTTATGGAGCAGCTGCCAAGCCTTCTGGAAATACACGAACAATACCGCGATCAGGAAATATAAAATAAGGAAACCGGCTCCTGTATAGGTGGCCGGTTTCTTTATTTTATATCCCGTCCTGGAGCAGCTGCGCAAACCGGTCCGGATAATTCGTACAGATCATCAGATTCGGATCGATAGCCGCCAGACGGCGCATTGTGGCCGTATCATTGACAGTCCAGGCCATGACATCGATGCCTCGGCTGCGCATTTCCTTCATTAATTCCGGCGTAATCCGCTTAAAGCCGATTGAAAGAAACGAAGCGCCCAATTGCTGGAGATCCGATGCCAGAGAAGCAGGAGCAAGATCGGTAATCAGCCCTGTTCTCACTTCGGCAGAAAGCTCTCTTACTGTCCGCAATGCCTGATGATCAAAGGATGTGATGACCGAATCATGCTGCAGCCCTTTTCTTTCAAGCAGCTCTACGACCTTTCGCTCCATCCCCGGATAAATGCCATTGTAGGTTTTCAGCTCGATATTCAACCGGCATCGGCCGATAGTGGCGTCCAGAACCTGCTCCAGCAAAGGAACCCGCTCACCGCCAAAGGATTTGGAGAACCAACTGCCCGCGTCCAGACGCGACAGCTGGGTGGTTCTAAAATCCGCTACCGGTCCGGCGCCGCTTGTCGTCCTGTTCAGTGAAGCGTCATGAATAACAACCGGAACCCCGTCCCGCGACAGCTGGACATCCAGCTCCATCCATTGGACAAAAGGAAAGGACATCGCTTTTTGAAACGCAGCCATTGTATTTTCCGGAGCAAGGCCGGATGCTCCCCGGTGAGCAACACATAAATTATGGATCGTCGTCATTTTGCACTTACAACCCCTTCCGCATCAATGGAAGCATTTAACGAAATACCCGACAGCCGTTTAAGCAGCGCCTTCGCTTCTTCACCTTCGAGCGGCGTTGGTTGGGAAGCGACCGCACGCATAGGATTGAACTTCAGCGAGCAATCCCCTTTAATGCTGCAGACCGCGTTGAGCACGCCGGTATCTTTCGTTTTTTCCGTTTTCGTCATATTAAAAATAAAATTGCCCAAGCTGTAGGAAATCCACTTGCCTTTATAGGTTTCAAAGCCTTGCAAGACATGCGGATGGCTGCCGATTACCAGATCCGCCCCGGCATCGATGTATTCATGCGCCAGACGCTTCTGGTCCGCATTGGGATTATCCGCGCGCTCAATCCCCCAGTGAACCATGACAACTACGATATCCGCCTGCTTCCTGGCTTCTTTGATCGCCTTTAAGCCGCGCGTGGAGTCATAGCTTTCGGCTAGTCCGGGGTGATTGCTTCCCGCTTTCCATGAGACTACTGGGAGTACCCGCGTAAGCCCGACATAAGCAACGCTGATGCCGTTTGCTTCCAGATAAACCGGCTTGAATGCTTCGATATCGTCATTCCCCGCTCCGACGTTCGGCATTCCTGCTTCCTCCAGATGACCGAGGGTATCGAGCAGCCCCTCCACGCCTTGATCGAGCGTGTGGTTATTGGCCAGATTGACGATATCGAATCCGGCTTCCTTCAAGGCAGGAAGCGATTTGGGCGAGCCTTTGAATACAAACTGCTTGTCTTCAGCCGGAATCCCGCGTGTCGTGATGGGGTTTTCCAGATTGCCTGCCGTTAAATCGGGTTTTGTCAGGAAAGGCAGCGACTTTGCATACGGATAATCATACCCGTTTTTTTGCATCAGCTTATCCACCGCTGCCGCAAGCAAAATATCGCCAACGAAAGCAAGCGTGATTCTGCGCCCGTCGTCTATTTTCCCATCGTCAGGCTTGACGGCTTCTCCGTCCGTTTCCGATTGACCGGAAGATTCGTCCACCTTGGGCGGGGTCTGCGGATCGCCCTGTGAACCGCTTTGCGAACTGTCCTGTGGATCGATGGGATCGTTGACGGCACCATTGGAGCTCCCCGGCTCAGAATCTTCGGGAGCAGCGCCTTCAGGCACAGTACTTCCGCTTCCTTCCTCTATTACAGGACCACCTTCATTGCCGGACATATTGTCCCCGGGTTGTTCACCGCTGTCTATGGATGCATCCCCGCTTTCGGAAGGATTGCCGGTCCGATCCGGCTGAGCCAGATCCCTATTCCCGGAACTGTCTTCAAGCCTGGTGGACCCGTCATGATTCACGATGTAATAGATGCCGGCAAGTACACAAATGGCCAAAAGCAGCGATACATTGAGCAGCAGCAGCCGGCGCATCCGCCGGTTCTTTCTTTTTTTATTTAACTGGTGAGACTCCGAGCGGGTTATTGCCATACCAAACTAGCTCCTTCTGGCGGCTGCCAATCAGGCCGATTTCAATTGCCGCCGTGCTTCTAATAATAGCTGCTGCCCTTCTTCAGGCCATAAAAACAACGTAGCCCTTGCGAGTATGACGATGAATTTGCCGCCGGTTCTCAAGATGAAATAAATGGGCAAGCGTCTCGGACATCGCAAACCTTAATTGATGAGCGTTGCCGGCGATGCGCTCGCCGAACAGCCGCTGGCAGAGCTCATAGCCGCTGCAGGGCTGCGTTACCAGAAGATGGATAATTTCGGCTAGCCTCCGCTCATGATGCCGCAGAAGCTCTGTAATGCGGGTGTGGAACCCTGTAAATGGATCCCTGTGACCCGGGAAAGCCAGCTCCACCTCATAGGTCTGCAAATGGGCTAGGCTATCCAGAAATTGCTGCAGCGGATCCCCATCCTCTCCTGGCACCACGCTTACATTCGGCGTAATATCAGGCAGCACCTGATCCCCGCAAAACATCCACCGCCGCTTGGCGTTATACAAACACAATTGGCCGTTCGCATGTCCAGGAGCATCAATGGTCAGCCAATCCATGTTCCCAAGCCTTAACGTTTCTCCTGCAGCCATATACGAGACTTCCGGCTGGGGCGTGACCATTTCCCGGAAACCGGCCAGATGGGGGCCAATAGTTTCCAGAACACCTCCCGGCATGCCATGCAAGGCATACAACCCGGTCAGTTCCAAAGCAAATCTATCATCTTCTCCCCATAATCGTAAAGCATAGGAATGAGAGCGCCGGGATATCAGCACAGGTGCGTCCGTACGCTGCTGGAACCATCCGGCCAGACCGTAATGGTCGGGATGCTGGTGAGTAAGCAGGATCAATCCGATGTCCTTATAGTCGATTCCATGAGCCACCAGGGCTTCTCTCCAGGTATTCACCGCATCGGGCGTATGCAGTCCGGGATCGATGAGCGTATATCCGTCCTCCCCCGGAAGCAGATAGCTGTTCACCCACTTCAGGGAGAATGGCAAAGGGACTTTGACCTGAATCATCCCCTCCGGCCAGCCGGCAGTCACCGCGCCGTTCAAGAGAATACCTTTCCCGTCATAATCATCCGCGGAGATTCCGCTTTATCATATGTACGCCCTTCATAATCGCCATATACGCTCTCAAGCGTTAAACCTGCCTCCGACAAAGCGCCTTCGAACCAATCCAGGGACAATAAGCGGACATGCTCCTCATATCTCCTTGCTCCGTCCGTTTCCGAGTTTATGATAATCTGTTTCCTGACGCACTCATCGCGAATAACCCTGGTCTCATCAATCAGCAGACCCGTGGGCTCGTCTATGCGGCGTGAATGAGGTACAAGATGCTTCTTTACATAATCCGGATTAAGAAAATCAATCAGAAACCGGCCGTCCGGAGTGAGGACTCTGCGGATTTCCTTCAATACCTGATGGTTGTCCGCTTGTTCTTCAAAGTAGCCGAACGAGGTAAATAAATTGACGGTTGCCTGAAACTGGCCATCCCCTATGGGGAGGTGCCGCATATCGCCTTGAATCAGAGTGTCAAGCCGGCCTTCTTTGTCCTGCTCACGCGCTTCCTCCAGCAGCGCTTCCGACAAATCCACCCCCGTTACCCGGTAACCGAGATTTGCCAGCGCCAAAGCGTGGCGGCCCATCCCGCAGCCGATGTCCAGAACCCGCGCGCCTTCCGGAAGCTCCAGCCAGCCGGCCATGCGCCCGACCTCGCTGCTGGCCTGCTCCCAATTGCGATGGCGGTATACAATCATATAATCGGAACCGAAGCTCCTTTCATACCAAGCTGACAATGCGAACTCCCCCTTGTTGCTGCGTCCCCTCAGATCTAAATTTTTTAACAAAGCCCGGGACTTCAGGCCGAACATATCTATTATTGTAGCGCACCTTCAGCCTCTCTGGCAAAGAACACTTGGAGTGGCATAATTTGCATGGCGGGGGACAATACTATGCAAGCTAGAATAAAGGAGGAGACTATCAATGCTGCAACGGCTCGCAACTTTATTCGCTGATGCCAAGGATCTAAATCTGCATCGCGTGCAAAATGACTCCTTGATCATCGAAGTCGCCTATATCGCCTCCCTATGCGACGAAAGTAAAGTGAGCGACTTTATTTTGGTTCCTTTTATGAAACAGGAGCATCCTTTCGAAAACATTATCAAATACGACCCCAGCTATAAGTGCATAGACGATCCTGCCAAATGGGCCGATACTCTGCTGCGGGGATTTGCCCTAATCAAGCTGAAAGACACGGTCTATATGCTTGACGTTGCCCGGATTATCCGCAACCAGAGTCCCCAAACCCAAGTTGAAACCGCCATACTTGGCCCACAAATCGCGCTTAGCGAGGATTTGATCGATTCGCTTAATATCATCCGCAGCCGTTATCCCACACCGGAGCTTGCAGTCGAGGAGAAGACGGCGGGAACCATGTCGCATACGCGTGTTCTGCTTGTCTACGACAAGCGCAGAGTCGATCCCAATGTCTTGACCAATGTAAGAAAAAAACTGCAAACCATACAAATAGACTTTCTCCAGGCTCCCGGCCAGTTGGAGAAAGCACTTACCAAAAAACGGAATTTATTTCCCACGATGATGATATCCGAGCGCGCTGACCGTGTTTGTTCCTGCCTGCAGAGGGGGAAAATCATCCTCATTATGCAAGGGTCTATGTTCGCCATAATCCTGCCCGCAACCTTCTATGATTTTATGCATGCGGTTGACGATGACTACGACGCGTTTTGGATGACCCGGGTATTGATCGTGCTGCGCTATTTCGCAGTCATCCTGACCATTACCATGCCCGCTTTGTACATCTCCGTGGTTTCCTATAACCCGGAGCTATTCCGGGTCCAGCTTGCATTCTCTATCTTGGGCAGCCGTTCTGCCGTGCCCTATCCCTCCTTTGTCGAGGTCATCGTGATGCTGTTCATGATAGAATCCCTGAACGAAGCGAGCCTCCGGCTGCCCAAATATATCGGATCGACCGCCACCACAGTGGGTGGTTTGATTCTGGGACAAGCCGCGCAGCAGGCAGGTCTTGTCAGCAGTATTATGATTATCGTGACCTCGGTTGTAGCGATCGCCAATTTTATCGTGCCTGTCAATAACATGTCCAGCGCCATCCGTTTTCTGAAATATCCGCTTATTGTGCCGGCTATCTTTTTTGGGATAACGGGCGTAGCGGTTGGAATATTTACTTGCCTGGCATATCTGACAGACCTCAGAAGCTTCGGGAAGCCTTATTTCCGGTATATCGGCAGAACGAAACCTCATTTTGGAGATATCGGGCAGGTGAATGAGAAATGAACCGTTATTTTTATTACAATGTTTTCCTGGTGAGCCTCCTGAACCTGATGCTGTTTATCCCGCATATACTCATAAACTACCGTTACAACGGAGCCGTATCATCGATGATCATCGCTCCTTTTATTGGAACGGGACTGGCCTTTCTGTTTATCCGGGTCATGCATAAATTCCCCGGTAAAGGCTTACCGGAAATACTGGAGCAATTCTTCTCCAAAATGGTGGCCGTTCCGATTCTTCTGTTCAATGCGGCGATATGGCTGATCGCTTCCATTATTGCGGTCGTTTCCTATGCGGTTCTGATCAACCGGTTCTTCAACCCGGATACAAGTCCGTTGATCGTACTGGTTTTACTCTGTCTTGTATGCGCTTATGCCGCGACCCGTTCCTCGCTGAGCATGATTTTTCTGATTGAGATGGGTCTGTTGATTAATATGCCGCTTATCGTGCTGCTCCTGGTCAAAGCCATCCGCAGCAACGCGATCAGTTGGGATGCCGTGCGGACCGTTGCCCACTACTGGTCGCAGCCTCCAAAGCTCCAACCGCTTGGAGCTGCAACCTTCTTGTTTACAGGTTATATGCATTATGCAATCTTTAACAGGGTCAACCCTCCCAACTTCCGGTTGAAATACCGCTGGCTGATTCCTGTTTCCTGTACACTCATCATGCTGATCACCTTCTTCGTGCCGATTGGATTTAACGGTACCGAGACCGTCGACGATTATTTGTATTTATGGAGCGTCACATCTGATTCTATGCTCATGAGTTATGGCTTTATCGAGCGGGTGCTCTTTGTATTCCTTATTCTTTATTTGAATTTGACCTTGATTTATACGGCATCGGGCTGGCATCAGGCGATGGAATTCATCAAAAGCTGTTTACCCCATAACAAAATTAACATCGATCCTGAAAAAACCCCGCTTGCCAACTGGATTATTGTTTCCACCTTTATCATCATGACAATTGCCACCTATTATTTGGTCAATGAGAAGCAGGTCTCCATGATCTCATCCGCCTGGCTTTCCGTTCGTATGTTTACAGAAGTCGGGGTGGTCGGGATTCTGTTTATACTGGCCTTGAGGAGGAAAAAATCATCATGACAACCCGCAGTCTCCTTTATGCGATACTAGCCATCAGCCTAATGGCAGGTACTTTAACAGGATGCGGCTTTAAAGATATCGATAAGCGTTTCTTTGTTGTGGCTATGGGAATCGATTTGTCTGAAACGAACAAGAAAGACTACTATATCACGCTGCGCCTGGCGGCTCCGTCCCCAAGAGTTGAACCCGGCGCCTCCAAAACGGATGTCCAGGCGATTCACGCACCCTCAATAGCCGAAGCGCTCCGGCTGTTGAAATCCTATGTGGACAAAGAGATTGATTTCGGGCACTGCAAATTATATGTTTTCGGGGAGAAGCTGGTTCAATCTGATTACAGGGATGTGATGGATTGGCTCTCCCGCAGACGTGACGTACAGAATGTCTCTTATCTCGCCATCGGAAGGCCCGACGCGCAGTCGATCATGAAAATCAACCCTCCGACAGAGCGGTATCCGGGAAACACGCTATTTCTTCAGTTCGGCAAGGACGGCACGGAATCATCTTATATTATTTCTGAATATTTATTTGATTTCATGCGACGGCTTGGTGAAAAGGGAATGGATCCGATTCTGCCGGTTGTCCAAACGGTAAATAACGGTTATTTGATTGCCCAACTAGCTCTGCTCAATAAGAGAAATATGGTCGAAACCCTGAGCCAAAGCGAAACGCAGCTGTTCAACCAGATTTTCAACAAATTCACAAAATCAACCATCACAGCCACGATAAAGGATGAACGTCTGGTTTTAGCCGTTAACCGCATTACATCGCATTATAAAATAGTCAAAGGAACAAACGGAACACATACGCTCAAGCTTACGCTCGGATTCAGAGGGATTTTCGAGGAAGCTCCTCAGGGGATATATAACCGTAACTGGACAGATTTGCAGAATCATTTTAACCGGCAAATAGCCGGGGAAGCCAAACAACTGCTGGAGAAAGTTCAAAAGGCGGATGTTGACCCCTTCGGCTTCGGTCTTCGTTTCCGTGCCACGCATAAAGGCAGTGAAACGACGTGGAAAGAATGGCAGAGCATTTACCCCCGTCTTACATTTGATGTCAAGGTCGACACCATGATTGAAGGGACGGGAGTAATCCGCTAGTCAAGTTAAGGTTTGAAGACGGTCCGTTGTGCGCAAGCTGCTGATCGATGAAGCCCCTATTCCGAACATCGCTGTACGCAGCTCAAATTCAATACGCTCCAGCTGAAAATAAACGGATTCCGGTTTGACCTTCGACGGCTGGACTCCCGCTGCGCCAGCAAGCAGTGTGCGGCCGAATCCGGCCAAGTCGGCTCCAAGCGCAATTGCTTTAGCAGCATCGACTCCTGTATGCAACCCCCCGCTTGCGATCAGACAGGTGTCCGGAAGGCACTCGCGGACCTCCCGTATACAGTCCGTCGTTGGAATACCCCAATCGGCAAAAGCAGCAGCGGCATCGGCGCGCAGCGGATCGCGGATGCGGTATTTCTCCACCTGGCTCCATGAGGTGCCTCCCGCGCCGGCGACATCGATGAAAGCGACCCCGGCTTCTGCCAGGGTCTGAGCCGTATCCGCATCAATGCCCCATCCCACTTCTTTGACGCCGACGGGAACATCAAGCTGTTTGCAGACCTCTGCGATCCGGCTGACCAGCCCTCGGAAATCCGTATCTCCCTCCGGCTGAAACACCTCCTGGAGACTGTTAAGATGCAGCACAAGCGCATTGGCCTCCGCTAGCTCCACCGCTTGTCTGCACTGGTCTACCCCGTAACCGTAATTCAGCTGTACGGCGCCCAGGTTCGCAATGATCGGAATAGTCGGCGCTTCCTTCCGCACCTTGAAGGTGCCGGCAAGCTGTTCATTCTCAATGGCTGCGCGCATGGACCCCAGACCCATCGCCCAACCTCTGGTTTCAGCCGCCTCGGCCAGACGCAGATTAATGGGACCGGCTTCCCCTGTTCCTCCCGTCATGGAGCTGATAAGAAGCGGCACTTGCAGCTTCATGCCGAGGAATGATGTGCTCAAATCCATATCCTGAAAGGACAAATCCGGCAGCGCGCGGTGGCGGAAACGATAACGGGAGAAACCGGGATCAATCCCTATGCTCTGCACAGATTCCTCCAGGCAGATACGTATATGTTCGCTCTTTCGTTTTGCCGTCTGTTCATAACCCTCTGTCGGGGTACCCGTATAATCAGTCATAACCATGCTCCCTTAGCCGAACCATTATATATCTATCATCACATAGGAGCAACCCGTTGATCAAGCTAATCGCTTTTATTGGGATAACACCACAAGGAATATAATTAATTTGATCATTTATTTCATTTTAATGATTTTATCGATCATTTATATTGTGTATTTGGTCGCTTTATTTTACAATTAATAAGAGGCGGCCCGGTAATGCGGCCAACCGTCTCATCATCTATCCATAAAAATTCATTTTAACGGAGGCTATCCCCTTGAATATCCTTTCATTCAACAGCAAAGAAGAACTTGATCAGCATGCAGCCGGATTGTTTGCCGGGCTTCTGGCTCGTAACCCGCAGGCAACGCTTGGCTTGGCAACAGGCTCGACACCAACGGGAATTTATGAAAAAATGATAAAGATGCACCAGCAAGGCAAGCTTTCCTTAAAGGAAGCGACGACCTTCAATCTGGACGAATATGTAGGACTTCCGCCAGAACATGATCAGAGCTATGCCTATTATATGAATAAGCATTTGTTCGACCATGTCGATGCAAGAAGAGACTCTATTTATTTGCCAAATGGCATGGCTCTTGATCTGGACGCCGAGTGCGCCCGTTATGATCAGCTTCTGGCCGAGAAGCCTATCGATATCCAATTGCTTGGCCTCGGACATAACGGGCATATCGGTTTCAACGAACCGGATGATTCTCTCCGCGGCGGCACGCATATCGTGGAACTGCAGGAGGAGACGCGGGAAGCCAATGCAAGATTCTTCGCATCTGTGGAGGATGTCCCCGCCAAAGCAGTCACCATGGGAATCGGGTCCATTCTGAAGGCGGATACCATTCTGCTCGTCGTCAAAGGCGCCGACAAGGCGGAAATTGTGAAAGAGGCGTTAACCGGACCCATTACAACCCAATGTCCGGCATCTTTGCTGCAAACGCATGCGAAGGTTATTGTACTACTAGATCATGAAGCGGGGAGGCTGCTTGATTTATGACATCAACCCATACAAAATGGCGTGTGAACAACGTCCGGATTGTGCTGGAGGATCAGACCATACAAGGGAATGTGTCGGTAGAGAACGGCATCATCACGGAGATCGCCCGGTCCGATGCCGATGAGGCTCAGTCCCCTCATAACGGGGACTGGCAGATCATTGACGGGACAGGAGGCGTACTGCTTCCCGGTTTCGTCGATGTGCATGTTCATGGCGGCTTTGGAGCTGATTTCATGGATGCGGACAAGGATGCTTACGATACGATCACCCGTTTCCACGCGTCCAACGGAACGACTGCCATGCTGGCCACAACCGTTACCGCATCCCACGATGCGATTGCAGCCGTGCTTGAAGCCTCTTCCGCCTATATCGGTAGCGGAAGCATGCCTTATGCCGCGTTAGCTGGCGTTCACCTGGAAGGCCCCTTCATCAGCGAGCTGTGGCCGGGTGCGCAGAATCCATCCTTTATCTCGCCGCCCCGTCTGGACTGGCTCCAGAAGTGGCACGGCGCACATCCGGGACTGATTAAACAATTGACGCTTGCCCCGGAGAAAGAAGGCGCACTTGCCCTGATTGGCTGGCTGGCAGAGCAAGGAATTGTTGCCGCTTGCGGTCATACGGATGCTAAATATGCTGATATTATCAAAGCGGCGGATGCCGGGCTGACCCAGGCCGTCCACACCTTTAATGCCATGCGCGCCCTGCATCACCGCGAGCCTGGAACGGTGGGCGCCGTACTGAGCGACTCCCGTATTTATGCCGAGGTTATTACAGACGGGCACCATGTCCATCCCGCAGCGGTGAGGCTGCTTGCCGCATCCAAACCGATGGACAAGGTGATTCTCATCACGGATGCTATCGCTGCAGCGGGTCTGGGAGATGGCAGCTATAAGCTCGGCGGCCTGGAGGTTGACGTTAAAGACAGCGTGGCCAGACTTCATGAAGGCGGCAATCTGGCAGGAAGTACGCTGACGATGATCGATGCGTTCCGGTTCATGGTGGAGAATACTTCGCTGACCCTTCCCCAGATCAGCCGGATGGCAAGCGCTAACCCAGCGGCCCAGCTTGGCTTGCAGGACCGGATTGGGTGTATCGCGGTCGGCAAACAAGCTGATCTTGTCCTGACCGATCATACATTCAGGGAAGTAAAAGGTACATGGGTAAACGGCAGACAAGTATTTCAGCAATAATGATCCACACAAAAAAAAGGTATCCGCTCCTTGTTAGAGGCGGATACCTTTTTTTCATTGCCAGCCTTGCCTTAACCGCGTTTGCGGACCAGTTTCGTTACGCGGCCATGAACCGTCCATTCGGCTACGTATACATTTCCTTCGGCATCCACGCATACTCCGTGGGGCGAGCTGAATTTGTCGGCTTCGAATAAATTCACATCAATATTCGGCCAGCCTTCCCGCTTGGAGGCATTCTCATCATCGCCCAAATGTGTGATCAAGCGGTCATTTTTATCAAAAATAGTGATTCTGCTTTGCAGATCGGGGAAATAGATCTCATCCTTGTAATAATAAAAACTGCAAGGCATCTTCATATCGTCCGTAATAAAACGTTTATGCTTGCCGTCCAGCGTGAACACTTGGATCCGGTTGTTGCCGCGGTCCGCCACATACAGCTCGGGCTCATCGCCGCGAAGATCAACGGAAATGCCATGCGGGCAATCCACCTGGCCCGGTTCGCTGCCTTTTCCGCCCCATGAACGGATCAATTGGCCTTGACTGTCGTATTGATGAATCCAGCTTTGTCCATAACCGTCCACCACATAGATATCGCCGTTTGGCCCAACTGCAACGTCTGTCGGTACAAACTTGCGGTCCTCATCGTAGATGTCCGGCAAATCAGGCGTGCTGATCGTCAATATTTCCTCTCCGTCCAGCGTTGTTTTAACAACCAGCCGGCGTGCGGTGTCTGTCAGGTACAAATACTGCCCATCGTTCTCCGTGTGCAAATAAAAACCGTGGGCGCCGCCAGCAAAGGCCTCTCCCCAGCTGCGCAGGTAATTCCCGTTTTTGTCGAACACGACTACCGGTTTATCTCCCGTATGGAAGACCAATACGTTCTCGTTGGCATCCACTTCAATACCGTGAGTATAACCGAATTCCATTCCTTCCGGCAGCTTAGCCCAGCCTTCCGCCACTTCATAAACATGTGTTCCCGATCCCATTACAGCCATTATGTTCACTCCTTAATTTTTATAAATAAATAAAATAAAAAATGGATACCGCTCCATTAACATTCCATAGGCATGGGGAAAATCCTGCTCCATACCCGTAAAATAAAAAAGTCATTGCAGCATGATCGTCCGAATCGGAAATAACGGAGTCTCCTATTGCCGTAAGTCTCCGTTATTCTGCTTCTTCTGTTACATAAACGCGGATTCCATGTCCATCTGCCACCGACGAAAGCTGCTGCGGCAGCGGCATATCGGTAATAAAGCCCTGCAGCTCGGAAAGCGGCGCAATCGAGAACAACGAATTCCTCCCGATCTTTGTATGATCGAACATGGCATAGGTCGCCTGCGACCTGCGCATCATCGCCTTGGCCATATGCGCTTCCTGTTCGGAATACGTCGTTATTCCGCCTGTGGAGGAGATCCCGTCGACCCCAAGGAACATTTTGCCCAGATTAAGATGTCCCAGCGTCCCTTCGCCGAGCGGACCGCACAACTCGAAACTGTTATGCCGCATAAGGCCGCCGGTCACCACAACCTGAATATCGCTTCCAGCCAGTTCCATCGCCACATTCACGGCATTTGTCACAACCGTAATGCCCCGGCGCGTCTTGAGCAGCTTGGCCAGATAATAATTGGTTGTACCGCCGGAAAGTCCCACTACGTCGCCTTCTTCGATAAGCCCGGAAGCAGCAATGGCAATCCGTTCCTTCTCCAGAAACGACAGCCCCTCCTTCTCGGCAAAAGGAAGCTCTCTTACCGCATTCAATCCGTCATACATAGCGCCGCCGATCGTCCGGATGACGGGCTCGGATTTCTCCATTAGCTCCAGATCCCGGCGCGCCGTCGCCTCCGAGATATGAAAACGGTCGACAACCTCCTGGATGGTAATCCTGCCCTGACGTTTGAGCACATTCATGATCTGATCGCGTCTTCGTTGTCCTTTAGACCCGTCAGCCATTTCAGCGTTCCACCCAGGCCTTGTCCGACAACCGCTGATCGACGGAAGCCCAATCAGGAAGCGCTTCCCAGTCGCCGCGCATCTGCACGACCAATGACCCGCTGACACTTCCAAGACGTACGGCTTCAACCGGCGTCATACCCTTTAGAATGCCTGCCAGGAACCCGGAACAGAAACCGTCTCCCGCTCCTACCGTATCGACGACTTGATCCGCCTTGTAGAAAGGTATGGTTTGGGAATCGCCCTTACCGATTACCATCGTGGAATCATCTACGCCCTTGACGATGCTGACGGCACTCAGCTGTTTCAATTTCGCTTCAACCTCATCCAGCTGATCCGTTTCATACAGCAGCTTGAGCTCGTCCCATCCCGGCAGAAAATAATCCGCTTGCTCCGCCAAAGGAAGGACAAATTTGCGCGCTTCCTCAATCGACCACAGCTTCAGCCGCAAATTCGGGTCGAAGCTGACCTTCACCCCGGCCTTCTTCGCCGCTGCAACTGCGGCAAATACCGTTTCACGGGCGCTTTCGCTCAGCGCCAGGGTAATGCCGGTCACATGGAGAATCTTGCAGCCCGTTATGTATTGGAGATCCAGGTCACCGGGCCGCATCCGGCTTGCCGCCGAATGTTTGCGGTAATAGTGAACCGCCAGCTTGCCTGCAACCGATTCGCGGAACATCAGTCCCGTCTGCTGGCCAGCAACTTGTCTTGCCCGCGAAACATCGACCCCTTCGCCGCGCAGCCGCTTGAATATAGCGCGGCCGAACGGGTCATCGCCCAGGGAACCGAACCAGCCAACCGAGCAGCCCAGTCTGGCCGCTCCGATCGCGACATTGCTCTCCGCGCCCCCGAATCCCTGCTCCAGCGACGCTGCCCCTTCAAGGCCGCGGTGCTCCTGCGGCATGAACAGCGCCATCGTTTCGCCGAAGGTTAATAAATCCGGAACTTCCTTCGTCAATGATATCGCCCCCAAGCTTAATTTGAAGCTTCTTTAGATGTCCTTGTAAATTGGGAATTTCATGAAGTAAATGATGACAAGATAAATCAGCAGGATAATAAGGCTGAGCGTCCGTGCCTTTGCAATGTTGGATGTCGCGCTTTGGCCGGAATGAATCGCCGTCACAATCTGTTTAAGCGGTTTGGATACGATACCGCCAATTGCCGCAATAGCGAGAAACAGAACGACCACAATAATCATCCAGATCACTTCGTAATCCGCTTGTGAAATCAAATATCCGCCTGTCAGCAGCTGCAAAACCAGAAAATATTGCGAGATCCGGTTGGCCGAAACCAGTCCATCCGCAAGTCCGGCTTGTCCAGCGCCGTCAAGTTTCGTAGCGCGTCCGACGAGGAATGGAAGCACGATGTAGAACCCCATACCAACTGCGCCGATCACATGCAAAAAAATCATTACATTCAACATTTTGTTTTCCTCCTGCAATTCATTTACAATCACATCAAGTATACTAGAACTATCACCCAAATTCAAAAGACAAACGGCTTATTTCCCTTCATGGGACAAACTAAGCTTGATCATGACCGCTTTAATAGAAAAATAGTCTATACTGTCCGGCAACGCTTCCTTGATCGGCTTGAGCTTCTCCGCTCCCAGCCGCAATACCGTTTCGGCAATAAGCGCCTCATGCTCGGATGGTATAAAATCATCCCAGGCGATCGTTTCGCCTTCTTCCGCGCAGCGAAGCAGATGATTCTCGATCGTAAGGCGGCCCATCTCGCGGATCGAAGCGATCTCCGTAATGGAATGCCCCTCGCGGAGCATCGCCAGCGATTGCATGTGGCTGGACAAACCCGTGTCGCCGCCTGGAAGGTCCCCAGAGCTTTTGCCGCCCGGAGCTTGCCTCGTACTTGCTCTTCCTCTGCCGGAGGCCTCGGAAGGCACTCCGGCGGGTTCAGAACCGGCAGATTTGTCGCCGCCGCCTTGAAAGTTTCTGACGATTGCAATGACATCACTGCCGTATTTGCCTGCTTTGGCAGCGCCGACGCCTTTGACACTGAGCAATTGCTCGGTCGTAACCGGCTGGCGGTCCGCAATTTCGCGAAGCGCCGCATCGAAGAACAACATAAACGGCGGCACATGCTCCCGGGCTGCCGTCGTTTTGCGCCAGTCGCGCAGCGCTTCGAACAACGGGGTATTCACTGCAGCGCCTGATCCAGAGCCTGAAGCCGAACGCCGCTTGGACGCCATACTGCGCCGCCTGAATACGGTTTTGCTGCCTTCCAGCACGGGGAGCGCTTCAGCCGTCAGGGAAACAGTTGGAAATTCCCCTTCGCTGATCCGCATATATCCTTCCGCCACCAGCCAATACAGCCAATCCGTGATATCCTTCTCCACCCAGTCGCGCAGCAGGCCATAGGTGGACAAACGGTCCAGTCCGAATTCAAGAATCCGCTTTTCTCTGGAACCCTTGAGCACCTTGGATGCCAGTGCGATTCCGAACCTGCCTTTGAGTCTTCCGACGCAGGACAGCGCCTTGCGCGCATCCTCGGTCATATCCAGCTTCTCGCTTTGATCCAGACAGTTGCTGCATTTGCCGCATTCGGGCACATCCGCTTCGCCAAAATAACTGACGATAAATTGCAGGAGGCATTTCTCCGTGCGGCTGTAATGCATCATCGTATACAGCTTGTTTAATTGAATCCGCTGCCTGTCCGGATCGGTGGTGCCGCGTTCGATCAGAAACCGCTGGACCTGCACATCCTGCGGCTCGAACAGCAGCACGCATTCGCTTTCCTCCCCGTCGCGACCGGCACGGCCGGCTTCCTGGTAATAGGACTCCACATCGCTTGGCATCTGCCAATGGACAACATAACGGACATTCGGCTTGTCAATTCCCATGCCGAACGCATTGGTTGCGACCATTACACGAGCTTCGTCAAAGCGGAATTTTTCCTGCGCTTCCGACCGATCATCATCACCGAGTCCCCCATGATATTTGCCTGCCGATACGCCCAGCCGGGTTAAATCGGCATATACTTCTTCCGCTTCCTTGCGGGTTGCCGTGTAGATAATGCCGGATTGATCCTGGCGCTGCGCCACATAATCACGCAGAAATTTGCGCCTGTCCGTACCTGTCACAACCGACAGGCTCAGATTGGTCCGCGCAAAGCCGGTTACGAACACATTGGGCTTGCGAAGTCCAAGCATCGCGGAAATATCGTCCGACACCTCCGGAGTCGCCGTAGCCGTAAATGCCGCTACAGGAGGACGGTTCTCCAACCGCCCGATCCAGCCTGCAAGCTGGCGGTAGCTTGGCCGGAAATCATGCCCCCACTGCGATACGCAATGCGCCTCATCTATCGCGATAAGAGGGATGTGCATCTGGCTGGCCAGCGACTCGAACATCGTCCCGTCCAGACGTTCCGGCGCAACATAGAGTAGCTTGTAAACTCCCTGAGCGGTATTTCTCACTACATCCCGGTAAGCCGCAGCATCCAGCGAACTGTTCAAGTAAGCTGCTTGTACGCCCAAGCGGCCCAGTGCGTCAACCTGATCCTTCATCAAGGAAATAAGCGGCGATACAACAATCGTTGTCCCCGGCAGCAGAATGGCCGGCAGCTGGTAGCAGACCGATTTCCCCCCGCCCGTGGGCAATATGGCAAGCGTATCCTTTCCTTCCAGCAGGCCTTCGATTATATCCTGCTGGCCTTTACGAAAGCTGTCGAATCCGTATATCTCTTTCAGCATCCGCTGTGCTTGCTCCACTAAAAGACATCTCCTTTCGGATTAAAACAAGAAGAAACGGCTAATGCCGCTTTTTGCGTCGAAGCAAGTTTCTTCCCTTGGAATTATAGAGAAAGGATGACGAAAATTTATACTTTCCTATAAGAATCAATTTCTATTATGAAAGATTAAGCTGAATATGCAATTATGAAATTGATTCATAATTAAATGAAAAACCCTGACTACAATCCGTCAGGGCCCCATGTGCTTCATGAGAACTGTCGCCTACAAATTATCCATTCACGACTGCAATGACATTGCGTACAGAAACCGCGGATTTCTCCAGAGCGGACTTCTCTTCGTCAGTCAAATCCAGTTCAAAAATTTTCTCGATTCCATCACCGCCCAGTACTGCCGGAACGCCCATGAACAGTTTGTCGTAGCCGTACTCGCCCTCCAGCAGAGCGATAACCGGGGTAATCCGTTTTTTGTCCTTCAGAATGGATTCGGTCATTTGGACAAGGGAGGCTGCAGGCGCGTAATAGGCGCTGCCATTGCCGAGCAGATTGACGATTTCCCCGCCGCCAACGCGTGTACGCTGTACGATCGCGTCAATGCGGTCTGCAGGAATCAGCTTCTCGATGGGAATGCCGCCCACATTGGAATAACGGACCAGCGGTACCATGTCATCGCCATGACCGCCAAGGACAAAGCCACGGACGTCTTCAACCGATACGTTAAGCTCTTCCGCAATAAAAGTGCAGTAACGGGCCGTATCCAATACGCCGGATTGGCCGATTACGCGGTTTTTAGGGAATCCAAGCGCGTTGTAAGCCACATAAGTCATGGCATCAACCGGATTGGAGAGGATAATCACATAAGCGTCCGGACTGGTTTTTTTGATATTTTCACAGACAGACTTGACGATCCCCGCATTGGTATTCACAAGATCATCGCGGCTCATGCCCGGTTTGCGGGCAATACCTGCGGTGATAATAACTACATCGGAATCCCTGGTATCCCCATAGTTGGATGTACCGGTTATTTTCGCGTCGCAGCCTTGGACCGGTGTAGATTCCATCATATCAAGCGCTTTGCCTTTGGTCGGATTCTCCAGCTGCGGAATATCGACCAATACAACATCGCCCAATTCTTTCTGTGCAAGCATAAAAGCTGTTGTTGCTCCAGTAAAGCCGGCTCCAACAACCGTAATTTTATTCCGTTTGATCGCCATTGTTCAATGCCTCCCAAAAATTAGGCTTATATTCCCGTCTTAACCAGATACACGAGCCATGAGTATGTCCAGCTATTTCATACGGAAACTATTTACAATTGCTATTGTCCCCAGATTTACCTGAATGTATAAAATCTTAGTGATAGACAGCCCGCAAACAAAGGAGAAAGGTCCGCTTCATCAGGATGTTTCCTCCTGCTCCGCAGACCATTCATCGAACTTCTAAGATCGAACGCCTAACCTAATTTACACCAAATTTTTGATGATTTCATCAGCAAACGCGGAGCATTTCACTTCTGTAGCGCCTTCCATCAAACGGGCAAAGTCATACGTAACGGTCTTGTTGTTGATCGACGTTTCCAGCCCTTTGTAGATCATATCAGCCGCTTCCAGCCAGCCAAGGTGCTCCAGCATCATTACGCCGGACAAAATCACGGAGCCCGGGTTTACAACATCAAGATCCGCATATTTAGGAGCTGTACCATGCGTTGCTTCAAAGATTGCGTGTCCGGTCAGGTAGTTGATGTTCGCTCCAGGAGCAATACCGATACCGCCAACCTGTGCTGCAAGCGCATCGGACAGATAGTCGCCATTCAGGTTAAGTGTCGCGATCACATCAAAGTCGGTCGGACGGGTCAATACCTGCTGAAGGGCAATGTCGGCAATAGCGTCTTTTACAATCAGTTTGCCAGCCGCTTCCGCATCCTTCTGCGCTTTGTTCGCCGCATCCGCGCCTTCTGCTTCTTTAATACGGTCGTATTGGCCCCATGTGAAGGTTTTGTCCGCATACTCCTGCTCAGCCACTTCGTAGCCCCAGTTTTTGAAGGCTCCTTCCGTGAATTTCATGATATTGCCTTTGTGAACCAGCGTCAGCGTTTTGCGACCATGCTTCAGCGCGTATTCGATAGCGGCGCGTGCAAGGCGTTTGGAGCCTTCAGCGGAAACCGGCTTGACGCCGATACCGGAGGTTTCCGGGAAGCGGATCTTGTTAACACCCATTTCATTTTGCAGGAAGTCGATTACTTTCTTCACTTCCGGCGAACCTTCCTGATATTCGATACCTGCATAGATATCTTCCGTATTCTCACGGAAAATAACCATGTTGACCAATTCTGGACGTTTGACCGGAGAAGGCACGCCGTCAAAATAACGGACAGGACGCAGGCAGACATACAGGTCAAGCTCCTGGCGCAGCGCAACGTTCAGGGAACGGATGCCGCCGCCGATTGGAGTCGTAAGTGGTCCTTTGATGGCAACCATATACTCGCGGATTGCAGTCAATGTATCGGCTGGCAGCCACTCGCCATAGTTATTGAATGCTTTTTCGCCAGCGAAAACTTCGTACCAGGCGATTTTTTTCTCGCCGTTATAGGCTTTTTCTACAGCTGCGTCAAGAACGCGTTTGGAAGCCTTCCAGATATCGCGGCCAGTACCGTCGCCTTCGATGAAAGGAATAATCGGATTGTTTGGAACCTGCAGAACACCATTGTCAATCGAAATTTTCTCGCCTTCGGTTGGAAGATCAAATTGTTTAAGCTCCATGAATAAATTACCTCCTGAAAGTTTGGTTTGAATGATGGGTGATGAAGTTCACATAACACGACGGGAGCTGACTGCAGGGCTGCGCGAAGCAGCTCTTGCGCCGGCACCCCGTCGCTCATGCGCGTTTTATGACAGGCCAGACAAGAGCAGCCGCAAGATTATTGACGCTGAGCGATCGGCGTCACTTTCTGATCAACAGGCCCTACATACTCGGCACGAGGGCGGATAAGCCGGTTATTTTCGTATTGCTCCAGAATATGCGCTGTCCATCCGGATACACGGCTGATGGCAAAGATCGGCGTAAACAGGTCGCGCGGAATTTTGAGCGACGTATAGACAGAAGCGGAATAAAAATCGACATTCGGCTTGAGGCCTTTTTGACCCGTTACGATTTCTTCGATCTTGATGGACATATCGTACAAATCCATATTGTCCGTCAGCTTGCCGAGCTCACGCGACATTTTTTGCAAATGCTTCGCACGGGGATCGCCATTCTTGTAAACGCGGTGGCCAAATCCCATGATTTTCTCTTTATTGGCAAGCTTCTTACTGATGACGGCTTCCACATTTGCCGGGGTACCGATTTCCTCCAGCATCACCATTACCGCTTCGTTCGCTCCGCCATGCAGCGGCCCCTTCAGGGCACCGATGGCTGAAGTTACGCCGGAATAAATATCGGATAAGGTGGCCACCGTAACACGCGCTGCAAACGTCGATGCATTCAGCTCGTGATCGGCATGGAGCACCAGCGCCTGATCAAGCGCCTTAACGGCAACCTCATCGGGTTCTTGACCTGTAAGCATGTATAGAAAATTGTAAGCAATCGTTACGCCTGTTTTGGGGGCGATAGGCTCCTTGCCTTCGCGAATGCGTGCAAAAGCAGCGACAACAGTGGGAAGCTGTGCCTGCAGTTTGACCGCTTTGTGAATATTGGCTTCATGCGACATTTCGTTAGCGGATTCATCATACAAGGCCAAACTGGAAATTGCCGTCCGCAAGCTGGCCATTGAATTGGCATCCTTAGGATAAAGCTTGAGCTGATCGAGCACACCCGCCGGGATGGGCGCGTATTCGCCGAGCTGTTGTAACAACTCGTCCAGTTCCGGCTTCGTCGGCAATTTACCGTACCAGAGCAGGTAGGCCACTTCTTCAAAAGAAGCGTTAACCGCCAGGTCATCGATGTCAATACCGCGATAAGTCAACACGCCATCTATGATTGAGCTGATGGATGAAGTAGTAGCGACGATCCCCTCTAGGCCTTTGGTTGCTGTCATTTTTTTCTCTCCTTTAACCTTGGTCTCATGATTCAGAAATAACAATAATTGGTTTCGGTTTCCGTATCGTCAAGCTAATCATATCGGATTTTGACGGGGAAGTGAACTAAAACACATATAAAAATGCTTTATCAGCACCATCAAAAAAATTTTATACTTATTTTCGGCTTATTGCAATGATCGCATAACCGCGGCCTTTTTTTTGAAAGTTCTTCACCTTGAGAAAACAAATCTTTGTGTAACGCGCGGCAAATGTTAAACTATAGGAATCATTCGACACGCGGCTGCAGTCTTTCCTCCTGCCGGCCCTTACAATATTTATTTGAAACCGGAGGCTCATTATATGACGGAACAACGCATCGGCATCATCGACCTTGGCTCCAACTCCGTCCGTCTTGTCGTTTACGAACGGACCGCAAGCGGGGCACACCGGGTTATTGACGGAAGCAAGCGATCAGCCCGGCTCAGCGAACAAATCGATGAGAACGGCGTTCTGCCGGATGAGGCATTGGACGAATTGGTCGACACGATCAATCATTTTCGCCTGATATGCGCCCATCACCGCACCGGACATATCCGCGCCATCGCCACGGCAGCTATACGCAATGCCGCTAATCGCGAACAGATCCTTTTCCGCCTCGAAGCCGAGACCGGAATGCCAATAGAAGTGATCACAGGCATGCAAGAAGCCAGTTACGGTTTTCTTGGCATGATTAACTCCATGAATATCCAGGATGGTTTTCTTATCGATATCGGCGGCGGCAGCACCGAAGTTTCCCTGTTCAGGAACCGCTCGCTGGTGAATGCCGTTTCCTTTCCATTCGGCTGCGTCAGCCTGACCAAACGTTTTGCCGAAGGAGGACTTCTCTCTGACGACAGGCTGCAGGAACTCGAGATGCATATCGCCAGAGAGGTTGGCGGCGAATCCTGGATCAGCCATTCCCCAGGCCTCCCCCTCGTTGGTATCGGAGGGACCGTGCGGGCTCTGGGCAAAATCCATCAGGCGGTTACGCGCTATCCGTTTGAGAGCTTTCATAATTATACCATGACGGACAAAACCACGGAGGAACTGTTCCATCTGCTCCGCAGCCAACCTCTCGACAAACGCAACCGGATACCGGGGCTGGCCAAAGATCGCACCGACATTATCGTTCCGGGTCTGACCATTTTGCGTACGCTGTTCAAAATCATGGGTGCCTCCCATTATCTCGTTTGCGGTTCCGGTTTGCGCGACGGGCTGTTCTTCTCCACCCGTTTTCCGGAACGTCCCAAGCTGGACAATGTGCTGGAATACAGCGTCAACAATCTTGCCGCCTTGCACCCGGAAGCTCCCCGGCAGCATATGGCGCAAGTCAGCCGGAATGCGCTGCAGCTGTTTGACGCGCTGCAAAGCGGATATTCCTTCCCGGAGCAGTCTCGGTCATGGCTGGATACAGCCTCCACCTTATACCGGATCGGGGCGAGCATCGACTATTACGACTACAACAAGCATACCTTTTATTTGATAGTTAATTCCCATATCAATGGATTATCCCACAAGGAAACCCTGCTCTGCGCAGCCATTGCTTCCTTTAAGAGCCGCAATCGCGCCCGGCAGCAGGCCGCCGCTTACAAACCGCTGGTGTCCGAGGAGGATCTTTCGCTCATCTGCATGCTGGGTTCCTTGCTTCAGCTTGCCATTGCCCTGGACCGGAGCGAGACACAGGCAATCGGCCGGCTGCGCATCGAGCATGCCGACGGAAAACTGCTCCTGTACGCCGCTATGGCTGAAGGCTCGCTCGTCGTCGAACGCAAGGAAGTGGACGCCTTAGCCTCCGATTTCAGGAAGCTGTGGGGCATAGCTCCCGTTCTCTACCCTCCGGATTACCGGTAGGTTTTCCATTTCCGAATATTCTTCGCTTCAAATTGGCTGCGCATTGGCGGCAGGTCATTGCGCACCCTTTCATATGAACCGCTGGGCATCAGCTCGCGGGCTTTAATATTGTCATCCAAATTAAGCTGCAGAATTGAAACCAGATTTCTGCGCAAACGGGCGTCGAAGACCGGGCACATCAGCTCGATACGGCGCGTCAGATTGCGCGTCATCCAGTCGGCGCTGGACAAATAAACCTCTTCTTCGCCTCCGTTGTTGAAATAAACGATTCGCGAATGCTCCAGGAACCGGTCGACGATACTGATAACCCGGATGTTCTCGCTTAATCCCTCCACACCCGGACGCAGGCAGCATACTCCGCGCACAATCAACTCTATTTTAACCCCGGCCTGTGAAGCTTCATACAATTTATCGATCATTTCCTGATTGGACAAGCTGTTCATCTTGGCGATGATTCGGGCTGGTTTACCGGCCGCGGCATGCTTCTGCTCTCTTTCGATCAAGGTAAACAGCTTCTGCTTGAGATGCGTCGGCGCCACGCCGAAGGCTTCCCATTCGTATGGCGAAGAATACCCGGTGACCTCATTGAACAGCGCCGATGCATCCGCCCCGATGACGGGATGGGAGGTAAACAAACCAATATCGGTATACAGCTTCGCTGTATTTCCATTGTAATTGCCCGTACCCACATGAACGTAACGACGCAGCATTTGCTGCTCTCTGCGGACCACCAACGTAATCTTGGCATGTGTTTTCAAGCCGACCAGCCCATAAACCACATGGCAGCCCGCCTTCTCCAGCTGACGCGCCCAGGCGATATTGCGCTCCTCATCAAAACGCGCTTTCAGCTCCACCACGACTGTCACCTGCTTGCCCGCTTCGGCGGCAGCCGCAAGAGCTTGTACCAGCGCAGACTGGCCGCTTACCCGGTAGAGGGTCATCTTGATGGCCAATACATCCGGATCCTCCGCCGCTTCCATCACAAAATCATCCACCGCTTCAAACGATTCGTAAGGATGATACAGCAGCACATCCTCTTGGCGCAGCACCGCAAAAATATTGTCCAATTTTTCGAACTCCTGCGGATAAAAAGGCTCGATTTTCTCAAAACGCAGCGATTCGTAGCCTGGAAGCGAAACAGAGAATTTCATTAGAAAGCTCAAGTCCAGCGGACCATCGATTTCGATAATATTATCGCCCTGCTCAAGCTCCTCTTTAAGCATTTGCAGAGCGTATGGATGCATGCCTTTTCCCACTTCCAGTCGGACAGGCAGTCCCCACCGGCGGCGGCGTATCTCTTTTTCGATCTCCTCCAGCAGGTCCTCCGCCCCTTCCTCGTTCAGGGTCAGATCGGCATTGCGGGTCAACCGGAAGGGATGAACGTCTACCGACTTATGCCCATAGAACAGTGTGCTGATATGCCTTTCGATCAGCTCCTCAAGAAATACAAATTCCATCTTCTTGCTGTTAGTCCGGGATGGTACCGGCACCAGGCGCTGCAGAATCGAAGGTACTTGTATAATAGCAAAAAAAGGATCCTCTCCTGGCGGCATACCGTCCGGACTCAGAAGAACAGCCAAATAAAGTTCTCTAGTATGGAGCAGCGGGAATGGCCTGCTCTGATCCACAGCCATCGGGGTCAGGACGGGGAACACAATTTCGTGAAAATACTCATCCACCGCATGCAGCTGCATGGGGTTCAGCTCATCCATCGAGCGGAATGATATGCCTTCCTTATTGAGCCCCCGCAGCACCTCCCGATAGGTTTTGTATTGTTCCGTCACCATCTGGGAAGCCCGCCTCATCAGCCGTTTCCACAACCCGTCCGGCGTATAGCCGGTAAAATCCTTTTTGGTGTAGCCAGCTTTTATCTGATCCTGAATCCCAGCCACGCGCACACTCATGAACTCATCCAGGTTACTGGACATAATAGCGAGAAATTTAGCTCTTTCCAACAGCGGATTGTCCGCATCCTGCGCTTCCTCCAGGACTCGGCGGTTAAACTCGATCCAGCTCAGGTCGCGGTTGACATACGGGGACATTGGCTTATTCATTGCGAATCCTCCTGTTGAAAAAACGGTTATTCTCATTATGTGGGAGTTCTATTATGTTCATGTTAAGGGATTGTTAATGGCACGTAAAGTGATCGCATTTTTTACGTTTTTTTGGTAAACGTCCGGTCTCAATGATACAATATCCAAGAAGCAGAAACCTTTCGCTTTGAAAAAAAAACGGGTTATTTTGTTGAGTTCGTATTCTATTGGAAAATCAAACATAGCATTCCCTATGAGGCAAGCTGCAGTCGCACGATTTTTTATGTATTAAAGGAGGAGTGTTTAATGGATCGTGCGATTTGGAAACAGATTGGACGCGGACTTCTCGTGCTCATCGGGGTGCTGCTGCTGATCCTTGCCCTTATCTATGTAACGCCGCTGGTTTATCCTTTTATCATTGGCTGGCTGCTTGCTTATGCCATTAATCCCGTCGTGAATATCATGCATCGCAAAATGAAAATTCCCCGCTGGCTTGGCGTTACTCTATCGCTTTTCATTGCGGTGCTCGCTTTGCTGACCATTCTTTCCGCTTTGGTTACCCGCATTGTCGTGGAGATCATTCATTTGTCCAAATCGCTCGACAGCACCATTGAATGGTGGCGCAACGAATTTGAGCGTATTGTGGCATCGACGGAAATTCAGGATTTGATCGGGAAGCTGAATGCCTTTTACCAGAACAACCCGAATTATCAGCAGACCATTAATTCCCGTATCTCGGATACGGCGAATCTGCTGGCCAAAACCAGTTCTTCCATAATCAGCACGATCCTGAACAGCATTGTGAATCTTATTTCTTCACTGCCCAATGTCGCCACGATTACAGTTGTCGTCCTGCTTGCCGCCTTCTTTATCGGCAAGGACTGGTATCGTCATTTGGGCAAAGTATCCGGCTGGGTCCCAGCTGGCATCCGCAAAACCACCTCTGTCGTGTGGGCCGACCTGCTGCATGCCCTGCTTGGTTATCTGCGCGCTCAGTTTATAATGATTTCTATCACGGCCGTCGTTGTCACCCTCGGTCTGTTAATCTTGGGGGTGGACTATCCGATCACTATCGGCTTGCTGATCGGACTTGTGGATTTGCTTCCTTATCTGGGCGTCGGCGCAGCAATGGTGCCCTGGATCGCCTATATGTTTATCTATGGTGATATTTCGCTAGGCATTGGACTTTCCGTTCTATATGGCGTCATTCTCGTCGTCCGTTCATCCATCGAGCCCAAAGTTCTGGCAAGCAGTGTCGGTCTTGATCCCCTTCCCACGCTCATCGCCATGTTCGTCGGCCTGAAGCTGTTCGGCGTGGCCGGTTTGATTATCGGTCCCGTTTCACTTGTTATTCTGTCGACCATTCACCGGGCCAATGTTTTTCGGGATCTGTACGGGTTTGTGATGAGAGGGAAGAGCCCTCCCTAACGCTTAAGTACCCTCCCTAAATCGCTTAAATGCCCCTCCCTAAATCCCTCCTGAGGAGGGACCCCAAGGGCCCCGGCCCTCTGGACACCCGGAATGGAATAACGTTGGCGTTACAGTGAATCGCTTGTTAGTTGGTGCGAGCTTGGATCGTTTTTCGTCCCTTGCGGGACACACTTCACTCTTAGCGCACCCGGGGTACTTGTGGACTTCGTCCTTTCAAAACGTTGGAGTTACACATACGCTGGATGGTGCTGCCTGCCTGGATCGTTTTCGTCCCTCACGGGACACACTTTACTTTTTACGCACCCGGGGTGCCTGTGGACTTCGTCCCAGCAAAACGTTGGTATTACACATACGGCCCTGTTGGGCATTGTCTGCCTGAATCACTTTTCGTAATGCCCCTCCCTAAATCCCTCCTGAGGAGGGACCACAAGGGCCCCGGCCCTCTGGACACCCGGAATGGAATAACGTTGGCGTTACAGTGAATCGCTTGTTAGTTGGTGCGAGCTTGGATCGTTTTTCGTCCCTTGCGGGACACACTTCACTTTTGGCGCACCCGGGGTGCCTGTGGACTTCGTCCAATTTATAACGTTGGAGTTACAGACTCCCCTGCTGGACATTACCTGCTCGGATCGTTTTTCGTCCCTTGCAGGACACACTTCACTTATGCGCCAACCGAGCTTAGCCGGGACTTCGTCCCTACTTTCTGCGGATCGTCAGGGTGCCTGCGCGGAGCTTGCGTTCGAGCCATCGAAGGATAGCCAGGCGGTAAAATGGGCGGGTGAGCGGAAACAATAGCGTAATGCCTATAATATCCGTGAAAAATCCCGGAAGCAGAAGAAGCAATCCCCCCGCCAGAATGCAAAGTCCGTTTAGCATGGCATGCCCCGGAGGCTGGCCCGTCTGCATCTGGCGCTGGACATCCACCAACGCTTTGCGCCCTTCCATTTTCGAGAAATACGCGCCCGCAAAACCAGTGATCAAAATGAGTAAAAAAGTGGGCAACCCGCCAATCCAATGACTCATTTTAATGATTCCCCATATTTCCAACGCCGGAATGACGATTAATGCCGCAACGATCCATTTCAACATGCTGTTTCCCTCCTCTTATTAAGCTTTTCCATCCGCTGCCTGTTCAAGCAGCTTGTAAAGCTCCGGGAGCGCCTTATCCAGTCTCGAAGGCCTCATTTGCGCATTGACCCACACATGGCGGGTGCTTCCCCTTACAAGCAGCTCTCCGGGCAGCTCCGACCCTTGCCAGGTGGGCGGATAGGTCTCCTTATCCGAAATGCGGCGAATCTCCGAGCGGAAAGACAGACGGACCGGAGAATATTCCTCGATCGCGGTGCAAATGACCACCAGGTCGTCATACTTCGCAGGAGCGATGTAGCGGCACTCCAAATCCACTACCGGCAGCAGCATGCCCTGTTCTTCAATAGTCCGGTATGGAATGCCGAAGAAGCGGATAAGCTCGGTCCGGCCGATCTCCATCCAATTTACATAATTGGCGTGGAAAACAACGCCCATGCGGTCCGACTCCTGGTATCTAACCCGAAGCGGATGCATATGCCATATCCTCCCGGCCCCCGATGCTGTCATGGTATCACAACCTTTTTTACGTTATCGTACTGCCGGAGGTAACAAAGATAATAAGGGAAAAGCTGGTTTTTTGGCTTAAATTGTATAAATGTTCGATGTCTATGTTTAACAAAAGCGATGGCGCCCCGGCACCATCGCTTTTGCTTTTCTTTTTGGGCTATAAAAAACCTGCTGATTGCAATTAAAGAACCTTTGCTTGCCCCGAGTAAATTACGCCTACTTCGGCATATACGGTTACTTCCATGCCGTCCTGCAACGTTTCCAATGCATTGTGAACACCCAGAATAACCGGAAGACCCAAATTCAGGGCAACGATTGCAGCATGGCTCGTTACACCGCCTTGCTCCGTAATGACAGCTGCCGCTTTCTGAATAGCCGGCATGTATTCCTTATCCGTCGAAACGGTAACGAGGATGGAGCCTTCGGTCGTTTTGGCAATGGCTTCCTCAGGCGTCCGCGCAGTGACGACCTTGCCGGTGGCGCTTTGGCTTCCAATTCCTTGACCTTTGGCCAGCAGCTCGCCGATGGTGTGAATCTTAATCAGGTTCGTGGATCCGGAGCGGCCTACCGGCACGCCTGCCGTAATAACGACCGTATCTCCCAGCTTCACGATACCCGAATCGATTCCGCCGCGGACGGCGATATCGAACATGCCGTCCGTTGTGGTCGCCGGAGTGCCTTTAACCGGTATAATGCCCCATGTCAGGGACAGACGGCGGAGCACCTGCTCAATAGGCGTAACGGCGATGATCGGTGACTTGGGACGGTATTTGGAAACCATCCGCGCCGTATAGCCGCTTTCCGTCGAGGTGATGATTGCTTTGGCATTCAAATCCAGAGCGGAATTGGCAACCGCCTGGCTGATCGCCTCCGTAACGGTTGTTTGCTGCGCATTCGCCAGCTTCGTAAACATTTCGCGGTGATCAAGAGCGGATTCTGCGCGGACCGCAATACGGGCCATCGTCTGAACCGATTCCACCGGATATTTGCCTGCAGCGGTTTCTCCGGAAAGCATGATGGCATCCGTTCCATCAAAAATCGCATTCGCTACGTCACTTGCTTCCGCACGGGTCGGCCGCGGGTTGCGCTGCATGGAATCCAGCATTTGCGTAGCGGTTATAACCGGCTTGCCTGCACGGTTGCATTTGAAAATCATGTTTTTCTGCACGAGCGGCACTTCTTCTGCCGGAATCTCTACCCCAAGATCTCCGCGCGCCACCATCAGGCCGTCGGACACCTCAAGAATTTCATCCAGATTGTCTACGCCCTGCTGATTTTCAATTTTGGAAATGATTTGAATATGGCTGGCATTATGGCGCTCCAGCAGTTCACGAATTTCCAGTACGTCGCTGGCTTTTCGGACAAATGAAGCGGCGATGAAATCCACATTCTGTTCGATGCCGAAAATAATATCGCTGGCATCCTTCTCGGTAATGCCTGGCAGCGAAATATTAACGCCTGGCGCATTGACGCCTTTTTTGCTTTTAATGGTGCCGCTGTTCACGATTAGACATTTGATCTCCGTGCCCCGCACTTCCTGAACGGTCAGTCCAATCAGGCCGTCGTCGATCAGAATGGTTGAACCTACGGAAACATCGGTAGGCAAATTGGCATAAGTAACGGGAACGCGGTTGCGGTCGCCAAGAATCTCCTCCGTCGTCAACGTGATGATGTCACCTTGATTAAGCTCGATCGGCTCCTCTTTCAACTTGCCCAGACGGATCTCCGGACCTTTGGTGTCCAGCAGAATCGCTACTGTAGCACCAAGCTCCTGGCAGGCCTGGCGGATATTTTTGATCCGGTTGCCATGCTCTTCAAAGTCGCCATGGGAAAAATTGAGACGGGCCACGTTCATTCCTGCATTAATAAGCTTCTTGGTGTTTTCCAGTGATTCGCTGGAAGGGCCGATCGTACAAACAATTTTTGTTTTACGCATAAGTAAGTTCCATCCTCCGTATTGATGCATTTAGCTTGATTATAAAAATATCGGTATGTCAGCGCCGATGTTATACCTGATTTACTTCATTTTATCAACAAGCCCCTTAAATCTGGGCAGTTTCGACGGGTTCTTCGGCCGAAGCTTCCAGCTCCGTTGCCGTCTCGGACAGGTCGGGTTCATGATACTCGCCGATTTTACGGAATTTCTCATAGCGGTCTTGAATCAGCTGCTCCGCATTCATGGCCCCAAGCTCCTGCAAATGGCGCCAAACCGCTTCCTTTATGGATTCGGATTGGACGGCCAGATCATGATGGGCTCCGCCCTGGGGCTCGGGTATGATCTCTTCCACAATGCCGAAACCAACCAAATCGTCGGCGGTTATTTTCATGACCGATGCCGCTTCGTCCGCTCTCCCCGCATCCTTCCACAGGATGGATGCGGCTCCATTCGGGGAAATGGCCGAATAAATCGCATTCTCCAGCATCAGTACCCGGTTTCCTACCCCAAGCGCCAAAGCCCCCCCGCTGCCTCCTTCGCCGATAACGACACAGATGACAGGCACGCCGAGTACCGCCATTTCACGGAGATTGCGGGCAATCGCTTCCGATTGTCCCCGCTCCTCGGCGGTATTTCCGGGATACGCTCCCTTGGTATCGATGAAAGTGATAATTGGACGTCCGAATTTATCGGCCTGCTGCATCAGCCGGAGCGCTTTGCGGAAGCCCTCCGGATGCGGGCTGCCGAAGAAACGGGCGATATTATCCTTCGTGTCTTTGCCGCGCTGATGACCGATAACGGTAACCGGAATGCCACTGAGCTTGGCCAGCCCGCCAACAATGGCAAGATCGTCGGCAAACAGCCGATCGCCATGCAGTTCGATAAAATCGGTGAAAATCGCCTGGATGTAATCAAGCGATGTCGGACGTTGATGATGCCTGGCAAGATGCATTTTTTGCGCGGGCGTGAGCCCGTTATAGAGATCTTCCTGCAGCTTGGCGCAGCGCTCCTCAAGACGGGAGATTTCCTCGCTGAAATCGATTCCCGAATCGATGCCGATTTTCTTCAGCTCATCGATCTTCTTGCGCAGATCGCTTAGCGGCTTCTCAAATGGCAAATCAACCGCCATGCGTGTCCCCCCCTTTATCTGCATGCATATCCAGCAGCTTGCTCAGCGTAGACTTCATGTCCTTGCGGTGCACAACCTTATCAAGCTGGCCGTGCTGAAGATTGAATTCCGCCGTTTGAAAGTTGTCAGGCAGCTTCTGGCGGATCGTTTGCTCAATAACGACTCTTCCGGCAAATCCGACAAGCGCGCCGGGCTCGGCCAGATTATAATCGCCCAGCATGGCAAAGCTGGCAGACACGCCGCCTGTCGTCGGATCCGTAATAACGGAAATATAAAGGCCGCCGTCTCCCTGGAATTTAGCCAATGCCGCACTGGTCTTGGCCATCTGCATGAGACTGAGGATGCTCTCCTGCATCCGGGCTCCGCTGGATGTGGAGAAAATAATAACCGGCAGCTTCTTCTCATGGGCTTGTTCGATCGCGCGGGTGATTTTTTCCCCGACCACCGAACCCATACTGCCTGCAAAAAAGTCAAAGCTCATAGAGGCCACTATAACGGGAAAGCCTCCGATTGTACCTTCTCCGGTCACCACGGCATCTTTCAAGCCGGAGCTTTTCTTCTGCGCTTCGAGCTTGCCGGCATAGCCGGGAAAACCAAGCGGATCCACAGATTCCAGTTCGGCGTCGAACTCCGTCAGCTTGCCTTCATCGAGCGTGATCGCAATACGCTCCCATGCGTTTAGGCGGAAATGATGGCCGCAGCTTTGGCATACCTTGAGATTCTTCTCGATTTCTTTATTAAATTGAATGTTGCCGCACTTCGGGCATTTGGACATCAGGCCTTCCGGAATATCCGGTTTGGTTCGCTGTCCGCCTGAAGGTATTGTTGCATATTTTCTTTTATGAAATAAGTCCTTGAACACAGGTTACACCTCTTTGGGGGCGCAGTAGTTTATGTTATCGCTCACGAGTTTAAAATATTGTTCAACATTTCCTGCACTTCTTCCAGTTCGCCGGACGGGACCAAGATTTCGTACTGCTGCTTGGACACGTTTATCGGTCGGATCTTTACGAGAAACCCTTCCTGCGTCAGCCGGTTTTTGATGCTCTCCGCAATTTTTGCCGTAGGCGCGATATAAATAACCGTCCACATGAAGGAACCTCCTGAACTTGGGTAAAAAGAAATAGCTGGGCGAAAGTCCCACCCGATAGATCTCTTCCCTCAAAATTATAGAAAAAGTCAATCTCTGTCTCAAACTTCTCTATAATCAAAACGTAACATGAATCCGGCAACCGTCGTATTCCCCACCATTTTTCAAACAGCGCTGATGCTGACTTGTCCGGTTAAACGCTGTTCTGACGCATCATTCACTTGGTTACTTCCGCTTCACTTGGGCATATGATCTCATAATGATAGCATATGTTTAGTTTTCACCGCAACGGCGCAACGGGGGAACCTGCTCCCCCGAGCTCCATTTCCCCCCTCATCCGCCAATTATTATGAGGGGCCATAACGGTTGGCATTACTGTTCTGATGAGCAATACGGGCCGAAGCCGCAGCCGCCAGGCCGGCCACAAGATCATCAAGAAATACATGGATGCCGCTGCTTTTTTCGTTGAGCTTGTGAATAATTCCCGGTTTTACTTTGTCCAGATAGCCGAAGCTCGTAAGCCCGATCATGCCGTAGACGCTGGTTATGCCCAGCGCCAGTGTTTCGTCGACGCCGTATAGCGATTCGTCCGCCTCCATGATGGCTTGCAGCGGCTCGGGCAGAAGCTTGCGCTCTGCCAGTTCATCCAGCGCTATGCCTGTATACAGGACATACTGCACCTCTCGTTTGGACAACACAGTATTTACACTCTCCATGCATTCCTCAATCGTTAGCTGTGAATTGTAAGGACGCTGCAGCGACATGACAATTTCCGCAATGCTGAGCGTAGAGACACCCCGTCTCAGCAGCCATTTCTCCATATCGGATGACATTCATATTCCCCCCGCAGCTGCTTGTACGAAATACAGCAGCAACTGCTTCATGACAAGAAAGCTTCGCTGCCGCAGCTTCGGGCAAACGGCGAAATAGGGTGCTTCTCACTGCACGTTATGCAAAACCTGTGCGATTAAGAAGCTCCGTGTCATCTAAATGTATGCGGACAGGGAATAACATGTGCATGGATTTACCGTAAGGTTATGGAAACTTTTTTTGATTATTTCACAACAGCCGATCCTTTCCCGAGCAGTGACTCAATCTCCAGCAGCAGCTCGGGAGAAGGTTTCACGCGGTAAGAGGCGTTCAATACGACCGTTTTTTGTTCCTTTTCATAGAATAGAACAGTTTCCAGCGTACCCGCGCTTCCGGCGAGCAGTGCTTTGAGCTGTTCCAGAACGCCAGGCGCCTCGCGCCCAGCCGGAATCTTTATATAGACCCGCTGCTGCTTCCTGCCGGCGGCCCCATTCCCGCTTCTCGCCACTGAGCGATTTTTTCCCGACTCCATTGGCGGTTCGCTCTTCGCTTCAGGAGAGGCATCTAACCCCGAAGCACTCTTCAAGGCGTTCACTGCCGGACGGGCTCCCTGGCTCTGCGCGCCTGGCTTGGGAGGCGTCTGGCTCGGTGACGGGGAGCTCCCGCGGCGGGACGGCTTGCTGCGTGCCCTAGCCTCCAAGCGCTGGACCTGATCCGCCAGCTCCTTCTGCGTATAACTCTCCAGCGGCAGAACATCCTCCACAATCAGCTTAAAGTCATCATCCTGATGCTGCACGGTTGCCAGTATCACGACAAGGCTGCCGGGGTTAAGATGCGCGGAGTACCGGCTCCACGAGGTGGGAAACACGACGGTTTCCACCCGCATAACCCGATCCTCAAGCTCGAGAAAAGCCATCGCCTGGCCTTTGCGTGTCGTGAACGGCTTGGACGATACGATCATGCCGGCAATCAGGGCGTTCCCGCCTTCCGGTGCTTCCCCAAGATCCACGAGGCGGTCCAGCGGAAGCTCTGACAGCTGCTTCCCATAATCGTCGAGCGGGTGGCCGGATAAGTACAAGCCAAGCAGCTCCCGTTCAAACGCCAGCAGCTGTCCGGTTGTGAACGGCTGTACCTGGGGCATCTCCACATCCCAGTTCTGAACCTCCTCGAAGCCGAACAGCTCGATCTGAAGCTCTTCCCGTTCCTTCCTCCACCGGAGAGCCGCCTCCACGGTCTCATCGAGCACAGCCACCAGCTGCGCCCGATGCTCCGCGAGGCTGTCGCAGGCTCCCGCCTGGATCAGCGACTCCAGAACACGCTTGTTGACGACCCGGAGATCTGCGCGCCGGCACAAATCAAGCAGGCTGTCAAAGGGCCGTTCGGCCCGTTCCTTAAGCAGCGATTCAATCGCCTGCGTTCCGACATTCTTAATTGCAGCCAAGCCGAAACGGATCGCCTGCCCCACAGGTGTAAAGCTGACATGGCTTTCATTGATATCCGGAGTCAGGACTTCGATGCCCATCCGGCGGCTTTCATCGACGAATTCCGCCGTTTTATGCTGATTTCCCGTAACGGAAGCCAGCATCGCAGCCATAAAGATAACGGGATAATTCGCTTTTAGCCAAGCCGTCTGAAAAGCAAGGACGCCATAAGCGGCGGCATGGGCCCGGGGAAAACCGTAATCCGCAAAGCGGACGATCATATCATAGACCCGATTCGCCTCATCAGCCGTATAGCTTAGTTTCAGGCTGCCTTCGACAAAATGCGCCCTCTGCTCATCCAGCACCTCCCGTTTCTTCTTGGACACGGCGCGCCGCAGCAGATCGGCTTCGCCAAGGGAGAACCCTGCCATGGATGATGCAATCTGCATAATCTGCTCCTGGTAGACGATAATGCCGTAGGTATCCGACAGAATCGGCGCAAGGTCCGGATGCGGATATTCCACCGCGATAGAGCCATGCTTGCCTTGAATATATTTCGGTATAAACTCCATCGGTCCCGGGCGGTAAAGAGCCACGACCGATACGATATCTTCAAATTGCGTCGGCTTCAAATCGCGAAGCACCCGTCTGACGCCGGCCGACTCCAGTTGAAATATGCCAGTCGTCTCTCCCCGCGTCAGCATGGCGTAGGTTGCCGGATCGTTGTCGGGAATGAAGCGAAAATCCACGGTAATGCCATGCGCAAGCTTCACCCAATTCAGGGCTCGCTCCAGAATCGACAGCGTGCGCAGACCGAGGAAATCCATTTTCAGCAGACCGATGGATTCCAGATGCTCCATGGAATACTGGGTCAGCGCCGCATGCTCGCTTCCTGCCTGCAGCGGTACATATTGCGTCAGCGGCTCCCCGGATATGACGACACCGGCGGCATGGGTGGAAGCATGGCGAGGCATCCCTTCGACCTTCATGGCCATCTGCATCAGCGCTCCGGTCCTGGGCTGCTTCTCGCAGGCTTCACGAAGCTCGGCGCTTGTGCGCACCGCTTCCGCCAGCGTAACGCCGAGCTGGCGGGGAATCAGCTTCGCCGCACGGTCCACCTCGGCGAACGGCACCGCCATTGCGCGCCCGACATCGCGGACCGCCGCCTTGGCCGCCATCGTACCGAAGGTGATAATCTGGGCTACATGTTCTTCCCCGTATTTTGCCGAAACATAACTGATTACTTCGTCCCGCCGCTCATCATTAAAATCAATGTCGATATCGGGCATTGTTATTCGCTCGGGATTAAGGAAACGCTCGAACAATAGCTTGTATTTCAGCGGATCGACATCCGTTATCCGCAGCGTATACGCCACCAGACTGCCCGCCGAGGAGCCCCGGCCCGGTCCGGTGCGGATGCCCTGCTCGTGGGAGAAGCGGATAAAGTCCCATACGATCAGAAAATAGTCGCTGAAGCCCATGTTCTCTATGACCGAAAGCTCGTACCGCAGGCGCTCCTCCGCCCGCTGGCGGAAATCCGGATCTCCCTCCCACTGCGGATCTGCATGGTAGCGGGCTTCGAGCCCTTCCGCGCAGAGTACGGACAAATACGATGCGGATGTCATTTCTGCCGGGATCGGACTGAAGGAAGGAAGAAGGGCACGCCCAAAGGCGAGCTCAAGCTGGCATTTATCCGCAATGTCCACGGTATGGGCAAGCGCCTGTGGCGCCTGGCGGAAGAGCAGCTCCATCTCGTCTGCGCTCTTGAGATACATCTGATTGGTCAGCATCTTCATCCGGTCGGCATCCTCCGTCGTTTTGCCGGTGCCGATACAGATAAGCACATCCTGCATCGCCGCGTCCTCCGGAAGGATGTAATGAACATCGTTTGTGGCCGCAAGCGGAATCCCGGTCTCCTCCGACAGCGCGATCATTCCCTGCACGACTTTCTTCTGGTCCAGCATGCCATGATCCTGCAGCTCCAGATAAAAGTCGTCGCCGAACATACTGCGGTAACGAAGCGCCGACTTCTTCGCCTGCTCCGGCCGGTCGTGAAGCAGATGCTGCGAAACTTCCCCCATCAGGCAGGAACTCAGACAGACAAGGCCTTCCGCATGAGCCGCCAGCGATTCCAGATCGACCCGCGGTTTGTAATGAAAGCCTTCCAGATGGGCGATCGAGGTCAGCTTCATCAGATTGCGGTAACCCGTTTCATTTTTGGCCAGCAATATCAAATGATACGTCGGATTATCCTTGCGCGCGCCCTTCTCGTACCGCGAGCCCGTCGTCAAATATACCTCACAGCCGATTATAGGCTTGATCCCTTGCTCCCTGCAGGCCTTATAGAACGGAATGGCGCCGTACATGACCCCGTGATCAGTCAGTGCCAGCGCCTTCATACCCAGGTCCTTTGCCCGTTTAACGAGGTCTCTTATCCGGGCGGCCCCATCCAGCAGACTATATTCGCTATGAACGTGTAAGTGCACAAAGTTTGTTTCGCCGCTCATCGCCATCTATTCCTTCCCGTTAGTCGGTGCATCATTTTATATTAGTTTATCATATTGGAGGGTTGCACGCCCATACAATGAACAAGGAGGGACGAGCGTCCTCCTTACGAATCCGTCAGGCAGGTGAACGAGCACAATGAGTCCATTGGTATCAAAAGCCATTATAGACTTCTTTATCGCCTTCGGTGTTGTTTTCGGGGGCTCGATGCTCGCCGGCATCGGTTCCGTGTTTGTGCTGATGCCCCCGGCAGCCATCATGCTCAAAACCGCATCCCAGCTTAAAATATGGGCGCTGGTGGCTGCCGTGGGCGGCTCAATCGATCCAATCAGGGTAATAGAGAGTAATTTTCTGGAGGGACATCTGTCGCCGGTTGCGCAGCAAATCGCGCTAATTATTTGCAGTTTTCTTGGCGCCCATATGGGGACAGAGCTTATCCGCTGGATGTGCAGGGGGGCGGTTTAGCGCATGAGAGTCCCCCAGTTCGAGCGTTATGCCCGACTCTCGCAAGGAGCCGCCCTGCTGGTTGTCGGCGCGATTATCGGGGCAGCGGTATACCAGTCTATTTTTTTTATGAACTTCAATGCGTTAAAGAATGTGACGATGGAAATGGAAGACAGACTGCAGCAGTACGAAGATGATATTAAACGGCTCAATCAGTTCAAGGACCAGCACACCGTCATCAAAAGCATCCAGCCCGTACTTGAGCAGGCAAGGGAAAAAACCAAGGTCAAGACGCTGGATGAGTTAACGAAGGCGGAGCTTAAACGGCGGATTAAAGAGGATTTGGGTGTGCTGATCGGAAGAAGCATCTACGATATCGACTCCGATGCCAAGCTTGCGCGGCTGCTACTCGAGAGGAAGGTCTATATGAATGTGCATGATGGCGATTATGTCGTCGAGATTAAAACCATGCTTGTTGTCGATAATATGCTGCGCGTCTGGTTCACGACACAGCCATTGGAACTGCCTCCCCGTTAACGGATAAGCAGTCGATTTCGGACGCTCCGGGTTACGGATCATCCGTTTTATCGCAAGCGCAGTTGGCTTATGATACAATAAAGCCACTATTCTATCGCCTCGAAGGAGCTGCTACTCTCGTTATGGTTACAACCCTGCATTGGCTGTTGCTTATTCTGATTTTGCTAACCTCGGTGCTGTCAGTCACCTACAGTTTCAAATCACGCCGATCGCCGGACCCGCGGGTACGGGGGCTTAATGCCGCCCGCACCAATATCTGCATGGGAATCATGCTGGTGCTGATCGCCTTATTCTTCATGCTTGCCTACAGCGGGTCCACGATCAAGGTGATATTCGGCGCCCTGTTTATTGTGCTGGGGCTGTTCAATCTGTTTGCCGGCCTCCGCAACCACAACGTATACCGATCCATGAAATCTTAAGCGTACCAACTCCCTCCCTTCAGAACGGATCAATAAGCTGGACTGCGAGCATGGCTTTGGCCGCAAGGCCGCCGGAATCCTCCGCTTCCACTTCCAGCTTGGCGCTTTTTCGGCTTATCTCCAGAAGCCGGGGAATGATGACGACTTCGCTCTCAAGCTGAACCGGGCGGACAAAATAACTTGTCATGCTCTCAATCACGTGATCCTGCTTGCCCAGCTCACGGACCAAACTGCGGGCTGCCTGCGTCATCAGCGTGACGAGCACGCCTTCGGATATGCTGCCCAGCGAGCCTGACATCTGCGGGGTGATTCTCCCCTTATAACCGAATTGCCCTCCTGGCTCTTTCGGGAGCTTCTCGAATCCCGCACCGATTAAATCTTCAAACGTATCCCCGGATTCCTGCTGTTTTCCGGCATACCGCATGGCCTCCAGCACCTCGCTGCGGCTGATAGCCGCAAGCAGCTTCCGGTTCTTATCGACAATAGGAAGCAGATCAATGCTCTCGGCCGCCATCGTATGCGCAGCGGAGGCAATGGGAATATTCGGTGCGGCTGTAATCGGGCTGCGCGACATCAGCTTGTCTACCAGCTGCGTTTCTGCGGCCCCTTCGGCATCCTTGGCCGTCATCATGCCTACAACGCGGCCCCTTTCATCCAGTACAGGGAAACGGGACCCCTTCGTCCGCTTGGACAACCGGTAAAAATCAGCCGCTGTTTCGCCAAGCCGCATCGTTACAACCGGCCTGCTGTAGGTCACAATATCTTCAACCAGCATGATTTTCTGACGGATCAACCGGTCGAACATCGCCCTGTTAATCATTGAGGCGACGGTAAAGGTATCGTGCTTGGACGAAATAATAGGCAGTCCGCGCTGGTCGGCCAGCTGCGTAACCTCGTCGCTTGTGCCGAATCCGCCCGTAATCAGAACACCTGCCCCCTGTTCGAGCGCTATGCGGTGGGCGCCCTCCCTGTTGCCGACAATGAGCAGACTTCCGGAATCGATATAACGGATCATGGCGGTCAGCTCCATGGCACCGATCACCAGCTTATGCAGTGTCTTATCCAGCCCAGCAGCCCCTCCGAATAATTCGCCTTCCACAATTTCCGCAACCTCGCCAAAGGTAATTCTGCTTTGTGTACCTCTCTTTTTCCGTTCGATCCGGACCGTCCCGATTCTTTCTTTGGTATTGACCAATCCAAGCATTTCCGCTTCTTTTATGGCCTTGTAGGCTGTCCCTTCACTGACCTCCAAATCCTCCGCCATTTTTCGCACAGACAGCTTGGTCCCAACCTTCAACTGCTCGATATAGTGCATTAGCCGCTCATGCTTGGTTGGCGTATCCTGACCTTTTCCACCGGAAGCCACCTATTGTTTCCTCCTCTTTTCGTCCGACAATTACATGCGGACCGTTATTTCCATTTTAACAAAAAAGCAAGTAAAGTAGATGAATAACGTGGATGAAAAAACCTATCCTTCCCGCCAGGCTTTTGCGTGAATTCCTGGACCGTTCCCGCCGTGATCGGCCGCAAGTTCACATCCGGGTATGGCGGCATAGGCTGACCCGCAAAATAAAAGCCCGATATCGGCTTCGACCACCGGTAACGGGCTTTTTTCTTATTCCATGATATCGCGAAGGGATTCGGTCACAATGCGCGTCACATCTTCGAATACGACACTGAATTTTCTTTCCGCATCAAATGCACGCTGCAGCAGAGGGTTTTGATTGACCTGCTTATACAGGCTGTCCATCATTTCAACATCTGACGGCGACGGCTGTTCTCCAGCTGCCATTTTTTGCTGCAAGACGGATTGCTTCCCGCGGAAATCATCCATCATCCGTTTGGCTTCAGGGTTGCTGCGCGCGGCCTGGAGCGCGGCACTCAGCTCCTTGGCTTCTTCGCTATCTTGTAACGCTTTCGTAAGTTCATGCGCTTTGTCATATACACTCATGTAAAATAAAGCCTCCTTCATTATGATGTCCTTTGACTGCTTAAGAACGAAACATATCCCTATATCCTATATACCAAGAAACAGGAAGTCAAGTATCCCCGTGTTTACCGCATGCAATCGGGCATGTCACAACCGCCCAAATATGCAAACTCTGTCCTGCAGGCATGCGGCTTGGCCCCTTTCCTTCTGTCTATCGGCCGGTATTGCGGCAAGAGGCAATCCTTCTGCGTTGTACAGACTGTATGATCTTTCCAGCCTTTTTGTCCGTTCCAGTTCAAAAGGCCGTCTGATCCAAGCGTCCCGGGCAAAACGGATCCAAACGGCTAATCACCAAGGTATAGATGTCCTCATATGATGAATTAATTCGTGAAAAAAATCCCGAGACCATTAGCCGCACTCCATCATCCTCCAGCTTGGAAGGAGCTCCGCGATGCTGAAATCGAAAGTCGCCGTTCAGGTGATCAGCTCAGGCATCTTGCCGGATGATGCGATCATGTTAGGCGAGACTTATTTGAAACAGTGGAAAATTCCGCAGGTCCAGCCGGTTACACTCAAATTCGGGGCTCTACGCCTCCCGGTCAAGGTCGTGCCAGTCGAAAGATTCGACGGGATGCGGATAGGTCAAAATCTGGCCAGACGTATGGGGATCCTCGCCAGTACGACTCTTCGAATTCAATACAGCAGCGAAAGCTCTACGCTGTCGCTGGGGCCGCTTATCGGCGTACTGATCAGTCGCGACTATCCCGATATGAAAGACCGGCCTTTTGGCTCGATTACATTGTTCTGCAAGGAGCTCGTCGATGCATGCGCCGTTCAAGGTGCTCATGTTTACTTCTTTACACCCAGCCATATTGCCGGGAATTCCAGCACTGTCGAAGGCTGGGTCTATGCGGAGGGCTGGCGCAAAGCAACCGTTCCCGCACCGGATGTGGTCAATAACCGGCTAACATCCCGGAAGCTGGAAAACAAATCCAATGTACAGCATTTTCTGAAAGAAGCGAAGTCGCGTCACAACACGACGATATTCAATGAGAAATTTCTCGATAAGCCTGAGGTTTTTGAAGCCTTGCAGAAGGATCCCGCTCTCATCAAATATCTTCCGGAGTCTCATGTTCTGCGGAATTACAAGATGCTCACGTCGATGTGCTCCCGGTATTCCACAGTGTTTCTAAAGCCGGTGCGCGGGAGTCTCGGCAAAGGAATCATCCGGATCTCGCGTCTCGACAAGGATTCGTACCAAGCTCTTTATGCAACGGTAGGCGGCACCCGCAAGCAGCATTTCACCAGTCTGCTCAAACTGTTTTCCTCCGTTTCCGGCAAAATGAAAACCGTCCGTTACCAGATTCAGCAGGGTCTCCATCTCATTAATATCAGCGGCAGACCGGTCGATTTCCGTGCGCTTGTCCAAAAGAACGAAACCGGTAAATGGACCCTTACGTCGATTGTTGCCCGTACAGCTGGCAATCATCATTTCGTTTCCAATCTGGCCCGGGGGGGCACACTCAGCACGGCGAAAGAAGCGGTTCTGAAGTCGAACCTGACCGGACAGCATGCCCAGGGTGCGCCTGCGCGTCTTCAGCGGGCCGCGCTGGAAATCGCCAAAGGAATAGACACCTTCATCCCTGCCCATTTCGGAGAATTAGGCATTGACCTTGCGCTGGATTCCAATGGCCGCGTATGGCTGATCGAGGTTAATTCCAAACCGTCCAAGAATGACAACACGCCTTTGCCCGATCAGAAGATCCGCCCTTCCGTACGAAACATGATCAGGTATGCCAGGCATTTAACCCATTTTTAATGCAAAGGGGAGAAGCGAGCGATGACGAAAGCGCGGCACCCGGTATATCTTGGAATCATGGTCAGCCGATGGTCCGCCCGTGAAGGGGAACGTGCGAACCCTCCTCCTCTACAGATGCCAGAAGACTTGTTTTGCAGGCAATTGTGCAGAATCGGCCGCAAACTTGGCATCGACGTCTATTTGTTTGATGCTTCAGGCTCACCGGATGCCAGCGGGATTACCGGTTATGCGCTGGGACAGAAGGAGTGGCTGAAAACCCGCTTGCCGCTGCCGGATATCGTTTACGATCGAACCCTGTGCACAAGCGCGAAACAGCTCCAACTGCGCGCACGGTTATTATCCGATTTGAAGCAAAACCATCCTTTCATCCTGATGAATGGCTCGCTGCCGGATAAATGGAACGTTCATACCCTTCTTCAGCAGGATGGGCAGCTCCGCCCCTTTCTTGTGCCCACCGTACGCTACGAAGGGACACAAACGCTGACGGCACTTGACCAGTTGCAAACCTATGGACTGTTTCTCAAGCCCGCTGCAGGGACTCATGGCAAAGGCGCCATTCATCTGTTTCCTTCCAGCTCCGGTTATGAGCTTACAGGACGCGACCGCTGCAACAATACCATCGCTTTCCAGTTTCATCAGCTGCAGGAGGCTGAGCAATGGCTCCAGCGCTTCACCTTCGGTATCCCTTATCTCGTACAGCCATACTTGCGCCTGACAGGGGAAAACGGCCGGCCGTTTGATGTCAGAGCGCTGATTCAGAAGAACAGCGCCGGTCGCTGGTCTTTCACCGGAGCGGCGCTTCGCGAAGGAGGGGAGGGCAGTGTTACGTCCAACCTCCATGGAGGCGGCCGTGCTGTTATGGCCAGCGAATCGTTAACCGTGCGTTTTGGAAAATCCGCTTCCGACTCTCTGCTTGCACAAATTCGCCGGATCAGCGAGCGAGCCGCGCATCGATTGGAGCAGCACTGCGGGCGGCTGGCTGAAATCGGCTTTGACTTTGGCATTGAGCCGGATGGCAGATTGTGGCTGCTCGAAGCAAATGCGAAGCCGGGCCGCTTGGCATTCGCAGGCGACAGCCGTGCAGCGTCAACTGCCGTACTCCAACCCCTTCGGTATGCCAGATGGCTGGCCGGCCGCCGGAATCCCGTTTTCAGTCCCGACAACCGCATTGCGCTCCAAACGCCATGACACTGCCGCCAGTAGTACCTATTGAGGCAATCCAAAGGATATACGTCCAGGAGGTTCATCCATGAGTTTGACTTCGTGCCATGTACATTTCTCACCGCAAAGCGAGAGAATCGTCTACTTGTCGAGCTCGCTCCTCAAAACGCTGAAGCTGGCCGGCAAAAAATCGGTCCATCTGAAGCTTGGCAAAGAAACGATTACCGCAGCCATCAGGACTATAAACCGGCGGGGTTCTCATCTGTATTTGTCCGCCGGCGTCCGAAATACGATCCGCGTCCCAAAGACCGGAACCATATCACTGCTTCAAGAAACTGACAATGAAGTACAGCTTGGGCCGCTGATCGGCATTTTAACCGACTCGGAGCTCCGTTCTTCCAACTCGCCGTTTGGTGCGCGGACCGGCTATATCCGCCAGCTGATACGAATGGGAGAACAAAAGGCTTACTTTTTTGCTTTTACGCCGCGTGACATTAACTGGGAGCAGGAGAAGGTGAACGGCTATTTTCTGAACAGCCAGGGCGGGTGGTATCGCAAAATTGTCTCGCTGCCGGATGTCGTCTATAACCGTCTTCCAAGCAGGAGAGCGGAAACCACTTCGACGATCACTTCCCTTCGCGAGCGTTTTATCCGTAAGCAAATACCTTTTTTTAACTGGAGCTTCTTCAACAAATCCGATGTGTATAAGCTTCTTGACCAGGATGTTGAGGCATTGGCCCATTTGCCTGAATCGGTAAATAACCCACGGCCCGATAAAATAAAAGAAATGCTGGAAAAGCATCAGTTTATTTATTACAAACCGACAGCAGGCAGTCTGGGTATCGGCATTTACAGACTGACCTACAATCCCAAGCGGGGGTACTTCGCCAGGTACCGGCGCAACAACACCAATGTCCTGCTCCGTTTTACAAACTTTAACAGTTTGATGCGCATGCTGCAGGCGCGCCATCGCAGCGGTCTGGAACGTTATGTCTGTCAGCAGGGCGTTCGTCTGATTGAAATCGACGGCTGTCCGATTGATTTCCGTTTTCATATGCACAAGAACGGAAACAACGATTGGGTTCCGGTCGGCATTGGCGCCAAAAAAGCCGGCCGCGGCAGTGTAACCACCCATATCAAAAACGGCGGTTCGCTCCTGACGCCTGAACAGGCCCTTAGCAAAACCTTCGGCGATCAAGCCGATGAAATGTTACAGAAAGCGAAGAAGATTTCCATCAAACTGTCCGAAGCCATCGAACGCAACTTCCCCCATACATTGGGAGAGTTAGGTCTTGATCTGGGGATCGACAAAAATGGCGAGGTATGGATGTTTGAAGCGAATGCGAAGCCGGGCCGCTCGATCTTCAGCCACCCCGCTCTGCGTTCTGAAGGGCGCGCCTCCCTCGCTCACATTCTGGATCACTGCATGTATCTCAGTAAATTCCGCAGGGGGAATGGCTGATGGATGGCGCTCTCCAGGATCATTCAGCAGTAATAGCTGTTCAAAACAAACGGCCGGTTCTGGCCATCCTCACCATCGGGGATGACATTCAACTGTTTCGGGGCAACCGCAACAATTTTGCTGACCTGATTCTGGCCGGGCGCGAGCAGGGCTTCATCGTCTATGTACTGACGGTGAACCAGCTCAAGCTGACGCGCAATGTTTTGAACGGATTTATCTATGAGCCGGGAACGGACTGCTGGGTTAAGCAGAAGCTTCCCTTTCCTGACCTGATCTATAACCGCATTCCTCTGAGGGAGGATGAACTGCTTCCGGAGGTCAGACGCAAAATTGCCGCCTGCATGCGGAGTCCACGCATCATTTTGTTTAATCCTGCTTTCTTTAACAAATGGAGTCTATTCAAGTGGCTGCGGAATTCGCAATCCACCAAACCTTTTATTCCGACTACCAGGCGCATGCTCTCCCAGGAAGGTCTGGGCAGAATGATGCTGAAGCATAAATATCTTTATCTCAAGCCCATAAGCGGCAAAGCAGGCAAGGGAATTATGACCATTCTCGTCCGGTCCGAGAAATCCTCCCCTTACCGGCTCAGAATTCAGGGAGACAAGAAAAGCATAACCTATCATTGCAGCACGCTTGGCAATCTATGGCTGAAGGTCAGGAAGGAATGCTCCGGTGAGCGGTATATTGCCCAGCAAGGCATCAAGCTGGCAGCCATCAATGACCGTTCGTTTGATTTGAGAGCACTTATCCAGAAGAATCAGCGCGGTCAATGGGATATATCGGGCATCGGTGCACGGGTGGCCGGATCGTCCAGCATTACCACGCATGTTCCCCGTGGCGGCAGTATTGATGATCCCGAAAGGCTGCTTGTCAGCGCATTTGGACCAGAAGAGGCGCGTAAACTAATGAGTAAGACGCGCTCGACTGCCCTCTTGATCGCCCGTCAGATTGAGCGCGGATCCGGCCACCGTCTTGTGGAGATGTCTATGGATCTGGGTGTCGATCAGGAGGGGGGGATCTGGTTTTTCGAAGCCAACTCAAAACCGATGAAGTTTGATGAGCCGGATATCCGCAAGCGCTCGCTTGACCGCATTTTTCAATACAGCCGTTACCTGCTTCGGACCAAAGGGAAAATACCGGCTGCCGACTGAGTTTTCTTCCGAAAGCTCTTAAGCGGATGCTTCCGAGGTGAGTTTTCTACAGAAAACTCTTAAGAGGTGATCTATGCAAATCAGACGTCTTTCACCTGAAGAATGGATCAGAATGAAGGGAACCATAATTACTTTTGCCTTGCGATACGGCGCTCAACGATTGTCTGCCGCAGGTCTGCATAAGCTTCGCCATCTTTCTCCTGAAGCATTAGGGCTGCCCGTAAGTCAATTAGAGCCATGGATTGCTTCTGGAGCTCCCATAACAGCTGCAGCCCCCCTGGAAGACAACTGGAGCGACAAGGAGCCTGCTGCTGTTGTCATCGCCCTGGAAGGCGGCAAACTTGCCGCCTTTGCTTTTGCCGCCGATGCGGGAAAACAGGCTTGTCTGGTGGTTGTTCATCCGCGGGAGCGGGGGAAGCGGCTTGGGAGCAAGTTAATGAATGAGCTTCACCGGTATTTTGGCAGCCTTGTTTGCAGCGTAGCCGCAGACAATACCGCCAGCATGAAGATGTGCTTCCATGCTGGAATGAAAGCGGCCGGTCTGTTCACTGGTCCCACCGGGAAACCAACGCTTCGATTTGAATGCTAGGAGGAGTCCGCATGGGCCAGCCCGTGCTTGGCATATTAACGCTTTACCTGAATGACAATGGCCTGCTTGAGGAAAAGCAGGTTTACCAGAAAATGACCGCAGCCGGCCGTCGGATCGGGCTTGAAGTATTTGTCTTCACCCCTCAGGACGTCAATTACAAACAGAACCGGATTTTTGCCCATATCTTCGATGCCTCCAAAAAAACCTGGACCCGCAAATGGCGTTCCTTTCCCCATATGATCTATGACCGCTGCCGCATACAGCGCGGCCACCGTTTTGAGCAGCTGGGCAAGTTCCGGAAGCAGTACGGTCATTTGACCTTCCTTAACCGGGTGCTGCGCAACAAGTGGACAGTGTACCGGACAATGCGCAAAGAGGAGCCTTACCGTCCCCACCTGCCGCTGACCCGTTTGTATGAAGGCCAGAGCGATCTGAGCGAAATGATCAAAAAGTATCCGCTCATTTATTTAAAACCGATCAACGGCACCGGGGGCCGCGGGATTCTGCGCATCGAGAAACAGAAGGGTGGCACCTATCTGATTCAAGGCCGTGATCAGTCGCGCCGCATCATCAGCCCGCAGCGAGTGCCGCTCGCCGGCTTGCATGGCAGACTGGCCGGGTGGAATCTGAAAGGGAACCGCTACCTGGTACAGCAGGGCATCCAGCTCAAGCTGCCGAATGGACGCGTTCACGATTACCGGATGCTTGTCCAGAAGAACGGCAGCGGGGCATGGGAAGTTACCGGCTGTGCGGGACGGATTGGCGCCTCCGGAAGCATCACCTCCAATTTGCATGGCGGGGGGCAGGCGATCACGATGAGCAAGCTGCTGCGCCAATGGATTGCGAGCGAAGATACCGTCCTGAAGGTGACCGCAAAAGCGGAAGAGCTCGGCGTCCAGATTGCCGCGTTTCTGGAGGAGTCCTACGGCAGACTGTGTGAACTTGCGCTGGATCTGGCGATCGACAGAAAAGGGCAGATTTGGCTGCTCGAGGTCAATCCAAAGCCGGCACGCGAAGTGTTTTTGCAGGCTGGAGAAAGGGATACCTACCGCCATGCCATTACGAGACCACTGGAGTACGCCATGTGGCTCTACGAACAAAAAAAACGGCGGAAAGAAAAGTCCGCCGTTCCATCCGCAACAAATCCCGGAACCTGAAACATTCCGGGATTTTGTTTTTGATGGGTATGTGTTGTCCTGCAGATTAGCCTGCACCTTGAAGGGAATCCGCCCGACTGACAAGATCCAGCAGCTCGCGGAAGTCTCCGATGAGCCGATCCGCCCCGTCCAGCTCTTCCTTGCGGCCATATACGGCATACGCGCATCCAATCACGCCAAGTCCATTGCCTTTGCCCGCTTCGACATCGGATGAGCGGTCCCCAATCATCCAGGCATATTCCAAATTATAGTCCTTCAGGAGCCGGGCAACCAGATCTACTTTTGTTGAGGTTTCATATTCGCCGGCGCTGTACAAGCCTTCGAACAGCTCCGAAAGGGATTTCAGCCGGACAATCTCCTTGACATACCGTTCCAGACCGTTGCTGGCGACAAACAGCTTGTAGCCGCTTGCCTTCAGCTGCCGCAATGTCGTTTCCACATGGGGGTAAAGAGAACCCTCGCCAGCTTCCAGCCCTTCGACTTCATATTCCAGCATCAGCACATCGGCGCGCTTTCTTGCAGCCTCCGAGCTGTTAGGCATGATTGTTCTCCAAATATCCTCCAGCAGCATGCCCAAGCATCCGAGCAGCTTCTCTACCGGGGGCGTCGGCTCCAGGTATAGCCCCTCTTCCCGCAGCGTCCGGAATATCCGCTCATGAACGCCCGACAAGAGGGTATCGGTTTCAAACAAGGTGCCATCCATATCGAAAATAAGAGCTTGAGGTTTTCGTAAACGATTCTCGTTATGCAACTTCCTTCTTCTCCCCTTCCAAGTCTTCCATTATGATAATGGAAGCCGCTTGTTCGCGCAACCTCGGAACAGGGACTCATCCACCTTCTCTACCATTTTGCAGGATCAATATCCTTTGGTTTTAGTCCCGACCAAATATTGGGAATATCCACACTTTCGGGATGCTCAAAAACAAGAAAGGCTGTCGGCAAATAACGTTCGCCATGTTCGGAGGAGGGCTTGTTCATGATTTCATTGTCTTTGACAAGCACCGTTGAGGAACCCCCGTCCAGATTGGCCGCAATAACAGCTCCATGCTTGAGCATAATCTGCTGTACGTCATAAAGATTTGCTCCGATGCTGTGTCCTGGCTGCCTGCCGTCAATCACCAAAAACATGATCGCGCCGTCCTCCCGCTGTCCCATCGCCGTGCGCGGCGCAATACCCCAGCCGTCTTTCGCATTCTTGATCAGGCCTTTGCCATTAACGATAATACGCGGCTGGAAGGAAACAGCCTCCTTAACGCCCATGGACTTGATCTCAGCCAATGAATATCGTCCTGCGACCATCTTGCCCTGTCCGTCGATCCCGACGATCTGCGTCGATTTCTTACCGCCCAAATCCTCGTAGTACACCTTCCCTTGCGAAATGACAAGTCCGATCGGTTGAAATCCGTTGCCTTTCCAGTTCGGATCGGCAAAACCGCCGCCGTTTACACCGGCAATCGCTCCCGTCCGTTTAACCATACTGGACACTTTTTCGCCTTTACCGCCTTTTGCAGGAACACCAAGACGGATTTTGGTAGGATCAGATACGGTCATCAAATAACCGCTGAAGCCGGTACCGGAAACTTTCTCGATCTCTACCAGCTGTTTTTCCTGGTCTGCAGCGGATTCCTCCGCCACCTCTGCAGCCGGAAGCTTGATCGTATGACTATCCCGTTCTTCACCCATCTCATTAAAACGGTTCTGGTATTCTTTCACCCGCTGGTCCAGAGCCTCCTGGCCGATAATGTATTTGGCCCAATGCCGGTGCTGGGTCGTAATCAGCGTATCCGCCATCAAAAAACGGAAGTTATTCCCGGATTCCGTCAAAAACAACCAGCCCAAGCCGGCGATTCCCACCCAAAACGCGGTGAAAGTCACAAATAACATCCCTCTTGCAAAGCTATTCCTGCGCTTTTTGGGACGGCGGCGCGGCTTTGCAGATGAGCGGCGCGGTGCTTTTTTTCTATTTGACGAAGCTCTTGTCGTTGTTATTTTGGAGTCCATATTAAGACCAATCTCCTCTTTTCCCTACTATTGGATACTGCAATCATTGACGAAGCAAAGGAGAGAAAAGTTTTGACCCTGAATCAATTTTATCATTGCATATTCAGCTTAATGTTTTCACAATAGGTTGATTGTATAAATCCAAGTAAACTACACGTCGTGTAACTTAAGCGATTTTCCCTAATGATGAAATTGATTTCCTTTTAAACAAATGACTAAACCAGTGCTTGTCCTGCAAAAAAAACCTCCTCGTATTTAGGCTGCAATAATCCTGCATCTACAGGAATCGAGATATCAATGAAAAGAGAAACCGGTCGATGGACCGGTTTCTCTTAGCTTCATGAGTATGACTTATTTTCTATATTCTCCGCTCAGTAGACCTTCTTCGTATCGCGGTCGAGCTTAATGATTTCTACCGCTTCCTTAAAGCGCATAGCATGAATGATTTCCCGTTCACGCAGAAACTTCAAGCTGTCCTGCAGATCCACATCATCCGTCATATCGATAATCCACTGGTATGTGGCGCGCGCTTTCTCCTCGGCTGCAATATCCTCGTACAAATCCGCCAGAGGATCGCCTTTCGCTGCGATATAGGCAGCTGTCCAGGGTACGCCCGATGCGTTGTTGTAGAACAGCGCGCTGTCATGGTTGGCAAAATGCGCACCCAGACCGGCTTCCTCCAACTGCTGGGGAGTGGCGTCCTTCGTCAGTTTGTAAATCATGGTCGCAATCATCTCAAGGTGGGCGAATTCCTCTGTACCGATGTCTGTCAGCAATCCGACTACTTTATCCGGTATTGTATATCTTTGATTCAGATATCGCAGCGCTGCGGATAATTCCCCATCGGCACCTCCGTATTGCTCAACGAGAAATCTTGCTACCCGCGGATCGCATTTGCTCACCCGAACCGGGTATTGAAGTTTTTTATCATAAATCCACATACCAAACTTTCCCTCCTGTCCGGCTTCCTGTTATGGAATTTGCTAAAAGCTAGCTTATGGATAGTCAGACCTGCCACGGCCATGGGGTTTGCGACCACTGCCACGGATATTTGGAAAAGCTGTGACCGAATTGAAGCAAGGGACCGTACTGCATCTCAAATTCATGCGCGACATGCTGTCTTTGTTGGGCAAGCTGGTTGAACTGCTGAAGAATCTGCATATCGTTGGGATGGGTGTCCAGGAACAGGGTTAGTTCAACCAGAGCAAAATCCAGCTGCTGCAGCTCAAGCAGCTTGCTGTAATAATTTTCATCAAGCTTATCCATGGCTAACGCTACTCCCCTTTCCCGCATTTCGATTCATACGGACTGAATAATGCAGGCCACAATGTTCCCCGCTTCAAGGCCTCGGCCAATGAGAATTGAGGTAAATTCATCGGCTGATACGGAAAAAACTGGTTTGGCGGCACCACATAGGTTTTGACATATATCGGTGGACAAGGATCAAAAGGACCGATAAAGGGGTACCACTCCCGGGTTTGTTTCATATTCACCATAGCTCCTCCTTCTTGGTTGCATGAAAGCCTGTTGCAGCATGATTTTTGATTGCTCTCCGTTTTTTTCGGGCATAGACTGGGGCCGTATGGACAGCCTTCGGATTTAATCGTTTCAGCTCGTTTAATAGGCGCTTCTTTTGTAAGCATATGACAGGAGCCCAGATTTTGTTCTTCTTCCTAGCAGATAAACCGGTTTTCCCCGCCATAAATTTTGAGTGAGTTGTCCCTTTCCATCCTGGCCTGCCTATATCCGCTAACGCTAAAAAACCGAAAGAAGCAACCTGCATGGAGGATGCAGATTGCCTCTTTCGGTTTGTATTAATCGACCTTGCCTGGGACGGGAGGAGACCTTAATGCTCCTCGGGAACGGGCTCCTCCTCCATCTCCTCATCCTGGTGCTGTCTGTAAATATTGACCCGAAGCACCCTCAGGCGCTCGCTTTCTGCAACTTCGAAAACATAATGCTTATAGTCGACTTTCTTCCCTTTGACGGGATTGCCTTCGAGAAGGGTGAACAACCAGCCGCCAATGGAATCCACATCATCATCTTCAATGTCCAGATTAAACATGACATTCACATCCTCGATCAGCATTCGGCCATCGACTGAAGTCACATCCCCTTTCACCACAACACTCGGCTGCTCCGTATCAAACTCGTCATGAATCTCGCCGACGATTTCTTCCAGAATCAGCTCGGTGGTGAGCATGCCGGCGGTTCCGCCATATTCATCCACGACGATGGCAAGCTGAGAATGCTTCCGCTGCATCAGCTTCAGCACATGGCTGATTTCCATCGACTCAGGCACATTCAAGATTGGCCGCAGAAAATTCTGCAGCGAATGATCCTCATCCGGATCGGCAGTCAACAAGTCTGTAATATGTACAAAGCCGATTAATTGGTCTTTATCTTCGACACACACCGGATAACGCGTATGTTTCGTTGTATAGACTGTCTTCATATTTTCGGCAAAATCAAGATCTGCATAAAGACAATCCATATCGGTACGGGGAAGCATCACCTCGCGCGCCAGCCGGTCGGAGAACTCAAAGATGTTGTCAAAAAGCTTGAGCTCATCTTTATCGATGATGCCGCTAACCGCGCTCTGATTCATCAGAATACGGATTTCTTCTTCCGTATGAGCTGAGTCATGTTCACTGGCCGGTTTTACGCCAATCAGTCTAAGCAAGCGGTTGGCAGAGCCGTTTAACAGCCAGATAGCGGGCAGAAAAAGGCGATAAAACCACAATAGCGGCATGGACGCCCATAAGGATGTGGATTCCGACTTCTGAATAGCCAGCGTCTTGGGCGCGAGCTCGCCAAGCACGATATGCAGGAAGGTAATGACAAGAAACCCGATAATAACCGAAACTGAAGAAATAACGGTCGGGTCGGTCATGCCAACACGATGCAGAAGCGGCTCTACAATGAGCTCGGATATGGCCGGCTCACCTACCCAGCCAAGTCCCAGTGAAGCCAGGGTTATCCCAAGCTGCGTGGCTGACAAATAGGTATCCAGCCTGCTATTGACCTTCAGCGCATATTTGGCTCGTTTATTTCCTTCATTGGAGAGCTGGGTCAGTCTCGTCAAACGCACCTTAACCAGTGAGAACTCCGCCGCCACAAAAAAACCGTTCAACAAGACAAGGACAAAAACAATGATCAAATTCCATATAATCTGGCCTGTTTCAAAATGTCCCAATAGGGTCGTTCTCTCCTCTCATCGCCACTATAGAATAGCCTTCCGAGCCAGAAAATCGACTTCCCTGTAGTACATGTCTTTGACCAGCAAATTTGGGCCGCAGCAGGACGCAGCGGGGCAATGGCAATTCACTCCAGCCGCGAGGGGATGAGTGAGCCAGCGCTCGAACAATTCGTCGAGCCTGTCTGTACCAATATTGCCGAAAGCCGGCACGTCCGAGAAATCCGTTACGAAAACATCCCCCGTAAACAAATTCACGTTCAACCGGTTTCTGCCGTCCGGATCGTTGCGGACCGTGACAAGCGGTTCTGCTGCAAGTCTCGCCAGCAATTCGCGGTCCTCAGCGTCCTCGCTGCAATGAAAGAACGGCAAGGTGCCAAACAGCATCCACAAGGAAGGATCACGATGATCCAGCAGTCGGAGAATGGCCTTGCGCATCTCCTCTTTATTTATAACCGGTAAATCAGCAGCGAAAGCACTTGGGTACATGGGATGCACTTCATGACGCTGACAGCCCATTTGCGAAATAAGCTGATGGATCTCGGCGATTTTCTCATGAGTCCGGAAATTAATCATGGACTCGGCAGATACGAATAAGCCCCCTTCGGTCAATCTGCGGGCATTGCTGATCATTCGCTCGTACATCCGGACAGCTGTTTCCCGTGCGACGGGATGACCGCTTTTGGCAAAACCAACCTTGTGAAAATCATCAGCATGGGTATAGTTGAATGAAATATGCATCACATCCAGATAAGGGGCAATTGCCTCGTATCGGCTGTAATCCAGGGTGATATTGGAGTTAATTTGAGAGCGTACGCCCCGGCTGCGGGCATACTTCAAAAGCGGAATCAGATACTCGTTCACGGCTTTGCCGGAAAATGTCGGCTCCCCTCCGGTAATACTTATGGTCTGCAAATGCTCGATTTCATCCAGCCGTTGCAGCATCATGTCGAGCGGAAGCTTATCCGGCTCCGTCATCACCAGCGTATCTCCGACTGCACAATGCTCGCAGCGCATATTGCATAAATTGGTTAGGGTCATCTCCACACTGGTCAGACGATGACGGCCAAACTGACGAAGAGAAGAAATGGGATCCCACGGATCGTCGGCAGGCGAAATCGAATGGATTCCCCGTGCGCGATCTGTATGTATAGCGTTTTGCATCGTTTCAGCACCTGACTTTAAAAAATCGTATTTCTATCATTGTAATATCCGCTGCGGATTGTTGCAAATGCGGCATGCTGCACCAGAAAAAAATTAAAAAACCCACCGGTGAGTTGAACTGCCAGTAGATGACCCTTGAGATCATCAGGGGTCATCTTTTTGACCTATTCAGCCATTACATAATTTCGATATATCCTTCTGTTCCATGCACGCGAATTCGTTGCCCGTCTTTTATCAGTTTGGTAGCATTTTCCACGCCGACAACTGCCGGCAAGCCATATTCACGCGCGATAACCGCCCCATGGGTCATCAGTCCGCCAACCTCGGTGACCAGGCCTTTTATGGATACAAACAATGGGGTCCAGCTTGGGTCAGTAAATGAGGTGACTAATATATCCCCATCTTCCAGATCAGCATCTTCCATGTTTAAGATAACACGCGCTCGTCCCTCAATCACTCCTGCAGAAACAGGCAGACCTACGATAGCCTCGGCTGGCAGATTTTCCCGTTTGTACTTGCCTTCAATGATCTCACCATCAGACGTGATAAGACGTGGGGGCGTTAGTTTTTCATATAATTTGTACTCGTCTTTTCGTTTGCTGATGATCTGGTAATCCAGTTTATTTGTGCGTACGGCTTCGCGAAGCTCTTCATAAGTGAGATAGTAGATATCTTCTTGTTCATGAATAACGCCCTCTTGTACGAGTTGTTCGGCTTCTTTCATTAAAGCCTGCTTATAAACGAAGTAGCGATTAACCATGGCGTATTTGGGATATTCCCTAAACCCGCTGAAATTCCGGATTAGGGCGATCATTTGTTTTGTCTCTTTAGCTTTTTGCTTACCATCCGGCAATGGCTTCAATCGTTCTAATAACTCTTGTTCTTTATTCAAAGCTTCCTGTCGCCCTTGCTCAAATTTCCGCTTGCCGGCATTAGGCTCAAAGTTTTTGATATTACTGAGAATCATGGGAACAAGTGTAGTTGGTTTTTCGCTCCAACGAGTTTTCGTAATATCGATTTCCCCGCTGCATCGCATACCGTATTTGCCCAGATAAGCATAGATAGCGTCTTGGGTTTCCTTACCACCCTCAAACCTGATCAGTTCTTCCAAGAAGTTATCGTCTTTTACATGCTGTAAATAATCCATTACTTCCGGGTAAGGACGAATCACATCTGCGACATCCAATAACGCCAGACCCATTTCCGAAGTAATATTGTCCGGTACCGATTGAGAAAGCGTATCGGCTGCGTTTTTTTCACCTAACCACTCATTCATTTTTTCGTTAATCCATAATGAAGCATCCATCGCAGCCATAATAACTTCCAAGCCTTTCGGGTTAAATATAACCCTCTTTAATTCCTGGATATCTTCAAGAATAAATTCAAATAAATCGGATCCCGATTTCGTTTGGATGTTTTGTTTTAACTCTTCTATTGACGTTTGACTGCTCTTAATGAAATCGGAAACGATTGTCGGATCGTATTCGATCTGTGCTTGAGAAGACGGAGGCGATATATCTTTATTGCTTTTGCCGGGACCCGGTGCTTTTTCATTATCAGGTGACAATTTTATAAAATCTTCCCGCTCTACGATGGTCATAAGTGCGTCTTTTAAGAGCGGATCGTGTTGTTCCATTCTATTTAATAAAAGTTCTCTGCTGTCAGGTGATGCCAGATTATGTGCGACATCAACAAATAACCTTCCACCAGCTTTACGCATGGGTGCAGAAGTCGTCAACAGAAAAAAAGATAATCCCAGTGGTTTTATGGGATCCGTCATCATTTGTTGATGACCAACAGAGATATAAACGTGATTTTCTTGATCATTCGCTTCAGGGATCGGGAATAAAGTCGTGATGGGCCGACTCTGGACCATATAAAAGGTATCTTGGGCCAAACACCATTCAATATCTTGCGGTTGACCGAAATAAGCTTCGATCTGTCTTCCGATGCGTGCCAGTTGTAAAATTTGTTGTTCCGTAAGCGTTTGAGTCTTTTGCTGGTCAGGATCGATCTGCTTTGTTTCTGTTCCGCCTTCCTTTCGTCCATAGATAGCCAGCTTTTTGGTTCCTATCCTCTTATCGATGACTTCCTCTTCCTGTACTTTATAACTATCGGGAGATACCAAGCCTGAGACCAGTGCTTCTCCAAGTCCAAAACCGGCATCGATGGATAGCAGCTTTCGGTTTCCGGTAATCGGATCCGCGGTAAATAAAATCCCTGAAGACTGTGGGAAAACCATCCTTTGAACGATAACGGATAAATACACCTGGCTGTGGTCAAATCCATTTTGCATACGGTAGATTACCGCCCGATCCGTAAATAGGGACGCCCAACATTTGCTGATATGCTGCAAAATGGCATCGGCGCCGATGATATTTAAATAACTGTCTTGTTGACCGGCAAAAGAGGCATACGGCAAATCCTCAGCAGTCGCACTGGAACGCACCGCATAAGCATGTTTATCGCCAAGCTGGGTGAGGTAGCGAGTGACTGCTTTCACAACATCGGAAGGCATTTCTGCTTCCAGAATGAGTTGCCGAATCTTCCTGCTGATTTCGCTAATTTGATCTCGATCTTCAACTGTTAGCATGGCTAGTTGATCCAGCAATGCATGAAACATTTCATTTTGTTCAATGGCTTTTTGATATCCTACTGTTGTCACACAAAATCCTTCCGGTACTTGTATTCCTTCCATTTTTGATAATTCCCCTAAATTTAACCCTTTTCCGCCGACGAGCAAAAGCTGCGTTTTATCCATTTCCTGAAAACCGAGAACCAAAGTACTCATTCCACAATCTCCCCTATCCATTAAATTGATAAAAAACATTTGACAAGAGTTCACCGGCATGATACGATTAAATTGTAAGATAGAATAATTGTGTCTTTAATTTTAATACTCGTAATCAAATTATATCATTCTGCCTTTTTTTATGCAATATAGAAGAACCTGATACAACTATCAGGTTCTTTTTTGATGATACAAATGCCCGATCAACGGTCCTCACTGGGATTAACAATAGCTGATTGTTAATAGTGCCGATGCAGAAAAAAAAGAGCCTAATCGGCCCTTCATACCCGGTTTCACCCGGTTGTCTGCCAGCATTAAGCACCAGAAACTTCAGCCAGCCGGGGATCCTCATTGACACTGGAGATCATCATGGTCAGCTGGGTTGACAAATCTACTTCATACGGCTTCTTCAAGTCCATGCCTGCCACATCCTGAAGGACCCGTACAACCGGCCGATGCGGGCAGGATGCCTTAATATCCACCACCACTCCGGATTCGCCTGTCTGCAGCTTCACCGTAACGCCAAGCGGATAAATCGCGACCTTGTCACGAAAGGTTTGCAGCATACGCTGCTCATATAACGTTCCCGTGCCCGTGTAGAGCGCCTCCACCGCCTGATGCGGAAGCATCGGATTCCGGTAAATCCGTGTCGAGGTCATCGCATCATAGGAATCCACCAATCCGATCCATTTGGCATATTCATGGATTTCGTCCCCCTTGATTCCTCTGGGATATCCACTGCCGTCAAGTCTCTCATGGTGCTGGTAAGCGCAATGCGCCGCTAGCAACGGAATATTGGGCTCATCCTTCAACAAATAGAAGCCGCGTTCGGCATGACGCTTCATTTCCTCATATTCATCCCTGGTGAGTGATCCGGTTTTCTTTAACAGGCTTGAGCTGATCTGGGTTTTGCCAATATCATGAAGCATCGCGCCTAAGCCAAGCGTCATCAATTGTTCGCGGGTATAGCCGCTGGCAATGCCCAGTAAGGTGGAGTACACGCAGACGTTCAGCGAATGCTGAAACAAATAATCGTCCACAATGCCCATATTCATCAGCATGAGCATGGCGTCCTTCTGGCTTGTCAAATCATCGATAACCATATTCATGACTTCCCGGAAAGGTTTTGCTATATAAGGGTAGGTAGCTCCGCTTTTGCGGTTCGGTTTGTCCATCATTCCCCGAAAGTTTGTGCGGATCTCCTGAAGCGCGTGTTGTCTGGTTTCCTCGCTGATCAGATCGGGTACGACCAAATCTGCCGTTCGGGGATCTTGTATGTATACAAAGCTGACGCCGCACTCACTTAATCGGGCAATAAGCTTGCTGGTCAGTTCCACTTGCTCGGCAAGCAGAACAAGACCCTCTTCGGAGTAAATCTTTTTGGCTAATTTCATGCCTTCACGGCACATATGAATGGGCAATAATCGCATCGGATCGACCCCTGCTTGCTTCAATTTTCCAGATCGTGAGGGCAAGACTATCGACCCCGTAATTTAAATGTAAGTTATTTTCAATAAAAGAGCAATATCCGATTCGCCAATTCTCGACAAAATTCTTCTTTTTCGCATTCCAAAAGAAGATAATCCCTGAAAAAAAGTCTATCTCATAATAAAATACCAGAAAAATGCCGCAAGCAGAAACCGGTAAATCGCGAAATGAGTCAGCTTCACCTTTTGGATATGCTTAAGGAACAACACAATAACAAGCCAGGCAACAACGAAGGAAACGAGAAAACCTGCAATGAAGAACGGCAGATTATCGCCTTCGATATACTTGTAATTGTCCAGCAGCTCATAGCCTGTAGCCGCGGCCATAATGGGTATCGCCATTAGGAAAGAAAAATCGGCGGCTGCCTTGTAACTGGTTCCCACCAGCATTCCGCCGGCAATCGTCGAACCGGATCTTGAATATCCGGGCCACAGCGACAAGCACTGAAGGAGACCGATCATAAAAGCCTGCTTATAGGAAATATCATCAATCGTTTCTGATACAATGCGAATCCGGCCGGATCTGGAAAGCCATTCAGCCACAATCATGTAAATCCCCCCTACTACAAGGGCATATAGGACCGGGGTCTGATTAAAGCCTTCACCCTTGATAACATCCCGAAGAAAAAAAGCAAGCAGCAGCGCAGGCACAATGCCAAGCGCGATATGAACAAGATTTAGTTTGCGTCTGGCATTTGGAAACGATGAGATCTTGCCCAGACTTTCCGTCGCTTTGGACAATCCGAACAGGCTGGCGATACGTTGACGGTAAATAAGAGCGATGGCCAGGATTGCGGCCAACTGGATCACGATTTCAAATGTAACGATCATCTGGTCATCCGAGGTATAGCCAAGCAGCTTATTCGTCAAGATCATATGCCCCGATGAAGACACCGGTAAAAATTCAGTCAATCCTTCAACAATTCCTAAAATCACCGCATTAATGATGTCTCCCATACTCGCCTGGTTTCCCTCCTTTAATTATAACTCTAGCCTGCCGTTCCATGGCCTTTGGCAGCCATGATCCATCGGCATCTTGCGCTGTCCAACAGCGCTCGTGGATCTTGCAGCTCCAATGCAAGCACATCCCGGATAAACTCAGGCAAAAAATACTGGACATCCGTGCCGTTTTTGATTGTCTCATAACCGACCCCGAACGTAAACATGTCTATCGTCCCTACCGTGTATGCACGGTCGGGGTCAAAGTCCTGTCCATTCACCGTCAAAGAAAGGATCTTGGTATAGGGCGGTGCCTCCGGATTCCAGATGATCTCAAGCCCGTCTACGGCGAGCGTTCCAAGAACCGACCCACGGAAACCAAACCCGCGGATCGGCTTGTCAATAAACTCGGCCAGCAGTGCCTCTTCGAGGGCGCGCAGCAGATCCCGACCGGACAACGTCATCCGGCAAGGATTGATTGGCGAAGGGCACAGCGCATGCAAATCGCCTGCCGTGACCTCCCCTTCCGCCAGTCCGCCCAGAAGCTGTCCGGAGTTAACAAGACCGATTTCCGAGCCGGTCCATCGCTTCAGACCAGCCGCCAGTAAATTTCCCAGCGGCGATTCCCGCTCGATCCTGACTGGCAGCGGCGCAGACAGCCGTGAAATCACTCTGCTGAGACGGCGCTGTCCAGCCGCTTTGAAGCCGCCGATAATCGCGGCGGCTTCAGGTTTTTCCTCATATGCAGCCATCGGTACGCATTTTGCATGAAACGTTAGCCGCCCATCGAGGCTATCCCGTCCAATCTCGATGCGCCCCATATATTCGCCGAACTTTCCGGCTGCACAGACATATGTCTCTCCGATAATTTCCGGCTGTTCCAGGAGGTGATGCGTATGTCCGCCCAGTATCAGGTCGATGCCCGGTATCGTCTGTGCCATCTGCCTGTCATGGGGCAAGCCCAGATGGGACATTACGATGAGCACGTCAACCTTCTCTCGCAGCGCCTTAGCCTCTTTTGCCACCGCAGCAAGAGGGTCGCCCGCATCCCAACCCAGCAGTTCATAGAAATCCGCAAACGCCGCCGTCACGCCAATGATCCCGAACGTAAGACCCCCTTTGCGGACAATCGTGGACGCCTGCAGCCAGGTAGGACGTTCCCCGCCTGACTGCAGGCGCATATTGGCGCAGAGGGTCTGAAATTGCGCATGCTCACGGAAAGCATCATCCAGATGAGCCTGTGTGAATGTCAGGCCTTCATTGTTTCCGAGCGTTGCAGCGTCATAGCCGGCTTCATTCAAAAGCTCAATATTTACCAGGCCGTCGCTGGCCTCCGTCTCGATTCTCATTCGGTCCATATGATCGCCGATGTCCAGGACAAGCACGCGATCACTTCCATAGGTACGCCTGGTTTCAGATATATAAGTGGACATTTTGGCCGCCAATTCCAAGCGGCTGTGAACGTCATTACTGTGCAAAAGAACGACTTCAATTTCACGCTGACGAACTGCTGTTTCTTTCATTCCTGCCTCCCGGGTTACTAGGGATTAACACATTAAAGTGGTTGTCAAACCAGACATAGCGTATGTGAGGTATGATGAAAAGCGGCCTTGGACGACAAGGCCAGGCTTCATTATTTCGTTGTGTTTTGTCGCAAATCTTGCGGAGAAAAGGCATTTTTGAACCCGTAAGATACGTCGCCTCTGCTGGCTTCATCATGCAAAAAACGGCAGGCAGCCACGCTTTTTACATTCAAGCAGGCACTGGAGCCATTTGGCACATACAGACGGATTGGCCCGCCTTTGTGCAAAGGCTTGCCGTCGATGGCAAACTGAATGGCTGACCCGGCCAGCTGCTCCCAGGGAATAAGCGCTTCAAAAGAGTCGTTGCCTTCCACCTTGAGATGGGTCGGCTCGGGCGTTTTCTCCCCTATTCCCTGCAAACTGCGCCAGGCATAATACCAGCGTATAAAGTCAAAGGCTTCGCCCACCGCCTCCGGAACCCGGTCCGACAAGGCGAAAGCATCCCCTGCAAGCAAAGCCATCTGCTCCGGGGATGTTTCATACAAGGGCAGTCCGTAATGGTCAATCGAAATGATTCTGGGATCTTTATGATGTTTCATTTGCGTCCTTCCTCCAACTATATTCCATCCTTGTCATTCCTGCTGCCTAACCGCCAATTTGGGACATACGCCTTGCGGTCGGCTGATGGCTTTGGGCTTCGTCAGAGAGCTTGGCCGCCATCTCGTGATTGAGCGGTTTTAATTCCATCGCCCGCATAAATAAGTCGCTCAAGGCTTGCGGATCCCCCAGAGCAGGCTTTACGCTGAGCTCATCGATCCAATAAAGGCAAGGCTTAAGGTTTCCGTCTGCCGTAAGCCTTAAACGGTTGCACCGTTGGCAGAAATGATCGCTGACAGGGTGAATCAGGCCGAATGACCCTTTGCCGCCAATCATACGGTAATCCTCCGAAGGCCCGTTCCCGACAATGGAATCCAGACGGTGCGTAAGAAGTTTGCGTTCAGAAGCGATTTCCAGAACCCGCGCCAAAGGAAGATAATGGTTTTTCCAGTTTTCATCGGCATGGCCGATAGGCATGTATTCGATGAACCGGACATGCAGCGGATGCTCGTAAGCCAGCTGCAGAAAATCACCGATTTCATCCTCATTGACGCCCTTTAGCAGGACACAGTTAAGCTTGATGGGGGAGAAGCCTACCTTTACGGAAGCTTCGATGCCCGCCATCACCCGTTTGAGATCCCCGCGCCGGGCAATAAACTGAAACCGCGCCGGATCAAGTGTGTCCAGGCTGATATTTACCCGGTTCACGCCTGCATCCCGAAGCGCCGCTGCCTGATCGGCAAGCAGCACGCCATTAGTGGTCAGCGATATATCGCAAATACCGGGTATCGCCGACAGACGGCGTACAAGCCCATCCAGCCCAGGGCGGACCAAAGGCTCTCCTCCGGTAATACGCAATTTGGTAATGCCGAGTCTCGCGCCCGTTTCGACCACTTCTACAATCTGATCGTATGAGAGCAGATCAGAGGACGGCGCAAATTCAACGCCTTCTTCCGGCATGCAGTATAAACAGCGCAGATTACATCGGTCTGTAACCGAGATGCGCAAATAATCATGAACACGTTCGAACCGATCCGTCAATCCCGGCATAGTTCGCACTTCCTTTCATGTACTTGTGTCTAGCATAACATTTTTCAGATCGTTATGGTATGCTGTAGAGATCATTATGCGAAGATAGAAGAGGTTGAAAACATGAGCAATCAATGGAAAATTCAGTTATTCGCCGGCTTGGCTGAGCGATTCGGAAAACCGGAAATCATCCTTAATCTGGAAGAAAATATACTTCAAGTCAAAGTATTGAAACAGACTCTGATTGCCCAATATCCTGATCATGAACCGCTCATTACGGCTTCCTTCGTTGCCGCCAATCAATCGTATGCCGCCGATGACGACCTTGTAACGTACAGTGACGAGCTCGCTCTGCTGCCCCCTGTATCAGGCGGCGAGCCGGAAGCCGTTGAACGGTTCGCCATCCGCGCGGAGCCGCTGTCTGTGGAGACCATTACAGCCAAGGTAATCGTGCCCGGCAATGGCGCGACCCTCACCTTTACAGGAACGACAAGAGAATGGACGCAGGGACAGCGCACTGTCCGATTGGAATACGAAGCTTACGTTCCCATGGCGCTGAAGATGCTCCGGCAAATCGGGGCAGAAATTTCGCAGAAATGGAAGGGCGCCGTTTGTGCGATTGAACACCGGACCGGCGTAGTCGGCATCGCCGAGATCAGCGTCGTAATCGCGGTCTCCACCCCTCATCGCGATACTTGCTATGAAGCCAGCAGATATGCCATAGAAAGGCTGAAGGAAATCGTCCCTATTTGGAAGCGTGAAATATGGGAAGATGGCTCGGAATGGAAAGGTCACCAGCAAGGGCCCTGGAATCCCGCCGCCCCTCCAAACTGACACTGGCAGCAGAAGGATGTATTCGCTTCGATGTCAGCAGAAAAACCTTAGGAGGGTTCCCCATGTCACTTGAAAACAACCTTCATAGCCCCGGCGCAGCTAAGGCGGCCCCCCCTGCCGCAGAGCGTTATTCGAGACAGACCCGCTTTGCTCCTATAGGTGATGCCGGTCAGCTCATGATTGGCGAGCGCAGCGCCGCGGTTGTCGGCCTCGGCGCTCTCGGAAGCGTCAGCGCCCAGCATCTGGTCCGATCCGGCATTGGGCGTATCCGGCTCATCGACCGCGATGTTCTGGAGTGGAGCAATCTGCAGCGGCAGGTGCTATATACGGAAGATGACGTACAGCGGATGCTGCCCAAAGCACAGGCCGCAGCCGAAAGACTGCGCAGCATCAACAGCTCAGTAAGCATAGATCCTGTAGTTGCGGATCTCACCAGCTCCAATGCGGAGCAGCTGCTGGAAGGTTTCGATCTCATTATCGACGGGTCGGATAATTTCAGCGTACGCTATTTGATCAACGATGTCAGCTTGAAAAGAAGCATCCCCTGGATATATGGCGGTGTCGTTGGCGCTTCCGGCATGACCATGTCCTTTATTCCTGGTAAGACGCCCTGCTTCCGCTGCCTGTTTCCCGCGCCCCCTGCTGCGGGTTCCGTAGACACTTGCGACACAGCAGGCGTTATTTCACCTGCAGTCGATTTGATCGCGTCCATTCAGGCTGCAGAAGCGCTCAAATGGCTGAGTGGCAATTCCGATGCCATGCAAAGGACTTTATTCCAGGTGGATTTGTGGCACCATCGTTATATTTCTCTTGATGTCTCTAAATCCAAGCGCGACGATTGTCCGGCTTGCTCAAAGGATCAATACGACTACCTGGACGACCGGGAAGATGGGGTGTCTGCCGTTTCGCTGTGCGGCCGCAATACCATTCAGATCGCTCCCGCGAAGGGTACCCGCATTCAGCTTGGGGCGCTTGCAGCGCGGCTTCGTTCCGCGGGAGACGTGGAGCAGAACCAATTTCTCATCCGCTTCCGGCGCGACAAGGAAATGACGGCCATTTTATTCCCTGATGGAAGAGCGCTCATACAAGGCACGGAAGATCCAATAGTGGCCAAACGTATTTACAATGAAATATATGGCATCTAGCGCTTCCCTTCAATACCCTGCTAAAAATAATCAAAAATACCCATTGTTATTTCCCTGTGATTGTTAATTTATTGCTGTTATTGCCATTTCCACATTTTGTTGCTACCATAGACTTAATATTGGTATAGGACAAATGCTACTTGAGGTGGACAATGAGAGTACATGTGACGGAGCTTAAAGAAGGGGACCGATTAAGCCATGATACATTCAATTCTTATGGATTGAATGTGCTTTCCAAAGGAACGGAATTGTTTGCAAGTGAAATATCCAGGCTGTTCCAGCATCAGCTCGATTATGTCGAGATTGAGCGGCGTGTTGTGGAACAACCGCCGGGAAGAACGATCGAATCCACACTCAGTCCCAAGTGGCTGCCAGCTGTTGAACCTGTTTATCAGGATGCCATAAACGGTTGCCAGCAATTATTTATGAATGCGCTTCAAAGCGGGAAAGTGGCGGAGGAAGAGGTAGTGGCAACCTTCCAGCCCTTGGTGGATACTTTCAAGACGGAAAGAGACGTCGTATCCATGCTGCTGCTTCTGAACACAAAGGACGATTATACCTATCAGCACTCGGTTCAAGTTGGAATGCTGGCCTATTATTTATCTTCCTGGCTGGGCTATGAAGAGGAGCAGGCGGTGAAGATTGGTCAATCCGGTTTTCTTCACGATATCGGCAAATGCCAGATTGATAATGATATCCTGAACAAGCCGGATCGTCTGACGGAGCAGGAATTTGAAGAAATCAAGCGGCATACCATTTACGGCAATACAATCATTCTCAACTCATTCGGTGAATCCATTTCCGCAACAGTCGCTTTAGAGCATCATGAACGTATGGATGGTTCAGGCTACCCCTATCGGATAAATGGCGATCAAATCCATCCTGTCTCAAAAATAGTAGCGGTTGCCGATGTATACAGTGCGATGATCTCTTCGCGCGTCTACCAGAAGAAACGCGACTTGCTGTTTGTTTTGAAAGAGTTGTACCGTATGAGCTTTAACGAATTGGATCCCTTCACCACCCATACCTTTATCAAACACATGATCCCTAATTTTATCGGAAAACAAGTCGAGCTCGTAAGCGGGGAATTCGGAACCATTATAATGACGCATCCTTCCGAATTTTTCCGGCCTCTCATCCAGATCAAAGATGATTTTGTAGATCTTACGCAGGACCGGTCTCTTGAAGTCAAGCAAGTCTTTATGTAGTAGAAGCTCGCAGTGCTTCCCCGCTCTCAATAGACACTGGCGTTTTGCCGTCAAAAAAAACCCGGATGCGGCTCTTTTATAAGAAGAGCCGCTGCTTCCGGATTAAGAGTTTTCGATACAAGCATAAAGATAGCCGCCGGGACCTCCTTGTTCTTTGCTCAAGAGCCGCTGTCATCTAATCTATAACACGCTCCCATTGTTGATTATGGCGCAGCCCCGCCTGCGACAGCTTCTCCGGCAAAAACGAGCATAGCAAAAGGCTAGGCTCAATGACGCTGTTACCGATGATCCTCCATCGCTGAGAAGGTTACGGGAATAGCGTCTATTGCTGCGTCTCGCGTGGCACACGTCGTACTTGCACCCTCCTGCACCAATGCCCCCGTATACAACCCTTTCAGAAATCCGGCTGCCCCGGCAGCTCCTTCTCGTTGATTGCTTACTTAACCATCTTTGGCAGATATCCATTCCCAAAAAAATGAAGGAGACGAACTTTAAGTTCGTCTCCTTCACCAAAAGATATATCTGAATCGGCACGAAATCGGCTCACACCGTTCCCGCCAATATTTATTCTACTGCACCCGTTATTGAAGCAAGGTTTGCGGAGTCTTAACCGATAGACCCTTCCATCTCGAACTTAATGAGACGGTTCATTTCGACCGCATATTCCATCGGCAGTTCTTTGGTGAACGGCTCGATGAAGCCCATAACGATCATTTGAGTCGCTTCGGCTTCAGTCAAACCGCGACTCATCAAGTAGAACAGCTGATCCTCGGAAACCTTGGAAACAGTCGCCTCATGCTCCAGGGTAATGTTGTCGTTCATGATTTCATTGTAAGGAATCGTGTCGGACGTTGATTCATTATCCAGAATAAGCGTGTCGCACTTGATGTTCGCCTTGGACCCTTCGGAGTTGCGGCCGAATGAGGCCAAGCCGCGGTAAGTTACTTTGCCGCCATGCTTGCTGATCGATTTGGAAACGATCGTGGATGTCGTATCCGGAGCCAGATGGGTCATCTTGGCGCCCGCATCCTGATGCTGTCCCTTGCCTGCAACGGCGATGGAAAGGACCATGCCTTTTGCGCCGCGCCCTTTGAGCACAACAGCCGGATATTTCATCGTCAGTTTGGAGCCGATGTTTCCGTCGACCCATTCCATCGTCGCATTTTCTTCAGCAACGGCACGCTTGGTGACGAGATTATAAATGTTCGGTGCCCAGTTCTGAATCGTCGTATAACGCACCCGCGCGTCTTTGAGGACCAGAATCTCAACCACCGCGCTGTGCAGAGAATTCGTACTGTAGATCGGCGCCGTGCAGCCTTCAACATAATGGACCATGCTGCCTTCATCGGCTACGATTAACGTACGCTCAAATTGTCCCATATTCTCCGAGTTGATCCGGAAATAGGCCTGCAGCGGGATTTCGCATTGAACGCCCTTCGGTACGTAGATAAAGCTTCCGCCTGACCATACCGCACTGTTAAGCGCTGCAAATTTATTATCCGCAGGAGGAATGATCGTTCCGAAATATTTGCGGAAAATCTCCGGATAATCGCGAAGCGCAGTATCCGTATCCGTAAAGATAACGCCTTGCTTCTCGAGATCCTCCTGCATGCTGTGGTAAACGACCTCGGATTCATACTGGGCCGATACGCCTGCAAGAAATTTCTGCTCCGCTTCAGGAATGCCAAGCTTATCAAAGGTTTCTTTGATTTCCGTTGGCACTTCTTCCCATGTTTTCCCTTGCTTATCCGATGCTCTTACATAATATTGAATATCGTTGAAATCCAGATCATCCATATTGCCGCCCCAACGCGGCATCGGCATTTTGTTGAACTGCTCCAGTGATTTCAAGCGGAATTCCAACATCCATTCCGGTTCGTTCTTGATCTCTGAAATTGTACGCACAACTTCTGGAGTCAAACCTTTACCGGATTCGAATATCGCCTTATGCTCGTCGCGAAAACCATATTTATAATCTTCCAAATCGGGCATTTGCTTAGCCATTGTAAAAGCCTCCCATCTCACGAACGCGCCTTGGCGCGCTTATTGTTGCTTCTCCAACTCAATTCCTTTGCGCAGCGCATTCCAGGAGAGCGTGGCACATTTGATGCGCGCTGGAAATTTGCTTACGCCCGACAGTGACTCAATATCTTCAAGCTCCTCAAACTCCATGGGCTCACCTTTGATAAAGGAGGAGAACCTCTCGGCCAGCGCAAGCGCCTCATCCAGCGTCTTGCCCTGAACGGCTTCTGTCATCATGGAAGCCGATGACATACTGATCGAGCAGCCTTCGCCGGTGAATTTGGCTTGTTTGACGACTCCGTCCTGAATTTCCAGCTGCAGCGATATGCTGTCACCGCAGGTAGGGTTATTCAGATTGACGGTCACAGCACTCTCATCGAGTTTACCGCGGTTACGCGGATTTTTGTAATGATCCATAATGACTCTGCGATATAAATCATCCAATTGCATAACCGAAGAACTCCTTTGTTTGTTGGAGGGCGTCAATCAGCCGGTCAACGTCCTCTTCGGTGTTGTATAAATAAAAGCTTGCTCTAGCCGTTGAAGAAACATTCAGCCAGCGCATAAGCGGCTGACAGCAATGATGTCCTGCACGGATGGCAATTCCTTTGGTGTCCAAAACTGTGGCCAAATCATGCGGATGCACATCGCCGAGATTGAAGGTAACCAGCCCCGCCCTGTTTGTACGGGGGCCATAGATCGCGAGATCTTCCATAGCGCTCAGACGATCGTAGGCATAGGCAGACAGCTTGAGCTCATGCTTCTCAATCTCATCCATGCCAATCTCCTGAAGGAAATCAATAGCCGCTCCGAGCCCGACAGCCCCGGCGATAATCGGCGTTCCTCCTTCGAATCTGTAAGGCAGCTCTTTCCATGTGGATTCATACAAATCCACATAATCGATCATTTCGCCGCCGAATTCGATCGGCTCCATGGCTTCAAGCAGCGCCTTTCTTCCGTACAGAACGCCTATCCCCGTAGGGGCACACATCTTATGACCGGAAAAAGCGTAGAAATCACAGTTCAGGTCCTGTACGTCCACAGGCATATGCGGCGTGCTCTGCGCACCGTCTACAACCATTATAGCATGATTGCGATGAGCAATTGCGGTAATTTCTTTAATTGGATTAATGACGCCAAGCACATTGGACACATGAGTGACGGAAACAACCTTCGTACGGCTTGTAATCGTCTTCTCCGCGTCCTCCAGACTGATGGAGCCGTCTGGTTGAAGCGGAATATATTTAAGCGTGGCGCCTGTTGCTTTGGCGGCCTGCTGCCAGGGAATTAAATTGGAATGATGCTCCATCGCCGTAATAACGATTTCGTCGCCTTCCCCGCATACCGCGCGGGCGTATCCGGAAGCAACCAGATTAAGCGCTGTTGTGGTTCCACGGGTAAAAATAATCTCCTGGGTGCTAGCGGCATGAATGAAGGCTGCCGTCTTCTCCCGTGCGCCTTCGTAAGCATCCGTGGCACGTGATCCGAGCGTATGAACACCCCGGTGAACATTGGCATTATCCATCTCATAATACCGAACCATCGCATCAATGACAGAACGCGGCTTCTGTGACGACGCCGCGTTGTCCAGGTAAACGAGCGGATGCCCGTTTACTTCTTGATGCAGGATCGGAAATTGCTCCCGAATCGCCTGCACATTCATCCTTCCAGCTTCCTTTCAAGAAGACGCTGGAGCTGTTCTCGGACGGCCTCAATCGGAATTTCCGAAACAACAGGGGCCAAAAATCCGTTAATAATGAGCCGCTCCGCATCTTTTTTTGAGATTCCGCGAGACATGAGGTAATAAACCTGATCCGGATTGACTTGACCGACACTCGCGGCGTGCCCTGCTTTTACATCGTCTTCGTCAATCAATAGAATCGGATTGGCATCTCCGCGGGCTTTGGGGCTGAGCATCAGAACCTTCTCGGTTTGAACGCCATTGGCTTTTGTCGCGCCCTTCTCAATCTTCGTGATGCCGTTAATGATAGCTTTCGCCGAATCCTTCATCACTGCGCGTGTTACCATATGGCTTTCTGAACTGCGGCCAATATGAAGGGCTTCAGTGGTCAAGCTCATCTGCTGCGCGTTTTTGCCGATACTTATGACTTTAGCATCCGATGTGGAACCATTGCCTTTGAGTACCGAGTGCGTGCTGGAGTAAATATGACCGTCATGCAAATCACCGATGACCCACTCGATACGGGCGTCATTTTCGATAATGGCGCGGCGGATGGTCAAATCGATAATATTGTCTGCCATATGATTAACCGTAGCTACCCGTACATGGGCTCCCGGATTCACAAAAACTTCAACAATCGATTGCTTGGTAAGCGCCTGCTGCTCCTGCGAATATGCGGAAGCGACATTGTCCACATAAGTAACGCGGCTGTTGTTGTCCGCAACAATGAGGATATGAGGCGCAAAAGATGCTTCGGCATCATCGCTGTAGAACAGACCTTGCAGCGGCAGCTCTACTTCCGTATTTTTGGGAACATACAGGAATACGCCGCCGTTCCATACCGCAGAATGCAAAGCGGTCAGCTTGTTTTCATCCTGCTTCACGGCCTGGAACAGGTATTTCTGCACCAGATCGGCATGGTCGCGCGCTGCCGTTTCCAGATCCGTAAAGATAACTCCTTTTTCCTGGAGCTCAGGTGTAAGAAAACGGAAAACGCTGCTTGAGTTGCGCTGTATTACAAGTCCTGAAGGTGCGGTGCCCGACAGCTCCTTTAAGGATTCCGGCAGTTCCTCAGCCGATTGAAGGGGCGCCTGCTGCTTGTGAGCGCCGAGCGCTGTCAATTCCCAGCGGTCAATCCTTATTTTTTCCGGTTTGGGCCATTCCAGCGCTTCCGCCTGTTCGGCGCCTTTGATGCGTAGAGCCGCAAGCCAATCCGGCTCACCTTTGCTCCGTGACAACGCCTCGACAGTCTGGCGGTTAACCGGAGTAGTCAATTGTGTACTCATATTTGTTACCCCTCCCCCGTTAAACCTGTCCGACTGTTTCGTCCACGATGCCCAGTTCTTCTTTAACCCAATCGTAACCTTCGCTCTCCAAACGGGCCGCAAGCTCCGGGCCGCCTGATTTTACGATTCGGCCCTGCATCATAACGTGAACAAAATCCGGCGTAATATAATCGAGAAGCCGCTGGTAGTGAGTAATAATGAGGAAGCCGCGATCCTCGGAACGCATGGCATTGACGCCGTTGGCTACGATTTTGAGAGCATCGATATCCAGACCGGAATCGATCTCGTCAAGAATCACGAGTTTAGGATCGATCATCATCATCTGAAGAATCTCGTTGCGTTTTTTCTCGCCGCCCGAGAATCCTTCGTTCAAATAACGATGGGCAAACTCCGGATTCATGTCCAGTTCTTTCATCTTGCCTTCCATCAGACGTATGAACTTGATCAGGGAAATTTCTTTGCCCTCTTCCCGGCGTGCGTTGATCGCGCTGCGCAGAAAGTCGGAGTTGGTAACGCCGGTAATCTCGCTCGGATACTGCATGCCAAGGAACAGGCCTGCGCGTGCACGCTCGTCAACCGCCATTTCAAGCACATCTTCCCCGTCCAATTCAACGGCGCCTTCCGTTACTTCATATTTAGGATGCCCCATGAGCGCCGAAGCCAGTGTACTTTTTCCTGTACCGTTCGGACCCATTATGGCATGAATTTCGCCACCTTTGATTTCAAGGTTGATCCCTTTCAAGATTTCCTTGCCTTCGATCTCGGCTTTCAAGCCGTCGATCTTGAAATGTGTTGCCATTTAAACTACCCCTTCCAAAGTTCGATGTTCCTATATTTGTAATCCTGAAGATCGTAACCAATACGCTCTAGAAGGATCTTAGGAAAAAAACGGACTCCGCCGCCAAATGCGGCAAAAGCTGCTTCTTCTTGGAACACAGGCTCATTATAATGATTCTCATTGATTCTCAATAATCATTTTAATCTAAGTCTGGTTATAAATCAACCGATGTACGAACCACGAAGGGACAAGCCGGACTTTAACGACTCAATAATTGACGGATTTGGGAAGCCTGTTCAGGAAAGCTACATCCGAAAAAAACGAAGTCCTTCACTGTTCCCGCTTCTAACAGCGTTTCCTGAAGTTCATGCTTGTAATCATTCTCCCGCAGTCCCCAAGCTCTGAAGCTGGCAGGCGGGCGGATCTTATTTTCAAACAGGCTGACTGCGCGCGAGTCTTCGGCTTTGCCTCTATATGAAAAGGTTGTCCGCTTCTCCCGCTTTAATAATAAAGCGGGTATTCCAAGCCGAATTGATATTCGTTATACTTAAACGGATGACAATTCGTTTTTTCGCAATTTTACTAAGCCGGCCTTCGGCGATATAATAAACTATCATTTATCACAATCGAAAGGTGGACAAAGAATGTCTGCTTATCATCCATTAAACGAAAAAGAGGCGATTCAAATCGCCCGCAGCCTCGAGGGCGTTTTCGCAGAGGGCGCCGAACTAACAAGCCGTGAAATTGGCGACGGTAATTTAAATCTGGTATTTCATATCTCCGACCCCGTGGAAGGAACCAGCCTTATACTGAAGCAGGCTCTGCCCTATGCCAAAGTAGTAGGCGAATCATGGCCCCTGACGCTGGACCGTGCCCGGATCGAGAGCGAAGCGCTGATCCAGGAAGGCAAGCTGGCCCCAGGTCTGGTGCCGGCCGTTTATAACTACGATCCCGTGCTTGCCTTAACGGTCATGGAGGACCTTAGCGATCATGTAATCATGCGCCGCGGATTGATTGAGGGCGGACGTTATCCCCTGTTCGCCGGTCATATTTCCACTTTTCTGGCCAATACGCTTTTCTTTACTTCCGATCTGGGAATGAATCAGCAGAGCAAGAAACTTCGCGTCCGGGAATTTATTAATCCCGAGCTTTGCAAAATCACAGAGGATCTCATATTCGACCATCCCTACACCGATGCCGATACCAACAGCTTCGATGAAACGATCCGCGACGAAGCGCAAGTCTTGTGGAATGACGGCGAGCTCCACTTGGAAGTCGCCCTGCTTCGCGAAAAATTTCTGACGCAGGCGCAGGCTCTGCTCCATGGCGATTTGCATACCGGAAGCATATTTATCAAGCCGGATTCGACGAAAGTGATCGATCCCGAATTTGCATATTACGGCCCTATGGGCTTCGATATCGGAGCGATTATTGCGAATCTCCTGTTGAATTACGCTGCACGCGATCATTGGGATGCGGATGAGAACGCGCGCCGGGATTACCGCTCTTATTTAATAGGGACCATACGCGAGATTTGGACCCAATTCGATGCGAAATTCCGCGCCTTGTGGGAAGAAAACAAAACGGATCGGCTCCTCTCTTCCGCTCCAGGTTACAAAGACGATTATATGAAACGGCTCCTTCAAGATACGGTCGGTTATGCAGGAAGCAAAATGGTACGCCGGATTGTCGGACTTGCCCATGTGGCCGATATTGACCAAATTCCGGATGCAAAATCCCGGGAGCATGCGCAGCGGCTGGCCTTGTCCATCGGCAAACAGCTGATCAAAGTGAATCGCAAAACGGCTTCTATCGAAGAATTGATCCAAATCGCCGAAACGTCGGCGGAATCGGTAAAGGCTTGAGGAAAGGAAAATGAACAATGGAAACATCAAATTATAAAGGACTTCAATCTGTCATCTGGGCAGGCGAGCATCTGGATCTGCTGGATCAGAGGCTGCTGCCCGGAGAGGTTATTCATCTCCCGCTAACAACGGCCCAGGATGTGTGGGAGGCGATTCGTCATCTCAAGGTGCGCGGAGCTCCGGCAATCGGCATCGCTGCCGCCTATGGCGTATATCTGGGAAGCCGCCTGGAGCAAAGCAAAGAGCACTGGCTTCATGCCGTTAATCAAGCCTCGGCACATCTGGCGACTTCCCGTCCGACGGCTGTCAATCTATTCTGGGCGCTGGATCGCATGCGCGCGCGGGCCAAAGAGCTTGAAAACAGCGAACTGGATCTAGAGGCTTGCAAAGACGCTCTGCTTGGCGAAGCGAAAGCGATCCAAAGCGAGGACGAGGAAACATGCCGTCTGATCGGCGAGCATGCGCTTGGCTTGTTTGAGGATGGCATGGGCGTCCTGACTCACTGCAATGCCGGCGGTTTGGCAACAGCCAAATACGGCACTGCTTTAGCCCCTTTTTATTTGGCTCAGGAACAGGGCATGAAGCTCCGCGTTTTTGCGGATGAAACCCGCCCTGTTCTGCAAGGCGCGAGATTGACCGCATTCGAGCTGCAGCAGGCAGGCGTTGACGTGACGCTGATTTGCGACAATATGGCCGGAATGATTATGAGCAAGGGCTGGGTCAACGCTGTAATCGTCGGCACTGACCGTGTAGCGGCAAATGGCGATGTCGCCAACAAGATTGGAACTTACAGCGTCGCGGTCCTTGCCAAAGCGCATAATATTCCGTTCTATGTTGCTTGCCCGCTCTCCACGATTGACTTGAATACGGCCAGCGGCGAGCTGATCCCGATCGAGGAACGGGATGCGGAGGAAATTACGGAGGGCTTCGGCAAACGTACCGCTCCCGAGGGCATTAAAGTATTTAATCCCGCTTTTGATGTGACGCCAAGCGAATATGTAACGGCTATTATTACCGAGAAAGGCGTTATCCGGCCACCATTTGACGTTAATCTGAAGAAGCTGTTTGAAACGCTATAGCATAAATCAAGAGGATTGTCCGCGGCGGGCTGCGATAAGCGCGCATGCAGGACAATCCTCTGCTATGCCAGGGGGGGGTGTTACAGCATCAGCCGGATGGCGTCTTCGCCTTTCATTCCTGCCCTAATTCCAAGCGCTTCCGCGCCAAACGTGACGGACTCAAGCGGAGCATTCATCAGCTCTTCCAAAGTCCTTACCCCGACCGCACGGCCGGCAATAATTCCACGATCTTTCAGCTTATCATTCAACAACGCCACATCGAGTGCGCCGCACATAATGTAGCCCGAATCGGTTGCTACTGCAAGCAGCGTGGTTTTGGGCAGTTTCACTTCCACACCGAGCACATTTATGCCGCCATCCAACGAAATCGGAACCATGCGCATCATCCATTACCGCCTCCTTAAGTAAGGAACCCTCACTTATGCACTATATGCCCGGCAAAAGACATCTGACATAAGGCAAATGACATTAATATTTTATGGCCGCCCTCTCTTCAGACTGTGAATTTAGGAGTACATTTATTAGTTCTTTAGTGGTATAGTAATTTTACTTATGATCGTTACGGAGGCAATATGGATACACGAGGAAAAAACAACAACACCGAACAATCCGCCTACTTGTTTCAAGTAGACATTTTGGTCGAAGGACAGTCAAATGCGCGTGCAGCAGAGCGTCTTCTGCATCTGCTCAACCAATGCGGATTCCCGGACTTTCGCATTAAATCCGGGCTGGAGCTCGGCAAGCTTATAGAGGCCCTGGAAACTGCAGGAGGGAGCACAGCTGCAATTCAAGATGTTCACATACTCGAAACGGCTGATTCTGCCAAAGAAATACCGGATTTGCGCCTGGAAACCGCCGCAACGGAGCAAGTCCCGCTCATGATTGACCGGGTGCGCACCTGTATTTCGGACAACCGGCTGATCCGGCTTTCCGTGAACAAGGGATTCGGCGTGAGATTGAATATTCCATGCCGTATTATTAAACTGGATGAGAACAATCAGATGCTGACCGTCTACCATGTCGATGAGAAACAGGTTTATACATTTTCCCTGAATGAAATTGATGATTTTGTCATGCAATAACAGTAGCAAAGAAAAGGATGCAAATAGGGAGCCCTTCTCATAGGAAAGGCTCCCTTATTGATCGTGCCCTGGACAATCCCCCCGTCGATCTACTTATCCGCAACTCCCGATATACCTTCTATATCCACAGGAATACAACGGTTTCCCTGCTTATGCATGAGCTCCAGGACATCGTGCTCCAATGGCATCGCTGCTGCTGTACCCATCCGCGTTACTGACAATGCAGCTACAGCAGATGCATATCGCATTGCTTCCAACAGAGGGGTTCCTCTCGACAATGCTCGGGCAAGACCGCCGTTGAAAGCATCTCCTGCACCAGTAGTATCAGCAACCTCTACCTCGAATGAGGAGAACCAATAACAGCTTGCATGGTCTTGTTTGATGATCGCTCCCTTGCTGCCAAGCGTGATGATAACATTTTTCACTCCATATTCCAGCAGCTTATTGGCAGCTTGCATCGCACTGTGTTGATCGTGAACGGTAATCCCTGTTAGCGCAGATGCTTCTGTTTCATTAGGTGTCAAATAAGTAACTTGTTTCAACCATGCAAGATCGAACGGCTGGAACGGCGCAGGATTAAGAATAAGTGGGACGGCATGCTTGGTCGCAAACTCCAATGAAGCCTCTACTGCTGCTAAATCGGTTTCCAATTGAACAAGCATGATAGCGGAATTCGCAATTTCCATCTCCGCGGCTTCAATGTCCGCACGTTCTAATTGACCGCATGCTCCTAATGATACGACGATCTGATTGTCACCATTATTATCAACTAAAATAAGAGCAACGCCAGTAGTTTCCACCGGGTCTATCGCGATCCGATTATGTTGAATCCCTTCCTTCTCAAAGAAGGCCAGCGCAGCCCGACCGAAATCATCGTTGCCTACCCTTGTGACAAGCGTGACCATAGAGCCAAGTCTAGAGGCTGCCGTCGCTTGATTGCCCCCTTTTCCTCCCTCTCCCATTCGAAAGGAATGACCCAGTACTGTCTCGCCTGTTTGTGGCATATGCGGAGTCTGACACATTAAATCAACCACATAGCTGCCTATAACGGTGATATGTTCATTTGACATTTAAGCTCCCCCTACTGGTCTCGTCTCCGATTAATAGCCAGTCCCTTCTTCACCCTGCACAATCTGTATGCCTGAGCTGGTGCCAAGACGTGTAGCACCTGCATCGATCATGCACTGCGCGGTTTCCGAATTACGAATTCCGCCGGATGCTTTAACCTGGACCGATGGCCCCGAGAAAACATCCATCAATCTCACATCGTCTGCAGTGGCACCTCCCGGCCCAAACCCAGTAGATGTTTTTACAAAATCAGCTCCTGCCAGCTCACAGATCACGCAAGCTGTCTTCTTCTCCGCCTCGGTTAGTGCGCCAGTTTCCAGTATCACTTTAACTATTGCTCGACGATCGGAAGCCTGGACAACCATGCGAACATCATTGAATACATCCGCAAGTCGATCCGACTTTAGAGCCCCCGCATTTAATACCATGTCTACTTCCGAAGCGCCTTTTGCAATCGCCTCTTCCGTTTCAAGCGCTTTAATCATTGAACATGAAACGCCAAGGGGAAAGCCAATAACCGTTGTAATGCCCACTTCACTGCCGGCTAATTGCCCAGCAGCATGCGATACCCAGTATGGTTGAATGCATACGGTTTTAAAATGAAACTTTATTGCTTCTTCACATAAGTTAACAACTTGTTGTTTGGTCGCCTCCGGTTTGAGCAGTGTGTGATCAATTTTCGAAGCCATCTTCGTATCAGTTGGCAAGAAATAAGGCTTCGTTGGTCTGATTAATTGTGCATCTGTAAAAATGATACCGTCCTCTTGCAACCGTTGAATCAGAACCTCTCGCAGCTCAACAGCTTCAGCCCATAAATCAGTCATATACTTGACTTACCTCCAAGTAGAAATAAGATAAGAAGAATTTAAAGACGTAAGAAATTCATATTATGTATACAATATATAAATATTGAACTCAAATCAATAATTTTGTTGTAAATCTTAAGTTATATTGTCGGACTCTATCCTTAAGAACACGGCAAATGGGAATTCGTCAGGTCGGGCGTCTTGGCAAATGACTTGGATGAATATAGAGAAAGCTCCTGGACTCTCTTGTCCAGGAGCTTTCTCTATCCTTTTCAGGGATACTCTACCCCTCAACCGATTGTCCGGATGATTCAGTAGGTCGGGCGAATAGGGTGTAACTCATTTTGAGAACCTTATTATACATGCAGCCGGCGGCCAAAGGCAGAAGATGGCTACTCGCTTTTTGCTTTCCACAGCGTGTAGGCCGCGAGTCCCCAGGCAACGATAAACGCCACTCCGCCAAGCGGGGTTATGGCTCCCAGCCATTTGACATCGCTCAAACTAAGCGCATACAAACTGCCGGAGAACAGAAAAATACCGATATGCATAAACCGGGCAGCCCAGCGCATCGTATTTGAAGAGCTGAGCCGTACAGAAGCCAGGGCCAGCAAAAATAAACCGATGGCGTGATACATATGGTAGCGCACACCTGTTTCAAAAACATTCAACATTTCAGCGGTTAGCCGGCTTTTCAGGCCATGCGATGCAAAAGCGCCGAGGGCTACTGCCAGCAAAGCGTGCATCGCTCCGAATGCTCCATATTTGTTAAACAATCCCATTCACTACCTTTCCAAAAGAGTGATAAATACGTTACAATGTACAAAAATCAACCATGTGTAAAGGAGAGTACACCTGACTCATGAACGATAACGAAGATCAAAGTTATCCGCTAAAGAATACTTATAATCCACCGCAGAACTATGATAGCGGGCGGGAGAAGACCCAATCGAAGCTTGGAATCGCTTCTTTTATTATCGGCCTTGTCAGTATCGTATGCTTCATTATTAGCGTCCTTGTTGCAACTTCGTCTATTATGGACTACATCACGCCTGACGGCAAGACTGTTCAAAATATTGAAGAATTCTCTGAAAAAATCGCAAAGGATGCCCCCCTGCTTCTATCGATAGTTGGTATGCTGGCGGGCATTGGGCTTAGTTTAATCGGACTTGCTCTGGGCATTGTTGGGGCCTGTATGAAGTATACCCTCAAAGCGTTCCCGGTTATCGGAATCGTGCTGAACGGCCTGCTTGTTTTCGGGTCTGCTGCTATGTTTCTCATTGGCTTAATCGCGCAGGCCGGCTCCTGATTATAGACGGCTTCAAAGTCCGCAGCTGCTCCCATGGATGGCTGGGGGCTTTTTTAATGCGCGCAGATTGACAGTTTCATAGAATTGGACTTTTTTTTGCTTCACATAACAGCCACAGACTTGAATACAATGAATAACAACGAGCAAGAGAGGGCTGGAGGTGGACGTTATGGAAGCAGGCAAAGGACCGTTGTTTATTGTTTCGCGCGAGGATTGGTCTCTTCACCGCAAAGGACATGAGGACCAGGCCAGGCATCAGCAGAAGGTGAGAGAGGCCATTAAGCAGAATCTTCCGGATATCGTAACGGATGAAAGCATTGTGCTTTCCAACGGCAAACAAACCGTCAAAATCCCCATTAAAAGCATCGATGAATCTCATTTTGTTTATAATTACAACAAAAAGCAGCACGTTGGACAAGGCGACGGTGATTCCCAGGTAGGGGATGTGCTGGGCACCGACCCACAGCCCGCCCAAGGGCCAGGAAAAGGCCAAGGGGCCGGCGATCAGGCCGGCGAGGATTACCTGGAGGCGGAAATCAGCATCGATCAGCTGGAGGATATGCTTTTTGAGGAGCTGGAGCTTCCCAACCTGGAGCAAAAGCAGAAGGATATTTTGGAAACAACGGATGTTGTTTTTCAAGATATCCGCAAAAAAGGCATCATGTCCAATGTCGACAAGAAACGGACCCTGATCGAGAATATCAAGCGCAACGCCAATGCCGGCAAATCCGGTATCGGCGGCATCTCCCCCGATGATCTGCGGTTCAAAACCTGGAATGAAGTGGTCAAACCGCAGTCCAACGCCGTTGTGCTGGCCTTGATGGATACATCCGGCAGTATGGGGTCCTTCGAGAAATACTGCGCGCGCAGCTTCTTTTTCTGGATGACGCGTTTCCTCCGCCGCAAATATGAGCATGTGGAAATTGTGTTCATCGCACACCACACGGAGGCCAGGGAAGTGACCGAGGAAGAGTTTTTCACCCGCGGCGAGAGCGGCGGGACGATCTGCTCCTCTGCCTATAGAAAAGCGCTGGATATCATCGATGCGAGGTACCCGCCCGCCCTTTGGAATATCTACCCCTTTCACTTCTCGGACGGCGACAATCTGACCTCCGACAATGACAAATGCGTCAAGCTTATCGAGCAGTTGATGGAGAAAGCCAATCTCTTCGGATATGGGGAGGTCAATCAATACAACCGCAGCAGTACACTGATGTCCGCCTATAAGAATATTGCCAACAAGAAATTTATGTATGCCATCATCAAGGATAAAGGCGAAGTATATAAAGCCTTAAAAAGCTTCTTCGCAAACCCGGTCAAATCCGGCTGATCTTAACCTCCCGCCGGTCCCTCATGGGCCGGACGGGTTTTTTTTGATGTCTGAAGAAGATACTATTCTCCAAGCTTGTTATGCTTTGCTCGTAAACGGGTACCACATAAAGATAGTACTATTCAATAAAGGTTCCCCCATTATACATTAGAGGCAGCAATGGAAAGCTGAGGTGGACGTATGAGCAGAAGATGGCTGGAACAGGAAGGTCCTGACTGGACGAATAAAGGGATTATTACGGAGGAGCAGTACAAGCGGATATTGAGCCTTTACCCGGAACGCAAACGCGCTGCAGGTCTGGTACCGATTCTGGGCAGCGTGCTGGTGGGGCTTGGAATCCTCAGCTTCGTGGCTGCCAATTGGCAGGACATTCCCCAGCTGGCGCGGCTGATGCTCATGATCGTGGTGATGTGCAGCCTGTATGCTTCCGGCTGGAGGTTCTATAATAAAGAACATGACAAGCTGGGTATCTCTCTCATCAGCCTGGGACTTGTCAGCTTCGGCGCCAGCATTGTGCTGACTGGACAGATGTTCCACCTGGTCGCTTATAATGCAGCTTCTTTTGTCGTCTGGAGTGCAGCTGGCCTGAGCCTGACCTTTCTTTTCCGGAGCCGTTATCTATATATCCTGAGTCTGCTGGGCTGCACTTTGACGCAGTGGTATAGCGTAATCCAGTTCAACTCCTTCAGCTACGCCGCTTTTGTACTTGCTGTTGCAGGCTTTGGCTTCTATTGGTGGAAACAAAAAGACGAGCTGCTGGGATGGTGCCTTTCCGCATCCTTCCTGCTGCAGGCACTGCTGGGTTTCATTGTGCTGGAATGGCCGTTCAGCTGGTATTTAATCCCTGTGTGGCTGCTTTACTCGGCAGCCGATCTGTTCAAGGACCGCAAAACCTTTTACCCGTTCCAGGCAGGAGCTTTGATTGCAGCCTTTATTTTCAACTGGTTTCTTGTGCTCTTCTGGGGCAGCGGCAATTCCAGTTGGCGCGCCGAAATGACGGCTCCGCTTCTCCCCTATCTCATCGCGCTTGTGATCCTGCTTTGCTTCTCGCTGGCCGGCAAACGCAGACATAACCGTTTATCGTCGGGTCTGGATTGGATTCTTGCCATTCCCTTCTTCTATCTCTTGGACGGTTCCGACCTGCCCACCTTGTTATTGCTTTTCCTCTTCTCGCTGCACTTATTATGGCGCGGATATATGGAAGAATGGCGGCTCAAAATCAACTTGGCCACCCTGCTCTTTCTGGTCAGCACCATGACTGCTTATGGGAAGCTCGCGTGGGATTTTATGGATAAATCGTTATTTTTCATTCTCGGCGGGATTCTACTTCTTGGCTTAAGCTGGTTCCTCAACCGCCGCAAGCAGCAGGTATTATTGGATGGCAGGGAGGACAAACACCATGAAGATGAATAATGTCAAGACACGCTCCCGCAAGAGATGGTTAATCATTCTGACTGCAGCGCAAATCCTGTTTCTGTCCGGCATTGTCGGTTATCATTACAGCGCGTTGTGGTTTGGACAAGAGGTCCGCCTTGCAACCACGCCTGTCGATCCGCGGGATATTCTTTATGGGGACTATGTCATCTTGAACTACGAAATCAGCGAGCTCGACTCTGGCTTATGGAGGAGTCCCGGAGATTTGCCTGCAGAAGGCGATAAAGTATACGTGGTGCTTGAGCCTCAAACAACAGACAATGGGCTATACAAGGCCAAAGCTTTTTATTCCCGCAAGCCGGCAGCCGAAGGCAGGGAGATTATCATAAAGGGCAGGGTCCGTTACCCGACAGATTCAGGGATTTTCATAAACTATGGCCTGGAGAAATATTATGTTCCGGAGAACACGGGCAAGCAGCTGGAGGATCAGGAAGGCGCCCTTGTGGTTCAGGTCCGAATCGCCCCTTGGGGAAATGCGTTAATCGAAGAAATTAAGCCTGCCAATTAGACAGGCCGCTTCCAATGGGATCTGCCGCTCTATCAGGGAGTACCGTGACCCTTTGCGGTCTTTGACAACTGCCTCCTGAAAGTAGGATAATGGACTCTATGAATAAATGATTAATCTATTGATAGCCTCTAGTATCCCATCATTCAAAATCTGCCGCTGCCGGCAGTGAAAGGAAGGTAGCTCACTGTGCCTTATATGCACCCTGCGCGATTGCTGCGCATGAGACCATTTATTTTTTTCACGATATTATTGCTAATCAAAAGCGCTCTTGCTTATTTCGTCATTTTTGACGGCGGCCTTTCCTGGACCATACTGGTAACGGAAATCCCCTTCTTCTGGCTGTTGTTCTGCCTGATTGAGCTGTTTGCCTCCAAGCGCAAGCTGGGGCTTTATCTGGGAGCCAATTTATTTGTCACGGCCATCATTTTCGCGGTCATTATGTACTATAAATATTACGGCGTCATCGTCACCTACCATGCCCTGGAACAGGTCAATCAGGTCACCGCCGTCAAGAATAGTGTATTCTCGCTGCTTGATCCCTACTATCTGTTCATTTTTCTGGATGTCATTGTAATAGGCTTCGTGCTTTTCCGCAAACAGATGGGATTGAACTGGAAAAGCAGCAGCCGGACAAAAGCGAATCGGAAACTCGTATCGGTCCTGCTTGTTTTCTCGCTGGTCCTCTGCTTCTTCAGTATTTATCCGAACCGCGCCAGCATGAACGAAATCGTCAAAGCGGAGGATATGGGCATCCTGAATTATGAGCTCTATACGCTGTTCAAGAAAAAAAATGATGCGGATTTGGTCCATGCCGATGAGATCACGCAGGAATCCATCGATTCCATCAAAAATATTACCGTGCCCGCAGAGCCGCAATACTGGAAAGCGGCAGCAGGCAAAAATGTGATTATCCTCCAGCTGGAGGCTTTTCAGAACTTTCTGATCGGGCTTAAAATCGACGGACAGGAAGTAACGCCGAATATGAACAAGCTGGCCCGCGAAAATTTCTATTTCTCCCACTTTTTTCAACAGGTCGGTCAAGGGAACACGTCCGACGCCGAATTTGTGGTCAATACATCGTTCTATATCCCGCCGCAAGGCGCGGCAACCCAGGTCTATGCCGACAAGGTGCTTCCAAGCCTGCCGAGACTGCTGGGTAAAGAAGGCTACGATACCGCTACCTTCCACACCAATGTGGTGGAATTCTGGAACCGCAGCGGTCTTTATAAAGCATTGGGTTTTGACCGCTATTACGATCAGGACTTCTTCGGTACCGATGATACTGTGTTTTTCGGACCGACAGACGAGGTCTTATATGCCAAAACGGCCGAAGAGCTTGACCGGATGAACAAGGCGGGCGCCCCTTTCTATGCGCAAGTCATTTCCATGACGGCTCATCATCCATTCTCCATCCCGGAGCGAAAATATAAGATGACACTGCCGGAGCGTTATGAAGGTACATTTGTAGGGGATTATATCCGCTCCCAGAATTATGCCGATTACGCAATCGGATTGTTTATTGACGATCTGAAGAAGCGCGGCATATGGGATAACAGCCTGCTGGTCGTCTACGGCGATCATCTCGGTCTGCCGATCTATTCCCTGCATCGCGATGACAAAGAACTCATGGAAGAAATCTACGGGCATGAGTACGGTTTTGCCGATATGATCAATATCCCGCTTGTCATTGCGTCACCTGGCATTACAACGCCACGGGAATTCAAACAGACTGGCGGCCAGGTCGATATTCTGCCAACTCTGGCCAATCTGACGGGCGTGTCGGTCAAGGATCATATTCTTTTTGGGCAAGACCTGCTCAATCAGACCTCCAACCTGCTGCCGCAGCGTTATTATCTGCCATCGGGGTCATTGATTACGGATAACACGCTGTTTGTGCCAGGGACCGGATTCGAGGACGGCAGCAATTATCCGATTCCGCAGTTAGGCAACAAGGATTCAGCCGCTACCTCCGATCAGTTCGACCGGGCGCTGAAGCTCCTTCTGCTGTCGGACAGCTATGTCAGCCAACTTCCCGATCTGGAATAAAGCTTCTTTATCCAGAAGAAGACGCCACCCTTGTAAGGGCAGGCGTCTTCTTTTTTTGTATTTAAGTCCGCTACTTGATGCTCGCAAGCCAATCCGCCATGGCGCTGACGATCCGTTCATGCTGAGCCTGCTCGGTAATCACCGGAGCCAAGTCGCCACGCTGGGGGCCATAGGAGCCGAATTGCGCGTGATTGCCTCCCTCGATGGATACGTATTCCGCAGATGCCGGCAAATACTGTTCACCTTCTGTCCGCTTGTCCAGGCTGAGTATGCCGTCCCGGCTCCCCGTCAACTGAAGCACCGGCAGCTGAGTACCGCTCAGATCGCCTTTCTTATCGGCATAAGAAGCCAGGAAGAACACACCTTTGAGCTTCTCCGGGTGCGCGGTGGCGTAACGCGCTGCGAATGCTCCTCCCAGTGAATGTCCTCCCAACACAAAGCTCTCCCCGGGATGAGCGTCAATGATGGCATCCGCCCGGGACTGTCCGAAGATCGCCAGATTCAACGGCATCGAAACGATGTATACCCGGCTGCCCCTTTGCGCCAAAGCACGGGCCCATGGGGAATACGCCTCCGGATCTACGAGGGCGCCCGGGTAGAAGATGACGGAAGGCTGCACGGGCTCGCGGACGGGATCAAAGACAATCTCATTCCCGCTTTCGGCTATCCTCACGCTTTCATCGCTCTTCAGGGCTGTAAGCGCCTCGGAGGCGGGAGGATACACCCAATAACGGTATGCAGCCATTGCGCCTGCAACCAGGAAGAGTAAAATACCCACGATCCAGAAAACAGAACGCCTCCAGTGTTTTTTTGTTTTCATACCCCCGCCTCCTTTCTCAACTTCTTCCTATCCTGACCTGACCCCATGAGGACAATCACGCTGCCTGTGGAAGGCCCACACCATGTATGATTGCTATTAACATGACCTCCGCCCGGATGAAACATCCGGCCGGGTCAATTAAATGCGGGCTTTTATTCCAAAACCAGGAAGGTATTTAAAATTTCCCTTACTTGGTTAAACTACTACCAGTCGATTGAACCCATTCCCTTATTGGAGGTTCTGCATGAATAGAATGACCGGTTTTCACCGTTCTTTGCGTATAGCGGGGAAAGCCGTCCTGACAGTGACTGCGGCCAGTCTTATGGCAGGTATGGTTGCAGATGTGCCTTGGATCCCCGGCCAAATTGCGCAAGCGGCTGAACCAATCGCTCCCGCTCCCATAGCAGAGGCCCGCCATAATCAGCGCAACGAAACCATTCACAACGACAGAAGAAGCGTACCCGCAACCATTAACTTAAAGCGCCGTTCCGATATCCGGCTGGCCATGGTGAAGGATGCCCACCGGTATCTGGAAACCCCTTATGTCTGGGGAGGCACCAAACCTTCCCCCGGGTTTGACTGCTCCGGTTTTGTATACTTTATGTTCAATAAATTCGGCATTTCACAAAAACGCACGACCGCTTCGAACTTGTACAGGCAAGGCTACACCATTCACAGATCGTCGCTTCGTCCGGGCGATCTGGTGTTCTTCAAAAGCCTGGCAACCGGACGCGTCAACCACGTCGGATTCTATATCGGAGACAATGCTTTTATTTCGGCGACGAGCTCGCGCGGTATTGATGTACAGCGTCTTGAGAGCACCTATTGGTCCCCGCGCTATGCGGGCGCGCGCAGGCTCTAAAGAAAATGGAGAACATGCCTTCTGGGGCTGTTCTCCATTTTCTCTTTATTCCGGCTCTTGCATAACACCGCACCCTCGCCCATATAGATAGTTATGAATCACATCTTTGAGTTAATTTGTTGCGCTCAAAAAAACTGACAGGCATGGGGGGAGTGACATTTGCGGCAGGACGAGATAAAAGCGCTGGAGAGAGCTATAGCAGAAATAACCGAGATCGCCCAAGGGTTCGGTCTCGACTTTTATCCGATGCGGTACGAGATTTGCCCGGCTGATATTATATATACCTTCGGCGCTTATGGAATGCCGACCCGCTTCAATCATTGGAGCTTCGGAAAATCTTTTCATCGGATGAAGACCCAGTATGATTTTGGACTGAGCAAAATTTATGAGCTGGTGATCAACTCCAACCCTTGCTATGCTTTTCTGCTTGACGGCAATTCGCTCATTCAGAATAAACTGATTGTGGCCCATGTGCTGGCCCACTGCGATTTCTTCAAAAACAATTCACGCTTCGGCGGCTCCAACCGCAATATGGTGGAAAGCATGTCCGCGACAGCCGATCGTGTCGGTCAATACGAAATGGAATTCGGCACGCCGGCCGTGGAGAAATTCATCGATGCGGTGCTCGCCATCCAGGAGCATGTCGATCCTACGCTGATCAAGCCTTACCAACTGGACAAAACAAGGTATATTGAGCTTCTGAACAAAGAGAAGCCTAATGCTTACAAGCCCCAATTCGGCTACGAGGATTTGTGGTCGCTCGATGACAAGGACGCCGCTATCGATGTCGAGCAGGACGGCCCGGAGACCAAACGGTTCCCGCCCAAGCCGGAGAAGGATATCCTCTGGTTTATAGAGGAGTACTCCCCGGCCCTGCAGGATTGGCAGCGCGACATCATGTCCATGCTGCGCGATGAGATGCTATATTTCTGGCCGCAAATCGAAACGAAAATCATGAACGAAGGCTGGGCTTCCTATTGGCATCAGCGCATTATCCGCGAGCTTGACTTGACCAGCGAGGAGACCATTGAATTTGCCCAGCTCAATTCTTCCGTCGTTCAGCCTTCCCGCAATAGCCTGAATCCTTATTATCTGGGGCTGAAAATTTTCGAGGATATCGAGAGGAGATGGGATTCCCCTACCCAGGAGGAGCAAGACCGCCAGGGACGCAAGCCGGGGTCGGGACGGGAGAAGATGTTCGAGGTGCGCGAGAATGATTCGGATATTTCGTTTCTCCGCAATTATTTGACCAAGAAGCTGGTCGGCGATCTGGATCTGTACGTGTTCGAGAAGAAGGGCGCGGAGTGGAAAATTACCGATAAAACCTGGGAAACCATCCGCGAGCAGCTGGTTTTCTCCCGTGTGAACGGGGGCTTCCCCAGCATTATTATTTCCGACGGGAACTTTAACAGGAGCGGCGAGCTTTATCTGAACCATCAATATGAAGGCGTGGAATTGGATCTGAAATACATTGAACGGACGCTTCCCCATGTCGTCCATTTATGGGGGAAATCCGCGCATTTGGAGACCATTGTCGAGGATAAACGGATTGTTTTCAGCTGCGACGGGAAGAAAACGAGCCGCAAATTTCTTTGAGTTGCAAGGGGATTGGATGCAATAAAATTCCTGCTAAATACGTTGAATTTTTCACCATATTTTCATATTCCAAGTGTTTCAACATACTCCCGTAAGGTTATGGTATACGTAAATAGGGGAGCATCACCCCGCTAGGTTGAAGAGGTTCGCTCCCCGGAACGAAGAGGTGAATAACCATGATGATTGTGCTTATTGTCGTTGGTATCGCGCTAATTTTGTTCCTGGCCGCTTTTTTTCTCAGATCCAACCGGTGGAAGACGATTATGTCCGCATCGGGCGATTCCACCAGTGAGTTGCAGGAAAAACATGCTTACTTGAACAACGAAGGGTTCCGGGTCAGACTGCGCACGGATGAAAGCCAGTCCAGCCCCGGCATGGCCAATGTAGGCGTTCAGGAAAGCGGATTTGGAAGAAGTCTCACGAAGCTTCAAGTCCATGAAGAGGATGTAAAAAAAGCCGCAGAAGCGCTGGATCGTTTTGAACGTGATCGTGTGCTCAGACAAACGCCGATCTTGTAGTCCAGATTTTCCGGGTTCAGGATCTAGCGTTTGGCGTGTACGGGTTTATCGAAGAAGGCCGCGAACCATAAGGTTCGCGGCCTTCTTTGACACCACTCCAGCTAAAGGCGCCTTTAACTTTGAACGTATATGCGAAACCTGTCCCTGTACTTGACCGTCCGGCAACCTCATTGCTAGGCTCTCAGCCGTTTCAGATCCTCTACTACCTTCTCAATGGTCTGGATGAAGGTTGAAAGCTCTTCCGATCTCTCGGCTTGTGCCGTAGCCTGCTGCGTCGTCTTATCGGACTCCTGCCGTACATCCACCATTTTGCGCCCGATCTCCTCAAGCCGGTCCTGAATGCTCTCCATCGCTTCCCTTGATGAGCCGGCAAGCTTGCGGACCTCATTGGCCACTACTTGAAAGCCCCGCCCATGTTCCCCGGCGCGCGCTGCTTCGATAGCGGCATTCAAACCCAGCAAATGGGTTTGATCGGCAATTTCCCGGATCAAGGTGCCCACCTCGCCGATATTGTTCATATCCTGCTGCAGATCGGTAAGCAGCTCGTTGGCATGATTTTGCGAGCCTGCCGTGGAGAGAGCCGATTGGGCAATGGATTGCGCGCTTGTATCAAGCTCGACAATCATCCCGGCCAGCTCCTGTACAGCCACCGCCACGGAGCTTAGGAGCAGTTCCTGTTTGTCCGCCAGCTGGACAAGCTGCTCTTTCTCCTGCATTTCATAAGCTTCCAGCACAAGCTGCGAATCGAAATTGAAGATTTTCGACAGGGAATGAATGATACGCTGCCATTGCTCCGGCAGTACGCGGCGGAAAACCTGCGTGGCCATATCCAGATAAATCATATAAGCTCCCAAATACCAGTGTGTGGTCAGTCCGATCCGGGAATGAACCGCCCCGATGCGGATACGATTCTCGATGAATGCTTCATCAATACGGCCATCTGTAAGCGACAACCAGTAGACCTGCATCGTTTGTTTTAAGCGGTCAATCGTGCTGAAGCGGTCAATGATGGTCCGCAGCTCGGATTCCTGTGTAATACGGTCATAGAAACGGTCAACAACCTCTGTTACAACCTTGGCGAAAATTTCCCGGTGCTGGGCCAGCAGAGCGAGGTCTTCTTCCTTGATCCCTGTGTAATCGAGCTGTCTGGCTCTTTTTTCCGATAGTGTAATCATGCGTCAGCCTTCTTTCCATATGTTGGACCTGTTCTTGATGTGAACCTCTCCCCCTATTATCGGCCGTTACGGGCCCAGTGTTTAATTTTTTTGGAATTCTCTCTTACCCAACAAAAAAAACCCGACGGTTCATCGTCGGGTTGTGCAATCTTGAGCAAGGGGACTAACGATTCAGCAGGCTGCCTACATAACGGAGCAGCTCATTGGCGCATACCGGGCAATAACCATGTTCGTCAATCAGCCGGGTGGTCACTTCATTAATGCGCTTGAGCTGGCGTTCATCCGGCGTTTTGGTCGAAGTGGTAATTTTCACGACATCTTTCAGGTCCGTGAACAGCTTTTTCTCAATCGCTTCACGGAGCCGGTCATGGCTGTTGTACTCAAATTTCTTGCCTTTGCGTGAATAGGAGGAAATACGGATTAAGATCTCTTCGCGGAACGCTTTCTTGGCATTCTCCGACACACCGATTTGCTCCTCAATGGAGCGCATCAGACGCTCGTCGGGATCCATTTCCTCACCGGTCAGCGGGTCTTTGATTTTGGTCCAGTTGCAGTACGATTCGATATTGTCGAGATAATTCTCGAACAAGGTATGCGCCGATTCCTCATAGGAATACACAAACGCCTTCTGGATTTCCTTCTTGGCCAGCATATCGTATTCTTTGCGGGCGATGGAAATAAAGTTCAGGAACCGCTCCCGCTCTTCTCTTGTAATGGAGGGATGATGATCCAGTCCGTCCTTCAGCGCCCGCAGCACATCAAGAGCATTAATGCATGCCAGATCCTGCTTGATCAGGGCACTGGATATGCGGTTGATGACATATCGGGGGTCAATCCCTGTCATGCCTTCTTCCATATACTCGCTCTGCATTTCCTTCAGGTCCGCTTCCTTGTAGCCTTCTACTTCTTCGCCGTCGTACATCCGCATTTTCTTCACAAGGTCCATCCCTTGCTTCTTTGTCTCTTTAAGACGGGTAAGTATCGAGAAAATCGCGGCGGCCCGCAATGAATGCGGGGCAATATGGATATGCTTCATATCGCTCTGGCCGATCAGCTTGCTGTAAATCTTCTCTTCCTCCGACACCCTCAGGTTATACGGCACCGGCATAACGATCATCCGCGATTGCAGCGCTTCGTTCTTCTTGTTGCTGATAAACGACCGGTACTCCGTTTCATTGGTATGCGCGATAATGAGCTCATCCGCCGAAATCAGGGCAAACCGGCCGGCTTTAAAATTACCTTCCTGGGTAAGCGACAGCAAATTCCAGAGAAATTTCTCGTCGCATTTGAGCATTTCCTGAAACTCCATAATGCCCCGGTTGGCTTTATTAAGCTCCCCGTCGAACCGGTAAGCTCTCGGATCGGATTCGGAGCCATATTCCGTGATGGTGGAGAAATCGATGCTGCCCGTAAGATCGGCAATATCCTGCGACTTGGGGTCCGAAGGACTGAATGTGCCGATACCGACCCGATTATCCTCTGAAATAAGTACGCGCTCTACGAGCACATTTTCGATATCGCCTTCAAAATCGGTGCGCAGCCGCATTTGACAGGATGGGCATAAATTGCCTTCAATTCGTACCCCCAGCTCCCGCTCTGCGTCGGCCCTCAGTTCATGCGGAATGAGATGCAGCGGATCTTCATGCATCGGGCAGCCTTTGATTGCATAAACGGCGCCACGGTCCGTTCGGGAAAACTGCTCCAGCCCCTTCTTAAGCATCGTTACGATCGTTGACTTTCCTCCGCTGACAGGTCCCATGAGCAGCAGAATCCGTTTACGGACATCCAGCCTCCTGGCCGCGGAATGAAAATATTCTTCAACCAATTGTTCTACAGAACGGTCCAGCCCGAAAATCTCCTGCTCGAAAAACTTGTATTTCTTTCGGCCGTCATCCTCCACCACCCCATATGATTCAATCATTTCGTAGACACGAGCATGCGCTGTCATAGCAGGTGCCGGATCCCGCTTAAGCAGCTCAATGTATTCCTTAAACGTTCCGGTCCATGCCAATTTCTCACTTTCCGCCTTGTACGCCGATATACGCTTCAAAATATCCATGCCGTACCTCCTCTCGTCCGTCCCGGGGTGCTGACTGCCATTTATTCGACCACGGGGTACCCATCTATACGTTGTTCCCACTGACCGGCTATTTGTTGAAGTGTACTACATTTCTATGCATCTGTACGGGGGAAGTTGCCCTCTATTTTAAACGAGTTTTCATCAACTTTCGTGTTCTTTCCCGTTCCATCTATAAAACCACCATTGGCATGTCAGGTTTTACGTCCGCCTTCGATTCATCCCCGCGGGCGTTCGTGATCACTCACACCCCTTTGGGCTTCATCGCGCAAAAAGCGGCACATCATTTCATAACGGCCAAAAAAGCAAAGATATTGTCGAAGGAGCGCCGATTTTCTACCTGTCCATGTTCAAAATTAAGGGCTGAAGGAGCCAGTCTGATATGATATAATCTCCAAAGACGCTTAGGGAAAGGAGCGCGCCTTGAATGGCAATCAAGCATGAAACCGAACTCTACCCTCCAGTCAAAGCCTTCTTTGAAGCCAGAGGCTTCGAAGTGAAAAGCGAGATCATGCACTGTGACCTTGTCGCCATCCATCCACTGAGCGGCGATACGATCCTTGTTGAAATGAAAAAAACCTTCACGCTGCCCCTTCTTCTGCAGGGCATTGATCGGCTGCGTCTAAATGGCCAGGTGATACTGGTCGTCGAACGCAATCGCAAAAAAAGCGGTTCCCATAACCAGCGCTTCGGCGATCTTTCCGAGCTCTGCCGAATGCTTGGTCTAGGCCTGATGACCGTTACTTTCTTCAAGACAAAAGCACCTGTATTGGAAGTCCTCTGCGAGCCCGGTGACCCTCCGCTTCGCGGCCAGCGCCGCACGCGGCAAACCCGCCTGCTCCATGAATTCCGGGAAAGAACCGGGGATTACAATACAGGCGGAAGCAGAGGCCGCAAACTTGTTACCGCTTACCGCGAGAAAGCCCTGCGTATTGCCTGGGCACTCAGCCAGCATGGCCAGCTGCCGCCGCGCATAGCCGCCGAATTGACCGCTGTGCGGCGAGCCAGCTATATCATGCAGAAGGATTATTACGGCTGGTTTGAACGGGTTGAGCGCGGCGTTTACCGTTTAAAGGAAGGCGGAACGGCGGCTCTCCTGGAATACGCTGAAGTGCTGGATGCCTGGCTGGCAAGTGAAAATCGGCAGAACCCTATCCAAGGAGGAGATAAGAATGAGTAACCAGTTGCCTGAAGCAAACGGATTCCGCATTATTGGCAAGGTTGAAGATTTTACCAGTTTCCCCGCATCCGTTACGATTGACCGTGACCCCTATTTTATTATACAAACGGCGTGCCAGGAAGATGCCCCCCAGGAGTATAAACTGGTATCCGCGATTTGTCCGCATGCCGGAGGTGTTGTCCGGCCTTGGGAGAATGAACTGATATGTCCGCTTCATTATTGGTCGTTTGATCCAGCAACGGGGCAATCCACCAATGTCCCCGGCGAGCAGCTTGACTGCCAGCCCATCCAGATCAGTGACGGCCAATTTATCATATCGGCCTCCTGACAAATCAAAAACAGCTCGTTCCTCTTTTTACGGGAACGAGCTGTTTTTATAAGGGCCTGTTTCACATCCGCGCTGTAAATTCGCCGAGCGCCTCCGACAAACGCGAGATGCCGAGCTCCATGCGTTCCCCATCGGTATACGTGAAGTTCAGTCTTGCCATATTCCGCTGCGGAGCAGCCGCATAGAAAGCTGCTCCCGGCACAAATGCAACACCCTTGGCAACTGCTGCACGCAGCAGCGCCTCCGTATCCAGTGCTTCAGGAAATTCCAGCCAAAGGAACATTCCGCCTCTGGGCGAAATCCATTGGACATCCGGCCAGTTCCGGCTGCCAAGAAGGGCTTCCATTTGCTTGAGGCGCGCTCCGTAAGCCTCTCCGATCTTGCGGATATGCGCATCCAGCGGAAAATGCCGCAGCAGTTGGTCAAGCGTCTGTTGATCGAGTGCGCTTGAATGCAGGTCGGCCGCCTGCTTCGCTTTTGCCAACATGCCCATCACACGGCGGTCTCCCATTGCCCAGCCCGTGCGAAGGGCGGGGGCAACGGTTTTGGAAAACGTACTGGTATACAAGACGCAGCTTCCGTCCGCTTTTCCCGCCAGAGAAAACAAGGTTGGAAACTGATCGGCGGCATTGAATTTTATTTCCCCATATGGGTCATCCTCAAGAATAGGAACGCCAAAATGGCTGCACAGGTCAAGCAAGCCTTGCCGCCGCTCCAGGCTCCAGGTCCGGCCCGTCGGATTGCCGAATGTCGGTACAACATAGACCATCTTTGGCTTATACTCGCGCATCAGGCGCTCGGTCTCAGCCATAATCATGCCATCCTTGTCGCTCGCTACCGGGATCACACGCAGGCCGCTCAGGCTGAATACCTGCAGGCTTGCGAGATAAGTCGGATTTTCCACCAGCACGACATCGCCGGGTTCCAACAGGACACGAACCAGCAGATCAATCGCCTGCTGCGATCCCGTTGTCAAAATCATCTGATCGGGCTCGACCTGCATGCCTTTGACTGCCATACGCCCGCAAAGCTGCTCACGCAGCGGCAGGAAGCCTTCTGTCAGGCCATACTGCAAGGAGGCTTTGCCGCCTTCAAAGACCCTTAGCGCGGCATCTCTGATGGCCTGCAGGGGAAATAACTCCTCAGCAGGCAGACCCCCAGCAAAGGAAATGATTTGTTTGCCTTGCGTCAGCTTTAAAATATCCCGGACCGCTGATGACTGCAGCCCTTGTATATGACTTGAAAACCGGAATTCCACTTGCTTTTCGCCCCCCATAATCGTCGATTTATATAGTTTACGCTCATTCAATGGGCGGAGCAACCAGATCCATCGAACAGGTCCAAAAAAAGGAGAAGACTTCATGCGTCTTGACAACTATCCTTTGGCGCTGCCGAAATGGTTGTAACAAGTTGTTCAAACTTTGCACATTTTCTTTTTGATCCGGGTTGGGTATAATAGAAGAAGCGTATTGGAGGTGTGCAGGATGACGATAAAGTTTCTGATCGTATTGGTTGTCTTTCTTTTGTTCCTGGTCGCCATTGTCACTTCGTCCTACAACGATGATAAGACGGAAGGCCTGTAAACCGAACAAGGCAAGCCAAGCGACATAAAAAAGGCATGTACAGAATACTTAGCCCGGCCTAAGTTTGAAAAAAAAGAAGCTTTCGGCAAATGATCCTCAGATGCCCAAAGCTTCTTTTTGTTGTTCCCGCCCGAGAAGAACAAGAACCTGCATTACGCAGGCTCGTATCAGAGCAATACACCTTTCGTACTTAAGGCGCGTTCGCGTGCCTAAAACTGCTAGCGGCGCAAACCGCTCATTTCGGTGATACATGCGGAGCACAGGTATCTTTCTTTAAATTCACGGACATCATCGATCGACCCGCAAAAAACGCAGCGGGGATGATAACGCTCTAAAATAATATGGTCACCCTGGACAAGAATTTCCACGGGATCTCCTTCATTCATTTGATATCTTTTGCGCAGCGATTTGGGCAGCACTATCCGGCCCAATTGATCAACTTTGCGCACTACACCTGCCGGTTTCAATGTCGTCACCTCTTCTGTAATGAATTATTAGCTTAAATAGAAATATACGCTTCTATAGCTTTCGTGAAATAGAATCGTTTTCCTCCCCATCTTCTTAATTTCTTAATATCCTGCAATTAATATTGAGTTTTATTTGTGAAAATAAGCCCATTTAATGGCAAATTAATTTTTTTATTCCAATCCTGGAAAGTCCAGCTGACGAAATGCTTCGTAAAGGACAATTGCAGCGGAATTCGACAAATTCAGCGAACGGACCTGATCTGTCATGGGAATCCTCATCCCCGTTTGCGGATAAGCATCCAAAATGGAAGACGGGAGCCCCTTGGTCTCTTTTCCGAATACAAAAAAATCCCCGTCCCGGAAGGCATATTCGGTATAACGCGTTTTGGTTCTTGTGCTGGCACAGAAGAACCTGGCCTCCGGGAACTGATCTGGCAGCTCAGTGAACGAATCATGGTAATGAACCTTTACTGCATGCCAATAATCCAGTCCTGCCCGTTTGAGCGTCTTGTCATCCGTGTTAAAGCCAAGCGGACGCACCAGATGCAGATGTGTCCCTGTCGCCGCGCAGGTTCTTGCAATATTCCCAGTATTTGCCGGTATTTCCGGTTCAACAAGCACGATATGAAATGCCATTTTTTGAACTTCCCCTTCCATCTGTCACATTTTTACCGTATCCCAAACATTTAACACAGGTTTTACGTTGCCTTAATCTTATGAGAAAAGTTGCTTGTCATAATGGAGCCATGCCGTAAGCAAAGGAGAACAGGACGATGAAGAAGAAAATTTTAGTCGTTGATGACGAACCTTCCATCTCCAAGTTGATCGAGTTTAATTTAAAATTGGCCGGCTATGAAGTTCGCTGCGTCCAGGACGGCGAAGCCGTTTTCGATTTATTAAAACCATTTCGTCCCGATCTTATCGTATTGGATCTGATGCTGCCCAAAATGGACGGAATCCAGGTTTGCCGGGAGCTTCGCAAGCAAAATAATGCGGTTCCCATCGTTATGCTTACCGCGCTGCAGGATGTGACTGACAAAATCACGGGTCTCGATAACGGCGCGGACGATTACATGACCAAACCTTTCTCTCCCCAGGAGCTTCTCTCCCGTATTCAGGCCGTCTTCAGGCGCACGCTCGTTCTTCCGGGAGCAAGCGAGAATGTGGTGCATGAGATCGGCCGGCTGACCGTGCTCACCGAGCAGCGCGAGGTGCATAAGGATGGCAAAAGCATTGACTTGACGCCCAAGGAATTCGAGCTGCTGCTATTCCTGTGCCGCCACCGGGGTAAGGTGCTCAGCCGCCAGCAGCTTCTCTACGGCGTGTGGGATTATCATTTTCTCGGTGATACGCGAATCGTTGACGTGCATGTCAGCCATCTTCGCGACAAAATCGAGAAAAATGCCCGGACCCCTGAGTATATTATGACCGTCCGCAATGTCGGCTACAAGCTGACCGGTCCGGCCGCCGCGGAAAACCTTCATCAGGCAGCAGACTGACACCTACACAATAATAGACCGCCCGCTTTTCGACAACATTCGAAGAGCGGGCGGTCTATTATATCGTGCTACGAATCTTCGGCCGGAATTTAGCTGCTTCTTATCCGTTGCGTTTCTGGAAATCGGCCATAAAGTCAGCCAGCGCCTTGCAGCTTTCCATCGGAACGGCATTGTATGTCGAAGCCCGCAGGCCGCCGACGCTGCGATGGCCTTTCAGACCAACGAATCCATGCGCCTCCGATTCTTTAACAAACTGCTTCTCCAGCTCCTCCGTATGAATCCGGAAGGTTATGTTCATGAGCGACCGGCTTCCCTGGTCGGCAAAGCCGCGGTAAAAGCCGCCGCTTTGGTCGATCGTGTCGTAGATCAGTCTGGTTTTGTCGCGGTTGATCTTCTCGATATCAGCAACCCCGCCTTTGGCCTTCACCCATTTAAGCATCAGTCCCGCCAGATAAACGGAAAACGAAGGCGGCGTATTATAGAGGGAATTGTTCTTGGCATGCGTCTCGTAACGCATCATGGTCGGAATGTTCTTCGGACTTGCTAAGACCATATCCTCGCGGGCGATCACGATCGTCACTCCCGACGGCCCCAGATTCTTCTGTGCCCCTGCATATATCATCCCGAACCGGCTTACATCCACCGGACGGCTCATAATATCGCTTGACATATCCCCGATGAGCGTCACATCGCCCGTGTCCGGAAAAGTCTGATATTGCGTACCCTCAATGGTTTCATTGGAGGTTACATGCAGATAAGCCGCGTTATCCGGCAGCTTGATAGCGGATAGGTCAGGAATCCGGTTGAACTTGTCCGCTTCCGAGCTTGCAGCCACCGCTGTCTCTCCGAACAGTTGGGCTTCCTTGATGGCCTTCTCCGACCAGCTTCCCGTCATCACATAAGCGCCGACCTTGCCGGCCGGCAGCAAATTCATCGGTACCATGGCAAACTGCGTGCTTGCACCGCCTTGCAGCAGCAGTATTTTGTAGGAATCCGGTATCCCCATTAATTCGCGAAGCAGGGATTGAACCTCGTTATGCACTTGCTCGTAGATCGGGCTGCGGTGCGACATTTCCATTATCGACATGCCCGAATCCAGGAAATTTATAAATTCTTCTTGCCCCTGCTGCAGAACTTCCAGCGGCAGCGCTGCAGGTCCAGCATTAAAATTATAAGCGCGTTTGGTCACTCTTACCCACTCCAGTCTTTTCACATTCATTAATGATATCAAGTTTGAAGAATTGCATCAAGTGCCTTTTCCGGCCTTAGGAAGACAAACGAACCCTCCGTGAATGGAGGGTTCGAAGGTCATAAATGACCATCATTATAAGTCCGAAAATGATTAACAGTCGAAGTATAGGCTGTACTCATGCGGATGAACGCGGATGTTTACGGCTTTCGCTTCCTGACGTTTGACCGCCACATAATTCTCAATGAAGTCTTTGGAGAATACGCCGCCTTCGGTCAGGAATTCGGAATCGGCTTCAAGAGCGTCAAGCGCTTCGTCAAGCGTACCCGGTACCGAACGGATTTCTTTCTTTTCTTCATCGGACAGCTCATAGATATTTTTGTCGAAAGGACCATAGCCCAGAGCGACCGGATCGATTTTACGTTTGATCCCATCCAGTCCCGCAAGCAGCAAAGCCGCAAAGCAGAGATAAGGATTAGCCGTGGAATCCGGGGTACGGAATTCAATGCGGCAGCCTTTAGGCGTTACAGCAGCTACCGGGATACGAATGGCCGCGGAACGGTTGCCTTTGGAGAAGACCAGATTGACAGGAGCCTCATATCCGGGAACAAGCCGTTTGAACGAGTTCGTCGACGGGTTGGACAAGGCAATCAATGCCGGGGCATGATGCAGAATCCCGCCAATGTAGTTCATAGCCATCGGGCTCATGTTGGCATATGCGCCTTTCTCATAGAAGAGCGGGGAATCGCCGTTGAAGATGGATTGATGGACATGCATCCCGCTTCCGTTGTCGCCGAACAGCGGTTTAGGCATAAATGTGGCGACTTTGCCGCTCATGCGGGCTACGTTATGCACGATATATTTATATTTCAGAAGGTTGTCAGCCGTCTTGGTCAGCGTGTCGAAGCGGAAGTTGATTTCTGCTTGGCCTGCCGTAGCCACCTCATGGTGATGACGCTCGACGCGAAGGCCGGTTTCCTGCATCAAACGAACCATTTCACTGCGGATATCCTGTTGGGAATCAACCGGAGCAACCGGAACATAACCGCCTTTAACGCCAACTTTAAAGCCCAGGTTGCCGCCTTCTTCCTTGCGGTTCGTATTCCATGCCGCTTCTTCGGAATCTACATAGAAGGAAGAAGTATTCATCGAGCTTTCATAGCGAACATCGTCGAAAATGAAGAATTCGGATTCAGGCGCGAAAAAAGCTGTCGTACCCACACCGGATTTTTTCAGAAATTCCTCCGCTTTGTGCGCGATGCTGCGGGGATCACGGTCGTAACGTTCGCCGTCAGGCGTATGAATATTACACATGATATTCAGCGTCTGGTGTTCCGTAAAAGGATCCACATAAGCGGTTTGGGTATCCGGCATCATCACCATATCGGATTCTTCAATACCGCGGAATCCCGGGATTGAAGAACCGTCGAATGCGACACCGTTCTCAAACGTTTCCTCTTCCACTTCAGTCGAAGGAAGCGTAATGTGATGAGCGCGACCCGAAAGATCAACAAAACGGAAATCGACAAACTGAATTTCATTTTCCTTAATCATGTTTAATACATTTTGTGCTGACATTTGAAAATTTCCTCCATTTCCGAACGTTTGCGTAGTATTGAACCTTGAATGTTCAATTTTTCACCGAAACCATGAAGTAATTATAAAATTAAGGCCAGCACCCGTCAATACTTATGTCAGGTATTTTTGATTCTATTGTCAGGTATCTTCACATTATCGAAATAAGGATACCTGACATGGAAGCCGGCTCAGCAAAAAAAAGCAGCAAAACCTTATATAGCAAGGCTTTGCTGCTTCCATATGTTTCCTCTAAGCAAGTGCTGACCGACCTTATTTATACTTTCCAGGTCGTGAAATAATCAGCCGGCTCCTTGGGGGTATCGAATTTTTTACCGACAAGATTCCCAAGCTGCTCCAGTTCTTTCAGAAGCTTGGCGAATTGGTCAGGGAACAAGGATTGGACTCCGTCACCCGTCATAGAGTTATCGGGATCCGTATGCATCTCGATAATAAGCCCGTTTGCACCTGCAGCCACGGAAGCCTTGGACATCGGCTCAACCAGCTCCCGCCTTCCCGTACCATGGCTCGGATCGGAGATGACCGGTAGATGGCTAAGCTGCTGCAGTACAGGAATTGCCGTCAAATCCAGCGTATTCCGGGTGTAGGATTCAAATGTGCGGATACCGCGCTCGCAAAGCATAACGTTCGGATTTCCGCCAGCCAGAATATATTCTGCCGCGTTAAGCAGCTCGTCGTAGGTGGCACTGAATCCGCGTTTGAGCAGAACCGGCGTCTTGATTGTCCCCAGCTTGCGCAGAAGATCGAAATTTTGCATATTTCGCGTTCCTATTTGAAGAATGTCCGCATATTCCGCGCAAACATCCACGTATTCGGGCGTCATGACCTCCGTAATGGTCAGCAGACCATGTTTGCGGCCGGCTTCCGCCATCATGGCAAGCCCTTCGACTCCGACGCCCTGGAAGCTGTAAGGCCCGGTCCGCGGTTTAAACGCTCCTCCCCGCAGCACCTGGCCACCGGCGGCCTTCACCAAGCGGGCGATTTCATCGATCTGTTCCGGCGTTTCCACCGCGCATGGACCACCCATAATAGCCAGATGCTCACCGCCGATTTTTACGCCTTTGATTTCGATGATTGTATCGTCCGGATGGAAATCCCGGCTTGCCAATTTATACGACTTCGATATTTTAATGACATTCTCAACGCCCTTCATTTGACGCAAATGCTCCGCCAGCGTTGGTTCTGCTGTGCCGATAATACCAATCACCGTACGGTCCACTCCGCGCGATACATGGGCCTGAACACCGGATTTCTCAATTTGCTCCACAATTTCGCTAATGCGCTCTTCGGTTACATGGCTGTTTGTTATAACGATCATAAGTCAGTCTCCCCTTTTCGCGCTTCAACGCGTGTGTGCTTTTAAGCTTTTATGCTTTTAATCGCTAAAGTAAATATACATAATATAACCGGTCTCGTCAAGAGACCGGTACTGTTAAATTTCCGATATTGGTTTGGATTCCAAATGGACCCGTTTCAATTTCCGTTTCTCCCGCCGCTTGTGGGCAAAATATGCCAGAGCCAGCTTGACCGGAAAATAAAAAATGAGGCCCAGCACAATACCGTCAATGATTCCGCCTACGATCAGCTTCAGGTTCATCAACAAGGCGTGATTGAGCCATTGCGGAAGAAATTGGATGTCGACTCTGATCCGGTTGGGCAGTACCCATCCTCCAACCATGTTGTTGACGAAAGCAACGGGAATAAAGATGATCTTGCCGACCACGAATCCAATCAAAGCCCCTGCGAAGCTGGCCCTGAGCCAATAAATGAGAGGAAAAATAAGAAAAAAAGCCAGGCCGTAAGTCGGCAGCGTGAACATTTCCACAGCCATCCCGATAGAAAAACCCAGAGCCACAAAGGAAGGCCCGCCCGGGGCTCTGAGAAGCTGCGTATATTTAAGCTTGAGCCAACGTTTTATTGAGCGCGGTTTTCTCGAAGCTTGTATGGGAGTTGCGCTCCTGCTGCTCATAAAGTAGACTTCGTTCGGAGTGTGGGCAGCAATTTGCCGATATTGACGGTTCGCCGCGGTTCCCAAGTCTCTTCATTGGCTTCATCAAACTGCTCCAGATACGAGATCACTTCTTTGGTGATCGGCGTAGGTGTGGATGCGCCGGAGGTTACTGCCACTCTGCTCTTGCCTTTAAGCCAGGAAGTATCGATCTCTGTAACATCGGATACGCGATACGCTTCCACCCCGGCAATTTCTTCGGAAACCTGCGCCAGACGGTTGGAGTTATTGCTCCGCGGATCGCCGACCACAATGCACAGCTCGGCTTGACCCGCCTGCTGCGCGACAGCTTCCTGTCTGACTTGAGTGGCCAGGCAGATTTCATTATGAATTTCCGCCGTCGGAAACTTCGCAAGCAGCTTGCTGATAATGTGTTTGATATCCCACTGCGACATCGTTGTCTGGTTGGTAATAATAATACGGTCTGTCGGTAGCTCAAGGAGATCGATCTCCGCTTCTTTCTCGATCAGGTGAACATGATCCGGAGCGATCCCGATGGCGCCCTCCGGTTCCGGATGCAGCTTCTTGCCAATATAAATAATTTCGTAACCCTGTTCGACCTTTTCTTTGATCAGGACATGGGTTCTGGTCACATCGGGACAGGTCGCATCAACAACCGTCAAGCCCCTGCTGCGGGCACGTTCCCTGACCTCGGGAGAAACGCCGTGCGCCGTGAAGATCACCGTTCCGCTCTGGATCTGCTCCAGAATCTCAAGGCGGTTGTCACCGTCAAGAGTAATAACTCCTTCACGTTCGAAAGCATCAGTCACATGACTGTTATGCACAATCATGCCCAAAATATATATGGGGCGCGGCAGTTCCAGGTTCTGAGCGGTTTTAAGCGCCAGGACCATAGCGTCAACAACGCCATAGCAGTAGCCCCTTGGTGAAATTTTGACAATTTCCAATCTGTACACCTGCCTTCATTCCTCATAAGTAAGAAGAAACATCTGTCGCTGCACATTCTTCTCGTGCATTCACCGGCGGCGCAACGCGTACGTCCTTCAAATAAACACGGCTTCCCTTCATTATACCTGAATAGGCCTGTCGAGGAAAGCAATTGGCAGCCATACAATAAAGGTCGTCCCTTCACCTACACGGGTAGACACCTCTACGGAGCCGCCATGTTCATCGATAATCCACTTGGCGATCGAAAGTCCCAGACCGGTACCGCTTGTTTGGCCGCGGGACTCATCTGCACGGTAGAAGCGCTCGAAGATATGAGGAATTTCCTTGTTATCCATCCCGATACCGGTATCCCGGATAATAACGCCTGCCTGATTGGATGCGCGGACCGCGCTGATCTCCACGTAACCTTCAGACGTATATTTGAAAGCATTCTCCACAAAAATAAAAAACAGCTGACGGAGAAAATCGGCATGACCGGCGACTTCAATGCCTTCAAGCGGCATCAGATTCCCGATCCGCCATTCGGCCGACCGCGGCAGGAGCTGGGCCCTGCGGGCCACATCCTCCACCAATGGCAGCAGCGGCTGAATGGTTTTTTCCATCTCATAGCCGGCATCTGCGCGGGCCAGCGCCAGCAGATCGTTCACGAGACTGGACATGCGCTTCGCTTCGCCGGCGATATCCTGCATCGCTTCGCGGCTTATGGTTAGCCGCTGGGTATCGCTTTGCAGACGGTTGAACTCATCCTCGTCAGCGGGAGCTCTTCCCTCAGCGGCAGCAAGCGCTGGAAGCCACATCCGCTCAAGCAGCTCAATATTGCCGCGGATCGTCGTAAGCGGCGTGCGCAGCTCATGAGAAGCGTCGGATACAAATCTGCGCTGCGCTTTATAAGCATCGTCAAGCACGTTGTACGTGGTCTCGAGCCGGCCTAACATATTATTCAAGGTATCCGTCAGCCGACCCATCTCATCATTGGGCCCTTCCCGTGGAATGCGGACGCTCAGATCCGAGCTGTGTTGAATTTTGTTACTCGCCTGGATCACATTTTCAATCGGCCGCAGCGCCTGCCTGGCCAGAAACAGCCCCACGGTAAAGGCGATCAGCAGAGCTGCGACAGAGGAGAAAACGAGTATTGTCCGCAGATTGTTCAGCAGAGATTCTTCGCGTCCGGAGTAAGCCGCCACCTGAAGGAGTCCAATTAACGAATTGTCAACATTGCTGTATAACGGCTGCTGGTAAACCAAAAACGGATTTCCAGAAACATTGATATTGTCGTAATATCCCCCTTTCCCTGTCATCTCTTCACTTTTTGGGAAAGGCAGCTTCATATTGATATACGATAAATTTGTGGTCTGTTGCAGATGATTGCTATTCTTATAGTTAATGAGCTGAATGTACAACTGATTATCCGTCAGCACACGTCCATTGAGATCCAAATCAGCCCCGTCAAAACTAATATTCCCCGCGAGCTTTGACGTCTGAGCATTTATCCGGTCTTTCATATCGCTATAAGCGTTATAATTGACAAAAAAGTATACCGCCACGCCAAATGCGATCAGCGTAGCCGCCAGCACCACGGAATACCACAGCGTCAGTCTTAACCGAATGGACATTCCGGTCAGCCTCCTTCTCCTCTGAGCACGTATCCGGTGCCCCGTACCGTTTGAATAAGCCGTTTGTCGGTCTTATCCTCGGTCTTCTGTCTAAGCATGGCAATATAGACTTCCAGCACATTGGATTCCCCGCTGTAATCATATCCCCATATTTTATCCATAATCGCATCGCGCGTCAGTACGCGCCGCGGATTCTGCATAAACAACAGCAGCAAATCAAACTCCTTTGCCGTCAGATCGATTCTTCGTCCCGACCGGATGGCCTCGCGCGAATCCAGATCCAGCGTCAAATCCTCATATTGCAGCCGACTCGAGGAATCCTCCAGCTTGTCAGACTTCCGGCGCAGCAGCGCTCTTACCCGGGCCAGCAGCTCCTCAAGCGCGAAGGGCTTGACCAGATAATCGTCCGCGCCGGTATCCAGCCCTTTCACACGGTCCTGAATATCATCCTTGGCGGTCAGCATCAGGATCGGTACAGTACTCCCGCCTTCCCGCACCCGGCGGCAAACCTCCCATCCATCGACCTGCGGCATCATCACATCCAGGATCAGCAGATTGGGATCGCTTGTCAGCATAATTTTCAGCCCTTCCAGGCCATTATTCGCGGTAACCACCTCATATCCCTCAAAGGCCAGGCTTCTGCGGAGCAGAGATGTAATTTTTTCATCGTCGTCAATTACCAGGATATGCGGTCTCATTGTATTCCCCCGTCATTTATAAGTGCTGGAACTGCCATAATTTGTTGTTCTCCAGAAGAAAGGCTAATAAGCTTATTATAGCGCAATTAATGTCAAACATTGAAGAAGGTCCGCTTTTTTTAACGATAAAAAGACGCAGAACAGCTTCTTGCACTGCCTGCGTCCTTGGTTACGGCTGATTTATTGCTGTCCCGAAAACTTGAACTCTTCCTTGTTGCCGATCGTAACTTTCAGATCCATGGCCTTGCCGTTGCGAATAATGTTCAACGTCGCTTCATCGCCTACCTTTTTCTTTTGAATCTGGGCAATCAATTCTTCGCGCGTTTTATATTTCGTGCCGTCAAGTCCAGTGATGACATCGTATTGTCTCAGATCGGCCTCATAAGCGGGCGACTTGTAATAAACATTGGAGACAATAGACCCTTCTTTACTGCCAAGACCCAGCTGCTGGGCGATGGAGTCCGTAATTTCCGCCAGCTCGGCTCCAATAAATGGAATCGGTGCTTTCGGAATCTCTTTATTGGATTTCAGCGTTTCCAGGTTCTCCTTGATCGTGCTAGTCGGTATTGCAAATCCGATCCCCTGTGCCTGTGAGCTTACTGCGGTGTTGATGCCCACGACTTCTCCGTTCAGATTAATAAGCGGTCCTCCCGAGTTGCCGGGATTAATGGATGCATCGGTTTGCAGCAGATGCTCGTAGTTGCGTGTGCCTTCCGCATCCTGGATGCTGATCGGACGCTCTTTGGCGCTGAGCACGCCTACGGTTACCGTGTGGTCAAAGCCATACGGGTTTCCGATTGCGACTACCCAGTCGCCGATATCGATTGTGCCGGAATCGCCGATGGGAAGCGTCGGGAAGTCTGTTCCCTCCACCTTCAGCACAGCCAGATCCAGATTATAATCGGAGCCCAGCTTTTTCGCTACGAGCGGCTCGGCATGGCCTTGAACCGTTACTTTAATTTGATCCGCGTCTCCAACAACATGCTGATTCGTCAGGATGTACCCGCTGGAGTCGAAGAAGAATCCCGTACCCATACCATTCGGTGTCAGATCGCCGCTCTTGCTGCCTGGATCGGTGCTGCCGCCTTGGCCATTATCCTGATTGCCGCCGAATTCATCTCCAAAGAATTGACGAAGGAAATCGTCATTGAGCGAACCGCGTCCTTGGGAAGCGCTCTGCTTCACGAACGTCTCGATTTTCACGACAGCCGGGCTTGCCGACTCGAAAATCTGCGCGATATTGTTGGGACGGACCACATCGGCTGCTGTGGACACCTTCCCGTCATCTCCGGTTTTATTCACGGCAGAGGACGCCTTATTCGATTCGGGCTGCGTCAGTGCAGCCTGCGCGCCTGTGAACCAGTTCTGATTATCGGCTGTGTACATTAAAGCTCCTACAGCAACTACACCAACCATGAACGATGCGAAAATCGCTTTAAATGATGTACGGCGCTTCTCTTTGACCTGCCAGCCTCCCCGTGTCGATTGAGCCGGAGCAAAAGGCCGTACCTGCTGAGGAGGGGTCATCTCAACTTGCTGGGTGTTCGGGCCCGAGGTCATGCTTCCGCTTCCGCTTTGGTCCATTACGGCTTCTTGCGATGGATCCGCGTCCGTGGATTTAAACGGACCATACGAATAATAATAGGAAGATGACTTGGAATCTGCCTGCTGCTCGGGTGCGTCTGTTTCATGAGCCTGAGCAGGGCCATTGTCATTTTGCTGCTGCGTGTTGTCCTCATCCTTGCGCGAATCAAAGAAATCGTCAAAGGAATTCTTCTTGTTCTGATCGTCCATGTATATCTCCTCCTAAGTATAATGGTTTCCCATGATAGCTGTAACCGTTTTACCTCGTTTGTTGTCTTAAGTCTATTTTGCACAATCTACCTTAAATCAAACTTAAAAATCATATAAAAGGAAATAAAAATACCGGATCGCCTATTGTATACATAGACATTCCGGCATTTTTATAATCTAGTTTGGCGGATTTGTGCCCGCAAACAACTGTTCAACCTCGCCCAGCACATGCCTGGCTTTCTCTACGTAACGGGGTTCGATTTCCGCATCCGGATCAACCGGCTCCTGAAACTGGTTAATTAAACCGCCCATCACCCGCACTTCAGTATCTTCATCAAGCCCTTCATTGTATACATGCTTGAGCACAAAGGGCCTGCCCATTCTAATCAGTGCATGATGGTCATCCGATTCGCTGTCCACAGTCCCGGTGATCACCTGGAACGGAAGACGAAGCCATACTTTATGGGCCTCATCGAGAAAACGGTCAAAAGAGCCACCCTCGTAGCTCCAGCCTCCGCCAAGGGCGAATTCATGCCCCTCCAGCACATTTTTCATATGGGTAAACTCATGTTCAAGGGATTCCAGATTGGATGAAAGTGGGATCATAAGGTTCGCATTCTCCTTTATTGTGAAGGTAATGCCCTTACAATGCCCACAGCTCTCCTCTTTTATCCCGTTTTCACCCAGCCTTTGCGATGCGCAAGCACGGCCAGCTGTGTCCGGTCCTCCAAATCGCATTTCATCAGAAGATTGCTGACATGGGTTTTGACCGTTTTAATGCTGATATGGAGCTCGTCTGCAATCTCTTTATTGGCGCGCCCTTCCGCGATCAGAAGCAGAACCTCCTTCTCGCGTTCCGTTAAGCCTTCGTCGTCTCCTTGCGTTGTCCGCTGGCGCAGTCCCCGGGTCAATGCTTGGGATACATCCGCCGTCATGACCGGCATTCCCTTCACCGCTCCGCTGATGGCATAGATAAGCTCTTCGGCCGACACCGTTTTGAGCACATAGCTGACTGCCCCCGCCTCAACTGCGGCAACCACCTTCTCATCTTCCAGAAAGCTCGTCAGCATCACGATTTTCATCTCGGGAAATTCTTTCATAATCGCTCCCGTTGTTTCCACGCCATCCATGATGGGCATCATCAGATCCATCAGAATCAGTTCCGGCCGCATCTCTGCGCTTCCACCGCGGAGCAGCGCAAGCGCCTCCGCTCCGTTAGCCGCCTCGGCAACAACATCAAACTTGGGCTCCAACATTAAATAAGTACGAAGACCTGCCCGCACCATGTCATGATCATCCACGATCATGATTTTCCACTGCTTCATCCCGCTCATCCTGACCCGCTCCTTTGTTAATGTAATTCGGGAGCGTTACGCGCACCCTTGTTCCACTTCCCGGCTTGCTAATAATCGAAGTATCTCCCCCAAGCTTGTTGGATCGCTCACGCATCGTCGAAAGGCCGTAAGATCCCCGCTTGACCATATCGGCGCGGAAGCCCACACCGTCATCCTGCAGGGTCATCACAATTTGCCGCTCCGTTTCGGCCAAAGTCAGAAACGCGGTCTGCGCGCCGGCATGCTTGACGATATTGGCCATTGCTTCCTGGATGATCAGAAACAATTGATGTTCCTTGGCTTCCGAGAGCTTCTCTTTAATCCGCCATTCCAACACGCCTTGCAGACCATTCTGGCGGCAATAATCAGGGAACCATTTATCAAGCGCCTGTTGTAGCGACCGGCCTTCAAGCTCCATAGGCCGAAGCTGCGCAATAAAGCCTCTCATTTGCTTTTGGGCCAAAGACGACATCGAGATAAGCTGCTCCATGACGGAAACAGCGCGCTCGTGGTTAATTTCCAGCAGCTTGGGAAGGGAAGAGGCCGACATATGAATGGCAAACAGCTGCTGGCTGACGGTATCATGCAAATCACGGGCCAGACGCTTGCGCTCCTCCAGCACGGCCGCTTCATTGGAAGCCGCCTCGCGCATGACCTGGTCCTCGCCTGTCCGCTGGATCAGCTGCGTGCGCTGGTCAAGGGCTTCAAGCATATCGTTGAATTCCCGGAAAACCGCTGTAAAATTGCGGGCTCCTTCCTCCGGCAGCCTTGCTGAATAGTTGCCGTGCGAAGCTTGCTTAAGACCGAGATGAAGCATATCCATCCGCCGCTGAATCCGCTGCGCCGCCCAGTAGCCGAAGCCTGCGCTGATAAGCAGGAAAAGGGCCGTGATGCCAATCCACAAGTCATTGTTATTGACTTCCGGATTGGCAATTCGGGTCCCTATATTCCACAGCAGCACAGATACCGAGGATGCTGCCGCAAACATCAGAATCATGTCCCATTTGCTGTTTCGAAACAATCTCACCATCATGAGCAGTATCAACCTACCTTCGTCACGCGAACATCACCGATAAAGGTGCTCACGACCAGCTTGATTTTTTTGTCCGTCTCCTGGAAATAAGCGGTTTTTACATTCATATTCTTGAACACGCCGCCTTCTTTGCGGTCAAGAACGGCAACATCCCCGATAAAAGCGCTGGAGACCACGTTGCAGCCCACTTCCAGATCATTAGGCAGAAATACTTTTACATCGCCGATAAAAGAAGAAATATTGATTTTCGTTTCGCCGTAAGGGATTTGCGCTTTTGTCAAATCCAGTACCGTATCTCCGATAAAATGCGAGATATTCATCGGTTTCAATTCCCAGTAATCATGGCCGACGTAGATGTCTCCGATAAACCCGGAGCGCGTCTGGGCGTCCGGATCCTGGTTCCACCATTCCACCCGGTCATGGCGCTCACTGTCCCGTCCATGATGTCGGTGGGCCCGATGGGCCCGGTGCTCCATCCGCTCGCGCAGCCGTTCCGCTTTCCTGGCCCACTTTTCCATCTTTTCATTATAATACTGTCTTTCGAACGCGTTTTTGGGTTCGGCATAAGCCTGTCCCGAGTTATCGGGGCGCTCCGCTTCCGTCCCCAGTGGCTCAGCATCAGTCTGAAGCGGCGGAGAAACGGGCTCTTTCTTCAGATTGATCTTCGAATCCAGTCCAACTTTTTGGGTTGGGTCCGGATGAAGCGGAGGAGCAGGCGGCACCGGCTGGTCGGTGGGCGGGTAATTATAAGCTTTCCAGTCATCCGGCGGCGTAGGCTCATTCTTCTGCTTCGGTTTCATAATCATCCGGATCCCGAATATGATAATGATGAAAGGCAGCGCGCTTCGAACCAAGTCGCCGACCGACCAGTCAAACAGATTAAGATTCCGGCCAAGAAATACAAAACCGATCGCAATCAGTACGAAACCGCCCCAGAGCGAACTACCCCCGCGTTCCCGCTTCTTGAGCAGCTCCTGAAAGCCGGACAGCAGCAGCAGAACAGGCCAGAAAACCCGAATGACATCGCTTATGCTAAAATCCAGGAAACCTCCCTGTCTCAACAATAAGCTGATTCCTATGATCACGATGAAAAGCCCCCACATGACCCTTGTTAAAAATTGTCCATTCATGAGCACGATCAGCTCCAATCGTTGTTCTTTAAGTTTGTAATCCCAGTATACCGTATGAATTATAACGCATAAAGGGTCTCCCGGTTGAACCTGGTCTACGACCTGAGACCGAGAGAGAAATCCATCGGTCATCTCTTTGCAGGACTGGCTTTTTTCCTGTCGGGCAGGACCAACGGAAGGGACGCGGGTTGGGGACAACAAAAAAGAGGAGCCTTATCGGCTCCCCCATCACAATTTTATTAGAAACAGCCTTACTTCTGAGCTTTCTGTGAAGCAGACTTATTCGCAGTTGTATGGGTTTCTTCGGCAAATTCAGAGTTGTATTGGTTTTGTGGTGCTTTTGCCTTATTGCTTTTGTTTTTCGCCATTGGACTCACCCCCCCGTAATACCAATAGTATGGCATATCGGGATACCGTTTATGTGATCCAGGCATCGGACTGCTTGTCCAATTTCTTGAGCTGCAGCTTGCTCCGGTGAATTCTTGCCTTCACAGTTCCTACGGGCATCTTCATGGCATCGGCAATTTCCTGATCCTTGAATCCGTAATAAAACTTATACAGCAGCATCGTTCTTGAACGAGGGTCCAACAAACCCAGCAGCTCGGCAATTTCAAATTGCAATCCAGCCTCATCCTGATGCACGCCCTGCGACTGATCCTTCTCCGCTTCTTGCCAGCCATAGCTTTGAGCACGCCTGGACTGCCGGTTAATATTAATGGCAGCATTAGCCGTGATTGTCTTCGCCCAGGAATGTAGCTTGCTTTTTTCGCGCAGCGTATTCTGTTTGGTCAGAATATTCACCCAAGCCTCCTGGACAGCATCCTGAGCATCCGATTTGTTGACGACTTTCGCATAAGCCACTCGGATCATCTGATTATATAATTCCCGCAATCGATCTTCCACTTCTCCCGGCTCGTAAGGTCTTTCCCCATCATTTTCCATAAAATGGTGATCCATACTCACAGGCAACCGCCCCGCTTTTTTATGATAGCGTTTACGGCAATCGTACCACATTTTTCCTATAAAAAAAAGAAGGCATTTCAACATTTTTCATGCCTGTTGAACAGCCTTCCCCATATTTTTTAGGATTCCAACAAAGATTCCGGTATAGGTCCTTCGGCGGGAACCGACTTGTTTAAGGCCTTTATCCACGCTTCCGACACTTTCCCCTCACCTTGCTTGATGAGCTGGACTTCTACCGTCCGTTTGCCCCACTGTTTGTACACTTGCTTGCGGGTCTCAAAATACAAATCTATTTTGTGGCCTTTTATCGCAGAACCCGTATCGGCTACCACTCCGTATCCATAACCCGGGACATACAACAAGGTCCCAATCGGAAAAACCTTGGGATCTGCTGCAATCGTCGAGACGACATCACGCCTGACCTTCACTCCCGAATACGTAATTCCGTAGAGCGGATGCCCCGGCTTCTTGCCGGTCGATTCTATGCCAGCCGTATAACCGGTTGCGACAACACGAATATGTTTCCTTGCTTTTGGCTTCTGCTTCACTTCCTGCACCTTGGTTTCCGGTTTCTTCTGATACATAGCCGGAACAGCGAGATTCAAAGGCCTGATGACCCTGACCGCCGGAACGTCTGTCTGTTCCTGCCGGATGACGGCGAAATCTCCCGAAGTGCTTGTTATCAAAACGGCCCCTGCAGCCAGCATGATTAACAAAAAGCGTAAGACGGGCAATAAGCTTGTCTTCATTTGAATGTAGTCCCCCCTAGAAGGAGGTTACCCATATGAGACAAGCTTTATTCACCTTTCTATGAATTGGAAAATAGTTTCATAGACCCATTTGTTTAAATTTGCTTGGTTTTGATTTCTTCCTGGAGCAGCGCGATAAGCTCTGCAACGGGCTTTGCCCCAATATCGCCTTCACCGCGCTTGCGAACCGATACCGTTTCCGATTGTGCTTCGTTGTCGCCGACTACTAGCATATATGGCGCTTTTTCCAGCTGCGCTTCGCGGATTTTGTAGCCCAGCTTCTCATTGCGCAGATCGGATTCCACCCGGATTCCGGCTTCACGCAGCTTCTCTTCCACCTGACGGGCATAGGACTCGTATGCCGTCGAAACGGGAAGAATTTTAGCCTGGACCGGCGACAGCCATAACGGCAGCGCTCCTGCGAAATTTTCCAGCAGGAAAGCAGTCATCCGCTCCATTGTGCTGATTATTCCTCTGTGAATAACGACCGGACGGTGCTTCTTCCCGTCATCGCCCACATATTCAAGCTCGAAGCGCTCCGGCAGCAGGAAATCAAGCTGTGCCGTGGAGAGCGTTTCCTCTTTGCCAAGCGCTGTCTTGATTTGAACATCCAGCTTCGGACCGTAGAACGCCGCTTCACCTTCCGCTTCGAAGAACGGAAGCTCCAGCTCCTCCACAACCTCGCGCAGCATGCGCTGGGACATTTCCCACATCTCGTCATTGGGGAAATATTTCTCCGTATCCTTAGGATCGCGGTAGGATAACCGGAACCGGTAATCTTTAATGCCGAAATCTTCATAGACCAGGCGAATCAGCTTGATTACACGGCCGAATTCTTCCTTGATCTGATCGGGACGGCAGAAAATATGGGCGTCATTCAAGGTCATGGCGCGGACGCGGTGAAGACCGGTCAACGCTCCGGACATTTCATAGCGGTGCATCGTTCCAAGCTCCGCCACCCGTACAGGCAGATCCCGGTATGAACGCATTTCGCTTTTGAAGACCATCATATGATGCGGACAGTTCATGGGACGAAGGACAAGCTCCTCATTGTCCATAATCATTTTGGGGAACATATCCTCGCTGTAGTGCTCCCAGTGGCCGCTTGTCTTGTAGAGTTCCACATTGGCCAGCACCGGTGTGTAAACATGCTGATAGCCAAGCCGTTCTTCCAGGTCGACGATATACCGCTCCATCGTACGTCTTACGGTTGCTCCATTAGGCAGCCACAGCGGAAGCCCCTGTCCCACCTCGCGTGAGAAAGTGAACATTTTCAATTCGCGTCCAAGCTTTCGGTGATCGCGTTTTTTGGCTTCCTCCAGGAAATGGAGATGCTCGTCCAATTGCGCTTTTTTGGGAAAAGCAGTGCCGTATATGCGCTGCAGCATTTTATTCTTGGAATCCCCGCGCCAGTAAGCTCCGGCTACGCTTAGCAATTTAAATGCCTTGATCCGCCCCGTGGAAGGCAAATGGGGGCCGCGGCACAGATCGAAGAACTCGCCCTGATCGTAAATGGTCAGCTCCACGCCTTCAGGCAGATCGCGGATCAGCTCCAGTTTAAGCGGGTCGCCCAGTTCCGTGAAGATCGTAATCGCTTCCTCGCGGCTAACTACACGGCGGCGGATAGGCAGATTTTCCTGTACGATCCGCTCCATTTCCTTCTCGATTTTGACCAGATCCTCCGGCGTCAGGGATTGCTCCATATCGATATCATAGTAGAAGCCGTCCTCGATTACCGGCCCGATGCCAAGCTTTACCTCGGTGCTGCCATAAAGGCGCTTAATCGCTTGTGCCATCAAATGCGCAGTACTGTGGCGGTAAACCTCCAGCCCCTCCGCCGACTCTACCGTCACGATTTCTATTGCTGCGTCTTGCTCAAGCGGCGTATACACATCCACCACCTGGCCATTGACTTTGCCGGCAATAGCATTCTTCTTGAGCCCGCTGCTAATCGAGCCTGCTATATCCTCAACAGTGGTTCCCCCATCATATTCCCGCATATTCCCATCAGGAAATTTCACTTGAATCGACATGTTCATCCTCCTAAAGTACATATATTTGTGACAACAAAAAAAAGCACACATCCCGTAAAAAAGGGACGAGTGCCTGTTAGACCCGTGGTTCCACCCTGGTTCAATTGACAGCTGCTCTTCAAACAGCCGGTGTCAATCCTTGAGAGCGTTCGGTAACGGGAACGAATCCGGCACAGCTTACTACCGTCTATCCAGACAGCTTCAACTGGGCAGCTAAAAAGGGGTATATCCGCCAGCGCGTCGTAAGGGACTTGCAGCCTTGAAGGTCCCTCTCTCTGTAACGTGCGCATCCTTGGCAAATACTTGGCTCTATCATGGCTTTTACGCTAATAATTATAAGCCTGGAGACAAGAGGCGGTCAAGTCCATTTGCGTTTGGCATTAATCATCCGTACGGCTGAAGCCGGCTCATGCTGCTTGTGGTCATGAAATTGTTCAAAATAAAAGGAACAGCTCGAGCATTCCACGCAAAGCTGCACCCGCTGCTCAAAAATCGTTTCCAGTGTACGCATCACCTGAAGCTCCGGCTGCCGGGTATGAATCACGATTTTTTCCGGAGATATTGTAATCAGCGTGCTGACGATCATGTCTTCCATATTCATTTCCGACTCCAGCATTTCCGCCACAATCCGGTCAGCCGGGACCGCTTCAAGCATTTGGAAATGTTCATCATAGAGAACAAATTCCGTGCCGCCCTTATGGACCACATGGACGACAGGCAGTTTAACCTCCTGCATACGCACAAAATATTTCAATAAGGAAATAAACTCCTGATATTGTTTATCCATCACATATTCATCCACGGCAAATGCCGCGATTTCACGCAGCTCTTCCCAATAGGGGCCAAGCCGGAATGTCACATATCCGTCCAGATGAATCCGGGTATTGCTGCCAAGAAATGTTTCAATCTCGGCCGCCACTTTATTTTTCCTCCGCTCCCTGTCGATCCGGAGCATTTCCGGATCTGCCTCTACACTGTCATGGGACAGCGTACCGCCTCCAAAAAGCAGGTTTTTGCAATACTGCTCCACCAATTTGATCTCGGCGGGCTCTTCATAATGAAACTGTCTCCGGATAATCGACTGCAGCAGCAGCGGTTCCATTTCCGATAATATATATTGGGCAAAAGCGATCGCTGCCCGTCGGTACACTTCCGGGCCATCGACTGGGAGCTTAAAATGCTCCAGCGAAGCGCTGCAGGTTATGGCTGAATGCTGCAGGTCGGGAGTGAAATGCACCTTCATGCAGCCGCCGTCTGCTTCCGCAGCCTTATGTAAATCAAGAAATTCTTCCAGCAAATACTCATGCAGCCGACCGATCGCTTCGCCCGAAGCCGACATCAAAGAAACGGTGAACAATTCCATAAGCTCACTCCTACATTTTTTATATCGTCCGACCCTTAAATTTCATCAAAATGTTTCCTGTTTCAGTATATGGCGGGGCAAAGGCATATATACGATACATCCTGTGGGTAAATGGTTAGGGATTGGAAAGAATGAGCATTCGTGGTATATTGTTTTTTGAACGAAGCTGGTGCTGGAGTGAATGCTATATGGACTATGAATCATTGGATTATAACCGGTACCGCTGGAATCGCATGCTTCTCAGCGGTTTTTGGTTGATTCTGCTTTTTTCGATTTTTTTGGAGTGTCTATATTTAACGATTACCGAAATCCCTTCCAAAGAATTCATTCTCATATATATGGTGAAACCAACCATCTTTCAGTTATTCACCCTTGTACTTGCAGAAACTCTGATCCGGGCCTTGAAAGGCAAGTACCAGGATTACATCATGATCGTTACATCATCCTTACTGGCCTTTATTCTTGCCTACATCCATAATTCCATCGATTATTTGCTGCTTGGCCTGTTCCTGCCCACAATGGTGTCCATTTTTTACTTTCATCCCAAAAAAATGATTTTTGCCTATTTCATAACGCTGGCATCGGTTTATCTCATGTACGGCATCAATGATGTCATGAATGAGAACATCACGCTGGTTGGACTGACTACGATCACCGTTATGTTCTCCAGCTTTACGCTAATTGGATGGGGTGTGATTTCCCGAGGGCGCGAACTGATCAGCCATCTCAAATCATCTTTCGAATCCAATCAGGAGCTGCTGGTCAAAACCATCTGGATGGACAAGCTGGCCAAAACCGACGCATTAACCGATCTGTATAACCATATGACGTTCCATGAATATTTCGAAGAGCTTATTGAACAACATGAAAGTAACCGCTTGCCTCTTCAACTGGCCCTGATCGATATTGATAATTTCAAGCATGTGAACGATACGTGCGGACATCGGGCCGGGGACGCCGTTTTGAAGGGGGTCGCCCAATTAATCCGCAGCAAGGCTTGCTCGAACGATTTTGTAGCCCGCTATGGCGGAGAGGAATTTGCGATTCTGTTCACGGACAAGAAATTGTCCGATGCCATCGAGAAAATCGAGGAAATCCGGGTCCATATTTCCGAGTTGACGCATGCCTCTCTGGGCGGCAAGCCGGTGACAGTCAGTATCGGAATAGGTGAATATTCAGCCAGCGACGACAAAGAGCGATTCTTCAACCGTGTTGACGCGGCCCTTTACAAAGCCAAGAACTCTGGCAAGAACAGAACCATTATCGCCACGAATTACGCCGGAACCCAACTTGCCTGATGAAAATGAAAATAAGCTCCCTGTACAATCCTCAAGGGATTGCTTGCAGGGAGCTTATTCTATTTATCTGTATTCTTAGTTCTGCATAATAAAATCATGCTCGACGCCATCGGTTTCCTGATACATCTTCAGGATTTCATATTTGGTATTCCGCTGGGCTGGGATTTTGCCCGCTTCGCGGATCAGCCGCAGAATCGATTCAATATTGACTTTATGGGTGGTTCCCGCAGCGGAAACCACATTCTCCTCAATCATCGTGCTGCCGAAATCATTACAGCCGTACTGCAGGGAGAGCTTGCCTACCTCCGGTCCCATCGTGACCCAGGAGGATTGGAAGTTATCGATATTGTCCAGCGTAATCCGGCTGATCGCCAGCGTCTTCAAATATTCCTCAGGGGTAGCCTTCTCCCGCTTCATATTGGTGTTTTCCGGCTGGAAAGTCCATGGAATAAAAGCGAGAAAGCCACGTGAATCATAACCATTGGTGATGCATTCATCCTGAGCGTCGCGCACTCTCAGCAAATGTAGCGCGCGCTCCTCCATCTCTTCCCCAAACCCGATCACCATCGTCGCGGTGGTGTTCATCCCTACGCGATGGGCAGTCTTCATAACATCCATCCAGTCGGTCCATGAGCCTTTCAAACGGCTGATCTTGCGGCGCGTCCGGTCATCGAGAATCTCGCCGCCTCCGCCGGGAAGGGAATCAAGTCCCGCAGCATTAAGCTCGCGCATCACTTCTTCCATCGTCAGTCCATCCGAAATCTCGCGCATTTTGTGAATTTCCGCCGGAGAGAAGGAGTGCATCGTGATGCCCGGGAAATGAACTTTAATTTTGCGCAGCAGATCCAGATAATAAGAGAATGGCAGCGTCGGATTGACTCCGCCCTGCATCAGGATTTCGGTCCCGCCCACATCCATCGTTTCCTGGATTTTCTGCAAAATCGTTTCATCCGGCAGAACATAACCTTCCGGCGATCCTGGAGCCCGGTAAAAGGCGCAGAACCGGCAGAAAACGTCGCACACATTCGTATAATTGATGTTGCGGCCGACGACAAATGTCGTTATCGGCTCCGGATGACGCCGCTCCATTAGAATATTTGCGGCATGGCCCATTTTCTCGATTTCGTCGGATTCAAACAACGTCACGCATTCTTCCAGCCCGATTCGTTCTCCCTGCAAGGCTTTATCCAAAATACGATCTATATTTTGCATGTTCGCGAAAGACCTCCTTCATTAATAGTGGTGCCTCTTTTGTGGGATGGCTTGTTTATCAAGGTCCACTCTAATCCACTCTTTAAATGAACGTCTATAATTTCCTATAAAATAGTTTAACATAAAGCGTACGAATGCGTCATTCCCCGTAAGACGATGAAAATGGATGCCTGAATATCGAAAAACGCGGCAGGTCCATCAGGACTGCCGCGTAACGCTATATATCGCTTTTCCGCTGTTTTTAAGCAAATATGTCGGTTTATTGACGGAGTGCCTGTTCAAGATCGGCAATCAGGTCATCGATATCCTCGAGTCCCACGGAATAACGCAACAGTCCGTCGGTAATCCCGCGCTCATGCCGTACCTCACGCGGCATCGCCGCATGGGACATCATTGCCGGGTAGGATAGGATGCTCTCCACCGCTCCCAGACTAACCGCCACAATCGGCAGCTTCACACGGCTGAGCACCGCCTTGGCCCGGTCCCCGTCGCCAACATCGAAGGAAACTACCGCTCCATAACCAAGCGATTGCTTCTCATGAATGTCACGTCCGGGATGATCTTCCAGACCCGGATAATACACACGCTCCACCCCATCAAGCCGGGAGAGCCAGGCAGCCAGCTTGCGGGCGCTCTTCTCACTGTGCTCCATACGCGCCTGCAGCGTCTTCATGCCGCGGATCAGCAGCCAGGATTCCTGGGCCCCGAGCACGGTGCCCAGCCCATTCTGCAGCTGTTTGAGCCTGCGGCCAAGGCTTTCATTGGCGGCGACAGCAAGACCGGCGAGCACATCGCTGTGTCCACCGAGGAACTTCGTTGCGCTGTGCAGCACAATATCCACACCCAGCTCGATGGGCCGTTGATGATAGGGTGTCATAAACGTATTGTCCAGCATGGTCAGCAGGTCATGCTGTTTCGCCCATGCGGTAACTTCCGCAATGTCGGTGATTTTCAGCGTCGGGTTCGAAGGCGTCTCCATGAATACCGCTTTCGTATTCGGTTTGAGCGCTGCCTTCACCTCTTCGAACCGAGTCATATCAACAAACGTCGATTCAATGCCAAGCCGGTCAAGAATGGATGTCAGCAGGCGGTAAGTGCCGCCGTATACATCTTCCGTCACAATTACATGGTCCCCGCTCGAAAGGAGCAGAAAGGTTGTCGAGATAGCGGCCATTCCGCTGGAAAATGCAAAGCCGCGCTCTCCCCCCTCCAGCAGCGCAATGTAATCCTCCAGCGCCTGGCGGGTCGGATTGCCGGAACGGCTGTAATCGTAATCCGGCGGGTTGAAGATATCGTGATGATGGAATGTGGACGCCTGGTAGATCGGAACGCTGGAAGCTCCCGTATGTTCATCGATTTCCGCTCCGAAGTGAATAAGCTTCGTGGCGAACTGCTTGTCTTTTTTTTCTGCTTTATTTGCTTTCTGCTGATCCTGTTCTGCCATTAGCTCTGTTGCTCCTCTCCGATTTCGCGTTTAGCCGCTTCCAGTGCCTGCGCCAGATCGGCAATCAGGTCGTCGGCATGCTCTATGCCTACGGAGAAACGCAGCAGCCGGTCGTCCACACCGACTCGGCGGCGGATTTCCTCCGGAATATCGGCATGTGTCTGCACAGATGGATAGGTCATTAGCGACTCCACCCCGCCAAGGCTCTCGGCAAAGGCGATAAGCCGGATATGACGGAGAATCGGCTCGACATACCTGGCATCCTTCAGTCGGAAGGAGAATATCCCCGTGTTGCCTGAAGATTGGCGGCTCTGGATATCGTGGCCGGGATGGTGGGCAAGACCCGGATAATAAACCTCTTCCACTGCCTCATGATCATACAGCCAGCCCGCAATTCGGACCGCGTTCTCCTGATGGCGTTCCATCCGCAGCGCAAGCGTCTTCATGCCCCTCATCAGCAGCCAGGAATCCTGCGCCCCAAGCACGGCCCCGATGGAGTTATGCAGGAAGGCCATCTGCTCGGACAACTCCTCGCCTTTGGTTATGATCAACCCGGCAAGCACATCGTTGTGGCCGCCAAGATATTTGGTCGCGCTGTGAATGACAATATCCGCACCTTGCTCGATGGGACGCTGAAAGAAAGGCGTGAGCAGCGTGTTGTCCACGATGGTCAGCAGGCCTCTTGTCTTCGCCCACGCGCATACCCGTTCAATATCGGTAATCATCATGAGCGGATTGGTCGGCGTCTCGATCAGAACGGCTTTGGTATTCGGCTTACACAGCTGGGATAACGCGTCAATATCATTCGTATCCACATAAGAAGCGGTTACGCCAAAACGGCTCATGATCCGCTCCAGGAGACGGTAGGTGCCCCCGTAAAGATCAAGCGATACCAGCAGATGGTCGCCCTGACTGAACAATGCGAAAATCGTTTGCAAGGCTGCCATGCCGGTACTGCACGCGAAGCCGGCATCGCCTGCTTCCAGCTCCGCCGCGGCATCTTCCAGCACTTTGCGGGTAGGGCTCTTCGAACGGGCATAATCGAATCCGGTGCTTTGGCCAAGCTGCGGATGGCGGAAGGCGGTAGCTTGATAAATCGGGAAGCTCACCGCTCCGGTTACCGGTTCACTCTGGGAACCTATCTGGGCTAATCGGCTTTCAATTTTCATTTTATGATAAGCTCCTTTTCAGCTCTTGTTATAATCGAATCCAGGATCAGCGTAAAAACAAGCTCCATTGGACCGCTTTATCATCCATTTGAAAGTTAGATACCCGCGCCCAAATCGTATGGGGTCTGCTGATACACATAGTAGTTCAACCAGTTCGAGAACAGCAGATTCGCGTGCGCACGCCAGCTGGACAACGGCATTTGTGATGGATCGTTGTTGGGGAAATAATTTTCCGGAACATCCATTTGCATGCCTTTGGCCTGATCGCGGTCGTATTCCCATTTCAGCGTAAGCGGATCGTATTCGGAATGACCGGTAACGAAGATTTGCCGTTTATCCTTGGAGGCCACCAGATACACCCCGGAATCCGTGGAGGTGGACAGAATCTCAAGGTCGGATATCGGCTCGATATCCTCTTTGCGAAACTCGGTGTGACGGGACTGCGGCACGTAGAACTGTTCATCGAATCCCCGCAGCAGCGGCACATTCCGTTTCTCCAGCGTATGCGGGTAGACGCCGAAAATTTTCTTCGGCAGCTCGTATTTCGGAACACCGTAATGATGGTAAAGCCCTGCCTGTGCGCCCCAACAGATATGCAGCGTCGAGGTGACTCTGCGGGCGCTCCAGTCCATAATATCTTTGAGCTCTTCCCAATACGTCACTTCTTCAAACGGAAGATGCTCAATAGGCGCCCCGGTAATGATCATCCCGTCATAGAACTCGTGCTTGATATCGTCGAATGATTTATAGAAGCTTTCCAGGTGCTCCAGCGACGTATTCTTGGACGTATGCGTCCGCGGGTTGAGCAGAACTGCCTCTACCTGAAGCGGGGTATTGCCGATCAGCCGGAGCAGCTGGGTTTCCGTTGTTTCCTTGGTAGGCATCAAATTCAAAATGGCAATCCGCAGCGGCCGGATGTCCTGGTGAAAGGCAGTGCTTTCATCCATCACGAAAATGTTCTCGCCCGACAAGATGTCTTTGGCGGGTAAATGGTCTGGTACTTTGATTGGCATCTCATTCACTCCTCTTGTTGCGGGTTGCTTCATCGTTTCGCTGGACGCGCGAGAATGAAAAAAGCCCCGCTCTGGTGTCAGAGTAGGGGCATAAATAAATATCGTTCATGCGCCTCTCATCTGTCAGAAACAAATCGTTTCCGCAAGAATTAGCACCGTGCGTATAATACGCCGGTTGCCGGGCTTCATCGGGCTAGTCCCTCCGCCTGCTCTTGATAAGAAAGCTTGCTATTCAATTCATCAATCGACTTATGATTACTTTAAATCATTCCCTTATTCCAGTCAAGTGAGCAGCCCAAAAATGCCGATCAACGGCACTGCTCACCCTGCGCGGCATTCACGCATAAAGTACAATATCATTGCGAATGGTCTAGTTTCTTCTTGAATGGAAAGACAATGTCAGAGTATACTAGACAAGGATTGCCTAACTGAATCCATCAAAATTGAGTTCAAAGGGGTGTTAACGCATATGGAAGGCGACCCGAGGCCTGCGGGCAACCGCATTGATAACCGGTACCGGAACTGCGCATATCTGCTTACGATACAGCCATCCATATCGTCCAATGCCGTCCTTTACAAAATAGGAGCGGCCTAGATTGCTGTGGTCCGCGTAACGCATTTATATGCCTCTCTCCGACTTGCCGGCATCCGGGAAAATGATCATCTTAGGAAAGAGAGGAGAGGGTACGGATGAAAATCCGTCTGGTTAACCAAGGCATATTTACGACGATCGATGATATTAACACGGCACTCATTCCCCCTACTGAGGGTTTCTACTGGATTGACGCAGATGTGGACGATTTGGCTGTGCTCCAGCCAGTCTTCGCCCTTCACGATCTGGCAGTCGAGGATTGCCTCAGCGAGGAGGAGCAGCGTCCGAAGATTGAAATTCATGAGGGTCATTATTTTATAGTGATCAACAGCATCCGTTTTGACGATGAGGAAATTTTTCTCAGAGCCTTGAACATCTTCCTGGGACGCCATTATATTATTACGGTGACCAAACAGAAGATTAATGAGCTTCGTTCGCTCAAACCGGTGCTTTGGGAAGAAGAAGTTACAAGACCGGACAGATTCCTCTATCATCTGGTCGATCTCGTCGTGGATAACTATTTCCTTGTCGGCGACCGGATTGAAGCGCGCATTGAAAGCCTGGAAGAAGATATTCTGATGCATACGAAGAAATCCCATCTGACCGAGATTATCGGACTGCGAAGCGAAATTCTTTGGCTCCGGAAAGTTCTTGGACCCCAGAAGGATGTTATCTTCACGCTCAACAAGAAGGATCTAAAACTGATCGATGATCAGCTTCAAAAGTATTTCAGCGATATTTATGAGAATGCCGTCAAGATTGCTGAAACTTTTGAGACCTACCGCGATCTTATGGGCAACTTGCGCGAGGCTTATCAATCCAGTCTGGCTAACCGGGCCAACGAAATCATGCGCGTGTTCACCGCTTTAACGACAATTTTTATGCCGCTCACCTTCATCACCGGGATTTACGGAATGAACTTCGATTATATCCCAGGCCTGCATCTGCGTGGCGGATCCTATATCCTGCTGTTTATCATGCTTTTCCTCGGCTTCGGGATGTTCTATATTTTCCGCAAGAAAGACTGGCTCTAGAAGTCTGGTGATTTATTCAGGCTGCGCATGCGAAAAACGTCTCTCCCTTTGCGGGCAGAGACGTTTTTTGGTTTTGCGCGGCTTCTTTTTTTAGATAGCAATGCCGCTCCCGCCATCATCCACATCATTGGCCAAAGACTCGCGTTCGCCCTTCTCCAGATCCACTGCCGAGAGCAGCGCGATGCCGATGACGAAGAAAGCGACCAGCGATAGAATCGCTAACCGGCTGGAGCCTGTAAGGGTCCCGACAATGGAGAAAATCAACGGACCCATTACAGAGGAAAATTTGCTGGACAGACTTAGAAAGCCGAAAAACTCCGCTGTGCGGGAAGGTGGAACCAGATTCGCATAAATACTTCTGGCTATCGCCTGACTGCCGCCTTGTACCAAACCGACCATAAAGGCCAAAATATAGAAGTGGAGCGCGCTGGTCATAAAGAAACCAAGCACCACAATCAGAATATAAATCATCAGCGATACATTCAGGGACCGTTTGGTGCCGAGGCGCGCCGCCACTTTGATAAACAGCAGCGTGCTTGGGTAACCGACGAACTGGGTGATCAGCAGCGCAATAATCAAGTGGGTGGTCTGGATCCCAATCCCGCTTCCGTATATGGTAGCCATGACTATAACCGTATTAATGCCGTCGTTAAAGAACCAGAAAGCCAACATGTATTTCAGCAGCTCGGGAAATCTTCGGGCTGACCTCAAGGTACGGCCAATCCGCAGAAAGCCGTTCTGAACCGCCTTGCCGATACCGGCAGAGGTTCCTTTAACCGGTTCTTTCACATGTCTCATGAGCGGAACCGAAAACACCAGCCACCAGATCCCGACAGTAGCAAAAGCGATTTGCGTAGCCGCAGTTTTATCCGCAAACCCAAGCATCTCCCAGCCTTCAATCATCACGATATTGACAGCCAGGAGCAGCCCTCCGCCCAGATAACCGGCCGCATATCCTTTGGAGCTGATTGCCGCCCTTTCCCTGGGAGGGGCGATATCCGGAAGTAGGCCGTCATAGAAGGTATTGCCTGCGGAATAACCGATGGTACCGATTACAACAAGAATGGAGGCTAACTGCCAGTCCCCTTGCCCGACAAAAGCCATTGCTCCGCATGAGAGCGCTCCAATAATGGCGAAGAAAGACAGGAAACGAACCTTTACACCGGAATAATCCGCAATCGCTCCCATAACAGGCGAAAGAAGAGCCACGCAAATCATCGCGATCGTTTGTGTAAAACCCCAATAGTTTTCAGCCGTATTGCCGGGTAATCCCTCGCCTGCGACTGTCTTGTAAAAAACCGGCATAACCGCTGCCATAATCGTCGTCGCAAAAGCGGAATTTGCCCAGTCGTACATCAGCCAGCCGCGTACCACTTTCCGGTTCATTTATACTCGCTCCTTTGTTTTCCCTCGAATGGCCAACTGCAAGAGGCCCTCCTGTTCCTTACATTCGTGGGCGGCGCTTGTCTTGATTCAATCTTTTCGACAGCTTTCCTGCGAATCCTTCTTAAATTTTTTGCAAAGGCCTGCAGCGACCTTTTGCTGTATCCCCGCTTTTCCTTTATACTAATAGGATTAGTGATAAAATTCTTTAATCGATTAAGGAGGGTTTCCGTGAATATCAGCCAGCTTGAAACCTTGCTTACAATCTCAAAGACGATGAGCTTCCGCAAAGCCGGAGAATTGCTCAATTTAACGCAGCCGGCCGTATCCGCTCAGGTGAAAAGTCTGGAGGATGAATTCAAGACCGTGCTGATTGACCGGAACCAGCCCGTAACCTTGACCGACCGCGGACAAGTTTTCCTGGACCATGCGTCGCGTATATTATCCATTGTGGAGGAACTCAAGCAGAAGCTATCCGACCTGAACGAGACGCCACAAGGGCATATCACGCTCGGAACCACCTCATCGATTGCCATCCAGATTCTTCCCCGTGTTCTGTCTTATTTTCAGAACCAGTTTCCTTTGATCAAAACAACCATTCACTCCATGCCTTCCTCTCAGGTCATGGCGAGTGTGGAGAACGGCTCCGTGGATATCGGGATCACTTATTTGTCGGAACGAAATCCCAATGTCGAAACCTCCGTGCTTTATTACGATACGTACGATCTGGTCGTGTCTCCTGAACATCCGCTAAGCGGCTTGAAGCATATGCCGGTCGAAGCGCTTAAGGACATTCCGATGATCATGCTGTCGCCCGATACTCTCGGCAGACGTTTCCTCGATAAAATATTCCGCAAATTCAACATTGAGCCCAACATTGTTATGGAGCTGTCCAGCAGCGAAGAGGTCAAGCGTATGGTGGAAATCAATTTGGGAGCCGCTGTCGTATCCAAGCTGTCCATTGATAATGAGGTCAGGTTGGGCACATTAAAAAGAATTATCGTCAATGAGCTCGACATGAGCCATCCCGTTGGTGTTGTCTTTAAGTCCGGGCGTTACCTCAACTCGGCCATGCAGCAGTTTCTAAGCGACCTCAAAGGCATGCCCGAAGATCAATTTATCAGCAGCGAATAGGAGATGGATCAACAATGAAATTCGATTTGCATACCCATCACTTCAGATGCGGTCACGCCGACGGCGATATTGAATCCTATATCCAGGCCGGCATCAAAGTGGGACTTACCGTAATCGGTATTTCCGATCATTCCCCTTACTTTGCCAGCGAACATGATCAGCCCCAGCCGGGTATCGCCATGGGCAAAAGCCAGTTCCTCCATTACATCGATGAGGTTCTGCGGCTCAAAGCCAAATATGAAGGCAAAATCGATGTCCTGCTGGGAATGGAATCCGACTTTTATCCCGAATCCATCGACTTGTACCGCCGCATGTATGAGCCTCATCCCTTCGATTACATTATCGGCTCCGTTCATCATACGCGGGGGATCAGCATTTTTAACCGAACCCGCTGGAAAGGCATGTCCAAAAGCAAGAAAATCGAAGAGAAGCGCGAGTATTACAGCCAGATTGCGCAGTCGGCGAGCAGCGGCGTTTTTCAGGTGCTTGGACATATCGATGCGATGAAGGGTTATTATCCTGCCTTCTCCGATATCGAAGCTGCGGATGTCATCGACGAAACGCTGAAAATTATTGCGGATAACCAAGTATCCATCGAAATCAATACATCCGGTAAAACAAAGGATGTGGGCGGCTGGTACCCTTCGGATGCCATTCTGGAACGGGCTTTGCATTACGGGGTTCAGGTCACCTTCGGCTCGGATGCCCATGTGCCAAGCCGCGTCGGGGATGATTGGGAACTGGTACGCAGACAGTTGAAGGAAATCGGCTTTCGCGAATGGGTTTACTACAAGCAGAAACAACCTGTTGTAGTCCCACTTTAATCCGATTCCTTGTCTGACTTCGTTGTCAAAACTACCCTTATAATAAAGGTTTAAAAAGTTCGATTTTCAGCACCGAGAAGGTTGGATGAAGCTAGGGAATGAGTAGCGCAGCGTAGGCAAACCTACGTGAGCAACGGAAGTCCCGGCTGAATTCAAGATTCGACGCCGAGTCCGCTTCCTGAACAACTTCGTGATCAAAATTGGACGTTTTGAGTTACCTTTACAAAAAAAGTGGACCTGCCAGCGGCAGGTCCCATGTTATATATATAAGTAAAAGGGGGTCTTGTTTATTATAATAGCCCATGAATGTAAAAGGACGATAACAGAATCATTTCATTTGTGTAACAAATGATTAGGGGTGGATGACATCCGATTATCACTCTCTGCACATGCCAAAGGGCAGGAAAAGCAACTTACTCAATCGGTCCGATTGTACAAGCATTTCTCAAAAAAAGGATGATTCTTCATGTGGTTTGCAGCTGCAGTAGGCAGTGCGCTATTGTTTGGACTTGCGGGCTGGTGGATGAAAGTTTCCCAGATGCGCAGCGGTTCGTCCAATTATCTGCTATTGGGGTTATATCTCTCCGGTACGGCCGGCTTTGGCGTACATGCGGCGCTGGAACATTCGCTGGCCGTTTCTTTGACGGATGTCCGGGTGTGGATGGCGGGGTTGCTCATTGGCGCGGGCTCCGCGCTGGGCAATGTATTATTCATGAAAGCACTGGAATACGGTCCGGCCAGTCTGACCTCTCCCTTGACCAATATGAATATTGTGCTTGTGATCGCTCTTGGCACCTTTGTTTACCATGAGCCGCTGGGCACCATGGAGTTCATCGGGGTTGTCCTGCTGCTGGCCGCTGTCGTTCTGGTATCAATCCGCGGCAGGGAGAAGCTGTCCATCACACAAAATAAATGGTATCTCTATGTGGGTTTGAGCATCATCCTGTTTGCCATACGTAACGGAGGGCTCAAGGTTACCGGGGACTGGGGGCTGTCAAGTGCGCCTGTATTATTTGTCTCCTATGCGATATCCATTCTTTGGTTCGCCTATGCCGCCCTTATGGACCACAAGCGATTGGCGTCAGGCGGCGCTGCATCCGTACCTGCGGATGCTGCATCCGTGGAGCGCAGCGCAGCAGCTTCAAACCCGACCCGGACAGGTCTGCTCTTAGGCCTGCTGGCCGGCTTATTCTCTTATGGCGGGCTGCAGCTTTATGCGGTCGCGCTGCAAACCGGACAAGCCAACATCGCCGGGCCCATATTTGCTGCCAACAGTCTTGTTGTCGCCGCCGGCTCGATTGTATTGTACCGGGAACGGCTGACGGTATTGCAGTGGGCCGCTTTCATCCTCATGATTGCGGGACTGGTGCTGATCCGGGCATAATTTGCCCATAACCGTGCATGCACCCAGATCTTCTTATTGACGGTGCGAATCGCTTTTCTTGAATATTAATGCTTGCAGGGAGTCAATAAACTTGCGTATTTGAAATCTCATGCGCTTTACCGTCGTCAGTTTCATGACGGAGCCCCAGCCGTCATAACGCCCTCCATTGCCAGACATGAGCCTGTAGAGCTCCCGGACCCGGTCGTTGACCGTATCGAGTCGGACATCCTCGTATTTGCTGATGACCAGCGGATAAGGAAACCCATTATCGGGACTGCCCTCCTTCTCCCGCTCGATCCGGTAGCCGAGCTCTTCCAGCATCGTTTCCATCTCCCGTCTGTCCTCGTCTTCACGAAATAACAGCCAATGGTAAACATGCCTGGGCTCGCGGATATTATCGCCTTTATGGATTAGCGCATAAATCATCTGGGCGTTGTGTACAAACAATTCCTCCAGCGGGTCGGGAAGAATGTACAAATAGAACGCCCACTCCGGATCCGGCTTGATATAATGCTGGGCTCTGTATTCCCAATTCTCCTTCATCCAGGCGCTGATCACACCGCTATTGATGCGGTCCTTCCGCGAATAATAATAAAATTCAAGCCGGGTCGACACATTGATTCTCCCGACATATATAGCATCCGCCGTTTCTTTGAGCCACTGCTCAAGCTTGCCTTCCAGAATCTCCAGCTGCTTGATAAATTCGCTCTTTGAGCGATTTTGTGCCCGGACAGGATATAAGTTTATCGTTATTGAAAGCAGTTCGTCGAATTCGGCCAATGGAGCGAGTTTTTTATAGCCCGTATTGACTAATACACGCATCTGCTCCGATTCTGACCGGCGTTCATAAAATCCCCAGTTGTCTGTCATACGGCAGCACCTCTATATTTGAATTGACATAAAATGAGTTCAGCTCTTAGCCTATCCCCCATTATAACGGTTTTCTGTCGTTAACAATGTAGTTTTACAGCTATCTTTGATTTATTTAACGCCCGCGTGGCATATAGAATCAATTCGTGCTATAGTAATACTAACCTAACTATAGTTGGTATTCATTATATAGCAAATGAAAACGGATTGAAAACCTGCTGCCTTTTAAAACCGTCATGTGCTACAATGGAACTAGCAAAGAGGGGTGATTAACGGTGGATTATTCCAAAATGTGCCCGAAATATGAGCATGCCGCAGAACTGTTGGGGAAGAAATGGACGGGTATGATCATTCGTGTTTTATTGGGCGGACCAAAACGCTTTAAGGCCATTAAAGAGCAAATCCCGGAAATGAGCGATAAAATGCTGACCGACCGGATGAAAGAGCTTGAACATTGCCAGATTATTAAACGTAACGTTTACCCGGAGATGCCTGTCCGGATTGAATATGAACTAACCGAAAAAGGACGCGGTCTTGAACCCGTTATCCAATCGATTCAGGATTGGGGAGAAGATTGGTGCTGAAGCTGCCCGGAAACCGGACAGCTTTTTTTAATACAACCTTGCCACAGAAATATCCGAATAGAACAAGCCAATATTGTATACGTTCTGATATTTGATCAAAAGGCATGCGGCCGTCAGGAAGACCTGGCGCTTGCCTTTATTTATTCGGAAGGAAGGGAGCCCAGATAATTCGACTGGGGACGGAATATCCGGTTATTTTCAGATTGCTCCAGAATATGAGCCGTCCATCCAACCACCCTTGCAGCTGTGAACGTAGGCGTAAACAGCATAATCGGCATGTGTACGGAACGCATGAGCGCCGCAGCGTAAAACTCGACATTAGTAAATAATTGTCGGCCTGGTTTATATTCCGCCAGCAGCCGGATTGCCGCTTGTTCGGTGTGTATGGCCAGATCGAACCATTTATCTTCGCCAGCGAGTGCCTGTGTGACCTCCCTGAGCGCTTCCGCTCTGGGGTCACGTGTCTTGTAGATGCGGTGCCCGAACCCCATCAATCGTTCCCCATTCTCCAGCATTTCGCGCATGACTGGCTCTGCTTGCTCCTTGGACCCGATTTTCTCTAACAGTGTGATAACACCGGAGGGAGCTCCGCCATGCAGCGGACCTTTCATGGCACCCATTGCGGCGCCTACAGCGGAATACATATCCGATTCCGTGGAGCTGACTACGCGCGCGGCGAAAGTCGATGCATTAAGCCCATGTTCCATAGCCAGGATCATATAAGCATTCAACACACGGGTATGAGCCTCCGAGGCAGGATGACCGAACAAGGCATGCAGATAATAAGCTGCGTGTTCCTGCTGCTCATCTGCCTGTACAGGCCAATGTGTACCTGAAATCTGATGATACCGGTATGCAATTATCGTCGGCAGCATCGCCGTAATCCGAATCGCCTCATGAAATCGGGGCGGCCAAGCGGAGCTCTCCTCCCCCGGATTGGACGCAGCAACCGCGGACATCACCGCGCTCATTAAGGGAACCTGACTGGGGATGGCATCCAGCAGCGTCTTGAGCGCCGGCGTGAGTCTTCTGCCTTCAGCAAGCTGTTCCCGGCAAGCTTTCAATTCTGATGCATCCGGAAGGCGGCCCTTCCATAGCAGCCAGGCTGCTTCTTCAAAGGAATGATGAAGGGCCAGCTCTTTCGCCCAATGTCCCCTGTATACCAATTTCCCCTCAGAGCCGTTTACATAGCTGAGAAAGGTATCCGCAGCGATAACGCCTTCCAAACCGGTTACACCTGCTTGCTTCACGCCGTTTTCCCCCTTTATTGAGTATCTCACGATAAATCCAGCTTATCAGGAATATCCGATAAATTAAACAACAACAAATTAATCGTCTATATAAATATAATTTATCAATTCTACAAAAAAAGCACACATGACCGTTGAGGTCCATGTGTGCCAAATGTATGCGGGGCTATTTAGAAACCGAGCCATTGTTTAAACAATTGTTTGGTCGTATCTTTATTGATAGCCGCAATGGATGTCGTAAGCGGAATTCCTTTCGGGCAGGCGCGAACACAGTTCTGCGAGTTGCCGCAGCCTTCGATACCGCCATCCTCCATCAAGGTTTCCAGGCGTTCCGCCTGGTTCATTTCGCCGGTCGGATGCGCATTGAACAACCGCACTTGGGAAATTGCCGCAGGTCCGATAAAGCTGTTGCGGTCATTGACGTTCGGACAAGCTTCGAGACAAACACCGCAGGTCATGCACTTGGAGAGCTCATAAGCCCATTGACGCTTGGTTTCCGCCATACGCGGGCCAGGCCCCAGGTCATAAGTGCCGTCAATTGGAATCCAGGCCTTAACCCGTTTGAGCGCATTAAACATCCGCTCGCGGTTGATTACCAAATCCCGCACAACCGGGAAAGTGCTCATTGGAGCGAGTGAAATAGGCTGCTCCAGCTTGTCGATCAGGGCACTGCACGCTTGGCGCGGCTTGCCGTTGATAACCATGGAGCATGCGCCGCACACTTCCTCCAGACAGTTGGAATCCCAACATACCGGAGCTGTATCTTGTCCATCCTGCTTCTTCGGATTACGCTGAATTTCCATTAACGCACTGATAACATTCATATTCGGGCGATATGGAATTTCAAAATGCTCTGTGTAAGGCTGAGAATCCGGAGAATCCTGACGCGTGATGTTCAGCTTTACTGTTTTGGCTGCCACAGTCGTTTCCGCCATTGTTTATTCTCCTTTCTATTTTTCCTTCGAGTAATCGCGTTTGCGCGGTTTGATGAGAGAAACGTCCACATCTTCATAAGAAATCGTCGGACCTTCAGCCGACCAGGTTGCTTTGGTCGTCTTCAGGTAATCGTCGTTGCGGTCCGGGAATTCCGGTTTATAATGCGCGCCGCGGCTCTCATTGCGCATAAGCGCGCCCAATGTCATCGCCTCGGACAGCTCCAGCATATTCCACAGCTGACGGGTAAACGCCACACCGGCATTGTTCCAGCGCGAAGTGTCATTGATATTGATATTGTTGTAGCGTACCTTCAGTTCCTTGATCTTCGCAATCGTCTCTTCAAGCTTCTTGTTGAAACGGACGACAGTCATATTGTTGGTCATCCACTCGCCGAGTTCCTTATGCAGCACATAAGCATTCTCGGTTCCATTCATGGCCAGGATGTTTTCATATTTGTCGGTTTGTCGCTTCTTCTCGCGGTCGTATACGGTCGATGAAATATCTTCCGACGATTTTTTCAGGCCTTTGATATATTCCACGACTTTCGGACCGGTAATCATCCCGCCGTAAATCGCCGATAAGAGTGAATTCGCCCCCAGGCGGTTCGCGCCATGATATTGATATTCGCATTCCCCGCAAGCAAACAGGCCGGGAATGTTCGTCATCTGGTTAAAGTCCACCCATAGTCCGCCCATCGAATAATGAACGGCCGGGAATATTTTCATCGGAATTTTACGCGGGTCATCGCCCATGAATTTCTCGTAAATTTCAATGATGCCGCCCAGCTTGACATCAAGCTCCTTGGGATCTTTATGGGACAAATCAAGGTAAACCATGTTCTCGCCATTGATACCCAGCTTCTCGTCCACACAGACATGGAAGATTTCCCGGGTCGCAATATCTCGCGGAACCAGGTTGCCGTAAGCAGGATATTTCTCTTCAAGGAAATACCATGGCTTGCCGTCTTTATAGGTCCAGATCCGGCCGCCTTCGCCGCGGGCCGATTCCGACATCAGGCGCAGCTTGTCGTCGCCCGGAATAGCAGTCGGATGAATCTGGATAAATTCGCCGTTGGCGTAATGAACGCCCTGCTGATAAACGGCGCTTGCCGCCGTACCGGTATTGATAACCGAGTTGGTCGTTTTGCCGAAAATAATACCAGGACCTCCGGAAGCCAGAATAACCGCATCTGCAGCTATCGTATGCACTTCCATGGTACGCAGGTCCTGAGCGGATATGCCGCGGCATACGCCGTCATCATCCAGGATGGCGCCCATAAACTCCCAATGCTCGTATTTCGTGACCAGACCTGCTGTTTCCCAGCGGCGCACTTGCTCGTCCAGTGCATACAGCAGCTGCTGGCCGGTCGTAGCACCCGCAAAAGCGGTGCGGTGGTACTGCGTGCCGCCAAAACGGCGGAAGTCAAGCAGTCCTTCCGGGGTTCTGTTGAACATAACGCCCATACGGTCCATCAGATGAATAATCCCGGGCGCAGCATCGCACATCGCTTTGACAGGCGGTTGATTCGCGAGGAAGTCGCCGCCATATACCGTGTCGTCAAAATGCTCCCAGGTGGAATCGCCCTCGCCTTTCGTATTCACGGCGCCGTTAATGCCGCCCTGCGCGCATACGGAGTGAGACCGTTTTACCGGAACAACGGAGAAGAGGTCGACATGAAGACCTGCTTCCGCCGCTTTAATTGTAGCCATCAGGCCGGCAAGTCCGCCGCCGACGACAATTACTTTATTTTTAGCCATTTCGATTCGCTCCTTATCCTAAAACCTAAACGAGATTCGTCACAAATGAAGCAAGGGAAGCCGCTTCCTTGAACTCATCCCCACGGAAGGAGAAGAGCGACAAGAGGAACAACAGCGACACGATAACGAATACGCCGATCATAATATTAGAGGAAATACGCTGCGCACGCGGTCCCACCGTGATGCCCCAGCTCACAAGAAAAGCCCACAATCCATTACTGAAGTGGAATGTAGCCGAAACAACGCCGATGATATACAAAATCAGATAGAAGCTGTTGTTCGTAATATCGTGCATCAGTCCACCCAACTCTTCATGCGTCACTGCGCCGATCATAACCTGATAACGAGTTTGGTACAAATGCCAGAAGACAAAGATAAACGTAATAACCCCCGATATCCGTTGTGCCGCAAACGCCCAGTTGCGTCCATACTTAAACTGACCGGTATTGATATTGGACTGATACGCAACATAAAGGCCATACACGCCATGGAACAGCAGAGGCAGCCAAATGCCGAAGAGCTCCAGGAAGAAAACCAGAGGCAAGTCATTCAGAAACTTGACACTGTCCTTAAAACCTTGCGGCCCGCCCTCGTATGCTGCATAATTGGTCAGCATATGTTCAATGAAGAACAGTCCGAGCGGAATCACCCCGAGCAAGGAGTGAATCTTGCGCGATAAATACGAATTACCTTTCATAACGTGTGCGTTCTCCTTTCAAAACTGTGGGTTGCAAACATTCGCCAAACTTCGCCAAAATCATTCTCCATTGTAACCCCCGACCCCATGAGCGTCAACAATTAGTATGACACATTTTATTCACAGTTCACATGATACTCCTTTTTCGCTTATAATGGAATTGCTTATTATTCATTAAAACTTATAACCAATACACATATGTAATCATCGGCTTCAAAATAAAGGTTTCGGGTGGCCATTAAGCAAACCGGGCAACATGAATATCTTTAAAGGAAAGGAATGAGATCATGCTCGATGAACTGTATGTTTTTTCGATCATTGTGGAGCAATCCAGCATGAATAAAGCTTCTGCAGCACTCAATCTGTCCCAGCCAGCCCTGTCGCGTAAAATCGCCAAGCTGGAACAGGATTTGGGAGTTGAGCTTTTCCGGCGCGTCGGAAAGAGACTCGAGCTGACCCGCATTGGCCGGCTGACCTACGATTATGCGATCGAGACCCGCCAGCAGCATCGGCGTTTTCTGAAAATGCTTGCCGAATACAAAACGGCTGGACGGTCGGCTCTGACCATCGGCGCGAGCCTGACCACGCTTCAGACGACGCTGCCGGATCTGATTCAGGCATTGACGGAACAAAGCCCGGACCTCGACATCAAAGCCATAACCGGAAAAACCCATGAAATCGTGTCGCTTGTGCGCGACCGCAAAGCGGATCTGGGCATCGTCGCATCCCAAATTGACGATCCCGGCCTGCGCTGCGTGCCCCTGTTCGAGGACCATCTGGTGCTGGTGCTGCCCCGCAATCATTTTGTGATGGACAAAGGCGAGACGGTCATCGGCGATTTGAACGGATTGCCGATGATTCTTTTCTCCAAGGGCACCTGGTACCGCATACTGACCGATGAATTATTCGAAAAATATCATCTTCTGCCGGATGTCCGAATGGAAATCGATTCTTTCGAGGCCATCCTGCGCCTGCTTCATACTTGCCGTTCCGGAACCCTTCTGCCAAAATCCTATCTGCGCGAACAGATGCTGGACGATAATGATCTGATCAGCATCACCATCCGTGAGCTCAAGGAATCCAGACGGACCACCTCGCTGATTCATGCCGAGACCGACAGCTTGACTCCTGCCGTGCGACTGTGGATCGATGAGATCGCCACTCTTTACAAGCCGCGGAGAAATGGATGAGAGTGCCTACCATCCTGCAATAAATACAGGAGAGGGCAGCTATATCACCCTCTCCTTATTCTTTGCCATTTTCCGTTTCTGAATCCGCTACGAAATGCGATAATATCGGCCTGCTTTATGCCCGTTCCAATGCCGCCGTTCTGTCAACTGCCTATTAACGGGTAACGGACGCCTCGAATTGTTCTATCTGGTGATTGGTGCCGATCACCACCATTACATCCTTCTCTGTCAGGACATCGCCCGCCGATGGGGCGATGATGATACCTTTGGGCTTGTTGATAGCCACTATGCTGCAGCCGAATTTAGCTCTGGGATTCAGAGCCTGCAAGGAGACGCCATCCAGGCATTTAGGAACGGAAAGCTCGGCAATGGTATAGTCCTTTGACAGCTCGATATAGTCAAGCAAATTAGGCGAAACCAGCTGATGGGCAACTCGGATTCCCATATCCCGCTCCGGATACACGACACGGTCGACGCCGATTTTCTCCAATACTCTTCCGTGCAGCTCGCTCATCGCTTTAGCTACCACTTTTTTTACGCCCAGGTCCTTAAGCAGTATTGTCGTCAGGATGCTTGCCTGAATATCGTCCCCGATGGCAACGACGCCGCAATCAAAGTTACGGACGCCAAGCGACCGGAGCACCTCCTCGTCCGTTGATTCCGCTACGACGGCATGGGTCAGCAGCTGGCTCATATCCTGAACGGCTTCTTCGTCCTTATCTATGCCAAGCACTTCATATCCAAGCTGCACTAATTCCTTTGACAGACTCGACCCGAAACGGCCCAGTCCGATAATGACGAACTGATGATTCTTCATCACGAATTTTCCCCTATCCAATAATGATTTTGCCTTCCGGATGACGATACAGTTCCTTCTCGGCCCGCGGCCCGAGCGCGTACGCGAGGGTCAGAGGTCCCAGCCTCCCCGCAAACATAGTAAAGCAGATGATGATTTTGCCGGCTGTCGAGAGCTGCGGCGTAATGCCAAGGGTGAGACCAACTGTACCGAAGGCGGATGTGGTCTCGAAGAGAACCTTCAGAAAAGCCATATCCTCAATCGTGGACAGCACCATGGTGACAACGATGACAAGCACAAGTGACATCAACGTAATCGTTAAGGCTTTGAAGATTCGCTCGCGGGCAAGCCGGAAGCGGAACAGGACAATATCTTCCCGGCCCCGGATCATCGCAATCACCGCGACGACCAGTGTCGCAAAGGTGGTTGTCTTAATTCCGCCTCCGGTAGAGCCCGGAGATGCGCCGATAAACATCAGGATTATCGTAAAGAATTGCGTGGCTTGCCTCAAGGAGCTCATGTCAAGCGTATTGGCACCCGCCGTACGCGGAGTTACCGATTGGAAGAAGGATGCCAGAATTTTACCGCTCCAGTCCAGGGATCCCAACGTTTTGCTATTTGTGAATTCAAATATAAAAACGATTACGGTGCCGAATATAATCAGAAAGCCCGTCATCGAAAGTACGACCTTAGAGTGCAGCGAGAGCTTCCTGATGCTTCGAAAATCAAACAGATCCGACAAAACAACAAATCCGATTCCACCTGTAATAATGAGCATCATGGAGACAAGGTTGATTAAGGGGTCATCAACATATTGCGTCAGGCTTGCAAAAGGAACCCCAAACTGGCCGAACAAATCGAGGCCTGCATTATTAAAGAATGAAACGGCATGAAAAATGCCAAAATAAACTGCCTTTCCAATCGGCATGTCATACGACCAGCGGATCGTAAACAGCACGGCTCCGACGAGCTCGATCGACAAGGAGAACAGCAGCACCTTCCGGATTAACCGGACGATCCCTTCCATACTGGTCTGGTTCATCGCCTCCTGGAGAATCAGCCGTTCCCGCAGGGAAATACGCTTCCGCAGAACAAGCGCGAACAAGGTGGCCATGGTCATGAAGCCCAGACCGCCCAATTGAACCAGCGTCATAATGATCAGCTGTCCGGCCACCGAATAATGGAGACCTGTATCCACGGTGACCAGTCCCGTCACGCAGGTAGCCGTCGTCGCAGTAAAAACGGCGTCAACAAACGGGGTCGGCACGCCCTGCCGCGAAGCGAAAGGCATGGACAGAAGGAATCCTCCAAGCAAAATAATAAGGGCAAAGCCCGTTACCAGGATACGGGGGGGCGACCATTTGGATAGATTAAAAATAGAAGGCACAATAATACTTTCCCACCCCTCTTGGCTGTTTAGGCGCACAAAAAAAGCACTGGAAGCCCAAGTGCCGATGCGTTTGAGTCCTGTTCTACGAAGCCTGCGAGGTTAGCTGACGGATTCGGGCCTGAACAGCAGCCCTATTCACAAGCAGTCAATCTGCCTGAAGAAATTCACCCCGGGCTGTCCTTCATGATCTCGCACAAACACGGCGATTTCTTGTGGACAGCATTATGGTTCCCCCGTTTTCATTTCGAAATTCGGCTTGTCATATGCAATTGATTCACATTATACGGGCATCGATCCGGAAACAACAACTGACAATTAAGGAGGAAAGGAACCGATTTCAGCCAAAATAGTCATCCGTTGTGCCCAAATCGCAATGTCTTATGCATTATTGCCCATTTACCTCGTCCGCAAAACGTAAACGGGAGCAATCGCATGGATAATTCCGAGACAACTATGATAATGTAGATGTATGCGGTTAATTGCTTGTATATTAAGATCAGAGGTGCAAACATGAATAGTTATCAACTGCGTCCCAACTGGAGAGCGTATGCCTGGCTGGGCGCCATCGGAATTGTGATTTATTTGCTTGTACAAGTGGTACCGCAAACCTCGGAGTCTTTCTTCGACACAAACAACAAGAAAGTCATTGCCAAAAATGAAGCGGAGCGCATTGCGGAGGATTTTGCCGTCCAGCAGTTCAAGCAGCTGCCTGAGAGCACCCACGCGGTTCATCAGTCCGACACCATGCTCTATGGTTATCTTTCCAAAGAAAAACTGGTCGATGCTTATGACAAGAAGTACGACAGCCGCTTCCCGACCGATACCTTCCAGACGATGGCAGCCATGCCGGACGGCAGTACGATATTTATCTACGTACATATGCAGAATGGCAAGATCCTCGCCTGGAACCAATATAAACAACGGCATACAACTGTACCGCAGCCCAATGAAGCCACCGATGCCGCATTTAAATTCGCTGTTTCCCAGGGATTTAAGGCGGAGGAGCTTACGCTGTTCAAGACGGATCAGAAACAGGGAAAAGTCTGGTACACGGTAAGCGGCGCTGTCATGAAGGAAGCGCAGCTAATGCTGGAGCTGAGAACCGGCAAGACCGACACCGGAGAACTTGTCATAAACGAATACAAACCCGGCTTCACCGTTCCGGGAAGCTATAAGTCTTATGTAAAAGCCCAACAGGATCTTGCCTCCATCTTATCCTTACTAGGGAGCATCCTGCTTTCTTTTGTACTATTTATCCTGGCGATTGTCTATGCCGCTCTATACCGCAAGCATTCCTCGTTTAAACGCGGCGTTGTGCTGAGTTTGCTGTTCCTGGGCATGTATCTGGCGAATGATTTCAACCTGATGGACGGTCTGATCGCCAGTTCCGGCGAAGATCCCAATGCGCTTGCTTATGCCGCGATCAATGTGGGCATTACCTGCATCGTCACGATTATCATGGGGTTGGCCGTCTATTTCTCATTGGTAGGCGGCGATGGCTTATGGAACGCCATGGGCCGGCGCATGTGGCCGCGAATGAGCGAGCCGGGTTATGGCGATCACGTATGGCGCAGCATGTGGCTTGGTTATTTGATTGCGTTTATGCTGCTGGGACTGCAGACGGTCATTTTCATCCTGCTGGTGAATGTTACCGGCGCATGGTCCACGACAGATGTCACACAGTCTCCGTACAACCTGGGTGTGCTATGGATCTTCCCGATGCTTGCCTGGTGCGCGGCCATATCGGAGGAAGCGGTCTATCGGTTTTTCGCGATTGGGATTTTCAAGAAATGGTTCAACAACACTTTCGTCGCTTCTCTGATTCCAACCGTCATTTGGGCGCTGGGGCATGTCACCTACCCGATCTTTCCATCGACCACCCGGCTGCTTGAATTGACCGTTCTGGGGCTGATCTTCAGCTTCATGTTCCTCCGGTTCGGATTTATGACCGTCGTATTCGCCCATGCCATATTCGACAGCATCATGATGGCCCTCTCGCTTATCTTTACAGGGTCGCCGGGCAACATCCTGATGGGGATCATCTATATTCTTCTGCCGATTCCGATTGCCTGGTTGCTTCGCTACCTGCATAGAAAGAAAAAAGGGACGGAGCCGTTTGTCACGGTTCCTCCCTCAACGCTTCAATAATTTGTGCGGCGAGCTTCTCGCCGATGGACAGGGGCCGGAAATCTTCAATTCCGGCTTCTTTAATTTTTTTGATCGAGCCGAAATGCTTAAGCAAAAGCTTGCGCCGTTTCTCGCCTATTCCGGGAATGGCATCCAGCCTGGAGGCCACCATCGACTTGCCGCGCTGTTCCCTGTGGAAGGATATGGCGAAGCGGTGGACCTCGTCCTGGATTCGCTGAAGCAGATAAAATTCCTGGCTGTCGCGGGGCAGCGGCACGATTTCCGCAGGATCGCCCATCATCAGCTGGGCTGTCTTATGCTTGATATCCTTCACCAGCCCGCATACCGGTACGTAGAGCCCCAGCTCATTCTCCAGCACATCAAGCGCGGCCGATATCTGGCCTTTGCCTCCGTCAATAACAATAAGGTCGGGAAGCTGCAGGCCTTCTTTAAGCACCCGTTCGTACCGCCGTCTGACAACCTCGCGCATCGTTTCGTAATCATCCGGGCCCTGAACCGTCTTCACCTTGTACTTGCGGTATTCCTTCTTGTCAGGCTTCCCGTCCGTAAAGACGATCATCGCCGAAACCGGATCGGTACCCTGGATGTTCGAGTTGTCAAACGCTTCGATGCGGCGCAGCTCCGCAAGCCCCAGCGCGGCAGCGAGCCCCTCCGATGCTTTCACCGTCCGCTGCTCATCCCGCTCAATCAGGCGGAATTTCTCATCCAGGGTTACCCTGGCGTTATTAACCGCCATGGCGACAACGTCGCGCTTGCGTCCGCGCCGTGGGACGAAGACCTTGACCTTGAGCCATTTCTGCAGTGCAGAACCCACCTCATCGGCCGCAGATCCCGGCAGCGGATCATCGCCTTCCTTATGATCCGCCGCTTGCTCTTCAGCAACAGCCTGGAGCTTTCCTGTCTCATCCTCCGCTTCCCCTGTAGCCGGATCCGGCAGCACGGGAGAAGGTGTCTTGCCCTGAACCGTCTCATCCGGCTCCGGCAGGAAAATTTCCTTGGGCAGTGCCGGATTATCGCTGTAGTACTGGGTAACGAAGGTCATAAAATCATCATAAGCTTCCCCGTAATAGGGAAAACTCGTTGCTCTGCGTTCAATCAATTTCCCCTGCCTCATGTACATGATTTGCACGCACATCCAGCCTTTATCGGTGGCATAGCCGAACACATCACGGTCCATCGCGTCGGCAAGCGTAATCTTCTGCTTCTCCATCACGGCATCGATCGCCACCAGCTGGTCGCGGAATTCCTTGGCCCGCTCAAACTCAAGCGCCTCCGCCGCCGCTGCCATCTTGCCCTGAAGCGACTTCTTCACTTCATCGTGGCCACCGTTGAGAAAACGGGATATTTCCTGAACCATCGTCTCGTAGGTTCCCGGAGCGACATCATATTCGCAAGGAGCGATGCATTGGCCCAGATGGTAATACAAACACACTTTGTCCGGCAGCGTGTTGCATTTGCGCAGCGGATAAAGCCTGTCAAGCAGCTTCTTCGTTTCTTGCGCGGCATAAGCATTGGGGTAAGGCCCAAAATATTTCCCTTTGTCCTTGACGACCCGCCGCGTCACTTCAAGCTTGGGATGTTTCTCATTCGTAATTTTAATATAAGGAAAGGTTTTGTCATCCTTGAGCAGCACATTATAACGGGGATGATACTGCTTGATCAAGTTGCATTCCAGGATGAGAGCCTCCATATTGCTGGAGGTCACAATATATTCAAAATCGCGGATTTCCGATACGAGCTTCTGCGTCTTTCCATCGTGGCTGCCATTGAAATACGAGCGGACACGATTTTTGAGAACTTTCGCCTTGCCTACATAAATGATCGTACCGTCGGCATTTTTCATTAAATAACAACCGGACTGATCCGGCAGCAGCGCAAGCTTGCTGCGGATACGTTCATCCGCCAGCCGGCGTTCCAAAGCCGCCTCGATATTCCATTGTTCTTCCATCGACGTACTCCTCCCGGACCTGTGTTCACATTTCTATTGTAGCACATCTGTTCCCCCGATGCGGCTATGTAAATACCGCCATGAACCTTTCCTGAGCGTAACAGCTGCAAGTTGCCTCACAATTGTCACGAACAGCGCCTTTACAATTATTCTGAATGTTGGGTATACTAAGGGGAGCATTCGTCGCCCTTCAAGGAGGTAGTTTAACGCAATGGAAAATGTCAGAGATCCGCGCGATCATGTGAACGAGGAACCCCGTGATGACTTCATGGATACAGCTATTGGTTTTGCCGGATTTTTCGGCGTATTGACCCTTATCTTCATCATTGCGGTTGTTATTAAACTCATGATTTCGTAAATGGTAAGGCTCCATTCCGGTTTTTCCCGGTATGGGGCCTTTTTACTGTGCGCTGGACCTTTTTCCTTCAAATTCGATGCCTCCCTTTCCTCCTGTCCCTTTCGTTGATTACGGACTTCCGTTACCTGAAGAATCCCTCTTTCCAGCTGGTTGACAGCACAACCCAACAACGCATATTATCTTATCAAGTGATAAGTCAATTCATACTTATAACAGACACGAACGAAAGGAAATGCACCTCATGACCAGCCATAAAGCAAACCAACTGCAGGAAACGCGGAAAATGATCATCAAAACAGCTAAAAAACTGTTTATGGAATCCGGCTATCGCGCTGTTTCGACAAGGCAAATTGCCGATGCATGCGGTCTGACGCAGCCTGCGCTGTATCACCATTTTGCAGACAAGCAGTCGCTTTATGTGGAGGTCATGCGTACGGTTTGCGAAGGCACGCAGAAAGCCCTCGAAAGAATTATTAAACGGGAGCAGGCCATATCCGAATGCCTGTATCAGATTGTCTATTACATGATTGTGAACCATCCCGACGATTTGAGCACCATGTTTCATGATATCCGGCAGGAAATGAGCCCGGAATCGCAGCAGTTGATTCAGAAGTGCTGGTTTCAAGCTTATATGGCCCCGGTTATCTCGGTGTTTGAAGCCGGTCAGAAGGATGGCCGACTGCGGGATTCCGGTCAATTCGGCATTGATCCCGTCATGTCCGCCCGGCTGCTGCTGGGACTGATCAACCAATCGCTGATGGTATCTCCGGTACCGAATGCAAACACCCGCTTGCCCGAGAAAAAAGGCTGGGATCAAAGCGCCCGAATGCTGGTCAACCTGATGCTGCACGGACTTGCCGAACCGGGCAAACCATAAGCCTGCCCGGTCCCACCGGCAGGTTTCATGATGTCCATCACTTATCAATTGATAAGGAACACTGTCGCTGACTAGAACATAAAGGAGATGAAGAAATGGCTGGATCAAGGATCGAAAAACTGGCGCAAGGCTTTGGGGGAAATAAAGGAAAGTGGATCACGCTCTTTGTCTGGATCGGGGTAGTCGCCTTAATGAATGTTTTTTTACCGCAGGCGAGCGAGCAAAAAAATGAGACTCTGGGCAACTTTGGTACCGATAAACCATCCGTGCAGGCGGAGCAAATCATCGAGGAGCAGTTCCCATCCGGATCGGGCGTACCTGCGCTGCTCACCTGGTATCGCGAAGCGGGAATTACCGACGAGGATCTCGCTAATATCCAGGCTCTGTCCAAACAGCTGACCGAGCAGCCAGTGGACTCACAGGATAGTACGGTTCCGTTTGACAAAATGCCTCTTCCAGCGTTGAAGCAGCAGGTATCCGAGGATGGCACAACTTTCGTGCAGCCGGTATTGTTCCAGAAAGGGGCCAGCTCCAAGGAATTCAAGACGGGCCTTGAGCAAATTGAAGAAAAGGTAAACGGCATCTTCCCGGACAACCCCTTCGAAGCCGGTATTAAAGGCTCGGACGCGCTGGCTGTACGCGCCTCGGGACCTGTCGGTATTGCAGTGGACGCCAATGGATTATTCAGCAATGCAGATGTCTCGCTGCTGATTGCAACGGTGTCGCTTGTTCTCGTATTTCTTCTGCTTATCTACCGCTCCCCTGTTCTTGCGCTGATTCCTCTGATCGCAGTCGGATTTGCTTATGGAGCGATTACCCCTCTTCTGGGATGGATGGCGCAGCAGGGATGGATCGATTACGATTCGCAGGCTTTGAGCATCATGACCGTTCTGCTGTTCGGTGCCGGGACGGATTATTGCCTGTTCCTGATCGCCCGCTTCCGCAGCGAGCTTAAGGAAGTGGAGAATAAGCTTACGGCGCTTAAGCTGGCATTCAGCGGATCGTCAGGAGCCATCGCCATGAGCGGTCTGACGGTCGTATTCTCCCTGCTTGTTCTGCTGCTTGCCCAATTTGGCAGCATCCAGCGCTTTGCTGTCCCGTTCAGTCTGGCGATTCTCATTATGATGATTGCGAGCCTGACCTTGGTTCCCGCTTTTCTGGGCATCTTCGGTAGAGTCTCCTTCTTCCCGTTCGTGCCCCGCACAGAGGCTATGGAAATCGAACGCGCCAGAAAGAAAGGCAAACCGGCACCCGTCTTCAAGCATAAGCCGACAATTGGCGACCGCCTGGGGGACCGTGTTGTCCGCAAGCCATGGACGATTACAATCGTCACCACCATTCTGATGGTAATCTGCGTGTTGTTCGCCACGCAGATCAAATATACCTTTGATACATTATCGTCGTTTCCGGCTAGTTCGCCTTCAAGGGAAGGATTTACTCTGATCGCCGACCATTTTAATCCGGGGGAGCTGGCTCCCGTCCAGGTTGTCGTCCAAACAGAGAATAAGGCTTCGGGTCTTAAGGAAACGCTGGCTTCTCTGGATTTCGTCAGAAATGTTGCGGACCCTGTCAAAGGGACTTCGGATCCCGGTCTGCTCAAATTCGAGGTTCAGTTGGATCATAATCCGTATTCCAACGAGGCGGTTGACCGTATTCCTGTCATTCGCAGCACGGTGGAAGAGGCGCTTAAAGTCGCATCGATTTCCGATGCCGCAGATAAAGTTTGGATTGGCGGACAGACTGCCGATCAATTCGATACGCGCCAAACGACAAGCGACGATGCCAAAATCATCATTCCCGTTATTGTGGTGCTGATTGCGCTGCTGCTGCTGATTTATCTGCGCTCGCTAATCGCCATGCTGTATCTGATTGCCACTGTCCTGCTGTCGTATTACAGCGCCCTTGGATTGGGCTGGATCGTCCTGCATTACGGATTCGGGGTCGAAGCGATTCAAGGATTGATTCCGCTCTATTCATTCGTATTTATCGTTGCACTTGGCGAGGATTACAACATCTTCATGATCTCAAGCATCTGGAAAAAAAGCCGTACCATGCCTTTGGCTCTTGCGGTTAAGGACGGCGTTTCCCATACCAGCTCGGTTATTACCTCTGCGGGACTCATTCTGGCCGGTACTTTCGCCGTGCTGGCTACCCTGCCGATCCAGGTTCTTGTGCAATTCGGGACGGTGACGGCAATAGGCGTCTTGCTCGATACCTTTGTCGTCCGGCCGTTCCTGGTTCCGGCCCTGACCGTTATTTTCGGGAAATGGGCCTTCTGGCCGGGCAAAATCAAGCAGGAACAGGCTGGCTCGCGCAGCAACGCTTGACAAAAGGTTCGATTCCCCTCTACAATGACAATTACAGATTAAGGAAGGAGGCTGATGTATTATGGTGACGGCTATCGTAAGAACATTCCAAACTGTATATGCATCAGTCTCTACGGATACTTAACAAGCTGACAGCAAGCGATAAGAACCGGATGATCATCTGGTTTTTGTTGCTATAGAATCAGAGCCCATCATGCTCTGACTTACATGCGCTGGCAGCCGTATTCTTCAAGAAAGGGCCCGGAAGCTTTGCCGGACTGTCCCCTCCTGAAGAAAAGTATATAAACCGCTGGAGACTCGTATGTCTCTGGCGGTTTTTTTTGCGTTTCTATTCACTGAAGCCCCACCGTGGTCCCATCCCATTATAAAGGAGCATACCTAATTTGAATCTGAACGAAAATGAGTATTTACAGCTATTCGGCTGGAATGAGTCATGGAGAACCCTATTTCTGGCCAGCGGTTACGAAGGGCTGATTCCGGCGAGAATCATTGCGCAGTTCGCCAATCAGTACCGCGTGATTACGAGCCACGGGGAGTGCCAGGCTGCAGTAAGCGGTAAATTTATGTTTGAGGCGGCCACACGAAGCGATTATCCCGGTGTAGGCGATTGGACGGCTGTCCAGCCCTTGCCTGGTGAGAGCCGCGTCATTATTCAGGCTGTCCTCCCCCGCAAGTCCATGATGCTGCGCAGAGCGGCGGGGACCATTCCCGAGGAGCAGGTGATCGGTGCCAATATCGACACACTGCTGATAGTCAGCGCCTTGAACGAAGATTTCAATATTCGCAAAATTGAGCGGTATTTGATTGCCGCTTGGGAAAGCGGCGCTGTTCCGGTCGTTCTGCTGACCAAAGCCGATTTATGCGCGGAGGTGCAGGATCGGATCGCGGCGGTCGAAGCGGCAGCTCCCGGAGTAGCCGTTCATGCGGTCAGCGCCTTGCAGGATCAGGGAAGGGAGGCTCTTTCCGCCTATCTGCAGCCGGGCCACACTGCGGCGCTGACCGGTTCTTCCGGTGTAGGCAAGTCCACCCTCCTGAATTGGCTGGCAGGCGGCGACCTTCAGCGCGTCCAGGAAATCCGCGAGGATGATGCCCGCGGCCGCCACACCACAACCCACCGGGAATTATTCCCCCTTCCCTGCGGAGCAGTCATGCTGGATACTCCGGGTATGCGGGAGCTCCAGCTGTGGGAAGCGGGGGACGGACGGCAGGAAGCATTCGCGGATATTGAAGCGGCTGCGTCGGCATGCCGTTACCGGGATTGCCGCCACGAGGGCGAAGATGGTTGCGCGGTAAAGCAGGCGATCGCTGATGGAGGACTTGATCCTCTCCGACTGGCCAGCTACCGCAAAACCGGACGCGAGCTTCGGCATATAGCCCGCAAGGAACAGCAGCTGAGCAATCGAAATAAAAAAAGCGCCGGAAAAAGATCCGACGCCTACTATAACCGCAATAAACATAAGAGAGCGGAAGACTAAGTGATGCCCGACTTCAGTATTCAGCCGGGCCGAGAGCTTGGCCACCCGGCTCCGGCTCGACAGAAGCCGCGCTGCCATGCCGCAATCAGATATTCCCGAACTGAGCCTTGTGCAATCGGCTGTAAACGCCGCCGGCTGTCACGAGCTCCTGATGGCGGCCCTGCTCGCTGATGCCTTCTTCCGTGACCACAACGATGCGGTCCGCATTCTTGATCGTCGCCAGACGGTGGGCGATTACAAGCGTAGTTCGGCCTTGCGACAGCTCGGCCAGCGCCTGCTGAATGGCCACCTCCGTCTCCGTGTCCAGTGCGGATGTCGCTTCATCGAGAATTAAGATCGGCGGGTTTTTGAGGAACATCCGGGCGATCGCCAGACGCTGCTTCTGGCCGCCGGACAGCTTGACTCCCCGTTCCCCGATCATCGTGTCCAGCCCGTCAGGCTGGGAACGGATCAGCTCTTCCAGCTTGGCGCGTCTGGCCGCTTGCCAGACTTCCTCTTCGGTAGCGCCAAGCTTGCCATATGCGATGTTGTCGCGGATCGATCCATTAAACAGGAATACATCCTGCTGAACGATCCCGATCTGTTTACGCAAGGAGGCGAGCGTCATATTGCGGATATCGATACCGTCTATGCTGATGCCGCCCGACTCGATTTCATAGAAACGCGGGAGGAGGCTGCAGAGCGTCGTTTTACCGGCGCCTGAAGGCCCGACGAAGGCGATGGTTTCTCCCGCATTCATGCTCAAATCAATATTTTGCAGCACCTTGGCTTCGTTCTCATAGCCGAATGTAACCTTGTTGAACCGAATCTCGCCGCGCAGATGCTGGACATCAACCGCACCAGGGGTGTCCGCCACATCCGGTGCGGTTTCCAGAATCTCAATATACCGCTTGAAGCCGGCAATGCCTTTGGGATATGTCTCAATGACGGAATTGATTTTCTGGATAGGACTCAGGAAAACATTGGAAAGCAGCAGAAAGGCGATAAATTCTCCGTAAGAAAGCTGATTATGCAGCACGAACCAGGTACCGCAGATCATGACGAACAACGAAACCAACCGCATCAGCAAATAGCTGATGGAGGAGTTTTTGGCCATGATTTTGTAGGAAAGCAGCTTTGTCAGCCGGTAACGCCCATTATTGACAGCGAATTGCTCCTTCTCATACTCTTCATTGGCAAACGCTTGAACGACGCGGATACCGCCGACATTATCTTCTACCCGTGCATTGAAATCAGCTATATCCGAGAACATCTGGCGGAAAGCCGAGGTCATTTTGCGGTTGAAGTAGACAGCCAGATAAATCATCAGCGGTACGAGAATACAGGTCAGCACGGCGAGCTTCCAGTTGATCAGCATCATCATCACGAAGGCGCCGATCAAAGTCATGACCGCAATGAAAATATCCTCCGGCCCATGATGCGCCACTTCGCCGATTTCATTGAGATCATTGGTAATGCGCGACATCAGGTGACCGGTCTTGTTATTGTCGAAGAACCGGAAGGAGAGCTTCTGGATATGATTAAACAGCTGCCTGCGCATATCGGTCTCGATGTTGATGCCCAGTTTATGGCCCCAATAAGTCACAATATACTGCAGCCCGGTGTTCAGGCAGTAGATGAACAGCAGGCCGAAACAGGCCAGCACGATCAGCGACCAGTCTCCGCTCGGCAGCAATTTATCAATAAACTGGTTTACCACAAGCGGAAACCCAAGCTCCAGCAAGCCGGCAATAACCGCACAGGTAAAATCAAGAATAAACAATCCTTTATATGGCCGATAGTATGAAAAAAAGCGACGCAACATTTCATTCTCTCCTCGTTTCTTCCGTTAAATAAGCTATGCTTTGGACCGGGCCAGCAAGTATAGAAAATAAGGAGCTCCTATGACAGCGACCACGATGCCCGTCGGTATTTCCGAAGGCTGAAGGATAATACGGGCTAACGTATCGGCTACAATAAGCAGCAGCGCGCCTGCAAGCGCAGATGTCGGAAGCAGCAGCTGATGTTTGGGACCAACAAGCCGCCGCGCCAGATGTGGGCCTACAAGTCCCACAAATCCGATCCCGCCGCTCACCGCTACGCAGGAGCCTGCAAGACCTACAGCCACAGCAAGCAGCACAACACGATCCTTCTCGATCGGCAAGCCCAGACCGGTAGCCGTCTGATCCCCCAGGTTCAACACGTTGAGAACTCTGGCCTTGTAAATGGCAAAAGGAAGGAGCACCACAATCCACGGGAGCAGAGCAAGCACGAACTTCCAATTGGAGCCCCAGATGCTGCCTGCCATCCAGGTTGCGACAAACTGGTAATTCTCCGGATTAAGCCGGAGCGTGAGTACGATCATCGCTGCGCTGATCCCGGCAGCAACCGCAATTCCCACCAGCAATAGACGCGTGGGCGAGATGCCCTCATGTCGTTTGTAAGCCAGCATATAGATCAAGGCGGCGGTCATCCCTGCCCCTAACAAAGCAAGAAAGGGCAGCAAAAATACGGGAGCAGCCGCTGTGCTCGGAAAAAATGAGATAAACAGCATCACCATCAGCCCCGCCCCGGCATTGATTCCCAGAATCCCGGGATCCGCCAGCGCATTGCGCGATAATCCCTGCAGGATACAGCCGGACACGGCAAGTCCCATGCCGACCAGAATGGAGATGACGATGCGGGGAAGGCGGAATTCAAAAAGAATCAGGCTTTGCTTGGCATCCCCTGCGCCAATCAAGGTATTGAACACCTGCGCGGGTGACAGGCGCGTATATCCTGTATTCATACTAATAATAAAAGCGGTGATTATCAATATACCAAAGATCATTAATACGGTAAGCCCGCGCACATTGCGCGCCCGTTCTCCAAGCTCTCGCACAGATTTCATCTACAGCGTCCTCCTCTCTCTTCTCGCCAGATAGAGGAAGAAGGGAACGCCGATCAAAGCAATCAGGGCGCCGATTGGAGTCTCATAAGGCGGATTGATCATCCGCGCGGCAATATCCGCAAGCACGATTAGCAAGCTCCCGAGCACGGCCGAGCAGGGAATGATCCACCGGTAATCGACGCCAACCAGATAACGGGTCAGATGAGGAATAATCAATCCAACAAAACCGACGGCACCTACCGCAGAGACGGCAGCCCCCGCCAATACAAGCACAACAGCCATAGCGGCGAATTTCACCAGCCGTGTCCGCTGACCCAGGCTGGTGGCTATTTCCTCGCCGAGACTGAGAAGGGTAATGGATCTCGACAGCATAAAGGCACCGGTCATAGCGGTTGCAATCCAGGGCAACATCACTTTAATTTGCGCCCATTTCGTTCCGGCCACCCCTCCCGCATACCAGAAAGCCAGATCCTGTCCGATTCGGAAATAAAGCGCGATCCCTTCGCTCAATGCAAGAAGCAGTGCCGAGACGGCAGCGCCGGCCAGGGCGAGTCTGACCGGTGTCAGCCCGTTCTTCGCCAGGGAACCAACACCAAACACAAGCAATGCTCCAAGGCCCGCTCCCAGGAAGGAATAGAGGATCAGGCTCATGTACGACAGCCCCGGAAAGAAAGCAAAGCATAGAGCCAGCGCAAAGCCCGCTCCGGCGTTCAGGCCAAGCAGCCCCGAATCAGCCAGCGGGTTGCGGGTCATGCCCTGCATAATCGCTCCGGCCACTGCAAAACAGGCACCCACCATAGCCCCCGCAATCGCGCGCGGCAGCCGCAGCTCCTTGATAATCTGATGAGGGGTCAGATCAGGATTGAAATGAAAGATGGCATCCCATACGGTAGCAAGCTTAATATCAACGGCCCCGACGGAGATGGAAGTAGCCAGACTGAAAGCCAGTGCGGCAAGCCCTGCGATTAGAATCACGGAAGCCGCCAGCGGTCTGGTCCGCAGCCTGATTTCAGAGGATTGGTGTGTATTTGATTCGTTATTTGTTGAATTTGCCATTACAGATCCGCATACTCCTTTAGAGGTTGTTAATGGGTACAGTTAGACACAACGATTGGCGGCAAGCGGTTCTCAATTGTTTCAGAGCGATTGCTGACTGAACCGGAAAAATGGCTCCTATAAGACCCTATTTTTATGTACATCCTTCACGAAATGAAAACATTCAACCTGAAGCTTTGCTATATTTGTTCCCCCGTTCTTATGTTGCATCGCTGCCGATCCACGCTTCAGCATTGATGGTGATACTGATAATCATTATCACCATCATAACGTGATTGCCCCTGCTATTCAATAGCCAATCTTCATTTTCCCCCTTATACCTCATAAGTTTTGAGCGCTGCGCACAATAAAAAGCCCCGGCTGCTCCTTTGCAAAGAGCACTAACGGGGCTTATCAAGCTTCAGACAGCCGGTATCGGTCATCAATTATCCGTTCACAGCCTTCAGCTTGTCATTGCCGCCTGACTGCTGCTGGGTTTGATGCTGGACCTGGGCCTGGGCAGTTTGCTGCTGAGGCTGGGCAGCCTGCTGCTTCGTGCTGGACGCGTCAAACCTGCGGCGCTCGGTGCGGTCAATCTGGACAACACGTCCATCATGGACGGTAATCAAAACAGAACCATACTCCAAGCCATTCACCTGTGCGGAAATACGTTCCAGCCATTCCTGATCAAGTACGATTGGCTTTGCCATACTATCATTCCTCCATCCTCAACTTATCCTGACTCTTCCCGGCAGTGGATCTAAATATGGACAGGCAGCGGATCAACTTTCAGCGGATTTTCGACCATAACGACGGAATTCTCCGATACCACATACAAGCGGTGAATGAGAACAAATACTTCTTCTCCGGGCTGCAGCGTTTCCTGGTCCAAAGACCGATGGGCAAGCAGACGGTTGTCGCCGACCTGAATATCCAGCTCCAGATGCGCTCCGCGGAAAAAAATATGGCGCACATATCCCTTCTCCGCCGCAGAGAGGAAAGCGATCTCCCATTCATGGCCGGCTTCTACAAATTCGGGGCGGATAATCGCCCGTGAGTGATCCGGCACCTGGGTTAAATGAAAACCCTTCAGCAGCGCCGGCCGCTCCACCAGGGTGGAACTGCCGATAAACCCGGCGACAAAGGCCGTTTGCGGTTCCGTATAAATCGCGACCGGCGAGCCCTGCTGCTCCAGTTTTCCCTGCTGTACGATCAGCATCTCGTCCGCCACCTCGACGGCTTCATCCTGATCGTGGGTGACAAAGATCGAAGTGATGCCAAGAGTGCTGATCAGCTGCTTGAGCCAGGTACGCAGCTCCTTGCGCACCTTCGCGTCAATTGCCGCGAACGGCTCATCGAGCAGAAGCAGCTCCGGCCGCGGCGCCAGCGCGCGGGCAAAAGCTACCCGCTGACGCTGGCCTCCTGACAGCTGGTGGGGATAGCGGTGCTGGAATCCCCGGAGTCCCGTCAAATCCAACAGCTCGTCGACGCGGTCCTTAATCTGCGTTTTATCGGAACGGCGGATCGTAAGTCCGAAAGCAATATTGTCAAATACCGTCATATGCTTGAAAAGCGCATAGTTTTGAAAAACAAAGCCGATTCCCCGGTTCTGCGGAGCGACATCGTTGACCCTCTGACCGTTGATGAAGATATCTCCGGAATCCGGGGTCTCGAGCCCTGCCAGCATGCGCAGCAGCGTTGATTTCCCGCCGCCGCTCGGGCCAAGCAATCCAATCAGCTTCCCGCGGTTGATGGAGAAGCTGACATTGGATACCGCCGCATGCGAGCCAAAGGTTTTCGATAAATTGCGGACCTCAATCGTCATGGCGTGCCCTCCCCTTCATGCAGCTCTTTGGCTGCTCTCCATTCTATAAAGCTTTTCACGACCAACGTGACCAGAGCAAGCAGCAGAAGAAGCGATGCAACGGCAAAGGAAGCTGAAAATTGGTATTCATTATACAAAATCTCGATATGCAGCGGCAGCGTATTCGTCTCTCCCCGAATATGCCCGGAGACGACGGAAACCGCGCCAAATTCGCCCATCGCTCTGGCATTGCAAAGAATAATGCCATACAGCAGTCCCCATTTGATATTCGGCAGTGTAACACGCCAGAAGATCTGCCAGCCTTTTGCTCCAAGGCTTGCCGCCGCTTCCTCCTCCTGTACGCCCTGTGCCTGCATGATGGGAATCAGCTCCCGGGCTACGAATGGAAAGGTAACAAACGTTGTCGCAAGCACAATCCCCGGGAGCGCAAATATAATTTGCAGGTTATGGTCATCCAGCCAGGGACCGAACCATCCTCTTGCTCCGAACAGCAGGACAAAAATCAAACCGGAAATAACCGGTGAAATTGCAAAAGGCAAATCAATCAGCGTAATCAGGATATTTTTGCCGCGGAAACGAAATTTGCTGATCGCCCAGGCCGCCGCGACGCCGAAAACGGTGTTAAGCGGTACGGCAATCAGAGCCGTCATAACGGTCAGCTTGACTGCCGACAAGGCATCCGGATCCTTAATGGAAGCGAAATAAACCTCGGTTCCTTTCTTAAACGCTTCGACGAAGATCGTGACCAGCGGAAGCACGACAATCAGAGCCAGAAACAGCAGCGCCAGACTGATCAATATCCACCTGACCACTGGCGGCTCGTTGATGTGTTTCGGCCGAACGGACGCTTTATCCGATAAATGCGCGGTAACAACTCCTGCCATATTCCCCGTTCCCCCTTATACCGCTTCAACGCGGCGGTTGCTCCGCCATTGAAGGTAGTTGATAAGCAGCAGCAGCAGGAACGAAGCAACAAGCATCACCAGGGCGATTGCGGTTGCTCCCGCATAGTCGTTCTGCTCCAGCTTGGTCATGATCAACAGCGGCGCGATTTCCGTCTTCATCGGCATATTGCCGGAGATAAACACTACCGAGCCGTATTCTCCGACGCCTCTGGCAAAAGCAAGCGCAAAGCCCGTCAGCAGCGGCGGCAGCAGCTCTGGCAGAATAATTCGCCTGAAGGTTCTCATTCGGTGGGCGCCCAGCATGACTGCCGCCTCCTCCGTGTCCTTCTCCAGATCCTGAAGCACCGGCTGAACCGTGCGAACTACAAATGGCAGGCCGATAAAAATCAGCGCAATCGTGATCCCGATCGGCGTGTAGGCAACCTTGATGCCAAGCGGCGATAGCATGGAACCGATCCAGCCGTTCGGGGCATAGATGGTTGTCAAAGCAATGCCGGCAACGGCCGTCGGCAGTGCGAACGGCAGATCCAGAAGGCTGTCGATCAGCTTTTTACCGGGAAACCGGTACCGCACCAGCACCCAGGCAACCAGCAGGCCAAACACGAGATTAATAAGTGCGGCAAAAAAAGCGGTCAGGAAACTTACCTTGTAGGAGGCGATCACCCGCGCATTGGTAACGGTGTGCCAGAACTGTTCCCAGCTTAAGCCCAATGTTTTGATAAACACACTGGCCAGCGGGATCAGCACAATGATACTTAAGTAAAGAATTGTGAAACCGAGCGATAAGCCAAAACCCGGCAGCACGCTTCTCGATTTGGTCCTGCTTCTGGAACCTTTCATGTGAAGTCAGCTCCTGTCATGCGCGTTATGAGCCCGGCGTGTAGATTTGATCAAATACACCCTCATCGGCAAAATATTTCTTCTGGGCATCAGCCCAGCCGCCGAAATCCTTGTCTATCGTCAGCAGCTCCAAAGCGGGAAATTTATCTTTGAACTGCTCGGCAACGGATGCCAGGCGAGGACGGTAATAGTTCTCCGCGACCAGCTTTTGGGCTTCTTCCGTGTACAGGAACTTCAGATACGCTTCCGATACGTCGCGTGTTCCACGGTCATCGACGACTTTGTCAACGATCGCAACGGGCGGTTCTGCAAGGATACTGATGGAAGGATAGACGATTTCGAATTTGTCGTCGCCGAATTCTTTTTTGGAAAGCAGCGCTTCGTTCTCCCAGGCCAGCAGTACGTCGCCGATTTCGCGTTCCACGAACGTTGTCGTCGATCCGCGGGCTCCGGAATCCAGCACGGGAACATTCTTGAACAGCTGGGTGACAAATTCTTTGGCCTTGGCTTCATCGCCATTGTTCTGCTTCAGTGCGTATCCCCATGCCGCGAGGAAGTTCCATCTGGCGCCGCCGCTGGTTTTCGGATTCGGTGTGATGACGGAAACGTCTTTCTTGACCAGGTCGTTCCAGTCCTTGATTCCTTTCGGATTTCCTTTGCGCACCAGGAAGACGATCGTGGAGGTGTAGGGCGAACTGTTCTCTTCGAATTTCTTCTGCCAATCGGCATTGATAAGTCCGGTTTCCTCAATGGCAGTAATATCATAGCCCAGAGCAAGCGTGACAACGTCGGCTTTCAACCCATCCACAACCGAGCGGCTTTGTTTGCCCGATCCTCCATGGGACTGCTTGATGGTAACGACTTGCCCTGTCTCATTTTTCCAGTAATCGGCAAACAATTTATTGTAGGCCACATAAAGCTCGCGGGTAGGATCATAGGAGACGTTCAACAGTTCAACCGGGTCTTTGGAAGCGGCTGGCTTTGTGTCTGAATTGTCAGTTGCGGCGCCCGGGTTCGCCGGTTCGTTGGCTTTCGGCGTATTGTTGTTTTTCTGAGTGTTCGCTGTGTTGTTTCCTCCGCAACCGGCAACGCCGAAGGTCATAATGATCAGGATAAGCAGCAATTGTACCGGTAAACGTTTTTTCTTTATCATGTTTGTCATGTTATGGCACTCCCCTTGTTCTCATACTGACAGATAAATGAAAAGAGACGTTTCACTCCGGTTGTTCCGGTCGCTTATAATCTATTCCTACCTGTTTAGTTGGTTATGAATGAAATCATAACAACGGACGACCTGATGTGTCAAGAAGTAAATTTCATTTTTTAATACATTCGATAACTTTTTCTTATATCGCTCTCCCCTCCCTAAATCCCTCCATAGGAGGGACCCCAGAGAGGACCGCCCCTCTGGACTCCCGGAATGACATAACGTGGGCGTTTGCAGAGAACCGGATGTGAGTTACTAGTCTGCCAGGATCGTTTTCGTCCCTTGCGGGACACACTTCCTTATCTCTGCTCCCGTGCCACCTGACTTCGTCCTTCATAACGTTGAACCCCAAGAGTCGCATTTTGTTTTTTTTCGAGGAGAATGTTTGCTTCAATATCCTATGAGAAGCTGGCTTCAATAAGCTTCTCTTCCCTGTCCTGAAGGGACTTTCGCCAGCTCGGGTGTGCCAACCATGCTAATCCTTCCCGACTGGGACGTAAACGCGACTTGCTCGCTGCTAGCTTTCACGCTGGTTGCAGAGGGATCGGAACCTTTTTAGGGTCCCCCTCGGGGGGGATTTAGGAGGAGCGCATATTACAAAAAGACTCCAGCATGCCTGTTTAAACGGGCCTGCTGAAGTCTTTTTCGATTCAATCCTTCTTGCCGGCGGACTTTCTGCCAGGCATGTTTAGCGCAAATCTTGACGGCCTTCCCCTTTCCATTCGTAAAAGGGCATAATTCTGCATACCGCTTCCGGATCAATAGAACGCACCAGATCCTTCAGCATTCTCTCCTCCAGCCTGTAGATAAGCAGCTTCATCCGCTGCTTGCTCTCATCGCTTTTACCAGCCGGAATCCGGGTTACTTGCCGCCCGACCGCTGCTTGGATGGCTTCTTCAAGCGCATCTCCGCGGCTGCTGCTGATCCACATCATGCGGGTATAAATGGAGCGATGCCGCCGCGGATAAACAAGCAGGAACACGACAGCGAACAGCAGCGCCCAGGCCGGGTCAAAATACATCGCTTGCGGTAAGGACATTATGGCCACGATGCTGATAAAGAATCCCTTGCCGGCAGACAATTGGAAGCCCCTCAGGCGGATAGGTTGTTGATTCCTGTCTATCGTCATTACAGTCTCATGTCTCATTCTTGTTTCCTCCTTGTCAAGGTAGTTGAAGCAAGATGGCTCACACGGGCCGTTTGCAATACATTAACGTGACGACGTGGTTGTACCTGCGGATTTTTTCTTGCCCAGCTGAATGCCGAACAATTTAAAGGTTTTCTCCAGCAAAGTGTAAATCCATTTGGTTTCTTTGGTTAACAGCGGTCCCAGAACAGCCAATATAAGCACGTACAGCGCGGCGAATGGCTGGACAATGGGAAGCAGCCCCCCGGACTTGGCCAGATTCGCCATGATGATCGAGAACTCGCCCCGCGCCACAATCGTAAATCCAATATTCACTGATGCCTTCGGGGATAGCCCCGCGCTGTATCCCGCCCACATACCGGCCGCGAAATTCCCGGCTAAGGTCAGCAGCACCGCCCCCAGCGACAACCAGACTGCACCGCCAAGCGTAAGCGGATCAATCGTCAGGCCAAAGCTGAAGAAGAAGATGGCGCCGAAGAAATCGCGAAAGGGCAAAATCATATGCTCGATCCGCTTCATATGCTCCGTCTCCGCCAGTACCAGACCGACAAGCAGCGCCCCAATCGCTTCCGCAACGTGGATGGTCTCGGAGAAGCCTGCGACCAGAAACAATATCGAGAAGATAACAAGCAGGAACAGCTCATTGGACCGGATATTCAGCAGCTTGTTTAACAGTGGAACCGCTTTGCGTCCGACAATCAACACCAGCAGCATAAAACCCAGCGCAATCAAAGCGGAGGTAACAACACCGCCGATGGAAGAGGAGCCGCTGAGCACAAGCCCGGATACAATTGAAATATAAATGGCCAGAAAAATATCCTCAAACATGATGATCCCCAGTATCATCTCGGTTTCGGGGTTCGCCGTCCGTTTCAGATCGACCAGCACCTTGGCTACGATCGCGCTGGAGGAAATCGTTGTAATCCCCGCGATAATCAGCGTTTCCAGCAAAGGCATGCCGACCGCCCAGGCGTACAGCAGACCCAGCGTAAAATTGATCAGAATATAAATCGTTCCGCCGACTGCAATCGATTTGCCCGATTTGATCAATCGTCCAACCGAAAACTCCAGGCCCAGGTAGAACAGCAGGAACAGCACACCAATGCGGCCGAGAAAATCAATCAAAGGCGCGCTGGAGATAAAGGTAAAATCAATATGCCAAATTTGGAAAGCATGGGGGCCGACGGCCATGCCGACCAATATATAAAAAGGGATGACCGAGAATCTAAGCTTCGCGGATAATAAGCCGGCCAGCGCAATGAGCGCAATCGCCACCCCAACTTCAAATACAAGATGGTTCATCGATTCACTCACCTCCGTTTTTAATCAGGTTTTTAAATAATTTTTGCTGTGACCTTTCTCCTGCCACCACCAGCATGGACTCGGCGAGGAGAACAATATCCGGTCCCGGGTTTACATATTTCATATGATTTTTCTGGATGACCGCAATAATGGTGGCGCCCGAATTTTGCCGTACATTCAGCTCTCCGATCGTTCTGCCCACCGCTTGGTCGTCGGATTGGACCCGATACCATTCAATGATCAGATCGTCGAGCGCCATCTCCATCGTTTCGACGGCTGTGGGCTTATAGGTCATCCCTCCGATGATCGCGGCAGCCATTCGGGCCTCGTCATCATCGAGCGTAATCATGGAACGTGCTTCGTCCAGGTTCCCTTCTTCAAAATGGTAGCATTCTCTCCGACCGTCATCATGGACGATCACAATCATCTGGTCTCCGCTGCGGGCCGAGATATGGAACTTCCTGCCGATTCCCGGCAGATCGGTTTCTCTAATATTCATGGGTAATAACCCCTCCTGTTGTTAGTGTGGTTAATCGTTCATTATAGGAAGCGGCGGCGCTGCGCCGGATATTATTGGTTTTTGGGCATGAGCAAACAGACCTTCGGTTTTCGTTTTTTTACAAAACGGATCACCAAACGCGGGTTATGACGGTGAAGTCAAGTGAAACGCAAGTATATGCTGAAGGCAGCGGCGGCTATTTCCAGTCATGGCAAATAACCGGTCATGCCAAGGCCTTTTTTTGGCGAAAAGAATATCGTACGGAAATAATGGGTGAGTTCAACTAAAACTCCATAACGAAATAGAATGGGGGATGCAGGCAAAAGACGGTTATACAAAAAGGGATGTTTTTTGGATAGGCGTTAAAAGCAGGCGGGTCAAACATCGGGAAATCAGAGGGTAAAAGGAAACATGCGTATCCAGCAGGGTGCGGATCGCGTATTTGCGGAACAGGATAACCGCAAAGAACAAAGCAGATACAAGCGAAGCGAGGCGTAATTTCTCTAAAAGGGTGACATGATGCTGGCTGACTGATATACGGCTTGTTTTATTCTCCATACCGGCGGACACAACGGTTCGTGTTGTCTCCCCGGGCACAGACTCTGAAATGGTAGTAGGCATCGAGAAGACCGTGAAGATCACAAGGAATAATAGCGAAAACCAGCGCTTTACCGAGATACAACGAGATAACATTCGACTTCACCTCCTTTTAGATGGTTTATAACGATATTATAGCATAAATCAGCTAATTCATCAAATTTAAAGCTTTATTTATGTTTGAATAGTTAATTGAAATATGCTAATATACGACTTTTTTGATAACAAAAAAGCCGGAGAACGGTTGTACCCGCTCTCCGGCTTCTCCAGCGTATTATTTACCCCGCTTATTATGGCCTTTCACATGAACAATTTGTACATAATGCCTGATCCGGTCCATGATCCGCTGCCCTTTGTGCAGCTCGTCGCCATCCTTGTTCGTAAAGCTGAAATGCTGCTCCAGCGCATCCAGATTGTAGTTGGATGTGTAAAAGGTCGGTTTCCGGTTCATACGGTAGTTAAGAATAGCTCCCATCACATGATCTCTGACCCAGGGATTGAGATTCTCCGCCCCGATATCGTCAAAGATCAGCAGATCCGTTTCTTTCATTACATCAACGGTTTCCTTCAGCTTGCCCGGCTCATGCATCAGCGATTTCAGATCCTCGACGAACTCCGGCATATAGACGATCGCGCCAGTATACCCCGCCTTTGCAAGCTCGTAGAGCATATAGCACATCAAAAACGTCTTTCCCGTCCCGAACATGCCGGCCAGGTACAAGCCTTCCTTCTGGAGGCCCTGCTCCTTGGTCACATCGATATATTTCATCAGCTGGCCGACCGCTTTCATCCGTTCCAGATCATTGGTTAAAATTTCATCGGCGGAGTATCCCCGCGATAGCGCCTTCTCATCCACGTAAAAGCTGCGTACCCGGCTGCGGATCAGATCCTGGCTCTGCTTGGCCAGCAGCTTCTTGCAGGTGACCTTGCGTTCATTGAGCTGCACCAGGCTTCCGGTCGTCTCGCAGGAAAGCAGCGTATAATGCCCTTCAAAGTCATTGGGGCAGCGTTCAAGCCCCGGACAATTCGAGCAGTTGCGGTACTCTGTTGTATATTGATAAACCTTATTCAAGTTCAACCGCAGCACATCGCGGCTAAGCTCCGGATATTTGTTTTGCAGCCGCTGCACCAAAGGCTCCTCCAGAAGATCATTCATCAACCGGTCGGCCTGCGCCAGCGCTTCGTTCCCTCCAGGCCACTGGCCCAGCAGATCGCCAAGCGATTCCATAGCCATTGTATGTTTCACCTCTCCTCATTACGTTTGGCCGTCCAGCTTGCGGGCCAGCTTGCGCATTTCTTCAAGCTCCTCCTGGGTCAGGGCATCGGAATCCGGCGTATCCTGAATGATGGATATGGCAGGCTTGCGCCGCCCCCCGCCCCGCGAGCCCACCGGCGATCCACCACGCGCAATGCCTGAAGTAAAGCCGGCACCGGAATCCCTTCTGCGTTCTTTGTCCGCCTCAAGCTTAATCTGCTCGCGCACATAACGGACCGCCTTCTCGAACGAATCGATATGCTTCATGAGCATGTTCGAAGCAACGGCGTCTATGTAGGTTTTCGTAACCCGCTGGGAGTCGTTCATTCCCAACACATAATGGATAAGGACGTTAATGACAGAGCCGTGAAGACGGTAATTCAAATCGACTACCTCGAAAACCCGGATAATCCATTCCGGTACGGCACCGGGAAAGAAACGGGCGATAAAACGCGTATGCGGCTCATTGCGCATCAGCATGTTGTATTGATGGATATCGCAGCGTCCCTCCAGCTGCGCAGGCACATCCATATAATACTCAGCCTGCACGCCAACCTCATCCGGGGGTTCATCTCCAGCAGCATCCTCGCCAGCCTTCACAGCTCCTGTCTCAGCGGTTTCCGCTGGCTGGGCGCGTCCGAACAACCGCTGACGCTCCTCATTGCGCTTGCGGTCCTGGCGGTACATCTGGTTGGCCCGCAGCTGCAGCTCATCGATCATCAGTTCGCCGCGCTGTCCGAATACATCGTCCTCATCCAGCAGTCTGCATAAATCGACTACCGACAAGCCGTACTTATAGGCGACGTAATTAAGCTGAGCCAGCTTCTCGTCATCCCCGCGCAGCCGTTCCACGTATGCCCGGTTGGTTGAATTCCGCGGAAATCTCATGATGATCTCCCCGTATTGGATACCGGCCGTTTCCGGCGCCGGCTTGGGGTTCGCCTGCCGGGTAGGCGCGACTTCCGTGAGCGCCTGTTCCAGTTCAAGATCAATCCCCTGCGTATTTAAACGGAACAACTCATAGAACGGTACCGTTAAATTCTCTCGTTGCAGTTCCGAACCTGCCAATTCATCCGCTTCCTTCGCATAGAAGGATTCGCGCAGCGCGATAACGGAATGTTTGCCGACCTTGTCGCGCAGCAGCATCGTCAAATGCGGGCTTCCGAAAAAATCATCCGGCGACAGCGGCTTGATCAGCTCATATTCATAAACGACATCGTCATTGTCCACAACGCCCAGCTGCGAGGTTTGCAAAAGCCCTACCGCTTCAAGACGCGAAGAATGAATGACCAGCTCCTGCCGGCCTCGTTCGTTCATGTCAAGTCCAAGGCCCAGAAACAGCTTGCGCTGGGGCTCCAGGGGCGAATAGCCTACACGGTCATCGGCTACTTGCTGATAGAGCTGTTGATAGAGGCCGGCGGCAAATGCGCCGATCATCGGCTGATAGATCAGTCCGATCATTTTGCGATCCACCGCGCTCAGCGAGAAATCGCGAAAAATGTAATAACGGTGATGCTCGGTAAATTGATGTAAGCTTCCCATCCTCATCTTTCTTCGACTCCATCCGAGTAAAAAGTGCGGTTCAAAAAGACAGACCGCCTGTCCGTTTTTTTGAACATCCTCTTTAAGACTTTCATTTATTTTAACACATATAAGGAGCGGTTAATGAACGCAAAAAAAAGAAAATTCCCCCGAATGAGGGAATTTCAGAACATTTTATATCCGCCTCTGCGTAGCGCCCTGATCGTCGCGCCGCTGACATAAGCTCCGATAAGCGCCCCGATTGCAGGCAGGATATCGACGAAAGTAAAGGCGGTAAAGTTGCCTGCAAACGACTTCGTGTCATCCCAAGTCTGCCAGATGAAGAGGGGCAGAAGCACGATCAAGTACATATAAATGGGAAACCAGGTCGTCTTCAGCAGCATATTTAAAATGAATCCGATTCCGAACATCATTACAAGGAACAAAACTGTCGCAATGACGAGCTGAAGTATATCCACATCTGTGTTCATACCATCGACTTCCCCTTTCGCTACAAATAGTGTAGTAGATGGCCCGCAGGAAGTCAATTTGATTTGGCATGTTGTCACAAGTCCGTCATTTGCGCTCCTTTGCCGCGGTACGATACAATGGACACGACTATTCGTGCGAATTGAACGGCCTGGCAGCCCCTTATGCAGCCGGAGCGGTTTTTTACGAACAACCAAAGGAGTGGATAAACGATGAGTGAAGTGGCCCAAACGCTGGAAGGCTGGTATGCGCTGCATGATTTTCGTTTGATCGATTGGACGGCATGGGAAGCAGCGGATGAGCATGTGCGCCAGGCCGCAGTGGACGAGCTCCAAACGTATTTGAAGGAATGGCAGGCTATGGAAGATTCCAAGGCGGGAAGCACGGCTTTTTATTCCATTATTGGCCAGAAGGCCGATCTGGTATTTATGTTTCTGCGCGAAACGCTCGAAGAGCTGAGCGAGCTTGAAACAGCCTTCAACAAATCGATTTTCGCCAAGTTTACGTATCCGGCTTATTCATATGTCAGCGTCGTCGAACTGAGCAACTATATGACGCCTCCTGGCACGGATCCGATGCAAAATCCGGATATTATGGCCAGACTCAAACCCATTCTGCCTAAGTGGAACCATATCTGCTTCTATCCTATGAACAAACGCCGTGAGGGCAACGACAATTGGTATATGCTCGGCATGGACGAGCGGCGTACCTTGATGCGCAGCCACGGCATGATTGGCCGCCAGTATGCCGGCAAGGTCAAGCAGATCATCACCGGCTCCGTCGGCTTTGACAACTGGGAATGGGGCGTTACGCTGTTCGCCGAAGATCCGCTCCAGTTCAAGAAGCTCGTGTACGAAATGCGTTTCGACGAAGTCAGCGCACGTTACGGCGATTTTGGCGATTTCTATGTCGGGAATCTGTTGAACGAAGAGAAACTCGTCCAACTGCTGAAATAAAGTCCTTAAAGAATCAAGCATAAGAAACGGCCCGCTGCATCACTTGATGCGCGGGCCGTTTCTTATGTGTCCTGATTATGAGAGAGATGCCGGCTTAATCCTCGTCATCGTCTTCTTCGAGAATCCGCTTCGCTTCCAGATACGCTTCCGTCTGCCGGTCGCGTTCGCGCCCCTTCTCCTTAAGTCTTTCAATCGCCGGGAGAATAAGAAGATCCACTTCCTTCTGCACCGTATAAGACAAGTCATGACGGTTCTGCGTTTCCAGATAGGAGCCGACTTCCATCAGCGCGTTGTAACGATCCAGCTCCTCGCGCGTCAACAGCCCACGGACCTGTACGCTGCAGTGGCGCATTACAGAAACTTCCCTTTGCGGAGCACGAGTGAAATGCCGCCGATAATATACAGATAACGGATATCAATCATCTTTTTGAGCCATGCCGCATAAGAACCTTTGTACTTCTTGCCGAAGGCGATGCCGACGGCCTCACCCTTGCCCAGGGAAGCGACGGTTCCCTTGTTCTTGAATTCAAATACTTTGAGCGGCTGATTGCGGATGGAGGCAACCAGATTATGCGCGCATGTAACACCCTGCTGCATGGCAATTTGCGCCGTCGGCGGATAAGGGCGGCCTTCCGGGTTAAACATCAGCGAGTTATCGCCAATCACATAAATATTCTCATGTCCGGGGACGCGCAGCGATTCATCGACCTTCACGCGTCCGCGCATCGTTTCAATACCAGCTTCCTCAATCAAACGGTTTCCGCGCACGCCAGCCGCCCAGATGACGGTGGCGGAGCGGATTTCTTCGCCTTCGCCGACAATAACGCCGTCTGCGGTGCACTCCTTGATCGGCGTGCCGATGCGGAAGGTAACGCCTTTCTTCGTGAGCACATCCATCGCATATTCGACAAGCTCCGGGTCAAATCCGGGCAGAGCGGTAGGCGCAGCTTCGATGTTATACAGCTTGACAAGCGCCGGATCCACATCGTTCTGCTTGCACAGCTCTGGCAGCCGGTCGGCAAGCTCTCCGACGAATTCGATTCCGGTAAAACCCGCTCCACCGACAACAAATGTCAAATAATCGGTGCGGTGCGGCTCCCGTTTATAGCGTGCGAATTGATATTCAATATGTTCACGGATCAGACGAACCGAGTTGATGCTGCGGATATTCATGGCATGCTCAAGCATACCGGGGATACCAAACGTCTCCGGCTCGCCGCCCAGGCCAATCACCAAATAATCATAGGATAAGGTTCCATCCTCGAGAATGACCTTTTTGTCCTGTGTACGGATTTGCACCACGGTCGATTTCACAAAATCGATCTTGAATTCATCAATCAGCTTGGAGATGCTCACGCGCGCGTTCTCCGTCTTGTCTGTTCCGGCAGCCGGCATATGCAAATGCGTTGTAAAATAGTGATAGTCATGCTTGTTGACAAGCGTGACATCAGCTTCATTATAATTCAGCTCTTTCTGAAGACGCAGAGCGGTCAAAATCCCACCATACCCAGCCCCTAGAATCACAATCTTAGGTATGTTACTCATCGCAAAATCCCATCCATTCTTATTTCTCTTTACTTTGTGAAAAATCACACAAGCCCAGTCAAAGGTTATATTTTATCTGCTGTTAGTTTGCTGACCGAGAGGCGCTTTTATGAATCCATATCTATAATTTCACAATTCGTTTATTAATACCTCACATGATACAAATTATTTCAAAAGTTTTCAAGGGTAAAATATACGAAAAACTTTAGAATAACATACAATATTATTTCCCTCCCGCTTGGCAAAACGCTATAATGGTTGGAATGGGTAGACTAATACCTATGCTTCCGATGTGAGTTTTCTTGTTGCAGAGGAGCATATTCAAGGAAGTACAAGAAAACTCTTAGGAGGTGAAAACGTTGTCCCACACAAATGAACCCGATAATATGATGGATATCGTTATCATCGGAGGCGGACCGGCTGGAATGTTTGCAGCGTTTTATGGCGGCATGCGTCAAGCTTCAGTCAAAATCATCGAAAGCATGCCTCAGCTCGGCGGCCAGCTCGCTGCGCTTTATCCGGAAAAGTATATATATGATGTTGCCGGTTTTCCTAAAATTACGGCAGGAGAGCTCGTTGAACAGCTCAAAAGGCAAATGAGTCATTTCAGTTCATCGGTCTGCCTGGAGGAGAAGGTGCTGGAAGTCATCAAACGCGAGGAGCGGCTATTCGAAATTGTCACCGACAAAACAACCCACTTTGCGCGGGCCGTCATCATCACGGCAGGAATCGGGGCCTTTGAGCCCAGACGGCTGGAACTGCCTGATGCGGCAAAATACGAACGAAACAATCTCCATTATTTCATCAGCGATTTACAGCAATTCAAGGGACATCATGTACTGATCAGCGGAGGCGGGGATTCCGCGGTTGATTGGGCGCTCATGCTGGAGCCCATTGCCGCCAGCGTCACTCTGATCCACCGTCGGGACAAATTCCGGGCTCATGAACACAGTGTGGAGAATCTGATCCATTCAACCGTCAAGGTGCTCACACCTTACGAAATCACCGAGCTGCACGGAGAGGACCGGATCGAACGCGTGACACTGCAGGATGTCAAATCCAAGGAAATCAAGGAAATGACGGTTGATACGGTTATTGTCAATTTTGGTTTTGTCTCCTCGCTCGGGCCTATTGCCCAATGGGGCATCGAAATCGAGGGCGGGTCGATTCGCGTCGACTCCCGTATGGAGACGAGCGTTCCCGGCATTTTTGCCGCAGGCGATGTGACCACTTATCCCGGCAAGCTCAAATTAATCGCCGTAGGCTTCGGAGAGGCACCGACCGCCATCAACAACGCAAAGGTTTATTTCGATCCAAGCGCCAAGTTATCGCCTGGACATAGCAGCAATATGAAACTGTAACCCCAAACAAAAAATAAAGGTATCCTGATCTGAGGCCGGAGGACAATGTCCAATGTGGGCCGAAAGCAAACAGGATACCTTTTTTATGTTATGTCCTGCGTGCAACTGATTTCCGCACTTTCCTTCCGTCAGCTGTCCGACATGCATGAAAGATCACGTTCAACGGCTTTCAAGTCTTAAGACTAGGTTTTGTGAGATTTGCCCTGAGGTTGGAACTTGAATTGATTCTTTCACGAGGATGTAAGAACGTCGGGAATTCAAGCGGTTATTCGGTACGTTTCGGGATTAATCTGCCTGCGTATCATTTCGACAGTCAACAGCTTGATGAAATCGGAGTCCAGGTTGAATTGAATTGCCGCATGATAGGCATCCACGAGAAGTTCATCAGACAGCATATCCATTGTCCACCCTCCTTTCCTAATTCTTCCTTGTCATCTTAGCATGTCCCTATTAGCGGAACAAGCGTTCCGATTATCCACAGTCTGTTGTGGACAGCGTGTGTGTAACTTGTGGGTAAACGTCGAATAAACAGGAATATCAACGAGGATAATGTGGATAGGGTTATACACAGGCTTAAAATACAGGATTGTAATAAAAAAGTTTGATGATCCTCTATGAACCTATCAACCAAATATATTAAATCCTGTTAATTATTCGCAGCTGCAACAAGCTAGAAGAGATCAAAAAGATCGTCCGGAAGCCAAAATCCTTATTCGGGACGGGTATTCACTTCGAATATCCACATTTTTCCGTTCTGATCGATTCCATAATCAAAGCCAAGCTGGCCGATTCCCGGAAAATGCCGTTCCAGAATCTCTGTCGATAAACGGGTCAATTTCCGCATCTCCTGTTTTTTATTTTTGACCGCATGGGACGAAACGGATAAACGGATGCCTTCCGATCCTCTTAGCTGGGTGCCCCCGCGGCATAAGTTAGTTACAAAAAGCCCGGGACGCGCCAGTCTTCCCACCATCGCAGTAATCGTCCAGTGCCCGTTTGGCTGCTTCACATACTTGACACGGTAGTCGATTGGACGGCCGTTGATGGTTGCCAGGCGAATTCCCTTCTGGATCAAATATCGACGGCCTTTGCGAAGGTTGTTTAACGAATGGAAGAGACCATCAAATGATTGAAAACTCCTTTTTTGTGAATAATACGTATGCGTGTAACCGCCACTTGCAAGCGTTACCTTGATAACGCCGTTCCCCCCAGCTCCGACGACGGGTTTAATGACCACCATTCCATGCGTCCGCAGCATATTCCTCAAATTAACCGAAGAAAACATTCGAGTCGGGGGAATATGGGGCGCAATCTGTTTGTGTGAGAGCAATGCCGCCGTTTTGGCCCATTTGCTGGCAAGCTGCCTTCCATGTGCTTCACCCATGATGCCATCATCCTTCCTGTTGGAGTCTACTAAATACTATATGCCCCAAAGACAGGTCTCTCTTGGATGATTGAACGGGGCAACTCGCCTGATTTAATAGGCTGATAGAAAAGGACAGGCTGCCCTGCCATCCGTTGAAGGATGACAGGGCAGCCTGTTGTGCGGCAATCCCCGTTATTTGCCGCCTGTGCTCGTTACCGGATTTGTACTGCTGCATGCAGCATCCGCTTCGTGTATCCGGAGCAGGCGACCGCAAAATAAACGCTCTGCATAATGATGTATATGCCGATAACCGTTCCGGCGTACAGCCATATATTAGCCTGCATTAACGCGCTGAGCGCCTTCATCGCAAAACCCATATGAATGGCGCCTACCACGACAGGCACGTAGAAAATCATACTCACCTGCGAGGCGACAATCCGCCTGATCTCCCGGGATGTCATCCCGATTCGGGTAAGTGCGCGGAATTGAAGCTGATCTTCTTTCATTTCCGTAAACAACTTGAAGTATAATACGCTGCCGGAAGCAATGAAGAACAGCAGGCTGACAAACAGTCCTACAAATATGGTAAGAGCCGAGGATTGACCTGTTTCCAAATACGAGCTGACCCTGTACGTCATGGCATATTCCGATTGCGATTCAGGAATCAGCTTCTCGATTTTCTCCACCGTCGGAAGCGCATCCTGCCAGCCTTTAATTTCAAACCCGTAATTTACCATCTGTTTGGACTCCGGCGTCGATGCCAGAAGGTTCCTGAATTCCGCATCATTCAAGACGGCCAGTTTCGTAAAATAGTCAAGCGGGCTGATCATAGCTCCAAACTGGTATTCGTCGATGCTGTAAGCAGACTCGTCACCGTTAATATCCAGCGATAAGGAAGGTCCTGCGAAAGGCGGCCGAGGTTTCTGCTCCACATAAGGGAACACAATGACTGCATGCCCTTTTGTTACAGATAGTTTTGGCATACCCCGTAATCCGGCAACGTGATTGTAGTCGTTTTCGGATATGACCGCAAGCTTATAGTTATATTCCCCATTCTTGTTTTTCTTTTGTCCCGCACCCAGCAATCCTGCAGGTATGCCAATGACCTTGCTTTCATATTCAAGTTCCTGCCCGTCCTCCTCAAGGATGCTCCGGACTTTCGCCGGATCCAACACCTTATGGGACGCCAATCCGTGTTCCACAAATCCGATCGTTTGCGGCGTATGGGAGAGCAGCTGTTTGGCTGATTCCTGCTGGAACGCATAAACCGTTCCGGATGCGGTCAGAATAACCGCGCTCAGTAACGATACCATAAATAAAATCCGCGCATTATCCTTCAGCTTATAGGCAATCTGCGAAAAAACAATCATATTGGTACGCTTGTAGTAAACCGATTTGTTGCGCTGGATCAGCCGGATCAATGCAATGCTGGATTGTGTAAACAAAAAGTAGGTCCCTACGGTAACAAATCCCAAAACGGGAAGGGCCAGAATTATAAAATTGGATGTATCCATCATATAGGCCAGCGTATAACCGGTTCCCAGGCACAGAAGCGATAGAACAGACAGCCATAAGGAGTATGCTGGCTGGCGCTTCGGCTGGTTCGCTTCCTTCAGCAGCTCGATGATTTGCGATCGTCCGACACGGAGACTGGTCAGCCACGTCAATATATTGAATAACGCAAAATAGCCAATTGCCGTTATGAGAACGGCTTTCAGAGGAACAATGAACCGAATGGGGTTCTCCACCTCAAGCAGTGCTGCCATGGCCATAAAAAACAGCTTGCTGAGCAGCATGCCAATACCGAGTCCTGCCGCAATAGCCAGAACCGCGATTACGACGCTTTCGACCATAAGCATGCGGCGCAGCTGGCGGCCCGTCATGCCGAACAGCGTGTAGAGGCCAAATTCCTTTTTACGGGTTTTCAGGAACGCCGAATTGGCGTACAGAACGAAGAAGAAGGAGAAGATGACAACGATATACTGGCAGGCCTCCATCCCTTTTCTCACGCTCGCCGCTGCTTCGATATGCCCGTTCATGACATCGGGATGATAAATGAAAGCTCCATACATATAAAAAACAAAGACAGAAAACACACTGCTCAGAAAAAAAGCGCTGTATGCCCGCCAGTTCCCCTTGATGCCGCTAATCGCGAGCGAACGGAATGTCATCGAAGTTTCCTCCTAACAGACTCAGCGCGTCCATGATTTGCTGGAAAAACATCTGTCGGCTTGCGCCACGGCGGATCTCCGAATAAAATTTGCCATCTTTTATAAATACAATGCGTTTGCAGTAGCTCGCGGCAAACGGGTCATGCGTCACCATGGCAATTGTCGCTCCCCCGGTCTCATTAAGATCCTTGAGGGATTCCATGACGTCCTTGGCGGCTTTGGAATCGAGATTGCCGGTCAGTTCATCGGCGAGTAAAATAGCGGGCTGATGAATCATTGCCCGGGCAATAGCTGCTCTTTGCTTCTGTCCGCCGGATACTTCATATGTCCGTTTACCAAGAATGCCTGTAATACCCAGCAGCTCGGCATACGGCTTGAGCGCCTCTTCAATCTTGCGCGGCGCCAGCCCCTCCAGGACAAGGGGAAGTACAATATTCTCTTTGATCGATAACGTGTCAAGCAGGTTGAAATCCTGAAAAACGAAACCCAGTTGGCGGCGCCGGAATAAAGCAAGCTCCATGTCTCCCAGTCGCGCCGGCTCCGTCCCATTGATCTGGATCCGGCCAGAGGTCGGTTTGTCGATCGTCGCAAGCAGATTGAGCAGCGTCGTTTTCCCGCTGCCCGAAGGGCCCATGATACCGACAAATTCGCCTTTTTCCACTTCGAAATCAATATCCTCCAGTGCTTTGAAGGTCACATTGCCCTTGCTGTTGTAAGTCTTGCTTAAATTTTCCGTCTTTAGCACGCTCATCGCTTTTCCCTCCAGAAAACATTTTACATGATAGATCCAAGTATAAAGCTGCCGGAGGCCGTTTCCCCATCGATTTCGCTTTCAAATTCATGTTCAAACCTTACAATCCTGTCACTTTCCTTCCAGCTTGAACAAGCTTCTGGCCTCAAAAGTAACCGTTACAGTTGTTCCCCCGCCGTCCGGTTCAGAGTTAACTGCAATCCTGTGTCCCAGCTTGCCGCAAACGCTTTTGGCCAGAAACAAGCCCATTCCAGTCGATTCTTCTACCCGCCTGCCATTATCTCCGGTAAAGAAAGGATCAAATACGCGCGGCAGATCATGCTCCGGAATCCCCATGCCTTCATCCTTGACCTGCAGCTCGGTCAGCCCGCGTTCCGTACCGATCAGCAGCTGCAGCTTCTTTGAGCCAGGCTGATGTTTGCTGTACTTGATCGCATTGCCGACAAGCTGATTGATGATAAAGAACATCCATTTTTCATCGGTCTGAACGGAAGCTTCGCCTGTAATTTGCGGATAGATGGAATATTTGATGCACAACCGCTTATAGGAATTAATAGCCCGGCGGGCGATTTCATGAAGCGGAACTGTACGGACATGGACATCCAGCTCAAATTTCTCAAGTCTGGCGGCATAAAGCATCATATCAAGCCCCCTGGTCAGCCGCTCCGTTTCCTCCCGGAGGCTGTTCAGGCTCTGATTGGACGCCGGTCCGTTGTCTTCACCCTGAGCTTGATCAGCCTGCTGAATCATCAGGTCAATGACGGCTATTGGCGTCTTCATCTGGTGCACCCATTGATGAATAAAATGCTGATGCATTTCCTGCTGCCTGCGGTAACGGCCCAGTTCGTTCATATAGGCTTCATGCTGTGCCTGCAGCAGGCGCTGCACGGCAATCTGATCCCCGGTCACGCCGGAGCGAACCCGGAGCGGTGCATCCAGCTCCGCTGCATGCACATAGGCTTCGTCCAGTTGGCGAAAGTACGAACGCTGCCGCATATAATCCAATGTCAGCCAGATAGACAAGCAGCACAGAACAAGCGCCCCTGCATAAAGAACTGTGCCTATGTCCACACTGGACGGATAATAGATCTGCCCCAGCACAAGGGCGGCACCGGCCAGAACGAGCGCAATCGCAAAAGCCGCGATATAAGAAAGACGGTCGCGAAAATAACGCAGCGGCGATGCCGTTGCCATAGGTAAGGCAGCAGGCGCCTTTTCCTCCTGCAGCTCCTCCGCTGCCCCTTCATTCTCACGCATGCTCATTCCCCATTTCCGTTATGGTCTGGTTGTTATTCCGTTAAGCTCCAGCTTATAACCTTGTCCCCGGATCGTTTGAATGACGCCTTCAAGTCCAAGCTCCTCCAGTTTTTTGCGCAGTCGGGTCACATTAACGGTCAGTGTATTGTCATCGACAAACTGGACATCGTCCCAGAGGGTTTCAAGCAGCCGCTCACGGCTGACAATGCGGCCGGCTTGTCCGATCAAGCTCTCCGCCAGCTGACACTCATTTCGGGTAAGCGGAGCGATCTTGCCCCGCCATTCCAGCTCTCCTCTGCTGATATGCAGCTTCAGTCCACCTGCGTCAAGCTCAGCGCCGGGAGCAGTCATGATGGCGTATTCCCCATAAGTCCGCCGGAGCAGGCTTTTAATTTTGGCCAGGAGCAAATCCAGCGGAATCGGTTTGGTCACATAATCATCCCCGCCATTTTCAATCGCCATGACCTGATCCATCTCTCCTGCTCGGGCAGAAACGAATATAATCGGCGCACTGGTGACTGTACGGAACTGGCGGCACCAGTAATAACCGTCGAAGTGAGGCAGATGGATATCGAGCAGAATGAGATCCGGCTGGACGGAAGTCAACTCTTGCTTCAGATCGTCGAACCGCCGCGCACGGACAGCTTCAAAACCATATTTAACAAGCGACTGCGTTAACAGCTCACCGATTTTGTCATCATCCTCGACAAGAAATATCGTATACATGATGGCAGTCCCCCTTAACAATTATTAGCTGCTCCTACTGAAGAGCATTCCTTAACCTTGGATCATCTATAAAAAAAGCACCGCGGACAGGAGATGTTACCATCTCTTGCCGGAGGTGCGCTTCTTTAACTATTAGATAAATGGATGCGTTTATCCTTAATTGCTGCAGGCTTTCCGAACATTTCAACATCTTTTTTGTGAATTCGAGAAACTGGTGCGTTAGGAGCGTCCTTGGATGCGGGATGCTGCTCAAAAAACACGCAGGACCGTTCTTCATCGAAGTATTCGATCTTGTTCATCTGCACGAGATAACCGCGTTCGACTTTCTGGAACCCGTTAGTCATTAAGAAGCGCTCTTGTTCCTCCAGTGTCGAAATTTGGCTGTACGTTTCTCTCTTGGTTTGATACATCAAAGTCCCATCTTGAATGTAGGTGTAGAGGACGTCGGCCACAGCAATCATTTCGATTACAAAATCTTTCTTGCTTAACTTCTTTACTACGGGAATCTGCATTTAAACTCCCTTCCTCCTAAGTTCTTGTGGAATTGGCGGATTGTGCAAAAAGAAGTAACAGCCTGTAAATACAAAAAGCGATGCTGCAGATACGATAACTGCGCCTAATAAATTATACGCCTTCTTCTTCATTTTTTTTCACCCCCTTTATTGGTAACAATATCGACTGTGTGGCAAAGACGAGCGCGAGCAGTTCCGATCCGATAAAGAAATTGGATGCCACAATTGCAGAGGCCAGTAATTTTAATAATGGATAATACCGCTTCGGAATTCTTGCATGCTGATCGTAGTTGGAAGGCGCAAATACAACCATCATTACAAAAGCTGCCGCATTAATACTATACACCCAAATGCTGGGTAAATGAATAAAAGGTATTGCCGCTAATACAATCGAAGAAGCAAAAATACAGCCAATACTGGTTGGAAGATGATACCCCCCCGTCAAAAACCGGATAACGGCTAAGACAACAATAACAATTGATGTTTTCCCGGGCTCCCCTGTAACCATTCCAAGAATCATTGCCAATATAACGATTGAAACCGTATTAACAAAGATCTGCAATACATATAGAATGACGGGAACCGATGGCGGTTCTGTGCCGGCTGCAGCCATTCTTGCATGTAATTGGAATGCGGCTTTATGAAGCATCGTCATGATCCTTTCTTAATGAGTAATAAAGAAAAAGTGGAATCGTGATGACAAATAAAGCACTTGCGTAAATTAAGTAATCCTTATAGTGGTATCGCATGAGAAAAGCAATCACACAAGCTGCAGAAGCGCTAAAAACAATCAAACTTAACAGTACCGCATTCGTGCCTGTAATTTTCACATGCGCTCTGTGAGAGGTGGGAACGTAGTCAAACCCCCAATTTTTAATATGAATCAGGCGGCATATTCCGATTAGTATCGTGGCTGATAATAGTTGAGTGGCAAGTATAATCAAATTATTTCCTTGTATATTGCTTAATGTTACGCCGCTTCCCCATAGCGATAAAATAACCAGGCCCTGCACTGCAAAGCCGCTAACGAATCCTGCGCCATTCATAACGATTGAATAATAGAATGGAACACGGAACAATATCCATAATACGAGTACGAACAGTACAAGCTGAATGTAAGAGGATAACTCGCCAATTTCAGGAATCAGCCGGGTAAAATACGAGACTTGGCTCATTAGGATGGAAATGATGATAATGAGCATAATCTGGCGTTTGAATCGAAAACGAAATAAAGTAAACATCAATAAAAAACAAGATAAATATTCAAAGATTGAACCAGCAACAAATAAAACATAGGACACGCTTAACGCTCCTTTGATGGTAATTTTAACCTTGATGACGGGAACGTAGATAGAATTGAGCGATATCGATCGGGAATTTGTAAAATATCCCTATTTTCACTTCAGTATAGCAGAGATTTTAAATATAAAAAATATAAATTTTATCAGCATTCCCGCTGCTGGAGGCGCTAAGAATCATTTGATTTCCAAACCTCTCGCAGCGGACTTTTGGCTTAGGCTTGGAGCTTATATATTCCTCGCTATCATTCAAGTAACCTGGTAACGTTTATTTCAGTTCTTCTCCTGGTTATATTGTTTATCTATAATAGAGAGATCTTTATGTTTAATGAAGCCACTGCCCAATTTGTTATCAACCAAATCGAAGGAGTGATGGTTTATGAAATATCGTAAATTAGGTAAGAATGGGCCAGAGATTTCAGTGATCGGTTTTGGCTCGTGGGCAATCGGCGGCGCCGGCTGGGCAAGTGCCTGGGGAAGTCAGGATGATCTGGCCTCCATCGAGAGTGTCCGGGCTGCACTGGATGCCGGGGTTACCTTTTATGATACAGCTGCCGTGTACGGTCTTGGCCATTCCGAGGAAGTGTTGGGTCAGGCCTTAAAGGCTGACCGCAGCAAGGTCGTTCTCGCCACCAAATGCGGCCTCGTCTGGAATGAGGAGCGCACACCTGTCCGCAGCGCAGCCTATGATTCTGTCCTGAAAGAGGCCGAAGCCTCCTTGCGCCGGCTGGGAACCGATTACATCGACCTCTATCAGGTTCATTGGCCGGATACCGAAGTCCCGGCAGAAGAGACGATGCGCGCCTTGGACAAGCTTGTCAAGGATGGCAAGGTGCGTTATGTCGGCGTAAGTAACTACGATGTGGATCTTCTCCAAAAATCGCTCGCCGTCCGTCATATCGATTCTCTCCAGCCGCCGTATTCGATCCTGCGTCCCGCCGCCGAGAAAGAGCTGCTGCCTTTCTGTCTGGAGCATGGCATTGGCGTCGTTGCGTACAGCCCTCTCACTTCAGGCTTGCTTTCGGGGAATTATACACATTCGACGACTTTCGATGAAGGCGATTGGCGCTCCCGCAGCAAAGCCCACACCGGCGAGGGGCTCCGCCGTAATGTCGACAAGGTCGATAAACTCAAAAACATCGCGGGGCGTTACGGCATTACGCTCCCGCAGTTGGCTGTAGCTTACGACCTTGCTCATCCTGCAATCACAAGCGCAATTGTCGGCGTGCGCAAACCAAGCCACATCCTGGGCGTCCTGCCCGCTATGGATGTTGCACTCGATGAGGCAACTCTTGCAGAAATTCGTGCTATTGCCTCGGCTGAATAAAAGTAGAGAAAGGTGACGAACCCAGATGCAAATCGATTTATCCCACAAAACAGCGCTCGTAACGGGCGCGACCGGCGAATTAGGAAGAGTCATTGCCTACACGCTTGCTCAATGCGGTGCCGACATCATCATCCATTACCATCAAAATGAGGCCAAAGCCGGTAAGCTGAAGCAGCAAATTGAGGAGCTGGGCCGCAAAACAATCGCCGTTCAGGCCGATGTGGCTGAGCTGGATTCGGTGCTGCGGATGAAGGAATCCGTCCTTGAAGCCGGATTCAGCTCTCCGGATATCGTTGTAGCCAACGCCGTATCCCAGTATACCTGGACTTCCGTCCTGGAGCAGGATTCCAGCGATTATGTCGACCAATTTAATTCCTGCGTCCTCCAGGCCGTTCATTTGTCCAAAGTATTCGTACCGGCTATGATCGAACGCCAGACAGGCCGCATCGTCGCGATTAATACAGAATGCGCCATGCAGAATTTCCCTACCCAGTCGGCATATGTAGCCGGCAAACGCGGGATGGACGGCGTCTACCGGGTGCTTGCCAAAGAGATTGGCGAACACCAGATCACCGTCAACCAGGTAGCGCCCGGATGGACCATCAGCGAGAAGGACCGTTTGAACCATACCGAGCGAAGTGAATCCTATGAAAGCACAGTGCCGTTGAAACGGCGCGGCACCGACCAGGAAATCGCCAATGTAGTGGCTTTTCTCGCTTCCGATTTGTCCAGCTTCATTACGGGAGCCTATATACCTGTAGCAGGCGGCAATGTGATGGCTTCCATATAAAAGAGATCCCGCAAGTAAAAAAATTCGCAAATAAAACTGCCCCACTGCTAAGCAGGGCAGTTTTATTTGTTTGGAAGAATCACTTGTGCAGGGAATCTAGTGTCCACGCGCTAGTGCCGTACTCTTCCGTATTGGATAGGTTTCAGCTCGGAAAATTGCGTTAAACGGAGTCTTCCGGATCGATGGCTTAGCGGAGACAATATCTGAGCGCGCCCTGAAACACCAGGGTTCACCGTTACATTATTTTGTTGCAGATTTGGAATCGCTACAATTCCGCTGGAAATAAATTCGAGCATACGTCCCTTATCAAGATTAAGGTGCCCGGCAATTTCCAGGATGTCCAGTTGAATCGGCGAATCATTCTCGAAAACTGTCAAAACGTTTCCTCCTTACTCCCACTATCTATATCTATAACCAGATTATAAGGACTCAAACGTGAGGAGGCTGTCGAAACTTGTAACATTAATGAAATTTTAGAAATCCGGCGATAATCCCGATTATTCATACATCAAACGAGCAAGGCGAAAGGTAAAAGAAACAGAATCGCCTTTATAGGGGAATTCTTTAAAATGCTTGATACCACTAGCCTCCAGAATACCTTCGAAAAGAAGACATTCCTTAAATACTCAAAATAACACCCAATTGTGGTAAATGAAGGAGATGAAACATAGAGAATGTCATATTCACACCGAACTAGTCGGGCCAGACTATATATTATGAAAGGGTAGTCAGGAAGTCATGAAGCACTCGTATATGCAATCTTACACTTATATTACAAGATGAATCATTCGACTTTTCCTGTTTCTTTCATCAAACAAAAAAAACCTCCAAGGACGAATGAACCGAGTTGTTCACCCCATTCGTCTTAGAGGCCGGAGAACTTTTATCCCAGATACCCTGTATTCTTAACAATCACCCGGTTTACCCGCGGCAACCGCCGTACGGAAGGACGATCCGCATCCGCATGTAGCGGAAGCATTGGGATTGTTTATGGTAAACCCTCCGCCCATAGCGGATTCCTTGAAATCAATTTCCAGACCGTTCAGATACTGCAGGCTATCATTGTCAACGACCACTTTAAGTCCACTGTATTCAATCACTTTATCTTGGTCATTCTGCTCATCGTCAAATCCCATGCTGTACGAAAACCCGCTGCAGCCGCCTTCCTTAACACCGATGCGCAAAAACAGGTTAGGCGTTTCTTCTGAGCTGAGCATTTCTTTTATTTTTTCATTTGCGGTTTCGCTAATGTTAATCATACATAATCCCTCCTTAGTCCATAGTCATGCAATCTCCGGCAGCAATGCCGCCCTTGATTCTTAATTATACTCCACTTTACGGTACGGCTCAATATGCTTTGCGTCTGTATTCATTACGGCAAAATAGACAAAATCGCAAAGAAATGAAAAACGGAACCGCCTACCACGAAGAGATGCCATACGGCATGGTGATATGGAAAACTCCTCCACATATAAAAAATCGTTCCAAAGCTGTACAGAAGACCGCCGATGATCAGCAATTGCAGGCCGCCCGGATTAATATGCGCTTTGAGCGGTCCCCAGGCAAAAACAATCATCCATCCCATCACCAGATAAAGGATCGTCGAAGTAAACAGAAACCGGGATGTGAAGAAGGACTTGAATATAACTCCGCAGACCGCCACTCCCCAGATAATGCCGAAAAATGTCCAGCCTTTGGCTCCCGGCACCAAATGAAGCAGAATAGGCGTATAGGTTCCTGCAATAAACAAATAAATACAGGCATGATCCAGCTTCTCGAACACATCCTTCACCTTTCCGGCTGGAAAGCTGTGCAGCAGCGTGGAGCAGGTATAGAGCAGCAGCATCATGGTGCCATAAATGGTGAAGCTCACCACATGAGACGCTTGTCCCTTGAGAGCCGCAAAAACGATAAGGACCACCAGCGCCGCGACACTGAGCAGGATGCCTAGGCCATGGGTAAGGGCGTTGGCCACTTCTTCCCTGCGTGAGTATGTGTGCGTATTTGCCAATTCCACACCTCTTTTCGTGCGCGTTAAAAATAAATCCCATCCGTCTGTAAGTGCCCTAGCCGCGCTTTCTCTTCTATTGTACCCCAATTCTCTTCAAGACGGTAATGGACGGCCTATCGCGAGTTGATTTCCTATTGCCTCTTGATCCCAGCCTGACTTTTGTGGTTGCCGCTCAGCGCGAGGAGGTTTATAATAGGGTCAGTTGAGGTTCATAAACGGTTATTACGGTATTCGCAAGTGACTTTTTTCACAAAGTATTTATTTCATAACACATATCACCGGACCTATACCCAGTGCCCGGCGGACTAGGAGGAAGCCGTCATGAATGTAGCCATACCGACAGAAGACAAGCAGATGCAGGATATTATCGAGAAAGTTCGCTCCGGGGAGCGTCTGACCCGTGAAGACGGGGAATTTTTGTATCGTTCCGATGATCTTTTGACTATTGGACAGCTGGCAAATGAGGCTAATATGCGGAAGAACGGCCGCAAGGTTTATTTTATTGAGAACATGAGTCTGTATTTCACAAACGTCTGCGAAGCCCACTGCGCTTTTTGCAATTTCCGCAAGGATAAAGGCGAAGAAGGTTCCTACACGCTCTCCGGAGCGGAAATGATCGAGTATGTGGAACAGCATATCCATCCTGGCGTTCGGGAATTCCACATTGTCGGCGGACATAATAATCATGTTCCGTTTCAATATTATGTAGATTCGTTAAAAGCATTACATGAGCGTTATCCCGATATTACGCTTAAAGCCTACACAGCAGCAGAAATCGACTTCTTCTCCAGAATCAGCGGGCTAAGCTATCGCGAGGTGCTTGAGGAGTTGATGAAGGCCGGCCTGAAAAGTCTTACCGGCGGAGGTGCGGAGATTCTCTCCGACGAGTACCGTAAAAAAATGAAGGTGGACAAAGCCGACGTTTCCCAATACCTTGAGGTTCACCGTACCGCCCACAATCTTGGGCTTCGCACCCACACGACTATGCTTTATGGTTCCGTCGAGAAACATGCAGACCGGATTAATCATATGCTGCAAATCCGCGAGCTGCAGGATGAGACGAACGGATTTTTGGTCTTTATCCCTCTCTCCATGCAGCCAATCAGCCCGAAGGCGGGTATCCGCCGTCGCAACTCGGCTTTTGAAGACCTGAAGACCATTGCGATCAGCAGGCTGATGCTGGATAATTTTCAGCATATTAAAGCTTATTTTATCAATATTGGGACCCAGCTTACGCAAGTCTCGCTGACAATGGGCGCATCCGATGTGCATGGTACGATCGTCAAGGAACGAATCAGTCATGCTGCGGGCGCTCTTACTCCCGAAGGCATTACACGCGAGGATCTGATCTGGCTGGTTAAAGGTGCTGGACGTATTCCCATAGAACGGGATACCTTCTATAACGAAGTAAAGATTTATGAGTAAGACAGCGGACATTAGCGCGCATACTAAGCATCATCATTTAAACGCAAAAGGCTTTACTGCAGATGATAAAGAAGGTTGGGGTTGCCAATGAAGCGTTTTGTCATACTCGGAGGCGGCTACGGAGGCTTAACCGTTGCCCATCAATTGCTGGATGGCGAGCTGCCCGATGACACCATTATTGTTATGATCGACCGCATGCCGTATCAGGGACTTAAGACGGAATATTACTCTCTCGTTGCCGGTACGGTAGCGGATATTGACCTTCGTGTCGGTTTTCCTTCCGACCCCCGGCTGCTGATTATGTACGGAGAAGTCTTGTCGGTTGATCTGGAATCCAGGCAGGTGGGAATTGCGGGCCAGGATCCCATTCATTATGACTGGCTGGTTATCGCCCTTGGCTGTACCGACAAGTTCCACAGCATTGAGGGCGCAGAGTTGTATTCCAACAGTATTCAGACCTTCACTGCCGCCCGCAAAACGTATCAGGCTGTCAACGATGTCAAGCCTTACGGCCAGGTCACGATTGTAGGCGGTGGACTAAGCGGGGTGGAAATCGCATCGGAGCTGCGCGAAGGCCGTCCGGACATCAACATCCGCATTGTTGACCGTGGACCGAGCATTCTTTCGGCTTTCCCCGGCAAACTGCAGAACTATGTGTCCTCCTGGTTCACGGAGCATGAGGTGGAGATGCGCGGCCATGTTTCGCTTCACAAGGTGGAGCAGGGCGTGTTGTATGACCAGAACGATACAAGCCCTCTTATGACCGATGTTATTGTATGGACTGCTGGTATCCAGCCCGTATCGCTGGTGCAAAAAATCAATTTGCCCAAGGATTCAACCGGGCGTCTGATTATCAATGAATATCACCAGCTTCCCGACCATCAGGAAGTATTTATTGTCGGGGACTGCGCGTCTGTTCCTTTCGCGCCAAGCGCCCAGGCGGCGGAGGCCCAGGGCAAGCAGGTAGCCGAAGTGATGCAGGCCCATTGGAGCGGCAAAAAACCGAAGCTCTCTAAAATCAAGCTAAAAGGCGTGCTCGGCTCGCTTGGCAAGAAATCCGGTTTTGGTCTGATGGGCCGTACTCCGATTATGGGCCGTGTGCCGCGTGTACTCAAGAGCGGTGTGCTCTGGATGTCCAAGCATCATTTGGGATAAAGCAGCAGAAGCCTTATAAATCGTCAATCAGCCGGTCGAGGGCTGCCCGTTCCGCATCCTGCTCATTGATTGACTTCATGATCTCATCATAAAGTTCTTCAGCTTCTGCGGCCGCAACGATCTCGCCATTGACCATGGCAAATGGAAACAGGTAACATTCACCGCAGTTGCCGAGGCAGCCGTATTCTATAATTTCGAGCTCGGGATTCCCTTCGAGCCGTTTCATCACTTGGTCGGTGCCATGGTGCATATTGCTGGCGCAAAATTCTATTATCGGTTTTAGCATGCGGGTTCTCACCTTACCTTAAATGATATCGGATGATATCCATTTTCAATTACGCTACTTTGTATTATAATAGGGGAGAAAGGAGTGGATTGCAATGAGTGAAAGTACACAAAGCAGCACAATGTATGATGAAGTGTTGGATGTATTGGATAAGCTTCGCCCTTTCCTTCAACGCGATGGCGGCGACGTCGAGCTTGTTGACGTAGAGGATGGTATCGTTAAGCTGCGCTTGATGGGTGCTTGCGGCAGCTGCCCAAGTTCAACCATTACTCTCAAAGCAGGTATTGAACGTGCCCTGCTTGAAGAAGTTGAAGGCGTACAAGAAGTCATGCAGGTATTTTAAGCCATAACAAAAGCTTCCAAGAAGAAACGGCTGCGCCGTCCTCTGGCGGCAAGGTTCGTTTCTTCCCTTAGACCTTATAGAAATTTATTAGAATTAAATTCTATAAGGCTACAATAAAGAGTCTTGCCGGAATTTGCCTAAGGGCAAGCCGTCAAGACTCTTTTCTCTTGTTTATGTAACCGGGATGCTGTTCTTAATGGGATCGAAGCCGCCGGTGACATCAATAATATTGCCCGTCAAATAATCGGAAGCGTGCATGCACAGAAAACCAATGACGCGAGCGATATCTTCCCCGCTTCCCGGTCGGCCGCCCGGCGACTCTTCATCACGCTCACTGCGGACTTCCAAAATGGACCGTTCCTTGTTCAAGCCTTTAATATCGCCCGGGCAAATCATGTGAACCGTAATCCCGTCCCCTGCTTCCTCAACGGCCAGCGTTTTTGTGAACGAAACCAGTCCTGTTTTAGCGGCAGCATAAACAGCCCTGTGCGGCCAGGCGCGGCCTTCTCCCGCATGCCCGAAGCCAAAGTGGATAATACGCCCCCACTTTCTTCTGCGCATCCCTGGGAGCAGTTGATGATCAAGCAGCATCACGCCCAGCAGATTGCCATTAATGAGGCCGATAATATCCTCCACTGCGTAATCGGCAAAACGTTTGCGTTCCCTGATAAAAGGTCCGGCGTTATTAATCAGGATGTCGATGCACCCGCTGGATGACCAGCTTTGTGCCTGCGCGGCCAGCCGTTCAACGTCGGAGCGGATGGAAATATCCGCCTGGAAAGCCGTACAACGGACGCCCAGCTGTTCAATTTCTGCGGTAAGCTGCCGGGCTTCTTTTTCACTGGATACATAGTTCAATACAAGATCGCAGCCCATACGGGCCAATGCCAGCGCCGTCACCTTGCCTAATCCTTTGGCGCTGCCCGTGATTAAAGCAGTTTTACCACTTAGCTCCATGGGTCACCCTCCCATGTGAAGTATAGCATATCAGATTTGTTTCCTCATATGGTTGCATGCATAATCAAATGTCAACAGCAGCGTTCCGTAAATGAGTTCCATTCCTTGTGCAAGATCGGCGCATCGTTCCTTCAGGTTCTCCAGCCGGTGCAGTTCCCCGTAGGCCGAGTAGCTCTGCTGCAAATCATCCTGCAGCTCCGAATTCATATAGTGAATCTCCGTGTTGCGGCGCTTGCGCAGTCTCCCCATTGGCTCTTTGTACTGCTCCTTCAGCTGCTCCAGGCCGGAACCCAGCCGTGTATGCAAATTCCGCTGCCGCATGCCGCGCAGCACCGTGAAGTAGGAGAAATGAACCTTGAATCGTTCCGTATGAAGGTCAAATAATTCATTCATCAACGTTCCCAATTTATCGAGTAAGGCGAATAAACGGATAAAGGCGTTTTTATCAAAATAGACATGCCGGTGGTAATTCAGCAGCTCTTCCGCTGACATGCTTTCCATAGAAGGAGATGTCACTTTGTCTGCCAGTTTCCGCGCCGCATATTGACTCTGCTCCAATTCATCAAGCGATACGATGAGCCCAAGAGTCCATATTTCATACTTCTTCATCTTATGCTCGCGATCCTGTCCTTTAGAAATGGAACCATGCAGCATGGATGCAAAACGCTCCATGATTTCCATTGTTTTGAGAAGTTTTCCCTCCGATTTGCGCGGTGGTTCGTCGAACAATATTCGCAGCATCTGCTAAATCCCCCTAGGGTCCGCTGTATGATGTAAACAATCTCTGGAATCAGTAGGTAGGTTTCCCCAAAAGGTTCAAGTCCAACATGGCAAAGATTGAAGGTCCAGTCACGGTGAATGGATCAAAGACGCTTCAAACGCTCCTGATCATTGATTTGTCCGAAGATCAACTTCCATCGCTCAATCTGACCAGGATCGGCGATTTCCGGTTCATAACCGAGCTTCAAATAACTTACGATCGCAGCCAAGCGCGAATCATCCGTGTTCAGAATGGCGCTTACGCGCTTCTCTTCAGCCATCCGGTGCATAGCTGCCAAGCTTACCATATACCCTAGCTTACGGCCTGCGTGGGCTGCAAGAGCGCCTACCATATGCAGGTATCCTGTCTCGTCCCCCCACTGCTTTCGCCACCATGCAGATGCGGTTGCAACAGGTTTCCCTTCCCAGCATATAAAGAAAATCCGTTCTGGTCTATATTCATCGTCATCGGCCATCATTGCGAAACGGTATTCTACCCCGAAAGCTTCATTGATAATAGTTTCCCAAGCAGCTTCGTCGCCTGGTTGGAATGAACGTACTGTGTAGTCTGAAGCAAGCTGTACTTCGGGCAGTCCAGCCAGTGAAGGGTTAAACATCACCAATTGCGGTTGTTCTTCCATATTAGCCCTCCTTCGCCCATCAGATATCGTTACTCTAAGCGCTTCCATGAAGCCTTGTTAATCTCCGGCTCCTTCATCAGCTGTGCATCGTTCACTTCCCATGATGCTCAAATCGTTGAACCAAATCAAGCATTATTTTTTGTGTCGCATGCATGAGGCATCAAAAAAAGGAAAGGAAGGGCCGTCACGGGTACGGGCCTTCCAGCTAACAGACATGGAATCAAAAAATCACGATCGCTTGAGCGGGCGGTTGAAGCGCCCTTCCTGCCATTTCCAGGCGCGAACCATCAAATCCGCCATTATACCGAACAGGAAAGAAACGATAATATTATGGAGGATACTCGTAAACACCAGCAAATCATCATTAGACAGCGTAGCCGTCAGGACAGCTCCGCTGACAATCTGCAGGCAAATCAGAGCTAATGCCAATGAAGCTGTGCGGCGCAGCTCAGGATTTGTCGCACAAACCCGGCTGACATGGCGCCACAGCCAAATGACGGCTATCAGCAGAACCAGTGCGCCCAACCGGTGGATAAAAACAATCCCGGTGGCTCCTTCCATCGTCGGAATGAATTCTCCATTGCAAAGCGGCCAGCCTTGACAGCCTCCTGAAGAATCCGTATGACGGACAAAAGCGCCTAAATAAACGACAATATACGTATAAATCAATACACCCAGCACCAGACGGAAAACCGATCGCGGCACCGCGGAAAGCGGTTTGTCGTCGATGGTTCCGCGCCGGACCCTGTTGACCCAGAATACCAGCAGCAGAGTACTGACAAATGCCAGGATCGAAAACCCGAAATGCATGGCCAGTACGGCCGCGGACTGCTCCCATACTACCGCGATAGCGCCCAGTACTGCCTGAAGCAGGGTGAAAAACCCAGCCAGACTGGCATAAATGACAGCCTCAGGTTTCCGGCGGTAAAGCACCAGAGTGGAAATAAATACAGCCAGCACCAGAAGGCCAACCAGGCCGCTAATCAGTCGATGTGAATATTCAATTAACGATTCCAACGTATAGGCTGGTATGAACTTCCCGTGGCATAGCGGAAAATCTGTCCCGCATCCTCTGCCAGAATCGGTATTCGTTACCAAGGAACCGGCTATTAGTACAAGAAACATTCCAATGCACGCCGCAATAGCAATATAACGATAACGGCTTGGGGTCAATCTCATCACCTAGCTTCCAAAAAAGATTCAACTCCACAATTATAACGAACTCATTCGACAAATACCATGTTCAAACTGTGAACGAACGCTTCTTTAACCGCAATGTAGGCCTAAATGTGTCACAATACAAAAAAAGCCCGCAAGTGCTGGCCTGCGGGCTTCAACCTGTATTATTTTGATTGGTCCAATACTTCCGCTACTTGCAGGGCGCGGTCCAGAAACTGCTCAATTTCCTCGCGCGATTTACGCAGCTTGTTAACGAAACGTACAAGCTCCCGGCTGTCTTGGAAGGCAATAAAGCTTGGGATGCCAAGAATATTCAATTCTCCGCACAACTCCGGTAAATCGTCCCGGTCCACCTCGACAAAACGGATACGACCGGCATACTTCTGCTCGATATCTGGCATGAAGGGCTCAATAAAATGGCAATCCTTACACCAGGTCGCCTTAAACACGGCAACGGTGATTGGTTCTTTGGAAGCAATCGTAGTACGGAAAGCTTCGTCGGTTTTAATGATCTCCATAAATCCAAAGCACCACCTTTCTCATGCGGTCAAGCGTTTAAGGCTGGCGGTTGATGACTAACGTGTCATTCGTTTCATACCAATCCTGCCATTCAAGCTCCCCGCCCAGAGCCTTGACCAAATCACGGGCGGACACGTAAGTGACTCCTTGAACAACCGTCGTCGGGAATGCCCATTTCAGTGTCTTCCCATTCACAACGGCTTGGTTACTTCCGGCCTTTAATACGAGCGTTGTGTAAGTTGCATCGTCGTATATCGTTATTTTACCTGTAGCGGCATCCTTAGTCAAAGTCGCGCCAAGCTGCTCAACCGTTTCTCGCAGCGGAATGATCGTCACGCCAGCCGGTGTCCGGATAACAGGATTGCTGCTGTAGTCAGCATTGAACTGCACAGATTGTTTGTTAATTTCCAAATCATTGCGAAGCAAACCATATAGGGTGGAATTGCTCTCAAGCTGGCGGAGCAGCTGATACCCTTCCATGGCATCCAGATCGGTTTCATGAAGCGCCTTCGGGGAATCCACAGGAACTTCCGGTGTCACCGCGCCGTTGACATTCCAGGTCTCACCTGAGAGTTTAATCCAGATTCCTTCGAACGGCGAATCGGATAATTCGTCGCCCATACTCGTCAGTTCATCCGTTTCGGCCGCCGCAGCGGCAGAGTCGTCAAACTGGGGAACGATGGAAGCTTCCACAGTCGATTTGCGGATATCCAGCTTGCTATCTACAAAGAGGTCTATTTTGATATAAGTCTTCTCGTTTAATATCTCATTCACCGATTGCGGGTCGGATTCATTCATCCCTTCCCTCATTTCAGTGAGAAAACTTGCAATACTTTCGGATGCTTCCTCGACAGCGGCCTGTTTCTCGTCTTCCTTGGGAAGCGTTCCAAATATGCTCTCTCCGGCAACCGAGCCAACTAAATCGGTTTGCTCCTCCAGTGCATCAAACAGGGCGGCAATCATAGCGTTCAAGCCTTCTTTATCATTCAACAGGGCATCAACATATTTGCCTGCCCAGTCCCATAACTCCGGGCCGTTCAACTCGGCGTGAATACGCATGCCAGCCACAGATTCGCCATTTACCGGCTCCTGGCCTGCCTCCACCGTCAACTTGCTGGGATTAGGCAGATTATTGATAGCATAGCCACTGACAATGTCGACAATCTGCTTGGCTGTTTTCGTCATGGCTTCCTTGTCTTCCGCTGTCCCGTCATTGCCCGGATATAGATCATCTGCATACAAACCGCCCAGCAGCTCATCGTCCAAACGAATGACGACCGGCTTCTTGACGCCTTCCAGATTTAATTCCAGGAGCTTGTCATTGGCTTTAAGCGAGAAACCTATGCTTTTCCCGTTCAGTATAAGCTTGCCGTTCAGGGAAATATTTCCGCCTTCCGACATTTTTATATCATCCAGCTCCAGATTGATTTGTGAGATCCACTTGACCAGCGTAGTTAATTCCTCGTCTTCGCCGTCCAAAGCCCCATCGGCAAGAAGCAGCTTGAATTCGATATTCTGCTTACTTTCCATCGAAGAAACCTTAACCGATTGCTTGAGCATTTCATTAAAATCCACCCCGCCAAGCGCCTGACAACCTGCTACGATCATCAGAGTCAACGCAAGCAAGGTCAGACCGATAGCTTTACCGCTCCTCTTCCACTTTTTCAACAAAAAAACCCCTCTCCATGGGTAAACAGACTAACGTCTATTCTACCACGGAAAGGGTATTAATGGAATATTGTTTATTCGCTTCCAGCTTTCTTCGAACGGGCAGTTAAGCGCATTAACGGGCTTAATAACTTCCTCATCGGCCCGGGGAACTGGCGGACATCCTCCTGGGTTACAACACGCAGCAGGACCAGCAGCGCGACGTAAAGCCCCAGGGACACCACACCGGCCGCCCCCGCGGAAATGAAATACGTCAGCTTGTCCGGGAGGGCATCAAGCAGACGTCTGCCAGCGAAGTCCACAAGCCAGCCTGCGGCCGCCGATACTGCGATCGTCACCCCATAGCCGAACCAGCGGCTTCCAAGGACTTTGATCGGCACGTCCTTGCGGATTTCCCTTAGATTCAGATAAGCAATAATAACAAAACAAATCGTAGAGGAAAGAATGAGACCGTATGCCCCCATTAAAGGAGCAAGAACCAGACTCAATATTACTTTTGCCGCAAGTCCCACCAGCGTATGACGCATCGGCAGACGCGGTTTACCCAGGCCGAAAAGCACGGAATTGCTGGTCATCATCGTAATCTGAAAAATCGTGCCCGCTGTCAGCGCAGCCACAAGCCCGCTTCCGCCCGTACCGTCAAACAGAAAACCCGTAACGGATATGGAGGCAATTGTCAGCATGAGCGCAGCCGGCACACCGGTAAAGACAACAATCCGCATCACCAGCGAGGTTTGCCGCTCAACCTCATTCATATTCCGGACCGAGAAGGCGGAGGAAATAACCGGAATAATGGAAGAGCTGAGGGCAATCGCCAGAATCGGCGGAATCCCCGCAATTCCCTGGGCTCTGAAGCCCAGCCATTTGCTGGCGAGTTTCCCGGCTTCTGCTGACGAATAGAATGCATCAGTCAAGCGGCTGAACAACAGAATATCAAAATTATAAATAAACTGTACCGTCATTGCGGCAATAACGACCGGAACCGAGATCGAAAACAGTTCTTTGTAGATGGACCGGTAGGCCAGTTTCGAGGTTGAGGAACCGTCTCCCGGTTTTTTGGCGTTGGCTTTGACCGGACCTTCAGCCGCATCCTGCCGGCGCAGCCGCCTGGCGTAATAAAGCATGACGAGAAAAGCGCCCACACTGCCCAGCACGCTTCCGAAGGTGGCGGCACCTGCCACCCAGCGGTCGCTCCATCCCCAGGATAACAGAAGTACAACGAGTCCTATTGCTGTAATAACACGCATAAACTGTTCGACGATCTGTGAGATTCCGCCTGCCATCATGAACTGGCGGCCTTGAAAATATCCCCTCATCATCGCTATGACCGGAAACAGCAGCAAGGCAGGGGCTATCGCCCGAATGGAAATGTCCGCCCCAGGGTGCTGCGAGATTTCGGTGGCGATATATGGAGCGAACAGATACAGAAGACTGGCAACAACTAATCCTGTTACCGCTCCGAACCACAAAGCGGCACGGTAGATGCGCTGGGCATCATCGGGACGGCCGAGAGCGTAACGCTCCGACACCATCTTGCTGATGGCGCTTGGGATTCCCCCCGTGGCAATGATAAGCAGCATAAGATAAATGTTATTGGCGACGTTGAAATAATTTCCTCCGTCAACAGTGAGCATATTATCCAGCGGGATACGCTGGAAGATCCCCAGAAATCGGGCTACCAGCGCCGCAGCCGCCAGAATAATTGTTCCTTTGATCAAGGAGTCTTTTTTAACCATAAGCTGCTCTGAATTCTCCCCGCACGTAAAAATTTATTTCGCTTTGATTTCCTCGAGCGGCTTATGGTTGCCGCGAATGGGTGCTGCAGCATTGGATGGGGCAGCCCAGCGTGCTCCGTTGCGGATAACTTGAAGTACGTTTTCGTTATAATAGGTTGGATATGTTTCATGGCCGGGACGGAAATAGAACACTTTGCCTTGTCCGCGGAAGAACGTGCATCCGCTGCGGAACACTTCTCCGCCTTCAAACCAGCTGACAAGCACCAGCTCGTCTGGAGCCGGAATATCAAAATGCTCGCCATACATCTCTTCGCGCTCAAGCACGAACTGTTCGGGAATGCCCGCAGCGATCGGATGCGCCGGATTCACAACCCAGATCCGCTCCTTCTCATCGGCTTCGCGCCATTTGAGGTCACAACCGGTACCCATAAGCTTCTTGAAAATTTTCGAAAAATGTCCGGAATGCAGCACGACCAGGCCCATTCCGCCCAGAACTCGAGCATGTACGCGGTCGACTATAGCATCGTCCACTTGATCATGGCCTCTATGGCCCCACCATACCAACACATCAGTACCGTCCAGAACCTCTTCCGTCAAGCCGTGCTCCGGCTGGTCCATTGTAGCCGTACGGACCTCGAAACCATCGGTCCCAATCCCCTTTGCAATGGCATTATGTATGCCGTCCGGATAAACCGCTCGTACTTCTTCGCTATCCTTCTCGTGCAGAAACTCATTCCAGACTGTCACTTTGACCATAATTTTCGCCTCCAAAATTTAATTTAGATCCAAATAAAGAACAGCACGATCATCACAACCTGCAGGATGATCTTCACAACCGTACTGGAAAATAATCCGACAACCGCGCCGAACCCGACCTTCAACGATTTCTTGAAATCGGAACCCACGATCAGCTCGCCAATTACAGCTCCAAGCAAAGGTCCGAGCAGCAGGCCGAAAGCCGGGATAACGAAAGGTCCGGCAATGACGCCGATGGTGCTGCCGATAATAGAAGCCCGCGTTCCGCCATATTTCTTCACACCCCATGCGCTGATCGCATAGTCGGCCAGAAACAGCGCCGCCACAATCAACGTCTGGATCGTCCAGAACCAGAAACCGAAGGGCTGAAAGGAAATAAAAAAACCGTAAACGAAAAAAGCGGCATAGATAGCAAGCGCACCAGGAAGGATGGGGAAAATCGCTCCGGCCATACCAACCGCAAACAAAATGATTACAAGTATCCAACCGGCGATTTCCACAGCTTCTTCACCCCTTCAGTACAAAATCCCGGATCAGATGCGCTACAGCATGCTCGTTGTTCGTTACCGTTACTGCGTCCGCCGCTTCCTTAACAACCTCCTGAGCATTCCCCATCGCAACGCCAAGGCCGGCTTCGCGGATCATGGCAATATCGTTCAGGCTGTCGCCCATAGCAGCCACCTGCGACATTTCGATGCCGAGTACACTGCACAGCTCTCGGAGCGCACTGGCCTTGGTTACACCCTCGGGATTCAGCTCCCAGTTGGTCGTTGATGAATTGGTGATTTCCATGCCGCCCCAGGTGGAGAATTCCTTATAAATCCGGGCAAGCATTTGGGCATCCTCGCTAAAATAACCGAATTTCAGCCAGTGCTTGCTGTCATAATTGTCGGCCGGCTCTATCCACTGCTCTTTATTGAATATGCCTTCTACCGCATAAGCCCAGAACCAGCTTTCCTTGTGTTGAAGCGCCAATTCATGGAGCCTGCGAATTGTTGCGGCCGGCATTAGCGTGCGCTTATGCAGCACATGGGGTCTGCGCCAGATTTCGCCGCCGTTGACTGTAATCATCGGCGTGTCGAGCTTAAGCTGCTCCGCGTAAGGCAAAGCGCTCTGGAAGCCTCGTCCGGTTGCAAAACAAACCGTAATTCCGGCATCCAATGCTTTATGAATCCATTGTTGATTCTCGCTGCTTATTTCCTGCATTTCGTTCAGCAGCGTCCCATCCATATCCAGCGCAATCAGCTTGATCTTCTCCATCCGTACCTCCCAAATCTTCTGCACCAACAGCTTTCATTTGGGCGCAAGCAGAGAAAACGAAAACAGCTCGCGCCGTTCTGTCTGCAAACAGGCAGTTTCTTCCCGCAGACTTGTTCAAAACAAGTCTGTCTTACGGCTGCTTCAAGTTTAGCACATTCCGGCCAACTTCCAAACCGGACAGCATCAAACGCCCCAACGAACCAAAACTCCCACAGCCTCTTTTACTATTATATAAGGTTCTGTTCAACCGTTCGCTACCCGATCTTGTACAGTTAATGTTGGATCTTGTTAATTTCCCGCTTCGTTTCCTGTGTTTGCGGTATTGGCCTGGTCCTCCTGCTTTTTGGTCGGAACACCGTGCAGACCAATGACTTCATCATAAGCATCGAAGATTTTACGGGCAATCGGCGCCGCACCGGCCGACCCGAATCCGCCCTCCGGCACAACAACAGCAACGGCCAGAACGGGATCCTCGGCAGGAGCATACGCGATAAATACTGCATTATCAACGAACTTCCCCCCTGCTACCTGCTGCTCGGAGGTCCCTGTTTTTCTCAACACCTTATAAGGGGCATCTTTAAAGGCATTGACACTGACATTTGCCATTCCCCGCTCGATTTCATTCCAATAGGCTTTGGGAAATTCAATCGTATTGAGCACTTTCGGTTCAAAGCCTTGCACGATATTGCCCTCACTGTCGACGATCTTGTTGACGAACTGCGGCTTCATCCGCTTACCGTGGCTGGCAAGCGTAGCCGCATATTGGGCTAACTGCAATGTTGTGTAGCGCCCCATCTGACCGAAGGAAGCTAAAATAAGGGCCGACTGCGAGCTGGCCACTTCAAGCTCATGATAGTAGCCGATAACGCCGGTATTTTCATTCAGCAAGCCGCTTTCCGTCGAAACGCCAAGCCCGAACTTTTTCACATAGCGGTCCCAAAGATCCACACCTTTTTTGCCGTCTCTTTCATACAGCGCGTTCCCTATCATCTTGGCCATGAATGGATTGGAAGATTTCTGGATCGCTTTGGCAGGATCCAGAGAACCGTAGGCATGACCTTGGGCATTTCCGATTTTCCGGCGGTATTTGCCTTCCTGCCCATAATAGAACGCTCCATTATCCTGATAAACAGAACTTGTCGTAAAGAGCTTCTCATTCAACCCTATCAGGACAGATAACGGCTTTTGCACAGATCCCAGATATACGATAGAGGAAGGATGCTTGTTCTGCTCCTTCTTATCCTTATACGGGCCGATAACCGGACTGATCGTACCATTCTGAAGCACGGTGCTGATCTTGTCGTAATCCTCCGTACTGATCCGCCCGCCTTCCCAAATATTAGGATCGTAATCGGGCATGCTGGCCATCGAGATCACTTTGCCCGTCTTGACCTCCATCGCGACCGCATAGCCGGTCTTGGCCTGTTCTTGACGCTCAGAGGTGTATGTGGTCTGAAGATAATGCAGTTGATCGGTGATCGCCTTCTCCGTCTTCTCCTGGATCTCGCGGTTAATCGTCAAATACAAATTATCGCCTTTCTCCGGCTTGGTGATGGCAGGAGGTCCGATAATCCTTCTGGCGGCATTGACCGGGTACAGCTTCAGCCCGTTCTTGCCGCGCAGCACATCCTGGTACATATACTCCAGACCATCGAAGCCGACATCCTCCGCAGGCAGATACTGCAGCAGCGGGTCTGTGATATTTCCTTTGTTTTTGTATAGATTATTTTCCGCTCCGCCGCTGTATTTCTTCAAATAACCGACAAGCTGCACGGCAAAGGTGGTTTTATCGTAATGGCGGATGCTTTCTTCCAGAATCTCGATTCCGGGATATTTGTCCGTGTTCTCAAGAAAGACGGCGATTTCCTTATTGGTGAGTCCCGCCTTGATCCGCCTTGGCACTTCATAGGTATTTTTCTTATGATCCAGGTCCATGTTCGCAATGATCTGATCCAACGTCATGGAGACAGCCGGGTCGCCATAATCCTTGAATGCCTTGAACATTGCCGCGGCGGCTTCAATTGCCTTTTCCTTCACCTTCTCCTCATTCCCGGGCTCGATCTTGTAGTAGAGCGACTGCGTCGAAGTGGAATAAGCGATGCGGTTACCGCTTGAATCGTATATATTGCCCCGAATAGGCGGAATGAGCACTTTGGTTGTCGCCCTGCTGACCTCTTCCTCTTTCAGCGAAGGCCCTTCAACGAACTGCAATATCGCCAAACGGACAATAAGGACACTAAACAGAAAGAAAGTCGCGAAAAAGAATAAGTTCAACCGGAAAGCAAAATGCCTCCGGTTTGATATCGCCCGCTTCTGCGGATCCTCCTGCATGCTGCAATACCTCCTCTCATAATCCCTATGTTTCGCGAATATGGGTACGGGAGAACCCATCCGGGTTAAACCAGTCGCCTGACGACGCCCAGGTCGCGTCAAGCGGAATCCATATACCGCCCTGGTCGGCCAGCCTGACCTCATTCCAGGCATGCGGACCGTAACCTGAGCCGGTTGCCCCCTGTCCGGTAACTACACGAACCTCAAGACCGGCTGAACGGCCCATGACCGCATACAGTCGAGCGACGTCGATACATACCCCCAGGCGGGTATTGAAGGTGTCGACCGGCGTCTGCTCTTTCCATATGCCATGCTGCTCATAATTGTCAGCCTTGTCCCAATCGTATGCGATGCGCGAGCCTACCCAATCATACAGGGCGCGGGCTTTATCCTTATCGGTCTTGGCTTTGGACGTGACGGCTGCCGCTGCCTGGCCGATATCCTCCGGCACGTTTGCGTCGATCACTTCGTATTTGCGCTGAAGCACGCGGCGGAACTCTACGCCCACCGCTTCCGTGAAGACCGGACCGCGACGAAGCACATCTCCGGCGACCGGATCCAGCAGCTCGTCAGCCGTTTTATTATAGAAAGCCGACGCGCGGATGGATTCCGTAAGCGGGCCGCCCGGAATGACGGTGACATAAACAAACAGGAAAGCAATGATAACAAAGGCCCGGCCAGCTCCCAGCAAAGTCCCGATTGCGGCCCCCGTCGTGCGGCTGGCCGTTTTGGAGAGCAGCTTCTCGCTGCCCTCTCCGCGGTCTTCGCGGGAATTCGCGAGCGTCTGAAACAACAGTCCGCACAGCGGCTCCAGCCAGCCCAGCAGCATCCGCAGCAGGAGATAAGAAATCAGGAACAGAACGCCCAGGCGCAGCAGCTCAAAGTCCCGCAGGCTGGTCACCAGCGTATACCAAAGCTGCTTCCAGGCGCCGAGCTGCTCCTGCGGCACCTCAATGCCGCTTTGAATAAGACGGTTCTTCAGCAGAGGGGAAAGCCATTTGGCTACCCTTCCGGCAAGCAGCAAGGATAGAATGACGGCAGCTGCCTGCCATATAAAAAAGAAAAGGCGCCTCGCAGAACCGGACGCACCTCTCTTCATTCCCTGAATCAGCGATCCGAGTAAAACGAGTAGAACCATGAGCGCCACTGGCTCCGGCTTCAGCAAAGCGTGAACCCATGTGTTCATACATTTCCCCCTAAGGCGTTTTCCCGAAGGGAAAACGCCACTTCGTAAGCATAATCCAGGCGTTTTCGAAAAAACGCCACTTCGTAAGCCTAAACCTTGCGTTTCCCGAAGGGAAACGCCACTTCGTAAGCATAATCCTTGGCGTTTTCGCGAGAAATCGCCGTGATAACGTAGGTTCTATACGTTTTTCTTTGCTGTCTCAATCAAGGCCCGGATAGTTTCATCGATCTTCCAGGTGCCAAGCGGCGCGCCTCGGAACGAAACCTTCACTTCGTTGTCCCCCGGCTTGCCTTGCATTTCCAGGTTTTTGGTGGTAATGGTGAAGGTGCCGTCGCTGTTGGACGTATAGGTAGCATCCTTGGCTTCTCCAGCCATCGCTGTAATAGCTTCCTGTTTCACGCTTTCGGTTACCTTCGTGCTGAGCGAAGCCAGATCATCCATGGTATAACCGCTGTATAGGACCAATCCCACCACAATAACGGCTACAATCAACCATTTGACAACCGTCTTCACAATCCGAATGACGATAAATAAGACCACCAGCGCAATCAGCAGAATAACCCAGTTGTCCTTCAAGAATTGGATCCAAGTATCTGTGTCGTAGTTAAAATCAAATCCCATACGCCGATTCCCCCATTATATACCTTGAAAAGTCTGAACACAAAACATTATACCTTATGCGAATATAAGCGTAAACCAGCGTATTCCTTATGAATTTTTGTAGCGGGGTCGTATTTCCATCCCCTTCATAAGACGAATAAATCCGGAAAAAGTTTCAGAGCAACGCCCACCTCCATCCGCCCTGACATAACCGGGCTTGCCCAAGCGTACAAGTAGTAACATGTGGTTATGAAAAGCGCGATTGAGGAGGTAACATTGTGAGAACCGCAATCTGGCTGTATCTGTTTTTATTTGTCGCTTTTTTTGATCTTCACGCCCAATATCCCATCCTGACTCCTTTTGCCGTATCCATCGGTGCGGCGCCTTCCTTTATCGGGCTGATGATGGGCATGTATTCACTCACCCATCTGCCAGGGAATGTGATCGCAGGTTATGGCGTTGACCGTTATGGAAGCCGGTTGTTCATCGTATTCAGCCTGGCCGCGGCGGGAGGCATTCTGCTGCTCCAATCGAAGGTCACTGATCCCTGGCAGCTGCTTGTCCTGCGATCCGTAAGCGGCTTTGTGCTTGCTTTCCTGTCCCCTGCCTGCATGTCGCTGCTTGCCAGAATTGCAACGGACCGCGTCAAGCAGGGCAAGCTGATGGCCGGCAACGGGCTGATCCACACACTGGCATCCGTTGTTTCTCCTGCGGCTGGCGCATTTATGGTTGCCCAGATTGGTTTTACAACCGCCTTCTATGTGCTTGGCTGGATCCTGATCGGCACCGCTGCCTGTGCCATGCTGTTCATACGGGAATTGCCGACGAACTGGAAGCAGAACAAGGATCTCGTGTCTGCCTCCCCCTCCAAGCATGTGCCGATAAAGAATGATGAACCCGCCACGCCGACGGTTCCCTGGCTTATCTACATCCTGCCCGTTGCAATGGCTTGTGCTCAAGGTATCCTTTCTTTTGAGCTGCCCCTCATGTCTACTACCAAAGAAGGCATGATGACAACAGGGCTGCTTTTCTCCGTTGTGAGCCTTGGGGCATTGATTACGCTCAGTATGCTTTTCCTGAACCGTTACTCGCCTTTTATCCGTTCTTTATGGGGCGCATTTGCATTGGCCCTGGTTTATTTCTCCATCGCCGCCGGAGCGCCCCTTCCTTTTTATATCCTGTTATTGATGTTGGGTATGGCCAAAGGCATTATTTTCCCGGCCATCCCGTCCCTGCTAATCGAGCTTAGCGGAGGCTTGAAATACGGACGCACCTTCTCTATCCTCTCGATCGCCTTCTCGATCGGCGCATTTATCGGCCCCATGCTTGCCGGACAACTGCGCAATTATGTGTCCCCTTACTATATTGCTTTTATCATCCTGATGCTCGCCGTGTCCGTGCTCCCCTTCTACACCATACGGTCAGGAAGAAACTCAGCCCATTTTTCAAGAACTGGGTAAAGGCACAGGGCCACAGGCCTCTATAGGCATAGGATACATCGTGGCAGATGGCTTACGCTTCCTACCCACAAGCAAGCCAATCTCCCTGGAGATAATGCGAAAGAGGGTGACTTCTCAATGTCTGAAAGTGTTGAACGCGGTGGATACGGCAATGTCGGTGGTGCCTTTACCTCAACTGGCGCGATTCTTGTATTGTTTATCCTGCTCGTTATTATCGTATGTGGATGCTGGTACTAATCCTGTATACCTTCTCCTCAAACAAAAGGAAGGTGTTGCCTGCGGGCAATGCCTTCCTTTTTTTTATTTCCTCAAGTCAATCGGTTACAATGGCGTAAGAGGTGAAGCATGATATGGACATCGCTATTATCGTGGAAGGAAAGAACGACCGCAGCCGGATCCGGCGCGTATTGAGCCCGGAGGTGTTCATCTATTGCACCTACGGCACGCCCGGGACTGACCAATTGGAGAAGCTGCGCCGCCAGGTAGGGGACAAGCAGGTTTATATCTTCACGGATAATGATTCGTCCGGCAAACGAATTCGCGGCATGCTGCGGGATACCTTTCCTGATGGGGAGCATATTCACACCCGCAAAGGGTATCCCGGTGTAGAGAAAACCCCGCAAGAATACTTAATTGAACAATTCGAAAAAGCGGGACTCGAATCGTACATTATATACCCCGCCCCAGATCCCGCTCCCTGGCGCAAAGAAGATCAATGATTGCTCAAATGCGCAGTGCAAATATAACGAATGTAACCGTGATGATGCTCAGCACCGTGGACACAAATACCACCTGTGAAGCGAACTCCGGCTCATTGTCAAATTCAACGGCCAGCAGCACGCTGGACAGCGAGGTCGGAACGGCGGAGGAGACGATCAGCGCTTTAGCCATAATGCCTTCAATTCCGAGCATCCATACGACCAGCAGGGCGAGAAGCGGCCCGATAATCAATCTCGTTCCACAAGAGATCAACACATCCTTCAGCATCAGACCTTTATAGGACCAGCGCATGCTGCCGATCTGCACCCCAAGCGTAATCAGCGCCGTTCCGGTAAACGCATCGGCCAAATAATCCAGGGGCGTCGCCAGAAATCCCGCCAGGGGAATGTCAAAGCCGCGCATCAGAAAAGCAAGCGGAATCGCATATATAACCGGCTGCCTTGCGATCGTTCTCACAATCATGCGGCCGCTGCTCCTGTGCGCATTAACACTGTAAATCCCCCAAGTGTTGGGGATCAGGGATTGCATCATCATAATGAGAACCTGGACGGAGAGCGTAAAGGGATTGGCTGCAAAAGCCAGCTGATTCAGCGGAATCCCATAATTTGCGCTGTTGTAGAACAACACGCTGTTGCGCATCGCCCCTCTCATGCCCCCTTCAAGCCGCCGGAGCCTTACAACCGCTTCCACTGCGCCGAACAGCAGGATCATAAAAACAAGAAAGAACAGCAGCACATTGCCGATAACCTCAAGCGATATTTCCGTAGTATATAATAATTTGAAAATGATAGCTGGCGAGAACAAATAAAAATTAAGCCTGGAGAGGGTTTTGATATCCAAAGAAAAAGCCCGCTGCAGCGTGACGCCAATGGCAATCATAACCGACAGCGGGAGCACATTGTTCCATAATACAGACCAAAATATTTCCATCTCGTTTATTCCTTCACAAGCGCATTAACGATTTTCACGATCTCGTCCGCCTGCGTCTCCGTAATGGATCCCGCAATGGCCTTGCGCACATTTCCTGTCCGGTCTACAAAGGTGATCGCATCAGAATGAGTGAAATAACCATTCGCATCCTTGACCAAGCCAAGACCAAAACCCTTCATCAGCTGCTTGGTATCTTCTTCGCTATCCTCGCGCAAAAATTTCCAGCCTGCCGCATCCACATTGAATTTGCCTGCGAATTTTCTGATCGCCTCTGTCGTATCCCGCTCCGGATCGAATGTAATCGAGAGGAACTCGACTTCACTGCCGAACACGCCTTTTTTCTTCAACTCGTCCTGAGCTTCAGTCATCAGATAGGTTGTCGGCGGACAGACGTCCGGACAATTGGAATAAAAGAAATATATGACACGCACCTTGCCGTTCGTATTCTCCAGCGATACCTTGCCCCCATCCAGATCCGTGAGCTCAAAGCTTGGCGCTTTGTAGTTCTGATCCAGATTAGGCTTATCCGCTTTTGTGGAAGAAAGGTATAAATAAGTACCCATCACTGCGCATAGCGCCAGAACGGCAATCTTAAAAGCATGTTTCCGAACAAAATTCATCCGTCTTCGTTCCTCCCCATTACATAATTCCCAGGCCTCTTAACCGACGCCGTTGGTGTCCAGTATCATCACCAGAAAGACGATCATCAAATAGTTGATCGATATAAAAAAATTGGTTTTCGCCCATTTGGTGTCGTCTGTTGCAGATAACCCCATCATGGTATGCACCGTCCAGAAGCCCGCCAGGGCGACAGAAATAATCAGAAAGAAGATTCCGGTGTAATCATAGGTGTACATCAGAATGCCCGTTGGAACAAGCAGCAGGGTATAGGGGATCATTTGCAGCTTGGTGCGTTTGATTCCCTTAAGAACCGGCAGCAGCGGATAACCGGCAGCACGGTATTCCTCGACCCGCCTGATCGCAAGCGACCAAAAATGCGCAGGCTGCCACAGGAACAAGAGCGCGAACAGCAGCCAAGCCCCGGCATCCACCTGACCGGTAACGGCGCAATAACCGATTACCGGAGGCATCGCTCCGGAGATCCCGCCAATGGAGGTGCTCCATGTGGAGGTTCTTTTTAGCCACATTGTGTATATAATCACATAAACAAACAAGCCCAGAAGACCGAGCCAGCCAGTTAAGGGATTAACAAGAATGAACAGTACAGCAATCCCGATAATCCCGAGCACGATCCCGTAGATCAGCACATTTGTCGGGTTCAGGCGCTTCATCGGAAGCGCCCGGTTGCAGGTCCGTTCCATCTTCTTGTCAAGCTCCCTGTCCCAATAATTGTTGATGACACATGCTGATGCCATGGTTAGCGCCGAGCCGACGAGCATATAAATCAACAACAGCCAGTCAATATGATCCCATTTAGAAGCAACCCAAAACCCACCGAACGCTGCAAACGCATTGAGGCGTATGATGCCCGGTTTTGTTAAGGCCACGTATTCTTTAAGCACAGCCAGCCTCCCCGTTCCGATCCCATTATGGGCGTACATCGCCCATCATCTGTGTTATAAACCGTCCTAATCATACCGAAAAAACAAGCAGAAGACAATCTTCGCGGCTCTTGTTCATTATATTGACACCGCTTGACAAAACATGAATTCAAATCCCATTGTTTTAACTTGCGCTGCATCCCAAACGTGCACGTAACGGCATTTCAAAAAAATATGGAACCCTTCCGCCCATTTTTCAATACACTGTCATTGTAGGTAAACGCCCAGCTGAGCGAAAGGAAGTGGGATGGTTCAGAGATGGCAGTCTAAAGACAAATTCCGAAGACGTCAGGCTGCTGGCCCGATTAATGCGCGCTGAAGCGGAGGGTGAAGGTGACCTCGGCATGCTGATGGTCGGCAATGTGGGAGTCAATCGTATTTTGGGCAATTGCATCGATTTCCGGAATATCCGCAACATGCAGATGGTGTTCCAAAGTCCCGGCGGCTTTGAGGCCACATAAAAAGGATATTTCCTAGCAAGGGGCCCGCGACGGGCGAAGTCAGGCTTGCAAAACGCGCCATCAATGGCGAACGACAGCATCCGGCAACCAATGCACTGTGGTACTTCCGCCAAGCGAGCGGCCGGCTGTCCGGATACCTGGTTCGATCAACAAAACGTCGGCATCTTCAGAGCACACTGCTTTTTCGCTCCGACGCCGGATGATTGTCCGACTGTTTATTAGCTTTGTTTTGGCGCGAGGAAAATTTAGAGTCCCTGCTTGGATGAAACCATGAGAGTGAGGTCAATAAAACATGTCAAACGGATTCGGTTACGGGTACGGTTACAGAGATGGAAATACTGCAGGCGCCGGAGTCTACCCCGGTTATAATTATGGTCAACATTATTCTTACCCGCAGACTGCTCAAACAATGGCTGCAACCAACCAAATGCCAGCACAAATGCCTATGCAAATGCCTATGCAAATGCCAATGGCATCCGGGCAAATGCCTCCCAGTGTGCCCAACGGCTCATTTGTGACACCGGCTGGAGGCAATATTGTTACGGTTCCGGTCACAGAGGAGTCCTACGTAGAGAACATACTTCGAATGAACCGCGGTAAAATGGCGACCCTTTATATGACATACGAGAATAACAGCGAATGGAACGCCAAGATTTTCAAGGGTATTATCGAAGCCGCAGGACGCGATCACATCATTATCAGCGACCCCACCACAGGCATGCGTTATTTGCTGCTTACACTCAACCTGGATTATGTCACCTTTGACGGTCCAATCAATTACTCCTACACCTTCCAGGGTCAGACCATTACGAACACCACTCCTGTGACCACTACAGCAGGCTCGGGAATGACGGGCTCGGGCTCGCCTATGCTTAGCCGTTAATGGGGCGGAAAGTCCAGGCATGAATGCCTGATGCTCCCCGGGGAACCCACTTAACCATCGCATGCCAGGAAGAACGCTCACTGCAGCGTTCTTTTTTTATGGCCATCGCCGCCTCTTCCCCCGGGGCTTCCCAAACCTCCACAAAAAGCAGCGGCTGATCCGTCCCTTCAAACAGCTGAAATCCGCTATTTTCCGCTTGCCGGATCTTCATCCATGCCCGGTATTCATTCGCATGGTCTTCGCTAATTTGATATTCCACGAAACAAATATGCATCTAAATTCGTCCTTTCGTTATAAGAACCCGCGATTCAGAAAATACTTATACGTACAATATAGAAGTATACCACTTTTCACCTTTGGCCCTGTTGACAGTTTTTTGCCCATTTTATAAGGGTACAGATGCATTTACAGGTAACTTGGTGTATGCTACAGGGAAGGCGCAACCTAGCTGGCCGCTTGCTGAAAACGCATGTTTGCCATCATCGGATTTATGTCAACTATGGCCGAATAAAAACAACTGAAAACTTTGCAACAAACCGCTTTCCGCTTTAACCGATAAAGGCCCTGGAAGTCGCCGCAGAAACCTTAAGCTTATGCTTCCGATGTAGTTTTCTGCTCTTACCTGATATGTTGCCTGGAAGTCGCCGCAGAAACCTTAAGCTTACGCTTCCGATGTAGTTTTCTGCTCTTACCTGATGTGTTGCCTGGAAGTCACCGCAGAAACCTTAAGTTTACGCTTCCGATGTAGTTTTCTGCTCTTACCTGATGTGTTACCTGGAAGCCACCGCAGAAACCTTTTAGGAGGAATGTTCATGGATAGTGGGACGCATTTGGTCATGGGGCTCGGACTTGCTGGGCTCGCATCCATCGACCCGGTCGTCGCCTCCGATCATACGATCTATGCCGCCGTTCTCATCGGTACGGTTGTGGGATCGCAAGCTCCGGACTTTGATGGATTCTTAAGACTTAGAAACAATGCCGTCTATATAAAAAATCATCGGGGTCTGTCGCATTCGCTGCCGGCCATCGCTATCTGGACCGTGCTCATCACACTTCTGATTCAAACGTTCTTCGGTTTCAGTATTCCGATGCTCCATCTCGGGGGTTGGGTGCTGCTGGCCGTTGTGCTCCATGTATTCGTCGATTTATTTAATACGTACGGCACACAGGCGATGCGGCCGTTTACAGAAAAATGGATATCCTGGAATATTATTCATATTTTTGACCCCTTTATTTTCACAACGCATGTGATCGCGATTCTGATCTGGGCTCTTCAATTGGCGGATCCTGCTTTTATTTTCCCGTTTCTCTATGGTGTGCTTGTTGTATATTATATTTGGCGGACTGTAGCCCATCGTCTATTGACAAAACGGATGCGGGAATTGGATACCGATTGTCATGAGGGCGATCGTTATATTCTTATCCCGACGGTATCGATACATGAATGGAATGTGGTCAAAAAACGTGAGGATGGCTTGTACCTGATTGGTGATTTCCGCCGCGGGCAGCTTCGCTGGGTAGACCGCGCCAAAGGCACCGAGCATCCTGCAATCGAGGCGTCGCGGAATGATCCGTCGATCTTTGCTTTCCTCTATTTCACCTCGTATGCCTGCGCAGAAGTGAAGGAGCATTCGTGGGGCTATGAGGTTAGATGGTCGGATGTCCGTTACCGTCACCGCAAGCAGTACCCTTTTGTTGGCGTGTTGTTGATGGACCATGAATTCAATACCCTTGGCTCCTATGTAGGCTGGCTTAGTGAGGACCGCTTGCAGAAAAGGCTTAGAATGAACACATATTGACATTGACGGTTGAGGGCCCCTTCTTGCACAATAGAGGGGGCCCTTCGCATGGGGTCCTATGCCTCTAAGCAAAATCAGGCATAGAAAAAGCCCAAGGTTTCCCTTGAGCTTGATGCTTAAATCGAAAACAGCTTGCCTTAGGCTTAGCGGTTTTGCGATTGTCCGCCGGACAGTTGCTGCTCAGCGATTTGTACAAGTTTGCGGGTGATATAACCACCAAGCGAACCTGCATCACGAGTTGCCATGTTGCCATAGTAACCGTCTTGTGGAATTTGGATGCCAAGTTCTTGAGCAACCTCATATTTCATTTGATCCAAGGCTGCGCTTGCTTGAGGTACGACCAATGTATTGCTGCTGCGAGATTGTCCTGCCATGTTGAATTTCTCCTTTCGTCCTCTAACAATGGTGTGTTGCAAGCTTATTATGATACGATAGCAAGAAGAATATGCTTAACTTCAAGAATTTCTTTTTCCAAGGAGATTGCCAATTATGCCCAAATCAATTGCTTTGTTTTTCGCCGTATTTTCTGTGCTTCTTATGAGCGCAACCGCTATTGCCATCAGCTACAATGGATGGATTGCAGCTCTCTTGTTTGTTCTCATGATTTGCAGCATTGGTCTCGGATTCGTTGTCAGCGCCAAAATGAAACGCCGCAAGCAAGGGTAAGCACCCTGCTGCGGCGTTATTTGTCTGTACGTCTTTCCAATAAAGACGGCTTCCTTCAGCGGGGGAGAATAAAACCCATCCGCTCCTTGACATCCCTAACGGTCTGGTTGGCAATTGACGATACCTGATCTGCTCCTTGCTTCAGAATATCGTGGATCGCCCCCGAACTGCGAATCTCGGCATAACGGGTTTGCAGCGGCTCCAGCTTGGCGACGACATGTTCCGCAAGATCCTTCTTGAACGCACCGTAGCCCTGGCCTTCATAGCGTGCTTCAATTTCGCTCAAACTGATATCCGCGCAGTGCGTGTAAATCGTCATGAGGTTGCTCACCTCGGGCTTTTCGGCAGGATTAAACAGGACTTCCCGGCCGGAATCCGTCGTAGCCCGGCTGATTTTTTTGCGGATCACATCCGGCGGATCCAACAGCGCAATAAAACTGGCCGGATTCGGATTACTTTTGCTCATTTTTTTGGATGCGTCGTCTAGCGACATTATGCGGGCCCCAACCTTCGGGATATAAGGCTCCGGAATGGTGAAATATTCACCGAATCGCGCGTTAAAGCGCTGAGCCAAATCGCGTGTCAGCTCCAGATGCTGCTTCTGATCATCGCCAACCGGCACCAGATCTGCATTATAGACCAGAATATCCGCCGCCATCAAAGCCGGATAAACAAACAATCCCGCTCCGACCGACTCCTTGCCGGTCGATTTGTCTTTAAACTGCGTCATTCGCTCCAGCTCGCCGATTGAGGAGAGAGTCGTCATCAACCAGCCCAGCTCGGCATGTGCAGGAACATGGGATTGGGCAAAAACACTCGCTTTGGACGGATCGATCCCGGCCGCTACAAACAACGCGGCAACGGACTCCGTCTGCTCGCGAAGCGCGGCTGGCTCTTGGGGAACTGTAATAGCATGCAAATCCACGACCATAAAGAAACATTCATGGGTCTGCTGGAGCTTCACAAAATTTTGCAGAGCGCCAATGTAATTTCCGAGCGTTAATTGGCCGCTCGGTTGAATACCGGATAGAACACGCGGCATCTTGAAAACCTCCTGTTATCGTCATGAAGCGCCAGGCGCTTTTGATAAATTGTTCCTGTTATTCCTCTAATTCCGGGCGCACTTGTTAAATTGTCCCTCTTATTCCTCTAATTCCGGTTTCTTTGGGAACGCAAAAAAGCCTTCCGCCGAAAGGGACGAAGACCGTGGTGCCACCCTAATTTGTCGTTCCAGACGCTTATAAAAAATAGCGAACGGAACAAACCTCTGGTTCCCTAACGCGGAACAACACGGAGATGCATACCCACGATCGTACGCTCGCTTCCTCATCTCGGCTCCGGGATCCATTCAGCATCAGACACATGCACCGGTTCACACCACCCACCGGCTCTCTGAAGCGTTCATCTGTGCTTACTTATTCCCATCATTGCAGTTACGCTGATTATACTCCTCTGAATATAATTGTCAACCTCCTTTTGTTCCCCCTAAATCCCCCTGAGGGGGACCCCAGAGAGGGCAGCCCCTCTAGACACCCGGCATATAAATTAACGTAGGCGTGACAGAGAATCGGCGTATAGTTACCTCTTCTCGTGGATCGTTTTTCGTCCCTCGCGGGACACACTTCCATGCTTTCTGTTTCCCCCCTAAATCCCCCTGAGGGGGACCCCAGAGAGGGCCGCCCCTCTGGACACCCGGCATAAAGATTAACGTAGGTGGCACAGAGAATCGGTGTTTAGCTGCCTCCCTTCGTGGATCGTTTTTCGTCCCTCGCGGGACACACTTCCATGCTTTCTGATTCCCCCCTAAATCCCCCTGAGGGGGACCCCAGAGAGGGACCCCAGAGAGGGCCGCCCCTCTGAACACCCGGCATATAGATTAACGTAGGCGTGACAGAGAATCGGCGTATAGTTACCTCTTCTCGTGGATCGTTTTTCGTCCCTCGCGGGACACACTTCCATGACCCGCTCGCGTGTCACCTGTGGACTTTCGTCCCTGAATAACGTTGGTGTGCCTGTGGCGCGTTTGCAGCTGCTGTGAGTATGAACGTGTACCTCCCCCTTTCTCTAGTCTCCTCTGGGAACCAGAGGAAACTTAGACATGAGCCGGAGCAGGTTTTATTTTCCTACTGGGAAAATAAAAACAAAATGCCGGCCATGCCCTGTCTTCATGCAAAGGTAAAGTGTGTCCCGTATGGGACGAAAACGAGGATACGAACCATTCAATGGGGAAAGCGCCTCTGTCTCCCATACGTTATTCAAGCCCCGACGGGGCACGAGTGCCCGGGAGCGCCTAATTTAGAGTGTGTCCGTATGGGACGTAAACGAGCTTTGCACGCAATAACTAGTAAGCTTGTGAGAACCGCCCACATTACTCCATTCCGGGTGTCCAGAGGGGCGGCCCCCTTTGGGGTCCCTCCTTAGGAGGGATTTAGGGAGGGTCTGTATAAGGCCAAGCCTGCATATTGTATAACATGGACAGGTTTAAGCAGGAGGGGATTATCCGTTGAAATACATCTATAGATGGGGAACGCCGCTGCTTGCAGTCTGCTGCCTGGTACTGATTGCACGTATCTGGAGCCGGGACAGCCTGACGGATCTGATTCTGTCCAATCCGTCGCTGCAGGCTTTCAAAATATTGTTTATCAGCATCATCCTCGAAGCATTCCCGTTCATTCTCCTGGGGGTGCTGTTCTCGGCGCTGCTGCAGGTGTTTGTTTCTGATCAAACAATTGTCCGGCTCACACCGAAAAACCCGGTAATTGGCGTATTGTTCGGCAGCCTGCTGGGTCTGCTGCTCCCCCTTTGCGAATGCGGTATGATTCCCGTCGTACGCCGTCTGATCCGCAAGGGCATGCCCGCATATATAGGAATGGTGTTTATTTTTGCCGGACCGATCATTAATCCCGTCGTCTTCACTTCGACCTACACGGCTTTCCGATCCCAGCCTGTTATGGCCTATTCGCGAATGGGTCTTACTTTAGTTGTCTGCGTGCTGCTTGGCCTGCTGCTTTACCGTTTTCTCCGCAGCAATCCGCTGCGGGAAGCGCCGGCTGCCTCACATCTCCATGCCGGTCATACCCACAACCATAACCACAGCGAGGCGCATGGGGGGCTGCGCAGACGGATCGCCTCCACGTTTGCCCATGCATCGGACGAGTTTTTCGATATCGGCAAATATTTGATCATGGGCGCCTTGATCACCGCGGCCATGCAAACCGTCCTGGACCGGCAACTGCTCACATCCATCACCGACCAGCCCTTCATCTCCCATATCTTTATGATGCTGCTTGCTTTCGCCCTTTCTCTCTGTTCCACCTCGGATGCATTTGTAGCGTCAAGCTTCAGCGGCCTGTTCACGCCCGGCGCGCTTCTCGCCTTCCTTGTCTTCGGTCCTATGGTTGACCTGAAAAGCACGTTGATGCTGTTCTCCGCATTCCGCACCAAATTTGTTCTTGCAGTCATTTCATTCCTGTTCATTGCGGTGCTGATCGGTTCCGTAGTTGCGGAAAAGCTCATATTCATCCCTTGACAATTGAAGCTAAGGAGCGGGAAGCATGACTAAAAAAGACCGGAACACGATTGTCCACCATCTGCTGCGAGCTGCGATTATGAGTGGGTTTACCTTCTACATTATCCATCTTTCCCTTAGCGGAAATCTGCTGCAGTACATCGCACCGCGCATGGCGGTCTACGTGAAACTCTCTGCTCTTGGATTGTGCGCTACCGCTATGTATTTGGTTTACTCCGCCATTCAAGTCGGTAGGGGCAACGGGGCGGCCGCCCATGATTGCAATCATGAGCCGTCATCTTCCTGGCTCAGAAACATCCTTATTTACGGGATGTTTGTATTTCCGCTCGTCATTGGCTTCCTGCTGCCTGATACGATACCGGGAAACTCTGCCGCATCCAGAAATGAAGCCGGCTTTCATGATTCAGGCAGTTTTGTAGGGTCCGGAGATCATGAGCATTCCCTGCCACTGCCGGCCGCCGGCTATCTGGATGCCTTGTTCCCGGCAGATGAATATACGGCGCCCTATGCAAGGCTTGGCAAACATTTATACGGAATGAATGAAATTATTATTTCCGACAAGCAATATTTGGAAACGCTCGCAACGCTGAATATGTTCCGTGAAGCTTTTATCGGCAAAACAATTGAGATTACCGGATGTGTCTACAGACAGGAAGGGATGCCGGTAACGCAGCTGGCCGTCAGCCGGCTGGCGATGAACTGCCGCTCCGCGGATTCCAAACCGTACGGACTGATCATCGACTATCCCCAGGCGGCTCACTTTCCCGATGATGTCTGGCTGAATGTACGGGGTACGTTAGAGGAAGGCGTTTTCGAAAAAATTCCAGTCTCCATCCTCAAGGCAACACATGTCGAAACCATTCTTCCTCCTGAAGGGATTGGTTTGGACGGCGAATCGTTAGATTCGACGTTCAGCATCCACCTACCTGATAATTCCTATGTATATCCGGATAATGAATGGGACCATTAATAGTAATGCGGGACAGCGAAATAAATTTCGTATTTCTTTTGCATAAAAGCTTCCAACAGGAACATAATAAGGCCCAAGAACATGTAGGAGGTGAATATTATGGCAGGACAATCCCGCAGCAGCAACTCTCTGGTCGTCCCTCAGGCAAGCGCAGCTTTGGATCAAATGAAATACGAGGTAGCGCAAGAGCTGGGTATTCAAATTCCGCAAGACGGCTATTACGGCTACATGGCTACACGCGATACCGGTGCATTGGGAGGATACATCACCCGCAAACTGGTGCAAATCGCAGAGCAGCAATTGGCAGGCAGCAATATTCGCCACTAGATTTCAGAACCACCCGAATACCGATCCGAAATAACAGCTGCTTTAAGCGGCCTGAAACACCAAGAAGGTACAGTCCTTTAACAGGGAGTCTGTACCTTTTTTCTGGGCTCCTTTTATCTCTTGCGGGGTCCCGCCTCATCAGCCGGATTTCCTTTTGCCCTTGTCCGCAGGCCGTACGTTTCGTCCAAACGCTTAGTGAATATAACCAGCCTGGCTTCATGCTCACGTTTTTTCCTGCTGTATCTGCCGGCACAGGTAATCAGGTTCAGTCTGGCTTCATCCGTGCGGCCGAAGATTTTCTCGAGCGGTGCTTCAGAGGTCATATAGGTCTTCACTTCTTCTACAACAAACTCCACAGACGCGCCGCGTTTATTCTTTATGATAACGAGATCCCCAGGGTTCAATTCCCGCAGGCGAAAAAAAATAGCAGGACCTGTATAGTTGTCTACATGCCCGTCCAATATTGCATTTCCCTTTTCGCCAGGAAGCGCGCCTGTCGACAGATATCCTACCATTCGACTATCGCGGGGAACACCCATTGAACCGTCCGCTTTTACGCCAACAGGTTCAATGTTTGCATGGAGATCGAGCACAGGAATATACAGTCTGGCCGGGACGATACCTTTATGCTGGCTTATTGGCTGAACGGGACGAGACAGTTCCGGCAATCCGGAGTTTTGAATCAACCCCGACACTGCCATTGCATGCGGCTCTTTGATTTGTTCCTGGAAAATGAACCCGGCACTGCAAATGAAGAGAAACAGAATTGGGATGAGTATACGCTTTTTCATAACTGAATTTAGAAAAGAGGGGAATATTCATCCCCCCTTTACGCTCCTATTCCATTTGTTCGCTAGCGCCGCCAAAGCCTGTTTTTGGCATTTCGGTCGCTTTTGCCTTCAAGCCTTTAGCATGCAATTTGTGGCCTGTGCCTTTAGCTTTCATTTTAAGCTTTTCACTGTGCAGCTTCTTCATATGCATTTTTTTGCTCTCGGCATGCATTTTTTTCTCGTGCACTTTCTTCTCGTGCATTTTCTTCTCGTGCATCGTTTCGGTTGCCGGATCAGCCGCATAAGCTGCCGTACCTACCGATAACAGCATACAAGCGGTGACGATCATCATGGCTAATTTTTTCATTTCATTTCCTCCTCATAATTTAGAAAGTTGGGAAGCCCTCCTTCATGTTGTCCTCCAAGCAATAAAATATGTAACCAACTATTACCTGCGTATGCAATAGCTATTTTTTTGAAAAGATATGGCTTAACGTCAACAATGTCAACATGACGCACATTGCAAAGGATGGAGATTCATGATCGCACACAAATATCTGCTGGGGATCGTAAGCCTTTCGATGCTGCTGTTCGCAAATGAAGCAGATGGCGCACCTATGAAGAAGGACCGTTTTTATTATGAGAAAAAGGGCGAAATGATTTGGGAGGTTCAGACGAAGCAGAAGGTCATGGCTTTAACCTTTGATGACGGTCCGGATCCCGTTCAAACGCTTGAGATATTGGATCTGTTGAAGCAGTATGACGCCAAATGTACTTTTTTTGTAGTTGGCAAACGGGTGAAGCAATACCCGGATATTATGAAACGGGTATCTGCCGAGGGACATGAAATCGCAAACCATACCTATAGTCATGCTTATTTCAGAATCCCCTCCTCGGGAAGGCAAGTAAGGGAGGAAATCGAGCGAACAGAGAATGAAATATTTAAACTGATCGGCCGTAAATCTGTATTGTTTCGGCCTCCCGGCGGGGTTTATGACGATACCATTGTCAAGGTTTCCAATCAGATGGGATTGGTTCCCATTATGTGGTCCTGGCATCAGGATACGCGAGACTGGAGTCGTCCAGGGGTTCAGCGGATAAGGAATAAGGTGCTGGAAAATGCCAGAAACGGAGATATTGTGCTCTTTCATGACCATGTTCAAGGGAAAACACAGACCACAGCTGCCTTGAAAGTCATTCTTCCTGAACTGAAGGCAAGAGGCTATCGCTTCATTACTGTCTCCGAGTTAATGAAATGTTCAATAACCGAAACGGACAAACAGCATCCTCCACAGAAATACTCCTAAGAAATATTTCCTGCATGGTTTTAAGCCCGGCCGAGAATCCTATAAGCCAGGAGGTGAAAACCAATGTACAAATTTGGAGCAATTGTGGTGCTTTCCGTATCTCTTGCCGTCGTTTCAACAGGCTGCGCAACGAGAACCAACAACAATACGAAGGCGAACAACTACAGGGCCCAATCTACCGACAACCGGTCCCTTATGAACGAATCCCGCGGGCACATGAATGAAATGAACCGTTCCATAAACGGGAATCAACATTTGATGGATGGTACCAATCATTCCATGAATGGTACCCATTCGATGAACAATTCAGCCCCGAATTCCCAATCAGCCAATTTGACCGCTTCCGAGAGAATAGCCAAACGTGTTTCGGCAATCAACGGGGTCGATAAGGCAACGGTCATCTTAAACAATCGGGATGCCGTTGTTGGCGTCGATTTGAAGCAGGGTGCAAACAAGGCGGCGGTTGAGAAAAACATCATGCAAGCCGTCAAACGAATAGAGCCCAAATACGCCGTTCATATAACGACGGACAAAAAGCTTCATACCCGTATCCGGACTCTTCACAGCCAGATGGTACCGCTGGACGGCCATCCGATTCGTAATTTGTCCGAAGATATTGGAACATTAATCCGTGATTTAGGAAACACCATTACCGCACCGCTTCGCTAAGATACATCACAATAAGGACGTTTGAACAATAACAAAGAAATGCTGCCCGCAATTGATTTGCGGAGCAGCATTTTTGTACGTTGAGGCGGCAGCAAGGGATCGCTACGGGGTATCCCGAAGCTTCTGGGAGTATTTAGGCTGGTATCGGAACATTCCATTGGCTAAATTATAGTTGGATTCGAATAAAATACTTGCCGACCAGGTGCCCGTGCCAGACCGGACGGAGAAATCATATAAAATTTCACCATGTGTCCAATTCCGTTTAAGCTTCAGGGAGTCAACGGCCATCTGACGAAAGGACTGTACCTGTGAAGCGGTCATACCTTGCTCGGCTTGCCCGATCTGGCCGTTTTTGCTTTCGATGGGATTATGCCGGATTCCGTATTTCCCAACCGCATTATTTCGAATATGTATAATAACCGTTCCAGCAACGGCAGAAATAAGCTCCTCTTCCAACTGCCTGAATACATATTCCACTTGCCTGACCAATGATAACGCTTCCAAACTCATAATAAACCTCCTCATAATTTCCTTCTTTTCTTGATGCTTACAAGTGATACATTAGGCCTATTATATGACAGGTTTCTAGTTCCTACAACATATTTTTTACAATTACATTACAAATTCCCTGGTTCTTGCGGTCTTTATGCATATTTCAACTCATTCTTTCGACTCAGTATGATGGGATCAGACCAATATAGACAAATTTCCCCAATATGAATATAATGAGATTATTCTAATAAAGAGGAGCCTGCGTCATGCTATGGTTTAATTCATTATCTATCCGCAATAAACTACTGATCGGGTGTTACACGATTGTCGGCATTTTCTCGATCGCTTTGCTTTTAGGATTAATGATTACGGGAAGCAGCATATTGCTGGGTCTTATCGTCATTTTAGTTGCCGCAGTCGTCACCTTCCCACTGGTCAGCGTGATCGAGAGAGCGCTTACATCATCTATCGATGAAATGTCTTCCATTGCTTTTGGCATTGCCAAAGGGGATTTCACCCAGAAAGTTGATGTTTCCTCCTCTTCATCCCTGGGTCAACTAGGCCATTCCTTTAACAGCATGATTGACAAGCTCCGCGACATTTTGAAGGATACCTCTAACATTTCCCGGATCGTCAACGATACCAGCCGTAATATATTTGATAAGAATAAGGATTTAAAGCAGGTCATGGAGCAAGTCGCTTTGTCCGCTGGCGAGCTTGCCACCGGAGCCAATGAGATTTCTGAAGATGTAGCCGACATGGCTGAATCCATACGCGAAATTGAAGACAAAGTCGCTTCCTATGCCACCTCCACGAAAGAAATGAATGAACGATCCGAACAGACGCTTGGTCTTGTCGAGAAAGGCCGCAAGGCAGTCGACAGCCAAACTGTCGGTATGCAGCGCAACGTGGAAGCTACTTCTACTGTAGCAGCCACGATCGAGGATCTTGCCCGTAAAGCGGAGGGCATCTCGGCAATTACCCGCACGATCTCCGATCTTGCAGAACAGACGAATCTGCTTTCCCTGAATGCTTCTATTGAGGCAGCGCGTGCAGGCGAACATGGCAGGGGATTCGCGGTTGTCGCTCAGGAAGTACGCAAGCTGGCAGAAGAATCCACTTCCTCCACCAAGGAAGTGTTCAATCTGGTACGCAGCATCGATTCCGGAGTCAAGCAGGCGATCGAAAATATTAAAATCAATGAGGAAGTCGTCAACCTGCAAACCCAGATGCTCCAGGAATCCGAACATATTTTCACCGAAATTGTGGCCAGCGTTGATTTTATTACGAAACAGATTTATCAATTCTCAAACGAAAGCGATCAAATGCTGGAAAGTGCCAGGAAAATTTCCGGAGCGATCCAAAATATATCCGCGATTACCCAGGAATCGGCAGCCGGTACGGAGCAGGTATCCGCCTCGATGAATGAACAAATCAGCTCCGTACAAGCTGTTGTCGATGAAACCGAAAAAATGCAGCAGGTTGTTGTACAGCTGCAGCGGACGGTATCGATATTTAAAATTTAATCATCACCTGATTTAAACCTTCAAGAGAATCGACCATGTTGCAAAATATGGAGATAACCTTGGAGGTGTTTTTGCATTTGCAAGAAGAGCCAGTTCCCTGGCAGAATAACGAAAATTCGAATGCTGATGAAACGAAATAACCAGTCGCCGATTGGATTTCCGACGACTGGCTGCTTAAACCATAGGCGTTACCGCTCCCTTGACTCACGAACAGGGGGCAATTCAGCTTGCACGTTTCAGGTGCTATTGTTTTGTGTTACAGGCCATTCTGATAATCAAACCCGATGCCTTGCAGAAACGCCCGAGCCAGAACCGTATGTCCCGCCTGGCTTGGATGTACACGGTCCCAGGCCAGCGTTGCCGGATAGATATGCTCTAGCACCCGGTTGAATGCAGCCTGTGTATCGACAAACACTGCGTTATGCTTGCCGGCGATCCGTCTGACCGCTTCGCCGTAACGATCCATCGTCTCCCGCATGGCATCTTGCGGATTAGGCTCGATATAGAACGGGGACATCAGCACCAATCCTTTCAGGGATGGCTTGGTGCGGATCACCAGTTCTTCAAGCGTCTGTTCGTATTCCTCCAGGTACACATGGGTTTCGGTCATGGTCGGGACATCGAACTGCCGCCAGACATCATTAATCCCAATCATGATGGACAGCCAGTCCGGCTTGAGATCGATAACATCAGTCTGCCAGCGGTCTTTCAGATTTCTTACGTTATTTCCGCTTGAACCAACGTTTACTACCCGAATGCCCATATCCGGATACACTGCCGTAAGAAGCGCGTCAACTATACCGACATACCCTTTGCCAATTGCGTTGAACAGCCCTTCTCCAACCGGTCTTGCGCGTTCACAATCGGTAATGGAATCGCCGATCATGACGAGCTTGTCCCGCTTCTTTAATTGAAGTGACATCCTTTTCTGCCTCCCCTTTTAATAATCCCCTAAGAAAAACTGAAAAATCTTATCCTGCAGACCCGGCAATCCCTCATGTCCGAAATCCGGGTAAATTTCAAACCGTTTTGGTGCCGTAATCTTATTGTAGGCGGCAAATTGAGTGGAGGGCGGACAAATCGTGTCCATCAGCCCTACTCCAAGAAGCACTTCGCCTTGAATCCGGCTGGCCAAATATTGAATATCAATGTAACCCAGCTTTGTAAAAATCTCATTTTCCCGTTGATGCTGCGGATCGAAAAAGCGGAAATAAGTACGTATTTCGGCGTATGCGTCTTTGGCCAAATCCATTTCCCAGACCCGGCGATAGTCGCTCAGGAACGGGTATACCGTCGCTACTTTGCGGACACGCGGCTCAAGCGCTGCGCAAGCAATAGTCAGCCCGCCCCCCTGAGACCAGCCAGTGGCAAAAACCTGCTCCGGATCGACATGCGGCATCCGCATAACGATGGAAGCAAGCTGAGCGGTGTCCAGAAAGATATGCCGGAACAGCAGATTATCCGGCTTGTCGTCCAACCCGCGGATGATATGTCCGTTATGTGTATTTCCGGTCACGCCGCCAACGTCCTGCGACAGTCCCCCCTGACCCCTACAGTTCATTGCGAAGACGGAGAAGCCAAGCGAGACAAACCCGAGCCGCTCATGCCAATCTCCCACATTGCCGGTATAACCATGAAACTGCAGCACGGCAGGCTGCGGCTTCTCCGCAAAGCGGGGACGGGCATATTTGACATGGATCCGTGCCCCCCGCACGCCGGTAAAATAGAGATCGAAACATTCGGCAGCGGGCGTTTGAAAGGAGCTCGGTACGATTTCGATTTGCGGGTCCGTCTGGCGCATTTCATTCAACGCACGTTCCCAATAATCGTCAAAATCGGCTGGACGCGGATTTCTTCCTGAATACGCTTGCAGATCGTCAAGTGGCATGTCAATGGTCGGCATCTTTTTTATAACTCCTCTTTGGATGTGGTTTCTTTCTATGTTAGCGGTTTTATTCTTCATCTGTAAAGTTTTATTTGCTCCAAAGACATGAATGATTGGTATGGTCCAGGGCACAATGAATGAATCATAAGAAAATGGAGGCAATATATGCGGGGGAATAAATATTTCAGGCGATATGCGTGGAAAACCGTGCTTCTCCTGCTGGTTTGCACGACTTTAAGCATCCATTCAGCACTGGCAGGCCGACTGCACGCCTCACAAACGGATCGGGCTTCTATTCGGGACCTCTTGTTTTCGCATGCCCGGACGCCGCAGCTGACGGAGGATTCCATTACCTCCCTGCCTGAAAGCAATCCACGGCCCTCCTTTTTGCAAAAGCAATATGCGGAGCAGCAGTCTAAACGCCCGCGCCGTAAAGCTCCTTCATGGGCAGAGCTGCAAAAACGTTACCCGGGGTCTTTCGTAATCGGAGGTCCGCGCGGCGAAAGGAAAGTGGCCCTCACTTTTGACGATGTGCCGGATCCCCGCTTCACGCCACAGATTCTTGATATCCTTGCCCGCTACAAAGTCCGGGCGACCTTCTTTGTTGTCGGATCCCGCGCTTCCAAACATCCATCAATGGTTAAGCGGATTGGCAGGGAAGGACATATTATTGGCAACCATTCGTATAACCATGCCGTATTCTCGCGGATTTCCTTGCCTGCCTTCCAGCAGCAGGTTCTGCAAACCGATGCCATACTCCGTCCCCTGGCAGGATACAGCCCCCGATTGATCAGGCCACCATATGGTGAAATTTTGCCTGAACAGATTGTGTGGATGAAACGAAATGGTTATATCGCGGTCAACTGGGATGTCGATTCCTCCGATTGGCGGGGCATTGACAGCAATAAGGTTCTGTTGAATATTAAGAAAACCCTGCAGCCCGGCTCTATTGTGCTTCAACATGCGGGAGGCGGTACCGGACAGAACCTGTCCGGCACCATTGAAGCTCTGCCCCGTCTCATTAAACTGCTTCGCAGCAAAGGGTACCAAATTGTTACACTTCCCGATCTGCTCAGCAAGCCTGCCGCAAGAAGCACGGAACCCTAAAGTAATATTTGCGAGCTTTGGGGCATGCACAAACCCAAAAAAGCGGCGTCCCGGTATCGGGAAGCCGCTTTTGCTTCATGCTCTTTTATGAGGGATCAGCTTTTTATGATTTGCTGAGAATGAAGACCTTAACATATTGATAACCGAACTCCCTGGCTTTTTCCTGCGATTGCGGTACAAAGATATCAATACGGTCGCCTTTGATTGCGCTCCCCATATCTGTCGCCACGGCCATCATGCCTCCTACAGGCAGTCCCTCGTGATCATAGCCGGTAATATACACTTTGCTCCCCATCGGGATGCGTTTGGGATCAACTGCAATCGTGCCAAGCTTAAGCGGATTGCCATAGTAATCGACGGGGCCCCAACCATTCTCGGATGCTGCAGCTGTATACACGCTCGCTTTGGCTTGGACAACATCCGTATAGTTATATACAAGCCCTTTCACAGTAACGGAATCTTTCGCCACTGTCTTGGATACTGCCGGAGCCGCGGCCGCCTTGGCCTTGACAGGGGCAGCCGAATCCGGAACTGTAAGAGACAATCCTTGGTATATATTCAGTGGATCGACATTCGGATTTGCTTTCATTAACTGCTCCAGTTTTATTCCAAATTGCTTGGACAAGCTCCAAAATGTATCATTATCCTTGGCTGTGTAGGATGCTGCCTGTGCCGGGCCTGCATGGGCTAGAATAGCAAAGCTAAGCGCTGCGGCTGCCGCGCTTTTTTTCCATTTCAAATTGAACAAAATTAAAGTCCTCCTTTTTATTTACGGTTGCACAAGGCCTGTCCTTTCCAGGAGCCGGCTATTGGCACCGTCATCGCCGAAGCGGGCTGCGCTCGTTATTAACGGTCAATCAGCCTGATCAGGCATGCGGCCTGCGAGGTTAGTTGTCGGATTCGGATTGAGGAGTTTCAACCCTACACTGCAGCGTATCGGCTACGCCTCAGCGATTCACCCCCAGCGGATTTTCACCCATCCACTACTGCCATTTTGGATGATATTCCGCAGGAAGAATTACGCTTTAATTTGCCGGAGAATACGTAATTCTTGCCTTAATAAGCTCCCCCGTACGAATAAGTTTCGGCTCGCGTTAAAGAATACCACAATTATCATTTGCATTGAAACAGGTAAATGGGTCCAGTTTGGAAACAGGCACGTACAAAAGCCGTTCCAAAGCCTTTTGAAGAACGAATACAATGACAGTACATTTACGGGTGACCCTGTCTTTTTTTGTAATCGAAAGGTGGTTAACCATTGAATATTGTTATCATGGCGGGCGGTAAAGGAACCAGATTCTGGCCGCGCAGCGTCGATGCCAAGCCCAAGCAGTTTTTGTCTTTTCATACGGAACGCACGCTGATCCAGGAGACACTGGCGCGATTCCGTAAGCTTGTTGACGATTCCCGGTTATTCATCGCCGTGCCCAAACGTTATTTACCGCTAGTGGAGACTCAGCTCCCTGACCTCAATCCCCGGCAAATCATTGTTGAGCCGGAGCAAAAGGATACAGCCGCCTGCATCGCGCTTGCCGCATTCCGTTTTCTTCAGGCAGGGGATGACCGACCCGTTGTATTTGCCCCGTCTGATCAATACGTAGCCGATGAAGAGCCTTTCCTCAGCGCCATCAGGGTTGCCGCCCGGACTGCCCAAATCAAGGATGCTATTGTCACGCTCGGCGTACAGCCAAGCCGGCCGGAAACTGGTTTTGGTTATTTGCGAACCACGGCTTCGGATGAGGCTCAACCTTCCGAAAACATACTTCGGGTAATCCGGTTTCTGGAGAAACCGGACACCCGGCAGGCGGAACAGCTTATTGAAGAACCGGACGTGTTTTGGAACAGCGGTGTTTTTATCTGCCGCCCCTCCACCATCCAACGCGCTATGGAACGGTTCCAGCCCCAGCTGTGGAACAGCCTCGTACAGTATCCTTCAGACGCAGCTGCCGCTTATGCCCGAATGCCTCAATTATCCATTGATTATGCGGTTATGGAGCATATTGAATCACTTTATTGCATCCCCATTCATTGCGGATGGGATGATATCGGCTCATGGGCAGCTCTGCGCAGGCATCTTCCTCTTGATGCGAACGACAATCTTATAAATGGCGCAGCGACTCTAGTGGACGCAAGAGGCAATACCGTATATGTCGGTGATCAGCAGGCCTTGATCATTGGGGTCCATGACCTGATTATTGTATCTACCGGGACCGGGCTGCTGGTCTGTCCGCGGTCCGAAGAACCGAGGTTGAAATCGTGGTTAAATCAAACTCCAGGGTGATACTGACTTAAATGCAAACAAATGCTGTACTATGGGGTGGACTCTTATGGAAGAGCTGAGAGCTTATTCGAAAAAAATATGTTTTGCCCTGCTGGTTCATAACAATAGAGAAGTGGTTTTGGACCTCCTTGATAACATCAGATGTTATTGCCCGAACAGCGCTGTCGTTCTATACAATGGAGGCGATGATCCCCAGTTGTGCCATGAGCTGGGATTCCCCGTCTGTCCTACCAGCAGAAAATTGGAATACGGTGTCACGGCTATCTATTTGTTAGAAACGATGAGATGGCTGGAGGACATAGAATACGATTATGATTATTTGATTAACCTCGATTCGGATGCCCTTTTTGCCAGGGAAGGCTACGAGCAATTTATTGTAAGTCAGATGGAAAACAAGGACTATATGGGGGTTGACACCAGAATTCCGGAAGATGACTTTTACTGCCTGATCCAGGTGCGTAAAGAATATGATTTATGGAAGCCGTTATTCGGAACTGAACCTTTCTATAAATCTTTTAATGTCGGCCAGGTGTTTAGCAGACATCTTGTCCAGCTCTTTTTGAATAACGAGCAATATGGCGATCTCCTGGATAACTTAAACAAGACATCATCCTTCGGAATAGATGAAATCGCTTATGTGACCATGACGGAGCGTTTTGGCGTCAAGCTTCATGCTTACCCCAAAACAACAGGGGACTTTATTCGTTACCGGCCTCATTTCCCGCTGGATGAAACCTTAGGTCAGCTATACCGAAACACATCCTGTTATCTTATTCACCCGGTACCGAGAGACATGGGGGACGAAACGCGTGCCTTTGTACGAAGCGCTCTCAAACAACATATTCAATATAATGCAAAAGCACAAACATGCTTTCTTGATACGTATATCGGGAAAATGCCCTTCTTTATCCGCAGGAAGAAAAGCGCCGGGAATACCATCGAATGGCTGAGCGCTTCCCGGGAGAAAGGGTTATCATACTGGAAATCCGTAGAAACCCATGACAATAAACATATATACGGCCCGTTTACATTCGGCAGCGACAACATAGAGGCGTTCACCGCCATTGAGACCCATTACGGCAATATTGAACTGATAGGCAGAGTTGGAGACAGCCTTGTCCATTATTGGCGGGATGAGGAAAGTGAAGAATGGTTCAAGTCACCCGTAATTGCGGATGGTGTGAAAGGAACGCCTGTAATGATTGAGAGCTCCCACGGAAATTTCGAGGTGGTAGCGCCCTTGAAGAAAGGGGGTTTGGGTCATTGGTGGAGAAACAACCATCATTCGGATTTGACCTGGACCGGTCCAGCCGTATTCGGTCATGATAGTTATAACCGTGTCATTCTAGTGGAAAATAATGCAAACCAATTAACGACAATCGTCAAAACGAATGGTGGATACCGATATTTTGTCAGAGATGACGCGAATAGCTTAGAGTGGCTTGGATCTTATATTTAAAAGGCGGGATATAAAATGAGTGTTCATGCATTATCTCATATCAAATCCATTGGCGAGGGCTGGACGCTGCCCCATCTGTTCTATTGCGATGATGGCCACGAATATGTGGTTAAGCTAATGAATAATCATCAGGGGCCGGGAGTGCTTGCAAACGAGTATATTGCTTTCAGACTGGCTAAATTATTGGATTTACCTGCAGCCGAATACAAAGTCGTTAATATTTCATATGACCTGGTCGAGATATTTCCCGCTCTCAAGAAACTCCGCGTTCCGGCAGGCCCTCATATCGGTTGCCTTTTCGCTGAACAGGCAATCACGTTAAAGAAAAAAGTCGATTTGTCAGTTTGCAAAAATATCAGGACAATGGCGGGAATGATCGTTTTTGACCATTGGATCAAAAACTGGGACCGATATGTTACAGGAGCAAATCTTTTATTATTACAGGATACGAAACAACTGCTTTTGATTGATCATTCCAATGCCTTTTGCGGGCCGGAATGGGATACCAAAGATATCATTAAGAGTACAGATACCATGGAAGTCTATTGGGGACACTACTATGAAATATTTGCCCCCTATATCGACGGTCCCGATCCATTTGAGCCTTACCTGAGTGTATTAGAAGCGCTTGACCGTCGGAAATTGGAACAAGCGGTCAGCGGGGTTCCCGGACAATGGAAGATCTCCACTAAGAAGCTGGACTATCTTATTGATTTCTTGTATGGCAGAAAAGATCTGGTTCGCGGCGCTCTAATGCAGCTGCAGGATAAATTTCCAATCTGGAGCAAGCATTAAAAAACGGTTCATTGGAGAGTGAAACATGACTAAAATTTCGGTATTGATGCCTGTTTATAACTCAATCAGGTATATTGACGAGGCCGTAAACAGCATACTGAGGCAAACGTATAAGGATTTTGAGTTTTTGATTATTGACGACTGTTCTTCGGATGGCACATTAGAGTATCTACAGAATCTGAAGGATCGGAGAATTCGGCTGATCACTCATGCCCAAAACAAGGGCCTTGTTTATTCCCTTAACGAAGGGCTGGATCTGGCAAAGGGTGAATATATCGCCAGAATGGACGGCGACGACATTAGCGCCCCTCTTCGGTTTGAACGACAACTTCTTTATATGAAGCAGAATCCGGAAGTCGGCGTTCTCGGTACATTTATGACCTTTCTTCATAATGGTCTACACCACCCTAAGCCAGAAAGTCATGAAGAAATCTGTTGCTGGCAGCTTTTCTACTGCTGCTTTGTTCATCCGACCGTCTTTATGCGCAGTAGTGTTCTTAAGCAAAATGACATCCGTTATGATCCTGATTTTCTGCATGCGGAGGATTATGAGATATGGAACCAGCTGGCTGCGGTAACCAGACTGGCCAATTTGCCAGAATATCTTTTATCCTATAGAATTCATCCAAACCAAGTATCCACGAGTTATCTGCAAATTCAGAATGAAACGGCAGATCGGGTACGCATCAAACAGTTGAACAAACTCGGAATAGTTCCGACTGAAGAGGAGTTTACGATTCATAAGCAATTTTTGCAGTACGGCATTCCTGTTTATGACTTTAACCTTTATTCAAAAGCCCTTGCCTGGGCGGAGAAACTGTTGGAGCATAACCTGCGGAAAGGCATTTATCATCAAGCTACGCTCAATTCTTTATTGTCGTTATGCTTTACCAGATCGGAAAATAATTTCAGGTAGCGACTGGGATTCCTCTATACATTTTCCTTTTTCCCTATCACATGACCAAAAGCCCCGCACACGTAAAAAAGTGTACGGGGCTTTTGGTCATCCATGATCGAATCCGCTTATTTCCAGCCCTTAATGGCTCTTGCATACAGTTCCAAATATTTATCGGTCATTTTTCCTTTTGTATACCGCATGGCAACATACTCGCGAAGCTCTTCTGGAGAGACGAGTGACTTTCCTTTGATCAGACGTTTCATTTCATCCCAATTCGCACAAATAAACTGGGGAAGCCCCTGCAGCACTTCTGGAACTGCCCCTCTCCCGTATGCGGCAACCGGTGTCCCGCAAGCCATGGCTTCTATCAGCACCAACCCGAACTGTTCCTCGCATGCTGTAGGAAACAAGAGCCATTTTGCATGCATCAGCAGGTTTTGCTTTTCCACGCCATGTACTTCACCTACATAGGATATATTTGATGCCTTCTCAATCCGCGGATGGAGTTCGCTGAATAATTTGCGGTCCCAAATCGGTCCGGCAATGATCGTTCTCATCCCGGTCCGTTCCGCCAATTTTATCGCATCCTCCACTCCTTTCTCTCTATCAATCCTTCCCAAAAACAATAAATAATCGCCTTTCTTCTTTTCAAAAGCATAGGCGTCCAAATCGATTCCGTTGTGTACGTATGCGCCTCGTTTTTTATTTGGTGACTGCAGCAATTTCGTTTTGCTTACATACACCGGGCATTTGACAGAGATTTTCAATCCCCATTCCGTGTGAATCGTGGAGACGGTGGGCACATCCAAATATTCGCGTCCGATGACCAGATCATGGGTATGATCATGAATGACATCAATATCATCGGGAAGCGTTTGAATGACAAAATCCTTTATATTATTTTTGGAAAACCCTCGGTGTCCATATGGAATAATAATCGCTTTGCTTTCGCTTCCCGCCAAGGCATAAACATAAACCTCATGGCCTCTCCTTACAAGTTCATCTGATAAGTTATAAGCAACTCTTTCAATTCCGCCGCTTCCAGGAATCGGAATAATATTCGGGACAACCTGAACGATTTTCATGAATCATCACCTTCTTATTCTGATGATAGTTACTTGGAGGCGTCGAACGGTACAATACATTCATATAGAATATACGGCATCAATTGCTCAATGACGTACATCTGACTTTGATAAACCGACAATAGAATTAATTTATCCCGCAGCAGATGGAACGGCAGTATGTCGTTTGATTTTCCAAACACATATAAATGATCAACTCCCCGATCATGCAATATCTTCGAGAGTGATTTGTGCTGGCTGTGCCCATACTCTCCTTGAAGATTATGGGTGACAATACGATGAAACCGGTGTTTATTTATAACCTTCTCCAAATCCCTCCCGACTACTTCTGCATTAAAGCTCCCTTCATATTTATCCGGGTAGTTCCATATCTCACAAGAGGCCCCTACCCTTCTCATTGCTCTGTGGAATTCGTACGATCGGGTTTGATCATCACCGTTTGTCAAACATATGACCTTCCATCCTTTTTCTCTTATCAAAGCAGCCCCCCCAAAAATAGATTCATCGTCAGGATGGGCGACAACCATCAATTTATCAATCATCGATGTACCACCTTTTCTTTTTAATACCCCCGTTTTTGTGCTTCTTCAAACTATGTTTGAAATCCGGATGATGACAGGTACAGGAACATATTGTTCTAATTTTTTCAATCATCACTATGATTAGTCCAATCCTCTCAATAGACCTCGCATATGATAACTAGCATATAAATTGATATTAGAGGTGATCTGCTGTGGAACAAGCAACTAATCGTCCAGCCAAAATATGTTTCGCTTTGCTGGTTCATAACAAGTTAAGTGTTGTTTTGGATCTTCTGGATAACATTAGATGCTATTGCCCTAATAGTTCTGTCGTTTTGTATAACGGAGGCGATGACTCAAAACTGTGCAACAATTTGGGATATCCCGTCTGTCCCAGCAGCCGAAAGTTAAACTACGGCGTAACGGCCATCTATATGCTCGAAACGATGAGATGGCTGGAGAAAATAGAATACGATTACGACTATTTAATTAATCTCGATTCGGATGCCCTATTTGTCAGGGAAGGCTACGAGAATTTTATTATGGAGCAAATGAAAAATAAAGAGTACATGGGGGTTAACACGAAGAGTGCTCAGAAGGATTCTTTCATAGCTAATCAGGTACGTGAAGAATATGAGCTGTGGAAGTCGATTTTTGGAAAATATTCACTGTACGAATCCTTCAATGTGGGTCAGGTGTTTAGTAGACGTCTGGTCCGGCGCTTCTTGAAAAGCTCACGCTACGATGATCTCAAATCTAAGCTAAAAAAGACACGTGCCTTCGGAATAGATGAAGTCGCTTATGTCACCATGACGGAGCGCTTTGGCTACAAGCTCAATGCTTATCCCAAATCAGTCGGAAATTCTATACGGTACCGACCGTATTTCCCACTGGACGAAACCTTAGGTCAGCTGCACAGAAACAAAGCGTGTTATCTTCTTCACCCTGTACCGCGAGACATGGGGGACGAAACGCGCGCTTTTGTTCGAAGCGCAATCAAACAGCAAATACAGTATAATGCAGACGCACAACAGAGCTTTCTCGATAATTTTATCGGGGATGTACCGTTCTTTATCCGCAGGAAGAAGAGTACCGGAAAAACAGTCGAATGGCTGAGCGCTTCATTGGACAAAGGAATGTCGTACTGGAGATCCATACAAAGCAGCGACAAAAAGCATTTATACGGCCCGTATACGTTCGGCAGCGACAAAGTAGAGGCGTTCACCGCCATTGAAACCCATTATGGCAATATTGAATTAATATATCGAACAAAAAACAAACTTATCCATTATTGGAGGGATAATGAAAGCGGCGAATGGTTCAATTCACCAGCCTTTGCAGATGGGGTAATAGGAACACCCGTTATGATCGAGAGTTCGCATGGTAATTTCGAGGTGTTAGCGCCCTTGAAGAAAGGGGGGTTAGGCCATTGGTGGAGAAACAACCACCATTCTGATTTACGCTGGACCGGGCCAGTAGCATTCGGTAGTGGCAGTTATAACGAAGTCATTCTCGTTGAAAATAACTCGAACCAGTTGACAGCCATTGTCAAAACGGATGATGGGTACCGTTATTTTGTCAGGGATGACGGGCACAGCTGGGATTGGCTCGGACCCTATATATAAATAAGACCAGAGGGGTTACAGGGGATTGTGGAATTCGAATGTCTTTACTCCGCCAAGGAAAGGATGAATAAGAATAATGAAGGGGCTCATTCTCTGTGCTGGTAATGGTAAGCGGCTTCGGCCTTTTACCCATTCCCTTCCGAAAACGCTGCTGCCTGTTCTCAACCAGCCTATTTTGCTCAAATGCATTCAATCATTGGAGGAAAGTGGCATTACGGATATTGGTGTCGTTATCAGGCATGATCAAAAATCTATAATGGATTATTTATCTGAAGTCCACTTATCCGTACAGGTGACGTTTTTATTCCAGACCGAACCGTTAGGCATCGCCAACGCCTTGCTTTCTGCTGAGGAGTTCCTGGGGGGAGATTCTTTTATCCTGATACTTGGAGATAACCTCATTACGGTACCTCTCCAGGAGCTGCAGGATGCTTTCGCCGGAAATGACGGCGCGCTGATGCTTTCTCCTGTTGATAATCCGCAAGAGTTTGGCGTCGCAATAATCTCAGAAAACCGTATAGTCCAGTTGGAGGAAAAGCCGGAGAACCCGAAAAGTAATTTGGCAGTTATCGGAATGTATGCCTTCAGCAGCAAAGTATTTGATGCAATACGGTGTATTTCTCCTTCACCCAGAGGCGAATATGAGATCACAGACGCTATTCAGCAAATGATCTCAAGCGGGCTCAACATTTCGTACAGTGTGACCAGCCACGCCTTTTTTGACATCGGTACGCCGGAACGATGGTTGGATGCCAATGAGTCGTTGCTGTCCGAAAGAACAGAGGAGATCGGCACCGGGACTGTACTGGAGAACTGTACGTTGAATGGGCATGTTCTTATCGGAAATGGATGTCTGATAAAAAATGCGACCATCGGGCCTAATGTTTCGATAGGTGATGGGTGTATAGTGATGAACGGTATCTTAACCCATAGCATTTGCCTCAACAATGCTTATCTCGACCTATCCGGGTTAACTGTTTCCAGAAGCATTTTTGGAAAAAACAGCAGGTTTGAACCTGCTGCCACAAGATCTTCCCGTGTTCTATTAGGCAATGATTCGATGGTGTCATTTCTTAAAGGACGAATAGCTCAATACGATGATTAAGTTGCGTTCAGCAAGAGGAGGTTACAATCGTTATGCCGTGGGGCTGCTGCCCGTTCCGTAACCGGCCCTGGGCAGCTCCACAGTAACGGTTGTCCCGCTGCCCTTGGTGCTTTCGAAGCGAATCGTGCCATGATGTGCCTCGATAATGCGCTGGCAGATCATCAGTCCCAGACCCGTACCGGAGCTTTTCGTCGAATAGAATGGACTGCCGAGCTGTTCCAGCTGCTCCTTCGGAATTCCCATACCCTGATCCTTAATCCGGATGCTTAGCATTCCAGATTGGTCAGTGGAAAGAACGATGGACAGGTCTCCTCCCCCCGGCATAGCTTCGATGGCATTTTTCATCAAGTTGATAAAGACCTGTTTCAACTGGTTTTCATCGCAATAGACCATGGGATCCTCACAAACAAAGTCCTTTTTCATCTCCACATCATTCATAATCGCCTGCGTTTCAAGCAGCGTGATTACATTCTCCATAATCGGGATGAGGTTATAGTGGCTAAATTGTTTGATCTGGGGCTTGGCCAATGCCATAAACTCCTGAACGATCGTGTTGATCCGGTCCAGCTCTGTCAGCATAATGTCCAGATAATCATGATGATCGCTTACTTTAGTTTTAAGGAACTGCGTAAAACCCTTTAAGGACGTTAAAGGGTTTCGAATCTCATGTGCAATCCCTGCAGCCATCTGGCCGGCAACTGACAGCTTTTCCGAGCGGATTATCGCTTCTTCTTCTCTTTTACGTTCCGTCAAATCGCGGTAGACGCTTTGAACGACATAGGCATGCCCCTGAAAGTCATGAATCCGGATTCCGGAGACCTCCACATCGACAGCTTGCCCATCCAGTCGGATGATTTTGGATTTCATAAAACCAAGCGGTTCGTCCGAGGTAAGCAGCATATTCAAGCTCCCCATCGTCATTTCCTGGTAATCAGAATGAATCAGGCTCAGATAAGGTCGTTCAAACAAATCCTCCAGCCGGTTGAACCCGAAGAACTTCAGACCTTCATTATTCGTATAAAAAATCCGTTCTCCGTCGTGTACCACAATAGGCTCCGGCAAATATTTGATCAGCCGCTGATACCTCAGATCATTCTCCCGCAGCATTTTATCGGCTTTAATAGAGCTCGTAACATCTAGTAGCGTACCCAACAGCGCTGGCCCGCCTTCATATTTTGTCACAGTGACCTGGGCTTCATAATAAAAAATACTGTTGTCTTTACGAAGTCCCCTGAAAGAGCTCGAGTCGGCTACATGTTCACCCTTCAATTTGCGCTTGAAATTGTCCGTAAAGGAATACCAGTCCTCTTCACAGACCATATCCTTGGGCAGCATTTGGGTGAACTCCTCCTGCGTATAGCCGAACATCTCCGCCAGACATGGATTCACATAATAAATACGGTCTTCCTTAATCAGGAAAACGCCAATATTCGTTTGGTCAACCAACTCATGCAAATGAGCGGAAATAAATGACTGATGAAGAAATTGATTCTCTTTCATAAAGCTTCATCCCCCGACAATTACAAAAGAAGTATTGTAATCAATTCGCTACCAATTCATCATTTCCCTCCATGCCATACGACTCATTTAAAAAGCCCCTTCTCCGGAGGGATAATTTCCGCTTATTTTAGTTACCGGGCCTTCATGCCTGCAACGATAGTCTTGATCCCGTCATGATAGATGGGAACGGTCCGCTCCAGGAGCGGTTCTACAGCTTCCAGGCTTCCTGTGTAGGTCTGAACAAACCCCTGCATGTAATAAAACAAAATGCGCGCACGATTAAGCCGGAGATCCGGATCGGCCTCGTGCTCCTGCGAATGAATCGTTGATTCCAGCATTTGAATCAGATGGCCGAATATCCGGTTGCGGATCACATTGATTTCCAGCTCAGGCTCTTCCTTATCGACACGGCCGCTGGCCGAAGTAATCATGACATTAAAGAAACTGCCGCTGCTCAGGCAGAAAATGGCATATTCCCGGCATATGCCCAGTAATTTATCCAACGGCCGCAGGGAGGTATCGCTCATATGGAACAGCATCCGATCCTCCATCTCCAACAGCGGGGGGATAGCGATTTGCTGCAGCAGGTCCTCCTTGTTCTTAAAATACAAGTAGATTGCCGTATGAGAGCAGCCCGCCTCCTTGGCAATCTCGCGCATGGTAACAGCCTGATACCCTTTCTCAGCAAATAAACGGGCTGCAGAATTCCGGATGGCCGATTTCATTTCCTCTGTCAGTTTTTTTCGTCTTGAAGTCATAACAAGGCCCCTTCTCACCGACGCTTTAATAACCATTGGTTACATTTTAATGGTGGATTATTTAAGAGTCAAGCGGCCAATCAGAGGCAACCGAAAGAACCAACCGCGTTAGCCGCCTTTATCCAGACTGAGCTTGCTCCACCCTTGAAGGCTCGCAGGCGCAAAAAAAAAGCGGCCGATAATGGCCGCTTTAGCATTTAATTAAGAAGTAAATTCCTGTACCCACTCACCATTGTAATACGCAACGCCGATTTTTTTGAAGTTTGCACCGAGGATATTGGCCTTGTGGCCCGCGCTGTTCATCCAGGCCGTCATAACTTCCTGCGGATTGCGTTGGCCTTTGGCAATATTCTCACCCGCATAGGAATAGGATACGCCGAATGAACGCATCATATCAAACGGAGAACCATAGGTCGGCGAATTGTGGTCAAAATAATTGTTGTCGTACATATCTTTTGCTTTGGCTGCCGCTACTTTAGTCAGAAGGGCATCCGATTGCAGCGAGGACAAGCCTGCTTTGGCGCGCTCCTGATTAACAAGCTTCACCACTTCAGCAGCATAGCTGCTTTGCGCAACGTCGCCGGAATCGGTACCCGTGGAACCGCCGGCTGACGGCTTCTCTGTCGACGGCGTGCCGGTCGATGGTGTACCTGTTGACGGCTTGCCTGTCGACGGTGTGCCGCTTCCCGTACCGCTGCCATTATCGGTTGTTCCGTTGCCTGTGCCTGAACCGTTACCGCCTTGAACCGGAATGGTAACCGTAAAGCCGGGCCATACGAAATTGCCGTTGCCCAATGATGGGTTGGATTTAAGCAGCTCGTTCAAATCGATGCCGTACTGCTGGGCGATTTTCCCAATGGTATCATTGATATTTATATTATACGTCTTTGGATTTGTGGTTTCAGACGCTGCATCAACCTTCTGCAAGCCTGCTCCTCCTCCAAGTACAATCACACTTGCTGCGAGCACACTGGCTACACCCATTCGAATTGATCTTGACTTCATGTTCTATTTCCTCCTCGTTCGTTTATGATGATGGCGGTTTAATCCGACGCCACTCATGTTAGCATAGGAGAAATCGTTATTCATGCCTCAAAATTTGGGATTCACCACTACCGCAGAAGCTCCTTCCCTTTGTTTTTCACGAAAATCGGGACTTTATGAAAAGAATCTTAAAATATTCTAATGCGCCTTTATTGGTTATTCGGAGCAGTTTTGATGCTACTACCGAGGACGTCCGGGTGATTCTTCCCGCGGAGAATCCCTGGCAACGATCAAGCAGCCCAATCGCGATAAGATTGGGCTGCTGCTTATTATTGAAAGGAAATGACATACGTATAGAAGATATATTTATTATCTTCCAGAACCGCCGAAGATGTGAGAAGCTTGCTGCCGGAGGGACTCCAGCGCAAGAGTCCGCTTCCGTTTTTGGCATCAACGGCAATGGGAGTCGTCTTGCCGGATACGGTATCCGCTACGAAAATGCCGTTTACTCCATCCCCTTGGGAGATGACCATATAAACAAGCTTCGTGCCATCCGGTGACCAGCTCATGCCGTAGATCTGCGTTCCTTTGGCCAGCGTCAGCTTCTTCTGGAGCCCGGAGTCCGTCACCGTCAGCTCCATCTCCGTTTCGGATGTGCGTTTAACCAAAGCCGTTTGTGTATTATCATGGGTAGGCACAAACCAGATAACCTTTCTTTCAAGAATCTTTTTTTCCTTGGTCTCCAGGTTATAGGCATAAAGCTTATCCTGTCCGGAGGTATAATAGACCGTTGATCCGCGCTGTGTGGCGTTGAGAATGGAATAATCCGCTTTGGGCACTATAGTCGCATTACGTTCCGACGCCTTGGTTGCATTCTGGACGATCTCCTCCACGGGGAGAACAACTTCTGTATGCCCGGTAACGTCCGATGTTACGATGCTTCCCGTAATCAGCGAGAAAATCACCCGTTCATTGTCAATCCATTCCCCTTCATTGGCATGAAGCTCTCCTTTGCCTGTCCGGACAGACTCACGTGTTGCCATATTCATAATATAACCGGTCGCCGTATCCTCGATGTTTTTCTTGTAGAACAAATATTTTTTGTCAGCGGACAAAAGCGCGAAACTTTGATTATCAGGCGCCTCAACCAGCACCTTATCCTCTTGATCAGGCGCAGCCAAATCACGTATATACAGATTGCGGGGGTACCGCTGCTCGCCTTCGATTGTCGCCGGCTTCATCTTGATATTGTCTTTATTTACGATGATCTTGTTCTCGCTCAGCCAATCCAGCCCTTGAATGCCTTTCAGCTCGTCGATATGGGCGACCTCCATCTGATGATCCGTCTCCACAGGCGGGTTATCGATTACTGTAATGGTTTTATCCGGCTTCTTGATGACCTCCCGCTCAGTTCCGTCACCGTTCATTGTCCCCTGGCCGCCGCAGGCAGTCAGAACCAGCATACAGGCATTAAGCAGCAAGAAGGCCGCGCCACGCTTTCGTTTTCCTTTATTGGCATCCCTCATCACATTTACCTCCATCTCGTAAGCGGATCGGACCTTTGCTTTAAGCCGCAGCTTAAACCCCATAGACATCACGGACCCTTTCTCCCGGGCTTGCCCGCTCTTGTTCCCGAGGCTCCTAGTCCGGGGCCGGGAGGGCAAGCGGAAATTCCACTCTGAATAACGAGCCTTTCTCTCCAAGAGGAAGCGGAACAACCGTGATGCTCCCTTTTTGCACCTCTACCAGCCTCTTCACAAGCGACAGCCCCAGACCGGTCCCTCCCGTGAGGCGCGCCCGGTCCTTGCTAACGGTATAAAAAGGTTCAAACAGCTTGACCACTGCCTCCCGCGGAATACCAATCCCCGTATCCCGGAAGATAATGACGGCTTTGCCTCCTTCCGGATAACAGGAGACCTGGACCCTGCCGCCCTTAATATTATATTTGATCGCATTATCCAGCAGATTCAGAAATATATGCATCAGGCTCTCGCGGTCAATCCGGATGGGAGCCGGCTGCAAATCCGTCTCTACGGCAATGCCAAACTGCACCGCCTTCCCCCTCATGCGGCTGCAAACCTCTTCCAGCGATTCGCGGACATCGAGGCGCTCTGCATGCAGACCGAATTCATACTGCTCCAGTGCCGACAGATGCAGCACCTTCTCCACCATCTCCAACAGACGGTCCGCTTCCTTGCGGATATTCCCCCTCGCTTCGTCCAGCAAATCCGGGTCATCCCGGTACATATCCAGCAGATCGGAATACGCAATAATGGAGGTCAGCGGCGTTTTGAATTCGTGGCTGATATTCCCGATAAACTGCTTCTGGCGGGCGAAGCTTTGCTCGATTTCGCGGCTCATATAGGTGATCCCCTCGCTGAGCTCGCCAAGCTCGTCCCTGCGCCGAATTGGCGATTCCTTAATAAAATGGCCGTCTCTGATCTGATCGGCGGCGGATCTTAGCCTGCGCAGCGAGCCAGTGACCCTTGACACATATAGAAATCCGATCAGAAAGCTCACGCCAAGCGCGGTCAGTCCAATATTGCGCAAAGAACGCTGCAAACTGGCATAATAATCCTGATCGGCCTGCAGGGAGGCCTCAAGCTGAACGATACCCACCTGCCCGACCGACCACACAAGCGGGGACAAATAAATGAGCGAATTGCCGGATACCTGATAGACCGTTCTGCCCTTCATCGCATAGCCGAGGATATCCTCGACCGCAGGTGTCGTCGAAAGCGGCTGGGAATTGCCGATTTCCTTGCCGTTGGCATCATACAGCACAATCCGGGCGTTACCCAGCAGGCTGCTTAAGTCCGAGGCAAGCTCAGGTCCCCTCCGACGGAAAAAGGTATCCACATCATCCCGGGCATCCGCGCTCAGATAGGTTTGCCTGAGACGTAAATTGGCCAGTTCGCTGCGCTGCTTCAGATTTGCCTCTACCTTGTTCATCTGCTCCTGCTCGATCCCGCTGAGCACCAGCCAACCCAGTGTCAATATCGTGGTGGTCAGCAAGATGCCTAGACCGATGGTAAAGCGCCATTTCAAGCTGAAATGCGGGCTCTTATGCCGCACCAGATCCTCCTGGCTGCCTGGACCTTTCTTGCGCTTCATCTAAGGCAGCTCCCGAAGAGCTTTATAACCGATGCCGTAGACAGTCTGCAGCAGATTGTGGTAGGGCTCGCCCAGCTTCTTGCGCAGGCGCTGCATATGAATATCCACCGTCCGGGTGCCTCCGGCATAATCCATGCTCCAGACGAGATCAAGCAGCTCGTCGCGCGTATATACCCGTTCAGGATGCGTAAGCAAAAGGGCCATTAAATCAAACTCCTTGGGAGTTAAGTCAATTCCCCTTCCGCCCAATTGAACCGTGCGGTTCAGACTATTCAGCCGCAGCTCCCCGATTTCCGCAAGCTGCGGTTCATCCTCGCCGCGATTCTCCATCCGCCGCAGAAGCGCTTTGACGCGGGCCACCAGCTCGCGCAGATCGAAAGGCTTGGTCATATAATCATCCGCACCCAGCTCGAGGCCGATTACCTTATCGACGATATCATTCTTCACCGTCAGCATCACAATCCCCAAACTGCTGCGATTCTCCAGCTTGCGGCAGACGTCGAAGCCGCTAAGCTTGGGCATCATGACATCCAGAACCATCACATCTGGCTTGAAGGATGCGGCTTTCCTGAGCGCCTCTTCCCCATCATAGGCGATATCAACCTTGTAGCCCTCGCGCCGGAAAGCATAGGCGATTGCTCCAGCGATACTCATTTCGTCGTCCACAACGAGAATTTTCTTCTCCATTTTCCGCATCACCCTATCATTAATCTAAAGGAGGCTTATTTCTTTGACATCTCTGAAATGTTTCAAACTCGTAAAGAGACCGCTCCGCTTGAGTCGCGCTTCATCCGGTCATCCCCACTTTCAGACACGTTCCAATATGAAAAATGCCATCCTTTTCAAGGAAGCAAAGGACTGGCATTCATACAGCATTCAATTTGGCGAAAATTAAAAATCATCGTACACAAAATCGAGACTGTCTGCTTTTTTCAGGTTGCAATCCGCACAGGCACATACACAATTAGCCGGCGAAGACAGACCGCCTTTGGATTTGGGCATGACATGATCAATCGTATCGCCGAAACGGCCGCAATACCGGCAGACATAATTGTCACGCTGCAGCACAAGCAGACGAAAATCCGTTTTCGAATATAATTTATGGATCAGGCCCGGGCTCAAAATCCCCGCCGCACCTTCCCTTACCATGGTTGCCGCCATCTCAAGCGGAATATCCGTCGACCAGCGCTTGCCGGTTTCGCGGCGGCCACGCAGGCGGATCATCCCGGTTCCCCGATCATTAAGCAGGGAGGGATCATATTTGAAAGGCCCCTTGAAAGGGACAATCCGTTTGTCTGGAGGGCGCTTGTTAACCTGCGGTTCCGCGAGAACTACGACAGTTTTGTCAGCGCGTTTGCGCCTCTTGCGCCCGCGTTGTCTGCGTTTGCGCCTGGGAGCCGTTTCTTCTGCAGCTTCCAGGTCCGGATCAGACGTTCTTCCAGCAGGACGCGCTGCGGATATCTCCGCATGAGCGGCGGAATGATCCACGCTTGACACGGCAGCCGGTACGGGAACGAGAAGACCCGTGGTAATAGGCTGAACCGAACCTTCATCTGTCCATGCATCGGTGCGTTTGCCTGTTTTCCTGCTCCGGCCGCGCTTACGGCGTTTGCGCTTGGCCGGAGCCTCCTCCTTTTCGGCCGCTGCCGTGTTCGCTGCCGCGCTTTCCTCAGGCTCCATCGCCAGCGCCGGTGAAACGTTCTGGCCGCGTCTTTTCCTGTCGGGCGGGTCTGGCCAGATGACGGTATTCCAGACAGGCATGGCATTTGGCTTGCGATGGCCCCGCGCCCGTTCCTCTATTGCAGAATCGCCTTCAGTTACGCCTGTTCCCCTCTCCTTCGTTACGGAATCGCGTTCGGCTACACCTGTTCCCCTCTCTGTCATAACGGATTCATACTGCTGTTCGCTGCCGCCTGTGCGGCTGCGAATGATTTCCCGCTGCCTCTTTCGCGTGCAGGAGCGGCAGGTGCCGCGCCGGCTGCTGCCAGAGGCGCGTTTGGTAAATGCGGTAAGCGGTTTCTCTGAGCCGCAAGCCGCGCATATTTTTACATCCATGGTTAATGTTCGTCTCCGTTCATTTCAAGAAGAAACGGCTGACGCCGTCCTTTGCGGCTTAGCCAGGTTTCTTCCCTTAGAAATATAAGCCGGGTATTGGTGAAAACTTCCCTTTCTTATATTTACAAAAAGCCAGCCGCTGCTGATCTTTATGTCATATAAGTCAGTCCCTGCAGCTTGCGGAACTGGTCGGGTGTCATCCCTTCGGTTTTGCCAAAAGCGGATATAAAATGGCTCGGGTCGCGGTAACCCGCCAGATGGGCGATTTCTTTAATCGATTTGCGTTCGCTTTGGCTCATCAGCTCTTTGGCTTTGCGGATCCGCAGCCGGATCAGATAGGCATAAGCTGTGATGCCAAAAGCCTGCCGGAACAAGGCGTTCAAATAACGGGGGCTGATGTCCAGCCGGTCTGCCATATCGACCAGTCCGATTTCTGGGTCGCCGAATTTCTGGTCCAGCCAGTGCAGCAGAGGGTCCAGTTTCTCCAGATGCTGAAACAGCGAGGACCTGCCGCCGGTCTGCCCGTATATTTTGACCATGGTGAGAAACCGGTACAGCTGCGCGGAAGCATTCAGACCTGTCCGGTCTTCATCGTATTGGGTTTGCTCCACCATATCCATCAGCTGCTCCGTAATTGGGGCATCATCGTTCCAGTGCAGCCACTCCGTATGCCGGATACCCAGCAGAGCCAGCATGGAATCGGCCAGCGAGCCGCCGAAGGTAACATATAAAGTAGCCCATTTTTTGTTTTTGGAAGCCGAATAGGAATGCGGAACGCCCGGAAAAATAAGGGAGCCATTGCCTTGGGATAACGAGAACCGCCTGCCGCTCAGCTCGAATTCCCCTTCGCCATCTATCGTCTGAAGCCAATGAAAGTACGGGTATCCTTTGCGCCTGAGAACCGGCTCCTGATCAGGATTATAGCCGATGCTTTCCACATACAGCGGCAAATCATTTTTGCCGAGCACAAACATAAACCGTCGAAGCTGATCTTCCACGATCCATTCTTTGCGCCGGATGTTTTGTTCCATATTATCATATCCTGCCTATCGAAATATTATATATCGTTAACGAGAATCATATCATAAAATGAACCTACATACATCACAGGAGGTTGATATCTTGAATACAGCCAAGCTGTCCAAAATGTTATATGGCGGAGACTACAATCCCGAGCAATGGGACCCCGGCGTCTGGCCGGAGGATATGCGCATGCTCCGTTTGGCGGGGATGGACATCGCTACGATAAATGTATTTTCTTGGGCCAAGCTGCAACCGGATGAAAACACTTACAATTTCCAGACACTGGACGAAATTATGGATATGCTGCATAAGAACGGCATTTCTGCCTGTCTGGCCACATCGACAGGCGCACATCCCGCCTGGATGGCCCGCAATTTTTCGGATGTGCTGCGGACCGACTTTGACGGACGTCGGCGCAAATTCGGCGGCAGGCACAACTCCTGTCCCAACAGCCCCTCTTACCGCACATTCTCAGAGCGGATCGCTTCCAGGCTGGCCGAGCGCTATAAGGATCACCCGGCACTGCTGCTGTGGCATGTGTCCAATGAATATGGAGGCGAATGCTATTGCGACAACTGCGCAGCCGCTTTCCGCGTTTGGCTGAAACAGAAATACATGACATTGGACAAGCTAAATGAGCAGTGGAATACCTCTTTCTGGGGCCATACCTTTTACGACTGGGAAGAAATCGTCCCGCCGAACGCCTTGTCCGAGCAATGGGCTTCCAACCGCACCAATTTTCAGGGCATTTCGCTGGATTATGCTCGCTTCAACTCTGACGGCATGCTGGATTGCTATAAGCTCGAATATGAGGCAATCAAGTCGTTCACGCCCGACATTCCGGTAACGACCAACCTGATGGGCACCTATAAGCAGCTTGATTATTTCAAATGGGCCAAACATATGGATATTATCGCCTGGGATAATTACCCTGCCGCGGATACCCCTGTCAGCTTCACATCCATGACCCATGACTTGATGCGCGGCCTGAAGGGCGGCGCGCCTTTCCTGCTGATGGAGCAGACACCGAGCCAGCAGAACTGGCAAGCCTATAACTCCCTCAAGCGTCCAGGGGTCATGAGACTATGGAGCTACCAGGCAGTTGCCCATGGCGCGGACAGCATCATGTTCTTCCAGCTGCGCCGTTCGGTGGGCGCCTGCGAGAAATATCACGGCGCTCTTATCGAGCATGTCGGCCATGAGCATACCCGCGTATTCCGTGAATGCGCGCAGCTCGGCGAGGAATTGGGCCAACTGGGCAATAAGCTGCTCGGGTCGCGCACGCCCGCCAAAGTGGCGATCATGTACGATTGGGAGAACCGCTGGGCCATTGAATTTTCCAGTGGTCCGAGTATTGCGCTGCAGTATCTGGATGAAATTCACAAGTATTACGATGCGTTCTATCAGCTCGGCATTCAAGTGGATATCGTTTCTTTTGAAGATGAGCTGAATGGCTACGATATTGTGCTGGGGCCGGTTATGTATATGGTGAAGCCGGGTATGACGCAGCGGATTGAGGCCTATGTCGAAAATGGCGGCTGCTTCGTTACCACCTTCTTCAGCGGTATTGTGGGCGAGAACGATATCGTCACTTTGGGCGGATACCCGGGCGAGCTTAGATCGCTTCTTGGCATCTGGGCCGAAGAAATCGATGCCCTGTTCCCGGATCAGACCAACCGGATCATCATGAAGGATTCTTATGGATCGCTCGCCGGGGAGTACAGCTGCTCCCTGCTGTGCGATCTGATCCACGCCGAACGAGCGGAGGTCATAGCGGAGTATGGAGACGATTTCTATGCAGGGATGCCGGCGCTCACCCGGAATTCATTGGGCGCAGGAGAAGCCTGGTATGTCGCGACCAGCCCCGACGCCAGCTTCATGCAGGCCTTTCTCGGGTCGCTCTGCGCCAAGCGGGGGATCAAGCCGCTCCCGGGCAAGCAGCCAGGCGTGGAAGTGGCCAGCCGCAATAAGGACGGCCATTCTTATCTGTTCGTCATGAACCATAATCCGCATATTGTAGTGGTGGAATTCGCCCCCGATTACGGCCTGGATCTGCTGACAGGTCTTCCAGTCTCCGGTCCCTCCCCTATCGCGGGACGCGGCGTGATGATTATTGAAACCTCAGCGTCATCCTGATCACATGCTAAATAAGGCGGGATCCCTCGGGTTCCCGCCTCTTTTATATTCGCAAGCACTGTTAAACCCTTACAATTATCTTTACATCAAGCATGTCCCTAGCCGTCAGACGCTAAATGATTGGAGATCAAACATGAAACGTCCTGACCTTCCGTGTAAATAATATAATCGGCGCCGAGTCCCCGGTAGATCGATCTGGGATTGCCGCAGCCCGTCACCACATATATCGGTTTGGACGTCCAGCTGCGGCAGATCTGGATGTAGCGGCAGCAGAGATTAAGACTGCTCTCAAAAAGAAATACTTTTCCCAACCGCTTGTCAGGTACTACCCAGGTCTCTTCTTTTTTAGTATTGATACAAATAATGTCCTGTACCCCGAGCGCGGAAATCCGCTCCCTTTCCAGGCTATTGTTCACCATTACGGCGACAGGAATCTTATTTTGCAGCAAATATCGGATAAACACCTCTCCGGCCGAATTGGGCGCGGAAATGAGGATCAGATCTTTTTCTTTTGTTGGCTTCATTTTAAAATGTTCTCCTCCCCGATGCACCCTTTTGAGGGCAACAAAAAAGAAGCCGCGGCAAAAGTACTCTTCCATTGAAGAGGAACTTTCATCGCGGCTTCCAGGCACAACAAGAAGAACAGCAGATGCAGCTTTGGATACAGTCAGGCAGAAACCTTAATATCCGCCGACCTGTAACGCCCTTTATGCGGGGCGCTGCATTTGTCTTCCATGTCCGTTAGCACGATTACGTTGCCTCTCTCTGTACGCTTACGAGGTTAGCTGTCGGATTCGGGCGTGAGAGTCGCCCTACCTCCGGCTGCATTTCCTGCAGATGCAAGAATGAAATGCAAACCTTTGGATTCACCCCATGGATTTCAATTCGAAATCCTGTTGGTTCCCCCGCTTCCTATGGTGCTCAAGGAATTCAGCGATAACTATTAATTGTTGATAAAATGCAAGGCTTCAGAGGATCAATCACCAATGAAGCGGATTATATTCACACGTTTATACCATCCTCTCTCTCCAATAGAAGCCCATTCCCAAATAAAAGGAGCGATAGCTTCCGGTACGCTTACGAGGTTAGCTGTCGGATTCGGGCGGTGAGAGTCGCCCTACGCAACGGGACGAAAACCAGACGTCCGGCCCCTCGCGATTCACCCCTGACGGATGGCGTCTGACTCTCACATCAGCAGCCAACCATACATGTGGTTCCCCCGTTCCCCTTTAAGGAAACTCAGCGTTTCTTGTTTCACTTATTGAATTCATGAATCGTATATTACGCCTGCCCCGAATGTTTGTAAAGGAACCCCAATAGGGCCCTATTGAGAAAATTTGTCTTGTGGGTGAATTGAATCGCTTACAAGCAGTGTTCTCTCCTGATAGTTCTCTCCAGCTCACTCAATCTCGCTCTTCCACTAATATAGTCTAAAAATTATAGAATTCTTTCCTCTCCACAATAGTTGTACCCGGGAAGACAAGCCTCTTTGGATGAAAATAAAAATAACCGCCCAGTTCGCTGGGCGGTCTGAAAAGACCGATTCGGCAGCTTCTAATTCCATTCTCCGGTTAGTTGTGCTTTCATTCCCTCACAACGGGCCGGAGAATCATTTTCTTCGCGCTGCCCCTCTTCATTTCCTCGAAATCGCTATCCAGATATCATCATTTGCCATTGCCCTATGCCCCGCTTCGATCATGCTCATGATCTCCAGCGTCTCTTCCTTGGGAACAGGAGGAATACCTGTTTCAAAAAATTCCAACAGCGCATGAATGAATCCCGGAAAAAAATTCGTGCAGGGGCTTATAAATATCCCATCGCCGTTCGCCCATTGCATAGATGCTTGAAAGGGCGCATCCTGCAGCTGATGCATCGATGCGCGTCTTCCATCCGCATAATCCACCACCATTAACCGTCCGTTATTTGTCGATAAGCTTTTGATTTTGTTCGCTCCGATACCCATGAGGGAAACGATCATCTCAAATTGATGCACCGCATAATTTTCATAGTGCCCCGGCCCCGTTACGGCCAGATACTCCAAGGAACGTTCCATTCTGCCGCCCGAATAAGGGGTTAGCTCTTCCGAAAAACGCAGGGCTGAGCTGGAAAATAGAGGGGTGTGATGCTCCTCAGCCAAATGAAACATCCGGATTCCCGATTGCAGATCGGGAGAGAACGTTTTATCGATATACACCGGTTTGCCGGATTCAAGCGCAATTCGCGATAATCGCTCATGATGTTCCGGATGGTCCGGGGAAAGAACGATGATGCAATCGGATTTATCAACGAGCTCCTCAATCGAAGCGGATCTTTCCACCTGGTGCTTATGACACCAGCTTTCCGTGTCCAGCCCGGTTTCAAGATCCTTCTCCGCCCAGGCATAAGCAACTGTATAATCGCGGCCTGACCTTGCGGCCTCCTCCTTGATCCACCCCGGGTATTGATTGGCATGCCACTCATCAAGGTAATAATCGATAAAACCGATCTTTTTCATAGGCTCACTTCTTTTCCCAGCTCGGAGGATTGATAAAGGGCTTCCATAACTTGAGAAGTCTGGATCACATGGTCGATACTGGCCCGGTTCTTCGTATTGGCGCTCGCGGATTTCAGGAAATCATCGATCTCATCATGGAACATATCGGTTTTGGCAAAAGAATGGCTGGTTTCACTCAGCATCCCGTTCTTCGCGGAATATACTTTGAAATCTCCACCGTACTGCAGCTTTACGCCTGCCTTGTCACCGAGAAATTCAATAAACATCGCAGATTCATTAATATTCTGAGCCCATGCTCCATTCAAGCTTAAGGTCGGTCCCGATGTGCGGATCAGACCCGTCACAAAATCTTCGACATCATACGTGCCGCTGTAATCAGGCGGACCTGCCCACATATCCAGGTAGGTGTAATTCTTCATATCTTTCCCCAGCTCGCTGTGAACCGTCCCGGATACCGTGAGAATATCGGGCTGGTTCAGACAGTACAGAATCAGATCCAGGAAATGAACGCCCCAGTCGATGAGCACGCCTCCTCCAGCCTTCGCTTTCGTCGTGAAAGGTCCACCAAGTCCGGGTATGGAACGGTGAGACCGGAAGGAACAATAGACATGATAGATGCTGCCCAGTTCTCCCGCTTCAATCATGTCTTTTATCTTGTTGACAGCCGTATTAAAGCGATTGACCACCCCGATGCTGAGTATTCTGTCATTGCGGTCCGCAGCCGCTTTCATTTCACGGACAAGATCCATATTGACCGACGCAGGTTTCTCGCACAACACATGCTTGCCCGCATTCAAACAGGCAATCGCGATCTCGGCATGCGAGTCGTTCGGCGTACATATGGAGACCGCTTCCACTTCCTCATCTTCCAGAATCGCTTTGTAGTCCGTTTCCGTGAAGGGCACCTTATACTCGCCTGCCAGTTCAACCGCCCGTTCCCGTCTGATATCGACCAGATACTTGATTTCTGCATGCTCATTTTGAGCGTAGGCTTTAATATGCTGCGATTTTGCAATCATGCCGCAGCCAATTACCGCCACTTTCATTTTCCGCATCCATAATCCCTCCTTTAGTCTACCGGGACTATAATAGCAGAATGAAAAGAGGCTTTATTTAACCTTTTTCGTTATTGTATTGTTCATTATTTGCGGTTTGCATATAGGCTTTGGTATTCAGACGGAGAAATGCCGAAATTTTTACTAAAGGCTTTGCTGAATGTATGAATGGATTGGTAATGCAGTTTTTCGGCGATTTGCGTAATATTCATATCCGAAGTTTTCAGCCATTCAACCGCTTTTTCAAACCGTTTACGGTTGTAATACTCTTTGATTGTCAGTCCCACTTCTTTGGAAAAGAGATGGGAGATGTAGGAGTAGCTATAATGGAGCTCAACGGCAATTTGGGTAAGCTCCGATATCTTATGCAGGTTGTAATCGATGAAATGGATGACTTCATAGACGATTTTTTTGCTTTCATCCGTTTTGTTTTGCGGAGAATAGTCCGTTTTCCGGCTTTCAAAAAAATTGCGGTAGGCCATTACAACAATCTGGTAAAGATTCGTTTCGATCATTAAAGACGAATAGCTGTTCAGGTTGATCAATTCGTTGAATATACTGACAAAAGCCCCGTGGATTCCGAAATCATCTTCCATCACGGGGTGTTGAATGCGGTCAAACATTTTTTTGATATGTACAAGCGATTTCGGGCCATCCATACTTTCGGTAAAGTTAAATCCAACATAGAAATAACGGAAGGGCTCAATGGGATCTGCTTTGCCGTCATGCCGCTCACCCGGAAGATTGATCATAACATCCCCCGCCTTCACGGGGAAAGCGATGCCATCGCGGTAGAAGACGCCCTTGCCGGATACAATATAGCTGATTTCATAACAGAATTGGACATGCTCGCCGATGACATAACCCCCATCACAGGATAAATCTCCAATTTGCAGCAGCAAAATCGATTCAAAGACCTGGGGATCATTAAAATAGATATGATCATAATGGAATTTTTTCTGTTTATCCGCTCCGCCAACCATTCCGGTCTTGTCCAATTCCGGCAGCCCCCCATTGATGAACGTTACTTCGACATTTCCTCATGCCAGTCTATTTTCCAAGCTTACATTAACACAGCCAAAAATAATACAAAAAGAAGCCTTGCTAAGCAAGGCTTCCTGGAATAATTAAGGTTTGGTGCGGTCGGCGGGATTTGAACCCGCACACCCAATGGGCGCCACCCCCTCAAGATGGTGTGTCTGCCGTTCCACCACGACCGCGGAGTGATATGCAATTATGATAATAACATATCGGATAAAAATGGTGAGCCATGAAGGACTCGAACCTTCGACACCCTGATTAAAAGTCAGGTGCTCTACCAACTGAGCTAATGGCTCGAATGGTGACCCGTAGGGGAATCGAACCCCTGTTACCTCCGTGAAAGGGAGGTGTCTTAACCGCTTGACCAACGGGCCGCAATAGTGATGCTCAGATGTGCCGCTTTCAAGCGACAAGAACTAGTATAACCAATTTCATTCTTCACGGCAAGTACTTTTTTTGATAAATTTCATCGTTGTCTTTCAGCAATTTTCGCCCCGGAGCAAACAAAAAGGACCGGCTTACGGCCCATGTCTGTCATCCATAAGTATGGCGGAGAGAGAGGGATTCGAACCCTCGCACCACTTGCGCAGTCTAACCCCTTAGCAGAGGGTCCCCTTGAGCCACTTGGGTATCTCTCCAGAAAAGAAATGGCTCCCCGAACAGGACTCGAACCTGTGACAACTCGATTAACAGTCGAGTGCTCTACCAACTGAGCTATCAGGGAATGTGTTTTTGGTGACAAGAAATAATGTATCATGATTCAATTTTTAAGTCAAGCATAAATAGCAATAAATTGCCCCGGCATTTTCCACAGGCATATTTTCGGGGGTCAACTTTTCTTTTCCGTAAATATTCCATGCCGCAGCTTCGGCATATCAGCTTGTACCGGTAAGGCTCCACACGCCTCCTTGCACGATCCGGAAGCGATTTGCAGAACCGGGTGCCGCCCACTTTCGCCAGCAGATTTTTGAAATCGGCGTCACGGTGCTTGTAACCGCGCCCCAGCAGATGCAGATGATAGTGGCACAGCTCATGCTTGATGATCTTCTCCGTTTCCTCCACGCCGTAGTTCGCCAGCTGATGCGGGCTGATCTCGATATGATGGGTCTTGGTGAAATAACGCCCACCTGTCGAAGTCAGACGCGCATTGAACGTTGCCTGGTGCCGAAAAGAAAGCTGGAAATACTGGAGGGATATTTTCTCGACCCACGCTTGCAGGATATGGTCTTCCATTACGTTTCTCCTTTATCAGCTCTTGCATAATTATACTTGAATTTTAAAGGACGGATACGCTACACTGTCAAGTAGTATTCACCTGTAGGAATGAGGGGAGCTTAATTCAATGGCACATATGCGTTTTATTATAATGAAAAATGAACAAGATATCTCTTTCGTGGAGATGCCGCAGTCTCATGCTTACCAGCTGAGCGCACTTAATCTGCGCCTGCATAAGGAAATCGACAAGCTGACCGCAAGCAATGTCCCGGCCCTGCCTCTGGCCATCGCCGAATGCGATGAACTCGAGCTGCATGACCCGTCGCTCGCCGTTCATTCCGGTCTGGATTATATTAATTCGCTGGAGCGCGACTTCTCTTCCATTCAGGAGAAATCGTATCCCCTGATATCGCTGCTTACCGAAATTCGTGCCCTTCAAGCGCAGCTGGAGCAGTGGTATGAGGAAGAAGCAGAAGTTTAACCGCTGATTATGGGGCAGACCACGATTGGACCTGCACGGATAATCGCCTATTCCCATATGCTAGTTACTGCAACAAGTGACGGCTTTGGAAGGAGGCGAAGGATCGTGCCGCAATGGCTATGCAATCAATTGATGCGCGCTTTTGTGAAGAAGGACAGACGTCAAATCCGTCTGCTCAACGATTGCTGGTATTTCTACCGGACAAAACAGCAGCCCGATGAAAGTCCGGCAGGCGACAGGGTGACCGATGTTTAAGCATAACCTGGAAAGAATGGAACAAGTCTTGTTTTTCTCGTGATGGCGAACAGTTTCTTCGCGTTGCCGTTATGCGGCACACTCGAATTAGCTGATAAATTTTCATCAAAAAAAGGGTGTTATCTCCCGGCAGTGACTCGTGACTGCCTGAAGATAACGCCCTTTCTGCCGTTTACGCGATTTTAGTCCGGCTTGCGCATAGTCAGGCTTACGCGTCCTTTCTTCAAATCAACGCCAATGACCCATACGGTCACGGTATCCCCCACAGAAACGACGTCCGTGGGATGTTTGACGAACTTGTTGCTGAGCTGCGAAATATGGACAAGCCCGTCGTTTTTGATCCCGATGTCGACAAATGCGCCAAAGTCAATTACATTGCGCACCGTCCCGTGCAGCTCCATGCCAGGGTGCAAATCCTCCATGCTCAGCACATCCGTATGAAAAATAGGAGCGGGAAGCTCCTCCCTCGGATCCCTGCCAGGGCGCAGGAGGCTGTCTACGATGTCTCTGAGCGTCGGAACACCCACTTCCAGTGATTGGGCTACCTTGTCCATCTCTATCGCCGCCAGAGCCGCTTTAAACGCCTCTGAACCCAAATCTTCCAGCTTCAGCCCAAGCGTCTTGCAAAGCTTGCCGACCACCGCATACGATTCCGGATGGATCGGCGTCCGGTCCAGCAGGTTGGTGCTATCCGGCACGCGGATAAAACCGATGCACTGCTCATAGGTTTTGGCTCCCAGCCGCGGTACACCCTGAAGCGTTTTGCGCTCGCTGAATTTTCCTTTTTCCTCCCGGAATTTCACGATATTCTTCGCTGTGGTGGCATTAATCCCGGCCACGTAGGAGAGCAGCGAGGCTGAGGCCGTATTCACATCGACTCCGACATGGTTAACCGCAGACTCCACCACGCCGCCAAGCGTTTCTTCAAGCCGCTTCTGGCTCACATCATGCTGATACTGCCCGACGCCAATCGCTTTGGGCTCGATCTTCACAAGCTCCGCCAGCGGGTCCTGGAGCCGCCTGGCAATCGATACCGCACTGCGCTCCGCTACGTCAAGTGCCGGGAACTCCTCAGCAGCAAGCTTCGAGGCCGAATAGACGCTTGCTCCCGCTTCGCTGACAATAATATACTTCAGCTCCACCTGCTTGTCCTTGCCGGCAGCCTTGCGCTTGCCGATCAGGTCCGCAATAAACTGCTCCGTCTCGCGGGAAGCCGTGCCATTGCCAATGACGATCAATTCGACCTTATAGGTGTCGATCAGTTCCCCGATCCGCTTCTCCGCGTCGGCCGTCTTGTTGTGCGGAGCTGTCGGGTAAACAACGGCGACTTCCAGCAGTTTACCGGTCTCGTCAATCACCGCGAGCTTGCAGCCTGTCCGGAATGCGGGATCGACGCCAAGGACAACATTTCCACTTACTGGGGGCTGCAGCAGCAGATTACGCAAGTTTGTGGAGAAGATCTGAATCGCATGCTCCTCCGCTTTCTCGGTTATCTCACTGCGCACCTCCCGCTCGATGGACGGAGCGATCAGCCGTTTATACGCATCCTGAATCGTTTGCAGCAGCAGGCTTCCGATCGCCGGGATCGTTCCGCCGCGGATCGTCTGGCGGTCGATATAATCAATTATGCGTTCTGCCGGCACATCTAAAGACACGCGCAGCACATCCTCGCGCTCAGCCCGGTTGATCGCAAGTGTACGATGGGGCGGCAGCCGCTTCAACGGCTCCTGATACGCATAATACATCTCATAAACCGTTTCCTGCGCATTGTCCTTCGCTTCTGTACGGACTACGCCATTGTCGAATGTGAATCTGCGCACCCATGCGCGGATCTTGGCATCGTCAGCCAACTGCTCGGCGATAATATCCATCGCTCCCTGGAGCGCATCTTCCGCAGAGGAAACCCCCTTCTCCGCATTCACATAACGCTCTGCCTCACGGCCCGGGTCCCCTTGGCGGGGCTGCGACAACAGCCAGGACGCAAGCGGCTCCAGACCGCGCTCCTTGGCAGTGCTGGCGCGGGTTTTGCGCTTCTGCCGGTAAGGACGGTACAGATCTTCGATCTCCTGCAGCTTAATGGAGGACACAATCGAGCTACGCAGCTCATCCGTCAGCTTACCCTGCTCGTCGATCAGCCGGATCACCTCACGCTTGCGCACTTCGAGATTGCGCATATACTGCAGCTTCTCTTCTATGGAGCGGAGCTCCGTCTCATCCAGCTCCCCGGTCATTTCCTTCCGGTAGCGGGCAATAAAAGGGATGGTATTGCCTTCATCCAGCAAACTGACGGCCGCTTTCACCTTGGTCGCCGGCAAACTGAGCTCGGTGGTAATCCGCCCAAGAATCCGCTCCTGCTCGGCCGCCTGCTCCTCCTTGGTCAGCTCAACCCGGACTCCCGGCTCAAGCTCCCATTCCTGCTTCTTCGTATTCTCTTTGGTTTCAGCCACTTTTATTTCCCTCCATCTTCTATAACAGGGCATAACCCCTACCGCTCGGCTCTAAGCCGGCACGTAAGGGTTATTTTCCATCTCATATCCAATACTTGTCTGCGGTCCATGACCGGGGTATACACGCACATTCGAATCAAGCTTGTACAATTTGCCGCGGATGGAATCATACAAATCCCTTTCACGTCCGCCGGGCAGGTCCGTCCGGCCCACTGATTTGCGGAAAAGCACATCGCCGCTGAAGAGATGCTCCCCGCACAGAAGGCTCACGCTTCCCGGCGAATGACCGGGTGTATGCATCACCTGAAATTTGTGACCGATCAGTTCCAGCTTCTGACCCTGCGCAAGCGCGAACTCCGCCGGATCGGTCGTAAGCGGCTCCGTGACATCCGACCAGCGCTCGGAGCCGTTTTTGCGGGCATCTGTGAGCCAATCCGCTTCCAGATCATGCAGATAAACGGGGCAGCCAGCCGCTTTGCGTACCGCATCGACACCCCCCATATGATCGAAATGGGCATGCGTCAGGACAATCGCTTCAATGGTCAGGCCTTGAATACGCGTCAGCAGCCGCTGCGGATTCATGCCGGGGTCGATAACAATGCCCCGTTCGCCGGTTTCCTCGGTAATCAGGTAAGCGTTTGTTTGCAGGGGACCGAGTGTAAAAGTCTCAATCTTTAACATCTTAAAAAGAAGCGAGAAGCTTGCGCAGCTCGTCGACGATTATTTGTTGATAGCCTGTGCCTTCGCCGTAGCGGCGGCCCATTTCCTGGCGGGCAAGACCGATCTTCTCCTGATAATCGGCAGCGTCCCGATCCGGATTGGCCAGCTTGAACGCGGTCATCACTTCTTGCACATGACTGGGGCGCGGGCCCCATTGGCCGAGCACATGGCCGCCGGTATCGGCAAAAATAACGATCGGAATCCCGCGTCCGCCCATGGTCAGAAACTCGTCCATCGTGTCCAGATGCTGTTCCATCACAAGGACTTCCGTTGGAATTCCGGTAACTTCAAGCGCTTTGAATACGACAGGAACGTTACGGACCACATCGCCGCACCATTCCGCCATCAGAATCAGACAGCGCAGATCATCACGGTTGTTGAGCGATTCGAAAAAATCACGGTCTTCATCGCTGGCCCATTGGAATTGGCTGCCCCAATCAAGAAAAGCATCCTTGTTCTTTTCCATTGAGTCAATAAACTGCTGCGGACTGATCCCCTTATTAAGCTTGCTAGCCACATTTTTTGCCATTATGAGACCCCCTAAAAGTTATTGGTGAAACTTCCTGAAACGGCTTCCTGCGAGCCAATAACTCACTTCGGAAGCATATGCTTCAGTTTTTGGTGAAACTTCTTGAAACGACTTCCTGCGAGCCAATAACTCACTTCGGAAGCATATGCATCAGTTTTTGGTGAAACTTCTTGAAACGGCTTCCCGCGAGCCAATAACCCACTTCGGAAGCTGCTTTCTGCGGATTAACCAGCAGTCTAATTATACCAAACCGGGACGCTTTATCACAAACTAGATGGACTTCCCGCGGCCCTTGAGCACTTTAAACAGCACATAGATAACAAGGAGCGCGATAGCTCCCAGAATTGCCGGCTGCACATAGGGGGCCGCTTTCTCATCAATCGTCTCCCACTGGTCGCCCAGCTTCCATCCCAAATAAACAAACAGCAGTGACCACGGAATCGAAGCAAGAGTCGTCAGCAGCGTAAACAACCAGAAATTCATTCTGGCCATGCCCGCCGGTATGGAAATAGCCTGACGCATAACGGGAACAAACCGGGCTGTGAAGACAATTCCGGATCCGTACTTCTTGAACCACGCTTCCGCGGTATCCAGATGCTTGGATGAAATTTTTATGTACTTGCCGTATTTCTCGAAGAAAGGTCGTCCGGCATACCGGCCAATCGCATACAAAATCCATTGCTGGATGACAGCGCCAATTATGCCGAATATAACAGCTCCAGTAAACGTAATTTGACTGCCTCCCGCTTCCGAAACCAGATAACCGCCGTAAGCAAGTACAATTTCACTCGGAATCACTTCAATCGCAAGACCAATAACTATGCCATAATAGCCCAAACCTTCAATCCATAGAAGCACCGCATCAAGAGCATTGTGAATCCAGTCCATTCTCCTTCTCCCATCGTCACCTAATTTAGCCAGCCTCTTTGTCTATCGGTATTCTAGCATATTTCCAGACATGCCTCCAGCAAGAAAGCAATCGGCAGATCAGTCATGCTCTGACAAGCCCCGGCATAGACTAGCTTTAATCAATACGAAATGGAAGGAGGAATGTTTCATATGTCCAAAATGTATGTAGTCAGCAAAAAACAAATTCGCTTGTTCGCCGTTCTGCTGCTGGTCCTTTTTATCGCTGCGGTCTGCCTCAAATGGAATCAGTCCAGAGCCGCGCTGGCTGCCCCGCCGGACACCAAGGTCATTCAGCTGGTTACGGGAGAGTTTGAGTCTACTACCGATGACGGCAAAAAAATTGAAGTTTACCGCTGGGATCCCGGCACTGTGGTCGTGAACAAAGGTGATCACGTTGAGCTGCGGATTACCGGCATCAACGGGTCCTCGCATCCTTTTGTCATCGAAGGGCTGGGCATCAAGGGCGAGGTCAGCAAAGGCAAAACAACGGTTGTCCGGTTCGTCGCGGAAGCCAAGGGCACCTATCCGATTGTTTGCTTGACGCATACCACCATGGCCCAAGGTGGTCCAATGGTTGGCTATATCATCGTACAGTAACAGCCTGTGACAGGTTGTGGCTCGGATGCATATATAGGGGTAGAGAGGAGTCGGTATCTCGATGAAGGCATCTACCCCGCGAAATAAAGCAGGCTACCCCACTGCCCGCAAGATCAGGCGTGCGTGTGAGAATGAGCTGTACCGCACCGTAAAAAGGCTGGGCGTCTGGATCTCAAAGGAACGCTTGGGCCAGGCGGAGAAGATCTATTTCAAAAAAGTCGCGCTCAATCTGCCCTGGATCCATGAAAACGCCAGCAACCGCAAGCTGCTTGCCGACTGGTGGGATGACAACGTCAGCGGTGAAATCGCCCAGTTGTGGGAAGTGGATCCGGTCCGGCTGAAGGCTGCCTTTCGCGAAGCTTTCGGCGGTTGAGTATTCACAACCAAAATTTTATACTGTCAGATATGTTAAAAAACAAGCGCTCAAAGGGCGGAAACAGGAATCATCCTGCTTCCGCCCTTTATTTGTTCTTGTGGTCAGATAAGGGCAGCAGCCCTTGTTCTGTTCACACCTTAGCCGATAACGGCAAATGTCTCAACGCCGGCAGGAATCGTACGGGTGCGGAACAAAATGCCGCGTGAATTAAACAACTGAAGTCTGAAGCTCACTCTGGTCAGGGTGCCAATGTTATTGAACCGGACGACGCCGAAGCGGTCAAAGGAAGCCGTCGAAACAACCTGGTTATTGCGGATCAGTCGCGCGAAAAATCCAGTCGTGTTAAAAGGAACGCCATTGCCCTGTACCCAAACGACGGTTAAACGGTTAAAGATTGGGCCGCTGGTAAGCCCCCGCCCTTTTAGTTTTATGCTGCGGATCACTTTACTCTTGCTTCCGGGATTGTTTAATTTTGGTCTGATGCGTACTGTAGCTATGTTAATCACTCCCATCCGTTCTTGCTCCAGCTTATGCAGCTGAAGCTTCAAAGGGATGGACCAAACGCCCCCGCTACCTGTCTATTTCCCCTCCTGCTTCCCGGCTTCGGTTTCTCCAGCCTGAAGTTCGTCAAGCAGGACCAACATATCATCCGCCGCTTCCTGCGACTCCGGGGTGACCTCGAATTCCCGCCCGCCCAGACGCGCAGCGATTCCCTGGTCTTTGAAAGCTGCGAAGAAGGCCAACGCTGTTTGTGCGGCATGGAGGGATTCGTCAACCTGTCCTTCCGCCTGTTTATCACGGGCTAGTCCCGCCATAACTACAATCGCTCCTGTCTGGTTACCGCGATCATAATGATCATACGCCAGCGCCAGACGAAAATAATCAGCCGTTTGCGCGACATCGCCTAGCTGTGCATAGGTCCGGCCAAGAGCGCTCAGCAGCGGAACGGATTGCGGTTCGTACCGAAGGCCCTTCTTCAACTGCTCCAGGCCCTCATTCGGCGGTACAAGCAAGGAGAGTTCAATACGAACCCGGCTCCAGTAAGGATTTGCCGCCAATGCTTGCTCAAGCAGGGAAATCTGCTGGCCCTCTGCCGCTTCGACTGCGTCCATGCGGTGCTGCACCGACTTGTCAAACCGCCAGCTGTACAGGGAAGCAGCGGCAAAAACAAGCACCGTCGCCAACCCCAGCAGAGCCCGCCATCCCGGCGCCGGTTTCTTTAACGCCTTTACCGCAGGTGAGGAATGGAGGAGCGGTTCTTCCCCAGGGTCCCTTCCGGAGCCGCTGGCTTGCTCCGCAACCTTCGGGCTGTAATATATGATCCAGGCGAACAAAAGCAGCCAATAATACCCGAAGGACATATCAAAATCAACGGCGGCATGGGCAAGCAGCACACCTGCCGGGAGCAGTCCCGCCCGATCATTCTTCCATACCCTTCGCAGCAGCAAAATCAGCATGATGAGGAATATTATCAAACCGGCAGCGCCCAAATTCAGAAGCAGCTCCAAATAGCCGCTGTGTACTTCGTTGCCGATATAGGGGTAGGTCTGGATTTGGGTGAACAACATACGCCATGTATCTCCCCCCCGGCCAAACAGCGGCGTATCCAGGAAGAGGCTCCACGCATCCTTATAGAACATGGTACGCGCACCTGCGGTCTGAAACTGGCCGCTGAGCCTGCCCTGGATAACGGCCGGCAAGAGCAGTGCCATAACCAGAAATGCCGCCCCGAGCCCGCTCCATGCCGCAATTTCGAGCTTTCTGCCGGCTGATCCTGCAAGCCCTGTCCGAAGGAGGCTGAATCCGGCTGCCGATACCAGCAGAATGACCAGAAGCCATAGCGTTTCCTCCGTATGAACGACAACAGCCTGGTTGCCATGCGGACCTGCGCCTACGACAAGACGATAGGCGGCACCTGTGCCTATTAGCATCCAACCGGTATAAATCAGCCATTTCACCCGCTGCTCGCGGTTAGCAAGCACAAGCCCAGCCAACCAGCCTGCAGCCGTTGTCAGCCAGGCTGCCCTGGATTCTGTCAGCAGCAGTACGAGCGCAAGCGGCACCATCAGCACCGCAGTTATCAGAAAAGCCCGGTAGTTCCCGGCCCGGATGGCGAGCAGCAAATTCCAGAGCAGATAAGCTCCAGCGATAGCACCCAGCGCATTGGGATATTGAATAAATCCGGCAAGTCTGGCCCCGACAGCGGACAAGCTGGAATCTCCTGTAATCATGAACATTTCGGGGAATTCAATCCAGCCCAGCCAAGCGGCCAGTGCTCCACCCATCAGGAATATCCCCGATGCCTGCAGCGCAAAGAGCAGCCAGCTGCGAAATCCGTCTATTCTCAGCCACATATAGCCCGATATGAGGAATGCCGTATACGCCGACCAGCGGAGCGCCTGCTCCACGGTTGCCAGCACAGAGGCCGGTCCATTCAGCAGACTGCATCCGTAGAGGAACGCAAGCGCAAGCGGAGCGTAAGCCTCAGGAGGAACATGGAACCAGCCTGTCCATAAACCGGCTCCTGCCTGGATCTCATGCTCATACCGCCGCTGCTGCCTAAGCTTCAGATATCCCGTGACCCAACCCGATATTACGGTTGCAGCCATTAGGATCCATTCCCATCTATAAAAGTTTTCGTCAAAAAACATCCCGTAACGGAATGCGGACAAAATCATCAGCCCGGTAAACAGCAAACCTGCGGCTCCAGCAATAACAGCCATTCGAATCCCCTTTTCAATCATTTCAATCAAGCTGCCATCAAGCCTTAATCTATCTAGAAATTGTACCATATGCCGTTTGGATTCGATAATACGAGATTATCTGCTCCCCGATGCTGACTTCTTGAAAGAATCAGGTCAAGCGGGATTGTGCCGTAAAACTTTTTGGATGTCCAGGTCGTTATGTGGTCATCAAGCAAGGGACTTGCGGCTATTGCCGCACGCTGCCCTACATCCAGGAGGCAATGTCATGATTAAATTGCAGCACATCGAGCATGCTTTTACGCTTGGGCACAGAGGCCGGCAGAGAAGCGTGCCTGTCCTGCGCGATATCAACTTAACGGTTGGTGAAGGTGAAATTGTAACCTTGATCGGCCGCAGCGGGTCAGGCAAATCGACGCTCCTTCATGTCATCGGCGGTTTTATCCGTCCGACTCAAGGCATGGTCCAGATTGCCGGATCCGATGTTACCTCCTATAGCGAGGGGCAATGGGCCGATTTCCGCAGACGCCACCTTGGTGTTGTGTTTCAGAATTTCCAGCTGATTCCCAGCATGACCGCTTATGAGAATACGGAGCTGCCGCTCGTTCTTCAGGGCGTTCCCGCCCATGTCCGCCGCAAGCAAACGATGGAGCTTCTGGAGAAGCTCGGTATTGCCGAATACGCCGAGCATTACCCCAGCGAGCTGTCCGGCGGCCAGCAGCAGCGGGCCGGGATCGCGCGTTCGCTGATTCTGGATCCGCCGATTCTGCTCGCCGATGAGCCGACCGGAAGCCTGGACAGCGAGAATGAGGAGCAGTTCCTGAAGCTCTTGCAGTCCATCAACAAGGAGCGCAACATCACACTTCTGATTATTACCCACGACGAGAAGGTGGCATCGATCGGAAACCGCAGACTGCGGATTGAGGACGGCCAACTGCTGGATTCGGTCCAGAAAACGAAGATGGAGGTCATCCGATCATGAAAACCAGCGATAAACTGCGGTTTGTCCGGCAGAATATGAAGAAGAACAAATCCCGGATCTTTATGACCGTGCTGGCTACCGCCATGGGCTGCGCCTTTCTTATGATGATCGCCTCCGTGGCGTTCGGGCTTCAGAAGAGTGTCATCAATGAGATTTTGCAGGACCGCTCGCTGACCGAAATTGAAATGAATGCCAAGATGAACGGTGATTCCTACGAGGGGCTTCAGTTATCCGATTTGGATGCCCTGAAGCAGCTCAAGCATGTCAAAGCTGTCATTGCACAAAGCCGTTTGCAGGCTACGGCAGCTGTGGATGGGTACAAAGGCAATACCAACGCGATTTTCTCCGATTTAAAGGAGGAAGCCAAGGTGGGACTGCCACTTGCAGAAGGCCGGATGGCTGAAAATGAAGGAGAAACCGTCGTCGGTTACCACCTTGCCGAGCATTTATTAAACGAAGCAGGCGAGTCCTACGGCAAAAGTCTGGTGGGCCAGACATTATCCTATCAAATAAACATTTACGACCCGCAAACGGAAAAAGAAACTTTATCCCAATCCTTCACAGTGAACATTGTCGGAATTACCGAAAAGCCGGCCAAAGAATGGCGGCAGGATATTGATATTCGTCTGTCGGATTCGCTGCTGGGCAAGATTCTGCCCGCTGGCGAAGAGCCTTCCTTTATGGTAAAGGTGTATGCCAAAAGCGCCGACAGCGTTGCTGAACTGTCAAAAACACTGCGCGCGCAGAATTATCAAATCTACTCGGTCGCCGACTCAATCAAGGAATATGACCTGGTGTTTCTTGTGATGAAGGTCGGACTCATCTTTGTCGGTACCATTGCCGTTCTGATTGCCTCCATCGGCATTTTCAATACGATGACCATGGCGGTAACGGAGCGGGCTCAGGATATCGGCATCATGAAAGCGATCGGCGCCCACCCGCGCACGATCCGGAGCGTTTTTATGCTCGAGAGCTTCGGCATCGGACTGATTGGCGTTCTTATCGGCACCCTCATCGCTTATGGCTTGAGCGCATTAATCAATACGGTTGTGCCGCCGATACTCACGTCCGTAATGGATGGGGCCCGTCTGCCCGAAAATTTTGTTTTCTCATCCATTCCTCTGGTCCTTACGCTTGTGAGCGTGGCGATCAGTCTTGGCGTAGCCCTTCTATCCGGGATGCGTCCCGCAGCCCGAGCCACCCGCATCGATGTGCTGAGTGCTTTAAGGCGCGACATTTAACATCCCACCATGCGACGAGGGATTAGTGGGGCCGCACGACTCAAACTAAGCAACCAAGCCGCAATGAAGATTTGCATAAGGTAAAACAAAGAAACAAGAAGCTCCTTCCTGGAAGAGGGAGCTTCTTGTTTCTTATAGCTGACAGGCAGGCTATTAAACGACTTTTTCCTGTTTCCCCTTATAATAGGCGGCCACCTGCTCGCGGAGAATAAATGCCCGCAGCGCACGCTGCTGCGCCTCGTCGAGTTCGCAAAAACGCGCCCCGTAGAAAGACTGCCCTCCGTCACTTTCCTGACGGATGATCTCCAGGCGGCATTGAAGCTCAAAGCCCAGGGATAATGTCGCTTCCAATTGTTCGTGCGTCTCCAGCCTGGGGCCGGCGGCGGCAACAAAACCTAAACCGGAAAAACTGATATTCCGTATCTTCAGTTGGATGTCCTCTACCAATTCGAAGGTTTCAGGGCCGGTGGACAACTCTCTTGTTTCCGAGAATACTTTATGCAGTATCCCCTTATGATCGATCCTTACCCGGGGCGATTCCCGCTTCTCTTCCAGTCCGCATAACGCTCTGGCCGGAAAAATCGCGGCTATTGATCCCTCCGCTTTGCCAATCACCGTCGATTGCAGACGCTGGGTTCCCACCGGGGAGTAGATCGTTAATTCAATGGGATTGCCAAGATCAAATGACTTGTATTCGCTCATTTCAATCTCCATCATTTCTCCCTCAATATGACTCAATATCCCGGTGGAAACATATCCCTCTTTCTCGACAACCGTCCGGCTGTGAAGCAGCACTTTGTCGGAGAACTTCTGTTTTTCTTTACCTGATCCTTCCTTCCTGTAGGTGTTTGAGTTCAAGAGCACCATCTCCTTTGTGGACAATCATCTGGTTCGCCCGCCTCTGAAAGAAGGATGTGTCACCATCAGAATGGAATCGCGGTTATTCGTGCAAACAAGCCGCGCCATAGGTCGGCGCAAGCCTGATGCAAGGTTTGGCTAAGAAAAATAAAAATAAAAAAAGCCGTTCCTACTCCGGGAGCCGCCTGATCGCCACCCTTCTGTTAAAGGGCGTTCATTTCGGCAGCCAGGCTGTCATTCGTTCTTATCAGAACCTTAGACCCTTTAGCTTTGCGTCCTTGCCTTTCAACAAGTTTGCCATTATCGGATGTATGAAATTAGAAAGCTGCTTGTCCTTACATTTCATTCACAATCATAAGGCTGTGGGAATCCTTCAAATCGATCTGATATGGCTGAGAGGGCGGTGTTCCGTCCGCCTCGCGAAGAATGCGTACAATGGGGCGGTTGACCGCAAGCGGATTATTAAGCGCCACTACCCCAATCTGCCCCGAGCTGAGCAGGACCGTAGTCGCCACCGGATAGATGGAGATATGCTTGCAAAAGGTCTGTATCAAATCAAGATTAAAAAAAGTATTGCCTGCAGCGAATAAAAATTCAATGGCCTCCGTCGGCGTATACCGTTTGCGATGCGGTCGTGGAGAAGTCAAGGCATCGTAAACATCAGCCAAAGCCACAATCTGCGCATATTCATGGATGGCATCACCCTTGAGCCTGCGCGGATAACCCGTTCCGTCATATCGCTCATGATGCTGAAAGGCACAATGGGCGGAGAGCAGCGAAATATCATGCTGGGCACGTATAATATTGAAGCCCTCCTCCGTATGCTTTTCCATCAGCACACGCTCTTCAAGCGTCAGCGGCACGGTCTTGTTCAGAATCTCCTTGGGCAGGCGTGTCATTCCGATATCGTAAAGGAGCGCACCCATTCCTAACTCTTCCAACTGATTGCGGCTGTATCCCCTGGCAAGTCCCATAATGCCGGATAATATAGCCACATTGACGGAATGTTGAAACAGATAGCCATCCGCCACTTGAATATTGGTCAAGCTGACCATTACGTCCTCACGGTTCACCAGATCCTGCATGATTTGACCAAATACATTCCGGAATGTCCGGCCCATTTCGGGTGCGATCGTTCTTCCTTTGGTCATAGGGTGGTCCTTGAGCGTGTTCATGGTCTTAAATACCGCATCATGCGCTTCCTTGCGCGTATTGTCATGAATCGCCGTTTCCGGCTCCAGGTCCTCCGTGAGCGGATCATCGACAAACAGCATGTCTACCCCGAGCATTTGCAGCCGGTTGAGAAACCGTTCATTCAGTTCGACGCCAACGCCCAGCAGCACATTCCCGTTTTCCTGCAAAATCGGGCGTGCCAATCTGTCTCCTGGTTTGGCCGAAAGTATATGTAATTTTCTCATTTGCACATTCCGCCTTTATTCGGTTGCCTATTTGATCAAGCTTGCATCGCTGCCAGGTCGGCAGCACGCAGTTTATGTAATTGCTTATCGGCGTACATCCTGTTGTCTGCGATTTGCACAAGCATATTCAATTCGCTCCCTTGGTCAGGACAAATGGCACTTCCAACAGAGATGGATAGATGAAGCCCTGTCGATGCAGAAAGCTTGAACAGCTTTTCATGAAGCTGGCGGATTAAGGTTTCTATTCTTCTATCGTCGGAATAGGGACAAATCATTATAAATTCATCGCCGCCCCACCGGCCGACGATTTCCACCTGTTTTGTGCCACAGCCAAGCAGCTGTGAGATCATTTTCAGCGCGCGGTCACCCTGGATATGGCCAAGCTTATCATTAACTTCTTTAAAATCGTTGACGTCAATCATCAACACCGTTATTTTCTTTCGTTTGCGCTGCGCCCGCTTCCGTATCTTCGGAAAAATCTGCTCCATGTAACGACGGTTGCAAAGTCCAGTCAAATAATCAAGTGTCGAGCTGGAAAGAAGACGGTCATACTTTAATCCCAGGAACCAGGCTACAGGAAATGCGAAGGCAGCAACTGCCACCGCTTGGGCCGCCACCGGGAGCGCCTGACTGGATGCGCCGGCTTGCCACACAGACAGGCCAACCGTAAGCAAGATTGTAATCAAAGCTATGGCGCAAGCAGTAACGCGCCCTACGATGCACATAATGCCGCCTTCCTCTCCAAATGAATATTCCGCTCCCCATTATTCCAGCTTATTCCCTGTTTCTTTGCCCATGCACCGACCCGATTATTGAACAACCGCTAACTGGTTGCGGCCATTCTCCTTTGCCTCATAGAGCGCCTTATCGACCTTGACAAACATCTCATGCACATAAGACTCCCCGTCCTCAAGACAAGAAGACGGCTGCGGATCTACGGCAAGCACACCCATGCTGATGGTTACGGAAACCAGGGCATGGCCTTTTCCCGTTTCAATCTCGTTATGCTCGACTGCCGACCGTATGCGGTGTGCCAGCTCCTCCGCCTCTTCCTTTGTTGTTCGTGGCAGATAAATGGTGAATTCCTCGCCGCCGTACCGGGCAAACATATCTTCAGGTCTCAGCATGTTGCGTACGACGTCTGAGGTATTCTTGATGACTTCGTCGCCAACCAAATGGCCGTATGTATCATTAACCGTTTTGAACAAATCAATATCAAATAGAAACAGCGCAAACGGGATTTGATCGCGCCTGTTCATAACCACCTCATGCTCCAGATGCTGCATCAGATATCTCCGGTTATAACAGCCCGTCAAACTATCCGTTATGGCCATCAGCTCCAGCTTCAGGTTCGCCTGATACAGCTCATCTTGCATCATGAGCAACGCGCGGCTTCTCGTTTGCAGCGCTTCGTTCTGACGATTCGATTCCTCGACAAGCCTTGTTAACTCCGTGAGGTCCTGAACTGTAATAACTCTTCCCACAATTTGCTGGTTCACGACAACCGGCGCGACATGCATCGAAAGATAAACCATCCTGCCGGCTTCCGCCACCCGAATTTCCGTATGAATCCGCTCTCCGGGATGCAGGCGGTACATCTCCAGAAACGTATCGAAATTGCCGGAGTCCTCTACGCTTTGAAGCAGTTTGACCATGTCGAGCCTCACGCCGACGGTCAGCTCGAACATGGAGTCGACAACGCTGTTCTTCTCGATCACGACATTCTGCTCATCCATTACAATAACACCCACTGAGAGCGTGTCGGCTACATCCTGTTGAGCGATATTCACAAGATCGAACATTCCATGCTTCTGAATCGAGAAAACAAAATAGATGTCTGCAATGACGATGCCAAGCGACGTCAAACCGGGGACAACGGGCAACCATCTCGCAAGCACGACATTAATCAACAGGTCAAGCAAAGTGAAGCATACAAACACTCCGATACCCGTCAAAGCATTGCCGATCTGCGCGCGATCCGATGGCGGCACATCCGTTTGGTATGCGCGAGCCAGCAGTTTCATGGAGTACAAAAAGTAAGCAATCAGCATGACGGCCATCAACCAGAATATCAATCCATATTGCCGGTATTCATAACGTCCCTGGACAGCGGACATGAACCCCTCATTTGGATTCCAGATTATTCCGGCCACCACAATAACAGACGGCACCAGCAGCAGCAAAAAATCGCGCGGCGACAGCATTAATTTGTGATTCGTCAAATATTTGGTGAATAGCAGCCATCCAAAACAAAGCATGGATAAGCCGACAAACGAAATATTGATGCATATTTGCTGTAGCTGAGGGTTGTCTGTCATGTGGACTGCGACCTGGCCAAGCGGCCAAATCATCATGGAGAAGTGGAAAAACAGATAGACTTTATGTAGTTGTGTTATAACGTTGGTTGCGATTACATACACAAATAGAATAAAAAGCAAAAGAAAGGAAACAAAATCCAGCCATGTCATCAGTCCCAATTTTATTCACCCAATCATAAGATTATTATGAAAAATGGCCTGGGACCTGCCATGCTCTCCCATTCTACCATAATCTATATTTATTCGACAATAAACAAGTGGCTTCGAACAGGAGAGTGCTGGTTATAGGTCCATTTGCTTGCGTATCCGGGGCAGCAGCCTGTTTTCCAGATATGGCGAAAGCTGCAGGGCATTGCGGAACACCTCATACTCCCGCCACTTTTTAGCCGAGTCAGCCTTGTGGCTTTGGACGGCGCGGATCAGCATGTTTTTGGGCGTATGCTCCGGGTCGATAAATTCCAGCAGCTGTACCTTGTATCCCAGAACCTCCAGCAGCTGCGCCCGGACAGCATCGGTCGCAAGCGCCGAGAACCGCTCCTTCAGAAGACCATGAGCAAGCAGCGGGGCGAGCGCTTCGTTATGCACCTGTTTGAACAGCTCATGCTGGCAGCAAGGAACGGACAGAATAACCGAGGCGCCCCAATCCACAGCTTTTACAAGCGCCGCATCTGTAGCCGTATCGCAGGCATGCAGAGTGACCACCATGTCCACCGCCGTTTGTTCATTATAATCGGCAATATCTCCAACCTGAAAGTGAAGCCGTTCATACCCGAGTCTGCTTGCAAGATCGGAGCAGAAGGCAATAACATCCTCCTTCAAATCCAGTCCGACAATGGAAATCCGGCGCTGCTGCGTAATCGCGAGCAGATGATACAAGGCAAAGGTCAAATAGGATTTCCCGCAGCCGAAATCAACGATTTTAAGCTCTCTTCCTTCCGGCAATGAAGGCAAAACGTCATTCACCATCTCCAAAAACCGGTTGATTTGGCGAAATTTATCCTGCTTCCGGGCGACAACCTGACCTTCCTTGGTCATAATGCCAAGCTCCACAAGGAAAGGCGCCGCTTCCCCTTCACGTACGATGCGCTGCTTATTCCGGTTATGGTTCATTCTATCCTGACTGGCTTTGGCTGTCGGCGGCTTAACCAGCTTTGACGCTTTCCCTTTCTTGTTGAACAGCAGTTGAACGTCCGCATCGGCCGTTTTGAACAAGGCTTGCCGGTAATGCTGCTCCAGCCACGCTCCCATCCGCCTGGATGCTTCGGCCCCTGGCACATTGTCATGGGTGACTTTGGTCGGGAAATGATATTCAAACTGATAATAAAGACCGTCCTTCAATTCGACCGGACGTATGGTTGTTTTCTGCGGAACGGAATCGTCCTTGCGGCGCAGTTGGCTGAATGTTGCCTGAAGCAGCTCTCCGCTTTCTATCCAATCGTTCAAATCATCCTGCCAATTATCCATGACTGCCTACTCAGCTCCTAAACCAACTTCTCGATTAATGATCGATCTTTGTCCATCCAGCACTTCTTCGCGCGGCAAACCTCCCGATTCCAGCAGATCATCCGGAAGCAGAAGCAGCCTCTGATAGAACGATAGAGCTTCCTCCTGCGAAAGAGCGCCATCCTCCAGCAGTTCATACAGGATATTCTCCGCCTGATCGTATCGATGATCCGCATCATGCCATTCAAATATCAGCCATTTTGTTTCTTCCGGCAATTCATAGGCATCAAGCTTTCCGAGCAGCTCCAGCGCTTCATCTGAAGGTTTGCGCGGCATCGGTGGCGAATCCAGCAGGGCAAGGTGCAGAAACAGCTTTAGCGCCTTAAGCCTTACCGGATAGCTTCTTTCCCCCAGTTCCTGCTCGTCATAGATTTCCGCTTCCTCTTTCATCAGCAAAGCGATCGCATGCAGATTTGCGGTCTCCACTACTCCATTTGTCGTCATGATACGAAGCAGATCAGACTCTGACATGGAGCGGATAAGCTTGCCGTTAAGGCGAAAACGCTTGTCAAGCATATCGTTGATAATGAGCAGCGCTTCCTCGGGCTTGCCTTCTCTGCGCAGTCCTGCCACCTGCCGCACAACCTCCGTCATCTGTTCAATCATCCGCATGAAATAATCCCGTTGAAACATCGTGAGGCCCTCTCCTTCCGGCTATGCCTTAAAGCGTTGCAATAAAACGGACAAATGCCGATATCCGGTCCCCCATCAAAACAGGCTGCTCTATCATCCCCATATGTCCAGTATCCTGAAGGATGACCCGGGAAACATTCGGCCCATCGGCAGTAAAGGTGTTCTCCACTGGAATCACACCATCCTCCGAGCCCGCTATCAACAGGCGGGGAATCTTCATTCTGTCCAGAAGGTGCCGATTGTCTTCGCGCACCTTCATGCCCTTTGCAGTGGCTGCCGCACCTTCCGCGGAGGCAGCCGCTCCTACCTCTATCATCTGTTCTATGCTCTCCGCCATGATTTCCCGGTGCCCGGGAGCAAAAAGTTTGGGGACAAGTCCCTCCGCAAAAGCCCGAATGCCTTCGGTTTGGATCGCGTTCACGGCTTTATCGCGGTTCACTCTGGCCTCTTCCCCGTCAGCCAGAGCTGAAGAATGGACAAGGCTGAAGGACAGCAGCATATCGGGGTAATCCTTTGCAAAAGCCAGCGAGATGTAGCCGCCGAGAGAATGACCGAACAAGCAAATTTGATTCACCCCAAGCTCCTGCAGCAGGTCATGCAGGTCTTTGGCAAAAGCCTTCATCGTATATATATCTTCGGCTGGAGCCGAGCTTCTTCCATGCCCCCGAAGGTCGGGAACGATAATCCGGCCTAGTCCGGCAAGTTTCGGGAGGACCGGTTCCCAATAGGCAGAGCTGCCGCAGTATCCGTGGAGCAGCACAATAGCCGCATCCGCCGGCAGAAGGGTGCCGGCTTCGCCGGTATCATAATAAGCAAGCCGCAGTTCTCCGGGTAAATCAGCCGAGCGGTTGGCAAGTGACAGAGTTGTCATGATATCGCATCCTTTCCATCGAATCTAGACTGACCGGCGACTTCTGCCGGGAATTGATTCCAGGCTTCGCGGATCGTTTCCGCAATTTCACGCGCCATTCCCATAACCTGGAACAGGGAAGCCTGCTGCAGTGACCGGTAAGGTTTAACGCTCATTGGCCCGACAATGCAGCCCAGGCTGTAATGCCCGACAGGGGTCAGCCTTAGTCCGGCAGCCCTGCCAGGCAGAAGTGGTCCGTGCGCGACCAAATATCGGGAAGGGGAATTTACCCCTCCCAAACAAGCGTCAATGGCAATCACAGTTCTGCCGGAAGGGATTCCCGCGACAGCCTCCTCGTAATGATTGGCGTCACAGGGGCGCTCAAGCGTGCCGATAACCGAAGGCCATCCTTGCTCCTGCAGCAGCGTGCCTACCCAGGGACCGAGGGAATCCCCGGTCGACCGGTCCGTTCCGATGCAGACAAAAACAAGATCGCTGCGAAGCGGATGCCGCATGGCTATTCCCTTAAAAAATTCAGCCGCTCCCGAGATATCGACCTTGTCTCTGCGGGGCTGTTCTTCTTTCAAAGTCTTACGTAATTTAGCACGCTTGACCAAGGAAGTAACACCTTACCTTTCCTGCTTCACATGCGGTATATAAATGTCGGAAGAGTGTATCCGGGCTGGGCAATAATCGAAGGTAATCCTGTGAAAATCGCCGCAGATCCGCAAGTTCCCGCTTGAAGCGGTCGTTTTGCAGATGCTTGCCTTCTAATTGTACCTAAATCCGGCTGAAGCATCAAACTTACCCGCTGGCGGACGCTCCCGTCTCATGATACAATACGTACAGCCATTATGGTCTTCCGGGAGGAGAGTAGCAATGAGAAACTTGAATGATCCTACGCAGGATAATGTAGAATACATGATAGAAGCGGTAAAAACCAAGCTGCGGATGGCATCCGGGGCTGCTATGCAGGCATCGCATTTCAAGATGGAGCAATATGAGGATATCAAAGACATTTACGATGTGGTGGCGAGCAAAGAGAAGTTTAGTATCAGTGAAGTCGAGGCGCTTGTTTCGGAGCTGGGACGGCTGCGCAGTAAATAAAAATATAACACAAACCATAAATCTACAATTATCGACATATTTTACCAAAAAATAAACCAAAGCCAATTCCTGGCTCTGGTTTATTTTTTGTTGTCCGTTTCGGCTGATCTTCACATTCTGTTCAGCGCTTCCACGCCTGTTTCCTCAGACTCTTTAGGTGATTTCAATGCCGCTTTAATCGATAAGCTGACCGTAATTTCCTTGTTCTCGCCCTTTAAAAAATGAGCCAGCCGCTCCAGCTTGTCGGCAAGCTCAGGACCGTTCAATGTTACATTAAGCTCATAGCCGAACTGATCCGCAGGCGCCGATTTGTCGATCACCGTATACACGGGAGGGGCGTACATATCGGATTGGTTATGCGAATTCATCAACTGCTCCGGTGAAAATTTATCCGATTTGTTGACAACCCTTTCATAGATACGCAGCTTCTTGAGCAGCATGTAATATTGAGCGGAATGCTTGAAGCCCCACGCATCCCGAATATCCTTGAGATTGTAGTCCAGCTTCCACTGCTTTAGTTTCTCTACCTGCTCATCCGTTGTCAAAGCCAGAAAGTCATCCAGCGGCATGATGGATAAAGGCATGAAAATGTCCCCCTTGTTCAGATAAATGACCCACTAAATATAATTTCGCTATTACTATTTAATTTCCCTTTATTAATTATAAAAAAATACCATATATCTTTGCAACAAAAATAATCAACCATGCTCCGGGCGAAATAACGCAATAAATAACCCGCGAGGGACGCTTGCGCGTTCCTCGCGGGTTATAGCTGCGATGAATTAAGTTTGCCTGCCTTGCCCGGCAGCTTCCAGCCCGAGAGACAACAGGAATTTATCAAATGACCGCTGTCCCTCTTCTGAGCGTTTGAACACGCCGGAGTCATTCAGCACTTCCTTGAACTTGCGGCCGACCTCGCTCTGCAAAAGTTCAACCGCCTCATCCGTGGTCCATTTGCTGCCATGCGCAGCAAGCAGTTCCTCGATCCACATGCTGTGTTTGCCGAGCGGGCCCCCTTCAATTGCTGATTTATCGTAGGCGGCAGCTCCTGTGAGCAGCGCTGCGATGTCTTCAAGCTCCGATTTGAGCCTTCCCGGCAAGATCGCAAGCCCCATGACCTCGATCAGGCCGATATTTTCCTTCTTGATATGATGCAGCTCCTGATGGGGATGGAAAATGCCGTCAGGGTGCATCTGGCTGGTTCTGTTATTGCGCAGCACCAGATCCAGCTCGTACATCCCGTTATCCCGAAGCCTGGCAATCGGGGTGATGGTATTATGCGGAACCTGCTCGTCGTTCACGTCCGAAAAAGCAAACACCTCCGCTTGCGGGTCGCTGTATGCTCTCCAGGCATCCAGAATTTTGCCGGCTGCCTCCAGCACTTCCCCTTTATGCCCTCCATTGATTCGGATCACCGACATCGGCCAGACTACGATCCCAAAGCTCAGTCCTTTCACCGATGGGTCCGTAAAGCATCTCTCCACTTCTGCCTGCGCCATGGGGAAAACATGCCTGCCCGCCTGGAAATGGTCATGATTGAGTATCGAACCCCCGACAATCGGCAAATCGGCGTTGGAGCCGATGAAATAATGGGGGAAGGCATCGACAAAATCAAGCAGTCTCGCAAAAGTCTCATGTGTGATCCGCATCGGTACATGCCTGCTGTTAAACACGATGCTATGCTCATTGTAGTAGACATAGGGAGAATATTGAAAATACCATTCCTCGCCCTTCAGCTCCAGCGGGACAACACGCAAATTTTGCCGGGCGGGATGGTCGGCACGCCCCGCATAGCCGATATTCTCGGCGCATAGCAGGCATTTGGGATAATTGCTGGGTCCCATCGTCCGCAGCAGGGCAATTTCCCTGGGATCCTTCTCGGGCTTTGAGAGGTTGACCGTAATCTCAAGCTCGCCGAATTCCGTTGCATGCTTCCAATACTGATTTTTGCGGATGCGATCCATACGGATATAGTTGGAATCGATACTCAGCCGGTAGAAAGCATCGGTAGCGCTGATTATGCCTTCGCTTACCGCTTGGCGGTCGAATCGCGCAGCCGCCTCCGCAGGTCTTGGCATCAGCAGCCCCATGATCCGCGCGTCGAGAAGATCGCGGAAGGTCGTCGTATTATCGGCGATCAGTCCAATCGAAGCCCCGTAGCTTAGCAGCGGCTCAAGCAATCCGATCGCGCTTTCCAGCCTTTCTTCCGGCACCTCGCCATCATAGGCTTCGGTGAAACCGAACAAATCCAGCAGCGCATTGCGCGAATACAGAACGTCCAGAGGCTCGGTCAGGCCGCGCTGCCCAGCGAATTGGACCAAACGTTCAATAAGAAGAAGCGCTTCGCCGTCATTCGGCAATTGATGATATTCAGTCATAATGAATGCTCCTTTGGACTCGTTATTCGTATTTCAAGAAGAAACGGCTGCGCCGTCCTCTGGGGGCAAAGAGTGAAACTTATAAATTCTATAAGGTTGAATAAAGCACGCCGTGAAAGGCGTGCTTCATTCGTCATTTTGAGCAGGAGACAAGCTATGCCGCCGCCGGATGACGAAAGCCGTTTCGTCATGTTAATCGTTATATCCGCCTGGGTTGGCCTGATGCCAGGCCCATGCACTTCCGATTATATCTTCAAGCTTGCTCCGTGAAGGATTCCAGCCAAGCTCCTTGCGGGCGCGGGCGGAGGAAGCGACAAGCACCGCCGGATCACCTGCACGGCGCGCTTCAACTACAGCGTGAATCTCCTTGCCGGTTACCTGTCTTGCAGCATCGATTACCTGTTTCACCGAGAAGCCTGTGCCGTTGCCCAGGTTGTATACGGCGCTTTCACCGCCCTGACGAAGCTTCTCCACCGCCAACACATGAGCATCCGCAAGATCGCTGACATGGATATAGTCCCTTACGCAGGTGCCATCCTCCGTAGCGTAATCTTCCCCGAATACGGAAATATGGGGACGCTGGCCCAATGCCACCTGAAGCACAACCGGAATCAGATGGGTTTCGGGGTCATGATCCTCGCCGATTTGGCCTCCGGCATGGGCGCCCGCAGCATTAAAGTAGCGAAGCGAGATGAACTTGATATCATGCGCAGTATCGAACCACTTCATCATTTTCTCCATGGCAAGCTTGGTTTCGCCGTAAGCATTGGTAGGAAAGGTGCGGTCATGCTCATCGATCGGCACGTTTTCCGGTTCACCGTACGTAGCCGCTGTCGATGAAAATACAATTTTTTTCACGCCGTACTGATTCATTTTTTCGAGCAGGCACAAGGTGCCGTATACATTATTATGATAATACTTGCCCGGATCCTTCATACTTTCGCCGACAAGCGAATTAGCGGCAAAATGAATGACCGCATCGATTGTATTTTCTTTAAAAACCGTATCCATAAAATCGGCATCGCGCAAATCGCCGATATACAGCTTGCCGCCGAGCAGGGAAGCTTTATGCCCCTGCTGCAAATTGTCTGCAATTACGATCTGCTCGCCGCGCTCCTGCAGCGCAGCTACCGCATGGGAGCCGATATAACCCGCTCCGCCTGTAACTAATACCGCCATAATAGAGTCCTCCTTAAATAAGTTGCGATGACACATGAACCCGCTGTCCGAGTTGTTGGTTTGCCCGTCAGCCCAAGAGGCTTGCTGCCAAATCAGCTCAATTGCTCTACGCCATTCCCGATCTTGCATACATAGAAATCCGCATCCAGTCCCGTTGCTTCCTTATACCGTCGTCCCACTTCCGTTTTGAACGTCTCGATGCTGTCTTCATGTACGAGAGAAACGGTACACCCGCCGAAGCCGGCGCCGGTCATACGCGAGCCCAGTACGCCGGGTATATCCCGGGCTGCTTCCACCATGGAATCGAGCTCCATGCCTGTCACTTCGTACAAGTCCCGCAGCGAGTCGTGCGACTGGTTCATCAGCTGGCCGAAAGCAGCAAGATCATGATCCTTGAGAACGTCTATGGAACGGATAACGCGGTCGATCTCCTCCACCACATGCTGGGCGCGGCGGCGTACGGTTTCATCCTTAATCAGATGCTTGCTGCTGTTGAAGTCCTGAAGCGAAAGTTGACCCAGAAGCGTAAGCTCCGGAAATGCCTCCCTCAGATCCTCCACCGCCTGCTCGCACTGGCTGCGGCGCTCATTATATTTGGAATCCACCAGTCCCCGGCGTTTGTTCGTATTGCCGATCACCAGCTGGTAGCTTCCGGATTCAAAGGGAACCAAATCGTATTCAAGCGTGTCGCACATCAGCAAAATCGCGTGATCCTTCTTCCCGTTGGCAACGGCAAACTGGTCCATGATCCCGCATTGGACGCCATTGAATTCGTTCTCCGATCTTTGCGCCATCAGGGCGATCGCTACCGTATCCGTTTCGTAACCAGCCATGGCAAGCAGCGCATAGGCTGTCACTACTTCAATCGATGCCGATGAGGACAAGCCGGAGCCATTTGGAATCTCTCCGTGAAAGAGCAGGTCAAATCCCGTATCGAAGGTCTTCCCCCGCTGCTGGAGTTCATTGACGATGCCCTTGGGGTAGTTCATCCAGTCGTCCGCCTCCGCATAAACGATCGGCTCGATCGGCAGATGCTTGTGGTCTGTGAAATTCGTAGAAGCCAGTCCCAGCAATCTGTCGCTGCGCCTGCGGATCAGCAGCGTCGTGCCAAAGGTCAGCGCCGCCGGAAAAACATAACCACCATTATAGTCGGTATGCTCGCCAATCAGATTAACCCGTCCCGGCGCATGAAACACGTGAATGCTTTCCGCCGACTCCTGATATAATTGCAGAAACCGTTGTGTCAGTTCGTGGAGATCCGCCATTATCGCACCACTTTCCTTTTTTGGTTTGTTGGAACAGCTGTATAGGAACAGTATAACGGAATGCACAGGCGAACAAAATGGCTTGATGTGAATTAAGCATGGATAAATGTGACATTGTCGAATCCATCGCTAGTCACGCGACTAAGAGATGTGTAGAATAATCTTCCCGCCATTGGGGGATTCCTGATAGGTAACGTCGAATTAATCATCACTGCGCAAATCTTATAACCAGAACCAATAGTTGGAATAATCGGGAGGATGTCAAAGATGGCAAGACCCGTCAGCTACACAGTAGTTTCCAATCCGGTACCGAGCGAGCATGGCGAGCTTTATGTGCTTTTTGCCGGTGAAAGCCAGACCAGATCTGCCCATCGAATCGGGCCGAAGGTATACAGCTTCTATCTGATGCATCATGTATTGTCAGGATCGGGGACCTTTCATTGCGCCGGCGGGGAATATGAATTAAAACAGGGACAATCCTTCCTGATTCCGCCGGAGCAGCTTGTCAGCTATGTGGCAAACGAACAGGATCCATGGCGGTACAGATGGATTGCTTTCAATGGACGGCAGGCGCCGGAAATGGCTGAATGGGCCGGCCTGTCCGCAGCCCGGCCTGTAATTGATACAGGTTCAAACAGGCGCATCGGCGTATTGTTCCGCAGCATGGAGCGGACCTTCCGCCAAGGAGGATCGGCGGCCCATTTGCGGGCCATCGGATATTTGAATCTGCTGTTTGGGGAATTCAGCTCCGCTGCCGATCAGCTTTATCACAGGCAAACGGGAGCTGCCGCATATGAAAGTGAATCCATCCCTCAGCAGTTGATCCGGTATCTCTCCGCTCAATATGCCGAACCCGTTTCCATTGAGCGGATGGCAGAAACGATGGGCTACAATCGCGCTTATCTGTCCCGGGTGTTCAAGCGTCATACCGGCATGACACCCGTTACTTTTCTGCTCAAACTGCGTCTGGATAAAGCTCGCCAGCTGCTAAGAGAGCGCCAGGAACTGACTACCCAGCAAATTGCCGCATCGGTCGGACTCCAGGACCCGCTATATTTCTCCAAACAATTCCGCCGTTACTACGGACTGTCGCCCAGTGCGTACCGCGAGGAGATGCGCGGGATTTAACAGTGGGCTCCTCTTTCGCGGCGATGATGAAGGAGGGCATTACTCTACCAGCTCCTCCACTTTCTCCGCAAAAAACAGGCGGTATACGCGCACGACGATAATTTTAACGACCATATAAAGCGGGATAGCCAGAATAGCTCCCAATATGCCTGAGATCTCTACCGCGACGAGCAGAATAACAATAGTCGTTAACGGATGCATATCCAGCTTTTTTCCATATATATGGGGAGACAGCAGGTTGCCTTCGACCTGCTGTGCGATTAGTACGACAATCAGGACCCAGATCACCATCATCGGCGAGTCGGTCAGGGCGACCATTACGCAGGGGACAAGTCCCAATATCGGTCCGATATACGGAATAATGTTAAGAATGGTGGCGATAATCGCAATCAGCAGTGAATAGGGCAGGTCGATAATCAGGAAGCCGATATACATCATCACACCAAGCAGGAATGTGATGATCATCCTGCCGACAATGAATCCGCTCAATGCGGAATCGATTTCATCCAGAACTTCCTTGCCGTCACGGCTGTAACGCCCCGGTATCAAATGAAGAACGGATCTGGGTATCGCTTCGCTTTCCTTAAGCATGTAATACAGAATTATGGGGGCCGTCGCGACCACAACCACAAAATTAGTAATAAACGCGATGATGTCGGTCACATATTTGGATGCACTTGCAATCGTCTGATTCAAATAGTCGGAAATTCTGGTGGACATATCGGGTTGGCTATTGGAGCTGACCAACGAAACGAGCCGGTTTCTCTGCCAACTGGACAATTGCTCCTTTAAACCCTCGATAAGCTTTGGCGCGTTCTCCACAAAGGTATTGATCTGAAGGACCAGTGTCGGCCAGACTACAACCCATAAGAGGGCAAGCACGGCAGTGAGCGCCAAATACACAAGGAGAATCGCCAGAATCTTATTCATTCGGCGATCCGTCAGGAAATGAACGACGGGCCGCAGCAGATAATAGAAAAAACCGGCCAGCATAAAGGGTACGATCAGAATATTGATCATTTTAATCAAGGGTATAAAGATGAAGCTGTCTACCGCTATCAAGTAGATAATGATCAACAGCGCAATCGTTCCCATACAAAATCGAAAAAACCGGCTTTGCAGCATACGGCCCCTTCCTTTCGCTTCGTTATGTATAACCATCTATCAAACTCTGCCATTACAATTTATAGGGATCAAAAAGTAGACCGTTCTTCTTGCGAACGGTCTACCTTGGTGTGTGTATCGCCATCTATTATGCGGTTAGTGTCAGATCAGGAGAGGCGGGAAATAGACGATATTGGGATCGTAGTCATGATCGTCATATTGATTTCCGCCCCATGCGATAACGACAATCCGGTCCTTGTCCATTTCCCCTTCCAGCCGTTCCGCTTCTTCCTTGCTGACCCCCATTGAGCGGAGCTTGGCTCTAAGCTCAGAACCGCGCGAGCGGAAGATGTTGGCGATTGTCGTATTCAAGCCTTCCTCGGATACGCCGATTTCTTCGGCATCGGTAGATTCCGCGATCCGTTTGTTGCGGTCCTTGTCATGAGTCAGGACGAAGAGATGGTCCTTATCGTAACCAAGCGATTTGTAGCGTTCCAATTGCTCCCGCGCCTGTGGGATAGTATCAACGGTGTGAACATTAGTTACTTGAATCTCCATTATTACTTCCTCCCTGCTTTAACTCTTTTGGGGATGTCCTGAAATTTAGAAAACTCACAAACATAAAAGATTCGCGAGTTTTCTAAAAGTAGGACCTATGAATTTGCGGACTGGCGAAGACTTGCATTAGGCCTCGCCTAAGCTCTTCTTCTTCCGAAGATTAGAGATACAACAAACAAAATGAGGAATACGACGAAAAGTACTTTTGCAATACTAGCGGCAGCCGCTGCCAGTGTGAAAAATCCGAGTATTCCTGCAACAACAGCAATTACGAAGCATAGAACAGCCCATCCTAACATTGACGCTCACCCTTTCAATTCTATATTTGGAATCGTTATTCCGTCTTCCTATCATGCTTATAAACCAATCGCTTTAAACATGAAACTTGGCAATATATAGATTCTTATGGCATGCAGCAGGGTAAAGAGCGCCTTTTCCAGACGCTTATCCGGATACCTTTTCATGCTCCTTTAATGAAACTTCAGTCTCAGACTCGGCTCGCGGCGTCCTGTCAGCTGCCCCGCACTATTGTAAATTTCCGCCGAAAAATAGTTGTTTATCCGCTCCATTACATCCGCTCCGGCATGAAGTTGCTCCAGAACCGCAGCCGAACACCCCGGCCATGCAGACTCTCCTCCGTCCGCTAGCTTAAGCGCCACAGCGATCCCTTCTTTGCGCAAGGCAAATACAAATACGCCCTGAGCTCCGCTCTTGGCAATCACATTATCGTCGGCAAGCATAACGCTGGCCAGCCGTCCATATCCTTCAACCAGGTCGGGCGCGTTGTTCATCGCGGCGGTAATTCTGGCCGCCGCTGCTTTCGTTGCCGAGTCCACGCCTTCCGGGGACGGGGACGATAACCGCGCATACATGAAGGCAAGCCGCCACAGCGGCAAGGCGAATACGGGCAAGCCGCAGCCATCAACTGCGAGACCGATAGAATCGAGCGGCAGGCCGGCATACGAAGCGACCGTTGCCAGCAGCTCCTGCTGCAGCGGGTGTCCGGGATCCGTATATGAATCCGGCGGCCAGCCTTTCAGCTTGCACAGGGCAAGCATGGCGATATGTTTGCCGGCGCATACGTGAAACAGCTTTCTCGGCTTCACCCCGATGTGAAGCCCTTCTTCACGGTTTTGCGGATCGGCCGGCATCGTTTCAGCAAACACCAGGTCATTCTCATCGACCCCCGTAAGCTCCAGCATCCTTTCCAAAACGAAGAGATGTCTTGGCGTACCGCGGTGTGAGGCGGTCATAAGGGCTATTGCTTCATCCGGCAAACCGTATTTTTCCACGATGCCGCCAAGAACGGATGGGATCGCCTGAAAGGGCTTCGCAGTCGATCGGATTATGGTTCCGATCCCGGGATCGCCTGCGTGGGCTATTATTTTTCCTTCGCTGGAGACAACGGCAACATGTCCGCTGTGCACATTTTCCACCCAGTCCCCGCGTGTGGTGACTTCAAGAGGTTCGCCAAGCACCTCAATTGCTCGCTGCTCGATATTCTGATTACTGGTCATTTTTAGCACCATCCCATACAGTTCCATCATGATTGATACGAAAGTCAAAGCCTCTAGTTGCTCTTATAATTACCAGCCTTCTCCATAAGTTTCCTTATTGCCAATAAACTATTCATCGGTAAGACAATCGTTTCAAATGACAACGAGGTGTTTATTAGTAGACAAGAAGATGAATGGTGTGACACACACCTCAATACATTTATGGAAAATAAGGAGTTGACTGAACAATGGAAACGACGAATACAAAACAAACAGGTGGCAGCTTGGTTAAAGGAATCCTGATCGGCGGTGCTGTAGGTGCAGCAGCTGCTGTGTTATTAACGCCTAAAACAGGAAAAGATATGCGTGAAACGATCCGCCGTAAGTCATCCGAACTTTCTACCGCTACCCGCGATCATGCGGTGAATATTGCCGGTGTAACCCGCGATACCGCCCTAAGTCTTGCCGGAGCGGCACGAGACCGGGCAACGTCTCTTGCGGAACAAGCAAAAGAAAAAGCGAGCAATGTTACGGTTAAAGTCAATGAGATGGGCCAAGCAGCAGCCGAAAAAGTGGCTACAACCGCTGAATCGACAGCCAACGTGTTTCAATCCATGAAAAAAGAAGAAGAAGGAGCGAAACCTAATGGAACGTCAACCGGTTCAAACGGATCAAACGGCGCAGCCCAAAATCGGAGCCAGCCCTGACTTGCCGACTTCCGCAGGGCAAGCTGGACGGAAATCCGAACCTATCGAAAACGCCCATAACGGGTCGATGGTGCAGGATGAACAGGATATGAAGCGTCTGGGCAACGACATGAAAGGGATGAAGACGAATAGCCAGCTTGAAGAAGAGGGCCTCGTGCCTGATCCCATTCAGGAATAAAAAAAGGAGGGGCTACCCATAGGGGCAGCCCCTCCTTTTTTTGCCGGATAAAAATCGCTCTGCTTGTGTTTTGTACGAGTGACAAATTGGAACAGGGGCATAATAATTCCAGGAGGAATGCTGATGAAAGACCTGCATAATGGCCGACTTTATTGGCCCGAGACCTTGGAAGACCCACACATTTATCCGTCTTTAACGTCGAATAAGGCGACCACCGTCGCCATCATCGGGGGCGGAATGTCAGGTTGTATTTGCGGTTATGTGCTGGCCCAAAGCGGGATCGACGTCTGTATCGTCGAGCGCGGAGATATTGCCGGGGGCAGCACATCTGCCAATACCGGCTTATTGCAGTTCAGCAATGACATTATGCTCTCGGAGCTTATCGAGCAAATCGGCGAGCAGGACGCTTTGCTTTTCTACCGCGCTTGCCGTGATGCTGTTGTCCAAATTGGAGAAATTGCCGCCAGATTGGAAATAGACGTTGCGTTTATCCCCCGCAGCAGCCTTTATTATGCCAGCACCGAGCAGGACATACCCAAACTGCAAAAAGAATATGAGGCCTTGCGGTCCAACGGTTTTGACGTGGAATATTGGGATGCCGACGAGATCGGTGCCCGCTATCCGTTCCGTAAACCTGCGGCAATTATTACCCGCGGGGATGCGGAAATTAACCCTTACCGTTTTGTTCGGGCGATTACAGCGGCCGCTGCGGAGCAAGGTGCTGCGATTTATGAGCATACCGATGTGGTGACCCATGTGACAACCGAAAAAGGTAAACAGCATATTACCACCTCCACTGGCCATGTTCTGGAAGCGGAGCATGTGATTTATGCCATTGGTTATGAGCCAGAGGAGCTGCGCGGGCAGCTGGTCAAAGCAAACATGAATCGTACATACGCCATAGCCACTGAACCCCAGCACGATCTGTCACCCTGGAAAGAGAACATGATGATCTGGGAAACGGCCCGTCCTTATTTCTATATGCGGACAACCCCGGACGGAAGAGTTCTCGCCGGCGGACAGGATGAGGAGCTATCCGAGCCAGTACACAGTGAAAGTGAACGGCGCAAGCGCACTGACAAGCTGCATCACCGGATCAAGGAGCATTTCCCTATGTTTACCGGGAAGCTTGAATATGACTGGACGGCCGTTTTTGGGGAATCGCGGGATAATTTGCCCTTTATCGGTGAGGACCCTAAATGGCCGAATGTGTACTATTGCCTGGTTTATGGCGGCAACGGCACGGTTTACAGCATAATCGCCTCCCAACTGCTGCGCAATCTCATATGCGGTGAGGATCATCCCATTCGCCATATTTTGCGATTGGACCGCCCTTCGCTCCAGAACGTCTGATAGAGGACATATGTGGCAAAAGCGCCCGTCCCCATCCGCCAACATGAGAAGGCCTTTTCCACAAGCCGAATGAGCTTGAAGGATAAGGCCTTCATGTGTTTTAGAGCAGCGGGGACAACATGCGGGCGACCACCTCGGCACTTTTCTGCCATCTTGGACGCTGCTGGAATGCAGAGAGATGGAGCTCTTCACTATCCTCCATATCCTTTTTGTAATCATCATCCAGAACTTTTAAAGTCCTTTCATCAAAGAAAAGTCCATTCAATTCGAAATTGCTGAAAAAGCTTCGCATATCCAGGTTGGCCGATCCCACGGATGCGATCAAATCATCCACGATCAACACTTTGGCATGGATGAAACCTTTCTTATACCGGTAAATCCGCACACCCGCCGCCAGCATTTCAGCCACATAGGAAAGAGACGCATACAGCACAAGCTTGGAATCACTCACATCCGGAATAATAATCCGTACGTCCAGACCGCTCAGGGCAGCTGTCCGCAGCCCCATCAAAACGCTGTTGTCGGGAATAAAATAAGGAGTCGTGATATAAATGCGCGTCTTGGCTACTGATATAGCTGAAAATACACATTCCAGAATGGCATCCTCGCTGCTGTTTGGACCACTGGAGACAATTTGCACCTGCTCGTTCCCTTTGCAATTATGCTCAGGCAAATACTCCGGTCCGGTCAGACGCTGCTTGGTGGTAAACCACCAATCGCGCATAAACACATCCTGCAGAAAATATACCGCATCTCCTTCGACTTTCATATGCGTGTCCCGCCAGAATCCGAGCTTGGGGTTGCCCCCCAAATATTCATCTCCAATATTAATTCCGCCGAAGAATCCGGCAAGTCCGTCCACCACGACGATTTTCCGGTGGTTGCGATAGTTCATTCTTTTCTCAAAGAAGGCCAGCCGCGGCGTAAGAAAACAGTGGGTCTCCACCCCTGCCTCGTTCAGTTCCCTTATATATTGCCCTCCAAGCTCCAGACTGCCGACCCCATCGTAAATGAGCCTGACTTCCACACCCTGTTTCGCTTTGCGAATCAGAGCCTCCTTCAGACGGCGGCCGATCTTGTCATCGCGGATCGTATAAAATTCAACATGAATGTGGTGTCTGGCTTTCTCGATCGACCCCAGAATCGCCCGATATGCAGCAAGTGCGTTGGTCAAAACTACTGTTTCATTGCAGCCGGTGATCGGTGACAACGTCATGCTCTGCAGCAAGCCGAAAAACCTCTCCTGCGTGTTGAACTGCTTATTGTTCATATCCCCGGGACGGTGCACGATTCTGCAGCGCATCAGAGCTTGCAGCCTCATCTCCTCGGCTACCACGCTTCTTTTGCGCACTGTGCGCCGCCGCTGGAATTCTCTGGCCAGAAAATAATACATGACGAAGCCGATGATAGGGAAAATAAATAAAATCAACAACCAGGCAACCGTCTTGGACGGCTGGCGAAATTCTACTATAAGAATGGTCGCAATTTGGAAAATGAAAATAAGCAGTGCGATGATGATCCAAAACATAAACTTCCCCCTGATTTTCTGCTATGAGTACCTATAGTTTTCGCCTGCCCTGCTAGCAGTATACGTGCTTTGTTGGTATGTTTTAACGCTTCCAGGAATAAATAAGCTGTAGGAACATTTTGAAGAGCAGCATGCCTACTACTATTTACAACGGATTGGTGCACAGCGAAACCATAAAAACTATCAGTTCCTTTCAAGAGTGGCGCAAGAAACAAAGAAGGAGGGATCACGATGTTCAAGGATAATAAAAGATCGATCCAAGCCGAGACGCTAATCGGACAAGGGACCTCAATGGAAGGAACAATGATCAGCGAGGCAAGCATTCGCATCGAAGGTGAATACCGCGGGGACATCGAATGTAAAGCCAATGTCATTATCGGAGAATGCGGCGTAGCCAGATCCAATATTTCGGCTAAAGAGATTGTCGTTGCCGGGAAAGTCATTGGAGATGTCGCAACTTCCGGCCGCTTGACGATTACCTCTTCCGGCTCCGTACAAGGCAGCATACAAGCATGTGGACTTCACATCCAAGATGGCGGGATGTTCAGCGGAGCCTGCCATATGGAGCAGCAGCAGCGCCAAGCAGCAGCGAAATCGGCTCCTCCGGATGACAAGGGCCAGAAGGCTAAGGATTCGTCCAAAGATAAGACGCGCCAGGCCGGCTGAATCCCATTCTTTATACGCATGGACAGAAGCCCCGCTGCCAGTAACGGACAGCGGGGCTATTTGGCATCTAACTTGCTGCTTTTTAAGCGGCAACATCTCTTTTATTGAATATGGACCAGGTGAGCGCCATAAACACCACATAATAGACAGCCAGCACACCTAAAGAAAAACCAAGTGTATTGCCCTGGGGATCGGGTCCGCTATTACCGATATAACCGGTCAAATTCATGTGCAGAAACAAAATATAATCGACCCATGCATAGTCCAGCATGCTCAGCAGAGCGCTGATGGTCGTCCCTCCGAGGAGGACGAACAGTGAAAGGCCAATCGCCAATCCTCCGCTGCGGAACACGGTAGAAATCATAAATGATAAGGTGACCGTAATAATCAGGGAGGTAAATTGGGCCACGTAGAACAGCAGCATATAGCTCAGGGAGGAAATACCGCTATCGATCCCTGCCAAATTGCTTGCTCCCTGCGGGCTGCTATCGTAACCGAATAAAGCCGCATTCAGCACAAAGGACAGTACGAACAGGAAAATCGTCATCAATAAACCGAACAGCAGCAGGCTGATGTATTTGGAGAGCAAGATTTTGGAGCGGCTCCACGGGCGGATCAGCAGCAGCTTGATGGTACCGGTCGTAAACTCCCCCGCTACGCTGTCAGCCGATATAACGACTGTGAATAAGGTAACTAGCATGAATAATATATTGGATTCAATCAGCATCATCGACCAGTTGCCCGGATTGCCGTCGCCAACGAATTTGGCAATGACGGAAATCGCAATCAGCATTGCTCCAATGATTCCGAACATGATCCATGTCCGCATCCGCCTGTAGATCTTCATGTTCTCATTGCTGACCAATTGCAAGAAATTAAACAACGCTTTCGCCTCCTGTCATTTCGAGGAACTGCTCTTCCAACGACTTGTTCAGAATGCGAATTCCATAAACGTTGTATCCGGCCGAGACCAGCCTGGCATTAATTTGGGCTACGCCCTCCCGGTCAGCATTCAGCAGCACCGCATCCTGCTCGCGTACAGCCCCGGCTTCGGCCAGCAGCTCTGCCACTTCATCCGGACGGTCAACCTCGAACAGGACCCGGTTGAGATCGCTGGCGAGCGGAACGCCTTGACGTATGCTGCGCACATCGATCAGCTTGCCCGCTTGGATAATGGCGACACGGTCGCACATGAGTTCCATCTCGCTCAGCAGGTGACTGGAAACAAATACGGTAATGCCTTCTTCTTTGGTCAGCTTGCGCAAATAATCGCGCAGCTCGCGGATGCCGGCTGGATCCAGGCCGTTGGTGGGCTCGTCCAGTATAAGAAGGGAAGGCTTGTGCATGATCGCTTGGGCCACTCCCAGACGTTGGCGCATCCCGAGAGAGTAGGTTTTCACTTTATCGTTAATGCGGGTTTTCAGACCGACCAGCTCTACGACTTCCTCGATACGCTGACGGGTAATCCCGGGTACCATGCGCGAATAATGAAGCAGGTTTTGGTAGCCGCTTAAATATTTGTACATCTCCGGGTTTTCCACAATCGCTCCGACATGCCGAATAGCTTTTTCAAAATCTGTTCGTATACTGTGACCGCGAATGATCACATCGCCGTCCGACATCGCCATCAGTCCCACCATCATGCGGATGGTCGTGGTTTTGCCCGAGCCATTAGGCCCAAGAAATCCAAAGACCTCTGCCTGGGGGAGATCCAGCGTTAAATGATCGATTATAGTCCTGCGTCCGATTACCTTTGTTACGTTTTTTAGCTGGACAACCGGCTCGTCCGGGGATTGGTATACCATTTTTTTCCTCCTGTCACACGAGGCATCCCTACAAGGCGCCTCACATCATTTTCATTATACTGAAGCAAGGAAACGATTGGAAGTGAGTTAAAGGAAAATTAATGCCTTTCCCCGATTGCGGCACAACCGCAGTTGGAGAAAGGCATTTTTAATGGCATTTCATGCTGATTTACAAGGAGACTGCCCAGGATAATGGCATCAGCGGCGAGTCGGTTGGCTTCTCATACTGAGGGGCACGCGTGTGGGCCGGTATTTGCAGGAGAGCAGCCTCCTCATCTAAGTCTGCATGAAGCAAATCAGTTGATTGCGCGTTGGCCGTGTTTATTTTTTCCTCCTGCTTGAAGCATGCCTTGCAGTAACCCAGCGGGTGTATATTGCGGAAGAATCCTGTCCGAAAGATCAAATGCGCTTCTTCCTGCGAGAACATGACCTCACAGCATACACAACAAAATTGATTTCTTTGCGGCATAATATCCCTCTCCTTTTCAGACCCCATAATCTACTATATGTATCAAATAACGATAATATGTTACATTTCGTATCAATAATTTTAGATTATGATAATTTCCTCTATTTGTCAATACAAGCAGGATAAAAATAGCAAATTTTGTCGTGTATGCGTTTACATTTTTTAGGGCTAAATAATCATGTTAAAGAGGGAAGTGACCCTTCTGGGCCAGATTCCCTTTATTTCAACTTTTCACATCTATCTCTAAACCCAGCTTTTCCTTGTTTTCGCTCAAACGGGTATACAATTCGTGTACTCTCTTGCCAAGAGGGTCACATTCGTCCAACTTCAAGGAAATGGCGCGGATGAGCGCGCGCCGCATCTCGGGGTCAGGTTGAAAACAGGAACCGTACACATACTGATTCTCGTCGCGCCCTCTCCATACCACGTTCCCGCACAGGTTGAACTCCCAGCCACTGAATTTAATAATGAAGCGGACCGTATAATCTCCGCTGACCGGAAACCGGAGATGCGTTTGAAAACGCAATCCCGTTGGACTGATATCCTTCAGCATGACCGGGATTCCCTTCGACTCCAGAGCGCTGCCCTGCACATTCGCAATAAATACACTGACCTGGATTCCTTCACGAATCCGGATTCTCATATGCTGTCTCTGCTGAACAGCTTGAGTATGAACAGCTACCATCTGCTTCACCTTCCTTTACAGATCGATTAAAAATTTATGTTCCGATACATTATGTAACCTCCTGGATAAACAGATCCATTTCCGCACGAGCACTTGGCATAATTCGCCTGAAATGCCAAAATACAGAGCCCATACTCATAATTTATGATACATTTTGTATCCAGTCAATAGCTAATCTGAGTTCACCGCTTCCAGTTCATTCTGATAGGACCACAGCAGTGTCCATTTCCCCGAAAAGTAGGCAGCAAAGCAAGGCTGAACGATTCTAAAATTCCCGTATGGACTATGGAAAATTTCCGTTACTTCAATCTCGTAGACCTCGGCAATCAGTTCTGCCTCCTGGCTCATTCTCCAATCACTTATCCGTTTCGGGGTGCCGGTATGAAACTCGAAGGTCCGCACGCCAAAATCCTGCATGATAATATGGGCACGCCTCTGGATATAGTCGGATTTGGCAAAACGCTGCTGCATGAAAGGATGGAACAGTTCCCAGGCACTTCCGAAATCGCCGACCTGTTCATATTTATAAAACTGTTCCACTGCTTCAAGCGCTTTGCTGCTATCGCTGGGTGAAAACATCCGGGAGGCGTTGATCCATGTCATCCAGACAACAATAATGATCAGGCCGCCCAAGACAACTTTGACTGCCCCGATGCGCCGTCTTCTTCTTACCATCCCTTAACCCCCTGTCCCTAAAGCTCTTACACTTTATGAGACAAGGCCTTTATTTATTCATCATTGCGCTGTCGCCTGCGTTAAAGGAGCGGATTCAACATTCTCCTGCAGATGCGCCTTCATAACCTCATGGATCCGGTTCTTCTCTTCGCTTGGGACAATGTAATACCAGATTCCGTTGATCGTTTCACCTTTACCTTTAATTTCTACAGAGTCGATCTTGTCGATATGAGGGCGGTAATCGGTCAGAAAAGTCTTCATATCCTCGAACGTAATATTGCTCTTTACGCTATCGCCCACTTCATCCAGGAGACCCTGCACTTTGACGATATTGGACAAGCTTAAGGAGCTCTTCATCCCTTCGATCAAGATCTCTCTCTGCCTCGCATTCCGTCCCAGATCGCCTCGCGGATCGTCATAACGCATCCTGGAATAGAGCAGCGCTTCCTTCCCGTTCAAAGAAATCTGCCCTTTGACAAATTCATGCCCTTGCATCTTGAACGTATAGGGATTATTGACCTTGACGCCACCGACCAGATCGATCAGTCTTTCGAACCCTTCCATATTTACCTTCATATAATAGTCGATCGGATAGTCGAGAAAATTCTCCACCGTTTGAATGGACATCTCCACGCCTCCGAATGCATAAGCATGATTAATTTTGTCCACTGTTCCGTGTCCCACAATCTCAGTCCGGGTATCTCTGGGGATATTAAACATTAAGATGGAGTTCTTGGCCGGATTGACGGTCAGAACAATCATCGTATCCGAGCGCCCGCTGTCATTCTCGCGCTGGTCGACCCCCAGAACCAGAATGTTGAACGCATCCAGATTATCGAATATCGGCTCTATATCTTTCTTCACACCAGGATCTTTACTGACATAGACCGGTTTCGTTGTTTTTTCATAGATTTTGTCGGCCACCTGATGAACAGAGTGATAGAGATACCACACTATTCCTCCTCCCAGCAGCAGCACAGCAAAAACAGCGCTACCCGACCAAATCAATATTTTTTTGGTTCGACGTTTCATTCCAATCACTCCTAAAGATACAATTTGTAACTATATAGACAAATTAAAATAGACGAAACAGCGCATACCTACGCTACATCTCGATCCGCGACATTTGATCTATAAAAATATAATACCATATTAAGATACGTTTTGTAACATTATTTTAGCCCTCGGGACCCGGGCCAAGCCTTACAGTCGGAATCCGGCAAGGGTAGTTTTTCCTATTTGGATAATGGACAAAAGATTATTCTAATTTTTCCCTCATTGTTCTCATCCTATAATGCCTGGCTCCCATCATTCCGTAATTTGTATCATGAAAATATTTGACTAGTTACGAAATGTATCATAAAGTGAAAGTACAAATTTTCTCATTTAAACGGGGTGACATGAATATGAATACGAATCCTCTTCCTCCTGCTGAAAGCTATAAGAGCAGCAATCTGACCTGGCATCGTTCCAATGTTACCCGGGAAGACCGTTACCGGTTGAACGGTCACAAAAGCTGCGCGTTATGGCTCACCGGCTTATCCGGCTCCGGGAAATCTACTTTGGCATTTGCTTTGGAGAAAGAGCTATACCGCCGGGGTGTCAGCTCCTACGTGCTGGATGGGGATAACATTAGACAGGGTCTGAACCGTGATTTGGGTTTCGCTCCTGAAGACCGTACAGAGAACATCCGCCGGATCGGGGAAACCTCGAAATTGTTTGTTGATGCAGGAATGTTTGTGATCGCAGCGTTTATTTCCCCTGACGAAGGTGACCGGGCGTCAGTGCGCGGCAGGTTCGCCGGTGGCGAATTTCTGGAGGTCTATGTGAAATGCTCCTTGCAGGAGTGTGAACGAAGAGATCCCAAAGGACTTTACAAGAAAGCCAGGGAAGGGACGATTCCTAACTTCACCGGAATTTCCGCACCGTACGATGTGCCGGATAAACCTGACCTGGTTATTGATACCGAGCAATTCACCCTTGAGGAGTCAGTGGAATTCTTGCTGAGTGAGCTTGGGGAGCGGGATTATTTGAATGTATGAGCGATTTGCCTAGAGGGTCGAACGTGGAGGCAGTGCGGTATCCGGCGCAGTCTCGCAGGAACGAGAACATCTGCTGTTTCCTCAGTCAGACTGGAAACAGCAGAAACGTCCTTGATGCAGCAAAGCTATTTTTTTCTAATCGGCTGTTTCGACTGTCAATAGATCGTTTAATTATATCCAGCGGGCTCAAACGCTAGATTATTTTATTTCAGAACGATATCTTTATTGGTTGAAGAAACACTGGCACTCACTGTTCTCAGGTTGAAAACGGAATTTGTGACGGTGACTTTTCCCGGGTTTGGTCTGCCTGCGTTGTGAATCGCAAGCGAGCTGTAATTGCTGTCAGGCGCATAGAAGATGCAGTCGATAATTTCTGCAGAGGCATTGGACAATACGGCGATATCGGCTTTCGGGCTGCCTGCATAATTTTTAGCGCCGTTATTTTTGAATTTAGAACCGATAATGGTTACTTGTGATCCGCCTTCAACATGTATGCCTTGTCCAATGATATTCGTGAAGCTGCTGTCTTTAATGGTAATGTTCGTGGCTTTCATCGCCACGCCTACACCAAAACCGGCAGAGCTTTTGGCGTGCACATTATTCTCAAACGTGCAGTCTTCGATGAGCCAGTTATTACTGGGCGCATTAATTTCAATATCGTCTGCAGTGCTGTTTCTGAATACGCTATTGAGTATTTTGACGTCATAGCTTGGCTTCTGATTGGATAGAATGCCGTAACCGTTGCCATCAAAAAGACTGTTGATGACATTGAAATTACGGACGGTCTTCGCCATTTGAATGCCTTGCGTCTTACAATTGAACTTGACATTCATAATAAAAATGTGGTCCCCGATCGGCATAAGTCCAATTCTCGATTCAAATCCGATATTTTGTACAATTTGATTTCCTTTTAAAGAAAGAATTCTTTCCGCTTTGTTATCGTCCCTCTTCAAGGTTGTCTCCGTTCGGCCCTGGCCTACGATACTCACATTAGGCGGCACGTCAATCAGTGCAGTTATACGATAAACTCCTTTTTCAAAGGTTACGGTTCCTCCACCGGCCGTTTTTGCTGCCGCCAGAGCCCTCGCAATTTTTTTCGTATCGTCTGTTACCCCATCCCCAACGGCGCCATAATTCTTAACACTAAAAACGGGAGCCGCATTCGCAACGGATGCCTGAAATAAAGACTCCTTACTCGGCTGGTAAAACTCAAATGAGAATGAGATGGCAATTAACGCAATAACCTTCATGGTCATTCTCCAATACATCACAATCTTCCCCCTTCTTATTGTCCAATATTATATAATCCTGTCGAGAAGATAGTAAATATTCCAAAGTACCTAGTGCAAAATTATGAAAGAAACTTAACTTTACAAATGTTTACACTTCTATCGGCATTCACCTCGATTCAATACTCTATCAATTTTATACATCATACTCTAGCATTTACTGCTTAGTGATAGTTATCGACATAATAGGGCAAATTTTTAGTTATTTTTTTATTTTTTCATTTTATAGCCCATACGCTCAAAGCAGCAGGAATACAAAATGCTTTTTTTAACATTCATTTTCTTCAAGATACAGGAAAATAATTCAGCTAAAATCGATATATACATCCTAATTAAAATAAAAAAAACCCTTCATCAGAAGAGTTTTGTTGGTGGTAGGGTGACGCCGGTTTACTAATCTAGCAGAAAGCCGCCGGACAAATTAGTGACTGTGCCGGTCATCGCGCCTGCGCGGTCAGAGGCAAGGAATAACGCGGTTTCTGCAATTTCGTTCAAAGTCGGGAGTCTGTTAAGCAGGGTACTCCCGGCAGCCCCTTCAAGCATCTGGTCCAATGTAATCCCAGCCATGGCCGCATTTTCCTCGAACATGTCTTTGCTGTGGGAATTCATTGATATAGCTTCAGGTATCATATGAGAGCGTATGCAAACACTCCGTATGCCGTCCTTAGCCAGTTCTCCCGCCAAATTACGGGAAATCGCTTCTACGCCTGCGCAAGCAACGCTATGTCCGACGAATCCCGGTCCTGCCATGCGTGATGCCGGTGTAGTCACATGGAGGATAACACCTGTGCGAGCCTTCTTCATATGGCGCGCAGCCGATTTGGAAATCAGAAAGGTAGAGCGGATATATGCGGTGACCGGCAATTCAAACTCTTCGAGCGTGAGCTCTACGGAGGGCTTGAATTGGTTGTGCGCAACTGCGATTGCGTTCAATGCAATATGAATACCGCCAGCTTCTTCTGCTACCCAATCGGCATGCTCCTGGACCGCTTGTTCATCAAGCGCATTCACAATCGAGGTGTGTACCTCCCCTCCCGACCTTCTGATGTCTTCGGCTACCATCTCCATTTTGTGCGCAGTACGACTTGCCAGATATATCGTTGCTCCTTGCTGCGAGAATAACCGGGCCACGGCACCTCCGACTGCTCCACCTCCACCATAAATGATTACATTCTTCCCTGCTAAATCCATCTCATCAGCTCCTTTTGTTTTGTGATAAATCTAAATATAATTTCTCGTGTCCTTGTTTCGTCCGAACTTATAAATGGCAACAAGCGACAAGGTCACAGCGAAAGCGAGCAGGATCGCCAGGTTCAGAGATAAGCTGGTCAGCGGACTTCCGAGCTGCAGTTGGCTGAAGGTGTCCAGAAGCCAATACTGCGGCAGAAAGTTGGCGATTTGCTGGAACGATGCCGGCATGATTTCGATCGGAAATAAACATCCGGCAAGAAGACTTGTCGGCATAATCACTATCGTTTGTATTCCGCTTGCTGCCATAGAACTATTGGAGAAAGCGACAATGACAAGCGACAGACTGACCGCCACCAAAGCAAACATCAGAAGGATCAGGAACATTTGCCAGAACGGAATGCCAGGGTCGATATGAAACAGACGGATCATGACCAGCAAGGTCACTGCGATTTGGATCATCATCATGACGAAATTAACAATGACGTTGGACATCACATACGTTCTGGCCGTAATCGGTGCCGACAGCAGTCGGAAATAAGTCCGGTTCTCTTTTTCTTTCACAATAATTCCCGATAAACTTACAGCGGAGAACAACATGAGGACGAGCAGATAACCGATGGTCTGATTGGTCATGCCGCGGCTGGCGGAATGATCCTCTACCATCTCCGCCGACAGCCCGAAATCTGCGTTCCTATAATTGGCGTAGAGAGTATTGAATTTATCGGTATTTCCCTGCGCCGCATTGCCAATGGATGCTATATTGTCTATATAAGCATTTAAATATGATTTCACATAACCCGTGACCAGCATCCCTTTGATCGACTCGATATGAACAGCTTCAGGGCTGCCGCCCTTCAAACTTTGTGCAAATCCATCGGGAAAAATCAGCACGGCGTCCAGTTTGCCCGACACAATGAGATCATTGGCATCCGGCTCCTTGATCTCCTTTGTGTGCATTTTATCCAGCCCGCTGACGAATTGAACCGCATCCCGGGTCAACGCTTGGCCGCCATCTTTGTTGACAATGCCAATGTTCAGCGAGGACTCCCCTGAACCTCCCTGGGTAAGCGTGGCCAGCAGGATACTGATTACGGGCAAACCGATAAACAGCAGCAGATTTTTATAGTTCCTGAATGTTGTCAGCATTGTTTTACGGATTAACCAGAGCGTATTCCCCACTTACAATCCCTCCCTTCTTCGCATCGATATAACAGCCACCATTAAAAACAATGCGGCAATCCCTATATTCAACATGATCGCAATAAAGGCTGGCGACAGGTTATCCGCGTATATGATCTGCAGAAGAGCATCATTGGACCATCGGAGCGGCGAATAATAGGATAGTGTCTTCATGATTCCCGTGCTGTCTGCAGTTGGAAAGTACGCCCCGCCAACAAACGCGGCCAGCTGAATAATAATCATGATAACGGCACCGGATGCCTCCCCTTTGAAGACATAACTGATGCCAAGTCCCAGGCTGAGAGCAAATACGATTTCCGTAAACAGCACAAGAAATACCATGCCCAAATTCCCGCCCCAATTGGCAGCGAACATATATTTGCTGATGAAGACAATGAGCACAATGAATAGAGTATGAAGCAGGAGATTTCCAATTATTTTCCCCGTGAAAATCTCTGTTTTGGTTATCGGAGATGCCAACAAGCGATAGGCAGTATTTCGTTTTCTTTCGGTTTCGATCATTTGACCGGCCGTCAAGGCGCTGTATAAAATAATCAAGGTGGTCACTGCAATTGCATAATAATCCATCGCGCCTGGCTGCTTAGCCCCATGAAGCGATGTTTCTTTCACATAGTCCTTGCTGCCGGCTAACAAAGCTTTCACGTTCTCCGGATCCGCCTTATCCAGTTCCGCAGTCAACTTGTAACGATCGGCAAACACCGCAAGCATCCCTTGGACGATACTGCTTTCAATGACGCTGCGATTGTTGCCGTAATAGTTCAAGCCTGTGTCGGCCATTACCATATACCCCGTATAACGGTTGTTCTGCACCTCCAGCTTTCCATCCGTGTTACCGCTTATTTTCTCAAAGCGAATGCCGGATTTCCCCGCCTCTTGGGCGAATGCTTCCCAATGCGCGGCAAGCGAGCTGTCGTTGCTGTTGTTGGTATAGATAACATGGATATTTCCGATCTTGTCGCTGCCATTAAAATTGTTCGTAAGCGCCGTTCCCAAAATCAGCATAAGCGCCACAGGCGTAATCAACATAAAGATCAGCATCTTGAAATCCCGGAAAACCAGTAATTCTTTGAACGCTATCCGCATGATATTCAATCGTCCCGCCTCCTCCTCTTCCCTTCACTTTAACCTTTGATCAATCCCGCAGGCTTCGGCCGGTTAACGTCAGGAACACCGTTTCCAAACTGGGCTCATGCGCCTCTACGGAGCGGATTTCTATATCGCTGAGCATAAGCTGTTGAATAATTTTGTTCAGGTTATTGACTTCGGCAGCGGAGCTGATTTTCACGAGAGTGTCCTCAACCTCAACCGTGTTTACCCCGACGATTTCCTTCAGTTTGTCCAGGTTCAGGTTTTTGGATGACCGGACTACAATGCCTATGTTCCTCTGATTAGTAATGATGGCCTTCAACTGCGCCTTCGTTCCTTCCGCAATGATCTTGCCATGGTCGATGATTGCGATCCGGGTACACAGCTCTTCGACCTCCTCCATGTAATGACTGGTATAAATAATGGTGCTGCCCATTTCATTCAGCTTCTTCACGGAGCCGAGGATATAGGATCTTGACTGCGGGTCAATTCCGACCGTCGGTTCATCCATGATGAGCAGCTTCGGCCTGTGGGCAATGGCACAGGCGATATTCAGCCTTCTCTTCATGCCACCCGAGAAATTTCTCGGATAGCTCCTGAGCTTGTCGCTTAGCCCGACGAACGTGAGCGCTTCTTCCGCCCGGCTTTTTAATTGCGATCCCCTGAGGCCATATAACCCGGCAAAAAACTGAACATTTTCGTAAGCCGTCAGATCCTCGTAGATGGCCAGCTCCTGCGGAATGATGCCTATGTTCGACTTTGCAAACTTGCTGTGTTTGATGATATTCTTGCCCAATATATCGATTTCTCCTTTGGTTATGGACAATAGCGAGGCGATCATATTGATTGTCGTGCTTTTGCCGGCGCCGTTGGCTCCCAGAAATCCGAAAATTTCGCCCTCCCTGACAGACAACGATATATTGTCCACGGCAATGAAATCCCCGAATCTCTTCGTTAGCTGCTTGATTTCAAGAACATTCATCGTGCATCCTCCCGTTTCGTCTTTAGATACCCCTATCGTAATAAAAAAGATGAACCTGTGGAAGTGCACAAGTTCATCCTTACCCCCTGAGAATCTTCATGTTTTCGACCACAAATCCCGAATCCCGCTCATTATTCTGAATAGGGAATCAACGTGGTGACGGAAAAGCCCCGTGAGCCATCCACAATCACCTTTCCATTTACGGCAGCCGTCCTTTCCTCCATCCCGATAATTCCGAGGCCCTTGATCACCTTCGGCGCTCCTTTGCCATTGTCCGATATTTCCACCTTTATAAAGGTGTTAAGCACCTGTATGTGGACTGCGACGGCATCAGCATCTGAATATTTCATCGTATTGGTCAAGGCTTCCGTAGCATTCTGCTGAATGATTTTCCAATGAATCGGAGAAATAATGTCTACATTTCCTTCATAGGTCAATGCTGTCTTGATTGGATGTCTGGCGGAGAATTCATCAATGAACAATTTCATTCTGTTGATGCCCAGCTGCTCTGTGACAGGCTTCACACTTTTGAGTACAAGACGGATTCGTTCTATGCCGTCTTTGGAAATATGTATGGCATTCTGCAGCAGTTCGGCCGACTTCTCCGTATCGGTTGCGATCAGCCGCTTCGCGGCTTCCATCTGAATTAACGCGCCGGTCATGGAATGGCCGATTTGATCATGAATTTCCTGAGATAGCCGATTGCGCTCTTCCAGCTTGAACAGATATTCGGACTGCTTGATATATTCATTGTTTTCGTTCAGGCGGCTCGTTACTTGATGCAAATCACCCCGCATGTTCTCTATGATGTCCTTGTACGTTTCGATCCTGCCCGCATATGTCCTGAGCATCGTGAAATAGACTGAGCTAAGCAAGGCTACGAATCCGTACATGATGAACAGTTCATGCGGGAGGAAAGCCAGGGGGATCAGCATCAGAATAAGGACCACCCCATAATTCTTGAAATAATGCGAAACGAGTTCATATATATTTACAGGAATCAGCAGGATCAACAAGGGATGAACGTAAGAAGAAGAAGCGATGAGAAGCACAATGGAGAGCGCTGCCAGGAGCGGCTTCATCCCCTTCTGTCTCCATATATACGCGGCGACATTCAAGGATAAGTAAAGCAGAATGGATAGCGTATACCAGGGCGTTATGGCGGTTTGGGAGACATAGGACAGACCCACCACAAAGAGCAAGAGAATGGATTTGTTGCAAATCGTCCAAAATTCCATGGGGGTTCCTCTTTCGCTCATTTAATTCAATTCCCCAGTCAGGTAATAAATGGCGATTTGAGTTCGATGAGTAAGACCCGTCTTGCCCAGAATCGAAGTAATGTGGTTGGCAATGGTCCCTTCCGAAATATACAGATTTTTCGAAATCTCCTTATTGGCCATCCCTTTGGCGATGAGAGCCATAATGTCCAGCTCCCTTTCGGTGAATTGACTCCTGTCGATCTTGTCCCCCAGGCTTTCTTTCCTTCCCTTCTCCGCGGACAAACCGGATTTCAGCTTCTCCATCACTACATCCTGAAGCACGTTATGTCCGTTATAAACGGATTTGATGGCATCGCTGATCTGCTCCGGATCGTTATTCTTGAGCAAGTATCCTTTGGCACCGTATTTAATCGCATCCAATATAAATTCATCGTCATCGAACGTTGTCAGGATGAGCGGCTTCGTTTGCGTCCGTTCGGCAATAAGTCTCGTCGCTTCGACACCGTTCATATTCGGCATCCGCACATCAAGCAGCGCCACATCCACCTCGTTCAGCTGACAATAGTCGACGGCTTCTTGCCCATCGTTGACCGTCGCCAATACTTCAAACTCGTTGAATGAAGCCAGGATGATTTTCATGCCTTCCCGGATAAAGGGATTGTCATCCGCAATAATAACTTTAATTTTCAACGCTTCTCACTCTCCCCATTATCGATCTGACTGTCCCATACGTTTATGCCAATACTACCAATTTATCTTATAGCGGCATTCTGTCAATAGACTTCAGGAGCAATCATTGTGAAAAAAGGGTTCCTGACTCAATAATGAAGACAACACAAATAACGTGCAGCCAGATAACTAACCGGCTGCACGCATAACATTGTTCATATGCCTTAACGACTTAGCTGATCCTTATCATAAATAACGACTTCCCGCTGAGCGTTTGGCCCAAGTACGGCGCCGCCTGTGGGATCGCTCAATTGAATAAGAAACGATTCCGGCTGTTCATGAACAGCATCATCCAGAATGTCGATGATGAACGTTCTTTCCGTTTCTCCTGATTTAAATTCTAGAATTCCTGATGTGTCCACATAATCCTCTCCCGGAGCAGCCGTCTTGGCGATGAGCGAATAACGAACGGATACAACCCCGTCGGCACCGCTTCTGCGCAAAACTTTCATCCGGATCGGACCCGTTTCTTCAAGGGTATTGAAGACCGGTGTTTCAAAATATAGCTTGCCTGGCCGCAGCTGGGCGGGAGGCGCATCATTATCGGCAATCAGAACGCGTGTTTCCGCTAGATCTCCATCAAGTATCGCCCCACCGCCTGGATTGCTCAAGGTAAGGTAGAAGTCCTCCGTACTTTCCTGTTCCGTGTCATCGTAGACAGGGATGGCAATAAGCTTGCTCATCTCTCCCGCTTTAAAGACAAGCGTACCTGAAACTGCTCCATAATCGCTCCCGGGAGCAGCAGAGCCCGGGCGGACACCCGTCGCGTAGTCAATGCTGACATCCCCTGTATAGCCATTACTGAATAGACGGGATACTTCAACGTTCACCGTGCCTGCATCTTCTGTCGTGTTCTGTACAACCTCCTTGACTCTGATACGGCCCGGGGACGGGGCCAACTCATTGTCCTCAATCGTAACCGTGATCGTCGTAATTTCGCCCAAGGATGCTCCGCGGGTTGGATTCGTGATCGTGATCGTAAAGGATTCATCGCCTTCAAACTCATCGTCATCAAGAATTTGGAGCGGAATTAATGCTTTTCCCAAAACATCTATCTCCAGAGTCCCTGGCTCAAGCAGGAAATCCTCCCCCGCTGCCGCTGTTCCACTGGTCGCATAATAATCAATGGTCGGATTAGTATAGAAAGGGAAATTATCTTTTAATCTCACATCGATATACGCATATCGGGTGGGATTCCCGTCGATATCGTTCTCATCCACAGAAGCAGCTTCGGATAATAGGGATAATGTTCCTCCGTTCTTGAGGCCTAAATCATGTATGAGTACGGTCGAGCTTGCCGCGGGACCGATAGAGGCACCCCCAGTGGCATTGCTCAGTAGAACAGAAAACTGCTTATCGCCATCTGTGAAATACAGAGGGATGGGCACCTCCTTGCTGACCACGCCGGCCGGGAATGTAACGGTCTGATGCACCCCCTCATACTCATAAGGGCTGACAGCTGTTCCGTCCGAGGTTGTAAGCTCGACAGAAACAACGCCATCTGATCCACCGCTTCTCACTAAAGTTACGATCGCGTCACTGTCGTTCTCATTCCTTTCATCCACGTTATAGGAAGCCTGCTTCATTTGAATGACCCCTGCACTTGGGGCATCATCATTATCCATAATGATCACATCCAGCGTGCCGGGACTTCCAATGACCGCTCCACCGGTAGGATTGCTGAGCTGAATGGTAAAATGCTCATCGCCTTCATCCTCATCGTCATCATAGATAGGTATTGTAATTCCCTTGCTTGTCTGTCTCCCTGTCATCACAAGCGTCCCGGATACATCTGCATAGTCGCTGCCTGCAGCTGCGGAATCCGGAATTAAAGTATAGTCCACAGTGACATCCCCAACAACGTCACGCGTGAAGTCTTGGCGGCTGATCCAGAAGCTGATCTTCCCTGCATCCTCATACACCTGAATCGTGTTCTCTTCGTCGCCGCCCATTAGAGTGAAGGCCCCGGGATAAGAGGGCAGGTCGTCATCGGTAATCGTAATCGTCGTTTCACGAATCGCACCCAATACAGCGCCTCCGGATGATTCAAATTGAAGTTTGAAGGATTCATCGCTCTCCGGAAGAATATCATTCACTATTCTGAATGTTAAAGTCTTCGTTAATTCCCCTTCTGCAAACGTAACGTTACGAACTGAATAATCGAAATCATAATCATTACCGCGCGTGGCCGTTCCAGATTGATCTGTGACATAAACCGATAATTTTCCGGTTGCCCCAGGCGACCGTGTCAATGTAATTTCCACATTCCCATCATCTTCACTGAAGGTATAATGATCGGATTCAAATGCAATGATGCCCGCCTCGGCCCGTTCATTATCCGTAATCGTTAATTTCAGGTTCGTTATAGCGCCTAACCCTGCTCCCGCTGAGGGGCTGCTCAAGGTCACATAAAAATCCCGGTCTCCGTCCAAATCGAAATTATCGATAACACCCACTCTTAGCTTGACCTCTGATACGCCGGGTGCAAACGTAAGTGTCCCGCTTTTGCCCGCATAATCGATGCCGGAAATGGCCGTACCATCCGAGGTGGCGTAATTGACCGTTGCCTGACCCGATGTTCCTCCCTTGCGCAAAACCCGAATCGTGAACTCGCTTTTTCCCTCAGTGCCCTTAGCCTCTGCCAGCGCAAATGTAAAGTTTCCTGAGGGTGAGGGGTCCAGTGCATGGACCGTACCCGGTGGTAACGCCAACATAAGAATTAATAAAGAGGGTAATAGAAGCTTGAGTACCCTCCATTTTGGATTGATTGATTGTCCTTGACGTCCAACTACCATATTCAATTTCACTCCTTTATAGGTTATCAACGAATTCCCCGCCCTCTCTGCTGCAATTCTTCGTGGTATTTGGTATTAACCTCCTTTTCTTTGATACGTTTCGTATCATTACTAATTTATACCAGTAGGACATTACCGTCAAGGAAAGAGTATAATTTGTCGATCCGACATCTGTACACGACAAATAAATGCATCCGTCCCCATGATAGCCTTAGGGTCAGATGCATGATTTTTCATTCTCCATATCGTATCATTCGGAAGTCTTAATTCTCTACGTAATACATTCCGGTAAAGTCATAGTTAACCGTCACAGCCGCCAAACTGCTTGTTGTATACATATTCAGTGCAAGCGATCCGTTATTATTGACCAATGGGGCGCTGCCGGAATAACCGAGCAGAATGCTCCCTGACTGTCTCTTGATCATATTGTTCATCGTTAATGTTGTCCCGTCCCATGTCACATCGCCTGATAAGATTAACCTTGACGATCCGGCGTTGATCCGGCATACCAGCTTGATCTGCAACAGGCTTGGCAAAGCGAACAGGTTCAATAGATTGGTGCTTCCTGCAACGGTTGTAACGGGGCTGGTGAATGCAACCAGATTTTTAAGGGTCGCTCCCAGCTTGCCGCTTGTTCCGATATATGACATAACCGATTGAGGTACGGTTAAGGCCACAACCTTTTCCACGATAGCTCCGTTCTTGGCTGTTACCAGGGTAGGGCAATCCTTCACAAGCAAGCTGCCTATGACTTTAGCAGTATCTCCTAAATAAATCCCTGTGTTGCACCCCTCTATTAGAGTGCCTTCCACATGGCATGCGCTCGGTCCGTCAATCCATATCCCACGATCAAAGCCGCGTATATAATTGCTGGCCAGGTTGCATTCCAGGCTTCCCAAAGGATCATATAACCGGTGAATGCCGCTCCCCGTCCGGGTTAGATTTTTTTTGACAAAAGAATTGTTAGTAATGGTCGGCGATTGAGCCGCCGAGCTGTTCTTAATCCGGCAGCCATCGCCTGTACATCCATTAAAGATGTTCCCAATGACCATGAGATTTTGCTGATCCCCTTCGATGTGAAGGGCTTCCAGTCTCGATTTCTCGCTGATATTTCCCATTACGATAACCTCGCGGGTATTGGCAATCCCAATAGCAAAGCCAGCTTGCCCGCTTGTTCCATATTCGTCCGCGCTCAGACGGTTACCCGTAATAAATACTTGTCTGAATCCCTCGTATTCTGAGCCGGATAACGTGCCGGACGCATTCAATTCAATGGCATCGGAGGTTCTGGAATAAATCGAGTTATTGACGATACGGAGGTATTTGCCCTGCTTGGCCCCGCTGTTTAATAGAATCCCGTATTTCTCAGCTGTAATGGTGCTCTCGCTCAGGCATATATCTTCTGTGGAAGGGGTACTGATCTGCATTCCATGGCCGGTTGTGTTTATCTTGATTCGGGCGAGCCGAATGCGCTTGGGACTGCCTGAGAAATAGATGGATTGGGGAGAGGATCCCTGAACTTCAACATTATTGACCTCAATATCTGAACCGTTAACCCTGAGATCGCCGGGGACATTTGAATTTGTGATGGTAATCTTGCTGCGGCTGTTCGAGAACAGAGTCGTCTGACTGCTTAAGGTGAGTGTATTCACCACGTTCTTATCCTTTATGATGGAAACTGCAACCTTCGAGGCAGCGAAAGCATTCAGCGCCCGCTGCAGCGATGAAGGATCCACCGATCCGAACCAGTGGGGAAACAGGGCATCCGCCTTCATGTCCCCTGCAATCGATCCTCCCGCGCTCAAGTCAAATATCCAGTCATCCGGCTGAGCCTGAACGGCTCCATTGACCGTAAGGGTTTTCCCGCTTGCGGGCTTCAAGCGTGCTCCTCTTTGGAAAATTAATTTCTTTGTATCCGGTACAGTCAAACTTGATTTCAATAAATACACGCCTTTGGGAATGATAATCCCATCTGTCTCTTCCGCGAGAATAAGAGAAATGGCTGCTGCGCTGTCCCTTATGCCAGCGGGATCCGCATTTTCCCAAAATATATTCAGACCTCTGTGAACAAACTCCTGCTCAATTTCGCGGAAATTATAGCTTAAATCTGCGGGGTTCACATTCTCCCCATTATCCCATAGATTCAACCCCATATTTAATGATTTTTCTACCATTATTATACACCCCCTTTACATTATATTAGTTATAGCCTTGCATGCTCCGGCGTTTATTCCTATATTTATTTCATCATAATTAACCCTTCAAACTGTACATCAATGGCTACGCTCCCCGCTGTGGAACTGTATGCCTGAATTTGCAGCTTGTTTCCGCTCATTTGGGGCAAGGTTACTTCAACCGATCCCTTGGCATCCTTTGAAACAGGACTCGCTGTAAAAGTCGTGCCATCCCAAGCCACTTCATAGATTTTCGTCGAATAAGCCGTGCCTTGCTTCGCTGTTACATAAAGTGTTCCATTGGCCCCGCTGCCAAGTGAAAAAGCATCGTTCCAAGGCGTAGTGGATGTGTTTTTCTCGATTGCGGTTACAATGACCGTATTCTGGTTGCGCAACGGTACGGGAAACGTAAAGTCCGAACCATAACCAATCTCATCTTTTTGATTTCCATAGAGTGAATTTCCCGATAGATACCAGCCCAGTCCTGACTTTTTGAAGAAAAGACCGTATCCGGTATTGTTTTTGACGATATTATCGGTAATTTTCAAATCCCGCATTTCACCGTCAAGCCGGATGCCATCCCCCTTATTTCCGGTTATGATGTTCTGCGAAACAATGATACTGGATTCGCCCATACCTCCGGCAATCCGGATTCCGCCTTTCCCATTATCCGTAATCGTATTGGAGCTGATTACCGTATTGGTAGCCTGATTATTTGCAGCATATTCGAGATGAATGCCATAATCATGAGCCTGAAAAATCGAATTGTCGGATATGGTAATATAGTCCCCGTCAATAATATAAATGCCGGAATTCAATCCTTTGTCCGGGTCGTTATCTACACCATTTATGATGTTGCCGACAATGGTTATATGCTTGGATTTATCTTCAATATGAATGGCCTCGTAACGGGCCCGCTCGATAATATTCCCAATAATGGTGACATTGGTAGCACCGGCGATGCCAATACCGAATCCAGCCCCCGCCGACTTGCCCATCCCTTTAGGAACGGAAATATAATTGTTGGCAATGATGAACTGCTCGCCGCCTACATAATCGTCGCCCGGATGATTGAGCTCAATGGCATCTCCGTAAATATCGATAAACTGATTGTTGACGATCCTTACATCTTTAACATCATTGGCCTTCCGGTTCGTGAGCACCCCATAGGTAACTTTCTCAAAATGATTGCCGCTCACCTGCACATGCTTGACTCCCGTAGCGGCAATATTAATGGACTGCGAGCGCGGCCCTGAAAAGGAGTTATTCGTGATCCAAATATTCTTCACATTCGCATGCAGATCAATGCCTACATTATTGGATGCCTGTTTGTTGTTCACGGTGATGCCTTCAATGACAATATCATGCTGATTAGGCGAAATGACGATAACAGCCGAATCTTTTTTGGCACTGACCTTCACAATATTTGCACGGTCCCCAAGCAGCTTTGTGCCCGAGTAAACATAAATATTGCTGGTTGTGCGATAAATACCTTCCGGAAGGTAAACAATTCCCCCACCTAATGACTTCGCTTTATTCAGGGCAGATTGAATAGCCTTCGTATCATCGGCCTTGCCATCTCCGGAAGCCTTGAAGCTCTTGCTCTTCACATCAAGAGTCGCAGCATATGAAGCAGGCGCATCACTCAAATAGGACTGGGCTGAAACCCGGGTCAGATTGCCTGGTGCTACAGAAGGCCCCTCCTCTAATGGATCCCCGTTATCCATGGTAATGGCCGCAGCGGCGTTCAGAATCAAAACAATTATTATAAATGAAAAACCGATTTTCATTATTCTTTTCATCTGTTTCTCCTTTCTTCATACATGGTTTTGGCCAAAACGGTTGAATAAAGCAGGATTGGGGATGGGTCTCATTTGTAGTAAAAAAAGGAATTCCGCAAACGCGCAAGAAGAAGCGGGTAATCCGCTCCTTCAGTGTGCTGGCTATCTGTTAGGCTTTCGAGCCTGTTTGATAGGCTAATAATTGACTGAATGTACCTTTTGTTTCTTTGGATAGCTGCATGTACCCGCCCTGCTGAATGATTTTCCCATTCTCCAGAACGATAACCTGATCGGCATTGCGGATCGTTGAGAGGCGGTGCGCGATCACGATAATCGTCATATTGCCTTTCAAACGATCAAGAGCGCCTTGAATTTTTGCTTCATTCTCATTGTCCAGCGCGCTTGTCGCTTCGTCCAGGACCAGTATAGCCGGTTTGCGCAGTATCGCCCTGGCCAGCACGATACGCTGCCGCTCCCCGCCGGAGAGGCGGATGCCGCGGTCTCCGATTATGGTGTCCATGCCTTGGGGTAGTTTACTGACAAAATCGTCCGAGGCCGAGAATTTCAGAGCTTCCCAGATTTCCGCTTCGGTCGCATCCGGCTCCACCATCATTAGATTTTCCCGAATGCTTGCATTAAACAGAAAAGGATCCTGGGATACATAACTGATCGAGTTTCTGTAGGAGAACAGATTGTCCGGGGTAAGCGGAACCCCGTCGATTACAATCTGGCCGCTCTCCGGCTGAAATAGGCCGATCAGAATATCGATGAGCGTGCTTTTTCCCGCTCCTGATTTCCCGACAAATGCGGTTGTGCTGTTGGCCGGGATATGAAAATTGATATTACGCAGCGCATAGCCTGTTTTATCGCCTTCATAACGGAACGAAACCTCATGACAGGTGATCCCTTCTTCAATGGTAAAAGGCTTCAGTTGGCTTTCGCGCTCCAGCAATGCCATCTCCTTGGCTTCCTGGCAATCGCGCTGCAGATCCGTCAGGCTCTTGAACGCCGGAAAGGTCGCAACGATTTGTTCCAAATTATTCTGAATCATGGTAAATCTGGGCCAAAGGCGGGAAAATATTAAAATGATCAGCATCAGCTGCTCTGCCCGGACATGAAGCACTTCAAAAGAGATGAAAATAAACAACACGATTAATACGGCAGAAGATGATTTATACAACAGCTGGCTGGATGATTGCATGCGTACAAATTGGATGAAATTCTGCTCCATCCTGTTGCATAAGGAGCGGAACCAGTTCAGGTTCGTTTTCTCCAGCATATTGCTCTTGATATCCTTGATCCCGTTAAAATGGTCATTCACGCCGGCAAAATAGCTTTGCGACAGCTCGGAAGTCCGGTCACCCAGTACCTTGGCCCCTTTAACAAATCTTCTGGAAAAAAGGACAAAACCAATTCCGCAAATAATGACAAGAGCAGTCAGTTTCGCGGACAGCCAGAACGCAAAAGTGATCTGAATGACGGTGAAGATAAGCGAGGTCAGCAGCATCATCGTCTGTACGGTTCCCTGGCTGACGCGCGCAAGCTCAGAGGTGAGGACATGGTTAAAGTCAGACCTTCTTTTTTTCACAAAGAAACTCCAACGTGATTCCAGTAAAGCCTGATAAATATCCAATCTCAGAAGGCGGATAAAACCTTGCTGAATTTCACTGCTTCGGATGGATTGATATTTCTGCATGACGGCCTGGCCGATAATAAGCAAAGCGTAGATGGACAAGATCAGGAGCAGGCTCCACTTTTCCGGAACCCAGCGAATAAACTCAGAAAAACCGGAAACGAACGGAATACTGCTGGTCCCCGCACTGAAAATTCCGATCAGGCTTAGCATCGGAACCAATAAGTAAATGCCTACACTTTCCAAGCAGCTGATAATGACGGAACTGATCAGATTAATATATAGTTTTCTTCCCGCAAAAAGCCGGAGTCTGTTTACATAAAAGAGAAGATCCTTCACCTATTCACCACCGTTCCATATCCGATTAGGGCTATAATCCGTGTTGCTAAACTGTTTGCCAAATATGGCCACAACCGTATATTTCTTTATTTCATCTGCGCCAGTCAGATAGATCGAGCCGCTTCTGAGCCAGGCGTGGGCGATCATATGCCCAGATGCATCCCTTGCCGTTCCCATGTAGAGCGTGCTTTCGATCTTCCGTCGACCCAGCATCTTCATGCCTGCAATGGCCATCACCAGACATTTGCTCTCCCATAAGGTATGGCGGCTGACCATATGGATCGCCTTGGCGATATCGACCAATAATCGTTCATTGGATCGCTCACGGGTATAGGTTGTTTCCTCCATCCGCTGTCCAAGAGAGGGGGCTATCTTAGCGAAAGGCAAAGCTTTGAGAATCCGGGCCCATCCCAAATAGAAGAAGGCTTCAAGCAGCAGCATTCTCGAACTCCAGCTCATGGAAAAGAATCTGCCCGCTATTCGCCACACTCGTGATCGTCGCATCAGATCCCGGAATCCGGCTCATCTTCAACTTTAATCAAGTCCTCGCTAATTAATTGCCCCAGAAACGAAAACACTTGTCTTTCGCATTCGGCTTCATCAATATCATATTCAGCGGTCAAGGCGGCAATGATGGCCGAGCCTGTCATTGGCTTCTCGATCAAATCCCAGATCCTCCCGCCGACCTGTCCAAGATTATAATATTTGCCGGTTTTTACACTCATCATCACTTTCTCGCCGTCCATATTGCTGGCCAGGTTGCCTTCCACCTGGGAATAACGTTTATCCAAAGTCATAGCCGTTTGATTCATGGTTAGTTTGCTCCTTTATTTTATAATATTTATAATTTGAGAAACCAAATCTTGAGCGCTAAACCCCGCAGTTGCTGACGCAGGGCGGTGCAGCCTGAATATCCTGGCCTGTCTGATGATGCTTGACGAAACGGAAAAATGCCACGGGACCAACCCAAGCAGCGGAACAAGAAAATTCCGGTACGTATGCAGGCTCAGGACAGGAAACCGCTCCAGGTTCAATAAAGGATTGATTTCTGAATGTTCGCAGTCAGAAGGAAGAAGTTCAAACACGCCAGCAAGCTGAACGGCGTCGGCACAATATCTGCCCGATACCGGTATGGCAAATTTGGCCGCATCATAATGTAGAGGAACATATTTGTTTTTTTTCATGCCCAGATTCTCAATGCTGTTCTGCCATAGTTTTTGCTGGGGATAGGAAGGAATAACGGTTATAGTACCGGTCTCCTTCGAATAAGATACAGCGATCACATCGTCGCTGAGCAGCTCGTACCCCTCGTTTACAAACGCAGCCGCAAGCGTTGATTTGCCTGCACCTGATTCCCCTATAAACGCATAAGCTTTCCCTTCAATGACAACGGCACTGCCATGCAGAGGAAGAATATTGCGCTGCAGCAGCAGTGCCCCCATGCAGGTTCCAAGCAAGTACAGGCGGATCATGCTTTCGGCAGCACCTGCAAATGGTGAAATAATAATACGTTTGCCGTCTTGAACAGCAAATATGGCTGTGCGGGGCATGTTGAACAAGACCTGTTTGTGTCCTGCAGCATAATACGTTTGATGAGGACCAGCCTGCTCCCACTCCTTCGACAAATCCCCGCGTACAATCTTGACCTCCGGAGGTGCTTGTCCGCTTATCGATGGTAATTCCGGCAGTGGAATTTCACTGGTTATGTTCAAACCGAAAGCTTTATAAATGGTTCTTTTCTCTGTGGCAATCATCAGCTCACCCTTATCCTTATGGGCTAAGTTATTAAAATTCAAGAGATCGGTGCACCAAAAATAGAATCCGTACGCCGCTTGATAATGGCCAGAGGATCGGCAAGACAGGCTGCATGCAGTTGTTTTTGTACAACAGGAAGGGTCTGCAGAGGAGATTTCGTGGTGCAGTTCGCATATGAGAATGATGTCTGGCTCTTTCGTTTCTTGCCGCCCAGGTCATAGATGCATTTTGCTACTATATGTATCTATTATACACAATTAGATACATATTGTAACTAAATATTTTGTTTTCAGCCAGCAATCCACAAAAAAATGCCCCTATACCGAAATGGTATAGGGGCGCCTAGCGAATAGTTGCCAATTATGAGATCGGCGGTGCATCAGCAATGTCAAGATCACTTGGCGTTACGTAGTCAATGTACTTCGAGCCTTTACCTTCCAGCGTTCTGCTAACTTGCAGCGTCTCCAAAGTCGGTTGCTCCCAAACATTCTTCACTTGTTGTGTCATGGTCTCACCTCCTTTCAAGAATACAGGCCGTTCTTCGCCTGCCTGTTCCTGAAGCTTGACACTTTTGTCAACTCCCGCAACGGTTCACAGTTATATATAATCAGACCCGCTTCCCAATCATAGGGAAATAGCCCGCTACCTGCGGCAAGCCTGATTTGCTTTCAATGATCAGGATGATGTTGGCTGCTTCATTCGCCGCCAGCACCATAGAAAGGGCCGCAAAGGAAAATACAGAAGATGCAGCTGTCTAGGGAGCGGAAGTGTTTCCAGGTCCCGGTTGTTGGGATACATCAGGCTCACGATCAAATACCATTTTTGCGGCATGGACCGTAAAGAAAACAAATATTTCCGGTAATAAATATCCAGCTCCTTAGGAACCGGTGATAAAGTGATCATATCTTTCATAAATACAACGGCACTCTGTGCAAGGCGGCAGGAATGACGGCTTGCTATCCACTCTGCTTGAACAGGCGTGCGTAACAGCTCCGCAGCCAATAGGAGTGCTTGGCCGCCGATCGGCAGGGAATCATATCGTTCCAGTGTTTTAACCAAACGGTTCCAGTCCAGTTCTTTGCGGACCATACGATCGATATCCGCCAGCCAGCGCAGCCGGAACCAGGCATGACGCGCTCCATGCGAGACCAGGAAAAAAAACAAATCCTCCGTGCCGAGCGTACAAATCGAAGATTCCGAAAGCGAGCTTACGCATCTGCGCTCCCATAATTCATTAAAAGTCGGTTCCTTCCCTTTATCAGGGTTAAGCCGCCAATGCAATTCAACCTGAACCCGGCTTTCCGGATGTGTATAGGAAATATGATGGACCCTCCATTTCCAGTCGCTCAACACCCGTATCTCATCGCTATCCAGCTCAAAACCGCTTTGAATTAAGAGCTGCTCGGCTTTCTCCACATCCTCCAACGACACAAGAATATCCAGGTCCTTGCAAGTGCGCAGAGAGAGATCCCCATACAGGATTTCTGCTAATACGGGTCCTTTAAGCATAAGGGTACGGATATCCTGCTCATGAAAAAGGGTGCAGATTTTTTTCATTTCAGCGGTCAGTTGAAGCATCTTAAAGGTGTTTCGGGTGTATTCAAACTGTAGAGCATCCATTACCTCTGCAGGAATCAGATCGCTTTTCATTTTTTTGGCTTCCAGATAAACCGTTGGGTAGACCCGATGGTGGATGACCAATTGAATAAATTGCTTCCAATCCACAGGCTGTGACTGGCGGATCAGCCGCTCCTGCAGCTCTGCATCGGAACCCGCGCAAGCAAATGAAAGCATAAGCATGAACTCTTTGGAAAATTGATCAAGCTTGACGTTCTTATTCATCACAAATGCTCCTTTGAACTCCACAGGCAATCAGGTCAAATTTTATTGGCGAATTCCAACTTATTGTTGACAAGCTGAATAATCTGAGATGCCAATTGTTGAGCAGTGAACCCGGCTGTCGGTCTGCGAAGCTGAAAGATTTCGCAATGCCTGGCGATATTGGCCATACCAGCAAAATGCCATTGCTCCAGATGAAGAAGCGATACGAAATGATTTCGGTATGTATGTTGAAATAATAGGGGGAACCTGTTCAGCTTCGTAATCGGCTGAATATCCCATTGTTCACCTTCTGTCCTGACTAGCTCAATCACACCGCCCAGCACAACCGGCTTTGTGTGAAATTTTGCAGCGACCGGTACTGCGAATTTGCTTAATTCCTCATATAGAGGTACGAAAGAACCGGATTCCATGCCAAGCCCGTCTATGCTTTCCTGCCATAATTTCTGCTGTGGATATGCCGGAGCCACATATGGCACGCCAGCATCCGTGAAGGATAGGGCAATAACATCATCTGTTAGCAGCGAGTACCCCTTGCTAAGGAAAGCGGCAGCAAGCGTTGACTTGCCTGCACCCGATTCGCCCACAAATGCATAGGCTTTATCATCGATAACCACAGCACTTCCGTGGAGCGGCAGCATATGCCGCTGAAAGAGCAGCGCACCCATGCAGGAGCCGAGCAGATAAACACGAATCTTCTTTTCATCCGCACCGTCCATGGGGTGAATCGTAACCTTGCGACCTGCCTCAATGCTGAATACAGCTGTAGCGGGAATATAAAACAAGATCCGTCCTTCTTCGCAGACACAGAAATGACGATGAGCGTCCCGTTCTTCATTCCATACGAATGACAGATCCCCATAGACGAACTCGGCATCGTTGTCCTTCGTATCATGCATAGAACGGGTCAGCTCAGGCAATGGGATTTCACTGGTTAATCGCATTCCGAAGGCTGTATAATACGTCTTCGCGGCTGTAACCATGATTATCCCCCTTTAAAATTAGAATAAATGCTGATAAAAAATAGGGCCCTTAAATCAAGCTATTGAATAAGGGCCATGCACAAGACTTAGGACGGATCATAGATATCCAAGTCGGAAGGGGTAACAATATCAACTACTTTTGTGCCTTTACCTTCCATTGTCATGCTAACCTCAAGCACTTCAACAGTTGGTTGCTGCCACATTTTTTTAGTCGTGTTTTCCATTTTTTTCACCTCCCTTCCTGTCATCAAATTTCTACAACCGGTTAAGGAACCGGTGTATAATCACGCTTCGCATAAGAAGTCTTATTTCCGGATCAAATGCTTCATCGGGCCTTGGCGTATCCCCGACTTTGACAAGCGCCGAACGGATCGCATCGACATTCAAATACTCGGCTCCAATCGGGCTGCTGCACAGCTCCTGCACCTCATCCTTGAAAGGTTTCCATACCGGAAGCATGCGGTGGACCCAGTCTGCGCCTTGAACGCCGCGAATCCGCTGATTTAAACGGACTTTATCCGGCAGCAGACCCTTGGTGGCCCTGCGGATAAGTGCACGGTCCATGCCGTTTTTGACATATTGCTCGATGGGCACGGACAAGCAGAACCGGACTACTCTCGGGTCGCAGGTAGGATCCCGCTCCCATATGGAATAATTGAGCGACAGCCGCGTCCCCTTTGTCCCTCTCAGATTCGCAATCAGCAGGCTCTGCAGATGGCTTTCGCGCGCCTCTGTATAATCCCGTTTGAGAAATCCGCTGAGCGCCTCGTCATGTTCCGAGAGTCTTTCAATGACTTTCGTTTTGCGGGCAAACTCGGGACTGATCATCCGTGGAAGATCCGACTCGCCTGTCGCGAGCGACTGCTCAGCGAGGAATGGCATAGCCTGCTTTCCGATAACGCGCATCAGATAGGAACGGCCGATTCCCCGTCGTTGACTGAACATATGAAGCTCCCGGTAAAACTGCAGCCATTTCAGCTTTTTCAGCAGCATGGTGTAATAGTGAATGGCGGGGCCCCAGGAAATCGTCTGGTTGCCTCTGGCTCCAGTGAGCATCACACGGACACCCTGCTGAGCTGCCGTCTCGTAAATGCCCCTTATCCAGAAGGAGTTCTCAAAATACTTGTAGGGCATTTCCAGCAGATCAAGCCAAGGATCCACTTCCGAAATCGGACTTCGTCCAGGAAATTCAAGCAAATGACTATTGATATTGCCCACATGACGAACCGTTTCCTGAATATATTCCCGCTCATTGGCAAGTCTTCCCCGCGACGTCCAGTCCTGAAAATCCGAGACGGGCACATAGCTGTATGTTTGCAAAGTTTTATTTTCTTCCGCAAGCGACCCTGAAGCAAAGCTCGCGATCGTCCCCGAATCAAGTCCCCCGCTCAGCTTGGCTCCGACTTGTCCCATGGAGCGGACGCTTGAACGGATGGCGAGATCGAAGATGTCCCGGAAAGCTTCTTCATATTCCTCATCCGACTTCAAGATCAACTTTTCTTCAGGAATGACACTGCCATAACGGGACATGGTAACATTGCCATTCATTACGGTGATGGTATGCGCCGGTGGCAGCTGCCTGATTTGCTTATATACGGTAGAGAATGTGTCGGTGGATTCTACCATTACAGGGATCGCCAGAAATTCGGCCAGCCACATTTGATTCAATTCTTTGGCCGCACCCGGCAGCGCCTGCAAGGGTGCTATCGTGGTGCAGAAGGCAAACCGCTCATGATTCTGATCAAAGTATAGCGTACGGTTTCCAAACAGGTCCCTTGCTCCGAACAGGAGCTTCTTCTCCTCATCCCAGATCATGAAGGTGAAATCCCCAATCAGATAATTGGGTGCTTCCATTCCCCATTTGCGGTAGGCCAGCAAGATGAGGTCGCTGTCCGTTAACAGCTCCTTATGGGAAATGCCGACACGCAGCCTGCTTAACAGTTCATTGCGGTTGTCCAGAATAGCATCGGCCGTAATCGCAAGCTTGCTCTCCGGATCATAGAAAGGCAAACGTTCATGCACGGATTCCGGTGTCACCCACTGGGCCAGACAACCAAAGGCTGCGGTATCTCCCTGCCAAATGCGCTGATCATCAGCGGGATAACGTTCAAGCGATTCCATCATCGGATGGATCCCGTTCAGATCTCTATGATTATGATGGTGAGAAACAATACCTGCGATTGCGCTCATCTTTTCTTCCCGCCAATCAAATAGGTAGATGCCAAATGAGATAGCTGATTTCCAAAAGGAATCATGGCTTTAACCCGTTTTATTTTTTGCCTTGTAGCCTCAAGCTGAGACTGCAAGCGCCTTTGTTCCACATAGCTTTTTTCCAATCTTCTTTCCAGCGCCCGCAAAGTAATTTGCAGCTGCAACTGCTGGGCGTTCACACTCTGCTGCAGCTCGGGCAGGCTCATGTCATCCCTCGGGCTGCCCGGATTGGATTGGAGCTGATAATGCTCCTTCCATACGCAGCCAGAGGCGTCTGCCAGCTGCTTCGTCCGAAGCTCCAGCAATTCCCGGTCAGGCTCCATTTGAAATTGCACGCCGGTGATCCGCTGCGCCTCCTCCAGTTCCTCGCTGTAGCCAAGGTCATGGAAGAGCTTCGCACCCAGTACACGGGTGTACATTTCAATTTCTTCGCGATCAAGACTTTCCTTCCAGCTATGGAGGGAATCCAAATGCGGCTCCTTGTGATGGGCGACAAACGGATCGCCGACCCCCATACTGTAGTACAGATCCGATTTGGCTGAATCCTGGAATTCTCCGTATTTCTCCAGGCCTTCCTCGTAGCTTAACCCCAGGAAGCCGCAAAGCTTCTGTAATTCAAGCTCGGGATGCTTGACCATCTCCTCATAACGCAAATGATGCGCGTAGCTGCTTGGAGCAGAGAAGTAATCGAAGTAGCGGAACAACCCGATCGTAATATCCGCCATTTTAATATTAAACTTAGGGTTTCTCAGGTCTTCTTTCATTGCAAAGCGGTCATTGACATGTTTATTTACTTTCTTATAGGAAGCAATCACAGCGAGTGGGTTGCGGATCAACCATATTCGCTTGGATTCCGGAAACAGTGCATCAATAAATTCAAGATTGTAATAATATCTCGGCGATTTATCGATCAGCATATCCGCCCCGCTGCTTTGCAATAATCCGTTATAGACCTGAAGAGCAAAAGCTCTGCTTGCATTCTCGAACGTTTCATCCGGGAGAATCCCATTATAGAACTGCCGGACTATCCCTTGTCCACCATACGGACGCTGGGCAGCCAATGGCAAATCGCTTAATCCCATCAGAAACCACATCTCCTGGGTGGCAAAAACTCTACTATGGTTTTGCAGCATGACGGTTGCAAGTGAACTGCCGCTGCGGGGAGTACAAAGGAGAAATATAAGATTATTACCGCGATTGTCGATCAAATGGATCCCCCCAAAAACAACTAATGCTACTCTTTGTTTCAATTATACACTAAATGATACATTTTGTAACTATAAGAACGAAAAAATACATTATTTAACTAAACTTTATATTAAAATACGTGTTCAAAAAGTCTGCTTTTCGAAGGCCGAGAAGGTTGGAAGAAGCGAGGGAATGAGGAGCGCAGCGTAGGCTAAACCTACGTGAGCACCTAAAGGTTTTCATAAGAAAACCAGCTTCGGAAGCATGCACTTAGTCCCGGCTGAATCCAAGATTCTTGTGTGAGTTACTTCCTGATTACCTTCGTCATCAAAAGGGGACTTTTTGAACATCCTCTAAAAAGAGAGTTGCGGCGTTTGTTCTTTTACACCATTATTCATATTAGGCCGGCCAACCGAATAATAAATCAGTTCCGTATTCGCCAATTCTTCTTCACTATACATATTGCGTCCATCAATCAGGTTCGGTCTTCTCAGCCATGCCTGAATCATTGCCGGAGATACAGCGCGGAACTCCGACCACTCCGTCAGAACACATAAGGCATCGGCATTCTGCGCCGCTTCTTGCGCGGAAGAGCAGTACTCCACCTTGGAATGATCGAGTAGCTTTCTGAAATTAGGCGTCGCTATCGGATCATAGGCTTTGACGCTGGCGCCGCAGTGCAGTAGAGAGGCAATGATTTCAAATGCGGGCGAATCCCGTACATCATCCGTTTCAGGTTTGAAGGCAAGCCCCCATACGGCAATGCTCTTCCCGCTCAGATCATCCAGAATGGTTTCGAGTTTGCGGATCACATTATAACGCTGGTCGCGGTTCACCTCGACAACCGATTTCAATAATTTGAATTCGTAATCGACATGTCCGGCAATCTGAATTAAAGCCTGTGTATCTTTGGGAAAACATGATCCTCCATATCCAATACCCGCTTTGAGAAACGATGAGCCAATCCGTTTGTCATAGCCCATCCCTTCGGCAACCATGGTGACATCCGCCCCGACTTTTTCGCAGATATTGGCAATCTCGTTAATGAACGATATTTTGGTAGCCAAAAACGCGTTGGACGCATATTTAATCATTTCCGCGCTTCTGACATCCGTAAACAGGATTTGGTCGGTAAGCGGCCGATGCAGCTCTTCAATCCGTTGACGGGCTGCTTCGCTTTCCGTGCCCACAACAATACGGTCCGGATTCATCGTATCGCGTACAGCCGATCCTTCTCTAAGGAATTCCGGCACGGAAGCAACCGCGACAGGATGGACGGATAATTGCTTGAATTGATTTTCTATTTTTTCATTCGTGCCCACCGGCACGGTGCTTTTGGTCATAATGATCTTGGGGCCTTTTATCGATAATGCGATTTCCTGGGCTGCCCCTAAAATATAGGTAAGATCCGCTTCGCCATTGGCAAGCGAGGGCGTGCCGACAGCGAGAATGATGATATCAGCATGCTGGACGGCCTCAGACAGATCCGTCGTAAAACTCAGCCTTCCCGCTTCGGTATTTTTCTGGATTAACTCCTTTAGTCCCGGCTCATAAATCGGAACCTCGCCTTGCTGCAGCAGCTCAATTTTTTCGCTTAATTTATCCACGCAGACAACCTCGTTGCCTAAATCCGAGAAACACACGCCCGATACAAGACCCACATACCCGGTACCAATTACAGTCAGCTTCATCTTCAACACTCTCCTATTTGGATGATCTCTTTTTACCTTATGATTTGACCGATAAATTCACATATATCCCGCTCGGCATCCTGCCCGAATTTCTTATCTGACCGCTCTCCGGGCCGCAGCCCCATTGAAGCCAGTACAGGCTCTATCCTACTCGCTTGTTTCAGCCATTCCCAACTCATGAGGCCGTATGGATGCCGGTTATTCAAGGCGTCAATCGTAGAGACGTCTTCCGTAAAAGAGGACCGGTCCAGAAGAATAAGCGGTTTATTCAACTTCACCGCTTCGCTGACTGTCCCCCAGCCGGGCTTGGTCATCACAATATCGGAGGCGGCAACATAATTCTGGGATTCCGTGTCGTCTCCGGGAATCCGGAATACATTCGCCCGTTCAACCTTCATATTCCCGGAAACGATAAATAAGCAGCTCTCATCGTCCCATAGGGGCAGCTCGGCGAGGTCGTCAACACCGACGCTCATTCCTAAAGCAAAGAATACAACAAGCCTGCTGCCGTCCGGGTTCAACTGGACGCGGAGCTTTGAGACTTCCCGCTCTTCGGGTTTACGGCAGAAGAAATCCGCACGCAAGCGGCCCAGCCTGCCCCAGTCCGGCTCATTCCCCGCGCCCGGGAGCGCCACAAAATAATCCATGACGGAATAAGCATCATAAAGCGGAGCCAGAAGCCGTTCATTCAACATCTGTTTGTAAGCTGTAAACCAAGTAAAATTAGACACGCCGACACTTCGTATGTTTACTAGATTTGCAGCCAACAAAGGGATTGGAGAAATATCCGAAATGACCAGATCCGCCTTATTCTGCAGCAGAAACATTTTTTCTTTGACCGCTTCCTTTGGAAGTTCTGCTATATATTCGCCATAACGACTATGGAGCAGCTCAAGATCCGGTTCAATGGAATTGGCCTTCAGGCAATAGCCCAGATCACTGGCCGTATGATGATATTCGATATCGGATTCCCCGCAATCCTTCAAAGATTCGCGAAGGAACCCAAGCGAGCGGGAGGCGCAAATGATCAGCTTCAGCCTCTTTCGCTCTCTCATTACCAGCATGCGGATAATCGCAATGCTTCTTGCCGCATGCCCGTATCCGTAATCAGAGACATAGTAGCAAATCGTGATCATAGAAACCAAAAACCTTCCCTACAGCTTGATACAATGCTCCGTCACTTCATCCCAAGTCGTGTAAATCTCGACCACTTGATTGGTAGCCGCTTCAACACCGGTTTGCACCACGATAATTTCCAGCTCGGAAACGGCTCGGACGCTATGGAGTGTCTTCATCGGAATATGCAGCACATTGCCCGCATTAACCTGCATGAAATTGCCGTTCTGGACAAACTCCCCCTCGCCTTTGACAATCGTCCAGACTTCCTCCCTGTTGGAATGAAGCTGATAGCTCAGATTCTTACCTGACTTTATGCAGACCCGTTTGGTTAACACACAGCGTCCATCCTCATAGCTCTGGTCATCCAGAATACGGTGCCAGCCCCATTGCCTTTCCTCATACATAGGACCTTGATCATAGTTGATAAAATCCTTGATCCGGGGGCTTGCGCTCTTATCCGTGACGAGAATGCCGTCCGGACTAACGGCGACAACCACATTGGACAGGCCGAGTATGGATACCGGAATATCCAGCTCATTAATCAGATGCGTATTCACACAATCCTCGCTGATTGTACCCCAGCCGATCTGCTTATTTTTCATTTCTTCCGTCAGCGTATTCCAGGTGCCGAGATCCTTCCAATAGCCTTCATAAGGAAGAACCACGATATTGGCCGCTTTCTCCACCACTTCATAATCGAAGCTGATTTGGGGCAGAGACCGGTACTGCTTGGCCAGCTCCTCATATTGAATGGAGAGGCCCTTCTGCTCAAGCAGCTGGATGACATAACCCAGTTTAAAAGCAAACACGCCGCAATTCCACAGCGCTTGCTCTTTAATCAGATCCTCCGCCTGCTGCTCTGTCGGTTTCTCGCGGAAACGGCTTACCTTCTGATATACCGAAAGGCTGGAATCCTCTACTTCCGGTATAATATAGCCGTATTTGGAAGATGGATAGGTTGGCCGGACCCCGATCAAGGCGAGATCGGCTCCAGAAGAATGCAGCACATCCTCCAATTGCTTCACGGATTCAAAAAAATGATTCTCCACATAGGGATCGACAGGCAGGATCGCTACGACTTCATCCAGATTCACGCCTTTAAATGAATACAGAAAGGTGGCCGCCAAAGCAATGGCCGCAAATGTATCCCTGCGTTCAGGCTCAATAATCAGAGGCACATCAGTCCCGATCTGACTATGCATCATTTCAATTTGCGATTTGCTTGTGGCGATGTAACTGGAGTCGCCAAGATTGTTGGACTGAATTTGTCCCCACACACGCTGGACCATGGAGACCATATGATCCTCATCGTTCTCCAGCACCTTGAGAAATTGCTTCGATCTCGCATCATTGGATAAGGGCCATAGACGTTTTCCGGAACCTCCGGACAACAGGACAAGTTTCATCTCGTCACTCCCTTTCTCCTCTATTTCTCATGCTATTTGCTTCTGCGGCTCTTTCTTAGAGTCAGCTGCTTTTCGATTCTTTCTTGTCTTTACCACCGTCAAGCTCTTCACAACCAGCCGTTTAATCCATTTGCTGCGGTTCATGCTGACCAGAATCGTTTGTAAACCCAGGTTATAAAGAGTTCTCTTCTCCTCCAGGCTTTTCTTGTTGATCTTCATCGCACTGATGGAATCGCCCTGATACAAGGCAATGAGAGACAGTCGCCACAATATTTTGGACAATCGTCCGCTTCTTTCCCTAAAAAAAGAACCATACATGCCATAGCTATCGATTAAATCAGGCTTGTGTTTCATTCGTAATTCCACACATTGTTTTCCCATCTCGCCAAAATACTTCTGCATGAGGGTTTTATCAATCGATGCGCTCACGCCGTCGGGCAACGTGTATCTTCTGTAAAGCACCTCAGGCACTACATGGAATTGGGTAATCAGACTCATCCTCAGCCATAGATCATAGTCTTGAGTGAATTTAAAAAAATCACGATAGCCGCCGCTTTGCTCGTAAACACTCCTGCGGTACATCACCTCGCCATGGGTGAAAATATTGCCCTGCAGCAGCTGGTGCGTAATCCCGATCGAGTCATTAATGGCTGGTTTACCAATAAAAGATACATTGGTCACCGTGTTGACATTTTCCACATAACACCCTACAACGCCAACTTGAGGTTGAGTCAGCAGAACATGGAGCTGGCTTTCTATTCTTGTTTCATAAGAGATATCCCCGGAGCCATGAACGGCAATAATTTCCCCGGAGCTTTGGGCGACAGCCTCAATAATCGACTTTACGAATCCGCGGTTGGAGTGTGAAATGATTTTCAGCCTTGGATCCTTCAACGTATGCATAACCGCAAGGGTGTCATCCGTTGAGCCGTCATCCACAGCAATGACTTCAATATTCGTATAGGACTGTCCAAGCAGGCTTTTGATCGATTCAATAACATGCTCGGCGCGGTTATAATAGACAGTTACGATTGAAACTAGCATGGGTCACCCCTGAACTGATTTGACTTTCTTAAATCGTTTCAAAACGGCTTGAACATCCGTTAACTTTAAAGCAAATATCGAGCGGATCGTGATGCCTTCTTTTCTGGTATAGACCCATAAAAAAAGAATCCCGGCTAGCGTATACGAAATGCTTGAGGATATCGCCGCTCCTTCCGCCCCGTACAACCGGATCATAAAGAAATTCATTCCAATGTTCACAAACAGGGGAGCAATAGAAACCCATAACGCATATAACGGGTATCCTCTACCCGCCAGGTCAGCATGAAGAATCTTCACGATAACCATAACGAGAACGCCCGGCAGCAGATAACGGATTACAGAGATAGAGGAAGTAAACTCCGCTCCGTACAGGACATTGACGATAAACGGACATAGAATCCAGAACGCAATGCCGCCGAGTATCAATAATGGCGCGAGATAACGCATAAGTACAACCGACCGGTTGACGGCTTCCGCTTCGGTTTTGCTGTTGGCGCTTCGGGAGAAGATCACCATTCCGATTGCCGCGGGCAGCTGCCAGATCAGTTCCGCCAAATTAGTCCCGACCGAATAAATGCCGACTTCGAAGGGAGTGGACATTGCGCTCAAGAATACAACATCCACCCTGTAGTTCAGCTGCAGCATGAACAGTGCAATGGCAAAACTGAACCCTTTTTTGATCAGCTGCATCGGAATTTGCGGCACATAACGGATACGGATACTGAAATCGCGATTGGACCACATGGAATACAGCAGCGTGAAAGCAGCCATAAACAACTGCGTCAGAGCAGCGCCGATGACACCCATATCAAATATCCAGACCAGTAAAATAACGGCGAGCAGATTAGCCGAAACCCTCACGATCTCAGACATGTTGATGTTGCCGATCCGCTCTTTCCCTTGCATGATGCCTTTAAAATACTGCACAGCCAAGTTGACAGGAATCGAAGCCAAAACGATGACGAAGATCGTCCAGCCGTATTGATCGCCAAATTGCAAATAATAGAAGATCCCGACTACGATCGTACTCAGTACGGAAGTGATCAGCCAAATGAACGTTACGGATGCCACGATATCATTCGCCGGAAACAGCTTCTTGCCCAAAAAATAAGCTGTTGCCTGTCTGATTCCCAGATCGGCAAGTGTAATCACAATGGTAGAGGTGACAAAGACAGCTGTTACAATCCCTCTTCCCTCAGGTCCAAGGAGCCTTGCCATAACGACAGATACGATAAAGCCGCCAAACAAAATCAGTATCCGTGTTGCGATTGTAGTCCATAGCTGATGAGCCAGACGTGATTTAGAGTTTGTCATAGTCAGCCATGCCTAATTGATTTTAACAATGCTGGCGCCCAGAGCCTGGAAAATTTCCGTGAAATTCCCATAACCCCTTTCCAGTTGATACAGATTTGTGATCCGGCTGGTCCCGGTGGCGCCCAAAGCCGCAACAGCTACTGCAGCTCCTCCTCTAATATCCGTTGCCATTACATCCGTTCCTCTTAACTCCCCGGTTCCAACGATTCTGGCAATCTGTCCCTGCGCTCCGTTCACACACTGAAAGCCGCCGTCCGATACCTCAATGGTTGCTCCAAGCTTGTTTAGTTCCTCGCAATAAGCGAAACGTCCATCCAATATCGTTTCCGTAAGCGTGGAGGTCCCCTGCGCCTTGCACATCAATGTTGTATGAAGCGGTTGAATATCTGTGTGGAAACCGGGATATGCCCGGGTTGTAACATCTACAGCTTTTAGCGGTTTCCTCCATTCGACATGGATCCCGTTATCAACCTCTTCAATGCTAAGCCCGGCTTCACGCCAAGTCTTCACTTCTTCCTCAAGCACCTTCGTTGTTGCATTCCGGATTGTAGCCTGGCCTTTCGTTACTCCTACTGCAGCGATTATGGTAGCGGCTATGATCCGGTCGCTCATTACGGTATAATCCGTTCCTTTAAGCTTTTCCACACCCCGGACCCGCAATGTTTTTGGCTCTACCCATTCGATATCTGCTCCCATCGACTGAAGCAGCTGAATCACATCGATGATCTCCGGATTTTTAGCCGCGTTTTTCAGAGTAACGACGGAACCCGATCTCACAGCGGCGAATAATACGTTCAGTGTCCCGCCGAAAGTGGGATAATGAAATTCAAACTCAACCTCTTTCTTCGGCTGGCTTTCCTTCAAATGCAGTCCCATTTCGCTTTCTTCCATTGCAAAGCCCAGCTCCTGAAGAGCAAATACATGAAGATCATGTTTGCGGCTGCCTATATTGCATCCGCCTGGCAGAGGCAAAAACATATTGGCTCTCCAGTTGGCGGACAATCCGAGAAGCAGCAAGGAATGGCGAATTTTACCTGCCAATTCACCGTCCAAAGTTCCCCCTGACCACTGCCTGCCGGAACAGATCAATTTGTCCCCTTCCACCTTCACAGTCGCTCCCGCCTGGTTCAGCAGCTTGGTCAGCTGCTTAACATCATTCAATTCAAGCGGCACATTATGCAGCACGACCTCTTCTTCCGACAAACATGCAGCGACTATAGCCGGCAGCGCGGAGTTTTTAGCACCTGGCAAGGAAACCTCGCCATGCAGCGGAATGCCGCCCTCAATTTGCAAATACGGCTCATAAATCAGATTTGTTTTGTTTTTTAACGCTAGTACCATCGTAATCTCTCCCTCCAAGATTTTGCTTTTCTATATGAATAAAACTTCGGGCTCCAATTCAATGCCAAACTGTTTGGCAACGGTATTCTGCATGATTTCCATCAGCTTCTTCACATCGTCTGCGGTCGCCTCGCCTTTATTAATAATCCAGTTCGCATGGACGCTGCTGATCTCGGCTCCGCCGATCCGGTAACCCTTCAGCCCCGTTTCTTCGATTAGCCTGCCTGGATGAGGGCCTTCTGGCGGGCTTTTAAAGGTGCTTCCCACCGTGGCAACATTTATCGGAAATTTGCCTTTGCGAATATCTGCGGCAGCCTTTGTATTTCGCATGACTTCCTCTGTGTCTCCCAGGGTACTGGCGTCGAATGCGGCACTCAGGATGATATGATGCCGGCCAAGAAAATAACTGGACCTGAAACGAAGCTCCAGTTCCTCCTTGCTTTTCGTTTGCACCTTGCCATCTGAATCCAGGTAAGTTACCGACTGCAGAATGGATGAAGTTTCCTTGTTCAAGCAGCCTGCATTCATGACGACCGCTCCGCCTACCGTTCCGGGTATGCCTGCCATAAATTCAAAACCTGCTCTGCCCTCTTTGGCCATGTGGAAAGCAATTCTCGGTACTGGAACGCCTGCTTCAGCTTGAAGGACGTTATTCTCGATTTGGAATTTCCGCATCCCTTTGCCTACGTGAAGTACGACCCCTCTAAACCCTGAATCATCGACAAGGATATTGGATCCATTCCCGATAACCAGAAGTGGGATCTCCTTCTCCGAGCAAATGTCTGAAACGCTTTTTATTTCTTCAATGGTTGAAGGAACAATGTAATAATCACAAGGCCCGCCTACTCCCATTGTCGTAACGGTTTTCAACAAAAACCCTTCGGTAACCGCGGCGCTGACATCATTAAACAATCGAATCACCTCCAGGAATGAAATGAATTTACATGGAAAGCAGCAAATTTCTGTATTTCTCAAGCGAAAGCTCTCTGCGCAAATGTTCCTCCAGATAGGAACGTCCCCGCATACCTGATGCCGCAAGCTCCTGTCTGTCCATTTCGTACAACTGACGCAGGTTATGGATGGCTTCCTCATAATCCTGCGGCTCGGATACAACGCCGCAGCGGCTTTCCTCGATCAGACGATGAGCTTCGCTGCCTCGCTCCAGGACGCCGAAGACGGGCTTGCCAGCCGCCATGACCCCATAGATTTTGCTGGGGACCGATACGCCTTTAATCCCTTTTTGGTTAACCACCATATGAACGTCGGCGGCATTAAGCGAGTATTTGATATTCTCAATGGGCTGATAAGGCAGAAAATAAACCTGCTGCAGTTGATTCTCATCCACGAACTGCTGCATTTGCTTCTTAACGGCGCCTTCACCGATAAACACAAAGACAAGATCCTTCTTATCCTTGAATTCCTTGGTGATCTTGATCACATTCTCCAGATCATAGTACAGCCCTAAATTTCCGGAGTACATGACGATGAACTTATCCTGCCAGCCATTGCTTTCAATAAACTCGGCCACTTTGGGATGCTGCTTGGACAGCGGGATAATATCCTGCTCGTTCGTCCAGTTGTTAATGACGGTATTCTTCGTAACCTTCCGGTCGGCGAAACGTCTGAGCAAGGTCTCCTGCATATCCTGTCCGACGGTTATGATGTGATCGGCATATTTGCAGTTCAGGGTATCTACCCAGCGGGCTGCGCGGAAGAGCTGCTTGTTCTTCGAGAATCCGACCGCTTCGGCCTGCTCCGGATTGAAATCCTGAATATTGTAAATATGTTTGGCCCGTTTGGTCAGCTTCCCCAATGTCCCGATTAATCCACCCAATATAGGCGGCTGCGAAATCGTATAAATAAAATCAAGGTTTTTCTGCCGCTGCACCAGAATATTGGCATAAAAAAAGTAGGTAGCAATAAATCGCAGCCTACTTAATTTGTTCTGTTTATCCACCTTTGGAAGCTTGATCCGGATAATTCGGATATTCTCCAGGTTGTCATAGGTGATACGCTTGCTTTCCTCGTTCGCCTCGCCGGCATAACCGGGCTGGGCTGCGATTACCGTGATATTGAAGTCATCCTGGATATGGAGGCAAAGCTCCGTCAGCAGTTGGCCGGTAGAAGCGTAGTCGGGATAGAAATAATTGATGACAAATACGATATTCCGCTTCATACCATAACCTCATTTCGCACTCTGTCTTTCAAATATTTGGCTGGGTAGCCCACATGAATTTCATTGGCCGGAATATCCTTCATGACTGTACTCCTCGCTCCGGCAACGCCCAATTCATGAACGGTCACTCCCGGGCAAACAAATACATCGCTGGCAATCCAGGCCCCATCCTTGACCACAATCGGCTTGACGATCAGACCGAAAGCAGGATCGTTCAGCTTATGGCTCCCGGTGCATAAATAAGAATGCTGGGAAATGACACAATTGCTGCCGATGCTGATTTGATCCAGACTGTAGAACTCCACATCATCGCCAATCCAGGAATCATGGCCGATCTTCACCTTCCAGGGGTAGGTAAACTTGGCAGAGGGCCTGACGCGCACCCCTTGCCCGATATCCGCTCCAAACATCCGCAGCAGCCGGTTCCGGAAGCCGTACATATTATGGAGAGAGAAACGGAATACCGTACCCTGAACAAACCACCAGAGAATAACAACCAACCCGCTGCGGCCTCTGGAATACCACGACTGATCGTATTGGGTTAAATCGACCTTCATTGTATCAGACCTCATCCATGATCATTTCCAAGCGGTTGATGTAATCCGCTTCCTTGAAATTCATCAATGTCGTTTTTCTGTTCTCCCGGGCAAAAGCAACTAATTTGCTCCGGTCCGCCAGCAGCTCCCGGACGGCCAGGACAATATCCTCTGGTTGCTGCTTTCTGATCAAATAACCATTATTTAAAGTTACAATATCCGGGATTCCCGCATGATTTGTAGAAATAACGGTCAATCCGTTCCCCATCGCTTCAATAATGGAGATCGGCTGGCCTTCATTCGGGTAATAGGTCGGCAGCGCGAATATATCGCATTGCGCCAGCAGATTTTTCTTCTCCTGTCCCATTACAACCCCATGATATCGAACGATATTTTCCAATTCATGAACTTTCACATATTCAAAGAACTCCTGCTTATCCTCTTCCTTGAAAAAATTGCCGGCAAAATGAAAAAGAACCGGTTCTTTTTTTAACCGGTTAGCTGCCTCCAGCAATTCGAAATAGCCTTTGCTCTTGATAAAATTGCTTAGATACAAGACTTCAAGGCGCTCTTTGCCTTGGCCCAGTTTATCCAGTTTATCCTGAAACTCCGCTTCGCTAAGAAGGGAACCATCTTCGATGCAGTTTTCACATATTTTGATTTTCTCGGGACTCACAATATCCGTGAACAAATCCTTCAAGCTCTCGCTGAGCACAATCATCGTGTCCACACGGGAAATCAGCCGTTTGTTCATAACCCGCTGAATGGGATTGAACGCTTTATAGAGCTGTTTGTAATAACCGCCATGATAATGGATCACTACTTTTTTCTTCTTGCCGAGCAGCCGCCACAAGATGAACATATCCCGCAAATTTCCCATTTTCGTCTGGGAGATCGTGAAATAATAAATATCCGCGCTGCTGCTGCCCACCTGGCTTAAATGATTGGCTATCTTCTTATTATCCTTGATATCCACAAAAGACAATGCAAACTTCTCATTGAAGCGCCGCGAATTCAGCATGATTTGCAGCGCTTTGGATAATCCGTGGACGGGCGGAGGAAATTGACCAACCAGACAGATTTTTCTCATCCATTTTCACCTGATCCTGTAAGTTCATAATGTCGGTATTCCGGAGTTAGTTTGATATTTTCACTTTCTCGTTCCGGTACCATTCGACGAATTTCCCGATGCCCGTCTCGAATTTGGTTTGCGGGTTATAGCCCAGCAATTCTTTGGCTTTGGTTATATTGGCATAGGTCTTCTCCACATCGCCAGGCTGCATCGGAAGCCGCTTGAGATTGGCTTGGCTTCCAAGCTCGTTCTCGATCGTCTTGACCATTTCCGCAAGCGATATTGTTTGCGATTCTCCAAGATTGACGATTTCGTAAACATCCTCATGGTTCTCCAGATATTTTAACGATTTATATACCCCGTCGATGATATCGTCAATATACGTATAATCCCGTCTGGTTGAACCATCGCCGTAGAAAGGAAGCTCCTTGCCCCGGGATATTAAATCCGTGAATTTATGAATCGCCAGATCCGGACGCTGCCGCGGCCCATATACGGTAAAGAAACGGAGCATAATCACATCCATATCATAAAGATGATGATAGACATGCCCCAATACTTCACAGGATTTCTTCGTAGCCGCATAAGGAGATATCGAGAAGTCCACAACGTCCGTTTCGGAGAAAGGAGTCGTTTCGTTGTTCCCATAGACGGAGGAGGAAGAGGCGCAAACAAACTTGCTCACCTTATATTTGCGGCTGGTCTCCAATAGATTAATCGTCCCGCGGACGTTGACCTCTTCATACAGCAGCGGATTGACGATCGATGGCCTGACACCCGCCATAGCGGCCAAATGAATAACGGCGTCAATCGAATGGTTGCTGTAGATGCTCTCCAGAAAACCCAGATCCCGGATATCGCCCTCCATCAACACGTAGTTCGCATTGTCAAGGTGGCCGCCGATATTCTCTCGCTTTATTTCGGGATCATAAAAATCGTTAAAGTTATCAATATTGATCACTTTATAATCATGATCCAGCAGGTAATCACACAGGTGGGAACCGATAAATCCTGCTCCCCCTGTTACAAGTATGGTCTTCATCATCAGCGCCCTCCTTCCTTACATTCGAATCGCAAATTTATAAAAGACGGAATTAATCAGCAGATCCCTGCTGTATTTGGAATATAACAAACAAGCTGAAGCCTTCGTAAGCTTATCCAGCTTGCTCCCCGCTTGCCGTACATCCGTAAATTTATGATGCGACTGCGTAAACTTTTCATTTTTTAATTGAAGCTGGTTTTTGGACAAATAGTCCTCCAATGACTCGAGACTGAACGAATCCGTCCCGCTTTTCTCTCTTTCATCATGAAGCTTACGAATATATTTGGCTATCAAATATTGTTTGAAGCCTCGGGATGATGAAATACTGCTGTCCCGCAGTCTATATCGGACCAGCTTCTGTTCTGTCAGCAGAATATGATAGTTCTGGCTGATCATTCTCAGCAGAAAATCATAATCCTGGCTGCATTCAAACTCCCGATAACCGCCCAGTTTGTCAAAAACCTCACGGCGCATCAGCCACGACGGATGAATCAGGAAATTGGTATACATCAAGCCTTTCTTAACTTTGTCAGGACGCTTGCTGCCGATTTTCTGTTCGCCTGTTAAAACGCCATCGGAATCGATGTATTTACAGTTGCTCGATACCAGATGAATATTCGGATTTTGTTCCAGAAGCTGAACCTGCAGCTCAATCCGCTCGGGCTCGCAAATATCATCTGCATCCATACGGGCGATATAATCTCCGCGGGCGACCGCGAATGCTTTGTTTAAACTTAGAGCAAGCCCAATATTCCGCTCATTCACCAATACTTTCACCTGTTCATAACGGGCTTCATATTGGCGGAGAAGGGCAATGACTCCCTGTTCATCCGGCTTATCGACAACAATGATGACTTCCATGTTGCTGTAAGTCTGGGTCATAATAGAATCAAGCGCCTCTTTGACCCAGACTAGTTCTTCATTATATGTCGTCATAATGACGGAAACCAAATTACCCATGTGTCACCTGCTTAGCCATAATTACTAATGATCCTTCCCTGGAATCGTAAGCGGAACTCCGATTGGGAATCTGTTGTGCATGCGCGACTTTCGAAGCTCGAAGCTTATAGATCTGTAATTTCGATATGAAAGGACTCTGCAGCAGCGCGAGCCAGAAAAATAACTGTATGAAGGCCAGTGAATCAAATTGCAGCAAGGCAACTAACAGCAAAATGAGAATCATTTTCGAGAAATTCCTACCTTTGAAGGAAAGTATGAAAGCCGCTGTAAACAGAAATAACGCTATGCCCATTACACCAAATTCAGATAACAACCTCGTATACATATTGTACTGCGGCAGACTTAAATGGTTGGTGGCATTATACAGCTCGCCGTCTTTTTTGAAGTCCCTTGCCGGAATCTTGTCCAGGTGGTTCATGTAGCCGTAATAATAATTGCCAAGTCCATACCCAAGCCAAGGTTTGTCTCCGAACGAGTATATCCCCAGTTTGGAATACGTGATCCGGATACTGAAGGAATCATCCTTTGAAATCTTCGACGGGTCTTCGTACAGATGCAATATCCGGTAATAATGCGAAGATTCCAGATTAAATACATTTTGCACAAGCACGGTCTGAAGCAGCAGGAAAAGTACTCCCGCCGAAACCGCAAATTTCAAAATCACCTTCATGAAATCCTTGGACTTTGACGTTGCAAACACATACACCAGATACAGAATGGTCAAATCCACGAAATACCGGATCGAGAGCGAAAAAATGGAAATCGGGATAAACAGAAAAACAATCCATTTATCATAACGCGAAAGATTATTCGTATGCCTCAGGATCAGATAGGCAGGGATAAGCAGCAAATTGGTGTGCAGCCCGATATACGATGGCTCGGAGAAGCTGAAATGAAGCCGATGCGCCTGGATGTAGGCCGTTCGTTCAACAAACAAGCCAATCAGTCCTCTGAGCGCCCCGCTGGGCAGCACATAAATAAAGAGCAGCTGCAGAACCCCGATAACCAATGCAAGACCATAACCTCGAATAATCCATTTAAACAGCTTGATATAAGCGCCATCCTCTGAATTTCGCTGGACATAGACTTTGAAGCTCAAATAGATAACAAGCCCGGCCAATAAAGAGGATAAAGCATCATTCATGCCTACAAACGAGTAATGAAACTCAATATTTCTGAAGCATGTAACAACAATGGAACAGATAACAATAATTAATACGCAAAGCTCGGTTTTTTTGTATGACAGCTTCAGGATGTGAGGAAAATTAAAAGCAAAAAAAAGAGCGATAAAAACCAAGGAAATTGGTTTATAAGCCGCTCCGAACATGATGGGAAAATTATCTAGCGGAAATAGGAAAGCTGCGATATAAATTAAAAAATTCATACGGATTCTCCTACCTGAGAGCACCTATGACCTCATTAACTCATAATAACGCGTCTCTGATTTTACTCGTTTCATATCCTCATCCACCATCATATGAACCAATTGTTTGAAATCCACCTCAAGTTTCCATCCCAGCTGTTCCTTTGCTTTCGTACAATCGCCCAGAAGAAGATCAACCTCGGCCGGCCGGACAAATTCCGGATCCAATACAATATATTCTTTGTAATTAAGGCCGACATAAGAGAACGCCGTTTCCAGAAGTTCCGCAACCGAATGCATTTCACCCGTAGAGATGACATAATCATCGGGTTCATTCTGCTGCAGCATAAGCCACATCGCTTTGACGTAGTCACCGGCAAAACCCCAGTCGCGCAAGGAATCCAAATTTCCCATTCTCAGCTCCGACTGCAATCCCAGTTTAATCCGGGCCACCCCGTCCGTAACCTTCCTGGTCACAAACTCAAGTCCCCGACGCGGCGATTCATGGTTGAACAGAATCCCCGAGCACGCGAACATATTGAAGCTTTCGCGGTAGTTGACCGTTATCCAATGGCCATAGAGCTTTGCTACACCGTATGGACTGCGCGGATAGAATGGCGTCGACTCTTTCTGGGGAGTTTCGACAACTTTACCGAACATCTCACTGCTGGAAGCCTGATAAAATTTAGCCAATGGCTTCATGATCCGAACAGCTTCCAGCATATTGGTGACAGCCAGAGCCGTCATTTGCCCCGTAGCAATAGGCTGCGGCCACGAAGCGGCAACAAACGATTGGGCGGCCAGGTTATAAACCTCATCCGGATCCGAGATCCGCACAGCCTCGATAAGCGAAGCCAGATCACCCAAATCGCCGGATATCCATTGAATTTGATCCTTGATATGCTCGACATTTTCGTAATTCGGTGTGCTGGTCCGTCTGCGCAATCCGTATACCTTATATCCTTTTGACAGAAGCAATTCAGCCAAGTAAGAACCGTCCTGCCCCGTAACACCCGTTATTAATGCTCTTTTCATATGATTCCTCCGTCAGAATAAAATGTAATTTAGTAGGCTGCAAGCTGTTCCTCATTAAAAGCTGCGTACACGGAACGAATACCTTCTTCCAGCGGAATTTGAGCTGTCCAGCCGAGCGCATGTATTTTCGTGACATCTACCAGTTTCCGCGGCGTTCCATCCGGAATGGAAGAGTTGAATGTAAGCTCGCCTTCGTAACCGACAATCGATTTGATCATCTCTGCTAATGAATGTATGGCGATATCATCGCCAACGCCGATATTAATAATTTCATTGTCTTCGTAATGCTTCATCAGGAATAAACAAGCTTCAGCTAGATCATCCGAATGCAGAAATTCGCGCTTGGGCTTACCTGTCCCCCATATTTCGACAGAAGCTTCGCCCTTCATCTTGGCCTCATGGAACTTTCGGATCAAAGCCGGAAGTACATGAGAAGACTTCAAATCAAAATTATCGTTGGGGCCGTACATATTCGTCGGCATCGCGGAGATAAAGCGGGTGCCGTACTGCCGGTTATAAGACTGGCACATGTTGATTCCAGCGATTTTGGCAATGGCATAGGGCTCGTTCGTCGGCTCTAATTCACCTGTGAGCAAATATTCTTCTTTGAGGGGTTGAGGCGCAAATTTAGGATAAATGCATGTTGATCCGAGGAATAAGAGCTTTTTCACATGAAACTGATATGCCGCATCAATGACATTCGTTTGAATAAACAGGTTGTCACGAATGAAATCTGCCGGGTAGTCATTATTAGCAGCGATTCCACCGACCTTAGCAGCCGCCAGAAACACATATTCGATTTGTTCTTCCTTGAAGAATTGCAGAACAGCATGACGGTCTCTTAAATCAAGCTCTTTACTTGTTCGCATAACCAAATTCGTATACCCTTTTTCTTCAAGCTTGCGCACAATTGCGGACCCAACCAGACCTTTATGGCCCGCAACATATATTTTAGCGTTTAAATCCATTATTTCACCCTCAATCCTTGGCTTCTCCCGGATGCCTAATAAGCATCCTTAGATCCCAGAAGTACTCTTACCGTTTTCAATATAATCTTGATATCATACAGGACGCTTCTTTTCTTAATATAAAGCAGATCCAATTGCACCATTTCATGAAAGCTCAGCTCATTGCGCCCGCTGATCTGCCATAAGCCTGTACAGCCCGGCGTCACTTTCAGGCGAAGCTTGTCGTAATTCGTATATTCCTCAACTTCTCTTGGCAGCGGCGGCCTGGGACCGACCAGCGACATATCGCCGCGGATAACATTCCACAATTGCGGAAGCTCGTCAATGCTCGTTCTACGGATGAATTTCCCGATCCTGGTAATACGCGGATCTTCTTTCATCTTGAACATGGCGCCGTTAATTTCATTCTTGGCCAATAGATCCTCCAGCAATTCTTCGGCGTTCGAGACCATGGAACGAAATTTGAACATCTTGAATGGCTTCTCGTGTTTGCCGATCCGTACCTGATGAAAAAAGATCGAACCTTTGGGGTCCTCCATTTTGATGATGATGGCGATCACGATAAATGCCGGGCTAATACAAACAAGACCGATAAAAGCCATGATAATATCCATAGCGCGTTTCATCATCAAATAGGAACGTTTAGACTTTTTCCTCTCCAGGGGATGAGTTCCGTACAGAGAGGCACCCTCCAGAACACCTTCGCCTTCTTTTCTTTGTGGAGTAGGAGCCACCTGGAATCACCTCATCTTTACATAATCTTATTGGAGTGTTCACGTTCCAGCATGCCTTCCAAAACAGAAAGCAGCGGAATGCGCAGTTCATCATTGCGAAGTGCAAATTCCAGGGTCGTCGTAATAAAGCCGAGCTTCTCGCCCACATCGTAACGGGTACCGTCAAAATCATAGGCAAACACGCCCTGTACTTCGTTCAGCCGTTGGATGGCATCGGTTAACTGGATTTCTCCGCCCGCGCCCTTCTCCTGTTTATCCAGGAAATAGAAAATTTCCGGTGTGAGGATATAACGGCCCATAATCGCCAGATTGGAAGGCGCGCTGCCCAGCTTCGGCTTTTCCACGAAACGGTTAACCATATGAAGCTTGCCATTGGAATCCACAGGATCGACGATGCCGTAACGTTCTGTCTGCTCGTAAGATACGGCTTGAACCCCGATGACGGAACGATTTGTTTTTTCATATTGATGAATCAGTTGCTTGGTGCATGGCTCGTCAGATACGACAATATCGTCTCCGAGAAGGACAGCGAACGGTTCGTCACCGATGAAATTGCGCGCGCACCAAACGGCATGGCCGAGTCCTTTTGGCTCTTTTTGACGTATGTAGTGAATGTCGACATTCGACGATTTTTGGACTTCTTCCAAAATGCCCAGTTTGCCTTTTTCCATCAAGCTTTGTTCCAATTCCAGCGCAATGTCAAAATGATCTTCAATGGCCCGCTTCCCTCTGCCGGTCACAATGATAATATCTTCAATACCGGAAGCGATCGCTTCCTCAACAATATACTGGATCGTTGGCTTATCGACGATAGGCAGCATTTCCTTGGGCATTGCTTTGGTGGCTGGCAGAAATCGGGTCCCCATACCTGCAGCAGGAATAATAGCTTTTCTCACTTTCTTCATTCATCTTCACCCTATCTCTATTTATTTTTTGTTTCGTGGTCATAGTGCTAAAAATCCGAGCTATCGATTTCGCAAGTGGAGAAAAATCGATAGCTCGTATTTTTAGTGGGGGCATCCAACCCCCCCTCACATCACACCCTTGACAATAATGTCTAAGGTCATTGCGACCCACAGCGTGACCGAGTGCCTACAGTGATAAAGGTACAGTAGACATTACCTGTATGGCGCTTACGGCTAAGAGTTTATGGATTCTTTATTCCGCGACGCCGTATACATAATTAAAGCCTGATTTGATATCCTTGCGGTTGATATTGTTCAGTACAGCACCAATGATACGCGCATTCACGTGCTCCAGGCTCGCTTTGGCCTTCTTAACCAGTTCTTTGTCTACCTTGCCTGCAGAGACTACCATAATAACGCCATCGCATAATGCGCTCACAATCAGACTATCCGTCACAGCAAGAATCGGCGGGGTGTCGATAAGCACAATATCAAACTGCTCCTTAAGTTCCTCAAGCAGCGAATTCATTCGGTGATTACCTAGAATTTCAGAAGGATTAGGCGGAATTGGCCCGGCAACAAGAACAGACAGATTTTCAATTTCGGTGCTTTTAATCGCATCCCGCCATTTAATCTGATCTGTCAAAATATTGGTCAAGCCATTGCGGTTATTCTGGGACAGGACCCGGTGCAGGGACGGTTTGCGCAAATCCGCATCCAGCAGCAGCACTTTCTTGCCTTCTTGTGCGTATGCGATAGCCAGATTGCTGATTGTCGTGGTTTTGCCTTCATCCACCTGGGCCGAGGCTACCATCAACACCTTCATAGGTGTATCCAATGAAGAGAATTGTATATTCGTCCGCAGTTTACGGTACGACTCCGATATGGGCGACTTAGGATTCAAAAGCGTGATCAGATGACTCTCACCGGTTGATTGTCGCATATGCGCCTTCACCTACTTTCTTGTTCTTGGAAGAAGATTGATTACGGGGCCGAATGTCCTCTTTATTCATATTCATAACCAGAGCAAGTGTCGGGAGCCCAAGATCGCTCTCAAGCTCAGCTTCTGTTTTATAGGTGTTGTCCAAATAATCAAGCAGAAATACAAGTCCCAGCCCAAGCATTAACGATACGGCAATGGCAATCGCTATATTCATCGGAGGATTGGAATTATAAGGGCTTGGCGAACCAACCTCAATAGCCCCGCTCAGAATCGTGACATTATCAATGTTCATAATGGAAGGAATCTGTTCCTTGAAAACTTTTGCTATGGCATTAATGCTCTTAGCGGCATTCTCATAGGAAGTATCATCATAGATCAAATTCATAATTTGAGAATTATTCGCCGAGGCCACCGATATTTTGCCTGGGCTTACTTTCAATTCCGGGTACTCTTCATATACCTTATTTAAGATAGCAGGCGATTTGATAATTTCTTTATACGAATTAATGAGCATAATATTCATCTGAAGAGTGTTCATATTGACAGCCCCCGCATTTTGGGAGGATTGATTGACAATCAATTTCGCATTAGCCTGATACAGGGGAGTTGTGAGATAATAACTTTTGATTCCGGCTATAATACAACCAATGGCGACAATGATAGCGATCAGCCATATTTTCTTGATAACAATTTTAAAATAATGTTTCAATTCCACGTTTGGTGCCTCCTGTAGCATCAGGATAATATCCTTTATGCGATTTTTTTAATAAAAACCAATTTTTTCCTTGCAATATAATGTCGTAACATGGTGACATATAAGAATATAAAAAATAATTGTGGTAATACTGAATAACATGTATGATACGTTATGTATCAATTTCACTGTTTACTTTACGATACAGAATGTAACATGTCAAGTTTTTTTTCATAGTTTTTTCACCATTGCTACGTTTTGTTTCATATCATGCAATTGAAAGCGTTTAGTATTAATATGTTGGTAAGGCTGGTTAGGAGGAGTATTATGAACATAGGAAACCGCATTTCCAAACTGAGGGATGATAGGGGGTGGACTCAGGAACATACCGCTGCTTCACTGGGAATCTCACGAGCTGCATTATCCCATTATGAAAAAAACCGCAGAGAACCCGACACAGAAACACTATCGAAATTTGCCGACCTATTCCATGTTTCTGTTGACTTCCTTGTAGGAAGAACAAATTCTCCCCAAGCTATCCTGGATGATCCCATACGCCAGTTTGTCGATCAATTAGAATTGGCGGATGAGCAATTGCTACAGAATTTCGCTTTAACCATAGATGGCCGGAAGTTGTCTGTCGAAGAAGCTCGGCGTTTCATCGCCTTTGTACGCGCGGAGAGAATGATGAACTAGATTTTTTCAAACAAAAAACCATAGATCGGCTGCTATTCTGAGCCAACTATGGTTTTTTTTGTGCTCATCCTTCTTTCTTCTCTAATAATGTAACAACTTGCTCCAGGGTATGATCCGGGATTCCCAGCTGCTGAGCAATATCCCGCACATCAAGCTCCACTTGCTCATCCATCTCATGGACATTCTTCTCATGATTCTTTTGATTCTTTGAATTCATTCCAAATCAACACCTCAGCTTTTTGTGTTCTGACACCCATACAAATGCTTTCTCTGGTTAATTGGTCCTTATTCAACACTCATTTCAAACGACCTGTAATTAAAAAGTCCTTGTATATAAGAATTCTCTTTTCTTACATACAAAGACCATCTGTCATCTATGTTGGGTTGTTTGAGAAACATTTCAAGAAGAAGATTCCCGTTAATAGAAACCGGCCTTACGCTTAAGCTTTAACTTTATCGGTCCATTCCTTTGATATGCCGAGCTGCTCTATGATCATTTGAATATCAATTATCGTTTTTTGATTTGAGTCATTCTTTTCAGAAATTCTTTCGCTATAATTTATCATGACCTTACATCACTCCTTAGACCTATTAAATCCTTCAGCTGTTGCAGGCTGTTACCATTGTAACCGCTTTGTTTCGATTAAGTTGTCGTTTAGTGAATGTCACAAGCGCACTTTCTTCTTGTCTTTTTGTCGAATTAACTAAAAAAATGGAAATTGCTATTCATTTAACACGATTGGGTAACGATAATACAGATACTAGGTGTATTTTGTCCTGCCGGCATCACGTGAATAAACTCACGCTGGAAAGACTGTAGTTACTAAAACGAATCATCCCTATTAAATGTTTCGTTAGGATAGACGCTTTTGGGTCTATTATAACGAAAAAGGCGATTAAGTTTCTCTCATAATTCCCTGGTATTTCCTCATAAATCAACTTCTCCACAGCAAAAACCGGCCTTATAGGAGTGTGAAGGCTTTCGTTCACAGCTATAAAACCGGCCGTTCTAATTCATTAGTTACCCCTCAACGTCTGAATTGAATCGCTCGTTCATAAATTTAATTTAATTAAAAATAAGACTATCGCCCTCTGAAGGCCACGGGCTGAAATCCGCTTAATTTATTGCGAATCATCAACAGATTATTCCCCTCACTGCCTGGATATTTCATTCCCGGAGCTACTATAGAATCAACAAAAAAGACGGTCCGAGAAACTCGGACCGTCTTTCTGTCATGCTCTCTTGCAGCATTTCCGGCTATTTAATGGCTAGTTGCCGCCTACGCGGGCCAGCTCCTTCATATTCGCTTCGAAGGCTGCAAGAAGGGCCTCCTCGCCGGCTAAGCCGGACTGTTCCATCTTCTCGATTTGCTGCAGCATTCGTTTGTAATCCTTCGGAATAACTTTTACGAACTTCGACAAGAACGTCTCCCAGTCGGATAAAATCCGCTCTCCGATCGCACTACCCGTATAGGTCACATGGCGCTCAATCATCGCGCGCAGCTCCGTGACTTCCCTCGGGTCCTCCACACGCTCCAGAAGCACCATTTCGATGTTGCAGCGCTTGTAGAAATCACCGGCCTCATCGAGCACATAGGCGACGCCCCCCGACATCCCTGCGGCAAAATTGCGGCCGGTGCCGCCCAGAACAGCGACACGGCCACCGGTCATATACTCGCAGCCATGATCGCCTACTCCCTCTACAACCACTCGGGCTCCCGAGTTCCGTACGGCAAACCGTTCGCCGGCAATACCGCTGATATAGGCTTCTCCGTTCGTTGCGCCATACAACGCGGTATTTCCGATAATGACATTCTCATCCGCCTTGAACGTCGCCTGCGGCGAAGGTGCGATGATAATTTTCCCGCCGGAAAGTCCCTTCCCGACATAGTCGTTGGAGTCGCCTTCCAGCGAAAGTGTAATGCCTCTCGGTACGAACGCGCCGAAGCTTTGTCCTGCCGAGCCGATAAAGTGGAACGATATGGTGTCATCGGGCAGACCCTTCGCTCCAAAGCGGCGGGTGACCTCGCTGCCCAGGATCGTGCCGACAACACGGTTGATGTTGCGGATCGGCAGCGTTGCGCGGATTTTCTCCCCGCTTTCCAACGCGCGCTCGGCGATCGGAATCAACTTTTGTCTATCCAGCGATTCATCCAGCTTGTGATCCTGCTCCTGGATGCAGTAACGCGCAGCCCCTTCTGGAAGCTCCGGCTGATGCAGCAGGCGGGTCAGGTCAATGCCCTTGATCTTGTAGTGGTTAATGAGCGTTTTCGTCTCCAGACGATCCACACGTCCCACCATATCCTGTACGCTGCGGAAACCAAGCTCCGCCATAATTTCGCGCAGCTCCTGCGCAACAAACAGCATATAATTGGCGACATGGCTTGGATCACCCATGAATTTCTTGCGCAACTCGGGATTTTGCGTCGCTACGCCGACCGGACAGGTATCCAATTGGCAGACACGCATCATGATGCAGCCCAGTACGACCAACGGTGCCGTGGAAAAGCCGAATTCCTCAGCGCCAAGAAGAGCGGCGATGGCAAGATCGCGACCATTCATGATTTTCCCGTCGGTTTCCACCACGACACGGTCGCGAAGATTGTTCAGCATGAGCGTTTGATGCGTTTCCGCCAAACCAAGCTCCCAAGGCATACCGGCATGACGGATCGATGCCAGCGGCGAAGCTCCCGTTCCCCCGTCATAGCCGCTGACCAGAATAACGTCCGCACGGCCTTTAGCTACGCCGGCGGCAATGGTTCCGACGCCTACTTCGGAAACCAACTTCACATTGATGCGGGCCCGCGGGTTCGCATTCTTCAGATCGTGAATCAGCTCCGCCAAATCCTCGATGGAATAAATATCATGATGCGGCGGCGGTGAAATCAGACCTACACCAGGCGTAGATCCGCGCACTTCAGCTACCCAGGGATACACTTTACGGCCAGGCAGCTGTCCGCCTTCGCCCGGCTTCGCGCCCTGCGCCATCTTGATCTGGATCTCGTCGGCATTAACCAGATATTCGCTTGTTACGCCAAAGCGTCCCGAAGCAACCTGTTTAATGGCGCTGCGGCGGGAATCTCCGTTCGCATCCGGGATAAAGCGGGCCGGATCCTCGCCGCCTTCGCCTGTATTCGACTTGCCGCCAATACGGTTCATCGCGATTGCCAGGGATTCATGGGCTTCTTTGCTGATGGAACCATAAGACATGGCGCCGGTTTTGAACCGTTTGACGATGGATTCCACGGATTCCACTTCATCCAGCGGAATCGGCTCAGCATCTGATTTGAAATCAAGCAGCGACCGCAAAGTCAGATGCTTCTTGTCTTCGCCCTGAACGAGGGCCGAAAACTTCTTGTAAAGCTTATAGTCGTTAGAACGCGATGCCATCTGCAGCGTATGAATGGTTTGCGGGCTGAACAGATGGTCTTCGCCGTCCTTGCGCCATTGGTATTCGCCGCCGGAATCAAGCTCCTTCTCAGCGCCTTCCTGCTCGGCAAACGCGCGGTTGTGATGCTTCAGATTCTCTTCGGCAATCACATCGAGGCCTATACCGCCGATACGGGATTGCGTCCAGGTGAAGTATTCGTCAACCAGTTCTTCCTTCAGACCGACAGCCTCAAAAATTTGCGAGCCGCGGTAGGACTGTATGGTGGAAATCCCCATTTTGGAAAGAACCTTTACAACGCCTTTGGTTGCCGCTTTGATGAAATTCTTAACGGCTTTCTCATGCGTTACGCCGCGCAGCAAGCCTTCGCTAATCATGTCATCGAGCGTTTCAAATGCCAGATACGGATTGATGGCGCTGACTCCATAACCCAGCAGAAGGGCAAAATGATGGACTTCGCGCGGTTCGCCCGATTCCAGCAGCAGGCAGACCCTGGTACGCGTGCCTCTGCGGATCAGATGGTGATGCAGGGCAGAGACGGCGAGCAGGGCCGGAATGGCCGCATTCTCGCGGTCCACGCCGCGGTCGGATAAGATCAGAATATTATGGCCTTTGCCGATTACGCGGTCTGCCGCTTCGCACATCTGGGTCAACGCGAAGCGCAGGCCGGCTTCACCGTCGGCTGCCTCATACAGAATCGGCAGGGTAATGGATTTGAAGCCCGGGCGGCGCACATGACGCAGCTTGGCAAACTCTTCATTAGAGAGAACCGGTGTAGCCAGACGGATATGACGGCAGCTTTCAGGCTCTGGATTAAGCAAATTACGTTCAGGACCAAGCGTTGTTCCCGTCGCCGTAATAATCTCTTCGCGAATGGCATCGATCGGCGGATTCGTCACCTGGGCAAACATTTGCTTAAAGTAGCTGTACAGTCGCTGCGGACGTTCCGAGAGAACGGCGAGCGGCGCATCGTAGCCCATGGACGCAATCGGCTCAACACCGCTGCCAGCCATCGGCTCCAGCACTTTGCGCAAATCCTCGAAGGTATAGCCAAAGGCCTGCTGGCGCTGTTGCACCGTGGCATGGTCCGGTTCAGGAAGCTCAGGCGCATCCGGCAGATCATCCAGCCCGACAAGATGCTCATCGAGCCAGTCCCGGTAAGGATGCTCCTTCACGATCTGCGCTTTGACTTCCTCATCCGGAATAATCCGGCCTTCTTTAGTATCCACCAGCAGGATCCGTCCTGGACGCAGGCGGTCTTTATACAAAATATTCTCCGGCTCGATCGGAACCGTACCCGCTTCCGATCCCAGTATAATAACGTCATCCTTCGTCACGTAGTAACGAGCGGGACGAAGTCCATTGCGGTCGAGCAGAGCCGCGATTTGCGTGCCGTCGGTAAATGCCATCGCCGCAGGACCGTCCCAAGGCTCCATCAGGGTGCTGTGATACTCATAGAACGCCTTCCTGTCGTCAGCCATATCCTCATGATTGGACCAGGGTTCGGGAACCATCATCAAGGCAGCATGCGGAAGCGAACGCCCGGAGAGATACAGAAACTCCAGCGTATTGTCGAACATGGCGGTATCGGAGCCGTCAGAATCGATTACCGGCTTGATTTTATCCATATCGGAACCGAACAGCTCGGTCTCAAACAAGGTCTGGCGCGCATGCATCCAGTTCACATTGCCGCGCAGGGTGTTAATTTCTCCATTGTGAATCATAAAGCGGTAAGGGTGAGCCCGTTCCCAGCTGGGGAACGTGTTGGTGGAAAACCGGGAGTGAACCAGCGCTAGGGCTGTTTCCACGGAGTCATCATTCAGTTCCAGATAGAATGAACGAACCTGCTCCGTCGTGAGCATGCCTTTGTAGACAATTTTCTTGCTCGACATGCTGGGGATATAAAAGGAGTCAGCGCCTTCAGCGCCGGAATAACGGATGTTGTGTTCGGAACGTTTGCGGATGACATAGATTTTGCGCTCGAAAGCAAGCTCATCCCGAATGTCCGCGCTGCGCCCGATAAACACTTGGCGCACATATGGCTTCACGGATTTGGCGGACTCGCCAAGCTTCCCATCATTCGTCGGTACCGTACGCCAGCCGATCAGAGTCTGGCCTTCTTCGCGAATAATGGCTTCCAGTTCGCGCTCGTGTTTGCTGCGCAGAGCCTCGTCCTGCGACAAGAACAGCATGCCTACCGCATACTCTCCGTTTGCCGGCAGTTCAATGCCCTGCGCTTTAAGCTCGCGGGCGAAGAAACCATGCGGAATCTGCAGCATAATGCCTGCTCCGTCACCCGTGTTCGGCTCGCTACCCTGACCGCCGCGATGTTCCATATTCTCCAGCACCGTCAGGGCTTGTTGAATAATGGCATGTGATTTTTTTCCTTTGATGTTAGCAACAAAGCCCATACCGCAAGCGTCTTTCTCAAATTGCGGATCGTACAGGCCTTGCTTCAGCGGCAACCCATAACGATTCTCTTTCATTTCGTGCAACCTTTCTATGAGAAATTTGTGATAACCGGGATATACCAAAGATCCGTCTTCATTTTCGCCAGGTTTTCATTTAGAATGAAGCTATGGTGAGCATACAGCATACCAAACCGGCGAAAAATGAACAAGTCATAATCGCTGCATGAAAGTTACGGGAAAGCCCGCCATCATCAGCATTTTTTCGATCAAACGCTGCAAAACGTTATTATTTTATTTTATCATCACCCCATAATGATATCAATTTAATATTTTTATGGAGCTGATAAGATATCTTTTAAAATCAGCAGCGCAATGGTTGAAGATTGCTTTCCTACAGTTTAACAAAAGGACGTGGAAAGATTGAGCAGCAATTTCAGGAAAACGAATTTGGCCGCCTGCGTACTGGCAGCTTCTCTGATGACCGGCACCGCCGCTTATGCGGAGCAAGCGGCGAAGACCCCCTCAACAACCCGCCCGGCCGCGGTCCATTATGCTGCCGGCTTGAACGAAACGGCAGCTGACCCCGCACTAAGCGCGCCGCTGCGCATCGCCGCTGTCGGCGATTCTTTAACGGCTGGCTATGAGAATGGCCTGGCCGAAAACGCCGTGCCTTACGGGTACGCCGACCGCGTGTATGAGCAGGCCTTGTATCACGGAGCTGCGGAGTTCAAAAATTTCGGCGTCCTTGGCCTGAAATCGGAAGGACTGCGCAAGTGGCTGGAGGCTGCCCAGAGCGGTACAGGCGCAACAGCAGACGACATCCAGCCGGGCATCTCAAAGTATCGCTTCGCTCCCGAAACGCTCGCCAAATCTGCGGAGCTGCGGATGACGCTGGAGCAGGCCGATTTGATCGTCATGACGATCGGTGGCAATGATTTCCTGCCCTTATTCGATGAAATCAAGCAGCGTGTTATGAGCCCGGACGATATCCAGGCCTGGATCGATACCATGCTGGAAAGCTACAAGCAATCGCTGGAGGGCGCGCTGACCGCTGCGCTTGGCATCAACCCGGGCGCCCAGCTCGTTTTTGCCGACCAGTATCTCCCTGTACCCAAGCCATCCACGCTCAACAAAGCGATTACCGATGAGCAATATGCCGTTCTTCAAGGTGCCGTGAAGAAACTGCGCGAGCTCGACGAAGCTGTCGCAGCCAATTTCCGCACCCAGGGCTATAAGGTGACCACCGTTGACGTGTCTGAACCGTTTATGGGCAAAGAACTGGCCTATACCAGCATTCTCCAAGGGGATATCCATCCCAAGCAGGCCGGTTACGAGCAGATGGGCAAAGCGTTCGCCAAAGGCATCTGGGGCGAGTACCGCGAGCTTGCTCCGCTTCCCGCCGACGTACCGCTGAATATCGTCATTAACGGCGGCGCGCTCAGTGGAAGCAACAAACCGATTCTCAAAAACGACACGACTTTCCTGCCCATGCGCGATATCGCGAATGCCTTGAAAGCACAGCTGGCATGGGATGCCAAAACAAAGACGGCCACCATTCAGGCGAACAACAAAGTCGTTGCCTTTACGATCGGCGCCAAGACGATGAAAGTCGACGGCATTCCTGTGCCCTTGGAGACACCGCCTTATCTGCAGCAAAACGGCAAAAACTCGTTTACCTACCTACCGCTCGCCGCGCTCTCCAGGGGACTAGGTTATCAGGTCGTTTACCGCAAGCCTCTGCAAGCTGCTTTTATCAATTCCTAAAGGAGGCCCCTACCACCTGAAGGCCTGTTGGAACAAAGAAGCCGTATTCCCGGTCGGTCCGGGTATACGGCTTCTTTTGATGTTCCCTGAATTCCAATGGCGCTGCCCTCAAGCAGCAGCTATCAGGCAGTCAGCATCTTGCTGCCCTGCAGCTCCGCCGTGCGGCGGTTCTTGCGGTACAGCAGCAGGAAGAAAACGAGTGACATTGCGGCAAAGACGATGCCGAATAAGGCGATATGAAGCGACAGATTGCCTGTTTTGTCCAGCGACTCCCCTGTAATCACAGTGCGGAACGCCGAAATCGAATACGTCATCGGCAGCCAGTCGCCGGCAGTGCGGAGCCACGCCGGAACGAGCTCGCGCGGATAGGTTCCGGCGCTGCCGGTCAACTGCAGGATCAACAGGATAACCGCGATGAAACGTCCGGGCTGGTCCATCGCCGTGACCAGAAATTGAATGATCATCATAAAGGTCACGCTTGTCAGTACAGTCAGCCCCACAAAAGCCAGCGGATGATTCACATGAACGCCGATTCCGTAGACGAGAATCGCGTCGGCAATGAGCCCCTGAACCGTTCCGATACTCAGAAACAGCAGCGCTTTGCTGGCAAACCAGCTCCAGCCCGAGCGCGGTGGCTCGGCGGTCTCGCGCATCGGCAGCACCATCGTCGAGAGCAGCGCGCCTACAAACAGGCCCAGAGACAGAAAATAGGGCGTAAAGCCGGTGCCGTAATTGGGCACATTGCTAAGCTTCTGCTCCTCTACCTGGACCGGCTTCGCGAACATGTCGTACAAGGCGTCGGTACCTTGGACGCCGCTTGTTTCGGCGGCTGCCGAGCCGAGCTTGTCGGCAAGCTCCGCCGATCCGCCGGCGAGCTGCCTGGCGCCGCTGGCAAGCGCGGCGGAGCCGCTCTTAAGCTTGCCGGAGCCATCGGCAAGCTCGGCCGCGCCGCGGCCTGCCGCAGCCGCGCCGTCCGCCAGCTTCGCGGCGCCGCCGGCCGCTTCCTTGGCGCCCGCGGCAAGCTTGGCGCCGCTCTGCTTCGCGTCTGCGAGCTTCGCATGCAGCGCGTCAATCCCCTTCAGCAGGGAGCTCTGCCCCTGCTGGAGCTGGGTCGCACCGGCAGCCAGCTTGGCGCTGCTGCCGGCAAGCTCTCCCGCGCCAGCCGCCGTCTTCCTGGCGGCGGCAAGCAGTTCCTGCAGCGCAGGGTCCTGCGCTGCATCCTCGTTCGCGGCGGCGTAAGCCTCGAGCGCCGCCGCCAGCTTCGCGGAGCTGTCGGCAAGCTGGCCGCTCCCCGTCTTGGCCGCGTCCAATCCCGCGGACAGCTTCTTGGCGGCCTTCAGCGCATCCTCCGCGCCGCCGCCGAGTTGCTTGCCCGCTGCAGCAAGCTTGCCCAGCCCGTCAGACATGGACGCGGCTCCGGTACTCAAGACAGCGGTGCCCTTGGCAACCTGCGCCGCTCCCTTGTCAAGCGCTGCCGCTCCGTTTTGGAGCGCAAGTGTGCCGCTGGCCAGCTTGCCCACGTTCTCGAGCAGCAGCGAAGCGCCGCTTGCCGCGTCGGCTGCGCCATCCTTCAGCTTGGCGGCCCCTTCGCTTGCCTTGGTAATGCCATCGGCAGCATCGCCGATCTGATTGAAAACCGCTTCCGCATACGATTTGGTCACTTCCTGGGACAGCTCCGCCTGCAGCTGATCAATGGCGGTATGGCCGATTTTTGCGGCCAGATAATTATCGCTGTCATTGGAGATATACTGGAGCGACGCCGGCTGCGGATTCTCATCGAGCAGCGTGGTGGCCTGCTTCGAGAAGGAAGCCGGAATTTCAATCGCATAATAATAGTCGCCGGCTTCGAGTCCCTTCTCTGCTTCGGCCCGGTCGACAAAAGCCCAGTTGAATTGCTTGTTTTCCTTCAGGTTTGCAACCAGATCGGAGCCAACAGCCAGCGTTTTCCCCTCAAAAGCAGCACCCTGGTCCTCGTTCACCACGGCAACCGGAAGCTCGCTAAGCTTCCCGTAAGGATCCCAGAAAGCGCCGACCAGCATGCCGCTGTACATAATAGGAATAAACAAAATCCCGATAATCGGGATTAACAACTTGGGATTGCGAACCATACGGGAAATTTCCTTCCCGAATAAAGTAAAACCCATCTTAACCGCCTCCGGAACAAAATATGAACAAATGACTGATTTGGTATATTGGTCAATATTACTCAAAAAAAGAAGCAGCTGTTGACGCCTTGTAAGCCTCAAACCTTTTATTTGCCCACTTGCTTTAATTACCGACGCCGCTTTTCAGCAAAGCCGTAAAGTAGCCGGCGATATCCTCATGCGACAACGGCTCATGCTGATTGCTCCAATCCACGGCAAGCGAGATATAGAGCTTGAGCATAATAAAAGCTGTCAGCCCCGGATCCACGGGACGCAGCTCCCCTTTATCGACAGCCAGAGCAACCTCCTGCTGGATAAAATGGACAATCGCCTGCTCCAGCTTGGCCGTCCCTTCCTTGGCCATGGGAGTGCCCAGATCCCGGACTTCCTGGGACAGCTTGACGATGAGCTCATGCTTCGAACGGAAACGGAGCAGCTCATGCAGCACTTTCGCCAAATTATCGAAGAACGGAGCTTCGCGGTCAATGGTTCGCTCCGCCAGCGCACGCAGCTCGTGTGTCAGCTGCCCGATAATCTCATCGAACAGCTCTTCCTTAGTGGCAAAGAAGGTGTAAATCGTACCCTTACCTACAGAAGCGATCTTGGACACAAGATCCATGGTCGTCGCTTTATAGCCGAACATCGCAAACGAGCGGGCTGCCGCTTCGACTACCTGGAGCCGGCGGTCAACCGGAAGTTTCTTCTGATCCATTTGCCGCCGCCCCCTTCTCATTGTGCTTTTATCTTCGAAACTGACCAAAATACAAAATCAGTCACTCAGTCAATGGATAAATAATAACATGTTCCGCTGCAGCAGGCAACCCCAGTGGGGCAAAAATTCGCCTAACAGATTTCTTCACCGCGCATTAGCTCCCTGTGCGGAGCGGGGTGACATATGTTGGCAGTCGGCCACAGGCCTGCATACAAAAGCGGTCCGTTCCCTGCATGGGACTCAATCCCATGCCCGCTTTCCTAGGGCCGCGCCCCCAGCTCATTTAATTCTTCCATTGTATATAGAGTGTGCAGCCGGAGATTAATTTCCTCCAGGCGCTTGCGTCCCTGCGGGCTGCGGAGAATGACGCAAATCACATCTTCCACGATCGCCCCCGCTTCACGCAGCAGATTGACGCTCATGACCACCTGCCCCCCCGAGGTAATGACATCCTCGATGACGCATACCTTTTTGCCGGCGACGTCAATTCCTTCGGCGATTTTACAGGTGCCGTGATCTTTTGCTTTTTTCCGCACAAAAGCGGAAGGGATGCTTGTTTCCAATGAAAGCGCCGTAGTAAGCGGGATCGCGCCCATCTCGATGCCGGCCAGCACCTGCGTCCCGATGGGGATATAGGTGGACATCTCCGTAGCGATCATCCCGAGCAGCCGCGGATCGGATTCGAACATATATTTATCAAAGTATTCATTGGATATTTGCCCTGAACGCAGTACAAACTCGCCCGTCAAATGGGAAACCGCATAAATTTCCTTCGCCAGCCATTCCTTCTCCATGCCCTTCATCCCTCCTCAAACGATTCAAGAACGTTCCCGCCGTTTCATCGAGCTTAAAGCTTATATTCATGCCGCAGCTGCTCCAGCTGCCCCAAGCCGCGCTCGGCCCAACGTTTCAAACGGTCCAATCCGGCAATTTCACTCTCAAGCGCCGCTTTGAGGGACTCTGGGTAAGAAGGGATCTCTCCCTTGTACGGTGCAAGATCACTGTAGGGAATATTCGTTTTTTCCGTGTAGCTGAGCGCCCGCCGTTCATGAAACAAGGGCACATCCGGATTTTGCGGATTATGCAAATCCCCCTGATCCGGATGCTTCAGCACGGCCAGCACCTTCACAAGCGCACGCGGTCCGCTGCCAGCTTCCATCACTTCCCCTATATATTCCCCCGTCTTATAGCGGATGGCTACTATGGACCCGGCTTCCGGAATAAATCTGTTTTGCTGCTGCATCTTTTTCATCCTCCCAGTCGTCTATAGGTTCATAATGAACGTTCATCGCGCATGGCAAGGAACTCCATGATTTCTTTACCTATTTTTTAGGATAAATTAAGGGACATAAGTGTGCAAGTCACAATTCCAATCTTGTGTTACACAGCCCTTGCATCGTAATATAAGAAAGAGAGATTTTAATGCATGTTGCTATCGCCGGTAGGAAAGGACATCCCCTGGGACGATTTTTCCTATGCGGTCAGAAAAGTAGGTGAGAAGTTGCGTAAAAAAAGAGTGCTGCTGCTCTCTGAGGGGTTCGGTTCTGGTCATACTCAAGCCGCTTATGCGCTGGCTGTCGGATTACGTGCGCTAAATCCCGGCATTTCTACCCGGGTCATCGAGCTCGGCAAGTTTTTGAACCCCGTGCTCGGTCCTTTAATTGTTTCCGCCTATCGCAAAACAGTCAGCAAACAGCCGAAACTGGTCGGCATCGTATATCGAAGACAATACAAGAAATCCTTAAACCGGTTTACCCAGCTTGCGCTTCACCGGATTTTTTATACCCATACATCTCAAGTCATCTCGCAGCTCAAGCCGGATTTAATCGTATGCACGCATCCCGTGCCAAGCGCAGTGGTCTCCCGTCTGAAACGTCTTGGTCTCAATGTGCCTCTTTACACGCTGATTACCGATTATGACGCTCACGGCACTTGGACCAGCCCGGAAGTCAACAAATATCTGGTATCCACCGCTCTTGTAAAGAAGAAGCTTACCGACCGGGGGATCCCGTCAAGCCGGATTGAAGTAACAGGCATTCCGGTTCACCCCAATTTCTGGGAGACCCACGACAAAACTGAGCTCCAGGCCCAGTTCGATTTGAAGCCAATGCCCACTGTCCTTATTATGGGTGGCGGCTGGGGGATTATGTACAGCGATAATCTGCTGGAGTATATGACGCGCTGGCGCGACCGCATCCAGATTATTTTCTGCGTGGGCAGCAATGACAAGGCCAGGGAGAAAATGCTCGCTGACCCGCATTTTCAGCATCCCAATATCAAAGTGCTTGGTTTCACGAAAGAAATCAGCAAGCTGATGGACGTGTCCGATCTGCTCATTACCAAGCCTGGCGGCATGACCTGTACCGAAGGCCTCAGCAAAAGCATTCCGATGCTCTTCTATGAACCGATTCCCGGTCAGGAAGAGGTTAACTGCGAATATTTTGTGGAGAGCGGTTTTGGCGAAATGCTTGTCTCTACGGAGACGATCGACAAATGGTTCGGACTGATTCAGGAGCCTTATGACTCCGTCCAATACCGGCGCAATCTGATGTCCAAGCGCAACCAGCATTATAACCCGATGCAATGCTCCCGTGCCGTCCTGCAGCTGATGCAGTGACGGTTTCTTTTTTTCCCTGCCGTCCCGGTCTGGTGCAAGGTACAGCTTTTTTTTGAAAAAAATGGGGTATGATTGAGCTGCCCCTGCATATCCTGCCGGTGATGGGGGTAAATAAACGGATATAGAGCTGTGTTTTCACAACCATTTAAAGGAGGTCAACGGGTATGAGAAATGTGCCGATGGATGGGAAGACCATTATTCTTCGAATTGAGCTGGACACGCAAAAGGTATATTTCGGGGCAGCCGCCACTGCTATCGAACAGGCAGGCGGCGATATTATCGCCATCGATGTCATTCAGACCGGCCGCGACCGCACCGTGCGTGATTTAACCGTCAAAGTCAGTGAGGCGGCTACCAGTGAGCGGATAAGCGAAGCCCTTGAATCGCTTCCCGGGATCCGCCTGATCAATGTCTCCGACCGGACCTTCCTGCTCCATCTTGGCGGCAAAATCTCCGTACAGCCAAAAACGCCGATTCAGAACCGTGACGACCTGTCGCGCGTCTATACCCCGGAGGTTGCCCGAGTCTGCAACGCCATTCATGAGGACCTGTCCAAAGCTTATACCCTGACGATCAAACGCAACACGGTTGCCGTAGTCTCGGATGGAACAGCGGTGCTTGGCCTGGGGGATATCGGCCCTTACGCGGCCATGCCGGTCATGGAGGGCAAAGCGATGCTGTTCAAGCAATTTGCCGACGTGGATGCGTTCCCCATCTGCCTGGATACCCAGGATACCGAAGCCATAATTGCCGCGGTGAAAGCTATTGCCCCAGGGTTCGGGGGGATTAATCTGGAGGATATCTCCTCGCCCCGCTGCTTCGAAATCGAACAGCGGCTGCGCGAGGAGCTGGATATTCCCGTCTTTCATGACGACCAGCACGGAACAGCCGTCGTTCTGTACGCCGGGCTGCTTAATGCGCTGAAGCTGACCGGAAGAAATATTGCCGACGCCCGGATTGTCGTTTGCGGAATCGGCGCGGCGGGAACGGCCTGTACCAAGATGCTGCTTGCCGGCGGGGCGCGGCATGTAACAGGCGTAGACCGCGAAGGGATTATCTGCCGGGATCATCATTACCCTAACGGAATGTGGCAGTGGTACGCCGAACATACCAATGAAGAGCGAAGGAACGGCGGGCTTGCCGAAGCGATCAAGGATGCCGACGTATTCATCGGCCTCTCCGCCGGAGGCATTCTGAAGCGGGAGCTGATTCAGAGCATGGCCCCTGACCCGATCATCTTCGCCATGGCCAACCCCGAGCCGGAGATCCGCCCGGAAGCGGCGGAGGATATCGTCGCCGTCATCGCGACCGGCCGCTCCGATTATCCCAACCAGATCAACAATGTACTGTGCTTCCCCGGGATTTTCCGCGGCGCGCTGGATTGCCGCGCAAGCTGCATCAATGAGGCCATGAAGCTGGCTGCTGCTGAGGCGATTGCCTCTGTAATCAGCCAGGACGAACTGAGTCCGCTGTATATCATACCGAGCGTGTTCAACCAGCGGGTGGTTGAGGAAGTGCGCAGAAGAGTCGTACAGGCCGCTATTGCCAGCGGGGTCGCCAGGAAGCAGCCGCGCGAATAAAAGGCTTCCCGGCCGCGTTCAAGGAGTTGCAAGCTTCTATCGAAAGAAGACGGCTTGAAGAAAGCAGCCCGGCGTTAAAAAGAGCTTTTTTTTCCTTCCAAAGATCGACCGAAGCGGAATACAAAAAAATCCGGGTCAGCAGGCTCCCGGATTTCCTCTTTTAATGCAGCGTATTGGGGCTAGGCGCCCCGCTTATGCCCTGATTATTTTTGTTCCTTCTATCAATCAGCAGCACGATTCCCGCTGCTGCAAAAATCACCAGCATACTCATCAGCGGATATCCATAACGCCCGAAAGTAATAAATGGAAGATGAATCAACCAATAATAGAGAAACGGAAGCAAAATCGGCAGCATCTGTTTGAGTCGTTTATTGATCAGCAGCATCACAATTCCGGCGAATCCTGCCAGAACATAGAGCCAGTGGAGGACATTGATTGCAGGTCTTGGCAGGCCCGGTACCGGTCTGGAATAAAAAGGCGCCGAGAACAATTGATAGGTTTTGCCTGCCGTAAACCAATACGTATACGACACCGGCGTATGCTTGAAGCTGTAAGCAATGAGCCGCTGGGCGGCCAGCTTCTGCGAGTTGTCGCTTGGACCAAACAGCTTGCCGTCCTTGTATTCGGGATACTGCTCGAAGAATCCTTTGGGCGGATTGGCCCGCTTCACAAGCGCGCCAAGCAGCATGGGATTGCCGCTTGATTTGGTAAATGGAATAAACTCATTGAAATGCACATAGTTGCGGATCCACCAAGGGGACAACAGCGCCATGCTGCAAACGCCGACGATTGCGGTGTATTTCACAATATCTTTCCAGCTGTACCGGTGGACAAGCCACAGCACGAGCAGGCATACAGGGAACAAGGCGCTTTGTGGCTTTACATAACAAGCCAGACCCAGCATTAGGCCGACCCATACATATGCAGCTGCTGTTTTTTTGTTTATGGCATATATAGTGCTGCATAACAGCAACAAAAGCAGCAATTTGAACGTCGATTCTGTTAGGACTGCGCCAGAAGCAAACAAATCAGGAATATAGAAAGCAGCTAAAATAATAGCCACGAGTCCAACCCGGCTGCCAAACACTGACCTGGCAAGGATGAACAGCAGATAGATCGAGAAAGATTGCATGAGACACTGCAGCAGCCTGAAGGCTGTAACTCCCATATCCCGGTCATCCATGATGGCGATAAATCCACTTAGCATCAACGGAATTGTGGGCATAATAAAATTAGTAGGCAACGCGCCGCTATTGTAAACAAGCGTATGGTCCTTCAACAGCACCTGCGCGGCATGAACATATTTGACATCGTCATTATTGCGTTTATCATAAGAACCGAGCAGGAAATGATCGCCGAGCCAAAGCACAACCGCCGCATTGACAATCAGGACAACCGCCATCACTGCATAAACCCATTTTCTTATCGCGGGTGTCTCAGACTTTAATGAAAACAAACTCACAACTCCTCTTCCGTAATAATGGTATTCAATATCGGACGAGTTCTATTATACTATATAAGGCCTGTTCAAAAGCAAATCCACTTATACTAAAGGATGGATCACCAATGCCGCACACCAGAACCAGCGATATCCTGGTCATTATTCCCGCATACAACGAAGAAGCAACTCTCGCCAGAACCGTTCATGAGCTCAGACGTCATACGCCCTATGATTTTGTTGTCGTCGACGACGGTTCCAAAGACCGCACCCCCGACATCATCCGCAAGGAGGGATTCCCTTCCCTTCGCCATGCGGTTAATCTGGGAATCGGCGGTTCCATGCAGAGCGGTTATCGGTATGCCGACAAGATGGGCTATTCCTATGCTATTCAGCTGGATGCTGATGGTCAGCACCGCCCCGAGGATATTTTCAAGCTGGTGGAGTATATGCAATCGAGCGGCTGCGATATGGTGATCGGTTCCCGTTTTGTAGAGCGGAGCGGCTATAAGGGCAGTCCTCTGCGTCGCTTCGGCATCTTCTACTTCCATTGGCTGGTTCGGCTGCTCACCGGCGTATCGATCTATGATCCAACATCGGGCTTTAGAATAGTCGGCCGCTCTACTATTGAGCAGTTCTCAAGAGCGTATCCTACCGATTATCCCGAGGTCGAGGTGCTGGTGAGCCTGTCCAAGCAAGGGCGCTCCATTAAAGAAATCAGCGTGGAAATGCGCAGCCGCCAAGGCGGAACCTCCTCCATTAACTGGTCCAAATCAATCTACTATATGATGAAAGTGACGATGATTTCGCTCATTCGCAAAAGCTTCTCCTAGCCCTAGACTTTCCAGCGGGGACTTGAGGCTTAACCGGAATATCCCGGCACTCTGACGCCGACCGCTGTACAAGCACCTCACAGAAAGGGACGCACTCTATGAATCAAATCGTTTCACTTCTTATCACCCTGATGTTCCTAATTCTTATTATATCGCTTACGGTTACCCACCGGCTTAGGGACCGGTATGCTTTTCTGTGGCTGATCACCGCCGTCGCAGGTGTGATCGCGGCGATTTGCATTCCGCTGCTCAACAAGTTCGCTCTGTGGATCGGCATATACTACATGCCGACTTTTGTTTTTATGATGACGATCCTTTTCATCCTCGGGCTGCTGGTGCGGCAGACGATCAGCTTGTCCAATCAGTCGGACCGTATCAAGACCCTGACCCAGGAGTTTGCCATGATGGAGAAAAAAATGCTGGAGATGCAGCACATAATCGAAGGACGTGAAACCCGTTGAATCTTGTTCAATTTTTCCTTATTCTGGCAAACACCCTGATGCTCGTAACCGGACAATTTATCTGGAAATACGGATTGATGCAAAAGGCCAAGCCGTTTGAAAGCTTCCGCACCATTGTTGAACTGGTCTTCTCTCCTTATATTCTGGGCGGATTGTTTATTTACGGCTGCGCAACGGTGCTATGGCTGTATATCGTCTCCAAGGTCGATCTCAGCCTTGCGTATCCCATTCAAAGTCTGGCTTATGTGATATCCATCGTTGGCGCGTATTACATCTTCGATGAATCGCTTTCCGCTCTGAAAATTGTCGGCTGCCTGCTCATCCTCGCTGGTGTCGCCTGCATTGGACTCTCCGCTAAATATGCATGATCCCGACCTCCATGACTGTGCCGCAAGACTGCCGGGATGGAATGAAATTTTTTGAAACCTCCTTCATTTTATTGGTATATATACCGATAATTAGAGGAAAAGAGGAGGAATTCAGTTGAAAAAAGGGTTTATTTCATTCATGATAGGCGTCTTCATTCTTACCGTCCTGGCTATTCCTGCCGCTGCCGCTGATGGCGGGGCCCATATTTTTGTCAATGGCGCGCCCATCAAAGCAAAATCGGTAACTAAAAACGGCGTTTCTTTTGTCCCTTTCCGGGAATTATTTGAAAAGCTGGGCATGGGAATCGGATACAATGCAAAGTTGAACCAGGTGACCGGCACAAAAAAAGATCTAAAGCTCACCTTCACGCTGGGGTCCAAAACGGCCTATGTCAATGGCCAGAAGAAAGCCCTGCAAGCCGCACCTTTCACAAAAAATGGCGCCACCTATATCCCGGTTCGTATCGTCGGCGAAGCGACGGGGAATGCCGTCTATTGGACAGCCGAAGCGAATTTGATTCAAATTAATAGTCCCTCCTTTAAAGGAGCCTCCTATACCATTGATGGTATCCCCGTCGTGATCGACGCTAACGGAACAGTCTCCTTTGGCCCCGGTGCCTTGAACCAACAAAAGATGCAGCGTGAATTGGCTGAGCAAGAATCGATCCGGAATTTTATCGAAAGTCTCCCGCCTTCACGCAAGGTTGGAGAACCTCCAACGAAGAAGCAGTCCCAAGATCCCGGATATAAAGGTTACCCTGATTATTTTGACGATAATTATGTTGAGGCAGCCGGGGAGAATAAAGATCTGCCGCCGCTGATGAGCAAAGGCTGGATTTCTTTATCCATGTTGTCGGAAATCGAAAATATCAACCGTGTCGAGAATGAGGATCCCAATACGATCACTTTAGCCAGGTACGACCAGGCAAACGGTGTTTTCCGATTTGATATCGTCATGACAGACGCTTACAAAAAAGCAAAAAACGGCAGCTTTGTGTTAAGCGGCATTCAAGTAACAAAATATAACGGTACGATGTATCTTAATATTGAAGACTTGAAGAACGCTGAAGTCATTGATACGAAACCCAAGGAGCCCAGCAATAACCTCGCTTGAAGCCATCCGCCAGCGGTATGGCTTCCATAGCTGCCGGGGATGGATGGTTTAAGTAACAAAAAAAAGCGGCAGGGGACAGCTCCCTTGCCGCTTTTTTTGAAGTGCGGTCATTCCGTTTTTTATCCGAATCTTAGCGCAAAATATCCTCAATCTGTGAAAGCTCTTCATTGGAGAAGTCCAGGTTGCTCAGAGCCGCCACATTATCCTCGATCTGGCTCACCTTGCTCGCACCGATCAGCGCTGAGGTGACGCGTCCACCGCGCAGCACCCAGGCAAGCGCCAGCTGGGCCAGGGATTGGCCGCGCTTTGCCGCAATGGCATTAAGCTTCTGCAGCTTGGCTACGCGCTCAGGGGTTACCGCGCTTTCCTGCAGAGCGCCCGTCTGGCTAGCCGCGCGCGAATCCTCCGGAATGCCGCCAAGATATTTATTCGTTAACAAGCCTTGGGCAAGCGGACAGAACGCGATACTGCCGACGCCATTGTCCTCCAGCACATCCTGAAGACCGTTCTCGATCCAGCGGTCAAACATATTGTAGCTGGGCTGATGAATGACAAGCGGCGTGCCCAGGCGTTTCATGATGGCAATGGCTTCCGCCGATTGCTCCGCGCTATAGCTGCTGATGCCGACATATAACGCTTTGCCCGAACGCACAATATGATCCAGCGCGCCCATGGTTTCCTCAAGCGGCGTTTCTGGATCCGGACGATGGGAGTAGAAAATATCGACATAGTCCAGCCCCATGCGTTTGAGGCTCTGATCCAGGGAAGCGATCAAATATTTGCGTGAGCCCCACTCCCCGTAAGGTCCGGGCCACATATAATACCCGGCTTTGGAAGAGATAATCAGCTCGTCCCGGTATGGTTTGAAGTCTCCGGCCATCACACGCCCGAACATCTCTTCCGCTGAACCCGCCGGGGGTCCGTAGTTATTCGCCAAATCAAAATGCGTTATACCCAGATCAAATGCCCGGTGAAGCATGGCACGACCATTCTCATGCGTATCCACGCCGCCAAAATTATGCCACAATCCAAGAGAAATAGCTGGAAGCTTCAGGCCTGTCCGTCCAACCCGGTTGTACGTCATCGATGCATACCGTTCTTTGTTTGCCGAATATACCACGTTATCGCTCCTTTATCATTCGAATGATCAAAGAATAACTTTCACCCCCATCTTACACTACTGCTTCACGGGGCTCAAGGCTGTCCAAAGCAGCGAATCTTGACAACACAAGAAGCGGCATGCTCTGCGAGAGCATGCCGTTGTTTTAAACCGTTCCTGTCCGCTGCCCGGTGTGAACAAGCTTCTGAATGAACGGGCGTGCAGCAGCGCCGTCTTCCTTGCCTCCGCCGCTGTAGACCACAATTAGCAGTGAGTGCGCCTCTGCAGACAGAACGCCCTCTGCCAGATAAAGAGCAAGGTCAAATGGCAGCAGCTCGATTACCGCATGTTTATGCAGCTCCTTCTCGCCCAGCCCCAGCGCCGCAAATGCTTCCGAGACGTCCCCGGGCTCTTTCGCAAGCTGCCCCATCCAGCCGTTCCAGGCGGCTTTGTCCATCGTGAAATCCCACCATACCTTGCGCGGCTTGTATTTGTGGTTCAGATAATAGTCCAGCTTCATAAGCCCCAGCGCCACATCCGGATTCCATTTCTTCCCGGCCTCCGCCATGCGGTGGACATGCACCTCAGACAGGAACGTCCACAGCCGGGAGAACAGATCCTCCAACTGGTGGCCGATTTTCTGCCAGCCGCGTCCCTCCCAGTAATCGCCGAACTGCTGGAAGAAATCAAAAGCGGAATCAAAGGCCTGTCCAATTAAATAGTGCAGCGCATGATCCATGCGGTGCGCATTCCAATACTTCTCCAGCACATCCTCCACCCGTTTGATACGGACGATATCCGAGAACGGCATAATATCATTCCCCAATATTTCATAGGGAGCGCGGTCCATATAGACATAGCCGTGTTTCTCCGCGTCGCGGCGCATGCCGGTGCCACGCAGCATTTTGAGAAAACCGAGCTGCAGCTCCTCCGGGCCAAGGGCGAACACATCGTTGAAGGTTTTGCGGAAGGTCTCGTAGTTCTCCAGGGGCAGGCCCGCAATCAGATCGAGATGCTGATCGATCTTGCCGCTTTCCTTCACCTTCGTTACAGTACGGCTGAGCTTCGCAAAGTTCTGTCTGCGCTGTACCTCCGCATTGGTGGGATCATTGGTCGATTGTACGCCGATTTCAAAACGGAATATGCCGGCCGGCGCATGCTCGGCCAGATAATCAAGCACCTCCGGCCGCATAATATCCGCCGTAATTTCGAACTGGAACACGCAGCCCCCGTGATTCTCAATGAGGAAATGAAAGATTTCCAGGGCATAGTCGCGTTTGATATTAAAGGTACGGTCCACAAATTTGATCAGCTTCGCTCCGGACTGGATCAGATAGAGCAAATCTGCTTTGGTCCGCTCCATATCGAAGTAGCGGACGCCAACCTCGATGCTCGACAAACAGAACTGGCAGCTAAAGGGACAGCCGCGGCTTGTTTCGAAATAGGTGACCCGGCTCTGCAATCCGGCTGTATCCTCAGGGAAGCGGTAGGGCGAAGGAAGCTTCGCCAGATCCAGCTTCGGACGGGGAGGATTTACGATAATCTCCATCGTGCCGTCCTGGTGCTGCTTGCGGTAAGCCGCTCCGAATACCATATGCAGCTTCTGCGTATCCCGCAGCTCCGTCAGCAGATGATGGAAGGTCTCTTCCCCTTCGCCGACCACAATATAATCGACCTGCGGCAGCCGCTCCATCCAAAAGGCCGTGTCATAGCTGACCTCCGGACCGCCAAGCACGATCCGCAGCCCGGGCATGATTTTCCGCAGCATATCAATGACCGTTATCGTTTCCTCAATATTCCAGATGTAACAGGAGAAGCCGATCACATCCGGTTTGCGGGCATAAACATCAGCCGCGATGTTCATCACGGGATCTTTGATCGTATATTCCGCTATTTCCATATCGAATTCGTGCCCGCTGTAGGCTTTCAGGCAGCGAAGCGCCAGTGATGTATGAATAAATTTGGCATTCAAGGTTGCCAGCACAACTTTCATGTTGTTCAATTCCCTCTTTTGTTTATGGCTTACAAGCCCTTCTATTGTACCGAATATAGAACAAAAAAAGAAGGGCGGCCCTCCCTCCTGCAGCCTGAAGCTGCAAGAAGGAAAGCCGCCCTTCTTCGCCTTATCGCATAAACTAGAAGAAACGGCTAACACGGTCCTTCGCGGCGAAGCAAGTATCTTCCCCTAGAAATATAAGCCTGGTATAGGCGAAAACTTATACCAGGCTTATATTTTGATAAATTAAGTGCGGACCTGCACAATCATTTTTTCTTTGCCTTGCATTTGAATTACAGGGTAACGGACACGCCATTTGCCATCCGCGGTTGCGGTAGCTTCCCCCGGATTCAAGCCGCGCGGCTCAAAGCTGAATTCCTGCTCGTAATAGACGGTAAGTGCAATCGTATTATCCGGCAGCAGTTTGTGCAGCTTGGAGCCGGTATCCATGGCCCAGTAGCGCAGATCTTCATTCGATTTATGCCCATACAGCATATAGAATGCAGGATCAATAACCGCTGTAACAGTCAGCCAGCCCTGCGAATCGCGCTTGACCTCAATCCGTTCCAGCTTGGTCGTGCCTTCCGCTGCGCTGATCTCGCTGAATTTCTTCACGACAAGTTCGCGAATATCATTATCACTGGCTCCCGCCAGACTTTCCGGCAGTGTTTTGGGCAGAAAAGCGATTTTCTCCGATGCTTTTTCGTCCTCGATATTGTAAAGCAGGATGCTGACATTCAGCACGGATATCGCAAAATTCAAATTTGCCTGCGTGGAGTCGACTCCCGAGGTCGTGATTCCCACCAGCTCGCCATAATCGTCAAACAACCCGCCTCCGGAACTGCCGTGATCGATCGGAACGCTAATCTGATACGTCTGGACGCCATCCGCTTGCTGCAAATTGCTGACAATACCGTCAGAGACCGTATTTTGAAAGCCCAGCGGGCTGCCAATGGCAATAACATGGGCACCTTTGTTGACACCGTAGCCGATTACAGCGGGCTCCACGCCAAGCGGCTTCTTCGTTTGAATGACGGCCAGATCCGCTTTCTCGTCGTAGCCGACAACTCCTTCTACCTCGAAGCTGTCGCCGCTGCGCAGCAGCACCGTTGCTTTCTCGGTCTCTTTCACAACATGCAAATTCGTGACGATCCGGTTTTCGCCAATGATTACGCCACTGCCCTGCAATGTATCGGTTGTGATCATCACAACCTTATCATCGTTCATATCCACAACTTCTTCCGTCGTATAGGGGTAGTCCACATCACTGGGACCATAATCGGGATCAACTTCCCCTTCCGTGACGGAATCCTCTTCTTCAGCCTGAGCTTGCAGCGCTTCGTACGAAGTGATCCGGATGATACGGGCTGCCGTATCCAGCTCGACCTTCGCGCCGAGCGCTTCGGCGACAAAACGCAGCGGAACCATTGTCGCTCCATCGATCACCTGCGGCGCAGCCGCCAGGGTCACGCTTTTCCCGTTATTAACGGCTTTGTTGGAGCCAAGTTGAAGCGTGATGACGGAGCGGTCCTTAATGGCGATGATCGTCTTGGTTGCCGGCTCCCAGGTCACGTTGGCCTTCAAGGCATTAAATATCGTGCGCATCGGCACAATCATTGTTCCTTTGATGGTAACGGGCGATGGCGACAAAGCCAGCTTCGTTCCATCCACATATACAGTTGCAGCCTTGGTCTGCACAGCTGTCTTGGGAGCCGCAGCGGCCGCGGCGCTGTAATCTGCCAGTCCCGGGAGAGGTACGAATACAAGTCCTGCTGCAAGTACGGATAATAGCACATTTCGTTTCCATGAATACTTCAATTTCACTTAGACTTTCCTCCAATTTTTTGGCAATTTCCCACTTGGCTATCGTATCACCCTATCCTCTCTCTTGTCTATGAAATTGAATTCAAAGATTTACCGTTATAAGGATTGCTGATACCCGTTAAAGCTCATGCTCCTGCTGTTTGAACTCTGTCGGGGTCAGCCCGGTCTCGTCCTTGAAGTTCCGCGAGAAATAATGAATGCTCGCATAACCCAGACGCTCCGCAATCCGTTCCATCTTCTCGCCTTGCAGCAAATGGTATTTGGCTTTGCGGATACGCTCGGAGATGAGGTATTGCTTAGGCGTTACGCCTGTGCATTTCTTAAACATAGCCGAAAAATAAATCGCGTGATAGCCGCATAAGCCGGCCAGTTCCGCCACGGTCCAGTTTGTTTCCGGATGCTGGCCGATTGCCGACAGCGCAGGTTCGATTTTGACACGCTCCGCAGAAGGAGGCTGCCGGTTCAACAGCTGCCTGGCCAGGGCAATAATCATTTCTGTCATGAGTGCCCGTAAATAAATCGCATAGCCCGGTGTTTCATTACTGTATTCCTGAACAATACGAAGCAAATAAGGCTCCAGGCCCGGCATATTAATAAAAGCAGGCAGCTGAACCTTGTCCTGGCCCGGAATCTCGACAATAAAACCGATCTCCCGGTAGAGCCGCATCTCCTCATCCGAACAGCTCTGCAGGGCGTAAGCGGGATGAATCGGTTCCGGTGAAGGAACCCGCCATTGAAAATGCAAACTGATATATTCGACTTCGCTCAAGATTCGCAGACGGTGCGGACAAAGGGGACCGTATATCACACAGTCTCCGCCAGCAAGCAGATAATGTTCTGCGCCAATTTGAGCTTCCGCTTCACCCGAAAGAATATAAAACAACTGAAAATCGGGGTTTTTACGGGGGCCCCATACGATATTCTCATGAGCCTCCGCTCGCGCCGCAAAATTAACGGCCGGCGCCAGGTCATAAATCGATCCCAGATCGGTTGATATCAAACATGCACAGCCCCTTCGATCATTCATTCGTATTGGAAAAGTGCAAATCCCTCTTCAGTATTTATAAAGACAGCGCTGCCAATCTCCTCTATGCTTATTTTATCAAGTAACCCATACGATTCAACCCTGAGGAGGCAACTACTTATGTTAAGTCAAGCACAAATGAATGAATTTGAAAAGAACGGTTTTTTGAAAGGCGACATCGTCCTGAGCGACGCCGAGGTGGAAGCGCTTCGCGCTGAGCTGGATCTTGTCATGAACGGACAATCTGTCAAGAAGCCGGTTCTTTCCCACAATATGGTGGCAGGCTACGATGAAATGAAAATGACGGTCAGCGAAACGGTCGTGCAAATCGTAAATATCTGGATGGCCAGCGATGCATTCTTTCAACATGCAGCCAACAAAACCATTTGCGAGGAAATCGCCCAGCTCACCCACACAGATCAGCTCCGTATCTGGCATGACCAAATCCAATACAAACCGCCTGTGACCGGCGGTCCGACCAAATGGCATCAGGATCATCCGCTGTGGCCGATCATCACGCCTTCGGATCTCGTCAGCGCCTGGGTCGCTCTGGATGATGCGACCATCGAGAACGGCTGTATGTGGATGGTGCCGGGCAGTCACAAATGGGGCAATCACCAGCAGTATCTGCAAAGCGATGCAGAATTCAAACCGGTTCACAAACAGCCGGAACTGCTGCCGGAAGGCGCCAACGTCGAAGCAGTGCCTTTTGAAATCAAAAAAGGCCAGGTTGGCTACCACCACTGCCTGACCTGGCACGGCAGCCCGAATAATCACTCGCAGCATAAGCGCCGCGCAATTGCCGTGCATTATATGCCTGGCCATACCCGCTACACGCCAACATCCGGGCATCCCATGCTGCCTTTCGTAACGGTAGAAGCGGGCGAGCTGCTTACGGGAGATCATTTCCCGCTCGTCTATCAAAAATAACATCACATGCATCAAAAAAATGGATCGGAAGAAACGCATCGCGCGTCTCCTTCGATCCATTGCTATTTCTCACCCGGTCAGGCGATGCCGCTTTTCCAGACTATTTTCTGATGAAAAAACCGACCAGCTCTTTGGTTTCCGGATTGATCACAATCACCAGCGGTCCGAGCAGCGCATCCTGATCCGTACTGTAGTTGACAGATATCAGCTTGCCGTCTTTGGCCTGAATATCCGCCAGGATTTGCTTTTGTTTATCGTCCGCAGGCATGATACCCGCCTCTTTGGCGCTGATCAGCTCTACCTGCGCTTCGTCTTGTTTGGTTAACAGATGCTCCTTCTGGCTCTCAGGCACGAGGGTCCAGGCCAGATTTTGATATTCCTTGACACTGGCTGAATCAAGCTGTTCCTCGAGCACAACAATTACGTGGGCCGGACTTTGCGGAGGAAGGCTCTTGGTCATGATAGGACCGTAATAGGCACGAATCTTGGTTCCCGGTTTAATCTGGGACCATTCGACCGGCTGCCCTTCAGGTGAGACAACCATCGTCTCTTTGCCGGCATTGAGCGTTAGTGAAGGAATTTCAACATTGTCCTTCATTTCGCCAAACTGGATTTTCCAGCCGCCATCTGTATTATTTACACTCAGAACCGCTTCTTCTTTAATCAGACTTTGCTCGCCGACCTGAATGCTGACCGCATGCGATTGGCCAGGATAGCTCATCGTCATAACGGGGCCGTACTTGGCGGTCAATTGCATACCGGGCTTCAGATCTTTGGCAGCAAAAGCTTTGCCGTTCTTATCAGTCAGAACCGTTTTTTGGTCCACATTCAGAATCACCCAGGTGTTCGTGCCGTGGCCGAGCACTTCAATCTGAGATTTGCCGTCTGTTGAAGAGGCGCTTACGATAACCCCCATCGTCTGCATGAAGTTTTCCTGCTCCTTCTCCCCAAGCTTAATTTCCTTGCCGCTTAGTTCAAGTCCGTAACCAAGGGCAGTCGCCGTATCGCGAGCCGGAAGATAAGCTTTGCCGTTGATATATACAGGGTGCAGCTTCGTATCCGTTCCATTTACCGTCACCTTAATATCGTTATGCAGAATTCCGTTCACTTTTTCCACCAGTCCGTTTGCACCGACCGCCGCTGTCGTGGCCAGCAAGCCTGCAGCCGTCATCATAATCAACCATTTTTGTTTTTTCATTTTCATTGCTCCCTTCGCACGTATGCGCTGTTTGTATTTGCTCTAGCTGCGTTGTTACAATATCTCAGACGCAAATGGAGGTTAAAAGGTTACCAGAACGGTAATTAATAGTCGATATCAGACAGATTGATTCGGTTGTCCTGCCCGTTACGAAGCGGACATCTTTTTCTTGCACCGCACACAAAAAAGCCAAAAACTCCATCATGAGTTTTTGGCTTTTTTGCCGGATGTTCCCTTATCCATTGATCCGGTTAACGATCTTCAGCACCGTGTCACGGGTTAATTTGCTGCCGCCTGCAGCGAGCAGATTCACCGTAGCATGAGCCAGAGCAAGGGGGATTTTACAAAATTTCAAAGCCGGACCCGGTTTCAAGTCCGCGATATACTCATCGGCCAGCTTCAGATTGCGTTTCGTATACGCGAGCATCTCTTTAAACTGCCACCCGTCCGGATAGAAATCAACACCGCGCTTCAGATCCTCGTCCCGGTTCCGCAAAATATTGACTGCCTGCAGTCCTCTGCCGAATGCGACCGCTTTGACAAAATCGGTTTTTGTGCCATCATACCAAAGCCATAGCTCGGAAAGCATTTCTCCTACCATGCCCGCAACACTGTAAGTGTAACGATCCAGATCTTCTTCGGTATGAATGTTCCACTTGGCTTCCACCCATTCGGCCATTTCCTTGGCCATCTTCGCGATGTAACGGAAAACCGTATCAGCGATGGCTGGCGGGCATAGCTCCATCCAGTTACGGAGCTGCATCGTAACGTCGGGAAGAATATTCTGGTAGGGGGTTAATACTTCATGGGTGGCTTGGATAACAGCCGGTGATTGGGAGGATCTGTAAATCCCTTGCAGCAGATCCACTTTCAGCTGATCCGGCAGTTCGTGATGATCCTCGATTTCATCGATCGCCCGCATACAGAGATAGGCAGATGTTACAGCTTCCTTCAGACCGGGTTCCAGGCGGCTGATCGGGATATAAAAGGTCCGGCTCGTTTTCTGCAACATGGTCATGGCATCATTCAGGATGGCGTTCGTAATGGGTATTCCCTCCAAAGTAGCTTTACTAATCGTACCTGTTCAAACCGCCGAAGCCTCATTCTTATGGAATGGCTTCTTCACCGCGTAAGGCATATTTGAACGAAATGGAATAAACGTCTTTTTTTACTTTCCTTTCATAATAACATACCTGTCCTATTGAGCACCAACCCCAAGACCACATAATGATGCTTTTTAACGCTGTAAATGTGAACGGTCAAGTCATATCCGGATATCATTCGTTGAAATCTCTTTCGGCTATACTTAATGACAGATGAAAAAAAGGCTCTTCAGATTTTATGGTGGAACGACTTTTTGACTAAATCCATTATTTCAATACGACTTTGCCGATGCTATGAGAAAACCACCGGTGTTATACAGAATATGGCGATTATTTAATCGCAAACATAATCAATAAGATAAAAATGAGTTGTTCTGAGCGTTTCCTTTATTTCAATAGTGCAGCACGAAGAGTTAATGTCAAACAAGACCCAAACTGTGTAACAAATTGCTATGTTGATAATTGAAAAGAGCCTAACATGGCTCTTTCTTACTCTACGACTTCAAACGGAGCAGCAAGTCCGCCAATAGTAGCCCGATATTCACCTGGGGTTAGTTTGTACTTCAGATCACTTATATTAAGACCTAAGGATGACAATTTATTTGGGGAATGAATTATACCTTCGTCTGTGAAAGAGTCTGCTTTCATTGGTACCTCGTACCACGTATCTTCCAGTTTTTTTTCAAGAAATACATGAATACCTGTCGTGTATTCTTTATTACTGTCATTTCGAATTTCAACAATGATAACCTTAATTGATGTTGGATATTCCGTTTTCTCAGTCTTGATAGTCACACCATTTTCCGAGTCAGGACGTTTTTGAGCAAGGGCTTCTTCCTTAAGGTATGAATCATCTGTTTGACATCCAGTAATAAACAGAAGTAACAACGCGAAACAAAAAGCAGCAAATGGATATTTTTTCATTATTAAGATACCTCCTACACTCATTTCACCAATAATTGGATAGGTAAACAGTGAAAAGTTGTTAATGAACAGTACGAAGATAATGCCGCAACAATCAACTGGAAATCGAAACGATGATTTCCACTATAAATTCCGAATACCCGAAAAAAAAAGCTGCCGTTCCTCCTAATTAGCGCCGATAATGGCAATACCGGTCTCTTTCATGCTATATTGAAGGTAACTTTTATAGGACGGTGTGTACCTTAACATGAACAGCAAAAAACCGGATTCCAAACGCCATTCCGCACATAAACGCAGTACACAAGCGGCTTCAGGCGGCGAGAGAAGCGCAGCCAAAAGCACGGAAAACAAGCCTTACACCGTAAGAGAACATATTGAACTGCTGCCTTTTCTGCTGCAGGCCATCAAGCATCAGGGCCGAAATGCCATTAAATCCCTGCTCAGCCGCGGACAGATCTCCGTTAATGGCCGTTCCGTCACCGCTTATAATCTGGCTCTGAAGCCAGGAGATTCCGTGTCGGTCAGCAGAGACAAGGTTGTCGAGAAACCTCCGCTGATTGGGCTTTCGATTCTACACGAGGATGACCATATTATCATTATCAATAAGGAAGCCGGACTTCTTTCCATTGCATCAGCGCAAGAAACCGAACTGACAGCCTACCGCCAGCTCACTGCCCATGTTAGACTGGAGAACCCGGATAGCCGGATCTTTGTGGTGCATCGACTGGACCGCGACACATCCGGCGTGATGATGTTTGCCAAAAGCGAGGCGGTACAGCAGCAGCTTCAAAACGCATGGCAGGAAACGGTAAAAGAACGAACCTATGTAGCTCTGGTGGAAGGAAAATTGAGGAAGCCGGAGGATACAGTTAAATCCTGGCTCAAGGAAAGCAAAACCTTGCGCATGTATTCGAGCCCTTACCCCAATGACGGCCAGCTGGCCGTCACGCATTACAAGGTTTTGCAAACAAGCAGCGAATTTTCCCTGCTTGAGGTGGAACTTGAGACCGGGCGCAAGAATCAGATCCGTGTTCATATGCAGGATATCGGACACCCTGTCGTAGGCGACAAAAAATACGGTTCAAGGTCCAAAGCCATAGGCCGGCTTGGACTTCATGCCCGGGTTCTTTCCTTCGACCATCCCGTCACCGGAAAGGTAATGCGATTCGAAACGGATATCCCCAAGCAGTTCCTGAACGCCCTGCGGGATGCCCGGCAGCCTTCCTCACGACCTGGCAAGTAAACGGGATCAGGAGGGATCCGCTTATTGGTAAGCCGACAGATAAGCATCCATCTGAAGCGCCGGCTCCAGAACCGGGGAGCCGTGGCATATTTCCAGATGCAGCGGCTTTAATTTGCTGACAATGGCACTGCTCGCGATGGCTTCCTTCATATCCGCAGTGAACATCTTCATCGGCGGCCGCAGCTTTCCTCTTTTTGCGGTAAACAAATCCCCTGCCAGGAGTACCCTGTCGCGTTCATGATAATAAACCACATGTCCGGGGGAATGACCCGGAGTAAGGTAGGGCTTCAAGCTGCCGAATGCGGCTAACCCGGTTCCTTCCGCATCCTCCGGCAGCGGCACGGCAATCCTGGCCTCCAAACTGGCGGCTGCTTTCTTGCGCCGTGGATACGCCAGCATCCCTTCCATATAGGGAATTTCAACCGGGTGCGCATAGACCGGGACGGAACGTTCCCCTATGATCTTATTAACCGCTCCCACATGATCGGAATGACCGTGCGTGAGTATAATCGCTTTCAGCGGACCTGCCGAAAGCTTGTCAATAAAAGTAAGTATTCCCTTTGTCATGCTTCCAATGCCTGCATCCACCAACACAACTCCATCATCTTCCACAACGACCCAGACACGTACAGGAATAACCATCCATATTCTAAGACTCCAGACATGCTGCGATATCCGTTCCGCCTTCATATTTCCTTCCGCCCCTTTCAGTAACCAATGGTTATTAACCGTTGGTTACAATATATCCCGGATTTGTTCTCCTTGTCAACGAGCTTTGATGCATAGCGTATCCGCTGGAGATTAGGAGGCGATAGCAATCGAACATCGAACATTACAATTGGTCTTTTCTAAAAGAAAGAATACTGAGTTGTTCATCTTCTTTGTAGTTATTGCATTTTGATAATTGAACATCAATATATTCCTCATCTCTGTCCTTTAATCGGATTGATCTACAGACATATTCCGTCTTACCATTGTTTGTATTCATTGCGTCACGTGAGTGATCAACAACCCAATTGATTTCTTTACCATTTGAAATAACATCATTAATTTCTGGGCCGCTATCCATTGTTGGAGAAATAATCATTAAATTATCTCCTTTACCATCATTAAATCTTTTCACCAAATTATCAATGCGGTCCAAATCCGCCTGATCAAAGTTAGAGAGAAGGGAGTTGTTTTTGTCTATATTTTCTTTTTGAGACTGGCTTGTTAGTGAGAGAATGACACCCAGCAGTCCAATAATTATAACTGCTTGTACGCAAATTATTAGTTTATTGTATCTCATAAATAACCTCCTCAAGACAAATGCTATCTTATACACTACTGATTAATGTAACACAAAATCATCATTGCGGAGATCCTCCATACGTTTTACGGACGATCCCGATCATCCCGATCATCCCGATCATTATTTGTTCCATGAGAAGCAATCTCTTCTTTGGATTGCTTCGTTTGCTGCGTTTAATGAAAATCAGATAAGGTGAATAGATAGCAGACCTATATGGGAAATCAATGTTAAGGGGGACGCTTGTGAACACTCGAAATACATACCGTATGTGGAATATTTTCGGACTGCTTGCGGTTCTTGCCGCTAATGCGCTTGCTCAATTTCTTCCGCTCAACAACAAGACGACCGCCGAGCTGTCGGACAAACATCCGGTATTGATCACTCCGGCCGGATATGCTTTTTCTATCTGGTCCCTTATTTATGTGCTGTTGATCGGTTTCGTTATTTATCAGCTGGGAACCCGCTCGGGAGCTTCCGCAAAAAATATCGGCCCCTGGTTTTTTGTCAGCTGCCTATTCAATGTAGCCTGGATATTCGCCTGGCATTACGAATATGTGACAACCAGCGTATTCATTATGATCGCGCTTCTTCTTTCTTTGATTATTGTCTATCAGAAAATCCGCTCAGCTTCATCGAGTCCCTCTACCGGGGAGAGGCTCTGGGTCAGACTGCCTTTCAGCCTGTATCTCGGGTGGATCAGCGTCGCATCGATAGTGAATATCACAATTGGACTTTCCAATGCCGGCTGGGAGAGGTTTGGGTTGTCGGAAGTGACTTGGACGATCGTTCTGCTGATTATCGCGTTCGTTCTGGCTTTGATTATCGGCAGCGTTTACCGTGACTCCTTTTATGTTCTTGTATTCGTCTGGGCTTTCGTCGCGATTGCTCTCAAGCAGAAGGATTACACCGACATCTACACCACAGCAATGGTTGGGGCGATTTTTCTTGGCATTTTCGCTATCTATGTGTTATTACGCAGACGGAAACCCTCGAAATGGTAAAAACAAAGGAGCATAAGAGAGCATTTTTAAAGAAAAGCTCTCTTATGTCCAAATTTTTGATTATTCTGAATATTTACAAAATTAATATTTTACATGTACAATGGGTACATATCATTCACAACATGAATGATACACAGTCCACCGAGAGGGGATAGTCCATTGGAGAATGTTAGCGATGCATGTCCTTCGTATCAACGAAACCTTTAGATTTCTGTGGATTTGAATTTCATAGGAAGGAGTAAGCAAAGAAAGCTGCTTGCTTGAGGGACATTGCGGGAAATCAAATTGGATGCTGTGAAGGAGAATAGCCGCTGCTGCTAAAGACAGCGTCAGGGATATTCTTCAAAGTCAAAGTTGATGGTCTTATAGAATTTGCAACGGAAGTTGTTTGAATGGAGTGTGCAGGAAACAATTGAATACGAAAATGGTTAACGGATAGGGTTTCTGGTTGTCACCGACAAGCAGAAACCCTATTAACGTTCCCTTATGCTTTTGTCAAATGAATCATCCGCGAACCACCCTTAAACCCGGCAAGCGTTGTATGATGCATCCTCCCGTCGGTAATGGCGTCCACATGATGGAAATGGACATGCCCGCTAAAAACCCCCCTGATCCGCTCAGCCCCTTTTCCGCGGCGAATCCATTCAGTAAATGCCAGCGTACTCTCGTCAGGGAGCCTGATCTGCCAATTAAGAAGCTCCTGATCCGTCCAATCCTCTGCTCCCATCATGATCGGACTTCCGCCCCATTGGCTTCTGACCGCAGGTTCCAAGGATGGAAGATACAGCGGAATATGCATAAATAAGAGACTGGGCAGTCCGAGCTCGCACTGCTCGCGAATAAAATCAAACTGCTGCTCCGTCAGCTGATAATTGCTGTTGTCCACGCCGATCAGATTCATCCCGCCTAATTGAATGGCCTGGCAGCCAGGAACATTTGAGAACCATTCCTGAAATAAAGGATAGCTCTCTACCCTCATTTCGTCCGTAACGGGCAGATGCGGGAAGCTCCAGTCATGATTGCCGGGCATGTACAGATAAGGCATCTGGAGCTCGCCGAAGGCGCTCTTCATTACTTCCATATTTTTAAGGGAAGGAAAATCAATAATATCGCCGGTAAACACGACACCGTCTACCCGCTCTTCGTTGCTTAATCGGATAAGACCTTGAAGCAAATCCGTAAGGGTGAAGTCCCCCGGCTGCCCTTGCTCGCGAAAACCGGTATGACGGTTGCCAGCCATTCGGCACAACTCCTCTCCTTCCCGCGGATATGCTTCACACAAATGGGTATCCGTGATCTGCATAATGCGAAGATCCTCCTTCAAACCCGGAATGCAAATCGTCGTTTTCTCCTGATTATGCTTCATTTGCTGCTTCATTGGGTTCTCCTCCCCTTCATCTTGAAATAATCGGAATCATGAATGCTTTCCAGAAAAGCACGCATATCCACGAAATGATAATCCGGAGTAATATCCGGGGATGAATGCGTGCCCGGCGGCTCCTGATTGCTGTTAATCCATACGGTTGTCAGTCCCAAAGCCAAGCCACCCTTGATATCCGTTTGCAAATTATCTCCGGTGAATACCGATTCCGTTCGGGCAACTCCAAACAGATCCATACCATATTGGAATAAATACGGCTCAGGCTTGCCGAGAATCTGGATCTCATCATCCAGCAGCGGCTGAAGAGCGGCAAGCAGCGCCCCCGTTTCGGGCACCCTGGCAGCGTTCTCCCCGGGATGGTGGAGATCCGGGTTCGTCGCCACGACTCTGGCCCCGCGAGCTCCGTCAGCAGCGGCGATCTGCAGCTTCTCATAGCTAAACTCCGTGTCCCGGGAAATCACAACAAGCTCTGGTACCGATCCCGAACCGAACGGAATGACCTCATGACCCGCTTCCTCCAGGGAATGTATGAGCGCGCTGCTGCCCGCCACCTTCAACCGGCTGGGTCCAAACCGCCTGCTTATGAAGGCACCCATATATTCGGTTGCCGTCACAATATGTTCCGGCTGCACAGACAATCCCATCGCCTCCAGCCGCCTGGCCACCTCCCAGCCCGTATCGCGGGAATTATTGGAGACGAAGCCGACGTTCTTGCCCGCTGCCCGCAATGTTTCAAGCAGTGCCCCGGCTCCAGGTGCAAGCGTCCGGCCAAAATAAATACAGCCGTCCAAATCAAATAAGTATGTGCTTTTCTCCTGCCATACAGCCATTCACTTTCCCCCTTTGTCTGATTGCGAATTTGGAGCATCCGGATGCAAAAAAAGCTCTAAACAACAAACAGAAATAAGCTTCTGCTTGTTATTTAGAGCTTTCACTCTTGTACGCGGGCTCCAAACAAAACAATTATCTTTACTATATGCCAGCGATTAAATGATTTCAAGACTTTTTGCATTTTTAAACCAATCCGGGACCGCTTGATCATGTTCTTAGCTTAACTGGTCGTAGGTTAATCCCCACAGCCCGCGCTGGCTGGTCGATATTCCCATCGCTCCGGCATCCAGACACTGCTTCGCTTCGGATGGCGTCTCGACCAAGCCGCTGGCAATGACCGGTATCTGTTGGAAAGCATCCGCGAAGCCGGCGATGGTCTTCGGAATCAGCCCCGGCATAATTTCTATGGCGTCGGGCTGGACCGACTCCACCATTCTCATCGCGTTGCGGACCGCTAGCGAATCGATAATAAACACATGCAGGATCGCGAATATCCCGTTTCGTTTTGCCTCCTGAATCAGATGAGCTTTGGGCGTAATAATACCATCCGCACCGATATAGCCTGCAACGAAGTCAACCGCTTCCTTATCGCTTCGGGATAAACCCTTGACCAGATCGATATGAATAAAAGAGCTGATATTCTCCGACCTGGCGCGCGCCACAGCATCCTTCATCTCAATGATAGATCCGCCCATAAAAAAACAGATATCCACCCCGCTGACAAGGGCCGCCTCCAGCTGGCTTAAATCCCGCAATGCCGCAATAACCGGTTTATCCGCTAATCGGTATAATAATCGGATAAGCGTCACCTCCAAGCTTGTCTATTACGTCTTCTCCCCTAATTGTACGTGGATACTCCATACAAGTCACGCCTTAATAAGGGACGATAAGAATCTTGACATCCGCAACTAATTAGAATATTATCTAATTAAATAAATTTCTAATTGGGGATGGTGCAGGATTATGCTTCAGCTTGATAAGATCGTCAACTATCATAAAGCGCTCGCCGATCCAACCCGGATCCGGATGATTATTCTGCTCGCCGCCGGAGAGCTGACAGGACAGGAGCTTGCCGGCAAGCTATTTCTGTCCACGGCCACCATCACCCATCATGCCGCCAAGCTCCGGGCGGTAAGCCTGCTTCATGAACGTCGGGAGAAGAATGCGATTTATTTTTCCCTGGACCGTTATTTTCTGAAGCAGTATGCCGGTTCCCTGCTGGCTTTGCTTCAAGAGCAGGAGCAAGAGCCCTATACCGAGGAGGCCGCTTCTTTGGAAGAAAAGAATGAACGTCTTAAACAATCCGTTTTGCGGAATTTTTTCAGCGGGGAAGGGAAGTTGAAGCATATCCCGGCGCAGCTCAAGAAAAAACGCATTGTATTGGAGAGCCTGGCCGAGCGGCTGGAAGAAGGCAGATCTTATTCGGAGAAAGAAATCAACGGCTTTATTAAACAGTTCCACGATGATTTTGCCACGATTCGCCGGGAATTCATTATGCATGCGTATCTGTATCGCGATCATGAGGTCTATGAACGCAATCCGCGCACGATGTGGGAGAAGTGGGAAAATCTCTCCTAAAGTACGAATAAGAAGAAACATGTCTATAATTCAAAGAAACCGGCTGCACCCATTGGAATACGGCGCAGCCGGTTTCTTAAACACTTATTTACCCTCAGCCTGAAGCGCCTTGAGCGCTGCCCGCAGCTGCGGATCTTCCTTCTTGTACTTCTCCATCAATCTTGCTGTGATCCGGTAGGCCGTCCTGTCATTTACAGCTCCGTTATCGGGCAAAGCCTCGTCACGCTGAAACTTCTTCACGGCTGCAGCCGTACCTTCATCAAAGATTCCATTCCCCGCGCCTGCACTATAGCCGAGCGTGCTCAGCATCGTTTGAACCGTCTGCACCTTGTCCCCGTAATCGCCCTCCTTGATCAGCAGACCGGCCGGAAGCCTTGGGAGCAAGGTATACGAAGGCGCTTCGACGGCAATCGTCGGCTCGATTCCTTTCTTATGAATCCATTGACCGTCGGGAGAACGCCACTGGGCTTCCGTAAGCTTCAGTACGGAGCCTCCCTTTAGCTGTCTGAAGTTCTGGACAATTCCTTTACCGAACGTTTTTTGACCGATTACTGAAGCATTCGCGGTCGTTTTCAGCGCAGCGGTCAGCACCTCTGCGGAACTTGCGGTGTGATCGTCAACTAAAATAGCCAACGGCAGCTTCCATGGTGTTTTTTGCTCCGATTTATGAGTAATCACCTGTTTCTCGTCTTTGTAGACCACTTGAAGAATCGTTTCTCCCTTTGGTACAAACAAATTGGCGATTTCTACCGTTGGCGTCAGGAGACCGCCTGGATTGCCCCGCAAATCGATCAACAGCGACTTCATCCCAAGCTGCTGCAGCTTGGTCACGGCTTCCTTGAACTCGTCGCCGGTCTTCTCTGCAAAACGGGTGATCGAAATTTCGCCGATCTGGCCCTCCTTCATCTCAAACGTGACTGTATGAACAGGCACAGCCCCGCGGGTGACGGGAACCTCCAAAGGCTCATTCATCCCCTGGCGGCGGATCATAAGCTTGGCGGTAGAGCCTTCCTTGCCCTGGACCAGCTGTTTCAAATCCGCCAGCGTGATGCCTTTGGCGGTTTTGCCGTCCACAGACAGAAACACATCGCCGGACTTTAAACCCGCTTTTTCCGCAGGGGCATCCTTTATCGTATTTTCAATGATGAATTCTCCGTCTTGTTCCCGTATTTCAACGCCTATCCCGACAAAGGTATCCTCGTAGGACTGGACATACTGCTCTCCCTTATCCCCGCTCAAATAAACCGAATACGGGTCATCCAGCGAAGCAACCATACCTTCTGTGGCTCCTTCGACAAGCGCCTTGGACGTTGCCCCGTTTAAATAATTATCCATAATTTCTGTATAAGCGTAAGACAGGTTGCGGAAGGCTGCTTCTTTCAAGACGGGATACTGCGCCATCATCGATATTCGTCCGCCGATAAAACCAAGCGCGCAAGCCACCACCACAAGCAGAACCAGGTTCACATTCCGCCGCTGGTTCGCTTCTTGCCGGCCATATTTATTCATCTCTACCACTCCGTTCTGACACAAGGAATCTGCTACTCACTTTATCGCATTCCCGGGTCAGCCGCAAGCCAGGCGCAGCGCCCAAACCTCCCCTTCCGCTGTCAATGTCACCAATGCGACAAATTTTTCGTATCATGCCTGACCGGCAAGGGCTGGGGCCTTTTGTTTACTGCAAGATCTAAACAGGAATAAAACGATACGGTGCTATTCTGCCGGCAGCGTTTCTTCCGCAAGGCTAAGCCAGCCGATTTCGTCTGCCGTCAGGGCTACAGGGAGCGCCTTAAGGCTGTCATAAAGCTCTGAGGTCTGATGCGGTCCAATAATAGCCGCAACCGGAAACGGCTGGTTCAGCACATAGGCCAGCGCGATATGGTTGGTGCTTACGCCATACTTCTCGCCTAACTGCGCGGCACGCCGCTTGCGTTCCCAATTTTCGGCGCTGTAATAAACCCGCACCATGTCCGTCTCCCCGGTCTGCTCCGGCGTATAACGATTCGTAAAGAAACCTCCAGATTGGGAGGACCAGGAAATGACCGGAAGCTGCGACTGCTTATGCCACTGCTCATCCTCCGCATAGGTGGACACGCACCCTGCCCAGCGCGCCTCGATCGGCTTGGCCAGTCCAAGATTGGGACTGCTGCTGGCAAAACCCTTCATTCCGTTCTTCTCCGCATAGGCGTTGGCCTCCCTGATCCGGCCTACCGTCCAGTTGGATGCTCCGAGCGACAGACAACGGCCTGCGGCGATCTGATCGTTCAAGCCTTCGAGAATATAGCCGACGTGGACATTAGGGTCATCGCGGTGAAGCATATAAATATCGACGTAATCCGTTTTGAGACGCTCCAGCGACTCCACCAGATCGCTCTGAATACAAGTTTTGGTCATCCTGGATTGCTCGTAGGGGTGGGCCCCTTTGCCAATGATGACGACATCGCTCCGGTTGCCCCGGTCCTCCATCCATTGCCCAATCGCCTGTGCAGAGCTCGCGCCGTAGATATGACCGGTATCGATCGTATTCCCGCCCGCATGGATATAGGAATCGAGCAATTCGCCGGAATAGTCCATTTTATCGATGCCGAGCATCATAGAACCTTGCACAAGCTGGGAGATGCCCTGCTGAACGCCCTCCACTTTGATTCGTTTCATCATTTTTATCCCGCTCCTCTTCTGTCATGGTTTGTTTGTCCTATATTGATGATTATAAAGGAGGTTTGCAGGCAATAACATCGAATTATATTGCAGGATCTAAAACAATATTGCGAAATCTTAGACTTACCTGCTTAGGGAGGATGGAATGACCGGTTATGAAGCATTTGACACTGCCGTTGGTCCGGCCTGAACGTTTCTACTGCTTTCCCGAATCGGCCGGCTTCTATCAGTCAGCCAGAGACCACACCGTTAACCGTCCCGCGGGTTACCTGAAGGAATTCAATCTTCATCTGGTCACGGCCGGACAGGGATTTGTAGAAGGAGACAGCGGTCGTATTGAACTAAAAGCCGGCGACGCCTTCCTGTATTTCCCGGGTGATAAACAGTTCTATTACAGCAGCCATAACCCTGTCTGGAGCGTAAAATGGATCCACTTCTACGGCAGCGGAGCATTAAACGACCTGACTGAACGGGGCTTCCACCGTTCGATTGTATGGAGGATCCGCTCGCCCAAATTGCTGGAGAACCGGATCGATGACCTTCTCGCGGAAATGAAGCAATATCAATCGCTCTATCCCACAAGTGTCTCGATGCTGATGTACGGCATTGTGGCGGAACTAATTGAACAAGCCGAACCGCTATCGGCGAACACATCCGCAGTGGCAGCAAGCGGACGCATTTCCCACCTGCTCCCTGAGCTGCAGGCGGCAGCAGCTGAAGCTTTCGATCTGGATCATTGGGCAGCAAAGGCGGGTACCAACCGTTATGCCTTCTGCCGCTGGTTCCGAAGGGCTACAGGCCAAACACCGCTGGAATTCGTTACCATGTGCCGGATAGGCAAAGCCAAACAGCTGCTGGTAGACCGGTACAATCTGCCGATCCATGAAGTGGCGCTGCTCTGCGGCTATGAAAATCCGAGTTATTTCAACAAACGGTTTCTGCAAAGCGAAAGGATGACGCCCACAGCATACCGCAACCTTTTTCTGATGGGCCGGTAACCTTGAAGCAAAAAAATCGCTTGTCCGCCGTTTCATTTTCCGCTACAATCAATGAAAACCTAAAGAGAGAATAGGAGCAGGAATAACCATATGTATAAATTGATCGCCATTGATGTTGATGATACTTTGCTGACCGACGATCTGGTCGTTACGCCCGGAACCAAAGAGGCACTTGCTGCTGCCATTGAGAAAGGCGTATTTGTTACACTTGCCACTGGACGCATGTTCCCTTCAGCCAAAAAAATCGCCATGCAAATCGGCTTTAATGTGCCGATCATTACGTATCAGGGCTCGCTCGTCAAGACGCTGATAGATGAGCAGGTCCTCTATGAACGAAGCGTGCCGAAGGATGCCGCCCAGCAGCTGTTTGATTTCTGCGAGGCGCGCAAGCTGCATCTGCAGCTGTACATCAACGATATTCTATATGTCCAGGAGGATAATGAGAAAGCCCGCGGATATTCGGGGCTCTCCAAAATTCCTTTTGTCGTCGAGCCGGACTTCAACAAGCTGATTGACCAGCCTTCGACCAAAATGCTCATCATCGACGATCCGGCTTATCTGGATGAAATTGCGTTGGAATTGACGCCGCTCATCGGGGACCGCGTGCATATCACCAAATCCAAAGCCCATTACCTGGAGTTTATGCATAAAGAAGGAACAAAGGGTCATGCTATCGCGTTTATGGCGGAGCATATCGGCTGTACGCTCGATGACGTCATTGCTATCGGCGATTCATGGAACGACCATGAAATGATTGAAGCCGCCGGTCTTGGCGTAGCCATGGGAAATGCGCTTCCGAAGCTTAAGGAGATGGCCCAATATGTGGCCTCCTCCAATAATGAGGAAGGCGTGCGCGAGGTCATTGAGAAATTTATTCTGAATCCGTCCTGACAGCGTCTGATAGAAGCTGCCGCACAAAGCAAGATTCTTGCTTTGTGCGGCAGCTTTTTTTGTCCGCTTCTTGGTCTCTGCGGTTTTCATAAATTCTTGATCGCATGGTGATAATAGGAAAACGCTTATGAGTGTTTCGTTTGAATAATCTATTTTCCCAAAAAAAGGGGCTTAATAATGGATCCTTTGAACCCGGACAACGCCAGTCCTTTGCAGGAGAACCTTCACGTTAATCTGAAAGCCGTGCAGAATGCCCTCGGTGCAAGTCCCGACTTGATTCTCAAAGAAATATTTCTCAGTGATGGCGTGATGACGGCTATCGTTTATATCGACGGGCTTGTCGATCTCAAGGGATTGCACAACAGCATCATCCAAAATCTGATGTCCTGCAAGGCACATCCTCAGGACGTATGCAACGGTAGAACTCTCCTTGATTTTATAAGAAACGATATCCTGATGGCAGGCGATATCGGCATCATAAACGATCAGAATACGTTGCTTACTTGTCTGCTATCCGGCGATGCCATCCTGCTGGTGAACGGATGCACGGAATGCCTGCGTATCGGAGTAAGCGGATGGGAGAGCCGCAGCGTCTCCGAACCCATCACGCAAACAGTGGTCCGGGGACCTATGGAGGCCTTTAATGAAAATCTCCGAACGAATACCGCACTGCTCCGTCGCAAAATAAAAGACCCTCACCTGTGGCTGGAGCAGCGCTATATCGGCAAAGTTACCCAGACAACCGTAGCCATTATGTATCTGAAAAATGTAGCCGCGGACAGTATCGTAAAGGAAGTACGGTCACGATTGGACCAAATCAACATCGACGGGATCCTGGAGAGCGGATATATCGAGGAATTGATTCAGGATAAGACGCTATCTCCATTTGCGACAATCTATAACAGTGAAAGACCGGATACGATTGCAGCAGGCATCCTGGAAGGACGGGTGGCCATTCTGATTGACGGGACCCCCTTTGCCCTGCTTGTTCCGGCCCTGTTCATCCAGTTTTTTCAATCGGCGGAGGATTATGCGCAGCGCTCGGATGTCAGTACATTGCTTCGGATTATCCGCTTTTTATCCTTCTTCATTTCGCTGCTGGCCCCTTCTCTGTATATTGCCATTACCACCTTTCATCAGGAGATGCTGCCGACTAATTTGCTGATTAACCTTGCCGCGCAACGGGACGGCGTTCCTTTTCCCGCCTTTTTCGAAGCGCTGATGATGGAGATCACCTATGAAATTTTACGTGAAGCCGGTGTACGCATGCCACGGACAGTCGGTCAAGCGGTATCTATTGTCGGAACCCTCGTAATCGGACAAGCTGCAGTGGAAGCGGGCATTGTATCTTCCGTTATGGTTATCATCGTTTCCATTACGGCGATATCGAGTTATGTAATCCCTGCGACAAGCATGTCCATCTCGGTTCGTATGCTCCGTTTCCTGCTCATGGGCCTCGCCGCCTCGTTCGGCCTGTTTGGCATTCTGATGGGAATTATTGTGCTGGTCTTGCATCTGAGCTCACTGCGTTCGTTCGGCGTTCCATACATGAGCCCGTTGTCACCAATGAATTTGAAAGGCCAGAAAGATACCTTCTTCCGGATTCCCTGGCAGGACATGTTAACCAGGCCGCCGCTCCTTGCGCAGAAGAATAATACGAGGCAAAAATCCGGAAAGAAGCAGGGAAAATAAAGGGGGACAAATCCGCAATGTACTGGAGACACGGAATACTGATATTGAGCCTGTTAGCCTTATGTTTGACAGGCTGTTGGGACCGCCGTGAATTAAATGAGCTGGGTATTGAACTTGGGACAGGCTACGATAAAATCGGCGATCAATATCATGTTTCCGTGCAGGTTGTTGATCCGTCATCGGTATCGACCAAAAACAGTGGTTCCGTAAGGTCTCCCGTTGTGATGTACAAGGCCTCCGGTCCTACGATTTTTGAAACCTTGCGGAAGCTGACAATGACAAGCCCCCGGAAAATTTACGGAGCGCATATACGCGTAATCATCGTCGGGGAATCGCTCGCCAGAGAAGGCATCTCCAAAATACTGGATCTTCAGATGCGCGATGCGGAGCCGCGTCCCGACATCTATATGCTTGTCGCAAAGAACGGCACCGCAGAGAATGCCCTAAAAATTATGACGCCACTTGAAAAGATACCCTCCCAGAATCTCTATGCTTCACTGGAAGCTTCCGCCAAGTTCGCGGGCACTTCGACGAAAGTAACGCTGGATCAGCTGGCCACCCAATTAATAACGGTCGGCATTAATCCGGTTATAACGGGAGTCCATATCATCGGTAACCAGCAGATTGGAGAGAAGGAGAGGAATGTAAATGAAATTGACAGCTCCGCGCGTTTGGAGCTGTCCGACCTGGCTGTATTTGAAAAGGACCGCCTGGTCGGGTGGTTGAACCAAGAAGAAAGCAAGGGGTACAACTATATTTTGGATAATATCGGAAGTACCGTAGATCATGTCAATTGCCCTGAAGGCGGAAAGCTTGTATTGGAAACCTACAACTCCAAGACATCACTAAAAAGCCGGATCAGGCAAGGAGAGCCGGAAATCGATGTGAAAGTCGAAAGCATTGCCAATATAGGGGATGTGGAATGCAAAATAGATTTCACCAACCCGGAGACAATCAAGGATCTGCAGAAGGAGTGGTCCAAACAACTTACGCTCCTTATGGAAAACACGGTAAGTACCATACAGAAAAAATATCACAGCGACATCTTCGGCTTCGGACAGACGATCTACCGCAATCATCCGAAAGAGTGGAGCAGGCTTAAGGATCGCTGGGAGGATCTATTTATCAAGCTTAAAGTAAACTATGACGTAAAAGTGACCATCCGCAGAGTCGGCTCGATCAACAATCCGATCAGCAACAAATTAAGGGAGTGACAACCATTATGGTAAGCGTTATTTCAGTTCTTGCCATCGGACTCGCTATCGCCGCTTACGAGCTGCCTGACCTGTTCCGTAAGCGGCAGAAGAAAGAAGTGATCTTCGTCAGTATTTTGCTTGCCATCGGAATCGTTCTCAGTAGCATGGCCACCAAGCCCATGAACCTCCCCAGTCCTTTGAACGTGCTCAAATTGATTTATAAGCCCATCAGTGAACTTGTATTTAACGAAAATGAAACAAGGAGGTGAATCTATTGCTTGAAAAAGGGAAAATCAGCATTCAACAATTAACCATCCTCGCCATTTTTTCCACAATCGGGGACTCTATACTCATCCTGCCCTCCATAATTACCAAGGCCTCTGAGCGGGATGCCTGGTTGTCCATGCTCGCAGGCATTCCCGCCGGGCTGTTCATCGTTTGGCTCGTTCTGCGCCTCTGGAAGACCTATCCGCAGGCGACGATCATTCAGATCAACCGCAACGTGATGGGGAGGACGCTTGGAGGGATCGTCTCTCTCTTGTTTGTACTCTATTTCTTATTGAATACATCGGCGATGCTACGGGAAGCCAGCGACTTTATAACGACCAGTATCCTGGTTGAAACCCCGCTTCGGGCCATTCATTTCATGATGATTCTGGTATTAATGATCGGAATCCGCCTTGGATTGGAGCCGATTGCCAGAGCCAGCGAAATTTTCTTTCCCTGGTTTCTGTTTTTTTTATTCTGCCTGGTCGTTCTCATGCTCCCGCAAGTACACATGACTAACTTATCCCCCATTCTGAGCCGGGGCATCCCCCCTATTTTGCAAGGGATGATTTATACGGTTACCTATCCGTTCACGGAGCTGTTGGTGTTTCTGATGATATTTCCTCATGTGAAACAAGGGACCCATTTACAGCGGGATTTTATCCTTGGCGCACTTATAGGCGGAACCATCCTTTTCATCTTGCTTCTCCTGTCCATCCTCGTGCTGGGTGCCGATATGACAACTTTTCATCTTTATCCCACCTATGCGCTAGCCAAAAAAATCAGTATCGCGCATTTTCTGGAGCGACTTGAAGCGATGATGGCTATTATTTGGCTATTCTCGATTTTTTTCAAAATAATCCTCTATTATTACGGTTTTATATTGGGCACGTCCCAGCTGTTCAAGCTGAAGGACTACCGGATTCTTACCTATCCTGTGGGGATGATCCTGTTCGGTCTGGCTTTCTATATTTCTCCGAACGTCTCCTACTTCTCGGATGTGGCGAGAAAATATTGGCCTTTCTTCGATTTAACATACGCCCTGATCATCATGATGACGTTAATTCTTGCTTATTTGTTCAAAAAAAACATGCAAAAATCCGCCGCAAATCCTGATGCCTGACGGGAAAAGGGTTATTCATTTTGCAGATCCGGGTACAAAAGGTTAAGCGTCTTTAACCATTTTGTTACTCATTTCCGAGAAGAAATCCTTATTATTAGGGATATTCAACATCAGGGAGGATCACTATGACCCATAACAACTTAAAGACGATCAGTATGAAATTGTTGGCCATCGGAGTAGTAGGCATCTTCATCTTTCAGGCGGGAGCCTCGTTTTCTTTTGCCAAAGAGAATCCGGCCGCCGGCGTCAGCCATGCAAAATCATTTGCAGCCAAACAGCAGCTGCCTGCCATTCAATTCACCACGAAGAAGATAAACACCGACACAAAAATGTATACTGCTGCGATCGAGTACCCGGTTGTCCAAGGTCTGCAAAGCGCGCAATACCAAGGCGAGCTGAATCACCGCATCGCCGAAACGGCCAGAGCGGATCTCGAAACTGTACAGCAGCAGGCAGAGAGGGATGCTTCGGCGGCGGAAGCAGCAGGCGATGATTTTATCCCCTATGATATTACCGTCAAATACGAAGTCCAATCGGACGGAAGCACACGGGACAACGGTTATTTATCCATAAAGGTGCTTACTTATGTGTTTACGGGAGGCGCCCACGGCATTACCCGTGCGGACACCTATAATATCCATAATGCCCCAAAGCCTTCACTTATCACGCTGAAGGATTTATTCGGCGCAAATTATAAAACGGTCATCAACAAAAAAGTTAAAGAAGTGATTGCCGCAAACCCTGAGGATTATTTTCAGGATACATTTAAAGGCATCTCGGACGACCAGACTTTTTATCTGCAGGGGAATCATGCGGTCATCCTCTTCCAAAATTACGAGATTGCGCCGTATTCATCGGGCCTCCCGGAAATCCAGATTCCTTTGGCGAATACGGAAACAGGAGATTCAAGCGCCTTGGTAGTCAAAATCAATGGGTCCGTCCTGGATATTGGACAAGCCCCCCTTTATACCAATAAGGATGGCATGACAATGGCGCCTCTTAGGTCCATTTCCACGGCGCTCGGATATAAGCTCATTTGGAATGAGACCCTGCGGCAGGCTGAGCTGACCAAAGGCTCGCAGCGGATTACTGTGACCAAAGGGAAGGTTTCCTACCCAACTAATAAACAGTCCACCATTTCTCTGGATACCGAACCCGTCGTAAAAAACGGCAGCCTGTATGTACCACTCGCCTTTTTTTCCAAAGTATTTCAGGCTAAAGTCGTTTATACATCGGACTCCCTGACCATCTCAAACTAGCCATTTCCGAATAAAGCAGGCTCCTCTGCGGGAAGGAAGGCGACGCAAGAATATGATCAAGCTTGTTCTGATTCGCCATGGCCAAAGCCAATGGAATCTGGAGAACCGTTTCACCGGCTGGACGGATATCGATTTATCTGCGACCGGTCTGGATGAAGCCCGAAAAGCTGGGGAGATTTTACGCAATAACGGCTATGTTTTTGATCTGGGCTGTACGTCTTATTTGAAGAGAGCGATTCGCACGCTCTGGGTTATTCTCGATCAAATGGAGTTGATGTGGATACCCGTATTCAAAACATGGATGCTCAATGAACGCCATTATGGCGCTTTACAGGGTTTGAACAAAGTCGAGACGGCTTTAAAATACGGAGACGATCAGGTTCATGAGTGGAGAAGGTCGGTGAACATCCGTCCTCCTGCTCTTAAGCTGAATGATCCGCGCTGCGAGAGGTCTGATTTGAGATATCGGGGAATTCAAGAATGTGTGCCGTTAACGGAAAATCTGGAGGATACACAGGCGAGGGCAATGGCCTATTGGAATGAAACCATCCAGCCAGCTCTCAAGGCCGGTAAACGGGTGCTGATCGCCGCCCACGGCAATACCATACGAGCGCTTGTGCAATATATCGACCGAATTCCCGGAGATGATATGGCAAGTCTCAACATTCCAACAGGCACACCGCTGGTTTATGAGCTGGATGATCTGCTCCAGCCTTTGCGACATTATTTTCTGGGAGAGTCCGGCAAGGTGGAGAGCAAATCCGTAACAGATCCATTGCCTGGAAACCCACAGCAACAGCCAGGGGCCGACGCCACAGGTTAGAATACGAAGAAAAGCACACTGCGGCGGCAGTGTGCTTCGTCGGTTATTTCCCCAGATAACGGAGAGGCTGCTACAAGCCTGCAAGCACCTGATACCAGATGCCCTTAGGGGAATAGAGCTTCTTGCGTACATCGTCCCATCCGCCGAGATAATGGATATCAAATAGATCAGCCGGCTGCTGGTAGCGGTCTTTGACCTCCGCCATCACCGCGTCGTCAACGGGGCGAAAGCCATGATTGGCGAAGATAAGCTGCGCTTCCGGTGTCTCCAGGTAGGCAAGGAAAGCTTCCGCCGCTTCCCTCGTTCCATGCTTATCCACGTTAACATCCACAACCGCGGCGGGATTCTCGATCAGTATCGTAGTGCTCGGCACAACGATTTCATATTGAACGCCCTTATTGATTCTGGCGATCAGCTCGTTCTCGTAGGTAACAATCACATCGCCTACTCCATATTCAAACGCAGCCATCGAGGCGCGCCCGCTTTTGTCCAGTGACTCCACATTCTGATGAATTTTCTCCAGAAAAGCTTTCGCATAAGCGGGATCCTTCTTGCCCGTATCCGCCTCTGACTTCTTCAGTCCCGCGCCGTATATGGCATTGATGTCCCACTGCGCCCCTCCAGATGTTTTCGGATTGGGATACAGCACCTTAATCTCATCACGGGTCAAATCCTCCCAATCATGAATGTCCTTGGGATTGCCTTCCCGCGTCCCCAGAACGGCAATCGAACGCGTAATCATTCCATCATGCAAAAGCGCCTGCTTCCAGTCATGCGTAATAAAGCCCGCCTTCTGGATTTTATCGATATCGCCTTCCATGGCAAGCACCGCCACATCTGCCTCGAAGCCGCCTGCAATCGCTCTTGCCTGTGTGCCGGATGCCTCATAGGATTCCTGAAAAGCAATCGTCTGTCCGGTTTCTGCCTTCCATTTGTCCTTGAACTTCGGAAGCAGATCCGCAAATGCGTCCTTAACAACGGAATAGGCGCCAATGACAAGCGTGATATCCCCTTGAGGAACATCCGCACCGGTTTCTTCCCCGCTGGAATTATTCCCGCTGCAGGCTGCGGTAATCAATAAAATTAGGGCTGTGCACAATAAACCGGTCAATCGCCATCCTTTAGTCAGGGTAGGTTTCATCATTACACAACACTTTCGTTATTAAATATGAATCGGCATCGGGTCTTCCTTCAGCTTATTCTCCATGATCCATGTGTCGTTATCGTTAAACAGGTACGCCCGGTGAATCAGCACACTGATTTCATCCCCAGGCTTCAGAACGTCTTTCTCCAGCGACCGGTACGTAATCAGCTTGATGTCGCCGACCTCAACTTCTATCATCCACTCGCTGCCGCGGAAGTGAACATGCTTGACGGTCCCGCGCGCCGTTGCCGATGCGATACGAAACTCGCTTTGTTTGCCGATCTCAATATATTCCGGACGGATTAGCGCCTGTGTCCCCGGCCAGGCGGACGCTTCCTCAAAGCCTTTGAGACGCTCAACCTGCGAAACGATCGTAGACTCGCCGATGAAGCTTGCCACAAACTGGGTTTGCGGGCTCTTGTAGATATCCCACGGCGAGCCTTTTTGCTCCAGCCGTCCTTTATTGATGATCATGATTTCATCCGCTACTTCAATCGCCTCGTCCTGGTCATGGGTCACGAAGATGGAAGTGATTCCCACCCGCTCAATCATTTCCTTGAGCCAGGTGCGAAGCTCGGAACGGATTTTGGCGTCAATCGCCGCAAACGGCTCGTCGAGCAGCAGAAGTTGGGGCTCGGGAGCCAATGCCCGGGCGAAGGCTACCCGCTGACGCTGTCCGCCCGATAATTGATGTGGCAGACGATGCTCGAAGCCTTTAAGGCCCGTCAGCTCGACGAGCGTCATGACCCGCTCGCGAATGGCTTCTTTGGACTGCTTCTTCACCTTCAGCCCAAAAGCAATGTTATCATATACGGTCATATGCTTGAACAACGCATAATTTTGGAATACAAACCCGATCCCGCGCTCCTGCGGCGGCAGATCGTTCACCCTCTTGCCGTGAAACACGATGTCTCCGGATGAAGGCTGCTCCAATCCCGCAAGCATCCGGAGTATCGATGTCTTGCCTCCGCCGCTTGGCCCCAGCAGGCCGATCAGGCGGCCTTTCTCAATATCAAAGCTGACATCGCGAACGGCCTGGAAATCGCCGAACTGCTTATTTAATCCGCGCACCTCGATATGCATCGTTTAATGCACTTCCTTTCTCTTTTTGGCCCATTCCATGAGCAGCAGAAGTCCGACAGAGAAAGCCGCCAGCACAAGCGCTACACCATTTGCAGCCGTCACATTAAAATTCTCGACATCCTGATAGACAAGCGTTGTCGCTGTCTGTGTCTTGTTCATGATATTTCCCGAGACGACCAGCACGGCGCCGAATTCACCCAATGACCGGGCGACTGTAAGAACGACGCCATAGATAACGCCCCAACGGATCGAAGGCCAGGTTACATGCCAGAAGGTATACCAGGAATACGCGCCAAGCGTAGATGCTGCCTCTTCCTGCTGGGCACCGATTTCCTGCAGCACCGGCATCACCTCGCGCACCATAAGCGGGAATGTGACGAACAAGGTTGCCAGAATCATGCCCGGCAGCGCATAAACCACTTTGAAGCCGATCCCCTCGAAGAAAGCGCCCATAATGGAGTTCGGTCCCAGCAGCAGCACGATCATAAGACCGCCGATAACCGGCGATACCGCGAACGGCAAATCAACGAAACTGTTGAGCAGCTGCTTGATCCTCCGGCCGAGCCAGGTTGCCCGCACCAGATAAAGGGCCAGCATGACGCCGAACAAAGTATTAATGGCCGTAACCACAAGCACGATACTGCCCGTCATCATAAGAGCATGAAGCGCCTGCTTGCGCGTCAGCGCCTCGGCAAATCCGCTCCATCCATCCTCCCAGGCCCCGGTGAATATCTTCACAATCGGCGCGATCAGCAGGATGAGAAAAACAAGATAGGTTAAAGCAATCCAGAGCTTCTTCATTTGCCTGCCCTCCTCGTCTGAACGAGGTTGACGACCCATAAGATGATAAAAGACAAGGTCAGCAGCAGCACCGAGGTGGCTGCAGCTCCCTGTGTATTGTCGCTTTCTATTTCTCCGAAAATGTATACCGAAGCGATCAGCGTTTTGCCAGGGATGTTGCCGGCTACCAGCACAACTGCGCCGAATTCGGCCAGCGCCCTGGAAAATGCCAGCATCGAGCCGCTCAGAATACCCGGCAGCATCGAAGGAAAGATCACCTGAAAGAACGTTCGCGATTTGGAAGCGCCCAGCGTGTAGGAGGCTTCTTCCTCGGATTTGTCCATCTCTTCAAGCAAAGGCTGAACGGCCCGGATCACAAACGGAAACGTAACGAATACCATGGCTATGATGATAGCGGGCTCGTGAAAAACAATCTGAAATCCGAGCTTGTCGGCTAATCCGCCAACGAAGCTGTTCGGCCCCAGCAGAAGCAATATCATTAATCCGCCGACAGCTGTCGGCAGCGCAAATGGCAAATCTACCAAGCTGTTCAGCAGCCTCCGTCCCGGAAACCGGTAACGGATCAGCACCCATCCGATCATGGTGCCAAGCAGCATATTGCTGACCGTGGCAATAACCGAAAGCTTAATCGTGAGCAGAACCGCTTTCCACGCCAGAGGATCGGTAATGCTATCCCAGAAGGGCCCCCAGCCCAGTTTGAACGATTGCGTATAAATTCCTATAATTGGCAAAATAATCAACACAATAAAGTAAAGCATGATGGTGCTGCGAAAACCGAAACTCCACCAACGGCTGCGCATCATGAGATTCAAGCTGACTTACCCCCCGGCGCTTTCCATGTGGAATCGCGCTAATTCCCATTAAGTTACTCGGTATTAATAATGTAGCAGACTGCAACCTGTCTAGTCAATGATTATATAAGAAAAAATGATCGAACTGATGAGGAAAATAAAACTCCCCGGAAGGTACCGACCGGGGAGTTTTGGGCGAGAGGTTACTCCCCCTCGGTATCAAATAAGGTGCCGCCTTTTGTAATCATGGATTGTCCTTGCGTCAGATCTGTCATCCAGGCCACGAAACGGTCGGCCTCCGCCTCTTCCGGCAGGCAAGTAATGACCACGCGGTCCGTAAAGGCTGTCCCGCCTATTTTCCAGCCTTGGGCATGCAGTTCATTCTCCAGCCTTCCGTACCAGGTATAATCAACGTCTACGATGATCTCGCGGCGCAGAATTCTCACGACAGGCTCAGCAGCCTCGATCGCTGCCACGGCTCCATCTGCATAGGCGCGGATCAAGCCGCCGGCTCCCAGCATAATGCCGCCGAAGTACCGGGTGACGACAATAACGGAATTCTTCAGCTCCTGATGCTTCATCACTTCCAGAATCGGTTTGCCTGCCGTGCCGCTTGGCTCGCCGTCATCCGACTGCTTCTGGTACTCATCACGTTCCCCAACCAGATACGCCGAGCAGTTATGTGTTGCGTCCCTATGCCGCTTCTTGATCTCATCAATGAATGCGATGGCCTCGGCTTCCGACTCAACCGGTTTGCCGTGACCGATGAAACGTGATTTTCTGATGATAATCTCACCGCTGGCCTGCTGACGAAGCGTCTTGTATCGGTTCAGCATAGCTGCTCAAAGCTCCTTGCTTTCTAGAGAATTATAAACGCGCTTCCAGCTCAGCCTTCTCTTTCTCGTATCCGGGTTTTCCGAGCAGAGCGAACATATTCTTCTTATACGCCTCGACGCCAGGCTGATCGAATGGATTGACGCCAAGCAGGTAACCGCTGATTCCGCAAGCTTTCTCGAAGAAATAAACCAGATAACCGAACGTATACGGCGTAAGATCGGAAATGTTGACGATAAAGTTCGGCACTTGGCCGTCCGTGTGCGCGAGCAGCGTACCTTCAAAAGCTTTCTTGTTGACGAAATCCATTGTTTTTCCAGTCAGGAAGTTAAGCCCGTCCAGATTGCTCTCATCATGGCCGATCGTGATTTGCTCCTGCACCTGCTCCACCTGGATAACCGTTTCAAAAATATTGCGGTTGCCCTCCTGGATGAACTGTCCCATGGAATGCAAATCCGTCGAGAAATCTACGGCAGCCGGGAAAATCCCTTTGTAATCCTTGCCTTCGCTTTCTCCGAACAGCTGCTTCCACCATTCCGATACGAAATGAAGCGACGGTTCGTAATTCACAAGAATTTCTGTCGTTTTGCCTTTGCGGTACAAGGCGTTGCGGGCAGCGGCGTATTGGTAAGCTTCATTCTCGGCAAGCTCGGGGCTGGCATACGCCTGAGAGGCATCCGCCGCTCCTTTCATCATCGCTTCGATGTCGATACCTGCAGCCGCGATTGGCAGAAGGCCGACAGCAGTAAGAACGGAATAACGTCCGCCGACATCATCCGGGATAATGAAGGACTCATACCCTTCTTCATTAGCCAGCTTCTTCAGCGCGCCTTGTGCGCGGTCCGTTGTGGCGTAGATGCGTTTGCGGGCTTCTTCCTTGCCGTACTTGCTCTCCAGCGCTTCGCGGAAAATACGAAAAGCGATAGCCGGCTCCGTTGTGGTTCCGGATTTGGAGATTACGTTGACGGACCAGTCGCGCCCTTCCAGCAGCTGCTGGAGATGGGTCAGGTATGTAGAACTGATATTGTTGCCGGCGAACAGGATTTGCGGTGTTTTGCGCTGTTCGTGCGGCAGTAAGTTATAGAAGGAATGCGAAAGCATTTCGATCGCTGCGCGGGCACCAAGATATGAACCGCCAATTCCGATTACAATCAGCACTTCGGAGTCGGACTGAATCTTCGCCGCTGCTTTCTGGATACGCGCAAACTCTTCTTTATCGTAGTTATTCGGAAGATCAATCCAGCCCAAATAGTCAGACCCCGCGCCAGTTCCATTATGCAGCTGGTCATGCGCTGCGCGAACCTGCTGGGATAAATTATCGATCTCGTGCTGACCGATAAAAGCCAGTGCCTTGCTGTAATCAAATTTTACTGCTTTGCTCATGAATTGAATCCTCCTATTTTTTCGGATCTGTTCCGACTGCTATTATGCGCAAGAACCCTTCCGGAATTAACCGCTAACGGATTGACCCTATGGAATCAAGAAGAAATGGCGCTACTAAGTATGTCCATCATTCAGCGGTAGCCTTAGAATAATGGATTTCTTCGTCAAAAACAAGGGAATGCCGTGAACCGGCCGCCGCCCAAGTCTCCTTCATGCCGCCGCAGCCTCTGACCGTACCGCTGCCCGGTATAGACCGTTTCACTCTTTGTTAACGGTCCGGCAGCGCTCTTTCCTTGTTGTTCAACCCTTCTCCTGTCTGATAAGATGAGTAGAACCTGACTCGACAAACAAGGAGATGGAAGCGGATGGTTAAAATCGGTTTTATCGGTCTTGGCGTTATGGGCGGACCCATGGCGGCAAACTTGCTTCGCAAAGGGTACCAGGTCACCCTTTATAATCGTACCCCTGGCAAAATGGACAAGCTCCTTGAGCTTGGCGGCGACCAAACCCAGACTCCCGCTGCTCTTGCGCGCGGCTCCGAAATCATTATTTCGATGGTCAGCCACGATGACGCGATCCGTGAAATCTATTATGGCGACAACGGTCTCTTCAGCGGCCTCATGCCAGGTACGGTTATTATCGACTGCAGCACGATTTCCCCTGCTTTGGTCCGACAGCTTGCAGCCGAATCCGCTGCGAGATTCTCCGATTTCCTGGATGCTCCCGTAACCGGAAGCAAACCTGCCGCAGAGGACGGCTCGCTCGTATTCATGGTTGGCGGCGATCGCGAAGTTCTCCGGCGCGCCGAGGAGGTGCTGCTTGCGATGGGCCGCAAAGTCATTCCTATGGGACCTAGCGGCAGCGGTGCGACCGCTAAGCTGGCCCATAACACGATCGTCGGCATCAATGTGGCCGGGCTCGTCGAAGGCATGGCCATCGCGGCGAGCGGCGGCATCGATGCCGCCTCCTTCATCGAGCTTGTACAATCCGGCGGCGCATCCAGCAAGATGGCCGATATGAAAGGACCGAAGCTGCTTGAACGCGACTTCAGCGTTCAATTCTCTCTCTCCTTGATGCTTAAGGATCTCCGTCTGTCCTCCGAGTTGTCCGACGGCTTGAAGACCCCAACCCCTATTCTGGAAACGGTAAAAAGCCTGTTCCAGATGGGTGAGTCCATGGGACTCGGCGATTTGGACTTATCGTCGGTAGCCAACTGCTACGAGCAGTGGATCAACAAACGGATCACCAGCCACGCGGAAGACCGGCAAGGCCACCAGGAATTTGCAGCAAGCGCCGAAACTGCAGGCCATAACCATTCGGAATCCGCTGCTGACCGGAGAAGAAGCGAACGTGTAGAGCTGCAGATTCCTCTGAAGCTGTCAATCTATCAATGGGAGCAGGAAGGCGCGTTCTCTGGCCAATTGCTTGAAGGGACGCTTTGCAACCTTTCGGATAGCGGGCTCCAGATTGCCACCGTTTCCCCGTTGGAGCTGGATATGTTTGTCGTCATCCATTTTCCCAAGGATTCGGAGCTGCCTCCGGTTACCGGACGCATTATCCGTATTGAAACCAGCGTAAACCAGTTCCGTTACGGCTGCTTGCTGACAGGGCTTGCTCCTTATCAGCGTCTGCAGCTGGAATCCTATATCAACAAACATATTACTGCTGCCGACGGAAACAGCGTGCCACACAGCTGAAATAGCGTTCGGCAGAGATCTCCATTTGCCACCTCCAAAAAAAGGCTGCCCGGGTTGTCCGACAGGACGAACCTCAAGAGCAGTCTTTTTTCGTTGCCTATTCCTGAATATAGGAGCAGCAGTAGTCCGTTACGGCTGTCACCTTCAGCTTGAATTTGGAATTGGCGGGAACCGTGAATTCCCCTTCCCCGGAGATCGCGGTCCACTGTTCCTCGCCTGGAAGCAATACCTGCAGCTGACCGCCAAGAATTTCCATGATTTCTTTGGCATCCGTACCAAACTCATATTCCCCAGGCATCATGATGCCGAGCGTTTTCTTGGTGCCATCCGCGAACAGTACGGTACGGCTCGTTACTTTACCATCGAAATAAACATTGGCTTTCTTAACGATGGTTACATTTTCAAATTGGGACATGTGAATAAACTCCTTTTTCGGGAACGGCAGATTTTTGAGCTTGTAACAGGAACTGTGATACAAATGGCCGGACTTTCCGGGCTTTGGATTTAAAATAAGGCGGGGACTAAAAAGCCGCATCACGCGACCGCCCCCGCCTCATTGAAGAGCTTGACTGCTGGTTTTTTAGACTGACTACAGCAGCGCTTTTACTTTGCTGACTACATTGGCAACGGTAAAGCCGTATTCTTCAATGACTTTGTCGCCTTTGGCGGATGCACCGAAGGTATCAATGCCGAGAATAGCGCCTTTATCGCCAACGTAACGCTCCCAGCCGAATGGTGATGCCATTTCAACGGCAAGACGCGCTTTAACATCCGGAAGCAGAACGGAATCCTTGTATTCCTGAGACTGCTGCTCGAACAGATCCCAACTTGGCATGCTGATAACACGAACGTGAATGCCTTCAGCCGCCAATGCTTTTTGCGAAGCGACAGCAAGCTGTACTTCCGAGCCGGTCGCAATAATTTGCGCCTGCGGGGTGCCTTCTGCAGCATCCGCTACCACATACGCGCCTTTGGAGATCCCTTCGCGCGCATTTGCAATGGTGCCTTCAAGAATGGGCAGGTTCTGACGCGTCAGTACAAGTGCCACTGGCTTGCTGCCATTCTCAAGCGCATATGCCCAGGCGGCAGAGGTCTCATTCGCATCCGCCGGACGGATAACGGTCAGACCCGGAATAATCCGGATCGATGCCAGCTGCTCAATCGGCTCATGGGTTGGACCGTCTTCGCCGACAGCGATACTGTCATGGGTCAGGACATAAACAACCGGCTGCTGCATAATGGCAGCCAGACGAACCGCCGGACGAAGATAATCCGTAAAGACGAAGAAGGTGCCTCCGTAAATTTTCAGTCCGCCGTGAAGACTGATTCCGTTCATAGCTGCTGCCATCGCAAATTCGCGGACACCGAAGTAGATATTCCGTCCATTGTATTCGCCAGGCTGGAAGATCGGCAGCCCTTTGAGATGAGTCATGGTTGAGCTTTCCAGGTCAGCTGAACCGCCGACGAGGTTAGGCACACATTTTGCCAATCCGTTTAATGCATTGCCGGAAGCAACACGCGTGGACAACGCTTTGTCCTCCGTGGTGTACACCGGAAGCTCTTTATCCCAGCCCGCAGGAAGCTTTCCGCTGATCGCCGTCTCGAACTGGGCGGCTAGATCGGCGTGAGCCGCTTTGTAGGAAGCGAACCTGTTGTTCCAATCGGCATTGGCTTTCTCGCCTTTGGCTTTTACTTCTGCAAAGTGGGAACGAACTTCATCCGGCACAAAGAAAGCCTCGTTCTCCCAGCCGTAGAACTCCTTGGTCAGCTTGGTTTCGTCGGCGCCGAGCGGTGAGCCGTGTGGACCCGCATGTCCGCCTTTGCCGCCTTTGTTCGGGCTTCCGTAACCGATAACGGTCTTCACTTCGATCAAAGTCGGTCTGCCGCTCTCGGCCTGCGCTTTTGCTACCGCACCGGCAAGAGCATTCAGATCATTGCCGTCCTCCACGCGCAAAACCTGCCAGCCATAGGCTTCAAAGCGTCCCTGAACATTTTCCGAGAAGGAGAGGTTCAATTGGCCATCCAGGGAAATATCATTGGAATCATAAAGCATAATGAGTTTGCCAAGCTTCATATGTGCAGCCATGGATGCCGCTTCGCTCGAAACACCCTCCATCAGGTCTCCGTCACCGCAGATGGCATAGGTGAAATGATCGATTACTTCATAGCCTTCTTTATTGTAGGTTGCGCCAAGCTGCGCTTCCGCAATAGCCATACCGACAGCCATAGCTACCCCTTGGCCAAGAGGTCCGGTTGTCGCATCAACACCGGCCGTATGCCCAAACTCAGGGTGACCCGGCGTTTTTGAACCCCATTGGCGAAAGTTCTTCAGTTCCTCCATAGGAAGGTCGTAACCGGATAAATGCAGCAGGCTGTAAAGCAGCATGGAGCCGTGACCTGCCGACAATACGAAACGGTCGCGGTTGATCCATGTCGGATTGGATGGATTGTGACGCATGCTTTTGGCAAAAAGCTGATAACCCATAGGAGCAGCACCCATTGGCATACCCGGGTGGCCGGAATTGGCTTTCTCAACCGCATCGATCGAAAGCGTGCGGATTGTATCAACGGAAAGCTGGTCGATGGATTTCTGTGTGACTGTCATAACGTTTAACTCCTCCTATTCTCATGTCCGTACCTATTTTCTCTTCATTTATAAGAAAGTATAATACAGGCCCAAAACTTTGCTTATAAACCCCAAGAACCAACCTTTTTTTCTCTATTGCGCTGTCTTTTTTTGGCGCACTGGCTTTGAAATATTGTACCATTACCTTCCCGTCTTTTCCATCCTTTATGAGTTGGCCGGCGAAAACATTCTGTCGTCTGTATCCAAAAAGAACCGGCCTCATTACCGGCTTCGCCAGACCAGCATGGAGGACAATACCCTCTCACAGCATCCATTCAGATTCTATCAATGACAGGAAGAGAACCGCCAGCGCTATCCTCCCCCTGGAGCAAAAAACGTATCCGTACCGTAAGCACGGCATTGGATACGTTTTGGCAAGACAGCGTTCTCGGGTTAATTAAAAACAACGGTCTTGTTCTGATGGACCAGAAGACGGTCTTCAATATGCCATTTTACGGCGCGGGCCAGCACAACACGTTCAATCGTCCGTCCTATCCGCTTCAGATTGTCGACATCGTCACGATGACTGACGCGCTGGACGTCCTGCTCGATAATGGGGCCGCCGTCAAGCTCCTCCGTCACATAATGGGCCGTGGCGCCGATAATTTTCACACCCCGCTGATAAGCCTGGGCGTACGGCTTGCCGCCGACAAATGCCGGCAGGAAGGAATGATGAATGTTAATAATGCGGTTTGGAAACTGCTCAATGAACTTCGGAGAAATAATTTGCATGTAACGTGCCAGCACGATGAGGTCGACTTTGCCGGTCACCGCTTCAAGCTGCTGTTTCTCGGCTTCGGCCTTTGCGTCCGCCTTGACCGGGATATGGTGAAATGGGATACCGAAAGACTTCACGAGCTCTCCCATGTCCGGATGATTGCTGATAACCATGGCAATATCGGCTTCCAGGTCGCCGGCCTGCCATTGCCAGAGCAGTTCCAGCAGACAGTGGTCTTCTTTGGAAACAAATACGGCCAGGCGTTTCTTGCGGCTGGCGCGGAAGATCGACCATTTCATCTCGAATCGGTCGGACACACGGGCAAAATCCTCCTGAAGTACAGGCAGCTCGCGCTCCAGGTCATTCAAATCAAATTCAAAGCGGATAAAGAACATGCCTCCGCCCGGATCCATCGAATACTGGTCCGACTGGATGATATTTGCCCCATGCTCGTACAGAAAATGGGAAACGGCTGCAACGATGCCCGGACGGTCGGGACAGGAGATCAGCATTCTCGCCCGGTGCCGCTTTTCGGAACGCGCCAAGAGCTGCTGAGGTTGATACGTATTATCCATAATGTAACAGACTTCCTTCCATGCTGTCTTAGTTGTTGCGAAAGCTTACGAAAAACTATTCAGGCACCTTGCTGGCAAGCGCTACGCGTTTACCAGCAGCGACTTTCCAGCAAACCATCCGGTTATACGCTGGTTAATCGCTTCTTCCGACAGCTCGGGCAGGATCCGGTTCTCCGCTACCAGCTGGTACAACCGGTCCATCGGCTCCCGCGGATCGGCTTTTTTCGCTTTCGCGTCATTCTTCAGCACTTCCCAGGTCTGAAGCACAAATTCCCGATGATCGATATCCTGTTTGCCGAAGAAATGATGCAGCCGCTCCACGTCGCTCAGAAACTCATCACCGAAACGTTCCGTGGTATTTCCGCGCAACAGGGCAATCTCCGCCTCATACATGGGGCGCTGCGTTTTGTCTTCCTGGCCGATCCATGGCGTCTCCAGAATAAATGGCCGGTCCTTCAGCTCGGGATGGTGCACGATCCGGTTGATCGCTTCATAGCCGAGGAATCCCGCACCTACGGGAGCATGGCGGTCCTTGCCCGCTCCGCGCGGATTTTTGGTGTCATTGACATGCACCACAGCCACACGATCCAGCCCTACGATCCGGTCGAATTCGGAAAACACGGCATCGGGATCGCCAATCAGGTCATATCCGGCGTCATGCATATGACAGGTATCCATGCAGACGGTCAGACGGTCATTCTCGCCCACTTTCTCGATGATCCGCGCCAGCTCTTCGAAGCTGCGGCCGATTTCCGTTCCTTTTCCGGCCATTGTCTCAAGGGCGATGTTGACATTCGTTTCCTTTGTGCCGTCAAGCACCTCATTAAGACCCTCCGCAATCCGGGCTATGCCGTAATCCGCATCCTTATCGGTATACGCGCCTGGATGCAGGACGATATTGCGCACCCCGATCTTGTCGGTACGCCGGATCTCTTCCTGCAGGAAGCGGACCGCAAGCTCAAACGTATCTGCCTTATATGAGCCAAGATTAATAATATAGGGGGCATGAACGACAATTTCGCCAATGCCCGCTTCGTTCATCAGCGCCTTGCCTTCTTCGATGTATAAATCTTCAATGGGCTTGCGCCTTGTATTCTGCGGCGCACCGGTATAGATCATGAATGAACTCGAACCGTATGAAATCGCCTCGCGGGTTGCAGTCAATAGCCCTTTGTCGGAAAAAGAAACATGGGATCCGATTTTCAACATAAGTTATTTATACGCTCCCTTCATATCTAACAGCTTCTATTATTTACAGCACGTCTAGCAACTGTTTGTCCCTCCTATTTTACAGGGAATAGACAAATAAATCTAGGAGTCTTAGCGACGAGCCTTTTTTTGCATAGACGCCTATTGTTTCGTGACTGGCAAGCGGGGGAATTCCTTCTATACCGATGTTGCAGCCCTCTACGGCGTGCATTATAATAAAGTCAACATTGCTGTCTAAATCGTGAACAATCCGCATGGTGCTTACCAAGCTGGCTGCGGATCAGTTATACTAGACATGGAGAGGTGAACGACCGTGGGCAATGCGCCGGATTGGTTTATGTATTTCATTGTATTCTGGGCTTTCGTCTTGCTCGGATTCATGGCAATAGGCGGGTTCTTTATGTTCCGCAAGTTTTTGAAGGTTCTGCCCCAGCGTGACGGCAAATCCAAGCTTGACTGGCAGAATTACTGGGTGGACCGCAGCAGGGAAATGTGGCCGGAAGATTCCAAAACCTTTCTGGAACGGCTCGTATCGCCAGTGCCAAAAGCCTTCCGCGATATCGCCAAGCATTCCATCGCCGCAAAAATCGCGCAGGTTGCTGTGGAAAGCGGAGCAACGGAAGTTACACAGAACCATTGCATCGAAGGATATATTCGCGCCACGCCTAAACGCGATTACCGCAGTCTGGTCAGTTTTCTGGAGAAGCAAGGAATCGATTATACCCCCTACAAGCATTTGCTCAACAAATAATCATTCATACTGCTGGATGCCTGTCCCAAACCCGGCAGATACGCCGTATAAAGCCACCCCGAAGGTGGCTTTACCTGTATCCGGCCAAAGACATGTCCGGATTGAATAGAAACCTTAAGGGGTATACATACGTTAAAGATAGCAGGAGGTGTTCTTCAATGAACCATACACAAACCAAACCAAACAAAAAGAAGAGAACGCTTTGGCTGATCAGTTGTGCAATTGCCCTTACCGTAATGGCCGGATGCGGCAGCGGTGATAACAATGATACGCCGGTTAATGGAGGATCTGCCAATCCCCCGGCCAACACGGACACTAATAACAATGGAAGCGTGACGGATCCCGATACGGCACTGCCTGATCCTGAACCATCCGAACCATCGGATAACAACGGGACTGATGCAGACCCGGGAACGGAAGGCAATACACCGACAGATCCTGTTGAGGATAAAATATTGAAAGCTGAAGGTGAGTATGTCGGCGAAATAGACACGCATTCTGTGGAAATCAATATTGAAGGTACGGCGACCGTTTTTCAAGTGGACAACGAAGTGTCCAAGCAGCTTGCCGATATTAGCGATGATGCCAGTGTAATATTCGAATATGTTGAGAAAGAAACAGATGCGGGCGGCGAAAAGGTCAAGCAGCTGTGGCTGAAAAGCATTAAGCAAAAATAATCGCCCGTAAGACTGTCCGTGTAATAGCCGGCATTCCCGCGTCTGTATGACAGGGTGGATGGAACAAACGAAACGGAGGAGTCGTGAAATGAAGGTAGCGGTGACTGGCGGAACCGGCTTTGTAGGCGGAAGGCTCGCAGATGCATTGCTGAGTCGTGGCGATGAAGTCATAATCATTTCCCGTTCGGCCGGCAACCGCCAGCAGGAGCGCGAGGGCCTCGTGCGCGTCACCTGGGACGAGCTTGCTGCTTCTGCCGGGCCGCTTGAGGGCTTACACGCGATTGTGAACCTGGCAGGAGAATCGATTAACCAAAAATGGACCGAAGAAGCCAAGCTGCAGATTCTGCAATCCCGGCTCGACGCTGCGGAGCAGGTTGGGAAGCTTGTTGCCTCTCTGAGGCAGATGCCTGGCGTAGTGGTGAATGCATCGGGCATTTCCATATACGGCACTTCGCGGGATGCCGCATTCGACGAGGAAAGTCCGATCCACGTTAACGATTTTCTGTCAGACGTTTCCCAGAAATGGGAAGCCGCTGCCGATCTGATTGACATCCCCCGTTTGGTCAAAGTCCGGGTTGGCGTGGTTCTTGCACGCGATGACGGAGCTTTCCCCAAAATGGCGATGCCCTACCGACTGTTTGCCGGAGGCAAAATCGGGAGCGGGAAGCAGTGGCTGTCCTGGATTCATATTGAAGATATGGTCAGGCTGCTGCTCTTCTGCATCGACAATAATGAGCTGGAAGGCCCCGTCAATGCCAGTGCGCCCGAGCCGGTGACCAATGATGCTTTCGGACGGGCGCTGGGGGCTGCTTTCCATAAGCCGCATTGGTTTCCGGTGCCGGCTTTCATGATGAAGATGATGTTTGGCGAGTTGTCTACCTTGCTGCTGGAAGGACAGCGGGCGCTTCCGCGCAAAGCGTTAAGCTGTGGTTTCGAATTCCGCTACCCGACCATCAAAAGCGCTATGGAGCAGCTGGCCAAGCATAAATAAAGCCACGTTTGTGCCGCAAACCGCAATATCCTGTTAGCCGGTCCGAAATTTGTATTTCGGGCCTTTTTCGCCTGCTAGCTGAAGAATGTCGCCGGAGTGCAGCGGGTAGGCTTTATAAGGAATCATCATATCTCCATTCAATACGCTTCCGTTTCTTGAACCTACATCCTTGGCCGTCCATAAATCGCCGTCCGGATTCAGTTCCACATGAGAGCGGGATAAGCCCGATGACACATCCACATAATGCGCCGCATCCGCAGATCGTCCAATGACAAAACGTTCAGACTGCAACGGGATCCTATCCTTTTGGCCATCTGCCTCCCTCTCCAGCCAAGGCACAGCCTGCCGCCCCTCCCCGGAAGCGGGAGGACCGTCACCCAGCAGTACGGTTGCATCCTGCTGACCCGCCATATTTCCGGGAGATATCGAATAGACGGCGGCTTTACCCGCTGACTTTGGGTTAATTTCTGCCTCCAGCCGACCAGCAGCTTGATGGAAGTAAGGGTTCCCTGCAATGACATCCACATGCCGCCTGGACGATTCTATTTCTGGCAGGATATCGTTTTTGTCCCAGCTTTCTTGAATCGTATTTACTATAGAAGGAGATGGACTAGGACTTGCAGCGGGCTGTGCTTTCAAGGCAGACAAACGTTTGGACCAGGAACTCATGCCGCTTTCGCCCAGTAACGAAGAATCCGGGACAAACCCCTCTTCATCTTCCTGCCAGTTGCTTCCGTCTTGCCTTTCAAGTTCCGCTGCCTCAGGACCGCTTGCCCTGCGCTTGTAAAACAGCATCGCGGCTCCAGCCATTACGGTAAGTCCCAGGCTAATCAATAAACTCGCCCTTGACGGCGAAGCCAGATACAGATAACGCCATATCAGAGCAACAGCCACAATAAACACGGTAGCCGATATCCACGTCTTTCTGGAGGAATCAGCCTGCTTCTCTTCTTCGCCTTCCAACTGCGTGACCGCCAGCTCTTCTTCAGCAGTTGTTCCTAATGCTTTGCCGCGTTCCTCCGTCCCAGCAGAGTCCCACGCTTGATGCTGCTTATTCGCAGCAAGGCGGCCCTCCTCCGGCTCAGGCTCCCCCCTAATTCCAGGCTTGCTGATGCGAATAACCGGCTGCTGCCGCGTATTCGGCTGAACGGAATGCTGACTAAAGCCTGCAGCCGTTCCTGTGGATGGGGCACGATCAGGAGTAGTAGAGTGGTTTTCCTGAATAAGGTTCAGCAGGGATTGCCGCAGTGTGTCCCACGTATCGAAATCCCCCCTCAAATGCTGAAAAATACGCTGCAGACCGATGCCGTCCGGCTGCTCAATGTGGGCGACCCATCGGACAGCCATCGCCAGCACCGCTTCACCGGCTGATGGCAGAACGCCCTCGCCGCGAAGCGGGAGATAGGCCAGACCGATATCCTGCCAGCTGTCCCCCACAAAAAGATATTGTTCATGCAACATGAATCCGGAAGACCGGAGCATATAATGCCGGCAATCGTCAAGAGCTTCCACAACGGCCAGCAGAAGCTGATAAAAGTCTTCCATCGAAAACGGCTGAGCCTGCAGTTTATGCAGCAGCATCCTTTTGCCGTTCAGCGGGTAGCGAAAGCTGACCTGCCCGTCGATATCAATCCATTCAACATGAAGCAGCTTCGGAATCTTATGCGCCTGCAGCATCTGGATCTCAATCTCATCCAACTGTTCGCGGGTAATCCCGGTTTCCCGGTCAACAATCATCTCATGCCCCCGGTTCATCGTAAAATCGATGCGTAACGTTTCCAATCCCATCCTCAATCCCTCCTCTCCCTTAAAAGCCGATCATCAGCCAAAACGTCAATGCTCCTGGTGCGACTGCAAGCATAAACGGAAACCGCAGGCCTTCCGCCGCCAGTTCCCTGATTGACTCCCGCTTTCGCCCTACGGCAGGAATAAAAAAGGAATATAGCCAAGCTTTCAGACGGCGTCCGAATTTCCCGTTAAAGAACAATAAGACAGCTCCCACCGCGCCGGCATACAAAATAGCGTACATGAATACCTGGACAACCGCAGCCGCGCCGATCCATGCCCCAAGAGCACCGAACAGCTTCACGTCGCCGGCGCCGATCCCTTTCAACAGATATATCGCGAGCAGCGGCAGAAAACCCGCCGCTGCACCCAGCAGCGAATGATAAACACCTTCGAGGCCGCTGCAAACCAGGTGAAACATGCAGCCTGCCGCAAAAAAAGATACCGTCAGCATATTAGGAATTCGCATCGCTCTGATGTCGCTGATGAATGCGGCAGCCAACAGCAGAGCAGCCGCGCTGCTGGAAATCATGGTTTCCATCTTGCAATGCCCCTCCATCCCTTTATCTAGGTTTAACTTGTCTTCTTTTGCACCACAAAATGTCGTGTCACTTTCGTACCATCGTCCGCGGTTATCGTCAGCTCCCAAACGCCCGGTGTCGTATTGCCCGATACCAGCCACTGCCAGGACACCTTGCCTTCGGAGTCAGCCGTAGCAGTGCCCAGATGCTTCGCTTGGCTGCGTCCGCTCTTATAATGGATAACCAGATCCAGCGTGCGCCCTGGATCAGTCTGCACGACCAGACGAGCCTGGCGCCCCGGCCTCAGCGGGTCGGGCTCTATGGAAACAATCAGCACCAATGCCTGTGCCGTTTCTCCCCCCTCCGTCTCCCCCCGCTTAGCCGGAACCGCATCGCTGACCCATACCCGCTCCTCAGCCTGATCCTTAAGCACAATCGTTTTCTTGGTGAATGGAAAGCCGAGCTTGAATGTATATTCCGCTTCGATACGAAGATATGGTTCCGTTTTGTGTTCCAAATCCGGGAGGGAAAGAAGACTTAGCTTCAATAGCTCCGGGTCCAGAATGGATTGATCCGCCTCACGCCGCAGCATCGGCTCCACAACAGCCCGGGCAACCTCAGTCGCAACCGCATTTTCTACAGGTTTCCAATCTCCCGTCAAGACAGAAGACATCAGCAGTCCCGCCGGCGAAGGGAGCCATTCCTGCAGCTTGTCGGCGATAAGGGTTATACCCGGCAAAGGCGGCTGACGGGAAGAAGACGGCTCGTCTGACGGCAGATGCTCCGAGACATAAGCGGAAGCAAGCTGAACAGGACGGATATTGGCCGCAGCCTGCCGGACCGTTTGCGATGCCGCTCCATGGAGCGCCATCTGTACAGCGCACAACTGGATCAAGCAAATAAAGAAAATAATAACCATGAGCACGATTGGCATAATGAGTGCTGCCTCCAGCGCTATGCTTCCCGACTCCCCCTGACGCTTACTGGTACGACCAGCCAATTGTTTTAGTCGCTTCATAGCGGCCGCCCTTCACCTTTCCATTCAATAATCCAAGTACCGTAAAGCTTCTCATCAGCCCCGGCAGAAACCATACATTCACCGATGCGCTCAACTCGCCAGTCAGGCCTGTGGACGTGCCAGCCAATATGACTTCCGTATTCTGCTCAATAACGGCAATCGTCCGGGAGGTCCGTTTCTCGCTGTTTCCATGCAGCAGCAGAAAGACGCGCAAATAATCAAGGTAAGTCAGATTCGTAGAAACATACTTCGATAAAGGAGTCGTCCCTTCTTTGGCAAGCATCATCATATCTGCTATGGATTTTTCCAAGCCATACAGCAAAGCTGCTGCAAGTACAAGCAGCGGATGGCCCATGCCTTTGCACTCGACCAGCCCTTCCATCGTCCTGACAGCCAGACGGACACCAAAAATTTCGCCGTATGCCGCAGCAATATTGGCGGCCGGATCATGGAATCCATATAGAATGTACTCTATCTCCTGGTTGCCCAAAGCTAGAGAATCTGAAAACCCGCTATCGCCTGTGCTTTTCATCATCGACTCAAAGTTCTTAGGATCATAAGCATTGAAGCGGTGTACGATGTATTCATTCATATAAAGAGGATCGCGAATGCCTGTCAGCATATCAGCCATCCCCGAGAATATCGAACCCATCCCGCTCATAGATGCCGAAGCCGCATCATGAGGATCTTCCGTTGCCTCCTCCCCCGAGATCGCTTCGTCTGCCCCCAGCTCATTAAAGAGAAGATTGGCCTCAAAGCGCTGCTTCACCTCATCGAAAGCTTGTTGATGCTCCGACTGACCGGATTCGCTCATCCCTTTCATCCAGCCGCGCACCTCATTCCACTTTGATTTGGCTTCTCTCTCTTTCTCCTTTCGCTGCTCGTCCGAGGACTGACGCTCATTCAACCCGTCAGCTCTTGCCTTGATCACGACTCCAGGACGAATATAATCATCTGCATACTGATTAAAGGCTTGCTGCAGTCTTTCAGCGCTTCCGGACATCATTGCGCCAGAACCCGGGTTGGAGAGAGCAGCCGAAACACCGCTTTGAAAGCCTGCCGTTCCGGCATTAAATGAGTTGAATTTGCGAGTTTGAGCGGTAACTTCCTCTTTATAACCAGCAAACCACTCCGACGGAAGGATCATATCCTGCGCGGCCTGCCTGACCTCCTGCAGCTGCGATGCAGGAGCCGAAGCCCCGGAGGCTGGCTGATCGTTGCTTTGCTCCCCGCTGATCAGGTCATACCCGGTATTGTCCCGATTATCCTGCAGCCGTTGAATGACAGCACTCATTTCATCATTGCATCGCCGGGCTTCCTCCAGCTGCTCAAGGGCTTCCGGTTCCAATTCCCGATGACGAATCAACGCATTGCTGCTTTTATGGGCCAAATCATTGGAGACCGCCCTGGCAGTCATAGCGTATGAACCTATCTCCAGCGAATATTTCGGCCTTGCTCCTGCAGGGGGCGCAGAATCATGCGCAATCCAACCCAGATATGATCCATACCCCGAAACAATTCCCGCTACCGCACCGCCTGATTGACCCATACCGCCTACTGCCAATAAGCCATCCATCTCCTGTTCCGCAGCACGCGCCGATTTCCGCTGCAGCTCAAGCGTCTTCTCCAGATGCTTCTCCCTCTTGTCATAGAGTTTGCGTACCTCTTCAAGCACCTCGACGGAAGTTGAAGCCTCCTTCATCGCTTCCGCCAAAGGGGCGAACTTGGAAACCACTTCGAGCGCAAAGTCGACAGGGGCTTTGTATTTCATCTCTTCCAGCACCTGCCGCTTAAACACCGCGTGGGTGCCGAGAACCTCGTAGCTGTTCACATGAGCATCCACCGGCTTGATACGCAGCATTTGGAAGGCATCATCATTATCCATCCAGTTGTTCTCTGCAACATGACGGAATATTTCATTTCGATCAGTGCCGCCCGCACCAAACAATCCGTATTGCTCGTACAGCTGGTTATCATAAGCGGACAGCGTTGAGCGGATGCCCGATTGGGCGGCAACCTCCAGCTGCTTGTGAAAGGCGGCAATTCGGGCATAGTCAATCAATAGGGAGGTCAGCAGCAGAATCCCTGCTGTAGCGACAACCAAATAAACAGACACAGCACCGTCCTCGCGTAAGAATAATCCGCCCGTGTGTTTGTCCAGCCGCGTACTAGGTGAATGCTTTCCGATGACCGACACCTCCTTTGGCAGCCCGATAAATCTCTGGTTTTTATAAGTTATTGCTTTTGCTTGGAACGTTTATCAAGCACCGCTGCGGCTTGCTTTCGCTTGGATTCGCCGCCGGGTTCCCGCTCAAACTTGGCTGTATAATACCGGACCAGATCGACATTGCGAATCAGCTCTACCGGATCGACAATTTCCGCTGAACTGGCGGCTCGGGGCTCGGAATGACCTAGCATCAGCTCCAAAGGACGGATAGACAAGGGCTGCCGCAGCTTGACCCCGATTCCCTTCTGCAGCAACCCGTAGGAGTAGCTCATTTCGCCTTCGAACGGCCGCGGAATCCGCTTCGCTGTCCTGCTCAGTTTGAGCGCTGGAAGGGAGCTTGGAGAATCATCAATCCGGTCCCCGCCGCTTGTCTCGCCGGCACTTTCATCGATGTCGCCTATCTGTACGGTATACCCGCCGCTGGCAGGACTTCCATCGAATCCAAACAACGACTTCAGAGCGCCGTTATCTGAAATCCGCCAATACAAGCCATCATAATTCCCTGTCTGGCCCATGCCGCTTAATGGATCACGATAGCTGTTATCCCAGCGGAATGCTGCCCGTTCCGCCGAGATGGACGCCGCATCGTAAAGCACGACCTTCTGATACATATACATGCTCAGCAGGATCAAGGTCAGAAGCGCGAAGAAGATCGCCGGAAACACCATGGATGCTTCCAGCGTGAAGCTTCCTTCCTCGTTCCTCAGCCAGCGCCGGATCCGGCTATTCATTAAAGATTTCGTTTGCTTTGTTATCCGCTTCGCCCATCAGATCTCTCAGCAGTCCAATAATCCAATCCTTGAACAGCAGCGCCAATATAATAATGACGGCAATAATGAGTACAATTTCCAATGTGCCGATTCCTTCATCTTCTTGCCAGAATTTACGAATACCGCTCCATTGTTTTTCCATTTTTGTTTTTCTCCTTTTGTTAGATTGCAGCGTAACCGCATTCTATTGATAGTTGATTTCATTCACTGGTGGCTTCTTTGCCTATTAGCCGCCCATCAGCATGACTGCCGGTGAGGCGACAAGAATCATCAGAATCAGAAAGATCCCGACAAGTGGAAACACTAGCTTGGAAGATGCTTCTTCGCCAAGGGATCTGGCAACCGCTTTGCGTTTGTCCCACAACGTATAGGATAGTTCCTGTAGGGATAATGCGAGCCTGTCCCCGCCGCGGCGGTAATTGAGCAGCAGGGTCGTTGTAAACAGTGATACCTCCTGTACCGCACAGCGTCTGCTGAAGGCCTCCATGGCAGAAGCAAACGACTCCCCATTCCGGATGCCTTCATTTGCCCTCCGGAGCTCTTCAATAAGCGTGCCCGCCTGTTTATCGTCTCCCCGCCTAGCACAACGTTGTAGCGCCCGCTGCACCGTTTCCCCTGCGCCAAGCAAAAGCATGAGCTTGCTGATGACTTCAGGAAGCATCAGCAGGATCTCCCGTTTGCGCCGCTCAACCTTGCTTCGGGCATCCCTCCACTTGGCGGCAGGGATACCCACGCCAAGCAAAGCGCCGATCAGCAGCAGCGCATTTTCTCCGCTGAGCAGGCACAGCCAGCAGCTGGCCGTCAGAGCCAAATAACCGGTTCCCACGGAGAAGGCAAGAGAAAGTCTTGTCGATTCAATGGTCCAGCCGGTTCCTCCCAGAATGAGAAGCTTGCCGTGCAAGCCAGTCAGCTGTGTCTGTGTCCGGTCCCATACCCCTGACTTGTCCAGAAGCAAATAGAACGGCTTTATCAGCAGGTTTCTGTTGTTGGGCGTATCCAGAGAAGTTTGACCGGTCAAGGCGGCGGCGTAGTGCTTGTTTTGTTTGCCGGACAGGATGAATGCTGCAGCCCACACCATGGTAAGCGCTGCTCCGATCAGCAGGATCATGATCGTCACTCCCTCCTACATGCGGATATCCATAATTTTCGTCATCATCCAATAACACAAATTCAAGAGCAGCAAGGACACCGTCAACAGAACATAACCCATTCCGCCATATAGGGGCTCCATATATTCGGGAGCGGCGAAACCGAGAAACGCAAGAAAAATGAAAGGGACCGCCATCATGATGCGCGACTCATAACGTTTCTGGGCGAGCATCACAGCAATATCCTGCTGGATATCCAGCTTTTCTCCAATGGTTTGGGAAGTTCGGCGGATTACCTCAACCAGATCGCCTCCCGATCGCTTGCAGGTTGTAAATACATCAACAAATTGGGCGATATCGTCGATTCCGGCTCTATGGCTCAAGTCCTCAAGCGCATGCTCCAGCGGCTCTCCATAAACCATGCGCGTCCGGATAATCTCAAATTCAACGAGCACCTCGGTTTTGGGATCGGGATACAGCAGACGCAAATCGTCGAGCGCCGTAACAAAGGCGTTCTCCACGGAACGTCCTGCTGCCAGTGACGATGTGACCGAGAATAACGCTTCTTTAAACTGCAGCGTCAGCCTGAGCCTCCGTTTGACAAGAAGCGTTCTGCGGCTGAATCGCGGGGCGATCAGGCCAGCCACTGACAGAATCAGCGCCACGATGACAGAATGGTAGAATAGATAGGCGGCTGTGAATAAGAGCCCCCCTCCCGCAAGAGCGGCATAAACGAACTGACGTCTGCTCAAATGATAGTGAGAATAATCCGTCAAACCTGCTCCCCCCTGCGCCTTGCCAACACGGGAAGCCTCCTGTGGCCAACCAAGCCATGCCAATAAGCGTCCGTCTTTTTTTGCTGCTCTTTGCTTCATCCCACCTCCTCCCCTAAAGCACTCTCCAGGCCTGCCATCTGAAGCTTCCACCTGCGCTGCAAACGGCTCCCTGTTGGTCTCAAGGCCCCGATAACCCGTCCAGCCTTTTCTCCTTCTTCTTCAAAGCGGTAAAGTGACTGAAGCGATACTTCGCCGTTCAGCAGGCCGGTAATCTCGCAAATTTCCGTCACCCGCCGCGAGCGGTCGCGCATGCGCGATAAATGGACGACGATATCGATCGCGGAGCTAATCTGCTGCCGGATAACTATAATCGGCAGCTCCGCGCCGCTGAGCACCATGGTCTCCAGCCTTGCCATCATATCGCGCGCGCTGTTGGCATGGCCGGTTGATAAGGAACCGTCATGCCCCGTATTCATCGCCTGCAGCATATCAATCGCTTCCCCGCCGCGGACTTCGCCGATAATGATGCGGTTGGGCCGCATCCTGAGCGAGGCCTTAATCAGCTCGCGCATGGTGATTTCGCCCTTGCCTTCCGTGTTGGCATTGCGCGTCTCCAGCGACACCAGATTGGGGATAGAGGCAATTTGCAGCTCCGCAGAGTCTTCGATAGTGACAATCCGCTCATCTGCAGGGATAAACTGGGACAGGGCATTTAGAAAGGTGGTTTTTCCCGAGCCTGTTCCCCCGCTAATAAAAACATTGTATTTGGCGGAGACGAGCTTGCGCAGCAGATCCGCCGCTTCTTCCGTAAGGGCCCCGAGTGCGATCAAATCCTTCATACACAGCGGCTTCTCCGGAAATTTGCGGATTGTCATTGTCGGTCCTTTCAGAGCTACCGGCGGAAGAACAATATGAACACGGGAGCCATCCTTCAATCTGGCGTCCACAATAGGCGAGGATTCATTCACGACGCGATTGACGCCGGCAACGACCGCCTGGATCAGATCCTCCAGTCGCTCCCGGCTCTCGAAAGACAGGGAAAGCCGCATCAGCTTGCCGGCACGCTCAATAAACATCTCCTCGTGGCTGTTGATCATGATCTCCGTGACTGTGGGATCATCCATCAGCGGCTGCAGCAGGTCCAGCCCTCTGAAGGCATGGAACAGACGGCGTACAAGCTGTACCTTGCCTCCTGCCGTCAGCGGATGCTCGCGCGACCATTGAAAGACGTTTCTTTCAATCACCTCCATGAAATCCGCATCCGACATCGCATTGTCCATATCAAGCTGCCCGCGGATCTTAGCCTTTAGCTGCAATACGATTTCCTCCTGCATCTTCCCCTCCCCTTTCCAAAATCGCCAGTCTCACCAAGAGAGACTCCACAGCGCCGCGGTATGCGGGCGATCCACTGTCCTCCAACACGTTATATCCGCCCGCCCATTCCGGCATAAAAGGCAGCGAGCCTGCCAGCCGCAGCTTCAATGCCTCCTCGCATATGGGATCGTTATTCAAGGACCTGGCATTAATAAACTTGAACTTGCGCCGGCAATTCAGAAAATCATTCCCCCATTTCTGCTCGCCGTAACGAAGGGCAAGCTGTGTTTTCCGCAGAACACCCCCATCTCCTGAAACCAGCCATAATATATGGCCGGCCGCCTGAAGCACGGCATGGTGGAGTTCCTCGAGCCGGCTGTCCAGATCAATAATCACAAGATCATATTGTCCGGCGCAGGCAATCGTCCGAATGAGCAGGGCAGTCTGGTCGGCGCTCAGGGACAACAACTCCTCGGCATTCCCGCTTGGCGCAAAATAATCCATCGGCAGCGTGGCGTGACGCTTCCTAAGCTCCGATAAGCGCAGCGGCGACTTATCCGGCTGTGCCTGCAGCGTATAGAGCATCTGCGGAAAATCCTCGGATCCTTCGTCCCCCAGCCAAAGCGAGGTCGCATTCCACTGCTCCAGGTTCAAATAAAATACCCGCATCCCCCGGACTCCGGCTTGTCTTGCAAGCTGCAGCGCAAGCATCGTCTTGCCGATTCCCCCTGCTGCAGAATAAACGGCGACAACAGGAGACTCCTCTCCTTCGGTCCGGCTTGTGCTCGCCCCTGTAGCGGCATGGACCGCGGATAATGCCTGCAGAAGCTGAGGCAGAGGCTGATACTGCAGCACTTCTGCTGCATTCGGATATTGACCGCTTCGTCCTACAAGCGCCACAAGCGGGATAGCACCTGTTTGTTCCCCCAGCTCATCAAGCATGTGGGGCTGGGCCGCAATTAAATCGACAGCGTATCCGCCACGGATAAAATGCCGCAGGGCGGCCGGATTAGTAAAAGCCGTGAGCTGCCAGTCCTCACCGAACGGCGAATGCCGGATATAGTCGGCAAGACGTTCGATATATTCGGCTTCCCTGACTGCGATGATCAGATTTCGTTTATTCACAGCCCCTGTGTCCTCCTTGGAAAATCCTGAAAAATAAAGTGAGCAACAATCGGTTCCGTAACGCAAGCAGTTACATCCCCTTATTGGCCAAAAAAACAAAAAAAGCACCGTAAAAGCGCAGATATTCTGCGCAATTACGGTGCTTCCGTATCGCTTCACTTATGAATGTCCACAATTTACCACGACATAGCGTACATCGTCAACCCCTAAAACCACAAAACCTTTGTCTTATCTCCAAAATCCTATCTTCGGCTTAGCCATATAAATCATTTGATTTATAGTTGATTACTTTTAGTAAGTTAGTTATAATAAGAAAATCAACCAACCAAGACCACCATAAGGAGAGATATAAAATGAGTCAATTAACCAATACCCCTGTTTTATCCACCGAAGAAGTCATTCGTCAGCGTCATTCTGTACGCCAGTTCAAGCGGGATGTTACCATTCCAGAGAGTGTGCTTAATGAAATATTAGAGCTTGCAGCAGCCGCCCCTTCTTCCTGGAATTTGCAGCAGTGGCGTTTTCTTGTCATCCGCGAGCAAGCCCAGAAGGATATCGTAATGCCGATTGCTTACGGCCAGAAGCAAGTATCAGATGCTTCTGTTGTCGTCATCATATTGGGTGATCTGCAAGCTAATCTTACCGGCCAGGAAGTATATGATCAGAAGGTTGCGGCAGGCGAGGTTACCCAGCAAATCCGCGATAATCTGATCGGCCAGATCGACGGCGCTTATCAGAATCCCCAAATCGCCCGTGATGAAGCCAACAAGAATGCCGGTCTTGTCTCCATGCAGCTGATGCTGGCCGCCAAAGCGAAAGGCTATGATTCCGTACCTATGGGCGGGTTCGATGCCGCGAAGCTTGTTGAAACGCTGAACATTCCTTCGCGTTATTTTCCGGTCATGATGATTCCCATCGGCGAAGCCGCAGCTCCAGGGCGGGCGACAGACCGTTTGCCGCTTGAGAAGCTTGTTATCCACGAATCCTTCTAAATTCATGATTTTTTCACATCGGATGCAAAAAAAACTCTTAGCCACCTGTTACGGGTGAGCCAAGAGTTTTTTCCTTTTTGTTTTGCCGGGCTTTTAATGGATCGTACCATGCGCAGGATAGGAATCGAGTTCATCCACATCAAAACTTGGAATTCCCGGCTTCGCGTCCGTTCCAAAGAACAACTCCATTTCCCGGTCCGCGCTTTCGGCTGAATCGGAGCCATGAATAATATTCTCGGCGACCTCGAGGGCAAAATCACCGCGGATCGTTCCAGGCGCCGCGTTCGCCGGATTTGTATGGCCAATCAGTAGACGGGCAGCTGCTACCGCATTCGGCCCCTCCCACACCATCGCGCATACTTGTCCAGAGGTCAGGAAGCTCACCAGCTCCCCGAAAAAAGCTTTTTCCCGATGCTCCTGGTAATGCTGCTCGGCCTTATCCCTTTCTATCCGCATCAGCTTCATTTCCTGCAGCTTGAAGCCCTTTTGCTCAAACCGCGTAAGGATAGGGCCGATGAGCCCTTTTCTGACCCCATCCGGCTTGATCATTACAAATGTTCGTTCCATACGGCTAGTCTCCTTTGGATATCCGGCAGATGAGCTTGCTTTAACAGCTTTCCATAATCCGCCAGTTTCCATTCATGCAGCCATGGAGAATCAGTCCGGACAGCAGCAGTCGAATCCTATATCCCGTTATCCCTTGAGGTTCTCTGTCAGCTCCAGAAAGGTGCGTACATCCTCTGTCGTCAACGCAACCGCAGAGCGCCAGAAGTCCGGCTCATCGAGGCGGACGCCCAGATGCTTCTGGGCAAGCTCCTCTACCGTCATCACGCCAGTGTCCCGCAGCAGCTCCACATAACGCTTGGCAAATGCCGGACCTTCCTCTCTTGCAGCCGCATAGATACCGCTGCTGAACAGATAGCCGAAGGTGTACGGGAAATTATAGAAAGGCACATCCGTCAAATAAAAATGAAGCTTCGACGCCCAGAAATGCGGATGCGCTTCTCCCAGAATACCGCTGTAGGCTTCCCGCTGCGCTTCCTCCATCAGCTTGCTCAGCTGCTCATGGTCAACCATCCCTTCCCGGCGGAGCTCGTAGAAACGGCTCTCGAACAAGAAACGGGCATGAATATTCATAAAAAATGCGGTTGACCGCTGAAGCTTGTCCTCCAACAGGGCAAGCTTCTCATCCGGATCCTCAGCCGCCTGGAAAGCTGAATCGGCTACGATAAGCTCCGCAAAGGTCGAAGCGGTTTCTGCCACATTCATGGCATATTCCTGGGCAAAAGGCGGAAGATCATTCATCACATGCTGATGGTAAGCATGCCCCAGCTCATGCGCCAGTGTGGAAATATTGGACGCTGTGCCTGAATAGGTCATAAAAATTCGGGTCTGTTCGCTTTTTGGGAATGCTGTACAGAATCCGCCTGGCCGTTTGCCGGGACGGTCCTCTGCTTCAATCCAGCCGTCACGGAAAGCCATCTTTGAGAATTCGGACAAATCGGGACTGAATGCCTGAAATTGCTCCAAAATAAAGGCAGCCGCTTCATCGTAGGGAACCGTACGGGTAGCCGAGCCGATCGGCGCTTCGACATCATGCCAGTCAAGCTTGGCTACGCCGAGCAGCTCGGCTTTACGATGCAGGTACCGGACAAGCTCGGGCTTCCCTTCGTTCACGGCACTCCACATCGCGTCCAGCGTTTTCCGGCTCATCCGGTTCATCGATAGCGGCTCCTTCAGAACCGAATCCCAGCCTCGTTTGCCGTACAGCTTAAGCCTGAACCCCGCAAGGCGGTTGAGCGTCTCTGCGCACAGCTCTGCCTGCTCGCCCCACTCTCGTTCCCATTCTGCGAAAGACGCCATCCGCTCGTCCCGGTTACCACTGGAAAGACGGTTGTGCATCTGTCCAGCCGAGAGCGTTACTGCCGCCCCCTCCTTATCCACCGCTTCAAAGCGGGCACGGGAAACGATGGTGTTATAGAAATCGCCCCAGCCGTGATAACCATCGACAGCCAGCTCACCAGCCAAAGCTTCCAGACTCGGCGGCAGCTTTTCTTTAGCCGCGCTGCGCCGCTCATTCAACGTAAATGCCAGCGGCCGGATATCCTCCTGCTCAAGCCAGTTCTGCCAGTGGCTCTCATCTGTCAGCCGCAGCTGTTCATCATAGCTGGTGAGCGCGGCATTGAATTTGGAGGCCAATGTCTTAACCCGGTCACTCAGACCACTGGCCGCAGTGTCTTTGACCTGCTGCGCCATCAGGCAGGAAACGAACGATTCCGCCTGGCGCAAACGAAGCAGGATGGATTGAATCTGATCCGTCCAGTCAGAGAGCTTGTCCAAAGCAGCAGCATTCCCGTTCCCATCTGCCTCATAGGGACGCAGCCCTTGGTCCAATGTATCGATATCTTGCTCAATTCCCTTTAGCTCCGCGGCAAAATCAGCCGATTTCGAGCCTCCCTCGTAAAAAACATCCAGATTCCAGCTTTGCGGATATCCCTGTTCCATGACTGTTTTCCTCCTCCGGGCTAGTTATCTACTTTGGTTCATGCGTTGCGATTTCCACGTCATCGGTGTATAACTGAATTATAGCGAAAGGTTGACCCACTTTACCAATGTTTCGTTGATCACAAGTTCCCAGCGCAGCGCTGTGGACACTTTCCGGGTACAAGTCCGCACTGATTAAGGAGTTGATTGTATGTCCAAACCATTGCAGCTCTCGGCCGAAACAGCCGTCAAGCTATCCAAAGAATTGAATGTGCCCCTTGAGCATTTGATGCATATGCCCAAACATATTCTGCTCCAAAAACTCGCCGAGCTTGCCAAAGCCAATCCCGCTTCGGAGAAACTGGAGCCTGATGAAACCGGCAAAGAGGATCAAGATTCGTGATTCCATTTGATCGTACCTGGCCTTATGACCTTCTGATGAAAGACCTTTATGTGCCCTCCTGTCCGTTCTGCGGCGCGGATAACGTACTGCTTCCGATGAGACCCAAGGAACTGGCGGATGTGCGCAGCGGCAAGAAACGTTTGCTTGTTTTCCCCTGCTGCAACGGCCGCGTCACCGTCGTTGACGCGGATCAGGATTATTTGCTTACGGATACGAAGCTGCGCTAGTAAATGCTGTATACGCAAAGAAGCCGTCCATTTCCGGACGGCTTCTTTGTTTACCCTATACGGTTATTAATCATGTTCACTGCCCCCGTACCTTTCAACTAGAGCTGAGGGAGGACACGACACGAACGATGCCTCCGAATGTGAAGGCGTATCTGTACATTGTGGAAACTAAATGATGCTTGCTGCTTGCACGTTATCTGCCTGCTCACCGTCGATAAGCCCCGTTCTGCCGGCATTTTCGTTACGCAGCAGCTGCCACTGCTCGCGGGAGGCACGAATCATCGATGCGTCGACGATTTTCTTGTCGTTGACGACACGGGAGAACCAGCGCACGGCATCCGCCGGCTCTCCCAGCCTGCGGTGCAGCTCGCCGATCAGATACATCAGCTTCGCATTGTTCAGGCTATCGCTTTCCGTCTCATAAACGTGTACATAAGCGCCATGGGCAAAACGCAGAAATCGCAGCTCCTGCTCCGTCTGGCCCTCATACCGGTATAGCCACGCGATGTGATGGAGAATGCCTGCGATGACGCGCTCCTTGTCACCGATTACCTGTGCGCAAATCAGCGCGAATTTGTAGCACTCCATCGCCTGTTCCGAAGTCCTGCTTCCGCCGTAGTCCCGCAGGACCCACTGCCTGCCGATCCGCTCGTAGTAGAGTCTTTTCTGAGCGTCGCTGAGCTGCTCGGCACTATTCTCGGTCGATGCGAACCCGCATTTGGGGCAAACCCTCACCACGTAAAAATCAGGATTGATTCCGTTTTTAAAATAAGAACAAAAGTCGCTGTCCCGCGTTGAGGCTTTCTTGAAGCTTGGTCTGACTCGGGAGGTCTGATAGGGGGCTTCACAACAAATGCATGTGATCGAAGTCAAATAGAGCGGCTCCATGCCATCACGTCTCCTGTTCGTTATCTCCATTACTGTTCACAAAATGATGAGCGGGTCCTGACAACCGTTGAATGACAAATTCCCGAAGCTCTGCAGGAAGATCATTATCCTCCAGCGCTCCTCGCATGCAGGACAGCCACGCCTCTGCGCGCTCGGGCGTAATCGGAAACGGCATATGTCTTGCCCGCATCATAGGATGTCCGTACTGATCGGAATAAAGGGAAGGTCCGCCGAAAAATTGAGAAAGAAACAAAGCCTGCTTTTCCATGACGGGTTGAATATCCTCCGGAAACAGCGGGGCCAGCATAGGGTGTTTCAGGACTCTGGGATAAAAGGCCTCTACGATTCGGGTTACCCCTTCAAAACCGCCGACCGCATCATAAATATTGCTATAGTTATTCATCGTCATTCTCATCTCCATTTTATAGGTCTTTTGAATTATTTTAAAGTATTTTTTTGAAACTTTTGACTTAGTCCATTGTACAAAAAAAATGCCCTTCTATTGGAGGGCATTCGGTCATTGGATAGTACAAATAAGCATCGAAAATCAGCTCTCATAATCCTCTTCTCCGGGAGCCATCAATGACTCACGAATAACGTAAATGAATGCACACACGAGGATGCCGGCAATAAAACTCATACAGTCATCACCCCAAGCGTTCGGTATACTTCTAGTGTACCATAAACATGTCGAAAATAATACCTGTTTTGCAAGCGTTTTCTTTATTTATTTTTGTTGCAGCTAACCTTTCAATTCCTGCCTTTTTAACATTGATTACCCTATATTGTGATGATTGTCCCAGTCTGCTCATATATCGATTAGTAGAGGATTTATTAGATCGATTGGAGGGGGACTTTGTGCACATCGTCCGATATCTGATCCGGCCGGCGGTTATTCCGGCCTGGTCCGCCATGCTGTTCGTATTGCTCCTGGCCGCTTTTCCAGCGGCATCTCTTGAAGCGTCTATCCGCGGGCTTTCCATCTGGTGGCAGGTGCTGTTCCCGGCCTTGTTTCCTTTCTTTGTCATCTCCGAGCTGCTGCTCGGCTTCGGGATCGTGCATTTTTTTGGCAGGCTGCTGGATCCTCTGATGCGCCCCTTGTTCCGGCTGCCGGGAATCGGCGGTTTTGTAGTCACAATGGGCTACGCATCCGGGTATCCTGTAGGGGCCAAGCTGACAGCCCAGCTATGGGAGCAGGGGCTGGTTAACCGAGCCGAAGGAGAACGGCTGGTGGCATTTACGACAACCTCTGATCCCATTTTTCTGATTGGTGCGGTATCCATCGGGTTTTTCCATAATCCGGCGCTTGCTCCGGTACTTGCCGCGGCTCATTACGGGGGCGGTTTGCTTATAGGCTTCATGATGCGCTTCCATGACCGCCAAGATGAACCAACGGCGGCAGCAAAGACGAACCCAACAGCAGGCAGGCGCAAATCGCGTTTGGCCGAGGCTGTCAGGGCCATGCATGAAGCCAGGCTTCTCGATGGCAGAGCGATCGGGAAATTGCTCCAGGACGCCGTACAAGCCGCCCTGCGCCTGATGATTGTCGTGGGCGGACTGGTAGTCGTCTTCTCCGTCATTATGGAACTGTTAACCAAAGGAGGAGTGATCGGCGCGATCGCTCACATGCTAAACGGTGTTATGGGCTTGTTTGGCCTGCCGTTCTCCCTCTCGGAAGCTGTCGTTACCGGCCTGTTTGAAGTGACGCTCGGCGCAAAAGCTTCCGGCACTGCGGCAGGAGCCGCACTCGTCCATCAAGCTGCTGTTGCGGCATTTATCCTCTCCTGGGGCGGATTATCCGTTCATGCCCAGGCTGCCAGTCTGCTCAGCCGCACGAATCTGCGATACACGCCGTTTCTGATTGCGCGCCTGGTTCATGGCTGTATAGCCATGGCGCTTGTCTATCTGCTCTGGAACAGCCTTGGTCCCACCGTTTGACATTGTATTCATGGGCATTTTCCGATATGATCGAACTATCACCCATTTTGGAAGGGGCTTGTTTCTTTGAACTACGCAGTGGTCGACAGAGGCGATAAACTGTCCCAGGAGCTTGCACAGCTTTTTCACAACATGGCAGCGGAAAAGGGATTTGCACGGAATGAGGAAAAGCCGGAGATCGTGATTTCCATCGGCGGTGACGGAACGCTGCTTCAGGCTTTCCATTCCTTTTCCGACCGGGTCGCGGATGTCGCATTTATCGGCGTACATACGGGCCATCTTGGATTTTTTGCCGACTGGAAAGCTGATGAGCTGGAAGAACTGGTTCACATGATGGCTGAAAATGAGCCGAAGGTCGTTCGTTATCCGATCGCACAGATTGAGCTGGACACCACAGAGGGCCATTCGACTCATTTTGCTCTGAACGAATTTACGCTTAAGGGTGTCGACAATACGCTTGTCGCCCAAATCGATATCAACGACGAGCTGTTTGAAATGTTCCGCGGCGATGGCATCGTCGTCTCTACTCCATCCGGGAGCACGGCTTATAATAAGAGCCTAGGCGGCGCGGTTATCCATCCTTCCATCGAATCCTTGCAGATCGCGGAAATTGCTTCCATTAACAACCGTGTATACCGTACGCTTGGATCTTCCGTCGTTCTGCCGCAGCATCATCATTGCGATATTATTTCGCGCAAGGAACAGCGTCTGCAGCTGTCGTTCGATCATCTTAACATTACAAGAAACGATATCCGTTCTATCCGCTGCAGTGTTGCCGGCCATAAGGTCAGCTTCGCCAGATACCGGCCTTTCCCGTTCTGGAACCGGGTACGTGAAGCGTTTCTAGGATACGATGTGAAATAATGAAGCTTTTTCGATCCTATTTACAATTTGTGAAACCTTACCGCTGGCTTGTCGCGTTTACACTGATTATCGGTATGCTGAAGTTTGCCATTCCGCTTACAATGCCGCTTTTCATCAAATATGTGGTGGACGAGATCCTGATGTCCTCTCTTCCGTCGGAAGAGAAGCTGAATAAATTAGCCCGCGTCATCGGGCTCGCCTTTATTTTGTTCGTCATCGTCCGTTATCCGATTGAATACTTCCGGCAGTATTTCGCCCAGTTTACGACGAGCCGGGTCTTGTTCGATCTGCGCAACAAGCTGTACGGTCACCTGCAGCGGCTTTCGATCCGTTTTTATCAAAACCGGAAATCCGGCGAGATCATATCACGGGTAATGAATGATGCCGAACAAACCAAGTCATTGGTGGAAACAGGCCTGATGAATATCTGGCTGGATATGTTTACCCTTGTCATTGCGCTTGTGATCATGTTCAACATGAATGTGACGCTGACCTTTGTCGCCATCGCCATACTGCCTTTTTATGCGTATGCAGTCAAGAAGCTTTATAAGCGCTTAAAGGCATATTCGCGCTCCAGATCCCAATCACTGGCTGAGATGCAGGGTTATCTGAATGAGCATGTCAATGGCATATCGGTCGTAAAAAGCTTTACGCTGGAGACCCATGAGCAGGAACAGTTCCAGGTTCGCAACCGCCATTTCCTGGAACGGGCTTTCGCTTTGACCAGGTGGAACGCGCTCACACAGTCCATCACCAACACACTGACTGAGATCGCCCCACTGCTTGTCCTGGCCTTCGGCGGTTATCTGGTTATTGAACGGCGGCTCACCCTGGGTGAATTCGTCGCTTTCTACGGCTACCTGGACCGGCTGTACGGCCCCCTCAGGAGACTGGTCAACTCCTCAACTGAGCTTACCCAAGCCTCCGCTTCGCTGGAACGGGTGATGGAGCTGCTCAATGAGAAGCCTGAGATCCGCGATGCGCAGGATGCGATCGAACTTGAGAAGGTAAAGGGGAATATTGAATTCTACGATGTTTCCTTCCGCTATCAGCAAGAAGGCGAGTGGATTCTCCGTCACATTGATTTGGCTATCCCTCATGGGCACACGGTTGCGCTTGTCGGAATGAGCGGGGGCGGCAAATCATCTCTGATCAGCCTGCTGGCCCGGTTCTATGATATCCAGGAGGGGCAAATCACGATAGACGGCCGGGATATCCGGACCATAAGCCAGCAAAGCCTGCGCTCTCATATCGGTATGGTGCTGCAGGATAACATTCTCTTCAGCGGCACGGTGAGAGACAACATCCTGATGGGTAATCCGAAGGCTTCAAGCGAAGCGATTATGGAAGCCGCATACCGCGCCAACGCCCATGAGTTTATCGAGACGCTTCCAAACGGCTACGATACGGAAATTGGAGAACGCGGCGTGAAGCTCTCCGGAGGACAGAAGCAGCGGATTGCCATTGCCCGGGTATTTCTTAAGGATCCCGCCATTCTGGTTCTGGATGAGGCCACCTCTGCTTTGGACCTGGAATCCGAGCACGCTATACAGGAGTCGCTGTCTGTGCTCGCCCAGAACCGCACAACGCTTATTGTCGCCCATCGCCTGTCCACAATTACCCACGCCGACAGGATTGTCGTTGTGGAACATGGCTCCATCGTGGAGCAAGGCACGCATGAACAATTAATGATAAAGGACGGCGCTTATGCGCGGCTTTATAATGTACAGCATTTATAACCGAAAAAGCTGCTCATACGGTTTATTAACCGTACGAGCAGCTTTTATTAATTGGGAGCATCATGCCGATTAAGATTTAGGACCGGAATCCCGTTGACGCTCTCTCTGGCTCGATCTGGGTGGTGACTGCGTCTCTGAAGCGGCAGCCACTGGCGCTTTGGGTGCGGTAAAATGCGGCTTGCGGTGCCGGTTGCCGCGCTCTGTGTTACCGGAGCGCTCTTCCTGGTGATTCGACGTTGACTGCTGCCGCCCGCCATCCTTGTCCCGTTCTTTATCGCGGTCTTTGTTGAAAGGCTTGCGGTTTTCTTTAAACGGTTCCTTCTCCGTATCCTTTGCTGCATCCTTGCGAGGATGCTTGGGGTGGTATTCGCGTCTTTGATGCTCCCGAACGATCCGCGGCGCCCGCACTTCCTGACCGGTTTCGTCCACTTGGCCAGATTCGCCGACCAGCATCGAGAGTTCATAGGCATCTTCAATGCCTTCAAACAACTCCGTATGCTCAGACTCATCCGATTCGATCTCGCTGCCGTCCTCCCCTTGACGCTTGACGCCTGGATGCCGCTGGAGAACAAAATAAGCGCAGCCGAAATTGCAATATTCATTAATATAATCAAGCATGCTTGAGAATGCGCTATCTTTGGTTGCTTTGGGATGATTATCGCGAAAGAACCCTTTCAGCCGAAGCTGATTGTAGCCCCAGTCCCCAATTACGTAGTCATAACGCTCCAGCACCTCGCTGAAACGCTCACGAAACGCTTCGGGGTTCCAGCCATCCTTATTCTCATGGATCAATTCATAGGCTCTGCCGTTGATATGCATCAAGGGTGCTCCCCACTCCTTCTCACAATGTTGCTGTAATGGCCTCCGTGGCCGATTTTACCTGCTCATGGGCATGATAGGAGCTGCGCACAAGCGGAGCGGATTCCACATGGCTGAATCCGCGCTTTAATCCTTCCTCTTTCAGCTTGGCAAACTCGTCCGGATGAACGTAGCGTTCCACTGCCAAATGATTCGGAGTCGGCTGCAGATATTGTCCCAATGTCAGTATATCCACATCTACCGCGCGAAGATCATCCATCGTCTGGAGGATTTCGTGCCATTCCTCACCAAGACCCAGCATGATGCTTGATTTGGTCGGAATGTCGGGCTGCATAACCTTGGCCCGCTTCAATAATTCCAGCGAACGCGAATATTTCGCTTTGGCGCGGACACGATCCGAGAGCCGTTCAACCGTTTCAATATTATGGTTAAGAATGTCCGGCTTCACATCCATTACGGTCTGCAGCGAAGCCTCATTCCCGAGAAAGTCCGGAATCAGAACCTCCACACTGCAAAGCGGCATCCGGCCGCGGACCGCTTTGACGGTTTCGGCAAAAATAGAGGAGCCGCCGTCGGCCAAATCATCCCTTGCGACCGAGGTTACAACACAATGGCGCAAGCCCATTTGCTCCGCCGCATCTGCCACACGTTCAGGCTCCTGAAGATCAAGCTCCGTCGGCAAACCTGTCTTGACAGCGCAAAACCGGCATGCGCGCGTGCATATATCGCCTAATATCATAAAAGTCGCCGTCCGATTCGCCCAGCACTCGTAAATATTCGGACAACGTGCTTCTTCACATACCGTATGCAGCGTTTTGGAACGCATCATATCTTTAATTTCGGCATAATTGCCGCCTGTTGTTAATTTAATCCGGAGCCAGTCCGGCTTTGGCGTAATATCCTTTGCTTTTGTTTTCATTCAAACCAACCTGCTTTCTGTCGTTCTCCTGCGTCTTATTATAGCACGTTTCGGATAAAAACCAATGATTTGCAAATGATAACTACAGTCCATTCGACCATTTCCGCATAAGGAGGAGGGGTACATGAAACGTTTTTTACTTTGTTCCGTCTTGCTCCTGTCCGGTATGATAGGTGTGCTGCAATCATACGGCAATGCTGCCGGAGCGCAAGGCAAGAAGGCCGAGCTCTCCGAGAACGATATTGAATTCCGGGAGAGGAAAATTCTGTATCAGCATATCAGCAGTTTGACCGGTATTCCCTGGTACCGGCTTGCAGCCATCGACCAATATGAAAGAACGATTACAAAGGCCCGGCCAAAAACAAGAAAAACACTCGGGAAGCATATCGGCGTTTTCGTTATGGAACCGAGATGGGCCGGAGTGCTTAATCCCGACCAGCAGGATCAATTGCCCACTTCGATTAAATGGTTCAGCGGAATCGGCCGCGATGGCGATGGGGACGGAAAGGCAAACCGGGAAAACGACATCGATCTGCTCTATTCGGTCGCCAACCATTTCCGGCATTTCGGGCCCTCTGAAGATGACTTCGCCATCGGCGCCTGGCATTATTACCACAACACCCGGGCTGTGCAGCGAATCCGCCAATTCTCTGCATTGTATGACCATTTTGGACGGCTCGACTTGTTCGAGCACGCATTTCCTCTGCCCATCGGAAATAACTACGCATACCGGGGGACATGGGGTACACGCAGAAGCTGGGGAGGTTTCCGCATTCATGAAGGGACCGATATATTCGCCGGCTACGGCATCCATGTTCGCAGCACCTGTTACGGCATAGTCGAAATCAAGGGTTGGAATCCCTATGGTGGCTGGAGGCTGGGCATCCGCGATTTGAATAACAACTACCATTATTACGCGCATCTGTCGGGTTACGAAAAATCTCTGCGTGTAGGGGACATCGTCAAACCAGGCCAGACAGTGGGCTACGTCGGAAGCTCAGGCTATGGCAAACCTGGCACGCAGGGCAAGTTTCCGCCGCATCTGCATTACGGGGTCTACCGCGACAGCGGCCAGCTCGAGTGGTCCTTTGATCCCTATCCTCTTCTGCGCCAATGGGAAAACAACGAAAGGCGGCAGCTCAAGCGGAAGCGTTAGATAGGCGGCCCACCATCCCCGCCTAGCGCAAGCAGTGATCAGGCATAGGAACGCTCACAAGAGGCAGAAGCGGATGGGGCCTCCTCCGGTTTGAGCCGTTTTGCATCTTAACTAATGCTATATGCAAATATTTACAGATAGAACGTTATAAATGGAACTGGTCATGAAAAAAGGCGTATGTCTTCAGGGACAGACGCCTTTTTTCCTTGCTCTATTACCCTGCAAAATTCGTCCATTCTATTTGCCATTGATCGGATCCGTATGATTCGTCGAGGTATCAGGCAGCTTGGAATCCGCCTCGTTCTCTTTTTGCGGACTTGTCGTCGAAACGCCGCTTTGTCCGTCCTGCATGGGCAATGAGATGCTTGGCGCTCCCGCTGCTGAATCGCCGACGGGATTTCCCTTGTTATCGTAATAATACATGGGTACATCGCCGACAACGAGCAGATAGGAAATCGGGATTTCGGTCTCCACCAGCTCCGGCTGCGTATCGAAAGGTATAATAATCGATACCTCCGCGACAATGCGCATATAAACTTCTACAAGGATCATATTGATTCCGGCATCCTGCTGCTTGGTCTGAAGGTCTACCTTAACCGCTCCGGTCGGTTCGAATTTTACCGGTATACGGGGACCGAAGGAAGCGATAATGGCGCTTCCCAACGCCTGCCCAAGCGGGATTTTCTCAGGAATATCCTTGATATCGTTCAGCATGGATTGAACACGGTCCGCCGTCTGGGAGGTAATCCGCATATGCTCGGCATAATTAAGCATAAAACCGGATACTTTACCGTTGTCATTCATTTTCCATTCAATCAGCTTCTCGATATCCCCCTGTTTGGCAACCTGATCGGTGATCGCCTTATTAATGGCCTTGGTAGCTACCTGCTTAACTCTGACTTTTGCCACTGTCATCAATGGCCCTTGCAGATTGCGCTCCACAAAGATAAAGGTCTGAAAGAAAAACAGAAATAGAATAAGCGAGATAAACAACCACAGCTTCCGCCTGTTGCGGGGTTTGCCGCTCCGGCGTTTGCTGGTGCTGTGCCAGCCCCGTCTCCCCCATTTCGGCATGCTGAGCACCCCTTTTCGCACTTCGTCCGCCTTTTCTATCCAAGCTTATGCGAAGGGATTGCAAAAAAGAAGAAACACCCGTCCATGGGATGTTTCTTCTTCTTTTAACCTTACGGGTCCCGTGAAGCTTACCGGGCGGCTTTAGCTTCCGATCGTTTGCTGTGAGTCCAGTTAAGCAAATAACCTGCAGCCACAACTGCAACAGCCAGAACAACGGGGAGCAGATGCTCACTCCATGGCAGCGTTAACTCGATAAACGAACTCGCACCCTTATCGCTGAGAATCATTTCTCCCGCCGTGTAGCCAAGGAGAGCGGCACCCAGTGTGACAATAACGGGAAAGCGCCTCATTAGATGCATCAGCAACTGGCTGGCCCAAATAATAAGAGGGATGCTGATGGCCAATCCGATCACAATGAGCAGGAAGTTCCCACCAGCCGCGCCGGCCATGGCCAACACATTGTCCAGACTCATCACCAGATCGGCCACGATGATGGTTTTCACTGCACCCGATAATTTGGAGCTGGAGGCAATCTGCTCCTCTTCCTCTTCCTGCTTCATCAGCTTAACCGCGATTAGCAGCAGCAGAATGCCGCCAAATGCTTGCACAAAAGGAATGCGAAGCAGCCAAACGGCGATAAACGTCAATACCACCCGCAATCCGATGGCCCCTATACTGCCCCAAAACACCGCTTTTTTCTGCTGCTCCTCAGGCAAATTGCGGCTTGCCAAAGCGATTACTACCGCGTTGTCTCCGCTGAGCACAACATTTATAAGAATCAGCTCGAGCAATACAATAACAAAATTACCTTCCATTTCGTTCTCCCTTATGCCGTATTCGCTTTATTCCTTATCCTGCAGGCAATCCCTGGAAGTTTGCTTGCTCTCTATAGTTCTGCCCTTATACTTCAGGCTTTAAAACAAATACGCCGCATTCAATCGGGCTGCGGCTTGAATGACTGATTGAACGTTTGCCGGTAAGCGCCCGGTGTCTGACCGACAATCCTGCGGAAAACGACCATAAACGAGCTCAGATCTTTGTAACCGACCGATTCGGCTATTCTGCTTATTTTCAACTGGGTGCTTCTGAGCTGCTCGCAGCTTTTTTGGATCCGCAAGCTTTGCAAGTAATAATTAAAGCCTTGTCCGGTATGCCGCTTGAACAACCGCTGCAGATGGCGTTCACTCCACTGGAAGCGGCCGCTCAAATGAGCTAGAGTCAGCTTCTCCGCATAATTCTGCTCCAAATAGCTTAATAGCTGAAGGAAACGTGCCGGTTGGCTCGGAATAGCATGGCTGGTGTCCGTGTGCAGCCGGTAAATCGTCACAATCAGCTGCAGCAGCAATGTATTCAAATAGGTTGTGGAGCCGCTCCGGGGCAATGAATATTCTTTATACAGCAACAGGAACAGCCTCTCGATCTCGGCGTCGGCGTCAAAGACGGCATGATAAGAGCGTGTTTCTTCCTTCAGCCCCTCAATATAAGCGGCGACAGGCTCATCAATCAGGAGCGGCATCAGGCGGTCGATAAGCGACTTGGGGAAAATGCAGTTATAGACTATTAAGGGATCCCTGGCAGCGTCCATCGAGGTAGGGCGAAACACATGGGACGTTCCGATGGGGATTACATGCAGCTGCCCCCGATGGATACGCTGAACCTCTTCTTCGATATAATGAAATCCTTTGCCTTCCGCCACATAAGCAAGTTCAATGAACTCATGGGAGTGAAGCGGGAGAATAAAGTCCTCAACTGCCCGGTTGACATAAAGAAGCAAATGATCACCAAAGAACCCCTCTTCTTTAAACATCTGTCTGACCTGTTCCATGCAGGGATCACCCCTTCCATGATGTCGTATTTACCTCTATATATTGTCCTTTATACCGCATATAAACAGCACATTCAATCCTTATAATGAGAGTAAGAGTTGGACAATATACCTGAAAGGTGAGATCAGCTTATGGCGATCGTAACAAAGCTTCGCTGCGAATATTTGGAGAACCCCATCGGCCTTGATAATCCACACCCCAGAATCAGCTGGCAAATTCAGAGCGGTATCCGGTCCTGGCTGCAGTCGGCCTTCCAAATTCAAGTTTCCCCGAGTCCGGATTTCAGCAGCTTGCTGTGGGATTCCGGCAAAGTCCAAAGTAACGAATCCACCCATATTGCTTTAACGGAATTGGATGTCGAAGCTTCGCGGCGCTATTATTATCATATCCGGGTCTGGGATAAACAAGAACTAGCATCGGCTTGGTCTGAAATCGCTTTCTGGGAAACAGGTTTACTGGAACCAGGCAACTGGCAGGCCCAGTGGATAAGCGCGCCGCTGCAATCCTTCCCGGTGGAATCCGGGCAGTCCCCTCTGCTCCGCCGCATATTCAGCGTGAATGCCCCTGTCAGAAGCGCTCGAATTTATGTCACCGCTCTGGGACTGTATGAATTAAACTTGAACGGTATCCGGGTCGGTGAGGATTATTTCACACCGGGGTGGACCAACTATAATAAACGGCTGCAGTACCAGACCTACGATGTAACCGCGTTATTGTCCAATGGCAGCAATGCAATCGGAGCTGCGCTGGGTAATGGTTGGTTCAAAGGAAATTTGGCTTGGGAAGATAAGAAAAATATCTATGGCGAGCGCACCGCGCTGCTGCTGGAGCTCCATGTGACCTATGAAGACGGGTCCGGGGATGTAATCGTATCCGATAACGGATGGAGGGCGGCCAAAAGCCCGGTCTTGCTGTCGGAAATCTATCATGGGGAAACGTACGACGCGCGTCTGGAAAAGCAAGGCTGGAGCACTGCAGCCTATGACGACTCGCAGTGGGAGCAGGTGGAAGTGCTGGAGCACACCAAAGCGATTCTCATCGCGCAGGAGAACGAGCCCGTCCGGAAAATCGGGGAATTGCAGCCGATTGCCCTCCTCACGACACCTGCCGGAGAAACCGTCATCGACATGGGCCAAAATATGGTCGGCTGGGTCCGGTTCACCATGAACGGCGCTGAGGGGCAAGAAGTCAGCCTGCAGCATGCCGAAGTGCTGGATCAGGAGGGCAATTTTTATACGGAAAATTTGCGGAATGCCAAGCAGGCGATCCACTATATTTTGAACGGACAAGGTTCCGAGACCTATGAGCCGCATTTCACATTCCAGGGCTTTCGTTATGTGAAGCTGACAGGATTCAGCGAGCCGGTCAGATTGGAGGATTTCACCGGTGTGGTTCTCCATTCGGATATGGAGGTGACGGGAGATTTCCAATGCTCGGACCCGCTCATTAACCAGCTCCAGCATAATATTTTATGGGGCCAGAAAGGAAACTTCCTTGATGTTCCGACGGATTGTCCGCAGCGCGATGAACGGCTCGGATGGACCGGGGATGCGCAGATGTTTATCCGCACATCGGCCCATTTGATGAATGTGGCCCCTTTCTTCGGCAAATGGCTGAAGGACTTGGCTTCGGATCAACTGGAGAACGGCGGCGTGCCTTTTGTCATTCCCAATGTGCTGGGCGATGAGGCTCATTCCTCAGCGGCTTGGGGGGATGCGGCGGTCATTTGTCCCTGGGTTATCTATCAATGTTATGGAGACAAGCGGATTCTGGAGCAGCAGTACGAGAGCATGAAAGCATGGGTCGATTACATGCACCGGCAAGGCGAGCAGGAATTCCTCTGGAATACCGGCTTTCATTTTGGAGATTGGCTCGGGCTTGACTCCAAACCGGGATCCTATATCGGAGCAACCGACCGGGACCTCATTGCCACTGCCTTCTTCGCCTATTCCACCTCTTTATTCGTAAAAACAGCCGCCGTACTGGAGAAGAAAGAGGATATCGCCTTCTACTCAAACTTGCATGATGAAATTCTGAAGGCGTTCAAGCACGAATTTATTACGCCTTCCGGGAGATTGTCGGTTCCGACCCAGACGGCCCAGGTGCTGGCTCTGATGTTCGGACTTGTGGAGGGTAAGGCAAAGGAAAGAGCGGAGAAGAAGCTGCTGGAGCTTATGGATGAAAGCAAGCATCACCTGACCACAGGTTTTGTCGGCACACCGTATTTAAACCTCGTGCTCAGCCAGATCGGCAGCAAGGACGCGGCCTATAAGCTGCTGTTCCAGACAGATTATCCATCCTGGCTGTATCAGGTGACCAAAGGCGCAACAACGATCTGGGAGCATTGGGACGGGATTAAGGAGGACGGCAGCTTCTGGAGCAAGGATATGAACTCCTTTAACCACTATGCTTACGGCGCGATCGGCGATTGGCTGTACCGCTGTGTAGCGGGGATTGATACGGATGAAGCGGCACCGGGATATAAGCATATTCTGATTAAGCCGCAGCCGGGAGAGGGACTTACCTGGGCCAAAGCAACCCTTCAGACCCTGCATGGCCTTGTCGCATCCGAGTGGCGCCACCGCGAAGACTCCACCATGGAGCTTCATGTGACCATCCCGCCTAATACGACCGCATCCATTCTGCTGCCTGAAGCGGTGGAGGAAGGGATTCTGGAGAACGGGAAGGATATTGCCCTCTCGGATGGCATTCATTCGATGAGCCACATAGATTCCGGAGCAGCTCTGGAAATCGGGTCGGGCGATTATGTGTTTACTTTCTCCGTGCCTGTCCCCGTACAGGCTGGATAAAAGGTATATAGCACTTGAATACAACGCGATGAGGCAGCTTGCAGGCTGCCTCATCGCGTTGTTTGATATTACCTCATCCCCGGTCGAGGTCTGCTTTTAGGATAGCGGCAACAAATTCGGACTTTCCATCGCAGTAGCTGTCAATGTCATGGCGATGCTGCTTGGCGAGCTTCATTTTTATCGAAGCATATTCCCTGCGGGCGGCTTCATGGGAACGGAGATAGTCACGAAAAGCGATATGCTCCAGATAACCTTTGCCATCCTTGGGGCATACATAAAGATGGTATTTCATAAAGCCGTCCGGAACGGTGGGATTAAACGCCTCGCGCCCTTCTATCCCGAGATTGCCTTGATGTTCGAAGCCTGCTTTGGCCAGACGCTCCACAATAGCCGGCAGCATGCTGTAATCCTCCATCACCGCATCGAGATCGATGATCGGCTTGGCCGGAAGTCCTTCCACCGAGGTGCTCCCCACATGCTCGATACCCAGAATCAGATCGCCGATATAGCCTTCGATCATGCTCCTGATTTGCCGAAACTGCTCCTTCCATACCGGATCGTAAGGAACCACTTCAATCACTCTTGTTTTTTCCGCCATACTTGAACCGGACACTCCCTTCAAAGTAGAGACGACTCGACATGATTCAACCTCTATTATGAATAAAAAAGGGCACTGAGGAAACATCCTATTTTCTGTTTGGCAATCCGGCCTCTACCGCTTGCATATTGGGCTCAATATGATCCCAACGATTGATGCAATGATGAAGAATCATTTCCAAATCGTTTGCCCTCTGGGTGTTATCCAGGTTTCTATACAGAATATTCATCAGCCAATTCGTCAGATTTCGAAGATGATGGCGATAGGCGTAAAACCGGAGCATGTCGATATTTATAGTCACCGGATGACCGATCTGCTTCTCATAAGCAGAAAAAAACACCTCAAAACCATCACCTATATAACTCATAAAATCAAGTTCAGGAGGCGCCATTATCAACGATTCCCAATCAATCACGCAGATCCCGGTCTCATGGCGAATCAGGTTCCCTCCCCAAAGATCCCCATGGCATAAAACCTTTTCTCCGGGATCGGCTGCTGCCGCGCGCCCAAGCTTCTGAACAAGCTCAAGCATCGCTGCGATTTGCTTCTTTCTGGGCAGAACATGTTCCCTTAGGGATTGAAGGTTGGGATCGTCCGCGGACTGGATCTGTTCAAGAGCGGACAAAGCTTTCTCCAAGCCAGGTACGAAATCCAGCGAATAGGTTTCAATGACCAGCGACTGGGCGGCGATGCGGGAGGTTGACTGATGAAGAAGCGCGGCCAGCTTCCCGATTGTTTGCAAGATTTCAATTGAAAAAGGATAAGCCTCCGCCAGTGACTCTCCCTCAATAAAAGGAAATAAAACGGCTGTGCAATCGCTTAATACAATTTTGTATTCCCCTGCACGGGTTCGGATGGGAGACGCAAGATTCCGAAAAAGCCCCTGATGATATAAATGCCAAGTTGCCGGCAAATAACCATCCAGACGGGCAATCCCTTTTCGTTGGCTGTCATTATGATGATCAAATACCTTCAGGTAATACCGCTGCGCAGCCGTGCCATTCAGCAAATACGAATAAGCCGAATCTCCCATCGGAATGAAGAGCAGCTTATCGGCTTGAATTCCGTATTCTTCATTAAGCTTCGTGATTAGCGCGGATTCATCGGTCTGAAGTTTTGTTTTCATTTTGCCTCCCGAACTCGAACAAGGTGCCGCTGCAGCGGTCTTTCTTCTTGTGTACCAAGTATTCGAGTTCGTTAATGAGCTGCTGACTAAACACCAAACTGTTTTAAATGATGGTCCAAGTGCTTATATAATCCTTTTCCCCACTGCTCAGGGGTGAGCTTCCCAAAAAAAGGATGCGGATGAGTCGTACAACTTTCAGGCCCATTACTTTGGAATTCTATTATTTTTTGCTTCAGTCTTTCTTTTTCGGCCTCAAATACTTTTTTATCTGTCACTAAAACAGTCGGAATGGTGGACATGTTGCGGGCTAACGGCTTGTCGTTATAAAAAACGGGTTTTGCAAACTTACCTATCAATACCCCTAACCAGCCTCTTGGTGGACTAGTATTTCCCATTGCAATGTCTTGAAACGCCGAGCAATGAGCGAGCATTTGGGCAACATCCATTTTACCCCAATGAGGTTGTGAAACCGGGCTCAACGTGTCGATACGGTTTAGAATTTCCACTGTATGCAAATAATCAAAGATATCTTTCATAACAGCTCCCTTCAGCTTAATTTCTGAAATTAAACTGGCAAGCCTATTCGTGATGTTTTTTTCTGATATTTAATTAGTTGAGGCGGGATATAGCTTATTATAACATTGTGCAGTTGAGGATATTTCTTATTGATTGCTGTTTAGTCTGATCCGGCGCAACCTGAAGGGATAGCTTGCCGAGTAGCGATTTGTTTCCTATATACACCAAAAGGCATCAAACCCTTGTATTTCACAGGTTTTGATGCCATCTGGCTGTCTCATTTGAGACGTTTAAATCCCCCATTCCTTGCGCGCATCCTCAACCGATTTCAACGGCTCCTTGCCCCAAGCATAATGCGCCTTCGGTTTTTTGCCGACCCATCGCGGATCCGCCGGTTCCGAAGCCAATTGGTACCGCGTATCCGAACTGATTCGATACCGGTTGGTCGTATTATTAAACGAAGCATGCATCATGAACATTCCGAAAATAATCAAGTCGCCTGCCTCAAACGCGGTGGTCGCCCATTGCCCGCCGAACGTATCGACCAATTCGATCGGATCATCGGAGAGCCAGCCCGTCGCTACATTATCCCTGTCAACGTCCATTTGCCCGTACGTTTCTCTGACCTTCGCGTAATGCTGGGAGCCAAGCAGCATCGCAAGCGTACCTTGCTCCAGCGGAATATCCGCCATTGGTGTCCACATCGTATAGAGGTTCTTCGTGCCCCTGCCCATATAAACGATATCGTAATGAGCTCCGGTATTGCCTCCATGCCCAACGGCGCGCGGCCATTTGTAGTCAAACGTCATCGAGGGCCCGCCGAGCAGTCGATCGAATAGCCCGAATACCTTCGGAGAATTGACGATCTCAAGAAAACTCGGAAACTCCGCTTCCAGTTCCGATGCGCCCTTTCCCCACATGCCGCCTTTGTTTTCAGGGCCGATGACGCCTTCCTCTACCTGGGCATCTGGATCAAGCTTGCCTTGCTTGGCGAGGCCTTGACAAAACTCTCGATGCGCATTCAAAACCTTGCTGCGGTCATGGAAGCCCCGAATAAGTAAATATCCGTCCTCTTGCAGTCTGGCCCGGAGCGCCTCCGTATCGTCCATCAGATCGTTCGAACTGCGAAGCTCCATCAGGTATTTACTGCCCATCTCCATTTCTTGGTTTCCCATCATTAATTTCATTATCTATTCCTCCTGCTTGACATGGTTTCTTAATAATAGAATCATAACATTCGGCATTCGAATCAACCATGCGAATTAGTATGGATTTTCTATATAAATGTAGTCTATAATTCGTTTAATGCACAAAATAATGATATATTTGTAGAATTTCATTCAGAAGCAGAGGATGATTCCATGGATCATATGTTTCAATTGCCTGATTTGTACAGCGCCCTGCGGATTCCGGGCATGGAGTATGCCAAGCACAAAGCCGGATGGTCCTACCCAGACCATCGGCATCCTTATTTCGAGTTTTTGTTTTGTATTTCCGGCGAAATGGATCAATGGGTCAACGGACGAATGTACCGGATGTACCCCGGCGACGCGATTATCATCCAATCGGAGATGCTTCATCGAACGGAAGCGCGGATGGATTGCAGTTATTTCGATTTTCATTTCGAAGTGGAAATCAATGCGATCAACATGATCTTCCAACTGACCGCTGATCCCGTGTTGCGCAGCGAATCCTACGGGCACGTTTCCGAATGGGTATCGCGGTTTATCACCTGTTTCGGAGAGCATCTGCAGCAGATAATGGTTCGCGAAGATACGAAGCCCGCGACGATCGCTGACGACATGGCGGCCTCCGTCAAGCAACTGCAGATGCATTCCAGCATCCTGGACTTTATCGCGAATTTGGCATCCGAGCTAATCGTTGTGCAAGATAGCCCGCTCCCGGTAAGCGGCGTCAAGCCCTCGCAATTGAAGCTGGCGCGGGAAGCCGCCTATTGGATGGAATATCATGTGAATACCCGTATCAATATTACGGCCATCGCCCAACAATTAAATGTCCATCGGACGCATTTGCATGAGTGCTTCAAGCTGGTCTATGGCATTTCGCCTTCCGTATTTCAGCAGCGCATCCGGATCCGCGAAGCCAAGAAACTGCTGCAAAACACCGACCTCAGCGTGGAAGAAATCGGCCATGCCCTCTGTTACTCCTCGGCCAGCCATTTCAGTCAAGCCTTTCGCAAGGCTATGAGGGTATCACCGCAGCAGTTTCGTCATTTCAAATGAACGACTTGGAAGGTGTTCAATTTCCCTTCCTTAGTCGACAAGATTCGGTCTCTTGTGATGCACATATGGATCTCCGAGTAAAAAAAAAAAATCATACCCGATGCGAGCCGAAGCTTCAGCATGCAGGTACGATAAAATTGAAATAAGGGACTCATGAACGGCTAGCGAGCGACTCCGCCGCGGCGACATACCGCACGGCATGCTCCCGTAGCTTCCCGTACTCTCCCGCGCGTATCCACGCCAGGTTCACAAGGCTGCCCCCCACGCCGAACGCGCAAGCGCCCGCTGCTGCATAATCCGCCATATTGTCGGGATTCACCCCGCCAGTCGCCACCATCGGAATATGCGACAACGGTCCCTGCAGCTCCTTCAAATAAGAAGCGCCTAACGTTCCGGCCGGAAACACCTTCACCGCTTTCGCCCCGAGCTTCCAGGCACGAACGATTTCCGTCGGCGTCATCGCCCCCGGCACGATCGGCACGTTCGCTGCAACCGCGCAGCAGATCGTCGCCTCATCAATGTTCGGCGTGATTAAATATTCCGCGCCTGCGTCGATCGCTTTCGCCGCCATCTCTTCATCCAGCACCGTGCCCGCTCCGATTCTGGCCCGGTCCCCGAATCGGTCCCGCCAGCGGCGGATGATGCCGTAAGCGCCGGGTGTGTTCAAGGTCACTTCGATCAGGCGGATACCGCCGTCCGTCAGCGCCTCGGCCGTGTCATCGGCGTGAGCTTCGGGAACGCCTCTCACGATCGCAATGACCTTCCTTTGGCGCAGCTCTTCCATCAGTTCCATTCGTTAACCTCCTTTCAACCGAGTCGATCGGCTCCACCGGTTCGACCAGTTTTCACCTCGTCGTTTGCCGCTTGCCCTGCATCAGCGCTTCGAGCTCCGAAAGGGAAGGAAGCCCAGACCAATCTCCCTTGAACTGCGTCGCGAGAGCCCCATATACATTAGCTCTCTCCAAGCCGCGGAGCAGCAGCTCCGGCAGTCTTTCCGTCCGCCAGTCCTCGGTGGGGCCAACCATGACGGACAATAGCCCCGCCGCGAACGCATCTCCCGCTCCGACCGTATCCACGACGCGCTCGACCCGGTAACCCGGCACGCGAAGGATAGCGTCCCCAGTAAAACCGACCGATCCGTCTTCGCCAAGCTTTAACGCAACGACAGACGGTCCCATCTGCAGAAAGTCGTGGCCGTAAGCATCCGGGCTCATCTCCCCGAGCAGGAACTCCGCTTCTTCGGCACCTGGCAGGAACAAGTCACATAGCGGAACTAGCGACAGCAGCGTATCCCGAGCTGTCTTCTCATCCCACAGCTTGCGCCGCAGATTTGGATCGAACGACACGGTCAGTCCCTGTTCCCGCGCCATGTTCATCGCTATCCGGATCGCGTCCGCCGTCCCGTCTCCGAGCGCGGGCGTGATCCCGGTCACGTGCAGGTGCTTCGCCCCCGCAAACCATTCCTCCCGCACATCGGCAGCCGTCAACCGGCTGGCTGCGGAACGCGCGCGATAGAAGTAGACGTTCGGATCGCCATAGCCTTTGAATTCCTTGAAGAACAGACCCGTCGGCGCAGAACTGTCCCGGACGGCCAGTCCGACATCAAGACCCTCCCCAGCGAGCGTCCGCAGAACGAGATCCCCGAACGGGTCTTCGCCCAAACGGCCGATCCAACGGGCTTGCTTGCCCAGCCGGGTTAGTCCGATCGCCACATTGGTTTCCGAACCGGCCACGGATTGGCCGTACAGAGGCGCGTAAGCGATCGGCCCTTCCGTCATAGGCTGGAACAACACCATGCTCTCTCCGATCGTGACAACGTCTGTTTCGTACGGTCTCACTCGATTTCCACGATCATTTCGATCTCGACTGGCGTGTTAAATGGAAGCTCGTTGGTACCGATCGCTGCGCGGGCATGGCGCCCTTTCTCCCCGAATGCCTGAACGAGCAGCTCGGAGGCGCCGTTAATAACAAATGGTTGCTCGGCGAAACCCGGCGCCGAATTAACGAAGGCGAGCAGCTTCACGACCTGCTTGACGCGGTCCAAGTCGCCGATATGATCCTTCAATACAGCGAGCGCGTTAATCATGACCTGACGAGCAGCTGCCTGCCCCTGCTCGATCGTCAGGTCCGTTCCAAGTTTGCCTTCATGCAGCAATACGCCGTTCACGCGACAATCGAAACCCGACGTATAGACAAGGCTGCCCACCGTCTTCGCCGGCACGTACTCCGCAATCGGCTTCGGTGCATTCTCCAATACGACGCCAAGCTCCTCTAACCTTTTCTCCACAATCGCCATTATTCTGTTCCTCCTTCAGCCTTTCGAATCGTCTTATCAAGCTCCAACAGCCAATCGGACACGCTCCCCACGATGGTGTCCAAATATCGTTGCCCTTTCTCTGCGCTCGCTTGATCCGCGGAATCCGAGTACCCGTCGCGGCCTGTAATCAAGCCATGCCTGCCCATGTAATACCCTTCAGCTCTAGCCCAGCTGTTCACCGGATGTCCTGATTGAATCCGCCCGGCGTCCACAAGCTCGGGGCAAATCGCCATGACGAGCGACGTTTCGAAGCCCCCCGCGTGACCGGGAACGAGCCCGACGCCAGATGCGTCCGTACCGCCCAGCGCCGTATTGGCGATGTTCCAATAAGAGGCGGCCACCGTCCAAACGTCATGCCCGACCGCCGTATCCTGCGCAACTTGCGTCATGATCTGATGGTTGCCGCCATGGCCGTTCAAGAATATGATCCGCTCGAATCCATCCTTCACCAAGCTCGTCGCGACATCTGCCAGTACCCGATGATACGTCTCCGCAGAATACGAAATCGTGCCGCCGTAGCTCAGATGATGCTCCGAACAGCCGATGCTCAGTATAGGCGCCATCAGCACTGGCATCCTCCCCGCGACCCGCTCGATCGACTTGCGCGTCACATAGTCGCAGATCATCGTATCCGTGTTCACCGGCAGATGCGGACCATGCTGCTCGGTCGCCGCCAGGGGAACGATGACGTAACCGCCTTCGCGGGCGAACTCGTTCAGTCGTTCCCTCGTGTAATGCTGAAAATGATACCCGCCGTGCGTTGTTTCCATACTCGCCATGAAAGTCATGACGCTCGCCCCCTTAATAGCTGACGCTCAGATGCGGCGTCTGGATTTCCTTGCCTTCGTATAACGAATGCATCAGGGCGTCAAGCGCCCCCGTCGTCAGCAGCGAACGCTCCACCGGGTATGGCGCGTTGCGGGTATGGATGAATCTCTCGATCGCAAGCACCAGATAGCTGAAATGGCTGTGCGGCTTCTGGTTCTGGAGCCGGAACTCGACGCAGACCGGCTCCTCGCCTTCCGCCACCTGATAAGCCGAGACGAACATGCGTCCCTCCGGCTCTGCAAAAATCATCCCCGCCTGCAGCCCGTCTGCGTATTCGAGCTCTACGAACACCGGCTTCTTCAACTGGTACGGAAACATATCGAGGTCCCGCAGGTTAACGAAACCGCCCAGCTTTCGGTAAATCGCATGCCAGTCGTCGGACAGGATTCGGTCGATCGCCGCTTGCTCCGTGAACGTCCGCACTGCGCGGATTCCGGTTTCTCCTCCTGCCCGGTTCTCTGCAACACTTTGCATCATTTCCATCGTATGATAGCAATAGCGCTCCACGTCGTCGTAGGCGAAGCCGAGCATCTTGTGCATTGGAGCGCCGTAAGGAATACTTGCCGCCGCCGGCCTTGGAAGCTGTGGGCAGAAAGGCAGTACGGAGCTGGACATGAACGGAACGTCATGCTTCTTGATCTGCTCATACATCCATTCGATGTCTTCCTGAACGATTGCGAACCCCTTGTCCGTAAAAACCGGAACGATCCGGTCGAACTCCAGCATAACGTTCAAGCATTCTTCGAAAAACGCGCGCCGGGGATAAAGGACCTGCCCGATTTCGTTCTCCGGATATTCGCCAAGCTCCCCGATCACGATGATGCCGTCCAGCTCAAACGTATCGCCGCCATGCAGCAATGCCTCACGAATGGAGGGATACAAGGAGACGCCGTGCTTGTCCGCCATGTCCTTCCCCATGTCGTTGGCAGGGAATTGATCGATGAACATCGACACGATATCTACCGTCGGTTTATAGGTTCTGCCGTTTAATGTGTAGCCGTCCAGGAATTTCGTAATGATGACATCGGCATGGTTAGTAGACCAATATTCTGTAATAATGGCCGCGACTTTTTTATTCGGTTTGTTCATAGCCTAATCTCCCCTTAATAATGAACCGCATATTTGAAATCGATCGAGCGCAGCGTCGTATCTGCGACGTCGACAAGAATATTCGCTTCCTTCACTGCGTTATAATCCGGCCGCATTCCGGCGCGAACCCGGTCACACGCCGATTGCAGCTCGCCCACGAGAGCTTCCAAGCCAAATTCAAGCAGATCAGCGCCGCCCGGTAACGCTACGGATCCGCACTTCCACGGATCGCCGAGCAAATACGTCAGGTCGCTCGTATCGATATCGATCCGCCCTGCGTCTCCGATCACGGATAGTGACCCGTTCGTTAACGGCCCTTCGCCCTCCGTCTTCCAGACGTTGGACATCGTTCCTTGCACACCATTGTCGAATTCAAACTCAAGCCGCTCGATATTCCGGATTCCGTTCTCGAGCGCTTTGGAACCAAATGTCTGCATCCGGTCGAACTTCACCGCTCCGGCCAGCCAGAAGGCGATATCCATCTCGAACAGCAGGTTCTCGTAATACGTCGGCAGCCTGTCGTAATGCTTGCGAATCGACACGCTGCGGGACCGGCTCAGCTCTATTCTCTCAAGCTTGCCCAGCTTGCCTTGTTTAATAGCTTCATAGACGGAACGGTATCCGGCATGGGCGCGCAGCAGACGCGGAACGAATAGGTTCAACTCGCGCTCGATTGCCCGTTTCCACAGCTCCACCGCCGCGGCCGGATTCGTCGCAAACGGATGCTCCGCAAACACGTGGACGCCTGCGGACAAGGCTTGCGACACCGGCAGGAAATGATCGGTTTCGTGCGTGACGACGCTCACCAAATCCAGCTTCTCCGCTGCCAGCATGTCATCGACATTCGAGTAACGGCCAACGATGCCGTAAGCTTCCGCAACCCGGGCGAGCCGTTCCGGCCGAACGTCGCACACTGCGACGACCTCGGCCCCCTTGACCTTGCTGAATGCCTGCACATGGGATTCGCCCCATCGGCCCAGACCGATAACCCCAACTCTAGCTATAGACTTCATCGTTAATCCTCCACTTCCGAGCCGTCACTTGATCGAGCCGGCCGTCAAACTTTTAATCATGTATTTTTGCAGGAAGATGAATATAATCGAGACGGGAACAGTCGCGACGAGCGATGCTGCCATCATGTCATTCCATTCAATTTTGTTCTGCGTGACCAGTTGACCGACTCCGACCGGAACCGTCTTCAGGTTCTCGTCCGACATCAGGATCATAGCGAACATATACTCATTCCAGCCCATTACGAACGAATAGATTGCCGTTGCGACGATACCCGGTAGGATGAGCGGCAGGATGATGTTCCAGAACGTACGGAAAGGTCCGCATCCGTCGATAGACGCCGCCTGGTCAATTTCCTTCGAAATGGAATCGAAATACCCGAGCATCATCCACGAACAGACTGGAATCGTGAACGTAATGTACGTAATAACCAGACCAAACAGCGTGTTGACGAGACCGACTTGCGTCATGATATTGTAAAATGGAATGAGCAGCATGATCGCCGGGAACATCTGCGTTACGAGCAGGAAGGTCAAATAAAAGCCCTTCCCCTTGAACTGGAACCGGGATGTGCCGTAACCGGCGAGCGTCGAAAATATAATCGAAATAAACGTGGACGCGAACACGACAATCAGGCTGTTCGCAAAATAGTGCCCGAACGGATAATCGTTCCAGATATTGCGGAACGCCTCAAGTGTCGGATGGGCGGGAATCCATTGGGGAGGCGTCGCGAACGTGTCCTCCGGCGTTTTCAGTGCAGTGGATATCATCCAGAAGACAGGCACCAGCACCATCAAAGACGCGACGATGAGCAACGCGTACGCGACGATATTGCCTGTAAGGCTGCGAGTTCTAGTTCCTGCCATCGGATAACAACCTCCTGTACGCAAAGCTTATCAACAAACAAATCAAGAATACGATGATCGACAATGCCGCGGCTTGTCCGAAGCGGAAGTCGGTGAATGCCAGCTTGAAAATATCGATGCTCACGACGCTGGTCGAATTGACCGGACCGCCTTCTGTAAGCAGATGAATGATCGTAAAATGCTTGAACCACCAGATGGTTTCCAAGATTAACGTGGAAGCGAGCACGACCTTGAGGCTTGGAAGCGTAATGTACCAGAACGACTTCAGCTTGCCTGCTCCGTCGATGTCCGCAGCTTCGTACATATCCTCGTCAATCGCTTGAAGACCGGCCAGAACGAAGATCAGAACGAGCGGATACCCTTTCCACACGGCGACGAACACGACGCCCAGCATTGCGTATGTCGTGCTGCTCAGCCACGCGATCGGCTCGTTGATCAGATGCAAGGTCATCAGGACGTGATTGACCAGGCCGTAAATCGGATCGAACATCCATTTCCATAACAACGCGACGACAACTTCCGGGAATAACCAAGGCAAGATCAGGATGAGCCTGAAGAAGGTTCTCCCTTTCAGCTTCATGTTGAGCAACAAGGCGAGCAGAATGCCAATGACGAAATTACCGATGAGAACGAGTACCGTAAACTTGACCGTAATCCAGATTTTCTCCAGGAAATCCGGCTTCGTTAAGGCTTCCCAATAGTATTTCAATCCGACGAAATCCCAACGGTTCATCAGATTCGTATCGAACATGCTCACGTAAAATCCGTATAAGATCGGATAAGCGACCAACACCAGCATCATAATAGCGGAAGGCAGGATAAAACCATATCCTGCCCACTGCTTCCTTGAAAAATTGTTTTTCACGGGGAATCCCCTCTTTCACACTATTGATTCCGCTCGATCTCGCTTCTCACGGATTCCGCCGCTTTCGTAGCCGCCGTTTCCGCTTTTGTACTGCCAGCGAGCATGGCTTGATACGCTGTGCCTACCGCGGATTGCACCTGGGAGAAGAAAGAAACGACTGGCTGCGGGACTGCGTATTGCTGAGCGTCCAAGAAGCCTTTGTAGACCGGTGACTGCACTCTTGCGTCGTCTCCCGCTTCCATGCGGGTCGGCATACGCCCGGTGCCTTCGAAGAACTTAATCGCATTTTCTTTCTCCACGAGGAACTTCAAGTACTTCGCTGCGGCTTCTTTGTTGCTGCTTTTCTCCGAGATCGAGAAGCCGAAGGCGCTCAGGTTCGAGGAATGCTCGGTTTTCTTCGGTACAGGTACGGCTGCCAGCTTTCCTTCAAGTTTCGGGTTCTTCTCGATCAACCCCGCGATCGAATGGGAACCGGAGATGACCATGCCGATTTTGTCGTTCGCCATGAGCGTGACGTTCTCGGCATAGGCGTTTTGCATCGCACCCGGCGGCGTAACCTTGTATTTGTTTGCAAGGTCGCCGAAGAATTGAAATGCTTCAATCGCTTCAGGACTGTCTAAATCCGTAACCCATTTGCCGTCTGCATCCTGCTTGAGCTCGCTTGCGCCGAAGCTGTGAAGAATCGGCAAGAACCGATACGTACCCGAGCTGTTGTTCGTGCCGACGAGACCAAAGCCCCATTGATCGGCCTTGCCGTCACCGTCAGTGTCTTTTGTCAGCTTTTGTGCGGATTTCACGAAATCGTCCCAGGTTACAGGCGGCTTCAGGCCTTCAGCCTCGAACCAATCGGTTCGATATATTAACGCGATAGGCGTCGTAAACCAAGGCATGTATTGCAGCTTGCCGTCGATCGTCGATTCCTTCAGCACACTTGGATAGAACCCTTTCACGAAGTCTTCCCCGAGCAGCGGCGTCAGATCCGCGGTAATGCCCATACCGTTGGCCGTAGCATAGAAATCGCTCGTGTTCAGGAAGATATCAGGCAGTTGGTTCCCTGTGGCGAGCGTCGTGATTTTCGCGAAGGCATCGTTCTGGGAAAGTCCCATAAATTCGATCTTGATGTCCGGATTGGCTTTCATGAATTCGTCCGCCAGCTCCTGCTCAATCTCGCCCGCAGGCTTCTCGACGATTGTCGAGGACATGACCTTCAAGGTGACTGGTTTTCCGGAGTCGGAACCCCCGTTGCCATCGTTCGAAGTGTTGCTGCCGCAAGCGGCCAGAACCGAGGACAAAGCAACGATCGCACTTAATGCGGCAATGCTCCTTTTTTTCTGTCTGTTCTTCATGCTTAGACCTCCCATTAGACTATCTTTTTTCGATTCCCCGGAAACTTGAATTTATCACACGCATGAGTCTATAATGGTGGGATAGTTTCTCACGAATTATTCGCGGACGGCCTGTATGGCCCGTCTACCGTCCGAGTTGGAATCGACAATATAAGAGTAACATCCCCCAAGAGCGAAGAACATTTCATAATGTAAACGCTTCTTATACTTTTGGAGTCAAAAAAACGAATCACATACAAGACAAGCAAGCTCGATCGGCACCTGGAAGGAGCATCCTGCATGCAGTATTTCTTTCAACTATCCCGCGTATACAACGCCATCCATTTGATCTCGATTTACTATTCGAGCGCCGAACGGAATTGGTCGTTCCCTAATCATCGCCATACGATTTTCGAATTCAAGCACTGCCTGAAGGGGAAGGTTGAAATAAAAATAGATGGTATCTCCCACATCATTACGGCCGGAGAATCGGTCTTCATGAAAGCGGGCGCCTACCATCAATTAATGATGCTGGAGGACAGCGTTTATTTCGGTTTCCATTTCGATATCGAGATGCCATCGATCTACTCGATCTTCCAGTCAATCCCACATCCGATTATTGACGAAGGACTGCGGGCGTACGTCTCAGAATGGCTGCAGCAGTTCCTGAGCCATTACGGGGAAGATTTCGAACAGCTGCATCACCTCCCGAATACGCCAGTCAACACTTCGGTCACAAGCACGCTGAAGGCGCTGAAAATGCATTCCAGCTTCGTGGAATTCCTCTATACGCTTGCGGAGTTCTATCACGCCCGCTCGCAAGAGACGAAAGACGTCATTCCGCCCTCACACAAGAAGATCGCGCATCAAGTCGCCTTCGAGCTAAACAATACTGATAGGTATAACCTGCAAATCGGGGAAATCGCGAAGAAGCTGAATCTGCACCGGGCACACATTACGAATTGCTTCAAGGAAGTGTACGGCATGACGCCGAAGCAATATTTGATGCAGCTGCGGACCCAGAAAGCCAAGCAATGGCTGACGGAAACGGACCAGACGGTAGAGGAAATTGCCGACAGCCTGATGTTCTCGTCGCCCGCTCATTTCACCAAGTATTTCATTCAACAAACCGGTAGTTCGCCTTCCCATTACCGGGCAAAAAAAGACATCCCCGACATCCCCTAGGCCTCGCCACGCTGGTCGTCTTCCGTTCTTTGGCAAGCTCTCAATCGTTATAATTAAGCATGGGATACAATTTGGAATCCCGTGAATGGGGAAAAGGCAGCCGGAACATATGATATGCTCCCCATACGGTAGACAGGTGAAATAATAAAACCTGTCACTGTAAGGGGAG